>NZ_CP082274.1:0-4037380 GCF_023612055.1 Acinetobacter sp. AS23 | reverse complement strand
GTGTATCCCCTATTTTTGCGTTTTTTAAATTCAAACAATCTAAAGATTCACCCTTCCATATGAGAAGGGGTCGCCATTCTAACCAAGTTATCCACATCTGTCATGACGAATTCGAGTAATTTTGTCTAAAAAGAAAACTCTTGTGAATAAATTTAAATTCAAAACCACTTGTGTATAACTTTTTGCACAACCTGTGGATAAATTATCACACAAACTTATCCACAATCCATAAATATAATAAAAACAGAGTTATCAACAACCCAAATACATGTTTTTTAAATTTAAAAGTACGAAATCCACAGAAAAAACCACTCCTAATAAGAATAAATATAAATTTTAAAATTTGAATTTATTTAATAGGGGTATGATCTTTTGTGGATAACTACAAAATATGAATTTAAATTCAAATGCAGCAAATCAAAGCCAAGATGATATCTTGTTTTGTTGATAAATATGTATATAAGGTGTGTATATAATAAAAGTTCTAATAAAAATAGACAATTACTTTGTGCATAACTTTAAAAACTATATATTGCACTGAATTATGACAATCATAAAAAGAAGTAGAGAGATTAAAAATTTGGGTTAAATACAAAACTTTCTTGGTTTTTCATTGACAGCGTAAACATTGCACAATAAAATCGCGGACCTTTATAGAAAGATCATTTTTGGGAGTTTCGATATGAAACGTACTTTCCAGCCATCTGAATTAAAGCGTAAACGCGTTCATGGTTTCCGTGCTCGTATGGCAACTAAAGCTGGTCGTCAAGTATTAGCTCGTCGTCGTGCAAAAGGTCGTCATAGCTTAACTGTTTAATACTGTTACGCTGACCAGACTTGGGTGTGATGACACTTTACAATTTTAGCACAGATGTGCGAATACGCTGTGCTGCAGATTATAAAAGTGTATTCGATGGTGCGCTTTTTAAAGTGCATCAACCCCATTTTTTATTTCTTGCAAAATTAACCGAACAGCCTAATAGCCGTTTGGGTATTGTTGTTGCTAAGAAAAAAGTGCGCCGTGCGCATGAAAGAAATCGAATAAAACGTCTTGCTCGTGAGAGCTTTCGTCTACATCAGCCGAATTTTGGATCAGATATAGATATTGTGGTAATGCCGAAAGTCGGTATAGAAGCGATTACGAATGCTGAGCTATATCAACAATTAGATTTTGCTTGGCAAAAATTACAACGCTTAGCAAAAAAACATTCTAAAGTTGGCACAACCTCGCAGAATTAAGAGATAGCCAATGGTTCGTTTTCTACGTTGGTTGATTCGACTGTATCAAATTGCGATTAGTCCGCTTCTTGGACCCCGTTGTCGTTATATCCCGACCTGTTCCCAATATGCGATAGAAGCATTGCAAACTCATGGTGTAATCAAAGGCGTTTGGTTATCTTCTAAACGAATTTGTCGTTGTCATCCGTGGGGCGGATCTGGATATGATCCGGTACCGCCAAAAGCAATTCGTTTTATTTCGTTTCATCAAATAGATTCTCAAACGCATCATGTTGCTGTACCCTTTCGTGATCGTTTACTGAAGCAAAATCTCTCTAACCATTTGGGGTAATAGATATGCAACAATGGGCCAGGTTTGCAATTCTCGGGGCCATGTTTGTCACCGCATATTTGCTCATTTTGGCTTGGCAAAAAGATTATGGAAATGCTGCAACTGCACCGCAAAAACAAGCGGCGGCTGTAAGTTCACATGAAGTATCTGCTGATTTGCCAAATGCTAAAAATGCAACAGTGGCTTCCGATGTGCCACAAGCAAATATTGCGCAGTCACAAACCACAGATGCAACTGCACCTGTGAATCAACAGCTTATTTCAGTACAAACTGACCTTTACCATATTTGGATCAATCCAAAAGGTGGTGATATTGTTCGTATTGAATTACTCTCACACGACAAAAGCAAAGACAGCGATCAGCCATTTGTTATGCTTGAAAATGATGCCAAGCGTACATATGTTGCTCAATCTGGCTTAATTGGTTTGAATGGACCAGATAGCAGTCGTGGTGGTCGTCCATTATATGCGGTTGAAAAAACATCATATACTTTGGCTGATGCTAAGGGTGTACAGGATCAAAAGGGTCAATCTGAAAAAGTTTTAAACGTTCCGATGGTATTTAAAACACCTGAAGGCGTTGAAATTATTAAAACTTTCACCTTTACCCAAGGGCAATATCCAATTGTTGTAAGACATCAAGTGATTAACCGTAGCCAACAAAGCTGGCAAGGTCAGATGTTTGGACAATTAAAGCGTGATAACTCTGATGATCCTGGTAAATCTTCTCAAGGTATTTTCACTCTAGGAACTTTCTTAGGTGGAGCTTGGGGAACACCTGATTCACACTACAATAAGCTTAAGTTTGCTAATTTCTCAGAAGAAAAAGTAAATACTGAAGCGAAAGGTGGATGGGTTGCGATTGTTCAGCATTATTTTGTAAGTGCTTGGATTCCTGGGAATCTTAAACTGACTCAAGCAAATGGTCAGCCTTATGTAGCTAAACTTGAATCTCGTCAATCTGCTGATCATATGAATATCATTGGTTTTACCTCACCAGTGATTAATGTTCCAGCAGGCACTTCAATGGAAGTGGACGCAAAACTTTATTCAGGTCCGAAAGTACAATCTGAATTAAAAGATTTAGCGGTTGGCTTAAATCAGACTGTTGATTATGGCTGGTTATGGCCGATTGCCAAGTTATTGTTCTTAGGTCTTCAATTCTTCCATAGCATTGTGGGCAACTGGGGATGGTCAATCATCTTACTTACCGTGATGGTGAAGATGATTTTGTGGCCTTTATCTTCAAAAAGTTATCGTTCTATGGCGAAAATGCGTGTGATTGCACCAGAAATGCAACGCATGAAAGAAGAATTCGGTGAAGACCGTATGCGCTTCTCGCAAGAAATGATGGCTTTATACAAACGTGAACAAGTGAATCCACTTTCAGGTTGTTTACCATTGTTGCTACAAATGCCAATTTTCCTTGCTTTGTACTGGGTACTCATGGAAAGTGTGGAATTACGTCACGCACCGTGGTTAGGCTGGATTCAAGACTTGTCAGCAATGGATCCTTGGTTCATCTTGCCGTTGATCATGGGTGCTACGATGTTTGCGCAGCAAATGTTGAACCCGCAACCCGCTGATCCTATGCAGGCAAAAGTGTTCCGCATTATGCCGATTATGTTCACGGTATTTATGTTGTTCTTCCCAGCAGGTCTCGTGCTGTACTGGATTGTGAACAACAGTATTACTATTTTACAGCAGTCGTTTATTAATAAGAGCGTTGAAAAAAGTCGTATAAATAAGACTGAATCAGCTTCTTAATCGTTGAACTTTTGCTGAATAAATCCGCTTAAGATGGTAATCTTAGGCGGATTTTTCTTTGGTTGGATTTTAGGTTTTTAGGTGAATAATATGCAAAGTCAAACCACGATTGCCGCAATTGCAACGCCACCAGGGCGTGGTGGTGTGGGCGTGATTCGCCTATCGGGACCTAAAGCTTATGAGATTGCTCAAAACCTGACACAGAAAAACTTACCTGAAGCACGTATGGCGGGTTTTCGTAAGTTTTATGATGCTGATGGCAGCATTATGGATGAAGGGATTGTTCTATGCTTTCCCAATCCCCACTCGTTTACAGGTGAAGATGTTGTCGAGCTACAAGGTCACGGTGGTCCAGTCATCCAAAATGCCTTGCTGGGACGTCTATTTGAGCTGGGTGCAATTGCTGCAAAAGCTGGTGAATTCTCCATGCGCGCTTTTGAAAATGGCAAGATGGACTTGGTACAAGCAGAAGCGATTGCCGACTTGATTGATGCGACTTCACAAGCTGCAGCACGTTCTGCTGTTCGCTCTTTACAAGGCGCTTTTTCAACAAAAATTAATACGGTTTTAGAAAAACTGATTCATTTACGCTTACATGTTGAAGCTGCAATTGATTTTCCTGAAGAAGAAATTGATTTCTTGGCAGACGGTAAAATTTTAGCTTTACTTGAAGATGTTCAGCGGTCAGTACATGCAGTTCAAACATCTGCACGACAAGGTCAATTACTACGTGAAGGCTTACAAGTCGTTATTGCGGGTAAACCAAATGCAGGTAAGTCGAGCTTGTTGAATGCGCTAGCTGGCGTTGAGCGCGCAATTGTGACCGATATTGCTGGTACAACTCGCGATGTTTTACATGAAAAAATTAGCTTAAATGGCCTACCAATCACCTTAACAGACACAGCTGGCCTACGTGAAACAGGTGACATTGTTGAAAAAGAAGGGATTCGCAGAGCAATTAAAGAAATTGAACAAGCTGATTTGTTATTGCTGGTTTATGATTTAAATCAAGGCGATGACCCATTAAAACTTGCTCAAGAATATTTTGCTGAACACATTGAACCACGTCGCTTAATGTTAATTGGCAATAAATGCGATTTAACTGGTCAATTAGCTGAAATAAGCGATTTTCAAGGGTTTCGTCATATAACCGTTTCTGCAAAACAAGAGATGGGCGTACAAGGCCTCGTAGATGCGATTACAGCGCATGCAGGCTTCCATCCTGAGGAAGACACCTTTATTGCAAGAACACGTCATTTAGACGCAATGAAGCGCACACAGCTCTATCTTTCAGAAGCACATGAGCAACTTGTTGTGTTTAACGCAGGTGAACTCGTTGCTGAATCATTACGCCTTGCTCAAAATGCTTTAGGTGAAATTACCGGTGACTTTAGCGCCGATGATCTATTAGGCAAAATCTTTGGTTCGTTTTGTATTGGAAAATAATTCAAAAAATTCTGAATGATGCACATCGCTGTGTCATTCAGTCACCTCGTTAACCGTATCTTTTTAGAACCTTTAAAAACTCATCTAACTCATTCTGATCAACTTGTGCTTCTTTGAGCACATGGTGATGTAAGTGTTGTTCCATCAATTCACTCATCAAACCGTTTATCGCACCTTTAATGGCAGCAACTTGTTGCAGTATTTCTATGCATGAAATATCAGGCTGTTCAACGGCATACTCAATACTATTAATTTGCCCTTTTAGTCGTTTTACACGATTAACTATTTTTTTATCCTGACCAATGTGACTCATCTGTGTTCTCTTGTATAATTCAATATACTGGTAGGGAGTATATTGGGTTTAAATTTTATGCAGGATTATAGTGTATCACGTCATCATCAACATCAGTTTGATGAAGGAAATCCACTTGCACAAAAACGTATTTTGATTGCAACGATTTTAACGGCATCCATGATGGTGTTAGAAATATTTGGTGGATGGTTTTTCAATTCAATGGCCCTTCTGGCTGATGGTTGGCATATGAGTTCACATATGTTGGCACTCGGTTTAGCCTATTTTGCTTATCGTGCAGCTCGTCATTATTCCAAAGATCGTCGATTTAGTTTTGGAACTTGGAAAATCGAGATTTTAGCGGGTTATAGCAGTGCGATTTTGCTGATGGTTGTCGCCATTTTGATGGCTTTTCAGTCGATACAACGCTTATTTAATCCAGTTGAGATTTTTTATAATGAAGCGATTCCCATTGCAATTTTAGGTTTGGTCATTAACTTGATTTGCGCATGGTTACTTCACGATGATGGGCACCATCACCATCACCATCACCATCACCATCACCATCACGAGCATGGGCATCATCACGATTTAAACCAAAAAGCTGCATTTTTACATGTAGTTGCAGATGCTGTGACCTCCGTTTTTGCAATTATTGCGCTTTGTGCGGGTAAATATTTTGGATGGGATTTTTTAGATGCACTTTTAGGAATTTTAGGTGCTATTTTGGTTGCAAAATGGTCTCTTGGATTAATGAAAGAGACAGGAAAAACCCTTTTAGATGCAGAAATGGACCATCCTGTGGTTGAAGAAATTCGTGAAGTGATTGCTGAATTTCCTAAAAATATTGAAATTACGGATATTCATGTCTGGAAAGTCGCAAAAGGTAAGTTTTCCTGTATTTTAGCACTCGAAACTGATGATATTTCTTTAACCGCAGATCAGATTCGTCAGGCTTTATCAATTCATGATGAAATTGTGCATATATCGGTAGAAATTAATACTCTAAAACCTATTTATGTTCCACGTGAAACATTGGCATAAATGAGTGGCAGTTTGGTTATAACTCGGTAATCAGTTCTGTTTTAGAAAGCTGAACTGATTAAAATGATCTCCTCTCCTACCTATGAGTCAGTTTTATGCTTAAAAAATTAGGAATATTGGCGTTAATTAGCCTAACTACAAGTGTGAGTTTCGCTAATGTAGATACTGTTAGGGAAAATATTAAAAAACAATATCCTAATTTGAAAATTAGTAATATTCAGAAAACTGAAATGTCTGGGATATATAGTGCTAATCTGGATCAACAAATCATCTATGTTGGCGAAGATGGTCAGCATATGCTTGTTGGTTCTATGATTCGATTAAAAGATCAGAAGAATTTGACCAAAGATCTGGTGTTAGGACAGAACTCAATTGATTGGAAACAATTACCTTTAAAAGATGCGATTAAAACGGTTAAAGGTAATGGACAGCATGTTCTAGCAGTATTTTCTGATCCAAACTGTCCTTATTGTAAGCAGCTCGAGCCTGAACTCGATAAGCTGAAAGATGTGACCATTTACACGTTCGTCTATCCTTTAAAACCCCAGTCTATTGTTGTTTCTAGACAGGTGTGGTGTGCACCAAATCAATCCTATTCATGGAAAAAACTGATTCAACAAGGTGTTAAACCAACAGTGGCAAGCTGTGCTAATCCAATTGACCGTAATTTAGAGCTTGGAAAGAAATTAGGTTTTAATGGTACCCCTACCTTAATTTTTGCAAATGGATTTAAACTGGTAGGCGCTCGATCTGCCGAAGAAATTCAAGCCGTTTGGAAAGAATTAGGTCTATAAAATGAATTAAAAAAAAGCACCATCAGGTGCTTTTTTATTGCCTAAAAGTCATTAACTTTTTCGTGCAATTAAATTGTAAATAAAGAGAATAATGACTGCACCAATTACAGATGCGATAAAGCCCGCAGCTGAATTTTCTCCATAAAGGCCAAGTAAACGTCCACCGTAAGTGGCGAGAAGTGAACCTGCAATACCAATTAGGGTCGTTACGATGAAACCTGCTTTATCATCCCCTGGATGTAAGGCACGAGCGATTAAGCCAGCAAAGAAACCAACTACAATAGCGACAATGAGTGACCACATATTTGTTCTCCAGTTGTTTTTTTGATGAAGTTAATGATTTTGCTTCATATTCTATCGTGCGGCAGAGTCATCTATTTTGTCTGTAGCAGATTGCGACTTTTTGTGTCTTTTTTGTTCGAAGCTAAAGTTTTATATAAAAAAATAGCACCTCGCGGTGCTATTTTTTTGAAATTTATAAACCAATTTCGCCAATAAATGGTAAGTGGCGATATTTTTGATCGTAGTCTAATCCATAACCCACAATAAACTTGTCTTCAACTTCAAAACCTAAAAATTTCACTTCGAGATCAATTTCACGGCGAGATGGCTTACTCACTAGCGTACACAATTGAATCGAATTTGGTTCACGAGTTTGCAGCATTTCCATAACTTTGCTTAAGGTATTACCTGAGTCGATAATATCTTCAACGACCAGTACATCTTTACCGCGAATTTCACCATCAAGATCTTTTAAGATTTTAACATCTCGACTTGAAGTCGTACCGCCGCCGTAGCTAGACACTGTCATAAAGTCGAGTTCATGCGGTTTGGTAATCGTTCGGCACAAGTCTGCCATGAAAATAACAGAACCACGCAGTAGCCCAATCAGGACTAACTCTTTGTCACTATTTGCATAGTGAGCGTTAATTTGCTCGCCGAGCTCTTTGACTTTTGCTTGAATTTCTTCGGTTGAAATCATGATGCTCATTGCAACAGTCATGTCAGATTCCTACAAGATATAAAAGAAAAATAAAAAAGGTGTTGACCTGCAACACCTCTAAAATCTGAGTTAATGGTAAAATTTTAAAGCAAAATGATGTTTCATGCACCCTTTGATGACTCTGAAGTTTTATCATTTTGAGCAATATGTCGATCCCGCTTTAATACAAGAGCACATATTCCAAATAATAACAAAAACTTAACGGCCCGATTTTTATTAGGCTGTTTCTTTTTGATAAGCACGGTTTCCATAAATATAAGTCGCCTCAATATTACGGTCATCACCTAAAGTGAATAATGCAAACAACGAATCTTCAACAGATTTGGATTTAGACTGGCGAAGTTGCTGTAGTGCAGTTGGCTTAAGGTTGAGTACCACAAAGTCTGCTTCTTTACCGATGTTGAAATTGCCTAACTTGTCCTGCAAATCAAGCGCTTTTGCTCCGCCTAGTGTCGCGTGATAGAGTGCTTCATAAGCTGAAAGTTTATCGCCTTGTAACTGTTGGACCTTATAAGCCTCGTTAACAGTTTGCAGCAAACTAAACGATGTACCAGCACCGATATCTGTCCCCAAACCTACTTTCACTTGTTTTTCCCAAGTTTTTTTCAATGGGAATAAACCACTACCTAAGAACAGGTTCGACGTTGGGCAAAATGCGATAGCCGACTGCGTATCATGCATACATTGCCATTCTTCCTCTTCTAAGTGAACGCAATGAGCAAACACAGAACGTTTACCAGTCAGACCATAATGTTGATAAACATCTAAATAGCCTGTTTGTTCTGGAAATAAAGATTTCACCCAAGCAATTTCATCTTTGTTTTCGCTTAAATGAGTATGTACATAAACATCTGGAAATTCTTGTTTTAACTGCCCTGCTCTTTCTAATTGTTCTGGTGTAGACGTTGGTGCGAAACGTGGTGTAATCGCATAAAGAGCGCGACCTTTACCATGCCATTTTTCAATGAGTGCCTTGGTGTCGCTGTAAGCCGTTTCTGGCGTGTCACAAAGCGCTTCAGGGGCATTGCGGTCCATAAGTACCTTACCGGCAATTAAACGCATCTGAACGCGTTCTGCGGCTTCAAATAAAGCATCAACAGACTCAGGATGAACTGTACAGAAAACGAGGGCCGTGGTTGTACCGTGCTTTAAGAGTTCCTGAACAAAGAATTGTGCAATTTCATTTGCATATGCTTTGTCTTGAAACTGGATTTCAGTGGGAAAAGTATAGGTATTGAGCCAGCTTAAAAGTTGTTCGCCGTAAGCTCCCACCATTTCGGTTTGTGGAAAGTGGATATGGGTATCAATAAAGCCGGGTACAATCAATTGCTCTGGGTAATGTTGAACCTCGACTCCAGTAGGAAGATGCTGTTGAGCTTCTTCCCATGCACCAAACCATTTGATTTTTCCATGTTCACTAATCAATACACCATCTTCTAAATAACGCACTTGATTTGGAATATCAGTGGGCTCAGAAACGGTTTGTTGGATATCTAAAAAACGACCACGCACAACGGTGGTATTTGCGATCAATGACATGGAAAGCCTTTATATTTTCACTTTTTTCGATTGATTGTACCCCACTTAGCCAATATTTAAACCGTATAACGTTTACTTAGTCCCCATTCAGCCAAAATCCGTCGATAAGTCGTTGATGAACGGTCTGCTTCAAAATGTGCTTCCATCATTAAATCAAGTGGCAGGTCTTCTGGTTTTTGTGATTCGATCATATCTTGGTCTTCAGCAAAAATTTGCGCATTGAATGCATATACTTTTTCTAAATCACCTGTTTGGTCAAAGTTACGGGTAAGTGGAACAAATAAACGGGTTTTATTGCTTGAGATAGGACAGCAGGCATTCAAGATTTTTAAAACCCCACCTTCTGGAAAATCAACAGTAAGTACTGCTGAAAAAGGTGGATAGACATCAAAGGTGCGCTTCCACAAAAAGCCTTCTGGTTCGAGATGTTTTAGTTCGTGTGGATAGTTACTGACATTGCTGATATAGACTGTTTTTAGGCCGTAGCTGGTACGTTCTGTGTGATATTTAGGTACAACAGGGTTCTCTCGATTCGCAAAGGCGTTGTGATGTACCCATGCAAAATGAGCGACATCGATAAACCCTTCGAGTTGACGTCCGCTAGAACCGCCAATATCGACAAAAGGCGGTAAAATTGATTGATGTTCTGCATGCTCCCAAGTATCTAATACTGGAATATTAGCTCGAGTAATATCCCGACTGTGAATACTGGTCCAAATCAAGCCATATCGTTCAACAACTGGAAATTTGGTAAGAGAAAAACGATCAGAAATTTTGGTTAAATCAGGTTGAGCTGGTATTTGGGTACACTTCCCTTCGGTGTTATAGCGTAGACCATGATAGGGACACACAATTTCTTCACCATCCACCCACCCTTTGGTTAAAGGCACACCACGATGTGGGCAAATGTCTCGAACTAAGTGAATTTCGCCACTTTCTGTCTTATACAGGGCCATATTCACATCTAATAACGTCACTCTTTGTGGTGCAGTAGAGACATCTTGAATACGGGCAACCGGATACCAGTGAGTAGATAAAATTTCCCAATCTTTTGCTTCAAAACTGCTGTTACACGGCATTGCAAGGGGCGTTAAAGTTGGAATAGCATTCATGGCATCACTCCTTAAAAAAATCAGGGCTCTCGCGAGCCCTTAAAATCTAGGCTTTTTTCTTTTTAGGAAATGCAAAGAGCTTGCCAATATTGATTTTTAATGAAGAAATTAAGGGTGAAATTATTAAAATACATAGGTTTATAGGATTGTGTTTTTGAATTTTTGTTCTAATTTAGCTTTGAACATGAAAGCTTATTATTTGTTAAGTACTTAAAATGCACTGATTGATCGCAAGCAAGTCCCAATAAAAAAGCACTTTAAAAGTGCTTTTTTATGTAGATCCCTCGATAGGATGAATTAAGACTGCAATTGCTTTTTGTTGTGTCGTAAAGAGAGATAAGCGGTAATTGCTAACACGATTACGATAAAGCTCAACGAAATCCAGATTGGCATGTGGAATACATCAAGCAACAACATTTTTGCACCAATGAACAATAAGATGATGCCTAAGCCATACGGTAAGTAATGTAGTTTAGAAGCAGCGCCAGCAAGTAAAAAGAACATTGCTCGTAAACCTAAAATTGCCATTAAGTTTGCTGTTAAAACAATAAACGGATCGCTTGTTACCGCGAAAATAGCAGGAATAGAGTCTACCGCGAAAATCACATCTGAAGCTTCAACCAAAATCAATACTAAAAATAATGGCGTTGCCCACAATAAACCATTTTGACGAACAAAGAATTTGTCACCTTCCAGCTGCGGCGTAATACGCATGTGCTTACGTAACCATTTTAGAGCCTTGATATCTTCAATATTGGTTTCTTCTTCTTGGCCTTTTAAGAATTTGAAACCTGTATATACCAAGAACGCACCAAAGATATAAAGCACCCATGAAAACTCTTGAACAAACCATGCGCCAATAAAGATAAACAGAGTACGCAGTACGATTGCGCCTAATACGCCGTAGAGCAAAATTTTACGTTGTAGTGCAGCTGGAATAGCAAATGCCGCAAAAATCATTAACCAGACGAAAACGTTGTCAATTGCGAGGGACTTTTCAAGTAAGTAACCTGCGAAGTATTCCATGGTTTTTTGATTTGCTAAGGTCACACCAGCAGTTTGCTGTAGATATAGCCATAAACCACCACCAAATAAGACCGCGACGCTTACCCACGCCACGCTCCAGTAAGCAGCTTGCTTAATTGAGACATCCTGACCTTGCTTTTGCTTAAAGCCTAAAAAGTCTACTAAAAGCATGACAATGACAATGCCAAAGAATGCTATGTACAGCCATAGATTGCCGATTGTTTCCATAAATCCTCCTCACATCCGGCAATTGGGCATAAAAAAACCTCGACCAGTTGCCAGATGAATTAAAACATCTGTATCAACATGATCAAGGTCTTGCCTACATCATGAATTTCACGATGCTCAGATACCGACTTTTTAATAAAAGTGTATTGACGATATCTGACACATAACATTGCTGTTATGTTTGGAGGAGGCTACTCCCCTTGTCAAACTAAATTCTGTTTTGGATAAAACATATCCAATTTCACATAGAATGGCAGATTTTTTTATATTACGCAACTGAACTTAATGTCGTGGTTTTAATATAAAAAAGATCTACGAATTATTTAATTAAACCGCGGTCTAAAAGCGGTTTGCATATAATCTGGTAAAGGTGAATAAAGAATGCGGTCAAACTTGTACCGTAAGCATTCCAGAAGTAATAACCTGCTGTATTGACTAGTAGTGCGACAATAAAAGCACCTAGCATGTCTAAAGGGAAATGCACACCTAAATAAATGCGTGACCACGCCACCACAAATGATAAGACTAAAAGAATGATTCCAATCATTTTGCGTTGAGCAAACAAATAAGACAGAGCAATGGTACTGAAAATCAGCATATGATTACTTGGAAAAGATGCTGTTGGCGCATGCTTAATAAACGTGGTGCCAACACCCATGACAAACGGTCTTGCGTGATGATAAAACAGAGAAATAACGTAACCTACTAAAAGGGATATGCAGGTTAAAAAGACAGATTTAATGACTCTATTTTTTAAATCTTGATCACCATAGAACCATAAAAATGTAAGGATGAATAAAAGAATATAGAGGAGATCATTAGCAAAAAAGATAGCAAGACGAATGATAAATTGACTCGCATCCTGAGCCCCATTAATCACATGGAATAAGCTAAGGTTGAGTGTTTCTAAAGACATTCATATTCCAAACAAGAACAAAAACGTGGGCTATGATAAAGAATTAAGCCTATTGTCTTGATAAAGAATTGTCACAAAAATGAAATATAGTTTGTTTGTGAGTAAAGATTAAACAGCAGGTCTAGATATTTTTTAATGCGTGTTCTGGGCGTTAATATTAAAGTGTTAACGTGTTGGCACTTTATTCGAGAACGTTATTTTATGACTACTCAAGAAAAACAGAAAAAATTAAGTTTGAGGCCTTTATCTCCAAGAGATCCAAAACAGCCGCATAGAGCAGCAACTCCACTCGAATTATTGTTCGATTTAATTTTTGTAGTCGCGATTGCAACAGCAGGTCAGCAGTTACATCACGCGATTATTGAAAATCACCTCTGGCATGCATTACCAAGCTACCTGATGGTATTTTTTGCGCTGTGGTGGGCATGGATGAATTTTTCGTGGTTTGCTTCAGCCTACGATAACGATGATGCATTGTATCGATGCCTTACCTTTGTACAGATTGTGGGGTCATTGGTGATGGCCGCCGGTATTCCTGATGTATTTCGTAGTCAGGATTTTGACATCATCATTATTGGTTATGTGATTATGCGCATGGCACTGGTTACCCAGTGGTTACGTGCAGCAAAACATGATCCAGAGCGGCGAATTACCGCTTACCGCTATGCGATCGGTATTGTCTTGGTTCAGGTGGGTTGGCTCGTTGCTAATTTTGCGCACATACTTTCAGTTCCTTTATTTTTATTTCTGGTTGCGATGGAGTTATTTATTCCTATCTATGCAGAAAAATATTCACCAACGCCGTGGCATCCTCACCACATTGTAGAACGCTATGCGTTACTCACGATTATTGTTCTGGGTGAATCAATCGTCGGTAGTTTTAATGCCATACGTGATGCCTTAGCCGCTCAGTCAATGAATATCCCAGCCGTTTTCTTAATGATCGGTGGATTGATGTTGATGTTCGCAATGTGGTGGGCTTATTTTGACCGTAGTGAACAACATCATCATGTTAAAGGTGTACGCCCATTTGTTTGGGGATACGGCCATTATTTTGTTTTTGTCAGTATTGCTGCGGTGGGTGCAGCGCTTGCCGCCGCTGTGGATGTCACAACCCATCACGCGCATATTTCTGATTTATATATGGGAATAGTCGTTGCGGTGAGTGTGGTGCTCTATACTACCTGTATTTGGATACTTTACGAGTTCCAATGTTTATCTGGAATCACGAAATGGTTTTATCCGATCACCGCGCTCATTATTTTATGTATTCCGTTTATTTGTAATAACGTGGGATATAGCGTTTTTGCGATGGGCATTGTATATAGTTTACGTTTAATCGTTTCTAATAAATTTATGGCCAATATAGAGCCAGAAAAAGTTTAAAAATAATTGATATAAAAAACGGGTTTCAAATTGAAACCCGTTTTTTTATTGAATCATCTAAAGCGGAAGTTAAGCAGCTTTTGCTTTTAATGCGCTCATGAGTTTTTGATGTAAGCCACCAAAGCCACCGTTAGACATAATCACAACGGCATCGCCCTCACCTGCTTCATTGACAATACGGTCAATAATTTCGTCAAGAGAGCGGCTCACTTGAGCATGGTTAGAAGCAGCTTCAATCACGGGTTGTAAGTCCCAATCTAAACCTTCTGGCTGATACCAGATGACTTCATCTGCTAAGCGTGCTGAATGTGCTAAACCATCTTTATGACTGCCCATACGCATTGTATTTGAACGTGGTTCAATAATGGCCCATAAACGGCGTTTACCTAAGCGTTTACGTGCGCCATCTAAAGTGGTATCAATTGCTGTTGGGTGGTGAGCAAAGTCATCATAAACCTCAATACCATTCACGGTACCAAGTAACTCCATACGGCGTTTTACACCGCCAAAGTTAGATAAAGCTTCACAAGCCGTTTCAAGTGCAACACCTAC
The DNA here is from genome assembly GCF_023612055.1 of Acinetobacter sp. AS23. Classification (NCBI taxonomy): domain Bacteria; kingdom Pseudomonadati; phylum Pseudomonadota; class Gammaproteobacteria; order Moraxellales; family Moraxellaceae; genus Acinetobacter; species Acinetobacter sp. AS23. The sequence goes on along the minus strand of NZ_CP082274.1, from coordinate 4,022,706 downwards.
ATGTTGAGCGGCTGCAATCGTTGCCAAAGCATTCGCTACGCTATGTTGTCCTGTCATGGTCCATTTGACTTCGCCAACGACATTGCCATTTTCGAGTACTTTAAAATGACTACCATCAATTGAGATTAATTCAGCAGATAAAGCAGCTTTTTCATTCGCTTCTAAACTTGTACGAATCACTGGTGTCCAGCAACCCATTTCCAGCACTTCATCAATATGCGTTTCAGTAATTGGCGCAATAATACGACCTTCACTTGGAATGGTACGTACAAGATGATGGAATTGCTTTTGAATCGCTGCTAGGTCATCAAAAATATCGGCATGGTCAAATTCAAGGTTATTTAAAATCGCCGTTTTTGGATGATAGTGAACAAACTTAGAACGTTTATCAAAGAAAGCTGAGTCATATTCGTCGGCTTCAACGCAGAAGTATTTGCCACCGCCTAAACGAGCGCTTTCGCTAAAACCAAGTGGAACACCACCAATTAAAAAGCCCGGATTTAAACCAGCCTGATCAAGTACCCAAGCGAGCATGGTGGTAGTCGTGGTTTTACCATGAGTTCCTGCTACACCAAGCACATGTTTACCTTGTAAAACGTGATCGGCAAGGAACTGAGGACCAGAAATATATTGCAAACCTTCATTAAGCATATATTCCACGGCATCAATACCACGTTTCATGGCATTTCCGACAATCACTAAATCTGGGTGAGGCTGTAAATGACTACGGTCGTAGCCTTGCATGAGGGTAATGCCTGCGTTTTCTAACTGGGTAGACATTGGTGGGTAAACGTTTGAATCGGAACCGGTTACCTTATGTCCTAAATCACGAGCTAAAAGTGCTAAAGAGCCCATAAAAGTGCCACAAATACCCAAGATATGCAGATGCATTGCTCGCCTTCTCCACTGCTTTTGTACACAATATTCGTATGAATGACTGTGTGTGCATTATTGATAAATTTGCCAGCAACGATAGCAAGGCTAAACTCGAAAAGATAGTCAAAAATCGTTGTTGTTCTATGTGTTTGAGGCCCTGAGAAAAGCACATCTTTATTTTTTCGATTTAAGCTGAATTACAGTTTTATCTTTTATAATGTTTTGTATCTTTAGAATACTTAAATCATCGTAAAGATGAAGGATGTGCCTTTGAGCCCAACGGTTTTAGCTTTTACGCTATTAATTATTTCTAACTGCTTTATGACACTTGCATGGTATGGGCATCTTAAATTTTTGCACCATGCTCCACTTTGGCAAGCGATTTTATTCGGTTGGATTATAGCCCTACTTGAATATAGTTTTATGATTCCGGCAACTCGTATGCTGAGTGCACAAGGCTGGTTACTCGGTGAAATGAAAATTACACAGGAAGTGGTCACACTGATTGTGTTTGTACCGTTTATGCTTTTCTTGTTTAAACAACCATTTAAACTGGATTATTTGTGGGCGATGGTATGTTTATTTGGCTGTGTCTACTTCGTATTTAGAAGCCAGTAAGCTGCAATGGCTTGCATTGAATGTTTTATTCTACTTTGCAATAAGCCATTGCTCTTCCAAGTGCCTGTTTATCTTGTTGGATGTTTAAATAATATTAATAAAATTTGAGAATGTGTCATTGTTAAACCATGACATTTTTTGAAGAGATTAAAAATATTCGCAGAGCTGGTCAGTTAAATTTTCGTGAGATGAAAAATCAGTCTATAATAATGGGCTTCCGAACCATTTAAAACTTGGCTCTCGTCGAGATTTATCTTCTTTTACTTTTGTCTCTGGAACATTAGCAATGAATGCGGCCGCAGCACAAGACGCTCAACCTCTCGTTGGAATTATTATGGGTTCTCAATCTGATTGGGCAACTCTCGAAAACACAGCCAATATGCTTAAACAGCTTGGTGTCCCATTTGAAGCGGAAGTGGTATCTGCTCATCGTACTCCAGACCGTTTATTTGAATATGCAGAAACTGCGCGTGATCGCGGTATTCAAGTGATTATTGCTGGTGCTGGTGGTGCAGCGCATTTACCTGGAATGTGTGCCGCAAAAACTGATTTACCAGTTTTGGGTGTGCCAGTTAAATCATCAATTTTAAATGGCGTAGATTCTTTGCTTTCAATCGTACAAATGCCAGCAGGTATTGCAGTGGGTACTTTAGCAATTGGTCCAGCTGGTGCGACGAATGCTGCAATTATGGCGGCACAAATCTTAGGTTTAACTCGTCCTGAAATCGCAAAAAATGTTGCTGATTTCCGTGCTGCGCAAACTGATAAAGTTGCAAGCAAAAATATTCCGGGTCAGGTGTAAGAGGCTGAGATGGATAAAACTATCGGTATTTTTGGTGGTGGGCAACTGGGCCGAATGATGGCTCAAGCAGCGTTACCATTAAATATTCAGTGTACTTTTTTTGAAGCAAATACAGATTGTCCTGCAGGTGTTCTAGGTCAAGTCTTTTCTAGCCAAGATGAGCAAGGCTTAAAGCAGTTTATTGAAAGTGCTGATGTTTTTAGTCTTGAGTTTGAAAATACGCCCGTTGAAGATGTGGATGTTTTGACACAAACCAAAGCATTGCACCCTCCCCGTGTGGCTTTAGCAACTGCGCAAAATCGTTTGTCAGAAAAAGCATTGTTTGATGAGCTTACTATTCCTGTTGCGCCGTATCGTGCTGTAGATAGTCTAGAAAGCTTGAAAAAGGCTGTTGCTGAGCTTGGTTTACCGATTGTGCTTAAGACTGCAACTGGTGGATATGATGGTAAAGGTCAGTTTGTACTTCGTTCAGAAGACCAGATTGATACTGCTTGGGCTGAACTTGGTCCTGCAAAAAGTCTAGTTGCCGAAAGCTTTGTTAAATTCTCTCGCGAAGTTTCAATTATTGCGGTACGCGGCCAAAATGGTGAAGTAAAAACTTGGCCACTGGCTGAAAATCACCATCATAATGGCATTTTATCGCATTCAATTGTTCCAGCGCCGAATAGCGAAGCTTTGCAACCTGTGGCTCAAGACTACATTACTTGTTTGTTGAATCACCTCAACTATGTTGGTGTGTTAACTCTAGAGCTATTTGTCACAGAACAAGGCTTATGTGCAAATGAGATGGCACCGCGAGTGCATAACTCTGGTCATTGGTCCATTGAAGGTGCTGTTTGTTCTCAGTTTGAAAACCATATTCGAGCTGTTGCAGGTCTACCATTGGGTTCAACAGATGTTGTTCGCCCAACGGTTATGATCAATATTATTGGTCAGCATCCTAAAACTGAAGATGTACTTGCCTTAAATGGTGCTCATCTGCACCTTTATAATAAGTCTGAACGTGCTGGTCGTAAGTTAGGCCATATCACTTTAATGCCTGTGGATAGTAATGAATTGACGAATTTATGCCGTCAATTAGCAGAAATTTTGCCAGAACCACTCGCTTTAACAGCGGATATGACGCTCTAAAGCATTTCTAATTCTCTAAAAAGCGATCTTCGGATCGCTTTTTTTATCTTTTAAATTTAAAAAATAATAAATCCTGAGCAATTTCTTATTTGTGGATAACTTTTTGTGAAAATTTTTGAATTTAAATATTGATGGTATTTTTAAATTTAAAAAGTGAAGCTTGATTGTTTTGAATTTAAAGTTAGTTATCCACAAGAGCGTTTGATTTGTAGTTGACGATAGATCTCATTGTTTTTGAATTCAAAAATTAATGGTGTTTGTTGAAGTGTTTTAAATTTAAAATAATGCGGTAAGTTTGAATTTAAATTATTGCGCGATTTTTGAATTTAAAAATATAGATTGTTTGGGTGATTGGATTTTTCGTGTCATCAAGAATAATGAAATATAGAATGGAATCAATAAATAGTGCTGTTTTTGCTTGATTGTGGATAAGTTTATCCACAGAAACGCCTGCGTTATAGTTTAAATTTAAAGTAAGACTTTTGAATTTAAACTATGCGCTATTGTTTTGAATTCAAAACTGGTGATGCACATCGGGGAAGTTTTAAATTTAAAATAAAGTGGGAAATTTGAATTTAAAACACTGAAAATGAATTTAAAGAAGAGATTATGAATTCAAATTTACGTTTTCTCTCTGAAATTTTAGACTCATAATGGTATGGTACTTAAAAATTTAAATTCAAAAATTGAAACTGGGATAATATGCGACGTTTTTCTTGTATTGTTGGCTCTGTATTTTTAGCAATGACTCAGGCTCAAGCAGAGCTCGTAATTAATGGTTCTACAATATCTAGCAATGCTACTGTTCCAGTAGTAACTAGCGAAGATTATACGCCTAATAATAATTTCCAAAGTTGTTTGGCAAATTTACGTTCTCAAGCAATTGCTGCGGGAGTCTCGGGAGCAACTTATGACCGTTATACTCAAAACTTAACTCCAGATTATTCAGTTATTGATAAATTAAACTATCAACCAGAATTTTCGACACCAATTTGGGATTATCTTTCTGGCTTAGTCGATGAAGAGCGTGTTGAGCTTGGAAAACAAAAACTGGCGCAACATCGCGATGTTTTAAATCGTGCTTCTCAAACTTACGGCGTGCCACCAGAAACAATCGTGGCAGTATGGGGTGTGGAAAGTAATTTTGGTGATATTTCTGGAAAATATCCTTTATTACAGGCACTAGGAACTTTAAGTTGTGAAGGTCGTCGACAAAGTTATTTCCGTACTGAATTTTTTGCCACCATGCGTATTTTACAGCGCGGTGACTTAACCGAAGATCAACTGAAAGGTTCTTGGGCTGGGGCGTTTGGACATACGCAATTTATGCCATCGACCTATGAGCGTTTAGCTGTTGATTTTGATGGAGATGGTCGTCGCGATTTAGTATCAAGTACTGCAGATGCATTAGCATCAACGGCTAATTTCTTAAATAAAGCTGGTTGGCAAACAGGAATGCCATGGGGTTTTGAAGTAAAAGTTCCTCAAGGCATGTCAATTGATGGAGAAGGGCGACGCTCAAAGAAAGCATTAAGTAGCTGGAGTGCACGAGGGGTAACTCGAATTGACGGCTCTCCACTTGTTCAAGGTCCTTTATCTGGCAGTACGTCGGCAGGTTTAATGGCACCGGCAGGTGTAAATGGTCCAGTATTTTTAGTATTTAAGAATTTTGATGCTATCTACAGTTATAACGCAGCGGAAAGTTATGGTCTTGCAATTGCCCATCTATCTGATCGTTTAAAAGGCGCTCGTTCTTTTGCAACATCTTGGCCAACTGATGATCCAGGAACTTCACGCGCTGAACGTCGTGAAATCCAACAGTTTTTGATTAATCGCGGCTACGATATTGGTGCAGTTGATGGTCTTATTGGGGATAAAACCCGTGTAGCTATTCGTCAGGAGCAAACTCGTTTAGGTTTAAATCCATCAGGACGAGCAGGGCAACAAATCTTACGCGCATTTCGCCAAGAACAAGCCCAAAAAATGATGCAATAAAATGAAGATATAAAAAAGGTCTGCATGTGCAGACCTTTTTTATAAGTATTTGTATTAGATTGCTAATCTAATTTTACCGCTTCCAAAATATCAAAAATAACTGAAGTCACATCTTGGCTTAAATCTCGATCATTAAAGATTTCATACGCTGTGATCGTAACATCTGTATCACTTGGTAATTGCTTTTGTTCTTCTTCAATTAAATGTTCAATCGGTAATAGAGTCTGTTTCACTTCAAGATGTAGAATATCTTTATATTCGATATTTTCATCTTCAAGCTCGATTTCATGCTCATTGAAAAAGGGAATTAGAATAGAATGGAGGTATGGTTTAATTTCAATAATATCAAACAGTTCAATATCACGTGTTTGTTCAATTGTGCTGATATGATCATTTACTTCAATCAGGATATGATAGTAACTCATCTTGATCTCCATTCTATTTTAGTTAGCTCTTATGACCACAATAACATGACTTTGATATGAATTTCGATGTATCTACCTAGAAATAGATACATCATTTTATATCAAGTCCTTAATTATTGAGGTAAAGCACTTAATAGATCACGATCAGCATCTGTAAGACCAGTGACTTTTCTGTCACCATCTTTACGTACTGAGTACATTAATGCATTTGGTTGATCGCTATGTTTTAAACCAAGCGCATGTCCTAACTCATGAGCAATTGTTAAACGTAAATCATCAATAGACTTAAACTCATAAATCACAATTTGCTTGCCATTATAAATACCTTTTTTAAAGACATCAGCTTGGGCATTTTGCTTAAATTGGGTCAATGAATTGTTGAACTCATTGTTAATCTGATTAAAGTGAGTAACTTTGACATTTAAATCTTTAGCTTGCTCATTATATGCAGCAATTTCTTTCTTTAAAGCAACAGTTTGTTTTTGCAAATCTTTCTGAGTTTTAGCCAAAGATTTAGCACTGTATTCAGGTGCTAATTTGCCTTGGTTAAGCTGCATCATTTGCTCGTCAAGATTTTTCAATTTGCCATTCAAAATCTGCTTCTTATTTTCAAGATCAGATTGAGTTTGGCCAAGAGTTTGTTTCAATTGCTTAATTTGTTGCTGTTCATCAATTACACGTTGCTGTTCTTGCTGAAACTGAGCAGCAATTTTTTGACGCTGTTCAGAACGACTCTGGCTATTATCGTAAACTAAACGAATTTCTAACTTTGCATTTGGATCATAAGTAAAATAATCCTGTCCAGTACCTTGCTTCCAAATGTCCGCAGCTTGTTGGCTAATTTGAATTAATTGGTCTTGGCTTAAACTAAAACGTGGATCAATATCAGCAATTTTGTAAGTCAAATGTTGACCTGCTTTTTGCTGAATTTGAGTGTGAGCTGGAGTAGCAAGATTAGCATTAGCCTGAAAATTAGAAAAAGCAAAGGCTACGCCTAATAACAAAGATGTTAAACGCATAATTGAAGGGGGGAGATTTTAAAAAAAACGTATTATAAGAATATAAAGTGAAAAATCAATCAAAAAACGTACGATTCAAATAAATAAATGAGACTTTAGTCTCATTATTTTTTACCAAATGCCAAATTATTTTTTAGAAAAAATTCATTTAGTTTGGTTTTATTTAGTTTTTTTAATTATTTAACTTTAATGATTTTCCTTAATTGAACTATAAATTGAGCCTAATAACTCTAAATCTGAATTTGTTAATTTGAAATTATGGATATCTTGCTCTTTTAATCGTGGATACATTAATGATTTAGGATCAGTAGTATGTTTTAGTCCTAATGCATGGCCAAACTCATGAGCAAGGGTTAAACGTAAATCATTTAAAGAAGCGTAACCGTAAATTTGAATTTGGTTTTGGCTGAATAAGCCTTTATGGAAGGGTTGAATACTGGCTTTTTGTTCAAGTTTGAATCGTGTTTTTAGAGAGCTTAAATCATTTTGCTCTTGATTGAGCTCCCTAATTTTTAGATTAAGTAGTTGAATTTTATAATTTAAACTATTTGATTCGTTTTGTAGATTTCTAGATTTTTGCTGGAGTTGATTTTGCTGCTCTTTTAGCTCATCGGCACGATAGTATCGATGTTCTCCTTGGTTAAAGCGTATTACGTCTTGTTCATATTGCTCAAACTCAGCTTTCAGATTGATCTTTCTTTTGTTTAAATCAGACGATAGCTGATCAATCTCTTGTTTATTTAAAATAATTTCTTCATTTTTAAGACGCCATACTTCCTGCTTTTGCAAAAGTGCATCCAAATTTACCTGTTGCTCGCTTTTCATCAGCTGATGATCATCATAAATTAAGTTAATTACCAACTGAGCTTCTGAATCATAGATAAAATAGGTTTTTCCAGTCTCTTTATGCCAGATTTCAGCAGCTTGTTGGCTAATCTCAACTAATTTTTCTCGAGTTAATTGAAACCGTGGATCAATAAAAGCAATTCGATACCTTAAAGGTTGATTAGAGGAACCCATTGCTAAATTATTTTGAGCAAAGCTCGTCGTTTGAAAGCCTATGCATAAACATAAGCTTAATCCCCACCATAGAAATGTTTTCATGGCAAAATAAAAATATAAATAAAATCTTATTGTTAGCTACTTAATTTAATTCGTCAAAATGATAAAAAGTACAGGAGAGTGGGAGAGCTTTGTGATCTTGGTAGAAAAATTTAAAAAGATGTTTTTAGACTTGGCAATAATGGAATAATTAATGTAATAAGTAACAATGTATTTTAGTTTAGAAAATCTTTTTTATAATGAATACATTAGTTTTTATAATTGACCTTTTTGACATTAAATAATTTAAAAATATATGAAAAAACGTATTGTTATTTTTTGTAACAAATAAAAAACCGCGCCTAAGCGCGGTTTTTTTATTAAAGAAACAAATTATTTTTTGTCATCTTTAACTTCAGTGAACTCAGCATCTACAACACCATCATCAGCTTTTTGTTGACCTGCATCGCCACCTTGGAATGCATTTGGATCAAAGCCTTCTGCACCACCAGCTTGCTGCGCTTGTTCATAAGCACGTTGAGTGATAGGCATTAAGATGTTTTGTAAAGCTTCAGTTTTCGCTTTGATATCTTCAACATCATTTTCTTTTGTTGCTGCTTCAAGTTCAGAAACCGCAGTACTTACAGCTGTTTTTTCATCTTCAGTAACTTTGTCACCAAGATCTTTAACTGCTTTGTTCGAGCTTGAAATTAATGCATCAGCTTCGTTACGAGCTTTTGCAAGTTCTTCAAACTTACGGTCTTCTTCAGCATTCGCTTCAGCATCTTTAATCATTGCTTCGATTTCAGCATCAGACAAACCTGAGTTAGCTTTAATCTGGATCGATTGCTCTTTACCAGTGCTCTTATCTTTAGCAGATACTTTCAAGATACCATCAGCATTGATGTCGAAAGATACTTCAATTTGTGGCACACCGCGTGGAGCAGGCGGAATGTCACCTAATTGGAAGTTACCCAACAATTTGTTTTGTTGAGCCATCTTACGTTCACCTTGGTAAACAGAAATGTCTACAGCAGGCTGGTTATCAGCAGCAGTAGAGAACACTTGTGATTTCTTCGCAGGAATCGTCGTGTTTTTCTCAATGATTGGTGTTAATACACCGCCCATTGTTTCAATACCTAAAGTTAATGGCGTTACGTCTAATAAAAGAACGTCAGTTTTGTCACCAGACAATACCGCACCTTGAATTGCAGCACCGATTGCAACTGCTTCGTCAGGGTTCACGTCTTTACGTGGCTCTTTACCAAAGAATTCTTGTACTTTTTGTTGTACAAGTGGCATACGAGACTGACCACCAACCAAGATTACGTCAGAGATGTCAGAAGTCGAAAGACCAGCATCTTTAAGCGCGATACGGCAAGGCTCAATTGTACGAGCAACTAAATCAGCAACTAAACCTTCAAGTTTTGCACGAGTTACGTTGATCACTAAGTGTTTAGGACCAGTTGCATCGGCAGTGATATATGGAAGGTTAATTTCAGTTGCATTTGATGAAGAAAGCTCAATTTTTGCTTTTTCAGCAGCTTCTTTCAAACGTTGTAACGCAAGTGGATCATTTTTCAAGTTCACACTTTGTTCTTTCTTGAATTCTTCAACCAAGAATTCAATTAACGCGTTATCAAAGTCTTCACCACCAAGGAAAGTATCACCGTTTGTAGATAACACTTCGATTTGTTGGTCGCCATCAAGGTCTGCGATTTCAATGATTGATACGTCAAAAGTACCACCACCTAAGTCGTAAACTGCAACTTTACGGTCGCCTTCTTTTTTGTCCATACCGAACGCAAGTGCAGCAGCAGTTGGTTCGTTAATGATACGTTTAACGTCTAAGCCAGCGATTTTACCCGCATCTTTAGTTGCTTGACGTTGAGCATCGTTAAAGTAAGCAGGAACGGTAATAACTGCTTCTGTAACTGTTTCACCTAAATAGTCTTCTGCAGTTTTTTTCATCTTTTTCAAGATTTCAGCAGAGATCTGTTGAGGTGCTAATTTTTTGTCGTTTACTTCAACCCAAGCATCACCATTGTCAGCTTTGATGATTTTGTAAGGTACAAGACCGATATCTTTTTGTACCGCTTGATCTTCATAACGACGACCAATTAAACGCTTAATAGCGAATAATGTATTTTTCGGGTTAGTTACTGCCTGACGCTTAGCACTTTGACCTACTAAGATCTCGCCATCTTTATAAGCGATGATCGATGGAGTTGTACGTGCGCCTTCAGCGTTTTCGATTACTTTTACTTTATCGCCTTCAAGTACAGCAACGCATGAGTTGGTAGTACCTAAGTCAATACCAATAATTTTTGCCATGTGACGTTTTCCTCAAAAATTCTTTTGCAATGTTTTTGCTTGTTATCCGATATGAGAGTGAATCTATTTTTTTCAAGCGTTTTAGCTAAAAAAAATCTAAAAACTCTCAAAAATTTACTTATTGACCAACCATAACCATAGCAGGGCGCAATAAGCGGCCATTTAACGTATAGCCTTTTTGTAAAACAGTACCGATTTCATTTGCTTTAGCATTAGGATCAATACCTACTGCTTGATGTAAATCTGCATTGAAACCATTTTTAGTATCAGCTTCTACAACGCCAAATTTTTCAAGCGCAGTTAACAGTGACTTTAAGGTTAATTTGATACCTTCAAGTACTGGTGTTTCTTCATCACCCGCTGCTTGAATTGCGCGCTCTAGATTGTCTACAGAATCAAGTAATTCTTTGGCAAATTTTTCAAGCACAGTTTCTTTATGCTTGTCAGATTCACGTTGAATACGCTCTACACTTTTTTGTGCTTCGTAAACAGCATTTGCTGTACGTGCCTTTTCAAGTTTCAGGCTTTCTTCTAATTTGGTGATTTGCGCTTGTAAAGATTCAACGGTAACGTCGTTTGCTTGCTCTACACCTTCAGCCTGAGTTTGCTCATTAGATTGCTCTGCTTGCTCGTGTTGAATGTCTTGAGCTTGCTCGTTTTGCTCATTAGCCATTGATGATCTCCGTTTAAATGGGTTTTTAAACATGTACAGTCCTTTTGGCATCAGCATTTACTGGGTAAAACCTGAACTGCCATGCATATGCTGTAATTCATTAATAGGGATGAAGTATGGGCATTGCCTAAAAATTCAAGCGTACACGGCAATTTAAAACTTTTAATTTTGCGGTTTTAAGTAAAAATCTAAATTTTCGATCATAAAAGCAATAAATTCCTGCGTTATTTTGGGTAAATGTTGTCTAGATGCATATACCACTGACAAACTTAATTCAGGAGCTGAAAAGTTTTTAAATAAAGGAACTAATCTTTTTTCTTTTAAATCTTTTTTAACTAATAGTGAAGGCAACATTGCCACACCTTGGGCATGTAAACACATATCATAAACAGCATTTACATCATTACTTTTAAAGGTCACGTTTAAAGGGTAATTCTGCGGTTGCTGCTCTTCATCAAAAAGTGTCCAAAATTGATGTTGGCTGTGGTGAGCTAAACATTCATGTTGAATAAGTTGCCTTGGATGGGAGAGGGGGCTGTGGTGCTTTAAATAATCAGGATGAGCACAGAAAACGGACTCGATTTGACAAACAGGTCGTGCAATTAATCCATCTGCAACTTTTTGCGTTATACGTAAAGCTAAATCGACCTGAGCATCAATTAAGTCCATCGTATTTTCAGTCAGATATACATCAAATTGAATATGTGGATGTTGCTGTTTAAATTGGCGAATACATTCCCCAACTCCTAATTGAAATAAAAACAAACCGCAGGTAAAGCGAATCGTACCGTTATGTTGCTCAGGTGCGGCTAACTCTTGTAGAAGTTGCTGTTGTTGTAAAATATTTTCGCAGTAGAGGAGGGCTTTTTCACCTGCTGGCGTGAGAGATATTTTTCGTGTATTTCTTTGAAATAGTCGAGTCGAGAATGTGTGTTCAAGATGCTCAAGATAACGAGAAACCATCGCACGGGAATAATTCAGATGTTCTGCGGCTTTGGTTAAATTGCCATGCTGAGCAATAGAAACAAAGACTTGTATGGCTTTTAATGTGTCCATATGCATTATCATTATTACAATATATGCAACAGTTTATCTTAATTTAGTGCATTTACCTTACAGAAATTGCAATTTAAAGTATTTCTCATGAAATTGGAGAATACATAATGAAATTTTTTAAATTAACTGCTTCAGCCCTAGCAACTGCTACCGCTTTAACAGTAACTTCCTCAGCTTTTGCACAAGATCTAAAAATCCAAAGTTTTCTGGCTAAGCCCGAACATTTTGGTGTGACGTCTACTTTAATTGAAGGTGATAAAGAAGTTCTATTGGTTAATGCGCAATTCTCAAAATCTGAAGCATTACGTATTGCTGCCGATATTCTCGATAGCGGAAAAACGCTAAAAACAATTTTCGTAAGCTATGGCGATCCAGACTATTACTTTGGCTTAGACGTATTTAAACAATACTTCCCAAATGTACAAATCATCGCAACGCCAGAAACTGTTAAACATATTCAAGATACTCAAGCGCTCAAAGTGAAGTATTGGGGTCCACAAATGGGTGCAAATGCGCCTAGCCAAATTATTGTGCCTCAAGCTTATACTGCTAAAACTTTGAAGCTAGAGAATGAGTCAATCGAGATTAAAGGTAAGAAAGAACTCACTTATTTATGGATTCCTTCTTCTAAGGCAGTAGTAGGTGGTATTCCGGTATCTTCAGGTATTCATTTATGGATGGCAGATACACCAAAAGTTAAAGACCGTAATGAAGTAATTCAAACGCTAGAAAACATTAAAGCACTTCAACCTCAGACAGTTGTTCCTGCCCATATGGTTGAGGGAGCGCCACAAGGTTTGGATGCGGTTAACTTTTCGATCGACTATCTCAAGAGCTATGAGAAAGCCGTTAAAGTAAGTAAAAATGCAAGTGAGCTAAGTCAGCTCATGCAAAAACAATATCCAACATTAAAAAGTGTGGATAGCCTAGAGCTGGGTGCAAAAGTTGTAAAAGGCGAGATGCAGTGGCCGTAATTTAAATCGAAATATCGTAAATTTTTAGAGAAGCCGTGGTTTATACCCGGCTTTTTTAATGAGAATAGGAATTTTTAAGCAAAAAACCTCTGTAACATTCTACGCACCTTATATAGCGTTTCTATAAAGAGAATTTTTTTGAGGAGAGCAAAAGGCTCAGATAAAAATTAAAAATTGATAAAATTAAACAAAAGCTTAAGTTGCTAGTTTTATATAAAAGATAGAGCTAAGAGTAAGGAAGCGAATTTAATAAAAAATTGCACAATTTGTACTTCTATTACTACAAAAGACAACCAATGATACGCACGCCAGAAAAAAAAATTGTGAATTATAGGCAGCGCGAAGATGATCTTTGCATTTAAGTGTTTGTCGTAATGAAAGGAAAGCGATTATGAAAAAATTAGGTCTTATCTCTGTAGTACTTGCTGGTGTTGCTTTTACAGCTGTTGGTTGTGCATCTGAAGCTGGTTTAAACGCATCAGGTTCTGCTCAAACAAGTGCTAGCCCATCTGGCGTACAAGCTGGTGTAGGTGTTGATGCGGGCGTTTCTGGCCAAGCACAACCAGGTCAAGTTGATGCTGGTGCTTCTGGTTCTGTTTCAGGTTCTGCAACAGCTCAGTAATTCTTAGTGATAAGAATAGTTAAAAGATTATAGAGTCATATATTTAAGATGCCGATTTATGTATGAAGTGAGCTGCTACTCATTACTCTATAATTAAGAGAGTTTAGAATTCTCAAAAAAGCCCCAAAAGACGTAGCTTATTGGGGCTTTTTATATAGTAATGAATTTAGTCATCATGACGAGAATCTCGACGATTATGATCACGATCTTCTACCCGTTTTTTATCCCACTCGTGGCGTCTTTTATCGTCATCCCAGCGTTTCTTATCCTCGTCATGGCGTCTTTTATCCCATTCATGACGATTTCGATCCTGTTCGCGAGCAACTCTTCGTTGTTGTTCATATATTCTTTGACGTTCTTCCCAGCGTCTTCGTTCCCAATCGTTATATCGACGTCCATCATTGCGATCATAGCGATTACTATCATGATCATGGTAACCATAACCACCACGATAAGAAGGGTCGTCCGTATAAGCCACACAGCCTACAGTTAAAAGACTGGTTGCTAATAAAGTAACAACTAGTTTTGTTGACATAATCGTACCTCTTTTTGTCTGTTAACAATAATTGGCAAAAAAGTCCTGTTTTAAGTGACAGATTTGTTAATGACATTTGCTTGAAATCAGATTAGCGTAATTTGGGTTTTACCTTTGTATCTTGATTACATGAGTTGTATGCGAATATAGTCAAATAACAACAGAATTCTGTAGAAAATATGAAGGATAAGAGGAATTCATGGAGATAGGCATGACAGCATTTAATCAAAAAATTCAAACATTGCTAGATAAGGGCCAAGGGCCTGCTGCTCGAGCTCTTGATAAGTTACCTCGATTAGCTCAAGAATCACTTACTAAAATTCTTGGATATTCGTACCAATATCCAGATCTCGACTCATTTACTAAATGTATGATGGCTGTACAAATTAAACAGGGTCGTATCGGTTTCATTGGTTCAGACCCAATTGAATCTAGAAGGCAGTTCGATACGCAAATGCTGGCTATACGCCACAAGTCAACAGAGATTGACTTAGTAGAAGATATCCGTTTACCACTCCAAAGTGGAACCGTTTTTGCGAGACACTATCATCCAGCACCGAATAAAAAACTACCTCTTATTGTTTTCTATCATGGAGGAGGATTTGTTGTTGGTGGTTTAGATACTCATGATGAGGTTTGTCGTATATTGGCAAAATATGCAAAAGTACAAGTCCTCAGTATCGACTACCCTCTAGCACCTGAGGTTTCTCCTCAGCATTTAATCCAATCTTGTGAAGATGCTTTAGCTTGGGTATATCAAAATCGTAGACAGTTAAAAATATTAAAAGGTCGAATTGCGGTAGCGGGGGATAGTGCTGGTGGAAACATTAGTACAGTCGTGGCTCAAAGATCAGTAAATAAACCTTATGCTCCTCAGGCCCAACTTCTTATTTACCCTGCCGTCGATTTCAAGAGTCGACATCCTTCCTTCTATGCATATAACGAAGGATTGGTTTTGACGGATAATGATATCAATAATGTCACTCAATATTATGCAACCGAGCATAACGTAGAACTAGATGATCCAATTATTTCTCCAACCTACGGCAATTTGAAGAAGAATCCTCCGGCTTTTGTGATTACTGCTGGGCATGATGTATTACATGATGAAGGAAAAATCTATAGCTATAAGCTACGCCAAAATGGTGTCAAAATGCATTATGAAGAATATTCAGATCAAACTCATGGTTTTATAAATTTGACGCCTATTTCCAAAAAAGCCAAACGGTACACCATTGAGTTCAGTAAAAACTTTAGAAAATTTTGGGATAAAAATAGCTAAATAAAAGTTTGGTCCATGTTTCACGTGGAACATGGACACATCCAAAATATTAGACCTTAAATAAAAGATAATAAATACTCACTAGAATTCTTTTATATAGACGATTAAATTTAACCTCTATTAAGTTTTGCATTTTACTGTAGGAAGATATGAAAAAATTATTAATGCTATGTTGCTTAGGACTAAGCAGTCATTCAGTTTGGGCTGACACTTTAGTTGAAATGCAAACAAATTTAGGCAACATAGAAATACAACTTTATGACGAGAAAGCCCCAATCAGCGTAAAGAATTTTAAAACCTATATAAAGTCGAACTTTTATAAAGATACGATCTTCCATCGCGTAATTCCTGGTTTCATGGTGCAGGGCGGTGGACTTACTGCAAATATGCAGGAAAAGACAACCCGAGCACCAATCAAAAACGAAGCTGGAAATGGAATTGCTAACACCCGCGGAACTTTAGCAATGGCTCGTACTGCAAATCCAGACTCTGCTACTAGTCAATTCTTTATTAATGTCGCAGATAACAGTTTTCTAAATCGCTCGGCTGGTAACCCAGGTTATGCAGTTTTCGGAAAAGTAATTAAAGGAATGGATGTGGTTGACCGTATTGTAAAGGTACCTACAACCAATGATGGCATGCATCAGAACGTTCCTAAACAACCTATTAAGATACTAGAAGTGAAAATCAAAAAAGAATGAAAATAAATGATTTAATATTTATTGTTAATTATTAATAAGTTAGTTAATAATTTTGGCTTTTTAGATTTTTGGTTGGGTAAAAAAGAGTCGGTCAAACACATATATTTAGAAAAGTGCTTGCGTACCAGTTTTTTTTCCCTATAATGCACTCATCCCGACGCGATACATGAGAATATCTTAGCTTACAGGGTTAAGATGAAAGCTTAGTATTGTGTTGAATTCTGTCTCTGACGAAGAGCAGAAAAATCATTAAGAGAATTGAAGAACAACTTGTGTGGATTTTTACTGATTGATTGATCGAAATATTATCATTGATTGATTGGTTTAAATTACTCGAAGTTTATTTGAGCGAAATTTAAGTCAGAAAATTGATGAGCCAGAATTGGCACCTTGTCTTTAATAAGGTGCAAAATGATTTTTAACTGAAGAGTTTGATCATGGCTCAGATTGAACGCTGGCGGCAGGCTTAACACATGCAAGTCGAGCGGGGTGATGGTGCTTGCACTATCACTTAGCGGCGGACGGGTGAGTAATGCTTAGGAATCTGCCTATTAGTGGGGGACAACATTTCGAAAGGAATGCTAATACCGCATACGTCCTACGGGAGAAAGCAGGGGATCTTCGGACCTTGCGCTAATAGATGAGCCTAAGTCGGATTAGCTAGTTGGTGGGGTAAAGGCCTACCAAGGCGACGATCTGTAGCGGGTCTGAGAGGATGATCCGCCACACTGGGACTGAGACACGGCCCAGACTCCTACGGGAGGCAGCAGTGGGGAATATTGGACAATGGGCGGAAGCCTGATCCAGCCATGCCGCGTGTGTGAAGAAGGCCTTATGGTTGTAAAGCACTTTAAGCGAGGAGGAGGCTACTCTAGTTAATACCTAGGGATAGTGGACGTTACTCGCAGAATAAGCACCGGCTAACTCTGTGCCAGCAGCCGCGGTAATACAGAGGGTGCAAGCGTTAATCGGATTTACTGGGCGTAAAGCGCGCGTAGGCGGCTAATTAAGTCAAATGTGAAATCCCCGAGCTTAACTTGGGAATTGCATTCGATACTGGTTAGCTAGAGTGTGGGAGAGGATGGTAGAATTCCAGGTGTAGCGGTGAAATGCGTAGAGATCTGGAGGAATACCGATGGCGAAGGCAGCCATCTGGCCTAACACTGACGCTGAGGTGCGAAAGCATGGGGAGCAAACAGGATTAGATACCCTGGTAGTCCATGCCGTAAACGATGTCTACTAGCCGTTGGGGCCTTTGAGGCTTTAGTGGCGCAGCTAACGCGATAAGTAGACCGCCTGGGGAGTACGGTCGCAAGACTAAAACTCAAATGAATTGACGGGGGCCCGCACAAGCGGTGGAGCATGTGGTTTAATTCGATGCAACGCGAAGAACCTTACCTGGCCTTGACATAGTAAGAACTTTCCAGAGATGGATTGGTGCCTTCGGGAACTTACATACAGGTGCTGCATGGCTGTCGTCAGCTCGTGTCGTGAGATGTTGGGTTAAGTCCCGCAACGAGCGCAACCCTTTTCCTTATTTGCCAGCGAGTAATGTCGGGAACTTTAAGGATACTGCCAGTGACAAACTGGAGGAAGGCGGGGACGACGTCAAGTCATCATGGCCCTTACGGCCAGGGCTACACACGTGCTACAATGGTCGGTACAAAGGGTTGCTACCTAGCGATAGGATGCTAATCTCAAAAAGCCGATCGTAGTCCGGATTGGAGTCTGCAACTCGACTCCATGAAGTCGGAATCGCTAGTAATCGCGGATCAGAATGCCGCGGTGAATACGTTCCCGGGCCTTGTACACACCGCCCGTCACACCATGGGAGTTTGTTGCACCAGAAGTAGCTAGCCTAACTGCAAAGAGGGCGGTTACCACGGTGTGGCCGATGACTGGGGTGAAGTCGTAACAAGGTAGCCGTAGGGGAACCTGCGGCTGGATCACCTCCTTAACGAAAGATTGACGATTGGTAAGAATCCACAACAAGTTGTTCTTCATAGATGTATCTGAGGGTCTGTAGCTCAGTTGGTTAGAGCACACGCTTGATAAGCGTGGGGTCACAAGTTCAAGTCTTGTCAGACCCACCATGACTTTGACTGGTTGAAGTTATAGATAAAAGATACATGACTGATGATGTAAGCTGGGGACTTAGCTTAGTTGGTAGAGCGCCTGCTTTGCACGCAGGAGGTCAGGAGTTCGACTCTCCTAGTCTCCACCAGAACTTAAGAGAAGTTCGGATTACAGAAATTAGTAAATAGAGATTTAGATCTTGGTTTATTAACTTCTGTGATTTAAGTATCACGGTATTAAGCATGACCTGACGAAGGCGTGTTTATTCATTAACAGATTGGCAAAATTGAGTCTGAAATAAATTGTTCACTCAAGAGTTTAGATTAAGCAATTAATCTAGATGAATTGAGAACTAGCAAATTAACTGAATCAAGCGTTTTGGTATATGAATTTAGATTGAAGCTGTACAGTGTTTAAGTACACGGACAACAGATAGTAGCGATGAAGAATCGCACGGACAACACTCACTTGTAAGTGTTGACGACTGTTTGGGGTTGTATAGTCAAGTAATTAAGTGCATGTGGTGGATGCCTTGGCAGTCAGAGGCGATGAAAGACGTAATAGCCTGCGATAAGCTCCGGGGAGGCGGCAAATATCCTTTGATCCGGAGATTTCTGAATGGGGGAACCCACCTACTTTAAGGTAGGTATTGCAACATGAATACATAGTGTTGCAAGGCGAACGAGGGGAAGTGAAACATCTCAGTACCCTTAGGAAAAGAAATCAATTGAGATTCCCTTAGTAGCGGCGAGCGAACGGGGATCAGCCCATTAAGTTATGTGTGTTTTAGTGGAACGCTCTGGGAAGTGCGAACGTAGAGGGTGATATTCCCGTACACGAAAGGGCACACATAATGATGACGAGTAGGGCGAGGCACGTGAAACCTTGTCTGAATATGGGGGGACCATCCTCCAAGGCTAAATACTCCTGACTGACCGATAGTGAACCAGTACCGTGAGGGAAAGGCGAAAAGAACCCCTGTGAGGGGAGTGAAATAGATCCTGAAACCGCATGCATACAAGCAGTGGGAGCCGACTTGTTCGGTGACTGCGTACCTTTTGTATAATGGGTCAGCGACTTATATTCAGTAGCGAGGTTAACCGTATAGGGGAGCCGTAGAGAAATCGAGTCTTAATAGGGCGTTTAGTTGCTGGGTATAGACCCGAAACCAGGCGATCTATCCATGAGCAGGTTGAAGGTTGGGTAACACTAACTGGAGGACCGAACCCACTGTCGTTGAAAAGCCAGGGGATGACTTGTGGATAGGGGTGAAAGGCTAATCAAGCCTGGTGATAGCTGGTTCTCCCCGAAAGCTATTTAGGTAGCGCCTCGGACGAATACCATAGGGGGTAGAGCACTGTTTCGGCTAGGGGGTCATCCCGACTTACCAAACCGATGCAAACTCCGAATACCTATGAGTACTATCCGGGAGACAGACTGCGGGTGCTAACGTCCGTAGTCAAGAGGAAAACAATCCAGACCGCCAGCTAAGGCCCCAAAATCATAGTTAAGTGGGAAACGATGTGGGAAGGCATAGACAGCTAGGAGGTTGGCTTAGAAGCAGCCACCCTTTAAAGAAAGCGTAATAGCTCACTAGTCGAGTCGGCCTGCGCGGAAGATGTAACGGGGCTAAAACTATGTGCCGAAGCTGCGGATTTGACTTTTAGTCAAGTGGTAGGGGAGCGTTCTGTAAGCCGATGAAGGTGTATTGAGAAGTATGCTGGAGGTATCAGAAGTGCGAATGCTGACGTGAGTAACGACAAAACGGGTGAAAAACCCGTTCGCCGAAAGACCAAGGGTTCCAGTCCAACGTTAATCGGGGCTGGGTGAGTCGACCCCTAAGGCGAGGCCGAAAGGCGTAGTCGATGGGAAATTGGTTAATATTCCAATACTTCTGTGTAATGCGATGAGAGGACGGAGAAGGTTAAGTCAGCCTGGCGTTGGTTGTCCAGGTGGAAGGAAGTAGGCATGCATCTTAGGCAAATCCGGGGTGCTCTATGCTGAGATCTGATAGCAAGCTGTACTTGTACAGCGAAGTGGCTGATACCATGCTTCCAGGAAAAGTCTCTAAGCTTCAGTTACACAGGAATCGTACCCGAAACCGACACAGGTGGTCAGGTCGAGTAGACCAAGGCGCTTGAGAGAACTCTGCTGAAGGAACTAGGCAAAATGGTACCGTAACTTCGGGAGAAGGTACGCTGCTGACGGTGATGACCCTTGCGGTCTGAGCTATTGGCAGCCACAGAAACCAGGCCGCTGCAACTGTTTATTAAAAACATAGCACTCTGCAAACACGAAAGTGGACGTATAGGGTGTGATGCCTGCCCGGTGCTGGAAGGTTAATTGATGGGGTTAGCGTAAGCGAAGCTCTTGATCGAAGCCCCAGTAAACGGCGGCCGTAACTATAACGGTCCTAAGGTAGCGAAATTCCTTGTCGGGTAAGTTCCGACCTGCACGAATGGCATAATGATGGCGGCGCTGTCTCCAGCAGAGGCTCAGTGAAATCGAAATCGCTGTGAAGATGCAGTGTACCCGCGGCTAGACGGAAAGACCCCGTGAACCTTTACTGCAGCTTGACATTGAACTTTGACCTTACTTGTGTAGGATAGGTGGGAGGCTTTGAAGTTGGAACGCTAGTTCCAATGGAGCCGTCCTTGAAATACCACCCTGGTAATGTTGAGGTTCTAACTCTGCCCCGTAATCCGGGGCGAGGACCATGTCTGGTGGGTAGTTTGACTGGGGCGGTCTCCTCCTAAAGAGTAACGGAGGAGTACGAAGGTGCGCTCAGCGTGGTCGGAAATCACGCGTAGAGTATAAAGGCAAAAGCGCGCTTAACTGCGAGACCCACAAGTCGAGCAGGTACGAAAGTAGGTCTTAGTGATCCGGTGGTTCTGTATGGAAGGGCCATCGCTCAACGGATAAAAGGTACTCTGGGGATAACAGGCTGATACCGCCCAAGAGTTCATATCGACGGCGGTGTTTGGCACCTCGATGTCGGCTCATCTCATCCTGGGGCTGAAGCAGGTCCCAAGGGTATGGCTGTTCGCCATTTAAAGAGGTACGCGAGCTGGGTTTAGAACGTCGTGAGACAGTTCGGTCCCTATCTACCGTGGGCGCTGGAAATTTGAGAGGATCTGCTCCTAGTACGAGAGGACCAGAGTGGACGAACCTCTGGTGTACCGGTTGTGACGCCAGTCGCATCGCCGGGTAGCTATGTTCGGAAGGGATAACCGCTGAAAGCATCTAAGCGGGAAGCCTACCTCAAGATAAGATTTCCCTAGGACTTTATGTCCTCTAAAGAGCCGTTCGAGACTAGGACGTTGATAGGTTGGATGTGGAAGCATAGTGATATGTGAAGCTGACCAATACTAATTGCTCGTGAGGCTTGACTATACAACACCCAAGCAGTTGTATATAAAGCATCAATCGATTCATTAATATGCAAAGCAACTTGATTTAGTTATACGCTTAGCTAAAATGAACAAATAAAGTAAGATTCAATCAGCCCATCTGCAAAGATTTGGAAAACGCATCGGCACATTAAGACCAATGCAAGTATCCATACCAGTTGTGCTGGCGACCATAGCAAGAGTGAACCACCTGATCCCTTCCCGAACTCAGAAGTGAAACCTCTTAGCGCTGATGGTAGTGTGGGGTTTCCCATGTGAGAGTAAGTCATCGCCAGCTCATTATTCTAACACCCCGGTCTCGAAAGAAACCGGGGTGTTTCTTTATATGCGTGATAATTAGACTTATTGTATTATTTTAATTTTATATAGATTTAAAAATGAAAGATTTACAAAAAATTTATGCAGATAAGGTGAATGAGGCATTATTCCGATTAAATAAATGTGAAGTTCTTATAAACTCTTACTTTGAAATCAGAGATGTATTAGATTTAGAATCTTCAATATTACATATGCGTAAAGCTTTAGAAATATTGGCTTTGGCTTCCATAGCGCCAAATAAAATTAAATATCAAGAATATCGTGCTCAAGCCAATAAAAATCCTGACTATACAAAAGATTATAAAGCTAGTTCAATTTTAAAAGCATTAAGTGAGATAAATTCTGATTTTTATCCAATACCTTTATTACCTGCTAAAAAATTACCAGATGGAAGTTGGCATTTTGATAGAAAAAGAGAGAATTTTTTTGATATGAATCAATTTATTAAGTTATATGATCGATTAGGTAAATATTTACATGCTGATAATCCTTGGGCAAATAATAAAGAATGGGAAAACTTTGCTTCAGTAGTGAAGAAAAGTATAAGCTCTATTCGTGAACTTCTTAAGTTGTATTTTACTGTTATACGTACACCAGAGTTTACAGGTGTATGGGTTTTAGAAACTCGTGATAATATTGTGCAATTTCTTATTGGTGAATCTAAAGGAGAATTTCTCGTTGAAGACTATTAACTCAAAAAAAATTTTAAAGAGAAAACTATGAAATTCAACTCATTCTCTCAATTACCTGAAGATAATGAAGAACTTTCTCTTCCAGAGTTGATCTATTGGGCATCTTTAGGTGATCTAGAACAAGTAAAACAATTATTAATAGATGGAGAAGATCCTAATCAGACAGACGATGAAGGCTATAGTGCTTTGCAAGCAGCTGCTGAAAATGATCATTTAGAGATAGTTAAACTCTTGGTAGGAAAAGGTGCTCAAGTCGCTTATAAAAGCGAATATACAGCGCTACAGCTTGCAGAAATGGCTGGTAATATAGACGTAGTAAATTATTTAAAAAGCTTATAAAAATAAAAGGCCCCTATTTTGTTTATAGAGGCCTTTTTAAATTTAAGATAAGTGATATTTCTGTAGTTTCTCAACAATAGATTGAAGCCCTTTTACTTCAAACTCATTAGCTTCGAATTTTTCATCTTTATTGCGTTTAAATATATCTCGTATCTCTATTACAGCATTGGGATCAATGATACTTAAACTTGAGGTGACTTGACGTATTTGGCTAATAGATCGAGAACCATTCGTTGAACCATAACCAATAAATGCAGCTGGTTTACCACTCCATTCTTTTCCTACATAGTCCAGAGCATTTTTTAGAGCTGGACTGTAACCATGGTTGTATTCTGGGCTAATAAAGATAAAAGCATCTGCTTGAGCAATTTTGTCTGCCCATTCTTGTTGTTTAGGTTGATCATAAATTCCGGTAGCGGGTGGATGAGATCCTGAAAATAGAGGTAAATCCCATTCTTTTAAATCGACTACTTCAGTTTGGAAATCGTTTAGACTCAATGTTGGAATTGTTGATTCTACCCAATTGGCAATTTTAATTGCTGTACGTCCTTCACGAACACTTCCCACGACAATATAGACCAGCATGTATTTTTCCCAAGGATTTTTATACTTATAACTTAATTCATTAAATGGGTAGCTGAGAATATAGAATTTGTAAGGATTCTTATGTTATGAAAAAAATTGGATAATAAAAAAGCCCTCATTGAGAGGGCTTTTTTATTTACATGAGTTTAATGCCTTGTTGGCCTTCAGGAGTAACCTTGAATATTTCTACTTCAAAGGTAATGTTTTTTCCAGCTAACGGGTGATTAAAATCAATTTCTGTAATGTCATCATTAACTGACTTCACTACACCGAATAAAGTTGTTTTTGCTTTATCTTCGAACTCAATCATATGACCAGGAATAGGGCGTTGTTCAAACTTAACTGTATCGAAAGTTTGAATATTTTCCGGATTCCATGGACCAAATGCATCTTCTGGTGGAAGATGTACTGTACGGCGGTCACCAGCACGTAAACCAAATAATGCTTTTTCAAAGCCAGGTAAAAGATTTCCGTCACCAATAGTCAAGGTAACAGGTTCTTCACGGTTACGTGTATTATCGATTTCTACACCATTTTCAATAGCGACAGAAAAGTGTAGATCGACTTTAGAGCCGTCTGTAATACGAATTTCTTCGTTAGGTTGGATAATTTCGGTCATATTATGCATCCGAATTTTGGTTGCGTTGCTTCTCAAGGAAGAATGTATCGATGAGTAGCAAGATGGTGCCTAAGGTAATGGCACTGTCCGCAATATTAAAAGCTGGAAAGTGATGATTTTGGTAATAAACATGAATGAAATCGACTACATAACCTAGGGTAATACGGTCAATTAAATTGCCTAAAGCTCCACCTAAAATTAAAGCGATGGCTACAGGTAGCACCACCATTTTTTTAGGCATACGAAGCAACCAAAATACAAAAAGGATTGAAACTAAGCCTGCTAAAGATGTGAAGAAATAGCGTTGCCATCCTCCTGCATCCGATAAAAAGCTAAAGGCTGCACCATAGTTATGTAAAAGTGTCCAGTTTAAAAATGGAAGTACAGGCACTGGATCTGCGTAGTTCAGATGTGTACTTGCAATCCATTTTGTCCATTGATCCAAAACAATGGCAAGGACAGAAAGTCCAAGCCAAATGAGATTGTGTGGATAAAACTGGAATAAGCCTTTTTTAGCTTGTGAATTAGGCATATTTTCTCACTTCGCCACGACCAGTGACGTTCACAATACAACGACCACATAAACCAGGATGATCAGCATGTGTATTTACATCTGGAAGGACGTGCCAGCAACGTGCACATTTTTCACCTTCAGCTGCAGATATTTGTACACGTAAGCCTTCCATTTCAGTTGCTTCACCTTGTTCAGCAAATGGATGTACTACTACTTGAGAAGTAATAAGAACAAAACGGAGTTCATCAGCCAGTTGGTTTAAAACTGTTTGTAATGATTCATTTGCCCAAAGTTCAACTTTGGCTGAAAGATTACTGCCGACAAGTTTAGCGTTACGTGCTGCTTCAATCTGTTTATTTACTGCAGATTTTACGCTAATCAATGTTTGCCAATCTTCTTCAGAAAGCAAGTTTGCTTTTGATGAAACAGGCAAGTCATACCATTCTGAAGTAAATACATACTTTTCAGTTTGTTCTGGAATCAGTGGCCAAGCTTCTTGAGCGGTAAAGCTTAAGATTGGGCTCATCCAGCGAACAAATGCTTGTACGATATGGTAAAGCGCTGTTTGTGCAGAACGACGTGCTTGTGAGTCAGCCTTAGTGGTGTATTGACGGTCTTTGATGATGTCTAGGTAGAAACCACCTAAGTCATTAATACAGAAGCTTGTTAACGCACTACACACCACATGGAAGTTCATTTCTTCATATGCAGTGATAATAGTTTGTTGTACTTCATTTGCACGTTGCAAGATGTATTGATCAAGAGCGATAAGATCATCTACTGCTAAAGCATCTGTACTTGGTTTGAAACCATTTAAGTTTGCAAGTAAGAAGCGTAGCGTATTACGAATACGACGGTAGCTATCACTTACACGGCTAAAGATTTCTTTAGACGCTGCAATTTCATAGCGATAGTCGCTAGAAGCTACATATAGACGTAAACCATCAGCACCAAGCTGTTTGATGATTTCTTCAAGTGGAATGTAGTTGCCTAAAGATTTTGACAACTTACGACCGTTTTCATCCACTGTAAAACCATGTGTTAACAAGGCTTTATATGGTGCGCGATTGTGAATTGCCATAGACGTTAATAAAGAAGACTGGAACCAGCCACGGTGTTGGTCTGAACCTTCTAAATATAAGTCAGCAGGGCTTTCTAATTCTTCACGTTGCTCAAGTACAGCATAATGCGTTGTACCAGAGTCGAACCATACATCGAGTGTATCGCGGACGGCGTTGTACTGTTCAGCATCTTCACCTATGAAGTCTTTTGCTTCACGTTTGAACCATGCTTCGATGCCTTCTTGTTCGATCAGTTGAGCAACTTCTTCGATGAGTTCAGGTGTACGAGGATGTAATTCGTTCGTATCTTTATGAACGAAGAAAGGAATTGGAACACCCCAAGTACGTTGACGTGAGATACACCAATCCGGACGACCTTCAATCATTGATTCAATACGGTTTTTACCCCAGTTCGGTACAAACTCGATATCGTTTTCAATCGCGTTAAGCGCGCCTTCACGTAAGCCTTTTTGATCCATGCTAATGAACCATTGTGGTGTAGCACGGAAAATAATAGGAGTCTTATGACGCCAGCAGTGTGGGTAACTGTGTTTAATTGGTTGATGAGCCCATAAACGGCCTACAGCACCCAAAGCTTCAATAATCTTTGGATTGGCTTTATAGATGTGTTCACCAGCATAGATTGGAGCAGTTGGTAAATAAACACCGTTACCACCGACTGGATTATCTACTTTAAGGTTGTATTGAAGACCTACTTTATAGTCGTCTGCACCATGGCCAGGCGCTGTATGTACTGCACCTGTACCGCTTGTTGCAATAACGTGTTCACCCAAAATCACTGGAACTTGACGATCGGTAAGTAAAGGGTGTTGTAAAGTAAGGTTTTCAAGAGCTGAACCTGTAAAGTCAGCTAAAACAACAGGATTTTCAAGCTTGTAACGCTCAATTGCTGAAGCAACTAAGTCTTTAGCAAGAATGAAGTTTTGCTTACCGCGCTCAGTAGTCACTTGTACCAATTGATATTCAATTTCGGCATGCAATGCAACAGCTTGGTTAGCTGGTAATGTCCACGGCGTAGTCGTCCAGATCACGATATCAGTTGGATCTTGAACTTCTACGTTTAAACGGGCACTTAAATCTTTAAGATCTACAACACCAAAACCAACATCAATTGCGTCAGATTTTTTATCTTCATATTCAACTTCAGCTTCGGCAAGTGCTGAACCACAGTCCATACACCAGTTCACTGGCTTTAAGCCCGGCTGGATATGGCCATTTTTCTGGATTAAGCCTAAAGTACGAACAATATCGGCTTCTTGTTTATAGTTCATGGTGAGATAAGGATTATCCCAATCACCTAAAATACCAAGACGTTTAAAGTCAGTACGCTGTAAATCAATTTGTTTTAGAGCATATTCACGGCAAAGCTTACGGAAAGTCGCTGCGTCAACTTTTTCGCCAACTTTACCCACTTTTTCTTCAACTTTTAGCTCGATTGGCAAGCCATGACAGTCCCAACCGGGAACATAAGGTGCATCGAAACCTGCCAAAGTACGGCTTTTTACAATCACGTCTTTGAGTACTTTATTAACTGCGTGACCTAAGTGAATTGTACCGTTCGCATATGGAGGGCCATCGTGCAAAATATATTTTTTCTTGCCAATACGCGATGCACGAATCTGCTGATAAATGTTGTCGGTATACCACTCTTCTAACCATTTCACTTCACGTACTGCCAAATTTGCTTTCATTGCAAATTGAGTATCTGGCAGGTTTAGCGTGGCTTTGTAGTCCACTGCATTCTCAGGAGTTTGCTTATCGCTCATGCAAGTTTTCATCCAGTTTAATCAGCTTGGGAGCCGACATGTTTTACAATCAAAATTCGAATTAAAAAGGAAATTGTGTCGTGTCGTTACGGTATTGTCGTAACTGCTGCACGTCATTATCAATTCCTGCCTTAAGTGCCTCAAGCGAAGGGTAGTTCAATTCACCATGAAGATAGTGAAGGAAAGTCACCCGCATAAATAAGCCATACAGATTAGCAGAAACATCAGGGAAATGTACTTCTAATCTCCACTCTGGATGTTCTTGCTGAATGGCTGGACGTGTACCGACATGTCCTGCGCCATATAGGCTGTTTTCATGATATCCGGCAATTCCCGGTTTTTCGGGTGTATCTTGACGCACTTTTTGAGTAAGTGAGGTTGTTTCACAAATGACTTCAACGCCATAAATACCATTTAAACACGGCTTGTGGCGGTTGAGCCGAACGTTAATCGTTGGAAAATCCAGAGTTCGGCCAATTTGGTCGCCATATTGAACACGTCCGGTAATACTGTAAGGACGACCTAATAATTTAGCAGCTAAGGCAAGATTTCCTACCTGAAGCACTTGGCGGATACGAGTTGAACTTACGCGTTCACCTTCAAGCTCAATCGTATGTAAATTTGTGACCCCAAATCCGTATTCTTTTAAAAATTCGCTGTTTCCTTGACGGTCCTTACCGAAATGAAAGTCATCTCCTAAAACCAAAGACTGCGCGTTTAATTTATCTTTTAATAAGTCTGCAAAGGCAGACGCGCTCATACTACGGAAATGCTGATCAAATTTAGCAACTGCAATGTAATCAACCCCAAGCTCAGCTAGGTATTCAACTTTTTCTCGTAGTGAATTAATACGAGGAGGGGCATCGTAGCCTTTAAAGAATTCAAGAGGCTGTGGCTCAAAAATCATAACCAATGTTTTTAAGCCTTGTGCTGCAGCAATTTTTTTGAGTTGAGCAATCATCGCTTGATGACCTAAATGGACACCATCAAAATTACCAATAGTTACCGCTGTTTGAGGTAACTGAAAATTGGGCGATAACGCATTAAGACGAAGCAGTTTCATGAACTTAAAATATGGCTATTTTTGCAAGGGCTATATATTGCCATAATCTCACAGATTCGTCTTGTTGTTGTGTTTTTACTCAGTTATTTTTCAACATGAATATCTGTATATTTAAAATATTGATGAATTAAATAAAAATAAATCAATTTTTCTTATTAATGGTTTGCTCTACTATATCTTTATCCACTCTTTGATTAGAGAACTAAGATGAAAAAACCCTTTTACCAATTAAATCATAGCAAAGATGTTATACGACATTTTACTCCAAATTGGTTTACAGCGACTATGGGTACTGGCGTGGTCAGTATGATTTTAATTCAGCTTCCATTTGCTCAATCATTTTTATTCACGCTAGCAACTTGGTTATGGCAATTCAATATTGCCCTATTTAGTGTTTTTTCAGTTCTTTATTTATTGCGGTGGTTTCTTTTCCCTCATGAAGCGAAGCAAATATTTAATCATCCCAATATGAGCTTGTTTTTAGGTGCTATTCCGATGGGGCTCGCTACAATACTAAATGGCTTTTTAAGCTTCGGTGTTGGGCTTTACGGTGAAGTTGCGATACATATTGCTCAAGCTTTATGGTACGTCGATGTCTTTTTAGCGCTAGCAATTGCGTGGATCGTGCCGTTTTGTATGTTTAGCCGTCAGAACCATCAGCTACATACCATGACTGCAAGCTGGCTTTTACCTGTGGTTGCATGTGAAGTAGCAGCAAGTTCTGCCGGCATGTTAGTAGCTCATTTACCAGCAGATTTGCATAGCTTTCATTTATTAATGGCGGGTTACGTACTTTGGGGGATTTCTGTTTTACCCGCATTCGCTATTTTGACGATTTTAATGCTGCGTATGGCTTTACATCAGTTACCGGAAAAAGAAGTCGCAATTTCTAGCTGGTTGTCTTTAGGACCGATTGGTACAGGTGCTTTAGGTCTCTTATTGCTAGGAGAGCAGGCCCAAAGAGTAGCACCAAACGTAGGATTTCACCAATTTGCGAATGTCTTTCAAGCTTTAGGAATTGTGGGCAGTCTCGTGCTTTTAGGCTTTGGGTTATGGTGGCTGGGTCTTGCAATTTTAACAACGCTTCGTCACGCAAAGACAGGTATTCCATTCAATTTGGGTTGGTGGGGCTTAACCTTTCCATTAGGCGTATTTATTCTTGCACTGTTTAATTTAGGGCATCAGGTTGAAATTGTATTTTTACAATACGTTGCTGTGGCATTGAGTCTTTTATTATTGACAATGTGGGGTGTGGTAATGAAGAAAACGCTAGCAGGCGCATATAGCGGCCAACTGTTCTTTTCTCCGTGTTTAATCGCCTTACAACAAAAAATGCAGTAATGATGAAAAGGTGCAAAAAGCTTTTGCACCTGATTTATACTTATTTTCTAATTTATTTAATTTTGATTTGAGCTTTTTGAATGAACACTGATATTGCTTTAATTATGGCACTTCCTAATGAATCTAAAGGTTTGTTTGAGCAGGCAGGTGTTGAAGTCCATTACAGTGGTATTGGTAAGATTAATGCTGCCTTTAAAGCATTTGAGGTTATTCAAAAAACTGGCTGCAAAACTTTAATTAATCTAGGTACAGCTGGAAGCTCTGCATTTAATCGACATGATTTAGTCGAGGTGAAAACTTTTGTACAACGTGATATGGATGTTTCACCCCTAGGGTTTGAAGTAGGTGTAACGCCGTTAGATGATCACTTGCCAGCTGAAATTCATCTTCAATCACATTTTGCTGATTTGCCAAAAGCAATTTGCGGAACTGGAGATTCATTTGAAACGGGTCAGCCAAAAGTAGCTTGTGATGTGGTGGATATGGAAGGATATGCCTTAGCCAAAGTCTGCCATAAGTTAGGTGTACGCCTGATTTCGGTGAAATATATTACTGATGGTGCAGATGACACAGCACATGTAGATTGGGAAGAAAATTTATTATTGGGTGCTCAAAAACTTTTAGCGCTTTATCAAAATCACTTCTAAAAAAAGATCGGCAAATTTGCCGATCTTTTTTTGGTTTTAACGAGGCAATACGCCGTAGAGCATTAGGTGGACTGTATGCTCAATTGAGCGTTGGAACATGCTTCGGTTACGCAGTGTTTTTCCGGTCACCATTTCCATTTGGGTTGCAAAATCTGCATAGTTTTGCGTAAGGCCCCAAATGTTTAAGATCAATAATTCTGGGTCGATATCTGGTGAAATCTTTCCTTCTTCTTGCCAAGTCTGAATGACTTTAGCTTTGCGCTTAAATAGTTTTTTTAATGGTCCTTTGAGTATAGGTAAAATATGAGGAGCGCCTTGAATGATTTCTAATGCAAACAATCTAGATGCTTTCGGTTGGCTACGAGACAGTTCGATTTTTTGTATTAAATAGTGAGATAAGGCTTCGGCTGGTTCTAATTCAGCTTCTAAAGTTTGTAAGGGAGCCAACCATTTTTGTAAAACGGTTGTGAGCACTTCTACGTATAAAGACTCTTTATTTTCGTAGTAATAGAAAATATTCGACTTATGCATGTCGGCGAGTTGGGCAATTTCATCCAGACTTGCGCCAGTGAACCCATAGACTGAAAATACGTCAAGGGCGGCAGCAAGAAGCTGATTGCGCTTTTGGGTACTCTTTTTTTGTTCCATCTGCTGCATAATTAAAAAAATAATACTCCCATTGTAAGGGAAATTGTTTGATTTGTGCACAGGTGTCTTGCTTTTTTAATCAAAAAACGGCTAGTTATTTGCGTAATAGATATACTATTGTGCAAAAAATAGAGAGATTCACTAGTTTATTGTTATTCTTAAAAATATTTTTTAAATTTCGCCCTAAAAAAGAGCAATAAAACAGCAGTTTTATTGCTCGTAAATTGGGCATTTTTCGGCTGAGCATTTCTGATTACTCATCGTAATCTTAAGTTGCCAAAACTGCATCGAGTACTTGTTGTTCAAGTTGGGCAAAAGTAATGCTCTTTTTACGCGGGCGTGGAAGATTAACTTGGAAACTTTGAGCAATCTGGCCCTTATCTAATAAGATAATACGGTCAGCTAATTGCACTGCTTCACTTACATCGTGTGTGACTAAAATGGCAGTAAAACCTTGTTCTTTCCACAAGCGCTCAATCAAGCTTTGCATCTCAAGCCGAGTTAGAGCATCTAATGCACCTAAAGGCTCATCAAGCAATAAAATGCGTGGTGTATGCGATAGTGCACGTGCTAAGGCGGTACGCTGACGTTGGCCACCTGAGAGTTGAGAAGGCCATTGTCCTGATTTCTCTTTTAAACCTACTTTTTCCAGTAATTCTTTTGCTAAAGCATGTTGGGCTTTAGGTAAACCCAGTTGAACATTTTGAAGGATATTCCTCCAAGGAAGTAGGCGTGGGTCTTGGAACATTACTCGAATATCATCGTTAGTAATGCCTTCACGCAAATGTCGAGCAGATTTGAATTTAATTTCTCCAAAACTGGCTTTTTCAAGTTGAGCAATTAAACGTAGTAATGTACTTTTGCCACAGCCACTTCGACCAACAATTGCTAAAAACTCACCAGGCTGGATATGTAGGTCAAGATCTTCAAGGACCTTTACCTCGCCATAAAATTTATAAAGTTGCTCAATCAGAATCTCTGCACCTAATACAGGTTCTTGAGATTCTGTTGGTTCTTCCGGAATGAGCTGCACTTCATTCTGATTAATATTTAAATTCAGATTTGTCATGTTCTAAGCTCCCTTATTTCTGATATCCAGAGTGCCAACGTAGTAAATAGCGTTCTAAAAGCTGGGCTAAAACATCGGCCAGTTTGCCTAGTAAGGCGTAAAGAAGAATACCGACCAGAACTACATCTGTTTGTAAAAACTCACGTGCATTCATGGTCATATAACCAATACCTGCTTGAGCTGAAATGGTTTCAGCGACAATGAGTAATACCCAAACCAAACCTAAAGCAAAGCGTAGACCTACTAAAATAGAAGGCATTGCACCTGGCAAAATAATTTCTTTGTAAAGCTGCCAGCGAGAAAGGCCGTAACTTTTACCCATTTCGATCAATTGCGGGTCAACTGATCGAATACCGTGATAGGTATTAATATAAATGGGAAAGAAAACACCTACTGCGACCAAGAATAATTTCGCTGTTTCATCAATACCGAACCACAAGATTACGAGTGGAATAAGTGCTAATGCTGGGATGTTACGAATCATTTGCAGAGTCGTATCGAGCAGGGTAGAGGCGAAGCGTGAGGAGCCATTAAGTAAACCTAAGAGCAGACCTAAGCCGCCACCAACCAAAAGGCCAATCAAAGCGCGACCAGCACTTACCTTAACGTGATGCCATAATTCTCCACTAACGAGTAGATGCCAAAAAGCGGAAACCACCGCAGTCGGTGCAGGCAAAATACGGTTCTCTAAAAGACCCGAACTTGAGGCAATTTGCCAAACAACCAATAGAACAATAGGGAAAATCCAAGGCAGCAAACGCTGCCCGATTTGTTTTGTTCCACGTGAAACAATACTCTCATCTTTGCTCATGCAGGCTCCTTGACGGAACTATTTTGCTTCTTCTCGTCTGGAACATAGTTATTGGCAATAATTTCACCGAATGGACCGGTTAAATTTGGCTGAGCAAGTTTGGCGCGAGTTTCGATTGGTAATAATGGGAAGACCAACTCTGCAAAACGGATCGACTCTTCAAGATGTGGATAGCCCGAGAAAATAAAAGTATTGATACCTAAATCAGCATATTCCTGAATGCGGGCAGCAACTGTTTCTGGGTCACCTACAAGTGCTGTACCAGCACCACCACGAACTAAGCCAATACCTGCCCAAAGGTTTGGAGATACTTCAAGTTTGTCACGGTTACCGCCGTGGAGGGCTGCCATACGTTGTTGGCCTACAGAGTCCATTTGTGCAAATTTTTTCTGTGCTGCAGCAATAGTTGCATCATCAAGATATTGGATAAGCTCGTTCGCTGCTGCCCAAGCTTGTTCGTTGGTTTCGCGAACAATTACATGTAAGCGAATGCCATAAGTTAATTTACGACCTTTAGCCTCAGCTTTGGCACGAACATGTTCGACTTTTTGTTTGACTGCTTCTGGTGGTTCACCCCATGTAAGGTACGTATCGACTTGCTCAGCTGCAAGATCGACAGCGACGTCTGAAGAGCCGCCAAACCAAAGTGGTGGATAAGGCTTTTGAACAGGTGGGTAAAGTAGTTTTGCATCATCTACTTGTAAGCGTTCACCGTGGAATGTAAAAGCTTCACCTGTATGTGAACGCGTTAAAATTTCACGCCAGATTTTTACATATTCATTGGCAGTTTGATAACGCGTTGAGTGATCTTCATATAAACCATCACCGCGTAGTTCGGCCTCATCACCACCAGTCACTAAGTTGAGTAACACTCGACCATTCGACAAGCGGTCAAATGTTGCAGCCATGCGAGCTGCCAATGCCGGTGTTGTTACCCCTGGACGTAACGCAACTAAAAATTTAAGGTGTTGAGTTGCATCAATCAGGCTAGCCGCCGTAATCCAAGGATCTTCACATGAACGACCTGTTGGAATAAGTACACCTTCGTAACCTAAATTATCTACCGCTACAGCAATTTGCTTCATATAGGCATGGTCAACCTGACGAGCGCCTTTACTTGTACCTAAATAGCGACTATCACCGTGGGTAGGAATAAACCAGAAAATTTTCATGTGCATTACCTATATGTCTATTGAAATTACTTGGCAATCCAAACAGCTTGTTTGATGCTGATTGGCTTTGGAATGATGCCTTGTTGAGTAAAGATGTCTGCGAGTTGCTGCTGCTCAGCAATCACTTTGCTGTTCAGCGGAGCGGCTGATGAAGGACGAGGGCGGCGTTTAATAAATAAGTCACTGGTTGCAGGCTTCAGTCCTGTGCTTTGGCCAATGGCTGTTGCCGTTTCTGCTTGATGGCTTTGAACCCATTTGTCAGCTTGATTGATTTGTTTGATGAGTCCAGAAACAGCTTTCGGATGTTGTTTAACAAAGTCTGGAGCTGCTAAATAAAATGTATAGTTCGGGCTTAAGCCTTTACCTGATGCAAGAACACGAGCTTGATCTTCTAGTTGTGCTGAAGCGAAGTAAGGGTCCCAAATGGCCCATGCATCAACAGCACCTTTTTGAAATGCTGCGCGAGCATCGGCAGGTGTAAGCCAGATCGGAGTAATGTCACTCCAGTTTAGGCCTGCTTTACGTACAGCTTGTACAAGTAAGTAATGTGAGCTCGAACCTTTTTGCAGCGCAATACGTTTGCCTTTAAGGTCTTTAAGTTGTTTTAGCTGTGAGCTCTTAGGAACTAAAATTGCTGATGCTAATGGTTTAGCTGCTTCATAGGCAATGTAATATAAAGGCTTTCCAGCTGCTTGTGCGTAGACTGGAGGAGTGTCCCCAGTAACTCCGACATCAAGGGAACCGACAGCCAAAGCTTCTAGAATTTGTGGTCCAGCAGGGAACTCATTCCAAGTCACTTTGGCATTTGGAAATTCTTGTTCAAATAGTTTTTGCTGTTTAGCAATTGCAAAGTTAATCGAACTTTTTTGAAAACCAATACGAAGTTCTTTTACAGTTGGATCAATTGCCCAAGCGGGTGCTGCGATTGTTAAACCTAATACAGTGACTGCACTGATACGTTTAGCTAATTGTGCCCACTGACTCTTATTAAATAATGACTGATGTTGCATATTGATATCCTTGTTCCCCTTGAGGCCAGGCACAGCATTTATAGGATTATTTAAGCCGTGCCCAAGCTGGGTTTATTTCAGTTTTAAAATGGCTTCTTGAATGGTGAGCTTGTTAGGAATGAGCTTTTGCGCATAAAAGGCATCAGCTACTTGTTGTTGTTCTTGTGCCACCTTGTCAGAGATTGGCTGAACTCCAAAACCCATACGTGAAATGGAAGTTTTCAGTACATCAAACTCAAGTGCTGTAGGTTTTTCGAGTAATTTAGCAGCTTCATCCTGATGTGAACTCACCCATTCAGTTGTCTGGTTAAGAGTTTGAACAACTGTATTGAGAACTTTCGGATTATTTTCTGCAAATTTACGGTCAGCTAGATAGAACTGATGATTGCTTACTAAATTTTCACCAGTCGCTAAAACTCGAGCTTGAATTTGATGTTCAGCTGCTGCAAAGAACGGATCCCAAATGACCCATGCATCTACTGCACCTTTTTCAAAGGCAGCACGAGCGTCTGATGGTGGTAAATAAACTGGTTGAATGTCACTTAAACTTAAGTTGTTGGCCTCTAGAACTTTTAATAATAGGTAATGAACATTCGAACCTTTATTAAGAGCAACACGTTTGCCTTTTAAATCTTTAATAGAGTGGATAGGAGAGTCTTTTTGTACCAATAATGCTTCGGCTTTTGGCGCAGCAGGTTGGTTTGCGACATAGACTAAATTTGGATTGGCCGCTTGAGCAAAAATAGGTGGTGCTTCACCTGCTTCACCGAGTGAAACGCTCCCTACATTTAAGCCTTCAAGCAATTGAGGGCCAGCAGGAAACTCAACCCATTTTACTTGCACGCCTTGTTCTTTTAGTACTTTTTCTAGGTCACCACGAGCCTTTAAAATAGGAAGAATGCCATATTTTTGATAGCCAATATTTAAAGTTGTGGTGGCCTGTTCCTCTTTTTTGGCACAACCACTTAACATCATCACTCCTGCAA
Organism: Acinetobacter sp. AS23; assembly: GCF_023612055.1. Taxonomy (NCBI): domain Bacteria; kingdom Pseudomonadati; phylum Pseudomonadota; class Gammaproteobacteria; order Moraxellales; family Moraxellaceae; genus Acinetobacter; species Acinetobacter sp. AS23. The sequence continues at coordinate 3,986,474 of NZ_CP082274.1, read as the reverse complement.
GGCTGGCTGCGATGACTGAATATTTTGCCCATGAAGTGGTGTTGAAAAGTGCCATGAGATTTCGTGCTCCCCGAAAGAGAAAAAGAAAAAATAATTGGATGAGCAGATACCCTAAAGGGATTTTTATTTCAGAAAAAATAAGTATTCGGTCTTTATTTATGCAAAAAAAAGCTAAAAACAATAGGCTATAAACTTATGCAAAAAAGTGATTTATCTAATAGAAATATATTTAATAAATTAGAAGTAAGTTGATGTAAATAAAATAAAAAAATATTAAAACATTAAAAATAGAAATTTAAAAAAATACAACCATAAATTAATAGCGTTCATGGTTGTACTTTTTTAACTAAGCTTATCTGAAATAAGAATATCTTAAAAAGAGCAAAGGCTAGGGAAGCAGTTTCTTAAAGACTAAAGAATTCCTTTGATAGTTATAGAGCGCCTGACGGGCATTAGGTAACTCATCAACGCTGACTTGATGAAAACCATGTTCCAAAAACCAGTGAGCGGTACGCGTTGTTAAAACGAATAGCTGACGAATACCTTGTTCTTTGGCTTTTTCTTCAAGAAATTGCAGAATTTGGCTACCACGATTTGATTTACGGTAACTTGGATGTACTGCAACACAGGCAATTTCTGCAGAACGAGTTTCGTTGAATTCGGTTGGAATTGGATAAAGCGCAGCACACGCTAGAATCATACCGTCGCGTTCAATAACAGCGAACTGGCTGATTTCTTGCTCCAGACGTTCACGTGAACGATAAACTAAGATGCCTTCTTCTTCCAACGGACGCAATAAATTCATTAAACCACCCACATCTTTAATATGAGCGGTACGAACTTCTTCATAATGCGCATCGGTAATCATGGTGCCTATACCATCTCGAGTAAATAACTCTTCGAGAAGGGCGCCATCATAGGCATAGGAAATGAGATGAACGCGGTGTACACCTGATAAAGACGCTTTTTTTGCTTGTTGTAAATGCAGGGTTAGTGTTGGACTAATGGTTTGATATTGTTGAATATAGTAGTCTAGTTGATGTGGGCTTAATTCACGTAATATTTGTTCATCTTCATTCAGAAGACCTTGTTGCTCCCCAAGAAAAATCAGTTTATCTGCTTTTAAATAAGTTGCAGTTTTGGTCGCAACTTCTTCTGCCCGCAAGTTAAAGACTTCGCCTGTAGTGGAATAACCTGTTGGTCCCAGTAGCACAATATTATGATTATCGAGGTGTCGTTCAATTGCATCGGTGTCTATTGAACGAACTTCACCTGTAAGCTGGAAATCCATGCCATCACGAATGCCATAGGGTTTAGCAGTCACAAAATTACCTGATACGACATCGATTCGAGCGCCGTACATGGGTGAGTTTGCTAAACCCATAGAAAGCAATGCTTCAATTTCTAGGCGAATAGAGCCTACGGCACTCATGACACAGCTTAAAGATTCGCGCGTAGTAATACGGCTGTTGTCATAAAAAGGGGTTTCAATTCCTTTCTCTTTAAGATTTTGATTAATTTGCGGACGTGCGCCGTGTACAAGAATTAAGCGAATACCCAGAGAATGAAGTAACGCGATATCATGAATGATATGTTCGAAATTAGGATGACGGACTGCTTCACCACCAAACATCAGTACGAATGTTTTATCGCGGTGAGCATTAATGTAGGGTGCTGAGTGTCGAAACCAGTGTACATAATGCTGGGGGTTATTATGCGACTTTTCTAAAGACTTGCTTGGCATACCGATCTCGAATCAACAGCAAAAAGATATAAAGATGATTCTAAACAAAAAAGATTAAAGCCGCATGTTTTAGATAAAAAAACACCCAAATCTAAGTTTGGGTGTTTAAATTTTTTTAAATTAGTGAACCACTCTAATGATTTTATGGCTTTGTTCATTTACCAGCACATAATTTCCGTTCACTTTGTACCATTTTTGGTAGCGACCCGGTTTCGTTAATTTTTGATGCTGACGATAGTCAATCACATAACGTGAGTGTTGATATTCACGTGGTACAACTTGACCTGCTCGCCAAACATTACGATGGTCGTCTTTTTTAATTACTTTAACGGTTTTTACTTCATGGTTTTGGTAGTTGCCATGATGGTTATGATCGTTTGGTGCTGCCATTGCTGTTGTTGCAACTAAACCACTAAGTGAAAGAACAATCGCTGTTGTTAGTTTTTTCATTGTAAACCTCGAGTGATGAATTAAATTTCAATAACTAAAGATTAGTGAACAATTACAGATAAATCGTGGAGGCTACGAAGAATAAATGTGAAAACTAACGATGAAATAAGAAGAAATTAAGAAAATATGAAATATTAGAATATAAAAATCTATTTGTTTTTTTTAATCTATAAGTAATAAAAAAGGATAAAACCATAAGGCTTTATCCTTTTTGCTCAGCGATAGCGAGGTTCTATCGCTTTAAAAACCACGAATACTCACAATACTATTAGAATCAGTATCAACTAAAATATAGTCATTGTTGATTTTGTACCATTGCTGATTACGGTCTGGTTTTGGCAAGTTACTATCTTTATAGTCGACTTTATAGCCATTGCCACGATAGTGCTGTGGCATAACATAGCCAGGCTGCCAGCGATGCTGTTTAAGCCGTTCAAAACCACGTTCTTCGCGCATACGGCGCTCGTCACGGACACGATCTTCATCATGATCACGTCCAAATCCTGGCCCACGATCGTTCCATTCACCGCGTGGTCCTCCACCTTTAGGACCTTTGGGGCCATGGCCTCGGTCAAAAGGAGGATCAGCAAAGCTCGCCATACTTGTGGTCAGTACAGCTATGGAAAGGGTTAAGATTGTGAACAACTTTTTCATGATGCATCCTCGTTTACATCTGATGTCTCTCATGTTGAATACTCTACGCGCAAAATGCAGAGAAACTGTGAAGATCATTTAATGGTTCAATTAAAATTACGGATAGATCAAGAGTTTTTATCAATAATAAAAAAGGCTTGAATATATCTTTTCAGGTATAGGCAAGCCAGATTTGATGATCGGCTGTAATTTTCTTTAGCTTTTCATCTTTAACTTTTAATCCTGTGCATCAATACTTTGACCATTGAGCGCCAAGCTATCTTCACCCATTAAATAGAGGTAAGCAGGCAAGATCGACTCTGGTGTAGGTAGTGTTTTCGGATCTTCTTGTGGATAGGCTTTAGCACGCATTGCAGTACGTGTTGCACCTGGATTAATGCAGTTAAAACGGATATTCGGATAAGTATGTTCCGCTGCAAAAATTTTGCTCACCGCTTCAATTGCAATTTTTGAGACAGAATATGCGCCCCATAAAGCACGTGCTTCACGGCCTACACCGGAACTGGTAAATACAACAGAGGCATTTTCTGATTTTTGCAAAAGTGGTAATAATGCTTGAGTTAAAGCAAAAGGCGCGCGTAGGTTAACTGCCATGACATCATCCCAAGTTTCGGTTGGATAATGTGCTAACTCTACGCGTTCACCTAAAATACCTGCATTATGTAAAATGCCGTCTAGGCGTCCAAACTGCTTTTCGAGCGTATCGACTAAAAAATCATAGTCACGGTCAGAAGCACTTGAAAGTTGTAATGGTAAAATCGCTGGTTGCGGCGCACCCAGGCTTTCAATTTCATCATAAATAACTTCAAGTTTATTTAAGGTTCTACCATGCAGTACAACGGTCGCACCATGTAGGGCATAAGTCAGAGCGGCAGCTCGCCCAATTCCATCGCCAGCACCGGTGATTAAAATAATTCGATCTTTGAGTAGATCCGGACGAGGTTGGTATTCTGAATATTTCATTGGTAAACCTCCTTCTTTTTATATTGATAAAACAAACAACTGTTAAAAAAGCCTATAAAACTCTTAGCTTAACTTATCATACGCTGATTTTCCTGTAGAGCAGGAAGCTTTTGACGTAACATATGGTGTAATTCTGTCACCGTATTTACAATCGAATCGGCCTGCCATGCAGCGAGATCATCACGATGTTCGATTGGTAAATAGCCATATGCAGCCAAAATAGTATACATATTGGCATTGCGACCAGCATCAATATCACGTGGATGGTCACCCACATAGATAATTTCATTTGCTGGGATATTTAACTGTTTAGCAGCCAAATACATTGGTTCTGGATCTGGCTTGGTTTTACTGACATCTTCAGGACACACCAAAACTGCACAGCGTTCGGTCAGATTTAACTTTTCTAAAAGAGATTCACTTAATCCGCGTGGCTTATTGGTCACAATACCCCACGGAATTTGCTGAGCTTCTAACTCTTCTAAAAGTGGATACATGCCTTCAAACAGGTCTGTATCAACCACAATATTATTGCCGTAAATATCTAAAAAGTTTTGACGATGTGCCAAGAAAATTGGATTGGCCACATCCAACTCTGGATAGACCAATTTAACCATTGCACGTGCACCTTCAGAAACCTGAGTGCGAATGAGGTCGGCATCAACAACTGGGCGTCTTTCATCACGGCACATTTGCTGAATAATACGAATGAAGTCGGCAGCCGTATCGATAAGAGTACCGTCTAAATCAAATAAAACAGCTTTCATCATGCACCTGTATTTATCGTGTGAACCATATAATTAACGTCAACATTTGGTGCTAACCAGTAATGCTTGGTCAGTGGGTTGTAGTGCAGTCCTGTCATTTCTTTTAGAGTAAGACCTGCATTACGAATGTCATGTGCCATTTCAGATGGTCGAATAAATTTATGATAATCATGTGTACCTTTTGGCAACATGCGTAGTACGTATTCTGCGCCAATAATGGCAAATAAATAAGATTTTGGGTTACGGTTAATGGTTGAGAAGAACACATGGCCACCTGGTTTAACCAAAGCCTGACAAGCTCTTACAATAGATGCTGGATCTGGAACGTGTTCCATCATTTCCATGCAAGTGACCACATCGTATTGACCGGCTTGTTCTTGTGCTAATTCTTCTACAGGAATTTGGCGATATTCAATATTTTGAACATTGTCTTGCTGAGCATGCAAACGGCCAACAGCTAGCGGTGCCTCACCCATATCAATACCAAGTACATCTGCTCCACGACGTGCCATGCTCTCTGCCAAAATACCGCCACCACAACCGACATCAAGTACTTTTTTACCAGCAAGGCCGCCTACACGTTCATCAATCCAGTTTAAACGTAGTGGATTAATTTGATGAAGTGGGCGAAATTCAGAATGTTGATCCCACCATTTGGCAGCAAGTGCTTCAAACTTTGCGATTTCTTGTAAATCAACATTCAATTGCGACATGGTGCTACCTCTAAACTTGGGTTATCTTTTTGGATATAGTTCGCCGTTAGTGTAGCGATTATTGGGAAAAAAGCGATAAACCCAATAAAAAACTTCACAGAAGCAAAACGAATTTAGCATATTTGTTTTATATTTAGAGCATAAGCTAATGCATAACAACTTAGAGGAAAAGCTGTAGCAATGAAAAAATTGGTTTTGGGTGGTTTAAGCGCAGCAATTATGGCCGTATCGGGTAGTGTAATGGCAGCAGATTTTGTTGCTGGTAAAGACTACACCGTGATTGCCAATCCAGGCAAAGTGGAAGTTCCGGGGAAAATCGAAGTTCGAGAGTTCTTTTGGTATGGATGTCCACACTGTTTTAAACTTGAACCGCATATGCAAACGTGGTTAAAACAGATTCCTAACGATGTGCGTTTTGTACGTACACCAGCTGCTATGAACAAAGTATGGGAACAAGGCGCACGTACTTATTATACATCTGAGGCATTAGGTGTACGTAAACGCACGCATTTACCGTTGTTCCATGCGATTCAGGTGAATGGTCAGCAAATTTTTGATCAGGCTTCTGCGGCGAAGTTCTTTACTCGTTATGGCGTGCCTGAACAGAAATTTAATAGCACTTACAACTCATTTGCTGTAACTGCAAAAGTTGCCGAGTCAAATAAACTTGCTCAACAGTACCAATTAACAGGTGTTCCTGCGGTTGTTGTTAATGGTAAATACGTTGTGCAGGGTGAAGATGGTAAAGTTACTCAAGTTCTTAATTATTTAATTGAGAAAGAACGTAAAGCAAAATAAGTTGTTTAGGCTTTACTTCAAAAATGGGCTTCATATGAAGCCCATTTTTATATTTATTTAATTATCACGAAATATTTCAATTAATTTTGCTTATTTTCATCTTCAATTTGAAAATTTAAAACATCAAAATTAACAGTTTGAGTTGGCAGTGATAATGCCTGATTAATATATAAATTAATTAATTTTTGGCGAGAACCAATAGAGCGCTGATAATACGTAGAATTTAAGAGCAATGATGCGCCGTAAGTCAGTGACCAGATATAAGACAAATAATCACGAATCGACATGTCGTAATTTAATGATTTTAAATAATTTTCTGTAATATCTTTAATTGATAAAATACGCTGTTGGCGGATTTCATAAAGCTCTTCGAAAAGATGCTTCAACTTAGACTCTGTCATTGTCAGATTTTCTTCAAGTTGATGCAATAAAATGGTTTTTCCAGGGGTAAGCAAATGGTGAAGCATGTAATGAGGGGCGTATTCTTTGAAATCTGTATTATATTTTTTAGAAATTTCTAAAATTTGCTTTTCATTTTGAATAATGAGCTCAAGTAGAAGCTCATTTTTGCTTCTAAAATGCTTATAAAGAGTGCCTTTAGCAATATCTAGCTCGGCCACTAACTCATCTAGAGTAATTTCCTGATTGTTTTCTAGTAACAACTTTTCTGCCACGCTTAGAATTTTTTCTTTGCGCATCAAAAACTGTGTATGACGATCAAGATTCATAGGTATTCCCACACCAGTTTGGCCTAACTAATAATTTACTTCCTGTAAAAAGAAAAAGACTTTTCTCGAAATTTTTAGCCTTTTTCTTTCTCTCTTTACGTATTACCACATAACCTGTTTTTTGTCATTTGCCGCTTCTACCGTTCCCAGTTTGCAATCCCTCTAAACAGTAAGCGAACTTGTGTAGAGGCATTTTCAATAAAGGCAGTTTGTTGGAGCTTGAGCTGTTCACCTTGATATTGTTTTGATAGGTTGAGCCACGTCATTGCCCATGTAAATGACATGTTAGTCAAAATAGTGGATAGGACATTTAAGTCTTGAGGTTGTTGAATATGTTTAAAATTTTCGAGTTTAGTCAGATCAGTTGTTAGATCTTCAATCAGAAATTCGATTTCTCTAGCAATGGCTGCACGAACCGTTTCTGAACCACCCCAACGCTCGGAAATCATAAATTGCCACTGCTTAGGGCTATGATTTACCGCCTGAACAAATAGCTCAATGCTGGTCTGAGTTTTAGTCGATTTATGTTGTAAATAACTTTGACCCAGTTGATGTAAAACACTTTTTAAATGTAGGGCAACTTGGTCAACCAATTCCTTACCGAGTTCATCCATGTCTTGAAAATGACGATAGAACGCTGTCGGTACTAAACCAACTTCACGTGCAACTTCACGCAAACTGATACTACTGAACGAACGCCCAGACGTGCTCAGATGCAAGGCTGCATCTAGAAGTGCCTGACGACTTTGCTGTTTTCGTTCATCCCGTATCGACATTAAAAGAACCTATTTAAACCGTGAGCCAGAGTCTAACAAAAAAGAGCAAACTTTCATAAAAAAAATAGTGAACAAGTGTTGACTGAGTGAACGCTTATAAATATAGTGTACATATGTTCACTATACGAACATGTGTTCACTCAAATAAATAGCCAGATACAAAAGAGGAACGTATGAACGCAACACTTAGTTATCAGCCACATTTGGTTCGAGAAGATTTCGTTGATTTTGTTTTGCAAAAAATTAACGTGACTTGGGCTTGGAAACGCGTACTTGCAGAAGTTATCGCAGTTCAGTCTCTACATACCGATATGGTGTTTATTAAGCTTAAACCGAATCGTAATTTTAAGTTCGATCAGGTACGTGCTGGGCAAAGTATTTTATTAACACTACTTATAGATGGCGTTTACCAACAGCGTAGTTATTCAATTATTGAAGTAACTCCTCAAGGTGAAATCTCTTTAGGTATTAAAGTACAAGGCTTGGTGTCTAGTGCAGCTCAACGATTACATGTCGGAGAGTGCATTGAGATTTCACAGCCTCAAGGTGATTTTACTTTGCACCAAGGCCAACAACCCGCGATTTTAATTGCGTCAGGTAGTGGTATTACTGCAATTTATTCACTTTTGCAGCAAGCTTTGAAACAACAGCTTAAACAGATTCATGTCATTTACTTTAATCGTGCAGAAATTTTTCATGCTGAATTAAAAGCTTTGGCAGAAAAGCATCCCGAGCTTCACTATCATTTTTTTAATACAGCCGAGCAAAAGCAGCATTTAACTGAAGACCTATTGCAAAAGTTGGTTCCTGATTACGCACAGACTGCAACGTATGTGTGTGGACACCATGGCATGATGGAACAGGCAAATGAAATTTATGCGCAGCAAAGTGCTCAGTCGCAGCTTCATCAAGAGTTTTTCATGCCTGTTCAAGTCGAACAGTCTAATGAAGCACAACCCATCGTATTTCGTCGCTCGCAACAAAACTTTATTGCCACGACAACATTATTAAGCAGTGCAGAGCAAGCTGGCTTACGTCCACAGCATGGTTGCCGTATGGGTGTATGCAACCAATGTACGTGTACCAAAGTCAGTGGTGTCACCCAGAATATATTAACAGGTGAAATTGACGATCAACCAAATCGTGCAATTAAGTTATGCGTGAACCAGGCATTAAGCCCAGTCACTATTGATCTATAAAAACAAACATAAAAGAGATTTGAGGATACCATTATGAATATGGCAGTAGAACTTAAAGCAACATCAAAATCGGCACATTTAACCCCAGAGCAAACAGAAGCTTTTGGTCGCCGTATTGAAGAAATTCGTCTTGAAGTGATGAAGGATCTCGGGGAAAAAGATTCAAAATATATTTACAAAGTACGTAATTTTGTACGCTACACCGAAATTGCATCACGTGGCATGTTGATGTTTGGTGGCTGGATTCCACCAGTATGGTTGTTAGGTACGGCTATGCTAGGTGTATCTAAAATCGTTGAAAACATGGAACTTGGTCATAATGTGATGCATGGTCAGTTTGACTGGTTAAATGACCCAACGCTTAACGGTGCAACCTATGACTGGGATACGGTGTGTACTGGTGAAGACTGGAAATATACCCATAATTATAAGCATCATACCTATACCAATGTGTTTGGCATGGATCATGATATTAGCGGTTATGGTGTGATGCGCATGAGCCGTGAGCAAAAGTGGGAAACCCGTTTTTTATTCAACGTGCCAATGGGTTTTGTATTGTCAACGGGTTTTGAATGGCTATTAGCTTTGCAACGTCTAGAGATGGAAAAAGTGTTGTTTGATGGCACCAAAACTTGGAAAGAAGTATATGTAGAATCTAAAAATCTACGTAAAAAAATGGTACGTCAGTTTGGTAAAGATTATGTGCTGTTCCCACTAATTGCAGGACCAATGTTCTTGCCAGTATTGGCTGGTAACTTTTTTGCTAACTTGATCCGTAATTACTGGGCATCGACCGTGATTTATTGTGGCCATTTCACAGAAGACTCTGAAATTATCACTGACAATATTGATAATGAAACTAAAGCAGAGTGGTACTTACGTCAGATTCGTGGTTCAGCAAACTTTACTGGCGGTAAAATCATGCATTTCTTGAGTGGTAACTTGAGTCATCAAATCGAACATCATTTGTTTCCCGATGTACCTGCCAACCGCTATCAAGAGATGGCACCTAAAGTACGTGAAGTTTGTGTAGAGTTCGGTCAACAATACAATACCGCGCCCTTTGGATCTCAAATTTTGAGTGTGTATAAACGTCTGGCTGTTCACTCTTTGCCTGATAATGTGGTTGATCGTTTGGTAGCGACTAAGCGGACCTTTGTTGAAGCGGTGAAAGGCATGTTTGGCAAAGCTGCTTAATAAAGATAGAGCATTGTTTGAGTCATCAAGCGATGCTCTTTACCAATAAGTAAAAGGGAAAGTACGTGTAATTGAGATATACTACGGTGCAATTATATTTGTGCCATTGTTTTTAAGGAATCATTATGCGTATTGACCAAAGAGCATTAGACCAGTTACGTGAAGTGAAAATTACACGTAACTATACCCGTTACGCAGAAGGTTCAGTTCTGGTTGAATTTGGTCATACCAAAGTATTGTGTACTGCAAGTATCGATAATTCGGTTCCACGGTTTTTAAAAGGAAAAGGACAGGGTTGGGTCACTGCTGAATATGGCATGTTACCGCGTTCAACACATTCACGTTGTGACCGTGAAGCAGCGCGTGGTAAACAGTCAGGCCGGACACAGGAAATCCAGCGCCTAATTGGACGTAGCTTACGTGCTATGGTCGATTTGAAAAAGCTTGGCGAAAACACAATTACCATCGACTGTGATGTGATCCAAGCTGATGGTGGTACGCGTACCGCTTCAATCACTGGCGCTGCTGTAGCGTTAGTTGATGCGATGAATGTTTTGTTATCTCAAAAGAAAATTAAGCATGATCCGCTTAAAGGGTTAGTTGCTGCAATTTCTGTAGGTATGTATCAAGACGAAGTATTACTTGATCTGTGCTATGAAGAAGATTCGAACTGCCAAACTGACTTAAACGTAGTAATGACACAAGCAGGCGAATTTATTGAAATTCAAGGTACAGCTGAAGATAAACCATTTACTCGTGCACAAAGCAATGACATGCTAGAAATGGCTGAAAAGGGAATTGCCGAGCTCATTAAAAAGCAACAAGAAGCTTTAGGCTGGTAATTTTACGCTTTCTAAAAAACGCATCTTCGGATGCGTTTTTTTATGCCTTCATCAAATCGACATAAAAACATCACTTGCCTGTCACTTTTTCACTTTATTAGTAGTTCGCATTTAAACCGTTTGGAAAAAACCAATGCGAAAACTTTCATTTCTATTAATTACGTCTTTAGCACTTTTGCTCAGTGCTTGTAACGATGATAACGACTCAGATAATTCATCGCCAACAACACCGCCAACCAGTAATTGCAAAATGCACTGTGCACCATAATAAGAACTTAGGATAGAACTAATGAATCGTCGCGAATTTCTTTTAAATTCTACAAAAACCATGTTTGGGACCGCTGCTTTGGCGAGTTTCCCATTGAGTATTCAAAAAGCGCTGGCTATTGATGCCAAAGTTGAAAGTGGAACTATTCAAGATGTTAAGCATATCGTGATTTTGACTCAGGAAAACCGCTCATTCGATAATTATTTCGGAACACTAAAAGGCGTGCGTGGTTTCGGTGACCGCTTTACTATTCCAATGACAGAAAGTCGAAAGGTTTGGGAGCAATACGATGCCAAGAAAAATAAAGTATTGCCGTACCATCTCGATAGTCGTTTAGGAAACGCACAGCGTGTTTCAGGAACTCCTCACTCATGGTCTGATGGCCAAGCAGCTTGGGACAATGGTCGCATGAGCGACTGGGTGGCTTATAAAAAACCGCAGTCGATGGGCTACTACAAAAAACAGGAAGTCGAATATCAGTTTGCCTTAGCCAATGCTTTTACGATTTGTGATGCTTACCACTGCGCCATGCATGCGGGAACTAACCCAAATCGTAAGTTTATTTGGACTGGAACAAATGGTCCTACGGGTGCAGGTGTGGCTAGTGTCGTAAATGAGTTTGATGGGATTGGACCATCAACAGAAGGTTATGAATGGACGACTTATCCTGAACGCTTACAGCAGGCTGGCGTGACATGGAAAGTTTATCAAAATATGCCAGATAACTTTACAGATAACCCACTTGCAGGCTTTAAACAATATCGCCGTGCAAATGAACAATCGGGTCAGCCTGTCAGTAACGACACGCCAACATGCCCAGCATACGATGAAAAAATCGATGCGACTCAACCACTTTATAAAGGTATTGCCAATACCATGCCAGACGGTGGTTTTTTAGGAACTTTTAAAGCTGATATTGCACAAGGTAAATTGCCGCAAGTGAGTTGGTTAGTCGCTCCTGCAACTTACAGTGAACATCCTGGACCATCTAGTCCTGTGCAGGGGGCGTGGTATATTCAGGAAGTATTAAATGCATTAACTGAAAATCCTGAGTTGTGGAGCCAAACCGTTTTATTGGTGAACTTTGATGAGAATGATGGTTTCTTCGACCATGTTCCTTCACCGAGTGCACCCTTTAAAGATATAAACGGTGTCGTATATGGAAAAACTACATTAAGTGATCAGCAAATATCTTATGAGTATTTTAACCATCCAGCAGTAGCGACTTCAAAATCTCAACCCGCTACAGACGGGCGGGTGTATGGGCCGGGGGTACGCGTTCCTATGTATGTGATTTCACCGTGGAGCCGTGGAGGATGGGTGAATTCACAAGTCTTTGACCATACCTCTATTTTACAATTCTTAGAAAAACGCTTTGGTGTGCAAGAACCAAATATTAGTCCATATCGCCGTGCTGTGTGTGGTGATTTAACGACAGCATTTAATTTTAAAACACCGAATACTTTGCCTGTCGCTGAACTAGAAGGGAAAAAAACAAAAACTGAAGCTGATGCGATTCGTATCGCTCAAGAACTATTGCCGCAAGTTTCTGTTCCAAACCAACAGCAATTTCCTCAGCAGGAAATGGGAATTCGACCATCGCGTGCTTTACCTTATATTTTGCACACCAGTGCCAAAGTCGATGCAGCACAAAAGACTGTAAAGCTGATGTTCTCAAATACGGGCAAGCAGGCAGCTGTTTTTCATGTGTATAACCGATTAGATCTTACGGTAGCTCCTCGTCGCTATATGGTTGAGGTGGGTAAACAGCTTGATGACGTGTGGAATACTATAAATGGACAGTACGATTTATGGGTACTCGGTCCAAATGGTTTCCATCGCGGGTTTAAAGGTAATTTGCTCCAAGCCAATCAAACTCAAGCATTACCAGAAATTAGAGTCTGTGTGGAAGAGTGTGATGCGAATTTGTATTTAAAAGTGCGTCACGACGGTAATAAGTCAGTCAAAGTCACAGTCAAAGCAAATGCTTATCTTCCAAGTAAGACATGGACTATCGAGACGAATAGTTCTGAAAAAGAATTAGTTTGGGATATGTCTGAATTTGGTGGTTGGTATGACTTTACGGTGACATTAGCTGATGATGCTACTTTTAGCCGCCGTTTTGCAGGACGTATTGAAACTCAAGAAGATTCAATTTCTGATCCGTATATGGGTTATGTAGAGTCTTAAGTTGCTGTAAGAGATGAATGATTAAGCTGAAGTCTTAGATTAATCATTATTTTAAATTAGCTAGCATGACGGAGTCTTATCGTTTATTCATCCAGTGGAAGTAGCTAATTGGTTACTTTGGTTTCGCCCAAAGTAAAGTACGTAATAAAGATTAATTAATCTTTATTACGTATCGAAAGACAACTGTTGGCTTAATAACAATCTTGCGCTTCGACAAAGCTATAATCGCTTTGTCTTGCTCAGGTTGTAGATGACATCTCGCACAATATAATATTGGGGAATATAACTAAAGGATGGCACCTGTGTCTGCCATAAATAATAGGTTTGACCATTCTATAAAATTTTTAAAGGTCACATTCTGCTTTATAGATGAATAATAAAAATAAAGACTTACCTTTTGTAACAGAATCTCCTAAGCCTTGTCATATTTATCTTTTACCTTGAAACCCTAAATTTTTAAAAGTCATGGGGAAAATTTATGCTACAAGGTTTTATTGTATTATTAGCAGTAGTTACATTTGTTTTAATGGCTGCTGACCCACGTGATAGTGGAGCACAAGCGACTCAGTCAGCATGGCAAAAAACACAAGCAGCAGACATGACCAAGTCGCAAAAAAATACGAATAACGATGTGGACTTTATTTAAGCATTAAAACGCATTGATAAATCAACAGCTCTAACGTCTTTGGTCAATACACCCATAGAAATGTAGTCAACACCAGTAGTGGCAACTTCGCGCAAGTTTTCAATGGTGATATTGCCTGATGCTTCGAGTTTACAACGGCCTGCAACATGTTTTACAGCATCAATCATTTGCTGTTGACTGAAGTTGTCGAGCATAACAATGTCTGCACCAGCTTCAAGCGCTTGATTTAGCTCATCCCAAGTTTCAACTTCGACTTCAACAGGTTTACCCGGTGCAATTTGATGTGCTTTTTCAATTGCCTGAGCAATACCGCCCGCCGCCATAATATGATTTTCTTTAATTAAGAATGCATCAAATAAACCGAGACGATGGTTCTGTCCGCCACCGATAGCCACAGCATATTTCTGTGCAATACGTAAGCCTGGTAAGGTTTTACGCGTATCGAGAAGTTTTGTATTTAAACCCTCAAGATGTTGAACATATTCAGCAGTTTTTGTTGCAACAGCAGACAAAGTTTGAATAAAGTTTAAAGCAGGGCGCTCTACAGTAAGTAAACTACGTGCAGAACCTGCAAGTTTTAAAAAGGCTTCATTTGCAGCAACACGGTCACCTTCTTGTTTTAACCAAGTTACCTGTACAGTATTGTCATAAGCTGAGATGAGTGCATTGACCCAAGGTTGGCCAGCTAAAACCATATCTTCACGGCTAATAATGGTCGCGGTTGCCTGCTCATCTTCAGGTGTGAGCATAGCGGTAATGTCACCGTCCCCAATATCTTCTTGTAATGCTTGTTGAATATTGATTTGAATTGATTGTTCAAGCAAAGACTGAGGTATGCTCATACGGTTTCCATTTTGTAGATGACCCTAAAACTTGCGATATATTAGCACCGTCGACTTTAAAAATAAGCTGTTTTATAAGATTAATCGCGATAAACAATCGCATTTACTGCTTTGAAAAGTAGATAACTGCTTTAAACTAAAACAATTGGCAAGCAAATTATTGGCATCTCAATGAAGCAAATCACACCGTATGAAGTTATAGATGGGCAATTAAAAGGGGCGAGACAAATCCCTTCTCCAAATTTTAACCAGCGGCCGACTGGTACCGAAATTCAAATGATCGTTGTTCATAATATTAGCTTGCCACCGTCTCAATTTGGAGGTGGATATATTGAGCAGTTTTTTCAAAATAAATTAGATTGGTCAGTGCATCCTTATTTTCAGACCATTGAAGGCATGCAAGTTTCTACACATCTGTTAATTTTACGAACAGGTGAAGTCCTACAGTTTGTTAATTTTAATGATCGGGCATGGCATGCAGGACGTTCGAGCTATTTAGCCAAAGTAGAATGCAATGATTATTCAATTGGGATAGAACTTGAAGGAAGTGATGATTTACCTTTTGACGAAGTACAATACGAAGTATTAACCGATGTGGTTAAGGCTATTCGTCAGGCTTATCCCGAAATTAAAAACCATATAGCAGGACATTCAGACATTGCACCCGGCCGAAAAACTGATCCGGGACCTTATTTTAAATGGCAGCACTTTAGACAACTGTTAGTTCATAAAAAAAGTTGAGTTCATTCATCATTTCACAACGAAAAGATTTTCTAGTTTCATTACAATAGCGTCTTTCGAATATAGCTGTAGGTGAGTACGATGGCATTGTGGCGATCGACTTTTATTGTCAGTGCAATGACGATGTTGTCACGAGTGTTAGGGCTCGTGCGTGATGTCGTATTGCTCAACGTGTTTGGTGCGGGTAAAGATTTTGATACCTTCGTCGTCGCTTTTCGTATTCCCAACTTCTTTCGACGATTGTTTGCCGAAGGTGCCTTTTCCCAAGCCTTTATTCCAGTATTAACTGAATATAAAACAGGTCGAGCACACGCTGAAGTACAGATCTTGATTAGTCGAGTATTTGGTTGCTTGCTAACAGTGATGACTTTACTGACTTTTGTGGCTATGGTTTTAGCACCTGCGATCATTTATATGTACGCACCGGGTTTCCATAGCGATCCTGAAAAGTTCGATTTAGCAGTCAGCATGTTCCGCCTGACTATCCCTTATTTATTATTTATGTCACTAACTGCTTTTGCTAGCAGTATTTTAAATAGTTATGGTTCGTTTGCTTCACCAGCTTTTTCACCCGTTTTACTGAATGTCGCGATGATCGCAGGCGCATGGTGGCTTACGCCGTATATGGCTGAACCCATCAAAGCCTTAGGTTGGTCAGTGGTCGTGGCAGGAATATTACAGTTAGCTATACAAATTCCTGAATTGTGGCGTAAAAATCTACTGATTCCACCTAAAGTTGATTTTAAACATGAAGGTGTAGAGCGCATTTTAAAATTAATGCTTCCAGCATTATTTGGGGTATCTGTTACCCAGATTAACCTGTTATTAAATACGATTTGGGCCTCTTTCATGCAAGATGGTTCAGTATCTTGGCTCTATAGTGCAGAGCGCATGACTGAGTTGCCGTTAGGTTTAATTGGCGTTGCGATTGGTACAGTGATTTTACCTTCACTTTCTGCCCGTCATGCAGAACAAGATCAAGCAAAGTTCCGCGGTATGATCGACTGGGCTGCAAAAATTATTGTATTAGTTGGCTTACCAGCAAGTATTGCTTTATTTATGCTTTCTACACCAATTATTCAGGCATTATTCCAGCGTGGAGAGTTTGACCTACGTGATACACAAATGACAGCGCTTGCACTGCAATGTATGAGTGCAGGCGTGATTGCGTTTATGCTGATTAAAGTCTTTGCACCTGGTTTTTATGCACAGCAAGATACTAAAACACCAGTACGTGTCGGTTTAATGTCGGTTGCAGCCAATGCTATTTTAAACGTTGTATTTATTGGTTTCTTTAAGCTGATTGATTGGCATGCAGAACATATGGCACTGGCACTGGCATCTTCAGGCTCGGCTTTGGTAAATGCGGGTCTACTCTACTTCTATTTACATAAACGTAATATTTTCCGATTTGATTCGCATTGGAAAAAATTAGGGCTTCAATATGGTTTGGCAAACCTTGCCATGATTGCAGCACTTTGGTTTGCATTAAATTGGTATAACGGCGAGCTTTCACAGTGGTTGCGTATTGCCGAAGTAGTGGGATTGTGTGTCGTCGGCGTAGTTGCTTATCTGGTCGTTTTAATCATTACCGGTTTTCGTCCTAGAGATTTAAAACACTAAAATAAAAAAGCGATCTTAAATGATCGCTTTTTTATATCTAATGAATTTATTTTGGTAAAACTTGTAGTAATTCAATATCAAAAATTAAAGTGCTATTTGGACCAATCGTGTCACCAGCACCGACTTCACCATAAGCAAGATTGGCAGGAATAAAGAAACGCGTTTTTCCGCCTTCTTTCATGGTTTGTAGACCTTCTGTCCAACCTGCAATGACTTGGCTGAGCTGAAACTCAACTGGATGATTACGAGCAATAGAACTATCAAATACGGTTCCATCTAGTAAACGACCTTCATAATTCACTTTAACGCGAGAGGTAGCTTTCGGTTTTTGTCCATTACCTTCTTTTAATACTTGGTATTGGAGACCAGATTTAGTCGTTATTACACCAGATTTTTTTGCATTATCAGCAAGAAATGCTGCGCCTGCTTGAGCGTTTAGTTGACCTGTTTTTTGAAATTCGACGAGTTGTTTGGCTTCTAATGTTTTCTTATAGTCATTAATCGCTTTCGCCATTTCTTCATCAGTTAAGCGTGCTGTTTTACTTTGAGCGCCTTCTTGGAGACCTTGGTAAAAAATATCAAGATTCAGATCTGTTAGCGCATCCGTATTATTACGACCCATTAAATAGCCATAACTATAACTAAATTGTTCTTTTGCTGGACTTTTATTCGTTATAGGAGTTGCAGCAAAAACAGATAAACTCATTGTTGATGCTGCAATCATTAAACCGATTTTTTTCATGCTGTTTTCCAAAAAAAAGGAGAGTAGTGTTCTACTCTCCTGAATGTTTTTATTTCACTGAAATAAGTTCTACATCAAAAATCAGTGTACTGTTTGCTGGAATGCCAGGAACTTCCTGAGGACCATAGGCAAGATTTGATGGAATGAAGAAAGTCGCTTTACCGCCTTCTTTCATTAATTGAAGTCCCTCAGTCCAGCCTGGAATAACTTGATTAAGAGGGAACTCAACTGGCTCACCGCGTTTATAAGAACTATCAAAAACCTGACCGTTAATTAAACGACCTTCATAATGTACTTTAACAACTGATTGAGCTGTTGGCTGTTTGCCAGTACCTTCTTTGGTAATGATATATTGCAAACCAGAAGCTGTTGTTTTTACACCAGCTTTTGATTTATTTTCTGCAAGGAACTGCACATCTGCAGATTCAAGATTAGTGCCAGCAGCTTGTTCCGGTTTATTTTGTTGCTGCATTTTTTGCTGTAATTCTTTTTCATAAGCTGTTACAGCAGCTTTTAACTCTTCTTGAGTATAAGCGCTTGGTTGCTTGCTACGAGCATCATGAATCCCTTTCACAAATGCTTTTGTATCTAGCTCAGGTGGAGTTTGCTGAGCAACTTCATATCCAAGAACATAACTGATTTTTTCAATTGGAGAGGCATTTTTATTTGCCTTGCTTCCGACTTCTGTGGTCGGATGTTGGCTTGCATAATATACTGGTACAAGTGCAGCACCGCCTAAAACTACAGCGACAGCAATGGGTAAGGCTTTACTCATAAAAGGTTCCAAAAATAATCATTTGAGTCTAAAAGGCTGCTTTTGATCTTAGCATGCTTAAGCATAGAATGTTTAAGAAAAAAAACGAGTGGTTTTTTATATATTTTAGTTAGTTTTAGTAGGGATATACTTAAAAAATCTTAAATAAAAAAACCGGATCATTTGATCCGGTTCTATTATCACTTTACGATTAATCTTCTTTTTGTGCTTTATAAGCATAGGCATAGTTATAACCATAACCGTAGCCTGCGCTAGCACGTTGAATGTCATTGAGAATAAAGCCATTGACTTTAACACCTGCTTGTTCAAAGCGATTAAGTGTTAATTCAAGTTCTTTCATTTGTGATTTAGCATAACGGGCAACAATTAAGTTCACACCAGTATATTGCGAAATAATAATACCATCGGTTACTGCCAACACTGGCGGAGTATCAATAATGATGTGGTCATACTGACTTTGAAGCTGTTCAAGTAACTCTTTAAATTGGTTTGAGCTTAAAATCTCTGAAGGATTTGTTGGACTCTTACCACGTGTAATCACATCAAGGTTTGCCACAGGAGTCTTATGTAAAACTTTTTGTAGATCAGCTTGTCCACTCAATAATTCAGAAAGACCTGGCTTCACATCAACATCAAAATATTTGTGCATATAACCACGACGCATATCGGCATCAATCAGTAATACACGTTTATCACCTTGCGCAAAAATTGTTGCAAGGTTCGTCGAAATAAATGACTTACCAACTTCTGGTGAGGGGCCAGCAATCATAATGATATTATTTTTTGCATTTGTTAAGGCAAAATGAATAGCGGTACGAATACTACGTAAGCTCTCAATTGCAATATCATCACTATTTTTAACAGCAAGAATAGGAATACTTTTCTTCTTCTTTAAAATCTTGATACGACTTTCTTGAATTGGAGAGCGTGGAACAGTTGCATAAACAGGTAAATCCAATTCATTCTCAATTTGATTAGAATCTTTAATACCTGTACGTAAGATATTACGTACTAAAGCAATTAATGTTCCTATAAAACCGCCTAAGAATAATGAAAGGAGTAAGACTTGTAGTTTTTTAGGTTTAATTGGTTCAACAGGTTCAATTGCGGTATCTACAATTCGTACATTACCAATTTCACCAGCTTTTGCGATTCGGAGTTGTTGATATGAATTTAATAAGGCAGTGTAAAGTTGTGTTTTGACTTCTACTTCACGATAAAGCTGCAAATATTGACGTTGAATATCTGGTAATTGTTTTAGTGTGCTATTTAACTCGCTGATTTGTTTATTGACAGCTGTAAGCTGACCATTAATTTCACGCATTGCTGGATGTTCAGCAGTATACTTTGCAGCCATTTCTGCCTGCTTCTGTTCAAGCTCTGCTTTCTTGGTTTCTAAAGTAATACTTTGAGTTAAATAAAGCTCTGATTCTTTTGTTACATCGACAGTATTGTACTGTTGACGGAACTTATTAAATTGACGTTCAGCGTCATCTAATTGTTTTTTTAGATCTGGGAGCTGTTCATCTAAAAATTTTAAGGTTTGCGCAGATTCAGCTGAACGTCGTTCAACATTTTGATCACCATAGGTTACTAAAATTGCGTTTAAGACTTTAGTAATGTGTTCTTGATCTTCACCTTGGTAATTCAAGCCAATAATGCCCGTTAATTTACCACGCTCTGCAACGGAATAGTCTGAGCTGATTGCATCGACTGCAGCTGGTAAAGATAAATTTTTTATATTGTATGTAGCATCAAATTGATCTTTAGTGAAGATACCCACTTTCCAAGTACCATGTGGTCCTGTTACTTGATTTAATTGATTGAGTTGTACAGTTAGAAGAGTTTGTTCAGTACTAGGATCACTTAAACGTAAGGAGTTTTTGTCAAAATTGAGTAATAAGTTTTTGTCAAGATAATAAGCAGGAATTTCAAATTGGCGTATTTCAAAGCTTTTGAGTCCATCCTTAAAAATGACTGATTTTTTATTATATTCTGTTTTATATTCAGTATCACTTAACAAGCGATGAGTAAGTGTATTTTCTGTACTGGAAATCTGAATATTTAAGTGTAAATCTTTAATAACAGAACCTAATACTAAACGAGATTTTAAAATTTCAATTTCTGCTTGAGCAGGTGACTTTTGCTCAATCATCTGTGATAAATCACCTAAAAGAGCTGCGGAAGCCCCTTTGCTGTCTTCAACTTGAACCAAAGCATCAACTGAGTAAGTATCTGGAGTTACTCGTAAATAGAGTAGGGCACATACAAGGCTCAAAATGATACAAAGTGCAATTAATTTCCACTGAGCAATTAGTGAAAAAAACAGTTCTTTTAAATCAATTGTATCGTCGGTATTCGTTTTTTGGTTCATAAGTTTAAAATCTTGGCGTTAAATATAAGGTTTCCAGTCAGCAATACATTGTTGAATGAGTTGGCAGGTTTCATCAAAAACAGCTTGATCGTGCTGATATGGATCTGGCACGTTTTTATTTTGCCAATGACCCAAACGAAAAGTTTTACCTTTTGCGAACGGCCAAGTTTGCTCAATATGTTTTTGCTGGTTCTGACTCATGACCAAAATAAGGTCAGCTTTTTTAATATGCTCAGCATTTAGTTTTCTAGCGATATGGGGCTGCATATCGATACCTAGACGCTGCATACAAAGTTGTGCTTTGTTATCTGCTTGGTGGCCTATAAGTCCTGAAATACCAGCAGATTCAACATTTAGCTCTGGGTATTTCTGTTTTAAAAAATATTCTGCCATAGGACTTCGACAAATATTCCCAATACAGACGACTAAAATATTTTTAAATTGCATGAAAATTATTGTCCCAAACGGTCTATGTTATATAACGCACTTGAGAAAGGAATAATCTGGTTAACAACGCGCTGCCAGCGAGTCAAGCCAGTCGCATCTACATATACAATATCGTTACTACGTAACTTGAACTGATTTGCTAGACCGAAATCACCAATACTCATTAAGTTTAAATGATAGAGTTCAGTTGTTCGGTCATTTGGATTAGTGCGTAAAACATAAATTCGACTAGCACTAGCTGATAATGGATTTAAACCTAAACTTTCACCTAAGGCATCACTTAAAGTCATCCCTTGGTCACGCATTGCTAAGGCTTGATTCTTACCAGATTCACCCATGACATAAATTTTCTGGTTTTCACGAGTGCTCACATAAATTGTATCATTGGGTTTGACTAATAATTTATGTAATGAATATCCTGCTTTTTCTAATTCAAGAGTATTTAGATTATAAGTTATACCATTCCGAATAAGTTGAATATAGGTGTTATCACCTTTATCAGTTACACCACCCGCAAGACCTAACGCTGTATATACACTTACAGGTTGATCACTTAAGTAAAATTGTCCACCTTTTATAACGCTACCCTGTACGGAAAAACGTTGACCTTCATAAGATAAAACTCTTACTACAACATCTGGATTTTTTAAGAAACGAGACAGTTGACTGTGAAGCTCTCGGTTAACTTGAGTGAGTGTTTTGCCAGCAGCTTTATAGCGGCCTACTAGAGGAAATTGAATATAACCAGTTTGATCGATTGGATAACCACTTGCCTGAATCGACTGTTCATTATTTATATTATTTACTGGAGGAGTGATTTCAGGATATGCCCAAAGTTGGATAGAAAGAACATCACCCGAGTTTAAACGGTATATAGGTAACTGATTTGTAAACAAAGCTGCATAGTCGCGTTGATAATCAACTTGAGCAGGTTGTATCGCCGGTAATGTTTCTTGAGAAATTTTAACGACATTAACCGTAGTTCCAAGGTCAGTTTTATATACACCTTCATTGGGAATATCGTAAGTTTGTAAACCGGAAGTGACTGCACAACTTGCAGCACTTAAACTTAAGGCAAGAACAGAAAAAAACTGGCAATACTTCACACGCAACCCTTTGTGTATTTATCTTTAATTGATATTGTCCACTGCATAGTAACAAGTGTCTATTAAACGCAGGATGTACCGATTCTAGCCGAAAAAAAATTAAAAAACACAGAAAAAACGTAGAGCTTTGTATGTTTAATTTATATCAAAGCTTTTTAACGCATATTAATAGTAATTCTTGATCGACTAAAGACCTAATGAAAAAACCCAAATTAAGCTATATAAGGAGAACTTAAGAACTGTAAACACTTTTATACAATTGAATTACGGTTAATAAAAAAAAACTGATATAGTTATGCACGACAATATCCAGTCAAGATATATTTTTTATTATATATACAATTTGTAAGGAAAAAGGCTAACTTTTATGCAACTTGCCGATTTAAGAATAGCGATTATAGGTTTAGGTTATGTAGGCTTGCCATTGGCAGTTGAGTTTGGAAAGAAAGTATCCGTAGTTGGTTTTGATATTTATCAAAAACGTATAAGTGAATTAAAAAACGGTCAAGATCATACTTTAGAAGTTTCGCCAGAAGAATTAAAACAAGCAGCTCAATTAAGCTACACTTCAAACTTAGAAGATTTAAAAGATTGTAATTTTTTTATTGTTACTGTTCCAACTCCAATTGATGACTATAAGCAGCCTGATTTAACACCTTTAGTTAAGGCCTCTACTAGTATTGGTAAAATTCTAAAAAAAGGTGATATTGTCGTATACGAGTCTACAGTCTATCCAGGTGCTACAGAAGAAGTCTGTATCCCGGTACTCGAAGAAATCTCAGGTTTAAAGTTTAATAAAGATTTTTTTGCTGGTTATAGTCCAGAACGTATTAATCCAGGTGATAAACTTCATCGTGTTACTAATATTTTAAAAATTACATCAGGCTCGACTTCTGAAGTGGCTGATTATATTGATGAAGTTTACAATTTAATTATTGAAGCAGGAACACATAAAGCGCCTAGTATAAAAGTTGCTGAAGCTGCAAAAGTCATTGAAAACACTCAACGTGATGTCAATATTGCTTTAATTAACGAATTAGCACTTATTTTTAATAAATTAGGTATAGATACAGAAGAAGTACTTAAAGCTGCTGGTACAAAATGGAACTTCTTACCATTTCGTCCAGGTCTGGTCGGTGGGCATTGTATCGGAGTTGACCCATACTATTTAACTCATAAAGCGCAAGCAATTGGATATCATCCAGAAATTATTTTAGCAGGGCGCCGATTAAATGATTCAATGGGGGCTTATGTTGTTACTCAACTTGTAAAAGGAATGATAAAAAAGAAAATCCAAGTTGAGGGTTCTAAAGTTCTAGTATTAGGTCTAAGCTTTAAAGAAAATTGTCCAGATATTCGTAATACGAAAGTTATTGATATTGTAAAAGAATTACAAGAATATCATATGGATGTTGATGTATATGATCCTTGGATTGATAGTGAGGAAACTCAACACGAATATGGTATTACTCCGGTTAATCAGCCTACTGCAGGTCAATATGATGCTGTAATATTAGCAGTAGCCCATGATGAATTTAAGGAAATGGGTATTGAGGCAATTCGATCTTTAGGTAAAGCATCGCATGTTCTTTATGATCTGAAATATGTTCTAGCTCAATCTGAGTCAGATATCCGTTTATAATATTTGTTGAGAAAAAATATGAATCAATATGAACAAGTATTGGAACAGCTAAAGAACACACCTAAAATATGGTTGATAACTGGTGTTGCCGGTTTTATTGGATCAAACCTATTAGAAACTTTATTAAACTTAAATCAAAAAGTAATTGGTTTAGACAACTTTGCTACAGGTCATCAATATAATCTGGATGAGGTAGAGGGTTTAGTTACCAGTGAACAATGGAAGAATTTCACTTTCTATAATGGTGATATTCGAAATTTAGAAGATTGTCAGAAGGTATGTACAAACGTTGACTACGTTTTACATCAGGCTGCTCTCGGTTCTGTTCCACGTTCAATTGCTGATCCAATATTGACAAATAGTGCCAATATTACGGGTTTTTTAAATATGCTTGTTGCAGCAAGGGATGCTAAAGTCAAAAGCTTTACTTATGCTGCGAGTAGTTCTACATATGGTGACCATCCGGCATTACCAAAAGTAGAAGAAAATATTGGTAATCCATTATCTCCTTATGCGGTAACTAAATATGTAAATGAGCTTTATGCTGAAGTTTTTGCACGTACATATAATTTTAAAGCAATAGGTTTGCGTTATTTTAATGTGTTCGGTAAACGTCAAGATCCTAATGGAGCATATGCTGCAGTTATTCCAAAATGGACGGCAGCTATGATTCAAGGAGATGATGTATTTATTAATGGTGATGGTGAGACCAGTCGTGATTTCTGTTATATCGAAAATACAGTGCAAGCTAATATTTTAGCAGCTGTTGCAAAAGATGAAGCTAAAAATCAAGTCTATAATGTTGCTGTTGGTGATAGAACCACATTAAATGATTTATATAAGGCTATTAAAGCAGCTTTAAAAGAAAATGATATCTCTTGTGAAAAAGAACCTGTTTACCGTGAATTTAGAGCAGGTGATGTAAGACATTCACAAGCAGATGTAACTAAAATCAAAACTTTACTAGGGTACGATCCAAAATTCAGAATATCTGAAGGAATAGTTTTAGCTGTGAATTGGTACTTACTGAATGATGGTAAATAAATATGTGGAAAATATTTACCATTTTAGCTCGTATTACTTCATTACTCCCATTTTTTCTTTTTCATTTTTTTTGGCGTTGCTTAGATATTTTTGATGGAAAATTTGGTGCGGTAGCAAGATATATTCTAATTGCTGGTAAATTAAAAAAATGTGGGACTAATGTCTATATTGGCCCCTTTGTTTCTATTGAAAGTGTTAGCAATTTATCCTTAGGTAATAATGTAAGTATCCATCATCAGTGTACATTAATTTGTTTAGGAGGGATTAAGATAGGTGATAATGTAGCAATTGCTCATGCTTCTAGCTTGATTTCTACTAACCATACATGGAACGATAATAATTTACCTATTAAATATAATCCTGTCGTTTGTGACAGCTTAGAAATTCATGATGATGTTTGGATAGGCTGTGGAGTGCGTATCTTAGCGGGAGTAAAAATTCCGAAGCGATGTGTTGTTGCAGCTGGTGCTGTTGTTACGAAAAGCTTATCAGACTCAGGAGCTCTATATGGAGGGGTTCCTGTTAAAAAGATACGTGATATATGAAATTTTCTAGAATTTTAGAGGGACTTCAGATTTTATTTCTGAAGTTCTCTTCACTTTTGATAATGAGTTTAATTTTTCTATTCCTTTGGATGCAAATGGGAGTTCAAGGAATTGGAGAGTTTGCAACTTACGCAACGATACTTGCACCAATCGTTATGTTTAGTCAATTTAGATATGTTGAATATATTAACATTGTTAATATAAAAGAAGATAAAGAAAAAAGATTTTTACAAAGTTTGTTTGCAAGTGGTGCGGTTGTTTTATTACTTTTAAGTATTTTATTTATTTTTTATTTAGTGACTCATCAACCAATAAAAATTTTAGTTGTTGCTGGTCTCTATAAAGTTTTTGAATTACTTTCAGATATTTATATTTCATTCTTAGTCTCAATTAAAGAGCTTAGGAATGCTTTTTTTGTTATATTTAAAAGATTATTCTTAATTTTATTTGGATTAATATTTTTTTATTTTAAGCAGTTTTCGTTGAATCCTATAGAATTTGTATTTTATTTGCTTTTGGGAGTGTATTTTACTTTCTTTGTAATAGATACAGTGGTAGAAAAAAGAAGGTTTAATGAAAGTCCAGATATAAAAAATATTACTGACTATGTTAAAGATAATTTTTTATATGGCTTTAACTCATTGTTAATTAGTATAAATAGCCTTGTACCAAGATATTTTTTCATTTTTTTTAATGATAAAAAAGGGTTGGGTGTTTTTACAATTGTTTATTTGTTAGCCTCTACTACTACTACTTTGATGCAATTTCTAATAAGCGTAAAAGTTAGTTTGATAGAGAAATTTATTGATACAAGATTTAATCAATACTTATTAATTAATTTAATTATCGTTGGATTATGTTTTGGTTTTTATATTTTTATAAATGAGTTGAGTGATAACTATTTTTTATTTGGACTATCTTTTGTTGTAATGTTGATCTCATTACTTTTACGAGGGGTTAATTTAACAGCAAGTTTTTCAAAGAAAATGAAAAATGTTATTAATATTGCTCTTATCTTACCAATGATTGTAGTTTCTCTTTTACTGGTTTTTCTATGTTTTTATTATAGAGAATTTGCTTTTAAATTCTCTATTTTATATGTTTTTACCTCTGCATTGATGACAAGTATGATTTTAATGTTTTCTTTAAGGAAGAGTAAATTGATATGTTAATATTGAGCTGTCTATTTTTTGCCTTATTTACGTATCTAATATTTTATTTTATTGCTAGAAAGCAGTCATTCTCGTTTTTGGTAATATCTTTTTTCTTAAATTTATATCACTATATATTCTCTTTAGGCTTTTATTTTTACTCATTAGGACGACCAAATGATAGTCTTAACTACTATATTTGGGGAACTGAACAATTAGAAAACTTTCCATTTTCTAGTGGTACAGGATTCTTAGTACATTTAGTACATTTTATAAATTATATATTAAATAGCTATGAAAACGTTTTTTTATTTTTTAGTATGATATCTTCGTGGGTTATTCTATCCTTTTTTTTAATAATCTATAATTTTTATTCCAAGAGAGAAATTTCTTCCAATAGTTTTTTATTTCTTACAATATTACTTTTTATTCCTGGTCTTCATTTCTGGACGGTAGCTATTGGGAAAGATTGCTTGGTTTTATTGTTTATATCTTTATTTTTATATGCTTATATTTATAAAAAGATAAAGTTGTTGGTTTTTTCATTAGTTTTCTTGGCATTAATTAGGATTCATGTTTTTGCAATTGTTTTTTTAACTTTTATACTGCATGAATTTATATATGGTAATTTTAAACTTAAGAAAATATCTATGGGTGTTTATAGATTTATAATTTTAGTTTTGTCAATTCCATCACTTTTTGTTTTGTATCAGTTTCTGTTTAGTTTTATTCAAAAATATTCTGAAGATGGTTTTTCGGATATCGGCGGATTTGTAGAAAATAGAAATGAAGCTTACTCTGAGGAGGGCTCAGGATTATTGCTCGCTTCACAACCTTATATATTAAAAATGCTCGCTTTCGTATTAGGTGGTTTACCGTGGTTATCACTAGATCCTCTTTCATTATTTTCAATGGCGGAAGGCGTTGTAGTTATTGGTATTTTACTATATTCATATTATTATCTTTTTACTAAGGATAAGTTTAATAATTCTAAACAAATTTTTATTTTAATATTCATAGCATTATTTATTTTATTTATGCCTTTAATTTCTGCAAATTTAGGTATTATGGTCAGAATGAGAGTAATGTTGTATGTACCAATTTTAACAGTTTTACTTATGTTTATGCTTTCTAGTGAAAGGAAAATTTAATTATGAATTTTGTTATTATTTCTAGTTTTCTTCCTTCAATATTAAATTTTCGTGGAAAATTACTTGAAGCTATTCATAAAAAAGGCTATCAAATTCATATTATTGCTCCAGATCTAGAACTATTTCGAGATGAAGTAAATAAATTACAATTGCTTGGCTACTCTGTTTATTCTGTTGAAATGCAAAGAACTGGGACTAATCCAATCGCAGATATAAAAACACTATTTGAAATCTATAAAATTACAAACAAGATTAAGCCAGACTATGTTTTGTCATATACGATTAAACCTGTGATCTACGGCACGCTTGCTACTTATTTTGCAAAAGTGCCAAATCGTTTTTCACTTATAACAGGGTTGGGATATGCTTTTCAGAATGTAGATAGTACAAGTAAAAGAAGTACGTTCCAAAAAATCGTACATTGGCTTTATAAACAAGCATTAATAAGATCATCCAAGGTTTTTTTTCAAAATCCTGATGACCTAGCTTTATTCCAGCAATTAAATTTATTAAGAAACAAGGTGCCTGCAGTAGTTGTCAACGGGTCTGGTGTCAATGTGACTGATTTTGAAGTTGTAAGTTTGCCTCGTGCTATGAATGGTGAAGTTAAGGTTTCATTTTTATTAATTGCTCGATTATTAGAAGATAAAGGCATAAGAGAGTATGTAGAAGCAGCCAAATTAATTAAAAAAGAATATCCTCAAATTGAATTTAATTTAGTGGGCTGGATAGATGAAAATCCAACCGCAATAAAACAGCAAGAATTAGATTCATGGATTGATGAAAAAATTATTAAATACTGGGGGAAGCTTTCTGATGTTCGTCCCGCTATTGCTGAAAGTTCAATTTATGTATTACCTTCTTATAGAGAAGGCACACCTCGTACCGTCTTAGAAGCAATGTCTATGGGACGAGCTATTATTACAACGGATGCTCCTGGATGTAGAGAAACTGTAGAGCACGATGGAAATGGTTATTTAGTTGAAGTAAAGTCTGTCACTAGCTTAGAGATGGCAATGAAAAAGTTTATTCAGAATCCTGAATTGGCCGAAATTATGGGAACACGCTCTAGAGAAATTGCATTACATAAATATGATGTACATCAAGTGAATCATCATATGATGACAGAAATGGGAATTAAATAAGTGTTAAAACGTTTACTTGATATCATTATTGCTTCTGTAGCATTAATTCTACTTTCACCTTTATATTTTTATGTTGCATATAAAGTGAAAAAAAACTTAGGTTCTCCAGTATTGTTCCGCCAAGTTCGCCCAGGTTTAGATGGGAAGCCGTTTGAAATGATTAAGTTTCGAACAATGAAAGACGCAACAGATGCACAGGGTAATCCTTTACCTGATAGTGAGCGTCTAACGCCATTTGGTAAAATGCTTCGTTCAAGCAGTTTGGATGAAATGCCTGAGCTTTGGAACGTGATTAAAGGTGATATGAGCATTGTTGGCCCACGCCCTTTGCTTATGGAATATTTACCACTTTATAACAAAGAACAAGCCAAGCGCCATGATGTACGACCAGGAATGACTGGTCACGCCCAAGTTAATGGACGTAATGCGATTGGCTGGGATGAAAAATTTAAGCTTGATACGTGGTACGTAGAAAACAGATCGCTTTGGTTGGACTTTAAAATAATGCTACAAACGGTTAAAAAAGTAATCGCTAAAGATGATATCAATGAAGCTGGCGAGGCGACGATGACCAAGTTTACAGGTTCAAAGTCGGAAGCAGATAAATGAGTAACCAGATCTATGCGATTTATGGTGCTTCAGGCTGTGGTCGCAGTCTGATGCCTGTTGCAAGACAACAGCTTCAACGTCAGGGTATTGCAGCAGAAATTTATTTTATTGATGATAGTTTACAAGAAGAAAAGATAGTAAACGGACATACAGCTGTGAACTATCAAACTTTTAAATCAATAGAATGTTCTAATAAGTATGTATTAATTGCTATTGCGAATAGTCAAATCCGTGAAAAAATTGCCAATCAGTTGATTGCTGATGGTATTAAACTTTGGTCCGTACAGGCTGATAATTCAGTAATTATGGATAACGTTGAAATCAGTGAGGGTGCTGCACTAAGCCCTTTTGTTTCAATTACATCAAATATAAAAATCGGTAAATGTTTTCATGCTAATTTATACAGTTATGTTGAGCATGACTGTGTGATTGGTGACTACGTTACATTTGCTCCAGGTGTTAAATGTAATGGCAATATTCGTATTGAAGACCATGCATACATCGGTGCTGGAGCCGTCATTAAACAGGGTACACCTGATAAGCCTTTAGTGATTGGTAAAGGCGCTGTTGTTGGGATGGGTGCTGTAGTGACTAAAAGTGTAGCAGCTGGCGTAACAGTCGTTGGTAACCCCGCCAGAATTTTAGAAAGAAAGTAAGAAGTATTTTTTATTAGGAAATCAGAATGTTAAACACTGCATTTGAACCATGGCCAAGTTTTACTACAGAAGAAGCTGACGCAGTCAAAAATGTATTACTATCAAATAAAGTAAATTATTGGACTGGTCAAGAATGTAGAATCTTTGAAAAAGAATTTGCCGAATTTTCTGGTACAAAATATGCGGTAGCTTTGGCAAATGGTACCGTGGCACTAGATGTTGCATTAAAAGCTTTAGACATTGGTGCAGGTGATGATGTTATTGTGACATCCCGTACCTTTCTTGCTTCAGCAAGTTCTATTGTAACGGCGGGCGCTAATCCTGTTTTTGCCGATGTAGAATTAGATTCTCAAAACATTTCACGACGTACGATTGAAGCTGTCATTACACCAAATACGAAAGCAATTATTTGTGTACATTTGGCCGGTTGGATGTGCGATATGGATCCGATTATGCAGCTTGCTGCTGAGCGTGGCATCTATGTTATTGAAGATTGCGCACAGGCTCATGGTGCAAAATATAAAGGTAAGGCTGCAGGATCAATCGGTCATATTTCTGCTTGGTCTTTTTGCCAAGATAAAATTATGACAACTGGTGGTGAGGGCGGTATGGTCACCACAAATGATGAAGCACTGTGGAAGAAAATGTGGTCATATAAGGACCATGGGAAAAGCTACGATAGTATTTATAATAAACAACATCCTCCAGGTTTCCGCTGGTTGCATGACTCATTTGGTACCAACTGGCGGATGATGGAAATGCAAGCGGTTATTGGTCGAATTCAGTTAACACGTATGACTGAATGGACAAGAAAGCGTACTGAAAATGCAGAAAAGATTTTAAAAGCGTTTGAAAATTCTCCTTACTTTAACGTTCATATCCCTTCTGATGATTATGTACATGCATATTATAAATGTTATGTACAAGTGAATTTAGAGACGTTGCCAGAAAGTTGGTCACGTGATCGTATAATGCAAGAAATTAATGCCCAAGATGTGCCTTGTTTTAGCGGCTCTTGTTCTGAAGTTTATTTAGAGCATGCTTTCGATGGTACCCCATGGCGTCCAGAAAAACGTTTGGAAAATGCACAGCAATTAGGTGAGACAAGCTTAATGTTCTTGGTGCATCCGACTTTAAGCCAAGATAGTATAGAAAAGACAATTAGTGCAATTAATGCGGTTAGTAGAGCTATACAATCATAAAAATGTGAAGCTATTCACATAGCTTTCTTTTGAATTATGATCTGATTTAAAGTTATGTAACCGCTGCGTAAATTTTATTTCTAGTTATATAAGAAATGAGTATAAATACCGCACGGTTACTACAACGATTAGAAGAGTATTGTGAAAAAGATTATTTATCAGTTTGCGTCTGCCCCAAGACTTGCCAAACAATGTTTTTTGGTTCTTGTAGACCTTTTTGCGTTTCCTGTTATTTTGTGGCTATGTTACGCCATTCGTCTATTTGATTTAGGCGCGGAAGTTATCCCAGGCATTAACTATGGAGTAGCGATCGTTACTATCGTTGCTATTTTAAGTTTAATGCTCACAGGGGTATATCGCTTTATTGTCCGTACTTTTAATGAAGCCTTTATTGCAAAATTAGCGCTTGCTGTTGCCCTGATGGTGGTTGTTTTATATAGCCTAAATGCATTCTCGGCAGCTTTTGTTCCGACATCAATTCCATTGATGTTTGGTTTCTTAATGTTTAGTTGGGTTTGGTGTAGCCGTGCATTTATCCGTTTTATTGTAAAGGCTACATTACTCACAGGTGAAGAGAGAAAGCGTATCGCAATTTATGGTGCGGGTGATGCTGGTCAGCAAATTGCAGCTGTGCTTTATCGTTCTGGTAACCATTTACCTGTTTTCTTCATTGATGATAATCCATCTTTACAAGACCATATGGTTGGTGGTTTAAAAGTACTATCTTTAGAAAAAGCCTTACAACGGTTTGAAAAATATAAAACTGATGAAATTTTACTAGCATTACCTTCAGTAGGTCGCGTACGTAAAAGTGAAATTATCCAACAGCTAGAACCTGCACATCTTAAAATTACTGAACTACCTGGCCTTACTCAGTTGGTTGATGGTGAACTAAAAGTTGCTGATATTCGTGAAGTAGATATTGTTGATTTATTGGGACGTGACCCAGTACCTCCTGTAGATCATTTACTTGCAAAAAATATTCATAATAAAATCGTGATGGTAACAGGTGCCGGTGGTTCAATTGGCTCCGAGTTGTGTCGACAAATTATTAAAAATCAGCCTAAGATGTTGATTATTTATGAAATTACTGAATTTGCACTTTACAGTATTGATAGAGAGTTACGTCTAACCGCTCAATGTGAAATTGTTCCAATTTTAGGTACTGTTCAGGATCAACAAAAATTAGAGCGTATTATTGAGCAATACAGCGTACAAACTGTTTATCACGCTGCCGCTTATAAACATGTACCTTTAGTAGAATGTAATCCAATTGCAGGATTAAAGAACAATGCGATTGGAACAGCGAATAGTTTAAATGCAGCTGTGAAAAAGGGTGTGGAGACATTCGTTCTCATCTCGACTGATAAAGCTGTGCGTCCAACCAATGTTATGGGCGCCTCAAAACGCATGGCCGAACTTTATTGTCAGGCGATGGCTGAAGCTCAAAAGCAAACTCAAATTAGTATTGTACGTTTTGGTAATGTATTAGGTTCTTCGGGTTCTGTAGTGCCGTTATTTAAACATCAGATTGCAAAAGGTGGTCCTATTACTGTGACTCACCCGGATGTAACACGCTACTTCATGACTATTCCTGAAGCATCTCAGTTGGTTATTCAAGCTGGTGCGTTAGGCAAAGGTGGAGATGTCTTTTTACTTGATATGGGGGAGCCTGTTCGTATTCAGGATTTAGCTCGACAAATGATTTCTTTAAGTGGCTTAACTGTTCGTGAAAAAGACTCAGTTCAAGGGGATATCGAAATTCGCTATAGCGGATTACGCCCAGGAGAAAAACTTTACGAAGAATTGTTAATTGATCAAGAAAATACTGAATATACCGAGCACAGTAGAATTCTTCGATCATTTGAAAAGTTCTACCCACTCACTGAAATTCAAGAAGTTTTTGATCGAGTTAATAATATGACTGCTGTTCAAAAAGATATTGATTGGGCTCTTTGTCAACTTGAACACTATGTTGATGGTTATAAACGTAGTAAAGATATTATGGTTAATTAGAGAGTGAATGTGTGATTAAAAAGGCAGTTTTACCTGTAGCTGGATTAGGTACACGTTTTTTACCAGCAAGTAAGTCAATTCCCAAAGAAATGGTTACAGTGGTTGATCGTCCTGCAATTGAATATGTAGTGCGTGAAGCTGTAGAGGCTGGAATTGAGCAAATTATTTTGGTAACTCATTCATCTAAGGCATCAATTGAAAATTATTTTGATCGAAACTTTGAACTAGAAACGACTCTAGAGCAAAAGAAAAAGTTCGATTTACTTGAAGAAATTACGCAGATTATTCCATCTCATGTAAGTGTGGTAAGTGTAAGACAACCTCAGCCTTTAGGTTTAGGACATGCGGTTTTATGTGCAAAAAGTATTGTTGGGCAAGATGACTTTGCTGTGTTATTGCCAGATGTATTGGTGCAAGACAACTCAGGAAAAAATGATTTATCACGTATGATTTCACGCTATGAATCAAGTCAAGCTGCTCAAATCATGGTTGAGGCAGTACCAGACCATCTTGTAGATCAGTATGGAATTGTTGATGTAAAGCAGAGCCCAAATGAGGGTGAAAGTATTGCTATGCAGGGAATTATCGAAAAACCTGCTATAGGTACTGCACCTTCTAATTTATCTGTGGTGGGGCGTTATATTTTACCTGCTAAGATTATGCAGCTTTTGGAAAATACTCCGAAAGGCGCGGGCAATGAAATTCAGTTAACTGATGCTATTGCGATGCTTCAAGAAACTGATACCGTTGAAGCCTATCGGATGCAAGGCCAAACTTTTGACTGTGGCAGTAAGCTCGGTTATTTGAAAGCTGTACTACATTATGGTGTTGCACACCCTAAGTTAGGATTAGAATTTAAACAGCTGATTCAAGAACTTAAATTATAAAGTTTTGTAGTTCTGCTTAAGTATTTGTAAAAACTACTGAATATAGTAGCTGTGCAGTATATTCTCTTCCTGTAAAGGGAAGAGAATTCTATAAAATACGAAAAAATCAGGTGTGCAATGAAAATCGCAGTATTTGGAACAACGTTACATGCCGGTGTGATGGCAGCACTATTAGCTGAATATGGTAATCAAATTTACTGGTGTACTAGTGTCACTTGTGAAGAAAATATTTCTGTACTTTCATATCAAGATCAAGACGTAAATAATTATTTAAATAAGCAGCGGAAAGCGGGGTTTTTAAAAGAAAGTGCTTTTTCTGAGATTCCTTTAGATATTGAAGTTTATTTATTTTGCTTTAGTCCAACACAAATTGAACTTGCGTTAAAAACAGTTGAGAAGTTGAGCGAACGACCTATTGTTCATCCTCGATTAATGATTAATGGTTCTACTTTTGGTTTGCATGGTACGGAGAAATTAAAAAAACATTTGCCAAAAGATGAGTGGGTTTACCTTCCTGATGTGATTCAGGAAGGTAATGCTATCAACAGTGTATTGAATGTAAAACATGTCATTGTTGGTGTTGAATCTAGGGATGCAAGTGAAACCATGCAAGAGTTATTGCGCCCTTTTTTCCAATTTAGTTATCAATATTTATTTATGCCGATTTTAGATGCTGAGTTCACCAAACTGAGTATTTCAGGCATGTTGGCTACCCGCATTAGTTATATGAATGACTTGGCTATGGTCGCTGAAAAGTTAGGTATTGATATTGCGAATGTAAAGCATGGTATCGCTGCTGACACACGTATTGGTGCTGCATATTTATCGCCGGGTGTCGGATTTGGCGGTGAGAACTTTTCGCATGATATTTTAACACTTTCGAGTACTGTGTCTGAAACTGGAACAAAAAGCCGCCTTTTAGAACAGGTTTGGGCGATTAACGAGCAGCAGAAAGAAATTTTATTTCGTAAGTTATGGAATTATTATCACTGTAGTCTAAATGGCAAAACAGTTGCGATTTGGGGAGCTTCTTTTAAAGAAAATACTTCGAATATACATAACTCACCGATTCATATTTTATTAGCTGCATTATGGGCACAGGGGGTAATAGTACGTCTGCATGACCCTCAAGCTTTAGATGAAATAGCTGCAACTTATGGGCATCGTGAAGATTTAATTTTATGTACGGACCAATATGAGGCGGTACGAGATGCTCATGCGCTATGTCTAGTCACGGCATGGAAGCAATATTGGAGTCCTGACTTTAAGCAACTACAACAGTTAATGAAGCATCCTTTAATTTTAGATGGACGTAATATTTATGATCCTGCGTATGTAAAGGCGAAAGGTTTTGCTTATGAAGGAGTAGGTCGCTTATGAGTAAATCAATTGAGCAATTTCCAAAGGAATTAGTCTCACCTTTAACTCATCTTCAAACTCTGGGTGAAAAAAACTCAAAATTACATATAAAAGAGTTATTTGCTTTAGAGCCAGATCGTTTTCAAAATTATTCTGTAAAATTTGATCAATTATTTTTTGATTATAGTAAGCACCGCTTAACCAAAGATATTCTGGGACAGTTAATAGCTCTTGCAAATACTAAAAATTTAACTGAATGGATTAATCGCCTTTTTTCAAAAAATAAAATTAACTGTACTGAGCAACGTGAGGCAATGCACTGGGCACTACGTTTGCCTGTTAACTATTCGAAGTTCCCAGATTTAACAGAACAAGTTCATAGTCAGTTACAACGTATGTATGCCTTAGTGGAAAAAATCCATGCAGGGCAATATCGGGGTTCAACTGGTGAGGTGATTCAAGATGTTGTTAATATTGGGGTGGGTGGTTCTGATTTAGGACCACAAATGGTCACGCATGCTTTATCTGATTTTAAGGTAAAAACCGCTAAACCTTTAAATATTCACTTTGTGTCTACGATGGACGGTAGTCAGTTATCTGAGTTGCTCCACCAACTTCGTCCTGAAACAACTTTGTTTATTATTTCATCTAAATCTTTTGGTACGATTGATACCTTATCAAATGCACAAACAGTTCGTCAGTGGCTTGAAAAGGCATTAGGAACACATGCTCGTGTATTAAAAAGTCACTTTATTGGTGTATCTACAAAATCTGACAAAATGTCTGAATGGGGAATCGCGCCTGAAAACCAGTTACTACTGTGGGACTGGGTAGGTGGGCGTTATTCTTTATGGTCTTGTATCGGTTTACCTATTGCTTTGACAATTGGTGTGGAAGGCTTCCAGCAACTTTTAGCAGGTGCTCATGCCGTCGATGAGCATTTTCAAAATACGAGTTTTGATCAAAATATCCCAGTTTTGATGGCATTATTAGGAGTCTGGAATAATAACTTTTTAAATATTCAGACCCATGCAGTATTACCCTATGATGGGCGATTAAAGTATTTTGCAGCTTATTTGCAACAACTAGAAATGGAGTCTAATGGTAAGTCGGTGCAACGCAGTGGCCAGAAGGTTGAGTTAGATACTTGCCCAATTGTGTGGGGTGAAGTAGGACCCAATGCTCAGCATGCTTTCTATCAGTTGTTACATCAAGGTTCACAAGCAGTAACCTGTGATTTTATTGCGCCAATTCAACGTTATAACGCAGATCATTTTACCTATGTTGAAAATGCAGAAGCTCTAGTTGAACAACATCATCTTGCACTGTCAAATTGTTTAGCACAATCAAGATTATTAGCCTTTGGTAATGATGCTTTAGACCCAAGTGAATTAGAGAATTTACCAATTTATAAGCAATATGAGGGTAATCAGCCAAGTTCTACATTATTATTAGATGAGTTAAACCCGTATAATTTAGGAATACTGATTGCTTTATATGAACATAAAGTTTTTGTACAGTCCGTGATTTGGAATATTAATCCATTTGATCAATGGGGAGTTGAGAAAGGTAAACAGATTGCTGATCAGTTACTTCCGATTTTAAATGGTATTCAAAATGACCTTTCAACACTTGATGCTTCAACGCGTGGATTAATTAAAATATTATTAGGAAAAGTAGATGGCTAAAATTTTAGTCATGGGACGTAGAATATATTGGTTTACACATATGTGTTGAGCAATTATTGCAAAAGTTGTCCCAGAGTGGTCAATCGCATTGCTTCGTTATTTTAATCCAGTAGGTGTACATAAGAGCGGACGTATTGGTGAAGATCCACAAGGTATTCCAAATAGTTTATGACATATGTGACTCAAGTTGCTATTGGCAGCCTCAATATGACTTAGAAGATATGCTTGCTGATAGCTGGAATTGGCAGAAGCAGAATCCTAATGGATATAATTAAATACTAATAAAAAAGGAGCTGATAGCTCCTTTTTTATTATGAATTAGTTCTGAATCAACCCAGTCAGCTCATCTACATAATGTTGCATTGGCTGGGCTTGGCGATCCGCACGGCTTTCAATGTTAAGACGTAGCAAAGGTTCAGTATTTGACGCACGGACATTAAAGCGCCATGCACCAAAGTCTAGACTTACACCATCAGTACGGTCAATTTGTGGATTTTGATCATCATAGAAATCGAAAATCTTTTGAATAGTGATTTGTGTATCGGCTACTTTAAAGTTGATTTCACCGCTACAAGGGAACTTGGTAATCATATTTTCAACGAGCGTTGAAAGAGATTTTCCTGTTTCAGAAATTAGGGCAACAGTGAGTAACCATGGAATCATCCCGCTGTCGCAGTAAGCAAAGTCACGGAAATAGTGATGTGCACTCATTTCTCCGCCATATACGGCATTATGTTCACGCATCACGTCTTTAATGAATGCATGACCAGATTTTGACTGGACGGCAATACCTTTGTATTCATCCACTATATCAAATGTGTTCCACACTAAACGCGGGTCATGCACAATTTTTTCGCCTGACTGTTTAATCAAGAAAGCTTGAGCCAATAGACCAACAATATAGTAGCCTTCAATGAACTGTCCCTTTTCATCAAATAAGAAACAGCGGTCAAAGTCGCCGTCCCAAGCAATTCCCATATCTGCTTTATGCTCAATTACAGCATTTCGAGTACTGTCACGGTTTTCAATTAAAATTGGGTTAGGAATTCCATTTGGGAAAGTACCATCTGCTTCATGGTGAATTTTAATAAATTCAACTGGTACGTTAAGCGCTTTAAATTTTTCTTCAATGGCATCAATCACATGACCCGCAGCCCCATTACCAGCATTTACCACTAACTTAAGTGGGTGGATTTTTGCAGGTTCAATGTAGGTGATTAAGTGATCAACAAACTCAGGTAAAATGTTATAACTTTGAGTTGTGCCTTTTTGACTAACTTCTTCAAAGTTATTTGTTTCTGCTAAAGCCTGAATTTCTTTTAAACCAGTATCTGCACTAATTGGACGAGCATTTTCTCGAACTAATTTCATGCCGTTATAGTCCATTGGATTATGGCTAGCAGTAACTTCGATACCACCCTGTACATCTAAGTGGAAAGCAGCGAAGTAAACTTCTTCGGTACCCGTCATGCCCAAATCAAGAACATTCACACCTGCATCATTTAGACCACGGATGGTCGCTTGTTTTAAATCTTCACTGCTTAGACGAATATCACAACCGACTACTACAGTCTTTGGTTTATAGATTTGCCCGTAAGCACGGCCAATTTTATAGGCAATTTCTTCATTCAATTCGGTGCCGAGTTTGCCTCGGATATCATAAGCTTTAAAACACGTTAAAGTAGTCATTATTCAGTTCAATACAAATGATTTAAGTTTTGAGCATTATTATACATTTCTTAATAAATGGTTATGTTTATAGTTTTTATATTCAATTTTTACGGTTCATTTCTGTAGCTCAGATTTAAATTTATAAGAATACTTTTTACGACTTTAGTCTAATAAATAAAACCATAAGCTCGAAATAGCTTGATTTTACTTAGTGTTATTGGTCATACCAATTTTAGTGGTTATTTAACGATTGATCTTGCTAATATCTGTGTTTATGATGCGGTCTGTGGTTTAAGGAACAACATTTGCACTTAATTTTTAATTGGTCATACCAATTGTGTTAAATGTTTAAGAATTTAAGGTACAAAAATTCGCCCCGGCATTTCAAGGAGATGACAATGCTCAATATGTGGCAACAACTTTATGACCCTTTAAATAATATTTGGCTGTCCAGTGCGGTTGCATTAATCCCGATTATTTTCTTCTTTTTGGCATTGGCTGTTTTTCGTTTAAAAGGCAGTATCGCGGGTACGGGCACAGTCATTATTGCATTATTGATTGCTCTCTTTTTCTATCAAATGCCGGGTCAAATGGCATTCGCGTCGATCATTTATGGTTTCTTCTACGGTCTATGGCCAATTTCATGGATCATTATCGGGGCAGTTTTTCTATACAAGATTTCGGTAAAAACAGGCCAGTTTGAGGTTATTCGCTCAAGTATTTTGTCAATTACCGAAGACCAACGTCTGCAAATGTTACTCGTTGGTTTTGCATTTGGTACTTTCCTTGAAGGAGCAGCGGGTTTTGGTGCTCCTGTGGCAATTACGGCTGCACTCCTTGTAGGTTTAGGCTTTAAGCCACTTTATGCTGCTGGTTTATGCTTGATTGTAAATACCGCGCCAGTGGCATTTGGTGCGATGGGTATTCCAATTATTGTGGCGGGGCAGGTGTCAGGCGTAGACACCATGGAAATTAGCCAGATGGTGGGTCGTCAGTTGCCATTTTTAACGCTGATCGTGTTGTTCTGGATCATGGCGATTATGGATGGCTGGCGTGGTGTTAAAGAAACTTGGCCTGCTGTATTGGTTGGTGGTGGCGCTTTTGCGATTGCCCAATATCTTACATCTAACTTTATTGGCCCTGAATTACCAGATATTACCGCTGCAATTGCTTCATTGGTCAGCCTGACTGTGTTGTTCCGTTTCTGGAAACCAAAACATATTTTCCGCTTTGAACCTGAAGCTGGCCAAACTCTAATTCAGCAACCTACAACGGTTCAACGTTACAGTATTGGGAAAATTGCTAAGGCGTGGTCTCCATTTGCAATCTTAACGGTGATGGTCACCATCTGGAGTGTTAAGCCATTTAAAGCATTATTTGCAAAAGATGGTGCTCTTGAACACTGGATTTTTAAACTTGAAGTGCCGTACTTGCATAAATTGGTCGAAAAAATGCCGCCAATTGTGGCAGAGATGAAGCCATATGAAGCGATTTATAAGTTTGACTGGTTCTCTGCAACAGGTACTGCAATTTTTATTGCTGCAATCATCACTGCTATTTTCTTGAAAATGAAAGCAAGTGAAGCAGTAACGACTTTTGGTGAAACACTCAATGAGTTGAAAACACCGATTTACTCGATTGGTATGGTGTTGGCGTTTGCTTTTATTGCGAACTATTCAGGTTTATCTGCAACTTTAGCTTTGGCTCTATCGCATACGGGTCATGCGTTTACTTTCTTCTCACCATTTTTGGGTTGGCTTGGTGTGTTCCTTACAGGTTCAGATACCTCTTCAAATGCTTTGTTCTCGGCATTACAGGCGACCACAGCTCAGCAGATTGGTATTCCAGAAGTGTTATTGGTAGCTGCTAATACCAGTGGTGGCGTGACAGGTAAGATGATTTCTCCACAGTCAATTGCGATTGCGTGTGCAGCAGTAGGCTTAGTTGGAAAAGAATCTGACTTGTTCCGTTTCACGGTAAAACATAGCATCATATTCACTGTCTTTGTTGGCATCATTATTACGGTTCAGGCTTATCTGGTTCCGTGGATGATTCCATAACTTCAGTGAAGGAAACGCGATGAGAATCTCCGATCAAGTGGTCATGAAATTGCAGGCATTAATTGAAGAGCGGCACATGAAAAAAGGTGACCGTTTGCCTGCTGAGCGCCAGCTTGCAACTAGCTTAGGGGTTTCTCGTCCGTCTTTGCGTGAAGCAATTCAGCAGCTTAATAGTCAAGGTGTACTCAGTAGCCGCCGTGGCGATGGGACTTATATTCAGCAGTTACCTGAACAGTGGCCACAGCAACTGATTGTGAACCCAATTAGTAACTTGATTGAAGAAGATCCGCTTTACCGTTTTGATGTGCAAGAGGCGCGGTTATTACTTGAAGGTGGCACGGCATGGTATGCCGCATTGCGCTCAACGCCTGAAGATCGCGCCAAAATCCGTCATTATTTTAATGAAATTAGTCGCCATCAAAATGCAGGTGACTCAGCACAGGCTGCTGTGGCAGATGCTGAATTCCACTTAGCAATTGCTGAAGCATCTCACAATGTGGTGCTGATTCAAATGATGCGTAGCTTGTTTGATTTGCTGCAATACAACGTCTTGTTAGGGCGTAAAAAAGTTTATAACGATCCCGTCAATGGTGACTTGCTGAGCGAGCAGCATTTTCAGGTGATGGATGCTATTGATCGTAAAGATCCCGAGGCCGCACGCCAAGCTGTCTGCGGTCATATTGAATTTGTGATTAATCATGTGCGTTCTCTGGATGAAGACGAAGCTCGCCAGAAACGTGCAAATCGTTTAAATAGAGTTGATTCAAAATGATTATTTCTTCTGGCAATGATTATCGTGCTGCGGCACAACGTCGCTTACCCCCATTTTTATTTCATTACATTGATGGTGGAGCGTATTCGGAATATACCTTAAAGCGTAACGTACAAGATTTGTCAGAAATTGCATTGCGTCAACGTGTGCTCAATGACATGTCAGCGTTAAGTTTAGAGACAAAACTATTTAATGAAACATTGTCGATGCCAGTTGCTTTGGCGCCTGTCGGTTTAACGGGT
Source organism: Acinetobacter sp. AS23 (assembly GCF_023612055.1). NCBI lineage: Bacteria > Pseudomonadati > Pseudomonadota > Gammaproteobacteria > Moraxellales > Moraxellaceae > Acinetobacter > Acinetobacter sp. AS23. Next base: position 3,944,049 of record NZ_CP082274.1, on the reverse strand, counting down.
ATGTATGCACGCCGAGGTGAAGTGCAGGCCGCGATGGCAGCCGATAAAAAAGGTATTCCATTTACGCTTTCAACGGTTTCTGTCTGTCCGATTGAGGAAGTTGCACCTGCAATTAACCGTCCGATGTGGTTCCAGCTTTATGTATTACGTGACCGTGGTTTTATGCGTAATGCTTTGGAACGTGCAAAAGCGGCGGGTTGTTCAACACTGGTGTTTACCGTAGATATGCCTGTGCCAGGGGCGCGTTACCGTGATGCCCATTCGGGTATGAGTGGGCCAAATGCTGCAATGCGTCGTTATATGCAGTCGATGTTCCATCCACATTGGTCGTGGAATGTCGGCTTAATGGGTCGTCCGCATGACTTGGGTAATATCTCTAAATATTTAGGTAAACCGACTGGGCTTGAAGACTATATTGGCTGGTTAGGCTCGAACTTTGACCCATCAATTTCATGGAAAGACCTTGAGTGGATACGTGAGTTCTGGGATGGTCCAATGGTAATTAAAGGTATTTTAGACCCTGAAGATGCCAAAGATGCTGTGCGTTTTGGTGCAGATGGTATTGTGGTGTCGAATCATGGTGGTCGTCAGTTAGATGGCGTGATGTCGTCTGCTCGTGCATTGCCTGCAATTGCTGATGCGGTAAAAGGTGATTTAGCGATTTTAGCTGACTCAGGCATTCGTAATGGTTTAGATGTGGTGCGGATGTTAGCGCTCGGTGCTGATACAGTGTTACTTGGTCGTGCATTTGTGTATGCCTTGGCAGCAGCAGGTGGGCAAGGCGTATCGAACTTACTTGATTTAATTGATAAAGAAATGCGTGTTGCGATGACGCTGACAGGTGCTAAGTCGATTTCGGATATTAATGCGGATTGTTTAGTACAGGCGATTAAACAAGGTCTTTAAGACATAGTAAGTGAAGCAGTAAGCACAGCCTCAAAATTTGGTGATTTGCTAATGTTTTACGTATAGGCATTTGTCACTTTTGAAAGGTCAAAAGTAACCAAAAACCTTTGTTTCGATGACGGTACGTCCTTGCTACCGCATCGAAACGGCGGCATCCCTGCCGCCAACCGCGATAGTAAATATAGGGCTGATTCGAATTAGAGAATGAGCTAATTAAATATAAATTAGAAACGGTAAGACTCTGTCGTGTTTCTCTAAATTTAAAAAACAATGTGATATGGATGACCAAAAGGAAACCATCATGCAAACATTTTCTCCTCAAGTAGTGATCGAACGTTTACAAAACATTGTAGGGCGTTCGCATGTTTTGACCGATGATCAAAGCACACGTCAGTACCGCCAAGGTCGTCGTTTTGGTGAGGGGAAAGTGCTTGCTGTGGTGGTACCGGGCACATTACTAGAGCAATGGCAGGTGCTCCAAGCTGCAATTGAGGCAGACTGTATTGTGATTATGCAGGCGGCCAATACAGGGCTTACTGGTGGTTCAACCCCGTATGGTGATGATTATGATCGTCCTCTTTTGGTCATGAGTACCCGCCGATTAAAGGGGATTCAGGTCATTCACGAGGGTAAGCAAGTGATTTGTTTACCGGGTGCGACCTTAGATAATTTAGAGCAAATTTTAAAAGGTTATGATCGTGAACCACATTCCGTGATTGGTTCATCTTGTATTGGTGCATCGGTACTTGGCGGTGTGTGTAATAACTCTGGTGGTGCCTTGGTACGCCGTGGTCCTGCGTATACTGAACTGGCGTTATATGCTCAGGTGAATGCTGCTGGTCAATTAGAACTAGTGAATCATTTAGGGGTGAATTTAGGTTCGACTCCTGAAGAAATTTTGACTCGATTAGAGAAGCAGAAATATCAAGCCGTAGATATTTTAGATGATGGCGAAAAGCAGGCGTCCGACCATCGCTATGCGCATGATGTGACGCAAGTTGATGAAGATACACCTGCTCGTTTTAATGCAGATCCGTCACGTTTGTTTGAGGCATCGGGTTCGGCTGGTAAAGTCTGTGTGTTTGCGGTACGTCTCGATACTTATGAAAAAGTAGAGAGCAATGTCTTTTATATTGGGACTAATGATGCCGATGATTTAACAGCGATTCGTCGTTACTTACTGACCTCACTGCCAAGTCTACCGATTGCAGGCGAATATATTCACCGAGATGCTTATTTAATTGGTGAGAAGTACGGAAAAGACACGTTCTTATTTATTGAGAAATTTGGTACAGCCAATGTTCCAAAAGCCTTCGCGATGAAAGACAAAGTCGATGGTTTTTTAGAAAGATTTAAAATTAAAGGCTTAACGGATCATATTTTACAGGCGATTACCTTCTTTTTACCGAGTCATTTACCGAAGCGTATGACCGAATATCGAGATCGTTATGAGCACCATTTAGTGCTGCGTGTTGAAAGTAATTCGAAAGCTCAGACCGAGCAGTTTTTAAAAGAATATTTTGCAGTGCATCCGTCAGGTAGCTATTTCGTCTGTAGTGAAGAGGAAGGCCGAAAGGCGTTCTTGCACCGTTTTGCGATTGCAGGAGCTGCAATTCGTTATCGGGATACGCACCGTAGTGAAGTTGAAGATATTGTGGCGCTTGATATTGCGTTACGTCGTAATGACCGTGAGTGGGTAGAGCAATTACCAGCCGAGATGGAAAATAAAATCATCCATAAACTCTATTATGGGCATTTCTTTTGTCACGTTTTTCATCAGGATTATATTCTTAAAAAGGGCCATGACCCATTAGAAATGGAACATCAAATGTGGAAGTTACTCGATGCACGCCGTGCTGAATATCCGGCAGAGCATAATGTCGGGCATCTCTATATTGCCAAGCCTGCCTTAGCCAATTTCTACCAAAAACTCGACCCAACCAATAGCTTTAATGTGGGGATTGGGCATACCTCAAAACTGAAGTATTGGGGCAAAGCTAAATCTTAATATCGAGACATAAAAAAAGGCGCCGAAGCGCCTTTTTTTATAGATGATTTATGCTGCTTCTACTGATTTAGCAAGCACTTCTGCAACTGCTTTAGCAACAGTGTAAACATTGTTCATGTTTAAGCCTGCTACACAAATACGGCCACTACGTACTAAGTAGATTGCATATTCTTCACGCAAGATATCAACTTGTTCAGCAGTTAAACCTGTGTAGCTGAACATACCTTTTTGGTTTACAAGGTAACTAAAGTCACGGTCTGGTAGTGCTTTAGTGAGTTCGTCTTTCAAGATGCTACGCATTTTAATAATACGCTCACGCATCTCTTTTACTTCGCCTTGCCATTGTTGGTTAAGTTCAGCGTCATTTAACACTTCATCAACTAACCAAGCGCCTGTAGTAGGAGGGCTAGAGTAAATACGGCGTACAGTCGCTTTTAACTGACCGAATGTGCACTGAGCAGCTTCTGCATCGTCACATACGAAAGTTAAGCCGCCAACACGCTCGCCATATAAAGAGAAGATTTTAGAGAACGAGTTGCTCACAATGAAGTTTAGACCCGCTTGGTCTAAAGCACGGATTGCATACGCATCTTCTTCCATACCGTCACCAAAACCTTGGTAAGCGATGTCTAGGAATGGAATAAGGTTACGATCTTTTAATACTGCAATCACTTGATCCCACTGCGCTGGGTTTAAGTCAGCACCCGTTGGGTTGTGGCAGCATGGGTGCAATAACACAATGCTTTGCTCAGGCAAAGTTTTAAGTGTAGAAAGCATACCGTCAAAATCTACACCACGAGTTTCGTTGTCGAAGTATGGGTAGAAATGAGTTTTGATGCCAGCGCCATTGAAAATCGCAACGTGGTTGTCCCAAGTTGGTTGGCTTACCCAAACGTCTGAATTTGGGAAATAAGTTTTTAAGAAGTCCGCACCAACTTTTAATGCACCTGAACCACCGAGCGTTTGGATGGTTACAGCACGGCCAGCTTTAACTGCTGGGCTGTTTGCACCAAATAAAAGTGCTTGAATTGCTTCACGGTAAGGTTTGAAGCCTTCCATTGGCAAATAAAGTTTGGTTTTACCGTTTTTAGGCTCGATACGCTTTTGCGCTTCAATAATGGTCTCTAACTGAGGAACAATACTGTCTTCGTTATAATAAAGACCAATACTCAAGTTCACTTTTCCAGAACGAGTATCAGCGTTGAACTGTTCCATTAAAGAGAGAATTGGGTCGCCTGCGTATGGGGGGATATGTTGAAACATCAAAAAAGTCCTTTCATTCAACAATATGCATAGTGCTGGGTTTTTTCTGTCTCGAAAAATACGCCACAACTATGTCGATGTTCAATAATGTATCAATAAAGCTACCGTGAAGCACCTGATAATTTCACTAATATCGATATTTTCTGGATGAAAATGATAAAAAGATTTAAAAGAAATTACGGTAAATAGATACTAATTTATAACTCATGCTTTCATTCAAGCAGATTGTCTACAATCTTGCTGTAATACATTGGTTGTAGACTAAAGTTTGAAACAAAAGATTAGAGGTCGAAAAGCAGCTAAAAAAGTGCCATAAACCTATAGGTAAAATAATATTAAATATCTGTTTTATAAGTACTAATTGGTAGGTGGTGTAATGCTGTAAATATAAGGTGAGAGAACAGGTCTAACGATAAAAATTGACCTGATGCGTTCTGTAAAGTGTCAACAATCACCTTGATTTTTTTCATTCATACCGCTATAAAACTCATAATTGATTAAAAATTGTCGACAATATGCAAGATTTGACCTACGCACCAGAGCCTCTACAAAGTCAGGGAAGAACACTGACTGAGAATGTATTTAAACAAATACAGACGGCGATTGTTTTGGGTCAAATTCCGGCAGGTAGCAAGATTTCTGAGCCTGAACTGGCTAGGACTTATGGCATTAGCCGTGGGCCTTTGCGTGAAGCGATTCATCGCCTTGAAGGGCAACGTTTGGTTGAGCGTACTGCACATGTGGGAGCGCGCGTGGTTTCGCTCTCACTGCAACAGTTCAAAGAGCTTTACCAAATTCGAGCTTCTTTAGAAGGTTTGGCCTGTAATCTTGCTGCACAGCATATTGATAAAAAGCAAATCTTGGCACTACGTGATGTTTTGCGTATGCATGCTGAAGATGAAAACTTTAAAGCAGGTAAAGGATATTACTTGCAAGAAGGACAGGACGATTTTCACTACTGCATTATCAAAAGTAGTGGCAATAAAACCCTAGAAAAAATGCTATGTGATGAGCTTTATCACCTCATCCGTATGTACCGAATTCAGTTTTCAAACACACCCGATCGACCGAGCAAAGCTTGGGACGAACATATCCGTATTTTAGATGCAATTGCAGAAGGCGATGGTGAACTTGCCGAGCTGCTCATGCATCGACATATCAATGCTTCTTACAAAATTATTGAGCAAACACTGCTACAAGCACAAGGAGAACATAACAATGGCTAAACAATCCGCAGGTCAGCTATTTCGCGATGCAGTAGCCCAAGAAAAGCCATTACAAGTGGTTGGAACCATCAACGCCAATCATGCACTTTTGGCAAAACGTGCAGGTTATAAAGCGATTTACTTATCAGGTGGTGGTGTAGCCGCTGGTTCTTTAGGTTTACCTGATTTGGGAATTAGTAACCTTGATGATGTGTTGACCGACGTACGCCGTATTACTGATGTATGTGATCTTCCATTATTAGTCGATGCCGACACAGGTTTTGGTGCTTCTGCATTTAACATTGCACGTACTACAAAAGCGCTCATCAAGTTTGGTGCTGCGGCAATGCACATTGAAGACCAAGTGGGTGCAAAACGTTGTGGTCACCGTCCGAACAAAGCCATTGTGACTCAAGAAGAAATGGTTGACCGTATTAAAGCTGCGGTTGATGCGCGTGGTGATGACAGCTTCGTGATTATGGCACGTACCGATGCATTGGCTGTAGATGGCTTACAAGCTGCAATTGACCGTGCAGGTGCCTACATTGAAGCGGGTGCAGACATGTTGTTCCCTGAAGCAATTACCGAGCTTGATATGTACAAGCAATTTGCTCAAAAGACAGGCGCACCAATTTTGGCAAACATCACAGAGTTTGGTTCTACGCCACTGTTTACCACTGAAGAGTTAGCATCTGCTGACGTAAGCCTTGCGCTTTACCCACTTTCTGCTTTCCGTGCCATGAACAAGGCAGCCGAAACTGTGTATGAAACCTTACGTAAAGAAGGTACACAAAAGAACGTGGTTGATATTATGCAAACGCGTAAAGAGTTATATGAACGCATTAATTACTATGCGTTTGAAGACTACTTAGACAACGCATTTGCTAAAAAGAAATAAGAAGTAAAACACGGTACATATGCCGTGTTTCCCAAATAATTTAAATAGATAGGAAAGGACAATCTTATGAGCTCAAATGAAACAACAACAGGCTTCAAACCAAAAAAATCAGTTGCACTTAGCGGACAAGTTGCAGGCAACACAGCACTTTGTACCGTAGGACGTAGCGGTAACGACTTGCACTATCGTGGCTATGACATTCTTGACCTTGCGGCAGGTAGCCAGTTTGAAGAAGTTGCTCACTTGCTCGTACATGGCAAATTACCAAACAAAGCTGAACTCAAAGCCTATAAAGCAAAATTAAAAGCACTTCGTGGCTTACCAGCAGCACTTAAAACTGCACTTGAACAACTTCCTCCGTCTGCACACCCAATGGATGTGATGCGTACAGGTGTATCAGTGCTAGGTTGTTTAACACCAGAACACGAAGACCACAATGAAGCGGGCGCAAAAGACATTGCTGATAAATTAATGGCAAGCCTAGGCTCAATGCTGCTTTATTGGTATCACTTCAGCAATAACGGTCGTCGTATTGAAGTTGAAACAGATGACGACTCAATTGCAGCGCATTTCTTACATTTACTTCATGGCGAAAAACCATCTGAAGAATGGATTCAAGCAATGCATACCTCTCTTATTTTGTATGCTGAGCACGAGTTCAACGCATCTACATTTACCTCACGTGTGGTTGCAGGTACTGGCTCTGACATGTACTCGGCAATTACAGGCGGTATTGGTGCACTTCGCGGACCTAAGCACGGTGGTGCAAACGAAGTTGCATTCGTGATTCAACAGCGTTATGACAACGCAGACGAAGCTGAAGCTGACATCCGTAAACGTGTTGAAAATAAAGAAGTCGTGATTGGTTTTGGTCACCCTGTATATACAGTTTCTGACCCACGTAACGAAGTGATCAAGAAAGTTGCGCATGACTTAGCAGAAGCACAAGAGAACACCAAAATGTACCTTATCGCTGAGCGTTTAGAAGCAGTGATGAAAGAAGTGAAAAACATGTTCCCGAACCTCGACTGGTTCAGTGCAGTAAGCTATCACTTAATGGGTGTTCCAACTGCCATGTTTACACCATTGTTCGTGATTGCACGTACAGCAGGTTGGTCAGCGCACGTGATTGAACAACGCCAAGACGGCAAAATCATTCGTCCAAGCGCGAACTACACAGGCCCTGAAAACCTCAAATTCAAACCATTGGCGGAGCGTGGTTAATGAACACAAAATACCGTAAACCGCTGGCAGGTACCCAGCTTGAATATTACGACGTGCGTCAAGCCGTTGAAGATATTCAGCCAGGCGCATACGAAAAACTGCCTTACACCTCTAAAGTACTTGCAGAGCAATTGGTACGCCGTGCCGATGCCGAGAACTTAACTGCTTATTTAACACAGTTGATTGAGCGCCGTCAGGACTTGGACTTTCCTTGGTATCCTGCGCGCGTGGTGTGTCATGACATTCTAGGTCAAACTGCATTGGTTGACCTTGCAGGTTTGCGTGATGCGATTGCTGACAAAGGCGGTGACCCATCTAAAGTTAACCCAGTTGTGCCGACTCAGCTCATTGTCGACCACTCTTTAGCGGTGGAATACGGTGGTGCTGACCCAGACGCTTTTGCAAAAAACCGTGCTGTCGAAGACCGCCGTAACGAAGACCGTTTCCACTTTATTGAGTGGACTAAAACAGCATTTAAAAATGTCGATGTAATCCCTGCGGGGAATGGCATCATGCACCAGATTAACCTAGAGAAAATGTCTCCGGTGATTCAGGCGCGTGATGGCGTAGCATTCCCAGACACATGTGTAGGCACAGACTCACACACGCCACATACAGACGCTTTAGGCGTAATTTCTGTGGGTGTTGGTGGCTTAGAAGCTGAAAACGTGATGTTGGGCCGTGCATCTTGGATGCGTCTACCAGACATTATTGGTGTTGAGTTTGTAGGTCAGCGTCAGGCAGGCATTACCGCAACAGATATCGTACTTGCTCTAACAGAGTTCTTGCGTAAAGAGCGCGTAGTGGGTGCTTACCTTGAGTTCTTTGGTGAAGGTGCTGACAGTATGTCTGTGGGTGACCGTGCAACCATTTCGAACATGACACCAGAATATGGCGCTACGGCTGCAATGTTCTACATCGACCAAAACACAATCGACTACTTACGCCTAACAGGCCGTGAAGATGCTCAAGTGGCATTGGTTGAACAGTACGCAAAAGAAATCGGCCTTTGGGCATCTGATATGACCAAAGCAGAGTACCCACGCGTACTTCGTTTTGACCTATCAAAAGTGACACGTAACATCGCTGGTCCATCAAATCCTCATGCACGTGTATCAACTGCGGACCTAAAAGAAAAAGGCATTGCGGGTGTTGTTGAAAACCGTTCTGACGGCTTAATGCCAGATGGCGCAATCATTATTGCTGCGATCACTTCATGTACCAACACCTCTAACCCACGTAACACCGTGGCGGCAGGTTTGTTGGCGCGTAAAGCAAATGAACTTGGTTTAGTTCGTAAACCTTGGGTGAAATCATCATTTGCACCGGGTTCAAAAGCGGCTGCACTTTATCTTGAAGAAGCAGGTGTTCTAAAAGACTTAGAACAACTTGGTTTTGGTATTGTGGCTTATGCTTGTACGACTTGTAATGGTATGTCGGGCGCGTTAGATCCAGTAATCCAACAAGAAATTATTGACCGTGATTTGTACGCAACAGCAGTATTGTCTGGTAACCGTAACTTCGATGGCCGTATCCATCCATATGCAAAACAAGCGTTCTTGGCATCTCCACCGCTTGTCGTAGCGTATGCAATTGCAGGTACGATCCGTTTTGACATCGAAAAAGATGCGTTAGGTCATGACAAAGAAGGTAACCCGATTTACCTCAAAGACATCTGGCCATCTGATGCTGAAATTGATGCATTAGTAAAAGAAGCCGTGAAGCCTGAACAGTTCCGTAAAGTCTACATTCCAATGTTTGACTTGGGCGAAGTTGAGCAAGCGAAAAGCCCGCTTTACGATTGGCGTCCGCAAAGTACTTACATCCGCCGTCCACCATATTGGGAAGGGGCGTTGGCTGCACCACGTACTTTAGCAAACATGCGTCCGCTTGCGATTTTGGGTGACAACATCACTACCGACCACTTGTCGCCTTCAAATGCGATTTTGATGGACTCGGCTGCGGGTGAATATCTTCACAAAATGGGCGTACCAGAAGAAGACTTCAACTCATATGCAACGCACCGTGGTGACCATTTGACTGCACAACGTGCAACATTTGCCAACCCGAAACTGTATAACGAAATGGTGGTTCGTTCAGACGGTACCATTAAGCAAGGTTCAAAAGCGCGTGTAGAGCCAGAAGGCGAAGTGATGCGTATGTGGGAAGCAATTGAAACCTACATGAACCGTAAACAGCCGTTAATTATTATCGCGGGTGCTGACTACGGTCAGGGGTCAAGCCGTGACTGGGCTGCGAAAGGTGTACGCCTTGCAGGTGTTGAAGCGATTGTGGCAGAAGGTTTTGAGCGTATTCACCGTACTAACTTGGTGGGTATGGGTGTGTTACCACTTGAGTTTAAACCGGGTGTAAACCGCAAGACTTTAAAACTAGATGGTACTGAGCTTTATAGTGTGATTGGTAATATTGCGCCACGTTCGACTTTAACCTTAGTGATTGAACGTGCCACAGCGGATGGTAAAGAAGAGATTCTTGAAGTACCTGTGACTTGCCGTCTAGATACAGAAGAAGAAGTTTCTGTATATGAAGCGGGCGGTGTATTACAGCGTTTTGCGCAGGACTTTCTAGAAGGCCAAGTGGCTTAATATTGAGTTAAAAATAATTGATACGGTTTTAAAAGCCCCGCTTTAGAGTGGGGTTTTTATTTTTTATACGTAGATAATTAATTATAAAAAATGACTGCATATATTATATTTTTTAAAACTATTTTGTTTTTGTCATCAAATTCTCTTTAACTTACATTAAGATACGCGGCTCTTACACTTAAATATAAATCACAATAGATTTCTTGGAAAATATCAATGCGTAACTTACTCATTATTTCAATTTGCTCTCTTATATTAACTGCTTGTGGGACGATGCCTTATGTAAGTACAGAGTACCCTTTACGTGCAGGTTTAATTCAACCTGTGAAGGTTATTGGTAAGGCAGATGTGACCAATGCTCAAACTTCAGATGAACGAGTGATTGTATATTCTTATATGGGCACAAAATTGGACTCTAGTATTAAGTCTATTACAGAAACGATGGTACAACAGACTCAAAAAGAACTATTGAAAAATGGTCAACCTGTTGAGGGTAATGGATCGAAATCGATTGCGATTAAAGTAAATTCATTACGTAGTACCTACACCAATCTGCTTTTCTGGCGCAGTAAAATTAAATTCGAAGCGACTTTAGGAAATGGACAAACTATTCCATTTACCGTTCCTCATACGAGTGGTGTGTTAGTACAAGATTTAAATGGATGTATTGCAGAAGGGGTAATGACTTTACTCAATGATGCACGTGTAAGAAGTTATTTAGCAGAAAAATAAGAATATAAAAAAGCCCGACATCCTGTCGGGCTTTTTCGTATTTGGTTGCTAGATATGACTCCTGTCGTATCTCACGTCCTGATGCATGAACCTATTATTGTTGTTTTGTGTTCCGGAACATCCTGTCCCTGTATGAACTCATTATAGGAAAAAAGCAGGGGATCGCCAATCCGCAAAATCCCTAAAAGTTTGTAAGATAAATCGTACAAATAACATTTTTTGCATTTATGCCATCATCATCGGGCGAAATGGACAATTGACAATCACTCTAACTGGGTTATATTCCTGTTTAATATCTATACGATTATAGGAATGCAATCATGGTAACAGCTGGCGAAAAACCCGGAACAGGCTTCTATTTCTGCGCTCAATGTGGCCAGAGAGTGTTTTTAGAAATTAATACAGATCGTTTACCACCATGCACTAAATGCTATTGCACTGAGTTTAAACGTTAAGAATAAAATAATATTTGCGTTCGCATTTAACAAAAAGCCCTGTCACCCGATGGGGCTTTTTGTTAGTTTAAAATAAGACTTACATAACAAGACCCGCGATGGGCATGAAAAAGGAAACCGTTATGGAAACTATATTGGGTTTATGTATTGGCGTGGGCCTGAGCGCTGCCTGCGGTTTTCGCGTGTTTGTACCGCTCTTGGTGATGAGCATTGCAACAATGATGGGATGGTTTGAACCATCAAAAGGTTTTGAGTGGTTGGCTATGCCATCGGTTTGCTTGGCTTTGGCTGTGGCAACAGTTTGTGAAGTTGCCGCTTATTATATTCCTTGGGTCGATAATGCTTTAGACACAGTCGCGACTCCTGCGGCCATGATTGCGGGTACGTTAACGACCATGGTCGTGAGTAGTGGTGAAATGTCACAGTTCGCAGGTTGGGCGGCAGCGATTATTGTGGGCGGTGGTACGGCAGGTGTGGTGCAAATGAGTACAGTCGCTGCACGTGGTGTTTCAACTGCAACCACAGGCGGTTTAGGAAATTTTGTTGTTGCTACAGGGGAGTGGATTGGAGCAATCTTACTTTCGGTTTCAGCTTTGTTAGTTCCTGCGCTTGTTGCGGTAGTAGTGCTGATTGCGGTTATTTTAGCGGTACGTTGGATACGTCATAAAAAGCAAGAACAGGCGCATAGTCCTCTATAGGTTTAGCCTAAACATATTTTTAAACAGCAATAAAAAAAGCCCAACATCCTGTTGGGCTTTTTCGTATTTGGGTACTAGATATGACTCCTGTCGTATCTCACGCTCCTGATGCTTGAACCTATTATTGTTGTTTTATGTTCCGGAACATCCTGTTCCTGTATGAACTCATCATAGGAAAAAAGCGGGAAGTCGCCAATCCGCAAAATCCCTAAAAGTTTGTAGGTTAAAGCGTACATTCAGAAATGATTTAACTTTTTAAAGTGAATATGAATAATAGCCAACTTGTCACTTTAAGAAAAAAATCAAATGCGTATTAGAAAATCCTTAAGACTATTAGTTATTAATGAAAATCATCAAATCCTATTATTTCAATTCACTCATACAAATGATGCCTTAGCTGGACAATCCCATTGGGCAACCGTAGGCGGAGGACTAGAAGAAGGGGAAACCTTCGAGCAAGCAGCTTGCCGAGAACTTTATGAAGAGTTAGGTGTGGTTAGGCAAAATGTAGGTACTCATGTTGCAACACACAATTTTGAAATGATGTTACCGAGTGCGGAAATGGTGATTTCTGATGAAAGGCTTTTTATTGCTTTTATTAAAAATGAAGAATTGAATACAGCAAACTGGACTGAACAAGAAAAGCTTGTGATTAGTAAAAGCCGTTGGTGGACGTTTGATGAGTTAAGCCGAACAGATGAGATTGTTTATCCAAACAACATTCCTAAAATTCTTGCAGAGAGTCTACCTGAGATTTTTAACCCCTAAAATTTCCTAATATTCAGACATAAAAAAAGCCCGACATCCTGTCGAGCTTTTTCGTATTTGGTTGCTAGATATGACTCCTGTCGTATCTCACGCTCCTGGTGCTTGAACCTATTATTGTTGTTTTGTGTTCCGGAACATCCTGTTCCTGTATGAACTCATCTTAGGAAAAAAGCAGGGTGTCGCCAATCCGCAAAATCCCTAAAAGTTTGTAGGTTAAAGCGTACAAAGAAGTTAATTGCTTTATGTAAACTTAGGATTTACATCAACAATAACGTATTAGAACTCTAACTAAGCTCTATAATATCCACTTAAATTTAAAGAAGAAAATGATCATGACTTTAATAGAAAAAGTGGTTCCTGTGGTATTTAGAGAAATTAATAATAACTTGGAAATTTTAGTATTTAGGCATCCGTTAGCAGGAATTCAGATCGTTAAAGGTACTGTGGAGCATCAAGAACAGTTAGAACACGCCGCTTTGCGTGAGCTTTATGAAGAATCTGGAATAAAGAGTGCTCAAATTCATTCATACCTAGGTAAACATATTCCTTCAGAGGCAGGGCCTGATTGGCATGTTTTTGTGTGTAGTACACATGAGACTTTAAAAGATAAATGGTCACATTTTTGTGAAGATGATAATGGATTAACTTTCGATTTTTTCTGGCACTCTTTTTTGAGTCCTCCAACAGAAGAATGGCATCCTCTTTTTAAAGAATTATTTGAATTCATTAAATCTAAATATCAGCTCAACTGACCAAACAACTTTAGGCCCCTGTGCCACAACAGACTTTAATCTTTTGCGCTGATTTAAAGTAATAAACCATTGCAACACAGAGACAGAGGAGCTAAGCCAACCGCTTAGCCCAGACTATTTTTGTTAGACCGCTGCATGACGCTAAAGAAAGTAGGGGCAAAGTCCTGTGGGAGAACAAGACTTTGCAAACTGAAAAACCGTAGCTGCTTACAACCAAACTTAAAGCCAAAATAGGTTTATAAATTGTCATATTATTCTCATAATGATTTATATCTATGAGTAGAATGAAAATATAATTGGTTTTAAGGTTTAAAATAATTTTTAGGTAATAATTAACCCCCCCATAAATATAGGAAAATATAATAATTGAAATTTTAAAATAAAAATAATTTATAAATTTAAAAAATAGACAATAGAAAACCTAAATTTTAAATAAATAAAATAGTTAAATAAGAGAGGGAATAAGTTTGAAAAATGTCATGGTCAACTCCTTATAATTTATGGAGTCCTACCACCAGATTACCGCGAATTAATTTATGGTGGTAGAACGAAAGAGGGTTGACAGACTGGAAACAAAGGAACCAGCACACACAAAGGTGTCCCCCTTCCGCCCTACCATAGAGAAAAAGGGGGCGAACGAGTTCCCGACACACAAAATAAGAATTTTGCACATCGTCTTTGTTATTCGCGGTCTGTCATAACCGACTGGCAATGTAGGCCAGCAACGAGATAATAATCGGTGATTTTAATTACGTCAATTTAATATTTAAAATATTTTTGATTTAATAATAAAACTAAATAGATTTTAAAATAAAAATATTATTATTAACTTTTTATTTATATTTGATTGTAAAAATAATAAATATAGAGATATTTTGCCAGTTCCAAAAAAGAACTTGATTGTTAAGATCTATTTTTGTCGTTTTTATAGAGATAAGAATGGAACGTGTTGTAATAACAGGTATGGGAATAAATTCCTGTATTGGAAATACATTAGAGAAAGTAACCGACTCCTTAAAAGCAGGTCGCTCAGGCATTCGCTATAACGATGTCTATGCACAATTGAATTTTCGGAGCCATGTCAGCGCCACAGCCGAAATGGATTTTGAAAATATTGATCCAGAATTAAAAAAACACATGGGCGTTTGTGCCATGTATGCATACAACTCAGCGGTCGATGCGCTACAACATGCCGAGCTTGATGTGAGTGATATTGCCAACAACTCAAAATATGGCGTGATTGGGGGAACAGGGGGCAGTTCGACAGCTTCCATCATCGATATGCTGCATACCTTAAAAGAAAAAGGCGCAAGCGAAGTATCGCCCGATTTAGTATCACGCTATCTTACAAATACGGTTAGTTCTAACTTAGCAAATGCTTTCAACCTAAAAGGTATATCTCAATCCATTGCAAGTGCCTGCGCTACTTCAGCCGACGCAATTGGTTATGCATTTCATCTTATTGCCGCTGGTAAACAAAACTTAATGCTGGCGGGTGGCGGCGAAGAAGACCATTGGTCCCAAACGGCAATATTCGATGCGATGGGCGCATTATGCTCTAAATATAACGATGCACCTGAAACGGCTTCACGCCCATATTCAATAGATAACGATGGCTTTGTGATCGCTGGCGGCGGTGGCATGGTAGTTTTGGAATCTTTAAGTCATGCCCAA
Organism: Acinetobacter sp. AS23; assembly: GCF_023612055.1. NCBI lineage: Bacteria > Pseudomonadati > Pseudomonadota > Gammaproteobacteria > Moraxellales > Moraxellaceae > Acinetobacter > Acinetobacter sp. AS23. The sequence goes on along the minus strand of NZ_CP082274.1, from coordinate 3,928,860 downwards.
AAGCGCGGAGCAAAAATTTTGGCAGAAGTGGTTGGGTACGCTGCCAATAGTGATGGTGTCGACATGGTAGCCCCAAGTGGCGAAGGCGCGACTCGCTGTATTAAGCTAGCACTCGCAGAAGCCAAGCAAAATGGCTCTGAAACCATTGACTATATCAACACGCATGGCACTTCAACGCCAGCAGGAGATATTCCCGAACTATTGGCCATAGAGCGAGCTTTTGGTGGCGAAAAAGTACCGCCACTCAGTTCGACCAAGTCGATGACTGGACATAGTTTGGGGGCAGCAGGTGTACACGAAGCTATTTATTCTATTTTAATGCTGCAAAATAACTTTATCGCGCCGAGTATTAATATTACTGAACTGCGCGAAGAAGCTAAAAAATTCGATATTGTTCAAACGAGCAGAGAAACCGAACTAAAAACAGTGATGAGTAATAGCTTTGGTTTTGGTGGCGTAAATACTTGTCTCGTTTTTAGAAAATGGGAAGGGTAATTTAAACTCAGAATATATGTGGACCTGAGAAAAATAATAAAATAGGTCATACATGCTGTTTTATAAGTAATAGAAATTTATTATTTTTTTAAGTCCAGTCATCTAAAAAATAAGATGCTATTTATTCTAAACTTTTAAGCATTTCTTTCGCATCCGAATCGCCTGCATCGGCAGCTTGCTGAAACCATTTCTTTGCCAGTTGTAGGTTTTTCGGCGTGCCTTCACCATTTAAATACATCTGGGCCAAGTTGTATTGGGCATCGCTTTCATTGTGCTCAGCCGCTTTGGTGTACCACTTAAGTGCTTGCTCATTGCTTTGTGAAACGCCGTGACCTTTTTTATATAGATGAGCTAAATTATATTCTGCGGGTGGGTAGCCTTGCTCGGCAGCACGACTAAACCACTCAAACGCCTGCACATAATTTTGCGCAGTTCCTTCACCTCTGTCGTATAACACCCCTAAGTTATATTGCGCTTTAGCATGGCCCTTGGCCGCAGCTTTGGTGAAATAATCAAAAGCGCGCTTGGGATCTTTTTCGACGCCCGTACCTGTGTAATACAGCATTCCTAAACTATATTTTGCCCCCACGCTTCCATTTTGGTCAGCCGCGGTTAACCATTTAAACGCTTGTTCATAATTTTTAACCACACCTTGTTCGCCGCTTAAAAGCATCATCCCTAAATGATATTGAGCAACAGCTTGCCCTTGTTCTGCACGATATTGAATATCGGCCACACTCGGTTCAGCAAATGCAGGAGAATGAAGTGAAAAAATCACCGTAAATATATAAAAAGCAGACTTTTTTATTTTCATATCTCATCCTGAGTTTTATTAATTTTAATATTTATTTTTCTTTAGTATCTATTTGAATATAAAAGAAAAATATTAAATAAGTTTGGGTGATTTATAGCACTTTAAAATGAGTAAATTTTATGGATTAAATACTCATTTAATAAGAAATTAACCTAAAACTGCATATTTAGACTAGTTACATTTTGAAAATGAGTATAGATAGACAGATTAGTCTTTTTTTAATTAAAATGCGGCCTAAATATAAGTTTGATTGATAATAAAAATGCAGATGAGTGTGTCGAGTATATTGGAGCGTTTAGGCCTTGTTTCACAAAATCGCGCTGTTCATATCCAATTCTCAAATCAGTCTTTAAATCAGCAAGTTTTCTTGCAACGCATTGAGGGCGAACATACCCTCAACCAAGGTAGCGTTGCTGAATTACTGTGCTTATCGACAAACGCGCATATTGCATTAAAACAATTTATTGGCTGTCAGGTTGCTGTTGATCAGGTCACTGATACAGGCCAGTTTTTTAGAACAACAGGTATTATTACCGAAGCGAGCCAAGGGCAAAGCGACGGCTCACTCACTATTTATAACTTAACCTTAAAAGACCCAACTGCACTCTGGCATAAACGCCGTAATAGCCGCGTGTTTATGAATAAAAGCGTGCGCGATATTAGCGAAATTCTGTTTAAAGAATGGCAGGGAAAAAGCCCGTTATTTGCCTCAAGTCTAACGCTCGACACGACAGGCTTAACGAAAGACTACGATGTGCGTCCGTTTGTGATGCAGTCAAATGAAAGCGATTATGAATTTTTAACCCGTTTGTGGCGTAGTGAAGGAATTAACTGGCTGGTCGATGAATCACAACTTTTGGTCGCTGACCCGAATGCTTCCATTCAGCCACAAGTCTTACGTTTAATTGACGATAACCAAAATTATCAGGCGCTTGAACGCCGTAGTCTCCGCTACCAACGCAGCAGTGCGACAGAACAGTTCGACACCATTACCCAAGTCACGGCTGAACGCCGCTTACAACCGACTTCGGTTCATGTGCAACGCTGGCAAGCCGATGCCCTCCAGCAAGAAGAAGGCAGTGGCAGCGTACAAGGCACGCAAAAGCACAGCGAACACTATGACAATGCCAGCCTAAACCTTGAAGATGCATGGCACGTTAGCCCAGCGTGGATGCAGGACTTAAACGGTGAAGATCAAGCCACAGCTTCAGGTAATAGCCAGATTGAACAGCTTAACCAGCACATTAATGCTTACCATCACCTGAGTTCTAAACAGTTTACGGTTTCAGGTAACGTCCGTGATGCACAGGTGGGTTACTGGTTTGAGCTGAATGAGCATCCTGAACTTGAACGCCACGACAGTGCCGACAAAGAATTCTTAATCTTAAGTAAGCACTACTATAACCAGAATAATTTACCGAAAGAATTACAACAGCAACTTGAGCGTCTGTTGCAAAAGGATAAGCTCAAAGCAGCCCAACTTGACAGCCAAAATCCTGAGCAGCGCCACTTTGCTGAGCTGAATGTTGTTCGACGTAATATTAAAGCTGTTCCTGAATATAGCCCGCTAGAACACCGTCCAGCTGCCCACCCGCAGCGCGCTAGAGTGGTGGGGCTAGAAGGTGAAAGCATCCATGTCGACCAGTGGGGACGTATTAAAGTCCGTTTCCTGTTTACCCGAACTGACGACCATAGCCATGACGGTGGTGCGGGAAGTAACGACAATGACACCGACTCCGCTTGGGTTGATGTACTCACCCCGTGGGCAGGTGCGGGTTATGGCGCACGCTTCTTACCACGTGTGGGTGAGATCGTGGTGATCGATTTCTTTGACGGCAACATTGACCGTCCGTTTGTGGTGGGACGTATTCATGAAGCTGAACGTCACCCAACCCAGTTCGATCAGAAAGGTCAATTACCGGATACTAAAAAACTCAGCGGCATCCGCTCAGAAGAAGTGGATGGGAAAGGTTTTAACCAACTCCGTTTTGATGACACTACAGGCCAAATCAGTGCCCAGCTACAAAGCAGCCATGCCGCAAGCCAACTCAACTTGGGTAATTTAAGCCATCCAAAAGATAAGGCAGAGAGCGAAGGCCGAGGTGAAGGCTTTGAACTCAGAACAGACCAATGGGGTGCGGTAAGAGCTGGCAGTGGCTTACTCGTTAGTACCCACAAACAGGACCAAGCTCAAGGCGTACACCTTGATGCAAATGAAGCCAAGCAACAAATAGAAGGTGGCCTCAACAATGCCAAGGCACTCAGTGAAGTTGCTAAAAATCAGCAAACTGATCCGTTAGAAAATTTAGAAAATCTAAAATCTTTTATTGAAAAACTTGAGCAGCAAGACAACGCAAAAGCCAAAACCTTTAAAGAGGCGATTATGTTGTTGGCGAGCCCAAATAGCATAGCGTTGAGCAGTAACGAAGACATTCACTTAAGCGCAGATGGGCAGCTAAACCAAACTGCTGGAGACAGTATTAACCTGTCTACCCAAAAGAATTTAATCGCGCATGCCCAAAATAAAATTAGCCTTTTTGCGGCTCAAGAAGGGGCAAGATTATATGCAGGCAAAGGCAAAGTTGAGATACAAGCACAAGGTGATGGCGCAGATTTAATTGCCCGTAAAGCTGTTCAGATTATTTCAGCAGAAGACAAAATTGAGGCGACAGCAGCCAAAGAAATTGTGCTCACCGCAGGTGGGTCTCAAGTCAAAATTACTGGTTCGGGCATTTTTATGACCACAGGCGGTAAATTTGAAGTGAAGGCTGGACAGCATTTGTTTATGGGGGGCGGGAGTGCGAATGCTAATGTTCCTGCATTGCCAGATTTACGAATGAAAACTGAGCATCGTAATTTCCAAGCTATAGATTCATCTAAGAATGAACCATTAGAAGGAATACCTTATTCAATTTTGAATAAAAGAACGGGAATAAAATCTTATGGTTTTACTAATGAGAAAGGAATGACGAAAACCATAAAATCAGCTGAAAATGATGAATTAGTTGTTAATTGGTTCGAACAGGAAGATAGGGTAAATGGCGAATAATTCAACAACAAGTACTACAACGAATACAGCTAATCCACCGACCCAGAAAGTTCCTTTGAAACCAGAAGCTGAGTTACATCTATTAGTAGGCAGTGCTTATGGAGAAGGAGATAAAGAGTCGCCCTATGGTCATACAGCTGTGTATATTAAATTGAAAGGTAAGGATTATATCTATGATTTTGGTAGATATGGAAAGACGAAACCTGAAAGTTTTGGTATTTTTACTTTAGAGGGAGCTAGTAGTCCGCGCGGAGAAGGAATATTAAGGATTTGGAGTAGCTTTGACGCTTATATTGCTGATGAAAACAGCCAAGGGGTAGGAACTTCAAAAACTAGGACAACCCATGCCTATGGTTATAGAATTTTTGATAGTCAGGCTATGTTGGTATTAAATTATTATAATAATTTATTGAAAACAGCCACATTAAGACGAAATGAAAAATACTATAAAAGTTATGCTTTATCTCAGGACTATTTTGCTTTGGCCCCTAATTGCACCACTCAAAGTTTAGAAGCAACGAAAAAAGCAATTCCAAGTATGGCGAAATCAGGCCATATGTTTGTAAATGCTGAGAAAGTACTATCTTCTACAGTAAAGCTAGCATTTAAAGCAAGTAAATATGAAATGCCAAAATACCTATTTTTACCCGATAATTTAAATGATTATTTAATCAAGTCTCCTGATGTAAAAGTAGATATTAAAAATACATATCATCTTAAAAAGTAGGGATATATGAAAAAAAATCTGTTAATAATCATATTAGGAATTTTGTTTTTAGTTCAATTAGTTTTAAATTTTTATCTGTGGAGCTCTAGAGAAATGCCTAAGATACATATTTTAGAGAGGCCTCTAAAAATTTCTTCAAATGGTGATAATTATTCAGAATATACAATCCTTCCAGCAGGGACTGTTTTATATGATGATAGTGATTCTTTAAATAGAAGAGTTATGGTTTATTTCAACTTGCAAGGTGTTGATTTTAAGTTTGAAGAACAAGATCCAGAAATATCTAAACAACCAAGTGAAGTACGCTCTATTAGAAGCACAGAGCTAAGTGATATTTTAAAAACTATTCCTTTAACTAAGAAAGATATTTATTTAATCATTAAGTATGATGACAGTATAAATGACTCCGTACGCTCTATTTTATTTAAAAAATACAAAATTGATCCTTCAGAGTATGAAAAGTAGTTAAATACTACTACGACATATAAACATCAAATTAAAAATTCAGAGAAGCGTAATTTATTACGCTTCTTCTATGTTGCTTTAACTTTGCTTTTCATTAACCACTACAATTTTGCCAATTGTCTTATTAGATTCAACCAACTGGTGTGCTTGCTTAATTTTTTCAGCATTAATAGGAGCTAGAGATGTAAGTCTTGGTGAAATAATAATATTTTGATCAATTAGCTTTGCAATATGATCTAAAATTTCAGATTGTTTTGCCATATCTGTAGTTTGAAAACTAGAGCGTGTAAACATAAGTTCCCAATGGAATGAGAGGCTTTTTTTCATCAATAGATTGAAATCTTGCAAATGAGAAAAAGGCACAATATTACAAATTTTTCCAAATGGCTTAGTAATACTTGGCAGAATATTAAAATATGAATCTGGTGAATTGCAGATCAAAACATAGTCGACCTCAGAGTAACCCAATTTGGATAATTGAGTTGGAATGTCTTGAGTGTGATCTATAATATAGTCGGCACCTAATTTCCGACACCAATTACTCGTTTCTTGCCGTGAAGCTGTAGCGATAACTGTCAACTGTGGAACAACTTTAGCAAGTTGAATTGCCATTGAGCCTACGCCACCAGCACCTCCAATCACTAATAAAGATCTTGATTTATTGGTATGTTGAAGCTGGCTGTTTGAATGAGTAGAGCTAATCTGAAGTGATAGCCTTTCAGCTAATGCTTCCCATGCAGTTAATGATACTAAGGGAAGAGCTGCCGCATCTTCTATAGAAATAGTGCTAGGCGCATGAGCAATTAATCTTGAGTCAATTGCATGGTAAGTACAATTACCTCCAGAACGGCTAATATCACCTGCATAATAGACTGTATCTCCAATTTTAAATTTTTCAGGAACATGTGAACCAATTTCAGTAACAGTTCCAACAACATCCCATCCTAAAACTGTAGTTTGGTTATCTTTAGTTTTTCTACGTCGTGCACGCGTATCGGCAGGGTTAATTGAAATTGCTTGAACTTTTACAATAACATCGTGAGGCAGTGCTTGTGGGTAAGGAACTTGAACATCCAGAAATGAATCTGGATGTTCAATTTCTAATGGCTCACAAATAGCAACTGCATAATTTATTTTGCTATTCATAGTCTTACGCGATTAGTTTCTCGACATTACTCATCACATCTTGCTTTGTTTTCTCATAGTCAGTATTCACTACTGTAGGTGAAATATGGATATTCTCAATATCACTTACGCCAATAAACTTTAACCAGTCATTAAGATAAGGCGTTGCAAAGTCAGAACCGAAATTATTAGAAATACCTTGGTAATACACACCACTAGCAATCACGACATATGCTTTTTTATTATTTAACAAGCCTGTGTAACCAGTAGATGGGTCAAAACCAAAAGCCCAACCTGGCTGAGTTACGACATCAATAAACTGTTTTAAGATGTAAGGAATGTTGTTGTTCCAAAGAGGTACGTTAAATACATAGATATCGGCAGATGCAAAGCGGTTATAAACCTCTTTAATTTTTGTCCATGCTTCTTTTTCTTTCGAGTTTGAATCTTGTCCTGTAAATAATGCCATTTTGGCACCCACAGCATTTTTATCGAACGCAGGTAGATCATCTTCAAAAAGATTAAATTCATCAATAACTAAATCAGCGTGCTTTATTTTAAGCTGGGTAATTACTTGTTCAGCAATAAGTAAAGACTGACTATTCTCACCACGAGTTGATGAGTTGATATGAAGGACTTTCATAGTTTTCTCTATATTAGAAATATTTTAATGTATTGTTATTTAATAAATAATTTTAAATTCATTAAATAAATTTTTCATCAGGAATTGTTTTAGGCAGCTTGAATTGCTTCACCACAAAGAGAGACAGTTTCTTGTTTATGTTGATGTAAGTACCAGAACTGCTCCGCAATCGTTTCTGGATGTACCGTGTAGCTTTTATCTTGTGCACCCGGTGTTCCATCAACAAAGCCATTCACAATGACTTGGCTCACGTAAACATTTGAGTCAGCGAGACTATGAGCAAGTAAGTTGGTGGTTTTATATTGAGCGGCGGCTGCAATTGCTAAAGATGAATATTCTTTGGCAACTAAATCTATTCCCACGGCATCGAACGCAAAAATTCCATTGGTTGATAAAATACTACCGTTATTCTTTTCTAAATCACGTAGGCAAGCTTGTACCGTAGCAATATAGCTTGAAACACGAATATGGAAGCTTTGGGTGAGGTCTAGCGGATTGGTTTCTAAGATGTTGCCTTCAATATCATGGAAAGCGTTCCAATGAATATTTTTAATCTCTCCGAATTGGTCTTTAATACGTTTTACTAGATTTGGTATGTCTTCCAGAACTGCTAAATCACATGTAAAAGCATAAGCTTCTATACCTTGTGTTTTAAGTTCTAGAATGGCCTTCTCGAGTTTTTCAGCATTTCTTGCCACTAACCCGATTTTATAGCCTTCTTTACCAAACTTATGTGCTACGGCTTTGGAAATACCTGTTCCATAGCCAAAAATTATAATATTGTTGTTCATTATAAAGTTCCAAAAAAACCAACTATTTGGTTGGAAATATTTTATAATATGTTTTAATAATATATGCAAGTGAAAAATAATTATGTCGTGGGATACTGAAGGAACAAAACAAAAAATCTTGAAAGCTGCAATTAGTGAGTTTGCTTTGCATGGTCCAGATGGTACCACTGTTGATAAAATTGCAAAAATTGCAGGTGTTAACAAAGAGCGTATTTATAATTATTTCGGGGCTAAAAGAGATTTATTCGCGGTGGTTTTAAGCAATGAATTAATTAAAGTTGCTCAGTCTGTACCTCTTAAATCTTTTGAAGAAGAAGATATTGCTGAATATGCTGGGCGTGTGTATGACTATCATTGTGTACACCCTGAACTGAGTCGTTTATTGCTTTGGGAAGGGTTGATTTACTCTTCACAAGAAGTGCCAAATGAAAATATCCGCTGCGAAAATTATAATTGTAAAATTGAAGCAATTAAAAAAGAACAAGATGAAGGCAGGGTAACCGATGAAATTGAAGCAAGTTATTTAACTTTCATGATTTTAGCACTTGCAAATAGCTGGTTTATGTTGCCTCAAGTTGCCAGAATGTTTACCCCGATCGAGGATATTGATAATCCTCATAAAAAGCGTAGAGCAATGATTATAGAATCGGCTAAACGGTTGCTAGTGAAGTAGTTTTTAATTTGACTATATAAGTTTAATTAATTGGTAAAATAAACCGTAAAAAACAAATAAAGTGGAATTTAAAATTAACTAATTATTATGAAATGGGAATATATTCTTTTTAATTTGAATTTTTGCGTAAAAATTACCAAAAATATTTAAAATTAGCTGTTCTTAGAAAAACAATCCCATAGGGTGCTGGCTAAACTATATCTCAAGGGTGTGATAGGGATCGAAAAGAGTAGCATGCACCAAAACGTATAACGTTAGTGTGTACTCACCCAAAAGGTCTCGATTCGGCTTAGGACGCTATAGATCAAAAGTTTATAGGCATAAGGTTCTAACTTACAAAGTTATAATTGTTGAAGTAAACCATATACGGTTTCCCTTGACACCCTAAAAAATTCTCTATAATAAAAATGATACTTTACAAGAATATAATTCATGAATAAGCCTTATCTTTCTGCCTTGCCGCATGACAGCCAAATCTCATCTCAATTGAACAATGCTTATTTCCACGACTCGTGGAGTATTGTGCTGGGTCAGCCTGACCTGAATGTATTTGGGCAGCTCATTAAATTGTTCCAGCATACTCCGCAGTGGATAGAGTGGAGTATGAATCTACGCAATAAAATTACCTCCAAGATTGGCCTTAAAGATTTAGGAAGTTTTAAGAAGATTGATTCGAATAAAAAAGAAAATGAATATGTCGCAGGCGACCGAATTGGAATTTTTACCTTGTTACAGCGTACCGAAAATGAGTTAGTGATCGGAGATGATGATAAACATTTGAATGTGACTTTATCTATTTATAAAAATGAAGATACCCAAGTGCTTACAGTGACTACAGTGGTACATATTAAAAATCTACTTGGGCGATTGTACATGGTGCCTGTAATTCCTGCGCATCGAAAAATAGTGCCAGCGACTTTACAGATATTAGGTTAGAGTACTATTTTTATTTACGATGTGTTAGGCCGAAATCGTTTATATACTAATCTTATTATCATAATAATGGGCTGAATAATATGGACAATAAAAATCAGTATCGCCAATGCGCCGTATGCGGAAAGAGTTTTCCCTTGAAAGATCTGGTCTCTGGTGAAGTCATTCGAGATGTCATTGGTGAAGAAATCTTGAAAGATTACCCAGAGTGGTCTTTTTCAACTTTTATTTGTCGTGCTGATTTGGCGGACTACCGTATTAAATATGTGCAGTCCCTATTACGTTCAGAAAAGGGGGAGCTAACCACTTTGGAGAATGAAGTAATTGGCAGTATGCAACGGCATGAACTCATTACTCGTAATACAGAGACAGAGTTCGATCAGAATTGGACTTTGGGTGAAAAGTTAGCAGATAAAATAGCTTCATTTGGTGGAAGTTGGGTCTTTTTAACTTGTTTTGGGCTGTTTTTAGTGGCTTGGATCCTTTTTAATACCGTCGTGATGGTAGTACGTCCAGTCGACCCGTATCCTTTTATTTTGCTTAATTTAGTTCTGTCATGCTTAGCTGCAATTCAGGCGCCTATTATTATGATGAGTCAAAACCGCCAAGAAGCCAAAGACCGCTTACGTTCTCAACATGACTATCAAATTAATCTAAAAGCAGAACTTGAGATTCGTCATTTGCATGAAAAAATGGACCATCTTTTATCGCATCAATGGGAAAGGCTTGCACATATTCAAGAAATTCAGCTCGATCTTTTAGCGGAAATGAATAAAAAACGATAAAGATTTTCCGAGTTTCACGTGGAACATGATGGAAGCTTATAGATTACTTTGCGGTAGGTCTGAAATTTCTTTATGATTTGCCGCCATGCTCCATTGCTGTTTCTACGACCATGCCTTTAAACGACAATTTTGTTTACGCTCCGCCACAAGATCCGCTTTCAATTTTATTTGAAGATGACGATTTAATTGTGGTTGATAAACCTGCGGGATTGTTGTCTGTGATGGGTCGCCTACCTGAGCATCATGACAGTGCTTATTTACGGGTGTTAGAAAAGTTCCCTTTGGCTAAAGTCACGCATCGTTTAGATATGGCGACGTCGGGCCTACTTATGTTTGCCAAGCACCGTGATGCAGAGGTTGCGGTAAGTAAAATGTTTCAGGCCAGAACAGTCAAAAAACATTATATTGCGTTGGTGCAAGGCCAAGTCGAACAAGAGGGTAGTGTTGAAGTTCCTCTCATTACTGACTGGGAAAATCGCCCAAGACAAATTGTACATTTTGAATTAGGCAAACATGCCAAAACCTTGTTTCAACCGCTCGTTTATGACGAAAAAGTAGATCAAACGCGAGTGTTACTTGAACCAGTCACAGGGCGTTCGCACCAGTTACGTGTGCACATGATGCATATTGGACACCCGATTATGGGTGACAAGTTATACCATCCTGAACCGAAATGTTTTCATTTAAGCCGTATGGCTTTACATGCTGCGTATCTGGCTTTTCAGCATCCATTGAAAGGCACAGATGTGGTCATTCAATCCCAAGTGCCTTTTTAAAATTTACATACAATTAAAAATTCAATTTGATGCAATTGGGAACGGAATATATACCCAAACTGCAATAAAAGTCGGGTATTCTAAGTCCGAATAATATTAATACTGCGACAACAACAAGGATCACTTTATGACTCGTGACTACGAACAATTTCCAGATGACGATAACGGCAATGTACTTTGGCAAATGGCTGAAGATGGGGATGATTTAACTGAGCTGCATGAAATTGAATTTTCAATTGCTTTTCAAGATCAAAAGAATGCAGAGCAATGTGCGCTGTATTTGCTTTATCAAGAACAAAAAGTTTCACTTTTCCAAGATGACTCTGTTGAGCCAAACGAGTGGGTGATTACCATCTTTGTCAACATGGAACCTGAGTATTCAGATATTGTTGATTTGGAACAATGGTTTGCTAGCATCGCTGAAAAATTTCAAGGCGAATATGATGGATGGGGCTGTATGGCCTATGTCTTCGAGGAAGGCGACGACGAAGATGACCTGTTGCAGTAAGGTCTAAAATAAAGAGTAGGAGATAATCATGAACCTATCTCAAAAACAAATTGCAGTACGGTTTTTAGAGCTTGCCGCAGCTGGCGAAGTCGATGAAGCCTATAGCAATTACACCGCACCGAACTTCAAGCATCACAACCCTTATTATGCGGGTGATGCAACTTCTTTGAGGGAAGGAATGCGTGAAAGCGCGGCTGAAACTCCAAACAAAGTCTTTGATATTCAACATGTCATTGAAGAGGGCGATTTGGTTGCTGTGCATTCAAAACTTGAAATGCAAATGAATGGGTTAACCACCTTGGGTGTGGTCCATATTTGTCGTTTTGAAAATGGAAAAATTGCTGAGTTTTGGGATATTGGCCAAGTACAACCCGACCCACTCGTCAATGAAAATGGTATGTTCTAATAAAAAGCCCGAAATAATTCGGGCTTTTTATTTATGTATGAATTAAAACTTCCACTGTGCCGAAATTGAAGCGTTGAGTGGTTCCCCCGGTTGAACCCATAAATCGCTATAGCTTGAGACATAGTAGGTTTTATCAAACAGGTTGTTTACGTTCAGCTGATAGCGTAAGCGGTCAGATGGGGCATAGTAGCCATTTAAATTGACCAGCGTATAGCTTGGCAAATTAAACCCATTATCAAGATTATGTCCACTGCGTTCGCCTACATAAGTAAGGTTGGCACCTACGCCTGCTTTTCGTGGACCTTCTTGTAGAAACTCATAATTGGTGCTTACTGCACCTTGGTGTTTTGGAACATTGCTTAGACGAGCACCTTTTGGTAAGTCTTGGTCTTTTTCAATTTGAGCATCGGTATAACTATAGTTGGCATTGACGAACCAACGGTCAGTGAGCTGGCTATTTAAGTCAAACTCAATCCCTTTACTACTCACTTCGCCTGCTGCGGTTTGGAAGTTACTGTCGATTGGGTCGGTTGTGAGTACATTTCGTTTTTTCATTTTAAACAAAGCGAGACTAAGCACACTTTGGTCGTTTATTTTATATTTGGTGCCGACCTCATAACTTTCGCCTTTTTCAGGGGCAAAAGTCTGACCATTTCGGTTCATACCACTATTCATGGCAAATGAGCGACCATAGTTGGTGTAAAAAGCCCATTGGTCAGAAGCTTTAAAGTTTACTCCGAAACGCGGACTATTCTGGTGAAGCGTCTGGTTGCTTTCAGTCTGAGTCAGATGATTTTTAAAGTCTTGTTCGACCTGATCAAAACGGTTGCCGAATAGCACACTCCACTGATCATTGAAAAAGATCTGGTCTTGTAAATTAAGCGCAAAGTAACGCTGCTGTTCTTTGGTGTTAGTAAACGGAGCTAAGTTCGGTAAATATTTGCCGTATTCAGGTTGGTAAATATCAATTGTGTTTGTTGAGCTTGTACTGTGATTGCGACGAAGCTGGTTTTGTTTATAGTCGAGTTGACCAAGTTCGGTTGAAAGTAAAATTTCATGGCGAGCCCAAGAGGTATCAACCTTGCCAAGTAACTCTGTCTGAGCCAGCACATCTTCACTTGTATAATCACGATAGCGACGTTGACGTTCTAAAGTACGTCCATCGGCTTGCATACGTCGAGGTTCGGTCGCAAAGCCGACCATTTTGGCGTCTTTATAGCTGACAGCACTATTTAGTTTCCAGTCAGGGTTAAATTCGTGACTCAGACGTAATTGGTAAAAGTAATCTTTTATTTTCAAATCGCCATCGTCTGGTTCACCTGTAAAGGTTTTCGGGTCCATCACAAACTGGTGATTGACTGTACTTACACCACGGTCAAAGGTTCCTTTGTGCTCTGTAAATTCACTGTCAAAGTCGAGTTGTGTCTGGTCTGAAATTTTCCATGTGAGCTGCGGTGAAAAGAACCAGCGTTCACTACTGACATGATCACGGAAGCTTTGATTATCTTCATGAGCCACGGCTACGCGATAGGCCAGTTCATCGTTAATAGGCGCGGTATGCTCCAGACTAATTCGATATTGTTCTTGAGTATTGGCACGTAGGTTAACTTCACTTTCGCTTTCCCACTGTGGTTTTTTACTGTTGAGGTTAAGCAAACCACCTGTTTCGCCGCGGCCATATAGCGCAGCCATCGGTCCTTTTAAAAACTCTAAAGATTCAATATTCACGACATCTTTTGGCGCACTAATCCCTCGGTTGACACTCAAGCCGTTACGGATCATAGATGCACCTAAATTGGGATCGGTACTAAAACCACGGAAAGAGTAGTTATCCCAAAAGCCGCCACCAAAACTGTTTTGATGAAAAACCCCGCTCAGCAAGCTTAATGCGTCATCAATCCGTTGAACGTCTTGTTGTTCCATCATTTGTTTTGAAACATAAGCACGGTTAAAAGGGACATCTAAAACATCGTGAGAAAATTTAGTCGCCGAGCTATTTTGGCTCACATCTTCTTGGGTACTTTCAGCCTGAATACGTATAGTTTCAAGTACCGTTGACGTTTCTTCTGCCCAAGTGAATGTCGATATAAATGATAGACCCAACGAAGACAACAATCCTAATTTGTGTTGCATAAATAATCAGCCATGAAAGACAAAAGAACTATAATGTAATAGTATAACGTTACATTATTTTGTTGATTACTGCTATGTCTTTAGAAAAGAATATTGAACGTTTACAGTCGATTGATGCATTGCGTGGTTTGGTGATCATCATTATGTTACTCGACCATGTAAGAGAAACTTTCTATTTAGATAAACAGGTTACCGATCCAATGGACGTAACAGTAACAGAACCAGCATTATTTGGCAGTCGATTATTGGCACATATTTGCGCTCCGGTTTTTGTACTTTTAACGGGTATTTCTGCATTTTTATTTCAGTCCAAAAAACAGGACTTACAACAAACCCGTGCATTTCTATTAAAACGTGGCTTATTTTTAATTGTGTTAGAGCTTACCCTTGTGAATTTTGCATGGACAGCAGCATTTCCACCCGAAGTCATTTATTTACAGGTGATTTGGGCGATCGGTATTAGCATGGTGGTATTAGCTTGCTGTGTAAGTTTGCCTTTGCCAGTTCTTGCTGGTGTAGCGTTGGTCATTATTTTTGGGCACAACTTATTGGATTCTGTGCATTTCTCACAAGGCATCCTACAGAATATATGGTTTGTTTTACATGAACGTGGCTGGCTTGAGTTTGCGGGTATTAAGCTTCGCACAAGTTACCCTGTTTTACCTTGGATTGGGGTGATTTTATTAGGCTACGTTTTAGGTCAGTTCTTTAGTTCAGAATATACAGCAAAGCAAAGAGGTCACGCTTTACTCAGCCTTGGTTTAGTAAGTATTGGATTGTTTGTTTTACTACGTTTGATTAACGTCTATGGTGACCAGCCGTGGCAGTATTTTGAGTCATTACAACTGAGCCTTATGAGCTTTTTTAACCTCACCAAGTATCCGCCATCTTTACTGTTTATTTTGCTGAATGTTGGAATTGGTTTGCTTGTGCTCGTTGCTTTTGAACGTATGCAGCAGCACTCGTTTTTAAAACCATTAGTGGTATTTGGCTCGGTGCCTATGTTCTTTTATTTATTGCATTTATATGTGCTGAAACTGATCTATGTGTTTGTGCTAAACGTGTGGGGAGCCAACTACGGGAATTATTTGTCGGTCAGCCATGTATGGATGCTGTGGTTAATCACAATTTTGCTGTCTTTTGCACTCTACCCAGCGGTTAAGTGGTTCTCGAAGTTCAAACATCAAAATAAACATATTTCGATTTTAAAATATTTCTAATTTTTAAAACGTGAGTAAAGCGAGTTCAATAATGCTCGCTTTACTTGCTTACATCTAAATATAAAGTTTCTTTCACTTCTTCCATGACCACATAACTGTGCGACGATGCCGAAGCGGGGAGTTTCTTTAATAGATCTCCCAATAAGCGGCGGTATGCGCTCATTTCTTTTAAACGGGCTTTTACAAGGTAGTCAAATTCGCCTGAAATAAGGTGACATTCGAGCACTTCAGGAATCTCAACGAGGTCTCTGGCCACTTGGTCAAATACATCGCCTGATTTGGCAGATAACTTAATTTCTAAAAAAACGAGAAGGTTACGGTCTACGTAAGCTGGGTTTAGACGGGCGTAATAACCGATGATAATGCCATCGCGTTCGAGACGTTTTACACGCTCTGAACAGGGGGTGGTAGAGAGGTTGACTCTCGATGCCAATTCACTAATCGCAATTCGTCCTTCGCGCTGCAAAATGTCCAGAATCATGCGATCTATACGATCTAAGGGGCGCATAGATATTTCCTCTTTTTTTAAAATTCTCGCGAGAAAAACATAAATTTACCTAGATTATACCCTGAAAAACAGTGAAATAAACTATTGAAGCAGAAATATACTAGTTAAATAAACTGGTGTGCGTGAGGGAATGGAAATGCGCGTAATTGTATTAGGTAGCGGCGTTATCGGAGTGGCAAGTGCCTATTATCTAGCTCAACAAGGAGCTGAGGTCACTGTTCTTGACCGTCAGTCAGGTCCTGCTGAAGAAACAAGCTTTGGTAATGCAGGTCAAATTTCGCCAGGGTATTCGACCCCTTGGGCAGCACCAGGAATCCCTTTTAAAGCTGTGAAGTGGATGTTCCAACATCACGCACCGCTTGCGATTAATTTAGATGGCAGCATGTGGCAGTTACAGTGGATGGCGCAAATGCTAAAAAACTGTAATCCACAAAGTTATGCTGTGAACAAAGAACGTATGATGCGTGTGGCTGAATACAGCCGTGATTGCTTACGTGAACTTAGAAAAGATACAGGCATTAATTACGAAAACCGTGCTAAAGGTACGTTGCAGTTATTCCGTAAAGAAGCTCAAATGGAAGCGGTTCAACGCGACATTAGCGTGCTACAAGAGTGCGGCGTAAGCTACGAATTATTAAATGGCAACGAACTTGGTCGTGTAGAACCAGCTTTGGCAAATGCGCAAGATAAACTCGTTGGTGGTTTACACTTACCAAATGACGAAACAGGTGACTGTTATTTATTTACCAATGCTTTAGCTCAAATTGCTAAAGAGTTGGGTGTTAACTTCCAGTTCAACCAGAACGTAGAAAAATTGATTGTTGAAGGCGATGAAATTAAGGGCGTTCAGGTCAATGGTAAGGTCTTAACCGCAGATCGTTATGTCCTAGCGTTTGGTAGCTATTCACGTGATTTCTTGAAACCACTCGATCTACAGTTACCTGTATATCCTGTGAAAGGTTATTCGTTGACGATTCCAATTGTTGACCCTGCTTTTGCTCCGCAATCTACAGTGCTTGATGAAACCTACAAAATTGCGATTACGCGTTTTGACCAACGTATTCGCGTAGGTGGTATGGCTGAGTTAAGCGGTTTCAATTTAGGTCTGAATGAAGACCGCCGTGCAACCTTGCAAATGGTGACTCAGGACTTGTTCCCGGGCGGTGATATGGCACAGGCGTCTTTCTGGACGGGTTTACGTCCAATGACACCAGACAGCACTCCAATTATTGGTGCGACTCGCTTTAAAAACCTGTTCTTGAATACAGGTCACGGTACTTTAGGTTGGACCATGGCATGTGGTTCTGGAAAATTAATCAGTGACATCGTATTGAATCATAAGACTGAAATCAGTACAGATGGTCTTTCAATTCAGCGTTATTCACACGCGAATGCTGCATAACGGACGTTAGGAAAGTAATCATGCCTCGTCCTATTACCGCAGTGATCCACCGTCAAGCCTTACAAAATAACTTGGCGGTGGTACGCAAGGCTATGCCAAATAGTAAGGTCTTTGCCGTTGTAAAAGCCAATGCTTATGGACATGGAATTGAACGTGTTTATGAAGCATTTAAAGCAGCAGATGGCTTTGCCTTACTTGATCTTGATGAAGCAAAACGAATTCGTGCTTTAGGTTGGACAGGTCCAATTTTGTTGCTTGAAGGGGTTTTTTCTCCTCAAGATTTATTTGATTGTGTGCAGTATCAGCTTAGTTTCACCATTCATAGTGAAGCGCAAATTGAGTGGGTAGAAAAGCATCCTTATTCGGCCCAATTTGATGTTTGTCTAAAAATGAACAGTGGTATGAACCGTCTTGGTTTTAAACCACAGCACTATGTTCAGGCATGGAAACGTTTAAATAACTTGGCAAATGTTTCCAAGATTACGCACATGATGCATTTTTCAGATGCAGATGGCGATCGTTTCGGCCAGCAAGGCATTGATTATCAAATCACTGCATTTGAAGAAATTATTAAAGATTTACCGGGTGAAAGGTCCGTAAGTAATAGCGCGGCAATTCTGCGTTATCAAGACCAGCTCAAATCAGATTATGCACGTAGCGGCATCATGCTCTATGGCAGCTCGCCAGACTACCCGACGCATAGTATTGCGGACTGGGGCTTACAACCGACCATGAGCCTACGCAGTGAAATTATTTCCGTTCAGCATTTAGAACCGAATGAAAGCGTAGGTTATGGCTCAAACTTTGTCGCAGAGCAGCCCATAACGATTGGGATTGTCGCTTGTGGCTATGCCGATGGTTATCAGCGTATTTCACCAACAGGTACTCCGGTTTTAGTGGAATCGGTCCTTACTCGTACAATTGGCCGCGTCAGCATGGATATGTTAGCAGTCGATTTAACAGGCATTGAGAGTGCCAAAGTCGGCAGTGAAGTCGTGCTTTGGGGCCAATCAAGTACAGGCGTCGTTTTACCTATTGATGATGTCGCAGTTTCATCCGGTACGGTGGGCTATGAACTGATGTGTGCTGTCACCGCCCGTGTTCAATTTATTAATCAGGTATAAGGAAATCCGAATGTCTAATTCAGATATACAAAAGATTAACACTAACGAAGTCATGAGCGCCGTGACTGTTTTTAACAAAGTGGTTTATCTGTCAGGTCAGGTACCTAAAAATACCGAGCAAGACGTGGCAGGCCAAACTCGTGAAATTCTTGCAACGATTGATGAACTTTTGGCATTAGCCAATACCGACAAATCTCGCTTGCTCTCTGCACAGCTCTATTTGAAAAATCTTTCTGACTTTTCAACCGTAAATGCAATTTGGGTTGACTGGTTAAAAGGGTGTGTTGCTCCATCGCGTGCCACAATTCAGGCTGATTTGGTCAATCCAGATTGGTTAATTGAAATTGCCGTGACGGCAGCACAAAAGTAATTCGTTTTTACTCCAAAAATGATGATGTATCTAACAGAAGGAAGATAGATACGGTTTAACCAGTCATTTTTGGTGAACAGATTCAGTGACCTATGGCATACGGTTCGATTTTCGCCATAGGTTGCTGATCTTAACAAAGGAATTCAAAAAGGAATTTTAATATGACAACGGCTCGTCATTCAGATATGGAAAATTCTCCTGATCATCTGCAACGAAAACTGTCTAACCGTCATTTACAACTGATTGCTATTGGCGGTGCAATTGGAACCGGCCTATTTATGGGCTCGGGTAAAACAATCTCCCTCGCAGGTCCTTCAATCCTTTTGATCTATATGATTATTGGAGGCATGTTCTTTTTCTTAATGCGTGCAATGGGTGAGTTACTCCTTGCAAATCTGCATTACAAATCTTTTGTTGATATGGCTCATGACCTGATTGGTCCTTGGGCGGGTTACTATTTGGGTTGGACTTATTGGTTAGGCTGGGTGCTGGTCGGTATTGCGGATCTTTCAGCAGTCATTAACTATTTGAGCTTCTGGCTGCCCGATGGAGCAAGCTTCTCTCCAACACAACAAGCCATGATTAGTGCAGGCTGTGTATTGTTTGTGATGGGCCTTAACCTACTGACTGTACGCCTATTTGGTGAAATTGAATTTTGGTTTGCACTCATTAAGATTTTGGCCATTATTGGCCTGATCGGAGTGGGTGGCTATATGATTTTCAGCCATTTCCAAGCTCCACAAGGCGCTGTTGCAAGCATTAG
This sequence comes from Acinetobacter sp. AS23, assembly GCF_023612055.1. Taxonomy (NCBI): domain Bacteria; kingdom Pseudomonadati; phylum Pseudomonadota; class Gammaproteobacteria; order Moraxellales; family Moraxellaceae; genus Acinetobacter; species Acinetobacter sp. AS23. The sequence goes on along the minus strand of NZ_CP082274.1, from coordinate 3,909,150 downwards.
TAATGTTTGGTCACATGGCGGTTTATTCCCGAAAGGTACAGAAGGCTTCTTGGCAGGATTCCAGATTGCCGTATTTGCCTTTGTCGGGGTTGAACTGGTTGGTACAACGGCTGCTGAAACCAAAGATCCAGAGAAGAATTTACCGAAAGCAATTAATGCGATTCCTGTACGTATTATTTTGTTCTATGTACTAGCACTCTTTATTGTGATGTCAGTAACGCCTTGGGACCATATTCGTGCAGACAAAAGTCCGTTTGTTGAGTTGTTCTTAAATGCGGGTATTCCTGTTTCAGCCATCATCATGAACTTGGTGGTGCTATCTTCGGTGATGTCTTCAATGAACAGCGGTGTGTTTTCAACCAGTCGTATGCTGTTCGGCTTATCAAAAGACGGTCAGGCTCCGGGTGCATTTGGTCGTTTATCAAAACGTGCAGTACCTTCAAATGGTTTGATTTTCTCATGTATTTTCATTATGGGCGGAGCTGTACTTCAGTACTTTGTTCCAAACACAATGGAAGCATTTACTTTGGCAAGTTCACTCTGTGTGATTCTATTCATTAGTGTGTGGAGTCTCATCATGGTGTGCTATTTACGCTATCGTAAATTACGTCCAGAGTTACATGAAAAATCAACTTTTAAAATGCCGGGCGGTGTTTGGATGAGCTATATCGTTTTGGCATTTATGCTTTTCACTTTGGTGATCTTGGCATTAGAACCAGATACTTTAAAAGCACTATATGTCAGTCCAGTATGGTTAGTTATCTTAGGTGTTACCTATCATGTGCTCTATAAACCACGCATGAAAAAACTAGGACGCGAACTCGTCAACGATCATTAAGTTTTATTAAAAGCCAATCAAACATGATTGGCTTTTTTTATTTTCTTTCGATTTTTTATCGGAATAATGTTGTTTATTTTTAACTCAATAGAGCAGTTTATAGGGGGGCGTAAAAGCGACATCTAGCATTATCACATGCTACACTCCGGCTAATCTGGAGAATCCAGATATGTTAATTAAAATTGCCGTGAAGGCAGTACATAAATAATGTGACTTAAAAAAAACAGGACAAACGATTTATCAATTAAGGAAAAAATATACTTGAACATCTTGTCCTGAGGTATAGACTCAGCAACCCACGATATACGGTTCGTTTTTCTCCCTATAGGTTGCTGATTTTAAGTTAAGCAAAATATAAAAAGGACTTCTAATATGACAATGGTTCATCATCCCGATGAGGCAGGCTCCCCTGATCATTTACAACGGAAATTAAATAATCGCCATCTACAAATGATTGCAATTGGCGGTGCAATTGGAACCGGTCTATTTATGGGCTCGGGCAAAACCATCTCCCTCGCTGGTCCTTCAATTCTCGTGATTTACATGTTAATTGGAGGCATGTTTTTTTTCTTAATGCGTGCATTAGGTGAATTACTACTCGCTAATTTGCATTACAAGTCATTTGTCGATATGGCATATGATTTGATTGGCCCATGGGCTGGTTATTATATAGGTTGGACCTATTGGTTAGGCTGGGTACTGGTCGGTATTGCCGACCTTTCAGCGGTCATTAACTATTTAAGTTTCTGGCTGCCCGAAGGCGCCAGTTTCTCACCAACACAACAAGCCATGATTAGTGCAGGCTGTGTACTATTCATTTTAGGGCTTAACCTTCTTACGGTGAAGTTGTTTGGTGAAGTTGAATTCTGGTTCGCACTCATTAAGATTTTGGCCATTATTGGCCTAATCGGAGTCGGTGGTTACATGATCCTCACTCATTTTCAAGCTCCGCATGGTGAGGTTGTGAGTGTAAGTAATGTGTGGTCGCATGGCGGCATATTTCCAAAAGGCGTAAGCGGATTTTTGGCAGGATTCCAGATTGCCGTGTTTGCCTTTATTGGCGTCGAATTGATTGGTACAACTGCCGCTGAAACGAAAGATCCAGAGAAAAATCTACCGAAGGCAATTAACGCGATTCCTGTACGTATTATTCTATTCTATGTGTTGGCGCTCTTTGTGGTGATGTCAGTAACACCTTGGGATCACATTCGTGCAGATAAAAGTCCGTTTGTTGAGTTGTTCTTAAATGCGGGTATTCCTGTTTCAGCCATCATCATGAACTTGGTCGTACTGTCTTCAGTGATGTCTTCAATGAACAGTGGTGTGTTTTCAACCAGTCGTATGCTGTTCGGTTTATCGAAAGATGGTCAGGCGCCAAGTGCATTGGGACGTTTATCAAAACGTGCCGTACCTTCAAATGGTTTAATCTTCTCGTGTATTTTCATTATGGGTGGGGCAGTGCTTCAGTACTTTGTTCCAAACACCATGGAAGCATTTACTTTGGCAAGTTCACTCTGTGTGATTCTCTTTATTAGTGTATGGCTTCTGATCATGGCATGCTATTTACGTTACCGTAAGTTGAGTCCAGAGTTACATGCTAAATCGACCTTTAAAATGCCGGGCGGGGTGTTGATGGCGTATGTGGTCATCGCATTCTTCTTGTTCACTTTAGTGATTTTGGCACTAGAGCCAGATACTTTGAAAGCACTCTATGTTAGTCCATTATGGCTAGTTGTTTTAGGCGTTAGCTATCATGTGTTTTATAAACCACGCATGAAAAAACTAGGCCAAGAAAGTTTTGATTAATTATTACTAATTTCAAAAAAGCCAATCATCCGTGATTGGCTTTTTTATTTACACTCTCTAATCAACCAACAAATGCTGATACTTATCGGCTTGTTTACGCAAATAGTCCCAAACTAACTTAATGCGTGGTTCATGTTGTAAATCAACAAAAGTCAGCATCCAGAAGGTATGAGTAAAGCGAACTTGCTGCTCTAAAACAACGTCTAGTTCTGGTTTATCATCTGCTAAAAACTTGGGCAAAATCGCAAGCCCTGCACCAGCACTCACCGCAATTTGTTGGGCTAAAATACTGCTGCTACGGAAGTTCGCGTTAAGCTTTAAGGGCAACCGTTCTAAACAGTACAGTTCAGGGCTATAGACCAGATCATCAATATAGTTCACAAAGCGGTGTTGGGTTAAATCTTCTAAACCACGAATGGGTGGGTTCTGTGCCAGATAGTTTTGGCTGCCATAAATTTTTAAGCAGTAGTCTGATAACCGCGTAATAATGTAGGGCCCAGACGTTGGACGATCAATCGACACCACAATGTCTGCCTCACGGTGTGAGAGTTTAATCATTTTCGGCACTGGAATCAGGTCGATGGTGAGCAATGGATATTGAATAGAGAACTCAGCCAGTAAACGGGCTAAAAACGCAGTGCCAAAACCTTCAGGTGTGCCAATTCGCACACGACCTTGCAAAGGTTGATGTGGTTTCTCAATTTGTAAGAAAGCTTGTTCCATTTGCTCAACTCGAGGAACAAGTGCCATACCTTCGAGTGTCAACTCATAACCAGTCGCTTCACGCTTAAACAGCGTTGTACCCAAAGTAAGTTCTAGTGCCTGAATCCGTCTAGCCACTGTACTGTGCTCGACACCAATAATCCGCGCAGCGTTGGTCAATGTTTTAGTCCGAGCTAAAACCAGAAAAAAATGTAGATGATCCCAATCCACTTTCATTTTTGTTGTCATCCTTGTGCATATTTGCACAACAATCGTGCATGAATTTCCGTTGGTGGTCAAAGTTTTCTTTGCTAGTCTCAATTGAAACTGGAATAAAGAAAATACGATCCAAAAGTATTTTCTAATAATTGAACACAATAAAAATATGGCCTACGGAGAGGTTATGAACACAATCCAAAAAATCGAATTGGAAACCGCTAAATTACTCATTAACGGAAATTTTATCGAATCTGAAACACAGGAATGGCAAGACATTGTTAACCCTGCAACTCAGGAAGTGATTGGTCGTGTACCATTTGCAACGGTTAAAGAAGTTGACGCTGCTATTCAAGCTGCACAAGATGCTTTTGCTTCTTGGCGTCAGACCCCAATTCAGGCACGTATGCGCATCATGCTTAAGTTACAAGACTTGATCCGTGCCAACATGAAAGAAATTGCACAAGTACTAACGGCTGAACAAGGCAAAACCTTGGCCGATGCTGAAGGTGATATTCAACGTGGTTTAGAAGTGGTTGAACATGCTTGTTCGATCGGCACTTTGCAAATGGGTGAATATGTTGAAGGTGTTGCGCGTGGTGTAGATACTTACACATTGCAGCAACCTTTGGGTGTCTGTGCGGGTATTACGCCGTTTAACTTCCCTGCCATGATTCCACTTTGGATGTTCCCAATGGCAATCGTATGCGGCAATACATTTGTCTTAAAACCATCAGAACAAGATCCGTTATCAACCATGATGCTGGTCGAGCTTGCGATTCAAGCAGGTATTCCAGCAGGTGTGCTCAACGTTGTGCATGGCGGTAAAGAAGTGGTTGACCGTTTGTGTACGCACAAAGATATTAAAGCGATTTCATTTGTAGGCTCAACTGCTGTCGGTACGCATGTTTATAACCTTGCAGGGCAACATGGCAAACGTGTGCAGTCGATGATGGGTGCAAAAAACCATGTGGCTGTTATGCCAGATGCCAATAAAGAGCAAACCTTAAATGCCTTGGTCGGTGCAGCATTTGGTGCAGCGGGGCAACGCTGTATGGCATTGTCGGTTGCAGTCATGGTGGGTGAAAGTAAACAGTGGATTCAAGAGTTAGTTGAAAAAGCGAAAACCTTAAAAGTAAACGCAGGCCATGAGCCAAATACTGACATTGGCCCAGTCATTTCAAAACGTGCTAAAGCGCGTGTGCTTGATTTAATTAATAGCGGTGTTGAGCAAGGGGCAGAGTTGCTACTCGATGGCCGTGATGTTCAAGTTCAAGGCTATGAGTCGGGCAACTTTGTAGGTGCAACGATTTTTAGCGGCGTAAATACCGACATGCGTATTTATAAAGAAGAAGTCTTTGGCCCTGTACTTTCCATTATTTGTGTAGACACCCTTGAGGAAGCGATTGCTCTTATCAATGCCAACCCATTTGGTAACGGTGTAGGCCTATTTACACAAAGTGGCGCGATTGCACGTACTTTCCAAAACTTAATAGATGTTGGTCAAGTTGGTATCAATATTCCAATTCCTGTGCCAGTGCCTTTCTTTAGTTTTACGGGTTCAAGAGGTTCAAAACTTGGTGATTTGGGACCATACGGCAAACAAGCTGTGCAGTTCTATACCCAAACTAAAACCATTACTAGTCGCTGGTTTGAAGATAGCCATGAAGTTGGCGGTGTAAATACAACCATTAGTTTACGTTAAGGGGATCACGGATGAATATCGCCTTTATCGGTCTAGGCAATATGGGCGGCAGAATGGCCCATAACCTACTTAAAGCCGGAATCAAAGTTTATGGTTATGACCTCAGTGAAGTTGCTATTCAGCACTTCGCCGAGGCAGGTGGCGTAGTATGCGACAGCCCGCAGGCAGCAGCAAAACAAGCTGATGTGGTCATTAGCATGTTGCCTGCGGCCAAGCATGTTAAAGAAGTTTACTTAGGTGAAAATGGTGTCTTGGAAGTGCTAAAAGCAGGTAGCTTATGCATTGATAGCAGTACCATTGACCCACAAACCATTAAAGACATTGCCGCTGTTGCGCACAGTAAAAATATTAAAATCTGTGATGCGCCAGTTTCAGGTGGAACTATTGGTGCTCAAGCAGGAACCTTAACCTTTATGGTGGGTGCGGATGAGCAAACCTTTAACGAAGTGAAACCTGTACTTAGCCACATGGGCAAAAATATTGTTCATTGTGGTGATGTTGGAGCAGGCCAAATTGCCAAAATCTGCAACAACCTGATTTTAGGTATTTCAATGGCCGCGGTGGCCGAAGGTATGGCACTCGGTGTAAAGCTGGGCATCGACCCACAAGCATTAGCAGGCGTCATTAACACCTCAAGCGGTCGTTGTTGGAGTTCGGATGTGTGTAACCCATGGCCGCATATTAATGAAAATGCGCCAGCATCTCGAGGTTACCAAGACGGCTTTGCGACTCAGCTGATGCTGAAAGATTTAGGACTCGCTGTAGAGGCCGCGGGCCAAGTCAAACAGCCAGTTGTATTAGGTGGCATGGTACAGCAGCTCTATCAGCAAATGTGCATGCGCGGGAATGCCAATCTCGATTTTTCGAGCATTATTCAGCAATACCTGCCACAAGAGGCATAACGGTAAAGCCAAAGGATGGCTTTAAACACATTAAACCCTGTCGTGAATAACAACAAATCCGGACTGAGGGAAAAGATATGATGGATTATCAAAATGCTGCACAGGCTTTCGATTTGGAAAGTACTGCAAAACAGATGTTATCAGGTTCACTTGATACCTTAAATGCTTGTTATGAATGCTGTGATCGACATGCCGATGGCGACAAAATCGCGCTGTATTGGCAAGGAAAAGATGGACGAAAAGAGCAATATACCTTCCGTGAATTAAAAGAATGGTCGAGTCAGTTTGCTAACTTTTTAAAATCACAAGGTGTGAAAGCAGGCGACCGTATTTCAGGTCTATTACCAAGAACACCTGAACTGATTGTGACTATTTTTGCAGCTTGGCGCATAGGTGCAGTCTATCAACCACTCTTTACTGCATTTGGCCCAAAAGCGATTGAGCACCGTATTCAGCTTGCACAAAGTAAGCTGGTGGTGACCGATGTAGGTAACCGTAGCAAGCTTGATGAAATTGAAAATTGCCCTGCAATTGTGACGGTGGCCGACGCACAAGGTACTCCGCTTAAAGCAGGGGATTTTAACTTTTGGAATGAAGTGAAGCAGCAGTCCGATCAATGTGATTTAGTTATGCGTAGCATCCAAGATCCTTTCTTGCTCATGTTTACTTCAGGTACTACAGGTCCTGCTAAACCATTGGAAGTGCCACTAAAAGCATTGATTGCCTTTGGTCGATATATGCAAGATGCCATTGGTTTAACCGAAGAAGATTCATTCTGGAATATTGCCGATCCGGGTTGGGCGTATGGTCTGTACTACGCGATTACTGGACCGTTATTCTTGGGTCACGCTACTTTGTTCTATGAAGGTGGTTTCAGTACGGATAGCCTATGTCAAATTGTGAAAGATTATAAAATTAACAACTTGGCAGGTGCTCCGACTGCTTACCGCATGATGATGGCAGCTGATCCAGCACAAATGGCGCCGTTAAGAGGGCAGTTCCGTGTGGTGAGCAGTGCAGGTGAGCCGCTTAACCCAGAAGTCATTCGTTGGTTTAAACAAGTGCTTGATGCTCCGATTTATGATCACTATGGGCAAACCGAAGTGGGCATGGTGGTGTGTAATCACCATGGTTTAAAACATGAAATTCATGCTGGTTCAGCAGGTTTTCCAAGTCCAGGCTACCGTGTTGCTATTGTCAATGAACAAGGTGAAGAACTTCCGCCAGACACACCGGGAATTTTAGCAGTCGACATTAGCCAGTCTCCAATGATGTGGTTTGGTGGTTATAAAGAAAGCCGTAAATCGCCATTTGTTGGTCATTACTATTTAACGGGCGACACTGCCGAGTTGCATGCCGATGGCAGCATGAGCTTTGTTGGCCGTAGTGATGATGTGATCACCACATCGGGCTATCGGATTGGGCCTTTTGATGTAGAAAGTGCTTTGCTTGAACATGATGCAGTAGTTGAGGCCGCAGTGATTGGTGTGCCTGACCCAGACCGTACCGAAGTGGTTAAGGCATTTGTAATTTTAGCTACGGATGCTCAACCTTCAGATGCACTTGCTGAACAACTCAGCCAATTTGTTAAAAGACGACTTTCTGCACATGCGTACCCACGTTTAGTTGAATTTGTGAGTGAATTACCTAAAACTCCAAGTGGTAAAATTCAGCGCTTTTTATTGCGTAATCAAGAAATTGCTAAACAACAAGCTAAAGCAGGATAAAGGAAATAACAATGCAATTTACCGAAGAACAATTACTCATTCGTGATATGGCGAAAAGTTTCGCCCAAGAACAAATTAAGCCTCATGCTAGCGATTGGGATCGAGACGGGACATTCCCGAAAGAAACCTTGGCTCAAATGGGGCAACTCGGTTTTATGGGGATGCTTGTTTCAGAGCAATGGGGCGGTTCAGACACGGGTAACTTAGCCTATGTACTAGCCCTCGAAGAAGTTGCGGCAGCAGATGGCGCAACCTCAACCATCATGAGCGTACATAACTCGGTTGGCTGTGTGCCTATTTTAAAATTTGGTACTGATGAGCAAAAAGAGCGTTTTTTAAAACCTCTGGCGCAAGGTGAAATGATCGGTGCTTTTGCTTTAACCGAACCACATACTGGCTCAGATGCGGCAGCTCTTAAAACCCGAGCGGTGAAAGATGGCGACGATTATATTTTAAATGGTGCCAAGCAGTTTATTACCTCAGGTGATAATGCTGGTGTCATTATTGTGTTTGCAGTGACTGATCCGAGCGCGGGTAAAAAGGGCATTAGTGCATTTTTAGTCCCACGCGAGACACCGGGCTATGAAGTAATTCGTGTTGAAGAAAAACTAGGTCTGCATGCTTCAGATACCTGTCAGATCGCGCTGACCGATGTGCGCATTCATAAAAGTCTCATGCTTGGCAAAGAAGGTGAGGGTTTGAAAATCGCTCTTGCCAATTTAGAAGGTGGACGTATTGGTATTGCTGCACAAGCAGTTGGTCTAGCACGTGCGGCGCTCGAAGAAGCGACCCGTTATGCCAAAGAGCGTATTACTTTTGGAAAACCAATTTTTGAGCATCAAACCATCGCTTTTCGCCTTGCCAGCATGGCAACTGAAATTGAAGCAGCGAGACAACTGGTTCACTACGCTGCGCGTTTAAAAGAAGCAGGTCAACCGTGTCTCAACGAAGCTTCAATGGCCAAGTTATTTGCTTCAGAAATGACTGAGCGTGTGTGCTCGAGTGCGCTACAAGTCTTTGGTGGCTATGGCTATCTCAGAGATTTCCCAATTGAACGCATTTATCGTGATGCGCGTATTTGTCAAATTTACGAAGGCACAAGCGATATCCAACGTTTAGTGATTGCACGTAGTCTATAAAATCAGAACAAGGAATAAATAATGCAGTGGCAAAGTATTTTATTAGAAAAGCGTAATGGGGTTGGACTGATTACATTAAATCGCCCTCAAGCGCTCAATGCTTTAAACAGCGAATTAATTAGTGAAATTAATCAGGCATTAGATCAGCTCGAAAAAGACCGCGAAATTGGTTGCATCGTATTGGCTGGTTCTGAAAAAGCTTTTGCTGCAGGTGCAGACATTAAAGAAATGGCTGATTTAGCATTTCCAGATATTTATTTTGATGACTTTTTTCATCTTGCAGACCGTATTGCACAGCGCCGTAAACCTCTAATTGCAGCGGTGAGTGGCTATGCATTAGGTGGTGGCTGTGAATTGGCACTTATGTGTGACTTTATTTATTGTGCTGACAACGCCAAGTTTGGCTTACCTGAAGTCACCTTAGGGGTAATTCCGGGTATTGGTGGCACACAACGCTTAACCCATGCCATTGGTAAAGCCAAAGCAATGGAAATGTGTTTTACCGCTCGTCAAATGGGCGCTATAGAAGCAGAACAAAGTGGTTTAGTCGCACGTGTGTTTAGTAAAGAAGAATTACTTGAACAAACCTTGCAAGCAGCTGAAAAAATTGCGGCACGCTCTTTAACTGCAAACATGATGCTTAAAGAAACCATTAACCGAGCTTTTGAAGTAAACCTTACTGAAGGTTTGCGTTTTGAAAGACGTATGTTCCATTCAATATTTGCAACATTTGACCAAAAAGAAGGAATGCAGGCATTTGTTGAAAAACGAAAGCCAAATTTTAAAAATCAATAAGAGATCAATAAAATGAATACAGAAAATCACTTAATGATTGAGCGACAAGGTAAGCTTGGCGTGATTACGTTAGACCGTGTGACTCATCTCAATGCATTGTCGCTAGATATGATCAAAAGTATTGGTGCCCAATTGGAACTGTGGCGAAATGATGCTGCTATTCAGGCCGTTTTAATCAAATCAAATAGCCCAAAGGCCTTCTGTGCAGGCGGTGATATTCGCTATCTCTATGACAGTTATAAAAATGGCACGGCCGACTACAAAGGCTACTTTAGTGCCGAATATAAAATGTTGAATGTACTGCGTGAATATGCAAAGCCAGTCATTGTTATGCTTGATGGCTATGTATTAGGTGGTGGTTTTGGCTTGGCTCAGGCTTGTCACATTGTGGTGAGCAGCGAAAAATCTAGATTTGCCATGCCTGAAACAGCGATTGGTTTCTTCCCAGACGTTGGTGCAACACACTTCCTGTCTCGCCTTGATGATATCGGTGTTTATATGGCCATTACGGGTGAGCAGATCAGCAGTAGCGATGCGCTTTACCTCGATTTAATTGACTATCATGTGCCAAGCGAGCAGTTACAAGCTTTGCAAGATGCTCTTGTTGAAGCGCCAAGTTTAAGCAAAGAGGGAATTGAACGCATCATTACCCGATTTATTACTCGCCCTGCCGAAAGCGAATTAAAACAATTGGCTGAAGGTATTCGTAAACACTTTGGATATCAGCATTTAGATGAAATTGAACAAAGTCTTGAAAATGAACAAGATGAAAGCTTAAAAACTTGGGCAAGTAAGATGCTCAGCATTTTGCAGCAGCGCTCATTTATAGCCAAACAAACCAGTTTAAAACTGCAACATTTAGGTCGAGGTCTCTCCTTACCTCAGTGCATGCAGCTTGAACGTGATTTACAGGATATCTGGTTTGAGCATGGCGACTTTATTGAAGGTGTTCGTGCACTCATTGTCGATAAAGATAAACAACCACAGTGGCAAGAACGTAATTCGAAATTTGAGCCAATTTTAGAAAAATTGAGCTAAACCGCATTACAAAAACATAAAAAGCTTAAGGAGATAAAGCGAGACCTGAAAATGCTTATGGTCAGGGCTGGTCATAAGCATAAAAAAGATAAAACAAGAAAATCTAAAAAGGATATTACGATGCAATCAATACATGGAAACGGTTCAACTACTAAAAAGTCGTCACATCGATTAGCAGGCATCTCTAGCATGGTCGGCACCACCATTGAGTGGTATGACTTTTTTATTTACGGTGCGGCAGCGGCGCTGATTTTTAATAAATTATTTTTCCCAAATCTGGATGCCCTTACAGGTGTGCTTGCTGCATTTGCCACTTATGCCGTTGGGTTTATTGGGCGACCACTAGGGGGCCTAGTCTTTGGTCATTTTGGTGACAAGATTGGTCGTAAATCGATGTTGCTGTTGACTCTAATGCTCATGGGAATCCCAACCGTACTGATTGGCTTATTACCGACTTACGAATCAATTGGTTACTGGGCTGCAATTTGTTTGGTTGTCTTACGATTCATTCAAGGGATGGCAATGGGCGGTGAATGGGGCGGTGCTGTGCTTATGGCCGTTGAACATGCACCCGAAGGCGGTAAAGGATTTTGGGGAAGCTTGCCTCAAGCCAGTACAGGTGGTGGCTTAATGCTAGCCTCAATCGCGTTGGGTCTGGTGTCGTTATTACCTGAAGAAGCACTGTTTAGCTGGGGGTGGCGTTTACCGTTTCTTGCCAGCATTATTTTACTAGCAGTAGGTTGGTACATTCGAGTGAAAGTACCTGAATCACCAGATTTTGAAAAAGTAAAACAGCAGTCCGAAGAAGTCAAAGTTCCTGCCTTACAAGTTTTTAAAAACCATCCAAAGCAACTCATCACGATTATTTTGGCTCGCGCTGCCGAAAATGCATGGTTCTATATTGCTTCAACCTTTACGTTGGCCTATACCACTGCACAACTTGGAATCCCACGTCAGGACATTTTATTTGCCACCATTTGCGGTGCTGTGGTCATTCTATTTATGACGCCGTTATGTGGACATTTGTCAGATAAAGTAGGTCAACGCAATATGTTTATGTTTGGGTTATGCGTATTGGCACTTTATTGCTATCCATTTTTTACCATGCTCAACACTAAAGATCCAGTATTGGTCTGGACGGCAATTGTTTTAGCGATTGGTGTGGTTTTTCCGATTATGTATGCACCACAAGCTCAGCTTTTTGCACGTCAATTTCCGGCAGAAATTCGTTATAGCGGAATCTCAATTTCGGTACAGCTAGCTGGGGTACTTGGTGGTGGTTTAGCACCGCTAATTGCGACGAAACTTTTAAGTATCGGGCAAGGTAATCCTTACTTAATTATGATTTATATTGGATCTATGGCTATCGTTGCAATCATATCGACTTCATTTATGCCACGTGATTGGCAGACTAAAACTGATGAGGCTTACCATAAGAAATCAGAATTAAATTTGAAAACCAAAATTACTGAGCAGTCTTAATATTAAGTTTGAATCTTCAAATAAAGAAAAGCCCTAATCTTTTGACTAGGGCTTTTGAAATTTAATGAGTGAAACGAGATTCCGGCTTAAGACCTTAATCTTTGCAATGTCACCATTTTTTAGACTTTGATTTAACCAACTAAACTTCAATTAAGCATGCAAACATAGCATATCCATCGATAACCATTGGCGGTCCTGCACGATGGGCGCGAAAACCCGCGGCACGTAATAACCGCTCTACCCCAAGAGGTGAGGTCGTAATGAGTTGTTTTGCACCTTGTTTTCTTGCAAAGTTGATCGCTTCTTGCAGAATTGCAATAGAGACTGGGGATGACACTGCTTGATTAGCAGAGGTCGGCGGATTTGAGAAATCTACGGCTGAAAATCTTGATAATTCCCAAATTTCTGGTGAGCAAGGAATAGGCATTCCATTCATTAATTGAGGAAATATTTCACCCAGTAAATAGGGCTGAGTCGTGGGTAGTAGTCTGGCACAGCCAATAATATTGGATTCTCTATCTTGAGCGACGACGTAAGCTGTATCGATTTTATCAAATTGATCTAGTTCTTCATTATTTGGACAGTTCAACTCCCAACCCAAATGTTCAACAAATACCTTGTAGCGGTAACTTTTAAATTTGGTATATAGGACTTCTGAAAAATTGTTTTGGAATCCAGCAATAACATTCATTACAAGTGCTTCCACTTATTTTTCAGGCGACTTTACTCGACAGCTGAAAAGGTGGTAACTGTAAGAATTTACAGGTTTCTAAGAGAAATTTGGACTTAATTTAGTCTTTGTTTGTGTTGTATTGATTTGAGCATAAATGAACTGTTCCCAAAACAAAGAATCTATTTTTTTTTCGATTAATGTTTCAGTAACATCAAATCCAATATCTGTACCTGATAAATCAACAATCATGATATTGCTTCGAGGTAGCCCAATTCGTTTTAAGCTAGCAATTCCATTATTCTCAATAAATTCCCAGTCCCATCCGGTACTTAAAGCTGGGCTCCGTGATGTTGCCCATTCAGTAAACCCACAATATAGAATTCGAGAGTCTTCAATTTGTGTAGTTTCAACAATAGATATCAGGTGTTGGAGGGGGTAATTCATAAGCTGGATTTCATTCATCCGAATAAAACCATCTGTTGAGATTGAAAAATCAGGGGGGATTGTGACCATGCTACCTATTCAAGTGACTTGAATTACAGTTCTATAGATAAATAACATAAATTATTGCCAACGAAATACTGTTAAGTTTTACAGGTTAGCCGTAATCTGGTGATACACAACGTTAAGCTGTTCTTTAGAAAGTACTTCAGACAGGAAGTTTTACTTACGCGGAAATTGACCCATCTATAGCTTCAATATGAGAGTTGCTTGTTTCAAGATTATCAACAGTTTAAGTTTTTCATATGTATTGTAGATAATATTTATCCTATTATTAAAATATTATTTTAGAAATCATTATCATTATTATGCGTTTCATTAAATAATAAATAAAAATTTATACTGCTAGTATCAATAATAGACGTTATTCTTTAGTTAAATTAATAGAAATATACAAAAAAGAAGAAATAATGGTCTCCTTTTGAAAATAAAAAATACTCATTTTTGGAATAAAATGCATCCTGTAAATTTGAGGCTTTCAAGCATAATTCGCATGTGCAATATAACAACCTTAAAAAGCTTTCTGAAACCAGTTTATCCGGAAAATTTACCACCCTCTCAGGCTCAAAAATGTTGTTATTTGGATTATGAATTCACTATATGCAACTAAATAAAAATGATTTATGCATGAGGTTTAATGAGAGTAAATGGAAAATTGGCAAGAAGATCTACTATCAGCATCTCTGATGGTAAAAAATGAATATCAGCTATTTGAGGTAGTCAAATCTACAGCTTCAAAGCTTGGATTTGATTATTGTGCTTATGGTATGCAGTCGCCATTATCTATTGCTGAACCAAAAACAATTATGTTGAATAATTATCCCGAAGCATGGCAGAAGCGTTATGTTAAACAGCAATATGTGAGGGTAGATCCAACCGTACAGCATTGTATGCTATCACTTCAACCTCTTGTCTGGTCGAGCCAATCTGCAAACACACAATCTCAAAAAGATTTTTGGGAGGAGGCGCGTTCTTATGGTTTAAACGTCGGTTGGGCACAGTCAAGCCGTGACTTTATTGGTACAAGGGGAATGCTAACACTAGCAAGATCTACTGACCAATTATCAGAAAAAGAGCAGAAAGCTCAATATACCAATATGTTTTGGTTATCTCAGACAGTACATTCCAGTATTGCTAAAATTGTGAATGAAACAGAATTTGCTCAGTTTAATCTTTATTTAACGAATCGGGAAAAAGAGGTTCTACGTTGGACTGCGGAAGGAAAAACGTCAGCAGAGATTGCTCAGATTCTCGGAGTAACTGAAAGAACAGTAAATTTTCATCTCTGTAATTCAATGCAAAAGTTAAATGTGAATAATAAAATTTCAGCAGCGATTAGAGCCGTGATGTTAGGAATTTTATAAAGTTAGATATATAGAAATATAATAATTAATTTTGATGAAATAAATTATTATTAGATATTTATTTAAAGTGGATTTAATTGAGAATTTTTAATTTAAGAAAATTTTAATTAAAGTCGAATTTATATAGATAATCTTATTTATAAAAGTTTTTTGAAATTGATTTATGGGGTGATTTAATAATATTTTCACTTAATGATAAAACAAAATAAATGAAATTTATAATTAAAAAATATTTTATTAATATTATTGTTTTAAAATTTGGTATTCGCATTTTATCGGCTCTTAGAAGATAAAATTTATTAATTTATAGGTTTATATATCAGTCAAGATGCTATACATAGTTTTAAGCTATTCAAGTACAAATTAAAGCAGATTTCTTTAGGAGCTTTATCCTTATAAATAAAGGCTATGAGGGGGTCTTACCTGAATCATTTATTGCCCTTAAGAAAAGCAAATAAACAGTACATTAGATTGTGAATACAAGATCTCCAATCAAGAGACTCACAAAATAAGAATACGAACAGACCATATGGTTGGCATACTAAGAAACCTTGCGAAACACTATTAAATATTAATCAAAGAAGGGAAAAATTGGGTTAGAGGTTTAATTTAATTGCCCGCCTTCATAATATTGAACTGAATAAAAATAATTTATGAAAGATATCCAATTTCTTAATTCTTAATAAAAACAGGCCAACCTGTAAAACCTTACAGGTGTAATAAAAAACACTAGCACATAAAATATAATGTGAATTTATATTTTAAACAAAAAGTATATTCATTTTTTATTAAAAGCCCCAGCTAGAAGTGTCATTTCTGAATTAGCGAGTTTAAAGGGTGAATTATAATTAATCGGAGTAAGTTATGGCTGTAATGGGTACGGATAATATCATTGCAACTTTGGAATCCCACGCAAATTCAAATGGAGCTAGGGTTGCTTTCGAGTATTTAGGGCGCCAATCCGGTGGGATTCAATCTCTGACGTATGCAGAGCTGAACGAGCAAGTTCAATGTCAGGCCCAAATCTTAATGAATCTTGTCGATAGCGGTGATCGTGCCGTGTTGCTGTTTGAGCCTGGATTGGACTTTATCGTATCGTTCTTTGCCTGTTTAAAAGCTAAAATTATCGCAGTACCTGTCAGCTTGCCTTTTAACCGCAATGGTTTTTCTAATATTTTGAATATTATGAATGACTGTGAGCCAAAGATAGTACTCACAACCAAAAAGATTCTTGAGCTATCGGGTCTTATCACATTAAAAGCCCAAAACGAAAGTTTAATATTGCATGCTGTTGATGCCCAATTGCAGCGTGATTTAGTGGAAAAGGATTTTCCACATATTGCTGAAGACGATATCTGCTTCCTTCAATATACTTCAGGGTCAACTGGTTGGCCTAAAGGGGTAATCGTTACCCATAAAAACATCATGGCAAATGAAGTCATGATTGCTGAAGCGTTTGGTACACAAGCCGATGATATCGGTCTTACATGGCTACCTGTTTATCATGACATGGGATTGATCGGCTCAGTTTTACAGACTGTGTATGTAGGTCTGACTTGCTATGTGATGTCACCGCTGGATTTTATCCGTAAACCTCTTAAATGGCTGCAATTCATTAGCGAAAAAGGGGTCACGATTAGTGGTGGGCCAAACTTTGCCTATGAATTGTGCCTACACCGCATCTCGGATGATGAGGCTGCATCGCTTGATCTGAGCCGTGTGCGTGTGCTGTTTAACGGTGCAGAGCCGATCAAAGCTCATGTTATGCAAAGCTTCATGGAGAAGTTCAATACTCAGTCGAAATTGAGAATGGATACTTTCTTGCCGTGCTATGGCTTGGCAGAAGTTACGCTCTTAGTCAGTGGTGTGACTGGTCCGCTTAATGCTATTTCAATTGATCGTGAAAAGTTGAATGCCAATTTGGTGCAGACCAGTCAAGATCAGACAGCCGTGCAAATAGTAAGCTGTGGCAAGATTTCCGCACACATTGATTGCCGTATTGTTAATCCACATACCCGCAAAGAGGTAGGAGCTAATGAAGTCGGTGAAATCTGGCTAGCAGGTGAGAGTGTCACTGCGGGTTACTGGCAGAAGCCTGAGGTCAATCAGGAAACCTTTGCTGCAACCATCCTCGATAAGGCAGATAAGCCTAGTCAAGTGCACTACTTGAGAACTGGTGATATGGGCTTTGTTAAAAACGGAGACTTGTATGTGACTGGTCGTCTTAAGGATGTGATCATCATCCGTGGCAAAAACTATTACCCACAAGATATCGAGTGTTCTGTTGAAACAGCACATCCTGCTGTCCGTAAAGGCTGTGTGGCAGCAGTGAATTTCGGTAATTCTGATGGTGTCACGGTTGTGCTTGAGATCAAAAAGAAGTCGATAGACAAGACACTTAATTTTGAAACCATCAGAACTCAGGTTAAAGAACAAGTCGCGGCTGATATCGGTTTGCCTGTAGAAGGTGTTTATTTGCTGCATCAAGGTCGGATCAACAAGACCACTAGCGGAAAAATTAGAAGAAGAAAAATTAAAGAGCAGATCGAGCGCGGTCAACTGATCTGTTTAACCCATCCAAACCGTAGAACGGTGATGGCTCGAAACTATGTCAAAAATGGCTTAGAAATCATCCGTGATCGTGAGCAGCGGGGGCAACTGATTCGTTATAGCTCCAATCTACTCAACTCAATGATCAAGGAACGAGAAGTGCGCGCGCTCATTTTTAATCGATTGAAAAGTGCTTTGTTTTAATCCTTACCCTTTAATCATTTGAGCAAAAACTCATGTCACTTACATCTAATTTGCGGCAGTTTCAATCTGCTGCTCGTCTGGAGCAAATTTTAGGCTCCGTACATGATACCAATAATGATTTTTCTTGGTCCGCTGCCATTGAGCGCGATGAGAAGGAACAATACCCTCAGCGTGCTGTTGATTTTCTGAATGCCGTGGGCATGAACCGTTTTTATGTACCTTCAGAGCTTGGAGGTCGTATGGAAATTGGTGAAGAGTTGCTATATCTGCATCGAGTGCTGGCACGACGTGATCTAACCATCAATTCGACCTATAGCACGAATGCTTGGTCTGTGATTGTATGGATCGGTGGTAATGCAAACCAATGCCAAAACATTGCTAGTCGAATTTTGAGTGGTGCTGCACCAGCGCTAGCTTATAGTGAGAAAGCGCATGGAGCTGACCTTTTATCTAGTGAAGTAACTGCACAAGCTACTGAAAGCAAGTACGTTTTGAATGGCGAAAAATGGTCAATCAATCGCGCTACTCTAGGTGACTCTTTAAGTCTGATTGCTAAAACGTCGGATGACCGTGGACCACGTAGCCTGAGTGCATTCTGGCTTGATAAGCGTCATATGGTTTCTAAGGGAACTTATAGCCTGAACCGTCTACCAACAGTGGGTATGCGTGGGTTAGATATCAGTGGTATTGGCTTTAACAATGCTGAAATTCACAAAGATGCTCTGATCGGTGAAGAAGGTCAGGGCTTAGAGCTTGGGCTCAAGACGCTACAGGTGACGCGTGCATATTGCAGCAGCTTCTCTTTGGGTGCGGGCGATACGATGCTGCGCATCGCGACTGAGTTTGCTATTGAGCGTGAGTTATATAACAAAAAAGTAATAAGCATTCCGCTAGTGCGTGAGCAACTGGCTACAGCCTATGCCTATCTATTGGCGGCTGAGGTGTTGTCACTCGTTGGTGCGCGTGGGTTACATGTTTGTATCAATCAGTTCAGTACATGGTCACCGATCATTAAGGTACTGGTGCCTGAGTATGTAGAGTCACTCGCTAAGATCACCTCCTCAGTGCTTGGGTCGCGTTTTTTCTTAAGAAATGCATATGCGGATGGAATGTACCAGAAAGCTTTCAGAGACCATCTGATTGTTAGTGTGTTTGACGGCAGTAGCACCGTCTGTCTAGACAGCCTGAGTTTTCAGCTCAAGTCTGCCAATAAAGGCCGTAGCAAAAAAGTAAACCATCTCGACCAAGCCGAAGCTAAAGCACGCTATCACCAGTTATATGACTTACAGGTGAAGACGGATGCTATTGATTTTCGTGAGCTTGAGATTTTCAACCGCGATGGTGACTTGGTGATGGAGTCACTGGGAACGATCATCGAGATGCTCAACGATGCGGACGTTACAGAGGGAATGACTGCTGAGATTCTGTCCCCGTTACGTGAACGTGCTGATCAACTTCTTATCGAGCAGCGCACGCTAGATCAAAAAATTCAGGATTATTTCTCAAATTCAGAAGCGGCCAAAGAGTTTGAAACATTACGTTTCAGCTTGGCCCGTGACTATGCTGAGTTATTTGCTCGCATTGCTGTGCTGGGTTTTTGGATATTTAACCGTCATGGCTTAAGACCTGCTTTGCAGGATGGTGCATGGCTGATCATTTTCCTAAATGCTGCTGAAGGGCAGGCATCCCCTCCAATGACATCACTACGTGAAAGCACATTGGCAGATCTGCTAGACCGAATTTCAACCAACCATATGTTATCTGTCATCGATTTTGCACTGGCACCACGTGATGCCAAACCGGTTAAAGAGGAGATTACCCCATGAATAAAGATAAAGCTTACTGGAGCGCAATCATTCGTACGCTAGTAGCCAAAGAAATGCGCGTAGAGCCTGAGACGATTAATCCAGATCAAAAATTTACCAGTTACGGTCTTGATTCGATCGTTGCTTTGTCTGTGTCTGGGGATTTAGAAGATCTGACAAAACTAGAGCTTGAACCGACACTACTATGGGATTACCCGACAATTAATGCGTTGGCTGAATATCTTGTTTCTGAGTTGCAACAGGGAGTTGCTTCGTGAATAACCTTGTACGACTAGAACCAGAAGTTCTGTCACGTCATGCGATTTCTGCAGAACAGCTCGGCATCTGGTATATCCAGCGCCTTGAGTCGACCTGCAGTGCCTACAATATGGTGGTGGCCTTTGATGTGAAGGTCAACCAACCATTAGGCAATAAGCCGATGGAGATTCTAGAAGCGGTAATGCATGATTATCCGCTGCTACGTGTAAGTATGCCTGCTAATGATCAGGGTATTGAGCAACTGATCTGGGATCGAATCTATCCTAATATCGTCTTCTCTGATGCTCGCCATGTCGATGCATCTGATTTGACACAATTGGTCGAGCAGGATACTAAACAGCCGTTTGATCTGACTCAGCCACCGCTGTGGCGTATTCATTGTTATGAACGTGGTGAAAATCACTATGTGATTGCAGTCGTGATTCATCATGCCCTCATGGATTTCTGGTCGATTGGTCTCTTACTGCGTGATGTCGGCAAACGTTTTGGACTAGTTACAGAGTCAGACGTAGTGAACGGAATCGAGTTCGCACAGTATGCTGATAAGCAGCAGAGTACTGCGATTGACGATGCTGATGAGAGTCTACTGTTCTGGAAAAATGCGTTACAACATGCACCACACGTACATAGCATTCCGCTTGATTATCCTCGTCCGGCTGTGCAGCAACACAAAGGTAGCTCACTGGTGTTCCGTGTGCCTGAGTCAGTGTCGTCTGGTCTTGTGAACTTAGCGAAAGATTATGAGATCACGCTGTTTGGACTCGTACTATCTGGCTTCTATATCCTGCTACACAAGCTATCAAATGAAAATGAACTCGTTATTGCTACACCTGTAGCTGGTCGACTTGAGCGCTCGTTGCGCAATGCGCTGGGGCAGTTTGTCAATACGATTGCTATTCACATGGACATTGATGCTGACCAGACTTTACGTCAATTTACACAGCAGGTTCAGGAACAATTAAGACAGAGCCTCAAGCATCAAAAAGTTGCCTTTTCCAGAGTAGTTGAAGCTGTTTCACCAAAGCGTGATGGCAGTATTAACCCATTGGCTCAGGTAGGAATGTTCTGGGAACGTCTAGGCGGTATGGATGAGTTTAAAGAACTACTTCTGCCAATCCAGACCCCAGCTACTTTGGTTGGTCAAGATTTAACTTTAGGAAGTTTTCCAGTTCGTCAGCAAGAAGGACAGTTGGATATTACGCTAGAAATGGGCGGTGAATATCAGGGTGAACTTGTTGGTGTATTGAAATATAACACTGAGCTATTTTCTGCGCAGTCTGCCGAAAATATAGTACAGCTGCTGCAAGCTGTACTATCTGAGATGGTGGCTCATCCTGAACGTAAGATCGTTGAGTTAAATATCGCACCTGATTATAAAGATGGCATTCAGTTCGAGGCCCTCCGTGGAAAGGCGACTGATTATGCTCAGCATGATCTATTCGCAATGATTTTAAAGCAGATCGATGATCGTGGTGAAAATCATGCTTTGACCTCGAACGATCATGCGGTTAGCTACCGTGAGTTAGGTCAACATATTGCTGGTATTGCTGAATATTTGCGTGAACACGGCATTACACGTGGCGATCGTGTAGGTCTCATGTTAGACCGCACAGCGTTACTGCCAGCAGCAATCCTTGGGATCTGGGCGGCAGGGGCAGCTTATGTGCCACTGGATCCTAACTTCCCAACTGAACGTCTACAAAACATCATTGAAGATGCCGAACCTAAAGTCATCTTGACTCAAACCGAGTTAATGGATGCTCTTAACAGTTCTGTACCTCGCTTAGATATCAATCAAGCTGGTGTTGTGGCACTTGAGAAAGTGCGCGAGGCGCTTGCCTTTGGTGATGTCGCTTATGTGATGTACACATCAGGCTCGACAGGTAAGCCTAAAGGTGTTCGTATTGGGCATCCTTCAATCATCAATTTCTTGCTATCTATGAATGATAGATTGCAAGTGACTGCTGACACTCAGTTGTTAGCAATCACCACGTATGCATTTGATATTTCAATTCTTGAATTACTCATTCCGCTTATGTACGGCGGTGTGGTGCATGTATGCCCACGTGAAGTATCACAAGATGGTAATCAACTCGTAGACTATCTAAATGCTAAGTCTATCAATGTGTTACAGGCTACACCGGCTTCTTGGAAAATGCTCTTAGATAGCGAGTGGGGCGGCAATGCAGGGTTGACTGCACTCTGTGGAGGCGAAGCGCTAGATACTATTCTTGCAGAAAAACTGCTGGATAAAGTTGGTTGTCTATGGAATGTCTATGGTCCGACTGAAACTACAGTGTGGTCTAGTGCAGCTCGTATCACCGATGCAAAGTATATTGATTTAGGTGAACCACTGGCGAATACCCAGCTTTATGTTCTTGATGAGCAGCAGCGTTTGGTTCCACCAGGCGTTATGGGTGAGCTTTGGATTGGTGGTGATGGCCTAGCGGTTGATTATTGGCATCGACCTGAATTGACAGATGCACAATTTAGAACATTGCCATCTCTACCAAATGCCGGTCGACTCTACCGAACAGGGGATAAAGTCTGCCTGCGTACAGATGGACGCTTGACTCATCATGGACGTCTAGATTTCCAAGTCAAGATTCGTGGATTCCGTATCGAACTAGGTGAAATCGAGAATGTTCTCAAACAGATCGACGGTATCACAGATGCGGTAGTGCTGGTTAAGACCACAGCTGACAGCGACCAGAAACTGGTGGCGTATGTAACTGGACAAGAGCTTGATATTGCTGGTTTAAAAAAGACCCTGCAAATCCATCTTCCAGCTTATATGGTGCCAAGTGCGTTTATCCGATTGGATGAATTTCCAATGACGGCCAACAATAAGTTGGATCGTAAGGCATTTCCTGAGCCGATCTTTGAGCAGAGCAATGATTATGTTGCACCGCGTGATCCGATCGAAATCGAATTGTGTACTACCTTTGAACAGATCTTGTCGGTCAAGCGAGTTGGTATACACGATGATTTCTTTGAATTAGGTGGGCATTCTTTATTAGCTGTGAAGCTTGTCAACCATCTCAAAAAGGCTTTCGGTACCGAACTGTCAGTTGCTTTGTTGGCACAATATTCCACTGTGGCGAGTCTGAGTGAAATCATTCGCGAAAATAAAGAAATTAAGCCATCTATCGTAATTGAACTACGCCGTGGAACTTATGAACAACCGCTGTGGCTGTTCCATCCAATTGGTGGCAGTACCTTCTGTTATATGGAGCTTTCGCGTCACCTCAACCCGAATCGTACCTTACGTGCTATTCAGTCTCCTGGACTGATTGAAGCCGATGCTGCGGAAGTGGCGATTGAAGAAATGGCGACGCTCTATATTGCTGAAATGCAAAAGATGCAGCCTCAAGGCCCTTATTTCCTCGGTGGCTGGTGTTTCGGTGGGGCGATTGCGTATGAGATCAGTCGTCAGTTGCGTCAAATGGGGCAACAGGTCACAGGTATTGTCATGATCGATACTCGTGCTCCAATTCCAGAAAATGTGCCTGAAGATGCCGACGATGCCATGCTTTTGTCTTGGTTCGCCCGTGATTTAGCTGCACCTTATGGCAAAAAGTTAACGATCCCAGCGCAATACTTGCGTGAATTGAGTCCAGATCAAATGTTTGATCATGTACTTAAAGAAGCTAAGGCCATCAATGTTCTACCGTTAGATGCTGATCCATCAGATTTCCGACTTTACTTTGATACCTATTTGGCGAATGGCATCGCACTCCAGACCTATTTCCCAGATCCTGAAGATTTTCCAATTCTATTGGTCAAGGCCAAAGATGAGCAGGAAGACTTCGGAGAAAGTCTAGGTTGGGATCAACTGGTCAAAGAAACATTTACACAAGTGGATTTGCCTGGTGACCATTCATCAATTATGTACGCTGAGAATGTCGTGGCTGTGGCCCAGACCATTGATCAGATGTATCCAATTCCTGCATAAGAAATACAAGAAGGTAGAACCACTATGGTGACCATAGAACATGCTTTCCTCATACCGGCCGAGATTGACAAGGTTTTTAACTACCTTGCAAACCCGGCCAATGATGCAGGTTGGCAATTGTCGTGTAAGCATTCTGAACTGCTAGACAGTACTCCGCGTGTGGGCAGTAAGTACGAGATTGGTTTTAGCTTTATTGGTCGTGAAATGTCCTTTAAAGGTGAAATTACACATCTAGTACCGAATGAATTGTATGCGTTTAAAGTAGTGGAAGGACCCTTTCACTACACAGGTACTTACCGTTTCAAACCACATCCGGAAGGTACGTGGATTGAATGGGTGTTTGAGGCAGAACCGGGTAGCTTTTTTGGTGTATTGCCGCCAGCGCTGCTAAAAAAGATGGTACTCGCTCAGTTCAAAAAAGATGTTGATAATCTTCAAGCATTGGCTCAAAGGGGTGAAGCCTATGAGTCGGTTGGCAATGAAAATAAACCAACTATCGAGACCAGTAAACCACCTCGTAAGACTCAACAAGTAATGGAGAAATACGCGCGTTGGATTCTTAGCCATCGCCGTATTGTTTTGACTGTGGTGATGCTCTTAACACTTGCTCTAGCGTATCTGGCATCTGGTGTAAAAATTATTATTGACCCAGATGCACTTGCGCCTAAGGGGCATCCTTATATTACCTCGACCAAGCTGATTGAAAAGAAATTCGGCTCCAAATATATGGTCGTGATCGGTATTACACCGAAGCAGGGTGATATTTATCAGCCGCAGGTGTTGGAGAAAGTCAAACGCATTACCGAAGAAGTGGATAATGCACCTGGTGTAGTTCGCTCAACTATGATGAGTCTGGCTGCACGTCAGGCGAAAGGAATCGAGGCGAATGCAGAAGGCTTCGATGCCAAGAAACTATTACCAAGCAGTTCAGTGACTCAGGAGGATATCGATCACCTGAAAAAACTACTGGCACTGAATCCAACCTATATGAATTCAGTGGTATCGAAAGATCAAAGAACTGCTGCGATTTTGCTTGAGCTTGAGGAAAGTCCAGAGGGCTTCCAAAAGATGATGGGCCCAATCAACAAAATCGTAGAGAGTGAACAATCTAAAGATATGACCATCAGTGTCGGTGGTAATCCTGTGTATCTGGATAAAGCTGAAGATTACTCTAAACGTATCAATATCTTGTTCCCGATTGCCGTATTGGTGATTGGTTTATTGCACTTTGAAGCATTCCGCAGCAAGCAAGGTTTGATTCTGCCACTCGTTACAGCTTTGTTGGCTGTGGCATGGGGTATGGGCATGATGGGCTTGTTCAAACAGCCAATGGATATCTTTAACTCGCCTACGCCGATTCTGATTTTAGCTATTGCGGCAGGGCACGCCGTGCAGTTGCTCAAGCGCTACTATGAAGATTTTGATCATCTGATTGCTCAAGGGATGGAACCTAAAGCTGCCAATAGCGAAGCTGTAGTGCAGTCTTTGGTTCGTGTGGGTCCGGTTATGGTATTGGCTGGTGGTATTGCAGCGGCTGGTTTCTTCTCATTGTTGACTTTCAATATTCCAACGATTCGTTCATTCGGTATTTTTACAGGAATCGGGATCATCAGTACGCTGGTGATTGAGATGACTTTTATTCCGGCACTTCGCTCAATGTTGCCACCGCCTTCGGTTGTGAAGGTCAAACGCAAAGGCTTACCGATCTGGGATTGGATTCCAAACCGTATTGGTGATGTCATTTTATCAGTTCGTCCACGAATGATGTTAATGACTGCGATTGCGGCAATGGGCGTCTTTCTTGCTATTGGCACGAGCCGTATTGTGGTAGACAACGATAGCCGTAATTTCTTCGCTCGCGACTTACCAATGCAGCAAGACGACAGATTCTTGAATCAGTCTCTTGGTGGTACAAACAGCCTTTATATTATGGTTGATACGAAGGTTCGTGATGGTATTGAAAACCCTGAAATCCTAAAAGCGATTGATAATACAGAAAAGTTCGCAAACTCAATTCCAGAGGTCGGTAAAACCATCTCTATCGTTGACTATATCAAACGAATGAATCAGGCAATGAATGCTGATCAGCCTCAAGCATTTCAGGTTCCTGCAACCAAAGATGTCGTTGCTCAGTATCTGCTGTTGTATTCAATGTCTGGTGAGCCGACTGATTTTGATTCATACATTGATACCACTCAGCGTTATGCCAAGATCACTGTTCTTCTGAAAACAGGCAGTAATCATCGCATTAAAGAAATTCTTGAGTCGTTAAAAACGTATATGGCGGGTCAATTGGGTGATAAAGCTGTTGTGAGTTTCGGTGGTGATGTGACTCAGACCATTGCTTTAACTGAAACGATGGTTCACGGCAAGCTGATGAATATTCTACAGATTTCATTTGCCGTATTCTTTATCTCTGCGCTAGTTTTCCGTTCGTTCTCTGCTGGACTCATTGTCCTGACACCACTTCTATTCTCGATTCTTGCGATCTTTGGTGTGATGGGCTGGCTCGATATTCCGCTCAATATTCCGAACTCTCTGATCTCAGCCATGGCGGTTGGTATTGGTGCAGATTACGCCATTTACTTCCTCTATCGCTTGCGAGAAATCTTGAGTGAAGAGGGCAGTGATATCAAAGATGCTATTCGTAAAACTTTAAGTACTGCTGGTAAGGCTTCGCTTTTTGTTGCGACTGCTGTTGCTGGTGGGTATGGCGTATTGTCCCTATCGCAAGGCTTCCATGTGCATCAATGGCTAGCGATGTTTATTGTGATTGCGATGCTTTTCAGTGTATTTGCAACCTTAATTATGGTACCTACAATGATTCTAATGTTGAAACCTCGTTTTATCTTTCCCTCAAATAAGAAGAACATTACCGTTGCACAAACTGTTGTGACAAGTCTCTTGTTGGGTACGGCGCTCACAATGTCGATGCCTAAAACATCTCATGCAGATGAGGTTCAAGACATTGTTAGCCGTAGTGATGATGCCTCTAAGTTCTTGTCTTCAAGTGCTAGTGCTAAATTTGTGCTGACATCTAAAAGCGGCGAGCAACGCGTACGTTTGACTAAAAATATGACTAAGCTTGCTGGAAATACTCAAAACAATATGCGTTTGACTGAATTCATCTCACCAGCAGATGTACAGGGAACCACGACGCTGTTGATTGAGAATGCAAAAGGCAGTGATAGCATGTTTGTCTATTTACCTGCATTGAAAAAAGTACGTCGTTTGGCATCAGCGAATAAGGGTGATGCTTTTATTGGTACGGACTTTAGTTATGGTGATGTACTTGGCTATAAGCTAAGTGACTGGAAGTACACTAAACTGGCAGATGGCAAATTTAATGGCAAAGATTGCTATACGATTGAAGCAACGCCAATCAATAATACTGTGAAGAGTGACTTTGGTTATAGCAAACGTCGCATGTGCATCCTCAAAGACAACTTTGTTACAGCAACTATCGATATTTGGGATACTGCAGGTAAACCGTTAAAGCATATTGAGTTCACCGATATCCGTCCTTACGGCAAAGTGAAACCAAGATGGCAGGCCATGAAATCTATGGCGAAAAATCTGCAAACTCAGCATATGACACAAGTGATCGTTAATGATTTTGTCGCAGAGAAAACCTTATCCGATAAGCTTTTCTCACCGCAGAGTCTTGAAAAATGACGCAAGGTGCCTATTGGGTATTTGCATGCTGCAGTAGCTTTATGCTACTGCAGCATGCTCATGCAGATGACAGCGAAATTAGTTTTGTAAGCCAGAACTCAGCCAGACTCGATGTGTGGTCATCAGATCGTGATTTAAGTTCGTTAAAAAACATTGGACAAGCAAGCTTCTGGTCCAATGGTACGCTCAAGTTTAATCCAGAGTTTAAGATCCATTACGACATAAATATTGGAGACGAAACGGACCATACTGTAAACCCAGATCAGGTGAGTAAGGTAAATCGCAACTTACGTGAGTTGTATGCCTCTTATAACTGGGATCAGACAGTCTATGTCGATGTTGGTCGCCAGATTGTAGTCTGGGGGAGAGCTGATGGGATTAATCCGACAGATAATCTATCGCCTCGTGACTATACGCGCCTAGTGCCCGATGAGACAGATCAACGTCTTGGAAATGATGCAATTAAATTGACATATATTCCTGAATCAGGAACCAATAAATGGACAGCGTTGTGGTATCCGCGTAGTCGTTCAGATGTGATTCCATTGCGTCAGATTTCTGGTGTCCAGTATGAAATAGATAAGAAGAGCCGTCCTGCATTTGCAATGCGCTGGGATTATTCTGTAGATGGTCTCGATGTTGGTGCATCGTATTTCTCAGGTTTGGACCACATGCCCGATCTGTCAATTCTTTCTGCATCTCCAACAGGGGAGGCAACATTGCAGCTGAAAAATAATCCTATGTCCGTCTATGGGTTTGATTTCAGTTATAACCATAACGATATCGTATGGCGTGGTGAAGCGGCATATACCCACACTGACTCGAATGGTAGTGAAGATCTTACGCACAAAAAAAATAATCTGACCGTGGTCATGGGTCCAGAATTAGCATTGAAGAATTCCACGCTAAGTTTGGTTGGCGTATACAAACATACGGAGGACTTTAGATCTGCCGACAGCTTAACAAATCCAGTATTAAGAGAAGTTTACCGTTATCAGCAAACAATCAGTGACCAATATGAGCAGGATCAGTATGGAGCTATGCTGCGCTATGCACTTAACTTACTGAATGATAATCTGAAATTAGAAGTAACAGGATTCTACTTTGCACCAGAGCCTAATGAATTGTTGAGAGTACGTATTAATTACAGCCTTGATGATCACTGGCAATTGAATGTAGGTGGGGATCGCTTCTGGGGTAGAAATGATACGGTGTTAGGACAATTTAGAGATAACAGTCTGGTGTATGCCCAGGTTCGATATAATTTTTAAGATAATTCGCTCCAAAACAATGCTGGGAGTGCCCAGTCCCTAATAAGGTGATTTATGGATAATTTAAATAACGCAAAAAAAGATAATTTTTCACGGAAGACCATATTAGTAACAGGTGCAGCAGGTTTTATTGGTAGCAGACTGATCGTTGATCTTCTGCGTGAAGGTCATCAGGTGATTGCTGCGCTGCGTAATGCTGCAACCAAGAAAGATAAGCTGTTAGGTTTCATTGCAACAGAAGGGCTGGTCGATCCGTCTATTTCGTTTGTCGAATATGATTTAAGCCGCGATTTTAAGCTGGACTCTCTGCTAGCGGATGCTCAGGCAAAGATCCATGTGATTTATCATCTTGCCGCATCCTTTAATTGGGGCATTAGCAAAGCTGAAGCTGAGCGTACCAATATTAAGTCAGGACTTGCCTTAATTGAATGGGCTGCAACATTGAAGCAGCTTGAGCGATTTATCTGGATTGGTGGATATCGTGTGGCGGCTCCGCCACAAGAGTCGGCTGATGAGTTGTATTGCAAACACGGTGGCTATGAAGCTTCAAAAATCTTGGGTTATCAAGCTTTTATTGAGGCTTGTAAGCGTTTAAATGTGCCATGGACTGCAATAAATCCAGCGACAGTCATTGATGGTTTTTATAACTATGGCGATATGCAATATATTGGTATTGCTGACATGATTGATAAGCTCTATCAGGGACGTCTGCTGGCATTGCCAGGTGGTCGTGACACATTCCTGCCACTATGCAATATGCAGTATATCGTGAGCTTTTTGATCCGAACGATGTCTTATCCTGAGACTATTGCTCAGGAGTATATGTTGCTTGATCCTGCGACGCCGAAATTTCATCGTCTCGTTCATCTAGCTGCCGAGCATTTGGGAGTCAGCACACCACATTTACAAGTACCCAAAGGTCTATTAGAGAAATTACCTGAGGTATTGCTTGATGGTTCTAAAGAACAACTCTCTTTCATTTCTACCGAGCACTATCATGTTGCTGGGGCAGAGGCGATGGCAGCGAAAATGGGTATCGCAGACCTGATCAATGTCACTCCTTATTTCTCTCGTTGGATTGATCGTTTGGTGCTTACACGCTTTGGTCGTATGCAAGTATCAACACCTAGTCATTTCAGCTATCAGAATCGATATTGGACAGAAATTTATACTAAACAGCCGATTAGTTCTGACACCTCATCTGCATTATTTTTACATGGGATTCCATTTGATAGTGCATGCTGGTCTCCAATCATTAATAAAATCACATACGATCAGGTCGCTATGATGGACCTGCCGGGACTTGGGCGTTCAGGCAGTTATGAGATGATGGAAGACAACAATCATCAATTTATTGATGCCGCTGCAAAGCTTTTAGCGCCAAATAGTGTTGTTATTGCACATTCGTTAGGATGTCTTTTTGCGTTGAATCTTGCAAAGAAATATCCAGATAAAGTTGCACGTCTTATCCTCATATCACCTTATTCTGTTCAGGCGCAGGCCGCTAAAATGTTTCAGATACAAGCTATATCTAATCTGATTTTCCGTTTTGTGCCAAAAGATATGATTGCTAAAGACCTACATCCAGATGGACAACAAAATCCGTCTGTTGGTTATGCGATGGATTCATTACGTCGAGTGTCGGTAGCCAAGCATATTAGTGAGTATATGCACCGTATTAGTTTGCCGCAGCAGCGAGCAACTCAGACAGCTTTGTTAAATGAACTTCGTTCTAAAGTTGAAATCATTGTGGGGGATAAAGATCCAATTGTTACCACAATAAGCGCAGATATCCCTATACATATTATCGCTGGCGCAGGCCATAATCCACACGTTACACATGTAGATGTGGTTTCTAACTATCTCGCACCTGTTCTAATGAAATACAACAGCACTACCGCTTCCTAATGTCTGATAGTGCCCAAGTGCAGGTTTATGTCTGCCCAGTTTCACGGGTACCACAAGACCATATGGTATTGAGTCATTATCTCGGCTTTCTCAGTTCGGCAGAGAAGCTGAGATATGATCAATATCATCCTAAGGCGGCTCGCCTTTTCTTGATCTCTCGAGTATTAGTGAAGACTGTCTTGGCGGATAAGCTAGGCATCTCACCTCATCAAGTTAATATTCAATTACATCCCAACGGCAAGCCTTTTGCAGAAGGTAGCAAGGCTGTGTATTTTAATCTTACTCACTCAGCGGACGTTATTATTCTTGCTGTAACTGAAGAAGGGGAAATAGGAGTTGATATTGAACAAGTGGATCGTGAGTTCGAGTGGATGCGTGTTGATAGTGTATTAGCACCGATTGAAATTGAATGGATTAAAGAGAATGAACTCACTAATTCATCCAGTGTATACCAGCGGTTTTTTCAAATATGGACCTTAAAAGAGGCTTATATCAAATGTACTGGCGAAGGAATGAGCCGTCATTTAAAGAAGCTCAACTTTCATGTGTTGCCTGAGCATATACAATTTCTCGACTCAACCAATGATGCTCAAAAGACAGAAGAGTATTATTTTGAAAGCTATATATATGATTCTAACTTCATCTTTTCTATCTGTTTACAACAAAGTTGTAGCCTAGAGCGCTTTAACTTGGACTGTTTTCAATTATTACCCTTTATATCTACGCATCGAATAACTCCAACGCCTTGTACATATAGCTAGATTGAACCTTTATAACTGACGATTTAAAAATGTGAATCTAGTAATAAAATATTTGGCTTTGAGCTGAGCCATTCTCAATGAATTACGCTGTGAATAGATAGACCGTAAAAAATTATGAATCAATAAAAAGAAAAAAGCCCCAGTCTTTCGACTAGGGCCTTTTAAATTTGGAGCGGGAAACGAGACTCGAACTCGCGACCCCAACCTTGGCAAGGTTATGCTCTACCAACTGAGCTATTCCCGCATATATAAGCAGTTTTTACGAAAACTTTCTCAAAAAAAACCAATTTGGAGCGGGAAACGAGACTCGAACTCGCGACCCCAACCTTGGCAAGGTTATGCTCTACCAACTGAGCTATTCCCGCGTGCCGCTTATAATACATTAAGCGAAACATGGGTCAACAACTTTATGCAAATAAATATGCTGATTGCATAAAATAAAAACAGAAATGAGCAATTAGATGTATTTTTATCGTTAAGTTGCCGAATAAATAGACATTTTGTTTAGAGTCAAAGCATACAAGAGCAACTTTTGTTTGTGTGTAGACAGGGTATACTAGGTTCAAATATACGAATAATCGTAAAGGAAAAGCTATGAGCCTTGAACAACAATTGATTGAACGGTTACAAACCCTTGCACCTAGCCATTTAGAAGTTATTAATGAGTCGGCTGGACATGGTGGTTATTTCCCAGGTAAAGAGTCACATTTTAAAGTGATTGTAGTGAGTGAAGAATTTAACGGATTACGTTTAGTTCAACGTCATCAAAAAGTTTATGCCTTAGCTTCAGACTTAATGAATCCAGGTCAAATTCACGCTTTAGCAATTCATGCCTATTTACCAAGTGAGTGGCAAGGTCAGGCGCCTGCTAGCCCAGAATGTGCACATGCACCTAAAAGCTAAGGGCTAATTTCATGGATGCACATTTACTCACTAAAATTATTCATATGACTGCGGTGGCTGCTGCACTTATGGTTTTTGTCTTACGCGCTTCAACTCTGTTTGTAGGTGTGCAAGGGGAGCAACCAAATCCCGCGGGACGCAAAATATTAGTTGCCTTACAGCATCTATCATTTACCGTAGTTTTTATTACGGGTGCAATTTTATTGGTCATGAAAGACTTTCAGGTACAGCCGTGGTTTTACGCTAAAATTATTCTATTTTTAGTCTTGTTATCTTCTCTGATGAAAGCCTTTAAAAAAGATGACACTCTTTTATTGGCACAACGTAGGGCGGGTTTAATCATTAGTGCGATCGCATTTATTGCTATTATTATTTTAGTGATTGTGAAACCTGTTTTTGCTTAATTGTTCTACATTCTTTGCCTTTTTGCTTAAGCTCTAGGTTAAACTGCGTACAGTAAAAAAATATGCAGAGGGAAACATGTTAACTCGTGTGGTTTTTAACCAAAAAGGCGGTGTAGGGAAATCAAGTATTACGGTAAATTTGGCTGCAATTAGTGCCAAACATGGCTTAAGGACATTGGTCATTGATCTTGATCCTCAAGCCAACTCTAGTCAGTACCTTTTAGGAGATGACGCAACCTATTCTGCTGAAAAATCAATTTTAGAACCAAATATTGAAAATTTCTTTGATGATGTGTTGGGAAACAATCAGCAAAAGGGTTTAATCGGTAATGCATTAGGTTCGATTTTAAAAGCCCCACGAAATAAAGATATTGATAGCTTTGTACACTCAACTCCCTTTGCAAAATTAGATGTGCTTCCTGCTAGCCCCACACTTGGTGCTCTTGAGCATGCACTTGAAAGTAAACATAAAATTTATAAATTACGTGATTCAATTCAAAACTTAATTGGACGATATGATCGTATCTATATAGATACACCACCTGCATTTAACTTTTTTACTTTATCGGCACTCATAGCAGCAGATAAAGTCTTAATTCCCTTCGATTGTGATGTCTTTTCAAAGCGCGCGTTACAAACATTGATTGAAAATGTTCTCGAAACGCAAGATGATCATAATGATCGCTTGGAAATTGAAGGAATTGTCGTCAACCAATTTCAAGCTCAAGCAAAATTACCTCGGGAAGTGGTTCAGCAGTTGAAAGATGAGGGGTTGCCTGTACTTAATAGCATGTTACCGCCTTCGGTTTTAATGAAAGAATCGCATCAGAAAAATTTACCTTTGGCTCATTTGGCACCAGAACATAAATTGACTCAAGCTTATGAGACATTGTTTGGTGAAATTGAGCCAAAACGATAAGAGAAAAATGATGAAAGGCTTATATATTGCGCCTTTGGTGGCAGCCACTTTATTACTCGGCGCTTGTGCTACGACGGTAAAACCGACTTACGTGTCTCCGACTCAATATCAATCTTTGGGCTGTCAGCAGCTACAAAGTGAATATAACCGTATCCAACAATATATCGATAATGGCGTACAAACTCCGAAAAGTACCGGTATGGGTGTTGGACTTGGACTCGGCGGTGGCTGGGGACGAGGCGGTTGGGGATTCGGTCCATCTATTTCTGTAAATATGGGACAATCTTCTTCAACGAAAAATACCGAACTTTCACGTGTTTTAGGTCAGCAAGAAGCAATTGTTCAGGCTGCTCAGTTTAAAAATTGCCCAATTATTGTTCGAAAAAAGATGAATTAATAGACAATTTTGCATCACAATATGCTAATTAAGGCATATTGTGATGAATAAAGTTTAGCAAAATGTTTCATAATAAAGTTAATATAAATCAATGCATTTTAAATTTTAAAGCTTAATAAATTCTGTATTTTCTATAATCAAAAGCCCTCACAAACTTGCTATATTTTGCCTATTTCGTTTAAGGTGGCCCCATCTTGGATGTTGTGGAAATTTTATGATTGAGAGTTGGTTTTTTGTATTGGCAATGTTGGCTGTTTTGCTCATTCCGGGGCCGACAAATGCTTTACTTGCAACCGCTGCTCATTCTCAAGGTTTATCTAAAGCATTCTGGCTTATCCCAATGGAATGGTTAGGCTATGCCTACGGTATTAGCTTTTGGGCGGTCTTTATTCATTTAGCTGCTCCAATTTGGCCAGCACTACTGCTCATTTTGCATATTACGAGTGTACTTTATGTATTCTGGCTTGCTTTTCACTTATGGAAGAACACCCATTTACAACAGTTTAGTCAAAGTCATCGCAATATTCGGCCACGTCAATTATTCTTATCAACCTTAAAGAATCCTAAAGCTTTGTTGTTTGCAGCGGGTATCTTTCCTGTTGAAGCATGGAATTCGCCTGAAAATTTTCTTATCGTATTTGGTGTTTTTACATTAATCCTGATTCCGGCAGCAAGTTTCTGGATGCTTTTCGGGCGAGCGTTGTTAGCGGGTCCAATCAAAAAAATAAAAGCCGATCATTTATATAAAGGATCGGCCATGTTGCTTATTTTATGTATGCTTCCGGTGGTATTCCGTTTCTTCTAATTAGTCTCGAACATTGGCTTTTCGGTTTTTGAGTTTTTCACGTATAAATCCGATGATGCCTGGTAAAACACTAATAATAATGATGCCGAAAATAAGATGGGTAAAGTTATCTTTAACGATTGGCATATTTCCAAATAAATAGCCTAAAGTTACAAAAGAAGCGACCCAACACAATGCTCCGATCAGGTTATAAGTTAGGAAAAACTTATAGTTCATGCTACCAGCCCCAGCAACAAAAGGTGCAAAGGTGCGGGCAAATGGAACGAAGCGAGCAAAAATAATCGTCTTGCCACCATGGCGAGCAAAGAATTCTTGAGTTTTAACTAAGTGCTGTTTATTAATGAATCGGGAATTCATTTCAAACACACGTGGACCGATAAAACGTCCAATATGGTAGTTTACTGTGTCACCTAAAACGGCAGCAATGAAGAGTAGAGTACCCAGTACCCATGGATCCATCGCACCTGTAGATGCTGCTAAAGCACCAGCTGCAAATAGCAAACTATCTCCCGGTAAGAACGGCATAACCACTAAACCGGTTTCAACAAAAATAATTAAAAATAGAATGCCATAAATCCACGTTCCGTAATTTATAATAAATTCGGCGAGATGTTGATCAACGTGTAGAATAAAATCAATAAGTTCCATGATAAGAGCAAGTGGTAAACCGTGCTCAAATCCTAGCAGTGAGCCTATAGAAAGTCAGTATAAAGCATCAAAAAAATACAAATTGATCATCTCGTTTATGCAACGATATATATGGATTTTGAGTATTTAATTATCAATGTCCCAAACCTAGAATGAGCTCATCAATAAATAAGCATTTAAATAAAGGTGGCAATATGTTTAATCCAAATGTAGTGGTCAAAAATATCGTAACGCAATCAGGTGCAGACAGTTTCATTAGCCTTATTGCGCGTCTTCTTATCGCCTATATCTTCCTTGTTGCAGGTTGGGGGAAAATTACTGGTTATGCAGCAACTGCTGGATATATGGAAGCAATGGGGGTTCCAGCAGGAATTCTTCCTTTAGTGATCTTGGTTGAGTTTGGTGGTGGTTTAGCCTTGTTATTTGGTTTCCAAGCACGCTTTGCGGCTTTT
The DNA here is from genome assembly GCF_023612055.1 of Acinetobacter sp. AS23. Taxonomy (NCBI): domain Bacteria; kingdom Pseudomonadati; phylum Pseudomonadota; class Gammaproteobacteria; order Moraxellales; family Moraxellaceae; genus Acinetobacter; species Acinetobacter sp. AS23. The sequence continues at coordinate 3,873,326 of NZ_CP082274.1, read as the reverse complement.
GGACTTGGAATCTTTAGTATTCTTACTGCATTTTTATTCCACCAAGGTGGTGCTGATGCAGCGGCGCAATATAACAATGGCATCCATTTCATGAAAAACCTTGCAATGGCAGGTGGTTTATTCTTCCTGATGCTTCATGGCGCTGGACGTATTAGTTTGGATCATGCAATCGAGAAATAATATTCAAGACAAAATAAAAACCGGATGATCAACTCATCCGGTTTTTTTATTTCTAGGAACGTAAAATTAGAGCATGAACTGGATTTGTAATTCCCCAACCACAAAACCAAGTACTGCACCTACTGCAATGAGTGCCCACTCATCTTCTTTAAACGCAGGACGTAACATACCTTCAAATTCAGATGGTGTTAGTTTTTGCATACGTTCAATTAAAGTACTGCGAATATTCATAGCATCTTCTGCATAAGATTCTACGTATTTCATCGTCTCTGGAAGCCGTTGCATAATACGTTCAGCAACTTGCGATTTCATATCCTGATATTTTTCTCCACCAATTGCGTAAACAACAAGTGGACGAATCACACCTGCTTGCATATCAATTTCTTGTTTAACATGGCGGTTAACCAGATCAATAACACGCGCAGAATGTGTACCAGAAAATAACTCTTCCATCATATGGCGAGAAGTTAAAAGCTGTTTGGAAATTAACGCTGCGTAGTCAGCGGCAACTTCATTTTGACGTTTAATAAATAAACCTTGCCACGTATAACCCAATATTTTCTTAGGATAAAGGGGTCTAAACATCATTTGTAATGCAATCCAGTCACTGAAAAAACCCACAAAGCCACCAAACATTGGCAGCATCCAAGGGTATTTACCTTGCGTGATAATCCAGCAAAGCATCTGAATCACACCAATACCGAAGCCAAATACAAATCCGACATTACTGAAAAATTTAAATTCTTGTTTGCCCACTCGTTTAAAAATATTGTTGAGTAGCCGTTTGTCTTTAAGCAAGTTGCTAATAACAAGATGTTTAATATCAAAATATCGGTTCACATCACGTTGCACTTCACTCATGATGTGTTCAACAATCTCGGGTGCTTTTGATTGCACACGACGAATGAGTCTTTGACGCGCAAACTCTGGCATGCCTTCCCATAATCCCGGCTGATACTCTTGCGCAACATCACGGGTAATATCTTCAGCTGCGGCAAGCAGTGGTTTTTCTATTTCTTTGGCAATACGTTTAGGATCTAGGCGTGCAAAAATTTCTTCAGGTTTAATGAGTTTGGCTGTCATGAGTTCAACAGCAATTGTTGCCATTTTCTCGGCTTTGCGTGGCACGATGCCTTGCCAACCTAGAAATGGTTTAATGCCTTTAAACTCAAGTGGCGAAAACATCATCTGAATGGCGATCACCTTGGTGATGTAGCCAATTAAACCACTCATAAAAGGAATAGAGATATACAACCAAAAATGTTGCTGGAAATCTGCAATCATAGTTTGAAGCATTGTTGTTCCTTAGATTTCTATTGATTTTGATAGGGGGCAACAAGCCATAAAAATGGATAATTGTTTAAGCACAGACAAATATCGCTTATGGTATTTACCTTTCCATGGTAATGCCTGTTTTATCGGGTCATCTTAACATCAAATTCATGGTGATGTTGCATAGAATGTGATGAATTTATCAATACGTATGAAGTTTTTAAGACTAATCCAGATGTTTGATAAATATAAGTAAATATTAATTTATGTCAAAGAATTCAACGATAGAAATGATTCAGAAATGAAAAAAATAAGATATATGATGATTTGCGGTGCGCCGAAGCGTGAAAAATGTTAAAATGGCGCGCTTAATTCTTTTGCCATTTAGTGGTTTGTCATGACTACCAATACTCAAATTACTGAAGATCGTATCCTGATTCTGGATTTCGGCTCTCAATATAGCCAGCTCATTGCACGTCGTGTACGTGAAGCCGGCGTTTACTCTGAAATGTATGCTTTTGATATGTCTGAAGAAGACATTCGCGCTTTTAAGCCAAATGGCATTATTTTGTCAGGTGGACCTGAGAGTGTGCATGAAGAAGGCAGCCCACGTGCACCACAAGTAGTGTTTGAGTTGGGTGTTCCAGTATTGGGTATCTGCTATGGCTTGCAAACCATGTCTGAACAGTTAGGCGGTAAAGTTGAGCCGGGTACTGTACATGAGTTTGGTTATGCCGAAGTTGATATCGTTAAACGTGACCAACTGATTGGCAACTTACAAGATCGTGAAGACCAACTTCATGTTTGGATGAGCCATGGCGACAAAGTGAGCCAGATTCCAGAAGGTTTTAGCATTACTGCAAGCACACCAAGTTGTCCTGTTGCTGCTGTAAGTGACGAAACACGCCGTTTCTATGGTGTGCAATTCCACCCAGAAGTAACGCACACGGCAAAAGGTGAAGAATTACTTGCAAATTTTGTTCATAAAATTTGTGGATGTGGTGGTCTTTGGACACCTGAGCACATCATCGACTTACGTGTACAACAGTTACGTGAACAGATCGGTGATGAAAAAGTTCTTTTAGGTCTTTCTGGTGGTGTTGATTCATCTGTAGTTGCTGCGCTTTTACACAAAGCAATTGGCGACCAGTTAACATGCGTATTCGTTGATAACGGTTTACTTCGTTTAAACGAAGGTGACCAAGTAATGCAAATGTTTGCTGAAAACATGGGTATCCGTGTTATTCGTGCAGATGCTGAACAACGTTTCTTAACTGCATTGGCTGGTGAAGTTGATCCAGAGAAAAAACGTAAAATCATTGGTCGTGAGTTTATTGAAGTTTTTGCGGAAGAAGCACGTAAACTTGATGGCGTGAAATTCTTAGCACAAGGTACGATTTACCCAGACGTAATCGAATCTGCTGCAAGTAAACAAGGTAAAGCACACGTTATTAAATCTCACCACAACGTGGGTGGCTTACCAGACGATTTAGAGTTTGAGTTGGTTGAACCTTTACGTGACTTGTTTAAAGATGAAGTTCGTAAATTAGGTACGACACTTGGTTTACCACACAGCATGATTTACCGTCATCCATTCCCGGGCCCTGGTTTAGGTGTTCGTATTTTGGGTGAAGTGAAAAAAGAATATGCGGATATTCTTCGTCTTGCTGATGATATCTTTATGCAAGAGCTTCGCGACAGCGGTTGGTATGACAAAACAGCTCAAGCATTTGCCGTATTCCAACCTGTTAAGTCAGTTGGTGTAGTAGGTGATGGTCGTCGTTATGCATGGGTAATCGCACTTCGTGCAGTTGAAACGGTTGACTTTATGACAGCTCGTTTTGCACATTTACCATACGAATTGGTTGATAAAATCTCAACGCGTATTATGAATGAAATTAAAGATGTATCACGTGTTGTATATGATGTGTCATCTAAACCACCGGCAACGATTGAGTGGGAATAATTTTCCCCTGTTAGTTGGTAAAGAAAAGGACGCATTAGCGTCCTTTTTTATTACTTAACGATTTTAATAAGAGTAAATTTATTAGCTCAAGGAACTGTATATAGAGGGTTGAATATAATATTTTATAATTTTATATGCTGGATTGGTTTTACCTAATTTTAAGGTCTGAAGGTTATGCCACAATTAAATGAAATAAGAGCCAAAATTGAAAGAAATTTCCATAGACAACTACCAGATATATATTTTGAATTATTAAAATTTTCAAATGGTTTTTTATTTGAAAGTGGCGTAGTTATTTATTCTCCTGATGAGGTTTTTGAAAGAAATCAAACTTTTGAAGTGCAAAAGTATGCTGGAGATTATTTAGCTATAGGTGATGATAGTGGTGGAATATCAATTCTTATACCATTTCTAGGGACAGGTGTTTTTGCCGTAGATCAAGGCAGTATGGATCCTAATGACATGAGTAAAATTAGTGATTCCTTAATGAACTGGTTTAAAGCTGGATGCCAAATTTAGCTTTTGGCAAATGAATTTTAAATAAGATAAATAAACCAAAACTGGTTTGACGAAAATAGTTTTTAAGAGTGCTTGAGCACTCTTTTTTATTACTTAACTTTTAAGCCTAAAATTAATTTTAATAATTATCAAAATGATAAATCTATTTTTATTACTTATGCTTGAAAAAAGATATATTAAGATATATCTTAATAATTATAAATTGATCATTTTTAGGTTTTAAAAGATGAAACAACAATCAGAACATCATCATGCTGAACACAATGGGCATCACCGTTCGGGGCGCCGTGGAAGACTTTTTGAAGTTGGACGCATGAAACTTTTAGTACTTCATCTCATTCAGCAAAGCCCAAAGCATGGCTATGAAATTATTAAAGAAATAAGTGATTTGGTGGGTGATGGTTATACGCCAAGTGCAGGAACCATTTATCCAACATTAACCAGTCTTGAAGAAATGAATTTAATTAATTTGCTAGACGTAGAGCGTAAGCAATATCAAATCACAGAAGTCGGAGAAGCTTACTTAACTGAACAACAAGATAAATTGAATGAGCTATTAGAAAAATTACGCCTTAGACGTGAAATTCACAGTAATGATGAATTAATCGAAATTCATCGTGCAATGGAAAACTTAAAGACTGCCTTACGTTTGAAGTTGAACTCGGCAGGTTTACAGCAAGAGCATATTTATCAAATTGCCGAAAAAATTGATCAAGCTGCGGTTGCAATTGGGCGCCTATAAGTCGACCTTAAACAGGTTGAAATTATTCAAAGTCATTAATTTTAAATAGAGAATTTATAAATGAAACAACATCAATATCATGTCACTGTACAACATCTAAAAAATGCGAAAGGAGAAGCCTCTACCTATACTGAACGTCTTGAGTTCTATGCGGGAAATCATGATGATATCTTTGAAATTGTCGAACGCTTAAAAAAAGCAGATTTTTTTGATGATGAAACTACAAAATCCTTTGGAGTTGGACTAAAACTTTTTAGCGAAGTCATGTTGGAAAATCGAGACCATCCGCTATTTCAAGAGTTTTTTCCTCAATTTGGGCAATTTATGAAAAACTTAAAACAGCTCGTTAAAACTCAATCATCTTAAGCTGCTCAATGCAGCTTTATTATTTTCTATAATTAAAAAAATTGATTGTCTCATTCATAACACCCTGTGTATTACTAAAAGACTATATTGAATAATGAGTGTATTGTTAAGATTATTAGAACAACTCATTGCAAAAGCATAGGTAAAAGAGAGTAATATCATGAGCAATAATAATGATTACGATATTTCTGATTCAAAGGATTGCGAGAAATTTGCCAATCAGTTTATTCAGGAATTTCCAATTCGCTCTGCTGAAATTGGACAGGGGACAGTCATTAAGCGGGCTTTACCTAGCCGACAAAAACGAATGATTGGAGCATGGTGTTTCTTAGATCATGCAGGCCCAGTAACTTTTCCTGCGGGTGATGGTTTAGATGTTGGTCCTCATCCTCATATTGGTTTGCAAACTTTCACTTGGATGATTGAAGGGACCATGATGCATACCGATAGCTTGGGTTCAAAACAACTTATTCGACCTAAGCAAGTGAACTTAATGACAGCAGGTCACGGCATTTCGCATACAGAAGTTGCGCCTGATACAGAAACTCAAATGCACGCTGCGCAGCTTTGGATTGCTTTGCCAGATCAAAAGCGCAATATGGATCCGAAATTTGAACATTACCCAGAGCTACCTGTTGTTGAAAAAGACGGTCTAGAATTTACTGTTCTTGTAGGCGAATATTTGGCAACGACTTCTCCAGTAGTGGTTCATACGCCGTTAGTGGGTGTCGACTTAATTGCTACCGAAGATACTAAAACCCGTATTCCATTAAATCCTAATTATGAATATGGCTTTATGGCATTAGAAGGTGTTGCACATGTAAATAGTCATGAGTTAACTGCTGACAACATGGTTGTTTTGGATACTGGACTGAGTGAAATTGAGATTGAAGTAAAAAAAGGCAATCGGATTTTGTTGATTGGTGGTGAACCGTTTGAAACGCCAATTTTACTCTGGTGGAATTTTGTTGCACGTACAATGGATGATTTAAAAGAAGCGCGCGAGCAATGGATTAACCATGATGCGCGTTTTGGTGAAATTCCAGATTATGTTGGTGCACGTTTAGAAGCCCCTGTTCTTCCAGATCAAATGAGAGCATCAAAATGACAGCAGTAATCGCAAGTAGTAAAGCAAAGCCCCTTGCTGAACAATGGAAGGGCGAAATCACCAGTGGACGTCATCAATATTTTTGTGATGAGCCTGAAAAACTTGAAGGGCAGGATCAAGGCCCAGCACCTTATGATTTGCTCACCGGAAGTTTAGCCGCGTGTACGCTCATTACTTTAAGAATGTATGCGAAGCATAAGGGGTATGATTTGGGTGAGCTCTCGGTTGAAATTGATTTTCATACCAATAGAGAGCATGAAGAACATATTGAACGTCGTATTGTTTTTAAAGACTTACCAGATGAAGAGCTTCAGCAAAAAATCTTAACGGTATGTAGTAAAACACCAGTGACTAAAACTTTGTTACGTAGTTTAGACATTCATACTGTGCTTGTTACAGTGTAAAAATGCTATTTTGTGGAGGTGGATGATTTTATATCCATTCCACAAATGGAATAAAACAGCATGTTCACATGCTGTTTTTTATGTAAAAAGAAAAATAAAAGCAGGCAATAACATGATTAGTGTACACCACCTGGAATGTTCGCGATCGTTTCGAATTTTATGGGCTTTAGAAGAATTAGGCTTAGATTATGATATTCATTATTATCAACGCTTACCTAACTATTCCGCTCCAGAAACATTGAAATGTATTCATCCTTTAGGTAAAGCTCCGATTTTGACTGATGATGAGCAAGTCATCGCAGAATCTGCTGTGATCTTGGAATATTTACAGCAGCGTTATGATCAGAAGCAGCAATTTAAACCTACACAGCCCCAAGATTTACAGCAGTATATTTATTGGATGCACTATGCTGAAGGTTCACTTATGCCACTATTAGTCATGACTTTAGTCATGAATAGTGTAAACAAGCATGTGCCATGGTTAATTCAACCAGTAGCAAAAAGAATCACGGAAGGCGTGAAGGCAAATTTTGTTCGCCCACGTATGAAAGATCATATTAGTTTTTTAGAAAACTATTTGGCAGAGCATGAATATTTCGCAGGCGATTTTTCATTTGTTGATATTCAAATGAGTTTCCCACTGGAAGCTTTGCAATCACGTTTGCAAGGGAAATACCCTAATATTCAGGCTTTTTTACATCGTATTCAGCAAAGACCCGCATTTCAGAAAGCGAAACAAAAGGGAATGGGTACTAATGAAAGGAATTGTGCTGATATTTAAAAGAAAAGGAACAATTATTTGTTCCTTTTTTATTTGCCGTTTACTTGCGTTTGATCACGATAGAATCAATGCCGCTGTGTTGTAAGGTTTGTTGAGCGGCCAAAGCAGCATCTTGGGAGTCATAAGGACCTGAAATAACACGGTACCATATTTGTCCATTTTCACTACTTTTGACTACATCTGCAGATAAGCCATTCAAAATGATTTCTGCACGACGAGCGTCAGCCTGATCGGGGTCGTTATAGCTGCGAACCTGTAAAATATAGGTAGGCTGCTGAGGAGCAGTGGCTGATGGATTAGCATCAATTCCTGCACTTTCTGAAGCTGCTGGTTGAGCTGCACTTGGTGCCTCAACAATCATGGCTGTACCTTGATTTTTGCTTTCAGGAATTGCTTGCTCCGGAATAGGTGTTACTTGTTGTTGAGGTAATAGATCATAGAAACGATAGTCTTTATTGGTATCTTCTTCTTGATAGTGCTCAGAGGTAATCTGATTTTTTGCGGGAACAGGTTGCCAAGGTTTCCAAAGCATAAGCACTACAGCGATACATAAGACCGCCAAAATAGCGACAAGTGTCCCTAACCATTTAGGAATTAGGGGCTTTTTAGGCTTGTTAGGTCTTTCAGATACACCGCGTTGCGTTTTGCCAAACACGTGGATTATTCCTCTGTATTTTGATTGTTTTAATTCGAGTTTGAGTCTCGTATTACGATGCTGAAACAGTGGTTCGTATCAGCTATTTTAACTCTACAAACCACTGCTTACTATATATTGCATGACCTTTATTTTAGTGCCATGCAATATAATTTTTACATAGATTCTGGTGCAGATACACCAAGCAATTCTAAACCATTGCGCAACACTTGTTGTACATTGATTGAAAGTAATAAACGTGCTTGTGTAAGCTCTGCATCATCGCTTAATACTTTATGTTCATTGTACCAACCGTGGAACAAGGCAGCTAACTCTTTCAAATAGTTACCCAACTGATGTGGTTCATACGCATTTGCAGCTCGCAACACAGCATCTGGATAAGCTGCTAATTTAGAAAGAATTTCAGTTTCAGCATCAAGAGACAAGCGTGTCGCATGCGGGCGAGCAATGTTTACATCGAATTGTAAGTTTGTGCTTGCTGCTTTTTCTAACATACGGCAAATACGTGCATGTGCATATTGAATATAGTACACAGCATTGTCTTTACTTTGTGACACAGCAAGGTCAAGGTCGAAATCGATGTGTTGTTCACTCTTACGCATTACGTAGTAGAAACGAGCCGCGTCATTGCCCACTTCTTTACGCAAGTCACGTAAAGTCACGAACTGACCAGAACGAGATGACATTTGAACCATCTCGCCACCACGCCATAGGCTTACGAACTGAACCAAAAGTACAGTTAATTTTTTAGAGTCGTAACCCATCGCATCAATTGCCGCTTTTACGCGAGAAATATAACCGTGGTGGTCAGAACCCCAAATGTCGATTAGGTCCGTATAACCGCGTTGTAATTTATTCAAGTGATATGCAATGTCTGATGCAAAGTATGTAGTTTGGCCATTACGACGTTTAACAACACGGTCTTTTTCATCACCAAATTCAGTTGATTTAAACCAGATGTTGCCATCTTTTTCATAAAGGAAGCCACGTTGATCAAGTGTTTCTAACGCTTCATCAATTTTTGCACTAAGAGACGCTTCGCTAAACCATTGATTGAAAGTTACACCGAAGTCAGCAAGGTCATCTTTAATGTCATCTAAAATGGCATGAAGAGCAGCTTGGTGGAATACACGGTAGCCTTCACCTAACAATTGTTGTGAGTTGGCAATAAGGCCATCAATATGTTTTTCCTTGTCGCCAGATAAAACGACTTTATTGCCGTCGCTATCTAGTTCTTCCGCATATTGTACGTCTTCTGGCACATCTTTGTAGACATCAGCCACTTCGCGAAGGTAGGCATCGCCATCTTTATCAATAATAGTCTGTGCGATTTCTTTAACGTAATCGCCTTGATAAGCATTTTTTGGAAATACAAGGTTTTGACCAAGTAATTCTAAATAACGTAAATAAGTAGAAGTCGCCAAAATATCCATTTGACGGCCAGCATCATTTACATAGTATTCACGGTCAACTTTAGCACCTGTTGCTTCAAGTAACGTGGCAACAGTCATACCATATGCAGCACCACGGCCATGTCCTACATGTAGACTAGACGTTGGGTTTGCAGAAACAAATTCAACTTGGATCTTTTTCGCCGCATTCGCTTGGCTGCGACCAAAGATTTCTTTTTGTGCTTGAATCTGGTCAAGAATAGCAAAGCGCTGGTCTGCATTTAAAAAGAAGTTAATAAAACCAGGTCCTGCGATTTCAGCTTTGCTGATATCTGCAACTTCTGGTAATGCAGCTAGAACTTTCTCAGCTAAATCACGTGGTTTCATACCAGCAGCTTTTGAGCCGATCATGGCAATATTAGAAGCAAAGTCGCCATGGCTTCGGTCTTTGGTGCGTGTTAAGTTGCTTGTGTTTTTCCAGTCGGAAGGAAGCACCCCTTCTTGTTGAAGAGTTTGCACTGCATGGTCGAGAGCTGCTTGTATTGCCGTATTCATATCAATCGAAAATAGATGTCGCAGAAAAACGTCAAATATAGCAAATTTCCTAGGAGTTAGGGGAGTGGATTTAATATTCGAGTAATTCTTTTTGTGCCACTTACCGAGTATTATTTTTTAAATGAATATTGCAGGGTGGACTGTCTCATTATTTTAAAAACAAATAAATACAAGCCTTCTGTGGTTTTTTAATCAGTAAATGACACTAAAAAACCACCATTATTTCTTGGGGAAATATATGGTAGTATTAAAATATATGGTTTAGGCCGCTAAAATTAAAATAATAAAAGTTTTTTTAAAAGCATAAAATTATTAAGATATTGATATTTATTGTTTAATTTTATACATGTTTTAACTAAATAGTCTTTAATTTTACCATCACGGTTTAAAATATCTATTTTGAACGAATTAGGCTTAAGCTTATACGCACAAAGAGTTTTAGAGACCATACAAAAACGTGTTTTTCTCTACTCTAAGCTGGAAAATGAGATAGGCAATGATATCAGGACACCCAAGTAAACACCCCCTTTATATCCCATATGCAGGTTTTACACTTTTAGAGTTACCACTTTTAAATAAAGGTTCTGCTTTCACTGAAGAAGAAAGAAGTAACTTTAACTTACACGGTTTACTCCCCCATATTATTGAAACTATTGAAGAGCAGAGCCAGCGCTCTTATCAACAATATTGCGCTTTCACTGATGATATCAATCGACATATCTATCTGCGTAATATCCAAGATACCAATGAAACTTTGTTCTATCATCTAATCGAAAATCATCTTGAAGAAATGATGCCGATTATTTACACCCCAACAGTAGGTGAGGCATGTCAGCGTTTCTCTGATATCTATCGTCGTCATCGTGGTGTTTTTATTTCATATCCAGATCGTGATGTGATTGATGATATTTTGCAGAACGTAAATAAAAATAATGTAAAAGTCATCGTGATTACTGATGGTGAACGTATCTTAGGTCTTGGTGACCAAGGTATTGGCGGAATGGGGATTCCTATTGGAAAACTTTCGCTTTACACAGCTTGTGGTGGGATTAGTCCAGCTTATACATTACCAATCACAATTGATGTAGGGACGAACAATCCACAACTTTTAAATGATCCGATCTATATGGGTTGGCGTCAGCCGCGTATTAGCGGCGATGAATATTACGCATTTGTAGATATGGTGATTGATGCTGTGAAGCGTCGTTGGCCAAAAGCATTAATTCAGTTTGAAGATTTCGCACAAAAAAATGCGATGCCACTTTTAGAAAAATATCGCGATAAAATTTGCTGTTTTAACGATGATATTCAAGGAACAGCGGCGGTATCGGTTGGCAGTTTAATTGCTGCGAGTCGTGCAGCGGGCAAGCAATTAAAAGATCAGAAAATTGCTTTCTTAGGTGCTGGTTCGGCAGGTTGTGGTATCGCAGAGCAAATTGTTGCTCAAATGGTTGCTGAAGGTTTAACCGATGCTGAAGCGCGTGCTCGTGTTTACATGGTAGACCGTTTTGGTTTGATCACTGAGAATCAGCCAAACTTGCTCGACTTCCAACGTAAGTTGGCGCAAAAAGCTGAGGTAGTTGATCAGTGGGGCAATATTGAAGAAGTGATTTCACTGCTTGATGTTGTTAAAAATGCTAAGCCTACAGTGTTAATTGGTGTTTCTGGTCAGCCTGGTTTGTTCACCGAAGAAATCATTAAGACCTTAGCGGCAAACTGTGAACGCCCAATAGTCATGCCATTGTCAAACCCAACTTCACGTGTTGAAGCTGTACCAGCTGATATTGTGGAGTGGACTGAAGGTAAAGCGTTAATTGCAACAGGTAGTCCTTTTGCTCCTGTGAATCATCACGGCAAACTCTATAATATTTCACAGTGTAATAACTCATACATTTTCCCAGGCATTGGCTTAGGTGTAGTGGCATCGGGTGCTAAACGCGTTACTGAAAATATGTTAATGGCGTCAAGTAGTGCTTTAGCAAATTGCTCTCCATTGCTTAAAGATCCACAAGCTGATTTGTTGCCGCCGTTGGGTGAAATTCAACAAGTTTCTAGAGTTATTGCATTTGAAGTTGCGAAAGCAGCTATGGCTGATGGTGTAGCTGTAACGATTAGTGATGATTTGTTGAAACAGAAAATTGATCAATCATTCTGGAAACCTGAATACCGCAAATATAAGCGTATTCCTTTCTAAGAATTAGAATCTAAAAAGAGGAGCTTTATGCTCCTCTTTTTATTTTTAGTCTTCTATAGAATTTCTTCTAGCAATTCTTCACTTGGTGCAAAGTAATAAGCACCATCAAGTGGTGTCACGAAGTGCAATAAACGATCATGAATACCATCTCCACTTGTGCCGAACATACGCTTTAACATGGCATCAATAATGCTGAGATCTTTTGTGTAAGCAATGAAAAATAAGCCCTGATCGCCTCGACCATCGCCATAAGGTAGGCTATGGCGCAAGATTTCCATTTCTTCGCCTTCATCATCTTCAACAACAGTGCGGGCAACATGGGCATTTTCTGGCTTAACGTCATCATCTAATTCAATAGATTCAAGTTTGGTGCGACCCATGACATTTTCTTGCGCATCAACTTTCAATTTTTTCCATTTTTCTAAATCATGAGCATAGCGCTGCGCGAAAATGAAACTACCATCGGCAAATACTCCAGCCTCTTCAGGTAGAAGAGCTGTTTCTGCACGATCATCTGGGAACTGAGGGTTTTCAGTACCGTCTATAAAACCTGTAATATCTCGTCCATCGAAATAACGGAAGCAAACACGCTCATCAAGAACTTCGACTTTATCTTTAATACCTTCAAAAAATGCTTGGCTTAATGCAAAACAAATATCAGAGCGCATGCTGGCAATATGAATGAGTACATCTGCTGGCACAGCTGGCATGTTGAATGCGCCTTGTTCTGGCTCAAGCTGTTTAAATCCTACAGGAATTTGCGAATAGAGCTGTTTCCATAGTTCAGGACCAAAAGCGACTGCTGTTTTAATTTGAGCATCAGAATGCTGAGTAATTAGACGGTCTCTTGCTTCAAATAAAGCCCCAATTTGTTTTTTTAATTCATCAATTGATAAGTCTTTTAAACGAAGAACAATGAAGCGAGCATGATCTGATGGCAATGGCAAAATGACGGATTGAGCAGTCATTGGAAGGTATCTCCTCAATTATAATTTAGTATGAGCTTTTAATTATTGTGCCTGATGCGAAGAGCCGTTAGTAGTCTATTTGTTGATTTTATTGTTTGAATTCTGACTAAGATAGCTTTATAAAACAGTATAATTCCACTTTTATAGTCTATTTTTTGTTATGTCTCTGCAAGTTTGGTTCGCTTATATGTTGGCCTGTTGGGTTATTAGTATCTCACCGGGTGCAGGAGCAATTGCTTCAATGTCGAGTGGTCTAAACTATGGTTTTAGGCATGGCTATTGGAATGCGATTGGTTTGCAAATCGCTTTGCTACTTCAAATTATGGTAGTTGCAGCAGGTGTGGGAGTTTTATTTGCAACGACACCTTTGGCTTTTCAGTTTGTTAAATGGTTTGGTGTGATTTATTTGTTATACCTTGCTTACTTACAGTGGACAGCACCTATAAAAGATATAGAAATCCAACAAGAAAAAAGAGATAAATCTGTATTCGCGCTATTGTTAAATGGCTTTGTGGTCAATATTAGTAATCCCAAAGCGATTGTATTTCTATTAGCTGTTTTACCCCAGTTTCTAGATTTGGGTAAGCCTCAATGGATACAGTACCTGATTATGGCTATAACAATGATTACGATTGATTTGATTGTAATGGCTGGATATACAGGGCTAGCATCAAAGGTTCTAAGATTACTTCGCTCTCCTAAGCAGCAAAAATATTTGAATCGGGGTTTTGCTGTAATGTTTAGTTGTGCGGCTTTATTATTAAGTACAGTTCATCAGGCGTCCTAATTTAGGCCGCCTGTGTCTGATTTTTTAGCTTTTGAGTTATGAAAATAACGGCGAAAGTTAAGGCCATGCATAAAACAATACTTAAGCCGGTAGAGATGTTGAGTGCTGCGCTTGACCATAATCCCACACTCACCCCAAGCTGAGCTAACACAAATGCCCAAACGACCATTTGCTTTGGTGAGTTTGCTAGTAGGCGAGCGCTTAAAGCTGGTATTACGAGTAATGCACCCATAAGCAAAGAACCTACCGCACGTAAGGCTAATACAGTAAATAAAGCCAATAACAGCATGAAAATAAGACGTTGCCAGTTTGCATTTACCCCTTCACTAATTGCAATGTCTGGATCAATTGCAAACTGTATTTGTGGCTGCCAAAAGCGATAAAGAATTGCGAGTGATAGTGCAATGATTAAAGTGAAAACAGGTAAGTCAGGCCAATCAATACTCAGTAAGTCACCAAATAAATAACTTAAAAGCTCAGGTCTTAAACTTGGAACATGTTGAATAAACAGAAGGCCACTACAAAGTAATGTCGCTGAACATAAGGCTAAGAGCGCATCATTGGGTAAGCGATTGTCATGTAGGGCCCATAAAATTGCGACCAGTAAAACCGCAGTGCCTGCAACACCAAGCCAAAGAGGAAGGCTTAAAGCACCTGCGATAGCAACCCCAAGTAGTGTTCCGTGTGCCATGGTGTCAGCAAAAAAAGACATGCGTCTCCAAAGCATTAGACAACCCAGAGGTGCGGTTAAAAACACCAATAAGGTTCCCATAATCCATGCGGGTAACAATAATTGTAACCATTCCATCATGGCTTAAGCTTCCGGTTCTGGGTGGATGTGAGGACGGTCATTATGAGGGCAGGGGTGTGCTGCATCACCGTGAGCACAATGATCATGATGATGTTGGTAGAAAACTCGTTGAGTTCCAAAGATCGCCTGATATTCAGGATGTTGTTGAATATTCTCGGGTAACCCACTACAGCAAATATGTTTATTTAAACACACTACGCGGTGTGTTCCTTCCATCACCCATTGTAAGTCATGAGAAACAATTAAGATTGCACAACCATATCGTTCTGGCAGACTACGGACATATTCATAAAGTTCAGCTTCTGACTGAATATCTAAACCTTGCATCGGTTCGTCAAGAACTAAAATATCTGGCTGACGAAGTAGAGCACGCGCTAGTAATACGCGTTGGCGCTCACCACCGGAAAGTTGTTGTACTTTTGATTGTTGTAACTTGGAGATGCCTGTGTCTTGAGTAATTTCCTGACGAAGGGCAGGGCTACACTTTTCTAAATCAAGTAGATCCTGAACACGCAAAGGTAGACTGTGTGAAGGATTAAATTTTTGTGGCACATACGCCATTTTGAGTTTTTTATAATTAACAATGCGTCCACTACTCGGTTGGAGAATACCAAGTAGAACTTTAATCAGTGTTGATTTGCCAGCACCATTTGGTCCAATTAAAGACACAATTTCATTTTGATGCAGAGCAAAATCAACTTTTTTTAAAATTTCCCGATTATCACGATGAACAGAAACCTGCTCAAGCTGAATTAATACAGGATTTAACGAGTTGTGCGGCACTGTTGGCATTTCCCCGAAATTTCAATAATGCTGTGTTGAGCCACGAACTCATCTGACGCTGCAAGTTGGTCAAGCTGGTGAGTTAAACCTTGAGAAGAGGCTTCTTTAACCATGTGGCATTCGGTGCAGATTAGGAATGCTGCTTGATGACCTTCGCGAGGGTGGCAACAGGGAATATAGGCATTAATAGAAGTTAGGCGATGGATCAAACCTTTTTCTAATAAAAAATCTAAAGTTCTATAAACAGTTGGAGGAGCAGCCGGACGATCAGTTTGGCTTTTTATACGTGCGAGTAAGTCATAGGCGCCCATTGGACCCGAAGCATTTAAAATGAGTTCCAAAACTTCTTTGCGCAAAGGCGTAAGTCGTGCGCCAGTCGCAGAACATAAATTTTCTGCTTCAGCTAAACGGTTTGCGACATTATGGTGATCATGCACACCATGCAAAGAATCATGATGTTCATGCGAGCAGGAACTCATAGAAATAACCTCGAATTTTTAACGGAATATTAGCATGAAGCGATGCTTCATTCGATTAATCTTAGGTATTTTTGTAACTTTGTTATATTATAACATGCTTCGAGCTAATTTAAATTGATGGTCTGTCATGTTCCGTTTTTTTGTTTTCAGTATGTTCTCTCTTTTGAGTACGTTAGGGTGGAGTCAGGGTTTGGTGGTTTCTACACACCCGATCTATCTGATTGCAAAAGAAGTCACTCAAGGTATTGAGGAACCACAACTCTTATTAAAGGGACAAACTGGGCATGACGTACAATTAACCCCAGCGCACCGTAAAGCAATTAATGATGCATCATTGGTCATTTGGTTGGGTAAGGCTCATGAAGCACCTCTAAATAAATTGTTAGGTAATAATAAGAAAGCAATTGCCTTATTAGATAGTGGCATAGTTTCTGTTTTACCCCTGCGTAGTACACGCGGTGTAGCGTTACCTAATACAGTAGATACCCATGTGTGGCTAGAACCAAACAATGCAGTTCGAATCGGTTTCTTTATTGCAGCTTTACGTTCTCAGCAGCATCCTGAAAATAAGGCTAAATATTGGAATAATGCTAATCTCTTTGCTCGCAAAATGTTTCAGGCAGCACAAGCTTACGACAGTACAAGTAATGGTAAACCATATTGGTCATATCATGATGCCTATCAATATTTAGAACGCTCTTTAAATTTAAAGTTCGCAGGCGCTTTGACAGATGATCCTCATGTTGCACCAACAGCAGCTCAAATTAAGTATCTTAATGATAATCGACCAAAAGATCAGATGTGTTTGTTAGCGGAAAGTTTTACCACTAAAAGTCAGTATCAAAAATTAGGTAACATTACTTTTCAACCCGTAGACGAGAGCATGAATAACGAGGATGATTTCGTCACTGCATGGAAGAAACTGGCTATAAAAACAGATAAATGTGTATTAAGTACGCAAAAGTAAGATAAAAAATAAACAAAGGCTGACTGTAGCGTCAGCACCACCTGTCATGAAAAACCCCGACTAAAGTCGGGAAAAGATTGCATGTTCAGGGGTGTAACTCTATAATGCCTGCGATTAAAAGCGATCATCAGCTAAACTTGTCAAGCATTTATGCTGTGAGTGGATAAATAATGAGCCAAACTAGTCGCTTGATTGACCGACGATTAGCAAAAGCTTTGGTCTTCTTACAAGCATGTATGATCCCTGTTTCCGCCCTAGTGGCGTGGAGCATAAAAGACATGACAGCAGCATTAAGTGCGGCACTTGGTGCACTGGTTTGCTGGCTTGCTATGAGTTATTTCTCGTGGCAATCCTTCAGGACAGCAGGTGCGAGAGCATCAAAACAAGTGCTGTCTAACATGTATAGGGGCATGTTAGGCAAATTTGCAATCATGATCGTTGGATTTATTTTGATTTTGAGCAATGTTAAACCTTTATCACCGTTAGCATTGCTGTTTGGTTTTATTCTCGTTCAGACAATGTCGTGGGTCGCTCCGTTTTGGGTGTCACGTCTACAAAAACGGGTGTAGAAACAAGAAGAATTGAAGATTTTTTGGAGGGTAGCGAGATATCGACAGTGCGCCGATGTTCGTTTCCCTTCTTTTTAGTAATTGACATTGACCAGGTGTGATTTATGGCTGCTGAAGAACATGCCCTCACTTCGACAGAGTATATCAAGCATCACTTGACCAATATGACCTATGGCAAAATGCCAGACGGTACATGGAAATTGGCTGAGACTGCTGAAGAAGCTCATTCGATGGGGTTCACTGCAATTCACTTGGATTCAATGGGTTGGTCAATTGGCCTTGGTGTTATTTTCTGTTTGATGTTCTGGATCGTTGCGAAAGCTGCTAATGCAGGTGTTCCAACTAAATTCCAGTCTGCAATTGAAATGATCATCGAGTTTGTTGACTCAAGTGTCCGTGATACTTTTCATGGCAAATCACGTTTAATCGCTCCGCTTGCACTCACTATTTTCGTGTGGATTTTCCTCATGAACTTAATGGACTTGATCCCAGTTGACTGGATTCCTCAAGTTGCAGCGTTTGTAGGTGCAAACGTATTTGGTATGGACCCTCACCACGTTTACTTCAAGATCGTTCCATCTACAGATCCAAACATTACTTTAGGTATGTCTTTATCTGTATTTGTACTTATCTTGTTCTACAGCATCCGCGAAAAGGGTGTTAGTGGTTTCGTTGGTGAACTGGCACTTAACCCATTTAACCCAAGTAATCCAGTTGCAAAAGCGTTGCTTATTCCAGTGAACTTGATTTTGGAATTGGTAACATTCCTTGCTCGTCCGATTTCATTAGCTCTCCGACTATTCGGTAACATGTATGCTGGTGAGTTGATCTTTATCCTAATTGCTTTATTGCCGTTCTGGATTCAATGGGCGTTGTCTGTGCCTTGGGCGATCTTCCACATTCTTGTAATCACGTTGCAGGCATTCATCTTTATGATGCTTACCATCGTTTACTTGAGCATGGCAAGCGAAAAACATTAATGGTATTGCCTAACTATCAAACGATGGTTGGGCTGAATTTTTTTAATTTAATTTGGTAATAACCTAACCTCTGAGGAATTTTTCATGGAACTCACTTTAGGTCTAGTTGCAATTGCATCTGCTATCTTGATCGCTTTCGGTGCTTTAGGTACTGCGATTGGTTTTGGTCTTTTGGGTGGTCGCTTTTTAGAAGCTGTTGCTCGTCAACCAGAATTGGCTCCACAACTTCAAACTCGTATGTTCTTAATCGCGGGTCTTCTTGATGCTGTGCCTATGATCGGTGTTGGTATTGGCTTGTTCTTCATCTTCGCTAATCCATTTGTAGGTTAATCATCTTAATTCCTAAATCCACTATTTGAGGAATTGCAATGAATATCAACCTCACATTGATTGGTCAAGCGATTGCGTTTGCATTCTTTGTTGCATTCTGCATGAAGTTTGTTTGGCCACCACTAATCAATGCGATTAGTGAGCGTCAGCGTAAAATTGCTGATGGCTTAAATGCAGCAGAAAAAGCGAAAGCTGATCTTGCCGATGCACAATCGCAAGTAAAGCAAGAGCTTGATGCAGCTAAAGCACAAGCGGCTCAATTGATCGAACAAGCGAACCGTCGTGCAGCACAATTGATCGAAGAAGCTCGTACTCAAGCTGCGGCTGAAGGTGAGCGTATTCGTCAACAGGCTAAAGAAGCTGTTGATCAAGATATCAATTCTGCTCGCGAAGAATTACGTCAACAAGTAGCTGCTTTGGCAGTAACTGGCGCAGAAAAAATCCTGAACCAGCAAGTTGACGCAGAAGCTCATAATGCCATGCTGTCTCAGCTGGCTGCTAAACTTTAAGAGAGGCGAATCATGGCTGAACTCTTGACGTTGGCACGTCCGTATGCCAAAGCAGCATTTGCTTATGCTTCTGAGCAAGGTGCAACAGACAATTGGTCGAATGCGTTACAAGTGCTCAGTGCTGCGGTGCAAGACGAAGCATTTTCCGCTTATTTAAATCGCCCTGAACTTACTCCTGTGGAGCAAGTGAAGCTTTTTGCTAAAGTTTTAGGTGAAGGTCAATCTCAAGCAGTGTCTAACTTTTTGACACTTCTTGCAGATAACGATCGTTTAATGTTGTTACCTGAAATTGAAGCAGAATATGAACAGCTTAAATCACAGAATAACAACAATGTGGATGTCGTGATTGAATCGGCTTTCCCATTAACTGCTGAACAAGAGCAATTGTTGAAATCTGCTTTAGAAAAGCGTTTCAACAGTACTGTAACTGTTTCAGTTGAAGTTAAACCTGAGCTTATTGCAGGTGTTGTAATTCGTGCAGGCGATCAAGTGATAGATGATTCTGCGCTTAACAAGCTTGAAAAAATGCGTACTCGTCTTCTTGCATAATGCAAATGATGAAGACTGAACTAATAAAAGATTGAGGAATAGCGCAATGCAACAACTGAATCCATCCGAGATCAGTGCGCTCATTAAACAGCGTATCAGCGATCTGGACACCAGCGCGACCGCTAAAAACGAAGGTACCATTGTTATGGTATCCGACGGTATCGTGCGCATTCACGGTCTTGCTGATGCAATGTACGGTGAAATGATCGAATTTGACGGCGGCTTATTTGGTATGGCACTGAACCTAGAACAGGATTCAGTGGGTGCCGTTGTCTTAGGTAACTACTTAAGCCTTCAAGAAGGTCAAAAAGCTCGTTGTACAGGTCGTGTACTTGAAGTTCCAGTTGGTCCGGAACTTCTTGGCCGTGTTGTCGATGCTTTGGGTAACCCAATTGATGGTAAAGGCCCAATTGATGCAAAATTAACTGATGCTGTTGAAAAAGTAGCACCAGGTGTAATTTGGCGTCAATCTGTAGACGAACCTGTTCAAACTGGTTACAAATCAGTTGATACCATGATTCCTGTGGGTCGTGGTCAGCGTGAGTTGATTATTGGTGACCGTCAAACTGGTAAAACAGCGATGGCGATCGATGCGATTATCGCTCAGAAAAATTCTGGCATTAAATGCGTATACGTTGCGATTGGTCAAAAACAATCAACAATTGCAAACGTTGTACGTAAGCTAGAAGAAACTGGCGCTATGGCGTATACAACTGTTGTCGCTGCTGCGGCTGCTGATCCTGCTGCAATGCAGTACTTAGCTCCGTACTCTGGCTGTACAATGGGTGAATACTTCCGTGACCGCGGTGAAGACGCTCTTATTATTTATGATGATTTGTCTAAGCAAGCAGTTGCTTACCGTCAAATTTCATTACTTTTACGTCGTCCACCAGGTCGTGAAGCGTATCCGGGTGACGTATTCTATCTTCACTCACGTCTTCTTGAACGTGCTTCTCGTGTATCTGCTGACTACGTTGAGAAATTCACTAATGGCGCAGTAACTGGTAAAACTGGTTCTTTAACTGCATTGCCAATTATTGAAACTCAAGCAGGTGACGTATCTGCATTCGTACCAACGAACGTAATTTCGATTACTGACGGTCAGATCTTCTTAGAAACATCATTATTCAACGCAGGTATTCGTCCTGCTGTGAACGCGGGTATCTCTGTATCTCGTGTTGGTGGTTCTGCTCAAACTAAGATCATCAAAAAATTGTCTGGTGGTATCCGTACTGCTTTAGCACAATACCGTGAATTGGCTGCGTTTGCTCAGTTCGCTTCTGACCTTGATGAAGCAACTCGTAAGCAACTTGAACATGGTCAACGTGTAACTGAGTTAATGAAGCAAAAGCAATATGCTCCTTACTCAATTGCTGACCAAGCTGTTTCTGTTTATGCATCTAACGAAGGCTATATGGCTGACGTAGAAGTTAAGAAAATCGTAGACTTTGATGCTGCGTTAATTTCTTACTTCCGCGCAGAATATGCTCCGTTGATGAAACAAATCGATGAAACTGGTGATTACAACAAAGACATCGAAGCAGCAATCAAAGCAGGTATTGAAAGCTTTAAAGCGACTCAAACTTACTAAGTTCAGTTTTAGTTAAGTTTGGTTCACGGATCAACCTTCGGAAGCTCGAAAGAGCTTTCGAATACTAGGTTAAGCGTATGGCAAATTTAAAAGAAATTCGCGCCAAAGTAGCTAGTATCAAGAGCACGCAAAAGATTACTCGCGCGATGCAAATGGTAGCTGCTTCTAAAATGCGTCGTGCGCAAGAGCGCATGGCTCAGGGCCGTCCGTATGCCGATAATATGCGCCGTGTAATTGCTCACTTGGTCCAAGCAAACCCTGAATACAAACACCGTTATATGGTTGACCGCCCAGTTAAGCGTGTTGGCTATATCGTAGTGTCTTCAGATCGTGGTTTGGCAGGTGGCTTGAACATTAACTTGTTCAAGAAAGTTGTGCAGCATGTCAAAGCACAACAACAGCAGTCAATTGAAGTTGAATTTGCTTTAATTGGTCAAAAAGCGGTTTCGTTTTTTAAGAATTACGGCGGTAAAGTGCTTGGTGCAACTACCCAACTTGGCGATGCGCCGAGTTTGGAACAGTTAACTGGCTCAGTCCAAGTTATGCTTGATGCATTTGATAAAGGCGAATTAGATCGTATCTACCTCGTATCAAATGGCTTCGTTAATGCAATGACTCAGCAGCCTAAAGTAGAACAACTTGTTCCTTTAGCACCAGCAGAAGAAGGCGATGATCTCAACCGTACTTATGGTTGGGACTATATCTACGAACCAGAAGCAGAAGAATTGTTAAATGGTTTGTTGGTTCGCTATATCGAGTCTATGGTTTATCAAGGTGTGATTGAAAACGTTGCATGTGAGCAGTCAGCTCGTATGGTCGCGATGAAAGCAGCGACAGACAACGCAGGACAACTGATTAAAGACCTACAACTCATTTACAACAAGCTGCGTCAAGCCGCGATTACTCAGGAAATTTCCGAGATCGTTGGCGGTGCCGCTGCCGTTTAACATTATTAAGTTTGAATTGAGGAGACAGCAATGAGTAGCGGTCGTATCATTCAGATCATCGGCGCGGTTATCGACGTCGAGTTTGAGCGCAATAGCGTTCCTAAGATCTATGACGCTCTCCAAGTTGACGGTACTGAAACTACATTAGAAGTTCAGCAACAGCTTGGCGATGGTGTTGTTCGTACCATCGCAATGGGTTCTACAGAAGGTCTTAAACGTGGCCTTAACGTAACCAGCACAAATGCACCGATTTCTGTTCCAGTAGGTCCAGCTACGCTTGGTCGTATCATGGACGTTTTGGGTCGCCCGATTGATGAAGCAGGTCCTGTTGCGACTGAAGAGCGTTTGCCGATTCACCGTGAAGCACCTTCTTATGCTGAACAAGCAGCTTCTACTGATCTTTTAGAAACTGGTATTAAAGTAATTGACTTACTTTGCCCGTTTGCAAAAGGTGGTAAAGTTGGTTTATTCGGTGGTGCGGGTGTTGGTAAAACCGTTAACATGATGGAGTTGATCAACAACATCGCGAAAGCTCACTCAGGTTTATCTGTGTTTGCTGGTGTTGGTGAGCGTACTCGTGAAGGTAACGACTTCTATCACGAAATGAAAGATTCTAACGTTCTTGACAAAGTAGCAATGGTCTACGGTCAGATGAATGAGCCACCAGGTAACCGTTTACGCGTAGCGTTAACTGGTTTGACTATGGCTGAATATTTCCGTGATCAAAAAGACGAAAATGGTAAAGGTCGTGACGTATTATTATTCGTCGACAACATCTACCGTTATACACTTGCAGGTACTGAAGTATCAGCATTGTTAGGTCGTATGCCATCTGCGGTAGGTTACCAACCTACACTTGCAGAAGAAATGGGTGTTCTTCAAGAGCGTATTACATCTACTAAATCTGGTTCGATCACATCGATCCAAGCAGTATATGTACCTGCCGATGACTTAACAGATCCATCGCCTGCAACTACATTTGCTCACTTAGATGCAACAGTAGTATTGAGCCGTGACATCGCATCTTCTGGTATCTATCCAGCGATCGATCCACTTGACTCAACTTCACGTCAGTTAGACCCATTAGTTGTTGGTCAAGAGCATTATGAAATTGCTCGTTCTGTACAGAACGTATTGCAACGTTATAAAGAGCTTAAAGACATTATCGCAATCTTGGGTATGGATGAGTTAGCCGAAGAAGATAAATTGGTTGTTTACCGTGCGCGTAAAATCCAACGTTTCTTCTCTCAACCATTCCACGTAGCTGAAGTGTTTACTGGTGCTCCTGGTAAATTAGTACCACTTAAAGAAACGATTCGTGGCTTTAAAGGTCTATTAGCTGGTGAATACGATCACATCCCAGAACAAGCGTTCTATATGGTTGGTGGTATTGACGAAGTGATTGCTAAAGCTGAGAAACTCTAATTTAAGGAGATCATCTCATGGCGACTATGCAATGTGATGTCGTAAGTGTTAAAGAGTCTATTTACTCTGGCGCAGTGACGATGTTAATCGCGAAAGGTGCTGGTGGTGAGCTTGGTATTTTACCAGGACACGCTCCACTCGTAACCTTGCTTCAACCGGGCCCGATTCGTGTTCAGTTGGAAAATGGTACAGAAGAAATCGTCTATGTATCTGGCGGTGTTTTAGAAGTTCAACCTCATGTTGTAACGGTTCTTGCAGATACTGCAATCCGTGCAGACAATTTGGATGAAGCTGCAATTTTAGAAGCACGTAAAAATGCTGAACAATTGCTTGCGAACCAAAAGAGTGATTTGGACTCAGCTGCTGCTTTGGCATCTCTATCAGAGATCTCAGGCCAGCTTGAAACAATCCGTAAAATCAAAAACCGCGCTCAATAAGACGCGGTTCGAGATTGAAAAAGCCACCGTAAGGTGGCTTTTTTTATAAGTTAATTTTTAAGATTCAGTTTTTGAATCTGATTTTTCATCTCCAGCCATAATCATGGCAGCAAGCTTCACCATATCCATTTGAATAGTATTTAGCTGTTTTTCAATTTGGTCAAAATTGATTTGATCTAATTTCCCATTTAATAACGGCATACTAAGAGCTTGTTGATTGGCATGTAGTAAACTTTGGCGAATATTCTCAATTTCCTGACTTTTGATATCTAAGGTGAGAAGAGCTTGATTTAAACCTTGTAATTGCTGTTTTAAAGTTGAAACAGTTGCTTTTAATTCACTTTGATTCTTATCTTGGATGGCTTGTTCAACGTTAAGTTGAGTGTCTTTAAGTTGTTCAACATAATCTCCAGCTTTAAGCTGTAAATTAGCAGCATCTCGGACCATATAAAAAATATTGCCGCTTTTGAGTTCAGTTTTGCTAGGAGCAATATCTGATTCTTGTCGTTGAATAGCTTGATCCGATGCCTGTTCACTTATTTCAGTATTTTCTTGTTCAGTAGCATGATCTCGTGCTTGATCACACCCGAGTAAAAGCATGCCTGAGGCAAAAATTACAAAAGGAAGAAATGCACCCTGTAAAACTTTTTTCATAACTACAAACAACATCAAATAAAGCAAATAGGTACTATAGGCATAAAATATGGAGAAAGATTGTATTTTTGCAAACAAACAACACTTTGAGCAGATAATAAAAAAGAGCATATAAAACGCTCTTTTTCACGTTTTTAAAAACGTTATTTTGCTAACTCTGCTTCAACTGCTTTAACAATTTGTTCATCATCAGCAGTTAGGTTTGGAGCAAAACGAGCCACTACTTCGCCATTTTTATTAATTAAGAATTTTTCGAAGTTCCATAAAACTTCTGGAGCTGGATTAGTTGGAATACCTAAGCCTTCTAAGCGCTCACGGAAAGGTCCTTCACCAGTACGTTCTGGTTGAGCTGATGTCAAAGTTGCATACAGTGGATGCTTATCTTCACCTGCAACAGATACTTTAGAAAATAAAGGGAAGTGAACATCGTAATTTAATGAACAGAATTGCTGAATTTCTTCATCAGAACCTGGTTCTTGTTCCTTAAAGTTGTTTGCAGGGAAACCTAAAATTTCAAGACCTTGATCTTTCTTGGCTTGATAAAGCTTTTCTAAGCCTTCGTATTGTGGAGTTAAACCACATTTAGAAGCAGTATTTACAATAAGTAAAACTTTACCTTTATATTGTTCGAGGTCAACCGTTTCACCTGAAATGGCTTTTACTGGAATGTGATATACAGATTGTGTCATGAGTCTTTCCTAAAGATTGTAATTGATATCAAGTAACGCATTTGTTTTAACTGCTATTGATGGGCAGTGCAATAATATTCGTGTTCAAAAAAGAAAAAGTTTTTAAAAGTTAAACTTAATTTTAGTTATTTCTAATTTGTATAGGCGTTTGCCCTGTATAGCGTTTAAAAAACTCGATAAAACTTGAGCTATGTTGGTAACCTAAATCGTATGCTAAACGCTTAATGGATGTCCCTTGGCGGATCTGATGAATGGCATAAACAATTTTGGCTCGATTACGCCATTCCGACAACGAAAGCTGAAGCTCTTGTTGACTTAAACGTAATAAGTGACGATCACTGACCGAGAAATTTTGTAGCAACTGTTGTAAAGAGTGATCAAAAAGTAATGGGTCTGAGAGTTTTTCTAGTATAGGCAATAAAACAGGATGTCGCGTTTGCGGTAAATAATGTGAATATGCAGGAGCTTGTTTAAGTTGATCGAATAAAACTTGTAAAAGATGTTCTAAATATTCAGGTTTTCCAGTTTGTTTTTGCTGTTCGAGAATTTGTAAAACTAAGGTTCGAAAGAAAGGCTGAATACTAAAGCATTTACAGACGTCACCTAAAATAGAACAGAGGCTAGGGTGTAATCGAATACAGATATAGTGAATTTCATGGTCGATGTGAGTAGATTGATGAACTGTTTGAGGAGGAATCCAAAGCCCATAGCTTGGAGGAGATAAGTAGATTTGTTCCTCTACTTGCATTTCCAAAATGCCATTCAAACTGAAATTAAAATCTCCCCAGAGGGATGCATGAGGACGAACAATATCTTCTTTTTGGTATAGAAATTCATGAACTTCTATACTGTTCAATAAAGAAAATTGTTGGTCCTCATTTTTCATTTAGGTGCTCTGACTTATATTTTAATTTTCACAAGTAGCTTTAGGATTATTTAAACCTTTTGCTAAGGTAAATGTACTTAGTAATGCTAGGGCAACAAAACTTAATACGCCATAAATTAAAGTATTTTCATTGAAATGATCAACTACATATCCACCTAATAATGAACCTGTCGCAATCATCACTTGAAACATACCTACAAAAAGTGGCATACCCTTTTCAACTGCATTTGGTGCATGTACAAACATCCAGATATTTGCTGAGGTAGGGAAAGCGCCAAATGCGAAGCCCCATAAAGCTGTTAAGACAATAGCACCAAATTCATGAATGGCAAAAAGTGGGAATCCAAAAAATACAATTGCAAAACAAGCACTAACAAAGGCAAGTGTATATCGGACATTTAAATTGCCGCTATATCCGGCGAATGCATTTCCGAAAATACCTGCAATTCCATAGAGTAATAGTAATGAACTAATTGTTGTGCCGTTGAATCCTGCAATATTTTTGAAGAAAGGTGCTAAATAGCTATAGGCACAAAAATGAGCAAGTCCAATCAGTAAAACAATCAACATCCCGCTACGTGCTTTAGGGGTGCGTAATAGTGCTGGCAAATCTCTTATGTGAATTGCGGAGTCTGGAACAAGTTTAGGTAAAAAGATTAATTGTAAGATTAAAACAATTAACCCAATTCCTGCTGTAATTCCAAAAGCGCTGCGCCAACCATAAAATTCACTTAACCATGTTCCAATCGGAACACCTAAAACTGTCGCAAAAGTTACACCAGCCATCACTACAGCTGTTGCTTTAGCAATAGGAAGATGCGAGGGAGCTAATTTCCCACTTAAAGCAATTGCTGTCGCCCAGAAGCCCCCAATCGAAATACCTAAAATTAAGCGACTGAGTAATAAAATATGGAAGTTTTCTGCAAACGCAGTAATGGTATTAGCAATAACCATAATAGCTGTCAGCAAGATAAGCACATAACGCCGATCAAGTTGTTTCACAGATACAGGTAATAGAGGGGCGGCAATTGCTGCCATAATGCCGGGTACAGTAATAATAAGACCAGCTGTACCTACAGAAATATTTAAATCAGCTGCAACGCTATTTAAAACACCGACTGGTAAAAATTCACTTGTTACTAATGCAAATGCTGCAATAGCAACGGCCAAAATGGCAAACCAGCTCCCTTGAGGGGAGGTCGTGGGTCGCGCTTTAGAAATAGAAGATTGGTCCATAATAAATCCTTACTTGGCTTAATCTGGAGTGAAGAAATGCAATTTTATAATTAACTAACGATCATTATGAAAATAAAATAGTTGATAAAAAAACGGACGTCAATTAATTTAATAACGATTGTTATAAAAATAGATGTGATCTTTATGACAAATAGGCATGAAACAGATCTTGCTGTTAACGAAGACACGCTGAAAAAGAAGCGTGGACGCCCTAAATGCTTTGATGAGCAGCAAGTGTTAGAGAAAGCAATGTTACTTTTTTGGGAACATGGCTATGAAGCAACGTCTATTAGTGACTTAACGCAGGCTTTAGAAATTACAGCACCGAGTTTATACAGTACTTTTGGTGATAAGGCAGGCTTGTTTTATAAGAGTATTGATTACTACTTAGCTCATGAAGCATGTCCTATAGAAACAATTTTTTTAGAAGCAAAAACAGCAAAAATTGCTTTTGAATTATATCTTTATGACAATGTAAAAAGATTGGTTCAACCTAATAAGCCAGCTGGTTGTATGTTGGTGGTTGCAGCTATGAATTGTTCTGATGCAACGCAAGACGTACAGCAAAATTTATTAGATAAGAGAATAAAGACCAAAGAAAAGTTATTAAAACGTCTTGAACAGGGGGTAGAACAGGGTGATTTAGTTGCTGATGCACCTCTTCAAGAAATGACAGATTTCTATGCCACAGTTATTCAAGGGCTGACGATTCAAGCGAGAGATGGCGCGAGTACCGAGCAACTACACAAAGTGGTAGAGCATGCCATGAAAGCTTGGGCATTATTTTAAAAAAATTAGTAATGTCCTAAGTTCAATATCAATGTCGGAAATGCGATATTTCAATTTATTTAGACATTCTCCAAAATAAAATCTCTTTTGTAGATGGTGTATTACTATGAGTCAGGTCATGAAATATCACAAATGGGCATTTATTTTCCCCATTTTGGCAGTACTGATTTGGTCTTTAAATATTGTAGTCACCCGCTATGTCTCAGATTATATTTCTCCTGTCAGCATTAGTTTTTATCGGTGGTTAATCGCTTTTATTATTTTAACGCCGTTTATGCTCTTACCTGTTTGGAGACAAAGACGATTATTAATACCATATTTACCTAAGCTGGCTGTGTTAAGTGCATTTGGGATGGTGCTTTATCAAGGACTTGCTTATACGGCTGCCCATTATACCAGTGCAACCAATATGGGAATTGTGAATGCATTTATTCCTATCTTTACGATCTTTGTTTCGCTTGCGATTTTAAAAGATGTGCCTAATCGATTTGCAGTTTTTGGCAGTATTTTATCTTTCGCAGGTTTGCTATATGTCATGTCCCAAGGGAATATTAGCCACTTATTAAGTGGAGGCGGGCATCTTGGTGATGCATTGATGATTATTGCCGTATTCTTCTATGCATTTTATGGGGTTTTCCTTAAAAAATGGCAGCTTCCACTTCCAATCATGACAAGCTTATATGTTCAGATTGGATTCTCTGTAATATTTCATCTGCCTTTAATTTTTTGGTTTGGACTAGATGCTTTAAATGCACAAAACGCGCCAAGTGCTATTTATGCAGGTGTATTCGCCTCACTTATTGCACCATTAGTTTGGATGTTAGCTGTTCAACAACTCGGCCCTAATAGAACAAGTATTTTTATGAACTTGGTTCCTGTTTTTACAGCAGTTATTGCAAGCATTTGGTTGTCTGAGCAATGGACCATCTATCACACAATAGGTGGGATTGTTATCTTAATTGGTATCATTATGGCTCAGAAAAAAGTCAGTCCTAAAAAGAGCAGCTTAATGCAAGAGCAAAACTAAAGTCGTTAAAAAAACTATGGCATATTTTTAAAAAAACTAATGAAAATATGCCATTTTTTTTCTTAGTTAAAGTTTTTCTATATGATTTATAAATAGTTTATAAGAATAGATTGAAATATAAATATTAAAAAAGCCGAGTAAAAATATTAATATAATTTTAATTTATAAGCGAAAATTCGTAAATTCCCTACACTTTTCATGCTTTTTTTAGAGAAATAATATATTTCTCTCATTTGATCTCTTACTACATAATAGCGACCACTACGAAAGACGTGCTTTTTTTGCAAATTATCTTTCGTTGCAGAGATATCCAAACCCTCTGGATGCGGTATATACCCATCCTTTTTTATGCTCAGTTATCCCTATATAACTGAGCTTTTTTTTGTCTGAAATTAGGCGCGAATAATCTCTCCAGTGAGAGCATTAATAATTCTACTTGGTTGCTGACTTTGGCCTAAGTCGCCATTGAGATAGTTTAATTGTGAACCAAAGTATTGGCAGGCATCTTGTAGTGAATGAGCAGGTTCTTGCCCACTTTGGTTAGCACTCGTCGAGACAATAAAACCATGAAAAGCATTGCATAATGCCACACACAAAGGATGTGTGGTGACTCGAACAGCAACAAGTGGATGTTCACCTTTAATCCATGAAGGAATATGTTCGCCAGCAGGTAATAGCCAAGTTGTGGCTCTTTCTGAAGGTTGATGATTCGTCCAACAATCAATAATTTCTTGTTGGGTTGGTTGAGGTAGCGAAGTTAGTAGGTGCTCAACTTGGCTAATATGACCTGCTAATAAAATCACTCCTTTTTCAATAGGCCTTTGCTTTAACTCAAGAATCTTTTGAAAAGCTTGTTCGTTAAAAGGGTCGCAACCTAACCCCCAAACTGCCTCAGTTGGATATGCCAAAACTTGACCTTGTTGTAAACATTCGGCTGCTTCGGTAACTGAGGTGGTAATCATGGTAATACTCTTCCTTTCAATCAAACAGAATTGCTATTGTGCTCCAGCACTAAGAGCGACAACGTAAATACAGCCCTGATTGTTGCATACATAAACCAAGTAGTTCTAGTTCCATGAGTGAAGAGGTGAGTTCTGCCACAGGTTGAGAGTGGTGTATGACAAGCTGATCAATATTTTGTCCGACCCAGTCTAAAGACTGATAAAGGTTAATCAAATGTTCAGGAATTTCTGGGGCACAAGAAACCACGACCTCTTCAGTTGAGTTTTGTTGCTGACTTTGCCATTGAGTAGGTAAAGCAAGATCTTCAATAATCTGCTCAGGATGATCAACTAAAATGGCTCCTTCACGAATAAGTTGATGGCAACCCTGATGAAACTCACTGTAAATATGACCAGGAATGGCAAATACGGTTTTACCTTGCTCAGCAGCTTTGTTCGCAGTAATGAGAGAACCACTTTTTAAAGTAGCTTCTACCACTAACACACCTAAACTCAGACCACTGACAATTCGGTTCCTACGAGGAAAATGTTGCTGTAATGGTGGCGTACCCGGCAAAAACTCAGTAATGATGGCGCCGTTTTGAGCCAAGATCTGTTCTGCAAGTTTTTTATTTTGAGCAGGGTAGGTACTGTCTAAACCGGTCCCTGTCACAGCAATCGTACGTTGATGTGCTGAAGCTCCTTGGTGTGCAGCTTCGTCAATCCCATATGCCAAACCACTACTTACATAAAATCCTTTTTCACTTAAGTAATAGGCAAAATCATAAGCAACCTGACGACCATGCCGGCTTGGTTTTCGACTACCTACAATCGCAATTTGTGGTTGTAACAAAGCTTGCGCTTGGCCTTTTCCAAATATGATGGGTGGATGGTCTGTATAAGGTAGTAATTGCGTAGGATAGCCAAGGTCTTCTGACGTTAAAATAAAGTCGGTATATTGCTGGATCTGCTCAATTAGTTTTTCAAACTGAGCTTGACCCTGAGCAGTTTGAAATTCATCTACGCGTTTTAAATGATTAGCATGTAACCCGAGATTGCGCCATTGAGATAACCCAGCAGGTTGGATTGCCTTTTCACAGCTACCAAAATAATTGACAATTTTTTTGAAGCTAACTAAGGAGTGTTGCACCAAATACCACACTTTAAGCGTGTGGTAATGGTGTGAAGAAAGTTGAGTAAGCATTGTAAAGGGTATATCCAGCGTTAATCATCAAAACGAGGTGGCTGAATACTTGAACCAACTTTAATAGGTAGGTCACTTTCTAATACGTAGGCATAGCTAAGCTGATCAAAGGTTCTGAAAACCATCAGACTACCAATCTGTTGGCCAGGCAACTGTATTGGTTCTTTGGTTTTAGGGTCTCGAATGGTTTCACCTTTTTGAGTAATATCAAAAACTTGTCCTACTTGAATCCCTTGTGCTGTGCCTCGGTCCAAAGTCACCACACTATTTTTTGCAGCGCTGCCAATTGAACCCATTACACGAATGATCTTGCCAGCATCTGTAACTTGAGTGGCGTTTACCGGATAAAATAAAGTAGGTAATGTTGCTTCTTCTTCCGGCATAACCCGATCACCACGGCGTACTTCGGAATCGTAGCTATCCGTTAACTCAAGTGTTGTTATGTCTTTTTCAGAAGAGATCGCAATCCCTGAGGCAACTTGTTGCAGTTCAATACCTAGACTATGCTTTTTACCTTTACTGTCTGTGAAATAATAAGGTTCACCTTCACGGTAGACTGCATAACGTTGACCATTAACTAAACCTTGTCCACGCGCATAAATGGTTTGGCCTCTTGCGGCAAGCACGCGTTGATCAGCAGTTCCTACTACATAAGGAGTGTGTTCAATTGCATCGGCTGGCAAAATTGTGCTGTGTTCTAACCACTGTTTGATATGTTCAAGTGGAATAACTGGCACATTGTCGTTAAGTGACTCCACACGAACTTGAGGTTGCAAATTTGTCATTTGGCCTGTGTAGCGACGAATAATGCCAACGCAACCATCTCCCTCATCTTTACCGATCAATGGTCGACCCGCCAAACTGCATAACAACAATCGGTCACCAGGATAAATCCAGTGTGGATTTTTGACATGTTGATTATTTGCCCAGATTTCTGGCCAGCGCCAAGGTTTACTTAGGAAATGACCGGAAATATCCCACAGCGTATCTCCGCGTTTTACAACGTAGACATGTGGTGCATTACTTTTTAGAGAGGGTGGATTATGGTTTGGACTAGCAGCCTGAACCTCTGCTACTGTACCCATTGCAACCCCTGTAAAAAGTGCGAAAGCAAGTAAATGCTTTTTTATCCCCAAAGCATGAAATTCAACCATGCCGTTAAAAACCTTTTTCATTATGATAATTCCTAAAAATTATGCGTGCAGATGCGTTATAATAGGCGGCTAACACACAATTTTTCGATGAAGTATTTCCTTC
This sequence comes from Acinetobacter sp. AS23, assembly GCF_023612055.1. Taxonomy (NCBI): domain Bacteria; kingdom Pseudomonadati; phylum Pseudomonadota; class Gammaproteobacteria; order Moraxellales; family Moraxellaceae; genus Acinetobacter; species Acinetobacter sp. AS23. The sequence goes on along the minus strand of NZ_CP082274.1, from coordinate 3,840,378 downwards.
ATTTGGTTTTTCAATCAATGGCATAAGTGAGGACGTCAGTATGGCCTTATTACCTATTTTAAGTTTTCCTGATCCCCGTCTTCGTACCATTGCTAAGCCTGTTGAAGAAGTTACTGATGAAATTCGTCAACTTGCAGCAGATATGCTTGAAACCATGTATGCCGCACCTGGTATTGGTTTAGCAGCTTCACAAGTAGATCGTCATATTCAGTTAATCGTTATAGATTTATCTGAAGCTAAAGATGAACCCTTGGTTTTTATTAACCCCAAAATCACTCCACTGACAGAAGATAAGCAGCAGTACGAAGAAGGCTGCTTATCGGTGCCACAAATATACGACAAAGTTGAGCGCCCGTCACGTGTGAAAATTGAGGCAATTAACCTTGAAGGTCAAGCATTTGAGATAGAAGCTGATGGACTTCTCGCTGTTTGTATCCAACATGAAATGGATCACTTAAATGGCAAATTATTTGTGGATTATTTGTCGCCACTTAAACGTCAGCGTGCTCGAGAAAAAGTCGAAAAAGTTGTTCGTCAACGTGAGCGTGAAAAAGTTGCAGTAAAACGTTAAAAATTTCTATTCTTGAAACATTAATATAGTGTGGATGTGATTTTTGGTTTTTCGTAGTGGGTTACTGCTTGCATGTGCAGCAGTATTTTTACAGGTTGCGGTATTTCTACAGCCGCTATTACCGAAGCAATATCAAATTGCTCCGGTCTGTGAAACTATTACTCGTGCTTTGCTTAAACCCAAAGCACAGATGGAAACCATGTCACATACCATGCATTCACATCATGAACATCATATTGAACAGGCACAAGCTTCTGGGCAACATGATCATCATGATGCAAATCACCAGTGTCAATATTGTACCGTCTATGCCAATCTGGTTTTACCACCTGAGTTTGGTGTAAAAGAAGTTTTAGTCCGCATACAAGTCCGCTTAATTGCCTATCAACAAGCATTTCGACATGTTTACTTTGCGCTACAGCGACTTTTCCTACTCCCGCAAGGGCGCGCACCGCCTCTATTTGCATAAATAAAAGCAATTTTTTGTTGGGGTCTTAACTGACTTCAATATCACTTTATTTATGTTTTAGAGCGTATAAAAATGCCACATTCTAAATTCTTATTACAACCTCTATGGGTTGCGATGCTTGCTGTCTCTCATTCAGGCCTAGTTTTTGCTGATTCAGAAAGAAATGATGTTGATACCAAAACACTTCACTCATTAGCACCTATTGTTGTTACAGCACAACAAGGTAACGATGCAAATGGTCTGATTGTACATGCAGATCCAAAGCAGCCAATTCAGCCAGTACCTGCTACAGATGGGGCAGACTATCTACAAAGTATTATGGGTTTTAACTCAATACAAAGCGGTGGAACAAATGGTGATGTGACCTTCCGAGGCATGTTTGGTTCACGCATCAAAATTTTGACAGATGGAACAGAAAACCTTGGTGCATGTCCAAACCGTATGGATGCTCCAACTTCTTATATTTCACCAGAAAGTTATGATCGTATTTCTGTCATTAAAGGTCCGCAAACTGTTCAATATGCCAATACAGGTTCTGCTGCAACAGTGCTTTTTGAACGTCAGCCTGAGAAACTTACCTCTGAAAAACCTTATCGTGGACAAGCGAGTGTCTTATTAGGTTCCTATGGGCGTATTGATCATAATGTTGAAGCAGCAATTGGTGATGAAAAGAAATATATTCGTTTAAATGCCAACCGTTCAGAGTCTAATAGTTATCAAGATGGTGATGGCAATACCGTGCCTTCAGCATGGAAAAAGTGGAATGCTGATGTAGCACTTGGTTTCACCCCAGATGAAGACACATGGATTGAACTCACGGGTGGGAAATCTGATGGTGAATCGCTTTATGCTGGGCGTTCAATGGATGGTTCTCAGTTTGCGCGTGAAAGCTTAGGTCTGCGGTTCGAAAAGAAAAATATCACTGATGTCATTAAGAAAATTGAAGGGCAGGTGAACTACAGCTATAACGACCATATTATGGATAATTTTAGCTTACGTACTCCGCCATTAGTTGAAATGAATCATGGTGGTATGACCATGCTGATGCCGAACGCGATGGCAATGCAGGTAACGCGCCGTACACTAAACTCGCGCTTAGCCATGACTTCTGAATGGAATAAGTGGAGTTTGATTACAGGTGTAGATTCTCAATTCAATAAACATGGCGGTAGCATGTCATCGCCAAATATGCCTTCTATGAATGTTCCATATCGTCAAGATATGCGTTTTCAATCATACGGTGCTTTTGGTGAGCTTGGTTATCAATGGAACGATCTCAACAAACTGGTCACAGGTGTGCGTTTAGATCGAGTCACAGTTGAAGATGAACGAGCCGACTCTCAAGCACAAGGCTTTAACACCAAACTTGAAAAGACTTTACCAAGTGCATTTGTACGCTGGGAAAACCAACATCCTGAGCATGACCTAAAAAGCTATATCGGTTTAGGTTATGTAGAGCGTATGCCTGATTATTGGGAGCTTTTCTCGCCTAAACACGGTAATGCTGGCTCAACCAATACATTTAACGGTGTAAATCCTGAAAAAACATTACAGTTGGATATGGGCTTCCAGCAGCAACATGGTGCTTTAAATACATGGGCTTCTGCTTATGCAGGCTTAGTAGATGACTACATTTTAATGAGTTACCACCATCATCCAAGTATGGGAATGGATGGGCATGACATGAGTCATGATATTACTGCGGGCGCTAAAAATGTCGATGCAACCATCGCAGGCGCGGAAGCTGGTATTGGATATCAATTTACCGATCATATTCAGGCAGATTTGAGTGCGATGTATGCATGGGGTAAAAACACAACAGATGACAAACCGCTACCTCAAATTTCACCTTTAGAAGGTCGTTTAAATATCCGCTATGTGGCTGACAAATATAATTTAGGTCTGTTGTGGCGAGCTGTTGCTGAGCAAAACCGTGTGAGTCTACATCAAGGTAACATCGTGGGGTATGACCTCAAACCAAGTAAAGGTTTTTCAACTCTTTCTTTAAACGGAAGTTACAACCTTCGTAAAGATATTGATGTCTCTGTTGGTGTCGATAACGTATTAGATAAAACCTATACCGAACACTTAAACAAAGCGGGTAGTGCAGGTTTTGGATTTGCGAGTGAAGAGCAATTCAACAATATCGGAAGAAATTACTGGGTTCGTATGAGCATGAAGTTTTAATAAGCTATAGCGAATGAAATGAACTGAAAATATTAATTGAATGAGAGAAATGAAATGACAAATAAATTATCGCCTGAACAATCGTGGTGGGGATGGAAGTCACTTATTGTGGCTTGTATCTTGAGTCTATTGTTTATGATTATTTTTTACTTGGCGATCAACAATGAGCCTGACTACATGCCAAGTCAAAAAAATAAGCAAATGGTGGAAACACCTGAGCAAATGAATCACGCTGAAATGCATAGTTCATCAGCTCAATAAGTGTCTTGATATTTGAAAAAGGAAGTCTGGTTAACAGGCTTCCTTTTGTTATTTTTAGGTTTTAAAAATTATTAATGCATACTTGCTAAGGTTTTTGCCTTACCTTGATTCTGATAAAGCGTTAAGCCAAGCTTTTGTATATTGCGCCCTGATTTGGATAAAAATTTTTCAACTTTTGGTGAAAGCTTCGCACCACTATAAAGTAGTGAATTGCGCACAATCAAATAATAAGCAAACCATGAAGCAGACTGCTGAGGCAATCCAAGTAGTTTCATTCTTTTCTTACCAATAAAAAATTGGGTAAGTTCTAAATGTTGGCGGTAAGCAAGCTTCTGCTGCAAAGAGCGTAAATGCAGATATTTTCTCTCAAAAGGCTCTTTAGATAAGCTTGAACCTAGTTCAACACTGCTGTGATCAGAGCGAGGGTGAGCAAACTGCATCCAATAAAGTAACCGCCAACCTTCGGATTCAGATTGAATAAGCCATTTTTCATCAATACCCATTAACCAGCCAACATAACGCCAAAAATGTAAAAAACTCTTAGCTTCTTGTTTCGTTGGCCATACACCTAAAGCTCTAATACCAAGTAAAACCACACTGCTAAAAGCTAAATTAGTCATTGCTAAATCAAATTGATTAAGAGGGATTCCCCAAATTTCACTATCCCAACGATCAGACTTTTTTAATTGTCGGCGAACAAGTGCATGAATAAAGCGAACATAAATCGTTGACGTGAAACCTGAGTTTAAATGAGAAAGCCCCTGAGGTTCAGTAATATCAACCCACCATTTTGTAGTCTCTGCTAAGCGAGTACCCGCCTGTTTCTTTAATGCGCCCGTTAAAATTAGAGGCTGATTAAATCCCGGATATAAGTATCCTGCCATTAAAGATAAATCTCTAAGGATAAAACCATTATTTACTCCTAAACGATGAGTAAATTTAACAGCCTCATCAATTTGGCGCTGGTCTAACCATTCGGGCTTTTGTTCCATGTAATTAAAGAAATTTTCTAACTCAGTAGGTAGCGGCTCAGATAGGTCATCGCGGCCTTGAAATAATATCTTCTCAAAAATCATTCGGTGATCTTTGGGGTTTTGCATAACCCAATCAATCACCTTATCCATTTCAACGTCCCCTTCACAAAGAGCACGTTGTAAAGACACATATTCCGTATAGTTTGGTTGAGCTGGTTTTTCGCAACAGATATTTAAAAACTGAGTAAAGAAATTACTGTCTTGCATGTCATTAAAAGAAGCAAGTCGAGTTGGGCTAATCGTTTGCATATCGTTACTTACTTATTGAACTGAATAATAAATAGGCTAATATGAATAATTATTCGCATTCAATTCGCATTTAACGAATAACTAACTGATGAGAAAAGCTCCACAGCAACAGCGTTCAAAAATTATTGTTGACCATATTTTAGAGGCGACACAGCACTGTATTGCCCAATATGGCTTACTACATACTACAACTCCTAAAATTGCAGAGAAATCTGGAGTAAGTGTAGGTTCGATTTACCAATACTTTGAGAATAAAGATCAAATCGTTGAAGAACTATTACGCCGTAAAAGTGAACTATTAGGACATCAACTTAAAGAGCTAGTTATGCAGCAAGGAAATATTCCTTTAGACCTGCTCATCCCCTTGGCGATAGAGCTAGGGTTTAATGCATTAAAAGCCGATCATGGATTTTTTATAGAAGTGCTGAAACATTGGCATGACTATAGCCATTCGCAAGCTGCTCAGATTTTAGAAAAGCATTTTTTTGAAGTCGGGCTATATACATTTAGTAGAAATCCTCATCAGTGGGACTTCGAACAGGTGAAGCATAAATCCTTTGTAATTATTAATAGTACGCTTTTTACGATGATGCGATATGTGAGTCAGAATAATTTTCTTATATCAGAACAACAACTTAAGCGCGAATTGTCGAGCATGATCTTGGCTTATTTAGGTCAAAAATAAATAATTAAAATAATTACTTATATAAAACAATAGGTTAAATTGTTTGTTGATTTAAAAGTGAACGCTCAAGTCATGAGTTTCTAATTTTCGCTTGCAAAGGGATATTAATCCTCTATAATGCACATCCATCGGCGGTGATGCAGATAAGAACTTGTTGAAAAACAGTTACTTGGAATTAGATTGGTTACTTTAAGTGATGAATTTGATGAGAAGTTGGTTTTGAGATTAAGTTTTAAAAATATCGAAATTACCTGTTGACTTTTAAGAGATTAAGAGTAATATAGCCGACCTAGCTTGCTGGTGACGAACCAGGAAGAAGATCATTAAGAGAATTGAAGAACAACTTGTGTGGATTTTTACTGATTGATTGATCGAAATATTATCATTGATTGATTGGTTTAAATTACTCGAAGTTTATTTGAGCGAAATTTAAGTCAGAAAATTGATGAGCCAGAATTGGCACCTTGTCTTTAATAAGGTGCAAAATGATTTTTAACTGAAGAGTTTGATCATGGCTCAGATTGAACGCTGGCGGCAGGCTTAACACATGCAAGTCGAGCGGGGTGATGGTGCTTGCACTATCACTTAGCGGCGGACGGGTGAGTAATGCTTAGGAATCTGCCTATTAGTGGGGGACAACATTTCGAAAGGAATGCTAATACCGCATACGTCCTACGGGAGAAAGCAGGGGATCTTCGGACCTTGCGCTAATAGATGAGCCTAAGTCGGATTAGCTAGTTGGTGGGGTAAAGGCCTACCAAGGCGACGATCTGTAGCGGGTCTGAGAGGATGATCCGCCACACTGGGACTGAGACACGGCCCAGACTCCTACGGGAGGCAGCAGTGGGGAATATTGGACAATGGGCGGAAGCCTGATCCAGCCATGCCGCGTGTGTGAAGAAGGCCTTATGGTTGTAAAGCACTTTAAGCGAGGAGGAGGCTACTCTAGTTAATACCTAGGGATAGTGGACGTTACTCGCAGAATAAGCACCGGCTAACTCTGTGCCAGCAGCCGCGGTAATACAGAGGGTGCAAGCGTTAATCGGATTTACTGGGCGTAAAGCGCGCGTAGGCGGCTAATTAAGTCAAATGTGAAATCCCCGAGCTTAACTTGGGAATTGCATTCGATACTGGTTAGCTAGAGTGTGGGAGAGGATGGTAGAATTCCAGGTGTAGCGGTGAAATGCGTAGAGATCTGGAGGAATACCGATGGCGAAGGCAGCCATCTGGCCTAACACTGACGCTGAGGTGCGAAAGCATGGGGAGCAAACAGGATTAGATACCCTGGTAGTCCATGCCGTAAACGATGTCTACTAGCCGTTGGGGCCTTTGAGGCTTTAGTGGCGCAGCTAACGCGATAAGTAGACCGCCTGGGGAGTACGGTCGCAAGACTAAAACTCAAATGAATTGACGGGGGCCCGCACAAGCGGTGGAGCATGTGGTTTAATTCGATGCAACGCGAAGAACCTTACCTGGCCTTGACATAGTAAGAACTTTCCAGAGATGGATTGGTGCCTTCGGGAACTTACATACAGGTGCTGCATGGCTGTCGTCAGCTCGTGTCGTGAGATGTTGGGTTAAGTCCCGCAACGAGCGCAACCCTTTTCCTTATTTGCCAGCGAGTAATGTCGGGAACTTTAAGGATACTGCCAGTGACAAACTGGAGGAAGGCGGGGACGACGTCAAGTCATCATGGCCCTTACGGCCAGGGCTACACACGTGCTACAATGGTCGGTACAAAGGGTTGCTACCTAGCGATAGGATGCTAATCTCAAAAAGCCGATCGTAGTCCGGATTGGAGTCTGCAACTCGACTCCATGAAGTCGGAATCGCTAGTAATCGCGGATCAGAATGCCGCGGTGAATACGTTCCCGGGCCTTGTACACACCGCCCGTCACACCATGGGAGTTTGTTGCACCAGAAGTAGCTAGCCTAACTGCAAAGAGGGCGGTTACCACGGTGTGGCCGATGACTGGGGTGAAGTCGTAACAAGGTAGCCGTAGGGGAACCTGCGGCTGGATCACCTCCTTAACGAAAGATTGACGATTGGTAAGAATCCACAACAAGTTGTTCTTCATAGATGTATCTGAGGGTCTGTAGCTCAGTTGGTTAGAGCACACGCTTGATAAGCGTGGGGTCACAAGTTCAAGTCTTGTCAGACCCACCATGACTTTGACTGGTTGAAGTTATAGATAAAAGATACATGACTGATGATGTAAGCTGGGGACTTAGCTTAGTTGGTAGAGCGCCTGCTTTGCACGCAGGAGGTCAGGAGTTCGACTCTCCTAGTCTCCACCAGAACTTAAGAGAAGTTCGGATTACAGAAATTAGTAAATAGAGATTTAGATCTTGGTTTATTAACTTCTGTGATTTAAGTATCACGGTATTAAGCATGACCTGACGAAGGCGTGTTTATTCATTAACAGATTGGCAAAATTGAGTCTGAAATAAATTGTTCACTCAAGAGTTTAGATTAAGCAATTAATCTAGATGAATTGAGAACTAGCAAATTAACTGAATCAAGCGTTTTGGTATATGAATTTAGATTGAAGCTGTACAGTGTTTAAGTACACGGACAACAGATAGTAGCGATGAAGAATCGCACGGACAACACTCACTTGTAAGTGTTGACGACTGTTTGGGGTTGTATAGTCAAGTAATTAAGTGCATGTGGTGGATGCCTTGGCAGTCAGAGGCGATGAAAGACGTAATAGCCTGCGATAAGCTCCGGGGAGGCGGCAAATATCCTTTGATCCGGAGATTTCTGAATGGGGGAACCCACCTACTTTAAGGTAGGTATTGCAACATGAATACATAGTGTTGCAAGGCGAACGAGGGGAAGTGAAACATCTCAGTACCCTTAGGAAAAGAAATCAATTGAGATTCCCTTAGTAGCGGCGAGCGAACGGGGATCAGCCCATTAAGTTATGTGTGTTTTAGTGGAACGCTCTGGGAAGTGCGAACGTAGAGGGTGATATTCCCGTACACGAAAGGGCACACATAATGATGACGAGTAGGGCGAGGCACGTGAAACCTTGTCTGAATATGGGGGGACCATCCTCCAAGGCTAAATACTCCTGACTGACCGATAGTGAACCAGTACCGTGAGGGAAAGGCGAAAAGAACCCCTGTGAGGGGAGTGAAATAGATCCTGAAACCGCATGCATACAAGCAGTGGGAGCCGACTTGTTCGGTGACTGCGTACCTTTTGTATAATGGGTCAGCGACTTATATTCAGTAGCGAGGTTAACCGTATAGGGGAGCCGTAGAGAAATCGAGTCTTAATAGGGCGTTTAGTTGCTGGGTATAGACCCGAAACCAGGCGATCTATCCATGAGCAGGTTGAAGGTTGGGTAACACTAACTGGAGGACCGAACCCACTGTCGTTGAAAAGCCAGGGGATGACTTGTGGATAGGGGTGAAAGGCTAATCAAGCCTGGTGATAGCTGGTTCTCCCCGAAAGCTATTTAGGTAGCGCCTCGGACGAATACCATAGGGGGTAGAGCACTGTTTCGGCTAGGGGGTCATCCCGACTTACCAAACCGATGCAAACTCCGAATACCTATGAGTACTATCCGGGAGACAGACTGCGGGTGCTAACGTCCGTAGTCAAGAGGAAAACAATCCAGACCGCCAGCTAAGGCCCCAAAATCATAGTTAAGTGGGAAACGATGTGGGAAGGCATAGACAGCTAGGAGGTTGGCTTAGAAGCAGCCACCCTTTAAAGAAAGCGTAATAGCTCACTAGTCGAGTCGGCCTGCGCGGAAGATGTAACGGGGCTAAAACTATGTGCCGAAGCTGCGGATTTGACTTTTAGTCAAGTGGTAGGGGAGCGTTCTGTAAGCCGATGAAGGTGTATTGAGAAGTATGCTGGAGGTATCAGAAGTGCGAATGCTGACGTGAGTAACGACAAAACGGGTGAAAAACCCGTTCGCCGAAAGACCAAGGGTTCCAGTCCAACGTTAATCGGGGCTGGGTGAGTCGACCCCTAAGGCGAGGCCGAAAGGCGTAGTCGATGGGAAATTGGTTAATATTCCAATACTTCTGTGTAATGCGATGAGAGGACGGAGAAGGTTAAGTCAGCCTGGCGTTGGTTGTCCAGGTGGAAGGAAGTAGGCATGCATCTTAGGCAAATCCGGGGTGCTCTATGCTGAGATCTGATAGCAAGCTGTACTTGTACAGCGAAGTGGCTGATACCATGCTTCCAGGAAAAGTCTCTAAGCTTCAGTTACACAGGAATCGTACCCGAAACCGACACAGGTGGTCAGGTCGAGTAGACCAAGGCGCTTGAGAGAACTCTGCTGAAGGAACTAGGCAAAATGGTACCGTAACTTCGGGAGAAGGTACGCTGCTGACGGTGATGACCCTTGCGGTCTGAGCTATTGGCAGCCACAGAAACCAGGCCGCTGCAACTGTTTATTAAAAACATAGCACTCTGCAAACACGAAAGTGGACGTATAGGGTGTGATGCCTGCCCGGTGCTGGAAGGTTAATTGATGGGGTTAGCGTAAGCGAAGCTCTTGATCGAAGCCCCAGTAAACGGCGGCCGTAACTATAACGGTCCTAAGGTAGCGAAATTCCTTGTCGGGTAAGTTCCGACCTGCACGAATGGCATAATGATGGCGGCGCTGTCTCCAGCAGAGGCTCAGTGAAATCGAAATCGCTGTGAAGATGCAGTGTACCCGCGGCTAGACGGAAAGACCCCGTGAACCTTTACTGCAGCTTGACATTGAACTTTGACCTTACTTGTGTAGGATAGGTGGGAGGCTTTGAAGTTGGAACGCTAGTTCCAATGGAGCCGTCCTTGAAATACCACCCTGGTAATGTTGAGGTTCTAACTCTGCCCCGTAATCCGGGGCGAGGACCATGTCTGGTGGGTAGTTTGACTGGGGCGGTCTCCTCCTAAAGAGTAACGGAGGAGTACGAAGGTGCGCTCAGCGTGGTCGGAAATCACGCGTAGAGTATAAAGGCAAAAGCGCGCTTAACTGCGAGACCCACAAGTCGAGCAGGTACGAAAGTAGGTCTTAGTGATCCGGTGGTTCTGTATGGAAGGGCCATCGCTCAACGGATAAAAGGTACTCTGGGGATAACAGGCTGATACCGCCCAAGAGTTCATATCGACGGCGGTGTTTGGCACCTCGATGTCGGCTCATCTCATCCTGGGGCTGAAGCAGGTCCCAAGGGTATGGCTGTTCGCCATTTAAAGAGGTACGCGAGCTGGGTTTAGAACGTCGTGAGACAGTTCGGTCCCTATCTACCGTGGGCGCTGGAAATTTGAGAGGATCTGCTCCTAGTACGAGAGGACCAGAGTGGACGAACCTCTGGTGTACCGGTTGTGACGCCAGTCGCATCGCCGGGTAGCTATGTTCGGAAGGGATAACCGCTGAAAGCATCTAAGCGGGAAGCCTACCTCAAGATAAGATTTCCCTAGGACTTTATGTCCTCTAAAGAGCCGTTCGAGACTAGGACGTTGATAGGTTGGATGTGGAAGCATAGTGATATGTGAAGCTGACCAATACTAATTGCTCGTGAGGCTTGACTATACAACACCCAAGCAGTTGTATATAAAGCATCAATCGATTCATTAATATGCAAAGCAACTTGATTTAGTTATACGCTTAGCTAAAATGAACAAATAAAGTAAGATTCAATCAGCCCATCTGTAAAGATTTGGAAAACGCATCGGCACATTAAGACCAATGCAAGTATCCATACCAGTTGTGCTGGCGACCATAGCAAGAGTGAACCACCTGATCCCTTCCCGAACTCAGAAGTGAAACCTCTTAGCGCTGATGGTAGTGTGGGGTTTCCCATGTGAGAGTAAGTCATCGCCAGCTCATTATTCTAACACCCCGGTCTCGAAAGAAACCGGGGTGTTTACTTATGGGAAATTAAATGAATTGAAGAGTTTTAACTAAAAAATTCATATTATTTTGATATTTGCTTATGATTTAAATAATTAAAATAGAGTTTCTGCCTATGCAGTTTAAAATCATCGCAGCTCATGACCTAAATAAGCAACAACAGCAACAAATCGCTGAGCTGTGTTTTGCTGCCTTTGATGAAGATCCTTGGAGTCAATATACCTTCATGCAAACCGCTGTGCATATAATAGGCATACTGGATGGTAATATTGTGTCACATGCTTTATGGACAGATCGAATTTTCACCTTAAAAGATGGTATTACTGTAAAAACTGCTTACATAGAATATGTGACTACTGATTTCAAAATGCGTGGAAAAGGACTCGCATCTAAATTATTAAAATATTTAACCGATGTTTTAACTACTTTAGGTTATGGACTCGCTGCATTACAGCCTGAAGATGAGACATTCTATAAAAAATTAGATTGGATTTCGTGGGGGGGGGATTTATACATCAAGCAAGATGCTTCAATTTATTTAACAGCTGATTATCAAATTATGCTATTTCCATTGAGCGCTATGCTGAAAGAGCGACTAACTCATAATTTAGAAGACGATACTATTTGTGCCGATTGGAGAGAGGGTGAGCTTTGGTAACTCGCTATATAAAATTTTGGAAAAACCTTACTTTAGTGTGTAACCAGAAGATTAGGGTAGTGTTAATAACGTAAGATATGGATGAGAAAATAAAATAATTTAATCTAATAATTTGATTTTTAAAATAATTTTAAATTTTATTTATTAAAAAGAAATCTATGACAAGGCATATTGTTCACTTGAGAATTCAGGCATTACTTAGCTTTTCTACTTTCCTGTTTACTCTAGAAGCTTATAATGATTCAGAATCATTCCAAATCTAATAAGGATATAACATGTCTACTGATCAGCAATTTCCAACACCCAATAATTTAGGAATAGCAGTTTATCCAAATAATGCAGAAGCTATTGGCAATACTCCTTTAGTTCGCATCAATCGTTTGATTAAAACTGGTACAACCGTATTAGCAAAAGTGGAAAGCCGTAACCCTGCATTTTCTGTGAAATGTCGTATCGGAGCGGCACTAATTGCCGATGCAGAAAAGCGTGGTGTGCTAAAAGAAGGCATGCATATTATTGAACCAACCAGTGGTAATACTGGTATTGCATTGGCTTTTGTTGCAGCTGCTAAGGGTTATCCAATTACCTTAACTATGCCTGTAAGTATGAGTCTTGAGCGTAGAAAAGTATTAAAAGCTCTCGGTGCCAATTTGGTTTTAACTGAACCAGCGAAAGGGATGAAAGGTGCAGTTGATGAAGCGGTACGATTAGCAGCTGAACAGCCAGATGTTTATTTCTTACCTCAGCAATTTGAAAACCCAGCGAATCCACAAATCCATGTAGATACAACTGGTCCTGAAATTTGGCAAGCAACAGATGGACAAGTCGATATTCTGATTGCTGGCGTAGGTACTGGCGGCACAATTACTGGTATTTCTCGTTATTTCGAACAAGTTCAAAATAAACCTTTGTATTCTGTAGCTGTTGAGCCTGCTGAGTCTCCAATTATTACTCAAACTAGAAATGGAGAGGACATTACACCTGCGCCGCATAAAATTCAGGGAATTGGTGCGAATTTTATTCCAAAGAATCTTGATTTAGATCTTGTGGATGAAGTCTTACCAGTGACTAGCGAAGAAGCAATTCAGTGGGCAAGAAACTGTGCAACCCAAGAAGGTATTCTAGTGGGTATTTCAAGTGGCGCAGCTTTGGCTGCGGCGGCAAAAATTGCAGAACGCCCTGAAAATGCCGGTAAAACTATTGTTGTTATTCTGCCAGATAGTGGGGAGCGTTATTTATCTTCTGTTCTGTTTGACGGTTTATTTGACGAATAAAATTAATTGTATAAAAAAGCCCATCTATTGATGGGCTTTTATTTAAGCTTATTTATAAAGCACTTTTTAAAGCTTTTTGATGACGTTTAACAGATCGAGCATATTTTTTAGCTTTGTGCCGTGTCCAGAAACTTCGCTCATATCCAGTTGGGCCAACATTATAATAAGCCGTAGCCTTAAACCAACTATCCGCTGACTGGTAATAGTGATTTAAGATATAAGCACCACATTGAATATTTGTAGATTCATCATACAAATTACCAGCACAAGTTTGTTGCCAATAGCTGGGAATAATTTGAGTTAAACCTACTGCACCCGTAGGCGAGAGGGCATTAGTATTGTAACTTGATTCTTGTCTTATGACCGCGGCAAGTAAAAGAGGGGGCACATTATATTGGTCAGCACTTTGAATAATAATCGGAGATAACCGATTCGCTGTGCTTTGTGGAACAGAATAAGCTTTTTGTAGACCAGACGAGAGCTTATTTGAACGCCATGAAAATGAACCACTATTCGGGCCTAAGCTTGTACACCCAGTCATTATTGTCATTAAAGCAATTACGAAAAATTTGAGACTCAAAATATTTATTTGAGTCGGTTTAAAATAATTGTTAGATAAAGATGAGGTAAGCAAAATACAAAACCGATAATCAAATTTCAAATGAAATCATGGTATTCAGCTGTAATTAATCGATCAATATAAGTTCTGTTGCTCAGCACAAGCAAATAGTGAGAATTTTGTATAATTAAAATGAAAGAACCCCGACTTCCTGTCGAGGTTCTTTCGTATTCAGCTTATGTAGCTAACTCCTGTCAACTACCGCTTCCTGCGTTCTTATTCTTCTTCAATGAGACATCCTGTCTCTCTATGTTTCATATATTATGAAAAAATACTAAAGACGAATATCCGCAAATCACCGCAAGTTTTGTACGTTTTAACTTACAGATCAACTTACTTAAATACGATGTCGACAAGTTTCTGGGCTATAGGCGCACAAATCAATACACTTAGAAAAGCCAATATCCATGCAATAATCCAAGCCGATACCCACAATGAAAGGAAATGATGATTTAGTCCCACTACTTTAAAAGTTGAAATACCTGAAACTATAAAAGACATCATTCCTGATAAAATGAAGAGGAATAAAAGCTTCTGTGCTTTCATGGTCTTATATTCCTTGATAAGCATTTAAGGTCAATGCAAAATTTTCTCCAAATTGTTGGGCAGTTTTAATATCTCCTTCATCAAACCTATCGGCATTACTGCCATGTTCAGCCTGAGCCATTAAGCCTGACCATGAGCCTAGACGATTGGCTGCTTGAGTATAAGGAATACCTTGATGTTGCTCAGGCATAATCGGGTTGCCGACCCATAACATGCCGTGTTGCATGCAAAAGGTAAAAAGTGAAATTAGTGTCGATTGTTTATCACCTGCGGGAAGGGAAGATACAGTAAAGCCAGCCGCTAGTTTTCCTTTAAAGCTCTGTTTTTTCCATAATGGCCCCGTCACATCCATGAGTTGTTTTAACTTGGAAGATACACCACCTAAATAAGTGGGGGATCCCCAAATTAAGCCATCATATTGAATTAGGGTTTCTGGGTTTTCGACAAGATGTTCAGCATTGAGTAAATCTACTTCGATATTTTCTTGGCTTAAGATGCCCGTTTGAATTTGCTGAGCAATAAATTGGGTGTGGCCTTGGCGACTATAGTAAATAATGGCAATGGTTTTCATGAGTAGTTTCCTCTTTATTTAAATTTGAAATAATTTTGCAGTGAGATATAAGCCATAACCAAAAACACTATGGTTCATCAAACTTTTTAGACAGTTCAAAAAAGGATGAGGTGTGTTTGATGAAGCAAAACCACTACCCATGGCGGGTTGCATAATAAAAAAAGGAATGAGAACGGTGACTACACCAAAAAGAAGTGCTGAATAAAACTGAGGATGGCTCATCCAAGTTGAGCCAACAATTAAAAGAAAGCTCAATGCAAAGATCAGCCCGACACTATAGTGAGCGACCCAACCTAATAAATATTCACCCTTAATTTGAGGGCTTTTTGCAATAGATTGATGGATGAATTTCCGTTTAAATATCCAGCCCACCCAGCGTCCGAGAAAGGAGAAATTTAAGGTCGGAATTTTGAATATCTTTAATATTAACAGCCAGATATCCATCATAATTGTTGCGCCAATGCCGAGGCATAAAGCCTGAAAGAACAATGTGGAGAGATTCATTTTGAAACCTTGCTTTTATACGTCTGAAACGTGATAAATTTATTGTGCAAGTTAAAGTTCACTTGAAGTCAAGAGGTTGCTATGGATATTGGTGAAGTCGCTAAAGAGGCAAAAGTCACAACCGCTACACTACGTTTTTATGAAGAGAAAGGATTAATTAAATCGATAGGGCGGCAAGGTTTACGTCGGCAGTATGGGAAACAAGTGCTTGATCAATTGGCACTCATTGCTTTAGGTCGTGCCGCAGGTTTTTCTTTAAATGAAATCGCAACAATGTTTGGACAAGATGGTAAGCCAGAGCTTGATCGGCAAAAACTAAAAGATAAAGCTGAACAGCTAGAGCACATGGCAAAGCGATTACATTTTATCAGCCAAGGATTAGAGCATGCTGCTGTATGTCCTGCTGAAAATCATATGGAATGTCCAACTTTCCAAAAATTTTTAAAAGCAGCAATTGCTGGAGAATATCAGCCAACAAAACTTTAATCAGTTTTTAGCGAAGAGGCTGAATTTTTAAGGTTCTATTAAATAGTTAGTCTTGTCATATTTTCGCCATAAAGATTTCATCTTTTTGAAGTAAAAACTTCATATAAGCTTGATTAAATTTGCTTAATTTTTTACCAACTGTATAAAACTATGAGCAAAAAAACTTTAGTCGCATTATTATGCTGTGCCAGTTTAGGATTGACGGCATGTAATGATGATAACGATCAAGAACAAACTTCACCTAATGAAAAAGTTACTGAACCGACCTTAATTTCTTTTGCCAAATTACCTGTAGAAACTTATGCAGCTGGCCCAGACTCTGGGGCATATGTGAAAGGCGCAAATGGAATTTATCCTCCATTTAAGGGTCAACCTGTACAAGGCTTTTCTGCTGCATTAAAAAATGAAGATGGTAGCTATATGGCAATGGCTGATAATGGTTTTGGGACTCAAGATAATTCAGCAGATTTTTTACTTCGTATTTATAAACTAAAGCCTGATTTCAAAACTAAAGCTAAAGGCACGGGTCAAGTAACTGTGCAAAGCTTTATCCAGCTGCGTGATCCGAACAAATTAATTCCATTTAATATCGTGAATGGTGATACAGCTGAGCGTTTATTAACCGGTGCTGATTTTGACCCAGAATCAATGCAACGTACTAATGATGGGACTTACTGGATTGGCGATGAATTTGGACCTTATTTACTTCATTTTTCAGCGGATGGTGTGTTATTAGATGCACCGATTGCTCTACCAAATCCGTTAAACCCAACTCAGGAGTTACGTTCACCACAAAATCAGTTTAATAAAGCACAAATTAATTTTGTAGAGCCTTTGGTTCAGCAAAGTGGTGGTTTTGAAGGAATGGCAATTTCACCAGACGGGCAGTATCTTTACCCTCTTATAGAAAAGCCAATTAAATCAATTCGGGAAACGGAAAGACAACTGCTGATTTCTCAATTCGATATTAAGAAAAAAGCGTATACAGGGAAATATTATTGGTTCCAATTAGATAGCAAGGCAACCAATATTGGTGACTTCCAACTCTTTAATGATAAAGAAGGCATAATTATTGAACGTGATGCGACTCAGAATAATTTAGGCGGATATAAAAAGTTAATCCGTATTAAATTGAATGAGTCAGGTCAGCTAGTAAGCCGTGAAGATTTAGTTGATTTAATTAAAATTGCTAACCCGAATATGTTGTATGGCACAGCTAGAGCAGGAGATATTGGGACGGGACAGGTTTTTGCTTTCCCGTTTGAAACCATTGAAGATGTGGTTATTGAAAATGGCACAACGCTCACGGTACTAAATGACAATAACTTCCCTGGTTCGACAGGACGTAATGTAAAATTGGCTGATGATAATGAAATTATTCAGATTCGTTTGCCAAAAGCTTTGTTCTAAGCTCTATAAATAAAAATTAAAACTGCGGCGGATTTTGTTCCGCCGCATTTATTCGCAGAATAAAATATTGAGTAAAGTTTAATCAAATTAATTTCTATATTGTTGTTTTCGCATGTTTTATAAACAGGGAAAATGAATGAAATTCATGTTAAAATGATCGGCTTTCATCTTTAGATGTCTCTCCTCCATCTGCTAGCCGAGATTCGCAAGCCATGTCTACTGCCTACACCATGCAGACTGCGCCCAAAGCGCTGTTTGATTACGACAAATATTGGGCGTCGTGTTTTGAACCCGCACCATTTTTGCCGATGTCACGAGAAGAAATGGACCAACTCGGCTGGGATGCATGTGACTTTATTTTAGTCTGTGGCGATGCTTATATTGACCACCCATCATTTGTATCGGGTGTGATTGGGCGTGTACTTGAAGCACAAGGTTTCCGTGTCGGAATTATTGCGCAGCCAGACTGGACCAATGTTGAAAGCTTCCGTGTTTTAGGTAAGCCTACGATTGCTTGGGGCGTGACCGCAGGTAATATGGATTCGATGATTAACCGTTATACGGCAGATCGTAAAATCCGTTCTGATGATGCATATTCACCAAACAATGAACCAAATAAACGTCCTGACCGTGCAGCAACAGTATATTGTCAACGTTGTCGTGAAGCTTTCCCAGATGTACCAGTGTTATTAGGTGGTATTGAAGGTAGTTTACGTCGTATTGCTCACTACGATTATTGGTCAGATAAAGTCCGTCGTTCGATTTTGATGGATTCAAAAGCCGATTTGCTCATGTATGGTAATGGTGAGCGTGCCATTATTGATGTGATGCATCGTTTGGCGAAAGGTGAAAAAATCCACGAGATTACTGATGTTCGTGGTACAGCATTTATTATTAATAAACATAACAAAGCATCAAAAGCAAAGTTTGTTGAAGTTGCGAGTAATGATGTAGATACGATTGGACGTGTTGACCCAATTATTAACCCATATGTCATGACTGAAGATATTGATGGCTGTGAGGTTGAAAAAGAAAAGGGTAATTCTTTAGCTCAGTATCAAGATTTCCAGAAAGAGATTGTTGCAAACCCGATTGTGCGTGAAGGCGACAAACTAGATGACGACACTCAAATCGTTCAATTAAAGCCAGCACCGTCAAAAGCAATTAAACACAAGTTACCTCCACGCGAGTTAGCGGTGATTCGTTTACCTTCTTTTGAAGAAGTGGCGAATGATCACGTGCTTTACGCGCATGCAAACCGTATATTGCACCTTGAAACTAATCCGGGTAATGCCCGTGCGTTGGTGCAACGCCATGGTGAACGTGATGTCTGGATTAATCCACCACCAATTCCTCTAACGACTGAGGAAATGGATTATGTGTTTGATTTACCTTATGCACGTTTGCCACATCCTACTTATGGTAATGCGCGTTTCCCTGCATTTGATATGATCAAATTCTCGGTCAATATTATGCGTGGCTGTTTTGGCGGCTGTACATTCTGTTCGATTACAGAGCATGAAGGACGTATTATCCAAAACCGTTCTGAAGATTCGATCTTACGTGAGATTGAAAAAATCCGTGATACTGCACCAAACTTCACCGGCATTATTTCAGATTTAGGTGGTCCAACGGCAAACATGTACCGTTTGCACTGTAAAGACCCAGAAATTGAGAAGAACTGTCGTAAACCTTCTTGTGTATATCCGGGCGTTTGTCAAAACTTGCATACTGATCATGCACCTTTAGTGCAGCTTTATCGTAAAGCACGTGCGATTAAAGGTGTGAAGAAGATTCTAATTGGTTCAGGTTTACGTTATGACCTTGCCGTACTCAACCCTGAATATGTCAAAGAGCTGGTACAGCACCACGTAGGTGGTTATTTAAAAATTGCTCCTGAACATACCGAGCAAGGCCCGTTATCTAAGATGATGAAACCGGGTATTGGTACGTATGATCGTTTTAAACAAATGTTTGACCGCTTTAGTAAAGAAGCAGGAAAAGAGCAATATTTAATTCCTTACTTTATTGCAGCACATCCGGGTACTTCAGATTATGACATGATGCACCTTGCAATTTGGTTGAAAAAGAATGGTTTCCGTGCCGATCAGGTACAGACGTTCTATCCATCGCCAATGGCAACTGCAACAACTATGTATTATTCGGGCAAAAACCCGCTTGCTAAAGTCGCTCGCTATACTGAAAAAGTTGATATTGTAAAAGGTGAGAAACGCCGTCGTCTGCATAAAGCATTCCTACGCTACCATGATCCAAACAACTGGCCATTGCTTCGTGAAGCTTTAAAAGAAATGGGCCGTGCAGATTTAATTGGTAATTCAAAGCAGCACTTGATTCCGACCTATCAGCCACAAGGCACTGCTGAAGGTGAATATAAGTCGGCACGTAAGAAGAACTCTTCTGTAGCGGGTGATTCAGCAAAACGTGGTCAGGGACAATCTCGTTCAGCAGCAGGGCAAAAACGTCCACAAAAAGGACAGGTTTTAACCCAGCACACTGGTTTGCCTCCTCGTGAAACAGGTGAGAAAAGACCATTTGGTGGAAAAAGTAAACCTAAAAGCAAGGTTCGTGGATAGTGATAAAACAGGCTCTTAAATAGAGCCTGTTTTGTTTTTAAAGTATCTATTTAAATCGTATAGTGAGATTTTTGAAGATTAAAAGTACAAAAAACGTAACGAATAATGATAAATAGCAAAAATCTGACGAGCTGCACTTGATTGTTGTAGACTCTATGATTATAAATAATGTGAGGGTGGCTAAATTTAAGCCAAGCTTGATAACTACAAGTGAAATTACTAAGTGAACCTTTTAAAAAACGGCTGTGTCGTTATCAATTAAAACAAAGTGTGATCTAGCAAAATCATTATAAAAAACCTAAAGGATTGGACCCATGTACTATTTAATTACGATCTTATTATTATTCTTGGCTGTTGTAATGGCAGTGAAAAGTCTTTCACGAAGGCATCAACATGATAGTGCCTTGAAGCGCCGTGCAGTATTAACTAGCCATGAGCAAATGACATTAACCAGACTACAAACAGTTTTACCTAAATTTACCGTGTTGGCACATGTATCCTTTGATGCATTATTAACTACAAAATATGCGCATACACGTCGAAAATATCAAAATATGGCAGCTGATTTTGTTGTACTTGATCAAAATTATCAGGTTGTTGTCATTGTTGTTCTTGGCGAAAATGGTTTACGCCGTGCACATCAGCAATATGAACGTCGTCTATTACAATTGGCCGGCTATCGTGTACTGCATTACAGTGAGGTGCCTGATTATCACGATCTAAGAAGGGACTTATTGACACCAGAAACAGAGATGGCAACTTTACATGCAACGCCGCAACTAGAAAGAATGTCAAATGCGTTTGTGAAGTCTTAAAAATTAGAGATTATAGCAATTGATTAAAGAACTCATTAAAGAAGATCTTAATAACATGCTGACATTAAAAATGTTAAAACTACTAAAAAATTGAGCAATATAACTAGGGATATTGCTCAATTTAGTGTCATTTTATATTTATAAAAATTATGGAAGTACTGCAACAACCGTCATTTCTACAAGCACGTCCGGCGCATAAAGTTTAGATTCTACACAAGTACGTGCTGGTGGATGTCCTTCACTAATCCATGCATCCCAAACAGCATTCATTGCTGCATAATCTTTGTCGATATCTTTTAGAAAAATCATAACAGAAAGAATATGGGTTTTATCTGTTCCAGCTTCTGCCAATAGACGATCAATATTATCTAAAGTTTGTTGAGTCTGTGCTGTAACATCTACGCTTGTATCATCTGCGAGTTGGCCAGCTAAATGTACCAAATTACCTGAAATCGCAACTTCGCAGTAGCGTGAAGTCACGTGTAAACGCTTTACCGTCATAAAAATGCTCTAGGGTGGTTTTATTTAATAGTTTTGATTTTATGAAGAGTTACTGGGTTGGTGCAAGCAAGCAGAAAGGAATTTCAGTAGATTATTGTGATGAAGGGATATCTAAGCCATGTATCAGAAGAGCCCTGTAATATTCGGATTTGGTCGTCACGCCAATCACAGGACGATATGCCGAAAGTAAAGGTTGCTTTGGCATGTTGCAAATACATGGGTAATGAATATGCGTTGATTAGGTTACTCTAAAGTCTCAGTAAAAGGGAGTCTATTTTGTTTAAAAGTTGCTCTTTTGGGTGAAAATTAACCAATCACCAAAGGTTAAGTTGGAAGTCATCCGCTTGGGTCTGTAATTGATAAACTCCTATACCAATTAAGCGGAACTGAAAATGTTCAGGAATCTGCATTTCATTTAATAATAAAAATAAAACTTGGATTAAGTCCTGTAGCGACTGGATCGGTCTTTTAAAGCTTTTACTATGTTGTAAAGTCTGAAAATTCTTGAGTTTAAGCTTAATATTCACACCACGTGCATTGAGCTGTTTTTTCTCTAAGCTTTGCCAGACTTTCTCGGCTAGTCCCTGCCAATAAGGCTGACATTGAACTAAAGTAAAGTCACTATCGAAAGTGGTCTCTTTCGAAATTTGTTGGCGAGCTCTTTCAGCTTGAACAGGTCTATGGTCAATCCCTTGTGCATATAGATAGAGTTGTTGTCCATATTTACCAAAGTGGTGAACTAAAACAGCCTCTTCAATTTTCTGTAAATCGCCCAGAGTATGTAATTGAAGTTGCTGTAATTTTTCCTGAGTGACTTTGCCGACGCCAGGAATTTTTTTAAGTGGCAGCTCTTGAATAAAACTAGCAACCTGCGAAGGTTTGATTACACATAAGCCATTAGGTTTGTTCCAGTCCGAAGCAATTTTTGCCAAAAATTTATTGGGGGCTACACCTGCTGATGCTGTCAGTCCAGTTAACCTAAAAATATCTTCCCGAATATGCATCGCAACCTCGGTTGCACTCGCAATCTGTTTTAGATTTTCTGTGACATCCAAATAGGCTTCATCGAGCGATAAAGGCTCAATAAGCAGAGTATATTGCTGAAAAATAGAGTGAATTTGAGCGGAAACTGTGCGGTATTTTTCAAAATTTGGCTCAATAATAAAGACTTGAGGGCATAGTTTTCTTGCCTGACTCATCGACATGGCTGAACGCAGACCAAATTCACGGGCAGGATAGGATGCAGCAGCAATGACAGCTCGCGGATGATGCGAAGAAATAACCACAGGGAGATGCTTTAGATCAGGACGCTCTCGCAATTCGACTGATGCATAAAAGGCATCCATATCGATATGAATGATTTTGCGCATATTATTGTGCTTTCACGATGCTTTGCTGCTGTAAGAATTGGTGCCATTCTTTGACTGAATCCTCATAAACATTTAAGTCTACGGGCTTTGTTATTCCTTCAATTTTACCCTGATTACTATGCTGCCAAAAGAGCCATTTTCTCTTGTCTTTAAGTTCAGGTTTTCCTTCGTAATCTCTGACCCAAAGTGGTGTATTAGGAAAACTACCGATTAACACAATGTGATAAAAAGTTTTAGAAATATAAAATATAGGCTGTTTGCCATAATGCTGTTTTAGGCGATCATGCATGATGCCTATTTCTTTAAGTAATTGTTCTTTGGTATGCGAATTAATACAGTTACCGTCATATTCCAGATCAATGACGGGAGGAAGAGCATCTAATTTTTTAGGTACAGTCGCAATAAAGTTATCAGCTTGTGTCTTTCCATCACGACATAGACGATAAAAGTGGTAAGCCCCTACATGAAGCCCATGTTCACGAGCTTTGAGCCAGTTTTCTTGAAATTTTGAATCTTTGTAATCGCCGCCTTCAGTTGCTTTTAAATAAACGAATTGGAATTTTTCCGGTGATATTTTTTTCCAGTCAATATCACCTTGATGATGAGAGACATCGAATCCTTGAACCGGATAATCTTGTGCAACGGCTTTTTGCTGATAGAACAGACCAAAATAAGCCAGAACTCCCATAACACATCCCAAGCCAATTCCGATAAAGGTATTGTACCGTGCTGTGAAAAAGGTTTTAGCCAGTTTGGTCATGCAAAACTCATTAAAGATTTGAAGCCGACATCATAACGTGATTCAAGAGGGGGAAACCACGCTAAAAATGCAACGGCTTATACGGGGGTATTTTTTGGAATTTGCCAGAAAATAAACGCTGTAATGACATTGATACAGCCGAGGCAAATTAAAGTGACATGGAATGCAGTGGTCACATGGTCAGCTCCATAATAATCAGTAAAGATATTAATGAGTGTGCCCGCAAGTGCCACGCCAATACTCATTGATAGCATCATGATCATCGATAAAAAGCTATTACCGCTACTTGCATCTTGTTGAGGCAGATCTTTTAAGGTCAATGTGTTCATACCCACAAATTGCAGTGAGTTTAATGTACCGAATAAGAAAAAGTGCAAGGCTCTAAACCAAGTTGGAGTGTCGACTGTCATGATGGCGAAAGAGGCAATACATAGCCCGACCAGCGTTGTGTTGATGAGTAAAAAACGTCGATAGCCAATCTTTTGAATAATCGGTCTGACAATTGGCTTTGAAAATAATGAACCCAAGACTAAAGGAATCATCATTAAACCAGCAATAAAAGGTTCAAAGCCAAAAGCGACTTGTAGCATGAGCGGTAAAACAAAAGGTAAAGCATTACCACCGAAGCGAGCAAAGAAATTACCTAAAATACCAATCGCATAAATTTTATTTCTAAAGAGTCGACTGCGGAACAACGCATTTTGATGAGTATGAGAATGATAGGCATACCAAAGTGTTGCGATTATGCCGACGACCAATAGTGAAATGCTGAACCATTTTGAATATTCAGGGGAGGCTAAATGTTCGATACCCAAAGACCATCCAATCATGGCCACCACTAATAAGATGAAGCCGCCTAAATCAAATGTTTTAACTGAAGGCTCTTTTAAATTAGGCATGACTTTTAATGTCATTAAGATACCTAAGATACCCATGGGAATATTGATGAGGAAAATCCAATGCCACGTTGCAACTTCAACTAACCAGCCACCTAAAGTTGGACCAGCCAACGGCCCGAGTAAACCTGCAAGACTCATTAAGCTCATTGCAGCTAAAAACTGAGTTCGGGGAATAATCTTTAAAAGTGATAATCGACCAACAGGAAGTAGTAAAGCCCCGCCTACGCCTTGGATGACCCGGAAAAATAAGAGTTCATTGAGGCTCTGAGAAAGACCACAACCTAAAGAGGCTAAAGTAAAAATAACGATTGCCGATAAGAAAATATTTCTAACACCAAAGCGGTCTGCTAACCATCCACTTAAAGGAATGCAGGCAGCTACTGATAAAACATAGGCCACTACTACGCTATGCATGCGTAGAGGGTCTTCATTTAAATGGTGAGCCATGGCAGGAATAGCTGTATTTACAATTGTTGTGTCCAAAGCCTGCATAAAAAAGCCAATGGAAACCAAAAGTACGAGTAAGCGATATTCAGGTTGCAAGGCTTGGTGAGTCGGCGTGGCATTCATAACATTTGAAAGTTAACGTTTTGGTCTAGTGTAAAACAAATTGAAAGTAAAAAAAGTAAGACAATGTTGATTACCCCTTTAATAAATCTAAGTGCTTTTGAAGGTAGCGGTGAAAATAGTTAAAACAAAAAAAGCGGCAGAACCGCTTTTTTATGGAGAGTAGGTGGGTAACTAAACAACAAATCTTTTCGGCATTTTTAAATTTTTAATGACGTTATAAATTTGATCGACATCATCACATACAATTAATTTAGCTCGGTGCTGAAGGGGAAGAAAACCTTCTTGAACCGCATGGTCTAGTTGGGCAATCAATGCATTATAAAAGCCATTTACGTTATACAAAATCATGGGTTTTTGATGTTGATTAAGTTGGCCCCAAGTGGCTATTTCCAATATTTCTTCGAATGTTCCTAAACCGCCGGGTAACGCAATAAATGCACTTGCACGCTCTGCCATCATGGCTTTGCGCTCGTGCATGGTTTCTACGACATGTAATTCAGTTAAGCCAGCATGGGCTACTTCATAGTCGAGCATAAATTCAGGAATGACACCGACAGCTTCTCCGCCGTTTGCGAGAACGCTTTCAGCAACTTGTCCCATTAAACCAATGCTGGCACCACCGTAGACTAAACCGAAACCTTGGTCAGCAATTCCATGAGCGAGTTCAATTGCCTTTTCTCGGTAGATCGGTTTATTTCCTGCACGTGAACCACAATATAATGCAATAAGAGGTTGTTTTGTTTTTACAGCTGTTATTGGTGAATCATTTACTGCCATTGTTAATACGCTATTCATTGTTTTATTTTCACCTTATCACGTTCATATTTCTTGTCTACACTAAGCAAAAAATATGACAACTTTATAAGCAGATTTATAGTAAAGACTAACGTTTTGTATGGGTTTAGTGAATGCCTGTCATGAACAAATAAAAATGATGAATTTATGTTAAATCTTGCCTATACTAAAAATTCGTTTAACAACATATGAACAAATATGGGTAGTGGTTGTAGTCGCTCCGTTTTAATTTCTTGTCCTAAAAAAACATTTTCCCTCCTTTGTATGGGCATGCCTGCTGTGTTGCCAAATAAAGATAAAATCCAATCAGCACAGGAGCAGGATCGATGATCTTCGAATGGATGTCTGATCCATCTGCTTGGGTGGGTTTAGCAACTTTAATCGTTCTTGAAATTGTATTGGGGATCGATAACCTCGTTTTCATCGCTATTTTGGCCGAAAAACTGCCGCCAGAGCAGCGAGCTAAAGCACGTATAATTGGTTTAATACTCGCCTTAGGAATGCGGCTAATACTTTTAGCTTCGATTGCTTGGGTCGTGACACTGACAGAACCACTCTTCCATATTTTTAATCACCCATTCTCTGGGCGTGATTTGATCTTGTTGTTTGGTGGTGTGTTCTTGCTCTTTAAAGGCACCATGGAATTGCATGAACGCATGGAAGGTAATCAACTTCATAAAGAAGATAATCCTGTTCATGCTGCGTTCTGGATGGTCATTGTTCAGATTGTTGTGCTTGATGCCGTGTTCTCGTTAGATAGTGTGATTACCGCTGTAGGTATGGTGAAAGAGCTGTCAATCATGATGGTTGCAGTTGTAATTGCTGTCGGAATCATGTTGTGGGCATCGAAACCGCTCATGGACTTTGTGAATAAGCATCCAACGGTCGTTATTCTGTGTCTTGGTTTCTTGATGATGATTGGTTTCTCTTTGGTGGTGGAAGGTTTTGGTTTCCATATTCCGAAGGGCTACTTATATGCTGCAATTGGCTTCTCGGTTTTGGTGGAAATTATCAACCAGAGCATGCGTCGCAATCAGGAAAAACTGGTTACAACCACCGACTTACGTTATCGCACTGCTTCAGCCGTGTTACGTATGCTAGGAAGTAAAAGCAGTGGTTCTAGCTCAGATACGCAATCTTCTGATAAAGAAGATGTATTGGCTACACAAGCTTTTGCAGATGAAGTTTTTGACGAAGAAAATGGCGCTTATCATAGTGTGCTTGTGCAAGGTGTTCTTGGTTTATCAGAGCGTCCTGTAAAGTCTGTTATGACTCCACGACCTGAACTTGAGTGGATTGATTTAGACGACGAACCAGAAGTTTTAAAAGAACGTTTAATGTCAATGACACATTCTCGTTTGATTGTTGCACGTGGTGAGCTTGATAATATTGAAGGTATTGCACTTACTCATAAAGTTCTAAATGGCTTTATTGAAACAGGTGTGGTCGATTTCCAAAAGCATTTACGTGAACCTGTCATTGTGCATGAAAATGCTCAAGTACTTATGGTGATGGAGCAATTACGTCAAGCACCGTTACAAATGGCAATCGTTTTAAATGAATACGGTTCAATTGAAGGTATTGCAACGCCAATTGATATTTTAGAAGCCATTGCGGGTGAATTCCCTGATGAAGATGAGCTAGATGCAGCCGCTGAGAGCTTGGCAGATGGTTCATTAATACTTGAAGGTTCAACGGACATTCGTCACGTATCTTTGTTATTAGGTCGTGATTTGGTTGATGAAAGTGAACAGTATTCTACTTTATCGGGCTATTTGTTATTCCATTTAGGTCGCTTGCCTGAAAATGGTGAAACTGTTGAAGCAGATGGTTATCGCTTTGAAGTGGTGACGATGGAAGGCCATAAAATCGAGAAAGTTCATATTGTTTCTATCGAACAAGATGAATCAAAAGATTAAATGACATTTTAAGCCTAGAAACATCATAAAATAGCTCAACTCTGAGCTATTTTTTTATTTGAGAAACACAGAATGACTCAACACACTTGTCCATGTGGAAAAGGCAGCTATGCAGAATGTTGTGAGCCTTTACATTTAGGCACAGCAAAAGCCCTGACGGCAGAGCAGCTTATGCGTTCGCGTTATAGTGCTTTTGCATTACAGCAAATTGATTATATTGTGAAAACAACCGCTTTAGGCCAGCAAACTGCACTTGATAAAGATGCCATTGCAGACTGGAGTAAACAAAATCAATGGTTGGGTTTAGACGTCGTTAACGCCAAAGAAAAACTCGATAAAACCCATGCACAGGTTGAATTCAAGGCACATTATCATGATGGACAAAAAGCTCAGGTTCACCATGAGGTTTCACATTTTGTATATCATCAACAACAATGGTTTTTTCTTGATCCAACGGTCGATATGCATGTCACCATGAAACAGCCTTGTATATGTGGCTCTGGAAAAAAATTTAAACAATGCTGTGCACAATTCCTATAACTTTATCTTAAAATACGCGCACCGTTTGGCCTGAGGGAAAGGGCAATGTTACTCACCGTTATTTATATTATTGCGATTACTGCCGAAGCCATGACAGGCGCACTGTCCGCTGGGCGACGGAGTATGGACTGGTTCGGTGTCGTACTGATTGCCTGTGTGACTGCTTTAGGGGGTGGGTCTGTACGCGATGTATTACTTGGTCACTATCCTTTAACTTGGGTAAAACATCCTGAATATCTTGTTCTGACTTGTTGTGCTGCTTTTGTCACAATTATTATTGCCAAATGGATGCGTCACTTACATAACATCTTTTTGGTGCTCGATGCTTTAGGTCTAATTGGATTTACCATTATTGGTTGTCAGATTGCCTTACAAATGGGGCATGGTTTTGTTGTGTCGGCAGTAGCAGGGGTGTTAACTGGGGTTTCTGGCGGTATTTTGCGTGACATTTTATGTAACGATGTTCCATTCGTTTTCCGTCGCGAACTTTATGCGAGTATTTCTTTTGTAGCGGTCATTTGCTATTGGGTATGCTTAGATTTGGGATTCAGTTTAGAGTTAACTGTTATTTCAACCTTAATTTTCGGTTTTACTCTGCGTTTGATTGCGATCTATTTCGGCTTAGAAATGCCTAAGTTTATTTATAAAGATGACGATGCAGAATCAGCTTCATCAACCGATGAACATTAATCATGCAGAATACGATGTGAGCATGCTATAACAATTAAATATTGTATTGCTCACTTATTCTTTCCAGTAGAGTTTTCTTATGGATCTGGTTTCACGTATACAAAATCTTCCAATTGGCAAATTCCACTACACTTTATTGTGGGTGGTTGGGTTAGGTTGGATGTTTGATGCGATGGACACCGGTATCATTGCTTTTATCATGACAACGCTTGTTAAAGACTGGGCATTAACACCAGCCGAAAGCGGTTGGATTGTCAGTATTGGCTTTGTCGGAATGGCTATTGGAGCAGTTTGCTCGGGAGCCTTAGCAGATCGTTTTGGTCGAAAGACAATATTTGCCACGACCATGGCAATTTATAGTATTGCGACTGCCTTATGTGCATTTGCTCCAGATTTAAAATGGTTATTGATTTTCCGTTTTATTGTTGGCCTTGGACTTGGCGGGCAGTTACCTGTTGCAGTGACATTGGTGAGTGAGTATATACCTTCACATGTGCGTGGTCGTTTTATTGTATTACTTGAAAGTTTTTGGGGTTTAGGCTGGTTAGTTGCTGCGTTAATTTCTTATTTTATTATTCCTAAATTTGGCTGGCATATCGCATTTCTGATGGGCGGCCTCCCTCTAATTTATATTTTAGTGATTTGGAAAAAACTTCCCGAGTCGATACCGTATCTGATTAACCGTGGACGTATCGAAGAAGCGCATGCTTTAGTACAAAAACTAGAAGCTCAGGCGGGTGTTCAAATTGTTCATCACATTGAAGTTGTGCCTGTCGCCATACAACAAAAGGTCTCTTTTAAACAACTTTGGAGTGGTCCTTTTGCACGCCGTAGTTTAATGCTGTGGCTCATCTGGTTTGGAATTGTGTATTCCTACTACGGTATCTTTACGTGGTTGCCAAGTTTATTGGTGAAGCAGGGCTATGACATTGTTAAATCTTTTGAATATGTTTTGCTGATGATTTTGGCGCAACTGCCGGGGTACTTGGCGGCGGCATGGTTTGTAGAACGATTGGGTAGAAAAATTACTCTTGCTTCATTTATCGGGTTTTGTGCACTGTCTGCATATTTCTTTGGACAAGCCGATAGCGTAAATAGCATTATGTTTTGGGGTTGTCTCATGTCGTTCTTCAATTTAGGGGCATGGGGCGTGTTATACACCTATACGCCAGAGCAATATCCAGCCAATATTCGAGCTTTTGGTTCTGGTTGGGCTTCGGCAATGGGGCGTTTAGGCGGGATTTTGGCGCCGATCGTTGTTACCCATATGATGGTTGCAAAGCATGGGTTTAGCCATGTTTTTATGATGTTTACCGTTGTTTTACTTTTGGTCGCGGCTGTAATTTTAATATTAGGTGAAGAAACCCAAGGGAAAAGACTAGAGTCGATAGGCTTGTAGTTTTGCCTAACTTTATAGCAAGTAACTAAAAATATAGAGAGATGAGACATAATTTGACGCTCAGGTGACAGACTCCCTCTTGTGTCTGTAACATAGCCCACTTAGCATAAGACTCATTTAAAATAACGACTGATTTGGAAGATAAGCTGACTATGACCAGCCTTGCGCATCAAGCGACAGAAAACCGCTCTGTAGCCGAATTTACTGAACAGGCTTACTTGAATTATGCCATGTACGTCATTATGGACCGTGCATTGCCGCATATCAGTGATGGCTTAAAGCCTGTACAGCGCCGTATTGTCTATGCCATGAGCGAGCTAGGCTTAAAAAATAGCGGCAAGCCAAAGAAATCAGCGCGTACAGTAGGTGATGTGCTCGGTAAATACCATCCTCATGGTGACTCGGCATGTTACGAAGCGATGGTATTGATGGCTCAGCCATTTAGTTATCGTTATCCTTTAATTGAAGGACAAGGTAACTGGGGGGCACCAGATGATCCTAAGTCATTTGCTGCGATGCGTTATACCGAAGCAAAGCTTTCTGCTTACAGTGAGTTGTTGTTAAATGAGTTAGGTCAGGGCACAACTGACTGGCAAGATAACTTTGATGGTTCATTAAAAGAACCTATTACGTTGCCAGCGCGTATTCCTAATATTCTACTCAACGGCACAACTGGTATTGCCGTTGGTATGGCGACGGATATTCCTCCACATAATTTACGTGAAGTGATTAAAGGCACGATTGCATTAATTCGTAACCCGCAAACTTCAGATGAAAAATTGGCTGAATATATTCCAGGGCCAGATTTACCAACAAAAGCTGAAATTATTACTCCGCCAGAAGAATTACTCAAAATCCAGACCACTGGTCGTGGCAGTTACCGCATGCGAGCGGTTTATACCATTGAAAAAAATGAAATCGTGATTACCGAACTGCCTTATCAAGTATCGGGCTCTAAGGTGATTACTCAAATTGCCGACCAAATGCAGGCCAAAAAGCTGCCATTAGTCGTTGATATTCGTGACGAGTCGGATCATGCAAACCCAACACGATTAGTGATTGTACTTCGCTCTAACCGTATTGATGCAGAAGCGGTAATGAGCCACTTATTTGCAACCACCGATCTAGAGTCGAGCTACCGTGTTAATTTAAACATGATTGGTGAGGATGGTCGTCCTCAAGTTAAATCGATTCGTCGTATCTTGCTTGAATGGATTGAGATCCGTAAAAAAACGGTAACTCGCCGTTTAGAATATCATTTAAACCGAATTGAAAAACGTCTGCATATTTTGGCAGGTCTTTTAATTGCTTATCTTGATATTGATACAGTGATTCGTATTATCCGTGAAGAAGATCAGCCTAAACCAGTGTTGATGGAACATTTCAATATTGATGAGATACAGGCAGAAGCAATTTTAGAACTCAAGTTGCGTCATTTGGCAAAACTTGAAGAGATGGAAATCCGTCATGAACAAGATGAGCTTGCTGCAAAAGCTGCCATTATTCGTGAGCAATTAGAAAATCCGGAATCTTTAAAAAATCTGATTATTGGTGAATTAAAAGAAGACGCGAAAAAGTTTGGTGACGAACGCCGTTCTCCAATCGTGGTGCGTGCTGAAGCTGTTCAGATTAAAGAACAGGATTTAATGCCAGCTGAAGCGGTAACGGTGGTTTTATCTGAAGCGGGATGGATTCGTGCTGCAAAAGGTGCGGATGTTGATGCAGAGAATTTAAACTATCGTGCGGGTGACCAATATTTAAGCCACGCTGTGGGTAAAACCAATCAACGGATCTATTTCCTTGATGAGACAGGGCGTAGTTATGCCTTGCCTATTAGCAGTTTGCCATCAGCAAGAGGTTTGGGCGAACCTTTAAGTTCTAAACTTGCTCCTGCAAGTGGTGTGTCGTTTATTCAGGTTTATCTAGAAGACGAAGAGTCTGAACTTATCGCTGCAAGTACATCTGGTTACGGGTTTAAAACTCAAACCAAACAGCTAGATACCAATGCCAAGGCAGGTAAGACATTCTTGTCTGTTCCTGAAAAATCAAAAGCTTTACCATTAATATCTGCTCAGAATATGACGCACTTAGCGGTGCTCAGCTCAGCAGGTCGACTCTTGATTATTGATTTGGCAGAACTACCAAATCTAAATAAGGGTAAAGGTAATAAGTTGATACAACTTGATGCGAAAGAGCAAATTTTATCCATGACAACCCTGAACTTAGATGAAATAATTCAGGTGGTTGCGGGTCAGCAACATCTAAAATTAAAAGGTGATGATCTACAAAAATATATGGGTAAACGAGCTTCAAAAGGTCAGCTCTTACCACGTGGATATCAAAAAGCAAATAAACTGTTGATTCAGAGATAAAGCTAGCGTCTGGCAACATAAATACGCTATATATGGCAACATGTTCAAGCAATGAACTGAACTTGTTGGTATTGAATAACGATTAAAAGGACAGCAATTTGGAGTACGTAATTTGTACTCCATGCAAAAAATTTGGCAGGGTTAAATTGTCAAAACTTCTGTCTCATAATCTTGTTCGAAGTGTCATGAATGTGCCAATAAGTTTTAAATATGTTCTGGCACCAAGAAGCTAAAGAATAGCTGGGGCATTGAATAACAGTTATTACTAAGGATTACGAATCGGAGATAATGGCATTATGGAAAAAATTTGGTTTGCAGAATACCAAAAAACAGGGATTCCAGAAACAGTAGCATTGCCTGCGGAAAATACCTCACTTGTTGATATTTTTGAGAGTAATTTCCAAAAATTTGGTTCTCGCGATGCCTTTATCTTTATGGATAAAGCGATGTCATTTAATGAGTTAGAGCTTGCAAGCCGTAAGTTCGCGACCTATTTGCAAAATTTGGGGTTAGCAAAAGGAACTCGTGTGGCAGTGATGATGCCGAACGTATTGCAGTATCCTGTAGTTGCATTAGCTGTGTTACGTGCAGGTTTAGTGTTAGTAAACGTTAACCCACTTTATACTGCGCGTGAACTTGAGCATCAATTAAATGACTCAGGTGCAGAAGTACTTGTAATTATCGAAAACTTTGCCAGTGTTTACCAAAGCATTTTAGGTAAAACTCCAGTGAAGCATGTTGTAGTTGCATCAGTAGGAGACATGCTCGGTACACTCAAAGGTACTCTGGTGAATTTTGTATTACGTAAAGTACGTAAACAAATTCCAGCTTGGAATATTCCAGGGCACGTTAAATTTAACTCAGCATTAAATAAAGAAAATGCGAGTAATTATAAGCGTCCGACTTTAACTCTAAGTGATACTGCTGTACTTCAATACACTGGTGGTACAACAGGCGTTTCAAAAGGTGCAGAGCTTACTCATCGTAATCTTGTAGCAAATTTACTTCAGTGTGATGGTATTTTCCAAAGTAAATTTGGAGCAAACGATGGTGCTAAAGGCGACCGTATTGTTTGTGCTTTACCGCTTTATCATATTTTTGCGTTCATGGTTTGCGCGATGTACGGTATGTATAAAGGTCAGGCAAATATCTTGATTCCGAACCCTCGTGATTTACCAGCTGTTATTAACGAATTACGTAAATATCAACCATCATTCTTCCCAGCGGTAAACACATTGTTTAATGCTTTAGTGAACAATGAAGAATTCAAACAACTTGACCATAGCAATTTAAAAATGGCGATGGGCGGTGGTATGGCCGTTTTACCTTCTACAGCAGAAGCGTGGAAGAAAATTACTGGTACAACCATTATTGAAGGCTATGGTTTGTCAGAAACTTCACCGGTAGCAACTGCAAATCCACCTGCTTCTACTGAATTTAGCGGCACTATTGGTATTCCGTTACCTTTAACTGAAGTTGCTATTTTAGATGATGACGGTAAAGAAGTTGCTTTAGGTGAGCAAGGCGAAATCTCAATTCGTGGTCCTCAAGTGATGAAGGGTTACTGGAATCGTCCTGATGAGACAGCTAAAGTCATGACAGCAGACGGTTTCTTCCGTACGGGTGACATCGGTGTGATGGATAGCCGTGGATATACAAAAATTGTAGACCGTAAAAAGGATATGATCTTGGTTTCTGGCTTTAACGTTTACCCAAGTGAAATTGAAGAAGTTATTGCTAAACATCCAAAAGTATTGGAAGTTGCAGCTATTGGTGTTCCAGATGAAAAATCAGGTGAAGTGCCAAAACTCTTTATTGTGAAAAAAGATCAAAGCTTAACGACTGAAGAAGTTTTGAGCTTCGCTAAAGAAAACTTAACAGGCTATAAACGCCCTCGTTATGTTGAGTTTATGGATGAATTACCAAAGTCAAATGTAGGCAAAATTTTACGTAAAGACTTACGTAAACCAGCCTAATCTGTTAATAAAAAAGCGCCTTAGGGCGCTTTTTTTTATTTTAGTTTTTATGGCTTTTTATAAACCAGCGGTCTATATAAGGACGTCCAATTCCGACCATCCCAACAAAAACAAGCATTGTGCCGAGTTGCAGACGTAAGTGAGTTAAATCAAGCTGACCATAACTTAAATAATTATCTGCTAAGCAATATATCGTAATCACAATGAGCCAGTGCCACAAAGTAAGTCGTTTAATACCGACTGCAATAAAGGTAATTGTTAAAATAACAAAGGTGCCAAGTGTCGATTGCCAATTCAAATTTGCACAAATCACACTAAGTAAAAAAGCCATAATAGGGAGTACGATCTTTAATATGCGATCTATCTGAAGTTGATTCTGTTTTTGCTTATCCAAGACTTCAAACAATTCTTTTTGATCAGGTTGTTGCATACATGGCCCTATTAATCAGTGATGACAAGTGATTGCATAAAATTTCAGGTAAAAACGCAATGTTATGATAGCATGATCAACAGTATTTTCAGTGATGGATGGCACTATGCAGGGCATCAGCGGCATTATCTATATTATTTTAGTGGCATGTTTGCTGCCATACGCATTTACCGTAATTGCAAAGTTTACAGGTGGGTTTCAGCCTGCCGATAATCAAAACCCGAGAGCTTTTTTTGCCAAAACAACTGGTCTGGCTGCTCGTGCAAATGCCGTACAACAAAATAGCTTTGAAAGCTTACCTTTATTCTTAACGGCTATTTTAATGGCTGAATATATGGTCGTTCCAGAATATTTTATTCTGAGATTAGGTTGGGCATATATTATTTTAAGAGTTATTTATGGGATCTGTTATTTAAGTAACTGGGCAACTTTACGTTCGATTGTCTGGTTCTTATCTATATTGTGCCCAATCTTCTTATTAGTGGTCACGATTAAACTGACTTGAGTGTCATTCTGTCATCATTCATATCAACTTTCGCGTGTGCGCATTGTATAATCGGCATCATTTTGATGATATCCACGCTATAATCGAGTGGATTTTACATCTGACTTCATAACGAAAGAGTATTGATATGAGTTACAGCAATATCCCAGCAGGTAAAGATGCCCCAAATGACATCTATGTCATCATTGAAATTCCTGCAAATGCAGCACCAATTAAATATGAAATCGACAAAGATTCTGATGCATTGTTTGTAGACCGTTTCATGGGCACAGCAATGTTCTATCCAGCGAACTATGGTTATGTTCCAAATACTTTGTCTGAAGATGGTGACCCGTTAGACGTACTTGTTGTAACTCCACATCCTGTTGCTGCTGGTTCAGTCATTCGTTGCCGTCCAGTGGGCAAATTAAAAATGGAAGATGATGGTGGTATCGATGCGAAATTAATCGCTGTTCCACACGAAAAATTGTCTCCATTGTATAAAGACGTTAAGGAATATACAGATCTTCCTCCGTTATTAATTAGCCAAATTGAGCATTTCTTCAGTCACTATAAAGATTTAGAACCAGGTAAGTGGGTAAAAATCAGTGGTTGGGAAGGTGCTGACGTTGCTAAAGCTGAAGTATTAAAAGCAATTGAAGCTGCTAAATAAGCTTTAATTGATAAGGCTCAGAATGCCTTAATTGATATTCTGAGCTTAATAAAAAACCTACACCTGTTGCCAGACGTAGGTTTTTTTATACTTGATAAATTTGTGAATTAGAATAATTTCACAGGAATATCAAGGAATAAACGCCATTCATTGGTGTCACCAATGTAAGCACCTTGGTATGAATCACTTGCACGATAGTACGAGTTACGAATACGAAGGCTTGCATCTTTAGCAAAACCGCTTTGAACAGTGTATTTCACTTGGTTAAAGAACTCACGTTCTTGAGCACTGTCAGTTACATTTCTAACTTTGATGTCCCAACCGTATACAAATGCAGTTGTCCAGTTTAGACCTGGCAATACGCCTAACTTACCGAAATCAACGTTGTACTGAATTTGTGCAGATTTTTCATCGTTACCGATGAAGTCAGACATGTAAGAGTTCGGTAAATAGATACTTTGGAAACCATCAGCATTTTGACCATAGTCATAACCAACATTACCACTGTTTTGTTGGTATGCTAACATCACACTATGTGGGCCAGTTGCATAAGTTCCTGAAATTGCCCAAATATTATTTGTCTTTTCTTCGCCTGCGATACCATCATTACCATAATTTGGTGCTACAGCCCCAGTTGCTGAGTAAGTATGTGCACTTGCATCGAATTTAGTGTGATAACCACTAAAATCGTAAGTTAATGAACTGTCATTAGCCAAAGGCTGTTTAAAGTTTACATTTACATAATGGCGTTCAAGAGCATTTTTGCTGTCTAAGCCATAATAAGATGCATTTAAATTATCATCAAACTTGTATTTCGCACCCCAAACAATGGCACGATCAAGACCTCTGCCAGAAGCATCAGCATCGGTATTAATTTGATCAGACATTTGGTCTTTAGTAAATTTACCAGCAACCAATTCAAGGTTCTTGATTTCATGGCTAGTTAATAAAGTACCTGTAAAGTATTCAGGAACCATACGTCCAGTATTACTTGCAAGAACAGGTAAATCGAGTACTTGAGTACCGTAACGTACTGTTGTATTCGAGAAACGTGCTTTAACGCTACCACCACCACGAGCCCAGTGATCGTAAGCTGAACCGTCATTATGCTTAGGAATCATTTGGTTTCCGGCATTTTTATTTTCACCGATCTTAAATGAACCATCGCCAACAACGCCAACACCAAAGCCAACAATACCAGGGGTAAAGCCTGAATCGATACTTACAATTGCTGATTGAGCAAATGAGCTAGTATCTTTTGCGCCCTGTTTTTTATCACGGCTGATGTAACCTGTACGGAAGAGAATAGAACCGTTCGCATCTTCAACAAATCCTTTTGCCTCGCTTTGCTCGCTTGCCTGAGCTGAGGAAATTATTGCCGCAGAAATGAGAACTGCTAATGTAAGTTTTTGTGCATTTAGCATATTTAAAGAACCTCATAAAAACGATAAATCCTGTGCCTTGTTATTGTTCAGGGCCTAGGATTTGAATCAATTGTATAAGTAATCTATAAAAAAGATATATTTTTGTTGATTTTATTTTATATATGCTATGCAGAAATTGATTAATGTGCTACTGCTTGTTGACTAAATTTACTATTAACCTTTTATACTTAATGTATTGTTTAAAATAAAAAAAGTAATTTATTTTTTAGTGTATTTTTACCATTTATTTTATATTCCAAGCTCAAAAAATAGTTGATTCTTCTGTTTGTTTTTTGATCTTTTTTGGTGGATATGTTTACTTTTTAATCTTCTCTTGAGTTGATTTTTTCGACAAATTATTTTAAATATTTTTTAAATTGTTACTTTATAACATTATTTTGAAGAGTGATGTGCAAAAATAGACCACTCTAAAAGGCCAATAGAATTTAGTTTAATTGGTCAAATTTAGTGCGATATTCTGCGTAAATTTTGTGCATTACTCTTTTTGCTTATATTGCTGATTAAAAAAGACCCAAAATAGTTCATAAGTTTAAAAATAGAAAAAATAAAGAAATCTAATTAAATGAAATGCCCATTTACAGATCATTAAAAGCCTAGCTTTAAGAAATTTACGTAATTTTTATATTTCCTAATCAAGGTTAAATAGAAAGTTTACATTGAGTAAATGAATACTTCCCATCTCGGTTACTAGTTTCCGATAAGGGGTTTTCATATGTTTATTATTTCTAAGTGCACAAGAGTTTTATTTTATTTTATTGTTTTTTAT
This sequence comes from Acinetobacter sp. AS23, assembly GCF_023612055.1. Lineage (NCBI taxonomy): Bacteria > Pseudomonadati > Pseudomonadota > Gammaproteobacteria > Moraxellales > Moraxellaceae > Acinetobacter > Acinetobacter sp. AS23. Next base: position 3,801,992 of record NZ_CP082274.1, on the reverse strand, counting down.
AGATATATATTTATAAAAAACAAGCAGGGGTTTCATTGTAAAACAAGTTTGATCTCAAAATTAATGAAGTGCGTTGATAGCAAATATGGAATTGGCACAGCAATTGCTAAAGCTTAAGTAACACAATGTGTTTTATATACATAAATCGTGCATTCATTATGGGGGAGATCAGAATGATGAAATTTGCACTTAAGGCCTTAGGTCTTGGTATCTTTGCAGCAGGTTCAACCATGGCTATGGCTGAAGATGCACCATCTTTTTATGGTATCACCGCAACAGGGAGCGTCGCAGCAACCACAGACTACCGCTTCCGCGGAGTTACCCAATCATCAAATAATCCAGCCATTCAAGGTGGTTTTACTTTTTCTCATAAGTCGGGTGCTTATGTTGCGCTTTGGGGTTCAAGCGTTGACTTTAATACGCCAGGTGTTTCAACTGAAACTGATATCTCATTAGGTTATACCAATACCTTAAAACTATCAGATAAGCTGGCACCAACCTATGACGTGGGTGTAATTCATTACGGCTATATTGGTTCTGACTCAAAATTTACTAACCCATACAATGGGGATACTGGTTTTGACTTTAACGAATTTTACGGAAAATTAACTTTTGCTGATTCTTTATTTAAAGGTGATGCACTTAGTGTGGGTGTAAGCTACTCAGATGATTATTGGGGCCACTCTGATGAGTTCTGGTATTTCAACGTTGGCTATTCAGCACCAATTGCAGATACAGGATTTACAGGCCTTGCTTCAGTTGGTTATAACAAGCTCAAAAATAAAGACTCTTTACTTGTAGTTGCGGGTGGACCAGGTGAAGACGATAGCTATATCGATTATAAAGTCGGCGTAAACTATAACATCTTGGGTATTGTTGCTGAGCTAGATGTAGTGGGTACGGACATTAGTACTTCTGGCATGACCGATGCTCAGAAAAAACCTTATGACACAGGTTTAGTGTTTAGTTTAACTAAAACATTCTAAGCTTTGAGTTATAAAAAGCGGGTTTATTGACCCGCTTTTTTTATTAGTTTTTTATTTCAGAAAGTAGTTGTTTTAACTGATTAAGCTCAATATCTGTGGCTTTGAACAGTGGCTTACGGGGTGAACCCGCAGCAACACCTTTTAGCTGTAAACCTGCTTTAATCGTTTTGGGTAAACCCCCAGTTACAATAAAGCGTAGTAGAGGAAGTTGTTGATAAAATGATTTTTGGGCCTGTTGTAATTCACCATTTTTTACATGTTCGATAAGTTGTTGAGGTTGTTGACCTAACAGATTTGGTGCTGCTGTACACCAACCACTTGCTCCAGCACATAAAGCTTCTAAAGCTAGAGGGTTACATCCGTTATAAAACGGAAGTTCTCCTTTTGAGAGTTCTTGAATTTTATGCATACGTTGAATGTCACCGCTGCTTTCTTTTACCATCGTAATATTTGCAATGTTGTTAAACATGCGCACGATTAATTCTGGAGACATATCAACACCACTCGTTGCAGGGTTGTTATAAATCATAATTGGCAAAGTCGTTGCCTGAGCAATCGCTTGATAATATTCAAAAATCTCTTGATCAGTTAGCTTCCAATAAGATACAGGAATCACCATAAGTGCATCTGCACCATAGCTTTGCGCGATCTGCGCTTTTTTGATGGCTTGATCCGTCGTGAGTTCTGAAATTCCAATAATGACAGGTAAGCGTTTATTAATGCTTTCAATTGAAGTTTTAGCGACTAAACACCACTCATCCCATTCAAGATAAGCACTTTCACCAGTACTGCCTAAAGGTGCAATTGCATCGCAGCCATTTGCAATCAGCAAGTCGAGCATCTGTTTTAAAACAAGAAGGTTAATAGTGTTGTCATCAGAAAATGGGGTAACAGGGTAGCCAATAATGCCGTTTAGTTTCATGGTTGAAGTCTCTTTTTTAAATACAGTCAGAATGTTTTTTCAAAGCTTTACGTGCGTAGTAAGCAAAGTTCACTTTGTTGCGTTTATCGGTAGATACCCAATCATGAGCTTCTGTTGCTAAATCGTGTGGGATCGGCTGAATTTGCCCGGCCGACATGGCTAAAAGTTGCAGTTGAGCTGCGCGTTCAATTAAAAGCGCCAAGTTGCAGGCTTCTTCAATGGTTTTTCCTGTGACCAGTTGACCATGGTGAGACAACAAAACAGCGCGATTTTTACCCAGAGCAGAAGAAATCAAAATACCTTCTTCATTGCCCACAGGAACACCCGGCCAATGGCCTACAAAAGAGCAATCTTCGTAAAGTGCACAGACATCCATTTGAGAAATTATGAGTGGAATCTGGAGCATGGAAAGAGCCGCTACATGAGTCGGATGCGTATGGATAATGCAGTTAACTTCTGGATGTTCTTTATAAATCCATGTATGAAAACGGTTGGCTGGGTTTGCCATTCCTTCTTGATTAATGGGTTCTAGGTCTTGATTCACCTCAAGCAAGTTTGAGGCAGTAATTTCATCAAAACCTAAACCAAAACGTTGGGTAATAAAGGATTCTTTATTTTCACTACGGCAAGTAATTTGGCCTGCTAAACCAGCATCATGGCCATGATCAAATAAAATACGACAAGTGAGTGCAAGCTTTTGGCGGTCAGTTAGATGTGAGTCGCTAATCCACTTTTGCATGTCTTGCTGTGCGTGTTGCATAAGGTCTTGTTTGTTTACAGAAGCAGTCTTCATCTCTTCTCCAGTCCAGTTGACCAAATTAAGTAGGTGAAGGCAGAATAGAAAACAACTGGATGAATCAATACATCCAGTTTTAATAAGTTATATGGTCCAGATGGGGCAAATATGCTAAGACCTTGGCAAGTACATTTTCGTATCGATGAAAGAGAAGAAAAGACGGTTTTTCTAAAACTGACCAACTTGATTAGTCAGGAAATTTTAAGTGGCCGGTTGGCGCAAGGGACTATGCTGCCGGGGTCTCGTAGCCTATCAAAAGAATTAGGAATTAATCGGAAAACAGTACAAGCGGTCTATGAAGAATTAGAAGCACAAGGATGGCTTGTGACTCGCCCCCGAAAAGGCACATTTGTGGCAGATATTTTGCCTGAAAAACAACTCAAAATAGAGTCAGTATCTGAGCGAAAAGTTAATGAGAAGCCAATTAGTCAAGAAGTTGCTTTATATCCACATAACGATGGTGTACCAGATCCACGGCTCATTCCCTACGAACTATTTTCACGCGCCTATCGGCATGCACTGATTAAGATTACCCAAAACCAGTACATGGGATATGGTGACCCACGAGGTATGATTGGGTTAAGACAAGCCTTACAACAAATGTTGTCGATGGAACGTTTTATGAATGTTGCCGCAGGTGAGATTTGTATTGTACGTGGTAGCCAGATGGGAATTTTTCTTGCATCTCGTGCACTACCTAATCGGCAGGGTATTATCGTTGTTGAAGAGCTTTACTATCCATCTGCTTTTAAAGCGTTCCAATCGAATGGTTTTCAGGTCGTTTCTGTCAAATTAGATGAACAAGGTATTGTCATTGAGGATTTAGAACGTATTTTAAAAGAACATTCGGTTGCTGCCATTTATACAACTCCGCATCATCAATATCCCACAACTGTCACGATGCCAATGAATCGCCGTCTTCAACTCTTAGAGCTTTCAAAAAAATGGGGCTTTTATATTATTGAAGATGACTATGATCATGAATTCCATTATGACAGTCGGCCTATGCCACCCTTAGCGAGTTTGCCTCATTCTGAGTTGGTTATTCATGTGGGTTCATTGTCTAAAGTTTTTGCGCCAGGGATCCGTTTAGGCTACATCGTGGCACCTTCGCCAATCATTCAATCGATTACTGAAGATATTTTACTGATTGATCGTCAAGGTAATAACATTACTGAACTTGCGTTGGCAGATTTAATGCAACGAGGTGAAATTAAAAGACACATCCGTAAAATGAAAAAAATATATCAACTACGCCGAGACCATGCGTTAGCTGAGTTCCACCGAATTTTTGCAGAGCGGGTTCAGGTACAACCACCCGCGGGTGGAATGGCGTTATGGGTGAAATTCCAGAAACCATTTAATCGAGATCAGCTTATAAAATTAAAAGAACTCAACATTGATACAGAGCATAAGTTTAAACAAAACGAGTCTTCTAATCGTTGTATTCGCTTGGGTTTTGCTGCCCTATCAGAGAAAGAAATTACTTCTTTAATCGAGAAGTTAAATGAGGTTCTTAATAAAAGAGCAGCCGACTCATAATCCTTTGTTCTAATCTTAGGGCTGATTATCTCTGATAAGACAGCGCTGTTGTAAGGAGAGGACTTTGAATCACTTCACTTTGAGCTAAGTCGGCAATGATCTGCACTACTTGTAAAACACGATGAAAAGTTCACTCTAATTGATCTTTATACTTTTGAATCTCTGAGACAAAGCTCAGCAGAAAAGGTGTAATTTGTGATTTATATTCTTCAGTTTGTAGCATCTCAACAATTTGTTCAGGCGATTTGCTAAGAAGAGAGAAGCGTAAAAATAAATCTTCAAAAAAATTGCTACTCACTGTCGAAAGTACTCTTCTTAAAGAAACTAGCATATCGTCGCCGCGGCTAGATGCATGAACTAGAACAATAGGTTTATCTATGATTTCAGTGCGTGAAACCATCCAGTCAATTGCATTTTTGAGACCGCCTGGAATACAACGGATATATTCAGGACTTGAGATGATAATGCCATCTGATGCAGAAACAGATTTGATAAATTCTTCTACTACAGCAGGCGTTTTTTCTCCCTCATCATCCGGAGAAAAGATAGGCAAAGTATTAATTTGATCGAAAACTGAAAATTTAATACTGGACGGTGCTATATCTTTCATTGCTCGTAATAGCGCTGTATTTGTCGATGCTTTTCTTGTACTACCTGAGATAGCCAAAATTTTCATAGCGTCCTCTTTGCCTTCTTACATAGGCAGTAATAACTTCTTTAATTAAGACATTGTATAGACAGCGGATTCATCATCCGCTGTTTTACCTTAAGAATGATTGCCTCGATAAGAGAGTGCTTCTGTAAGATGAATGCTTTGAATCATCTCGCTTTGAGCCAAATCGGCAATGGTCCGCGCTACTCGTAAAACACGATGATAAGCACGAGCTGATAGATTTAAACGTTGCTGTGCCATTTCAATCATTCGCTGTGAAGTACTATCAAGGACAGCATATTGTTCTAGTTGCTTCGGTGAAAGCGCTTGATTTAAACAATTTTGTCTTTGCATTTGTTGTTCATAAGCAGAAATCACACGCTGTCTTACAGCCGTAGAACCTTCAACAGGTGTTGGATCTTGCAGTTCCTGAGCTTTTAAAGGCGGTACATCAATATGTAAATCGATACGGTCAAGTAACGGGCCCGATATACGGTTTTGATAGCGCTTAATGCTGTCAGGTGAACATTGGCAACGGCTGTCTTGATTAAACGCATAACCACATGGGCAGGGGTTCATCGCAGCAATCAATTGAAAGTTAGCCGGATAAGTAATCTGCCGAGCTGCTCGTGAAATAATGATTTCTTTTGACTCAAGCGGCTGGCGTAAAACTTCTAGCACCTTTCTGTCAAACTCTGGAAGTTCATCTAAAAATAGAACACCTAAGTGAGATAGGGTAATTTCACCCGGTTTAGGATGAGATCCGCCCCCAACCAGTGCAATTGCTGATGCGGTATGGTGGGGCGCACGAAAAGGACGCTGTCCAAACGTATGCGGTGTATTCGAAATCGAGTAAATACTCGCAACTTCAAGTGTTTCTTGATTAGAAAGAGGTGGCAAAATTGAAGGAAGGCGTGAAGCGAGTAAAGTCTTACCTGTGCCCGGTGGTCCTTTAAAGAGCAGAGAATGTCCCCCTGCTGCGGCTATTTCTAGTGCGCGACGTGGGCGTAGCTGACCTTTTACATCTGCCAAATCAAATTTATAAGGCATTTGATTTGATGTTGTTGAAGGTTCAATCGAAGATAGAGATTTCGTGCCCAGAAAATGTTCACAGACTTCTTTTAAATGGCTCACCGGATAACACTCAAGGTCCGGTAAATGGTTAATATCTTGACTATTATCGAGAGGTAAAAGCATTTTATGCTTGGCCTGTTGACAGGCCATTGCCAAAGTTAAAGTACCTGACACTGGTCTTACATGACCATCTAGCGCTAATTCACCAATTAATTCAAAATCTTCGGCACAGCTTTCGGGAAGCTGACCAGAGGCAATTAAAATGCCTACAGCAATTGGTAAATCCAGACGTGACCCATCTTTGGGCAAATCTGCTGGTGCAAGATTAATGGTCAGCCGTTTAGTTGGAAATTGAAATCCACTATTAATAATGGCTGAGCGAACTCGATCTTTACTCTCTCTTACAGCCGCCTCTGCTAGTCCGACAATGGTAAGAGAAGGTAAGCCTTGACTCACATGTACCTCAACTTCAATTAGAGGTGCATGCAAACCCAAAAGTCCCCGTGTATAAATTTTAGAAAAAGACATCTTATTGTTCCATTATGGTGCTTCATTTTTAATCGTTGTAAAGTATAAGTGCGCTACGTTGGTGCTTATTTTTTATTCTTTAAAGTTTCTTCTAACAGACTTACTTGTTTTTGTAGCTCTTCTAAACGTTGAGTGGCCGATTGAAGTGCGGTCTTTTGACGTTCGATCTCTTGTTTGGACACAAGATCCAACTTTTCGACTGCTTCATTTAATAATGCACGTAAATTTTTTTCCAAATCTTTTTTAGGCTCATCAATTTGTTCCAAAATGGCCTGTAGTAATGTTTCTAGCATAAAATATCCAAAGTGTTGTATTACCTTATAGTTTACAGTTTAACACTGCTTGAACTTGGGATATAGGTTTCAATTCTTTTAGTACAAATAGAACATTAAATAAGCACTCAACGATACTGAAAATTCATTTTATTTTTAATAGCTCATCTACATCTTGATCACTAAATAGGTTATAAAGAAAGTTCATGCAATAGATTCATTTCCCTCAACCTTTGAAATATTGGCATGAAAATTGAACATAAAACCTTACTGGTGAAAAGAAGCCGAAGGAAACAAACATGAAGCTTGTAACTGCAATTGTAAAACCGTTTAAATTGGATGATGTGCGTGAAGCGCTCTCTGACATTGGTGTACAAGGGATTACCGTAACTGAAGTTAAAGGTTTTGGTCGTCAAAAAGGACATACAGAACTCTACCGTGGCGCAGAGTATGTGGTTGATTTCTTACCTAAAGTAAAAATCGAAATTGCGATTAGTGATGAAATGGTTGACGCGGTAATTGAATCAATTACTCGTGTAGCAAGCACTGGAAAAATCGGCGATGGTAAGATTTTTGTGACTAACCTGGAACAAGTTATCCGTATCCGTACGGGTGAAACTGGACCAGATGCTGTCTAATTGGCACAAAGCTTGCTGAGTAGAAAATAACTCGCAAATGAGGTTGGGGGACACGAATGAAAAAAATGCTTATGGCGCTGAGTCTATCAGGCGCTCTTTTGGGTGGTACTGCCGTTTGGGCAGAAGATGCTGTAACAACGCCTACATCGGAAGTTGCGGCTACATCAACATCTCCAGCTACTGCAACCACTGCAGAAGCACCAGTTGCTGAAACTCCAGCAGCTCCAGCACCAACACCAAAACTTGATACAGGCGATACATCTTGGATTTTAGTTTCAACAGCTTTGGTTCTATTAATGACCATTCCTGGTTTGGCACTATTCTACGGCGGTATGGTACGTAAGAAAAATGTATTAAGTACTATGATGTTCAGCCTTTCCGCTGCAATTTTAGTAAGTTTGCTGTGGGTGATTGCAGGGTATTCAATCGCGTTCTCTGGCACAGGTGCATTTTTTGGTGATTTGTCTAAAGCCATGCTCAACGGAGTCGCGTTTGATGCATTGAGCGGGACAATTCCCGAAAGTCTCTTTGTTATTTTCCAAATGACTTTTGCCATCATTACAGTTGCAATCCTGAGTGGTTCTATTGCAGACCGTATGAAATATTCAGCTTTCATGGCATTCATTGCAATTTGGGTACTTGTTGTTTATGCACCAATTACTCACTGGGTTTGGGCAACAGATGGTTGGTTATTTAAAGCAGGCGCGTTAGATTTTGCTGGTGGTACAGTTGTACACATCAACTCAGGTGTTGCAGGTCTAGTTGCTGCTTACATGCTTGGAAAGCGTATTGGCCTTGGCCGTGAATCTATGGCTCCTCATAATCTGACTCTAACAGTTGTTGGTGCAAGCTTACTTTGGGTGGGTTGGTTCGGCTTTAACGGTGGTAGTGCCTTAGGCGCGGGTGCTCGTGCAAGTATGGCAATTTTAGTGACTCAAGTTGCTGCCGCTGCTGCTGCATTCTCTTGGTTAGTTGTTGAACGTATGATCCGCGGCAAAGCATCTGTATTAGGTGGTGCTTCTGGTGCTGTAGCTGGTTTGGTTGTGATTACACCAGCAGCAGGTTTTGTCGGTGTAGGCGGTGCTTTAGTCATGGGCCTTATCGGTGGCGTAGTGTGCTTCTGGGGTATTACTGCACTTAAACGCTTACTTAAAGCCGATGATGCTTTGGATGCGTTTGGTTTACATGCTGTAGGTGGTATTGTCGGTGCGATTTTAACTGGCGTATTCTACAGTGACGAAATTATTAAAGCAGCTAACGTTACCTTAGCTCCAACATTCGCTGGCCAATTATGGGTACAAGTTGAAGGCGTATTGGCAACCATGGTTTACAGTGGTATCGCGACTTTCGTTATTCTTAAAGTGATTGATCTTGTAATCGGTATCCGTGTGAACGCTGATGATGAGCGCATGGGTCTGGATTTAAGCCAACATGGCGAACGTATTGAATAATCATCATTAATATATCTGCTGTCTGAAAAGAACAGTCTTGAGCTGTGATCAAAGCGATGCTTTGATCTTGCTCAGGGCTGTTTTTTTGTCTTATAGAATGCTGGTTCTGTAAGTGTAGAAATTTTGCTACACTAGGTCAAAGTAATCGACCCTATAAATCCGCTATGCATTGTCCATTTTGCAACGCCGCAGATAGTAAAGTCATCGATTCACGTTTAGCCGCCGAAGGCTGTCAGATTCGTCGACGTCGTGAGTGTGTAAGTTGCGGTGAACGTTTTACCACTTTTGAAAGCTATGAAGTGGTAATGCCCCGTGTGATCAAATCGAATGGAAAAAATGAACCTTTCGATGAGGCCAAATTACGTCGTTCGTTAATGCATGCTCTGCAAAAACGTCCGGTCACACAAGAGCAGATCGAAACAGTTCTAAGTGATATTCAGTTGCAGATTCGCCGTTTAGGTGAACGTGACGTAAAATCTAGAACAATTGGCGAAATCGTCATGCAATCGCTATTTGCCCTTGACCATGTCGCTTATGTCCGATTTGCTTCTGTATATCAAGATTTTCAGGATGTTGAGGCGTTTCGCCGTCAAATTGAGCAAATGCAGCAACGTGAACAATAACTATTTGAGATTTTTATGTCTGAGTTGAAACAAGATCAATATTGGATGCAGCAAGCCATTGAACTTGCCAAACGAGGTCTATATTCGACTAAGCCTAATCCAAATGTTGGCTGTGTCATTGTCAAAGATGATCAGTTAATTGGTGAAGGCTTCCATCCTAAAGCGGGTCAACCACACGCAGAGGTCTTTGCTTTACGTCAGGCAGCTGAACAAGCACAAGGTGCAACAGCCTATGTCACACTTGAGCCATGTGCGCATTATGGAAGAACTCCTCCTTGTGCTGAAGCACTGGTTAAGGCTCAGGTTAAAAGGGTGGTTGTGGCATGTCCTGATCCAAATCCGCTCGTTGCGGGTAAGGGCGTTCAGATTTTGAAAAATGCCGGAATTGAAGTAGACGTTGGCATTTGTGAAGATTTAGCAGAGAAATTAAATCAAGGTTTCTTAAAGGCGATGTCTACGGGCATGCCTTATGTACGTTTAAAAGTAGCTTCAAGTCTAGATGGACGTACGGCAATGGCATCTGGTGAATCGAAGTGGATTACGGGTTCTGCTGCCCGTCAAGATGTCCAGCATTGGCGTGCTATTTCAGGAGCAGTGATTACAGGTATTGAAACTGTGATTGCAGATGATTGTCAGCTTAATGTGCGCTCACTCGGTCATATTGATATTGAGACAGTTGCTCAACCAAAACGGGTTGTTTTAGATCGTCAGGGGCGTTTGCCACTTAATGCTAAAATTTTAGAAAACCCTGAAACTGTGATGGTCATGGGACCATATCGTGAAGAACTTGCCGATTTAGGCGTGATACAATTAGATATTCAGCCTTTAAAAATGCTGTTACAGACCCTATCTAAGCAACATCAAATTTATGATGTATTGGTGGAAGCCGGTGCGACATTATCTACTGCCTTTTTACAAGAAGGTTTGGTAGATGAGTTGATCAGTTATATTGCCCCAACATTCTTGGGGAAAAGTGCAAGAGCCATGTTCAATGCAGAGTTTGAATATATGGCACAACAACTTCGTTTTACACTTCTTGATGTGACACAACTTGATCAAGATATACGCTTAAGGTTAATCCCTACGCAAGAGAAAGTATGAATTCAGAGCCTTCGGTTTATCACAAACGTCGTCATGCGGCCCGTACGACAGACGAATATCTTTTCCATCAGCTTGTTCCTTACCTAGGTAACAAGCGCCGATTGCTCCATCTAATTTTAGAAGCCCTTGAAATTACAGGGACACTGAATAGCAAGAAAAAGAATCCTCCGATTTTTGCCGACTTTTTTGCCGGCAGTGGTGTCGTGTCTCGTTTAGCACGTCAAAATGGTTACCGTGTGATTGCAAATGACTGGGAACCTTACAGCCATGCTTTAAATCATGCGATTTTAGCTTGTACCGATGCACCTGCTTTTAAAGAGCTGGGTGGTTATCAGAAGGCAATTGACTATTTAAATCGCTTACCTGAAGTTAAAGGTTGGGTAACTCATAACCTTTGCCCACGTAACGATGATGTATACGATCCAACCCGTGACCGTTTGTTCTTTAAACGCCGTAATGGTATGCGTATTGATGCGATTCGCCAGCAGATTGCAACATGGCAGGCACAAGGCGCAATTAATGATGTAGAGATGAGTGCTTTGCTCGCTCCATTACTCTATTCAGCAAGTTTTGTCAGTAACACCAGTGGTGTATTTAAAAGCTTCCACCAAGGGTGGGGCGGACGTACACAAACTGCATTAGAACGAATTGAGTCATTGCTTTGGTTAACACCAAGCCGTTTTTGCGAGATTGGTGACCGTAAACGTCCTGCTGCTGAAATGTGGTGTGTAGATTCACAGCATCTAGCAAATCAAATGAGTGGTTTTGAAGTCGATGTTGCCTATCTCGATCCACCCTATAACCAGCATGCATATAGCAGTAATTACCATGTTTTAAATGCATTAACTTTATGGGATCAGGTCGATTTACCATCACCAGATACTAAAGGTTATAAAAGTGGAATTGATAGAGCTTGGCGTAAAGAGCGTCCAAGTCCATATAACTCTTCTAAATATGCGAAAGATGCGTATGAAAAGTTACTTTCAACCATCAATGCCCGCTATATTCTGACCAGTTATTCAACTGATGGTAATATCGAGCCTAAAGATTTGCTTATGGCCAATCTGGAGCGCGGCAAAGTGACCTTGTTAACACAAGATGTTCCACGCTATCGAGTAAGTAAACAGCGACAGTCTGAACGTGCACGCGTACTAGAGTTTATTGTGATTACTGATACTCATGCTAAGTCAGGACCACCATTACGTCAGTTATTAGGCCAGCTTTACCACTTCGCCGAGCTAGGTGGTGTAGATACCTCAGGTAATAGTACACAGCTCGCACTTTGGTAAGCGCTGCAATTTAAGCAGTGTAAAAAGATTTGGAGATTGAGCCATGTTTACAGGCATTATTGAAAGTTTAGGAAAAGTCGAAAGCCTGCAAAGCGTAGGTGGTGATGTGCGTTTACGTATTCAGACTGATCTGGATATGTCAGATGTACATTTGGGTGACTCAATTGCGACCAATGGAATCTGTCTCACCGTGATTGAATGGGGCGATAATTGGTACGCAGCGGATGTTTCTCGTGAAAGCTTGAATCGTACGACTTTAGGTAACTGGAAAGTTGGGCAACGTGTCAATGTTGAAAAGGCAATGTTACCGACAACCCGCTTTGGTGGACACATTGTGAGTGGCCATGTTGATGGTGTGGGTGAAATTACTGTAGTACGTGAAGATGCTCGCTCAATCTATTATGAAGTTACAGCACCGACAGAACTTGCTAAATATTTAGCCGAAAAAGGTTCTGTGACCGTAGATGGGATTAGCTTAACGATTAACCACTTACGTGGAAATATTTTAAGCTTAAACTTAATTCCGCATACAGCAGAGCGTACTAACATTGGAACATGGCAAGTTGGTAGCAAAGTAAACCTTGAAGTCGATGTTTTGGCGCGTTATATCGAGCGTTTATTGCTAGGTGACAAAGCAGCTGAACAAAAAACAGAGTCAAATATTAGTATGGCTTTTTTAGCTGAGAATGGTTTTTTAAAATAAAAAGCTAAATCGTTAAAATAAAAAACCGGACACTTGTTCCGGTTTTTTATTTTGAAAACTTATTGCTTGGTTAGCGTAACCGAGTTTGTGCCGACCCATGGTTTATTATGTTGGGTGCGTGTAATTGAAAATTCGCCTTTTTCTGACTCTCGTGTGAGTAAGATAGATAAAGAGTTAAAGTCGTTATGACTCATATAAAGTTCTTGTGCTGAAAATGTCCATTGTTCACCCTGATTAAGCTGCTCAAGTTGCATTGAAATCTGATGCGGAATGTCCATTTTTACCCTCATTAATTTTCATAAATAACCATGCGGTATTCTAATAATTATTTGAACTAAAAGAATATTGTGCATGACTATTCTGTGACAATTAAATGTCATTTTTATGACAAAGAGAGTCTTAAAAACTTTACTTTTCTATTTTTTCATCAGAAAACTTAGAATTCTTTAAAATGTATTCAATTTCTTCTTGAGCTGCCGAATTTAGCTTTGCTCGGAAAGCTGTTACAGACTGTTCAATTAAGCTCTCAGCTTCAAGTTCTAAACGAATACGTAAACTTTCAAGCTCAGATAAGATTTGATCATCGGTAATACTAAGTTTTACACCAGCAGAATAATTGACTGCTGGTGTTTCAGGGTTTTTCTGATAACGCGCAGTTTGCTCTGCAACTTCTTGTTCTAAATGGCTACGTAATGTGTGTAATGTTTCAGTCTGTTCATTAAATTTTCGAACTTCGTCTGCTTGCAACTCCGCAGCATAAGCAGCTTCTGATGCACGTTTGTCAGCAAGCGATTTTTCTAAAGCGAGTTGACGACGAATACGTGCTTGCTCAATGAGCTCTGCTTTAAGATCTGCGTAAGCTTGTTCAATTTTTTGCTGTGATTCTAACTGCGCTTTTTCATCATTTAAAACCCAAAGTTGAATAGGCGTTTGAGGCTCTAGTAAGTCACAAATACGTGCCAGATCCTGTTGATAGGTATGACGGACAGCTTCAGGCGCATTTAACCATCTTTTTTTAAAATCTTGCCCGACATTTAATGCCACCATGTTTCTCCTTGATCAACAGTATTTACATTTTAGCGCGTTATAATTTAAAGGTCCGCGGTTCTATACCCAAACGGCGATACATTTTAAATTTTTCTCGACCAATTTGCTTGGCTGTTTCATTATTTTCAACAATTTCTATAATGTGGCTAAAATGATCAACTTGTTCAAGTGCATGATTGTTAAAATTAAATACTAACAGGCCTTGTTCAAGTGGTTGTTTAGCCGAAATACATACAGCAGCATCAGTCTGATCAACGCCATGCGCAATGAAACTGACTGGATCGAATTCCCATAATCTTTCATCAAGCATCTGTTGTAGCTGCACATCTGGGCAATACCACCAGATTTTGGGATGCTTCTGTAATATTTTTCGACATAAACGGCAAGCACTATCGACTTGCCGTTCTTCGCTGGTTTCAAACAGATAAAAACTAACTTTAGCCATTCGTATTTACACGATTCGCTAAAAATTGCATGAGTAATGGTACTGGACGACCTGTTGCACCTTTAGCTGGACCAGATAACCATGCAGTTCCTGCTACATCTAAATGAGCCCAACGATATTCACGTGTAAAGCGCTCAAGGAAACATGCAGCTGTAATCGCGCCGCCGTATGGACCACCGATGTTTGCAATATCGGCAAATGGTGAATCAAGTAATTCTTGATAATCATCAATCACTGGCATACGCCATACACGGTCAAATGATTGTTCGCCAGCTTGTTGGAGCTCTGCTGCCAAAGCATCATCTGGTGAGAATAACCCACTGAGTACTTTGCCTAAAGCAACTACACACGCACCTGTTAAGGTCGCAATATCAACCACGACTGCTGGATTAAAGCGTTTAATATAGGTCAATGTGTCACACAGTACTAAACGGCCTTCAGCATCTGTATTTAAAATTTCAACAGTTTGACCGCTCATGGTGGTCACAATGTCACCTGGACGAGTTGCTTTACCAGAAGGCATATTTTCTGCTGCTGCAATTGCACCAACTACATGAATAGGAAGTTTTGCTTCGCATAGGGCGCGAATGGTACCAAGCACAGATGCTGCACCGCACATATCGAATTTCATTTCATCCATGCCAAGGCCTGGTTTTAATGAAATACCACCTGTATCAAAAGTTACGCCTTTACCTACTAGAACAACCGGAGCTTGATCAATCTGTGCTTGATATTCGAGCGTTACAATACGGCCCGGACGTTCAGATCCTTTACTGACTGCAAGAAAAGCATACATGCCTAAATCAGCCATTTGTTGCTCATTTAAAACAGTTACTTTAAGTAAGTCAGGGAATTCTGCGGCTAAAGCTAGAGCTTGTTCTGCCAAATATTCTGGGAAACAAATATTGCCCGGACGGTTGCCAAGATCACGTGCATAAGACTGACCAGACTGTACTGCATGTACTAAAGCCAGTTGTTTTTCATCTAGGCTAGTTTTTGAACTAATTAAATCAACCTGTTTTAACACAAATTCATTTTTTTTCGATTTAAACTCATCATAACCATAAGCTGCTTGAGTTAAGCTTAAAGCAAATAAATAATGGTGCTCGACAGGTAAAGCAGCAATATCAATTGCGATATGCTTAAATTTATTTTGTGTCGATTTGATAATCGTTTGGGCAAGTTTAGCGAGCTTGACTGCCTGAAGTTCAGCTGTTTTTCCTAAGCCAAGTAATTGGCTGTGAGGCTGATTTGAAATCTGACCAAATAAAGGCAGAGTTTCATTGAAGTTACCTTTAAATTGGGTAGCGTTCAGAACGCTTTCTAGGTTATTGATTTGATATGTGTTGACGTTGCTTTGTAGCTGTTCTGAATCAACTAAAACCCACAAAGATTCATTAGATGTCTGTTCGGGAAAAGTTGTATAAGTTGTAAATTTCATGGCTGTCGTGATTGCCTATAGAAAGTTATGATGAATTAAAACATTGAAACACTTTCAAGCATAGCGTTGCAATGTGCGGTTTTATATTTTTAACATTCGGGTAAACTAGCAGTCGTCCCGATTAGCCTTTTGGAAGTATTACTTTGATTATTCGGCGTTATCTCGTCAAGCAAGTTGTCTCTACCTCATTGGTGGTCATTTCTTTATTGACCTTAATCATGATGGGTGGTCGTCTGATCAAATACTTTGGTGTGGCGGCGCAGGGGCGTTTAGATGCCAGTATCTTGTTTAGCATCATTGGATATCGTTTACCTGAATTTCTAACCCTCATTTTACCACTGGGTTTTTTCATTGGTTTAATGTTGGTGTTTGGTCGTTTATATGTTGACCATGAAATGGCAGTACTGAACGGTAGTGGTGTGAGCCGTCATCAATTAGCACGATTACTCATTCCAATGACGCTTGTTTATATGGTTTGTCAGTCTGTGCTTATGCTCTGGATGACGCCGTGGGGACTGCGTGAGTTTGAGAAATTAACCACCACCCAAGCGGTTCGGACAGGCTTCGATTTGGTTCGCCCAAGAGAATTTATTTCTTCTGGACCCTATACGATTTATGCAGGTTCATTGTCGGAAGACCGAAAGAATTTAAAGGACATTTTCTTTTATCAACGTGCGACCAAAGAAGATAAGCCAGATGTCATGATCTTGGCAAAAGAAGCGACTCGTGTAGAAGTTGCAAATGACACAGCCAATGTCGTTGATCTGGTGCAAGGCCGTCGTTATGAAATATTTCCGGGACAACCAAAATATACGCAAGCAGAGTTTCAGTCTTATCGTCTACGTTTAGAAAATGACAAAGATGTTAAGTTTGAGAGTGGTGATGTGGAAGCATTATCAACGACTAAACTCTTTTCAAAAACAAATGATCCAGTCATAAGAAGTGAGTTGGGATGGCGTTTGTTTGGACCATTCACCATTATTATTGCTTTAATGCTTTCTGTGGCATTGTCTGAGGTGAGTCCACGACAAGGTCGTTATTACCGTCTTATTCCGGCGATTTTTATTTTTTCCAGTCTGATCGTATTAATGATTGCAATCAAGACTCGTATTAGTAAAGAAGAACTCGATATTTGGGCTTATCCTGCCGTGTTGGTGGTTTATGGCGTTGCAGCAGCCTTATTTTCACGTAAACAAAAGTTGGCACCAAAAATCAAGAAACAGATCAAGCGAGTGAAATTATAATGTTAGCACGTCGAATAGTCGCCAAATATGTGACGAAAACCACTGCGCTTGCAATGTTTGGCACCACAGTTGTTTTGTCGATTTTACAGATCTTATTTACGTATCTGGGCGAGTTGGGTGAGCTCAAACCAGACTATAACGCATGGCAAGCTCTCATCTATGTGTTATGGGGTGCTCCTCGTTATCTATATGAAATTTTGCCTATTTCTGCCTTGATTGGTGCGGTAATTGGTTTAGGGTCACTAGCAACTAGCAGTGAACTTATTGTTATGCGCTCTGCTGGCATTAGCTTATGGCGTATTGTTGGTTGGGTGATGCGCTCAGCTTTACTGCTTATTATTTTGTCTTTCGCTTTAAGTGAATGGGTTATTCCATATACTAATGAAAAAGCAGCAAGTGTTAAAAGTCACCGCTCTGTAGCTGCTTTAGGCGAAGTGAAAGGTTATTGGTCACGTGAAGGGCAGCGATTTATCTATATCGACTATGCTAACTCTCAAGGCAATTTAAAAGATATTCAAGTGGTCGATTTTGACCAGAACTATTACTTACAATCATTAATCAATGCTCAGCAAGGACAGTTCGTAAAAGATGGTCAATGGGCTTTGAAGAAAGCACAACAAATGGATATTTTGGCGGCAGGAAATGCCATCAAAACCGACCATGATGAACAATCACTTTCTTTAGCATTACAGCCTAAATATGTGCACATGGTGACTTTAGATCCTGAAGACTTATCACCAAGCCAGCTCATCAGCTTCATGCGCTATATGGATGAATATAGTCAGGTTCCAAAGACCTATCAATTGGCTTTCTGGCAAAAAGTTGCCTCACCATTTTCGTTGATTGCTCTGGTTCTCGTGGCATGCTCATTTATTTTTGGGCCATTACGCCAACAATCGATGGGTTTCCGTTTGGTGATCGCATTGTTTATTGGTTTGAGTTTCTATTATTTGCAGGATTTCTTGGGTTATGCCAGCTTGGTTTATGCCCCATCTCCTGCATGGTTCGTACTCGTACCTATCTTGTTAATGTTTGGTGCCGGAAGTTATTTGCTTTACCGCGCCCGCTAGTAATAATTGAAATTTATGGTTTTCATCAATCGTAGATATTGGTGAAAGCCATAGGAAAAAATAGAGTCTTGACCGAAAATTCGGTAAGATATTGTGACGAAATTGTAGACAAAAGAGAAATAGATTATGACGGATGCAACTGCTGGCAAGATCCCTCACGTTCTGGTCATTATGGATGGTGTTGGTCACCGTGAAGCGACTGAAGATAATGCCTTCCTTGCAGCAAAAACACCGAATTTGGCAGCAATGACCGCAAAGCATCCAAATAGTCTAATTTCTGGTTCTGGCGAAGATGTTGGTTTACCTGATGGACAAATGGGTAACTCTGAAGTCGGTCATATGAACCTTGGCGCAGGCCGTGTGTTATATCAAGACTTTACCCGTATTACTAAAGATATTCGTACTGGCGACTTTTTTAAACATGAAGTGTTGATAGACGCTGTTGAAAAGGCCAAAGGTGCTAATGGCGCTGTTCATATTATGGGCTTGCTCTCAGAAGGTGGCGTCCATTCACATGAAGACCATATTGTGGCGATGTGTGAGCTTGCATTAAAACGTGGTGCAAAAGTTTATTTACATGCTTTCCTAGATGGTCGTGATACACCTCCACGTAGTGCTCAGCCATCTTTAGAAAAATTGGATGCGTTATTTGCTCAATATCCAGGTCAAGGCCGTATCGCGACGATGATTGGCCGCTACTTTGCAATGGACCGCGACAACCGTTGGGATCGCGTTGAACAAGCTTATCGCTTGTTAACTGAAGGCGAAGCACTTCGTACTGCACAAACAGCAGTAGAAGGATTAGAGTTAGCTTATGCAGCCAATGAAAACGATGAGTTTGTAAAAGCGACTCGTATTGGTGATATTGCTAAAGTCCAAGACGGTGATAGCGTTGTATTTATGAATTTCCGTGCTGACCGAGCTCGTGAAATTACTCGCGCATTTGTAGAAAAAGATTTTGCTGGCTTTGAACGTAAAGTTGTTCCAAATCTTTCTAAATTTGTGATGCTTACACGTTATCAGGCTAGCATCGATGCGCCAGTTGCATACATGCCAGAAGCTCTCAAAAATTCATTGGGTGAATATTTATCTTCTCTTGGAAAGACTCAGTTGCGTATTGCCGAAACTGAAAAATATGCTCATGTAACGTTCTTCTTTAGTGGTGGGCGTGAAGATGAATATCCAGGTGAGAAACGTATTTTAATTCCATCTCCAAACGTTGCGACATACGATCTTAAGCCTGAAATGAGTGCTTATGAAGTAACTGATGAATTGGTTAAAGCCATTAATTCTGGTGAATACGATTTATTGGTTGTGAACTATGCTAATGGTGATATGGTAGGCCATACAGGTATTTTTGATGCGGCAGTTAAAGCAGTTGAAGCGGTTGATACTTGTTTAGGTCGTGTCTATGAGGCAGTTATGGCGAAAAAAGGCCACATGCTCATTACCGCTGACCATGGTAACGTTGAACAAATGCAAGACTACGAGAGTGGTCAAGTTCATACTCAACATACAACGGAACTTGTACCGTTTATCTATGTTGGCCCAACACAAGCAACAATTGCAGAAGGTGGTGTGCTTGCCGATGTAGCACCAACGATTCTCAATTTAATGCAGATTCCTGTTCCTGCTGAAATGCAAGGACGTAACCTGATTACATTATCTGCATAAACCAAAGGTGATTGGATGCTGCAACACATTAAATATAAAAAACTTATTGTAAGTATGTTGCTGTGTTGCAGCCAATTTGCTTTTGCGGCGCCCGTTGTAAAAGAGAAATTGTCACCTTTGCATTCTGATTCGGAAGAACCGGAACATAGTTATGCAGAGGTGCCGATCGAGTCGATTCAACAGTTTGTACAAATCTATGGAATCGTTCGAGATAACTATGTCGATGTGAAGTCTGACGATGCTTTATTTCAACAAGCCATTAAAGGGCTAGTGAGTGGATTAGATCGTTATTCACGTTATTTGTCGGCAGAAGAATATCGTCAACTCATTCAATATACCGAAGGTGATCTTGCCTCGGTCGATTTTGCGTTAAGCCCTGAATTGCATCTCCATAAATGGATGATTCGTGATCTTAAAACAGGTTCAGACTCATATAAATTAGGCTTAAGAAATGGTCAGACGATTCTCAAGATTGATAATCAAGACCTAAAAAACTTAAACCAAGATCAGGTACTTGGTCTGCTTTACGGTTCTATTGGAAGTACGCTTCAAGTACAAGCAGAAGAGTTAAGTGGAAACATTAACTTAGTTCGTAATAAAAAAATAGAAACCGATATCGAACCTGTAATGCTACATAATCAGGTTTTAGTACTCAAAATTAGAGTATTCCAGCAAGATACGGCAAATGAAATTAAACGGTTAATTGAAGAAAATAGTTCACCACGTTTAAAAGCCGTTTTAATCGATTTGCGAAACAATCCGGGTGGACTGTTATCGGCAGCAGTCGAGTCGGCAGATTTATTTTTAAATAACGGAATTATTGTTTCAACAAAAAGCCGCTCGGAAGGTAACCAGCAATTTCAGGCTTTGCCCGGCAATGAATTTCAGAATATAAAATTAGGTATATTAATTAATCATCGCTCTGCATCGGCAGCCGAAGTTTTTACTGCAGCCATGAAAGAACATCAGCGTGCATGGGTCATGGGTGAAAAAAGTTATGGAAAAGGCGTAGTACAAAAGCTATTTCCTTTGCCAAGTGGTGCTGCACTACAAATGACAGTCTCACATTACTACACGCCAAACGGCAATATGATTGAAGGGCAAGGTATTCAGCCTAATCAGACCTATCCTTTGCCCCCAGAAATGAAAGAAGACGTTTATTTAGATCGCGTTGCAGACTTATTTCTAAAGAAAAAGTAGTTTTATACTTCTTCTCCTAATTCGGTATCTAAGCCAAACTTTTTCAGTCGATAGCGTAAAGAACGAAAGGTCATTCCTAGCTTTTTAGCTGCTAATGTTCGGTTCCAATGTGTCATGTCCAATGCGTTCAATAGAAGATCTTTTTCAATATTTTCTAAGTAGCGTTCTAAACCTTCCATTGGTAGTTTTGGTCGAGTTTGGGCAATCGCATTTGAGGTGTCATTCAATGGTTGGGTGGTGATTTGAGAGTTAACACTACTGCCTCTGAGAAGAGGTGCTAGATGTGTTAAATCAATAAATTCATCATCACTTAAGGTAATAGCTCGTTCAATCATATTTCTTAATTCACGAACATTACCCGGGAAATCTTGCTGCAATAAATAAGTTTCACCAGTTGTAGTTAATTGTTTGCTTGGAATTTCCCATTCCATACAAACTTTTTGAATAAAATGATTGGCTAATAACAAAATATCGCCACCGCGCTCACGTAGTGGCGGCAACATGATATCCATCACATGAATACGGAAAAATAAGTCCTGACGGAATTTACCTTGTCGGACTAACAAATCTAAATCTTGGTGGCTGGCGCTGATTACTCGAAAATCAACATCAATTTCCTGATCTGAACCTACTGGACGAATTTTTTTCTCTTGCACTGCCCGAAGCAATTTAACCTGCATACTTAATGGCAATTCGGCAATTTCATCTAAAAATAAACTGCCGCCATGCGCAGACAAAATAAGGCCTTGTTTGTCTTGGGTCGCTCCAGTAAAACTTCCTTTTTTATGTCCAAAAAGTTCACTTTCCATGAGCTCAGTTGGGATGGCTCCACAGTTAATCGCAATAAACGGGCCTTCGCTGCGATTACTCAAGCGGTGAATAAGATTAGCAACAACCTCTTTACCTGTACCAGACTCACCTGTAACAAACACAGGAGCTTGAGAACGAGCTATTTTTTTAATAGCTGTTCGTAAGTTTTGTATTGGGGGAGAACGACCAATTAATAGGTCATTTTCCAAAGTTGTTTCACCAAACTCATGTTCTGGTTTTGGCTGGTTAAGCGCTTTTTTTAATAACTGATCTAAATGAATTTGGTTAATAGGTTTACTTACAAAGTCAAAAGCTCCTGCTTTTAACGCTGCAATTGCAATATCCATATTGCCGTATGCAGTTAAAACTGCAATTGGTGTGTGTGGGTAAGTTTGAGAAACGTGTTTAACCAATTCTAAACCGCTACCATCGGGTAGGTTTAAATCGGTTAAACATGCATCGTAATGAAACTGAGTAAAGAGTTGTTTGGCCTGTTCAACCCGATAAGCAAGATGTGTTTTAATCCCCATTCGTGCAAGAGTCATTTGCATTAAAAGGCACAAATCTTCTTCATCGTCTACAAGCAAAACCAGTGGTTGCTGTTCTGCCATTTCCCCAAAAACCTAATAAAAAATCAATATATTATTGGGCATTCCATTCGGAAGCATGCCCCTTGTTTTTGCTCTACATAAGTGAGCTTTGCATGGTTTGCCTCACAAAAACTATGAGACAAATATAATCCTAAACCAGTTCCATTAATTTCGGTACTAAAAAATGGTTTAAATAATTGAGATATATCACGTTTTGAAACCCCTTCGCCGTAATCGATCACATCAATATAAATTTTATTTGTCTGTGAATGAATGTTGATCAGAACATGGGGTGAATCGGGTGCATTATGTCGTAAAGCATTTCTGACAAGGTTAATGAGCACCTGCCTAAGTTGTTTCTCGTCAAATAATAATTTTAAGGATGAATCGGAAATTTTAAGCTGTATAGAATGTTTAACATCTAAAAGATCTTCGTCTAATAACGTCTTTATGAAATTGTTTAATTCAATCTGGATTGGGTAAGTTCTTTCGCTGCTGGCCAGTCCTAATGTATCTTGAACAATACTATCGATGCGCTTTGTTTGCTTACCAATCATACGACGTAAAGTATTTTGCTGTTCTAAATCACTATCTTTAAGTAATTCATTTGCCTGAACAATGGCTGCTAGGGGATTACGGATTTCATGTGCAATGCTGGCTGAAAGTTGCCCTAAGGCAGCAAGTTTGAGTTGTTGAGCTTGCTGATTAATTTGCTGTGCATCTTGTAAGATGAGTAGTGTCAATGCTTGTTGTGGCACCACAAGATGTTGCACTTTAATATTAATAGAATACGCCGACAGCCGAGACTCAAAAATAAATCGATCGCCTTCTTGCAGGTTATCAAACTTAAGAATTTCAAATAAATCGGGGTGCCATTTCGCTAAAGGGTATTTTTCACTAGCAAATTGAGGAGGAATCCCTAACAGAGAGCAGGCAGCCGGATTACTTAAAACAATGTCATAGTTTTCATCTAGAACCAAATAGCCTTCTTCAATTTGTTCCAAAATATAGCGGTTAATATTTTGTAGTTGATAGAGTTCTATGGATTGGTGGAAAGTCAGTGCTTCAAGTAGTTTAAAGCGCTGTACCGCAATTTGCCCAATGCCATGCACCACAAAAAATAAGAAGGCTAATAAGGCACTATTACCAATCGTATTTAGATTATTGTAGTCAAACAAACTACCAACAAAACGTTGGTAAATAACGGCAATGACAGCAAGTAATGTAATGAGTAAAGACATTCTTGCGCTGAGTAAAATTGCCGAGGTAAATATAGCAATAACATACAGCAAGCTGAGTTGTAGATTTGGTTCACCTACAGAAAATGTAAGTAAGCTCAGGCAGATAACATCAACTACAAAAAATAAAATAAGCTGTTTGGTTGCCTGAGTTGCAACAAACTTAAAACACAAAAGCTGAAGAAGGCTTAATATGGAATAGCCGAGCAGGGTATAAGAATATAAAGAAGGTTGTTGTAGACTATTGTCGATTTGAGCATCGGTTAAAACCAAAATAATATTGAGGCTAACCGCAATAATAAGACGATATAAACCATACCACGTGCCCAAACGAAAAATCGTATGGGACAACGATGAGTTTAAGGGAAATTGCATATAAGTTTAATTATGGCTTGATCAAACCATAACGGATTGCAAGATGAGTGAGTTTAACGTCGCTATCGATAGCGAGTTTTTCAAAAATACGGTAGCGGTAAGTATTCACCGTTTTGACACTTACAAAAAGTTTGTCCGCAATTTCCTGAGCGCTAATACAATTTACAACCATCATTGCAACTTGCATTTCTCGTTCGGATAAAGCGTCAAAAGGCGATTGTTGCGTGTCAGATAGATAGGAACTCGCCAACTGCTCAGCAATATCGGCACTGAAGTATTTGCCGCCTTGCATGACTTTGTTGATTGCCCGAACCATTTCGGTAATTGGAGCACCTTTAGTGATATAACCTTTAGCTCCTGCTTTAAGCAGAAGAGAAGGGTACGGTTCTTCTGATAAACCACTTACAGCAATAACTTTTGTGTCTGGTGCGGTTTGTAGTAAACGACGTGTCGTTTCTACGCCCCCGATGCCTGGCATGTTGACATCAAGCAACACAACTTGAGGATGTTTCTGACGAACAATAGCAATTGCTTCTTCACCCGATTCGGCTTGTCCAATGACCTCTACATCGGCATGATCTTCTAACATACGGCAAATGCCTGTACGTACAAGTTCATGGTCATCCACAACTAAAACTGTAATCAAGAAGACCTCCTTTCTTTCAAAAAACAAGTTTTTTGTTACATAAAGCAAAATTAGCTTGCAATGGAATGACAAAATTAGCAATCCTATTCTTATATAGTGAGCGAATAGTTGTGCACAATTGTGTCGGTAAAAGCGTTATACCTTATACCTCAAATGTAAGGCATAATTATAGTAAGCGCAAATGTGTATCACCCTGAGTCGAGTATTGTGCCGTGAAAAATTCTAAAAAGTCTTTAATACATGTGCTAAGCATGTCTATTTTGCTTAGTTTGAGTTCAACAAGCTTTGCAGAACTCGTCAATAACCCGTCCTCAGGGAGTACTGGGACTGCAAATTTAAATTGGTCTTCAGCTGACGTTAGTCAACTGTTGAATGATGAAGATGATGAGCCGACTATTCAAGGATCAACATCTGTAACTACAACTTTACGTGGTAGTAATGCACCTAAAGTTATAGCATCTGCTCCTAAGCTTGCTCCAATTCGTGATACGAGTGGTTACAATGCTCAGCCGAGCGTCAGTGCTCGAGCTGCGTTAGTGATGGATGCGCAAACGGGTGAAGTGCTGTTTAGTAAAAACACCAATGCTTCTGTGCCAATTGCGTCTATTACCAAGTTGATGACAGCAGTGGTAACGGCAGATGCTCGTTTGAACATGTCAGAAGAAATTATGCTTGAGCAAATTGATTTTGCTGGGGCAAACGGTAAAAATTCAAGTTCAACACTTCGTGTTGGCGACAAAATGAACCGTGCAGAAGTATTGTTGTTTGCTTTGATGAAGTCTGAAAATCCCGCAGCGGCAGCTTTAGCGCGTACTTATCCGGGTGGTCGTCCTGCATTCGTAGCGGCAATGAACGCTAAAGCACGTGCTTTAGGTATGAATGCAACTCATTATTATGAGTCAACTGGTTTAGATCCACGCAATGTATCTTCTGCGCGTGACTTAGGGATTTTAGCGAGTACAGCTTCTCAATATGGTTTGATTCGCCAATTCTCAACTACACCGACCTATGACTTTAACTTGGGTTATCGTGTGTTGAAATCTAACAATACGAATGCTCTAGTGCGTAATGGTGGTTGGAATATTAACTTGTCTAAAACAGGTTATATCAATGAAGCAGGTCGCTGTGTTGTCATGCATACGACTGTAAACTCGCGTCCAGCAGTGATTGTATTGCTTGGCGAGCCAAGTACGCAGGCACGTAATAACGATGCAACTAACCTATTAGGTTGGTTAAGTAATTTACCAAAACGTATTTAATTTAAATATTCTAAAAACGCTTCTATCAAGAAGCGTTTTTTTATGGCTATAAAAAAGACATAAAAAAACGGCTGTGTTGAACAGCCGTTTTTTGAAAACTCAGATTTTACATATTAGATAAAATCGAATCTTTTACTTGGCTCATTGTCGCATCAATTGACAACATCACTGCATCAGCACATTGTTTGATTGCAGTGTCAGGATCTTTCAAGCCGTTACCAGTTACTGTACATACAATTACAGAACCTTCAGCAATCTTACCTGCTTTAATATCGCGAATCGCACCGCCAATAGAAGCAGCAGATGCTGGCTCAACAAATACACCTTCATACATAGAAAGTAAGCGTTGAGCTTCTAAAATTTCGCTGTCTTGAAGTTCATCGAACCAGCCTTTAGAGTCACGTACTACAGCTTTTGCATGGTTCCAGCTTTGTGGATTACCAATACGAATTGCAGTTGCAACTGTTTCAGGGCTTTCAACTGGAGCACCACGTAAGAATGGAGCTGCGCCAGAAGCTTGGTAACCAACCATTGTTGGTAAACCTTCAGGTTTTGGACCAGTGAATTGATCAGTAGCTGCATCATAAATCACTTGTTCAAACTGATCAGCAGGTTGGTTTGCTACAGCTTCGGTATAACCCATCCAGTGAGCTGTGATGTTACCTGCGTTACCAACAGGTAAGCAGTGATAATCAGGTGCGCGGCCTAAAGCTTCAACGATTTCATAAGCAATAGTTTTTTGACCTTGCAAACGGTAAGGGTTGATTGAGTTTACAATTGTTACAGGTGCTTGATCAGCAACTTCTTTTACAAGACGCATACCATCATCGAAGTTACCACGAATTTGCATAGTGATTGCACCATACATCATCGCTTGCGCCATTTTACCCATTGCAATTTTGCCTTCTGGAATCAAAACGAATGCTTTGATACCTGCGCGTGCAGCATAAGCAGCAGCAGCAGCAGAAGTGTTACCAGTAGATGCACAGATAATCGCTTTAGAGCCTTCTTCAACCGCTTTGGTTACAGCCATGGTCATACCACGGTCTTTAAATGAACCAGTTGGGTTTAAGCCCTCATATTTCACATAAATTTCAACATCTTTGCCAATAATACGTGGAATATTCTCAAGTTTAATGAGTGGGGTGTTGCCTTCACCCAAAGAGATAGCACGAGTAGTTGCCGAAACTGGCAAACGGTCACGATAACGATCTACAAGACCAGTATAACGATTGGCATTAGACATGATGGTGTTCCAATTAGAGGTGAAGCGGGAGAGGGAATCTTTCCCTCAACCTGATTAACTATCGAGCGATTCTAAACGAATTCTTACGATTTCGCCACGAATAGCAGGTAATGCTTGGATTTGTGCAAGAGCCTCATCCATTTTAGATTCAACGATTGGATCGGTCAGAATCACGATTGGAATAAGGTCTTTTAAACGGGATTGTTGCATGATGGCATCAATACTAATTCCAGCGCGGCTTAAGATGGTAGTAACATCTGCAAGTACGCCAGTTTGATCTTCTGCATTTAAGCGGATGTAATAACCTGTAGTCATTTCTTCACGGCTTAAAATTGGCACATTTGTTAATGCTTCAAAAGCCAACTGAGGAATTGTTCCTGCACCGTCTTCGGTATAAGAGATGTCACGAACAATATCAATTACATCGGCAACAACAGCAGAAGCTGTTGGACCAGCACCCGCACCAGCACCGTAATAGAGCGTTGGGCCTACAGCATGCGCTTGAACTAAAACAGCATTTTTAACGCCGTTTACATTCGCAATAAGCTGTTCATCTGGAATGAGCGTTGGGTGAACACGTAGTTCAATACCCTTTTCAGCGCGACGTGCAATTCCTAGGTGTTTAATGCGGAAACCAAGTTCTTCTGCATATTTCACATCTTGTGCAGTGATTTTACTAATACCTTCGGTATAGACCTTATCAAACTGAAGAGGAATACCAAAAGCACAAGACGCTAAAATTGTAAGCTTGTGCGCAGCATCAATACCTTCAACGTCAAAAGTTGGATCTGCTTCTGCATAACCAAGTTCTTGAGCTTCTTTTAATACATCATCAAATGCACGGCCTTTTTCACGCATTTCAGTCAGAATAAAGTTGCCTGTACCATTAATGATGCCTGCCAACCATTCAATATGGTTTGCAGCAAGGCCTTCGCGGATGACTTTAATAATTGGAATACCGCCAGCAACTGCTGCTTCATAAGCAATTTGCACAGCATTGTCTTCTGCTGCTTTAAATAATTCATTGCCATGTTCAGCGAGTAACGCTTTGTTTGCAGTCACGACTTGTTTGCCGTGTTTGATCGCTTCCATGATAACTTCGTAAGCAGGGTGGATCCCACCCATAACTTCTACAACTACATCAACGTCTGGTTGACGAACGATGTCAAGTAAATCGGCGCTTTGTTTAATCCCTTCCAATTCTAGATCTGGACGAGGGCGGCGTGTTCCAACGTGGGTAATTTGAATTTCTCGACCGGTGCGACGTTTAATTTCAGCGGCATTTTCTTGTAGTAGTTTAAGGGCTCCTCCACCTACGGTTCCTAGACCGAGTATTGCCAGGCGAACTGGTTTCACGTCACACTCCATTCATCATTTAATCATTTAGTTGAAGCTAGATCATAGCTAAAAAAAACGCCAGACTCTAGCGCTTTTAGTGCCTGTTCAATGAATTAGAGTGCGATGTTTGGAAAAGAAGAGTAGATCAGTCTTTAAACACAGAGAGTTAAAGCATTATTTATTGAAAAAACAAAGCGCTGCAATGAGAGCAGCGCTTTTTGTAAGAGATAGATGATTAATCATTCATCAACTTTAAATGGATTATTTATCCAGACGTTTAATTAATTCATCTGGTGTTAGATATCCACCTAAGTACTCGCCATCAACACTATAAATAGCAGGTGTACCATTTACACCCATGTTTAAGCCAAGTTGATATTGTTCACGAACAGGGTTTTTACATTGAGCAGGCGGAATATTGACACCTTGTACTGCTTGGCTAAAGGCAGCTTTACGATCTGCACTACACCATACAGCTTCCATGGTCGGCATAAATTGCTCACCACGTGGCCAAGCGATATAGCGTACTTCAATACCCTTTTCATTAATTTCAGGTATGTGCTCATGTAGTTTATGGCAATAAGGACAGCTTGCATCGGTAAACACATAAATCACATGTTTAGCTTTACCGCCTTTCGCTGGGTAAACAATCAAATCTTCATTTTTTAACGCAGCAAGATGCTTTTTATTTTCTGAAGCTTGAAGATTATCTCCAATATTATGAAGCTCTTTGCCTCCTAATCGGATTACATCACCCTGAATTAAATATTTTCCATCACTGGTTGTATAAATCGATGTCATCCCTTCGAGATTTACCCAATACAAATTAGGAACTTCTGTCGGCTTGATATCTAAAATTTTGGCATTGATATTTGCATTCTTAAATTGTTTCTGCAAAGTTTCAATTAAACGCTGCTTATCATTACGTTCGATAATGGTTGAAGCTTCCCCAGTAGCAGGTGCAGTCGCTGTGAGCGCATCTTCTTTTTGTGGTTTGTTTTCTTTAGAACAAGCACTGAACAAAAGGCTAGATGCCAGAGTGCAGGCAAGAAAAATTTGAGAGCGGGTAAAAGACATAGATAACCCTTATTTCATCAGTATTTATAGTCAGAAGCTGCTAAGCATAACAAAAAATCTAATGTGTATTGTTAAAACTTTCTTAACCTTTGTGAACGAAATCAAACGATTGATATGAAATAATTGTCTGGAACTTTAAATCTTTATCATCCTCTAGGGTGATGTTTTTCATGTAATTGTTGCATTCGTACTTGTGCAACATGTGTATAGATTTGTGTTGTAGATAAATCGCTATGACCCAGTAACATTTGTACTACGCGTAAATCAGCGCCATGATTGAGTAAGTGTGTTGCAAAGGCGTGACGTAAGGTGTGAGGTGAGAGTTCAGCTTGAATATTGGCTTGAAGCGCATAGCGTTTAATGGCATACCAAAAGTTCTGCCGACTCATAATTCCGCCATGTTGGGTCAAAAAAAGATAGTCAGTCGAGCTTTTGTAGAGCTGAGGCCGAGCATTATGCAAATAGCGTTCTACCCATTCACAAGCGAATTGTCCTAATGGAACTAAACGTTCTTTATTGCCTTTACCTGTAACACGTAAATAGCCTTGCTTTAAATTAATGAGCTCTAATCGCAAGTTAAGTAGTTCTGAAACACGTAAACCGCAGGCGTAAAGTACTTCAAACATTGCTCGATCACGTAAGCCAAGTGCTGTATTGATATCGGGTGCTTGGATCAGTGCTTCAACATCTTCTTCAGATAAATCTTTGGGTAAGGCCCGTCCAATTTTTGGAGAATGGTGAGTTGCTACAGGATTATCGCTTCGTAATTTCTGTTCACGTAAAAATTTGTAAAACTGGCGTAGAGCAGATAAGCAGCGAGCAATCGAGCGGGGACTTTTCCCTGCTTTTGTCAGTTCAATTAGAACATCAGCGATATCATCACTTGTCCACTCTGGAAGAGCTGTTTTTTTATGAAGTTCACTGCATTGAATGAGGTCAGATAAATAAGCATTTCGTGTATGTGGACTTACTGTCTGTGCAACTAAATAGTCGCGGAAACCTTGTAAAAAGCTTAAATGTTCAGGAATTTGAACTGGGCTTGGAATACGCGGTTTTTTATTCAACATACACTACATCCTCTAAACCTCTGTACTTTAAAAGAAACTTTAAGGTTTGTCGATTACACTGAATAAGAAGTGAAATTTAACCTTATTTGGTAATTATTCTCATTTATATGTATACTAGAAAAAAAGGTTTAGGATCGGATGCGGTGCGTTTATCAGCTTTAAAAGTGAAGCAAGCGGCGACCATCACCAAAGTGAATCGGATAGAAGTAGAGTCCGAGCAGCAAGATTTGGTCGCAATTCGTTTGGAAAGTCTGGGCTTTGTACCAGGCACACGAGTGGAAGTGATTACCAAGGGTATTTTTGGTGGTGATCCGATCTTGATCCAAATTGGCTTTACTCGTTTCGCTTTACGTAAAGCAGAAGCGGAAAAAATTGAAATTTTAGTAGAAGAAGGAGTACCCGCATGAGTGATGCGTTACGTATTGCCCTTGTGGGAAACCCGAACTGTGGTAAAACCTCTCTTTTCAACCACTTAACTGGAACTCGACAAAAAGTTGCAAACTATGCGGGCGTAACTGTTGAGCGTAAAGTAGGTCATTTTCAGTTACCGTCAGGTCGAGCAGTGCGTGTACTCGATTTACCGGGTACATATAGTCTAAATGCAACTAGTCCTGATGAAGTTATTACCCGTGACGTTTGTTTGGGTAAGATTACAGAAGAAGGGCAGCAAGATGCATTTTTGTGTGTGGTTGATGCCACTAACTTAAAATTGCATTTAGGACTAGTACTCGAAATGATCGGGCTAGGCCGTCCGATTTTACTTGTACTGAATATGATGGATGAAGCGCGTCGTCGTGGTATCCAAATTAATACTCAAAAGTTATCTCAACGTTTGGGTGTGCCCGTTGTTGAAACAGTTGCTGTTCGTAATGCGGGCATTGAAAATTTATTACATGCCCTTGATCAAGAAAAATACAGTGTGCCACAGACTGAACTGAGTGGCTTGACTGGAACTCATCATCAAAAAATCGATATGATTTTTAAAGATGTTGTTCAATATGTCGATCAGGGCGATAAGCGTACTGATTTTCTAGATCGAATTTTCTTACATCCAGTTTTAGGCCTACTTAGCCTTGCACTCATGATGTTTATTGTGTTCCAAGCAGTTTTTGCATGGGCAGCCCCATTCATGGATGGCATTGAAGGTTTCTTCGGCTGGTTGGGTGAAGTGGTGGGAACTGTGATTACACAGCCACTACTGCATAGTTTGGTTGTTGACGGAATTATTGCGGGTGCAGGTGGCGTTGTGGTGTTCTTGCCACAAATTTTAATCTTGTTCTTCTTCATTTTAGTATTAGAAGAATCGGGCTATTTACCGCGTGCAGCATTTTTACTTGATAAATTAATGTTTCAAGCTGGTTTAAGCGGACGAGCCTTTATTCCTTTACTTTCAAGCTTTGCTTGTGCAGTACCGGGAATCATGGCAACGCGTAGTATTAGTGACCCTCGTGATCGTTTTACGACCATTATGGTTGCGCCATTAATGACTTGTTCGGCACGTTTACCAGTATATGCCTTGCTGATTGCTGCATTTATTCCAGAGAAAATGGTCTGGGGTATTTTCAACCTACAAGGTCTGGTGCTATTCGGTCTGTATATGGCTGGTATTGTGAGTGCACTTTGTGTTTCATTTTTAATGAAATTCTTCCAAAAAGATAAGTCTCAACATGCCTTATTGCTAGAGCTGCCGAGTTATCGTTTCCCTGATTTAAAAAGTGTGGGAATCGGTTTGCTGGACCGTGCAAAGATCTTCTTGAAGCGCGTCGGCGGAATCATTTTTGCGCTCTCTATTTTGCTCTGGTTTTTGTGTACTTTCCCCCAACCACCAGAAGGGGCGACATTACCTGCTATAGATTATAGTTTTGCCGGTATGCTCGGACACCTTATTCAACCTTTATTTGCTCCAATTGGTTTTAACTGGCAAATCTGTATTGCTTTAATTCCAGCTATGGCTGCGCGTGAAGTTGTGGTTGCAGCATTAGGTACGGTTTATGCCTTGTCTGCAACGAGTGACGATGCTGTAGCTCAAGGTTTGTCACATCTGATTAGTGCAGATGGCACAGGTTGGTCTTTGGCAACAGGATTGTCGCTTTTAGTGTGGTTCATTTATGCCCCACATTGTTTGGCTACGTTGGCAACAGTACGACGTGAAACAGGTTCATGGAAACATGTTGCTGCCATGACTGCATATCTGTTCGGTTTGGCTTATTTGGCATCGTTTGTTACCTATCAAATTGCTTCCCACTATTGGGGTTAAAGCAAGAAAGGAGGTTGTATATGATTCAATATCTGATTATTGCGGTTGTAGTGAGTTGGAGTGCGGTTGTTGTTTTTAAGAAAGTATTTCCAAAAACAGCAAATTCAGTCTTTTCTTCACTCTCTGTATTTTGTGAAAAGCAGGGTTGGACAACCTTGGCAAAATGGCTTAAACCAAAAATGACCTTTGGCTGTGCTGGTGGCTGTGGTTGTTCAAGCGAAGATAAACCAACCAATACAGTTCAAGAAATTAAGCCGATTAAATGGCAATAAACTTAGTATTTCCTGTTTCGTTTAAAAAGCCATCATATTGATGGCTTTTTTACGCACTGACACAAAAAAAGATGAATAAAGTTCAAACTGAAAAAGCATTCAAAACAGCAAAGTGCTAACATTTTTGCCATTCTGTCGATTGATAAATTGTGGGGCAAAAATGTTAATACAACGTGGTGGATTAAAAGTTGTCGCAGGCTTAGGAATATCAGGTGTTTCTGCTGTTAATTTCCTGCATGAACAAGGCTACCAAGTTGCAGTAACGGACT
The DNA here is from genome assembly GCF_023612055.1 of Acinetobacter sp. AS23. NCBI lineage: Bacteria > Pseudomonadati > Pseudomonadota > Gammaproteobacteria > Moraxellales > Moraxellaceae > Acinetobacter > Acinetobacter sp. AS23. The sequence goes on along the minus strand of NZ_CP082274.1, from coordinate 3,768,850 downwards.
CTCGTCCAACCCCTCCTGGTCATGACCAGATTCCAGCTGGTGTTAAAACCAGTTTTGGTCAACTCGACCAAGAATTATTATTACAAGCAGAAGAAGTTATTTTAAGCCCAGGCCTTGCACCGCAATTACCAGAAATTCAGGCAGCTATTGCTCAAGGGATTTCAGTGGTAGGTGACATTCAACTATTACGCCGTGCGACTGAAGTGCCTATTGTGGCTATTACGGGTTCTAATGCCAAAAGTACAGTAACGACTTTAATTGGTTTAATGGCTAAAGATGCAGGTAAAAAAGTTGCTGTGGGCGGAAACCTAGGACGCCCAGCTCTAGACTTGCTAAAAGACCAACCAGAGTTGCTTGTACTTGAGCTATCAAGTTTTCAGTTGGAAACCACATCACATTTAAATGCTGAGGTTGCTGTGGTTCTTAACATGAGTGAAGATCACCTAGATCGTCATGGCGATATGTGGGGTTATCACCAAGCAAAACATCGTATTTTCCAAGGGGTTAAAAAAGTTATATTTAACCGTGATGATGCTTTAAGTCGCCCTCTTGTTCCAGATACAACACCAATGCAAAGCTTTGGTCTAAATGCACCAGACCTAAATCAATATGGTGTTTTAAGAGATGGTGATGGCACGCTTTGGCTTGCACGTGGTTTGAAGCGTTTAATTAAAAGCTCAGATTTATATATTCAAGGCATGCACAACGTAGCTAATGCTTTAGCTTGTTTGGCATTAGGTGAAGCAATTGGTTTGCCAATGGAATCTATGCTTGAAACCTTAAAACAATTTAAAGGATTAGAGCACCGCTGTGAGTATGTGAGAACAGTACATGATGTACGTTATTATAATGACTCTAAAGGGACTAACGTTGGTGCTACACTTGCAGCAATTGATGGTTTAGGGGCTGCAATTGAGGTTAAAAAAGGTAAGGTTGCCTTGATTTTAGGTGGGCAGGGTAAAGGTCAAGATTTTGCTCCATTACGTTCTTCTATCGAAAAATATGCCAAAGTTGTGGTATTGATTGGTGAAGATGCTCCAGTTATTGAACAGGCTATTCAAGGCGCAACCAAAATTTTGCATGCAGCAACACTCAAAGAAGCTGTAGAGCTGTGTCAACGTGAAACACAAGCTGAAGATGTGGTGTTGTTATCACCAGCCTGTGCAAGTTTTGATATGTTTAAAAGTTATAATGATCGTGGTCAGCAGTTTGTTGCCTGCGTCAATTCGTTGGTTTAAAGAAAACATGATTAGGAATGTAGTATGGCAGGCTTAGCTCAGACCACAATCCAGAAAATCAATCATTGGTATGAACGGATATTGCCTAAATGGCCAGCGGAAGTGACGCCACGTAATGTCCTGATTTTCTGTGTCGTTGCATTGTTGTGTATCGGTTCAGTGATGGTAGCGTCTGCTTCGATGCCCTATGCTGAATATATGCATGAAAACCCGTTTCACTATGTGATTCGTCATGGTATTTCGATTGTCGCTGCGGCTGTGGTGGCATATTTGACCTATCGGATATCACTCAATACGTGGTTTAAAAATACTTTCCCGCTGTGGCTGTTGACCATGGTTCTGCTGCTTGCTGCTTTGGTGGTAGGTTCAGAAGTGAACGGTTCTACACGTTGGATTAAGATTGGTGGCTTTACCTTACAGCCAACCGAGGTTGCCAAAGTCATGATGGCAATCTTTACCGCAGACTACGTTGTGCGCCGTGCCAAAGAGGTTCGTACTCATTGGAAAGGCTTATTACGTTTAAGTGGGGTCATGGCAATTACGGTTGGTTTGATTATTGCTGAGCCTGACTTGGGTGCTACGATCGTAATTGTATTGATGATGGTCGGGGTATTCTTTTTAGCTGGTGCACCGCCGACACAGTTCTTAATTATGTTAGGTGCGATTGTAACCGGTATCGTATTTTTGATTTTGTTTGAACCATATCGTTTCCAGCGTTTGATTTCATTTACTGACCCATGGGCAGATCCATTAGGGGTGGGGTATCAGTTATCAAATGCATTAATGGCCTTTGGCCGTGGTGAGTGGTTTGGTACAGGCTTAGGACATAGTGTCCAAAAGTTATCTTATTTACCTGAAGCGCACACTGACTTTATGTTGGCGGTGTTAGGTGAAGAGTTTGGTTTCTTTGGTATTTCGATTGTCATTGGTTTGTCTTTCTTGATGTTGGCATGCTGTATCAAAATTGGTCATCGTGCATTGAAACATCATTATCTTCGCGCAGGCTATTTGGCTTACGGTATTAGTATTATTTTCTTGCTCCAGATCTTAGTAAATGCGGGCATGAATATGGGTTTGATGCCGACTAAAGGTTTGACTCTGCCATTTATTAGTTATGGTGGTACATCTTTAATGATGTGTGCTGCGATGATTAGTTTGATCTTAAAGATTGATGCTTCAACCCAAGAAGTAAACCCAGAAAGGGAAGAATCAAACTTCTAGTTGAACATTTAGGCATGAGAAAACCCGATTTGATATCGGGTTTTTTTATTTATAGGTATATTCCGCTGAGCTCTTGTCCATGTGGAATTAAATCAATATTCCACTGTGCTACAGCTTGCTTGAGCATCACTTCGGGGAGGTCTAAATCAACGTTAGGTTGTCCCAGTGCTTGTATGGCTTGTTGTAGCAATTCAGGCGCTTTAGTTAAATCGAGTGCCTGAGCAAGATTCTGTTTAGAAAGCTTTTGCCCTTGATCATTCATGGCGAGAGGAAGGTGCATATAGCTCAGTTTAGGGTATCCTAAAAGCTCGCCAAGCCAGATCTGACGTTCGGTGTTATCTAATAGGTCTGAGCCTCGAACGACATGGGTGATGCCTTGTAGATAATCATCCACGACGACAGCAAGTTGATAGTTAATAATCCCATCACGGCGTTTAAGAACAAAGTCTCCAAGGTCGTGTTGCAGATTAGAACAATGAAGTCCTTGTAGTCGGTCATCAAAACAGATTTGTTGATCTTTAACTTTTACGCGAATTGCTTGGTCTTGAAAATCAAGATTGAGATTACGGCATGTTCCCGCATAGATAGCATTTGAACCCAGCATTTTGCGTGTACATTGACACGCATAGATTAGACCCTCTTTTTTAAGTTGATCTAGTACACTTTCATAAATGTCTAAACGGTTTTTTTGAAAGATGATTTCTGCATCGGGTTCGAACTGGAAGGCATCCAGTGAAGTGAGAATATGCTCTTCACTGCCCGGATAAATACGAGGGATATCTGTGTCTTCGACACGAACCAGCCATTTGCCTTGGTGAGCTTTAGCATCACAATAACTGGCGACGGCGGTAATGAGTGATCCAAAATGCAAAGGGCCGGTTGGCGAGGGCGCAAACCGACCTGAGTATGAAAAGCTAGGCTTTTCTTGAGTAGCTACAGCGGTCATATTAACCGTTATTTTGCTTCTCTTTAATTTCTGCCAAAGTTTTGCAGTCAATACATAACGTTGCAGTTGGACGTGCTTCTAAACGACGTAAACCGATTTCGATACCACATGTTTCACAGAAACCGTAGTCTTCGTTTTTAATTGCTTCCATAGATTGTTCGATTTTACGAATCAACTTACGTTCACGGTCACGTGTACGCAATTCAATTGCAAACTCTTCTTCTTGGGTGGCACGGTCATTTACATCTGGCAATGCAGTTGATTCGTCTTGCATCGTATTCAACGTACGATCAACTTCAGACATTAATTCAGCTTTCCATGCTTGCAGAATTTGTCGGAAATGCTCGAGCTGTCCTTCAGACATGTACTCTTCATTTTTCTTAGGTTGATAAGGTGCAATACCAAATAAACTTGCAGTTGTGCCTATGTCAGAAGTTTTAGGTTTCACTTTACGTGCACGTTTTGCAGAAGCTTTGTCACCTTCCACTACAACTTCTGTATGTTCATCCAAAACTTGGTTGTGGTTGTCATTCGCCATAATAGGGCATTCCTCATCATACACGTATTATCTATACGCAAAAAATATGGTGATATGCAAGTGTTTTTATAGAAAACCATCGATGGGATTTTCCCATCGGGTCGTCATCATATAGATTTTTCCTGCAAGATGATAGTCATTCCGTCCCGTAAATATTTTCAAAACGTGTTTACCCTAGTCATAATTGCATATAAGCATATATAAAATAGAGCTAATAGCCTGAAATATTGGTATTTATAAGGCCTTGAAAATTTTCAAGACGGAAGACTTCTGTTTCAAAACTACCATCGTTTTTTAGACGAATGTAACGGTAGCCGGGAGCATTTTGGTCTAGGGCAAACTCATTACTAAACGGTTTAAACTGAACGCTTGTTGAGGGGGTCGAGAAAAATTCGATCCCTTGCCAAGTGTTTAGTGAGTCTTGGTGAACGTGCCCGCAGATTAAAGCTTTTACATTTTTAAATGGAGCTAATGTAGTAAGCAAAGCATTAGAATTTTGTAACTTGTGATGATCAATCCATTTGGATTTCATTGCAAAAGGATGATGATGGCAAGCCAATAAAACAGGGTTATCTGAAAATTCTTCGAGTAATGCCGCTAAATTTTGTAGTTGTTCTGGCGACAGGTGCCCATTAATCTGACCTTTTACTGCACTATTTAATAAAATAACGCGCCAGTTGCCTAGACAAATGACCACAGGTTCCTGATGATTTTCTTTATGTAATGGAAAATGATCAACGTTATCATGATTGCCCAGTGTCTGGAAAAATGGCAGACCTAACGTTTGCATATATTGAATATAACGTTTGTAGGTAATAGGCGTTGGTGCTTGAGCCAAATCTCCAGTGTGGATAATGGCATCAGCTTCAGGATGTTTTTTCAGGATCTGTTGAATAATGGCATGAAAACTTTCTTCAGGATTCATCCCCACAAATTCTAAGTGTGGATACTCCAATAAGTGGGTATCGGTAATTTGTATAATGACATGGTCTTTTTGTGAAAGTGTTGAGACTTGAAAAGTCACCGTCCTACCTCGTCGGATTTTATTATCGTTGTGATGTGTTGAGATAGCCATTGTAACGCCATAATGACAGGGGCATTTCTCAAACGTCCTTGACTCAATAATGTTGATATTTCGCTGTAGTCAAACAGGTGTAAAAGAATATTTTCACCTTCATCAGGCATGCCAAAAACCCCGCCTTCAGCGGGTAAGTTTGTTTCAGCAGCATATAAGTGAAATAGTTCTGAACACGCCCCAGCAGATGGATAAAAGCTAAATAGATGATGTAAATGATTAACTATGCATCCTGACTCTTCAAGTGTTTCACGGCGAATACAGCTCTCCGGCGTTTCATCTCCATCCAAAACACCAGCAATTACTTCCAATTGCCACGGCGAATCGGGATCATTAATTGCACCTACACGAAATTGTTCAATCAGCGCAAACTGTTGTCTTTGATCATTGTAGAGTAGAACGCCAGCCGCTTCAGGCCGATGAATGAGTTCACGTTGTAATACATGAGTATATTCAGTTTGATTAAATAGACGATGTCGAAGGCTGACTTTTTCAACTTGAATAAAACCACGGAATAGAGATTCACGTGATGTTACTTCGACATCTTTAGATGTATAACTTGGACGTTCAACAATACTCATGATTCGATCAGGACGAAATCTATTTATTTCATCCTAACCGAGAATCATGGCTAGGCAAGTGTTTTTTTTGAATATTTACACTTTATGATACAGTTTTTGACCTTGCTCTTGATAAACCTCTTTCATCGCTTTGAGGCCTTCTTCAACCTCTGAATTGCTATTAGTGAGGTTGTTGGCATAGTCACGAACATTCTGGGTGATTTTCATTGAACAGAATTTTGGTCCACACATTGAACAGAAGTGAGCAGATTTATGCGCCTCTTTTGGTAAGGTTTCATCATGCATGCTACGTGCTGTGTCAGGGTCTAGACTTAAGTTGAACTGATCATCCCAACGGAATTCAAAACGTGCTTTTGACAAGGCATTATCGCGAACCTGTGCACCCGGATGTCCTTTAGCAAGGTCAGCAGCATGTGCCGCAAGCTTGTAGGTAATAATTCCGTCTTTAACATCTTTTTTGTTTGGTAAACCCAAGTGTTCTTTTGGTGTCACATAACAAAGCATCGCTGTGCCGTACCAACCAATCATGGCTGCACCAATTGCAGATGTAATGTGGTCATAACCCGGAGCGATATCTGTCGTTAAAGGCCCAAGTGTATAGAATGGTGCTTCTTTACATACTTCTAGTTGGAGATCCATATTTTCTTTGATCATGTGCATTGGTACGTGACCAGGGCCTTCAATCATGACTTGAACATCATGTTCCCATGCACGATGAGTAAGCTCACCTAGGGTTTTAAGTTCGCTGAACTGTGCTTCGTCATTTGCATCTTGAATACAACCCGGACGTAAGCCATCACCTAAGCTAAATGAAACGTCATAGGCTTTCATGATTTCACAGATTTCATCGAAATGAGTGTATAAGAAGTTTTCTTCATGATGCGCTAGACACCACTGCGCCATGATTGAACCACCACGAGACACAATACCTGTTAAACGGTTTGCTGTAAGTGGCACATAACGAAGCAATACACCTGCGTGAATCGTGAAGTAGTCAACGCCTTGTTCAGCTTGTTCAATCAGTGTGTCTTTGAAGATTTCCCATGTTAGGTCTTCTGCAACACCATCAACTTTTTCAAGTGCTTGATAAATTGGTACGGTACCGATTGGAACAGGTGAGTTACGAATAATCCATTCACGTGTTTCATGGATATTTTTACCTGTCGACAAATCCATAATGGTGTCAGCACCCCAACGGGTTGCCCACGTCATTTTGGCAACTTCTTCGTCAATTGAAGAACCAAGCGCTGAGTTACCAATGTTGGCATTAATTTTAACCAAGAAATTACGGCCAATAATCATTGGTTCAAGTTCTGGATGGTTAATGTTGGCAGGAATGATCGCACGACCTTCAGCAACTTCTTGACGAACAAATTCAGGTGTAATTTCTTTTAAGTTTTTTGCACCGAAATTTTGTCCAGCATGTTGACGCATATCAACACCTTCACGCTGGCGCTGATTCTCACGAATTGCAATATATTCCATTTCTGGTGTGATAATACCTTGCTTGGCATAGTGCATTTGAGTGACATTTTTGCCAGCTTTAGCGCGGCGTGGGTTTTGAATATGAGCAAAACGAATGTCAGCGGTGCGAATGTCTTTTAAACGTTCTTGACCAAAAGTTGAAGTTAAACCAGAAAGTACGTCAGTATCGTTACGTTCTTCAATCCAGTTTTGGCGAACTGAAGGTAAACCTTTGTCTAAATCAATTTGAACATTTGGATCTGTATAAACACCTGAAGTGTCATAGACCATAACAGGGGGATTATGTTCACCGCCCAGACCAGTTGGAGTATCTGTTAAAGAAATTTCTCGCATTGGAACCTGAATATCAGGACGAGAGCCTTCAATATAAACTTTTTTAGAAGCGGGTAAGATGCGGGTTAAATCTTTTGCATCTTGTTCATGTTGTGCTGAAATTTCAGCAGAAGAGAGATTCGTTAACTGGTTCATTACATGATCCTTATGAATAACATCAACGAATCAAGCACGACCAAAAACGATGGCGGATTTATCTTTGCTAGATAAATTTAAGGCTTAAGTTTTCAGATGGCTTGATTCCTACGCAGGTCTTAACCTGATCAGGTTCAACGGTACTCATGTTCAAACTTGTGTTGCGATAACACGAAATTTACACAATCTCAGCGAGTTATTACTCGCGCTCCGTCAAGCGATTTACAGACTAACATGTTTTAGGTTGGGTGGCATTGTCAATTTGTATCTATACAAACCGCATCCATATGGCAGTCACGATACACTTCAGTGTTCCATGGGGAGTCTAATTTTAATAGCTGCTCAAGTTGTTCATGGGTCATCTGATAATTTGATTTTTTATCGCCATTCTTATCAGTTAAATCTATTTTAAATTGCTTATTACGCTCCTCTACAGGCGTGGCAATAAACTTAAGAAATAGTTGAGCAGGTTTCGCTAAACTCGATTGGCTTTGTGTAGATAGAAACTGAATTTGTTGAAGCGCATCTTTATCAAACCATGTGTTCGGAGCATATTCATCTGACACAGGTGTATTATCGAGACCAAAGAAAATAAAATAGCGATATTCGTTAAAGAGTAGTTTTGCATCACTAATAAAATGACTTTTTGGATACTTTTGAATAAACTTTTCCCAAAATAATGCACGTTCAGTGAGCTCTTTCCATGAAATAGCCAACGCACCATCGTTATAAAAAATATTTTGATTGTCTTTCGCCATACGAGTTAAAAAATCTTTTTGGTCAGCAGGTAAGGCTTTAGAAAAAACATCAACTAAATAGTTTGGTTGACGTCGATAGGTAAACATGCCTTCGCCTTGATAGAGTAGTTCAATATAGGCTTGACCTTCATGTTGAAGTAAATATTGATCACGTGGGCTCAGTTGGCCAAAGAGTTTTTTCTGACTTTGAATGACCTTTTTAAGGTCTTGTTGTTTATGTTCTAAAACAGCATAGCCAAAAGCCTCAAACGCTCTACCTGTTTTTTCAGTGTAGTCTTGTTTAATAAAACGTTGATACATGGCGGTTGATGCATCAATCAGCTTAAGCTGTTCATCATTTTTTAAAGACGGAACACAGGTTTTAAGCTTTTCATTAATTTGATTTAAGTCTTCTATTTTGCTGTTTTGATTAATCGTGTGCATAGCTACCATAATTTGTAAGCAGCTACTGTCTTGTTTTTGAGTGGCCTTTTGCTCAGTTGATTTTTGCTCTTTAGATATAGTCTGATCTTGCTCTGATGTTTTATTACATCCAGCTAAAAGTAGTGCGCTGCACATACTCATCATTAGAACTTTTTTCATCATTGTATTTTTATCAAAGTGAATATTGCTCAAATTATAACTCGGAAAAAGATTGCATCATTGTTAGAAATCTTTATTATTAGGTAGGTCGGTCTACTTAAATTAAAGCTATGAATGATAAAACAGCAAGACAGAAAATTCTCGATGCCGCTTCAACTTTGTTTTATAACGATGGCATTACTGCAACTGGAATTAACTCGGTTACGGCTAAAGCAGATGTTGCTAAGATGTCGCTTTATAATAATTTTTCTTCAAAAGGTGAGCTTGTCGATGCCTACATTGCTGCACGCCATCAAGAGTGGCTTGATCTCTACCAAAAGCGTTTAGAAAAAATAAAAACAGCTAAAGAAGCCATTTTGGCCGTATTTGATGCCTATCAAGACCATGCGGAATTTGCCTATGAAAAAGGCTTTCGAGGTTGCGGGTTATTGAATGCTGCCGCAGAGTTTCCTGCAAATAGTTCAGGGCGAAGTTCGGTAAGACAACATAAAGAAGAAGTTGAGGCTATTGTTGCTGAGCATTTAAAAAAATTAATACCAGACTCGCAGCGTGTTAACTATGTGGCTACACAGCTTTCATTTCTTTTAGAAGGCTCTATGGCACGAGCAGGCTTAGAAGGAAACAGTCGTCAACTTCTATTAGCAAAACAAATGGCAGAAGATATTTTAAATAGAGAATGTCCGCATGATTAGCCTCATTAAAAATAGTAGTTATGGAGGCACAATCGCGATTTTAGTTGCCTCTGTTTTGTGGGGAACAACAGGTACTGCGGCCGCATTTGCACCAACACTTGGCCCACTCGCTATTGGTGCCGTAGCGATGGGCGGAGGTGGTCTTTTACAAGCTTTGGTTGCATCACGAGCGATACGTGAAAACCGACAATTTATAAGAGAAAATCTTTTAATACTGCTTTTAGGTGTAGCGGCGGTTGGTATTTATCCTTTGGCTTTTTATTCCTCAATGCATTATGCAGGCATTACGATTGGCACTGTGGTTTCAATTGGTTCGGCTCCACTAATCGCAGCAATTTTAGAGCGATTCTTTGATCGCAAAGCTTTGTCTGCCATCTGGTTTCTAAGTTTTATTTGCGGTGTGTTTGGCGTAACGATGTTGTCGATGGGTGAAAGTCATGTAGTTGTAGACGGTACAAGTCAATGGAATAAATACTTCGGTATTTTTCTTGGGCTTGTCGCAGCTACAACTTATTCACTTTATTCATGGGCTGCAAAAAGATTAATAGATCGGGGTGTTGCCTCTAAAGCTGCAATGGGCATGATTATGGGTGGTGGGGCAGTTATTTTGCTTCCTACTTTGTTGGTTACAGGTGGTGGGTTATTACAAAGCTCAACCAATTTACTTGTGGCTGGTTATATGATGCTAATTCCTATGTTTTTGGGTTATTTACTTTTCGGTTTTGGACTAAAAACAGTAAATGCCAGCAAAGCGACGACCTTAACTTTATTTGAACCTTTAGTTGCTGCGATTTTTGCCATTGTGTTGGTGGGTGAGCATGTTTCATGGTTGGGTTGGATAGGCATGCTTTTGATTTTTATTTGTATTTTAATATTGTCAAAAACTGAGAACGCTTAAAAAACTAAAACTTTTAATGGCTTGAGTTTGATTCGAATTTTTCTTAGTCTTAAAGGCAAGTTTTATCGTTGATTTGAACAATGAAAATAAAATTAATGGTCGCTGTTGGCCTTTGGAGTTTTGCATCTTCGAGTTTTGCTCTAGATTTGGTTGAGACTTATGAGCGTGCAAAACAAAATGATCCGACATGGCAAGCCAATCAACAACAATTTGAAGCAGATCAACTTAATTTAGGCTTGGCAACAGGAGCGTTATTACCCACCGTTACACTGTCTGGAAACATTACTCGTAATCGACAAACTGTAAAGCGTTCAAACTTTCCAGGTGTTGATCAAGAAGGTCTTTCTGATGCTTTGGTGAGTAATACCTCAACGACTCGGCAAGCGACCTTAACAGCGCGTCAGCCATTATTTCGAATGGATGCTTGGGAAGGTTATAAGCAAGTTAAAACTTCGGTTGCCTTAAGTGAAATTACCTTAAGACTGCAAAAACAAGATCATGTTTTAAATGTAGCAGAAGCCTATTTTAATGTGTTGCGTCAGCAGGCATTGAGTGTTGCATACCTACAAGAAGAAAAAGCTTTGCTTGAGCAGCTGAATATGATGAATGCCAAACTCAAAGAAGGTTTGGTGGCGCGTAGTGATGTGAGTGAAGCCAATGCTCAATATCAAAATGCCAGAGCCAATCGTATTTCAACCAATGTTCAATTACTTTTAGCCCAAGAACAGCTGTCTGAATATATTGGTTCTTATCAAGATAAACTCGCTGTACTGCGAAGTGATTTTAATTTTCAAAAGCCTTATCCAGCAGAGCTTAATGACTGGCTTTCTTTGGCACAGCAAAAAAACTTAAAGATCCAGCAAGTCCGTTTACAGCAAAAATATAGTGAAGACCAGCGCCGTGTCGAAAAGGCCGCGCTTTATCCTCAAATAGATGCTGTGGCGAGCTATGGCTATACCAAACAAACACCAGAGACACTCATTTCGACTGACGGAAAATTTGATCAGGTCGGTGTAGAAATGAACTGGAATTTATTTAATGGTGGACGGACCCGAACATCAATTAAAAAAGCCACTGTAGAAGCCAGTAAAGCGCAGGCACAACTTGATGCAGCCATTCGCCGTGCCAATGTCGATGTGAAAAGTGCGTTTATGCAGGTAGATACAGATCAAGCCAAACTTGAAGCAAGAAAGGCTGCAATGGATTCCTCTTCTTTAGTTTCTCAAGCTTCAAAAGCGAGTTATAACGAAGGCTTGAAAAGTATGGTTGATGTTTTATTGGCGCAGCGTAATGCTTTTTCTGCAAAACAGGATTATCTTAATGCTCAATATGACTATTTATTGAATGTGCTTCGTTTAAAAGCTGCGGTAGGCCAGCTCGGTGAAAAAGATCTGGTTGAGCTTAATAGCTGGTTAACTTATCAGTAATAAATTGCTTTTATCTGAAATTTAATTTTGTCATAAAAACTTAATGATTGCTGTGTTTTAATGCTCAATCATTTTATTCCTGCGCCATCATGTTGGAGGCTTCCCTTGAGTCCAAGTAATCCGGTGTTAACCCATCATATTTCTTCTCAATTTAATGAAGATTTGCAAGATGTAAACACAAAGTTTATGACCATGGGTGGCTTGGTCGAACAACAGGTCGCAAATGCAATTCATTCTTTACTTGATACAGACGCAAATTTAGCGATTGATGTTCAATTTAAAGATAATGCAGTCAATCAATATGAACGTGATATTGATGAAGGCTTGACGCTAATTTTGGCGCGTCGTCATCCAGCAGCGATTGACTTGCGTATGGTTATTGCCATGAGTAAAGCCAATACAGACCTTGAGCGTATTGGTGACGAAGCAGCAAAAATTGCCCGTATTGCACAGAACCTTTGTGAAGAGGGTGGTTCGCCTCGTGGCTACATGGAAACACGTCATATTGGTAACCAAGTTCGTGTCATGATTCATGATGCACTTGATGCTTTTGCACGTTTAGATGCAGATCAAGCTTTACGTGTACTTTTAGCCGATGCTGACATTGATCGTGAATATCAGTCAGCAACCCGCACATTAATGACCTATATGATTGAAGATCCACGCCACATTGCCCGTGTTATTAATGTCATGTGGGTTCTACGTTCTTTAGAGCGTATTGGTGATCATGCACGTAACATTGCTGAGCAAGTCATTTATATGGCAAAAGGCTTTGATGCTCGTCATACCAAAATTGAAGAAATTGAAGCTAAAGTCCACGAAAAGTAATTTTGAGCTGAAATATTTAAAGGCCTTGTTTAAAACAAGGCTTTTTTATTTTCAAAATAATAGATAAAAAAATGTCCCGAACTTTGGGGGGAAGTTCAGGACAGAAAATCAAGTGCATAAACACGACAGGGATCGTGTTCTTCTTGCTATGAATTGATATTAAGTTCTTTACTTTTTGATGTCATGTAGAGTCCTGTTCGCTCTATGTAAGGCTTTTTATGCTTGTGTAAGTTTCACGTAAAAAAAAAGGCGGGTCTATGTGTATAGGACCCGCCTTTTTAATGATGAAGAAGCTAAAATAAACCGATTATTCTGGTTTCCAGCCTTCAGCTTTTTCTACGCTTTCATCATTGTTAAAGAACTTCTCACGTTGTTCTTCAAGGAACTTCTTCGCATCTGGTTCAAACACGTTTAAGCGTTTTTCATTAATCAGCGTAGTTTGGTGTTTTAACCATTCTTGCCATGCTTGCTTAGAAACATTTTCAAAAAAATCTTGGCCTTTAGCACCCGGGAAAGGAGCGAAATCTAGACCTTCCATTTCCTTTTGATATTTGCGGCAAAATACTTGTCGACTCATGGTTTATCCTTAAGCGTATAACTGTTCTAAACGTGTATGGGCACGAGCAATCGCAGCTTCAACCTGTTTTGGTGAAGTTCCGCCAATATGATCACGTGCATTTACAGAAGCTTCTAGTGTTAAGGCTTTATCAAATACATCTGCTGTAATTAAGTCAGAGAATTGTTGTAATTGCTCAAGTGTTAACTCAGATAAATCTTTTTCTTCAGCAACACCTAATGCAACAGCTTTACCTACAATTTCATGCGCATCACGGAATGCAACGCCTTTTTTCACTAGGTAGTCAGCAAGATCGGTTGCAGTCGAAAAGCCACGAAGTGCAGCTTCACGCATGATTTCAATATTTGGAACCAATGCAGGAATCATATCTGCGAAAGCCATGAGTGAACCACGAACCGTATCGATTGCATCAAATAAAGGTTCTTTGTCTTCTTGGTTGTCTTTGTTGTACGCCAATGGTTGACCTTTCATGAGCGTAAGCAAGCTAATTAAGTCACCAAATACACGGCCAGATTTACCACGGATTAGCTCTGGAACATCTGGATTTTTCTTCTGCGGCATAATTGAAGAACCAGTACAGAAGCGGTCAGGAATGTTCACAAATTTGAACTGTGCAGAAGTCCAAAGAATCAGTTCTTCAGACATACGTGATAAATGCATCATGATCAGTGCAGCAGCAGCATTAAATTCAATGGCAAAGTCACGGTCAGATACAGCATCAAGAGAGTTTTCAGATACTGCTTCAAAACCTAAAAGTTCTGCTGTATAGGCACGGTCAATCGGATAAGTTGTACCAGCAAGAGCAGCAGAACCAAGAGGCATGCGGTTAACGCGCTTACGACAATCTTGAAGACGTTCAGAGTCACGAATCAACATTTCAAACCATGCTAACAAGTGGTGACCAAAAGTCACAGGCTGAGCAGTTTGTAGGTGTGTAAAGCCCGGCATAATTGTATTTACATTTTTGGCAGCCAAGCCTAACAAGCCTTTTTGTAAACGTTCTAATAATTTTAAAATATCATCAATTTCGTCGCGTAGATAAAGACGAATATCAGTTGCAACTTGATCGTTACGGCTACGACCTGTGTGTAATTTTTTACCTGTAATGCCAATACGTTGAGTCAAACGTGATTCAATGTTCATGTGAACATCTTCAAGATCGATGCGCCACTCAAAGTTTCCAGCCTCAATTTCTGAGCGAATGGTGCTTAAACCTTCAATAATGTCATCGCGTTCTGCTTCTGTGAGTACGCCAACTTTCGCAAGCATGGTAGCATGCGCAATCGAACCAGCGATGTCTTGTTTATAAAAACGTTGGTCAAACTGAACAGAGGCGGTAAATTCGGCTACAAAAGCGTCCGTCGCTTCAGAAAAACGACCACCCCACATACCTGAGGTTTGGTCTGGGGTTACTGAATTAGGGGGATTTGAAGATGTGGTCATGGTGGCTCAGTAAAATAAAAAAGAGTATATCACTTGCCGAAGCTCAACAAACAAAGTTGTTTCCTACAGCATACCGAAATCAAAATTCCTCCTATTTTTTTACGAAAAACGGGCGTTGGCAACACTTATTCGAATTAATTATCGCAAGTAATGTTTTGGCACTGGTCTTAGCATTGGCTGAAGCACAGTCTTGGCAAGCGTTAAGCGGGGGAAGGCTTTTACAATACATCGTTTTTATTAACTGGGTAATATTGTCATTTTTTGCATTGGTTGAACGCTTTCAAGGTTTTTTTAGCAGCTTACGTCAAGAATTTGCTTTGGTTATTGGTTTTGTCATGTTGCAAGGTATTGTTGTTTTAACCACCTTAATGAGTAATTTTTTTCAGTTTGGTCTTTTAAATAAACATGCTTCTTTAACGCAGGGCTGGAGTATTTATTTTACCAATGTACCTTTATATCTAAGCTATGGAATATTACTCGGGGCTTTCTGCCTACGTTATTTATATGTCAGAGAACAATGGTTACATCAGCAATATGCAGAATTAAATGCCCGTATTCAGGCCATGCAAGCGCGAATTCATCCTCATTTTTTATTTAATAGTTTAAATAATGTAGTCAGTTTAATTGCGATAGATCCAGATAAAGCAGAAAGCATGCTCATTAGTCTGTCACGTTTATTTCGTGCCAGCTTCCAAGAATTGAAATTGGTGAGTCTGCATGAAGAAATTGAGCTAAGTAAACAATATTTAATGATTGAGCAGGTACGTTTGGGGGAGCGTTTAAAAGTAGATTGGAAAATCGAGCTTTCACCTGTGCAACTCAAACAGATCACCATTCCTTTATTGACATTACAACCTTTGTTAGAGAATAGTATTTTTCATGGGGTAGAACCAATGATGGGTAAGGCAACCATAGGGGTATTGGTTGAAATATTGCAAAATCAGGTCAGTATAGTCATTACCAACCCATATACAGACGATACAATAAATTCAAGGAAAGGGCATGGAATCGCGCTTGAAAATGTTAAGCAGCGCCTGAAAGCATATTATGGGAGTTCCGTAAGATTTCAGGTTTATAAAGGTGAAACCTTATATACCACCATTATGAGCTATCAATATCAAACAAAATAATAAGTTAGTCAGAGTTAACCATAAAAAAATGGATCAAGTTAACGGTGACAAGGAGGATGAATGAAGGTGCTGATTTGTGATGACGAACCACTTGCAGTGGAGCGATTATCACGTTTAGTTTCAAAGATGGGACATGAAGTTGTATCAACGGCTCATCATGGACAAGAAGCCTTGGAACAGGCGCGGCTTCATCAACCGGATGTAATTTTACTTGATATTCAAATGCCAGGTATGAATGGTCTTGTCTGTGCGGAACAGCTAAGCCAGCTAAATCCTCGACCTGCGATTGTATTCTGTACGGCCTATGACCAACATGCATTGGAAGCATTTAAGTCTCAAGCTCAAGCTTATCTTCTTAAACCCATTGATCCTCAAGAACTTGAACAAGTTTTTAGTCAATTGACTCAGCTTACTCAAGCACAGCTTAATGCTTTACCACAACATGATTTTTTACATGATCTAAAAACACAACGACATCAAATTGCTGCAAAAACCTATCGTGGGGTTGAGCTAATTCCTGTTGAAAATATTTATTATTTTTTAGCCGATCAAAAATATGTCACGGTGCGTCATCAAAATGGCAGTGTATTAATTGATGAAACTTTAAAAGAGCTTGAAACCGAATTTGCAGATCAATTTATTCGTATTCATCGAAATGCCTTAGTTGCAGTTGCATATTTAGATGGACTGGAGCTCGTTAGCTCTGGGCAATATCAGGTTCGTTTACGTGGCTTAGATGAGCGACTTTCTGTGAGTCGTCGACATTTATCTATGCTTAGAGAGCGGATCCATCAGCTCTAAAGTTAAAAAGAGTTATCTTGGGCGTGCGAGATTTTACTTGCAATTTTAAGGGATCAAGTTAAGTTTAGGGTGTATCGTTTGACCAGCCTATGCTTGAATTTATGAAAACCTTGAAAATTGCTACACGACAAAGCCCACTTGCTCTTTGGCAGGCAGAATATATTCGTGCCCGATTACAGGAGCTTCACCCAGATTTAACGGTGGAGTTGGTTAAATTTGTCACGCAAGGCGATAAAATCTTAGATACGCCTTTAGCAAAAATTGGTGGGAAAGGGCTGTTTGTTAAGGAGTTAGAAGCAGCACTTTTAGATGGGCGTGCAGATTTAGCTGTACATTCAATGAAAGATGTCCCGATGGCACTACCAGAAGGTCTAACTTTGGCAGTCATCTGCGAACGTGAAGACCCATTAGATGCTTTTGTTTCAAATACTTTTGAAAAATTTGCTGACCTACCTCAAGGTGCAAAAGTGGGCACATCAAGTTTACGCCGTAAATCCCAAATTTTAAAACAACGTCCTGATTTGCAAATTATTGACTTGCGTGGAAATGTTGGCACACGTTTAGCGAAACTAGATGATGGTCAATATGACGCTATTATTTTAGCTAGCGCTGGTTTGAAACGTTTAGGTTTGTCAGAACGCATTCGTCATTGTTTAACACCAGATATTAGTTTGCCTGCGGTGGGTCAAGGTGCGTTGGGCTTGGAATGCCGTGCAGCTGACCAAGATGTATTAGCTTTAATTCAACCACTATTGCACGAAGAAACAGATGTTTGTGTTCGTGCTGAGCGTGCTTTTAATGCCTATCTTGAAGGTGGTTGTCAGGTTCCAATTGCAGGTTATGCCACACTACAAAATGGACAAATCCATATTGAAGGTCGTGTCGGAAGTCCTGATGGGCAAACATTATTACGTGCTGAACTGACAGATGAAGCTAGCAATGCTCATCAACTGGGTGAAAATCTTGCTCGAAACTTACTAGACCAAGGCGCGGGCGAGCTATTAAAGGCTCTCTACTAAACCATGTTGTTTATTAATACTCGACCTGATTCTCGTGCAGCTGAATTAACAGATGCTTTGCAAAATGAAGGTTATCAGGTTGAGTCTTTACCTCTTTTAGAACTCGTTGCTAAACCCTTTTCCGAACACTTACTTCAGCTTTACCAACAATTAGTTAAAGCACAAGCTATTGTGGTGGTCAGCCCAACTGCTGTTGATGTGGGTATGCAGTACTTAATAGAAAGTGGTTTAAAGCTAGATGACTTAAAACATATTCAGTGGATTGCGGTCGGGCAGGCTACTGCTAATCACCTTCATGAATATGGCGTTGACGCACATATTCCAGATGTTGAAACTTCTGAGGGAATGTTAAACCTACCGATTCTTCATAATATGAAGCAAGCCGGTAGTGTCGCTTTCTGGCGAGGAGAGGGTGGACGTCAATTTATGATGGAAACTTTGCAGCAGCAAGGTATTCAGATTTTAAATTTCGTTTTATATCATCGGCAATGCCCAGAAACCTCATATTCTACATTCAAACATCTGACACAGAATTCAAATTATAATTTACACAAATGGCTAGTCTTAATTACCAGTGAGGCCAGCTGGAAATATTGGTTAGAGCTTTGTTCAAAAAATAATGTACAACCTGATTGTGTATATTTGGTTTTAGGACCACGTCTTTTTCAAATTGTTAAAGAATATCGCGATCAACAACAGGCTCATTTTCACATTATTCAACTTGAAAATTTATCGCCTTCGGGGATGATTCATCACATTCAGGCATTATAAGGATTCGTATGAGAAAACTTGTTTCTATCATCATTTTACTGGGCATGGCTTGGTTGGCTAAGCTCAGTTACGATATGTGGCAAATTTCTCGTACTGTTCCCGAGCTTAAGCAAAGTCTGCTTCAATCAGAACAGCACTATGCCAATCTAAATGATCAATTGGTTGCTTTACAGCGACAATTACAGAATCAACCTGTAAATACAGGCGATAAACTAAGTTCAGTGGCTCATCCAGATGCTCCACCGACAGGTATTGCTCCTACAGTTTTAATTAAACAAAAGTTAGATTTAATTCAATTTGCAATTGATCAGCAGCAATTGATTTATGCAGTTGATCAATTAAATCAGTTGCAGCTATCTCTCATGCACTATGAAATTGCTCCAGCATTGCAACATAGCTTGAACCAATCGCTTGAGCAGGATAAGCAAGCAGTTCAACAATTCACTTTGGCTCAAAATCAGCGCCATCAATTGATTGATGATTTATTACAGACGATTGATAAAAATATTCAGCACGCTTTAGCTCAGCCTAAGCTTGAGATGGATCAATCCGAGTCTGTATCTTGGTGGAAAAAATGGTTCCGCATAGAAAAAGTAGAAACGCCGTCTATTAATTTAATGAATCGAAGTGTGGTGCTCAAAGAAGTGCAATTAAGACTATTAATTGCTGAACAGGCACTCAATCAAGGCAAAATGACAGAGTACCAAAACGAGTTGCAATCTGTGATGCAAAAACTAGATGAAATGCCTGATGCAACGAGTCAACAGTTAAAAAAACGTATTGCTAAAGTGGCACATTTATCGATAGTGCCTGTTCCTAAATTATCTACACTTGGTCTAATTGGCTCATAAGGAGGAGATATGAAACACCTCCTGTCGGTTTATTTCGTAATTAGTTTAATACTCTTTGCCGCTTTAGCTTTATTGAGTTATGGCTATGGAATGGGGTATGTCTACATTTACTGGCGACAATTGCAGTTGCAAACAAATGTCTGGGGCTTAACCCTTGCTTTTGTTGCCATGAGTTTTATTGCTCAACTTATATGGCTTTGGGTTAAACGTTATTCCTCTCGCGAGCAGAGGAAAAGTGAAAACATCTTCCAGTTTAAAAACCTTCATCCCTATGAACAATTAGGTATTGTCTGGTTATTAGAGGCCGCCGAAGATCAACGTGTATTTATTGAACGTGTTTTTACTCAGTCAGCGCTTTTAAAAAATATTATTGATGCCAAATTTCTGGTTTTAAGTGGAGACTATCCAAAAGCATTGGCTGCTTTAGATCAATCACCGCCCATGGCATTTGAACTGGCAGAGTTAGAGCGAATCGAAATCTTTTTAGCCCAAAACGAAGCTGAACGTGCATTAACTCATCTTGAGTTTTTATACCAGCATCAGTTATCGCCTTGGCTTGAGGAAATAGAAACAGCCTACCAGCAACGATTAACAGCGTTATGGGGGCAATTGGCGCTGCAACACCCATGGGTGTATTTACGGTCAATGAAGTATGGTTTGCTAGATGCTGAGCACCGTGATTTATGGTTACAGCAACTTCTTCAGCAGTTTGATGAAGCTTCTGTTGATGATCTGCATGCTTTGCAACAACGTTATCTGGATTTAGAGTCTGAAATTCAAACTCGACCTTATAGCAGTAAGTTGTTATGGCTCAAACTATTGGCGCGTATGCCTGATATGAGCATGCAGCACGCAGCCTTAACACTACACTTATTAAAAGAACAGTTCGATCCGGAAGTGTTTTATCTGTGGTTTCAACAGCAACTGCTTAAACAGGTTCCAGACTATGCAGATGTCGAAGAAAAAATTATCGAGTTTGAAAATCAATATATGAATTTGCCTGTTTTAACCTTTGCAAAATGGCATGTCTATATGGCAACTGGACGTCAAGCGGAGGCTGAAACATTATTATCATTATATCCAGATAATATTTTAATGAGCTATTTACGTATTAAGTCTACGCTTAATGAAGATGAAGTGTTAATCAAACAGTTAAACCTAATCTTTGAAAATGATGCGAATTTTTTAAAATTTAAAATATGAGGCAAAAATGAAAGAACTGTCTGTCTACCCGATAATATATGAACAGAAAGTAGCGTGGGGAGATATGGACGCTTTCGGTCATGTCAATAATGTACAATATTATCGATATATTGAAAGCTCGCGTATTTTATATATGGAAGCTATAAATATATTAACGCCACAATTATATACCGTTGTAGCCTCAAGTCAGTGTAAATATTTAAAGCCAGTTTTTTATCCAGATATATTGAAAGTCGGTGTTCGCGTGGAAGAGCTCCGTAATAGTGCATTCCGTATGGCTTATATATTATGGAGCGAAACACAGCAACAAATCGTGGCTACTGGCGAAGCAGTTATGGTCTGCGTAGATAAATTAACAGAACGAAAATGTGAAATACCTCAGGAAATAAAACAAAAAATTATTGAGCTAGAAAAATCTGTTGGGCATGACTTAATACATTTATCTTAAATAAATATTAATAAAATATATTTCATTTATAATTGATAATGTAATTAAAAGGTAATTTTTTTAGTTATTCTGATGAACACGGCTTTCAAACTATTGCTTATTGAATAGATTATAAATAATATTGGTCTTGATTTTATGTTTTTAAATTTTGTCTGTATTATTTTGAATTGTCTGTAAGACTGGAGTATTTATTAATGAAACCGGATATCAGTGAATTATCTGTTGAAGAGTTAAAACGCTTACAAGAAGAAGCGGAAGCTTTAATTGCAAGTAAAAAAGATCAAGCAATCGAAGATGCTTATAATCAAATTATCGAAATCGCTGAAAATGTAGGTTTTAGTGTTGAACAACTTCTTGAGTTTGGTGC
The DNA here is from genome assembly GCF_023612055.1 of Acinetobacter sp. AS23. Lineage (NCBI taxonomy): Bacteria > Pseudomonadati > Pseudomonadota > Gammaproteobacteria > Moraxellales > Moraxellaceae > Acinetobacter > Acinetobacter sp. AS23. The sequence continues at coordinate 3,747,503 of NZ_CP082274.1, read as the reverse complement.
TCAAAAACGTAAGAAAACAACACGTAAATCTGTTGAGCCACGTTACCGCAACAAAAACAATTCTGAAGAGACTTGGACTGGCCGTGGTAAACAACCACGCTGGTTAGTTGCTGAAATTGAAAAAGGCGCAAAACTTGAAGATTTCTTAATCTAATCGTATTGCCGATTTAAAAAGCCAGGCAGATTTGCCTGGTTTTTTTATGCATAAAAATAACTAAAGTGTGTTTTGAAAATTATTTAAGAAATTGGGTGTTTAGATTCATCTTTAAATAGATTGTTGAGATCAAATTTGCATTTAGTTCTTTTAGCACTCGGTTTTCATGATTTTGTCATACGTTCAACTTATAGTCTTAATACCGAAGCCAAGCCCGATTGCTTGGTTTTTTTATATGAAGTGAATTGGCGATGTTGAAAAAGTATGCATAATGTCAGACTAGGGAGCTACTCTCAAAATAAGGACGATAATTTGCATGTTGGTAAGGCTGAATGAAGAAAAAGTCTAAGCAATGGAAGTGGTGGTTATTTGCACTCATTGCATTTTTAATTTTTATTATTTTACAGATCCCGGCGACGTGGCTAATTTCTAAATTTTCAAAGAATAATCAAACTCTACACAATGTAAGTGGAAATATCTGGCAAGGCCAAGCAGATTGGCGGCGTGGTACTTTGAGAGGCTCGATTCATTGGAAAACTAGACCTCTTGACCTGTTTTTATTACGGTTCGCTGCTGATGTAGATATCCATAGTGGAAATACCCAATTATCTGGGGTAATGGGCTATGGCGTGGGCAAAAAAGTAATTGTAAAAGCTATGAATGGTCAGGTTGCGCCTGAAACATTAAAACAAATTGTGAACTGGCAATGGCCTGTGAATAGTATCCAGTTAAAAGATATTAATTTTAATTATAAAAAAGAGCAGGGTTTCGCCGCAGTTGATGGTCAATTGCATTGGGGTGGCGGTGCTTTAATTTATAATATTGGTGACCGTCAAGACCGGATGAATATGCCTTCTTTAAATGGGCAACTAACGGATCAAAACGGTCAATTACAAGTTGATATACGTGATCAACGCAGTCAAAAAATGGCGAATCTTTTATTAGATGGCAACATGATGCTTGATGTGCAGCTTACGCAAAGATTATTACTGAATATTCCATCTTATGATGGAAAAGCTGGTTTAGATACATTTGTCATTAGTTCTCGTCAGCCCTTAATACAAGGGGGTAACTAATGAAAGTGTGGATTGAGAAATTACAGCACCTACAATGGCAAAAATTAGATCGGTTAAGTGTGGTTGTATTTGCCGTTTTAATTCTGTGGCTGTGCTGGAAATTGGCTTCATTATTTTGGTGGGTGATTGCACCTCCTCAAATGATGCAGTTTGATCGGGTAGAGTTAGGATCACAGCAACCACAAATTCCTAACATTAGTACTTTTTCGCTTTTTAATGAACCTTCAGCCAATGCACCTCAGGAAAATGTCAACCTAGAATTACAAGGCGTGATGCTGGGTTATCCCAACCGTTTTTCTTCGGCTGTTATTAAGCTTGATAATACTGCTGACCGGTATCGGGTGGGAGAAACAATAGGTTCTACTTCTTATCAGTTGGCAGAAGTTTATTGGGATCACGTGATATTACGTCAAGGTAATGGAAGTACTCGTGAACTCCAATTTAAAGGTTTGCCAAACGGTTTATATCAACCTATGACGCCAGATGCTTCACAGCCAACTGCTACTGCGCCTCAGTCATCGGCACCTGTTAATACGACTCAAGAGGCGTTAGGACAGGCTATTCAGCAAATGCAAGGCAACCGTGAACAATATCTACGTGACATGGGTGTTAGTGGGAACTCCGGTGAGGGTTTTGAAGTTACAGAACGTACACCCACTGCGCTTCGAAATAAGTTAGGTTTAAGGCCGGGTGACCGAATTGTTTCTTTAAACGGTCAAACGGTTGGGCAAGGACAAACGGATGTGCAGTTACTTGAACAGGCTCGTCGAGCTGGGCAAGTGAAATTAGAAATAAAACGTGGTGATCAAGTGATGACCATACAACAAAATTTTTAGTGATAACACGTCACCATAAGAGTTAGGAATTATCGCAAGTTATGGCTTTATTGAATCATCAACGTCCACTTTGGGCATTACTTGCAGCAGCCCCATTGATTGCGACAGTGAGCAGCAGCGTCTATGCCCAGACATGGAAGATCAATTTACGTGATGCTGACTTAACTGCATTTATTAATGAAGTTGCAGACATTACGGGGAAAAACTTTGCAGTAGATCCGCGAGTGCGTGGCAATGTCACAGTAATATCGAATAAACCCCTTAATAAAGATGAAGTTTATGACCTATTTCTAGGGGTTTTGAATGTAAATGGGGTGGTGGCAATTCCTTCAGGGAATACCATCAAGCTTGTGCCAGATAGTAATGTTAAGAATTCAGGAATCCCTTACGATTCTAGAAATAGACTGCGTGGTGATCAAATTGTTACTCGAGTTATTTGGCTTGAAAATACGAATCCAAATGATTTAATTCCAGCACTTCGTCCTTTAATGCCACAATTTGCACATATGGCTGCGATAGCAGGCACTAATGCGCTGATTGTCTCGGACCGAGCTGCAAATATCTATCAACTTGAAAATATTATTCGTAACCTCGACGGTACGGGGCAAAATGATATTGAAGCTATTAACTTACAATCAAGTCAGGCAGAAGAAATCATTACTCAACTTGAGGCAATGAGCGCAACGGGGGCTTCGAAAGATTTTAACGGTGCACGTATTCGTATTATTGCAGACAACCGAACGAATCGTATTTTAGTAAAGGGTGATCCTGAAACACGTAAGCGTATTCGTCACATGATTGAAATGCTGGATGTGCCTTCAGCAGACCGTTTAGGTGGCTTAAAAGTTTTTCGATTAAAATATGCAAGTGCAAAAAATTTATCTGAGATTTTGCAAGGCCTCGTAACAGGACAAGCGGTTTCTTCGTCAAATAATAATAGTTCTTCTAACTCATCGAATCCGATCAATAATTTGATGGGTAATAACCAAAATTCCAGTTCAAATACCTCGGGTTCAAATGGTAGCTCAATTTCTACGCCATCTATTAACCTAAATGGCAATTCAAATAGTAGTAATCAAAACAATATCTCTAGCTTTAGCCAAAATGGTGTGAGCATTATTGCGGATAATGCCCAAAACTCGTTAGTGGTTAAGGCTGACCCACAATTAATGCGTGAAATTGAATCTGCGATTCAGCAGCTAGATGTTCGCCGTCAGCAAGTTCTTATTGAAGCTGCCATTATTGAGGTTTCGGGTAAAGATGCCGATCAATTAGGGGTGCAATGGGCACTTGGTGATATCAATAGTGGTATTGGTTTAATTAATTTTACGAACGCTGGTTCAAGTCTAGCTTCACTGGCAGCTGGTTATCTAACGGGCGGTGCTTCTGGTTTGGGAAGTGCAATTGGAGCAGGTAGTTCAATTGCATTAGGAAAGTATAAAGAGGGTGCAGATGGTTCTCGCCAACTTTATGGAGCTTTAATTCAAGCTCTAAAAGAGAATACAGCTTCTAATTTGTTGTCTACGCCCTCTATTGTGACGATGGATAATGAAGAAGCTTATATTGTTGTTGGCCAGAACGTTCCATTTGTAACAGGATCGGTCACTACAAACAGTACAGGCATCAATCCATACACAACTGTTGAGCGTAAAGACGTAGGCGTGACATTAAAGGTTATACCTCACATAGGTGAAAATGGCACAGTTCGACTTGAAATTGAACAAGAAGTTTCGAATGTTCAGGCGAGTAAAGGTCAAGCGGCCGATTTAATTACCAATAAACGTGCGATTAAAACAGCTGTATTGGCTGAGCATGGGCAGACAGTAGTTTTGGGTGGTTTAGTTTCTGACGATGTTGAATTTAACCGTCAAGGTATTCCTGGGTTAAGCAGTATTCCATATGTAGGTCGATTATTCCGCTCGGATACTCGAAGCAATGTAAAACGTAATCTTCTCGTCTTTATTCATCCAACAATTGTGGGTGATGCAAATGATGTGCGCCGTTTGTCTCAGCAGCGCTACAATCAGCTTTACAGCTTACAATTGGCGATGGATAAAAATGGCAACTTTGCCAAATTGCCTGAACAGGTTGATGATGTCTATAATCAAAAGATGACACCGCCAAGTATTGCCTCACAGCCAAAAAATTATCAGCAGGTTCCTTCAGGTGGCAAAAGCTCGACAGTAACAACGCCTGTAGCTGTACAGCCATCGGTTCAAAGACAAGCCTTACAGTTGCCTGAACCTGAAGTTAATCGTACTAAAAATACCGTAACAACAACGACACTGCGTCCAAGCACAGCACCGTAGTAGCATGTTATGATTGATAAAAAATGATAGGACATACGCATGACTTGGAAATTACAAGCAATTACTGGCGAGATTACTGGCCAAGAAATTAGTGTTGATCGTGATATGTTAGTCGGGCGCCATCAAGATGCTGATGTATTGTTGCAAGCCGCTGAAATTTCACGTCGCCACGCTGCATTGCTTTTAAAAGATCAATTGCTATGGGTGCAAGACCTTAATTCATCAAATGGTACATTCATAAACGATATTCGTATTGAGCAAGAAAAACAGCTGCATGATGGTGATATTGTTCAATTTGCTAGCTTTAAATTTTCTGTATTAGCGCCTGCGAAAGAAATATTGGATTTACCCGAAATCGAAGCAGAACCAGTGCAAACTGCTGCACTAACACAAGACTTAAGTGATCAAGGAATGCCAAGTCTTGCAGAGCGTGCTGCAGAAACAGAAGTTCGTCGTGATGGTATGCCACAGAATATCTCTATACCAAAGCCTGCACCTATTCCAGAGGGTGTGGATGTCAATGTAAAACAACCATCACCTGTTGCCTTTGAGGAGCCTGTTTCTCGTGTTGCTGAAGAAAAAGAGCAACAGAAGAATGCCTCAGTTGGTTTAATCACTATTATTATTTTAGTAATTTTAGCTTTATTGGCATGGTTATTCTTTAAATAATCCATTGCTGCTTTTACAATCAAGGCATGCTAAACGCATGCCTTTTAAATTTTGAGAAGAAGAAGATGTCTGTTGCACAATTAAGTAAGCGCGATTTAATTTTATTTGATCTAGATGGAACACTAGTTGATTCTGCTGCTGATTTATATAGATCAATGAATTTAAGTTTACAAGAATTAAAATGGCCTTTAATAACAGAAGCCCAGATCCGAGCATGGGTAGGTAAGGGAGTGTCTAAACTCTGTGAAAGTGTTCTGCTTCATATTTTTGGAAAATTAGATGCTGAACAGCATAAAGTCCTCTTGCAGAAGTTTGTTGACATATACCGTGCTGAACTTTGTGTGAATACTCAAATTTATCCTGGTGTAACTGAGTTTTTAAAGCATTGTAAAACTTTGAATATACATATGGCATGTGTTACCAATAAGCCTGTGCAACTTGCTCAAGGGTTACTTGATGCATTAGAACTTTCTTCTTATTTTCAAGTTGTACTTGGAGGCGATAGTTTGCCCGAGAGAAAGCCACATCCATTGCCTTTATTGCATTGCATGCAAAGTCTAAAAATATCTGCGTCACAATCATTAATGATTGGCGATTCAAGCAATGATATTGAGGCTGCGCGTCGTGCGGGAATTGATTGTATTGTGGTTAGCTATGGCTATAATCATGGAGAAAATATCTATGATTGCAAACCTCAGCAAGTGGTTGATAGTTTGGCTGAGTTAATTATCTAATGAGTGAAATGGAGATCAGCATGAATAAGCGTATGGTTTTTCGATGGCGTGTCTAAATCGAAACTAGAAAACACACTTTTAAATCGAAACCATATTAGAGAAAAATTCATGACTACTTTAGCGCAATTCGAACAGCTTAAAGCATCAGGTTACAACACTATTCCAGTTTATCGTCAACGTTTGGCAGATACGGAAACACCTTTATCTGTTTTTGCTCGTTTTAAGGAGCAAAAACAAGCTTATTTATTTGAATCGGTTGAGGGTGGTGAAAACTGGGCGCGTTACTCCATGATTGGTTTGGGTGAATCGACAGTTTTTTCATGTAATGCTGGCGTTTTATCTATACAGCATGCTGATGGTTCGATCACACAAGAAGATTGTCTAGATCCATTTGAATATATTCGTGAATTCCAGAAGCAATTTACAGTTCCACCAGCTGAGATTTTACCAGACTTACCAAGTTTTACTGGTGGGCTGGTTGGTTATTTAGGCTATGATGCAGTTCGCTACATAGAGCCACGTTTAAAAAATGTTCCTGCGGCTGATCCAATCACATTGCCGGATTTATGGTTAATGCTATCAAAAACGGTCATTGTCTTTGATAACCTTAAAGATACTCTGTTTTTAATTGTTCATGCCGATACAGCACAGCCAAATGCTTATGAAGATGCGCAGCAAAAGTTAGATCAATTGGAACAGTTGTTGGCTACACCAGTTAGTTTGCAGGCTAAGCCACATACACCCCCACATTTTGAATCGATTACGGGTAAAGCGAAATTCTTAGAGACCATAGAAAAGGTTAAAGAATATATTCGTGCGGGTGATGTTATGCAGGTTGTTCCTGGTCAACGTATGGTTTCTGACTTTGATGGAGAGGCTTTACAGGTTTACCGTGCTTTACGCCATTTAAATCCTTCGCCTTATTTGTTCTTAGTACAAGGTCAAACAATTACGGATCAAAAACCATTCCATATTGTAGGGTCATCACCTGAAATTCTCTCTCGTCTTGAAAATGGTATTGCGACAGTTCGCCCATTGGCTGGTACGAGACCACGTGGAAAAACTAAAGAAGAAGATATTGCTTTAGAAAAAGACTTGCTTTCTGATGAAAAAGAAATCGCAGAGCATTTAATGTTGATTGACCTTGGTCGAAATGATGTTGGGCGAGTTTCTAAAATTGGTAAGGTCAAAGTGACTGATCAAATGGTCATTGAACGCTATTCGCATGTCATGCACATCGTTTCAAATGTACAAGGTGAGGTGCGTGATGATATCGATGCACTAGACGTATTTAAGGCAACTTTTCCAGCAGGTACTTTGTCTGGCGCACCGAAAATTCGTGCAATGGAAATTATTGACGAAGTAGAGCCTGTGAAAAGAGGTGTTTTTGGTGGGGCAGTGGGATATTTAGGATGGCATGGTGAAATGGATATGTCGATTGCAATCCGTACGTGTGTAATCCGTGATAAAAAAGTGTATGTACAGGCTGGAGCGGGCTTAGTTGCTGACTCAAATCCTGAATCGGAATGGAATGAAACCCAAATAAAAGCTCGCGCAGTGATCAAAGCGGTTGAATTATCGTCAAACGGATTGATTTTATGAGTTTTTAGCAGTTTTTTTAAAAAAACTGCTTGCATCGTTTGGAAGTTTTGCTAAACTGCACACCGTTCCGATACGAAACGTACGAAACACTAAGAAGCGCCGGCATAGCTCAGTTGGTAGAGCAACTGACTTGTAATCAGTAGGTCCACAGTTCGAATCCGTGTGCCGGCACCATCTAAAGTGTAAAGTTGTTAAGTGTAGGATAACACTGAAATAAGTGTGATATGGTGAGATTCCCGAGCGGTCAAAGGGGGCGGACTGTAACTCCGCTACGAAAGTTTCGAAGGTTCGAATCCTTCTCTCACCACCATTAACTTCGATTGAAGTGCTAAGTATACCAGCATCGTGCGGGAGTAGCTCAGTTGGTAGAGCGGCAGCCTTCCAAGCTGCATGTCGCGAGTTCGACCCTCGTCTCCCGCTCCATCGAAGGATAATCGCTCTTATAGCTCAGTGGTAGAGCACTCCCTTGGTAAGGGAGAGGTCTCGAGTTCAAATCTCGATAAGAGCTCCAGATACAGTTTAGTAGGTTTTCTACAAAGATTTAAAAAGCAGGCTTATTAGTCTGCTTTTCAAGTATTGGGTGTTTGATTTTTTAGGCGATATGTCGATGCTGAGTCTTGCTCAGAATTGTGTTCGACGTAAACGAGGACTATAAACATGGCTAAGGCTAAGTTTGAACGTAATAAGCCACACGTAAACGTGGGCACAATTGGTCACGTTGACCATGGTAAAACAACTTTAACTGCTGCGATTGCAACTATTTGTGCAAAAACTTACGGCGGTGAAGCGAAAGATTACTCACAAATCGACTCAGCACCTGAAGAAAAAGCACGTGGTATTACAATTAATACTTCACACGTAGAATACGATTCTCCAATCCGTCACTACGCTCACGTAGATTGCCCGGGCCACGCCGATTATGTTAAAAACATGATTACTGGTGCTGCTCAGATGGATGGCGCGATCCTTGTATGTGCTGCGACTGATGGTCCAATGCCACAAACTCGTGAACACATCCTTCTTTCTCGTCAGGTTGGTGTACCTTACATCATCGTATTCTTGAACAAGTGTGACCTTGTTGATGATGAAGAATTACTTGAATTAGTAGAAATGGAAGTTCGTGAACTTCTTTCTACTTATGACTTCCCAGGTGATGACACTCCTGTTATCCGTGGTTCAGCTCTTGCTGCTCTTAACGGTGATGCTGGTCAATATGGCGAGTCTTCAGTTCTTGCTCTTGTTGAAGCGCTTGACTCTTACATTCCAGAACCAGAACGTGCTATCGACAAAGCATTCTTAATGCCAATCGAAGACGTATTCTCAATTTCTGGTCGTGGTACTGTAGTAACAGGCCGTGTAGAAGCTGGTATCGTTAAAGTTGGTGAAGAAGTAGAGATCGTTGGTATTAAAGATACAGTTAAAACAACTGTAACTGGCGTAGAAATGTTCCGTAAACTTCTTGACGAAGGTCGTGCAGGCGAGAACTGTGGTGTTCTTTTACGTGGTACTAAGCGTGAAGACGTACAACGTGGTCAAGTACTTGCTAAACCAGGTACAATCAAGCCGCACACTAAATTCGATGCAGAAGTATACGTACTTTCTAAAGAAGAAGGTGGTCGTCATACTCCATTCCTTAACGGTTACCGTCCACAGTTCTACTTCCGTACAACTGACGTAACTGGCGCAATCCAATTACAAGACGGCGTTGAAATGGTTATGCCAGGTGACAACGTTGAAATGTCAGTAGAATTAATCCACCCAATCGCAATGGACCCAGGTCTACGTTTTGCGATCCGTGAAGGTGGTCGTACTGTAGGTGCTGGTGTTGTTGCGAAAGTAACTGCATAAGCATAATATAGTGACGGATTACGTCTCAGGTTGAGGGCTTTGGCTCTCAACTTGCATTATAGGTCAGTAGTTCAATTGGTAGAGCGTCGGTCTCCAAAACCGAATGTTGGGGGTTCGAGTCCCTCCTGACCTGCCATATTTTGAAATAAAAAGCTTGATGCTGGCTTAGTTGTTCATATAATAAGTCGCGAGTTCTACGACGAGTACAAAAATGTCGAATGATAAATCGCGTGACGCATTGAGCGACGCGCCAATTCCTCAAAGAAATAATTCTGCTGAAGTTGTTCGTTCTGGTTCGCCTCTAGATATTGTTCTATGGGTGATTGCAATTGCATTCTTGCTTTTAGCTACTATGGTGAATCAGTATTTACCAGCGTATTGGGCGCCTGCAAATAATGTTTGGGTGCGCGTTGGGGCAATTTTTGCTTGTATCGTTGTGGCTTTAGGTTTATTATACGCCACCCATCAAGGTAAAGGCTTCGTTCGTTTGCTAAAAGATGCACGAGTCGAATTGCGTCGAGTAACTTGGCCAACAAAACAAGAAACAGTCACTACATCGTGGCAGGTTCTATTGGTTGTAGTTGTTGCATCATTGGTTTTATGGTGCTTTGACTATGGTTTGGGTTGGTTAATTAAGTTGATTATCGGGTAAAAGAGCTATGAAACGTTGGTACATTATTCATGCCTACTCTGGCTATGAAAAACAAGTGTTGCGTTCGCTTACAGAACGAATCCAGCGTAGCGCTGTTGCTGATAGCTTTGGTGATGTCCTTGTTCCTACCGAAGAAGTGGTAGAAATGAAGGATGGTAAGAAACGTAAATCTGAGCGTAAATTCTTTCCTGGCTATGTATTAGTCGAAATGGAGATGAATGATGATACTTGGCATATCGTTAAAGAATGTCCAAAGGTTCTAGGTTTCATTGGTGGTACACCTGAAAAACCAGCACCAATCACTCAGCGCGAAGCAGATGCGATTCTTGCGCGTGTACGTAATACAGGTGAAGCACCACGTCCTAAGACGATGTTTGAGCCTGGTGAAGAATTACTTGTTATTGACGGTCCATTCACAGACTTTAAAGGTGTGGTGGAAGAAGTTCAATACGAAAAGTCACGTTTAACGTTGACGATTAATGTATTTAATCGACCAACTCAGGTTGAACTCGAATTTCGCCAAGTCGAAAAAACGATTTAATCTTAATTGGTTGAAAAGCGCCCGATTTTATCGGGCATTGTTGTTGTAACAGTAGTGTTGCGTAAAGATTGGGGAGCCTAGCGGCGTTCGTACCCAGAGGTATTTTAAAATGGCTAAGAAGATTGACGGCTATATCAAGCTGCAAGTTCCAGCTGGTAAAGCAAATCCATCTCCACCAATTGGTCCTGCATTAGGTCAACGTGGTGTAAACATCATGGCATTCTGTAAAGAATTCAATGCTGCTACACAAAAAGTTGAACCAGGTCTTCCAATTCCTGTAGTGATTACTGTGTACAACGACAAGTCGTTCACATTCATCATGAAAACTCCTCCAGCTTCTATTCTTCTTAAGAAAGCTGCTGGTATCCAAAAGGGTTCATCTGTACCAAACAAAACTAAAGTTGGTAAGTTGACTCGTGCTCAGTTAGAAGAAATTGCGACTACTAAAGAACCAGATTTAACTGGTGCTGATTTAGACGCACGTGTACGTACCATTGCTGGTTCTGCGCGTTCTATGGGCTTGGAAGTGGAGCTATAAGACATGGCAAAGTTAACTAAACGTCAAAAAGCCATTGCTGCTGCTGTTGAAGCAAACAAAGTTTACACTTTGGAAGAAGCAGTGCAAGTTCTTAACAGCCTACCTGCTGCAAAGTTCAAAGAATCTTTGGATGTAGCTGTAAATCTTGGTGTAGACCCACGTAAATCTGATCAGGTTGTTCGTGGTGCAACTACATTACCTGCAGGTACTGGTAAAACTGTACGTGTAGCTGTATTTGCTCAAGGCGCGCAAGCAGAAGCTGCTAAAGAAGCTGGTGCTGATGTTGTAGGTTTTGATGACCTTGCTGAAAGCATCCAAGGTGGAAACCTTGACTTTGATGTTGTAATCGCTGCTCCTGACGCTATGCGTGTTGTTGGTAAGCTCGGTACAATTCTTGGTCCACGTGGTTTAATGCCAAACCCTAAAGTTGGTACTGTAACTCCTGACGTAGCGAATGCTGTTAAAAACGCTAAATCTGGTCAGGCTCGTTACCGTGTAGACAAAGCGGGTATTATCCATGCTGCGATCGGTCAATTAGGCTTTGAAGCTGCTGCTATCCGTCAAAACGTTGAAACCTTAGTTGCTGACTTGAAAAAGTTAAAACCTGCAACTTCTAAAGGTGTATACATCAAAAAGATCACTTTGAGCTCAACTATGGGTCCTGGTCTTACTGTTGATGTAAGCAACGTTTCTAACTAAGTTTAAAACTTGGTCAAGAATTTTAAAGTCCTGATTGAGGGCAGGGTATAAAAATCATAGGTTTTTATACCCATTCAAAGTATTGCTTTGTTTCCTCACTCATCAGGCGGACTTTGAATTGATAAATGTAAATTTATCAGCGTCAAAGACCACAGGCGAAGAGACTTCTTTTGAATATCTTCTTAATAGCCCAGCCTGCGTAGACGCGGTGGTGTGATTTATTCCTCCTCCGCGTGCAAGTCAAATCTTTATTGACTTGCGAATTGGGAGTGTACTTTTTTGAGTACATAAATCACCGTTAGGAGGTTTTACAATGGCTCTTCTTATTGAAAGCAAAAAACAGATCGTTGCTGAAGTGGCTCAAACTGCTTCTACAGCGTTCGCTGCCGTTGTTGCTGACTATCAAGGTTTAACCGTTGAGCAATTAACTACTCTTCGTGTTGAAGCTCGTAAACTAGGTGTTGCTACACGTGTTGTACGTAACACTTTGGCTAAACGTGCTCTTCAAGATACGCAATTTGCAATCTTGAATGACAACCTTGTTGGCCCAACAATCTTAGCATTCTCAACTTCTGAAGACGATATGGGTGCAGCTGCACGCTTGTTTGAAGAATTTGCTAAAACTAACAAAGCATTTGAATTAAAAGCTGCTGCATTTGACGGCAAACTTTATCAAGGTGCTGATGTTAGCGTTATCGCAAATCTTCCAAACCAAGAAAAAGCGCTTACTATGCTCGCATCTGTTCTTCAAGCTCCTATTTCGAAATTGGGTCGCTTACTTACAGCGCTTCAAGAGAAAAACGAGTCAGAAGCTGCTTAAGCTTAAATCTACTTCCACACCATTCAATACCCATTTGGAGTTAATCTCATGGCTTTAACAAACGAAGAAATCCTAAACGCAGTTGCTGAAAAAACTGTTCTTGAACTTGTTGAACTTATTTCTGCTTTTGAAGAAAAATTCAACGTATCTGCTGCTGCTGTAGCTGTAGCTGCTGCTCCTGCTGCTGCTGCTGCTGAAGAACAATCTGAATTCAACGTTGAGTTGACTTCTTTTGGTGCTAACAAAGTAGCTGTAATTAAAGCAGTTCGTGAAGCAACTGGCCTTGGTCTTAAAGAAGCTAAAGACCTAGTTGAAGGTGCTCCACAAGTTCTTAAAGAAGGCGTTTCTAAAGAAGAAGGCGAAGAACTTAAGAAGAAACTTGAAGAAGCTGGTGCTACAGTTACACTTAAGTAATTGTAAAAGGAGTCGGTTTTTAAATCGGCTCCATAAAATGGCTGATGGCTCTTGGGTCATCAGCCTTTTTGCGTTACAATAATCGGCTCGATTTTTGTTTGTTCTGTACAATAACTGTTATATTTCAGAAGAATCAAAGTAATTTCAAATGCTTACCAATATTTTTCTTTTTAAAAAATATTGTTAAGCGTTTTAATACCACTAAAAATTGCAGCATTTGTAAACAGTGGTGGCCATATCGGCCTGTGTAATTCCTTCTGAGCCCGTTCTGCAGGCGGGCTTGGTTTACTTTCCGAGGACTCCAGATGGCATACTCATATACCGAAAAGAAACGGATCCGTAAGAATTTTGGTAAATTGCCCCAAGTAATGGAAGCACCGTACTTACTTTCGATTCAGGTCGATTCGTATAGAACGTTCTTGCAAGGTGGCAAATCTCCAAAAAACCGCGAAGATATCGGTCTCCAAGCCGCATTTCGTTCAGTTTTTCCTATAGAAAGTTATTCTGGCAATGCTGCTTTAGAATTTGTTGAGTATAGCCTTGGTAAGCCTGAGTTTGATGTGCGTGAATGTATTTTACGTGGTTCGACTTATGCGGCACCAATGCGCGTAAAAATTCGTTTGATTATTAAAGATCGCGAAACTAAATCTATTAAAGACGTACGTGAACAAGAAGTCTACATGGGTGAAATGCCACTTATGACAGACAATGGTACCTTTGTTATCAATGGTACTGAGCGTGTAATTGTATCTCAATTACATCGTTCACCTGGTGTGTTCTTCGATCACGATAAAGGCAAAACACATTCAAGTGGTAAAGTACTTTATTCTGCACGTATTATTCCTTACCGTGGTTCATGGTTAGATTTCGAATTTGATGCTAAAGATTTAGTTTATGTACGTATTGACCGTCGTCGTAAATTATTAGCAACTGTTGTGTTGCGTGCATTGGGTTATAACAATGAACAAATCTTGAATTTGTTCTATGAGAAAGTGCCTGTATATCTTGATATGGGTAGCTATCAAATTGACCTCGTTCCGGATCGTCTGCGTGGCGAAATGGCGCAATTTGATATTGCTGACAATGACGGTAAAATCATTGTTGAACAAGGTAAACGTATTAATGCACGTCACGTACGTCAAATGGAAGCTTCTGGTTTAGCTAAGCTATCAGTTCCTGATGAGTACTTGTATGAGCGTATCACTGCTGAAGATATTACTTTACGTAATGGTGATGTGATTGCTGCAAATACATTGTTAAGCCATGAAGTTATGGTGAAACTGGCAGAAGGCGGCGTTAAACAATTCAATATCTTGTTTACGAACGATATTGACCGTGGTTCATTTGTTGCTGACTCATTACGTGCTGACACAACATCTGGTCGTGAAGAAGCATTAGTTGAAATCTATAAAGTAATGCGTCCAGGCGAGCCACCAACAAAAGAAGCTGCTGAAAACTTATTTAATAACTTATTCTTCTCTTCTGAACGTTATGACTTATCTCCAGTAGGTCGTATGAAGTTCAACCGTCGTTTGGGTCGCCCATACGAAGTTGGTACTGACCAGAAGTCACGTGAAGTAGAAGGTATTTTATCGCACGAAGATATCATCGATGTATTACGTACATTAGTTGAAATCCGTAACGGTAAAGGTGAAGTCGACGATATCGATCATTTGGGTAACCGTCGTGTACGTTCTGTTGGTGAAATGACTGAAAACCAATTCCGTGTTGGTTTAGTTCGTGTTGAACGTGCTGTTAAAGAGCGTTTAAGCCAAGCAGAAACAGATAATTTGTCTCCGCAAGATCTCATTAACGCGAAACCAGTTGCAGCTGCAATCAAAGAATTCTTTGGTTCAAGCCAATTGTCTCAGTTTATGGATCAAAACAACCCATTATCTGAAATTACACATAAACGTCGTGTTTCAGCGCTTGGACCTGGTGGTTTAACGCGTGAACGTGCGGGCTTTGAAGTACGTGACGTACATCAAACTCACTATGGTCGTGTATGTCCAATTGAAACGCCTGAAGGTCCAAACATTGGTTTGATCAACTCGCTTTCTGTTTATGCAAAAGCAAATGATTTTGGTTTCTTGGAAACACCTTACCGTAAAGTGGTAGATGGCCGAGTAACTGATGCTGTTGAATACCTTTCTGCTATTGAAGAAGTAGGTACTGTTATTGCACAGGCCGATTCTGCTGTAGATAAAGATGGTAACTTAACAGAAGAGTTTGTTTCTGTTCGTCATCAAGGTGAATTCGTACGTATTCCACCTGAAAAAGTGACGCATATGGATGTATCTGCACAGCAGGTTGTATCTGTAGCTGCATCACTTATTCCATTCCTTGAACACGATGACGCGAACCGTGCATTAATGGGTTCAAACATGCAACGTCAGGCCGTTCCTACTCTACGTGCGGATAAACCGCTTGTAGGTACAGGTATGGAAGCGAACGTAGCACGTGACTCTGGTGTATGTGTGATCGCAAACCGTGGTGGTGCGATTGAATATGTAGATGCTTCTCGTATCGTTATTCGTGTAAACGAAGATGAAATGATTGCAGGTGAGGCTGGTGTAGATATTTACAACCTCATTAAATATACACGTTCTAACCAAAACACTTGTATTAACCAAAATATTATCGTGAATTTGGGCGACAAAGTTGCTCGCGGTGACATTTTGGCAGACGGTCCGTCAACAGATATGGGTGAGCTTGCGCTTGGTCAAAACATGCGTGTAGCGTTCATGACGTGGAACGGTTACAACTACGAAGACTCGATCTTGTTATCTGAGCGCGTACTTCAAGAAGACCGTTTAACTTCTATTCATATTCAAGAATTATCATGTGTAGCGCGTGATACTAAGTTAGGTGCAGAAGAAATTACTGCCGATATTCCTAACGTAGGTGAAGCTGCACTTTCTAAACTTGATGAATCAGGTATCGTTTATATCGGTGCTGAAGTTACTGCTGGTGACATCCTTGTTGGTAAAGTAACGCCTAAAGGTGAAACTCAGTTAACTCCTGAAGAAAAATTGCTTCGTGCAATCTTCGGTGAGAAAGCAGCTGACGTTAAAGACTCATCTTTACGTGTTCCATCTGGTACTAAAGGTACAGTTATCGATGTTCAAGTCTTCACTCGTGATGGCTTAGAGAAAGATGACCGTGCGTTAGCAATTGAAAAAGCACAGCTTGACTCTTACCGTAAAGACTTGAAAGAAGAATACAAGATCTTTGAAGAAGCAGCTCGTGAGCGTGTAATTCGTTTGCTTAAAGGCCAAGAATCTAACGGTGGTGGTTCGACTAAACGTGGCGACAAACTTGTTGAAGAGATGTTGTCTGGTCTAGAGCTTGTTGACTTACTTGAAATCCAACCTACAGACGAAGCAATTGCTGAACGTTTATCTCAAATTCAAGTGTTCTTGAAAGAGAAGAGCGCAGAAATTGATGAGAAGTTTGCAGAGAAGAAACGTAAGCTTTCGACTGGTGATGAATTAACAACAGGCGTTCTGAAAGTTGTTAAAGTTTACCTAGCAGTTAAACGTCGCATTCAGCCTGGTGATAAAATGGCTGGTCGTCACGGTAACAAAGGTGTTGTATCTAACATTTTACCTGTTGAAGACATGCCACACGATGCGAACGGTGTACCAGTAGATATCGTATTGAACCCATTGGGTGTACCATCTCGTATGAACGTGGGTCAGATTCTTGAGACTCACTTGGGTATGGCGGCTAAAGGGCTTGGCGATAAAATCGAAAAAATGTTGAAAGAACAGCGTACAGTTTTAGAACTTCGCGAATTCTTAGACAAGATTTATAACAAAGTTGGTGGCGAGCAAGAAGATCTTGATAGCTTAACTGATGCTGAAGTTTTAGCTCTTTCTGGCAACTTACGTGCTGGTGTGCCTTTAGCTACTCCTGTATTTGATGGTGCTGAAGAAAGCCAAATTAAAGACTTACTTGAATTAGCTGACATTTCACGTACTGGTCAAACAGTATTGTTTGATGGTCGTACGGGTGAACAGTTTGATCGTCCTGTAACTGTAGGTTACATGTACATGCTCAAATTGAACCACTTGGTTGATGATAAAATGCATGCGCGTTCAACTGGTTCTTACTCACTTGTTACACAACAACCGCTTGGTGGTAAAGCACAGTTCGGTGGTCAGCGTTTCGGTGAGATGGAGGTCTGGGCACTCGAAGCTTACGGCGCAGCATATACTCTTCAAGAGATGTTAACTGTTAAGTCGGATGACGTTGAAGGTCGTACACGCATCTATAAGAATATTGTAGATGGTAACCATTATATGGATCCGGGTATGCCTGAATCGTTCAACGTATTGACCAAAGAGATCCGTTCTTTAGGTATCAACATTGAACTGAAAAATGGTGACTAAGTCGTAAGACTCACGATTTTTTAGGAAAAAACAATATTTGTGACCCAGTCGGGTAAGCGTTGCTTCCCGACACACGGAGAAAAAAATTGAAAGACTTGCTCGATATCATGCGTAAGAAAACGGACTCAGATGGTCATGCACCAATTGAGTTTGACCGTATCCGTATTGGTCTTGCGTCACCAGAAATGATTAAGTCATGGTCTCATGGTGAAGTTAAAAAACCTGAGACAATTAACTACCGTACTTTTAAACCAGAACGTGACGGTTTGTTCTGTGCCAAAATTTTTGGTCCAGTAAAAGATTACGAATGCTTGTGTGGTAAATACAAGCGTATGAAATACAAAGGCGTCATTTGTGAAAAATGTGGCGTTGAAGTAACTACAGCGAAAGTTCGTCGTGAACGTATGGGTCACATTGAACTCGCTTCTCCAGTTGCACATATCTGGTTCTTAAAATCGTTACCATCTCGTATCGGTTTATTACTTGATATGACGCTTCGTGATATCGAACGCGTATTGTATTTCGAATCATACGTTGTAACTGATCCTGGTATGACTCCGTTTGAAAAGTATCAACTTTTAACAGACGAAGAATACTTCAATGCACTTGAAGAGCACGGTGATGAATTCACTGCGAAAATGGGTGCAGAAGCGATTCAGGACCTATTAAAAGATATCGATCTTGAAGCTGAAATCGCACGTTTACGTGAAGAAATTCCTCAGACAACTTCTGAAACGAAGTTGAAAAAAGCGTCTAAACGCTTGAAATTGATGGAAGCATTCAACGATTCAAACAATAAGCCAGAATGGATGGTGATGAATGTACTTCCTGTACTTCCACCTGATTTACGTCCATTGGTTCCACTTGAAGGTGGTCGTTTCGCGACTTCTGACTTGAACGATTTATATCGTCGTGTCATTAACCGTAACAACCGTTTGAAGCGTCTTCTTGATCTTGCAGCACCAGACATTATCGTACGTAACGAAAAACGTATGTTACAAGAGTCTGTAGATGCATTGCTTGATAACGGTCGTCGTGGTCGTGCAATTACCGGTTCTAACAAACGTCCATTAAAATCTTTGGCAGATATGATCAAAGGTAAACAAGGTCGTTTCCGTCAGAACTTACTTGGTAAGCGTGTTGACTATTCTGGTCGTTCGGTAATTACTGTAGGTCCTACTTTACGTCTTCACCAATGTGGTCTTCCGAAGAAAATGGCACTTGAATTATTCAAGCCATTTATTTTTGCGAAACTACAAGCTTCAGGTCAAGCAACAACCATTAAAGCTGCGAAGAAAATGGTTGAGCGCGAGACTCCAGAAGTTTGGGACGTTCTTGCTTCTGTAATTCGTCAACATCCAGTAATGTTGAACCGTGCGCCAACACTTCACCGTTTAGGTCTTCAAGCATTTGAACCTATTCTTATCGAAGGTAAGGCAATCCGTCTTCACCCACTCGTTTGTGCTGCGTTTAACGCCGACTTCGATGGTGACCAAATGGCGGTACACGTTCCATTGACACTTGAAGCACAGTTAGAAGCTCGTGCATTGATGATGTCAACAAACAACATCTTGTCACCAGCGAATGGTGAGCCGATCATCGTTCCTTCTCAGGACGTTGTCTTGGGTCTTTACTACATCACGCGTGATGCAGTAAATGCTAAAGGCGAAGGCATGGTGTTTGCTGATACTCACGAAGTAAACCGTGCACTTGCAACTGGTCAGGTTGCGATCCATGCTCGTGTTAAAGTACGTGTGCATCAAACTGTTATCAATGAAAATGGTGAACGTGAACACGGAACTATTATTGTTGATACGACACCAGGTCGTTGTTTGCTTTGGGAAGTTGTTCCACAAGGCTTAAGCTTTGACATGATCAACCTTGAGATGACTAAAAAGAATATCTCGAAGTTAATCAACTCTTGCTACCGTAAACTTGGTTTGAAAGATACTGTTATCTTTGCTGACCAATTAATGTACTTGGGCTTCCGTCAAGCGACTCGTTCAGGTGTATCTGTAGGTATGGAAGACATGTTAATTCCACCTACTAAGCACACAATTATTGATAAAGCTGAAACAGAAGTTCGTGAAATCGAACAACAGTTCGAACAAGGTTTCGTAACTGCTGGTGAGCGTTATAACAAAGTTGTCGATATCTGGGCGCGTACAAACGACCAAGTTGCTAAAGCGATGATGGATAACTTGTCTTATACACTTGTGAAAAACAAACAAGGTGAAGACGAGAAACAAAAATCATTCAACAGCATCTATATGATGTCTGACTCTGGTGCCCGTGGTAGTGCGGCACAGATTCGTCAGCTTGCTGGTATGCGTGGCTTGATGGCAAAACCGGATGGTTCGATTATCGAAACACCGATTAAAGCGAACTTCCGTGAAGGTTTAACAGTACTTCAGTACTTTATTTCAACACACGGTGCGCGTAAAGGTTTGGCCGATACGGCATTGAAAACTGCGAACTCTGGTTACTTGACTCGTCGTCTTGTAGACGTAGCACAAGATTTGGTAATTACTGAGCCTGACTGTGGTACAGCTGGTGGTTTGGTAATGACTCCATTCATTCAAGGTGGTGATGTCATTGAGCCATTACGTGACCGCGTATTAGGTCGTGTAACTGCTGAAGACGTACGTCGTGCATCTGATGATGAAGTTGTATTACCTCGTGGTACGTTAATTGACGAAAAAATCGCAGCTCATCTTGAAGAAGCGGGTGTGGATGAAGTCAAAGTACGTTCAGTAATTGCTTGTGAATCTGCTTTTGGTGTATGTGCTAGATGTTATGGCCGTGACCTTGCACGTGGTCACTTGGTTAACCCAGGTGAATCAGTTGGTGTAATGGCAGCACAATCTATTGGTGAACCAGGTACACAGTTAACGATGCGTACGTTCCACGTTGGTGGTGCTGCGAGCCGAACTTCTGCTGCAAACAGTGTTCAAGTACGTAATAAAGGTACTGTACGTTTCCATAACGTGAAAACTGTACAACATGCAAAAGGCCACTTGGTTTCAGTTTCACGTTCAGGTGAAATTGGTATTGCCGATGACTTAGGTCGTGAGCGCGAGCGTTATAAACTTCCTTACGGTGCAAGCATCTTGTTGAAAGATGGTGAAGCTGTAGAAGCTGGCGGCATCGTAGCGACTTGGGATCCGCATACACATCCATTAGTAACAGAAGTTGCTGGTAAAGCACGTTTCAGTCAAATCGCTGATGGTGTAACTGCAACATCGAAAACTGATGATGCAACTGGTATGACTACTGTTGAAATCTTGCCTGTAACAGCTCGTCCTGCTTCTGGTAAAGATTTACGTCCTGCAATCGTGTTGGATACAACAGATGGCGGCGAACAGTTCTACTTCTTGCCACAAAACACAATCGTAACTGTTCGCGATGGCGAAACGATTGGTGTCGGTGACGTAATTGGTCGTGTACCACAAGAAACATCACGTACTCGTGATATTACCGGTGGTCTTCCGCGTGTAGCTGACTTATTCGAAGCACGTAAACCGAAAGAACATGCAATTCTTGCTGAAGTTTCAGGTGTTGTAAGCTTCGGTAAAGAAACTAAGGGTAAAAACCGTTTAGTAATTACCCCAGATGATGGTTCTGAGATTTACGAAGAATTGATTCCAAAATGGCGTCAAATCAACGTGTTCGAAGGCGAGCATGTGAACCGTGGTGAAACAGTTTCTGATGGTCCACAAAACCCGCACGACATCTTACGTTTGAAAGGTGAAGTTGCATTAACTAACTACATCGTGAACGAAGTTCAAGACGTATACCGTCTCCAAGGTGTAAAAATCAACGACAAACATATTGAAGTTATCGTACGTCAAATGTTGCGTAAAGTTGATATCACTGATGGCGGCGATACAAGCTTCATCAAAGGCGAGCAAGTTGATTACATCCGCGTTGTTCAAGAGAACCAAGCTGTCTTGGCTCAGAACAAGTTCCCTGCGAAGTTTGAACGTCAATTGATGGGTATTACGAAAGCATCGCTTTCTACAGACTCGTTCATCTCTGCTGCATCGTTCCAGGAAACAACTCGTGTGTTAACTGAAGCTGCTGTAACAGGTAAAGAAGATGATTTACGTGGCTTGAAAGAAAACGTTGTAGTGGGTCGCTTGATTCCAGCTGGTACTGGTCTTGCATACCACTTAGAACGTCGTCGTCAAGAAGCAGAAGCTGCTGAACATGAGCTTCACAATGACTTCAGCGAAGTAGACCAAGCATTTAGCCAAGCATTAAACTCAGAACAATTCTAAGTTTAGACTGGCACTAAAAAAGGCACCTCAGGGTGCCTTTTTTATTTATATTTATTTATAACAATTAAAAGTGGTAATTACATAAACATATTAAAGAGTCATTATTTTATTACTTAAGCGGGATAAACGCTCCACAAAAACAGATTAGGCTACATGCTTATGAAGACTGGAGTAAATCTAATGAAAAAAATGATGATGATTGTGAGTGTTGGCCTGATGTCAACAACTTTGTTTGTTGGTTGCCAAAATGCAAGCCCAGAAAGTAAACGTATTGGTTCGGCTGCGATCGGTGGTGGTGCAGGTGGTGCTGTAGGTAAACATGTGGGCGGTAATATTGGCGCAGGTTTAGGAGCGGCTCTCGGTGCCGGCGTTGCAGCTAATGCAAAAGGATCTAGTAGTAAAACCGTGCGTAATAGTGCAATTGGTGCCGGTGTGGGTGCGGTGTTAGGTGGCGCAATCATTGGTGGCGATGCTGGTGCTGCTACAGGTGGTGCACTGGGTGGCAGTGCGGGTGCAGCTTATGAAGAGAAGAAAGGGAAGTACTAAAACTATTCCTAATGATGTTTAAACCTAGAAGTCTTTAACCTGTTAGAGACTTCTTTTTTATGTCTTTTTTATAATTAAAATTTTGCTTGATGATCATAAATAGAAGAGCTTTACAAAATATCAATCGATTAGGACAGATGAATAACACAATCTGATCAAATTCCTCATAAAAGAGGATTAT
Source organism: Acinetobacter sp. AS23 (assembly GCF_023612055.1). Taxonomy (NCBI): domain Bacteria; kingdom Pseudomonadati; phylum Pseudomonadota; class Gammaproteobacteria; order Moraxellales; family Moraxellaceae; genus Acinetobacter; species Acinetobacter sp. AS23. The sequence goes on along the minus strand of NZ_CP082274.1, from coordinate 3,725,210 downwards.
TCTTTTTATTAGAACAGGTAGTAGGAGTATGGCCATGAAAAAAACAATAGGATTAGTTTCTGCTTTAATGTTGTCTACGCTTATGATTACGGGTTGTCAAAATATGAGTCCGTCTGATCAGCGTATTGGTGCAGCAGCAGCAGGTGGAGCGCTAGGTGGTGGCTTAGGTAACCATGTAGGTGGTGGTGTTGGTGCAGGCTTAGGTGCAGCAGTAGGTGCTGGTGTTGGTTCAAATAGCCAAGGCGGTAGTAAGCAAACCACGACTAAGAGTGCGATCGGAGCTGGTATCGGTTCTGTGGTAGGTAAAGCAATATTGGGTGGTGACTCTGGTGCTGCAATTGGCGGTGCGATCGGTGGTGGTGCTGGTGCAGCGATTGAAGAAAAAAGATAACACAGTATTGATTGAATAAAATAAGCGCTTTTTAGCGCTTATTTTCATTGCGGGAAAGGTTTTGCTTTTTTACGTCTGATATAAAGCGTTTTTTTAACTTCGGCAATTCTTACCCCAGATTCATCAAAAATGTTTAGATGATAAGTTCTTAAAACAGGGTCGTAGTTTTCGGCAAGCTCACGTATTTGCTCAATCTCAGCTAAATCTACTCGAATGTCTGCATGTACCGTACTTCGACCTGGGGAAAGAAAATTAATTTCAGCAGCTTTATCCCAGACAATATATTTTGATCCGAGATGATGCAGCAGAATCATCATGTAAAATGGATCAACCATTGAATAAAGACTGCCCCCAAAGTGTGTTCCGACCAAGTTTTGGTTTTTCCAAGTCAGCGGCATTTTTACACGTACATGGCAAAGTTCTAAATTCATGATTTCAATATAAATCCCTGCACCACGATAAGGTGGGTAGTGATTAAATAGAAATTTTGAAATCGTAGGATTGTTCTGAAGTCTTCTTAAAATAGCCATAATAGTCAATTTTTTTTATTGAAACAGTATTCATACTAGATAAGTATCATCTTTTTTATATTGATGGCAATGCTCTATCCGACTAACGACATGATCGATTGAAAAACAAGATAGGAAATGATTATGCAGCCAAAAGTTCATACAGTAACAACAAGTGACCAACAAACCCTTTGTGCCAAAACATGGGGCGACGATAAAAATACACCGTTGGTTTTAGTACATGGTTATCCTGACAATCAAGAAGTATGGGAGTCAATCATTGAACATTTGATCAATGACTTTTACATTGTCACTTATGATGTACGTGGGGCGGGTTTGTCGTCTATACCAAAACGTATACGCGATTACCGTTTAGAGCGGTTATCTCTAGATTTACAAGAAGTGGTTGATGAATTATTACCAAATCGTCAATTCCATATGGCTGCACACGATTGGGGTTCAATTCAATCTTGGGAGTCGGTAACTGAGCCTAAATTTAAAGGACGGTTATTATCATACACAACCATTTCTGGACCATGTCTTGACCATGCAGCTTTATTTTTGCGTGATAAATTTAAATCTTCACCAGCTCAGATCCTAAAAATATTAACCAAATCTTGGTATATCGGTGCATTCCATCTTCCTTTGTTAGCACCAACAGTATGGTCTCTTTTTAGCCCTGAAAAATGGGGGAAAGTCCTGACTCAGCTGGAGAGAAAAAGTAATTTACCTTTAAATAATAATATTAATGCAGATGGTAAATATGGCATTAATTTATACCGAGCAAATTTTATTCCTCGTTTAACTGGCCCTCGTCAGCGTTATGCTCAATGTCCAGTTAAAGCCGTTATTTTAAAATATGACACTTTTGTGAGTCCTGAATATATTACTGAGGCTATGCCAAAGTGGGTAGAAAATTTTGAATATGTAGAGCTTGAAGCAAATCACTGGGCAATTCTAAGTGAGCCGGCAAAAATTGCAGATCATATTCGTCAGTTTATTAAGGCCCAAGCTTAATCATTGAGTGACTGCATAAAACTGTTAATTCGGCGATATTTTCGGCTTCATAGGTCTGAATCTGATAGAATGTCGCCTTTTGTTTTGCTCTGAATTTATTCATGAATGCTGTCGTTATTGCGATTGCAGTGATGTTTTTATTATCACTGGCGCGCGTTTCTGTCGTACTGACTTTAGTGGTTTCTGCCATTGTAGGCGGCCTCGTAGCAGGTTTAAGCCTTTCTCAAACCGTTGATGCCTTTAATGCTGGTCTTGGTGATGGTGCTGAAGTTGCACTTGCCTATGCTGTGTTAGGGGCATTTGCTCTGGCACTTTCAAAATCTGGTTTACCTGATTTACTTGCCCATAAACTGATTGGTTTGTTGGGAATGGAAGCTGGAAAAAGCCGCGAAACGAAAGTGAAATATCTACTCTTAGGTATTTTACTCATCGCTGCTATTTTCTCTCAGAACCTAATTCCGGTTCATATTGCCTTTATTCCTGTACTCGTTCCGCCATTATTACGGGTAATGAACCATTTAAAGTTAGATCGTCGAGCAGCAGCCTGTGTGCTTACGCTAGGTTTAGTCGGAACTTATATTTTTCTTCCGGTTGGATTTGGTGCAATTTTCCTTGAACAAATTTTGATGGGGAATATCAACAAAGTTGGTGCAGCGTATGGCTTGCATGTAGAGCGTGGCATGATGTCAATTGGCATGGCTATTCCAGTTTTGGGAATGGTTTTAGGTACTTTGGTTGCTGTATTTATTAGCTACCGTAAACCAAGGATTTATGCTGATCGTGCTATTACACCAACTACAACGATTGATTTAGATAAACCTCTTCGTGCAACAGCGCAAGATGAAACAGCTGACTTAAAAGCAGATGCAGAAGAGTTAAAGCATGAGGCAGAGCAAGCGCCCGTAATTGCAAAGAAAACGATCTATATGGCATTGCTTGCAATTGGCCTGACACTCGCTGCACAGCTCTATTCAGGTTCAATGATTTTGGGTGGTTTAGTCGGTTTTGCTGTTCTATCTACTGCCGGAATTTTTAAATGGCAAGATGCAGATGATGTCTTTGTACAAGGCATGCGAATGATGGCCTTGGTTGGTTTCATTATGATTTCTGCTGCGGGCTTTGCATCGGTAATGACGCATACAGGGGATATCAATCAACTGGTAAAAGGTGTAGTTGAAATCATTGGGGATAATCGAGCACTTGCAGCTTTCTTAATGCTTTGTATTGGCTTATTTGTCACGATTGGTATTGGTTCATCTTTCTCAAGTGTACCTGTGTTGGCCGTTATTTATGTGCCTTTATGCGTACAGTTTGGATTTTCACCATTAGCGACGATTGCCCTTATTGGGACAGCAGCAGCATTAGGTGATGCAGGCTCACCAGCTTCTGATTCGACCTTAGGCCCAACAGCTGGTTTAGGTGTAGATGGGCAACATGACCATATATGGGATACGGTTGTACCTACATTTATTCATTTTAATATTCCGCTATTAATTTTTGGCTGGATTGCTGCAATGGTTTTATAGATTTTTTATAAAATATTAAATTATTAACCTTCTTAATGATGATCTTTAGATTTAAATTAAGAAGGTTTTTTATTGGCTAAATAAAAAGATGTATTTAAAATAAATTATATTAAAACACTCAGAGTTATAAAGTATATTAAAATGGTTGGTAATATAAAATAATCTTGATTAATAAGGTTGGAATAAAAACCAATTAAAATAGTTGGTTAATATATAATTTTATTTAAAACAGTTATTTAAAAATAAATGATAAATTAATTTTATAATGTGTATTGCATGATTTTAAAATACATGTTTATTATAAATATAAATAAGTTTGGAGATATTAAAGTGTTCAAAAAAGCTTTGGTTGTTGCATTAATGGGGATGTCTTCTTTTACTTTTGCTGGTAACTGGCAAGTGAAATTTGGTGGTAGTGTTATTGCTCCATCAGAAGATATAACAACACCTTTAGGCGTGGTAAAAGCAGATCATGAATATGCATTTACACCATCGGTAGAATACTTTTTTGGCCAGTCTCCATTTTCGGCAGAATTATTATTAGCAGCACCTATTAATCATGACGTATTGTTAGATGGTAAAAATGTAGCGCGTATTAAACAGTTGCCACCAACGATTACTGCTAAATATCATTTTAAAAATTCGACTCGTTTTACGCCGTATATTGGTGTTGGTGCTACAGCATTTATTCCTTGGGATGAACAAGGAGCAGCGGTAAAAGTTAAAGAAGATTTTGGTGTGGCAGGACAAGTTGGTTTTAACTTCCAACCTGCGGATGCTAAAAACTGGGGAGTATTTGTAGATGTTCGTTATATGGATATTAGTCCGGAAGTTACTTTAACAAATGATTATAAATTTGATCTTGATATCAATCCGTTTGTTTACACTTTAGGTTATAGCTATAAATTTTAAGCATAATAATAAATAGAAAAAATATAATAATAAACCTAGACTCAGGCACCTCACATATATTTTATGTGAGGTTTTTTTATGGATTTTATTTGCACTAAAAAAAGCATAAAACAGACAGTTTTATACATATCTTATGCCAATTTTTTTCTAAACTAATTTCTATTCATTACAAAACATGGGAATAAAATCATGAACAAAAAATTAGCGATGTGTTTGGCTGTTTTTAGTGGTATTGCTTTTACACAGAGTTTGCAAGCCGCAAGTTTCTCATGTGATGCTGCAAAAACGAAAACGGAAAAAAGTATTTGTAAAAACCGTTCTTTAAATGATGCCGATGTGAAAATGGCGACGACCTATCAAATTGTTCTGCATGCTTTACCAATGGGCGGGCGGGACAACCAAAAAGATGCTCAGCAGCAATGGCTGAAAAAAAGAAATGCCTGTGTGGCTGGTGTAAGTTGTATTAGCAAAGCTTATCAACAACGACAACAGCAGCTAGACGCGATATTGCAAGATAGAGTGTTAAGCCACGGTCCATTTTAATTAGAGTAAAAATTTTTAATATTCAGGATTGAAAAATTCTAGAAGTACTCCATTCATAAAGCATTCGAGAACAAACAGACTTCAAAATTTAAGGAGTGATTTATGAGTGAACAAGCATCACAAAATTATAGTTTCCAAGCGGAAGTTGCACAGCTTTTACATTTAGTGACGCATTCTCTCTATTCTAACCCTGAGATTTTCTTACGCGAACTGATCTCTAATGCATCAGATGCATGTGATAAGTTGCGTTTTGAAGGAATTAATCATCCTGAATATTATGAAAATGATCCCGATTTACATGTACGAGTCATTTTAAATAAAGAAGATAAAACTTTAACGATTTCTGATAATGGTATCGGCTTAAATCAGCAAGAAGCGATTGATAACTTAGGTACGATTGCAAAATCGGGTACTAAAGATTTCATGTCAAAATTGACTGGTGATCAAAAAGCAGATGCTCAGTTGATTGGTCAATTTGGTGTTGGCTTTTACTCAGGTTTTATTGTTGCCGATAAAATTACCGTGGAATCACGCCGTGCAGGTCTAGATGCATCTGAAGGGGTGCGTTGGATTAGTGGTGGTACAGGCGAGTTTGAAGTTCAGCAAATTGATAAGGCTTCACGTGGTACCGACATTATTCTGCACTTACGTGATGATGCGCTTGATTATTTAGAATCTTATAAAGTTAAGCAGATCGTTAATAAATACTCTGACCACATTAGCTTGCCAATTGAAATGCAAAAAGAAGTTTGGCAAGAAGAAGAGGTTGCTGAAGGTGAAGAGCCTAAAGGCGGCCAAATGGTTAAAACTGACGAGTGGGAAGCGATTAACTCGGCAAGTGCTTTATGGACACGTAACAAGAGCGAAGTGACAGAAGAGCAGTACGTTGAGTTCTATAAAAACTTAACGCATGACTTTGAAGCACCACTGGCTTGGGCGCATAACCGTGTTGAAGGTAGTACCGAATATACGCAGTTACTTTATATTCCAAGTAAAGCACCACATGACATTTTTACTCGTGAAGCCAAAGCGGGTATTAAGCTCTATGTAAAACGTGTCTTTATTATGGATGATGCGGATAATTTAATTCCAAATTATCTACGTTTTGTTCAAGGTGTAGTGGACAGTGCTGATTTACCACTGAATGTCAGCCGTGAGTTGTTGCAAGAAAGCCGTGATGTTAAAACGATTCGTGAAGGTAATGCACGCCGCGTATTAACTGTACTTGATGGCTTGGCTAAATCGGAAGATGAAAAAGACCAAGAAAAATTCAAGACGTTCTACAGTGAGTTTGGCTCAGTACTTAAAGAAGGCTTGGGCGAAGACTTTGGTAACCGCGAACGTATTTTAAAATTATTACGTTATGCGACATCAACAAATGATGAAGTAACAACTTCTTTTGCTGACTATAAGGCACGTATGAAAGAGGGCCAAAAAGCTATCTACTATGTGACTGCTGACAGCTTAGCGGCAGCGAAAAACTCACCGCAGCTTGAGTTGTTCAAGAAAAAAGGCATTGAAGTATTATTAATGGCTGAACGTGTTGACGAATGGGCAATGAATTTTGTTCAAGAGTTTGACGGTACACCATTAAAGAATGTGTCGAAAGGCGCGGTTGATTTAGGTGACTTACAAGATGCTGAAGAGAAAAAGGCACTTGAGCAAGCTGCTGAACAGTTTAAGCCTGTTGTTGAGAAACTAAGTGACTCATTGAAAGCTAAAACGCAAGAAGTGCGTGTAACAACGCGTTTAGTTGATTCTCCTGCATGTTTAGTGACAAGTGAAGGTGAATTATCACCTCAACTTATTCGTATGCTTAAACAAGCAGGACAGGCAGTACCAGAAATCAAACCAATTTTAGAAATTAACCCTGAGCATCCATTGGTGAAGAAACTCGAAAGTTCAGAACAGTTTGATGACTTGGCTAACGTCATTTTTGATCAGGCTGTTATTGCTGAAGGTGGTTTACCGGAAGACCCAGCAGCTTATGTAAAACGCATTAATAGCTTATTGCTGAAATAATTCAGTGTAAAAAAAGCCTCTGAACTTTCAGGGGCTTTTTTTGTGGATAAAGAAAGAGTTATCCACAATTTGATATTTTTTGATTAAAAATTAGCTTCGAGATTCATTTGAACACTGAGCTGATGTTTCGAATCATCATCAATATGGTTAAAAAAGTTAAGGTCATTTTGCATAAAAAGCCAATTTCGCCACACAGGCTGCCGCCATGAAATATAAGGCCCCCAACTATTTAGTCGAATGTCATTTTTGGTATATACGCCACCACTATAGACACCGTAAGTAAGATGATTATCCTTTAAAAATTGATACTGCTGGAAAGTCCAATTTCCCCAAATATAATCTTCATTTTCACTCTTATTCACATTAAATTTATTAGCGAAAAGAGTGTTGTCTTGCATTTTTTGCGTTAGGTTTAGCGTTGTTTCGGTGTAGTTCCGGCTAGTAGAGCCGTAGCGAAATACCTGTTCTGTATCCAAACTAATGTTATGTCTTAAATTCCATTTTTTCTTTGCCAAAAATTGTACATAAACATCGTTTTCTGAGTTTGAACCTAAATCAAGATTATTTTCAAAAGGCATCCAGGTTGAAATAGTCGCCCAGCTTGCACTCAGTGGGTTAGTTGTCGAAACCTGAGCTGAAGAGTTCTTCCTCTTTTTCTTACCAAAGGTTTTATAAGTTAGTTCAGGCTGAGTCGCACGTTTCCATAACGTATCATTTCCAAATACAGCCATTAGTTCTTGAATTAAGGTGTCATCAGGTAAAGCATTATTTGTCTCTATTTCACAAGGAGAGAGTGAAAGTGATTGTCTTTTTACTTTAGTAAAACTCGTAGAAGAATAAGGATAACGCCGTGACCGTTGGTGCTTGAACGTATTATAAAAAAATTGAGTATGCGGAATTAAAGCCAATACGCCTAAACTATAAATACAAACTAAGGCAGCTGATTTGTATTGAAATGAAAAAGAGGAGAATTGATTCATTTTTAAGGAGAAGGAATCAAAAATAAAAACTAGAACAATACTTTAAAAGGCTAAGCTTAAAAATTTATTTAAAAGTATTTTATTATTCATCACCTTGGATGGGTTCCAAGGTGATGTTTGGCAGCTTAAAAAAGAGCTTCTAAGCGCAAGAAGGTGCTGACGAAATGGTTGCGATCTTCACGGTGATCATTAAAGTAATTTACATCTCCTTGAACAAAGAACCATTCACGTAAAACAGGTTGGCGCCATGAAACAAATGGTCCCCAACTATTTAAACGCAAGTCATTGTCGTTGTAATAACCACCTGTATAAATACCATAGTTAAAACGGTTATTTGCAAAGAAACTATGTTCACGGAAAACTCTATTTTCCCAACTTAGATCATCATCTTGATCATCGGCATAAGTTAAGCTGAACTGATTTGATAAAATCGGTTGATTTGGTCTGGCATGGGTAAGTTCAAGATTGGTACGTAAGTAGTTTTCACTGTCTATGCCGTAACGATAAATTTGCTCAGCATAAAATTTAAAATCATTACGGAGTTGCCAATTTCTTGATGCTTTTAAACGAACATAAATATCATCTCCGGAACGGATACCTAAGTCAGCATCTGTTTCAAAAGGCAATTTTTTTGAGAAGTCTGACCAACGTAAAGCAATAGAACTGTTGTCATCTCTCGTTTGTTTACCATTTAACTTCTTATTGGAGTCTTGATTTGGGTTTTGGTTAATATTGGCCGGACTGTTATTAAATTCGTTATCGAGAGAGTCATCACCAAATACCACACTTAGACGTTTTTCTAGCGTTGGTAATTTAATCCTGCCTCGTATTCTGGGCTTAATTTCAAAATTATCGTATTCATTCCAATAGTTATCGACCATTACGCGGATGGTTGCAGTAGCTGGCTTCTGTGGATCGACTTCTCCAAACCAGTTATCAATTTTTTCAGAAGTACGATCGGCCCAATTACGAATTTTCTTTTGCTTACGGTCAACCCACGTTTGATCTTCTGTTTGTTCGGTAGGGGGAACAATAGGTTGACTAGACTGCTCTGGAAAAATGGTTGGGGTCGCATCTACCCAACGGGGGATCTGATCTAACAGATTTTCATCTGTTGTAGCTTCGGTTTGAACTCCAGATGACAAACCTTCTACTTGTTGGTGTTGAGAGGAAGAGCTCGTTTCTGCATGAGCAATGCATACCGAACCGAATCCAAGAGTTAAAAGTGCAAAAAGCTGCCGATAAGGCATTACGTGAAATGTTTTCATATCTATCTTTATGTTTTGTTGTTGTTTCCACTTTTGTTGATTTTTCTAATAAAATCAAGAGGACGACACAAAAGTTAAGTAAATTTAACTTTTTTTACATATTTGAAATAAATGAAAAAGTTTAAGCTAGTAGCGATTATTTTTAAGCAAAAAAAATCCCCCAATTAAGGGGGATGATAGATCAAGGAAACTTCAAATTCCGATCATTAAACACATAAAAAACAGAACATTACAGCGCGAATATTCTAAGAAGCAATCATAAACTGATTTTAAACAATTAGATAGTTCTTTTTTTAGAACGCTCTATTGCTAAAATGGTGATAAAACATACGATTTCATCACATTTTCAATTGTGTTGATTTATTTCTGTGGAATATCACATGATTCATCATTACAAACAGCAGCATCATCTTGCTCAACAGCTTCAGAATTTGCTTTAAGTTGTGCTTGCTCTAAGACTTTTAAAAAGACGTCACGTGGTTGAGCACCAGCGAGAGCAATTCTTTGATCAAATACAAAGAATGGCACACCCGTAACATTTAACTGCTCTTTAGCAATCTTTTCGTCATGACGAACAAAGTCAGATAGTTCATTTGTATCTAATACAAATTCAACTTCCGCATTATCAAGACCAATACGAGAAGCAATTTCTTCTACAACTTCACGTTCACCAATTGCCAGACCTTCGGTCATATAAGCATGGAAAAAAGCTTCTTTTGCTTGGTTGCCTAAGCCTTTGCTTTGCGCAAGGTGAATAATACGGTGTGCATTGAAACTATTGCCAGAATTCGCCTTTTGCCATTGGAAATCAATACCTTCAGAGGCAGCCATGGCCGCAATATTGCGCTCCATTTCTTCCATCTCTTCATAGGTGCGGCCATATTTTTTAGCTAAACGCTCAGTATTTGATGTGTCATGTTTTGCTGGCGCATCAGGATCTAATTCAAAACTATGCCAGTGAATTTCAAGCTCAATACCTGCTTCCGCAGCTACATGTTCAAGGCGTTTTTTGCCGATATAACAGAAAGGGCAAACTACATCAGACCAGACATCAACACGCATGGGAGAATCTCATAAATTTTAATTACCCATCATAATAGGGATGATGCACAAGGATTTAAAGCTTTGAGTAGCGAATACAGTGTTGCGTATTGTGAAATAAATGGCATATAAAGAAGAATAAGCTCTATTTTATAACTATAAAGAGCAAAACTATAAGAAGGGAAATAGGAGGTGTGTATGCGCCGAGTTTTGATTGCGATAGCAAGTCTGATTGTTGTCATAAGCATTATTTTTTTCACCTATCAACATATCAAACAGCAGCAGGCCAAAGACAGTAGTCAAATGTTTGATGTGGTCATGACTGAAAAAATGAATCAGCTTTATGAACAAGCACAAGACTGGTCTAAACCCGTCGAGCTTAATATTCACGATAAACGGTTGGCAGGACACTATAAGCAAATTTCAGAATTTCTTTTAAGTTATTGGATTCAAAATATTAATGCACGAAATGCATATTTAAGAGAACTCAAAGCAGCCAAATGGGACACTTTTTTAAATGTTGATCGTCTAGATCTTGATAAAAAGCAAAAGTTTGTAGAAACTGAAAAGATGCTAGCTGATGTCAGGATGGCTTCAGATAAATATCAAACTGAATATGAAAAAATTCATAAAACTTTCTTAGCAAAGGTTCAAGAATTATCTGTTGATGCAGAGATGAGACAACTCCTTGAAATGAAATTAGGAACTCAGCAAAAAGCTGATCAAGATCATGCAATTTTTATGATTGAGCTACAAATTTTAGATAAAGCAGAAGAAATGTTTAAGCTTCTAAAAAATTATGAATGGCAGAAGAAAGATCAGATGATTCTTTTTCATGAAAATGCGCAGGTCAAAAAGTTTAATGGGCTTTATCAAGATGTTCTAAAACTAAATGCAAAAATTGAAAAAATTAAGAAAAAGAATGTAGCTGCACTCGAAGGAGATTTAAAAGAATAAGCGTGGCATGAGCATCAAAAATTATGATTTGGTGCTCTCAGCTTTTCCTTTGGTTAAAAAAGATTGTAATAAACTTTGAGAAGTTTGTAGTTTGTTTAATTGTTCAGACACATGCATGAGTTCAGTTTGCAGTTTTTCTTGAACCACTGAGCACAGCGTAAATACGCGTTCATCTAAATCAAAACAAGGCAGCAAGGCTTGAATGTCTTTTAGGTGCATGCCTGCATCATTTAATATTTTAATTTTCTTAATATTTTCAATGTCTTTGTGTGTATAGCTTCGATAGTTATTACTTGCTCGATGAGGCTGTATAAGTCCTAAACTTTCATAGTAACGCAGCATACGCGGGCTGACTTTTGTGAGTTCGGCAACTTTGGCAAGGTTCATAAAATGGGGTTGACCTTAACAGTGGTGTCATAGTTTAGCATGTTTTTATCTTTCAAAATGGTACTTGTTCCATGATCAGAAAACTCATTTTATTGGTGTTATTCGGATTAATGTCATTTGTTGCAAATGCCAAAACATTGGAACTTCAGGAGAAGAACATGCGTCAAATATTTGTGCTTCATGGTTACTCTGCTTCTATAGATGATCATTGGTTTCTAGATTTAAAACATCAAATAGAAGATGAACATACAACGGTTACCTTAATTCCATTTCCAGATTCTGAGCATCCAGATGTGGATGCTTGGCAAAAGGTTTTAGACAAACAGATCCCGAGTGTGGATGAAAATACCTATTTTGTTGCGCACAGTTTGGGTGTCATTACTTTACTGTACTTTTTGCAACGTCATGATTATCAACATATAGGAGGAATGATTTTAGTATCTGGATTTTCTGGCCCAATTTCAGACTTCTCTCCACTCGATGCCTATATAACAAAAAGCAAAGTCGATACGAACTACTTTAAGAACATAAAGAAAAAGCTGGTGTATTTGTCTGATAATGATGATTTGGTTCCGCCTAAACTCACTATTGAATTAGCGAAAGAAATTGATGCGCCGTACATTACAGTACCTAATGGCGGGCACTTTTTAGGTAGAGAAGGTTTTACGACGTTTCCACAAGTCGTCAATTCTTTAAAAGGGGTGTTAGAGAGCAAATAAAATTTATAAGATAAATCGCACTCTATAATCTGAACACTTTTGTTCAAATTATAGAGTGCTTTATAGAATGCAGTTTTAATAAATAGAAGAACCGTACTATTACATTAAAAAATTTAATTATATTTACCGTTTATCTGAGCATTACTGAATCAAATTCGACTTTGTTGTAGCCTATTTATAGATACTTTTAATTTAATCATCATCTTTTTAATTTGAATAGGATGAGTGATTTTTGGAGCAAGTTATGAACTTTCTAAAACAATCAGCCTTCATTGCTGCATTTGCTTTTATGGGTTTACCGACTGTTCAAGCAGAAGAAGTGGCTACTTTACCAACAATTCGCGTTATGGCTGAATCTGAGCTACGTGAAGAGGTGGGATTTGTACCCTTCCAAGAAGATAAAAAAGTGCGTCAGGCTTTGCAACACCGTGAGTATAAAATTCATAATGATATACAGAATGCTTTAGTCCTTGAAGGCATGACTACAGTAGATTATCAGCCAGTTATGGCACAACCTGATTTGTCTCAACTTTCTCCATTCTTACAACAATACATTTTAGCGGTAGCGGGTGGAATACAGTCTTCTGATCCAACCAATGGTATCTTTGAAATGTTAAGACCTTTGAATATTAATCGAAGTAATGTCGATGCTTATCGTGAGGGTACGATGAAAGTGAATATTCAAGATATTAGAGATTTACAGAAGAAAATCGAGAATGGTTTAGCTGGTCGATAAAAAAATCCCCGCATTGAGCGGGGATTTTTTTATCTTGGTGTTAATTAAACACGTTCGATCACTGTTGCAATACCTTGACCAAGGCCGATACACATGGTCGCAAGACCGATTTGAGTATCTTGTTGTTCCATTACGTTTAACAGCGTAGTGGTGATACGCGCACCAGAACAACCTAGTGGGTGACCCAAAGCAATTGCACCACCATTTAAGTTAATGATGTCTTGCTTGTCATAAATACCTAAGCCTTTCATTACTGATAAGCCTTGAGCAGCAAATGCTTCGTTTAATTCGATAGTTTGAATATCAGCCATCGTTAAACCAGCACGTTTAAGCGCTTTTTGAGTTGCTGGAACTGGACCGTAACCCATGATTGCAGCATCGCAACCTGCAACTGCCATAGAGCGAATCACAGCGCGTGGTTTTAAACCTAACGCTTGTGCGCGCTCAGCAGACATAAGCAACATTGCAGAAGCACCGTCAGACAAAGCTGAAGATGTAGCCGCAGTTACCGTACCGCCTTTCGGATCGAATACAGGACGTAATGCTTTGAACGACTCAAGGTTTGCGTCTGGACGAATTACTTCGTCGATGTCACAAAGGATTTTAAAGCCATTTGCATCGTGACCTTCAACACCAACGATTTCGTTTTTGAAACGACCTTCTTGAGTTGCAGCCCAAGCACGGCGGTGAGATTCAACACCAAAAGCGTCTTGCTCTTCACGGCTAATACCATTCATGCGACCTAACATTTCAGCAGTTAAGCCCATCATGTTAGATGCTTTAGCATAGTGTTTAGATGCTTCTGGGTTTAGGTCGATGCCGTGCATCATACCTACGTGGCCCATGTGCTCTACACCGCCAATAATGAAGATATCACCTTGGTTAGTTGCAATCTGTGCAGCAGCAGTATGAAGTGCTTGCATAGATGAACCACAAAGACGGTTTACAGTTTGACCTGCTACAGTTTTTGGTAAGTCAGCCAATAAGCCGATGTTACGACCAATGTTCATACCTTGTTCTAAAGTCTGGTTTACACAGCCCCAGATCAGGTCTTCAACTTCATTGGTGTCAAATTGGTTACGAGCAACGAGTGCACGAACTAACTCAGCAGATAAGCTGTCAGCACGTACATTGCGGAACATACCGTTTTTGGTTTTACCCATTGCAGAACGTACGCCATCAACGATGACAACGTCACGTGGATTTAAAGTAGCCATTCACGTTGCTCCTTAACCGTAGAATTTTTTGTTGTTAGCAGCCATGTCACGCAACATTTGTGGCGCTTCATAAGCCTTACCTAAGTGTGCATATTTGTCGCAAAGCGCAACATATTCAGCAACACCTGTCTGGTCGATATAACGACATGGACCACCACGGAATGGAGGGAAACCTACACCCATAATCATTGCCATGTCTGCTTCAGCAGCAGTTGCAACGATGTTGTCTTCTAAGCAACGAACTGTTTCGTTACAGAAAGCAAGCATCATGCGGTCAATGATTTCTTGGTTATCAAACTCGCGTTTTTCACCCGTTACGAAAGGAGCAATGATTTCATACGCTGTTGGATCAACAGTTTTTGCTTTCTTGCCTTTCTTATCGAGTTCGTATTTGTAGAAACCAACGTCATTCTTTTGACCAAGACGTTTAGCTTCGTACATTGCTTGGATTGAACCTTTGTAGTCTGGCTTCATACGGTCTGGAAAACCTTCAGCCATGACTTCTGCACCGTGTACACCAGTGTCGATACCAACAACGTCGATGAGGTAAGCAGGACCCATTGGCCAGCCAAACTTAGACATTACATTGTCAACTTGCTGGAAGTCTGCGCCATCTTTTACAAGAAGGTCAAATGCACCAAAGTAAGGGAACAATACACGGTTAACCAAGAACCCTGGGCAGTCATTTACAACGATTGGTGTTTTACCCATTTTTTGAGCAAGAACTACAGTAGTTGCAATCGCTTCTTCAGAAGTCTTTTCACCACGAATGACTTCTACAAGCGGCATCATGTGAACTGGGTTGAAGAAGTGCATACCTACAAAGTTTTCAGGACGTTGTAAAGCTTTAGCTAAACGTGTAATTGAAATTGTAGACGTGTTAGACGCAATAATTGTGTTTTCACGAACATGCTTTTCAGTGTCTGCAAGAACGATTTCTTTAACTTTTGGATTTTCTGTAACCGCTTCGATCACGATATCAACTTCTTTAAACTCATCGTAGCTTAAAGTAGGGCGGATACGTGCAAGGGTTTCACCCATTTGCGCAGGTTTCATTTTCTTACGTTCAACTTGTTTAGTTAACAAGCTGTTCGCTTCTGACATACCTAGTGCAAGTTGTGGGTTACCAATATCCTTCATGATGATTGGTGTGCCTTTGCTTGCCGCTTGGTAAGCAATACCACCACCCATGATACCAGCGCCAAGTACAGCTGCTTGGTTTACTGGGTGTGCACCTTTTTCATGTTTTTTAGCGGTTTTCTTAACAACTTGATCATTAAGGAATAAACCAATCAATGCACCAGCTTGTGGAGTAATCGCAGCTTTTGCAAAACCTTCGGCTTCTGCTTTTAATGCTTCGTCACGCGCAAGGCTTGCACCTGCTTGTAATGAGTCAAGTAATAATTTTGGAGCAGGGTATTGAGCAGGATTTGCTTTAGCAAGTACAGCACCTTTTGCTGTGTTGAACGCCATCATTTGTTCAAGTGGGTTCAATTTTACAGCATCAAGTTTTTCTTGGCGTTTCGCTTTCCAGTTCAAACGACCAGAAATTGCTTGCTTAACTAAGTCAGTTGCAGCTTCAAGTAATTTATCAGCAGCTACAACCGCATCTACAGCACCATCTTTTAGGGCGGCAGCCGGTTTTTTAGGAGCAGCCATTGCCATCCATTCAACCGCGTTGTCGATACCGATAACACGACTTAAACGTACGCTACCGCCAAAACCTGGGTAAATACCAAGTTTAATTTCTGGTAAGCCCACTTGTGCAGCTTCTGACATCACACGATAGTCACACACTAAACACATTTCAAAACCGCCGCCTAACGCCATACCGTTAATAGCAACAACTTTTGGAATTTCTAAATCTTCAAAGCTATTGAAGATTTCGTGAACAGGCATAAGCCAGTCAACAATCGCTTTTTCGCCTTGAGCGAAGTTTTCACCAAATTCGGTAATGTCTGCCCCAACAATAAATGTTGATTTGCCCGACGTAACAACTAAGCCTTTAATATCGTTATTTGCTTTTACCGCAGCAATAGCAGCTTGGAAATCTTCAATTGTTGCACGGTTAAATTTATTGACCGACTCACCTTGTAAGTCAAAGCGGAATTCTGCAATTCCGTCCGAAAGCATTTGGACGGTAATGGCATTGCCAGCGTGGATCATGCCTGATCTCCTTGGTTTTGGAGGACTTCTAAGTTGATGTTATGAAGCGTGTGCACAGCTTTGGTACACATTTATGCTTCGCTAATCTTACGATAACTATATCTAAAAAAAACCTGACAAGTTGTATCAAGCCGTGACGCAAGGGTCATCAATTTTTTTTAAACAACTTTCTTGAACTATATATATGAAAAATACATTTTTATTTAAAAACTGATTTCTAGCAGGAATCTAATAATGAAGTGAGAAAAACTAGCAGATAGTTGATTACTTTAATTTTTGAACTAGTAATAAAAAATAAGGTTCTTTGTGAATTATTAGACAGAAAGTATTGTCTATTTTTTTATCTTTGGATAAACTTTGTGTTATAAAAATGTTCAATAAAGTATGTATTATGTTAAAAAATAAATTTATGATTTTAGCCATCCTTCCTTTTATGTTGAGTGCATGTGGAGGTGGTGGTTCTAGTGATAATAATTCAGCGAATAACAATCAAAGTGGTACTTCGCAAGATTCTATTGCTAATGGTACCCGTTATTATTTTATGGATTACTATTCTGATGGAAAAACAGATGAGTTAGATAAGGCTTATTTTGAAATATTTAATAAAAAATCAACGGATGGCTCTTCTAATCAAGCTTTAGGTGAGTATTTGTTAACAGAGAAAAAACTCTATTTCCCTATTGATAAAGCAATCAATGTCATGAATTTTAATTCAATGACAGATTGGAGATTTGACGTCATTGGAGATGTCAAAGAGGATTGGAAATTTCAAAAAGTTGATCTGTCTGATAAGAATATGTTTGATACAGTTTTACCTGGTTATCGAGCGCTAGGTTTTCCAGTGAGCGATGATAGTACGACTAATGGGCGTATATTTCTTAATACTTACGGACAGAGTAAATTCCCTCAAGGAAGTAGTTGTTATCGTTTCATTTCAAAAAAATCTAATCAAGAAACCTTCACATTTAATGTTGATCAAAATCACGAAATTGATCAAAGTTTTGAGGATTTTGATGCTGAAAACGCTCAGTATTTGAATTATTTGAACCAAACGAATCCATTCGGCTTTACTTATAAAGCAGTTAAGGGATCATGGCAAAATGTTCTATGGACAACGATTTATGATACTACTTTAGGTTTTGGTGAGAGTAGTAGTGTTGCGGTGCAATATCAAGGTAACACATATAGAGCAGATTATACGGGTAATATTGGCTGGACGGCTGATCAAGAAATTAAGCATTGGGAAATATTCTTGAAAAATGCCGATACTCCTGAGCGTATCCGTCTCGCTCAGTTAAGAATTGCACAATTGAAATCTGGTTGTTATGTCTACAATGAAACTGCTGCAAAAGCACTTGATTCTCTGACTGCATTAAATTGGCAAGCATATCAAAACTAATTCAAAAGCTAAGTTTAAGAAATCTCAAAAATGAATATTTTTGAGATTTCTATTTATTAAAAATAATACTTGCCGATCTATGTCTGAATTTTCTTCTAGAGTTTGTTATTATTCCTGCCAATTTCAAATTTCTTCAAAGTATCTTTAAAAATACTTAAATGCGAGTAACTATATGATTAAGTGGATCATATTAGCGATTTTTATCATTTCAGCGTTGTATATTCAGCATCGTGGGAAAGTAAAGCATTCGTTTTATCGTCAGTTTTTTGACCATTCAACCTTGCTCGCACCGATTAACTTTTTAATGTACATCTTTTCAAAGGTGCCGAATCAACCTTATATCGACACCCAGCATTTTAAAGATTTAAAAGTGTTGGATGAAAATTGGGAAATGATTCGTGATGAAGCGAAAGCTTTATATGACCAAGGTGGGATCAAAGCTTCAAGTACATATAACGACTTAGGTTTTAACTCATTCTTTAAAACGGGTTGGAAGCGTTTTTACTTAAAATGGTACGAATCGAGCCATCCGTCTGCTGCTGAGCTCTGCCCTAAAACCACAGCACTTCTTAAAACATTACCGACAATTAAAGCCGCAATGTTTACAGAGCTTGCACCTGACAGCCGTTTGGTAAGACACCGTGACCCATATGCAGGTTCACTGCGTTATCACTTGGGCTTAATTACGCCAAATGATGATCTTTGTTTTATTGATGTTGATGGTGAAAGATACTCTTGGCGAGATGGCCAAAGTGTTGTGTTTGATGAAACCTATATTCACTATGCTGAAAATAAGACTGATCAAAACCGTATTATTTTCTTCGCAGACGTTGAACGACCAATGAAAGTGAAATGGATGGAACGTTTCAATCATTGGTTTGGTCGTAAAGTGATGACTGCTGCAAGTTCACCGAATGAAACAGGTGACCAAACAGGTGGTTTAAATAAAGCTTTTGGTTATGTTTATCAAATTCGCATTAAAGCCAAAGCACTAAAAGCTAAAAACCGTAAGTTGTATTACTTCTTAAAATGGTTCTTGATGCTTGGAATTTTCTTCCTGATTTTTGTTCGACCATATATATTTTAATTAAAGCGCCCGAAAGGGCGTTTTTATTTTAAATAATGATATTTATCATGCATCATTTATTGCGTATTGAATGATCTTAAATACAAGCTCTTGATTATTTAAAGAGTCATCTAGGTCTTCTATTAACTCTTTGATAATAAATACTTCAAGAAAATAGCTGTAACACTTATCTTTGATAATAATCTCCATCTTTTCATCATTTGATAGAGCAATTGCCTTGGATGTAATACCCCAAGGTTGTTCAGCATAGATGGTGTGCTCATCAGAAATATATTCAATATTTGATATCATGTCTTGTAGGGATAGGGGGTATTTCAATGGGATCTAACCTGTTATTCGAACTATCATAAAACTTTTTTAAAGGTTCGTGATGTCAATAATTAAATTTTAATATTGAAGACTTTTAGATTAATTTAGCATAGAAAATTTTAGATCTCTTTTTTAAAATAAAAATGACTATGAAATAATTTAGGGAAAAAGATGATAGCAGTGAGTTATCCTATCTAATTATATGGTTTTAGTTAGTCTTATATTAAGTTTTATAGAATAATTTTTAATAAAACTATATTACCTCTCATCTGAATTGTTTAATATTTGCATTGCCAAAAAAAGCAAATCATTGATAATACGGATTACATTATATTAATAATTTAGGAACATAATGAAAAAGTTAATACTTTCATGTTTATGTGCATTTGGACTTTCGGCATGTAATGATGAGACAGAGGAACAAGGTGAGAGACTTGTCGGTTTTTCTGCGAGTCAGATCGCTGGAAATCCAATGCTTGAGAAGAAAAACTATAAGATTCAGGATAATAAGATTTATATAAGCTATCCTGATAATCATCCATTAGGTTATGAACTTAGTCAGCATTATTTCACTGATCAGGGAGTGACTTTAGATCCGATTAAAACAACTGATGGCACATGGTATTTGTTAGGTTCTCAAGTCCAATTTTCTGATACAGCTTTAAACTATCAACCTGCCAACTTAGTGAAAGGCGATAATTTATTTCTAAATCAAGATTTAGTTAAAATTGATATTTCCGGTCAACCAGTGACTAAATATTTAGGCCAGTGGATTTATGAGTCATTACCACTTAGTCAACAGGGCTTTTTTGAAGATTATTACAATGCATTATTACAACAAAATGTAGCTAATTTTCCTAAAGGTTCAACCTGTTGGATGATTAATAAAACCTACAGCAATAAAGATTATATTGGGTTCTCTAGTGACGGTACTGCACCTTTATATACAGAATCAAATGCTACTGCGCCTGTAATGGGAACATGGCAAGGTATTAACTGGTCGCGTGATGAGTTATTATTAGCAATGAAATTTACAATAAACGATACCGAATATTCTGGACAGTACCATCATAAGTCTGGTGTTGACGAATATGTTCCACCTTATGCAGGTAAATATTGTGATTTTGTCACTGAAAATGCTGCGAATACTATGCTTAAGGCTTGGAAAGGTGAATCTTTAACCCAGTAATGATAGATAAATAAGTATTTTTATTACGCCCGAAAGGGCGTTTTTTTATGCTGTACAGTACTTAATAGAATTTGTGACTCATTTCACAGTGCTGGCATTTTGTTACAACTATTAAAAGCCAAGGACCAATTTTGATTCTACAATGGCGCGGTTTTTTCGAAGACTGGTTAGCGGAAGTAGGTTTTAAAATGGCTCATGCTCATCACGCAGTTCATGCACATGTTCATCATATCGCAGAGAGAAAAGAAGAAAGCTCTCAGGATGATTTAAAAATGAAAGTGATGTTAAGACAAACAGCTTCGTCGACTGAAAAACATAAAAAATCTGATGTGAAAAATCATCAATCTGAAGATCAAAATATTAATTTGCATAAGTTCTCAAGTAAGCTTGAAAGTATATCTGCCAACCATAGTAAAGAGAAATGCGCCAAGAATATTCGCATTGCTTTACAAGCAGCAGGCGCCGATGTGTCTAAGCATCCGGTAGCAGCTTCAGACTGGGGACATACGCTTGAGAAGAACGGTTATAAGAAAATTAAACCTGCTTTTAATCGTCCTCAAGAAGGCGATATTTATATTATTGAGCGGACAAGTGGCCACACATATGGTCATATTGCGGGATATACAGGGAATGGCTGGTTCTCAGATTTTCGTCAAAAAACCTATGCGGTCTATAAAGAAAAAGATGTGAAATATAGCTACTATCGCCTAGATTCTTAAGCGAGTACGACATAGTCTGTCGGGGCATATCCAAATCTGTTTCCAAATTTGGCTTGTGGCACAGTAAAGCACTTGAAAACTCAGGTTGAAAACATCACATTAGGTATTCAGTATTAAGCCATGTCTGCCGATAGTGAATCAAAACGCTCGTCCCCATATTGAAAAAATTTTAGCCCACATGACCCAACTTCCAGGTGTTTATAAAATGCTAGGAAAAGAGGGAGAATTGTTATATGTCGGCAAAGCGAAAAACCTAAAGAATCGGGTATCGAGTTATTTTGTTAAAACCATTGAGCATCCTAAAACTCAGGCTTTAGTTGCCAGAATTTATGATATTGAAACGTTAGTCACTCGTTCAGAAACTGAAGCATTACTTCTCGAGCAAAACTTAATTAAGCAACATCGTCCGCCTTATAACATCATGCTGCGGGACGATAAGTCATATGTCTATATTTTTGTGTCGGCAGATAAGCCCTATCCTCGGCTTGCTAGTGGTCGCGGCAAAGGGAAGCACCAAATTGGTAAGTTCTTTGGACCTTATCCAAGTGCCTATAGTGCGCGTGATACTTTACTTGTTCTACAAAAGCTTTTTAATGTACGTCAGTGTGAAAATAGCTATTTTGCACAGCGCAAGCGCCCGTGTTTGCAATATCAGATCAAGCGTTGCTCTGCACCTTGTGTAGGGCTGATTTCACCCGAAGATTATAAAGAAGACATTAATAATAGTATTCGCTTTTTGCAAGGTGATACGAAGGAGCTCAATCAAGAGCTTATTGCCAAAATGGAACAAGCGGCAGCTGAACTTGAATTTGAAAAAGCTGTGTTTTACCGTGATCGACTATCTTTACTTCGTGAAGTTCAAGCGCAACAAGCTGTGTTTAAAGTCAAAGGTGAGGCAGATATTCTGGCTATTGCATATCAGGCTGGCGTGACATGCGTACAGATTATGTATGTACGCAATGGACGAATGCTAGGTGGAAAAAGCTATTTCCCTGACATGCTTGGTGATGATCTTGGGCAAATGCTGAGTGACTTTATGGCAAACTTTTACTTTCAAGTTGCAGATGAAGTACCCAATGAACTGATTGTGAACATTGCATTGCCTGACCGTAAAGAATTAGAAGAAGCGTTGGCACAGCAGTTTGGCAAAAAGGTTCAGATTAAGAGTAATGTTCGAGAAACTCGTGCCGAGTGGCTAGAGTTAGCTGAAATGAATGTTCAACATGCCATTAAGGGGCAGTTGAGTAACCATTTAGAACTCAATGAACGTTTCCATCAGTTAGAGCAAGTGATTGGAAGACCCGTTGATCGCATCGAATGTTTTGATATTAGCCATACCATGGGCGAAGCTCCAATTGCGTCGTGTGTGGTGTTTGACCAAGGTGGTGCTCGTAAGCGTGACTATCGCCAATTTGCCATTCAAGACATTACCGCAGGCGATGACTATGCTGCTATGCGCCAAGCCTTAACACGCCGTTATAAAAAAGCCATATTGCCTGATCTGTTGTTGATTGATGGTGGTAAAGGTCAGCTTCACATGGCGATGGAAGTTATGCAAGAGCTTGGGCTCGATGCTTTTATGGTGGGCGTATCGAAAGGTGAAGGGCGTAAACCGGGCCTTGAGACCCTGCATTTTACAGATGGCACAAAAATCCAGTTACCCGAAGATCATAAAGCATTGCACTTGATTCAACAGGTACGTGATGAAGCCCATCGCTTCGCAATTACTAAACACCGAGCTAAACGTGATAAACGCCGTAGCACTTCAGTTTTAGAAGCGATTCCGGGATTGGGTCCAAAGCGCCGTCGAGATTTATTAACTCATTTTGGTGGGATTCAAGGTGTTTTAAAAGCATCTGAAAAAGAGCTTACGCTTGTGCCTGGTTTTGGTGAAATGATGGCTCGAACGATTTATAAAATTCTGCATGAATAAGTATCGTTTTAAAGGCGGAGTGACAAAATAACTCGCCAATTACTAAAGGATTGACCATTCACATTCCAATCAAAATGATGAAAGATCGTCCCTAATAACACTTTTGTTTTAGGGAAAGGAATGTCTTTGCTGCAATTGTTTGAAGAAATAAAACAAAAGGAATGGATTGAAATACCCGAAGGGTGGTTGCAGGGACGCACAGTGTTTGGCGGTCTTGTTGCGGGATTGCTGATGCAAAAAGCGTGCGCCAATATTCAAGATCCAAATAAAAGATTATTGAGTTGTAGTGCTACTTTTGTGGGGCCTGTACAGCAGGGTCCCGCTCAATTGACTGTTGAAATTTTAAGGGAAGGGAAATCGGTTACTACACTTGAAACCCGTTTATGGCAAGATGGCGCGGTACAAACCATTTTGGTTGCAAGCTTTGGTGTGCCTCGTACGTCGAATATTGAAGTACGACAAGAACCTATTGTTCCAATTTATGCACCACCAGAAGATTTACAATCAATTCCTTTTGCTAGACAAATGCCAGAATGCTATCAACATTTTGATGTATGCTGGGCAGAAGGTCATTATCCTGTTACAGGAAGTCAGTATGCTGACTTTGGAGGATGGTCAAGGTTCTCTCCAGAGAAGCATGAAAATCGTCAAATGACATTGCCAGATTTAATTGTTTTGATGGATATTTGGCCACCTGGTGTATTGCCGATGTTTAAACAAGTTGCACCTGCAAGTTCTTTAACTTGGCACATTACCTATGTCCATCCATTTCCACATCAATTATGTGACTGGTTTAAATATAAAGTGGTGACTGAATATGCTGGTGAAGGTTATTCCACGGAATATGCCCATCTTTGGGACCAAAATGATCATTTAATTGCAATTTTACGGCAAACTGTTACGGTATTTACCTAAGCAGTCCACTTCCTCGATTCGTATATTTCGTATAAAGTGGCTGTTACAGATAGATACAATATTGAAGAATGTATTTTTGTCTGTTACAAGATGCATGAAGACTAAATTGGCGGTGTTTATGACCACAGGGCGAATCCTGAATATCCCAAATATCCTAACGTTGGCGCGTATCGCGCTTATTCCTGTATTTTTGGTGATTGCGTATTGGCCGCCTGCAATGGGTATTGGTGAGCAAGCAGGAAATATGAGTCGTCATATTATCTTGACGGCTATTTTTGTGTTGGCTGCTATTACCGATTGGTTTGATGGCTATTTGGCACGAACTTTAAACCAGACTTCAGCATTTGGCCGTTTTTTAGATCCAGTTGCAGATAAGCTCATGGTGGCGGCAGCACTTATTGTTTTGGTGCAGTGGAATCCAACCATTTCCATGGCTTTTGCGGCAATTGTTATTATTTCACGGGAAATTACAGTTTCTGCTTTACGTGAGTGGATGGCAGAACTTGGCGCAAGAACGAGTGTGGCTGTATCGACAGTAGGTAAATATAAAACAGCTTTTCAGATGATTGCGATTAGTGTGTTCTTACTCAATTGGCAACCTTTAGAAATGTTGGCTTACGCGTTGTTATATACAGCAGTCATTTTAACTTTATGGTCAATGTTTATTTACCTTAAAGCAGCTTGGCCGTATTTAAAGCAACCTTAAGCACATATTGAATGATTAAGCCTTTCTATAATGAAAGGCTTTTTTATTTTCAAAAGTGCAAGAATCGGGTCGTCATGGGGCTTTAGCTACTTTAATGTAAGATATAAGTGCTAAGGAGGTGACACATGCAAATGCTTTCTTCTCGGCAATTTGCTGTAATTGCCAATGTAATTGAATATTTATATGAACATCTAGACCAACAACCGAGTCTGGACGATGTTGCGAGTCATATGAATTTAAGTTCAGGTTATATCCAACGTCAGTTTCAGGAATGGGTGGGTATTAGCCCGAAAAAATTTGTCCAATATATGAGTTTGCAGCAGGCTAAATATTATTTGCTACAAAAGCGAAGCTTATTAGAAACTGCTTTAAACACAGGTTTGTCGGGTACTGGTCGTTTACATGATCTGTTTATTCAGCTCGAAGGGATGACACCTGGTGAGTATAAACAGCAAGGCGAAGGCGTTATTCTTAATTATTCGGTTGAGACAAGCCCCTTCGGTGAGTTGTTGGTTGTCAGTAGTGAAAAAGGCATATGTTCTATACGGTTTATCGAAACTCACGACAATATTGAAGATTTAATTAAGCAGTATTTTCCAAAAGCTCAATTGAAAAATCAGTCACCGATTTGGCATCAACAAGTTGCAGAGTGGTTCGAACAAGACTTTTCAGAACACTTACAGCAGAAACTTCCTCTTAATTTGGCTGGAACTCCATTCCAGTTGCAAGTCTGGGAAGCGTTATTGACTATTCCAGAAGGTCAATTACGAACCTATCAAGATATTGCTGAGCAAATTGGCAAACCTAAAGCAGTTCGAGCCGTTGCCACCGCAATTGGACAAAATCCGATTGCATATTTGATTCCCTGTCATCGAGTGATCCGCGCAACAGGAATGGTCGGAGAATATCATTGGCAAAAGGGGCGTAAATTGGCATTGTTAGCTTGGGAGATGTCAAAGCAACCTGGAGAGACCGTATGACCTTGGATTTATTTTCTCCAGAGCCCTGTGAGAATTTATTACCCTACGATGGTGAAGTTCAGGACTATGGTTGTATTTTAAGCCCTGAAGAAGCTGAACAATATTTTCACTATCTTTACCAGCACCTCGCATGGAAACATGACGAGGCTAAGTTGTATGGCAAGCACTTTATTACAGCTCGAAAAGTTGCATGGTATGGAGATGACTACTATCAATATAAATATTCGGGTGTCGCACGTGATTCTTTGCCGTGGGACAAAGCACTCGCCAAACTAAAACAACAGGTAGAGCGAATACTTTCAGAGAAATTTAATTCTTGCTTAGCAAATCTCTATGAAGATGGAACTCAAGGCATGGCTTGGCACAGCGATTCGGATGTGTCTTTGGCAAAAACCACAACAATCGCTTCTTTAAGCTTTGGTGCTACCCGAAAATTTTCTTTTAGACATATTCAAAGTAAAGAGAAAGTTGAATTGTGGCTCCAGCCAGGTCAACTCATTGTGATGCGTGGTGAGACGCAACAATATTGGCAACACCGTTTAAATCGTTCAACAAAAATTTTACAGCCACGTATTAATCTTACTTTTCGACAATTTCAGTTCTTATAAAAATTGGGCAAGAAAAAAGCCCATGATGGCAACATGAGCTTATTCCTCTGAGGGGGATGCTTCTATTGATGAGCTGCTGATGAAAAGAATCATCAATAGGAGCTAAAATCATAATATGAGAATATTGTGAGATATTCAATATTTTAAAGTGTAAGAAAAGGTTAAATTATCATAAGGTGGGGTTTTAGATTTCACCTTTTTCAGATAACTCCATAAAACGCTGCTCAATAAGTCCTGCATTTTCTTGTAAAATTTCTATGAGCTTTTCAACATTTAAAAAATCAAAACGATTTTTAGAGGCAACTAGAGTTAAAGCTAAAGGTACTTCTTTGTTCGAAAAACGTACTGGAACGGCAAGCCCAGAAACATTTGGGTCAATCTCACCTTGTGAGAAATAGAAGCCTTGTTTTTTAATTTTACGCATACGCTGAATAAAGCTCGGTTCATCTTCAGCAAAACCTGATTGTTTTAATTCTTGCTGATAGCGATGATAGTAATCTTGCATCCGTTGTTTACTTAAATGCGAAACCATCGTTTTTGGAGATGACCCAACGTAAATCGGTCTTGGGCAGCCTCGGCCATATGAAAGTAATTCGGTGTCTTTAAATATTTCATGATGAATGTCGATGCAATAGTCATCATTTAAATAGGTAAGCAAGCAGCACAGTTCGGTGCGCTCTACAATATTTCGCATAAACGGTGTGCTGATTTGAACTAATGGGTCTGTTGTGCGAGATATATAGTCAAGAACTGCAATTTTTGAGCCTAAGGTATAATCGCCAGATGTCCCATTAATGCGTTTTAATAGATCAGTAGACACTAGTTCTTTGAGGTAACGGTAACTGGTTGGTTTAGACAAGCCAAGTTCTTCGCAAATAATATCGACATTAATGACTGGACGCGAAACTGAAAATAAGTCCAGTACGGTTAAAATTTTGCCAAAACTTGAAATTGCCATAGTGTCTTGTTCGTATCCTTTAACAATGAGTCATCTTTGAGTTTTTATAACAGAAAAAAAGAGAATTTGTCTCAATTCTAAAATAAATGCCTGATTTGAGTATTTTACTCTGACAAAGAGAAAACTTCTCTTGGCTAATACATCATATACGATAATTAAAAAACATATCAAATTATCAAATGGAGATATTTTAGTTGACTAAATTGCTTTATTTTGAAAAAATTGCCAAACAAAATATCTAATCGAGAAATTAGTCGGTTCTAGGCGAATTTCTTGATACCTCTTCTTTCCAAAGTTTGGCCGTTTAAATAGCGCCCAAATTGAAATCATCTGGGCCAATCAGGCAGGATGTGGAAAAATCATTGTATTGAAGGATGCTCCTCATCTCATTTGCTTTTAGGCAAATGGCAAAGTTTTGTTGTCTCTAGAAAGACAATTGAACATTGAAGGGCATGCTCATCAGTTCAAATCTGTATTTGAGATGAGTTCATGTTATTAAAGCAAATACTGGCGTTTCGCCCGAGTAGGCTTGATCTGATCTTTGCAATAAAAACATTTATTGCCGGAATGTTGGCGTTATTTGTTTCATTTGAATTAGATCTGATTAACCCGATGTGGTCGATTGGTACAGTCCTGATTATTGCCAATCCTTATTCAGGGATGGTGTCCTCTAAGTGTGTCTATCGTGTTATAGGAACGATGGGTGGGGCAGTGGTTGCCTTAACACTAACGCCACATCTCATTAATACACCTTGGTTGTTTACCGTAGTGTTGTCGTTGTGGGTAGGTTTTGCACTTTATGTGTCTTTACTTGACCGGACTCCACGCAGTTATGCTTTTATGCTGGTGGGTTACTCGACAGCCATGATTGTCTTCAATGCGATTACGTATATTGATCAATACAATATTTTTGATATTGCTTTAGCTCGGGTCATTGAGATTTCGATTGGGGTAATTTCAAGCGCTGTGGTTTCTGCCACGATTCTTCCAATGCACATTGGTTCTGCGATTAAGCAGCGCGTCATCAAAACGCTTAAAGATACAGAGAATTTGTTTGCTAATTTATTAACTGCTGACCCTCAGCAGAACAATACTCAACTTTTAGCCACTATTACTCGCGACACCACAGATATTCATGCTTTGGCAGTACATTTGAGTTATGAGAAGGGTGAGTTGCATGGCATGACCAAACCCTTGCAGGAAATGCTTCATCAAATCTCAATGGTCGTTGCGAATCTGGTTGCTTTATCTGAACGTATTAAGCAGCTTCAAGAACTTCGGTTTATCGAAACTCATTCAGAAAAACTGCAACAGCTCTCAGCACATGTTGTTCATTTTCTGGAGCAAAAAGATTTAATTATTGATGAAAATATTTTGCAGTTACCAGATGAGTTTGAAAGTGATTTCTTGAGTTTGATGGAATCGGCTTCGACACATCAGCAAGTTTTGGTCGCAGCTATGAAAATGGATGTACGCCATTTCATTAGCAATGTTTTAGCGGTTAAAGTCTTGTGGCAAAGAATTCAGCAAGGCAATAAAGAAATCCCTGACAACATTACGCCAATGACCACCAAATATCCAAGTTTACACCGTGACCATGGTGTGGCTATTCGAGGTGGCATTAGTGCAGTTCTTATTACATTTATTGTGACTGGGGTCTGGATTATTTCGGGATGGAAAGCTGGATTTATGATGGCGCAAATGGGCGCAGTAACAGCCTGTATTTTAACGGCCTTAGATAATCCCGTTCCGGTTTTACGTATTTTTATCTGGGGCAGTATTGCTTCAGCAGTTTTAGTCTTTGTTTATGCATTTGGTATTTTCCCTCATGTCACCACATTCTGGGAACTTGGACTGGTTCTATTGCCGATGTTCCTGTTTGCTGTGTCTATGATGGCCAATCAAATGCTTATGCCAGTAGGTATGGTGTTGGGTATTAATACCATGATGGGCCTAAATCTACATAATGCTTATAGCATGGATGCGGTGTCTTATCTTGATGGTTCTTTTGCCATGATTTTAGGTGTCTTAGTGTCTTTAGTTGTTATCGACGTTGTTCGTGCAATGTCTCCAGACACGAGTGCCAGCCGTATTCTGGCCTTGCATTATCGTGCAATGAGACAAGCGATCTATTTGCCTTATGGTCTTGATTTTAAAGTTCACCTACGCAGTATGCTGGACCGAATTGGAATTCTTAACAGTAAAGTAGTGCAATCTAATGAGATTAAAACCTCAATTCATCAAGCATTGATTGAGTCGAGCAGTATTGTCGATTTAAGTAGATTACAAGAACTGGCAAATCAGTCTCCGCAAAATTCAGAACTGGCTCATCACATCGGAAATTTGCAACAAAATCTAGATGAATTGTTTAGAGCCAAAGAAAATGATGTAGATAATACGGTGGCTTTGGTTGAGCAAATCCATCACGGTTTATTTGAATTAAAACAGCTTGCTTCAAATATTGAAGATATGACGATGCGACAAAGATTACTCATTTCACTTAACAATATTGCTTATAGCATGTGTCATGTTTCATCAGATCAAATGAATGAGAACAGTACCTTGAGAGGAGCGACAGCAAATGGGTGAGTTTAATGTTTATGGTATTTACGTGCCTTCTTTGCTCGTTCAAGCCCTCTTGGCATATATATGTTTTCGTGGGTTAAGTCCTTTGACCAACAAGTGGATTGCACAAGGCTGGATTGCATTACCTAGTATTTTCAATTTGTGCTTTTACCTTTTATTGCTTTTGGTAATACATCAAATTTTTGTTGGAGTGGGTGCATAGAGATGATTGCGAAATTAAAGATTGAGTTAGGTGAGTGAAATGAATCAGGTGGATTTGAAAAAGGTCATCCGTCCAGTAATTTTGATTGTCGCATTAATGGTGGCGGTCTATACCATTGTGCATTTGTGGAACTACTATAATGCAGCGCCGTGGACACGCGATGGTCGAGTGCGTGGTGATGTTATTCAAGTATCTTCGGATGTCGCTGGCCTTGTCACAGAAGTATTGGTTCAAGATAACCAGACTGTAAAAAAAGGTCAGGTGCTCTTTAAAATTGATGTTTCTCGTCGAGCTTTAGATGTAGAGCAGGCCAAATCGGATTTAGCAAAAGCAAACGCTGCCTTTGCTCAAGCGCAGGCGGGTTTGGCACAAGCAAAAGCGAACTTGATTAAATCGGCCAGTAATATCAAATTGGCCGAGAAAAATGCTGGTCGTTACTCGAACCTAATGGATGGCGCTATCTCTAAACAAGAACAAGACCAAGTGTTTGCCACACGTGATCAATCCCTTGCAGAGCATGAGCAACTCCAAGCAGCAATTCAGCAGGCGGAAGCAACTGTTAAACAACAACAGGCCCTCATTGAGGTTGCAACGAGCAATTTGCATTTGGCCGAGCTTAATATGCATCGTGCCGCAGTCATTGCTCCAGCTGATGGTACATTATCTAACTTTGATATGCGCCCAGGTAACTATGTTCAAGTTGGACAGGCTGTTGCAGCATTACTTGATCGTAAACAGCTCTATGTGGTGGGTTACTTTGAAGAGACGAAGTTAAATCGTATTCATGTAGGCGATCAGGCTACTGTGCAATTAATGGGTGATAACCAGAAAATTAAAGGTCATGTACAAGGTATTGCATCGGGTATTGAAGATCGTGAGCGCTCAAGCAGTTCTAAGCTTCTTGCTAATGTAAATCCAACTTTTAGTTGGGTTCGTTTAGCGCAGCGTGTGCCTGTGAAAATTGTATTAGATGAAACACCGAAGAATGAACTTGCTTTTGTCTCTGGACGAACTGCGACTGTGCATATCGTTGAAAAATAAAATCGAAATGATTTAATTAAAAAAAGCATGTAGTTTTAATTACATGCTTTTTTGTTTTATGGCGTTAATCCAACTGGATTTCGATACCAACTCTGAATGAGTAGTGCAGCAGCAAAACTATCAGCCGAGAGCTTTTTTGCTCGACCTTGTTCTTGGTAAAAACCTAGCTCTTCTCTTGCTTCACGAGTAGTTAAACGTTCATCTACCATCAATGTTTCTATGTTGGTTTGATGGCGTAAACGTCTCGCAAATTTGCGGGCACGTGTAGAGAGTTCTGACTCACTATCATCCATATTTAATGGCAGGCCAACCAAAAATAAATTGGGTTGCCATTCTTTCACAATTTTTAAGAGTTGATCCCAATTTGGGATGCCATCTTTCATAACAAATAGAGGGAGAGGGTTGGCACTTTCAATTGAAGACTGGCCAATCGCCATTCCCATTTTTTGAGTACCAAAGTCAAAAGCCATAATCGATTTTGATTGTGTTTCGGTCATTAAGCGTGTCCGATTTCAGATGCTAGCCACGCACGATCTACACCAATTTTTTTATAAGCTGCATCCCAACGGTCGTCATAAGGCAGGTTAAAAATCAGATCCATATCAGCATCACAAATGAGCCAGTCACCACGCGTGATTTCGTCTTCTAACTGATTTTTGCTCCAGCTCGCATAGCCTAAAGCGATCTGATATCGACCTACGCCTTCATTATGGGCAATCGCATCAAGAATATCTTTACTGGTGGTAATACAAACATTTTCACCTACAGCAATAGATGAATGCCATGTTGGTTGTCCAGTATGAAGAACAAATCCAGCTTCAGGACGTAATGGCCCACCTTGTAAAACCGCATGTGGATTTACATTGTCTGCTTCAATGTCGAGATCATTGAGTAATTCTTTAATTTGAATACCAGAAGGACGATTAATAATAATGCCTTGAGCACCTTCTTCATCATGACGGGCAAGATAAATTACAGTGTTTGCGAAAAAGTCATCTGCCATTTCTGGCGGGGCAATCAGACAACGGTGAGTCAGATATTGTTTGGTCACCTAAGCGGTTCTCCCTCAAAAAATGTCACTAGAGGGTCTCTCGACCCTTTTATCTATATAGGTTCTTTTTATCAACATACAAGAGTTAATCGGATTTCGCCAATCTTTTTCTCTCATTTTCTTTATTAATTTGAAGAAGCCTGAAATTTAAGTTGGCGTAATTGTTTTGCGTGCTGCAAGGTTGTTTCATTAATTTCAACACCACCTGACATGCGAGCTAACTCAAAAATGATTTGATTTTCATCAAGTTCTACAATTGTACTGCTGGCTGGGTCAGTTTGTTGTTTTTTAACTAATAAATGCTGATCAGACTGTGCAGCAACTTGTGCTTGGTGAGTAATACATAAGAGCTGGACATGTTGTGCTAAGTCAGCAAGTAAACGTCCTACAACTTCTGCGGTACCACCACTAATCCCGACATCAATCTCATCAAACACCAAAACTTCAGATTCAGTTTTTTCTGCATTCATGACTTGCATTACGAGGGCAATACGAGAAAGCTCACCACCTGAGGCCACTCGTGCCAATGGTTGTGGAGGAATACCTTTATTGGCAGTAAATAAAAGTTGAATAAAGCTTAAACCCTCTGCGCCTGGCTGCTCTAATGGTTCGAACTTAAACTCGAAGTGTGCTTCTGGTAGTGCTAAAGGTTTCACTTGTTCAGTTAATTGTTTCGCAAGCGGAGCGGCAGCTTCACGACGAATATTGTCTAAATGCTGAGCTTTTTCTAAAAACTCCTCATGCGATTTTTCAACTTGTTCTGCCAGTGTTTCTGGGTCTTCAAGTTGATGCAATTGCTCAAGCTCACTCTGCCAAGTTTCGTATTCTTCTTTAAGTATTTCCGGTTGAGTGCGGTATTTACGTGCCAGACGATGGAAAACTTCCAATTTGGAATTTAGTTCTTCCATTCGCTCGGGATCAAAACTTTGACGATCTATAAATTGACGCAAGTTTGCCGTTGCATCATCTATTTCACTTTGAGCATTTAGTAGAGAATTATAGATCTCAGAAAGTTGTTCACTGCGCCCCGCATGGGACTCTAATCTGCGAATAATCGAAGATATTTCTTGAGTAATGTTCTGCTCAGCCTCATCTAAGACATTTAAGCTAAAGCTACAGTCTTGCATGATATGTTCATGATGACTAAGTCGATCAAACTCTTGCTCAATTTCTTTATAGTCGGTTTGAATGACCTCTTCGAGTTCTTCAATTTGATGCTCTAAAGTACCAATCCGTTGTAGGCGGGTTGCTTGTGCATCTAGGGCTGCTTGGTGCAAACGAATGGTACGTTGCCATAAGCTATAGGCTTCACGGACATCATTAGCTTCAGCATAAAAATTGTTATAACGGTCTAGCCAATGCTTTGGATAAGGCGGTTCAAGTAGCTGCTGCTGGCTGTGCTGACTATAGAGTTGAACCAGTAAACGCCCTAACTCTTTAAGTTCAGATAGACTGCTCGGGCGCCCATTAACCCATGCCTTACTACGGCCAGTTGCAAAAATAACACGACGTAAATGAATTTCCCCAGAATCATCATCTAGCTCGTGGTCTTGGAGCCATTTTGCTTCAGGACTATTATTCTGATAGGTGAAAACCGCGGTAATATCCGCTTTGTCCGAACCATAACGGACATAATTTGTATCTGTACGTTCCCCGAGGCAGGCAGAAAGTGCATCCAGTAATAATGATTTTCCGGCACCTGTTTCGCCTGTTAGAACATTAAATCCCTGTTTTATATCAATAGCTAAATGATCAGCTAATGCAAAATTAATTAAAGTTAAATGTGTGAGCATAAACGCATCCAACGCGCCAAATTATGGGTTAAAGATAGAGAAGTTTTGAATTTGCTACAAGTGATCTATTATTCTAACTGAAATTATAGAACAGCAAGATTGCGGATATTTACAATGAAAAAAACATTCAGCTTACCGAAACCACCCATAGGGATGGTCAATCGTCATAAAAAAAACAATCCTGCGGAAATGAATAAAATTTTAAATCAACATTTTAATGCATTTAAACAAGCAGCTGCACAAGGTGATTATGCCAAAGCTTATCAACATGTTAAACAAGCTGTTAGCTTAGTTCCTAAGCATCCGGGAGCTTTATCTGACTTGGCTTATACCGAATTACGCTTAGGCCGTTATAACGAAGCCTATCAACATTATTTACAAGCGATTCAGGCCAGTGGAACTAACGTAAATACAAACTTATATGATGGACTCACAGAGGTTTGTCATCATTTAAATAAAAAAGAAGAAACAATCAAATTTGGACGCTTAGCAATTACAACAAAAAAAGAGCTAGCCAAGAGCGAACCTATTTTATCGATTCCAGATCATGCACCACCAGCATTTAGTACAAACCCTGCAGAAAATATTATTGCCTTCTCATTATTTGGGGCAAATCCTCGTTATTGTGAAACCTCTATTTTAAATACTCAGCTAGCCAAACAGATTTATCCAGAATGGACGTGTCGATTTTATGTCGATGATAGTGTGCCAGTACTGGTACAACAGCGGTTAAAAGAAAAGGGTGCGCAAGTCATTCAAGTTACAGATTCTCAAAAACAACTATCTGGCCTGTTTTGGCGCTTTTTTGTGATGGATGATCCTACAATTAAGCGTTTTCTAATACGTGATGCCGACTCTATTGTGTCGCACCGCGAAAAGGCGGCTGTAGATGCATGGCTCAAGAGTGATAAATGGTTTCATTTAATGCGCGATAATTATTCTCATACTGAGTTAATTTTGGCTGGAATGTGGGGCGGGTGTACAGGGATTTTTCATAATATTGAAGCACATATCAGAGATTATGTTGCCACCGGACGTTATCTGGATAATCGGGTGATGGATCAACATTATTTGCGCTACTGTATTTGGCCGACTTTAAAACAAAGTGTGCTTATACACGATAGTCAGCAATTCGATTCAGATGCTATCGATTTTCCAGCTTATGATCTGGCGTTAATGCAAAGCGACAGTGAAAATTTTCATGTAGGAATGAATGACGGTTCACCGGTAATTGCTACAGCAGTTGTCCATCCAACGGCGCAAAAAGTGTGTTGGATACTCCTAGATGAAAATCAGGTCGAAGTTTGCAGATACGATGCAATTGTGTCGAATAGTCGAAATATTGAGATTAACTTACCTTATGCTTTTGCCAAAAAAATTCAGGCACAGCAGTGGAAATTACAAGTCTATCCGTATGAAAACTGATTGATTAGTTATTTAGGCACAATTAAACTACATTCATCATAATTTATATAAATACGGCATTATCTGGAGAATCTGCATGAGTTCAACCCAATTTGATCATGTAACGGTCATCAAAAAATCAAACGTTTATTTTGGTGGAGCATGTATCAGCCATACCGTGCAATTTGAAGATGGAACTAAAAAAACATTAGGTGTTATTTTGCCGACTGAGCAAGCTTTAACTTTTGAAACGCATGTTCCTGAACGTATGGAAATTATTTCAGGTGAATGTCGCGTAACAATTGCAGACAGTACTGAAAGTGAATTGTTCCGTGCAGGCCAATCATTTTATGTACCGGGCAACAGTCTTTTTAAAATCGAAACTGACGAAGTACTCGATTATGTATGCCATTTAGAAGGCTAAGAAATTCCTGTTCAAATCGGGTACACTATGCCCAAAGAAATCCTGTGAAGTTGGCTTTGCAGGATTTTTATTTTTTTGCTCAAACGTTGTTAGAGGTCATGCATGGCAAAACAGGAATATTATTATGGCGTTCATTCAGTGGAGTCATTGTTAGAACTTGAGCCGGAGCGTGTGCTAACCCTGTTTACTTTAAAAGGACGGGATGATCAGCGTTTGCAAAAGATTTTGCAATTGGCAGAGCCTTTTGGAATCAGTGTACAAAAAGCAAGCCGTGATAGTCTTGAGAAACTTGCAGGTCTACCATTTCATCAAGGTGTAGTTGCCGCCGTACGTCCACATCCTGTCTTGAATGAGCAAGATCTTGATCAAATTTTAAGAGAAACTCCAGATGCTTTGTTGTTGGCATTGGATCAGGTGACAGACCCGCATAACTTAGGGGCTTGCATCCGTACCGCTGCTGCGATGGGCGTGCAAGCTGTTATTGTGCCTCGTGATCGTTCGGCTAGTTTGACACCAACTGCTCGTAAGGTTGCAGCGGGTGGAGCCGAGAAAGTTAAATTTATTCAAGTCACAAATTTAGCTCGTACATTGGCTCATCTTAAAGAAACAACTCATGTACGCGTAATTGGCACTATGCTTGATGAAAGTGCATTGCCACTACAAAAATGTGATTTTTCTGGCGCAGTTGTGATTGTAATGGGAGCTGAAGACACTGGTTTGCGTCCTATTACACAGGCGCAGTGTGATCATAAAGTTTATATTCCGATGTCAGGAAATCTACAAAGTCTAAATGTCAGCGTAGCGACAGGTATGGCACTTTATGAGGCTTGCCGTCAGCGTTCTGAGGTATAATCTCGCTGCCTTTCTAGTTTTTAAGTCATCTTGATATGTCTCCCCGTAAGCAAGGTTATTTCTTTGTATTGGTGACCATGTGCATTTGGGGCGGGTTTACGCTTTTTGCCCGTTTAAATGCACAGTGGCATATCAGTGCTTGGGACATTGCCGCACTGCGTTTCGCTATAGCCTTCCTGATTTTGATGCCGATTTTAATCTATAAAAAAGATCTCGCTTTTTTATGGAGTAAGCATGCTGTTATTTTGGCCTTGATTGGCGGGGTCATTTATTGTCTCACCGTCTATACCGCTTTTCTCTATGCTCCCGCTGCGCATGCTGCAATTTTCTTAAATGGTTGTATCCCAATTTGTACTGCTTTTGCAGCATACATTTTATTTAGGCAACCGTTTGATAAGCATACATGGGTGAGTCTGGTAATTATGATTACTGCCTTGATGCTCATGAGTGTGTTGATGTTGCAAGGTAATGCTTCTGCTTTTGGCGTGGGTGATTTACTTCTTTTTATTAGTGCGATTTGGTGGGGTATTTTCACTGTATTACTTAAACAGTGGAAACTTTCTGCATGGCACTCTATGGCAAGTGTTGCGATTTGGTCTGCAATTATTTACTTGCCCATCTATGCTTTATTTTTACCAAAGCATTTTATGGAAGTTAGTCCTGTCCATTTAGCGATACAGGGCATTTTCCATGGTGTATTTGTGGTTATTATTGCAACTCTGACTTATGTGGCAGCGATTCAGCGACTTGGCGCTTTTAAAACAGGAAGTATTGTAACTTTGGCGCCGTTTATTGCTGCCATTTTAGCGGTACCTTTACTCGGTGAAGCATTAAGTCCATCTATTGTTGTGGGCTTGGTCGGAATGGGAATCGGTGCCTTACAACCTTGGCGATGGTTCCGACCAGATAGCTTGGCACAACAAATTAAGCAGCAAAATAAATCAAATTAGTTTGTACGCTTTAAATAACTTTGATGTAACGGCTCTAATTGCTGATGTAAATGTTCGAGTAATCCATCATTAAACACAATATCATTGGCAAGTTCGCGTTTACGTTCGCGTGGCATTTGCGCTGCAATAATTTTCTGAATTTGTTCTTGGTTTTGCCCATCACGTTGGCTTGCACGCTGAATTTGAGTTTGTTCACTCGCATCAACTAATAAGGTGTGGTTCACCAATTCATGCTGGTTGGTTTCAAAAAGTAGTGGTGAAACTAAAATCACATAAGGACTTTTTGGGTTTTGCAACTGCTGAATAATAGATTGGCGAATAGCTGGATGCGTGATTTTCTCGAGTGTTTGTCTTGCTTCAGGATTTTGAAAAATATATTCGCGTAGGGCACGACGATCGAGATTACCATCGGATTGAAGCACCCAGTCTCCAAAAGTTTGTTGGATTTTTTGCAGGGCAGGTTGGCCCTTTTCAACCACTTCGCGAGCAACGATGTCGGCATCGACGACTTGTATTCCTTGGGATTCAAACCATTGTGTTGCAGCAGATTTTCCACTGCCAATACCACCTGTGACTCCCAGAATAAAAGCCATCTTAACCTCCCAAATAGATTTTCATAATCTGGTCACCCCATAGAAAGGCAACCCAACCTGCAATGGCAATGTAGGGCCCAAAGGCAAAGGGCTGATTGTCATTGCGTAATTTTAATAAAATGATGCCAATAATTGCACCGAGTAAAGATGACAATAACACAATTAATGGCAGCATCAATGGCCCCATCCACGCGCCTAATGCGGCAAGCAATTTAAAGTCGCCGTAGCCCATGCCTTCTTTGCCTGTAATCACTTTAAATAAGTAATACACAATCCAAAGACATAAAAAACCAATCAGGTAACCCCAAATGGCTGAGTTAGGTGAGGTGTAAATATTAAAGGTGTTAATGCCCAAACCAAGCGCAGCTAAAGGTAGGGTGAAACGGTCAGGTAGCAGCTGAGTATCAAAGTCTATAAAGGTGAGGGCAATCAGGACCCAAGTCAGGACTAGCCCGAAAAGCATTTGAATGGTTGGACCAAACACCATGACCACAACCAGTGAACATGCCATTGTTAATAGTTCAATCGCTGGATAGCGAATACTGATTGGATGCTGGCAATGGCCACATTTACCTTTTAAAACCAACCAACTAATGACAGGAATATTTTGATACCAACGGATGGGCTGATGGCACTCTGGACATGATGAGGCAGGCTTGCTTAATGTCAGTTTTTCATGATCAATGATTGGTTGTTCAGGGTCGAGTAGCATTTGACATTCTTGTTGCCAATCTTGTTCCATCATTTTTGGGGTGCGATAAATCACCACATTCAGAAAGCTACCAATACATAGGCTCAATAATGCAACTGTAATATAAAGTGCAGTTAAGTTTTGAATAAAATAAGCAATAATTTCTTGCATTATACAACTGAGCCCATTTGGAAAATTGGAAGATACATAGCAATCACCAGACCGCCTACAAGTACCCCTAAAATTGCCATAATTAAAGGTTCCATCATTGAAGTTAAACCATCAACGGCATTATCAACTTCATTCTCATAGTACGTTGCAACTTTATCGAGCATACTGTCTAGTGCACCAGATTCTTCACCAATTGCGACCATTTGTATAGCCATAGATGGAAAACGATTTGAAACGCGCATCGCAAATTGGAGTTGTTGTCCTGTTGCAACATCTTCACGAATTTTCATGACGGCTTGTTCGTAAATGACATTGTTGGTTGCACCAGCCGTTGATTCAAGCGCATCGATGAGAGGAACACCAGCTGCAAAAGTTGTTGCTAAAGTACGGCTGTAACGGGCAATAATCGCCTTATAAACCAGATCACCAAAGATAGGTAGTTTCAGGGTAAGTTTGTCTAAACCATCACGGAATTTTTTACTGCGCTTTTTAGCTTCCAAAAATGCGGCAATGATTGCACCGATCACAATAATCAGAATGAACCAGTATTCCTGCATCCATTTCGACATATTTACGACCATTTGTGTAAAAGCAGGTAGATCTGCGCCAAAGGAAGAAAACAGATCTTGGAAGACGGGAACTACTTTAACCATCAAAATAATGGTAACAACCACAGCAACCACAATAACCGTTGCTGGATATTTCATAGCTTTCTTAATTTTCTGCTTAAGCAATTCACTCTTTTCTTTGTAAATTGCCACGCGGTCCAGCATGGTTTCAAGCGCACCAGACTGTTCGCCAGACTCTACAAGAGAGCAAAACAGTTTGTCGAAGTGCTGAGGATACTTTCTTAAAGCTGAGGCAAAAGTACTACCACCTTCAACTTCACCTTTAATACCCAGTACCACCTCGCGCATAGCTGGGTTTTCTAGACCTTCTGCCACAATTTCAAAGCCTTGTACCAGTGGGACACCAGCTTTCATCATAGTTGCAAGTTGTCGCGTGAAAATCGTGATATCGAGCGTTGATACTTTTTTCTTAAATAAACCTTCAAGAATATTTTTACGCTTTTCCCGAATATTACGAACAGTTACACCTTGCTTGCGTAGGGTGACTTTGGCTAAAGCCATATTTTTAGCCGGAAGTTCCCCCTTAATTTTTACACCTTTACGGTCAACCCCATCATAAGCAAAAGTCGGCATCAATTGTGCCTTTTTGACAGTCATGACATTATCCTTATTTTAAATTGTCTTTTATTCACTGGTTACGCGATTGACTTCTTGTAAAGAAGTCACACCTTGCATAACTTTCTTTAAACCTGAGCGACGTAGATTATTAAACCCCAGTTTTTCAGAAGCGGCAGCGATTTCTAAAGCATTGCCATCTTCCATAATAATCTTGGAAATCTCAGGTGTGACTTTCATTACTTCATAAATACCAACTCGACCTTTGTAACCCTCACGACATTCTGGACAACCGACTGGTTGAAAAACTTGAAAATCGGGATGTGTCAGATCTTGTTCGGTAAAACCCATTTCCAATAGGCTTTGTTTAGGAATGTCAGTAGGTACTTTACATTGAGAACATAGTCGACGTGCCAAACGCTGAGCAATGACCAGATTGACCGATGTCGCAATATTGA
Source organism: Acinetobacter sp. AS23 (assembly GCF_023612055.1). Lineage (NCBI taxonomy): Bacteria > Pseudomonadati > Pseudomonadota > Gammaproteobacteria > Moraxellales > Moraxellaceae > Acinetobacter > Acinetobacter sp. AS23. Next base: position 3,684,616 of record NZ_CP082274.1, on the reverse strand, counting down.
AAGACGGAACCCCCATATTGCGTAGACGAGTCAGTGTTTCAGGCGCACTGTTGGTATGTAGCGTGGACATCACCATATGACCTGTCTGAGCCGCTTTAATCGCGATTTCAGCTGTTTCTAAATCACGAATCTCACCGACCATAATAATGTCAGGGTCCTGACGTAAAAATGACTTAAGTGCAGCTGAAAAAGTCAGACCTACCTTAGGGTTCACGTTAACCTGATTAATGCCTTCAAGGTTAATTTCGACTGGATCTTCGGCAGTAGAAATATTAGAACTTTCAGTATTTAAGATATTGAGGCCTGTATATAAAGATACAGTCTTACCAGAACCTGTCGGACCTGTGATTAAAAGCATACCTTGTGGCTTATCTAATGCTTCCATAAAGAGCGCTTTTTGCTCTTCTTCATATCCTAGAGCATCAATTCCCAGCATAGCACTCGATGGATCGAGAATACGTAGAACTAGCTTTTCACCAAATAAGGTCGGAAGAGAGTTCACACGAAAATCAATTGCTTTAGATTTTGATAGCTTGAGCTTGATACGACCATCTTGAGGGACACGCTTTTCAGAAATGTCCATTTGAGACATCACTTTTAAGCGTGAAGCCAAACGATTAGCCAGTTGCAGAGGTGGATTTGCAATTTGACGCAAAACGCCATCCACCCGATAACGGACCCGATACGATTTTTCATAAGGTTCGAAATGTAAATCAGAAGCCCCCATACGAATCGCATCAATCAATAACTTGTTAATATATTTAACAATAGGTGCTTCATCGCCTTGCGGAGTATCCTCATCTTCTTCTGGAGCAGTTGAGGTATCAAGATCTACATCTAGATCAAACTCTTCATCACTAAACTCGAAATTACTTTCTTCAGTAAATTGCTGTACCAGAATTTTCTCGAGTTTATGGTGCTCGACAATAACTGGCTCAACCATAAGCTTGCTGTTGAAGCGAATAGCATCAATAGCATCAATATTGCTGGGATTACTGGTTGCAACATATAAAATCTGTCCTCTTTGTACGAGAGGCAAGATCCGATGTTTTAAAATCAGTTTCTGGTCGACCAAATCTTTAGGAATCTGGCTGGTATCGTAAACGTCCAGATCAAAATATGGTTCAGCAAATTCAATAGAAATTGTCTCAGCTAATAAAGAAGGGGAGAGATTAACCTCTTCAATCAGGTACGCAACAGTATCCTGTTTAGCTCTTTTTGCTGCATCTAGTGCTGCTTGCATGGTCGCTGCCGACACATGTTTTTCTTCGACTAATCGTCGAAAAAACCCCGAAAATTTTGGAGATGTATGTATGACTGACATCTGCCTACCTGTGCTCATATGTTTATAATTGGTATATAAAAAATTATACTTTTGTTATCTAAAATTACTACCTGAGAAAATGATGCTCTCGTCTTGATCCATATATTAAAGCTTGAACCAGTCGAAGTTTTTATTCATTAATTTTTAAAACGCGGAGCTTTAGTCTTAATAAAGTTTTATGACTGTTTTTAAATAGTAGAAAAGATATGAGCAAAGCCGTTAAAGAAAAGTATCTGAAATTTGTAGAAATGCGTGTAGAATGTGCTGCATTTTTGATGAAAGGTGAGCCGTATGTCGGGTTCGACGATTACGCCTTGGGTGGTTGGCAACTGGAAAATGAACCCAATGCGTGCCAATGCCAAACAACTTATAGAAGAATTTAAACAACTATTGCAACAAAACGAAATTGCAGATGAAAGCTGCCATGTCGGAGTTGCTCCGGTTTCTATTGCACTTGCAATGGTACAAACACAATTGCAAGATGCTGCAAAAACAGTATATACAGTTGCACAAGATGTATCACGTGTAGCAGGTACAGGCGCCTATACTGGTGAAGTCAGTGCAGAATTATTAAAAGATAGCCAAATTAATTTTGTATTGGTGGGTCACTCTGAACGCCGTGATTTGTTAGGTGATAACGTTGAAATTTTGAAGGCAAAACTCCAAAATTCTTTAAATGCAGGCTTAACTGTCATTTATTGTGTGGGTGAAAGTCTCGAACAACGTGAACAAGATTTGGCAGAGCAGGTTGTATTGCAACAAATCTGTGATATAGCTCCTGTGGTGACTGCAGAGCAATGGCAAAAGCAAATTGTAATTGCTTATGAGCCAATCTGGGCAATTGGTACAGGTAAAACTGCTTCACCACAAGATGCACAGGCAATGCATGCTAAAATCCGTGAAGGTTTAAGTCAGATTACTTCTGCGGGTCCAGACATTGCGATTTTATATGGCGGTAGTGTAAAAGCTGAGAATGCAGTCGAGTTGGCAGCATGTCCAGATATTAATGGCGCGTTGGTTGGAGGTGCTTCGTTAAATGCAGTATCTTTTTACCAAATCGTACATGCCTTTGCACAAAGTAAATAACGAGGATAGGGTATGCACTCTTTTGTACTGATCGTACATATTATTTTAGCGGTACTGATGATTGGCTTGATTCTAGTCCAACACGGTAAAGGTGCGGATGCTGGTGCTTCTTTCGGTGGCGGCGGAGCAGCAACCGTATTTGGCGCATCGGGTTCAGCTAATTTCCTTACTCGCCTTACTGCTATTTTAACGGCACTGTTTTTTGTGACGAGTTTAACCTTGGCTGTTTTTGCAAAAAAACAGACTACTGAGGCATATAGTTTGAAATCTGTACAAACAACAGCACCAATTCAAACAACATCGCCTGAAACTTCACCAAATGCACCAAAAACGGGTCAATAATTCGAAATAGGGCTTTCCTTTTATAATTGGAAGGACTAGAATGCGTCCCACAAGCTGCGGTGGTGGTGGAATTGGTAGACACGCTACCTTGAGGTGGTAGTGCCTTCGGGCGTGGGGGTTCAAGTCCCCCCTTCCGCACCAACTTTGAACCAGAAAGTTGAGTGCAAGCAGTTTTTTGATGCGGGATGGAGCAGTCTGGTAGCTCGTCGGGCTCATAACCCGAAGGTCGTTGGTTCAAATCCAGCTCCCGCTACCAAATTGATTAAGGTGCAACTTAATCAGACAGTATCTAGAAAGTTTACATTGACTTTATTTGATATTTGTATATAATTTTTGCACGTTGATGCGGGATGGAGCAGTCTGGTAGCTCGTCGGGCTCATAACCCGAAGGTCGTTGGTTCAAATCCAGCTCCCGCTACCAAGTTTCTTAAAAGAGGCTCACAGACAAGTGGGCCTTTTTGCACAGTGGACTATTGTTTTCTGTGCTACATAGGGGCGATTAACGCCCTTTTTTATTGGTTATCGTATCGCTATCGTGTAGTTTCGACATCAATTGGTCAAATAGTCATGCTTCACTATAGTAGGTCTGTGTCGGTTAAAACAACCGATTGAATCGCACGAGAATGACGAGAGTAAATGAAATTATCAAATAAATCCCAAGCATTGCATGACTTAATTGTTCCTGCAGTACAAGCATGTGGTGTCGACCTTTGGGGAATCGAGTTTCTCCCACAAGGTAAACGTTCATTATTGCGTATTTATATCGACAAAGCGGTAAGTGAAGAAGATGCTGAGCCAGTACTTAATGAAGATGGTGAAGTAGAACTAGGCCGTGGTATTGGTGTACAAGATTGTGTGCGTGTAACACAACAAGTTGGCGCAATGTTGGATGTTCATGATCCAATTTCAGGTGAGTATTCATTAGAAGTTTCTTCACCAGGTTGGGATCGTCCATTTTTTCAACTAGAACAGTTACAAGGCTACATCGGACAACAAATTGCTTTGCGTTTGATTGCAGCAGTAGAAAACCGTCGTAAATTTCAAGCAAAGCTTATTGCAGTAGACCTTGAAAATGAAGAAATTCAGGTTGAAGTTGATGGGAAGCACGTGCTTGAGATCGACAGCAACAATATCGATAAAGCAAACTTGATCTATCAAGATTAAATTTATTAAATTTTATAAGAAATCGGTAGGTGACTTATGGGCCGCGAAATTCTTACCGTTGTTGAAACGGTTAGTAATGAAAAAGGTGTTAGTCGTGAAGCGATCTTCGAGGCTTTAGAACAAGCTCTAGTTGCTGCAACGAAGAAAAGATTTTACGAAGGTACGCATGCTGAAGAAGCTCAGCTTCGTGTAGAAATTGATCGTAAAACTGGTGATTACAGTACATTCCGTCAATGGACTGTTGTGGCAGATGAAGATCATGAAATGCCAGCTTGCCAAGATGCGATTTCTGACCTTGACCCATCTAAATGGTCAATTGGTGATGTTCGTGAACTCGAAGTGGAATCTATTGAGTTTGGTCGTATCGCTGCACAAATTGCAAAACAAGTTATCGTACAAAAAATTCGTGAAGCTGAGCGTGCTTTAGTTGCTGATGCATACGAGTCTAAAGTTGGTGAGTTAATTTACGGTGAAGTGAAAAAACAAACCAAAGACGGCTTTATTATTGATTTAGGCGACAACGCTGAAGCTTATCTTGCGCGCGAAGAAATGATTCCTAAAGAAATTCTTCGCCCGAAACAACGTATGAACGCTATTTTATACAATGTGAACCGTGAAGGTCGTGGCGCTCAGTTGTTGTTATCACGCGCTAAGCCTGAAATGTTAATTGCTTTAATGAAAAAAGAAATTCCTGAGATTTCTGAAGAAATTATTGAAATTAAAGCAGCGGCACGTCAACCAGGCGTTCGTGCTAAAATTGCAGTGAAAACAAATGACCATCGTATTGACCCTGTAGGTGCATGTATTGGTATGCGTGGTACACGTATTCAAGCAGTACAACAAGAGTTAAACGGTGAACGTATTGATGTAGTGGTCTGGTCTGATGATCCAGCTCAGTACATTGCAAGTGCATTAGAACCAGCTGATGTTTCAGGCATCGTGCTTGATGAAGATGCAAGAAGTGCCGATATTATTTTTGCAACCAGCGATCAATTGGCTCGCGCGATTGGCTCACAAGGTCAAAATGTTCGCTTGGCTTCTGATTTAACTGGCTACAAACTCGACATGATGCTTGAAGAAGAGTATCGTGCTCGTCAGCAAAATGAAGCTCAGCAATATCTTGATATGTTTGTATCACGTCTCGATATTGAAGAAGATTTAGCAATGGCATTGGTGGAAATGGGCTTTACCTCTTTAGAAGAGATTGCTTATGTTCCAGCTGAAACTTTTGACGAAATTGAGCTTGATGCTGAATTGGTTGAGTTATTGCAAAGTCGTGCAAAAGAAGCAGCACTTACTGATGCTTTGAAACAGCAAGAAAATATTCAAGAACCGAGCGCAGACCTTCTCACTATGGAAGGCATGACTTCTGAGATCGCTTACTCGCTTGCCGCTCGCGGTATTATTACTGTCGATGATTTGGCAGATCAAGCTACTGACGATATCTCTGATATTGAAGGACTTGATCATGAAAAAGCAGGTCAATTGATCATGAAAGCTCGCGAATCATGGTTTAACTAGGAGATGAAATATGACGGACAAGTCGATTAAAGAGTTAGCTCTCAGTGTAGAACGTCCTGTTGAGAAGCTCCTAGAACAGGCTCGTGAAGCAGGTTTGCCTCAACGTACAGCAGACGACATTATTACCACTGAACAACAGGATACTTTAGTCAATCATTTGAAAAAAGTGCATGGTCAGGAAAGTGGTAACACAGGAAAAATTGCGTTGAAACGTAAAACAACCAGTACCGCTAAAGTTGCAAGTACTTCAGGTAAGGCAAAAACAATTAACGTAGAAGTACGTAAAAAACAGGTTTTTGCTAAACCAAACCCTGAACAAATTGCAGCTGAAGCTAAAGCACGTGCAGAAGCTGAAGCTAAAGCACGTGTAGAACAGCAAACGCGTGACACTGCACAGCAAAACGCGCGTCTTCAAACAGAGCAAAAAGCAAAAGCAACTTTAGATGCGATGCGTGCTGCTCATCAACAAGATAGCGCTGCTCAGACAGCTCCTAAAGCTGCTGTAGTAGTGAAAAAACGTGGTGGTGGTACAGTAAAACCTGCACCAAAACCAGCAGAAACATTAGAGCAAAAGAAAGCTCGTGAAGCACAAACAGCTCAGTTGAAAGCAACTGAAGAAGCTGCGCGTCGTAAAGCGGCTGAAGAAGCTCAGCAACGTACACTTGAACAAATGCGCAAAATGGCGTCTAAGTATTCAAGTGACGAAGCTACTACCACAATTCGTGTAATTGATGATTCTCCACTTGCTTCAGGTCTAGTAGGCCAAGCTTATGAAGATTCTTTCAAGCAGGAAGACCGTGAAATTAAACGCGGTGGCGCAACCACTAACCCTCGTGCGGGTAAAAAAGGTGGTCGTCGTGGTCAAGAAGAGCAAAGCTTTGTTAACCATAACAAACGTGGTTTAAAATCAAGCCAAGCTAATAAGCATGGATTTGAAAAACCAGTTAAAAAGCAAGTTTATGATGTAGAAATCGGTTCAAGCATTGTTGTTGCCGATCTTGCTCAAAAAATGGCGATTAAAGTACGTGAAGTTATCAAAACACTTATGAAAATGGGTGAGTTGGTTAATCAGGAACAAGCTATTGACCAAGATACAGCAGCACTTGTTGTTGAAGAAATGGGCCATAACCCTGTTTTAGTTTCTGATACTCAAGCTGAAGATAACTTGCTTGAAGCGGCTGAAGAAGCTCGTGGTGAGCAAACAACTCGTCCGCCAGTTGTTACCATTATGGGTCACGTTGACCATGGTAAAACATCATTGCTTGACCGTATCCGTCGTTCGAAAGTGGCGGCAGGTGAAGCAGGTGGTATTACCCAGCATATTGGTGCATATCACGTTGAAACAGACAAAGGAATCATTACATTCCTTGATACACCGGGACATGCTGCGTTTACTTCAATGCGTGCACGTGGTGCTAAAGCAACGGATATCGTGGTATTAGTTGTTGCGGCAGATGACGGTGTAATGCCACAAACTGCAGAAGCAATTGACCATGCGCGTGCAGCAGGAACTCCAATTATTGTTGCAATCAACAAAATGGATAAAGAATCTGCTGATCCAGACCGTGTGTTAAATGAATTAACAACGAAACAAATCGTTCCAGAAGAATGGGGTGGTGATGTTCCGATTGCTAAGGTTTCTGCACACAGTGGACAAGGTATTGATGAACTCCTTGACTTAATTCTTATTCAATCAGAATTGATGGAATTAAAAGCATCTGCTGAAGGTGCTGCACAAGGTGTTGTTATTGAAGCGCGTGTTGATAAAGGCCGTGGTGCAGTAACTTCTATTCTTGTTCAAAACGGTACATTAAACATTGGTGACCTCGTTCTTGCAGGTTCGTCATATGGTCGTGTCCGTGCAATGTCTGATGAAAATGGTAAGCCGATTAAATCAGCAGGACCATCTATTCCAGTAGAAATTCTGGGTCTTCCAGATGCTCCAATGGCAGGTGATGAAGTTCTTGTTGTAAATGACGAGAAGAAAGCGCGTGAAGTTGCTGATGCTCGTGCTGACCGTGAACGTCAAAAACGTATTGATCGTCAAAGCGCAATGCGCCTTGAAAATATCATGTCGTCAATGGGCAAAAAAGATGTTCCTACAGTGAATGTTGTTTTAAGAACAGACGTACGTGGTACTTTAGAAGCATTGAATGCAGCTTTACATGAATTATCTACTGATGAAGTAAAAGTTCGTGTAATTAGTTCGGGTGTTGGCGCGATTACTGAGTCTGATGTAATTCTTGCTGAATCTTCAGAAGCTGTATTGTTAGGCTTTAACGTTCGTGCTGATACGACTGCTCGTCAGAGAAGTGACCAAGACGGTATCGATATTCGTTACTACAGCATCATCTATGAATTAATTGATGATGTGAAAGATGCCATGAGCGGTAAACTTGCTCCTGAACATCGTGAAACTATCTTGGGTGTTGCTGAAGTACGTGAAGTATTCCACTCAAGTAAGTTTGGTGCAGCAGCAGGCTGTATGGTACTTGAAGGTGTATTGCATCGTAATAAACCGATTCGCGTATTACGTGATGACGTGGTTGTGTTCCAAGGTGAGCTTGAATCTCTTCGTCGCTATAAAGAAGTGGTTGAAGAAGTTCGTGCCGGTATGGAATGTGGTCTTGCGGTGAAAGGTTATAAAGACATCAAAGTGAAAGATAAAATTGAAGTCTATGATGTTCAATTGATTAAACGGAGTCTTTAATGGCGGGTAGCCAACGCTTAAAGCGCATGGCGGATTCAGTTCAACGCGAGTTGTCTGAGCTGATTCGTCAAGAGCTTAAAGATCCTCGCTTAGGTGGTCTAGTGACCATCTCTGCGGTGAAAGTCAGTGCAGACATGGGTTATGCTGAAGTTTATGTCACCGTAATGGGACGTGAGCTTGGCGATGAGCAAAGTGAAGCAGCAAATAAAGAAACTTTAGATGTATTAAATAAAGCTTCTGGTTTCTTGCGTCATGAATTGAGCCGTCGTATCAAGACACGTATTACGCCGAGATTGCGTTTCCATTATGACAAGACGAATGCTTATGGTAACTATATGTTTGGTTTGATCGAAAAAGCGGTAAATGATTTACCGAAACGCGATTCAGACGAAGAACAGTAATGTAAAAAAATAAAAAAGCCACCTTCGGGTGGCTTTTTTATTGGTGGACTTTTTCCTAGTCTTTAGGAGGGTCCATAGGAGGCTTATTTTGCGAGAAACGCTGTCCAATTTTATAACGATCCCACGGCAAGGGACGTTCAATTGACTCAGGAACTTCTCCACTCAATGAGCGCAAACGTAAATGTAGCGCAGCTTGAGCAATTAAATTTGCTGAAACCGGTGCGGTAATAAAAGCTAAAAGTGTGATCAGTAGCTCGGCAAAACCAAAGCGGCCTTGAAAAGCAAAAAAGATCATAGATGCAATCAAAAAACTGCCTAATCCTAACGTACTCGATTTTGTGGGGGCATGTAAGCGCATGAATAAGTCAGGCAAGCGCACCATACCAATCGAGCCGACTAACATAAAGAAAGCACCAAAAACTAGAAAGACCGAAACAATAATTTCCATTGTAAATTGCATTTTGATCCCTCCTTAATCGATTACATGACCGGTTGTGAAGTAACGTGCTAAGGCTGCTGTAGATACGAAACCTAGCATTGCAACCAGTAAGGCTCCTTCAAATAAAGAGGTCGTCATCCAATAAATGCCTAAAACAACAATGAGGCAAGTTGCATTTAAGAAGAGAGTATCAAGTGCTAAAAGCCGATCTACAATTGATGGGCCTATGACCAATCTGAAGAGGCAAAGTAGCATAGAAATCGTAATGGCAATTGAGCTAATACCTAGAGCATAGGGTAGGATGGTCATGCACTTGCCTCCGTTTTGCTTTTTACATCAAAAATTTCCATAAGTGGAATTTCATAACGTTGTTTGATGTCTTCAATATCAGATTCGGTATTATCCGTGCTCAACGCATGAACCAGAATATCTCCACGTTCCTGATCAATACCCGCAGAAACCGTACCTGGTGTTGTGGTAATGATCATTGCCAGTAAAGTATTAACCTGCTCATGTTCCGTTTCTAATGGCACACGATACCATTTAGGATGTAAATTTTTGGTAGGTCCCAAAACAAGCTTTGCCACCCGAAAGTTAGAAATGACAATATCCCAAAGAACCACAAAGCATAATTTAATAGCTGGTTTCCAGTGAATATGCGGTGTACGGGTGATAAACGGTTTAACTAAACGAGGAATAATTAAACCTAACAGTACTGCCGTCAGAATGTCACTAGCATCAAGACTATGTGAAAGCATCAGCCAAAATAAAATGATAAGAACGGAAACAAATGGATGTGGAAACCAGCGTTCAAGCAAATGAGATAACTGCATTTTTATGGCTCCATAGGTTTCAATTGACTTTCATCAACAATGGTAGGCGTTTGTAGTTTGTCCTGTTGCTGAATTTGTCGAAGTTTATATTCCGAAATATGTTCACCATTGAAGGTATCTTTCGAAATAATATCTGGAACGAGGTAAGCATTATGATCTTCAACCTCACCACCATATTTAGTTTCTGGTAGGTAAGCAGGGTCAAATGGTTGTACGCTGATAGTTTCACCATTTTTATCTACTTTAAGAATAGTGTGTTGGTAAAGTGCATGGTCTTGAATCTGCTGGGCAGTACTTAATGTGTAATGCTGAATAGGTGCAGCAAAGACGACATAAGCGATTAAGCCAGCAAGTAACACATAAATCACTTGATCATTACGTGGTGGTGCTCGTTCTGGTAATGCTCGATAAAGAATATAAGCCGGATGAATTGGATCTTCCTCTGGTGGTGTTGCTCGCCAGAACAAGATAAAACCAACTCGCGTTAGAGCAATAATACTTAATAGGCTCACAACAAGCACAACACCAATGATCCAACCTTGATAGCTGGCTTCGACTGTCGCTTGTAAAATAAATACCTTTCCAAGAAAACCACTAAAAGGTGGTAAACCCGCGAGCATCATGGCAATCAAGAAATAAGTCACCATAGCCGCTTTTTCTTGTTTGATTCTTGGGGCAACTTTTAAATGATCTTTAAAATCTCCACGTTGTGAAGTTATCCATCCACAAAATAGATAAAAGGCCGCGCCAATTAGCGTACTGTGCACTAAGTAATACAAAGCACCAGACCATGCTTGAGTATTTGACATGGCAATTGCTGTGAGCAATGTACCAATTGAAGAAAGTACCATAAAGCCGACAAAGCGACGTAAACGATCTGCTCCAATTGCTGCAATCACACCGTAAAGTGAAGTAATCAAACCAATCGGAAGTAACCAGCTTTTTAAGATTTCTTGGCTAAGCGCATCGTCAAATACTGTTCCATTTACACGCAAAATCGAATAGATCCCGACCTTGGTCATAATGGTGAAAATTGCAGCCACAGGTGTACTTGCAACAGCATAAGTTTTTGGTAGCCAAAAACCTACAGGAAGCATCGCTGCTTTAATGCCAAACACTACAAATAAAAGCAGGGCGCCTGCTACGGCTAATTTGTGTTGATCTGCTTCAAGTGTCGGAATAAGGCGTGAAACATCCGCCATGTTGAGGCTGCCTACACTGCCATAAATCATACCAAGGCCGATTAAGAATAGGGCAGAGGCTAGAAGATTGATAATGACATAGTGAACGCCAAGCTGAAAACGTGGTTTGCCTTGCCCATGTAAAAGCAAAACATACGAAGCCATCAACAAGATCTCAAAAAAGACGAAAAGGTTAAATAAATCGCCTGTTAAAAATGCTCCGCAGATACCCATTAATAAGAAATGCACCATGGCATGGAAATAGCGACCACGAGTATCCCAATTGTCGCTTGCATACCATAGAACTGGAGCGACTAACGCGTAGGTCAGTACCAGCATAAAAGCAGAAAGACGATCTAATACGAGCACAATACCAAACGGTGCTGACCATTCACTCAGCTGGTAAGTGGTAATTTGGCCTGTGCTTGCAAAGCTTAAATATACAATTGCAGTAATTAATCCAGCAATTGCGGAAACAAGACTAATGCCACGACGCCATGGTTGTCGCCAGTCATCTTTTAAAGCACCTGCACCTGGGTTGCCTAGCAGTAATAAGATAAAAGCAGTGAATGCCGGAATGAGAATGCTAAAAATCGGCGCATGTTCTTGCCAGAAAGATAAAAAATCAAACATTACGGCTCATCCTCACGTGGGTCGTATGTTGGAGAGATGTCTTCTTTAGCATCAACATGATCACTACCTGATTCATAACGGCTACGCAGTGCCAGTTGTACAATAAAAGCGGTGGTTGCAAAACCGATCACAATGGCTGTTAACACCAGTGCTTGAGGAAGTGGATCGGTTATTTTTGTTGTCTCGGTTAAAATCGCGGGTGAGCTAATTTGTAATCGGCCCATCGCAAATAAAAATAGGTTTACAGCATAGCCAATTACAGCTAATCCAAGCACGACAGGGAAAGTACGAGCACGTAAAATCAGATAAATACCTGTGGCAACAAGTAAACCAATCGCAGAAGCCAATAAGAATTCTAAACTGATCATGATGATTCCTCCCGATGTGGTACTACAGGACCAGACATACTTGAGTGGCGAGAGTCTCCCAATACCGAGATGAGCAACATCGTTGCACCAACCACGGTGATATAAACCCCTAAGTCAAAACTCGCAGCCGAAGCCAAATGTAGTTTTCCTAAAATTGGTAATTCAACATAGACGTGCGCACTAGTTAGGAATGGGCGTAACCAGAACCATGCAGCTACACCAGTAAGCCCAGCAATAGTTAAACCTGAACCAATCCACACTTCGTAAAGACGACCTGATTTTGCTTTAAGTAATTGTTCTGTCTGGTCTTGACCTAGCGCAATATATTGAATGATTAACGCCATTGAGGTGATTAGACCTGCAATAAATCCACCACCTGGATAGTTATGGCCTCGCATAAAGATATAAACACTCACGACAAGCGCCAATGGTAATACCCAAGAAGCTGTAATACGGAACATGAGTGGAGATGGATTAAAACGGTAGGTGAGACCTTGGGTTATGGTTGTACCATGTACACGCATACCATCCATGAGGCAAAGTGAACCAATAGCAGCAATGCCTAGTACCGTAATTTCACCAAAGGTATCGAAACCACGGAAGTCAACTAAAATGACATTTACAATATTTGAGCCACCACCTAGTGGTAAAGACTGCTGCGCAAAGAACCATGAAATCGAATTATGATCACGGGTTAAAATGAGCCACGCGATCCAGCCTATTCCTAAGCCTCCAATAATCGCTAAAGCAGCATCTCTTAAACGTCTAGAGCGAAGAGATTCATACGGGGTTAGCTGTGGAAGTAAAGATAAACTCATTAATAGAAGAACAGTGGTTACAACATCCACGGTAATTTGAGTCAGTGCTAAATCTGGTGCTGACATGGTAACAAACACCATTGTTACCACTAAACCAATTGCACCACTAATAAGGACTGCTTTAATACGCTCATGATGGAACCACAGCATCATCCAGCAACCTGAGAACAGGGTTAGCCATAGAACGATGGCAATCCATGGGGCATGGGTAAGTTCACGTGTGCCTGTAGTGAGTCCTTGATTAAGTAGAGGCATAGTGACCATGATGACGCTAAAAGCAATGATCAAGAACAAGTAACTTTGCAGTGAGCCATTTTCAGTTTTTTGTTTGATTTTTCGGCTTGTAAGCAACAGATGTTTTAAAAATAAATCAAATAAAATGCGGCCTTGTAATCTACCAAGACGTGGGTCAAGGTCAATTTTACGAATCATGCCATCTTTTGCCAAAGCAAAATAGAACAGTGAGCCGCCGACTAAAGCAATAATACTCATCACAAGAGGAGCATTGAATCCGTGCCAAATCGCAAGATGAGTTCCTGCAAACTCTGGTTGCATCAAGCTTGCTCTGGTTACGCTATTTACTAGTGGTTCTACCAACAAAGAAGGTAAAACACCGACCAAGATACATAGCACAGCAAGAAGAAGGGCTGGTGCGCGCATGCCCATAGGCGGTTCATGTGCATCTTTATTTGGCACTTGCTTACCAATTGGACCATCAAAAAACACGCCGTGTACTAAGCGAATTGAATAACTCACTGCAAAAATACCAGCAAGCGTTGCAATGATGCTGGCAAAAATAACTGCTGAACCAGAAAGATTCGCCAATAGCTCGGTAAAGAACATCTCTTTAGAAATAAAGCCATTGGTGAGTGGTACACCTGCCATAGAGGCAGCGGTGATCATGGTTAATGTGGCAGTGAAAGGAAGTAATTGCCAAATACCACTGAGTTTTCGAAGATCACGTGTACCCGTTTCATGGTCAATGATCCCTGCAATCATAAAGAGTGCAGCTTTAAATGTTGCATGGTTAATAATATGAAAAATAGCAGCAGCAACTGCTAAAGGCGAACCGATACCAAGTAAACAAACAATGAGCCCTAAATGACTAATCGTTGAATAGGCTAACAGTCCTTTTAAATCTTCTTTAAAAATGGCAAAACATGCGGCCATGCAAAGTGTAAACAGGCCGATAAATGTCACAATATTGTGATAGATCGCAGCGCCTACAAAAATTGGCAGTAAGCGGGCAAGTAGAAAAATCCCGGCTTTTACCATGGTCGCAGAGTGTAGGTAGGCAGATACCGGTGTTGGTGCTGCCATTGCGTTAGGTAACCAAAAATGAAATGGAAACTGAGCACTCTTCGTAAATGCACCAAGCAAAATAAGCAATAGCATTGGAATAAATAGAGCATGGGCTTGAATGGCGTCTTTCATCCCCATGATGTCACTAATTTCATAGGTTCCTGTGATTTGCCCTAATAGAACAAATCCACCCAATAACGCCAAACCACCCATTCCTGTAATAGTGAGCGCCATTCGAGAGCCGCGTTGCGCAGCTTCATAATGACTCCAGTAACCCACTAATAAGAAAGATGAAATACTGGTGAGCTCCCAAAAGACTAATAAAATAATAAGATTATTAGAGAGCGAAATTCCCAGCATTGCTGCCATAAACAGCATGAGTAAAGCATAGAGTTTGCTTAAAGAGTTTTTAGGGCCAAGATAGTAATAGGCGTATATATAAATGAGGGTACCGATACCGGTAATAAGTAAAGAAAATAGTAAACCAAGAGCATCGAGTCTGAAGCTTAGATTAATTCCTAGTTGAGGTAACCAATCCCAGCTTTGTTGAATGCTTGCACCACCAAGCACAGTTTTAGCTTGAGTCAGTAATAAACCAAAACTGGTTAAACTGACTCCAATTGCCCCTAAAGCCGTTACTCCACGCGAGAACCGTTGAAGCAATGAAACAAGGGTGGTGCCTAATATTAACGGTAATAAGATAATTATCGGTAGCACACTCGTATCCATATGTGATTTAGGCCGAAACCTAAAGGTGAATTTTTAATTTCAGAATAGATAGGAATTCAAAGAGAGTTCCAAGACTTTGTTATTCTGAAAACCCAACCAAATTAGAAAATAAAGCGAGAAACAAGTTGTATTGCGCAACTTGAAGAATAAAAACGCAAAATGAAATTTATTGTACACTAAAAAAGCAGTAAAAATCTGATGTTATTACATGTAGTAACAACATCTAGTTATTTTTAAAGCTAAAAAACCTGACTTAACCATATATTTTGTGACTCTACTTTTTAATTATAAAAAGAGAGCCGATTGATTATAAAATTTAAACAGAAGGACTTTCTTCTGGTGTGTCTCCTGCATGAATCATGCGTAGCAATTCGTTTTTTTGTTGTTCATTTAAGCCCTGAATTTGCTGAAATAAAACATCAACCTGTGCTGGAGAGGGAGTAGGGTCTATTAAACTTGGAAGCTGTGCTTCTATATGTGGAACTAATGACTCACTTCTTTGGAGTAATGTATAGATGTGTTCAAGCTGTTGTTTGGTGGTATTTAAATCAAGATGGCTAATTTTACCATGCTCTAATTTTAAACATTGATAAGCCGAGGCATGTTCTAATAACTCTTCACGACTTCCAGTTGCAATAATTTGTAAGCGTGGAAATGCCTGATGGAGTTTGTTTAAAATTTCTGAACAATGCTGTGCATCAAGTTGCGCATCAATTTGATCAATCAATAAAATTCCTTCACCTTCAAGGCAAGGATTTAGGCTTAGCGGATTGAGTAAACAGAGCCTGCGGGCAATATCGCCTACTAAAGCAATCCATGTTTTTGTAGTGTTGGAAAGTTGATGAAAAGGTAGGGTTTGGCCATCATAATCAGCCATAAGTTGAAGCCTAGGCTGATATTGTAAATATAAGTCTTTGAGCTCAGGCAAAACAATATTTAATGCATTTTTAAGAGCGTAGAGGTTAGGTGCGGTGAGCTGTTTAGGCTGCCCAGATAACTCTTTTTGAAGCTCATTTAATAGTTCTGTCTGATCTTGTGGATCTGATTGTTTAGATTTAATGCGTTGTACTAGATGTGCAGCTTGAGCATTTTCGATATCACTAATTTCACGTAACCATTCAAAAAAACGAGTGAAGGTTGTGAACGGAACTGGACTAATATCATAGGCTGAAATGGCTTGAGTGATGCCGGGTAAATTTTTATTGAGCAGATTAATATCATTTACAAATCGCTCGGTTGGGTAGTAAGCGATTAAGGGTAACCCTTGTAATGGATCTTTTTTGATGACTTGTTGATAAAGGGCCATAGTTTGGTCAAGTTGCTGAGTTTCAACTTGGCTGATTCCAATGCCACTTGAATTTAGGGTTTTAAAAAGTTTCCAGCTACACAGTGAAGAATCTACCTCTTGTGCAGAAGTACTTTCTGGCAAAGAGCCAATTTCTGGTGGAACTTGAAGGGTCACTTCGATTTTTGACTGTAGACGCGATTGAGTAATGTCTTGGTCAGGCATAACAATACCGGGACTACGTAAATCTTTAAAACGGGCAGGGAACCAAGTTAGAGCATGGTAAGTATGTTTGAGCAACATACTTTTACCCGTTGCTTGTTCACCTAAAATTAAGGTAATCGGCTGTTTTTCATATTGAAACTGTATTTTAAGATCGTGAAACAGAGCAATATGTTTAAATTGGATAGATTCAAGTTGCATAGGCTCACCTAATTATGAGCGCTTCAACCAACCGATTGACGAAGACTTAAAGGCGCCCTTAGTTTTAATTGTTGTATCAGATCATAAAGATGATGGATATTTAGACTTACTTTAGCACGAGTACAGGCAACGTAAAGTAATCTTAACTCTTCATCACTAATCTTGTGTTCTAAGCCATTAATTTTAAATTGATAGTCATCTTCAATATGAACGCGATTCCATTCTAGCCCTTTCGCTTTATGAGCTGTGGAGATGACATAATCAGCTTGCTCAAGTGGAGTAATCTTTGCAAGTGCTTTTTTTAGTGGGTCTGTACCGTGATCATCAACCAGTTTAACCAATGGTTTAATGTCACTTCCTTCATTGGTTTCACAGTATTCATGAACATCGTGCCAGGAGTTAAACCATGCCAATTCAGGAACGTCAGTAACTCGTTTGCCTTGTTTTAAAAGGCTTGCGGCATCTACAAAACGGTTTAGCTTTTGATGATCCGCCTGCAAACTCACTTTATCGCCGTGAACTAAGCCTGCCAGTAAAAGTTCCATTGCACGAGCATTGGTGCGGCATAAAATCGCGTCACGCATTTTGGTATGCGGTTTATTCACTACGCTTGATTTCTGGTTTGGATTACCAAGTAAGGGAACAGTTTCATTTAAACCGCCAAGCAGTGCATTGGCCACATCGGCAATCGTTTCGCCAAAACGAAAAGAAGTGGTTAACCGAGATTCTGGCAAGGGCAATTGTTGCATGGCATTAATTGCACCACGCCAAGCGTAGATTTGTTGATGTGCATCACCGACATAAATAACTTGAGTATTTTTTTGGCGAAGCAGAATGCCTAGCATTAGTGGGTCAGCATCTTGTGCTTCATCAAATAATACGTAGTCAGTAGGAATGTTTGGCTCAGACAATGCCCAAAGTTTGAGATAAATATCATGTCCAATACCAGCTTGATGGTTTTGGTCAATCGACTCTAACCAACGTCGCTCCACAGCAGGGTAAAGGTGATTTTGTAATTCGATAATATCGTCTGGATGCAACCAGTTGGGCGCTTGAATATGTCGAGGAGCAGGGTATTGCGAGCTGGTCGAGCAAAAATAGCTGACAGCATTAGCGACAAGGCTCGCTAGACGACTTGGCATTAAGACATATTTTTCATAACGCCCACCCATCATACGTCGCAGCGTAATGGGTTCTAATCGATATTCTTTAGCAATAAAACTTGGACTTAAACGAGGCAAGCGTAATTTATCAGTCACACCGCGCGGCACGCTCCGAAAAGCGAGCGAGTGAAAAGTACGGCAGTCTACATTACGATGGAATTTGTTTTGTGCTTCACCAGCAATAGCTTTGTTAAATGCTAGATACATACCACGGCGTTCAGGCATGGCATCGCTAATCATTTGTAAAGTGGTGGTTTTACCTGTGCCAGCATAGGCAATCACTTTAAATGATTGCCCAAGACGTGCGTTATCTATGGCAATGGCTTGCTCATAGGTGGCTTTAGGTTTTTCAATATTCGACACTGAGTGATTTTAAACCTTGTTGCGGTTAGCTTTTTCAACTAAACCAGATAAACCCTGACGACGAGCTAATTCGTCAATAATAAGTTGTGGATTAAGATCGAAATAACCCAACATCACAATAGTATGGAACCACAAATCTGCTGTTTCATAAACGAGATCGTTTAAGTGAGCTTCTGAATCCTGTGCAGCAAAATCTTTAGCAGCAATAATTGCTTCTACACTTTCTTCACCCACTTTTTCTAAGATTTTATTGATACCTTTTTTGTAGAGGCTTGCAACATATGAAGTATCAGCTTCAGCTTGCTTACGCTCTTGCATCAATTGCCCTAAGTGAGCAAGTACATCGACTTGTTCTGTGGTGTGAGCATGATCGTGGCTTTCAGTTTTAGCTTTGTCACCATAAATTGCAGTAGGGTCTTTTAATTGTGTATCGACAATTTCCCAACCCTGTGGTGTGAGTTTACGATAGAAACAAGACTCACGACCCGTATGGCATGCAATACCACCGTGTTGTTCAATTTGTAGAATAATTACGTCGCCGTCACAGTCCAGACGAATTTCATAAACAGTTTGGAAATGGCCTGATTCTTCACCCTTGTGCCAAAGTTTTTGGCGAGAGCGAGAGAAGTAAACAGCCTGATTTTTTTCTGCTGTGAGCGCGAGTGCTTCACGGTTCATCCACGCCACCATCAAAATACGTCCGGTTTGATGATGTTGAGCAATGGCAGGGATAAGACCATTGGAATCAAATTTAACTTCATCTAACCAGTTTGACATGAGTGGAAATCCATTGGGTGGAAAGCAGCTAGTGTAGCGCTTGTGCTTAGGGTTGGCTATGCTTGTTGTATAAAAAATCGGTTATATGATTTGTCTATAAGATCGTTATGAGTAAATTGTAATTTAAGAGTTGTTCAAATTAATTTTGATTTGCGAAGTTATCGTTATTATAAAATTATTTAATCGTCTTGCATAACTTAGGAAAATAAATTTTGGAAAAAATAGAAAATTTTGCTTGTCGAATATGTGGGCTTATACAACCTGAAGAACCATGGGGTGAAGATGGGGAAAATCCAAACTTTGACATTTGTGATTGTTGTGGTGTTGAATTTGGATATGAGGATTATACTAAAGCATCTGTAAAAACGTACCGCAAGAAATGGTTGGAGGCAGGTGCTAATTGGTGGACATCAAAAGAGAAACCCAAAGATTGGGATATTGAAAAACAATTACAAAATATCCCTGCAAACTATAAATGACTTATAACTTTATGTTATTTGAAATCTCAATCAAATTTTGATCTGGATCGCGAATATAAACTGAAAGAATAGGGTGCGCCGCACCCGTACGTTCAATGGGGCCTTCCTCAATTGTAATATTTAATTGATTAAGATGCGCAATCACTTCGGAAATGGGAGTTTCTGAAATAAAACACAGGTCGGCAGATCCAGGAGTTGGCTGTAATGCCTTAGGTTCAAACTCGTTACCTTGCTGGTGTAAATTTATTTTTTGATTTCCAAACTGTAGAGCCTTTCTATCACCTTTAAAAGTGATGACCTCAAACCCTAATACGGTTTGATAGAAATTACAGGTAATTTCAATATTTGAGACGGTTAAAACAAGATGATCAAGATGGCTAATTTTCATGTGTTGTTCACTATCATTTAGTTGGGTTAATAGTCAGACAAAGATTCGTTTTTTAAATTGAAAGCACGGCTTTCTCTAGGCGTTTGAGCGACTTGATCATAATCAATTTGCTGAAATGGACCAGTCTTTAATCCCGAAATCGTGATTGCCATTTCTTTTCGAAAATAGGGGATTTGATACATCCAAGGGAAAACTAAATCTCTTAAGCCTCCAGCCCACCAATGGTCAGATTGATAAAGGGGTGTCAGTAAGCGACTAAGAAATTGATAAAACTGAGTAGATGAGTGGCGAAGCTGGTGGTAGTGCTGCCAGAGCAGGGGCCAATCAATATTTTGATTCTTTTGGGCATGTTGCAACGATTGAGAGAAAGCCCAAGCATCCAATAATGCCATATTGGCCCCTTGTCCTAACTGAGGACTCATCGCGTGAGCGGCATCGCCAATCACTCCAATTCTGCCTTGACCAAATTGAGTCATGACGACATCACGGTAGTTTGCAGATAGCCATTTAGGCTGAGTTTGACTGTCGTATAAAATCTCTTTTAGCCATTCTGCAACTTTGGGCCATCGCTCTGAGACTTGCTTTAACCAAGTTTGTTTAGCTTGCTCATCTTGCAAGAAGCTTTGTAATTGTGGGGTAGGTAAGCTCCAGAAGATACTTGAAAGGCGCTGTTGAGGTTCTGTTGGAATCGCTCCTGTAGGAAGAATCCCCATCATGATTTTCGAGCGATCATAAAATTGATGCAGAATTTCAGAGTCGAGTACTTGGCACTCAGGCACGATACTCCACGCAGCGCCCCAAGGGTAGGCTTGATCAACTTTGACCCATGCTTTGGGGCGTAATTGGCTACGAGCACCATTCACAATAAGGACGGAGTCAAACCGAGCATCAAACTTTTGATTTTGATGAGTTCCGAATAGTCGAACTTCATTATTATGTTCTTCAAAACTCTCAACAGAATGGTTCATACACCAAGTAATTTGGCTCGAATATTCACTAAGTTTTTGAGTGAGTACATGACATAAAGTGGCTCGGTGTATACCTAGGCCATAAAGATTTGCGGATGCTTCGTGATAGTGGCTGTTGACTAAAAGACGCTTGTTGGGAAGTTGTCCTTCTAAGCCCGTTACTTTTGCACCCAATGGCAGAGCTTTATCGAGCACCCCTAAATGTTCAAATACTGCTAAGCCTGCAGGTTGTAGTAATAAACCAGCGCCTACTGGAGATAACTCATCAACTTGTTCAAAAATAGTAACGTCATTACCTTCACGGGCGAGCAAAATTGCAGTGGCTAAACCTGCGGTACCGGCACCGATAATCGCAAAATGAGGTGTTTTCATTGTTTGTTCTTTTGATGCATTTATAGATTCAATTTAGCAATCAACGAATAGCTGATCTATAATTTTTTTTGAAAATTAAAAGTTTTCACATAAAAAATCCCTTGCGTGGGCAAGGGATTTAAAACTTATTTCAATATACGCCAAAGCGCTAATAAACTGCTTAGCACAATTAAAATAATAGAAACAAACCAAGGACTAATAATCGCGATGGTCAATAAAATCAGCATGCTACTACCGAACATCCAACTGCGGCGTTGTTGATGTTCCATTTGCAAACGAAGTTGCTGCATTTCGCGTAACTGACGGTCTTGCCAAGCAGACTGATTTTTTAAACCATTTAAACTATCAACAATTAAGCTTGGGAAATCTTGAGCACCTAAAAGCAGGTCAGGTAGTTGCTGTCCTAACTCTTTTATATTTTTGACTGGGTTCATGTTGGCTTTAACCCATTCAGTCAAAATTGGTTTTGCTAATTTCCAGATGTCGAGCTGCGGGTAAAGATCGGTACCTAGACCTTCGACATGCACTAAAGTCTTTAGCAACAACATGAGTTGCGGTGGAATCTCTAAATGGAAGCGACGGGCAATATCCATTACTTGAATCAAGATGCCAGCAAAATCAAGTTGATCCATTGGTTTAGACACCATTGGCCCAACCGTGCGGCGCATTTCACGCGATAGCGCATCTTGGTCTGTACCCGGTGGAATCCAACCAGCTTGATGCACAATTTGAATGAGCTGCATAAAGTTGCTGTTCATTACAGCAAGCAACATGCGGGCAATGGTCATCTGGTCATGCTTAGACAACTCACCCATAATTGCACAGTCGAGTGCAATAAAGCGTGGATTGCTTGGATTAATTGTTTCTACAAAGACATTGCCAGGGTGCATGTCGGCATGGAAAAAGTTATCGCGGAATACTTGCGTAAAGAAAATGGTTAATCCTTTTTCTGCAAGTTGTGCACGGTCCATGCCTAGACGGTCAAAGGTTGCCGTATCTGAAATAGGAACACCTGTAATGCGCTCTGCTACCATGACATCTTTGGTGTCCATGTAGACTTCAGGCACATACATCATGGTTGAGCCAGTAAAATAATGGCGCATACGACGGGTGTTGTCTGCTTCGATACTCAAGTCCAGCTCATTTAAAATAATCTGGCGGTAGTCTTGAATAATTTCAGAGAGATGTAAGGCACGAGCAGCTTCAAGGCGACTTTCTAATGTGTTGCCTAACCATGCCAAAATCTCAAAGTCTTGCAAAATTTGGTTGCGAATGTCGGGGCGAGTCACTTTAACAACAACTTCTCGACCGTCGTGCAAAGCAGCAGTATGAACTTGTGCAATTGAAGCAGCAGCTAATGGCTGGTCATCAAATCGTGCAAACAAGGTATTTACGTCAGCTTTTAATGATTCTTGAATACGTTGTTTGGCAACATTGCTATCAAAAGGTTTTACCTGATCTTGAAGTAAGACCAATTGAGCGAGTATTTCAGGTGGAATCAAATCACGTCGAGTTGACAGTAATTGTCCAAGCTTAATTGCAAGCGGTCCCATCTCTTCCAAAGCTTCTTTGAGCTTTAAAGGATTTTTACGTTCGCGACTAGACCATGCAGCTGGGTGCATTTTAATAACACTTAATGCACGTTGAGCTTTAACTGGTAATTCATCCGCAGGGAACAACGTATCGAGTCTATAGTGCGCTGCAATACGCCAAAGTTCGAGTAAACGTGAAACGTGCGGAATCATATACGGTCTTACCTAGTCTTGAGAGGGTTGTAGTTGTGTGTTGAGTTGCTGCAATCTTGCTTCTAAACGGTCAATGTCTTGATTAAGCTTGCGAGTTGCTTGAGTTAAATCATCCATTTCCCAACGAGGGGCAAATAGACCGCTGTCTTCTTTTAATGCGTCTTCTGCAAAAAATAGATGACTTTGAAGAGAGCGTTTTAAATGTTTTGGTGCAAGTTGAATCTTGCCAATTTCGTGGGCGAGTTGAGGACCGACCCATCTGGATAAGTGCGAAGCTAAATCTGGTTCAGCTTGCTGCATAATCTTTTGAATATCCTGTAGCAGGTGGTAATCACCTTGCAATGGGATATTGCCAATCTGATCTGGATCGCTGACCAATAATTTAATCAGTTCGACGACATCTTTAACATGCAAAGTTGCTGTTGCTTCAGAAATTTTGAATTGCGCATCAAAAGGGCGTTGTTCAAAAATAGAAGGCTTTTCACTGTGCCCTGTTGCAGTAGGTTCAAGACGTACTTTTTCTTGGTCAAAGAATACATCGACAGAAAGCTGCGGGCTATCAATCACAACACGCAACATTTTGCCCTGTAACTGATTAAGCTGAATGCGTGTAACCGCATCCAGATCGATCAGATGATGAATGATACGTTCGACTGCACCGAGTGCCAGAATCGACCACATATCGTTATCCCTTACAGTTTGAAGCCACGGTGAACGGCAACGATACCAGCAGTAAGGTTATGATAGTCACAGTTCTGGAAGCCAGCATTTTCCATCATACCTTTTAAGGTGCGTTGGTCTGGATGCATACGAATTGATTCAGCCAAATATTTATAACTTTCTGAGTCATTCGCAACCAATTTACCCATAATCGGTAAAGCAGTGAATGAATAGAGGTCATAAAGTTTTGAGAATGGCTCAAATACAGGTTTAGAAAATTCAAGAATAAGTAAACGACCACCTGGCTTCAACACACGGAACATAGAAGCAAGCGCTGCATCTTTATCCGTAACGTTACGTAAACCAAAGCTAATGGTGAGTAAGTCAAAGCTGTTATCTGCAAAAGGCTCTAAAGTTTCTGCATTAGCAAGTACGAAGTCAACATTGGTACAGCCTGCATCAATTAGGCGGTCGCGACCAACATTCAGCATAGATTCGTTAATGTCTGAAAGAACGACATGACCTTGAGGACCAACTTCACGGCTAAATACTTTTGCTAAGTCGCCTGTACCACCAGCAATATCTAATACGTGTTGACCACGGCGTACGCCAGACATGTTAATTGCGAAGCGTTTCCATAGGCGGTGAATACCAAATGACATTAAGTCATTCATCAAGTCATATTTGCTTGCAACCGAGTGGAATACTTCTGCAACTTTTTGAGCTTTATCTTCAGTTCTAACAGTTGAATAACCGAAGTGGGTGGTTTCACCAACGTTGCCAGTATTGCCAGCACCACGTGGTAAATTGTATTTCGGTACAGAACCATTAACAGGTGTGTCGGTTAAGGTTTGTTGTAAAGATTGTTGTTGCCCTTGAGGGGTACCTGACGGTAAAGGTGAGCTTAGGAATGGGCTAACTTTGTCTGAACTTTGTGCCTGCTCAGTTGGAGATGTTGGCTTTTGGTTTTCGTTAGACATATTGTCTCTCCTAGACTCAAACTCAAGTGAAACGGAATAAGTTCTGCATGATGACAGATTTTGTCTATTTTTACAGGCATCATCATGCAAATATAATGAATAAAATCTCAACTTCGTAAGGTTGATTTTTTCTCTGTGCCGACCTTATCACACTCTAAACGGATTCGGATGCCCTGAATGTACATTTTCAATAATTTGGCGTTCTTTTTCAGTAAAAGTCTTGATAAAGTTCTCAGCTGATTTTAACGGTTTCATCGCACTAAAACCATCTTGGATAAAATCATACATCAATTCGAATTGATATTTCTGGGCAATACCTTTACACATTTTAAAGGCCGTAAACATCATAAATGAGCGCATGTATTTATCGAGTGCTGCGCCTAAATCATCAAGAAGAGCAAGCTGTTGATAACGAGCTTCTGCCTGGTCAAGCTTGATTAAGGTTAAACGCATAATCTCATCAGTGAGTACTGTATCAGCCGGATAGTCCTCAAGAAGCTGCATAGCTACTTGCTCATCAAGTTGAGTTGCAAGTACAGCTAAACTTACTGATTTAGTGCCAGTTTTAATTGCATTTTCAGGCAATACT
Organism: Acinetobacter sp. AS23; assembly: GCF_023612055.1. Taxonomy (NCBI): domain Bacteria; kingdom Pseudomonadati; phylum Pseudomonadota; class Gammaproteobacteria; order Moraxellales; family Moraxellaceae; genus Acinetobacter; species Acinetobacter sp. AS23. The sequence goes on along the minus strand of NZ_CP082274.1, from coordinate 3,659,573 downwards.
TTTTCGGCTTTATGAGCATATTTCAATAAGCGTTCAATTTGAGCGGCAAGAGCATCAAACTCTGGACCACCATATAAACGATTTAAAAAATATTCTGACATGAGTTTATGTTCAGGCAGATTAAAAAAGTCGTGATGCGTATCTTTCATCCGCTCTTTTAGCCATGTTTGTACATCTTGCAAACGCTGGGCAAGCACTGGATTATCGTGATAATTAAATGTTTTATATTGTTGTAAAAGATCATCAAAAGCAGCGAGTTTAGACATTTAAGGCTCTAATATTGGGCTATTTGCAAAAAATCATAAAAGGCATTGTAACCTTGTACTATGGCGAGTAGATGTAAAAAAAATGATTCATGCGTCAATTCTTAGACAGATTTTTGTCGCAATGACATAATTTGTATAGCAATTCATCATTTAACCGCATAAGTTAAAGATCATCGAAATTAAACAATAAAAGATTAGAGCCGTGGACTATGAGTGAACAACAACCAAAATTTGAAATTCGAGATGAAGAACTGCTTTCAGTTGACTTGATTGAAGCACAATATGCGTTAAAAGAAAGTCGGGGAAAACCCAACGCTAAAAGCACGCTGATTTTAATGAGTGGTATTGAGCTGGCAGGTAAAGGGGAAGCGGTTAAGCAGCTTCGCGAGTGGTTAGACCCTAGATATTTACGAGTCAAAGCAGATGCACCACGTGTACTGACAGATACAGAAGCATTTTGGCAATCTTATTCGGGTTTTATTCCTACCGAAGGTCAAATTGTGGTGATGTTTGGTAATTGGTATAGCGATTTGCTCGTTACAGCAACGCATGTATCTGAACCTTTAGATGAGGCACGCTTTGATGCTTATGTTGAAAATATGCGGGCATTTGAACAAGATCTAAAAAATAACTATGTCGATGTGGTTAAAGTCTGGTTCGATCTTTCATGGAAATCATTACAAAAGCGTTTAGACAAAATTGACCCATCTGAGCAACACTGGCATAAGCTCCATGGCCTAGACTGGCGTAACAAGAAACAATATGACACTTTGCAAAAGTTACGCCGTCGCTTTACCGACGACTGGTACATTATTGATGGCGAAGATGAAAAGCAACGTGATCAGTTTTTTGCTCAGTACCTTTTACAACACATGCGTCAGCTTCCTGATCATCAAACCGAAGTCAAAGGAAAATGGCAGCAGGCTAAAATTCCAGAGAGTTTATTAAAACCTTCTAATGAACCCCTTGAAAAAGCCGAATACAAAAAAGAGCTCGATAAACTAAGCAAAAAAATTGCTGATGCCATGCGTTTCGATAAACGTAATGTCGTCATTGCTTTTGAGGGAATGGATGCTGCTGGTAAAGGGGGTGCAATTAAGCGAATTGTTAAAAACCTAGACCCGCGTGAATATGATATTCATTGTATTGGAGCACCTGAACGCTTTGAAGCACGACATCCTTACTTATGGCGCTTTTGGAACCGCATTAATGAAGCCGAGAAAATCACAATCTTTGATCGGACATGGTATGGGCGCGTACTTGTTGAACGTGTTGAAGGTTTTGCTTCACCTTTAGAGTGGCAGCGCGCTTATGACGAAATTAATCGTTTTGAAAGAGATTTATTTGATAGCCAAACAATTGTTGTAAAAATTTGGCTTGCGATTAGCAAAGATGAGCAAGAGCAGCGCTTTAAGGCCAGAGAAGAGACACCGCATAAACGTTTTAAAATTACCGCAGAAGATTGGCGTAATCGTGATAAGTGGGATGATTATTTAAAAGCCGCAGCAGATATGTTTGAGCGAACCAGTACTGACTACGCACCTTGGTATATTGTTGCAACTGATGATAAATATACGGCACGTCTAGAAGTATTAAGGGCGGTTTTAAAACAGCTGAGAGCAGATTAAGCTCTCAGCCATAAGGCATATATTAATTTACAATGGTGGTTCGGCTTTTTTGCTGAATACGTTTTGCAAGATTATAACTGTCAGTAAGATGAGTTTCTGCTATTTTTTTCATCATGAAATAGCCTAAACTAGCTGCTACAATTTGTCCGCCTAGCGGTATAAATTTAGTCACCTGTTTCGTTACGATTTTGCCAAAAAAGCCATTAAATGTTTTTTTAACGGTCGTGCGTGCCACTACAAAGCCTGAAAATTCAAAACCACGTTTACGTAGCTCATCCCAGTGAATTGTTTTAGTTTTTGGGTCATAGACACTTACGTGTTCAGGGGCTAAACCGAAACGGGAATTGATATCTGGAATCAGGTACGACAAAATTCCCAAATCTATCACCACGTCAAAAAAAGGAATCGGTACAATTGCCGCCCCTGCTGAGACGTAAGCTCTTTTTTTGATGAGATCATGGCACTCATCGCGAATTTGTTCCAGATTTAGGCTAGGATCAATATAGTCAGGAATCTTGTCAATTTTCATAATGTCTACCTGTATAAATTTCTTGATGGCGTCATTCAAACCAAGTGTAAGTGACACCTGAAGTTAAATTATGCTGTGTTTAAACCAACGTGACATAGTCAGATTCAGTTGTATAGTAATGAATGTTTATGATTTTGTGCATAAATTATGCAAGCAGGAAATGAAATAAATGGGGATCCATGTTATTCAAAGTCAACGTATTGATGTGTTGTTGCAAGGTGTATTAGCGTCTACATCTCAAGCTTCAGCGCATCCATTACAGGTTTTGAAAACCCAGCATTTTATTGTTCCAAGTCCTGCAGTCGAGCAGTGGCTGATACAAAAACTTGCAGAACAGCAAGGCATGAGTGCCAATTACCAGTTTCACCAACGAGTACGCGGCTTCCAGTGGTATGCCTATCAGCAAGTCTTAACTGCGCATAAAGAACAGGTCCGTAAAGCCAACATCCCCCGTTTGATTTTTAAATGGCGGGTGCATCAGGCTTTGCACGAATTTATCCAACCTGACACGATGAGTATAGATACATCGCATCCTTTACATTCTATAGTTCAGCGTATTTATGACAGCGCAGATCGACTCGAACAAGGCATAGATAAACAATTAAAAAAACAAAAAATGCTGTATTGGGTCGCTGAGCAGGTTGCTGATTTATTTAGCAACTATATGATTTATCGTGGACAGTGCCAGCGTGGTTGTGAAAATGGTTGCACTTGCCCTGAAAACTGGTTGTCTGCTTGGGGGCAGGGTCGAGCACTCGATATTGAAAAATATATTGTACAAAAAGATGAAGAAGTGACTGCTTTTGCATTGCACCAAACAGTGGAGCTAGAACGCTGGCAGCGTTGGTTGTGGCAGCAACATTTTCATGATGATTTTGTGCAGATGCAGCAAATTGATGCGTTGTTCTGGCAAGAGTTAGATCATCCGGACCGTAGTAAGCACGCTATTTCAAGATTACCTAATCAGGTGGTGATCTTTACTTTGTTAGATTTACCACCAAGCCAGTTACAGTTCTTGCGCCGTTTAGGTCAATATATTGATGTATTGATTTTGCACTATAACCCTTCACAAGAATATTGGGCCGATAGTGTCGATCCACTGTGGAAGCAGCGTTATGACCTAGGGGTAAAAGAGCGTTTTATTGCAAAAAATCCCAAGGCAACAGATGCTGAAATTAGTGATTTCTTTAATAAATTTACACTCAACTTTAATGCAGAAGCGCGTGAGTCCAGACATCCGCTTTTAACCAGACTGGGTAAACAAGCCCGCGACCACTTTTCACTATTATCAAATTTATCTACGGGTGAAGAAGGTAAGTGGGTTGATGCTTTTGTGGATGATTTTCCTGAAAGTTTACTCGGTAAAGTTCAGTCAGATATTTTGCATTTAGTGGAGCCCCAAGCTAAACAATATGAGCTTGGCCCAGACGATGACTCTATTCAGATTCATGTTTGTCATTCGACGCTACGTCAACTTGAAGTATTAAAAGAGCAATTAATCTGTTGGTTGGCTAAAACGCATGAGCAGCCGCGCAGACCAAACGATATTTTAGTTTTAGTTCCTAATTTGGCTGACATAGAGCCTTTAATTCGAAGTGTATTTCCTGCTATGGCCACAGAGCAAGGTGTGCATTTGCCTGTGAAAATCGCAGGTGTTGCATCACTTGATGCACTGAATGCATGGCGCGCCGTGATTGGGCGTATTCAACTGATGCAGGGACGTTTTAGCTTTGATGATTTTGCTGACTGGTTAAGCTTACATGCGACTCAGCAACGTTATGAACTTGAATATGTTCAGGTTGAGCGAATTTTAAATTTACTCGCCGATGCAGGCTTTAAACGAGGGCTTGATGCAGAACATCTCAAGCGAAGTTTGTGTGACGGTGATGATGATTACCGATATAGCTTTAAATTTGCCTTAGAGCGATTGGCTCTTGGTATTGCCGTGCCTGTGCATGCGACATTTAATCAGGTGTTGAGTTATGCCAAAGTCCAACCGAGCGATTTCGAGCTGATTGGTACACTCATTCAAATTTATCAAGATTTGAATGAGCGCCGTGATTGGCTGACTCTACATGAACAGGGGAAAGTCTACACGGTTGAATATTGGCTTCAGGTATTGGGCAGAGATATTGTTGAATTTGAGCAGGTCGGTGTTGCTGCTTTAAAAGCTGTTCGGGAAATTGTTAAGAAACAAGAGCGAATGTTGACGCTCGCAAGCTATTACGCCGAGACAGAAACCGGAACTTTGCGCAAAATTACGTTGCCTCTGCCTTATATTATTGAAGAAATTCAGCGAACTTTAGAAAGCCAAAGTGCACAAGCTGAACCAACAGGGCAGATTACCTTTGCTCAAATTGGACATATTCGGCCGTTACCTTATCGCTTAATGGTCATGCTAAATCTGGATGCAGGGCAATTTCCAAACCGTGATACCCATGTGCCATTTGATTTAATGGATGCACTGCGTCAACAGTTAGGTGACCGCTCTCGTCTTGAAGACGATCAAGGTGCTTTTTTAGATGCTTTATTATTAGCCCAAGACAATTTATGGCTGTTTTATAACGGGTTTGATGTGAACGATGGAGAGGTACGGGATCCTTCCAGTATTCTTCAAGAGTTCCGTGAACACCTTGCCCTGATTGTGAAAGCTGAAGACGATATACCTGAAAATGTAGTTATTGAAGGAATTGAGATTCCATCACAATTAAAACAACTCTATCACTTACATGACTTACAGCCATTCGACCCGAAAGGTTTTACTGTACAAAAAAGTGTGATCCGTTATCAAGATCACTGGTTTAAAGTCGCTTCACAAATTCAGCAAGTCTCAGGAAACCGCCAACCTTGGGCAAATACGACCTATCCGCTACAAGCCCCTGACATGTTGGTTTTAGATAGCCAGCAGTGGATACAGGATGTGACGTTTCCTGCACGTTTATATTTGAAAACTTTAGGGGTAGAAAACTTAGGAAGTGTCGGAGTGCTCGACCAAAATGAACCGTTATTATTAGATGGTTTAGGGCGCTATGCGATCCGACATTTTTTACAGCAATCGGAACAGCACGCACAACCAGAAGTATTAATTGATCAGTTGCCTGTAGGTAAAGTCAAATATAGCGCATGGCAACAAGGTGTGTTTGAGCAAGAATGTTTGCTTGAACGCCTTCATCAATATGCACCAGCAGTGACACAAACAACTCAGCGTATTTGGCGAATTGCTAAACAGCTTCATATGAATATTACGGTTCCAAAGTCTGAAACTCAGGATTGGGTCAGTATGGAACCTTCAAGTGCCCGCGCAAAAAGACGCGCGAAAGTCTGGTTGGAACACTTACTTTGGTTAGCTTATTTGAATGAGAGAAGTGCAGGAGCTGAAAAACGCCGTATTGTTGTTTTTAGCGATCAAACTGTGATTTGTAGTGGGGTTAGTTCTGAGCAAGCTCGGCAATATTTACAACCATGGTTTAAAATCTGGCGTCATGCACAGCAACAACCATTGGTTCTACCAGCAGCCTTATTATTAAAACCATTAGAAAAAGCCAAAGCATATCAGTGGGAAACAACAAATCAGGCAGAAAAAGCAAAACTGGATGAGAAGAGCTACACTGAGCTGTTAAAATACTGGAATGAAACAGGGTCATTTACCACAATGGATATGACTCAAAATGAAGCTTGCAAGTTGCATCGAGACTGGAGCTTTATTTTACAAGAACAAGATGCGCAAGCTTTGCTTCAACATGCTTGTGATGAGTTTGCGTATGATCTGTATCATCCGGTTTTTCAATTTCAACATTCGGAGTAAGACATGAACTCAAGAGTACAGGTGTCTTATCAACCTATTATTGATATTGAATTTAGTGGCTTACACTTAATTGAAGCTTCGGCAGGTACAGGAAAAACCTATACCTTATCAAGTTTGATGGTCCGTATCTTTCTTGAAAAGTACTTGCCTAGACAAGTCATTGCGACCACGTTTACCCGTGCTGCCGCTGCTGAGTTAAAAAGTCGTATTCGCGCCCGTCTGGTCGAAACGTATCGTTACTTAGAGACCAAACGCAGTTTTACAGAACACGAATTAATGACGCAGGCTGAGCAAGAGCCTGACTTATTACTCCAACATATTTTAAAAAGCTTTGCGACGCGTATTGCATATGCGTGTGAACGTTTAAAACTGGTCATCGATCAGTTAGACGAGTTATTTGTCGGAACACTCGATAGCTTTAGCCAAAAATTGTTACGTGAGTTTGCCTTTGAGAGTGGCAAAATTGAACGTGCTCAAATTACTGATGATGCCAAAACTTATAGTCGACAACTAATTCATGATGTTTTGCGTGAATGGATACAGTCTCAACCTCAGACCGTGATTGATGCGTTGTATCTGGCAGGTGAGTTAAAAAGTGTCGATAGTTTTGTCAAACTTGTCGAAGACTCACTGAATTTTAGTTCTGCTCATTTTAAACTTCCTGAAAAACCAACCATTCAGTTTGAACAACTTGCTCAGCTCAAACAGTTGGCGACAGAAATTGACTTAAGCCTTTTAGAAAACTATTACCAGCTTGATGGCGAACACTATAAACATGTGAGTGGTACCGTATTTCGTAATGGGGCGTTTAACAAATTATTTAGTGAATGCTTACCGCAGCTGTTGCAAGTTCTAACGCAAAGCGACAGCATTTTGGTTTTTGATGGGTCTTTGACTGCACAACGTGAGCTTGTTTTTAAGTTTTTAGGTCAACTTGCCGATCAGAAAGTTTTCAAGAAATGTCCTGCTGAAATTTCAGATGGATTCTATCAACATCCTTGTATCCAACAGATTCAACAGCTATTTGGTGTGCTGAAAAACTACGCCGAGCAGTTCGACCAGCTTCATATTTTTTTAAAAGCCTATTTATGTGTAGAGGTGAAAAAACGTTTACCTCAGGTTTTGCAAAACAAGGGTGAGACGACTTTTTCTCAGCAAATTCGTACACTTTCTGAAGCTTTAAAAGGTGAGCAGGGGCAGCGTTTTGCTGTATTTGTTCAGGCACGTTATCCCTTAATTTTGGTTGATGAATTTCAGGACACTAACCAAGATCAAGACGATATGCTGGCGAGCATTTGGCGCCATCCAGAGCGCTACCAAAAAGGTTGCATGATTATGGTGGGTGACCGTAAACAGGCGATTTACGGTTTCCGTGGTGGGGATATGCTCACCTTCTTAAATGCCTATAAAGATATTCAAGCCAAACATGGGCGCGAATATAAGTTAATTCATAACCACCGTTCGGTAGCCGATCTGGTTGAAGTTGTTGATGCGTTATTTCAACGGCAAATTGACTTTGGTGAACAGGTTCAATATGACCCGATTCGGGCAGGTACTCGACCTCATCCTGTACTGATTGAACACAACAATAATAATCCTCATCCTTTGCGCTGGTTGATGCTCAAAGACAAAGAAACAGAGGCTCAGCAAGTTGCATGGAAGATTCGGGATTTACTCAACCGTTCTCATGAGGGTCATTTATATTTTCAAAAAGACTCTCAGACTCAAGCCTTAAACGAAGATGATATTGCAGTATTGTCCCGTAATCATGATGGGCTTGATAAAGTTCAATATGAGTTAGAGCGTTTAGGCATTCGGGTTAATCGTCCATCGAAACGAAGTGTTTTTGATTGCACGATTGCTCAAGACGTCGGTGCTTTATTGACAGCAATACTTCACCCTTACGATGAGGCAAAAGTGAAGCGGGCTTTAATTAGCCGTCTATTTGCCATGGATTTAAAACAACTATTGCAGCTTGAGCAGACAGCCGAAGGGTTAAGCCAGTTTATGACTGGTTTTGACACTATTAGAGAGTTGTGGTTCGCTCAAGGCTTTTTAGTGGCATGGCAACAATGCCTCATCCAGTTTGATATATGGCAAAATTTGGTCGCTGCCCAAAGTAAAGATAATGAACGGGTTGTGGTGAACTTGCGTCATTTAACTGAAATTTTGAGTCAGCATAGTGAGAAATACTCAGGCGCGCAAAACCTCTATCATTGGTATCTCAAACAGTTGAGTTCTCCTCTCGATCGTGATTGGGAGTTAGAGCGTAAATTGTCGAGTGAAGCTGGTGTTCAGCTCATGACAATTCACCAGTCAAAAGGACTGGAATTTAAGATTGTTTTCTTATTAGGTGCAGACAAGCCCTTTCGAGAAAATAACAAAACTCTGAATTTTTCGACCCAAGATGTAGTCCAACCAGACTCAAGTCAGACCTTGACTCAACGTGTCGTTGCGATTGCTGATAAAACTTATTTGAATGAAGTTGAACTTAAGCAGCATGAAGAGCGGGCATCAGCTGAACAGAATCGCCTCTGGTATGTGGCTCTAACGAGAGCAAGCCACCGCGTCTACGCGCTTTTACAAGATCTTGATGGTAAATCAGTATCAGGCCTCGCGTTTTGGAAAAATAGGACTGAGCCTTTTCAACACCGTTGCTGTACGGATGAAATGGTTTTAGAGCAGATTCCACAGGCAATTCATTTAGCCAAACAAACAAGTATTATTGAAATACAAGCACAACGGTTTCCTGAACAACGTTTTTATTCGAGAGGTAAAACCAGTTTCAGTTACTTGGCACAGCATTTAAAACATAAGGCTGGCACAGATTTATTAGCGAGTCAGAGCAATGATGCTGTATTAGCAGAAGATGAGCTGGATTTAATTAACACTGCTGAAGCAATCAGTGCTCAGCCGATTGATTGGATCAAGAGTAACTTTCCGCGAGGAACGCTTGCTGGTAATTTCTTACATGAAATCTTTGAGCACATCGATTTTCAATGTTCAGATGACTGGGTAAGTGAAATACGTCGTCGTTTTAAAAATGACTATAGTAGTCTTTGGCAAGATTTACTTAATAAATATAACGAGAGCTTCCCAGAGCAAGAAGATGCCAAAAATCTGCTTTACCAGTCCGTTGCCGAGTGGCTGAAAGATATTTTGCGAACGCCGCTTGATCAAGGTTTCCGACTAAATCAGCTTCAACAAGAGCAGTATTTGTCAGAGTTTCCTTTTTATTTGGCGTTGTCAGATCGGGTTCTAGCGATGACACGTATTCAGCAGCTTTTCGCTGAGTATGGTTTGAATATGCCTGAATTACTTGAAGCACGTTCAGCACGTTACCTCAATGGTTCTATCGATTTAGTTTATTTTGATGGGCAGCGTTACCACATTGCCGATTATAAAAGTAATTACTTAGGTGATGATCTTGCAGATTATCGTAGCGATAGCATTGCCCAAAGCATGTCTTTAGCAAGTTATTGGCTACAGGCAGGTTTATATCTCGTTGCATTACATCGCTATTTGCAAGTCAAAATGCAGGATTACCAAATTGAGCAACACTTAGGTGGGGCAACTTATCTTTATTTACGTGGCATGAATGGTGAAGCTGAGCAGGGCTATTATTACTGGCAGCCTAGCATTGAGTTTATTCTGCGTCTTGATGCCATTTTAGGGTATTTTGCTGAGGATAAAATTGCATGAAAAATGCTGATAAAGTATGTAATTTTAATATTAACAAATATTTGGCATGTGGATAAGCCTGTCTATAACCATGTGGACAAGCGTGTGGAAAACTAGGTGGATAAGTGTGTGGACAATCTAAATAGCTCTGAACAGGCCGATTTAAGCTGGGTAACAACGTGGAGTAACTTCTTAAATCAGGCTCCATTTACTGAGCAATCGCAAGTGTCAGAAGCCACTTCTTACTTGCAGCAGCTTATTGAAGCGAGCTTACAAGGTGATAGCTGTATCGATGTCAGTTCTGAGCAAATTGCAGCACTTGGTCAGCTTGCTATATCTGCCGATCAAGCCGCCTCAAATGTTGCCCCATGCGTCTACGATGAGCAGGGGTTGGCATTATACCGATATTGGCATCTAGAGCAACGACTTGCAGAACAAATTTGTCGATTAAAGCAACAATTAATTCAACCTGTATCTTGTGATGACCACTTAGACCTACTCACAGACCCGCATCAACAGGCAGCTTTACAAATGGTTGCTCGGCAGAGCCTGAGTATCATTACGGGTGGGCCGGGTACGGGTAAGACCTATACGCTTGCACGTATTATTGCAGTGCTTAGCCAAGCAATTCCACATATTCGTGTAGCGATGGCTGCTCCGACGGGTAAAGCTGCACAGCGCATGCAAGAAGCCTTACAGAACTCGTTTAATGACCCTAAATTGCTTGAGTCTGGATTAATTAGTGAAGAACTAAGGAATCAGGAAACGCAAACAATTCACCGATTATTGGGGATGGGACATAGTCAAACACCACGGTTTAATCAAAAACAACCACTTCCTTATGACGTGATTGTCGTGGATGAGGCTTCCATGCTGGATTTAAATCTAGCTACTCTTCTATTTGAGGCGGTGCCAGAGTCTTGTCGAATTATTTTATTAGGAGATGCAAATCAGCTCGCTTCCGTCGATGTGGGAGCGGTACTTGCTGACTTGCAACAAATACAGGCACTCGCCGACAACAGGATACAATTACAAACCAGTCGCCGTTTTGCTGAAGGGGCGTTGATTGGGCAGGTGGCACGTTTTATTCAAATGCAAACCAGTCAGATCAATCATGAGCAGGTTTTGCAACAGTTTGAAATCGACATTGTTCAGGTTTCGGAGTTACGTTCAATTCCTTTAGAAGTTGATATGCCAGATGTGGTTCAACTTGAGTATTTGCCGGAAGGGAATCACGCAGAAGTTGAAATTTACTATCAGAAGCTCATGCTCGGTTTCCAAGGATATGTAAAAAGCCTAAAAAATTATTTAAAAGAAGAACGCTCGATTGAACAAGTCCAAAACATAGTAAAAGCATTTGATGACTACCGCATTTTAACGGCTGTTCGTCATGGTCCATTTGGATTACAGCAGTTAAATCAATATGCGCAGCGTTGGATACAGCAACAACTTTCAATAGTGACAGTAGGGGGATGGTATGTGGGTCGCCCGGTAATGATGACTTATAACGACTATCAGCTCGGTATTTCAAATGGTGACATTGGTCTGTGTTTTGAACACAGAACTCAACCTCAGCAGTTTGAAGTATATTTTCCAAGTTTGAATAAATGGGTCGCTGCAAATCGATTACCTAAAAGTATTCAAAGTGCTTTCGCTTTAACGATTCATAAATCGCAAGGGTCTGAATTTACACACACTGCTGTCGTTTTAGATCAAGCCGCAAAGAATTTATTAAGCCAAGAGCTTATTTACACTGCGATTACACGCGCTAAAAAAGTAGTAAGTCTTTTGGTTCATCCCGAAGCTTTACTACAGTCCTTTACAGTTCGTACGACACGAAAAAGTGGTTTAGTTCAGAAAGTTAATCGGTTAGTTCGTTAAGCCAAACTTAATATTTTTACCCTTGTAAGAAAAAGCTTACATAGATTCGAGATATTTGCTGCTAGAGTACACCCCACGTTTTTGAGATTATAAACGCACAACGAGCTTGGCAAGGAATGTCGGGCAAAATCGCACAATAATAATAGCTTAAGTCGAGAGACTGCGAACTTACAATGATGTAGGTGTATAAAGAGGAAACTTACAGCCGCTAAGCCTTGTAGTTTTGGGAGAGACTACAGGGCTTTTTTATATTCTCAATTTTATTTACTTCTAAAAATTATCAGAAAAGTTCGGATTTAAGCCAATATTGAGTGCAATTTCTTTTAAAAATTTATATCAATAATATCAATATATTTATCTGTAATATGATTTTTAAACACCCATTTTTCCTGTGAATTGTTAAGTTAAATGTTATACAGAACTGTACGATAATGGGGCAAAAACCGTTATTTATTAAATATTAGACAGACCTGTACGTTTTTGCTTACATGATGATAAGAAAAATACTACTTTTCTTCATAATTGGATATGTCACAATACATCACATAAGGAAATAGAAACAAAACAACGGAAGTCAGTTAAAACAACAAGAAGGATGTGACTAGCGTCTCACCAACGATAATAAAAATAGAAATAACACGATAAACAAAAACTACAGCGCAAAAAACCCAAGCAGAAATGCTTGGGTTTTTTATTTGATTTACACTAAGTTCGTTTCATGAGCGTCGCTGCCAAACAAAGACCGGCGCTGATCTCTAGGAATGCGTGGGCATTGTGTTGAAATCTGATAAAGCACGTTGGCTAAAGCAGGTAGGTGAGTTCCCACGACCGATTTGCCCGTTGTTAATAGAGAAACACTAATATCTCTTTCTGGGTCGGCCCAACATAAAATGTTGGAGAATCCTAAATGACCAAAAGCTTGCCCCGTCATTGGACCAAAAAGACCTACAGGATTACTACCTAACATTGGACCTAAGGCATAGCGCATAGGAATTAATAAAGTACGGTCAATGTTAACGCCTGTGGTCGGCAGTGTTGCCCTGAAAATTGTTTTCTCACTGAATATTTGCTGACCGCCGTAGCTTCCACCACTTAAAAGCATTTCAAAGAAACGTCCAGCTTGTTCTGCACTCGTATAAATGTTGCCGGCTGGGCAAATTGTATCCATAAAACGGCTATCGTTAGTCACATCAACTGCAAGTTGCAACCCTCCACCTAATACATGGTTCAGGTAATGATCGGTACCAAGCCGAGGGTGTAGACCCGTTGCGCAGTTTAAGGCTACCTCTGAGCGGTATTCTGGTTTTAAGCCATAATTGAAATAAGGCATTCCCATCGGTTTTTCGATAGTTTGATGCACAAACTCACGTAAATCTTGCCCAGTCACCCGTTCAATGACTTCTCCTAAAATATAACCCGCCGTAACCGCATGATAGGCAAGATGGTTCCCAGCAGGAGACACAGGCTTGGCAGCATATAAACGTTTTAAAATTTCATCTTTATCAAATAGGAGTTCGGGCGTGACATCGCCATCAATATAGGGGATACCGCCACGATGTGCTAATAAATGAAAGAGAGTTGCACGGCGCTTACCATTTACGCCGTATTCCGGAATATAGTAGCTAACAGGATCAAGCAAATTGATTTCGCCTTTTTCATCTAGTAGATGAATGAGCATGGCCGTGATCATTTTAGATGCTGAAAACAGACAAACGGGCGTATCTGGAGTCGCAATCAGGGCATTCTCTTGTAGTCCTGCCGGAGAGTTCCCTTGAGCATATCCAATGCTTCTGTTCAGCAAAACTTTACCTTGTCTACGTAAGCAGAAGGTAATAAGTGGATAATTTCCGGTTTTATATAGTGCTTCTATACTGTTCCAGATCTTTTTAACCTGGCGCTCACTCATTTCACCCTGTTCAGCAGCAACTTCATCTTGATGACGAATAACTTGCTCAATATTGTCCGGTACTGGACAAGTGTTGGTTGAAAAAATTTTCACACGTCCCTCGCGCTTCTTTCTTTTTATTCAAAGCTAGTGTGCAGGGTTAGCATGCTCATGTCAGTGTCTAAAATGACAAGTTACTGAAAACTATTTTGCAATCCACCTATAGATACCTTAAAATAGGCAACTTGCTGTAGTGATGCACGGCAGTCAGTTGCCTCAACTGATTCATATCGTTTACTTTTTTAAGCATCTCGGAGAAATCGAATGGCTTTAACTAATGCAGACCGCGCAGAGATCATTGCTAAATTTGCTCGCGCTGAAAATGACACTGGTTCACCAGAAGTACAAGTAGCTTTATTGACTGCTCAAATCAATGATTTACAAGGTCACTTTAAAGCTCACAAACACGACCATCACAGCCGTCGTGGTTTGATTCGTATGGTTAACCAACGTCGTAAATTGCTCGACTACTTAAATGGTAAAGACCACGGTCGTTACACTGCTTTGATCGGTGCTTTAGGTTTACGTCGTTAATTCGATTTTCACTTTGTTTTCGCTATTTCGCATGTCGCAATGCTTTATCGCTGAAAAGAGAGTTTCACTTAATTTTAGATTAAGTGATGTTTAGAAGGGGCGCTTGTGCGCTCCTTCTTTGCGTTTAATATTATTTAAAATTTTTGGCCTAGTGTGATGGCTTCTAAGCTTTGTCATTTATCTACCAACAGTTGTAGTCTGAATGCCAAACCTTAGGGGTCTCACTAGAATAAAATTAGGAAAATACAATACATGTCAATGTTTAATATCGTTCGTAAAGAATTCCAATTCGGTCAACATCAAGTCGTTTTAGAAACGGGTCGCGTTGCACGTCAAGCAAACACAGTTTTAATTACAATGGGTGGCGTAACTGTTTTAGTTGCAGTTGTTGCTCAACCTAAAGCAAAAGCGGGTCAAGACTTCTTCCCGTTAACAGTTAACTATCAAGAAAAACAATATGCAGCTGGTCGTATCCCTGGTGGTTACGGTAAGCGTGAAGGCCGTGCTTCTGAAGCTGAAACTTTAATTTCACGTCTTATTGACCGTCCAATTCGTCCATTGTTCCCAGAAGGTTACTTCAACGAAATCCAAGTAACAGCAACAGTTGTTTCTTCTGACAAAACTATGGATGCTGATATTGCAGCAATGCTTGGTACATCAGCAGCATTATCTATTGCTGGTACTCCTTTCCGTGGTCCAATCGGTGGCGCACGTGTTGGTTTAATCAACGGTGAATATGTTCTTAACCCGAACTTTGAACAGTTGAAAGAAAGTGATCTTGACCTTGTTGTTGCTGGTACAGAATCTGCTGTATTAATGGTTGAATCTGAAGCTAAAGAGCTTTCAGAAGACCAAATGCTTGGTGCTGTGCTTTTCGGTCATGACGAAATGCAAATTGCGATTCAAGCAATTAAAGAATTTGCTGCAGCTGCTGGTGCAGTTGAATCAACTTGGGTTGCTCCAAGCAAAAACGAAGCGCTTCTTGAGCAATTAAAAGCAGATTTCGAAGCTAAAATTTCTGAAGCATATACAATTGCGGTTAAACAAGACCGTTATGCAGCACTTGATGCACTTTATGCAGAAGCTGTAGCTCAGTTCGTTCCTGAAAATGACGAAACTGGTATTGCTGACGAAGTAAATGAATTATTTGAAGACCTTAAATACCGTACAGTACGTGACAACATCTTGTCAGGTAAACCACGTATTGATGGCCGTGATACTAAAACTGTTCGTGGTATCGACGTTCAAGTTGGTGTATTAGACCGCGCTCACGGTTCTGCATTATTTACACGTGGTGAAACTCAAGCGTTGGTAACAACAACTTTGGGTAATACTCGTGATGCATTAATGGTTGATACATTGTCAGGTACTAAAACTGACAACTTCATGTTGCACTACAACTTCCCTGCATACTCTGTAGGTGAAACTGGTCGTGAGTCTGGCCCTAAGCGTCGTGAAATTGGTCATGGTCGTTTAGCGCGTCGTGGTGTTCAAGCAGTTCTTCCTGCTGCTGACCGCTTCCCGTACGTAATCCGTATCGTATCTGACATTACTGAATCTAACGGTTCATCTTCAATGGCTTCTGTATGTGGTGCTTCATTATCACTTATGGATGCGGGTGTTCCACTTAAAGCACCAGTTGCTGGTATCGCAATGGGCTTAGTGAAAGAAGGCGAGCGTTTTGCAGTACTTTCTGACATCTTGGGTGATGAAGATCACTTAGGTGATATGGACTTTAAAGTAGCAGGTTCTGCAAATGGTATTACTGCGCTTCAAATGGACATCAAGATTGAAGGTATCACTGAAGAAATTATGGAAGTTGCATTAAACCAAGCATTTGCTGGTCGTATGCACATCCTGAATGAAATGAATAAAGTCATTTCACGTGCTCGTGCTGAAATCAGCGCACATGCACCGACATTTGAAGTGATTAACATCAATCCAGACAAGATCCGTGATGTTATTGGTAAAGGTGGCGCAACGATTCGTGCCATTACTGAAGAAACTAAAGCTGCAATTGATATTGAAGATAACGGTACAGTTCGCGTATTTGGTGAAACTAAAGCTGCTGCTCGTGCTGCGATTGCAAAAATTCAAGCACTTACTGCTGAAGTTGAACCAGGTAAGATCTATGACGGTAAAGTAATCCGTATTGTAGAATTCGGTGCGTTTGTAAACATCATGCCGGGTAC
This sequence comes from Acinetobacter sp. AS23, assembly GCF_023612055.1. Classification (NCBI taxonomy): domain Bacteria; kingdom Pseudomonadati; phylum Pseudomonadota; class Gammaproteobacteria; order Moraxellales; family Moraxellaceae; genus Acinetobacter; species Acinetobacter sp. AS23. Next base: position 3,643,112 of record NZ_CP082274.1, on the reverse strand, counting down.
TGATGGTCTTCTTCACATTTCGCAAATTTCAAACGAACGTATTGCGAACGTGACTGACGTTCTTAAAGAAGGTCAAGAAGTGAAAGTACAAGTTGCTGATGTTGATAATCGTGGTCGTATTAAATTGACTATGAAAGACATCGAACAAGCATAATTGTTTGAATGACACGAAAAAGTCCGCTTGATGCGGACTTTTTTTATGGCATGATGCAAGTAATACAAAAACAGATCGTTGTGGTATGCAGGTTTATTATTTTTATCGCCATCAAAGCGACGGCTATGTCTTTTTAAGCCGCGAACAGCATAGTGAACATGTTCTGGAGTTTTTCTGGATTGATAGTGTCAGAACGGATGTGGTTAACCATAACGAAGAATGGCAACAAGAGATTCATAAGCTTTCAGGTGTGGTTATTAATGAGTTTCATATGCGGGATATTGCCAACATTGAACATCCCTGTGCATTTGACACACTTGAAGAATATGACCTATTAATTTTTAAGAAATTGGTTACGCCTGACGATGAAATTAAGCATGCAGAATCACAAGATAGTGTTTTTGGCTTAGCAACGACGCCGATTAGTTTTATTTTAACACCTGATGTGCTGATTAGTGTGCGCGAGCAGGGGAATAAGTCGATTGAAAACTATATTCAACGTCTCGAAAATATTTTATGTAAAACTTTAGAAGAACAAAACAAAACCCGTAAATTACCGAATTCACCCGTCGATTTATCGTTACGCTTGTTAAATAGTATGGTTGATGGTTATCTTGATATCCGCTCACCATTGACGAGAAGAGTAGAGCATTGGCAACAACAACTATTGCAGGGTAATCGTCGTTTTAAACAATGGCACCAGTTGTTCCATGAGAATATGGCCTTTCAACAGGTCGAAAATTTATGTGAAGAACAAATCGAAACCCTTCAAGAATTTCGAGATGAAATTGTAGAAAATTACCATCATGTTGTTGGCAGTCACATCCATAATTCTCAAGATATTTTACTGGTTCGTTTAAATGATTTAATGAGTCATGTGGAACGTATTCAAAAACATACTTTACGGTTACGTAGCGCAATTCAGTCGGCCATTGATTTACATTTTTCTGCTATTGCGAACCAAACTAATGAAAACATGCGGATTCTTGCGATTATCACGGCAGTCTTTGCGCCGCTTACCCTTTTAACGGGCATTTATGGAATGAACTTTGAGTTTATTCCTGGTCTTAAATCACCTGTTGGTTTCTGGATTATGTTGGGTGCCATGCTGATTAGTACGATTTTTCTGTTGTACTATTTTTATCGGCAGCACTTGGTTGGGCGTGGTGAAAAAAGTGTGATTGATTTACTGGCTCAACAGCATCGTCAAGATCGGATGAATTTGTTTTGGTTTTTGGAATATGAGCCGATTAAACAGACTGTGAAGGAATTAGAGAAAATTACTCGGTTGAAATGAATTTTTATTTTTGCACGTCGGGGTCTTGCTGAGTTGTTATTTAATATAGTCATTAACCTTCGGTTCGACCTACTTTTGTTTCGGCAAAAGTAGGCAAAACCATTGCCATCTGCAAAACCTGTTCAATACTTTTAAATAACAGTATTACAAAAGCACTATCTGATTGATACCACGCAGGTTGCAGATGGCTTTCCCGACTATCAGATTTCAACTAGGGTTTTATGCTGTATGAATGCTATTCCTCAATGAAAATGCTTCAACTGTTTTCTAAGTTGTTGTACTTCATCAATCAAATCTAACATCACCGCAACTGCTGCCAAACTTGCGTCAAAGTCACGTTGCAGACGATAAGCTTTACGTGCACGTGCCACATCTTCACCGATAAATTGGTGTGCTTCTGGTGTTTTGTCGACTGATAAAATGTCATATTCAATTAACTGAATAATCCACTCAGGGCTTTGACCACAAGCTTGAGCAAATTGTTGTAGATCAAATGTAGATTGTTCATCAACGACCTCCGCACTAAAGGTATGGCCGTCATATACAATTTCGCGATAATGAATGGTTGTCATGATCTTGCTCCCTAATGAGATGAACGAGGTTCGAATGAAGCAAAGGCTTCAGCCAGTTGCTGATAAGCTTGTTTTTCTTTTTCAGAATGTGCGGGTGGGAATACAATATTTAAAATTAAATAGAGATGGCCTGGCGTTTTATGTGGTATCCCTTTGTCTTTTAAACGTAGCTGTTGTCCTTGTTTTGCGTTGTGAGGTAAGTTGACGTTTAAAGGTCCAGCTGGTGTTTTTACCTCAATACCTTGACCTAAGGCAGCTTCCCATGGCGCGACATCTACAGTCAAATATACATCGCTACCTTCAACATGAACGCGGTCAGTATCTTTATACTGAATTTCAATATAAAGATCGCCGTTGGCACCGCCATTGATACCACTTTGTCCTTGTCCACTTAAGCGAATTTGCTGACCTTCTTTCATACCTTTTGGTATTTTCACCTGTAAGGTTTTGCGTTGAACTTCAGGTTCGCCATAAGCATTCATGGTCGGGATTTGCAGGGTAATCTGTTGCGTTGATCCATGATAGGCAATATCAAGATCAACTTCTATGCTGGCATGTTGGTCTTCACCGCGATAACTACGCTGTTGTCTCTGGTACTGTTGCTGACCACCACCAAATCCTGCACCAAAGCGTCCAAATAAATCTTCAAAACCGCTAAAATCTGCTTGTTCACCACCTGTAAAGCCTTGGCGATAAAACTGTGCTCCATCAAAACCGCCTTGTGCAGCACCCTGACCAAAGTTATTAAAACCTTGAGGGTGATCTAACATCTGGTCATATTCAGCTTTTTTTTCTGCATTGCTTAACGTGTCGTAGGCAACATTAATGGCCTGCATCTTTTCTTCTGCATCTTTTTCTTTGCTGATGTCAGGATGATATTTACGGGCTAGTTTCCGATAAGCTTTTTTAATTTCATCAGCAGAGGCTTTGCGTGTAACCCCTAATTCTTCATAATAATTTTTTGCCATAATGTTTTATCACGATGGAGTTGTTTATTTCATTATGAAACGATTTTTAGAGTTTTCAATAAGCTAGATTGTATAAGAGTTGTTCTATTCCCTAATGAAATTGATAGAAAAAGGTATAGGCAAATGAGGCCCATACCTTTCATGATTTAGATGAAACTTTGATATAAGCCATACAGGGCAATAAGTAAAAGTAATAAACCGCATAGCCCTAATATTTTTGGATATAAATGACTGTTAGAGAGGCGACGGAAGAATATATAAACCAAAGATAAGGTGAGGAAGTCTAAAACAATCCATGTCAGGGTGAGTATGGTTAGACTTAAATTTAATTGAGGGGTAATAGAGACGAATTGCGGAAAGAAGGCCGAGAAAAAGATAATATCTTTAGGGTTTGAAATACCGACGAGAAAGCCTTTTTTAAAGCCACCATTTTGTGCTGAAACTGTTTGTATTGCTTCTGGATGAGGTGCTTGAATCACTTCTTTAAGAATACTAAAACCCAAATAACCAATATATAGGCAGCCTAGAATTCGAATGATATTGAGATAACTATCATTAACACTCAGTACTCCCTTTAAAACGAGTACTGAAATAAAAATTAAGACAAGAGATGCTAGATTTGTACCAAAAATGGTTTCAAGCGCTTTTTTATAGCCTCCTTTAAGTCCAGCGCTTGCAACTAAAATCATTACGGGGCCAGGGGTCGCAATCATAATAATTACGCTAAAAATAAAGAGAAAATAATCAAAATAATTCATGGCGTTTTAAGGATCTATTTATAGGCTATAAAGTAGCCTTATATTATCCTATTTAAAATAAAATATTGAAAACTATCATCAAAAGTACAGACAAATAAAAAGGCGGTATATCCGCCTTTTTATAAATTTTAATAATTAACTCAAATGTTCACCAAATAATGCTAAAGCTTCTTCAGCAGTAAAGGTGTATTGAGTATTACAGAACTGACAATCCATACGAATAGGGTTCTGTTCCTCTAAGGTTTCATGAACAGCGTCTACACCAATTTGAATCAGCGCATTTGCACAGCGTTCTTTTGAACATGTACAGCCAAATTTTAGTGCTTCAATTTCTGGTAAACGAACTTCTTCTTCGTTATATAAACGATATAAAATTTCGTTTGCATCTAAATTGGTCAGCTCTTCGGCTTTTAATGTTTCGGTCAACATCGTCAAACGTGGCCATAAATCTTCATCGACCAAGTTTTGCTCTTCTTCATCATGACGTGGTAAAAGCTGAATCAGTAAACCACCAGAGCGTTTTGTCGTACTTGCTAACACAATACGAGTTGGAATTTGTGCAGACAAATCGTAATACTGCATTAAACAGCCCGCTAAAGTTTTTTGATCAAGAGGGACAATCCCTTGATAACGCTCGCCAAATTCAGGTTCAATATTAATAAATAAAACTGGATTAACTAAAGCGCCAAGAACTGTACTACTGTCTGTTGCTTCGATGAAGCGTGGGTCTGTTTCGTAATCAGCTAGAGCACGTACTTCACCCAAATGATTACATTCAGCCATTGCCCACTTAAAGGTGCCGCTAGCCTGGATTTGCAAGCTGATACGGCCTTTGATTTTTAGTGTACTTGCAAGTAATGCAGTCGCACTCAACATTTCACCTAACAGAATTTTAACCGCAGGCATATAGTCACGTTGAGCTAAGATAGTTTGTAGTGCTTCTTCTAGATGAACTACTTCCCCACGAACCGGAAAGTTCTCAATATAAAAGCGTTGGCGTAAATCAGACATAATATTCTCCAGGGCCCTAAGCAGAGTATAACTATTTCGTTTTAATCAAGCTTAGGAAATGCAGCGAAGCCGCAAGCCGGACAGGGGCAGCTTTGTGCCCATTGTCCAATTATTTAGGCAATGTGAATAAGTCCTTAATATAGCCATTTTCTGAAATCTCAAGTTATTCTAGATGATCTCTTGTAATGTCGATGCGATTTGGCTGTAAATGACGCTTTAAATTCACATCATGTTTTGATGTAGCCTGTTGCTGCGCATCACTTTCAAACAAATGTTCAAGTTCGGCTAAGGCATTACGATGTGTTTCAAAGATCTTCTGTTCATCAGTATAAATACTTTGCTGCTGTATGAGCAATTTCTCATCATAATCCCGAAAGATTTCGATATTGTTATAGGCTTGTTCATCTGAGATACCAAGTTCTCGTAAGGCGCGATAAGCCATACCTAATGAGGATAAATACGTCTCACGCCAAATGTATTCAACGCCTAAATCTCTTAAAAGATGGACATGGTGACGGTCACGAGCACGAGCCAACAGCTTTAAGTTTGGATAATTTAATCTGAGATGGCGAGCGACATTCATTGAATCCTCAACATCATCAATCGCTAAAATAAATACTTTGGCTTTTTCAATACCCGCAGAACGCAATAAATCTGGCTGGGTCACATCGCCATAATAGAGCTTACCGCCGTATCTACGAACAAAGTCCACTTGATGAAGATTATTGTCGATTGCAGTAAAGCCTAAGTGCTGCAAGCGGGCAATACGCGCAATAATTTGTCCAAATCGACCAAAACCAGCAATAATAATAGGGTTATCCTGCTGAGGAATTTCATCGTACTCAGGTGGCCGTTCTTTATTAAACAGAGGAATGACCTGGGTTGCCATAATCCAGTAAATCACTGGGGTAAGTACCATCGACAACGTCACAATAAGGGTCACTGGCTCTAATAGAGCTTGAGTTAAAATTTTCTCACTTTTGGCAAGACTCAGAATTACAAAAGCAAATTCTCCGCCTTGTGCCAAGCAAGTGCCCAAAAGCAAACTATTGTTCCAACTGTATTTTTTATAGCGGGCAATGGCAGTCAATATCAGTGTTTTGATGAGCAATAAGCCGACTGCTCCACCAATAATAAGTAAAGGCATTTCAATGAGTAGTGACAGTTGGGTGGTCATACCCACGGTCATAAAGAATAAGCCAAGTAGTAAACCTTTAAACGGTGCAATACTCGCTTCAACTTCGTGACGAAATTCTGAATCTGCTAATAATACACCTGTGAGGAACGCGCCTAACGTCGTGCTAATTCCTAAAGTATCCATAAGCAAGACAACTGCAAGGATAATAAATAATCCTACTGCTGTAATAAGTTCAGTCGCTCCACTTTTGGCAACAAAGCGGAAGAATGGACGCATCACATAGCGACTAAACAAAAACAAGCCCGTAAAGGTTGCAATAATCGCCGCAAAATAAGCGATCCCGTGATGGGTTGATTCTGTTCCTGCCAATAATGGAATGATGGCAAGTAAGGGAATCGCCGCTATATCTTGAAAGAGCAAAATCGAAAAAGACTGCTGACCATAAGTGGTGTTGAGTTGCTGCTTTTCAGTCAGAAGCTGTAATACAAAAGCGGTGGAAGATAGCGCAAGGGCAAAACCAATGACAAAGCTAACAGAAAGCTGCTGCTTAAAGAGTAATAGTATGATCAGCATAAGTACGCCACCGCTAATGAGGACTTGCAGACTTCCCATTACAAAAATAGAGTCACGCATTTCCCACAACCGCTGTGGTCTTAGTTCTAAACCAATAAGGAACATCAATAAAATGACACCGAATTCGGCAAGTTCCATAATTGCTTCAGGATCATGTGCAATGTTTAAAACACTAGGACCTAGAAGTATTCCTGTAAATAAATAACCTAAAACTGTTGCTATCCCTAGGCGTTTGCCAAGAGGGACTAAAATCAGAGAAGCTCCAAGAAAGATTGTTGCTTGCAGTAGGAATGACATTCATTGCCTCGAATGTATTAGTCTCTTTTAAGTGTAAAGCCAAAAAGGCTTCTTCACACCATGATATTCAAATCATCTAATTAAATTCTTGCGGATCGACATCAATTGATAGCCTGAGTTGATGCTGTCTTGGTGCATGAACCAATTGAGACCACCATTGTCTTAAGTAAAAATGTAGGCGAGCACGGTCAGCAGATAAAATCACCATGTGGGCACGGTAGCGCCCCGCTTTACGTTCCATCGGCGCTGGAATAGGTCCCCAAATATCAACAATCTCACCAGCGACTTGACGAAGTTGCTCGGCAGCTTCATTTAAAAATTGTAAGGTATAGTCACGATCTTTAGATTCTGCACGAATTAAAACTGCATAACGATAAGGTGGCAGCAAAGCTACTTTACGTTCAGCCAGCGTTTGTTTGGCAACCGCGCGATAATCTTTTTCGATGAGTGTGGTGAGTAGTGGATGATCAGGTCTTAAGGTTTGTAAATAAACATGGCCTTTGTGTTCACCACGACCTGCACGACCAGCGACTTGTACAATCAGCTGCGCCGTACGTTCTGGTGCACGGATGTCTACACTGAGTAAACCTGCATCAATATCTAAAATGGCAACTAATGTGACATGTGGAAAATGATGGCCTTTTGCCAACATTTGAGTGCCGAGTAAAATTGTTGGTTTGTTTTGATGAATACGGTCATAGATTTTTTGCCAGCTTCCGACACGACTGGTACTGTCACGATCGACCCGAATGACATCATGATCTGGAAATAGTTCTTGTAAGTGCTCTTCAACCTTAGCGGTTCCTGCACCTAAAGTTTTTAAGCTTTTTTGCTGACATTCAGGGCAATGATCGGGTAAGCGATGAATGGTTCCGCAGTGATGGCAGTGTAAATAAGAATAAGGCTGAGTGTGTAAAGTAAAATGCGCGTCGCAATGTGGACAATTTGCTTGCCATCCACAGCTTTCACAAACCAGTACAGGTGCATAGCCACGACGGTTTAAAAAGATTAAAACCTGTTCTTTTCTAGCTAATGTATGCTTGATTTGTTCAATAAGAGGCTGGCTGATTCCATGCTGTTTTTTGACAATTTTAAGGTCAATCAAATGCATTTTAGGCAAAAGTGCATGTCCAGCACGTTTGTTGAGTTGCAGTGCAGTTAATTTGCCAGTTTCGACTAAATAATAACTATCAATACTTGGAGTTGCCGACCCTAAAATAACAGGGCAGCTTTGCAAGTGACCGCGGTACAGTGCGACATCACGCGCATGATATCGGAAGCCTTCTTGCTGTTTATAAGACAGGTCGTGCTCTTCATCTAAAATGATGAGGCCCAAACGTGGCAATGGCGTATAGATGGCAGAGCGCGTTCCTAAAATAATAGACGCTTTTCCAGTCTGTGCCTGTTGCCATGCTTGTAAGCGTTTGGAATCATTTAAGCCAGAGTGCAATAAAGCAATATCACAGTTAAAACGAGACTTAAAACGGGAAATCGTTTGAGGGGTTAAACCAATTTCAGGTACTAACACCAGTACTTGTTTACCTTGCTTTAGCACCTCGTGCATGATGTGCAGATAAACTTCGGTTTTACCACTTCCTGTTAAACCATCTAGCAAAAAGGCTTGGTATTGATGCTGTGCATTTACGACGTGCTGAGTTGCTTTCTTTTGGTCTTCATTGAGGGTGAGCGGCATTTGTGCCAATTGAACAGGTGTGGGGCTAAAGTCATGTGGTTCGAGCGTGCAGTCAACCAGTCCTTTCTTTTGAAGTGCTTTAAGCGTTGCTGTTTCTACGCCACTTAAATTGAGAATATTTTCTGTAGTTCCAGCAGGGTGTAATTTTAAAATTTGATACGCATCTTGTTGCTTAACAGAACGTTTTAGCAGGGCGTCAACATTGTCACAGGGTGTGATTTTCCAAAGATGGAACAAAACATCCATCGGTTTGCCCTGACGCAATAACGCGGGTAGGGCAGTTTGCATAACTTCACCAATTGGAAATTGGTAATATTGCGCGGACCATGTCAATAAACTTAAAACTTGTTCATCTAAAATTGGTTCTTCATCTAAAAGTTCAGAAATGGCTTTAAGCTGAAATTTACCTGTAAATGGCTCATGTGGATTTACTTTTTCTGTAATGATGCCAATCAGGTTTTGGCGCCCAAATGAAATAGCGACGCGTGAGCCTACGTGAGCCCGTTCATATTGTGCTTGGGTGAGTGTATAGTCAAAAGTGTCGTACAGATGCACAGGTACGGCTACACGCACACGATAAACAACTGAATCTGGCTTTGGCGTTATGGTCATAGAGGCTCATTTCGTCAATTTTAAAAAACGGCATAGCGTCGTGAAGAGGACTTGGGTATTCTACACAGGCTATAGAACGAATATGAATGATTGCGTAGCATAGATGCAACAGCAGCGACTATTATTTTTGGAAAATTAGAACATTACCATGCCTGCATATCAATTTACTGCCATTGATGCTTCAGGGAAGCAGCAAAAAGGAGTGCTTGAAGGAGATTCAGCACGCCAGATTCGCCAACAATTACGCGATAAAGCATGGACACCAATTAGTGTTGACCCTGTTGAACAAAAAGATAAACATCAAAGTCAGGGGTTATTCCAAAAAAAGTTCAGTGCTTATGATTTGGCACTCATGACCAGACAACTTTCTGTTTTGGTTGCAGCCGCAATTCCTCTAGAAGAAGCTTTACGTGCAGTGAGCAGGCAAAGTGAAAAACCACATGTGCAAAACCTTTTATTATCTGTCCGTTCTCGCGTTTTAGAAGGGCATTCACTCGCACAAGGGATGCAGCAATCTGGACGGTTTCCAGACCTCTATATTGCAACGGTCGCCGCTGGTGAGCGTTCTGGGCATTTAGATCTGATTTTAGATCAGCTCTCTGATTACACCGAAAACCGTTTTGCTATGCAAAAGAAAGTTCAGGGCGCCATGATTTACCCAATCATTTTAATGCTGATGTCTTTTGGTATTGTGATGGGCTTAATGACTTATGTTGTACCAGAGATTGTAAAAACGTTTGACCAAAGCAAAGATGCCTTGCCGTGGATTACAGTTGCTTTAATGAAAGCCAGTGATTTTATCCGTCATGCTTGGGTGTTTATTATTATTTTTGCAGTTGTGGGAATTGTTGCATTTGTACGATTCTTAAAAACGACTGCTGGGCATTATGCTTTTGATCGATTAACACTCAAATTGCCATTATTCGGTAAACTGTCACGTGGTATTAATTCTGCACGATTTGCCAGTACTTTATCTATTTTGACTCGTTCAGGCGTACCTTTGGTCGATGCCTTAAAGATTGGTGCAGCAGTGACCAGTAATTGGGTCATACGAGATTCAATTGCCCATGCAGCTGAGCGTGTTACAGAAGGTGGTAACTTGGGTACGCAGCTTGAGCGCAGTGGTTATTTCCCACCAATGATGGTACAAATGATTCGAAGTGGTGAGGCATCAGGTGAGCTCGACCGCATGTTAGAACGAGCATCGACCATGCAAGACCGTGAGGTTACAACATTTATTTCAACCTTACTGGCATTACTTGAACCACTTATGCTGGTTCTAATGGCAAGCATTGTACTGGTTATTGTAATCGCGGTTATGCTGCCAATCGTAAATATGAACAATATGATTTAATAACTTTGATATTAGAGATAATGATGAAAGTACAACCTATGCAACGCAAACGAAATAAAAACTCAGGCTTTACCCTCATTGAAGTCATGGTCGTGATTGTAATTTTAGGCGTGTTAGCAGCGTTAATCGTACCAAATGTCATGGGGCGTAGTGAAAAAGCTAAAATTGATACCACTCAAATTACCTTAAAAGGTGTGGCTGGAGCTTTAGATCAGTACAAGCTTGATAATGGACATTTCCCAACCATGCAAGAAGGCGGGCTAGATGCTTTAGTTAATCAACCTGCAACAGCAAAAAACTGGATGCCGGGTGGCTATGTAAAAGGTGGCTATCCTAAAGACAGTTGGAAAAATGATGTTCAATATGTCATTCCTGGGGCAGATGGTCGCGCTTTTGATTTGTATTCATTTGGAGCAGATGGCAAAGATGGTGGTGAGGGTAATGATGCGGATATTTATTATCAGCCTTAATTGAAAATATAATAGAGATTATCAATTCAGTTAAAAAGATAAACTGATAAATTCGAATTGATAATCTCTCTCAATCATGAAAATATAATAAATATTTGAAAAGTATAAGTTAAAATTAATAATGATATTTGAGATTTATAATAAGAATTATTCCCATATTTAATAGTTACAAGAAAGTTAAAATGTAGAGAAAAATAAGCTATATATTTAAATGAAAGCTTTGCATAATAAATAAAAAGCACTTTATTCAATTAAAAAGGAGAGATTAAATGAAAGCATTTCTCATATTAGATGAACTGACTCAGTTTCCTTGGGTAATGCTCAAGTCTGTCCTATTGATTTTGGGTTTATTGCCGCTTGCTGAATTTTCATTAAAGCTATGGCTGAGTACAGAGGGAAGTAGTCAAATTATGATTGGCTTCTTTGCATTAAGTATTGTGAGTGCATGGTTGATGGTGAGCTTCTTTACCGCATTAAAAGCGAGTGTCTGGCAAGCTAAAAAAATATCTACTAAATATGAGCAATTACTGTTTAAAGCTTATCGTTATGTACCCATGGTCTTTTTATCAAGCCTAGTTGCTTATTTATCTTTGGAACTATCTATCGCTTTTTAATGATATTTTATAACCAGATTTTTAAATAAAACGTAGACTCAACATCTACGTTTTATTTTTTTAGTTAAGCAGGTTGTACTAATATTGCCGTGATTTTACGAACCACAGGTAAGACTAAAAGTAACGTTGGAAAAGCGATTAACCAAGAAATTGCCCATGCAGACATCCAGACATTTATAGAAAAGTCTTCTAGTCCTAAACTTCGTAAAGTACTGACCATGGACACTACAAAAGTCATAATGATGGATAGAAGAAAAGGTAAAACGATAGATGTATAGCGATTTGGAAGTTTTTTTAAACTAGACAAAGATTTTGAGTTTTGCATTTTTGACTCCGTAAACCAACAAACGCCAGTGCCATTCAAAAATATAAAAATATTTTGAACAAATAGCTCCAAGCATTGTTGGAGGTATGTTGGCACGTTGATTGACGTAAACGTTTACGGCTTTTTGATGAGCAGATTTAATTTAGCATGAATTTTGAAAACTGGAAATAAAAAGAGGGTGTTTCTTTATTTGTACATATTATATGCTTCAAATCAGATATTTAAGAACATGAGAAAAAGTAAATGGAACAAATTGAGTGGAATGATTTTTTAAAAGTAGAACTTCGCGTTGGCAAAATTATTCAAGCTGAAGTTTTCGAAAAGGCACGTAAACCTGCCTATATTTTACATGTAGATTTTGGTGAAGAATTGGGTATACGTAAATCGAGTGCTCAGATTACTAAACTTTATCAACCACAAGATTTGATTGGCAAGTTAGTTGTTGCTGTAGTGAATTTCCCGAAAAAACAAATAGGGCCTATTCAGTCAGAATGCTTGGTGACAGGATTTCATAATGCAGAGGGTGAAGTAGCACTTTGTATCCCAGAGTTTGAAGTTCCTCTGGGTACAAAGCTATTATAATTTAGCGACGTGATTTAAAAGAAACGTCAACTTTACGTGGACGATACACCCAACCTAAAATCAGCAGTAATACTGCAAATCCTAACACTGGATAATCACCTAAACGGTTATAAAGAGTTTGACCTTGCATGGCAGGTAAATCACCTCTCAAGACAAACTCTTTATCGAGCGGTGCTTGTTCAGTGATATGACCATTTTGATCGATAAATGCTGTTACACCAGTGTTGGTTGCACGAATAAACCAGCGACCATTTTCTTTAGCTCGCATCTGCACCATCTGTAAATGTTGCCACGGCCCAGCAGTACCCGTAAACCAAGCGTCATTAGATACAGTCACTAAAAAGTCGCTGTCTTCTGCATTGCGTCGGGTAAGGTTCGGATAAGCCACTTCATAACAAATCGCAGCAGCAAGCGCATGCCCTTTGATCATAAGTGGTTTCTGGTTACTCTCGCCACGTGAAAAACCGCTCATGCTAATATCATTTTGCATGGCTGGTAATACCCATGAGAGTAAACCTGATAGTGGAATATATTCACCAAATGGAACAAGGCGCTGCTTTTTATAAAGACCGCTTGAATCACTGCCAGAAGCCATAATACTGTTGTAATACAGTGGGCTACCAACTTCATGAGATTTAGTAACATCCCAGTAAGGAATTCCGGTTACCCATGCAGTGTGGTTCTTTTTAGCTTGTGCATCCATTGCATCCAAAAACGGTTCAATGTCAGTTTGGAAGAGTGGAATTGAAGATTCAGGCCATACAATTAAGTCACGGCCCCATTCAGATTGAGTCAGACCAGCATAAATTTCTAATGTTCTAACTTGATATTCAGTCAGCCATTTTAAATCTTGTGGAATGTTGCCTTGAATGAGCGAAACGCTAAGTGGTTTAGCAGCTTTAGGTTTTACAAACTGTATATATGATGCTCCCCATGCACCCAAAACCAATAGGGCAGACGGGATAACCCAGAAAATACGCTTGCGCAGAACTTCAACTAAAGCACATGCTAATACAATGACAACGAAGGAAATTGCATAAATACCGAATAGAGGTGCGTAACCATCAAGTAAACGTTCAGTAAAAGCGTAACCCACAAATAGCCATGGGAAACCTGTAAATACCCAAGTTTTTGCCCACTCGAAAACAATCCAGAGCGGCGCAAAAGTCAGAGGTGTTTCAGGGAAGAAACGTCGGTAAACCCAAGTCTGAAGTGCGGTAAATAAGCCCATCACAAGGGCCATAACAGCAATCATACATACGCTTAGAAAAGCATTGGTGTCGCCATATACATGGATAGAAGTGTAGAGCCAAAAAGCGCCTACAAACCATAAGCCGAAGCCATAGCTCCAACCAATCGCAAATGCTTGTTTAGCTGAGCGTTTATGTAGTGATGCATAGAGTAGGGCTGGAGATAAAATTGCCAGCCACCACCAATAATAAGGTGCCAGTGAAAAACTGAACACGGCACCTGAAAATAAAGCAATGAGTAAAGGAAAAATTAAAGGAAGCTGTTTTTGTTGTTGCGAAGAATCTAACAGCTTTTCAAAGTATGCTCTCATTGACGTACAGCTCGAATCAGATGAATAGTGCGGGCATCTGCTTCAACGATTGTAAATAACCAATTTCCAAGCTCAACAGTTTGTCCTTGTAAATCACTTACTAGACCAATCTCTTGAAGCAATAAACCGCCGACAGTTTCTACTTCATCGTCAGAAAAATCAGCATCTAAAACAGTATTGAAATGTTCGATTGGTGTAAGTGCTTGCACCATCCATGCATTTGCTACCGTATGGTCATTGTCAGGAACAATGTACTGAGCATCTTCATCAGCAGTGTCATGTTCGTCTTCAATTTCGCCAACGATTTCTTCAAGAATATCTTCGAGCGTAACAAGACCAGCCGTTGAACCATATTCATCAATCACAATGGCAATGTGAGTCTGAGTATGTTTCAACATGCGTAGAACTTGATCGGAACGCGCACTTTCTGGAACAAATAAAGGCTGACGCATAAGAACTCGAATATCGACTTTGGTATTCGGTTCGGTTAGAAACGGCAGTAAATCTTTTGCGAGCAAAATCCCGACAACATTATCAGGCTGATCAGAAGAGAAGACTGGAAAGCGGGAGTGAGCAGACTCGACCAATACATCAAGAATATCAAGTAACTGATCATCTTCTTGCAAACTGATCATTGCTGTTCGTGGTGTCATGACTTCACGAATTTTTGTAGCTGGAAGGTCAAGAACCCCTTCAAGCATGGCAACAGTATCTGGTTCTAAAAAGCGACGTGAATTTTGGACTAATTTTAATAATTCATCACGGGTTTCTGGTGCTGTGCCTAACCATTTTCGTAAGCCGCGCATTCCCCACGACGGACTTGGTTCCTCTTGCATGATCTTTCCTAAAGACTCAATCTATCAAATGAATACTTTGAATCATACCGAAGAAAACATGCTTATGCATCTATAAAACAAGCTAAAAGACAAAACGTATATTGTTATGTAAAAGCCAGTTACAGTTAACAGCGCAGTAATTTGTTTATGCTAAAATGTGAAAATTCTATTTGTTCGAGTTTGTTATGTCAGAGCAACCCATTTCACCTACTGTACAACTCAATACGCGTGGTTTACGTTGTCCGGAACCTGTCATGATGTTGCATCAAGCCATCCGTAAATCTAAATCTGGCGATGTGGTTGAAGTCTTCGCAACAGATAATTCGACCTCGTGGGATATTCCTAAATTTTGTATGCATTTAGGCCATGAGTTGCTTTTGCAAGAAGAACGCTTAGATGAAAATGGGCATAAAGAATTTCATTATTTGGTGAAGAAAGGGTAATACAATAATAAGGCTTCTAATAACGATGATTAGAAGCCATTAATAATTCAAATTTAATTTGAAATGATAATTTTTTACAAATAAGAATCGTTATATAATTTATAAAATTAAGTATATAAATGACGTATAAAAATGAATGAATATTTTGTAAAACGAAGCTTATTTATTTTTCTTTGGTTTTTCTGTATTGCCATTTTATTAAATCTAGAAACTTCTTGGTTATCTGAAACTGTTGCTGTCATTATTTTAGTTACTCTTATTATTGTTGGCTCAATTCTGTTGGGTTATAGAAATACATATTTTGCTCCCGAACCAAAAATAAAGATGAGTCTGATTTTACATACAAGATTCATGGGCTTCATGTTAATTCTTGATTTATTGTTTGGGAAATCAGTTTGGTATTTCGATTTAGCACGAAACTTTGGTTTTCTTGGTCTGTTTTTATTAGGCTCATTTATTTTCTATAAAAAGAACCTTAATTTAAATGTAGCAAAAATACCGCCTTTTCAATAAGCGAACTCCAATAAAAAAAGCCCCGAATAATCGGGGCTTTTTTTATTACATATTAGGATAATTCGGACCACCGCCGCCTTCTGGCGTTACCCATGTGATGTTTTGAGATGGGTCTTTAATGTCACAGGTCTTACAGTGAACACAGTTTGCTGCGTTAATCTGGAAGCGTTTAGAGCCATCATTATCTTCCATAATTTCATAAACACCAGCAGGGCAGTAGCGCTGTGCAGGCTCATCCCATTTCGGTAAGTTTACGTTCACTGGAATTGAAGGATCAGTAAGCTTCAAGTGAGCTGGCTGGTTTTCTTCATGTACAGTGTTTGAGATAAACACAGAAGATAAACGGTCAAATGTAAGCTTGCCATCCGGTTTTGGATAGTTTGGCTTGAAGCTAGTTGCATCGACAGTTTTCAATACAGCAAAGTCTTGCTTCAAGTCATGCAAAGTGAATGGCACTTTAAAGACGTTTTGGTCGATAAAGTTAAATGCACCACCAATCCATTGACCAAATTTATGCATTGCTGGGCCAAAGTTACGAGAGTTATAAAGCTCTTCTTTTAACCAGCTGTTGTTAAATTTGTCAGTGTATGAAGTTAATTCTTTAGTGAATAAATCTTCGCCTTCGGTAACACGTGCAATCGCAAGGTCACCACCTTTTTCTACACCAGCAGCAATCGCTTCAAATACAGCTTCACCACATAACATGCCTGATTTCATGGCAGTGTGTGAGCCTTTGATTTTTGCAAAGTTCAAGAAACCTGCGTCATCACCAATCAAGCAACCGCCCGGGAAAGTCAATTTAGGCAATGAGTTGAAACCGCCTTTCACTACAGCACGTGCGCCGTAAGAAATACGTTTACCACCTTCTAAATACTGTTTAATCAGTGGGTGAGTTTTCCAGCGCTGCATTTCCATGAATGGATACATGTGTGGATTTTCATAAGACAAGTCCACAATCATACCCAACGTCACTTGGTTGTTTTCAGCGTGGTATAACCACCAACCACCAGAAGAACCAGTTTCAGCCAATGGCCAACCAGCACCGTGCATCACTAAGCCTGGTTTATGTTTTGCTGGGTCAATTTCCCAAAGCTCTTTAATCCCGATACCGTAGTGCTGAGGATCAGCATCTTTATCAAGGTTGTATTTCGCAATGAGGCGTTTGCCTAAGTGACCACGGCAACCTTCAGCAAAGAGGGTGTATTTAGCGTGAAGTTCATAGCCTGGAGTAAAGTTATGCGTTGGTTCGCCATCTTTACCAATACCCATGTCACCAGTTTGAATACCTTTTACAGTACCGTCTTCATGGTAAAGCACTTCAGATGCAGCAAAGCCAGGGAAGATAGAAACTTCTAATTCTTCAGCTTTTTGACCTAACCAGCGAACAACGTTACCTAACGAGATAACATAGTTACCATCATTGTGCATGGTTTTAGGAACCATCCAGTGAGGTGCTTCTTTAGAAGTGGTTTCTGAAAGTAAGAAGAATGTCTTGTCTTCAGTTACAGGGACATTAAGAGGCGCGCCTTCTTCTTTCCAGTTCGGGAAAAGTTCATTGATGGCACGTGGCTCAAGCACAGCACCAGACAAGATATGCGCACCTACTTCAGAGCCTTTTTCAACTACACAAACAGAAAGATCGGGTAAGTTTTTTTCAATCGCTAATTGACGGATCTTAATCGCAGCAGACAGACCGGCAGGTCCTGCACCTACGATGACAACGTCAAACTCCATCGATTCACGTTCGATGTGTTCCATGTAGGACTCCTCAATACTTAAAGGTGGCAACCGTCATATTCAGAAATTCGGTGCTGCCGTGAGTGTTTTAATCCATAGGCGCAAATATGCTATTGTGCCTTTTATCGTTTTGGCTAGTATAGTTTTAAACCATGATCTAGCCAATTGGCTGAGTCGTCATATTTTTTCGTCAGCAAGGCATAAACTATGGTAAATCAAAATAATTCCCCATCGGATATGGGAAAAATACCGTTATCTGATGATAAAAACTTAATGAACATTGCACAATACTTAAAAGGTGTACAGCAAAGTCACAAAAGGTCAATTCCACCTTTAGAGCAGTGGCATCCAAAGCATTGCGGCAAAATGGATTTGACGGTTAAAGCCAATGGAGAATGGTGGCATGAAGGTCAATTAATTAAGCGCCAAGCCCTATTAGATCTATTTACCAAAGTCCTATGGAAAGAAGAAGGGAAATTCTACCTGAAAACCCCCGTAGAACAAATTGAAATTGAGGTTGAAGATGAACCTTTATTAGTCAATCAGGTCGATCAAGTTGAAATTTCAGGTGATCAATTTTTACAACTGACCACGACCAATCAAGATGTGATTTTGGTTGATGCTGAACATCCAATTTTTATGCGTGAATATGCAGGGGAGTTACGCCCTTACGTACATGTGCGTTTTGGAATTAATGCGCTTATTCAACGTCAGTCTTTTTATCACTTAGTGAACTATGGAACACTCGTCGAAAAACAGAATGGTGAAACCGTTTTAGAGTTAAAAAGTAGTAATTTGCTCTTGCAATTAGGCACTTGAGGTTTAAGCTTTAGGAAGTGAAATTTTCTAACACTTCAGTACAGCTATGACCGCCATACAACCTCTATTTACCGATCTAGAACCTATGCCTAAAGCATCAGCAGATGCCCCAATTGGTATTTTTGATTCGGGAATTGGAGGAATGTCAGTTGCAGCAGAAATAGCTAGATATTTGCCGAATGAACGCATTGTGTATTATGCCGACACAGCCTACGTTCCTTATGGCCCACGTTCTGATGAAGAAATTAGAGAACTCACAGCCCGAGCCGTTGATTGGTTATACCGCCAAGGTTGTAAAATTGCGGTAGTTGCATGTAATACAGCTTCAGCATTTAGTCTTGACCATTTACGTGAACATTATGGTGAACACTTTCCAATCGTAGGGTTAGTTCCAGCATTAAAACCTGCCGTATTACAAACACGTTCTAAAGTGGTTGCTGTGTTGGCCACACCTGCTACTTTTCGTGGGCAACTCATTAAAGATGTTGTCGAGAAGTTTGCTGTTCCGGCGGGTGTTAAAGTGATGACCTTAACCAGCCTTGAACTCGTTCCTTGTGTAGAAGCGGGACAGCAAATGGGAGAGGCGTGTTTAGCGGCATTAAAAGCGGTTTTACAGCCTGCCGCTGAGCAAGGTGCAGACTATTTAGTGCTCGGTTGTACGCATTATCCTTTCTTAAATGAAGCAATTCATCATCTTTTTGATAACCAATTCACACTGGTTGATTCGGGATTCGCAGTTGCCCGACAAACAGCCCGTATTTTAATAAAAAATGCGTTATTATGTGACCAAATAGGTCAGAATGTTGCACGTATTGAATGTTATGTCAGCGGTAATAATGCCGAGGCATTGCAACCAGTTTTACAACATATGATTCCACAAGAGTTAACTTGGACACTTCATAATCTGAATTGATCTTTTTGATATCATTTAGAAAATAGTGTTTTTTATATTTATTATTTTATTTGGGGCGGTTCATGATCTTGGCTGATTTTAAGTCACATACAGATCGTGGGGCGAAAGGGTATTGTTATGCTCGATATACGCTATCAGATTTTTATTTCAACGTCTGGCCGCGATATGCAGCCAGAGCGAATGGTTTTGTCTCAAACCTTGGTGGGGATGGGTTTCTTTGCTTGGGGTCTAGAACATCGAACACCTTTAACAACTACACTTGCACGTCGACAGATTGATGAATGTGATTATGTAATCTTACTTCTGGGTAGTCAGTATGGAGAACAATCGATTTCTGGTGTGAGTTATCTGTCTTTAGAATATGAATATGCGTTAAGTCAGGCTAAACCTATTATTGTGTTTATGCATGAACAGCCTGAAAGTCGTGAAATAGTTTTACAAGAAACACAGCCACAACTTAAAGATAAATTTCTCGCATTTAGAAAAAAGTTATTACACGAAGCAAAGCATATTTTTTACTTTAAAACTCCACGTGAATTGGAGTTGGCTGTCCGTTTAAATATACCTTTAATGGTTGAGCAACTTATGGGACAAGGTTGGGTTCCTGCTCATCAAGCTCAGCAGTTAGAAGACGAAATTAGACTATTAAGAAGTAAAATTTTGCAGTTAGAACAGCGAGTAACCGAGCCATCAGTGCAGTTAAAAGAAGTTGCACCGCAAGATATTTTTGCATTTGAATATCAGATTCAAGCATTTCAGGATGGCAACTTTAAAGAGCTTAAACGACAACGACAAATGACGTGGTCTCAGTTGTTGAGCGTGCTGGCAAAGCGCTTTGAGACAGCTGTGCCAGAAGAAAATTTTGGAATTTGTCTGAATGAATATTTAAATCAGGCAGGCTTAGAAGATGCTCGTCAGGAATTACCTCGTGCACATGCGGTGGCTTGCGCACAGATTAATCATAAGGCATTGTTTCGAATTAAAAATCAAATGCAATCACAAGGTTGGATTGTCCCAACGCAAACTGAGCAATCATATGACCTCTGGAAACTAACCACTAAAGCCCAAAAGATACTGCTTAGTTATAAATGGAACCATCGAGGCGTTCGATTAAAAGCTTAGAGCGATTCAATTTATATATGACACTGAAAACTGTTACATTAGTGTCATAAGATGAACTGAAAGGCATTTACACATGTCGTTTGAACAAAAACCGAAAGTTACTGTCATTTTAGCGAATTTAGGCACACCAGATGAGGCGACTGTGCCTGCGGTGCGCCGTTTTTTAAAACAGTTTTTATCTGATTCACGCGTGATTGAAATACCAAAATTCATCTGGTGGATTATTTTAAATCTGTTCGTTTTACCTTTTCGTCCGAAAAGAGTAGCGCATGCGTATGCTTCAGTATGGTCAACAGATTCGCCAATGCGCGAAATTGTGTTTGAACAAACCAAACGTGTGCAGGCTTATTTAGAACAAGAAAATAAACAGTTTGATTTAACGGTTTTACCCGCAATGACTTACGGTAATCCGGGTATTGATAAAGTTTTAGAAAAATTGGCGGCTAACCCGCAAGAGCATGTCATTTTATTGCCATTATTTCCTCAATATTCTGCAACGTCTACAGCGCCGTTATATGATGCATTTGCCAAGTGGATTCCAGCTCAGCGGAACTTGCCGGGTCTAACCATCATTAAAGACTATTATCAGCATCCTATGTTTATTCAAGCATTGGCAGAAAGCGTTTTAGCCTACCAAGAGCAGCATGGTAAACCTGAAAAACTGTTGATGTCATTTCACGGTATTCCACAGCCGTATGCAGACAAAGGCGACCCTTATGCAGATCGTTGTCGCATCACAGCAAAGTTAGTCGCTGAAGCCTTATATTTAAAAGATGATGAATGGGCAATTAGTTTCCAATCACGTTTTGGAAAACAAGAATGGGTTAAACCTTATACAGACCAGCTTTTACAAGATTGGGCGAAGCAAGGCGTTAAGTCTGTTCAGGTATTAAGCCCAGCTTTTTCTGCCGATTGTTTAGAAACACTTGAAGAGTTAGCCATTCAAAATGCAGAGTTGTTTCAAGAAGCAGGTGGTGGTAGCTATGCTTATATTCCAGCTTTAAATAGCGATCAGGCTCATATTGATTTGCTTGCAGGTTTAGTTCAGGCTAATCTTGATGCCCTTACCCATACCTTAGCCCACCGTTAATTGCGTTTTAGCCAGAGGTTCTTATGCTGCAAGTCAAAATTGTTCCCGTTACTGCATTTGCTCAAAATTGTTCCCTTGTTTGGGACAGTGAAACGAAAGAAGCAGTTTTGATTGATGCAGGTGGCGATGCTGCGGTTTTGAAAAAAGAAGTAGAAGCCTTAGGTTTAAAAGTGAAGGCTCTGTGGCTAACTCATGGGCATTTAGATCATGCTGGAGCGGTAGGCGAGCTTGCCAAAGAATGGAGCGTTCCAGTTATTGGTCCACACAAAGAAGATCAGTTCTGGCTAGACATGATTCAGGAAGTATCAGCACGTTATGGCTTTCCAATTCCACAACCTGTCAAAGTTGATCAATGGCTTGAAGGTGGTGAAGTACTAAAACTGGGTGAAGATGAATTTGAAGTACGCTTTGCTCCAGGTCATACGCCAGGTCATGTGGTTTTCTATAATAAAAACCATGGTTTACTTTGGACAGGCGATGTTCTGTTTAAAGGTTCGATTGGGCGAACAGACTTCCCACGTGGTAACCATGAGCAGTTGATTGAATCGATTAAACGTGAATGTTTTAGTTTGCCAGATGATACTCAGTTTATTTCTGGACATGGTCCAATGAGTACCATTGGCTATGAAAAGCAATTTAACCCGTTTGTCGCGGGTAAAGCAGGTTAATCTTCATAATCATCTTCATTTTGACTACCCTTGTTTTGCTGAGGAGCATCTTGGGTAGGCAGTCTATATTCATCATTTGCCCAAGCGCCTAAATCAATTAATTTACAACGTTCAGAACAAAACGGACGAAATTCATTGCCTTCCCAAACACTTGGTTCACCACAACGTGGGCAGGGAAATGTACGTGGCATAAAGCGATATCCTCAAAGTGAAGAGAAATAGATTAGGCAAAAGTCAGGTGACTTGTTAGACTTATGCCGATTTTTATTTAGTTTGATGTGATTATGCCGATTCGTCAATTTCAAGCACAACGTATGCAAGCGCCTCGTGATTTTACCCCAATTGAAAATACCCCGATTTGTGTAGAAATTGGAGCGGGCAAGGGCAAACATGCTTTGCTTTTTAGTGGGCAACAGCCACAGCACACGTTGTATGCAATTGAACGAACCCGAGAAAAATTCTTGGCAATGCAAAAACAGCATGGTTTGGAACCAAGAGATAATTTGGTGCCTGTACATGCAGACGCCTTGCCTTGGGTAGTGCATGCTTTGCACCCTGCTCAAATTGAACATTTCTTTATTCTCTACCCAAATCCAGAACCGCATAATCCGGCACAACGCTGGTTAAACATGCCATTTTTTGAGTTCTTAATCTCGCGTCTGCAAACAGGTGGAACCATTACTCTGGCAAGTAATATTCCTGAATATATTGAAGAAGCAGAGCAGCAGTTATTAAATGTATGGAAGCTGCCTTACCAAAAAGAAAAAATTGCTCAAACCTCTGCACGTACTCATTTTGAAATTAAGTATTTAGAACGTGGTGAGCTTTGCCAGCAACTCATAATGACTAAGCCTGAAGGTTATCAAACTCGATTTGATGAGTTCGCGCCATTGCAAGGGCAAACACATGGCGAATAAGCGGGTTGCCATTATTGGAGCAGGCCCAGCAGGTCTTATGGCTGCTGAGGTGCTGAGCCAATACGCTTATGATATTGATGTCTATGAACAAAAACCTTCAGCGGCACGCAAGTTTTTGATGGCAGGTAAAACTGGGTTAAACATCTCGCACGCCGAACCTTTAGCACAGTTCATTGAACGTTATGACCATGTAGAATGGCTCAAACCGTGGGTTGAAAAATGGGATGCAGTCTGGATTCAAAGCTGGATGAAAAGTCTGGGAATTGAATCCTACGTTGGTACTTCAGGTCGCATTTTTCCTGTCGAAATGAAAGCTGCTCCTTTACTGCGTGCTTGGCTCAAGCGCTTGGCAGAACAACAAGTTAAATTCTTTTATCGTCATCGTTGTATTGATTTACAAGGTACAACGGTGACTTTAGAAAACCAAAATAATCAAAGCACTGAAAATTTTACTCAGCAATATGATGCAGTCGTGTTGGCCTGCGGTGCGGTGTCTTGGTCACAATTAGGTAGTGATGGTGCATGGCAGCAATGGGTTAATCAATCTGATATTGAGCCTTTCCAGCCAAGTAATGCCGGGGTGTTGCATGCTTGGTCTACTTTTATGGAAAGCTGTTTTGGTGAACCTTTAAAGCGTATCAATGCGTGGGTTGAACCTAGCCAAGTTACTCATGGCGATATTGTGATTACTCACTATGGTTTAGAAAGTGGTGTCATTTATAAACTTGGACGAGCTTTACGAGAACAGCAAAAACAAGGGAAAAGCTTAAATCTATTTTTAGATTTATTGCCTGATGTAGAGTTGTCACAGTTAATTAAAAAATTGCAGGTTGGTAAAAAACAATCGCTCACTAATATCTGGCGTAAAGCAGGCTTAGACACAGCTAAAATTAACTTAATTAGAGAAGTCGTTGATAAAGCGTTATGGAGCCAACCAGAGACTATGGCTCAGCAAATTAAAGCACTTCAAATCAAGTTAGATGGCTTTAGGCCTATTGAAGAGGCGATTAGTTGTGCTGGTGGTATTAAGCAAAAAGCATTAACTGAGAATTTGAGCCTTAAACAAATCTCAGGTGTGTTTTGCTGTGGCGAAATGCTGGATTGGGATGCTCCTACAGGTGGATATTTACTTACAGCATGCTTTGCTACAGGGCGAGCGGCTGGTGAAGGCGTGCATTTATTCTTAGAAAAATAACAGCGAATTTGGTGCTATTTTTGATATGTGAAAAGTGTTATTTTTGAGCGATCAATAATAATAGGATTTACGAGAACATGTCTCAAGCATCACCAGTTTATCAAGGAAGTTGTTTGTGCCAAGGTATTCGCTATGAAATTAAAGGCGATATCGGGGATATCATTCAATGCCATTGTCAACGTTGCCGAAAATCCAATGGAACAGCATTTGCCACGAATGCTCCTGTTAAAAGTACAGATTTTAAAATCACCCAAGGTGAAAACTTAGTTAAAAAATTCGCTGTGGAAGGTGTGTACCGCTGGTTCTGTAGCGAATGTGGTTCACCTTTGATTAGTTCGCGTGATGCTCAGCCTGAACTGTATCGTGTAAGAATTGGGACACTGGATACACCATTAGAGCAAAAACCGATAATGCATATTTTTGCTGCCTCTAAGGCAGAGTGGGAATGCATTCGTGACGATTTACCGCAATACGATGAACGTCCATGATTTTACAAAGTATATTTAAATCAAATTCAAGATGATCTAATATACTTAAAACGGGGAGATGGCATTCCTCCCTTGAAAAACCGCCGTATTGGCTAATGATGCCTACGTTACCCTCATGTATTTATATATCGCTGGGTACGTAGGTTATTGCGTACTCTGCTTATTTTTGGAGTACGCCATGTCATATTTTCCTTCATTATTTTTTGCTCTTTTAGCGTCTATCTAAAGGGGTGGTCCTATGTATTACTCTCTACTTTCAATTGCTCTAGGCTCAGTTCTAGGGGCGTGGTTACGTTGGTTTTTAGGTTTAAAACTTAACCCGATTTACCCGCAAATTCCACTCGGTACTGTCACTGTTAATTTGGTCGGTGGTTTTATTATTGGTTTTGCGATTGCCTACTTTTCTCAAAGTGATTTAAGC
The DNA here is from genome assembly GCF_023612055.1 of Acinetobacter sp. AS23. NCBI lineage: Bacteria > Pseudomonadati > Pseudomonadota > Gammaproteobacteria > Moraxellales > Moraxellaceae > Acinetobacter > Acinetobacter sp. AS23. The sequence goes on along the minus strand of NZ_CP082274.1, from coordinate 3,617,971 downwards.
CCGAATTATAAGCTCTTTGTGATTACGGGTTTTTGTGGTGCTTTAACTACGTTTTCAACGTTCTCGATTGAGATCGTCACTTTATTACAAAGTGGTAAGTTGGGAATGGCGATGTTGGGAATTTCCATTCATTTAATTGGATCGTTAATTTTTACGTGTTTGGGGTTGGCGACTTATTATTGGGTAGCAGGACATTGAGTGTTTGTTTTGGTTGAAATGTTTACTGCTGAGTCTTTTAAATAAAGTTTTATGCATGGATGCCGTCGTTTCGCTGTGCTACATGGATGTAGCATCAGCGGAACAAAGGGTTTTGTCACTTTTGCCCTCAAAAGTGAGGCATTGCCTATTAACAGGCTTTAGAAAATCTCATAATTTGAGGTTGTGCTAAAAAATGATTAAGCTTTTTCAGCCAAAGCCTGACCTTCAAACTTCACACCATCCCAACCATTTTGCATAAACTGACGAATATTCTGATGATCAGTTCCCTCAGGTGTAGCCAATACAGATGCGTAGTGCTCTGCAAATAAACTTAAAGTTTGAGCTTGGTCTAAACCTTGTAACTTGGCAAAAGAGAAAACTTTTGCACTGCCTTGATTTTCAGTCGCAGCATTATGCTGTGCGCCATTTTGAAAAGCTGTTGGAGTATGTTGGTAACGTGCTTCAATATGAGCTAAAACGTCTGAAAATTTTGCTGTGCCTGCTTGTAATTGTGCAAGTAACTCTTGTGCCATTATCTTAAACTTCCTATTAAATGAGGGTTCAAGCATAGCATCGAATAGCAACTTTGAAAGCTCGGCGAATGCAAAAAAAAATGATGAGTTGTGGGAAAAATAAGAAGAGTTTTTATACAAGTTGTGGATAAGTTCTCTTTTATACACAACATAAAAAGATTGAAAAAATACACATAAAAAAAGAAGCCTAAGTGGAGGAGATAGTCTTAGGCTTCCAATGATTTAAGTGTATTGGTCAAATCTTAACGTAAGATTAACTCTTACGATTAAAGCGAGCGAAGCGTTTATTAAAGGTTGCAACGCGGCCTTCGTTACTTGCTTGACGTACTTCACCTGTGTAGAAAGGGTGAGATGCACTTGAAATATCAAGGGTTACATAAGGATAGACTTTTCCTTGATATTCTTTGGTTTGTTTAGACTGAAGAGTACTACCAATTAAAAAGTACACGTCTGCATTGGTGTCATGAAATAACACTTGTTGATAAGCAGGATGAATATCTTTACGCATGAGAGATTGTCCTAAATTATTTTTGATTAAAGAAATGTTATAACATAACAATTAAAAAGTCAATGTAACCCCTAGAAGGCTACATTAATCAGTAAATTAAGTTAGTTAGAAGGTGGGACAAGCTCTTCAAATAAACCTTTCAGATTGTCATGTACTTTTAAGTGAATTAGGTTCCAGTAGTGTCCTGAAATGGTTCTATTGACCATTAGGGTATCTGGTGAAGGCTTAAAGACATCCCAGTACTTCAAAGATTTTTTCACAAGCAACATGCCATCATGATGTGATGAGTTCTCGGCAAAATCATAAGTGGTGGTAAGCGGACGTAATAACACTTCAATCCAGAGTTTATAAAGGTCGCTCGGGAATTTGCCTTTTTCGGCTAGTGAATGTAGTTCAAGTAACTCAGTTTCAATAAGGTCAATATCTTCATGACGAGCTGCATTTACTAAACGCTTAAAGCTATACACAATTTCATTGGAAAGTGTTTTAACACTGCCATAGTCATAAATAATGACACTGCCGTCTTGGCGGAAGGCAAAGTTACCCGGGTGAGGGTCACAGTGAAAACGTTTTAAAAAGAACATTTCCTGGCCTAAAGCACGAATCAAACGACGTCCAACCGTATTTCGAGTTTCAATAGGCCAAGCGCTGGCAGTTTCAATGCTATCACCTTGTTCGAGGCTTAAGGTTAAAATACGTCTTGAAGAGTAATCTTTATAAACAGTCGGGATGATAATTTTGTCATCTAACTGGCTATGAAAGGTTTTAAAAACTTCAAGGTTTTGAGCCTCGATTTCATAGTTAAGTTCTGCTGAAAGACTATCCTGAATTTCTGTAAAAAGCTGATCTTGTAGCTTTTTATCAATTTTAAGTACGCCCATTAAACGAAGGGCTAAACGCACTTGTTTTAAGTCACTTTCACAGGCCTCATCAACACCAGGATATTGAACTTTCACTACAACTTGTTCGCCACTAGGTAGAGTAGCTTTGTGAACTTGGCCAATTGAAGCAGCTGCAAAAGGTTCTTGATCAAAAGATTTAAAGGCAACATTGAGCGGTTTTCCAAGCTCACGTTCAACTTGTTGCTGAATGGCAGCAAAAGGCATGGCTGGAGCTTGGCGTTGTAACTTTGAAATTGCTTTAGCGACTTCGGGTGGGAAAATATCTTTATATTGAGATGCAATTTGGCCGACCTTCATGACAGCACCTTTCATTTCACCTAAGGTGTCGGCAATTTGCAAACCAATATCCTGAAATAACTTGGTTTTTGAAGCCAGCTTTTGCTCTTCGTCTGCGGTCAAGTTTCGAATCGAGTTAGAAACGGTTTTCGTTGCAATGCTCGCGGTCATTCCTGCAAGTTTCATAAATCGTTTGCCGGGTGAACTTGCATTCTTTGCCATATCTTCGATACCTCATTGACTACAACATAATATTGCCTAGTTTTGATCATAGGTGACAAAGCTTAAAAAGCCTATATGAAATTGTTTATCTCATGTAAGAAATTTTTCGAAAAACAAAATGTTATTTTTATAGTAAAAAATATGAAAAGCTTGTGAAAATCCATTTCATAAACAAAGCTTTAATATCTATAAAGTGTCTGTTTTTTTGGTGCTAATGTGAATGGCAGGTTAAATAAAAATAGAGATAACAAAAGTTATGACAAGTTTAAGTTCAGCCCATGGGCGGTCTCAGGCGGTTCCTTTATCTGTGTTTGAGCAGTCAAAAGATGCGCATATTATTCGTTCTGATGAAGAAGCAATTGAGGTTGCCAAACAACTTGCGCAAGAGTTCGCACATGAAGCATCCGATCGAGACAAGGAGCGCCGTTTACCCTTAAATGAAATTCAACAGTTCTCACAAAGCGGCTTATGGGCCATTACGGTTCCCAAACAATTTGGTGGTGCACAAGTCAAATATCGAACTTTGGCTGAGGTCATCAAAACAATTGCGAGTGTTGATCCATCTCTTGCACAGCTTCCCCAAAATCACTTGGCTTTTATTGAACATTTACGTCTTGATGCAGGCCCAGAACAAAAACAGTTCTTCTTTAACTTAGTGTTGAGAGGGATTCGTTTTGGCAATGCATTTTCGGAAAAACATAGCAAAACGGTTGCCGATCTCACTACCACATTAAAAAAGACTGAGCACGGTTATGAAATTAATGGGAAGAAATTTTTTGCAACAGGCGCATTGCTTGCACATTGGGTTCCAATTGTTGCTGTAAATGAACAAGGGCAGCCTTATGCGGCGCTAGTTCCTCGGGAAACTTCTGGGGTGAATATTATTAATGACTGGTCTGGTTTTGGGCAACGAACCACGGCCAGTGGGACCGTTGAACTTAATCAAGTTCCAGTACGTGAAGAATATCTAATTCCGATTTATCAGGCTTTCGAACGTCCTACACCAGCAGGTGCAATTTCACAATTTATTCAAGCTGCTGTCGACGCTGGTATTGCACGTGGCGCAATTGAAGAAACAATTCACTATGTCAAAAATCATAGTCGTGCATGGGTCGATTCAGGTTTAGAAAAAGCGAGTGATGATCCCTATACGATTGCAAATATTGGTGATTTAAAAATAAAACTGCGTGCAGCAGAGGCGGTATTAGATTTAGCAGGAGATGCGATCGATCAAGCGATTGCTGACACGACAGAAGAATATGTAAATCAAGCGACATTACTGGTTGCTGAAGCAAAAGTACTCACTACAGAAGTTGCGATTTTAGCAGCGAATAAGCTTTTTGAGTTGTCTGGAACACGTTCTACTTTGTCAGAGCTTAATCTGGACCGCCATTGGCGTAATGCTCGCACTCACACCTTGCATGATCCAGTGCGTTGGAAATATCACATTGTTGGTAATTATTACCTCAATGGTATCCATCCACCTCGTCATGCATGGAGCTAAAGTGAATAAAAAATAAGATTAGGAGAATAAAGATGACAATTACGCAAATTGAATTAGAAGAGCTATCGGTAGGCGCCGATTATGAAAAGGTAGCAAGTAGATTTCGTCCAGTTTTTGAAAAAATTGCCCAAGGTGCAATTCAACGAGAAAAAGAACGAATCTTGCCTTTTGAACCGATTCAGTGGTTAAAAGAACTCAAATTAGGTGCAGTACGGGTACCCGTTAAATATGGTGGAGATGGGGTGTCGTTACCACAACTTTTCCAGCTTCTAGTAGAATTGGCGCAAGCAGATTCGAATATTGTGCAAGCATTGCGTGGACACTTTGCTTTTGTCGAAGACCGTTTGGTTGCGCATAAAGAGCATTCGCAGGAAGTCTGGTTTCAGCGTTTTGTGCAAGGTGATTTAGTTGGAAACGCATGGACCGAAGTTGGAAATGTACAGATTGGTGATGTTGTTACACGAGTAACCAAAGATGCTTCGGGTAACTTGCTGGTGAATGGTGAAAAGTACTATTCAACAGGAAGTATCTTTGCTGATTGGATCGATTTATTTGCTTACGATGAAGTGAATGACCGCCATGTGATTGCTGCTATTTATCGCCATGAAACTGGGGTAAGTGTGATTGATGATTGGGATGGCTTTGGTCAAAAGACAACGGGCAGTGGTACTTTAAAAGTGCATCAGGTGCATTTGCCGGCCTCGCACCTTATTCCATTTGACCAGCGTTTTAAATATCAGACCGCTTTTTATCAGGTTGTCCACCTTGCAACCCTAACAGGGATTGCACATGCCGCGGTCGAAACTTTTAGCCAAGAAATACGTGAGCGAAAGCGTATTTTTAGTCATGGCAATGGTGACCTTGTTCGTCACGACCCACAAGTTTTACAGGTGGTGGGTAAAGCCTCTGCTCAAGCCTATGGAAGTCTAGCAATTACGATTAAAACAGCAGAAGCCTTACAGAAGGCTTATGAAAGTCACTTTAGTGAGTTAGAGGTGAAAGAACATCAGTTTAATGTAGATGCCGAGCTTGAGTCAGCGCAAGGGCAGGTGGTGATTTCTAATTTGGTATTGGATTTAACTAGCCAGTTATTTAACGCTTTAGGTGCATCGGCAAGTAGTCAGGTTAAACAACTCGACCGTTTCTGGCGTAATGCACGAACAGTCTCTTCTCATAATCCACTCATCTATAAAGAAAAGGTCATTGGCGATTGGGAAGTGAACCGTACCGATTTACCCTTTGTCTGGCAAATTGGAGCAAGTCCGCGGGCAAAGTCTGCATAAAATAAAAAAGCCGATGTTTCATCGGCTTTTTTATTAGGTTTGGCTTAAACGTTTGGTATTTAAATAAAGCCTTGAAAGTAATAAAACACAAGCAATGCTCAAACCAATAATCAAACCTAGCCACACACCTGCCACGCCCCAATGGGTATAACGCGCTAAATAAAGCCCAATAGGGAAAGCAATCACCCAATATGCCATGAGCGTAATCCACATTGGTGCTTGAGTATCTTGCATACCTCTTAAACAGCCTGCGGCACTCACTTGTAATGCATCCATCAACTGATATGCCATTGCAAACCAGAGTAAATACATCGCAACAGGAGCTACGTTTAAGTCTTGAGTATAAATCGAGATAATTTGTTCACGGCCTAGAGCAATAAAAGTCATGGTTAATATGGCAAAAAATATTGCTGTGCTGAGACCAATTTTTTGTACTTGGTACATTGAAGCCCAGTTCTTTTCACCATAATAAGTACCGACACGGATGGTTAAGGCAATGGCTAGTGAAAGCGGAATCATAAACAGCACAGAGGTAACGGAAATTGCGACTTGGTGTGCGGCAATAAACACTTCACCAAGAGGGCTAAGGACCAATGCACCTGTACTAAAAATACTAATCTCAAAGAACACAGCTAAACCGATTGGTAGACCAAGCTGTAAAATTCTTTTAACTAAAGCCATATTAATTTTATCAAATCGGCCAAAAATAGGCGTGTTTTGATAAGCCGAAGCTTTATAAATATAGCCAGCTAAAGTAATTAGCATGAGCCACTGTAAAATGGATGTTGCAAAACCACAGCCCGCGCTACCTAATGCAGGTATTGGTCCTAATCCATGCATAAAAATCATGTTAAGAGGGACCAATACAACTAAAGCTAATAGGCTAATAGCTGTGACAGGGCGTGGATGGCCTAATGCTTCTGAATAGCCACGTAGAGCTGCGTACATGGTGACAGCTGGCATCCCTAAACCAATTGCATGTAAGAACAAGCTTGCTTTAGGTCGTAAGCTCTCTGGTACGCCGAACACATGCAAGAAAAACGGCATAAGCTGCAAAATGAGCATTGCCAGTACACCTAAAATGACAGCAACCCACAATGACTGACGAACAACGACAGGGATCTGCTCTGTATTTCTTGCGCCTTTTGCTTCAGCGACCAAAGGTGTTGTTGCAATCATAATGCCACTGAACAGGAGCATGATTGGGACCCATAAACCGACCCCTACAGCAATTGCTGCTAAATCGGTTGCAGATAAATGCCCAGCCATAATAGTGTCAATTAATCCAAATCCTGCTTGAGCAAACTGGGTAATTAAAATAGGTAGCATTAAGTGGAAGAGTTGTTTTAATTCAGCCCGAAAAGATGTGACATTCGACACAAAAGGTACTCTTTTTAAATATAAAAAATGAAGCTAACGCTGCAAAGTGAGTACCACACCGACAAAGATGATGACTCCACCAAGAAACCGTTGCCATGTAACAGGTGTCTTTTCTGTGCCCAACCAACCAAAATGATCAAGTAACATAGAAATAACGATTTGCCCAAAAACGACTAGCCCTGTAAAGGTTAAAAAACCAAGCTTAGGTGCAGTATAAATGCTCATGCTGATTGCATAAACCCCAAGAAATCCTCCAGTCCAAAGAAGCCATGGAATATTTGATATTTCACTTAAAGTGGGTTTCTCGGCACTTTGAAAGAAAACCATAATCGCTAAAACAATAGTACCTATGAAAAATGATAATAAAGCTGCTTGTAAGGGTGAATGTAGTTGCTCGCGCAGTTGAGCATTAATTGCGGTCTGAAAAGCCATGGCAACACCGATTCCCATAGCTAAGGGTAAGATCAGGAAAAGTTGACTAGAGAATTTCATCATTTTTATCAGTATTTAAGAATGTTTAAATTTAGTCTAAAGCAATTAAGGTATGTTTTCATAAGCCCATTGATGCAGTCATGTTAAAATAGAAATATTGTGTAAATTGGACCTGCTCCTTGGCTGTATTAAACCCTGCTTCTATTCCTCTATCTTTATATATCCATATGCCGTGGTGCGTGCGTAAATGCCCATATTGTGACTTTAACTCGCATGCCGTACCAGACGGAGCACTTTCGTCAGAACTTGAGCAAACCTATTTAAAAGCATTGGTGGCCGACTTTGAAACTCAACTAGAGATGGCACAGGGACGTCCAATTCATAGTGTGTTTATTGGTGGTGGAACCCCTTCACTGATTTCGGCACAGGGTTATGTATGGTTATTTGCAGAGCTTAAGTCATTGCTTAAGTTTGAAGATGGCTGTGAAATTACCTTAGAGGCAAATCCGGGAACGGTAGAGCATGACCCATTTGCAGGATATTTAGAGGCTGGCATTAATCGCTTATCGATAGGTGTTCAGAGCTTTGATACTGATCATTTGCAAAAGCTTGGACGTATTCATTCTGCAAACAATGCAATTGAAGCGATTCAACAAGCAAAGCAGGCTGGCTTTAAGCGAGTGAATGTAGACTTAATGCATGGTTTGCCTGAGCAAACGCTAGCGCAGGCTCTCTATGATCTCAAGCTTGCTGTAGAAAGTGGAGCAACTCATATTAGTTGGTATCAACTCACTATTGAACCGAATACCGTTTTCTTCCGTACTCAACCCGTTTTACCGCAAGATGAAATGCTTGAAGACATTCAAGAGCAGGGTGAGTCATATCTTAAGGCAAATGGCTTTATAAATTATGAAGTTTCGGCATGGCGTAAAGAGCTGCCTTCAGCACATAATTTGAATTATTGGGAATTTGGTGATTATCTTGCGATTGGGGCAGGTGCACATGGCAAAGTGACACGACCAGATGGTGTGTATCGTTTCCAAAAAACTCGTTTGCCAAAAGACTATTTAGCTAAGGTTCCTGCTGAACATTTGCAAATGAAAAAGATTGAGGCAGAAGAGCTACCTTTTGAATTTATGATGAATGCTTTGCGTCTAAATGATGGGGTAAAAGCTGAGTTATATGAACAGCGTACAGGCTTAAGCTTAGATCATTTAAATGAGGTCCTCACTTCGCTGCGAGCTAGAAAGCTACTGGTAGAGGATAGTTCTCGTTTGGCTTGTACAGAGCAGGGACATATTTTCTTGAATTCGGTACTAGAAGAGTTTTTATAATAAAACAATGTAAAAGCCGCACTATGAGATGCGGCTTTTTTGATTTTAGCGAGTGGTGTAGCCACCATTTGCAAAAATCGTCTGACCAGTAATCCACCAACCATCGGTTACCAAAAAACGAACTAGAGGCTCGATATCTTCAATTTTGGTGAGCCCACCTAAAGCTGAAGCTGATTTATGGTAAGCCACTGCCTCGGCAGATTCCTGCCCATAAAAGAATGGTGTATCCATAGGCCCTGGTGCAACAGCAGTAACAGAAATTTGACGATTACCAAATTCTTTTGATGCAGCACGGGTGTAGTGTTCAACAGGAGCTTTTAAGCCTTCGTAGGTTGAATACAAACCAGTGTAGGCTGCAAGAAGAGAAGTAACGATTGAGCAGATCTTGCCGCCGTCATTTAAATGACGACCCGCAGATTGAATAAAGAAATAGGCAATTTTTGAGTTGATATCGCTCATGCTATCAAACTCTTGTTCTGTGGTGTCTAAAAACGATTTCTTTAAAACCTTTCCAACTGTATTAATGGCAATATCAATTCCGCCAAAATGCTGCTTAGTGTCTAAGAAGAGTTTTTCAATATTATCAATATCCGTTAGGTCTGCTTGAATTAAAACAGCGTCTACACCGAATGCAGTTACATCTGCGAGCGTCTGTTCTGCATCTGCTTGAGTTTCAGCGCTATTGTAGTGAATTGCAATTTTTGCACCTTGTTCTGCAAATTTACGGCTAATAAGTCCACCTAAGTTTTTTGCACCGCCCGTAATCAGTACAACTTTATCTTTCAGAGTATGAGTTGTCATGATGATTGTTCCTATGATGACTTGTTTTAATGTGTTTTTAGTCTAGATTGGCGGTAATTTTTGATCAATTATGCTAGTTTGGTTTAACTATTCAGAAAATACGAACAATTAAATGGATCGGTTGCAGCAATTTTTTATTTTTTCAGAAGTAGCTAAACGACAAAGCTTTAGTGAGGTAGCAAATCAACTTGATTTACCTCGCTCTACAGTGACGAGTGCAATTCAACAATTAGAAACTCACTATGGTGTTCGGTTATTCCATCGAACTACACGCAAAGTAAGTCTCACTCAAGATGGACAAAGAATCTTGCCTGAATGTCAAAACCTTTTGTTTGACTATGAACAGCTTGAACAACTCATACAAACGCAAAAGCAGCATTACCGTGGCACGCTAAAAATTTCAATGCCCAGCCGAATCGTGCATCAAGTGATTATTCCTGAACTTCCTGATTTTTATAGCCGCTATCCAGACATTCATTTACAACTAAATAGCTCAGATGACATTACTGACTTGATCGAGAAAGGGATCGATTGTGTGGTTCGGGTGGGGCAGCTAGAGAATAGTAGTTTGATCGCGAAGTTCGTTGGTAACTTGATTATGGTGAACTGTGCAAGTCCCCACTATTTAGAACAATACGGTATTCCTGAACAATTAGAAGATCTATCTCAGCACAAACTCGTTAACTACGCAGGAGCCGTAGGAGAAAAACAGGGTATATTTTTATATCAAGATGGAACAGTGATGATCGATAGTGCTTTAAGTGTAAATAATACAGAAGCCTATGTCGCTGCTGCTTGTGCTGGCTTAGGGATTATTCAACTTCCATACTACGATGTTCAGGATAAAATAGAGAAAGGAACCTTGATTGAAGTTTTAAGTGCACATACTGCTCAATCTTTGCCACTCAATATTTTGTATCCGAACCGAAGTTATATTCCTAAACGTTTAGAAATCTTTATGAATTGGGTTAAAGACATTTTATATAAGAAATGCATCGTCATCTTTTAGTCATGAAACTAAAATAAGATAACAATAAAAAAAGCCTCTCGCAGTGAGAGGCTTTTTAGAATTTGGTGGGTCGTCCGCGACTCGAACGCGGGACCAACGGATTAAAAGTCCGCTGCTCTACCAACTGAGCTAACGACCCAAATAGGTTCAAAACAGATAAGTGGTGGGTCGTCCGCGACTCGAACGCGGGACCAACGGATTAAAAGTCCGCTGCTCTACCAACTGAGCTAACGACCCGTATCGTTTTGATGTCGCGTATTTTAGCAAGTTATTCAACTAACACAAGAGGTAAATCAAAAACATTTGCATGATTGCCTATAAAAAGCACGATTTCCTCTTGTTTAGCTAAAAAATGAACTAAAAACGGTATTTATATGCCTGAATGTTGTCAAAAATTTCAGTTGTGACATCACAATAACTGTTTGTACCAGGTAATAAAGCGAGTAAACGTTCAGAAGTTTTGCTTGGATTAAACGAATCTTCCTTCAATTTATTCTTTTGATATTTAAAAGTACCTGTTGTTTCAACTTTAGCTTGCACTCGTAAAAACACGGGTACTGCATAAGCAGGCAGGCATTTTTTAAATATAGTGACCATTTCGGTTAAATCAAACTCATTTAACTCAGCGCCATCAGCAAGTGTGATTGCTGCCATACCAGCACGACCATTGGTATTGGGGATTTCTACCCCATAAACCACCGCTTCAGCGATCTTGTCATATTCACAAACCATGTTCTCAACTTCAGTAGTAGATACATTTTCGCCTTTCCAGCGGAAGGTATCGCCTAAGCGGTCAACAAACTGAGCATGACGGAAACCAATATTACGAACAAGGTCACCTGTGTTGAAATATGAGTCACCTTTTTTAAAGACATCTTTCATAATCACAGATTTATTCTTTTCTGGATCTGTATAGCCGTCAAAAGGCGAGCGACTGGTAATTTTACCCACTAGCAAACCAATTTCACCGGCTTTAACTTTTTTACACCAGCCCTTTTTGTCGCGTACAGGTTCATTTTTCTCTTTATCAAACTCAATAATGGCATATGGCGTAGGAGAGAAGCCTACTGTGTTGTCAAAGTTAAAAATATTACTAAACCCGACATTGCCTTCACTCGAAGCATAAAGCTCAAGAACTTCTTGCACACCAAAACGTTGTTTGAACTTATCCCAGATGTTTGGACGCATGCCATTACCGATCATTTTGGTTACGCGGTGGGCACGGTCAATTTCTGTAGGAGGGGCATCCATTAAGTAACGGCAAAGCTCTCCTACATAGCCAATTGCAGAGGCATTAAATTTCTGAACATCTTTCCAGAACGCACTGGTTGAATATTTACGTCGAATTGCAAGGGTAGAACTTCCCGCAATCACACCACACCAGCAAACTACGACACCTGTTGCATGGTAAAGCGGTAAAGTTACATACATCACATCATCTGGGCCAAGGTTTAAAATGTGCCCATAGGTGCCGTAGGCGAGTGTCCAGCGACTGTGTTTGAAAATAACAGCCTTCGGTAAACCTGTTGTGCCTGAGGTATAAATATAAAACAGGCCATCATTTCCATGAACAGATTGCGTAGTCGATGGGTTAAATTTTGGAAATTGATCAATTTCTATTGCAAGATTGGCATAACCTTGAGGTGCAGTTCCTGCATCTTGACGTGTAGCCTGATCTGCAAACCAATGAAAACGGTCTTTAGGAACATTGAGGTCCTGACGGATTTCATCAATTACAGCTCGAACTTCTTCACCTGCAATGACGGCAATTGGTTTTACAAGATTGATACTATGAGCGAGGACCTTACCTACTTGAGAGGTATTAACAAGCGCAATTGTTACCCCAATTTTAGCTAAACCTACAATCGTAGCAATAAGTTCAGAACGGTTCTCAACCATTACGGCAATCACGTCGCCTTTTTGTGCGCCAAGAGATAGATAATAGTGAGAAATCTGGTTAGCCCATTCGTTTAAAGTTTCATATGAATAACTTTGATCTTCAAATAATAAAGCAATGCCTTGCGGATTTCGCTTAACAGCTTTTTCAAAAGCTACACCTAATCCCGTTGGTGTATTTGCTGTTCTTAAGTAAGCCTGTTTAAGACCATTCAGGATATGGGGTACTTTGGGGATGAAGCTAGGAAGTCTTGTTGCAACATCACCAAGCGTAATGATATCGGTCTGTGTTGTCTGGCTCATATCAATCCTATTTATTTTTCGATCAATCCAAAAAAGGTTGCGTTGGCAAAAGTACAGTGTTTTTCATGGTTCACCATGCTTTTAAAACTTTTCTTCTAGTGCAATCAACCTAATTGGTTAAAAATAACAAAAAAAACCTAGTCATCGAAATGACTAGGTTTGTTTAAATTAGCTGCAATTGAGCAAATGATTTACTCAGCTACAGGATTTGCTTTCTTTGGTGGACGACCACGAGGGCGACGAGGAGGACGACTTGGTTTGTCCTGATCTGCCTTAGAATCATCTGATTCAACTTCTGTAGTAGCTTCAGTTGGTGCTACAGCCTGTTCTGCGGCAGCTTTTGCTCTTGCAGATGTTTTAGGCTGTTTAACAACCGGAGCTTCAACTACAGTTGTCGCTGGCGTTTCTTCTACGCTTGTTTCACTTTGAGCTACTTCTTCAGCCACTTGATCAAGCTCAAGAGGTTGTTGTTTTGACTCAACAGGTGCTTGTGTTTCAGCAGCAGGAGCAACAACCGTTTCTTCAACAGCTGGAGCTACAGGTGCAGCTTCTTCTGGTGCAGCGTGTTGTTGTTTAACTTGCTCAAAAGCTTGTTCAGCAGCAAGTTTTGCTAAACGACGACGCTCACGTGGATCATTAGCAACACGTGGTGTTTGCTCTTTTTGTGGCGTCAATGCAAGTACAGGCGCAGGCTCTGCTTCTTGTGATGGCTTGTTGCTTGGAAGCTCTGCATCACGAGTAACAGGCTTTTTGTCTTCAGCATCAGACACGACTTCTGTTGCTAGTGTACTAGCGTACTGTTCAGCAAACTTCTGCAATGCACGATTGAATGTTGGAACTAAACCAAACTGTTCAATCAATACTGTGCAGTCTTCACCATAAACATGACGAATCAAGCTACCAATCGTATATTGCGCCAACGTTGGAATTTGCGATGGGGCAATTGATGGTACCGCAGCTTTAGCACGTTTCGCGTTGCGTTGTTCACGACGACGCATACGAGGGTCATTGCTCGCACGTTGAATTTGCGGTTGAGCTTTGCTGTCTGCAGGAGGAGTCGTCGTTTCTTCTGCTTTGGCAGGGACTGCTTGTTCTACAACTGCAACAGGTGCTGGAGCTGGCTCTTGAGCGACTTCAACAACAGGTGCTGTTTCAGTGCGTTCAACTGGTTGCTCTGGAGTCAAAGCAATAATTTCGCTTTGTGCTTGATCAACATTGATTACTAAGGCTGTATTCATGACTTCATGCTTTGGAGCATCAATCAAATCAACCTTAATTTGTTTCTCATCAACAACTACTGGTGCCGCCGGTGCATTTTGATTTTCATTCAATACACTTGGATCGCGGTGGCGATTTGGACGGTTCGGACGTTGTTGATTATTACGGTCACGACGCGGCACGGCATTTTCAGTTTGTTGTCCATCATTTTGATGTTGTTGATGTGACTGATCTGGGTGCTGACGTTTTTGTTGACGTTTTAACTCACGTTGTTCTTGACGTGATAACTGTACAACTTCTTCATGAACCTGTTGTGGTTGTTGCTGTTGTTGTGGCTCTTGAGCATGGTGATGTTGTTCACGTTGCTCTTTGTGCTTACGTTTTTTGTTGTTTGGACGTTGTTGTACTTTATCGTCTTTTTCAACATTTTCACGAACTTCCTGTTTAGCAGGAGACTGTGAAATGTAAGCATTATTAGATGGAGCCGCAACAGTTTCAGCAACTGGCGGTACTGCAACTTGTCCAAACTGGCCACGGCTTACAGCGCCAGTATTGACCATTTGTTCAATTGTCGCAGCAGCATTTTGTGCTGAACGAGATTGATCAATAGTTTTAGCTTGTTTTTGAACAAAAAGGTTCTCTAACCATGCGAGAGGGCTTGCTGCTTTTTGAGTGCTTGGCTGAGCAGCAGAAGGTTGAGCTGCTTGATTTGCTTTCTTTTGACCAGCTGCGTTATTTGCAGCAGGAGCTGCATGAGCATGGCCATGATCAGCTTCTTCTAAATGCCATTCAGAAGATTCATAACCTAACTCTTTCTCACTTGAACGAGTTGCTTCTGTACGCTCATAGCTAGATGGTGCAAATCCATCTGGATTGTACTGAATTTCATAGTGAGGTGTTTCTAAGTGCGGGTGAGGTAAAACAGTCACACGAACACCAGAAGTTTGTTCTAAATAAACAAGGCTATGGCGTTTTTCGTTGAGTAAGAATGCTGCAATTTCAACAGGAACTTCTACTTGTACTTCACCATGACGTTCACGAAGTGCAATTTCTTCTACTTTACGCATAATTGAAAGCGAAAGTGAACGTAAGTCACGCACCATACCCGTGCCATGACAGCGTGGGCAAACATATCCAGTTGCTTCTTCAAGTGATGGGCGTAAGCGTTGACGGCTCATTTCCATTAAGCCAAAACGAGAGAGTTGGCCAAACTGGATACGCGCACGGTCGCTTTGTGTTGCTTCACGAAGTTTTGCTTCAACCATGCGTTGGTTGCGTTCTTTAGTCATATCGATGAAGTCGATAACAACTAAACCGCCAATGTCACGAAGACGAAGTTGGCGAGCAATTTCTTCTGCTGCTTCTAGGTTTGTATTAAGCGCAGTTTCTTCAACGTCATGTCCACGAGTCGATTTCGCAGAGTTAATGTCGATTGAAACTAAAGCTTCAGTCTGGTCAATTACGATTGAACCACCAGAAGGAAGTTTTACTTCACGCTCGTAAGCAGTTTGAATTTGGCTTTCAATACCAAAATGAGCAAACAATGGCTCGTTTAAAGTATAAGTTTTAAGTTTGTCTAATTGACGTGGCATAACTGCTTTAACAAAGTTATACGCTTCGTTATAAGCTTGTTCGCTATCAATTAAAATTTCTGCAACGTCATCACGTAAGTAGTCGCGGATGGCACGAGTAACTACGCCAGCTTCTTGATGAACAAGCATTGGAGACGGACCAGAACTTGCAGTGCCTTGGATTTGTGCCCAAAGGTCAAGCAAATGCTGTAAATCTAACTGTAATTCTTCTTGAGTACGGCCAATACCTGCGGTACGCACAATAACACTCATGCCGCGAGGTAAATTTAAAGAAGCTAAAATTTCTTTTAATTCTTCACGTACAGAACCTGAAATTTGACGGCTAATACCACCGCCTTTCGGGTTGTTTGGCATAAGAACCAAATAACGTCCTGCAAGTGAGATGAATGTAGAAAGGGCAGCGCCTTTGTTACCACGTTCTTCTTTTTCAACCTGAACAAGTAATTCAGTACCTTCAGTGATGAGTTCACGAATGTTTGAAGTTTGTCGCGGGTCTGCTTGGAAATAACTATTCGCAATTTCGCGCATAGACAAGAAGCCTTGACGGCCTGCGCCATATTCAACAAACACAGCTTCTAAAGAAGGTTCTACGCGGGTTACATGGCCTTTATAGATATTGGATTTTTTCTGTTCTCGGGTACGATTTTCTAAATCAAAATCGTAAAGACGATTACCAGTGATAAGTGCAACGCGGACTTCTTCTGCGTGAGTTGCATTAATCAACATACGTTTCATGGGTGTGACACCTAATAGTGACCCACACAAACATATCGCACAAACTTAAAGGTTCTGAACGAACATCGAACATGACGGATCATTTCCCAGATCTCAAAATATTTGTGGTCTGAGTCATCTGTTACCGGCTACATTTAGCCTTAACTTTGATTCTCGTCTGTGATGTAGGCAATACTGCTTCAACCTTTAAATCGGACTTCCTTAGTGCTTCACTGGCGGGTGAGCGGTACATTGGTTAATGACTTTCACTGTCATTGAGCGCGAAGTGACTTCTTTTTGGAAGTTTGATACGGAATGTTCATCGTATCGGTGCTTTCGGCAGTTCCAATGCATCAACGCTTTAGCCTGAAGGCAACATTAAGGAGCGATTTGTCTGATGTGTATCAGTTTACGTTCCATAACCAACTAGAGTTGGTAACATATTTTTTTGAACAAACTGAATTAAACGCAACAGTTTGTCATTTTGCCGATATAATAAGCCTTCGGCGTCGGCATAATTCTTTAGGACCTATCCGAGCTGATGGTGAAAGCATCATTTTGATTGAGGTTTCAATCAGGGAAATTCCCTATTAGATGTTCACTTACGGCGGTATCCGTGCGCTGACTATATCAAACCTTGCAGCATCTGCCTATGGGCTAAGCTTAGATTTCTTGTGAAAAAACTAAGCTAAACGGTCATTTATTAATCAAATTTAGCAAAATTTCAGGTTTAAATATTAGTATGAATTCTACACAGCAATGGCAAAGTGTCACTTGGTTTGAGGTGGATGAACATCAAGCAGGACAGCGAATTGATAATTTCCTGTTCTCGCGTTTAAAAGGTGTACCTAAAAGTCGTATTTATCGTTTGATTCGTGAAAGTCAGGTTCGAGTAAATAAAAAACGTGTTAAAGCTGAGACTAAACTTGAGATTGGTGATCAGATTCGTGTTGCTCCAATTCGTTACGAACAAAAAGACGAAACAGCTGCTCCTGTCAGTGACAGTGTGGCACAAGGTCTATTAAGCCGTGTGGTCTATGAAGATGAAGGTTTGTTAGTTGTAAATAAACCTTCAGGTATTGCTGTCCATGGTGGTAGTGGTATGGCGTATGGTTTGATTGAGGCACTACGTGCAGCGACAGGCAAAAAATATTTAGAACTTATTCATCGTATTGACCGTGATACTTCTGGTCTGGTCATGATTAGTAAAAAACGTAGCACATTAAAACAACTACAAGATATGTTGCGTGAGCACAAAATTCGTAAAACCTATGCAGCGATTGTTAAAGGGCAAGTGAGCTTAGATAAACAGCTGATTGATGCACCTTTATTGAGATATGAGTTGGCAAATGGCGAGCGTCGTGTACGTGTGACTAAAGATGGTAAACCCAGTAAAACCGAATGGGTTGTAGCAGAGCGTTTTAAAAATGCGACTCTGGTTCATGCATCACCTTTATCTGGCCGTACTCATCAGATTCGTGTACACGGTTTAAGCATTGGACACCCATTGATTGGTGACGATAAATATGGACACACGACTGAGTACACTGGCCCTGAAGCACGTCGTCTATGTTTACATGCGATGCGTTTAGATATTCCAGGTTATCCGCCGATTGAAGCGCCTTTACCAGAAGACATGACCCAGTTATTAAAGGCTTTGAGAGTGGCAAAATGAGTCTAAAAACCGAATTAGTTATTTTTGACTGGGATGGGACTTTATATAACTCTGTTGGACAGATTGTTGCTAGCTTGCAACATGCCGCAGAGCAGCATGAATTGCCTTTAACAGATGAAGCAGCAAAAAGTATTATTGGTTTAGGCTTGCCCGAAGTTATGCAAACCCTATTTCCAGAAGCACCTGAGTTACATGACTCAATTTTAAAAGCATATGGCGATCACTATATTGTAAACTCTACAAATGATGCATGGTTCGATGGTATTGCTGAACTACTACATGATTTAAAAGCGCAAGGTTTAAAACTTGCAGTCGCAACGGGTAAAAACCGTCGTGGGCTAGATCGTGTAATTGCAAAAACACAGAGTACTCATCTTTTTGATGTGACTCGAGCAGCCAATGAAACTCGATCGAAACCAGATCCACTCATGTTGCAAGAAATCTTAACAGTCACTGGAGTGAGTGTTGAGCGTGCAGTAATGATTGGTGATAGTAGCTATGATCTTGAGATGGCTCAGCGGTTAAACATGCCACGAATTGGTGTGGGCTATGGTGTGCATTCGATCGAAGTTCTACAACAGTTCCAGCCTTTAACGATTGCTAAAGATGTACCTGAGCTGCACAACTTTTTAAGAGAGTATGCAAAGCTATCTACGGTAGATGTTGCATAATTTAGAATAATATAAGAAGGGGGAATTTATTCCCTCTTATTGTATGTCTAATAACAATAAGAAGAGAAAAATGAGTCGTTCTATTCGTCTATTAAATCTTTTACAACAACTACGAGAAGCCCGTTATCCAATCACTGCACAAGTTCTCGCTGAACGTATGGGAATTAGTGTCCGAAGTGTCTATCGCGATATCGATAGCTTACGTGAGCAGGGTGTAGCAATTGAGGCATCGGCAGGTATAGGTTTTCAACTTAAAGAAGATATTGTACTCCCACCAATGACACTCAATGAAAATGAAGTCGAAGCTATTTTTCTGGCATTGTATTGGTTAAAGAGTGTGCCAGATCAATCGTTACAATCGGCATCTACATCTGTATTAGCTAAATTGAATTCTGTTTTGCCTGAGCATCGGCAATATTTATTACAGCAAACGACTTTAAGAGCGTTTAATACGTGGCTGCCTGTAGATGAAAGTCGAGTCGAACAGGTGCGTTTAGCCATTCGGCAGCAAGTTAAAATTTCGCTGCATTATCATGATGAGCAGCAACGAAGTAGTGTCCGAACCTTGTGGCCGTTTGCCTTGGGATATTTTAATGACAAAATTTTATTGGCTGCATGGTGTGAACTCAGGCAGGATTTT
Source organism: Acinetobacter sp. AS23 (assembly GCF_023612055.1). NCBI lineage: Bacteria > Pseudomonadati > Pseudomonadota > Gammaproteobacteria > Moraxellales > Moraxellaceae > Acinetobacter > Acinetobacter sp. AS23. Next base: position 3,598,880 of record NZ_CP082274.1, on the reverse strand, counting down.
AGACATTTTAGACTTGATCGTATTCAACAGTTGAGTTTAAGCCAAGAATTATATCCATCATTTAAGCAAAAACTATTTGAGCAGTGGTGGGCACAAGAGTCGAAGACTACTGACAAAAACTGACAAAGAGGTTTTGTAGACTAGGTTCCACGATAAACAAGGAGCCATAAAAATGAGCCTTAAACTTTATACTAACAAAGAATCACGTGGTGTTGTGGTCGACTGGCTTTTAGTCGAATTAGGTGTTGAGTGTGAACGTATTGAAGTCGAATACAAGACTGAAATGAAAACACCGGAATATCTAAAAATTAATCCTTTTGGAAAAGTGCCAGTATTGGTAGATGGTGATGTCGTGATTTATGAGCTAGGTGCAATCTGTGCTTATCTTGCTGATAAATTTTTCGATAAAGGTTTAGCTCCTGCACTAGATGATCCTAAACGCGGTTTGTACTATCGCTGGTTATTTTTGATGGCAGGCCCATGGGAAGCTGCGGGTGTTGATAAAGCTCTAGGAATAGATGTATCTCCTGAGCAAAAAATGTTTGTGGGTTATGGTGATTACAACGATGCCTACCAAGCTTTAGTACAAGGGCTTAGTGAAGCCAATCCGTATGTGTGTGGCGAACAATTTACCGCCGCAGATGTAAGCGTTGGAGCAATGCTGTTATGGCAATTGAAAATGGGAGCGATTGAATCTCATCCTGCTATTACGCGTTATGTTGAAACTATCAAACAACGTGAAGGCTTAAAACAAAGCTCGATGGGCTCATTGTTGTAAACCTCTGCTGTTCAGAGTCACCCATTTGGGTGACTTTTTTATTTCCTAAATGCAAGTTTTAGTTGGTAAGAAAACCAGCAGCAACGTTAATACAGATCGCTAAAATGGTCGTATTAAACCCAAAAGACAACACCGCGTGAAATAAGTTTAAAAGACGCATGTGTTTGGTGGTAATCGAAACATCGGCCGTTTGGGCAGAAGTCCCAATAATATAACTAAAATATAGAAAATCAGGATAAGTGGGCTGTTTTGTTCCCGGAAAATCTAGACCTCCATTTTCTTCATTTCTAGATAAAGCCATATAAAAATCATGGGCATAATGTAGAGCAAAAACGGTATGCATAAAAAGCCATGCAGAAACAATGGTGAGTAAAGCTAAAGCCACATGGCCTAACTTTGCAGCATGATCAGAAGGAAGCTGTGAGAGCTGTATTAAAATAGCAACTAGGCACATGGTTAAAGCCAATAGAACAATCAGCATAATGACCCATTTGCTTTCATCTTGTTTTTTAGCTTGCTGCTGCATTTGAGAATGATCAGCACTTTTCATGAGCTGCCAAACATGTAGTAAATATATACTAATTGAAGTATTCCAGCTGACTAATAAAATAGTTGACCATTTCCATGAGGTGAACCATGTGAGAATACTCGCTGTGATAAATCCTATAAATAAAGCAATAAAGAAATGAGGGCGGTTTAGTACACTACGTCCAAGATGTTGAAATACTGCAACCATTTTTCTAATCTCCTTTTACCAAATGGTAAATATATTATTTTTTATTAAATGGTGAAAATAATATCTAGTTTTATATAGATTTTATTCCAAGTTTTTAAATTGTATTTAAGAGATATTTACTTTTACCGAGTAGGTAAAATAGAACAAAAGCGCGGGCTAAACTGTTTATAAAAAGTATAAAATAAATAAAAAATATTATTTACTTATACCTTTTATAAAGGTGTCCTTATTAATCATAGGCTTAAAATAAAATATAGCTTTTCTGATTAGGTGTGAGTTAAGTTCTTATCCAGATGAAATACTTTAGTGAGTTGATCAATAAATTTTTGAACCCCTAAAGACTGTGAATTTCTACGATAATTTACGAATAAATCTAATGTCGGTAACTCGACATCAAGAGGGCGGACTACTGTATTTTTGATGCCTAAAGGTGCAACGTAAGCAGGTAAAATTGTACAACCTAATCCAGAGCCAAGAGAGTTAATATTAAACAACATGCTGTCTGCTTTTTGAACAATATTGAGGTCAATATTGTGAGTTTTGGCAAAGTCTAAAATCGTGTTATGTAATGTTTGTGACTGCTCGGCAGCAGGAATAATAAAGTCAACGCCCTGTAAAGCATGGACGGGAATTCGTTCATATTGAGTAAGTGGGTGATTTTTAGGAAGTAAAAAAATCAAGGGTTCAGTCAAAACAAATTGGCTTTGGATCTCATCACTATCTGTATTTTCTCGAGTAAAGGTAATGTCTAACTCACCTTTTTTTAAGGATTTAAGTTGTTCAGTATTGTTTAGATTAGATAGTTCAATGATGAGATCGGGGTGTTGTAATCGCAGATTAGGAAGAACGTAAGGAAAAATTTTCATTTCTGCAATGGGAACAAAACCGATACGGAGCAGTTGCTGTTTAGCCTTAGAAACCTGTCGTGCCAGAGCAACTGCTTTTTCAGCTTGAGCAAGGGTCAGGCGAGCATGTTCTAAAAAGACTTCACCTTCTTCGGTTAATTCAACTTTACGTTTAGTGCGATTTAAAAGTCGGACACCAACATCTTCTTCTAAATCTTTAATCTGTTGGCTAAGGGAGGGTTGTGCGGTAAAAAGTTTAAGGGCGGCTTTACTAAAATTTAATTCTTCAGCAACGGTAATGAAATATCGGAGATGGCGTAGTTCCATAAGACTAATCCAAAAAATGTCTTACTATGATTTATGTGAAGTATAAAGCATAAAGGGATATAGCGTGAAGGTGATTTAGGTATTTATAAAATAAATGGAATTTTCATTTTCATTAAACATTTAATATATAAATCTAAGTTCAAGTAATTCATAAAATATATTAATTAGGGGAGTTTAAATACATTATTTTTACTTAATCAAAGAAATATTTAAATGTTTTAAATATTAGTATAGGTGATTCTCATAATATGCAAAAATGAAGAAATATAAAATAATATTATAAAATATAAATTCTTTAAGAATGAATTGGCTTTAAGTGTTACTAAATATTTTGTTCTGTAATCTGGCAAAACATTTGAAGTTGGAAAAGTAGAGTTTACTAAGGCAAAACCAAGTAACTCCCCCCCAATTTCACGTGACTAATGATTGTTATGTTATACAAGCAGTCTTAATAAGAATGGTAATTATCGACGCATAAACCCAACACATCTATGTATTTTTTATGGCAATCTAATTCAACTTATGTTGGCTGTGACCACAATAAAAGGGATATTTATATGATAAATAAGTGTAAGTGCCATAGCTTAATTTGTTTTAATTGTTAAGATAGAAACCTGAACACATCCATTCTGCCGATGCTAAAACATAGAAAAGCCCATGAAAGACAAGCCGACATTAACATATCAATTGCCGACTCAGTCCTGTTGGACGCATACATGGATAAAACCTCCTTTTTATCATCCCGAGTCAGGGCGTGAATCTGATACACGTTTTTATAACCAACAGCCTAAATCACCGGCTAGAGGCTCAAAAGAGCTATTACGTTGGTTAGTTACACGTGAGTCTTTTACATGGAACGTTGATATTCAAAATGAATACGATACTCGTGTAAATACGGCTGTGGCCTTGCCTCAAAATCGTCCTCAGGCGGATTTAGATGATTGGCAAGTTTGGTTTGTTGGACATGCAACGGTATTGATTCAGATTGGGCCTTATAACTTTATTACCGATCCCGTATGGTGTGATTATGCAAGCCCTTCACAGGGTCGTGGACCTCGCCGTGTGTGTCCAGCAGGTTTTGCATTAGAGCAATTGCCGACGATTCATGGTGTTCTACTCAGCCATAATCATTATGATCATATGGATTTGGCTACGCTTGAATGGCTACATAAAAAATTTGCAATGCCGATTTATACTGGACTCGGGAATGGCTTTTACCTACCCAAAGAGTTTCATGTGATTGAGATGGATTGGTGGCAAGAAATTCCCTATCACGAACTAAGAATAATCTATACACCTGCACAGCATGGCTCTGGTCGTGGCCTACGTGACCAGAATAAAGCACTCTGGGGCGGCTTTTCGGTTGTAGCTAAAACAGGGCATTGTTTCTTTGCTGGTGATACGGGTTATGCGGGGCATTTTAAGCAAATTCATGCTCGTTATGGCGCACCACGTGTTGCTTTACTTCCGATCGGAGCTTATGAACCTCGCAAGTTAATGAGTTATGTTCATATGAACCCTCAAGATGCTGTGCATGCACATTTAGATTTGCAAGCTCATCGTTCTGTTGCGATTCATTATCGAACTTTTCAGTTGACCGACGAAGACCGAGAAGATCCTGAACATGCGCTAGCTCAAGCAATTAAAGCTTCATCGAAACTTGCGAATCCTTTTTATTGCATTCGAGAAGGGCATAAATTGACTGTATAAAATTACATCATTTTATATTTAATTAAAAAAGCCAGTTCAATTTGAACTGGCTTTGTTTGGTTTAGACTTAAATTAAGCTAAGTCAAAACGATCAAGATTCGTGACTTTAGTCCATGCTGCTACAAAGTCTTGAACAAATTTTTCTTTACCATCCGCCTGAGCATAAACTTCTACCAGTGCACGCAAGATTGAGTTTGAACCAAACACTAAATCATTACGTGTTGCAGTAAATTTTACAGTGCCTGTTTTGCGGTCTTTGCCTTCAAATACTTCGCTTGTTGAATCAACAGGTGCCCATACAGTAGACATGTCGAGTAAGTTCGTGAAGAAGTCTGTGCTGAGTACACCAACTTGCTGAGTGAATACGCCGTGTTGCGAACCATCCCAGTTAGTTCCTAGAACACGTAAACCACCAATCAATGCGGTTAACTCAGGTGCAGTCAAAGTCAGTTGCTGTGCTTTATCAATTAATAATGCTTCAGTTGCTGCATTGACGCCCTCTTTTTTCCAGTTTCTAAAACCATCGGCAAGGCCGCGGAGCAATTGGAAAGATTCGACATCAGTTTGACTTTGTAATGCATCAACACGACCAGAGGCAAATGGAACGCTAATATTGAAACCTGCCGCTTGAGCAGCTTGCTCTACACCAACGTTACCTGCTAACACAATGAGGTCAGCTAATGACAGTTGAGTTGAGGCTTTGATTTCTTCAATTTTAGTTAAAGTTTCAACAGCTTTTTGGTTTACTTCCCAATCGCGTTGCGGTGATAAGGCAATACGTGCGCCGTTTGCTCCACCACGCTTGTCTCCACCACGGAAAGTTGACGCTGAAGCCCAACCAAGAGAAACCAACTCACCAGCAGATAGCCCTAGTGCAACAATTTTTGCTTTTGCATCAGCAATGCTGGCAGCCGATGGTGTAGCGCTAGCAACAGGTAATGGATCTTGCCAAATTAAATCTTCAGCTGGAACTTCAGGACCTAGATAACGTGCTTTTGGTCCCATATCGCGGTGAGTTAATTTGAACCACGCACGTGCAAAAGCATTAGCGAAAGCTTGTGGGTCGTTATGGAAGCGACGAGAGATTTTTTCAAACTCAGGATCAAAACGTAAGGTCAAATCTGTAGTCAGCATTGTTGGCTTACGTTTAATTGATGGATCGAATGGATCAGGAATGATCGCTTCAGCATCTGCTGCTACCCATTGAATTGCGCCAGCAGGTGAGCGTTCTTGTACCCACTCGTATTTGAATAGGTTTTCAAAGAAGTAATTGCTCCATTGTGTTGGCGTTTGTGACCAAATGACTTCTAAGCCAGAAGTGATCGCGTCTTTACCAACGCCTGTACCAAAGCTATTTGACCAGCCAAAGCCCATCTGTTCAATTGGAGCACCTTCAGGATCAGCCTGAACATGGTCAGCAGAGCCAGCACCGTGGGTTTTACCTAAAGTATGGCCACCTGCAATTAATGCAACAATTTCTTCGTCATCCATTGCCATGTTGCCGAAAGTCGCACGAATAAATGGTGCAGCCGATTTTGGATCACCACTGGCTTGTGGACCTTCAGGGTTTACATAAATTAGACCCATTTCGGTTGCAGCGAGATTACTGCCTTCCAATGCTTCAGAGTTTCGATGAGCTAACCATTCTTTTTCATCGCCCCAGTTTACATCGTTGTCTGGTTCCCAAACGTCTTCACGACCTGCACCAAAACCAAAGGTACGGAAGCCAGAAGACTCAAGAGCAATGTTACCGGCAAGAATAAATAAATCTGCCCATGATATTTTTTGACCGTATTTTTGTTTAACTGGCCATAGCAAACGGCGTGCTTTATCTAAGCTCGCATTGTCAGGCCAACTATTTAATGGCGCAAAACGTTGCTGTCCGCGACCAGCACCACCACGGCCATCGCCCATACGATATGTGCCGGCAGCATGCCATGCTAAACGAATAAATAAACCTGTGTAATTTCCCCAATCGGCTGGCCACCAATCTTGAGAATCGGTTAATACATTTTTGATATCAGCTTTAAGGGTGTAATAGTCGAGTTTTTTAAATTCTTGACGATAATTAAAATCTTTACTGAGTGGATTAGAACGTTCTGAATGTTGATTGAGTAGGTCGACGCGTAGTTGTTTTGGCCACCAGTGTAAACTAGGCGTGCCACCACCGATCGTTACTTGGGGTTTTGAGTTATGTCCTGAAAAAGGGCATTTTGATTCGTCTGACATGATTATATTCTCTCTGGGTAATAATTATTGAGCTCTTGATAAAGTAGTAGGGCTCATTTTCCTGGACTTCTGGTTTAAAAACTCATGTTTATCAAATAAAGAAATGAGTGAGCAAATGATGAGAGAAATCGTTTAAAAAGTCTTTTCACCAAGATTTCGGCTCATTATTTTTAATTTAATAATGCATCAGATTCCTTTAGTTGTTATTCCTCCAATTTACTGTATGAAGGTTAAAAAACAAGAGGAAAAATAAGATGAAGTTTGAAAATAATGATGCATAGAATTACCTCTTCAATTGCTGGAACAACTTAAGATCTTTGAATAACGCTCTTTAAATATAGTAGAAGTAGAGGATTTATTTTTCAAATGGATTAAATTGCAAATATTAATTTAAAAAACCGATTGAAGTTTCGTTTAAAAAGTTGGATATAAGAGAGAGAAAAGAAATTTTTATATTTGGTTTTATTAAGTTATTTGAAAGAAAAAAGGAGAGCATGGCTCTCCTTTTTTTAAATATTACACATTTACGATTCGATTTGATTTGACCATGTCGGCTAGGCCGTGAGTTTTAAAATAGTACTCAAGCCAGCTTTTCACAATGAGTGGATTATTCATTTTCATAACATCATCAAGTAATTTTTGTGCGTCTGTCATAGGTACATGACAAATTGCTTTTCGTACTCGCAAAATGTTACTCGAACTCATCGAAAGGGTATTAAAGCCCATCGCCATGAGTAAAATTGCCGATAATGGATCACCTGCCATTTCACCACAAATACTGATTGGTTTTTTGTGGTCATGGCATTCTTTAACCAAGCGAGTTAAAGCACGTAAAATAGATGGGTGGAAATGTGAGTAAACGTTTGCCACATGTGGATTATTACGGTCAACCGCAAGTAAATATTGTGTTAAGTCGTTTGAACCGACTGAGAAGAAATCGACGAGTTCAGCAAACTCATCAATTTGTAGTAATACGCTTGGCACCTCAACCATAATTCCAATTTTAGGCTTGGTAATTTTAACTTGCTCTTCTTCTTGCACCGCAATCCAGTCACGCTCAAGTAAATAAAGTACTTCTTCTACCTCACTTACTGTAGTGACCATTGGCAATAAAATATGCAAATTATTTAGACCAATACTGGCTTTGAGCATGGCGCGAATTTGAGACGAGAAAATCTCAGGATGATCAAGCGTGAAACGAATACCGCGCCAGCCTAATGCCGAGTTTTCTTCTTCGATACTGAAGTAAGGCAAGTCTTTATCGGCACCAATATCCAGAGTTCGCATCACCACAGGTTTGTTGGCGAAGTGGCTTAATTGTTGACGATAGATTGCACGTTGTTCCTCTTCACCTGGGAAACGTTCCCGCAACATGAATGGAATTTCGCTTCGGTATAGACCCACACCTTGCGCGCCACGTTGTACTCCGCGTACTACGTCAATCATGAGACCCGTATTCACATAAAGCTGAACAGATACACCATCTGGCGTAATCGCTTCTTTGGTCTCGTATTGTTTGAGATCTTTTGCGATCTGTTCATCTTCTTTTTGAATTTCTTTATAACGTTGGCGTAAACGACGTGGCGGATTAACAAAAACACGGCCCTGATAGGCATCCACAATCATTTCTGCATCATCAAGTGTGTTAACAGGCAGTTCAGTTACGCCAACTACGGTTGGAATACCTAATGCACGAGCCACAATCACCATGTGTGAGTTGGCTGCACCTTCTGAGGTTACAATTGCTGCAATATTGTCTACTGGTAGCTCTACGAGTGCCGCAGTACTAATTTCTTCACCAATTAAAATACTGTCTGGACTGAGTTCACGGTGACTAGAATCTTCTTCTTGCAACGAGGCTAAAATACGTCGGCCTAAATCTTTAAGATCAGAAACTCGCTCACGAAGATAGTCGTCTTCCATTTGTGCAAATAGGGCAGTATGTTTTTCAATCACACGGCGTACTGCACCTTGTGCCCAATGCCCGTCACGAATAAGTTCTTTAATTTCGGCTGGCAATGCATTTTCATCAAGCATTCGTAAGAAAACACTAAATAAAGCGCGTTCTTCTGCCATTAATGAATCATGCATTTTTTCATCTAAAGAACGAATCTCTGAACGAACTGATGAAATGGCTTGATCTAGAAGTCGAAGTTCATGACTAATATCTTCTGCTTCACGGTCAGGTACTGAGGCTAAATCGGCAGGTGGATATAAAATAATAGCGCGACCTAAAGCAACACCGCCTGCACCTGAAGCACCTTGAAAGGTTTTATAGGCAGGGCCATTACTTGGTTTACGAAATACGTCAATATTTCCAACTGCGTGAGCGTGTGCAATAACCCCAGAAAGCTGAGCACACAGAGTGACTAAAAATGACTCGGCTGCTTCGCTAAAATCTTGAGGAAGTTTGTTTTGTACAACCAAAACGCCCATAACCTTACGGCGATACATGACAGGTACGCCAAGGAATGAGTTATAAATTTCTTCGCCCGTTTCAGGTAAATACAAGAAACGCTCATGTTTTGGTGCGTTGTCAAGGTTAACAATTTCTTCACGTTGCCCAACCAGACCGACCAAGCCTTCACCGAGCTGCAGTGAAACATGGCCCACAGATTCTGGGTTTAAGCCTTTAGAGGCCATCAAAACATAGCGCTGGTTGCGTTCATCGAGTAAATAAATAGAGCAAACATCCACTTTCATGGCTTCAGCAACCTGATTGACCATGATGTCTAACGATTCATGCAAACTGACGGACGCATTAACCTCTTGGACAATGCGCCGTAAAGTGTCGAGTTGCATGTTTGACATGGATGTATACTCCAGTATTTTTTTAGACTATGAATGTATTTATAACAGCACTTTTAATAAAAATCATTTGCTAGATAAATGATTTTTAGGGTAATTGTTGCATCGGCAACTGTGTACACAACTCCACCATGGCTTTACGATAAACATCACGCTTGAAGTTCACCACTTGACCAAGGGGATACCAATAGCTAACCCACTGCCATTCATCGAATTCGGGTGGGTCGGAGAGGTTTAACTGAATATTTTTTGCATGCGCAGTTAATTTCAGTAAAAACCATTTTTGTTTCTGTCCGATACATACGGGGTCAGAGTCTGACCGAATGTACCGATGTGGCAAACGATAACGCAGCCATCCTTTGGTTTGCGCAATAATCTGGACATGTTCGGGCAATAAGCCGATTTCTTCTCTCAGTTCTCGAAAAAGTGCCTGTTCAGGAGTTTCTCCAAACTGAATGCCTCCTTGTGGAAATTGCCAAGCATTGTGACCAATGCGCTTTGCCCATAAAACCTGTCCATCATCGTTTGCCAAAATGATCCCGACATTCGGTCGGAAACCTTCTGAATCGATCATTTGGCTACCTAAATATTGTCTATATCGTTGACTTTAATCGCGGGGACAAACACTTTTTTATGTCCAGCTCGAAAAGATCAAAGTAAAATGTTTAAATTGCTACGATCTTAACGAATTTCTATCGACTAGCGGAGATAGATTTACATTTTTTTTCTTAAATTTCAGTTTAAACGAGAATTTTCATGAAACTGGCGTTGTTTGATTTAGACCATACCTTGTTAAATACCGATTCAGACCACTCGTGGGGTGAATTTTTAGTCAATGAAGGTTTGGTTGATCCGGTTCATCATCGTCAGATGAATGATAAATTTTATGAAGATTACAAAGCAGGACAACTTGACCCATATGCTTATAACGAATTTGTCTTTGGATTTTTAACAAAGCACGACAATAATTATTTAACTGAACTTCACCAGTTGTTCATGCAGAAAGTGATTCGCCCGCAAATGCGTCCTAAAGGTTTTGATGCAATCAAAAAACATCAAGATTTAGGTCATACAATTGTTGGTATTACTGCAACAAGTGATTTTATTACTGCGCCAATTTTTCGTGAATTTGGAATTACAGAAATTTTGGCAACCAATGCTGAAGTGGCTGACGGAAAATATACAGGTAAAGTTGCTGGTTTAGCGTGTTATCAAAAAGGCAAACTTGCCCGTCTAGATGGTTGGTTGGAAGGTCGTAGCGTATCTGAGTCTTGGGCGTATTCTGATTCAATCAATGATCGTTTTTTACTTGAATATGCAACGCATGCAATTGCAGTAAATCCTGATGATCGCCTTGAAAAATTGGCCCAAGAAAATAATTGGGATATTCAGGACTGGTCAATTTAATTGAAAGGCGTGAGCTTCTTGGAAAAAATAAGTTTTTAGAAGCTCTTTAATAAATTACTTAACTTTCTCTGTAGTATGCCAAATATTTGGGTCAGGGTTTTGTTGATGCCAAAGCTTAAATTGAGTCCGCCATTGTTGAAAGGGTGCCGTTAACGTAGGGCGTGGGTCATCACTTAAACTATAAGCCATGCCTTCTACTAGCCATTTGGGTTTAGTCAGCATTGCTATATTTCCCCATTCTTCGGCTTGACGGTGATGAATAAGCTCATGGGTGATGTAGAAATCTTTCCAGCCACGCGGTGCAACCAATAATCCCAAATTACCCACTGCTTTAGCAGCTGCTTTTTCCATACCAAAGGTATTTGCACATTGTGAAGTTGAGCAAAAAACCATAGTGGGCTGTTGATGAAACGTACCTACTTTGTCTTGGGTTTCTTTTAATGCCCGATTATAAAGTGTTTTTGCAAGAGGCTCTGTCTTTGGATCATCTACACATATCTGACCATCACACTGTAACAATGACAGGTGATGGGCGAAAACAAAACGTATTGGTTTAAACCAAATAAATGTAACTATAACTAAGACAGCTAAAGTTATGAAGCCGTATAAAACGATTTTAATTATCTTTGAATATTGATTCTTCACGATCATGAATCTTAAGTGAAAAGTATAATGATAGTAGAGTAAAGGATATATATTTACAGTATCATTTCTAATCAATATACAACTTTATTAATTAAAATAGCATGGCTAAAAACAAGCGCACTAAAAATGAAAGTAGTCCTGGTTTCTTTCAATAGTTTATAGATCAGCTCATTACCGCTATTTTTGGTGAATTACTTATTTATATTATTGCTTTACTGTTTATGAGTGCATTTGGCGGAATTATTTTCGCTGCTATATGTTTCAGTTGGGGCGTTCTGTTTTTACTACTACCTTTTGCTGTTTTAATTTATATTCTTTTTAAAAAATATAGTCGTTAATTCAATTATTCCTGCATCATTTTAATGAGTTCTTGCATAGCTCTAGATTGAGTACGTGCAGGATGCCACACCATGCCTAATTGGCGATTCATTTCTACATCTAAATCAAGTTGCTGCATATCTTGATTCAGTAGAGTTTTTGGTAGTACTGACCAACCTAAACCAATCGACACCAACATGCGAATAGACTCAAGAGGGTTATTACTCATAGTGATTTTTGGTTTAAGCCCTTGTTTTTCAAACTCGGCTAATGTGATTTGGGCGGTGTAAGTTTGTGCAGCGGGCAATAGGCTTGGATATTCAATTAAATCTTGTAAGGTGAGATTCTTCTTTTGTGCTAATGGGTGAAATGGCGCAGCAACAAAAACTAAAGGATCATTCCAGATCGTAATGTAGTTAAGGCGCTCATCACCTGAAGGAGGAAGTGTTAAGAATGCTAACTCCAAATCACCAGCCAGTACTTGTTCATGAGCTTGTTCTGAATCAACAAAATGCACATCTAAAGTAACCTGCGGAAATTGTTGAACAAAGTGTTTAAGTGGGGACGGTAAATGATGCAAGCCAATATGGTGACTCGTACCGACTTTTAAGCGGCCTTGTACCTGAGTTTGTTCATGGCTAAGCGTATGGTGAATATCACCCAGCTCATTTAGCCAGTTTTTAACTTTTGGTAATAATGAATGTGCAGCATGAGTTGCCTGTACACCTCGGCCTGCGGACTCAAATAGTTTTACACCAAAATATTCTTCTAAGCTGTGAATTCGTTTGGTAACAGCAGGTTGAGTAATAAATAATTGATCTGCTGCCACAGAGATAGACCCTGTTTCCATAACTTTTACAAAAGCTTCAAAGGCTGCAAGATTCATAATACAACTCAACTTGGAATAGAAAAATCGAGGGGCTAAAGTTGCCGAGCCAAAATCGTATCATGCTTGCAGCAAAACGAGTGAGAAAGTTGTGAATTACCGTACTAATCTTAGCCTAAGCCGTTGTTTCTTTTTCGGCTAAGGCTGATACACGGCGATCTTTAGCTGCCCAAACTTTTTCATGGAAGAAAAAAGCAAAGGCTTGTACGGTTGGTTCGAGCATACTTAAGGTTAAAGCCATCCAGATATTACCTGTTACAAAGTATGCAACTATCATTGCTACGCTAATATGCATAATGTAATAGCTGAAGGTTTTCTTTAAGGTACGTTGATTATTTATAACGAATTTTTGGATATTAGCCATGATCATTCTCTTTAGCCACTTTGATATTTTTAGTATAGAGATGAGAGTATAAGATTAAAAATTGATTATGCAAATGATAATCATTAACAAAAAACGATTTATTAAATTTGCGATACCTCAAACGAATTATAATTTATTCCAAAAAGTTTTCTAATTTATAAAAATGATAAATTAGATTTATGTGAAACTCTGGCTATAATCGAAGAAAGATTAGAATTACCCAGTCCAATGGAGCAAGACGACATGGCAGGCAAAACTTTATATGACAAATTGTGGGATGACCACGTTGTTTCACAGCGTGATGATGGCTCATGTTTACTTTATATTGACCGTCATTTATTGCATGAAGTGACTAGTCCACAAGCATTTGAAGGTTTGCAACTTGCAGGTCGTCAACCATGGCGTTTAAGTGCAAACGTTGCTACACCGGACCATAACGTTCCAACCTCTAAAAAAGAGCGTGACCAAGGTATCGCAGGTATTGAAGACGATACGTCTCGTATTCAAGTTCAAACCTTAGATGACAACTGTAAAGCTTTTAATATTGTTGAATTCAGCATTAATGATATCCGTCAGGGGATTGTGCATGTGGTTGGACCTGAACAGGGCTTAACTTTGCCAGGCATGACAGTCGTATGTGGTGATTCACATACAGCCACTCACGGTGCTTTCGGTTGTTTGGCGCATGGTATTGGAACATCTGAAGTTGAACATGTGTTAGCAACACAATGTTTGATCCAGAAAAAATCTAAAAACATGTTAGTACGTGTGGATGGCGTATTAGGCAAAGGCGTCACACCAAAAGATGTTGTGTTGGCAATCATTGCTAAAATTGGTACTGCTGGTGGTACAGGCTATGCAATTGAGTTCGGTGGTCAAGTTTTCCGTGATATGTCGATTGAAGGACGTATGACGGTATGTAACATGGCGATTGAAGCTGGTGCTCGTGTTGGTATGGTTGCAGTTGATGACAAAACTGTTGAATACGTGAAAGGCCGTAGCTACGCACCAAAAGGCGAGCAATGGGAACAAGCAGTTGCTTACTGGGACACTTTGCATTCAGATGAAGATGCAGTGTTTGATGCAGTCGTTGAATTAAATGGCGCAGAGATCGAGCCACAAGTGTCTTGGGGAACTTCACCTGAGATGGTTATTCCTGTGACAGAAGCTGTACCAACTTTAGAACAAGCGAAAGATGACGTTCAACGTAATGACTGGACGCGTGCTTATCAATATATGGGCTTAAATGCAGGTCAAGCATTAGCGGATATTCAACTTGATCGTGTGTTTATTGGTTCTTGTACTAATTCTCGTATTGAAGATATTCGTGCTGCTGCTGAAGTGGTTAAAGGCCGTAAAGTAGCCTCTAGCATTAAGCAAGCCATGATTGTTCCTGGGTCTGGTTTAGTTAAACAACAGGCAGAAAAAGAAGGCTTGGATAAAATCTTCTTGGAAGCTGGTTTTGAATGGCGTGAGCCGGGTTGTTCAATGTGTTTAGCAATGAATGCAGATAAGTTACAACCGGGTGAACACTGTGCATCGACGTCTAACCGTAACTTTGAAGGTCGTCAAGGCAATGGTGGTCGCACTCACTTGGTGAGCCCGGCAATGGCGGCAGCGGCTGCAATCGCAGGTCATTTTGTTGACGTTCGTTCATTTTAATTCGGTCTGGAGCAAACCATGAAAGCTTATACAGTTGAACAAGGTATCGTTGCACCATTAGATCGTGCCAATGTTGATACAGATTTAATTATTCCAAAACAGTTTTTGAAATCAATCAAACGTACTGGTTTTGGTGATAACTTATTTGATGAACTTCGTTATTTAGATGAAGGTTATCCGGGACAAGATAATTCAGTTCGTCCAAAAAATCCGGATTTCGTTTTGAACCAACCACGTTATCAAGGCGCAAATGTTTTAATTGCTCGTACTAACTTTGGTTGTGGTTCAAGCCGTGAGCATGCACCTTGGGCATTAAATGAATACGGTTTTCGTACTGTTATTGCACCAAGCTTTGCTGATATTTTCTTTAATAACTGTTTTAAAAATGGCATGTTACCTGTCATTTTGTCAGAAGAAATTGTTGATCAGTTATTTAAAGAGTGTGCGGCAAATGAAGGATATCAATTAACAATTGATTTAGCAGCTCAGGAAGTACGTACACCAACAGGTGAAGCTTTTAAATTTGAAGTTGACCCATTTCGCAAGCATTGCTTGTTAAATGGTTTGGATGATATTGGTTTAACCCTTCAAAATGCCGATGCAATTCGTGCTTATGAAGAAAAAACTAAACAAGTTCGTCCTTGGGTATTCCAAGAGTTAAATTAACCTTTTGGTACATTTTAAACATAGCCATGGCGTAGTGTTCAAACTCTTGCTAACATGCTAAAGCATAAAAACACCTTAAAATTATGCACTAGATGAGGATTGGGCTTGAACAATGAAGAGGAACGTTACTCATAGCTTTTTGTTGAGCCTGTGCGCAATAACACTCAGTGCTTGTCAGAGCACGTACAATGTAGTGGATACTGTCCGTATTAAGCAGGCTGAACAAGAAAATTTGGGGCAGAATGCAGCAATATATTGTTCGGGCGCGAAGAGTTGTGAATTTGAACGACTAAATGATATTACTGTAGTGGATGCGCAAACACGACGAATTAGTAATCAGGCAATTCATCAAGGAATTGTAAGATTGCATGGTTCAGTGCTTGGTCAAACAAACAGTTTATATTTATCTGTGCCCGCTAAACAATATGAAGTGGTGATCCGTTTCTATCCGATTTCTCCAGATCGGGCAGAAACATTTCATGTGATTCACCAGTTTAATGCCAACCATCGCTATACATTTAAAATGTACCGAGACAAATCTAACCGTTCGGGTAGTTTGCTCAATGTTTCTGTACCAGATCCATTATGTGTCGATTTAGATCAGGATGGGCGTGTAATTCGCCGTTTTTGTCGACCATTTGATGTAACAACAGGGCTAGGCGAGTTCCTTGAACAGAAAAAACTAACACCGCGGTAAATATAACGCTGCTTGTTTTTGGAAAATGGAAAAAGTTCATGTCTAAACAGATTTTAATTTTAGCTGGTGATGGTATTGGTCCTGAAATTGTTGGGGCAGCAGAAAAAGTATTAAATACAGTAAATGAAAAATTTAATTTATCGTTAACTTGGGAACATGGCCTATTGGGCGGCGCAGCAATTGATGCGCATGGTGAACCGTATCCAGCTGTAACGAGTGAACAAGCAAAAAAAGCTGATGCAATTTTATTAGGGGCGGTAGGCGGACCAAAATGGGATGCGATTGAGCGTTCTATTCGTCCTGAACGTGGTCTTTTAAAAATTCGTAGTGAACTTAACTTGTTTGCTAACTTGCGCCCAGCGATTTTATATCCGCAATTAGCAGATGCTTCTAGCTTAAAACCTGAAATCGTTGCTGGCTTAGATATTTTAATTGTTCGTGAATTGACTGGTGGTATCTATTTCGGTCAGCCACGTGGTATTCGTGAACTCGAAAACGGCGAAAAACAAGGCTATAACACAGACGTTTATTCTGAAAGCGAAATTAAGCGCATTGCAAAAGTGGCTTTTGAACTTGCAGGTTTACGTGGTGGTAAAGTTTGTTCGGTTGATAAAGCCAACGTTTTGGAAGTTACAGAACTTTGGAAGCAAACAGTTACTGATTTACAGCAAGCAAGTTATTCAAACATTCAGCTTTCACATATGTATGTCGACAATGCTGCAATGCAACTTGTACGTGCGCCTAAACAGTTTGACGTGATCGTAACGGGTAACTTATTTGGCGATATTTTATCTGATGAAGCAGCAATGCTTACAGGTTCAATCGGTATGTTGCCATCTGCATCGTTAGATGAAAATGGCAAAGGTATGTATGAGCCTTGTCATGGTTCTGCACCTGACATCGCGGGTCAAAATGTGGCTAACCCATTAGCAACGATTCTTTCTGTTGCAATGATGCTTCGCTATACATTCCGTGAAGAAGCTGCTGCAAAAGCAATTGAAGACGCTGTAGGTCAAGTACTTGATCAAGGCTTGCGTACAGCAGATATTATGTCTGAAGGTATGACAAAAGTTGGTACAGCTGAGATGGGTGAGGCAGTTGTCGCTGCTCTTGCTTAATCGCTACTTTACTAAAAAACGCAGCCTAATCGCTGCGTTTTTTTGTGCCTATGTTTTAGCAGGCTTTACCTTCATATTGAATAGACTCGGCAATATCATTCTTCAGCTGGAAAATAACTTTGCAGTTGAAATTTAAATCGTAAGAATTACCACCCAGATTACCTGATTGTATAGCGACAGAATTACCTCTCATGTCGACATTAGTCACCATCGGGATTGGAATGTTTAATGGCCGTAAAATCGTATAGATGAGTTGATTGGATGTTTTCTGTGGAGTATTTGCGACTTGAAAACCAAGACTTCGTAGATTGATATCTTGCCGAATGGTGTTCGATGATTTGCCTAGAAAGCCCTTTAAGTATTCTTGTAAATCTATAGATTGGCGTGGATGGCTAGTACAAGCGCTCATATTCATGACGATTAAACAAAGTAGACCAATTTTACATCGGGTAGCTGTATTCATTTTTATCTCAATAAAAAATTATATTTATTATTAAAGAACAATAGGTTGGATTTGAATGCTTGTAAAGTAAAAAAGGAAGATTATGATAAATAGAAGGTAAATTTGTCTTGCGATTTATCATTACATAGAAATCGTTTTAATAATAATTTCATAGAAAACTTAAGGAAGAAAAGTATGAAAAAAATAGTTTTTGCTTTTTTATGCAGCTTTGGAATGACTGCGGTCTATGCAGATAACTGCGATAGTGCCCGAAATACTTACGATGATATTTACTGTACAAATAAAATTTATGCGAGTGCGGATGCAGATCTGAATAAGAACTATCAAGCATTGAGAGTAAAATTAAATACGGCGCAAAAAAATATTCTTAAAAAATCTCAACTCGCGTGGATACGTCAACGTGATGCAGATTGTACAGATTCAAATAGGAATAGCGTAGACGTGCAATGTCGTTTACAGACAACGCAAGAAAGAAACCATTGGCTGCAAGAAAGACTGCGTGAATGCCAAACGGTAGGATGTAAAACCAGTCGCTTAAGTGAATAAACAACGCAATAAAAAAGCCACATCATAAAGTGGCTTTTTTGCATTCACTAATTAGCGAGCACGGTACGTAATACGACCTTTAGTGAGGTCATATGGAGTCATTTCGACTTTTACACTGTCGCCAGTAAGAATACGAATATAGTGTTTACGCATTTTACCAGAAATGTGTGCAATAACTTCGTGACCGTTTTCAAGACGTACACGGAACATCGTATTAGGAAGCGTTTCGGTGACAACGCCTTCGAACTCAATGAGTTCCTCTTTATTGGCCATAGCCTACCTGATGATCAAATTGGAAAGGCGCAAATTATAGTCAATTTATTTAAAAAAAACAAGATAGACATCCTTTTGCTAAAGCATCTGGTTAAAGTATGACTAATAAAAAAAGATGTAATTTTTTTCATAAAAGAAGAGTAATTCTGTTGTCAGTTTGGTCAATCAACGCTAATCTAAAATCATAGTTATTAGGGACTGTTAATTGCGTAAAGGTCAACAGCCCTAAATATCAATGAAGTATCTACATGGAAGGGCACTGCGTGGGTCAGCTAACAGATGCATCAGTTGTATTACGCTTTGGCTATCAAGCGATTCGTCGTGCGGGTTTGCCAACAGAAGAAATATTAACCAAAGCGGGAGTTGCTTTAAATCAGGTTGATACAAATGCACGTACACCGTTAAGTGCACAGTACGCCTTTTGGACTGCCGCTCAGGAAGTCAGTAAAGATCCAGATATCGGTCTGCATTTAGGCGAGCATTTGCCTTTATACCGTGGTCAGGTCATTGAACATCTATTTATTAGTAGTGAAACTTTTGGTGAAGGTCTAAAACGGGCCTTGGCTTATCAGCGACTCATTAGTGATGCTTTTGATGCAAAACTAGTCATTGAGGAAGGGCGTTGTTATTTAACCAATGGCCAACAGATCGGTGCTGATAATCTTGTTAATCGACATTTCTC
The DNA here is from genome assembly GCF_023612055.1 of Acinetobacter sp. AS23. Classification (NCBI taxonomy): domain Bacteria; kingdom Pseudomonadati; phylum Pseudomonadota; class Gammaproteobacteria; order Moraxellales; family Moraxellaceae; genus Acinetobacter; species Acinetobacter sp. AS23. Next base: position 3,579,720 of record NZ_CP082274.1, on the reverse strand, counting down.
TGAATGTGCAATTTCGGGCATCCTTAGATTTTTTAAATTTATTACCGAAGGGCAATTTCATCCCATCTTCATCGATTTTAATTTTAGCGAAGGTGCTTCTGAGGATGAATATTTCCGAGTGTATGGCTGCCCAGTCAGTTTAGGTCAGAAAGAGACACGTTTATATTTTGATCCAGCTATTCTAGATTTTCAGCTTTGGCAAGCAGAGCCTGAGTTATTGCAGTTGCATGAACAGCTCGCGATTGAAAAACTACAGGAATTGGCTCGTTATGATTTAGTGGGTGAAGTTCGTCGCGCAATTGGTTCAACGTTGGAAAGTGGAGAAACAACCTTAGAAACGGTTGCAGCTCAGTTGAATATTACTCCACGTCGCTTACGTACTCAGCTAAGCGAAGCCAATACTAGTTTTCAGCAAATTCTGTCAGATTATCGTTGTCGATTAGCTAAAAAACTTTTGGCAAATACCAACGAGAGTGTTGAGCGTATTGTGTATTTAACTGGCTTCTCTGAACCGAGTACGTTTTACCGCGCATTTAAGCGTTGGACGAATGAGACACCGGTTGAGTACCGTAAGCGTAAACAACACCGGTAGAAACATACAGCATTGGGCTAAGCTTACTCAGGTAAGTTTAGCCAATGTGGCCCAAGTGGTGGCTGTGGCAAATCAAACTGCTCAGGATAATTACACTGAATAAAATAAAGACCGTCGGGTGGGGCTGTTACTCCTGCCGCTTTACGATCCTGTGCAGCAAACATTGTATCGATATGATCAATTTCATACATACCTTGACCAATTTCAAGTAAGCATCCAACAATGTTGCGAACCATATGGTGTAAAAAACCATCTGCTTCAATATCTAAAACCAAATAGCGCCCGTGTTCAAATAAACGGCAATGTTTTACATGTCGAACAGGTTGATTTGATTGGCACGCTGCTGCACGGAAGCTTTCAAAGTTATGAGTGCCTTCAAATTTACTTGCCGCTTCAATCATCTTTTTCACATCTAACTTTTGGTAAATGTGAGTAACCTGTTTATGCAGGAGTGCAGGGCGATGTGGCGTGTTATATATAATGTAGCGGTAACGTCGAGCAGTTGCTTTAAAGCGGGCATGAAAACTTTCATCCATCAGCTTAATCCACTGAATGGAAATATCTTTAGGCAGCTGACTATTTGCCCCTCTTAACCACCCTGTCTCTGGACGAATGGCATGAGTATCGAAGTGTGCCACCATATTTGTCGCATGTACTCCTGCATCGGTACGACCAGCACCATGGAGTGCTATAGGTTCATTTGCGACTTTGCTAAGCACACGTTCAATCGTTTCTTGTACGCTGGCAACGCCTGGCTGTTGTGTTTGCCAACCTCGATATTGAACTCCGCTAAATTCAATACCGACTGCATAACGTTGCATGGCTTTACCTCTATTTAATGCAAATTTTCGTTCCAATGGCTGAACCATTGTTCTGGGGTTGGGTATTTTAAATAGATTTGAAGTGCTTTTGCATAAAGATCTGCATGACTATGCGCATCATTAATGACAATTTTTGCAGTTTTGGCCCAAGCACTAATTGCATAACGTTGGTCAATGCCGCCAAAGGTCACCTGTGTCGTGAGAATCGGAACACAACCATGAGCATACAGTTCATCTAAGGTTGCCAATAATTCAGGGTTTACTGCGATATTGCCTGTACCAAAGCCTTGTAACACCAAGAAGTGTGGTGGGGCAGGAAGTAAGTGACGTAATTGCTGTACCAAGTGCTGTGTTGCAATCGGTTGCATCATCCAGTTTAAAATTTGGAATGAAGCCGCTTTTTCAATTTGAGCATCTTGTACGATCAATTCATTTTGCTGAGGCGTAAACTCAACTTCACTACTTAAACCTGAAAATGCTTCGAGTTCAGTCGTATGCGTTTTTAATGCAGTTTGTGCATGGAATACTTGATGATGGAATGCAAGATACGCACCTACAGGTAGGGCAATCACTTGTTCTAATGCAAGATATAAGTTCTCAATTGCATCAGTAAATTCACGAGTATTATCACCTTGAACATTGAGTAACGGGTATTGGCTACCAGTAATCACAATATGACAGCTTTGGCCTAAAAAGCGAGCTAGGGTTGCAGCAGCATAACTAAGAGTATCTGTACCATGAATAACGACGAAGTGTTGATAACCTTCGAGTTGGAGCTGTTGTATACGTTGAATAAGACGTAGCCAATCAGGCGCTGTACAAGCGCTGCTATCTACAATATTTGGGGCAGCAAAACAGTCAACTGTTAAGTGGGGTGGTATAACTTTTTCAAGTTGAGGCAAGAATTGGTCATATGGCATAGGCGCTAAAGGTTCACCTACACAGCCAAAAGTACCACCCATATAAAATAAGGCAATTTTTTTCATCTTTTTCAGGCACAAAAGCAGTCATCTTTGACTGCTTATGGTAAAACGATCAGCCTTAAGAAGCTATGCGATTTAGTAGATTTTTCGCGCGTTGTTGTTGCTCTGTGTTGAATTTTTGCTCATTACTTGCCAACAAGGCGTGTGCTGCTGGGTAAGCGCCTAACTTGATGTACTGCTCTGCAAGTTGTAAGTCGAGTTCATTTTCATCTAACTGTTTTAATTCTGGAAATGCGTCTAGAAGTGGATCCTCTACTTGAGTTTGAGTCGCCTCTCCATTGACTGCCTCTATATGGTTTTGAGTTTCAATCTCTGGTGTTGTAACTAACGCTGGCTCATCTAACGAAAACTCAAGAGACGCGATTGAAGTTGCTTCTAATGGCGCTTGTTCTACGAGTGTAAGTTCATCTAATGATGGAGCTTGTTCAACAGATTTCGTCTCTGAACTTGAAGGCTTTAAGTCAAGGTTGAAATCTAAAGCATTGACGCTGTTCTCTTGATCTGCTTTTACCTCTACTGCTTGAGTTTTTTCCTCAGTTTCATGCAGAGGTGCCAAGTCAAAAGAAAACTCTAAATCAGCTAGCTCATTTGTTTCCTGAGATGACGATACTTCTGGTACTTGCTGAGATGTTGATACTTCTGGTTCATGTACAGGTTGGCTGGTAGTTTCGGTAGCAGCAGTTTTTTCGAGTGAAAAGTTAAATTCTAAAGGTTTAACTTCAACAGCAGGTTCTTGTTTTACCGGTGTATAGTCTTTCTGCAAGTCATCAAAAGAAGCTTCAGAAGAACTTGTTGTTAACTGATCAAACTGAGCTGTAGTGTCTGGTGTATTTTTTGGTTCTTCATATGTTTGAGCTTGAGGAAAATCGATGGCATCAGGTTGTCTTGATGACTCATATTCTTTTTGTCTAGTTTCTGCTTGAGTCGCTATTTCATTGAGTGCCAAGCTACGAATATGGCTAATCAGTTGTGTTATAGCAAACTCATCTTTCTGTGCAATATGAACTTCAAGTAACAGTAAATAAAGCGCATGCTGAGTATTGTCTTTTTTTAACGCCTGATTGACTTGAGCTTCAGCAGCTGAATATTGCTTTTCTTGAATGAGCTGTTGAATTTTTTGACGTACAGCCTCTGGAACAGGAGTGCTTTGTGGAACAGGTGGAAGAGTATCTTCTACTACATTTACTTTGCTTTTTTCACGCGAGCTTTTACTCGATTTAGAGTTCGCTTTTTTATTGTTTTTTTTGTTTACCGTTTTAGGAGAAGTGGCCTCTTGTTTCTGGCTATTCTCGCGTTTTTTAAAAATAACAGCGACCACGAGTAATATGATGAACGGAATCACATATAACATTACTTTCCCCTTAAAAAATAAATATTTGCAATATAAAGCGAGCTAACTCTGGTTTTAACTTAATGTTTTTGTTTGTGAGTTTGTTGCTGTGCTTGTAACTGCTGTTGTAACTCTGCCAAACGAGCATTCAAAAGCTGAATACGTTGGTCTTTTAAACGTAAAGTTTGATTTAGTTTGGTTACATTCCTTTGTAATGTAACGTTTTTTTCTCTTTTTGTCATAACTTTTACTGCTAACTCAGTATTGTTTTGACTTTGTTGTGTGCTCTTTTTAGCACTTCCATGTGTAGAATTTTGGCTGTTTTCAGCCACGATACTCATTTCTGCTTGTTGCAATCGGTATTTAGCTTGGCCAGAAGATGATTTTGCAGTATGTGTTATTTCAGTTTTTGATTTATTTTGCTGAGTTTTAGCGACAGGAGGGTGTGTGAGTTTTAGAGAAATTCCCTGACGTAAACGGTTTACATCACCTTGAATAAAAGCATGCTGGTTTTGTTTTTGGATATCATGCATGACCTTTGCAACTGGCTGTTTGGTTTTCGCTGCAATACGATTAGCAATACTCCATAAAGACTCATTATGTTGTACTACATATTTACCTGAAGTTACTGGTCCTTTAGATGGACTTAGGGTTTGTTTCTTTGCAGTATTTTGATTGAGATTTTTGGATGGAGCAGTCTTCTTTTGTCCTGCTAAATTTTTAACTGTTGTCTTTGGCGAAGTATGGGCATTTGACTGAGTGATAGTAGGTTTGGTTTGTGCCTGATCGGGCGCCGTACCTGCTACAACTTGTTGAGTTGCTAGAGCTGAAGTGTTTTCACTAAGTGAGGGAGTTGAATTCGTATTTAATGCAGAGGCAGTGCCAGAGCTGATATTAAGATTTTGTTCACTATTAGAGTTTGTTGTAGTTGGGGTCGAAGTTGATGAAGCATATTGGGTGCTTTCTGGCAGATTTAATGCAATATCCTTCTCGTTAACAACAAACTGAGGAGATAAAGTACTTTCGTTATTTTCGGTCTTTTTTATCGGAGAAGGTTTAATTACAGTTTTAATATGCTGTAAACGCGTTGCAGAACCTTCACTGATTTTCACAACAATATTGAGCTCAGGATCATTAACAGGTCGGGATGAGGTAATCACAATAACCCCAGAACCTTGACCATTTTGGCGTGTATAAAAATTAAGATTTCCTGGAGGCTGATGAGTTACACCCAAAGCGCTTAAATCTTCAGGAGTCGCTAAACTCACTTGTAATGTAGCGTTGGGGTCAGCTTGTTGGAAATTCATTTCTGCATATAACAAATCCCCGGGCGCAGACTGAATTTGTATAGGGTCTAATGTAATCGCATAAAGAGAAGGCGAAGACATAATGGTGAAAATGGCAATTTTTAATTTGTTATAAACAGTCATCTCAATCCATGACCTAATAAGTCGTAAAGTCGTTCAAAATTATACAATAATGAAATGTAAATAAATTGTAAAATTTTTACAAACCAGTTACGAAAAAGCCGATCTAATGTGATCGGCTTTTCGTTTTGACTGAATAATTCAGACCAAATTATGAGCTCTTGTATTCTACTAAGATACGTAACATGCGACGTAAAGGTTCAGCAGCACCCCAAAGTAACTGATCACCTACTGTGAATGCGCCTAAATATTCTTTACCCATATTAAGTTTGCGCAAACGGCCAACAGGTACAGTTAAGGTACCAGTTACAGCAACAGGTGTAAGGTCAGTCATAGACGCTTCACGAGTGTTTGGTACAACTTTTGCCCATTGGTTTGAAGTGCGAATCATATCTTCGATTTCATCAAGTGGAACATCTTTTTTCAACTTGATTGTTAGTGCTTGAGAGTGGCAACGCATCGCGCCAATACGGACACAGTGGCCATCGATCGGAACAATTTGTGAATTACCCAAGATCTTGTTGGTTTCAACCTGACCTTTCCACTCTTCTTTTGACTGACCGCTTTCGAGCTGTTTATCAATATAAGGAATCAACGATCCTGCTAATGGCACGCCAAAGTTAGCAGATGGGAAACCTTCGCCACGTTGTAACTCAGCAACTTGACGATCAATATCCAAAATTGCAGATTTAGGGTCATCTAACAATGTTTTGGTATTGTTATATAAGTAGCCCATACCAGTAATTAGCTCACGCATGTTTTGTGCGCCAGCGCCTGATGCTGCTTGATAAGTCATAGCAGTCATCCACTCCACCAAATTGTTTTGGAAAAGTGAACCTACACCCATCAACATAAGCGATACTGTACAGTTACCGCCTACGAAAGTTTTGGTGCCGTTAACCAAGCCGTCTTTAATAACGTTAAGGTTTACTGGGTCAAGAACGATGATCGCATCATCTGACATACGTAAAGTAGAGGCTGCATCAATCCAGTAGCCATCCCAACCAGTTGCTTTTAACTGTGGGAAAACTTCAGACGTATAGTCACCACCTTGACAGGTAATAATGACATCCATTTGCTTCAGACTATTAATGTCTGTAGCTTCCATAAGTGCTGGGGCAGTCTTACCACCAAATGAAGGAGCTTCACCACCTGCATTACTGGTAGAGAAATAAAATGGCTCAATATGAGCAAAATCATTCTCTTCAACCATACGTTGCATAAGGACGGAACCGACCATCCCGCGCCAACCGACCAGACCTACTTTCATGTCATTTTGCCTCGGTGCGTTAAAATTGTTAGGGGGAGTTGAGTGTATCAAAAGTGTCCACAACTGCAAGCGTTACAGAAACAAAACACCATGTTTATTGAGTAGAATATCTTGTTTATGTTACATACAAAATTGATAAAGATGACAAAAATTTTAAAAACCAAATCATCTTAAAAGAGAAAATTCAATGATTTATGTCGAAGTTCTAGCTGGTCTGGTGATTTGGTTAAGTTTCTGGTCACTTATTCCTCGTGATGAGTGGTGGTTTCGTGGCGCCGATTTTCCTCGTTTGCAGATTCTATTTGTTGGTCTATTAGCCTTTGTTGGTATGCTGTTTTGGCCTGGCGAATGGAATCTATGGCGTGAAATAGTACTTGCTGTACTCATGGCGGCCATCGCCTATCAGCTTAAAATGGTTTTGCCTTATACCTTGCTCTGGAAAAAACAGGTTAAACAGGTCAAATCATCTCAGTTAGACCAGCAAAAGCAAATTTCCTTAATTGTATCGAATGTTCTAACCCCAAATGATAAATATCATTTACTGCTTGAGCAGATCAGGACATTAAAACCAGATTTACTACTTACATTGGAAAGTGATAAGACTTGGGAAAATGCTTTAAAAGAAATTGAAGAAGATTATCCTTATCGCGTTCCCGTGCCTTTAGATAATTTATACGGCATGCATTTATATAGTCGATTACCTCTATCTAATACTGAAGTTAAATTTATTTTAAGTGATGAAATTCCTTCTATTCATACTACTGTGACCTTACGATCTGGTATGCCAGTTCAACTCTATTGTTTACATCCGAAGCCACCGAGTCCAACTGAGGCGAAAGATTCGACTTTACGTGATGCAGAGCTTTTAATTGTTGGCGACCAGATTAAAGACTTAGATGAAAGCTGTATTGTGATGGGAGATTTAAACGATGTAGCGTGGTCTCGGACTACGCGGTTGTTCCAGCGGATTAGTGGGCTACTTGACCCACGAGTTGGGCGACATTTTATTAATACTTTTCATGCAGATTATCCATTGCTGCGTTGGTCTTTAGATCATATTTTTCATAGTACGGATTTTGGTTTAGTTAAAATGCAGCGTTTACCACATATTGGATCTGATCATTTTCCTGTATATGTTGTTTTGCAGACTGGCCGAATATTTGAACATATTCAAGAGGAATTAGAACAAACTCAAACCGATGAAGAAGAGGCTCAAAGTGCCATACAAGAAGGGATTGCAAAGGCTGAAAAAGAAGAAAAAATTGTGACTGATAAAATTGCACAGCCTTATAAATAAAAAGAATATAAAAATTGATGTAAGCAATATCGTACAAAGATTTGAGTCTAGGGCGAATAGGCAGGGGGGGATAAAAACCTTATTCTACATTCATCGGCACACGGAAACGGGAATGGACAATCCCACGTAAGGATACACAAAGCTGATATGGAATAGCATCACGGATTAGATGTTGGAACGGAAACGATAAAAATAACGATTAACCTGAAAGCACAACCTCATTTACCCGAGTTTTGCAGGACGCAGAACTCGGGTTAATATTTTATATATACCATATTTAATTTATCGTAAAAAAAGAAATATTTTTAAGTTAATCTTAATTTTAAAATCTATCTAATGATAGGTAAGCACTCATGTATATCTAAGTCATTTTCAATGAAAATAGATACAATTTTTTTTTCAGATAAGTTTCTGTTTTTATAGATTATTGATGAATAAATATGGGTTTTCATCTGTTTAGAGATAAATTGGGGTTGTTTAATTAGCAAATCTCAATAGAATGTGCCGATCGTTGACATGTTGGATCGTCAACAGGCATTGTTGTTTATCTCGTCAGATCGGCGAGTTGTGATTTGTTTGTGCATTTAAATTTCTGTTTGGAAATTACTGTACATATTGAGGTTTCACTCTTAGTTAGTGGTCTTCTCCCTCTCATATTTGATACTTTGCGGTGCATAAGGATTGTCTTATGAAGAATTTTAAATTTAGCCTTGCTTGGCAAATTTTAATTGCTTTAATCCTAGGGATAGTTGTCGGGGCTGTTTTACATAATCAGCCTGAAATCAAAGACAGTATTGTAACTAATGTTCTTACGCCACTTGGTAAGATTTTCATTAGCCTGATTAAAATGATTGTTATTCCAATCGTTTTCTCTACCTTGATTTTAGGTATTGCAGGTGTTGGCAGTACGAAAAGTTTAGGGCGACTTGGTTTTAAAACCATTCTCTATTTTGAAATTATTACCACTATTGCTATTTTGGTGGGCTTAGTTGCAGCGAATATCTTCCATCCAGGTTCAGGCATTGATATGTCTCAACTGGTTCAAACTGATATTTCTCAATATAAGCATACAACTGAAGAAGTTCAGTCACAGTCTCATGGCATTATGCAGACAATATTATCGCTTATCCCAACGAACATTATTAGTTCAATGGCGCATGGCGAAATGTTACCTGTGATTTTCTTTGCTGTGTTATTTGGTATTGGTTTGTCTTCATTACCAGCAACAACTAAAGATCCATTATTAAACGTATTTCATGCTGTATCGGAAACAATGTTCCGTGTAACGCACATCATCATGAAATATGCGCCAGTGGGTGTGTTTGGTTTGATTGCAGTAACGGTTGCAAACTTCGGTTTCGCTTCGCTTATCCCTTTAGGCAAGTTAGTCGTGTTGGTATATGGCGCGATCTTGTTCTTTGCTTTGGTGGTACTTGGTTTAACTGCAAAAATGTTCAGCATCAATATCTTTACTTTGTTTAAGATTTTGAAAGATGAATTAATTTTGGCATATTCAACTGCAAGCTCTGAAACAGTTTTACCGCGTATTATGCAAAAGATGGAAGCTTATGGCGCGCCTAAAGCAATTTCTAGTTTTGTAATCCCAACAGGTTATTCATTTAACCTTGACGGTTCTACGCTTTACCAAAGTATCGCGGCAATCTTTATTGCACAGCTTTACGGTATTGAAATGTCAATTAGCCAACAGGTCATTTTAGTTGTAACTTTAATGATTACTTCTAAAGGTATTGCGGGTGTTCCTGGCGTATCGTTTGTTGTGTTATTAGCAACATTAGGTAGTGTTGGTATTCCTGTAGAAGGCTTGGCATTTATTGCTGGTGTTGACCGTATCATGGATATGGCACGTACCGCGTTGAACGTTGTAGGTAATGCACTTGCAGTACTTGTGATTAGTAAATGGGAAAAACAATACGACTATGAAAAAGCAGCAGCTTATGAAGCATCGCTTAAATAAAGCTGACTTTTTATTGTTGTAATAAAAACCCGCGTTGATCGCGGGTTTTTTTATGAGGTTATTTCAGTACAGATTCATATAACGCCAGTGTCTGATCACACATGTCTTTCAAGCTAAACATGGTAACAGGGGCAACGATTTGAGGCTGTTCAACATGCTGTCTAACTGTTTCCAGTAAAGCCTTTTCATTTCCTACTTCAACAAGACCTTGTGAATAGATATTCGATAAAATCTCGGCCACGCCTCCACGATTCCAGCCAATGACTGGAGTACCGACTGAGAGCGCTTCTAATGCTGTTCTACCGAATGTTTCTGCTTGATTGGATAGAGAGAGCACAATGTCACTAAAAGCGAGCCATTCGCGAATATCTGAGCGATGACCTACAAAGGTAATTCTATCTGCGAGTCCTTTACTTTGAATGGTACTCTGCAACTCGCTTAAATAGGCCTGTTTTTTTGCATCGGCACCACCAACAACTACCGCATGTAGCTGAGGATATTGTTCACCTAGTTTTTGCATCAATTCAATTAAGCTTTCATGTCCTTTTAAACGCGTAATACGGCCAGGTAAGCATAGTAAGAATTTATTTTCGAGTTCAGGAAAGTCATTAAAAACTTGATTAAACCATTGTGCTGATGGCTGATAACTATGTGGAAACGCGGTTGGGTCAATTCCTCGATAAATTCGAACAATATCTTGGGGAGGGCAGTTTTTATAATGGTCAGTGATGTATTTAACTACACTATCTGAAACAGCAATCACTTTTTCGGCCTGCGTCATAATTGCACTATAACGATTGACTGAATAAAAGCCATGCACCGTGCTAATGAGGTGAGGACGTTTGTTCGCAGGTATTTTCCTTAAAGCAAAGTGAGTTAGCCAAGCAGGTACACGTGAGCGTACATGAACAATATCTGGTTGATGCTGTTCAATCAGCTGATGTAATGGACGGATTTGCCACAAGCTTGAAAGCGACTTTTTATGAATGGGTAGCGTTAAATGAGTAGAACCTTCAGCTTCGAGCTGTGAGACCAAGCGGCCACCGTTTGAAACAACCAATGATTTGTGGCCTTGTGCAACGAGCGCACGTGCAATTTCTAGTGTGCCGCGTTCTACGCCACCGCTATTGAGTTCTGGGAGAAGTTGCATCACTTTCATTGTTTTTTGCCTTATACATTCATAAAAGATGGACCATCCACAGATACATCATTTCAAACTAAATCATTATCCGGAATTTACTATCGTGATAGCGACATGGATGTCGCTGTTTCGCTGTGTTACAAGGAAGTAACATCAGCGGAACAAAGGATTTTTGCTTACTTTTTATCCCTAAAAAGTAAGGTCTGCCTATTCGAAAGTATTTGAATTTCACTTTAAATTGAGGCTGTGCTTACTATCAATTTAAAATTATCATAGCTTTATCTTAATAGATTTCTTCATATCCCTCAGGACGTGTCTTAAATCGACGGTGGAACCACATATATTGAGTCGGTGCGATGCGAAGTTGATTTTCAATAATTTTATTGACGCGTGTTGCATCATCGACTTCATCTTCACTTGGCATATTGTCGACTGCAGGTTCAATCAGAACGTGATATTTTGGGTTCTTAATATCTCCATGGCGATAGAAATATAAAGGCACGGCGACTGCTTTTGAGATTTTTAATAAGCGGCGATGTGCAGTTACTGTGGCAGCAGGTACGCCAAAGAATGGCGCCATAACACCTTGTTTAAGTCCAAAGTCTTGGTCGGGGCTATACCAAATTGCATCGCCATCTTTAAGGTGACGAATTAAACCACGCATATCATCATGGTCTATTTGTGCTTTATAAATCGTGCCACGGCAACGATAAATGAGCATATCGAGCAATGGGTTATTTTGAGGTCGATAGACAACATCTGGTTCAAAATACTGAGCACAAACATAGCCGCCTGCATCAAGAAGCGTGCTGTGAGTCCCCAGTAATAAAACACCTTTGCCATGAGCTTGGGCATTGGTAATGTGCTCTAAACCTTCAATCGTGACTCGATTTTTAAACCAGCGTGGGTTGTACCATGCATTTAAGGTTTCAAACACCCCAAGCATCATATCGACGAAAACTTGTTGAGCTTGTTGTTGAACCTTATCGGCAGACCATTCAGGAAAGCAGACTTCTAAATTACGAATAGTGGTTTTACGGCGTGATTTTAGATATTTCCAAGCTAGATGAGCTACGCCATGCGCCAGACGCCATTGTATGGCCCAAGGTAAAATAGCCAAAAGCATTAAAAAGACAATAGCAATCCAAACACCCCAATATTTAGGCAATAAAAAGGACCATTGAAATTCACCGGGCGTATAGGGCTGCTTTTGGCTCATAACGATATAAAGAGTTCAAAAAGTTAAAACAGGCAAAAGTGTATCACGAACTGAATTTATCGTCGTAATACACTGTTCAATTGAGTGTTAAGAGAGGATGAAATAAGACGGTTGTGTTATCGGCGATTTTCTAAAAGAATTTTAACAGCGAGTCCTGCTAATACTGTTCCCATGAGCCAACGTTGTATATTTGCCCAAAGAGGTTTTTGTTGTAGAAAAAGGGCAATGCTACCCGCAGAAAGTACAATAAGCGCATTTACTGAAACGCTGACAAAAATTTGAATCGTACCGAGTTGAATTGATTGCCACAAAATACTGCCTTGTTGTGGATGAATAAACTGTGGCAGTAAAGATAAATACATAATGGCAATTTTCGGATTAAGCAGGTTGGTCGCAAAACCCATTAAAAAGAGTTTAGCTGGGGAATCTACTGATAAATCTTTTACATTGAAAATCGGAGCGGCATTTGGACGTAGTGCTTTCCATGCAAGCCAGAGTAAATAAATTGCACCAGCAATACGAATCGTGTCGTAAGCATAAGGAACAGCAACAATTAACGCCGTAATACCAAAAGATGCGCAAAGCATATAAAAGATAAAGCCTACAGCTACTCCACCTAAAGAGATAAATCCAGCAGTTTTCCCTTGGCAAATTGAACGGGAAATAAGGTAAATCATATTGGGACCAGGAGTGAGTACCATCGCCAAACAAATTAGTCCAAATGCCAAAATTTGAGAAAGCTCCAGCATGCCAAAACACTCCAATATTATTATGTTGTTAGATATAGCATAATTATTTTTATAAGTCCTATATTCAAGCACAAGGCTATTTTAAAATACTAAAAATAGCCAAGATATAATCCATGATAGGAATGTGATTTATAAGCTTTAAGTTTTTAAACCATTATATTTACAATATAAAAAAAGAGCCTGCTTAATTTAAGAAGGCTCTTTTTTTAGAGGCTTTTTAGGAAAGTAAAACGAATTAGTTTCCTTTACTCATTTGTTCAAGCACGTCCCAACGTTCCAATTTTTCAAGCAGTAATTCTTCAATTTCTGCTAGGCGTTGGCTTGCTTGGGTCGCAGCATCTGCATCTTTAACAAACCATGAACCATCTGCAAGTTTCTCAGAAAGTTCTGCTTGTTCCTTTTCTAAGTTTTCAATTTCAGCGGGTAATTGTTCAAGTTCACGCTGATCTTTATAACTCAGTTTGACCTTTTTAACGGTACTTTGAGCAGCAGCTTTTTCCGCTTCAGCTTTCGCCTGAGCTTTTTTAACATCAGATTTTTGATCGACTACTTTGTCATCTGGACGTTGCTGCAAATAGTCTTGGTAGCCACCGATGTATTCTGCAATATTGCCTTTACCATCAAATACCCACGTAGATGTTACTACGTTATCCATAAATGCACGGTCATGGCTAATGAGTAGCAATGTGCCTTTGTAATCAGACAACATTTCTTCTAGAAGCTCTAGAGTCACCATATCCAAGTCATTGGTTGGCTCATCCATTACAATTAGATTTGATGGTTTGAGTAGCAGTTTAGCCAGTAAGATTCGATTTCGTTCACCACCAGAAAGTGCTTTTACTGGAGTACGAGCACGTTCAGGTGAAAATAGGAAGTCTTGAAGGTAGCTGTAGATATGACGACGGTTGCCATTTACATCAACGAAGTCAGAGCCTTCTGAAACGTTTGCCATTACCGTTTTTTCAAGGTCTAAGGCATTACGTAATTGGTCAAAATAGGCAACTTCTAACTGTGTACCTGTTTTAACTGAACCGCCATGTTCGATTTCACCTAAAATGGCTTTAATTAACGTGGTTTTACCAACGCCATTATCACCTACCAAGCCAATACGATCACCACGCATGACAAGGGTAGAGAAATCTTTGATCAGTAAATTATCGTCGTAAGCGACACTTAAATGTTCGATATCAAATACTAATTTACCTGAACGATTTGCGTCTTGAGTTGCCATACTCACTTTGCCTTGTTGTGAGCGGCGTGCTTTTGATTCTTCACGTAAAGCTTTTAAAGCACGAACACGGCCTTCATTACGGGTACGACGTGCTTTAATCCCTTGGCGAATCCAAGCCTCTTCTTCAGCTAACTTTTTATCAAATAAAGCATTCTGTTTTTCTTCTGCTTCCATTTGCTGAGCTTTGAGCTCTAAATAGCGAGAATAGTTACCTTCATAACCTCGTAAAATACCGCGGTCGAGTTCCACAATTCGAGTTGCAATACTATCTACAAAAGAACGGTCATGCGAAATAAATAGAAGCGTTAAATTATTTTGATCGAGTAAGAATTTTTCTAACCATTCAATACTTTCAACATCTAAATGGTTCGTTGGTTCGTCTAGCAGTAATACGTCTGGTTGTGTTAAAAGAGCACGTGCAAGTAATACACGGCGTTTACGTCCACCTGACAGGTCCGCTAAGTCTGCATTTGGATCAAGCCCCATTTTACTTAAAAGAGCATTTACCTTATTTTCTAATGCCCAACCATCTAGTTGGTCTAGCTTATGCTGAAGGTTACCCATGCGATCACAGGCTTCCATATCTCCTAACATACAAGCGTCGGTCGCTTCATGATAAGCTCTGAGTACTTCAGAAGCTTCTCCTGCACCATCTGCCACAATGTCAGCTACTTTGCCAGAATCCATTGGAACGTCTTGGGCTAACATTGAAACAGTTAGACCATTTTGAATGGAAACTTCACCAGAATCTGGTAATAGGCTTCCCTCGATCAGTTTAAGTAAAGTAGACTTACCTTCACCATTACGCCCAATTAAACAGACTCGTTCGCCACGTTCTAGATTAAAGTTCGCGCCATCGAGTAGGGCAGGTCCGCCAAAAGCAAGTTGGACATCCCTTAGGGTAATATAGGCCATAATGTTTTCCAGAATCTCAAATGAGGATTTAAATGACTAAACCACCATATCATGATGATCAAGCGTCATTGTCCGCACCCATTGAAGATTTGCAAGTGCGAATTACATTTTTGGATGATTTAGTTGAAGAATTAAATCAACAACTCGCTATTCAGACCCAAGAAATAGCTGATTTAAAAAAACAAATGCAATTTCTTTATCAACGTGTGGAATCATCGGATTTATCAGAAGGTATTGCACCTTTTGACCCATTAACCAATAAACCTCCTCACTACTAATAAAATGGCAAGTTCAACACTTGCCATTTTATTAGGGAATATTTTCAATTTTACTTAAAAACCATGTAATACGATTTTCCCTTTTGTTGTGCCGCTTTCAATTTGCTGATGAACTCGTTTTAAATTTTCAGCATTAATTGGACTTATAACCTCGGTTACGGTCGTTTTGATTTTTCCTTCGTCAACCAGCTTGCTGACCTCATTTAATAGTTCACTTTGTTTTTGCATATCTTCAGTCTGGAACATTGAACGTGTAAACATAAACTCCCAATGCACCGATACTGACTTCGATTTGAAAGGCTTAATATCTAACTGAGCTGGATCATCAATTAAGCCAAAATGACCTTGTGGCGCAATCAACTCTACGATATTTGATAAATGCTGATCTGTTTGAGTCGTTGAGAATACATATAAAGGTGCAGTTAAGCCTAATTGCTTGATTTGGGCTGCTAAAGGCTCTCGATGATCTAACACATGGTCAGCACCGAGTTGCTTAACCCATTCTTTAGTTTCGGCTCGTGAAGCTGTTGCAATAATTGTTAGGTTAGTCAGCTGCTTAAGAAGTTGAATGGTGATTGAACCTACTCCACCAGCTCCGCCAATCACTAATATAGATGTATTTTCTGGAGCAGCTTTGGGTACTTGTAACCGATCAAATAGCATTTCCCATGCCGTGATAGCAGTTAAAGGAAGAGCAGCTGCTTCAGTTGCTTCTAAAGTTTTTGGTTTATGCCCCACAATACGTTCATCAACCAATTGCAATTCACTATTACTGCCTTGGCGATTGAGTGCACCTGCATACCAGACTGCATCTCCGACTTTAAATTGCGAGACTTGTTCTCCAATCGCTTCAACGATGCCTACCGCATCCCAACCAAGAGTTTTCCACTGATTATTTTCTGGATTTACATTGTTGCGAATTTTTGTATCAACCGGATTAACTGAAATCGCCTGAACGCGAACAAGTAAATCACGACCTTCTGCAACGGGAGTGTCGAGTTCAATATTAACGAGTGCTTCTGGTGACGTAATGGGACCTGCTTTTTGATATGCCACAGCTTTCATAATAATAATTCCTCTTGTTGAGAGTTTGATCATAACGTAAGCTTAAAAATAGTGACTACAGACAAATAACGCTCATAGTGTCAAAAAGGATACTGTAAAATGGCAAAACTACGACATTCAAGTTTTGATTGCTCTCCAGGTTGTTCAGTGGAGGCGGCCATTAGTTTGATTGACGGAAAGTGGAAATGCGTCATTCTTTGGCATTTATTTAATGAAGGCACCTTACGGTTTAATGAAATTCGAAAGCGTGTTCCGAGCATTACCCAAAGAATGCTGACAAATCAGTTACGTGAGTTAGAGCAAGACGGAATTATTCATCGGGAAGTTTACCCTCAGGTCCCACCTAAAGTGGAATATTGCCTGACCGAATTAGGGCAAAGTCTTGAGCAAATTTTATTTGCTTTAAAACTGTGGGGTGATGCCCATATCGACCGATTTGGAAAGTTGACACTTGTTAATGATGGTCAGAACTCTTAACTATATTTGAGTGACAATATTGCAATTTGCACAGTGAAATACCGATATTTGGGGTCTTGCGATCTTATCGGGCATTATTTTTCTGATGTAACTTGCGTTTTCTGGTCAGCTTATGCAACTCTAATAAAAGAGATTAATAGGTTTTGCTATGGACAATATGGGAATTTGGGTTACCGTTATCATTGTTCTTTTCGTACTAGGCTCCATTTTTGGTTTAAGAGTGAGCCCACGTGAAAAGGCACTTGGTATTATGCGTGATAAAGCCCGAAAAATAGGGTTACATCCACGTGTAATTGTTGCACCTGAATGGACACATGTTCCAATGGCTACTGAAAAACGTGCCAGCATGGTTGCTTATTATAGTGTACTGATTCCCGATGCCCGTTTATCTTTAATGCGTGCTCGTGTTGTAGACGGCAAATTAAAAGTGGTTCAGGGTGATGAGAAATTTAATGATTCTCCCATTGCATTAAAAGGGATTTATGCTATTGATATGCAGGCAAACTGTGTAGGGCTTTATTGGGATGAGGAATCAGACCTGAGAGCAACACAATTAGATGAGATGAAGGCTTATCTGTTGACCTTGGCTAAAGCCTGATTTTTAAATTTATTGGTATAGGAATAACATTTTATATGGCGAATACCTCGCGCTCTGCATCTCAAAGCACAGCATCTACTGCACCTGCTGCACATAAACGTGCCTTAGTGATTGTGGAGTCGCCTGCCAAAGCGAAAACCATCAATAAATATTTGGGTTCGCAATTCATTGTAAAGTCTTCTGTAGGTCACGTACGTGACTTGCCAACAGGTGGCAGTAAATCAACAGAGAAAAAGCCGGCTGCCCGGACTAAACTCACCGAAGCTGAAAAAGAACAAAAAGCTAGTCAGGCTTTAGTTAATCGTATGGGCGTTGATCCTGAGCATGGTTGGCAAGCTCATTACGAAGTTCTGCCTGGTAAAGAAAATGTTGTAGCTGAACTCAAAAAACTCGCCAAAGATGCCGATGCAATCTATCTCGCAACGGACTTGGATAGAGAAGGGGAAGCCATTGCTTGGCACCTAAGAGAAGTGATTGGTGGTGATGACAGCCGTTATCACCGCGTGGTATTTAACGAAATTACTAAAAATGCCATTCAAGAAGCATTTAAACAGCCAACACGTCTAGATTTAAATCGTGTAAATGCTCAGCAAGCACGCCGTTTCTTAGACCGTGTTGTGGGCTTTATGGTTTCGCCATTACTTTGGGAAAAAATTGCCCGTGGTTTATCAGCTGGACGTGTGCAGTCAGTAGCAGTGAAACTGGTTGTAGAACGTGAGCGAGAAATTCGTGCTTTTATTCCAGAAGAATATTGGCAAGTTTTTGCAGATACCCAAGCGAAAAAAGACGATATTCGTCTTGAAGCATTTAGACAGGCTGGTAAGACCCTTAAACTGAAAAATAAAGCTGAAACTGATGCTTTATTAGATGTTTTAAAAGGTGCTGAATATAAAGTTGCACAGCGTGAAGATAAACCAACTAAGGTCAATCCAAGTGCACCTTACATTACTTCAACTCTGCAACAAGCTGCGAGTACACGTTTAGGCTTTTCTGTGAAGAAAACCATGATGTTGGCTCAGCGTTTATATGAAGCTGGTTTTATTACCTATATGCGTACTGACTCAACTTTCTTGAGTGATGATGCAGTAAGTATGGTACGTGCGCATATTGAAAGCCAATATGGTGAAAAATATTTACCAGCAAAGCCAAACCGCTATGGGAACAAAGCGGGTGCTCAAGAAGCCCATGAGGCGATTCGTCCGTCAAATGTTGCACTTACAGGTGATCAGCTTTCGGGTGTAGAGCGTGATGCTCAACGACTATATGATTTGATCTGGCGTCAGTTTGTTGCGTGTCAAATGACACCAGCAGAATATTTGTCTTCTACTTTGATTGTTGAAGCGGCTAATGTTGAGCTAAAGGCGAAAGGCCGTACGCTTGTATTTGAAGGCTTCACTAAAGTACGTGGCGCGAATAAGTCAGATGACGATATTATTTTACCTGCTATTAAAGTAGGCGAAATTTTAAAGTTAGAAAAATTAGATCCAAGTCAGCACTTTACTAAACCGCCTGCACGTTTTACTGAAGCATCTTTAGTTAAAGAGCTTGAAAAACGTAGTATTGGTCGTCCTTCGACTTATGCAGCTATTATTTCTACTATTCAGGAACGTGGTTACGTTAAGTTAGAAAACCGTCGTCTTTTCGCCGAAAAAATGGGTGAGATTGTGACGGATCGTCTTGATGAAAGTTTTAATAACTTGATGAACTATGCGTTTACGGCAGACCTTGAAGGACAGCTCGATAAAGTTGCAACAGGCGAGCGTAATTGGAAAGAGTTACTCGATACTTTCTATGGCGACTTTAAGAAACGTCTGACCAATGCTCAAGGCGAGCATGGCATGCGCCGTAACCAACCAGTTGAAGTACCAGCTGTACATTGCCCTGAATGTTCACGTCCAATGCAAATTCGTACGGGTACAACTGGTGTATTCTTAGGATGTTCCGGCTATAATTTGCCGCCTAAAGAGCGTTGTAAGGGTACATTGAACTTAACACCTGTTGAGTCCTTAGCTGCGTTATCTGATGATGATGGTGCTGAAACTGCTGACTTGATGTCAAAGCATCGCTGTGCAAAATGTGGCACTGCCATGGACAGCTATGTGATTGATGGTGGTCGTAAACTGCACGTATGTGGTAATAACCCTGACTGCGATGGTTTTGAGCTTGAAGAAGGTGAGTTCAAGATTAAGGGGTATGATGGGCCAACGATCCCATGTGATAAATGTGATGGTGAAATGCAGCTTAAGACTGGTCGTTTTGGCCCGTATTTCGCTTGTACAAGCTGTGACAATACCCGTAAAGTCTTGAAAAGTGGTCAACCTGCACCTCCACGTGTAGAACCGATCAAGATGGAACATTTACGTTCGGCGAAACATGATGACTTCTTTGTGTTGCGTGACGGTGCAGCTGGCTTATTCTTGGCAGCGAGTAAATTCCCGAAAATTCGTGAAACACGTGCACCAAAAGTTGCAGAGTTACGTAGTGTGGCAGCTCAGCTTGATCCAAAATATCAATTTATTTTACAAGCGCCAGATGTAGACCCTGAAGGTAATCCAACAATTGTGAAATTCAGTCGTAAGAATCAATCGCAGTATGTCGGTTCAGAAACCCCAGAAGGTAAACAAACTAAATGGAGCCTAGTTTACCAAGATGGTAAATGGGTTGAGGGCTAATCAAGTCCACCATAAAAAATGCTAGCTCAGCTAGCATTTTTTATGTCTAAAACAATAAAAGAAAATTTTAATTTTATGGGGAATAAGAATGTGGAAAAACATTCGGGTCTTATGTTTATTAATTATTTTATTGATTGTTGCTGTTCAAGCATGGCGAGATCAAAATCAAGATTGGAATCGACCAGTTGTAGTCATTTTACATCCAGTTAATACAGATGGTTTAGAGACAACACAGGCCTATATTCATCAGTTGAAAAATGAAGATTTTTGGGCAATTAATAACTATTTAAGTGAGTGGTCACAGCATTATCGCGGGCAATCAGTAAACTTTATAATTCGCTTAGGACAACAGTTGCAGCAACGACCACCCGAGGTTCCTCAAAATGCCAATATTTTGCAGGTTATATGGTGGAGCTTAAAATTTCGTTTCTATGCATGGCGACAAAAACAACCTGAAGACAGTGGAGCATCACTTAAACTTTATTTAAATTATTATGATCCTAACTACCAAAAAGTCTTAATCCATTCAACTGCTTTAGAAAAAGGTCGTATTGGTAGTGTGAATTTATTTGCGACCAAGACACAAGCTTCACAAAATCAGGTTGTGATTGTTCATGAGCTATTACATGGCTTTGGGGCACAAGACAAATATGATTTAAAAACAGGACAACCTATTTACCCTTTAGGTTATGCCCAACCTGAAAAAGTACCTCTATATCCACAGACTGATGCCGAAATCATGGGTGGTCGAACGCCTTTGTCTGAGCAGAGCAATAAAATGCCGAATGGCTTACATGAAACAATAATAGGTTTACCTACAGCTCAAGAAATTGGCTGGGTGAAATAAAACTGTGGATAAATACTGCTTTATCCACATCAATTGTTAAGAAACGATGCAGATTTTATACAGACAAAAAATGTGAAGTGCATCACTATTATTAGGTAGATGAAATTCTAATACCTGATAATAAGAGTAGCCATGATCATGATGAAAACTGTAGGTAATGATTTAGTACGTAATCAGTTACATGCTGACCGTAAATGGTATTTGATATTGGGCTTTGTGCTTATTGGTTTTGGCCTGATTTTATTTAGTTCATTACCATTTGCGACCTTTTCTGTCGTTTTTTTATTTGGAATACTCATGATGGTCGGCGGTGTTTTGCATCTCGTCGCGGCTATGAGTGTTTTTAAAGGCGCAAGCCGATGGTTATGGGCACTGTTTGGTGTACTTTATTTAATGGCTGGTTATTATGCGTTTTCTACTCCAGTCACTACAGCAGTAGTGCTGACAAGCCTATTATCTATAGCGCTGATCATTGCTGGTGCTATACGTACTATAAATGCAATTTTACTTAAACCAATTACTGGATGGGGCTGGACCCTGTTTTCAGGTTTATTGACGCTCGCTACAGGTATTTTAATTTTAGTTTCTAAAGATTCACCTTTTTGGGTATTAGGAATGTTCCTTGCTATTGATATTTTATTTCAGGGAATTAACTTTCTAGGTTTGGCTTCAGCCATTAAACATCTTCCTTCTAGTTCAAAAACAGTATCTTAAAAAATAATATTCGACCAAAGAGCACTTTAAGTGCTCTTTTTGTTTTTAGGATAGGCAGACCCATCTGTTGCCTCGGTCTGTTAAACTATGTCTTGGTGTTTTAGCGATATGTGTTATGAGTCTTGCAAAATTAATTAATGAACTAAATGCTCAGCAAAAAAAAGCAGCCACTACGTCTGCGCAAAACTGTTTAGTTTTGGCGGGCGCTGGTTGTGGCAAGACTAAAACTATTGTTGCTCGTGCAGCTTATTTAATTGAACAAGGCTTGCCAGCGAACCAAATCCAGATTTTAACGTTCACGCGCCGTGCTGCGAGTGAAATTGTTGCGAGAGTAGAACAACATGTGGGAGCACAGGCAAAGGGTCTGCGAGCTTCAACTTTTCATACTTTTTGTATGTATTTACTACGCCGTAACCCACAAGCTTTTGGGTTAAATCAATTTAGTATTATTGATCGTGATGATCAGTTGCTCATGTTTCGCTTATTAAGAGGTAAAGATAAAGATAACGTCTTGCCTAAAGCCGCAGAGCTGTGTGATTTATATTCTTATGCGAGAAATACTCAAACAAAGCTTTCTGAAGCATTAATCAAACAGCTTCCAGATGCATATGAGCATAAGACTCAAATTGCAGATTTAATGAAAACCTATGAGCAGCGTAAACGAGAGCGTAATTTTTTAGATTACGACGATATCTTGTCAATTGTGGCTGTCCATTTACAAAATTCAGAAGCCTTAACGAATTGGGTAGCAGGTTTTTGTCAGGCATTGCTAGTTGATGAAATGCAAGATACCAATCCTTTGCAATGGGCTTTATTGCAACCATTGATTGGCAAAGTGAAGCTGTTTTGTGTTGGCGATGATGCCCAGTCGATTTATGGTTTTCGTGGTGCAGATTTTGAAAATATCCATTCTTTTAAAGAGCGGATACCTGACGCAGTTATTCATACACTGGATTTAAATTATCGTTCGACTCAAGAAATCTTAGATTTATCAAATTGGTTATTGGCGCATAGCCCAATTGATTATCACAAACAGCTGCAAGCTCATCGTGGGCAAGGGCAAAAGCCTCAGCTGCACCTATTTGGTAATGAGTATGAAGAAGCAAACTGGATTGCACAGGACGTAATAACGCGACATCAGCAAGGTGCAAGCTGGTACGACCATATGGTTTTGGTCCGTTCTGGCTATAGTGCACGATATCTGGAAGGAGCCTTTATTGCTGCTGAAGTACCTTATCGTTTTATTGGTGGGGTAAAACTTCTTGAGTCTGCACACGTGAAAGACGTACTTAGCTTGCTACGTATTGTGAGCAATCCTCACGATGATTTGGCGTGGATGCGTTTTTTAACTTTGTGGGATGGTATTGGTGATGTTGGTGCAAGTAAGCTGGCGCAAGAGTTGATGGGAATTGTTGACGTTGAAGAGCGCTGCAATCGTCTAGAACGTCATGGGAAAGTCCCTTTACAAGCGATTTTAATTTTAAAACAGCTAGATGTATTACAGCAGCATGTTGAAGCAAGCATTGGCTTGGCACTCGATGCTTTGGGTGAACAGCTAGAGCAAAATTATAAAACTAAAGATTGGTCTCGCCGATTAAAAGACTTTGATTTGGTCAAGCAACTTGCGCGTAAACATGCGTCTTTAGGTGAGTTCCTCGAAGAATATGTTCTTGAACCTATTTCAGTTTCTGAAATTGAGAAAGCTGCTGATCAGGATTTAGTGACTTTAATTACGATTCATTCCGCTAAAGGTGCTGAACAGAAAGTTTGCTATGTACCTCATGTATCGCCAAATCAATATCCTTATGCAAGGGCACAGGGCGATTTTGATGATGTCGAAGAAGAGCGCCGCGTATTGTATGTTGCATTAACACGTGCAGAAAATGAATTAATTTTGACTAAGCAAAATCTCAATACATGGTCAGAAGACAATTATGACGAACAAGGTCGTAAAATCGAAAGTTATTTCCTAAATGACCTTCCCGCACATTTGGTTCAGGCAAAGATTCATAGGCAAGTACCTCAACCATTTGCTAAAAAGCAATGGAACCGTTCATCTACAGTAAATTTAGGTTTTGGTATCGATCTGGATTAAACTACTGTATAAGACACTGTGATTACTTAAATATATTGGCTGCTCCCTTTAATTGCCAATTAAGGTTAGAAAATGAAGATATTAGTTCGTAATTTAGATCGTGCTGTGAGTGAAACTGAAATTTTAGAGTTATTCAAAGCATTTGGTAAAGTTGAAACGTGTGTTCTTGTTACTGATAAAGACACAGGCAAATCAAAAGGTTTTGGTTTTGTTGAAATGCCTAACCCACGTGAAGCAATTAAGGCAATTAAAGGCTTAAACCTGCTTAAAGTTAAAGGCAATGGAATTCGCGTTAAAGCAGCTGAAGAGTAAGCCTTTAGTGTGAAAAGACAGTTTTTAGCTCTTTCGATTGTAACGCCAAATGGTACTCGTATCGCTGAAGGTATAAAAACACTTGAAGTACGTTCATGGGTACCTACAAAACTGCCAATCAAAGATCTACTAATTGTCGAGAACCAAAAATTTTTGGTTAAAGGTACAGATGAAGAGGAGGGAGTTGCTGTCGCTTTGGTTGATGTCGACTCTATTCATGCTTGGCGAAATGATGAAATTGAGCCAGCATGTGCAACTGCTTGGGACGAAGGGTATTTTGCTTGGGTTTTAAGTAATGTTCGTCCTATAAAGCAGCCACTAAAAGTTTTAGCGAAACGTAAAATTTATCAAGTTGAGCTGGATTTACCATAAATAACGTTGATTTTATTAATGGAGTCGTTAAGCTAAAGAATAGCTGTTGCAATAGCGATTTTAGAACAGGAAAGTTTAGTTATGTCACGTGTTGCTCGTTATCATGCCGATCGTACCAATCAGAAGCTCTATTTTGCGCGCTTAGCGTGTCAACAGGCAGAACAGACTGATCATGTGCAGCAGATACAAGCTTACCGTGAAGCAGCTGTATTTCATTTACATGGCGCAATGTTAGCTTTCTTACAAGAACTTGTACGTTATTACCGTTTAAATGAATTGCAACCCACTTTAAAATCTATTGAAGAACATATGGCTGCAAAAGGACAAGTTTCTCCAGAAGTGTCCGTTTTGCAACAATTGGCGAAAGATGGTTTTGTTGCAGAGCTCAAACGAGCTTACCGTATGTGTCAATATGCACCAGAACCTAAAGAGCCGACCCCAGAAGAAGAAACTTCTTCTAATCTCATTATCAAAGTAACTCAAGGTCCTCAATCTTGGTTACCAGATGTTAAGATTTTGCGTGAATGGCATCGTGAATTAAGCCATTTAATTGATGGTTTTCGTAATGAAATGGTCGAGTTCTAAAATTAAACTGCCCGAACGCTTGAAATTTAATCCGGGTGTGCCTATATAAATAAGACAAGAGATGCAAAGTGCAAGGGTGCTTTGCCACCATGTTGAAACATGGAGGAAATATATGTCTATACAGCAATTGAAAGAGTTATTTGGAAATCAAGAAGCCGTTTTGGAATTAGTCCAACTCGAAGGTGGCGAACTCGCCTTGCGTAATGCAGGTTCTGAGAATGAACCCTTGGT
The DNA here is from genome assembly GCF_023612055.1 of Acinetobacter sp. AS23. Lineage (NCBI taxonomy): Bacteria > Pseudomonadati > Pseudomonadota > Gammaproteobacteria > Moraxellales > Moraxellaceae > Acinetobacter > Acinetobacter sp. AS23. The sequence continues at coordinate 3,554,524 of NZ_CP082274.1, read as the reverse complement.
TAAAATTCAATTTAGCGATGAAGTAAAAGCAATCTTGGGTGAGCAAACTCCAGTTGTTGCTCAGCATATGATTCAGGCTGCACTATTTGGACTGCTCGAAAAGCAGGTAAATGAATGGCAGGCTGAAGTACTAGACGAACAGCCTAAATTCTTGAGTTAAAAAAAGCGTACTCTTGAGTACGCTTTTTATATGGGTTAATGAATAGTTGACTGATGGGCAAGCTCGATCTGATTTAATATATGATGGCTCATATTCTTTGCCATTTCCTCTTTGGCATAGAACACTTCACCAATATTCTCATCTCTGATTACTGCCGCTTCTTCTTTACTTTCTGCGCAAATTAACACCTGAATTTGAGGGTTTAATTGCTTAGCAATCGCTACAATTCGGTGAATATCTAAAATATCCATAGGTGAGATCACCAAGAGTCTTGCATGCATGATGTGTGCTTGAATTAAAACACCTGGTTCGGTTGCAACACCACTCACAGCAGCAATATTCGACTGACGTAGCTTTTCTACGATTTCACGATTCTCTTCAGCAATAACGACTTTAATATTTTCATTAATTAAATTTTCAGTAATACGTCGTCCCACACCGCCATATCCAACAATCACAACCTGATCGCGTAAGTAAGCCTGATCAACTTCATCGGGTAACATGGCTAATGGGTCACCACTACGTTCAAGAAGTCGGGCTAAGTGAGAGCGCTCGCGAATCCAGCGTTGTACAGGTTCAATGGCAGAGAATATAAAAGAGTTCAGCGTTATCGAAAATAAAGCCCCAGCTAAAATCAGATTTTGTGCTTCTAAGCTTAATAAGCCTAATGAGACGCCGAGAGTCGCTAAAATAAATGAGAATTCACCAATTTGGGCCAAACTCGCACCAACTGTAAGCGCTGTATTAATTGGATAGCGAAAGAATAAAACCAAAGCCATTGCAGCAAGTGTTTTACCTACCATAATAATTGCGATAACGGCCAAAATATGGAGTGGACGCTCAACAAGAATATGTGGGTCAAACAGCATACCCACAGAAACAAAAAACAGAATTGAGAAAATTTCACGTAGTGGAAGCGTTTCTTCTTCTGCGCGGTGGCTAAAGTCTGATTCTTTAACAACCATCCCTGCAAAGAAAGCTCCTAATGCCATTGAGACCCCAAAAATGGCATAAGACCCGTAGGCAATTGAAACAGCAGCTGCAACAACCGTAAGGGTGAATAACTCTCTTGAACCTAAACGAGCAACAAACTGCATAATAATAGGAACAACACGTTTACCTACAATCAGCATAAAGGCAATAAAGCCAATTACTTTTAATAAAGTGAGTCCAAGGGTTAACCAGATATTACCATCTGCACCTTCTGGCGCTTTCCCACCGAGTAAAACTGCTGTAGCTGGAAGAAGTACTAAAACAAGTACCATCACTAAATCTTCGACTAACAGCCAACCCACAGCAATTTTGCCGTTGACTGAGTCTAAAAGACCTCGGTCTCCTAAAGCTTTTAATAATACAACAGTACTCGCACACGACAGGCTTAAGCCAAAAACGAGTGCCGAACCAAAGCTCCATCCCCAGAGCATGGATACACCGACCCCTAATAGGGTAGCGACCGCAATTTGTAAAATCGCACCTGGTACAGCAATACGTCGAACCAGCAGTAAGTCATTTAATGAAAAGTGCATGCCTACACCAAACATCAGGAACATGACCCCGAGTTCTGCGAGCTGATTAGCAAGATGAATATCTGCTTCTATGCCGGGTGTATTTGGGCTAATAATAATTCCGGCAATTAAATAGCCGATAAGAGGAGGAAGTCGTAATCGGGCTGCAAGATAACCAAAAAAGAGGGCAACACCGAAACCAACAGCAAGTAAAACAATTAAATCTACGTCATGCGGCACTAAAAACTCCTTTTACGTGAGTTAGGCTAAAGACAAGCATAAAAAATGCCAAGGCGAAATATGTGGAAAGTTTAACAAAAAAAAGTGAGCTATAAAAAAAATGCAAAAAAAAACGACTTCATTGTGAAGTCGTTTTTTTTCGAGGCTAAAATTATTTGATTTTAGCTTCTTTGAAAATCACGTGTTGACGGATTTTTGGATCAAATTTTTTGATTTCCATTTTTTCCGGCATAGTACGTTTGTTTTTAGTCGTGGTATAGAAATAACCTGTACCAGCTGTAGAAACGAGACGAATCTTATCACGCATTGTTCAGACTCCTTAGATCTTTTGACCTTGAGCACGAAGGTCTGCAACAACCTTTTCGATACCCAATTTGTCAATAATACGCATACCTTTAGTGGTTAAACGAAGACGTACAAAACGTTTTTCGCTTTCTAACCAGAAACGGTGGTGGTGCAGGTTCGGCTCGAACCGGCGCTTGGTTTTGTTGTTGGCGTGTGAGACGTTGTTACCAACGACTGGACGCTTGCCGGTAACTTGGCAAACCTTAGACATGGTGTAACTCCATTGATTCAGCCAACAGCAAATCTGTGGCCAGTCATACTAAATGTAAACGGATGAATTCATTCAAGGGGCGTTTTATACCAAAAATACGATTAAAAGACAAGCGGAATTGGTAAAAACGAGGCATGATTTAGTATAACAGATCATGCCTTGATCAGTTAGCGCAACAAGGTTTTCGAAATGAAACGATGAATGGGCTTATTGAACGGTGGAAGAATGTATTTAAGGCTATAAAGTTTTGGATTAGACATCACCGAACGTTCATGAGAAAGGCTAAAAAAGCCCTCTGGTCCGTGATATTTACCCATACCTGATGCACCAATTCCCCCAAACGGTAAATCATCTTGAGCCACATGGGTAATCACCATGTTGATTCCGAAGTGTCCTGAATGGGTATGTTGTGCAATATAGTCAGCACGTGCCTGATCATAGTCAAAATAATACATTGCTAAAGGACGCGGGCGACTATTAATGAATTCAACAACTTCTTCTATTTGGTCATATTCCAAAATTGGCAGGATCGGACCAAAAATTTCATTTTGCATAATATCCATTGCAGTCGTTACGCCTGTAACTAAAGTCGGCGCAATTTTACGGACATCATCTAAAATTTCATTTTGAGGATTAATTTCAATAATACGAGCACCTTGATCGCGGGCATTTTCAAGATAGCCCTGAATGCGGTTGTATTGCTTGTCATTAATAATAGACGTGTAATCTTGATTATTGCGGAAATGCGGATACATGCCAGCCACAATCAATTTAAAGTTTTCGATGAACTCGGCAGTTTTCCCGCGTGGCAAGAAAATATGGTCAGGTGCAACACAGGTTTGACCCGCGTTCCATAATTTCCCTACAGCAATACGTTGAGCCACATCTTTCATATCCATAGATGCATGCACAAGGGCAGGAGATTTTCCGCCTAACTCAAGAATAACAGGAACCAGATTTTGAGCTGCGGCTGCCATCACTGTTTTACCAACAGAAGTTGAGCCTGTGAAAATCATTTTGTCAAAAGGCAAATGACTAAAAGCGTCTGAAATAACGCCGCCACCATTTACTACAGCAACTAATTCTTGTGGGAACGCTTCTGCTAATGCACTTTCAAGAACTCGACCAAAGTTAGGAGAGGCACTCGAAATTTTGATCATGGCATGGTTGCCCGCTGCCAGCGCACAAATTAATGGCCCAACTGAAAGAAGTAACGGGTAATTCCATGGTGTAATAATACCAATTACACCCATAGGTTGATATTGTACCCAACCTTTTGCTGGCTGATGTAATACACTGATATGGCGTTTTGAAGGTTTCATCCACGCTGTCAGATGTTTACTGTAATATTTGATTTGTTCCAAACTGGTGAGTAGCTCACCAATTTTTGTTTCCATAACTGCACGATTGCCATAATCAAGGTTAATTGCGTCTGCAATCTGATCTTGATATTTTACCAAGACTCTTTTAAGACGAGCTAAACGATCAATACGCTCTTTAGCAGTGGGTACCGGATGACGTAAATAAGCGAGCTTTTGTTGTTCAAGCAAATCATGTAAATGCTTAACATCATAAGGAAGCTGAGTCTCTGGATTTGTTTTTGTTTGACTGTTCATCGGTACTTACCAAATACATTGATATATTTATTTTTTAGAGTAAATACTCTAAATAGTCAAGTCAGTTTATGTGTTCAAGTCTTAACCATGTGAATTATTAAAGGTTATTAAAATGTCTCAACCTAAAGCTCTGAAGACAAAAGACCGGATTTTACAAATCAGTTTGCAGCTTTTTAACGAGCGAGGTGAACGGTCAGTTACAACCAATCATATTGCTGCGGAGTTGGGTATCAGTCCCGGAAACTTGTATTATCATTTTCGGAATAAGCATGAAATCATTAAGGAATTAATGTATCAATATCAGGCCGAGACATTGGAAGTGCTTTCTTTACCTGACGATAGACCATTAACGACCAATGATAAAATTAACTATTTTCAGGTGCTCAGCGGCCAATTATGGAGCTACCGTTTTATTCATCGTGATGTTTATCATTTAGTTGAAAGTAACGAAGACTTTAAAAAGATTTATCCGCGTTTTGCTGGGCAGGTGATGCAGCAGGGGCAAAAGATTTATCAAGCTTTTGTAGATGCAGGTCTTATGAAAATGACGGCATCGGAAATTGAAGCCCTCATTATTAACCTCTGGATTGTATTAACAAACTGGACAAACTTTTTGTATATGTCTGGTCATATTAGTGACAATAACCATTTAGAAGAAAAATGGGTTTGGCAAGCATTACGCCAAATGGTTTTCCTTGAAGGTCCTTATCTTATGGGGGAGAGCCGAGCAACTTATGAGCAGTTGCTTGAATCTCTTGGCCCTTCAGATCTATTTGCTAGCTTATCGTCCTTAAAAGACGAATAGTTGTGCTTGTTTATTTAGGGCGCTAGAATACTCGGCCTATTAAAAGATTTATCTCAATTAAGTGATATTAACCAAATGAATATGACCACTGCCAATACAGCCCGTTTACTGATTACTTGTGAAGACAAGCCAGGGATCGTACAAGCGGTATCGAGCTTTTTGTATCACCAAGGTGCAAACATTACTGCGCTTGATCAGTATGCGACGGAAGCTCAGGGCGGACGTTATTTCATGCGTGTTGAATTTGAACTTGATCATTTACAGTCGCGTAAAGATGCATTAATTCAAACTTTTGCTGCGAATGTTGCTGAGCGTTATGAGATGCAATGGCGTCTTGCTTTCGTTAACGATGTTAAAAAAGTTGGTATTTTAGTTTCTAAAGTTGACCACGCATTGCTTGAGTTGTTATGGCGTCATGCACGTGGTTCGTTACCTTGCGAAATTACTCATGTCATTTCTAATCATGAAGATTTACGTGAATCTGTTGAAAACTTCGGTATTCCATTTACTGTAATTAAAGTCACTAAAGACAATAAAGCTGAAGCTTATGCGCAAATTGATGAAATGATGCAAGGCAATGATTTATTAGTTCTTGCACGTTATATGCAGATTTTAAGCGAAGATTTTGTTGCGAAATGGGAAATGAAAATCATCAATATTCACCATTCTTTCTTGCCAGCTTTCGTGGGTGCTAATCCATATAAGCAAGCTTATGAAAAAGGTGTGAAGTTGATTGGTGCGACAGCTCACTATGTGACAGCTGACCTTGACCAAGGTCCAATTATTGAGCAAGACGTTGAGCGTGTGAGCCACGACTATAATGTTGAGCAATTACGTGAGCTAGGTGAAGATGTAGAGCGTAATGTATTAGCTCGTGCAGTGAAGTGGCATTTAGAAGATCGTATTATTGTTGATGGTAATAAGACCGTTGTTTTTTAAATAACGGTTATTTTAAAAAGCACGCTTCTTGCGTGTTTTTTTATATTTAAAATAAAAATGAAATAATATAACATATCAATAATAAGTGGGGTTATCATAAAAATAGATCTGTTCATGGTGTAAATAGCCCAGCTATTTAAGTTTGGCTAAACAAATTGTGAACATGGGTGTCTATTGATGTAACTATGAGAAAACTAAAGCAAAGACGCTCAGCAGGCACAAAGCTCTGGCACAGAGTAAATGTTTTTCTCAAAAAATAGTTGCAAATGAAAACACTTCTCATTTATTATTGTGGCACTTTATTGTTCTATCCGATGTTTGAAATCGTTTCTATAAATAGAAATCTGAAATCATCATCCATTAGGTAATTAGATTCTTATGAGTCAATCTTCCGCAGCCTTAAACGCTCCCAATCCGATGAAAAAGAAAGTCATCACAGCACTAATTGCAGTTGCAATTGGTCATATCGGGGTCTTATGGGCAGTTAGCCATATTAAGCCTGCTGAATTAAAGCCAATCGATAAGAAACCTTTACAGGTACGTTTCGTAAAAATTCAAGAACAACCTAAACCACTACCTCCTAAACCAAAGGAACCGCCTAAAAAGCCGGAACCTAAAAAAGAGGTAAAAGAAGTTAAAGTTGTTGAAAAGCCTGTGACACCACCGAAAAAAGTGGAAAAAATTCAACAGGTGAAAAAGGCTGAAACACCAAAAGAAACAGTAAAGACAGAACCTAAAGTTGAAACCAAAGTGGTGACAACGACTGTTTCTGAAAAAGTCGTTGAAAAACCAAAGCCAGTAGTACAAGAGGCACCTAAAGCTCAACCCGCTCCAGATCCATCACCAAAACGAGTTTCAATTGGTGGTTCGGGTGTACAGTGGAGTCGTTCACCACGTTTAACAGTTTCTTCAAAAGATTTACAAGGCGAAGCACGCTCTGTCATGGTACTGATTGAAGCCGATGAAAAAGGCAAGATTATTAATGTACGAGTGACGAGAAGTAGCGGTATTCCAAGTCTAGATGACAAAGTTGTCCGTGCTGTTCGCGGTGCGAAATTTAAACCTTATATGGAAAATGGTGTTGCTTATCCAATTAAAGCAGAGCAACCCTTTGATTTAACCCCTTAAATGAATTTGAGTCCCAACGGCTAACCTTAATCAGGAGTTCATATGAACTTTTCAATCTATTGGCAACATGCAGATGCAGTGAGTAAAACCCTGTATTTCATCTTATTGGCAATGTCGATTGCTACCTGGACAGTTTTCATCTTACGTTTGATGGGGACTCGCCAATTAAAGCAACAAGCTTATGCTCAACTTTCTCAGGCTATCACTTCGCTAAAAGCAAAGTTACAACCTTTAAGTTTTGAGCAGCGTAAAGCGGTTGCGGAGCAGGCTCTACTTCGTCAAATTTCTGCTGAAAAAGTCAATGCTGAAAAAGGTATTTCTGTTTTAGGAACAATTGCTTCAATTGCACCATTCGTTGGTTTGTTTGGTACTGTATGGGGTATTTTCCATGCACTTGTTGCAGTCGGTAAAAGTGGACAAGCAGGCTTGGCTCAAGTGGCTACACCAGTAGGTGAAGCGCTTATTATGACGGGCCTTGGTCTTGCAGTTGCGATTCCTGCGGTATTGGCATATAACATTTGTGTACGTGCTAACCGTGGCCTTGCTCATGATTTACAAGATCAAGCGCACAGCTTATTAATTGATACGATGTTGCAGCAAGACTCAACTGTAAAGTCTGATGTTAAAACTGCACAGCAAAGTTATGTTGGAGGTCAAGCTTAATGGCTTTTCAATTGGGTGAAGACCACGATAGTGGCATAAATGAGATGAACCTCATTCCGCTAATCGACATTATGTTGGTGTTAATGATCATCTTTTTGGTCACAGCAACAGTTGCCAACCCATCGATTCCATTAACGCTTCCTAAAACAACTGCTGAAATTATTGATCCACCACCAAAAGCAATTACGATTAGTATTAATGCAAATGGTGAAGTGGCTTGGGATACTCAAGTAATTAGCCTTGATGAGCTTCAAAAACGTTTCCAAGAAGCAGGTCAAGGTGATGTTAAACCAACAGTTCAGCTTCGTGCAGATAAAGAGTCGAAGTACGATACTGTTGCACAGGTAATGTCTCGCGCCAGTGAAGCCGGACTGAGCGATATTGCCTTTGTCAGTGAAAACTAAAATTTAGTTTATCTAATAAAAAAGCAACCAAATTGGTTGCTTTTTTATTGCTCTAATTTATTGATCTTTCATAAGATGCTGGAATTTACTATAGAGCTTGAGCAACTTAGGTGGAATCGCAAAGTTGCAATAACCTTGTGAAGGATTCTTTGCATAGTAATTCTGATGATATTCTTCGGCTGAATAGAACGTTGGAACAGGAGACAATTCAGTCACAATATCAAGATCATCATCTTTTAACGTTTGAATCGTATGTTCCGCTGCTTGCTTTTGCTCTTCATTATAGTAATAAATAACAGAGCGGTATTGCGTGCCGATATCATTACCTTGGCGATTTAAAGTCGTTGGATCGTGAGTCGCGAAGAATACATCGAGTAACTGGGAGTATGTTACTTGCTCTTCATCAAAATCAACCAAGATCACCTCAGCGTGCTGGGTATCTCCTTGACATACTTGCTCGTAGGTAGGGTTAGTCGTGTGCCCACCTGCGTAACCACTAGTTACTTTTTCTACACCGCGTATTTGTAAAAATACAGCTTCGACGCACCAAAAACAGCCGCCGCCAAATAATGCCTGTTGCATTGTTTTTCCCTCTATTTCCTGCCTATTACAATAGGGTTTATGTATTTAAAATACAAAGTAAAGCATGTATAAAAAAGTAAAGAAAAGTGCATTACTTATTTCATTTAGCTTTAGGTAAACCTTGTCGAACGATTTGAGAGAAGTGTTCACTACTCTGATCTGAGAGCTGTTCAAAATTTTCAGTACGTGGATTGATATGTGCAATTTGATACCACTGTTTTAAACTGACGTTTTGATTAAGTGCTTTAAGATCATATAAATAATTAGGTAAGTAACCTGAAGCAATTAGACGATAATCTTTAGGAAGTTGATATGGGTTAATCGCTTGAACCATATCAAAAATTAGAGTTGTACAGTTACTGGTGAGCGTATTGTACCACTCTGGTTTTGTACGTAACTCATCTGATTTTTTAAGATATTCTAAAAATAAAGCTTTTTGCTCAGATCGTGGCATATTGATAGGAAAATTATAAACTTGTTCTTTGCGGATGTTGCTACGCGTATAGACAATATCTTTTTCATCAGAAGCAATTAAGCTCAGTTCATATTTTCTAAAAAAACCACCGATTGCCGAAAACTCTTCAGTTTTTTCTTTGCGAATCTCGATTGAGAAGACCAAAGGTTGTTGATGTGCAAATTCGAAGCTGACCAGTGTATGGGCAATTTGTGGCCCCATCCAGTAAGAAGCAATGATGTTTATTCCATTTAACTGGTTAAGGTCAAAAGTTCGAGTTTCCCAGCGAACATCATAGGTTCCATCGGGATGCCAGTTAAAGTTACGGACATTATGCAAAGTGACAACATCGCCGTGCTTTTCATAGCTCAGCATATTGGCAACTTCAGGGTTCCAGTCACGGTCTTGACGTGCAGTAATCGAAAAATACCAAACGAGAGAGCAGGCAAATGCTAAAAGGTAAATTAGGATGTCTGTACGTCTGCTAACAAGATGGCCTTCGACATATAGGCCCGCCATACTCAGCGCAAAAGCAATCCAGATGCCAATGAGTATGCGGCTGCCTAACCAGCCAAAAGGCTGTTGAACCCAGAGCGCTACACATACCCAGATACTAGAGAACACAATAAACAGCGTGAATAGACTATGTAACAGCCCAAAAAGTAGAGCAATAATAAATTCACGTGTTCCGATATTGTGCATAGGCATCCATAGAATTATTTTTTATAAGTAGCAAACTCGAATGAAGTTCCTGATTTTTCATCAACTTGCTGTTCACTTGCAGTTTTATGAAATTCACTCGGTATTGTTGGATAATGTGCATCACCTTGCACATCTAAGTCAACATGAGTAAGTTCAAGACGGTCTGCAATTGACAAAGTTTGCTTGAATATCTCGCCGCCACCAATGATGAACAATGCCTGCTTTTCAGTATTTTTTACATCTTCTAAAGCTGCATTTAAAGCATCTTCAATTGAATAGGCAATTTTAACACCGTCAAATTGCCAGTTAATGTCACGGGTAATGATCCAGTTCACACGGTTTGGTAGCGCACGACCCATAGACTCAAGGGTTTTACGACCCATGATGACCACGCCACCTTGGGTGATTTCTTTAAAGTGTTTTAAGTCGGCAGAAATATGCCATGGCAACGCATTGCCTTTACCAATACAGTGGTTTTTATCCATTGCCACAACGTGAACAACTTCTACATTTTGCCATGCCATAATCTTATTCTCTAAACCGTAACCTAATGAAATTTGAGTCGTTGTTATACTGCAACTGGTGCTTTAATTGCAGGATGCGACTCATAACCTACAATTTCAACATCTTCAAATTTGAAATCAAATAAGTCTTTTATTTCTGGATTTAGTTTCAATTGGCAGAGTGGTAAAGGCTCACGTGTCAATTGAAGTTGTGCTTGCTCAAAATGGTTGGCATAAAGATGTGTATCACCACCAGTCCATACAAAATCACCGACTCCTAAACCGCACACTTGAGCAATCATATGGGTGAGTAGAGCATAGCTCGCAATGTTAAAAGGCACACCTAAAAACACGTCTGCGCTACGTTGATAAAGTTGGCATGACAATTTGTTATCTTGTACGAAAAATTGAAAAAGCGTGTGGCAAGGTGGTAAGGCTACTTGTCCAGCTTCGTTCGGGTTCCAACCAGAGATAATTAAACGACGCGAGTTTGGGTTGGTTTTAATTTCATTAATTAACCATTTAATCTGGTCAAAACCATCTTGGTTATAAGTACCATCCGCATTTTTGGTTGCGCCAAAATTACGCCATTGATGACCATAGACTGGACCAAGCTCATGCTCTGGGCGGCCAAAACGAGCAGTTTGTTCTGCTGTTGCCCATTCGTCCCAAATTGAAACTTTATTATCTTTTAGATATTGGACATTGGTGTCGCCTTTTAAAAACCAAAGTAACTCAATCACAATAGAACGGAAGTGAACTTTTTTTGTGGTGAGTAAAGGAAAACCTTTAGAGAGATCAAAACGCATTTGATGACCAAATACAGAACGGGTTCCTGTGCCTGTACGGTCGCCTTTGTCACCGCCATTATCAAGGATATGTTGTAGTAGGTCTAAATATGCACGCATAACACTCTCGAGTTCGGATTAATTCCATAAAATAAAAGGGAGACGGTTCATGGATCAATAAACCGTGGAAGATAATAGCATGCTTTGGGAATAGTAAAAACGAGCTAAACTTTATGCTTAAAAACGCTTGGCACGATTTTGATAAATTGAAACCAGAAAAAATCCAACCAGTACAAAGCCTAAAGCTTGTATCGTTACGATCCAATTGTGCTGAGGTGGTAGCATCCACACCACAATAGCAACAATAATAAGAGGGTAAATTCTAATCAGAAACTGGAGGTTAGATTTATATGAACTACGATCTGGAATTTTTGTTTGTAAATATTGCCCGAAATGAAGTCCGAAACCTAACGCAAGGCTAAGAACAATATAAGTCGGCGATAAAGGCTGGACTTGATTGGCTACATAAATTGCAGTACAAACCGCAATTATGAAGATGAGTTTGATATGGCGCGGAGCCTTGTACCAATAAGCCAACATGAAAACCAAACCTATTTCTTAAAAAGCGATTGAGGTGAAAAAATAAAAGCAGCAAGTGCCATAAAAGCAATTCCTTGTACACCCCAAATCAGCAAGTTCGGCATCGCTTTAACAAAAATAAGGGCAAACAAAAGGGCAATAGGGATCCAAGTAAATAGACGGTAGAGCAAACCCGTCGGATTGCTTTGAGCGAAATGCAATTTAAAGTAACGACAGATTAAAAAAACTACCCCAGTTCCAGTAAACATCAGAATCGTATCTAAAGGTAGTGGTTGGTATTGATATAACGCAATACAAATAAGCAGCGTAATAATCAAAATCACTAGTTTTTTAAATGTTGGGACTTGCGTGTTAAACCAGAATTCCAGCATGGTATATCTTCATCTTGGGAGAGTAAAAACTGTAGCATAAAAAAGAAAAGAGGAGCCGAAACTCCTCTAATTTAGATATTAACTATTCTTTTGTGGACCCCAGTCATAAATTTTCTTTTGATAGGCATACCACATCATCCAAAGGCCAATCAGCAACATTGGAATTGTTAGAATCTGTCCTTTTGTCATCCAACCAAAAAGAATGAAACCTTGGTCGGCATCTGGTTGGCGGAAGAATTCCATAACAAAGCGGGCAACGCCATATCCCATTAAGAATAGGGCTGAAACGGCCATACGAGGACGCGGTTTTGAACTAAACCACCACAGAACAATGAATAGAATCAAACCTTCACAAAGCGCTTGATAGATTTGTGATGGATGGCGAACTAGGTGTAACGGATCTGTTGGGAAGATCATACCGAATGGATAATTTGGGTCAGTTACCGCACGACCATATAACTCTCCACCAATAAAGTTACCAATGCGTCCGAACATTAAGCCAGTCGGTACACAAGGGGCAATAAAGTCGAGCGTTTGGAACCATGTTTTTTGGTATTTTTTACACCAAAATAGCATAGCAACCATAACACCGAGAAAGCCGCCGTGGAAACTCATGCCACCTGTCCAGACTTGGAATAACCAAATCGGATTTTCGAGGAATTTATCAAACTCATAGAAAAGGACATAGCCGACACGACCGCCCAGAACAACACCTAGGGCACCATAGAACACTAGGTCGGAAACCATTTCTGATGTCCAGCCATCACGTTGTTTGGCACGGTAGGAAGCAAGCCCCCAAGCACATAAAAATGCCAATAAATACATGAGTCCATACCAATGGACTTGAAGAGGTCCTAGATGTATTGCGACCGGATCGATATTAGGATAGGTCAGCATTGCTGCTCCTTGATCTTACGTTTTGACAGATTGTAGCGGAATGATGTGAAAAATGTTGTACATTCAATGTGTAAAGATAGGGAACAAGAATCAATGTGTATTGTGGCTTTAGCATGGCATGTTTTGGATGATATGCCCTTGTGTCTTATGTCAAATCGGGATGAATTTTATCATCGTCCAACGGCTTTGTTGCATCAGTGGGAACATACCCCCATTGTTGCGGGACAAGATTTGCAGTCGGGTGGCACGTGGATGGGCGTTACGCCTCAAGGCCGATGGGCTGTTTTAACCAACTTCCGTGATGGTCGAGATCAAAAGTCTTATGAGACTTCTCGGGGGCATTTGGTTCAGGCTTTTTTAGAATCTGATTTAATGCCGATTCGATTTGCCCAACAATTAGAACAGCAGCAACAGAATTTTGCTGGCTTTAACTTGTTTATGGGAAATGCTGATCAAGCGGTTTATATGAGTAACCGTGGTGAAGCACCGCAAGTATTGGCTAACGGTGTGTATGTGGTTTCAAATGGCTTGATGTCTGAACATTGGGAAAAAACTAAACATTTACGAACACGTTTTACGCAAGAGTTTTTGCCTATGCTTCAGCATCAGACAGAAGAGTTAACTTTGCAACATGCGGCGTGGGATATTTTGGAAGATGAGCGCAAAGTCACAACTGCTTTATTACCCAACACGGGCATTCAAGCAGAGATGGAAGAGTTGTTGTCATCTACCTTTATTCAAAGTCCTGTGTATGGTACACGCTGTTCGAATTTTCTAAGAATGACTAATAATGAATGGCTTTGGTTTGAAAAGACCCAACAAGGTGAGCACAGCGGTCAAATTGTTCAGCAGCACATTCTTTTAAATCGATAGCAATTAAAAATGCCGATCAATTGACCGGCATTTTTATTGGCATAAACGAATTAGCCTGCGATCACACCGCCATCTTTACGGGTAATCACAACAGTTGCTGAACGTGGACGTGCTGTTTTATTGTTTGGATCTTTCTGGGTTGCTGGCCAGTTACTGTCTGGTGTTGCGTAACTTTTCGAGTCTTCACCAGGGTGTTGAACATTGATAAAAATAGCTTTGTGATCAGGTGTCATGGCAATACCTGTAATTTCACATTGCTTTGGTCCAACCAAGAAACGTCGCAATGTTGAGTCTGTAACTTTAGCACCGACTAGCGTTTGCTGGCCATTTGACGTAGTGGCAGCAGCGCCATCACCAATTTGACCTGGTAGCGCTGCAAGCATCATACAGTTAGTGACATCGGTATAAGCACCATCATCTGTTTGAATCCAAAGTACGCCACGTGGGTCAAACCACATCCCGTCAGGAGATGACAAATCATTATTGTCTGTCAGACCCGATAAGTTGATATTTGAAGCCATCGATGCTTCTGCGCCAAATAGGTAGATATCCCATTTGAAGGTTTCAGCAATGGTTTTGTCATCAGTTTCTTTAAAACGGATAATATGACCGTTAACGTTACCCTTTTGCTCTTTAGTGCCGTTGTAGAGGTCTGTGTAGTTACGTGGGTTTGCAGCATCGGTCGCGTAATCTTTACCACGATTTGAGTTGTTGGTTAGGGTGACATAGACTTCGCCGTTTACTGGATTAACCGTACACCATTCTGGACGGTCCATTTTGGTAGCGCCGACTGCATCTCCCGCCAAACGTGCAAATGTAACAACGTCTGCCTGAGATTTGAAAGGGTAAGTAGTGTTGCTTTCATTTAAGCCATTTTTGCCATAAGCAAGTTCAATCCATTGGCCTGAACCATCATTATTAAATTTGGCAACATACAATTTACCCGCGTTCATATATTTGTCGCCAGCTGTATAACCGCCGTTTACGTCTTTGACATCCCATACAGCAGTCGAGACGAATTTATAGATGTATTCACCGCGAGAGTCATCACCCATATAAAACGCTAATGGCTGACCTGCTACGGCACGGCAAGCACTGTCTTCATGTGCAAAACGACCTAGCGATGTTCTTTTAACTGGGTTTAGACGGTTATCAAAAGGATCAATCTCAACCATCCAGCCGAATGTATTTGGCCCATTACGGTAGTCCTGTGTCGGCTGTACAGCTTTTACATCGGCATTCCAGCGGTCATATAAGTCTTGTGACTCTACTTGGCCAATTGCTGTTTCCCAGCCGTAGCGTGAACCAGATCCCGCCTTTAAGCCATAGCGTTTCAATGCAATAATTTCTTCTGGAGTACGTAACGCGTCATCAGTCGTACTACGAGCAAAGTAACCCATAAAGTTTTCTTCGGTAGTTAAGTATGTGCCCCAAGGTGTATAACCGTTACCGCAGTTATTATGGGTGCCACGAGTTTGACGACCAGCAGGTGAGAAACGAGTTGCAAGCAAACTAGACCCAGCAGCAACACCTGCAAAATTCATCTCTGTTGATGCCGTAATGCGTCGGTTAAAAATTGATTTTTTATCAATGACTACTTTTTGAGTTGCTGCATCTTTTTTGATGTGAACAATAGATACGCCATGCGCATTGGTCTCACGAATCACTTCATCTTCAGGGCGGTGTCCATTAACTTTTGTGGGGCCTTTTGGGTGAAGGAAGGTCTGGTTGATATATTCGTGATTCATGACCAACAAACCTTCAGCCGAAACACTTTCATCAAAGTTGTTTTTTGAAGTATTTAAGCCAAAGAAATGCATACCGTCATGGCAATCACCAGAACGGAACTGGAAGCTTGGACCAGATGGGATATTATTGTCGTCCCAGTCACCAAAAGCAGGGTTGATTGAATCACCTAAAGCGTAAATGACATTTGCTTCATAGCCTTCAGGTACAGTCACAATATCGTTGTGGTTTTTCGCCACTGCGGTAAAAGTTAATTTCTCTGGTTTTTTATTTGGATCTACAGGTGGGATTCCACCGTTGTTAGAACCTGAATCATCATTACTATCATTACAGCCTGTTAAAGTTGAGGCTAAAGTTAAAGCTACAGCACCGCTTGCTGCTTTAGTAATTAAACTACGGCGACTTACATGTTGTTCTAAAATGTCACGGAAGTGGATATTGTCAGAAGTATTATTGTCCAGTTCTTGATCTTCATGATATGGCGTCAGCTCTGTCATGGGAAATTCCTAAGTAAGTAAAGAAATAAAGAGATTGTTCTAAAAATCTTCATTAGCTTAGTTAGGTAGTGTGACGAGGCTTTGACGTTTTGATGATAGGTTTGTGAAATAATTGATCGTTTAGTCAAAAAAAGAAACCTGCACAAGGCAGGTTTCTTCTATTTTGGTGAAAGAGATTATTTTTTCACAACAGATGGAGCAATTGGGTCGGCAGTGATATAGCCAACCGCTGCTGCAAATTTATTGCTGTAGTTTGTATTAATCGCCGTATCAATTTGCGAAAGTAAATCTGCACTGATACCAGTACGAACACCGTTAGTTTCTTTATAGAAACGATTCCATTCATCACCTGGATGTTGGAAGTTACTCATGATGTAAGTCCAACCGTTTACTTCATCGACTGCGTGTAGACCAGTTGATTCTGCACCTGCTGGTGTAGACAAGATACGGATGAGCTGTTTAGTGTCGACATTGTAAGCCCATAAGAAGTTATTTAAGTGGTTACCAGAGTCTTCACCGATAAATAATGTACGTAGCTTTTCAGAGAACTTCAAGTTGTCAGGGCTAGCAATCTGTTCTGGATCAGCAGTGTTACCTAAGCTGTCAAAGCTAATGTCTTTACCTTTAATGAGAAGACTAGATTGGCTAGGTACCCATTCACTGTTAATTGCTACATTTGAGCTGTCTTTTTGGCCGCCTGTCAGTTTATGCTCCAAAATACCACCAGCCGTGATTTTCGGGAATTTAACGTTGTGCTCAGCAAGGTAACCGCTACCGCCTTCAACCATTGAATCAACAATGTTAGCTAAAGCTGAATATGCGCGTTTATCTGCAATATTTACAGTCGTACCTTCGTTCTTGGTCAATGCCATTGAAGCACCAACGTAAGCTGCATAACGGTGTGTCTCAAGGAAAGCCGCTGCAAGTTTAGTTTTGTCGCTGTTATCTTTAAGCTTGAGATAAACACCAGTTTTGCTCAAATAAGTAAATTTAAAACCTTGAGCTTCTAATTCTGCTTTTTGAGCAGCTTGTTGTAGTTTTAAGCGATCTTTCGCAGCTTTTGCTAAAGCTTGTTGTTCAGGTGTACCTTTATCTCCAGCATCAATAGCTTCAACTTCTGCTGTCGTTGCATCGCTTGGATATTTGGCAATTTGTAGAACCGATTCGAAAATATCAGTTCCTTTGATACCGCTCTTGATTAGGTTTTCAATCTCTACACTTGTCGCATGACCAAGCTTGATCCATGAGATCTGACCCGTCGTTGTATCTGTAAGTACTGTTGTATATTTTGCAACGTAAAGTGTGCCGGCAGATAGGTCTTTCTCTTTATCTGCAACGAACATGAAGAGACCACCATTGGTATAGTCGTCACCCATCAAAACTGTACGGTTATCTGGGAAAACTTGTACAAGCTCATGTGAAATACGGCCTAAACAGTAGTGCTTTGTCACACGACCCGTTCCATCTGCATTTACGGTAATTTCTGGTAAATGACCGTAGTTATATGGGTTAGCCGCATTTTCATCACCATACACATTTTTACTGAATGCTTTAAGTGTTGAAAGTGATTGACCTAACTTTTGGTTGAAAGCATCTGGTTCATATTCTTCACTCGATAAATGAGTTCCCCATGGTGACAAGCTTGCACCACAAGTAATCCATAAACCATGTGCACTTGAAGTGTCTACATTGTGATATTTAATTAAAGTCAAATGACCAGTTTTCGGGTCTTGATCTAAAGTAAGTACTGCAATCGGAGATGATAATTTACCGTACGTATCACCACCATTTTGGTCTTTTGATAAATATTCAAACTGAACGACATGGAACACTGGGTTACCAGTTACACCTAATGCTTTCTTGTCTGCATCTGTGAAATCTTTGCCAGTCGCTTGTTTGAAGCTAATCAGAGAACTACCATCTGGACAGTCAGAGAAGAATTGACGTTCTTTACCTGCAACTGATTTATCGATAATTGGCTTATTATTGATGTCAACATAACCACCCGCGATAATCTTTCCGCCTTTACCATCAGGAACTTCTGTACCTGTTAAGAAGAATGGTTTGTAAGCAAGTTGATATTCGGTTTTACTGCCATCTTCCCATGAAATAGCAAGCTTTGATGCACATGCTGTTGTTGCGATCTCTGCTACAGTAGACGGTGCAGGCATTGACGTGAACGTTGCATTTTTAAAGTTAATTGGTTTTGATGGAGTGGTAACGTCTGAATCATCATTACTATCGTTACATCCTGCTAACGTTGCTGCCGTAGCCATCGCACCTAATGGAAGAAAAGGGATCCCCGTAAACCATTTTAAAATGTCGCGACGTGTTGGGTGGTTAGAAGCAGTTGTCATAATAAATCCGTAACTTTTGTGAGTATATTTGTTGAGTTGATTCTATGGACTGGAAATGACACTTTTCTTACATTTTTAAGTCACTTTGAAGACAGTTTATTGCTTTGTAGATTAAAAAGTGGTCTATATAAAAAAGCCTGAACTTACAGGTTCAGGCTTTTTCTTAAATATTATTTTATTCAGCAGATTGAGCTTTTCTTTTCTCAAGAATTTTACCGAACAATAATCCAAGTTCGAAAAGCAACCACATCGGGATTGCCAACATCACCATAGAAATTGCATCTGGTGGGGTAATGAACATCGCTACAAAAAAACAGCCCACAATGATAAAACGTCTTTTTTCAGCAAGACTTTTTGTATTTACCACACCAATTAAAATCAGTAGAAGCGTCGCGATTGGAATTTCAAAAGTGACACCAAAAACTAAAAACAGCTTTAAGCAAAAGCTTAGGTAGCTATTAATATCCGTCATAGGTGCAACAGTTTCAGGCGATACACTAATAAAGAAATGTAAAATCGCAGGAAGTGTAATGTAGTATGCAAAGGCAACTCCGGCATAAAACAAAACGATACTACCGATGAGTAATGGCAGTGCTAAATGACGTTCTTTTTGATATAATGCTGGGCGGACAAAAGTCCAGATTTCATAAAGAATAAATGGCATTGCCAGCACAAGCGCGACAAATAAATTGAGTTTAAAAGGTGCCATAAAGGTAGCTGTTACATCTGTTGCAATCATTGACGATGATGCAGGAAGTTGCAGCCTTAAAGGTTCAGATAATAATTGGTAAGTATTATTTCGAAACGGTAATAAGCAAAAGAATAAAAATAATGTTACCCCGACAATCCTAAATAAATGACGTCTTAAAACGACCAAATGATTCATGATTGGCATTTGGTCTAAATTTTCTTGCGTATTTACAGTCGTTGAAGGCAGTTGGTTCATACGGCAATCTTCAATTTAACGGGAGGTGTTTCTAAAGTGTCGCTTTGAGATGCCAAAGGTGTAAATTTGGCAAGAAAGGGCACTTCATAATGACCCGATACAGGGGAGTACATCGTAGACTGAGATATAGTTTCAGCTACCTCAGTTTTTTCTGAATTGTCTGAAGTAGTCTGTTTTTGTATTTCTTCAAGTTGTTGTTGTACTTTGCGTTCTAGTGCTTCAATGCGGTTGAGTTCTTCTTGCATTTCTTTTCGAAATTCAGAAAGACGCAACTCTTGATCAATCTCATTTTGCAAATTGGTAATATAACGTTTTAGGCGAACATACCAGCGACCAGCAAAGCGTGCGGCTTCTGGAAGTTTATCTGGGCCTAAAACTAAAATTGCAATAATTGCAAAACAGAGTAGCTCTGTCATTCCTACATCAAGCATGGTGGAAAACCTTTAGCTTTTCACTGATGTGCTGTCAGGGGTTTTGACTTGGGCATCAATTGTACGTGGAGTATTAAGAGCAGCAGTTTCGTCTTCTTCACGAACTGATTTTTTAAAGTCTTTTACTGCACCGCCTACGTCTTTACCGATATTTTTTAATTTAGATGTACCGAATAATAAAATAACGACAATTGCAAAAATAACGACGTGCCAAATAGATAAACCGGCCATGATCTTATACCTCTTTTCAGTTTGCTTTATATCAACAGGTTGCTATGACAACAATGTGACATTTATATGTCATTTTTAAGACAATAGCCGTTAGTCAAAATCTAAAAGGGTAGTTTTATAAAGGCTGTATTGGATTGTTATTTTAGAGAGAGCTGAGAAAGTGAAGCTTAAATTACTTGAAATGGAGAGTACATTTCACTTTGAAAAGGTGTAGCATAACAAACTGATTTTGATGGGTGAGAGGAGAAAACGTGGCGTTATTATTGCCAATATTGGCGTTTATCACTGGACTTTTACTTGCTCAGACTTCTCTTTCAGAAACGATAAAACCTGTTCTTTCAGCTTGGCTTGCCCGCTTACTAATTCCAGTTGTGATTATTTACAACATGGTATTTTATCAGCCGGGTAGTTTGAGTTTGATGCTCTTTAGCTTCGGTTCAGCATTTCTTATTTTCTTTGCATATTTAGCTTTATTTAAAGACAGATTATTAGCGCTTTGCGTGAGTTATACCAACATGGGCTGGCTCGGTTTTCCTTTTGCCATGGCTTTATTTGGCCCTGATGCTACGGCCCCAATTGTTGCGTTATATATTGGAATGTCTCTTTTTGGAAATGCATGGGCTGTTACGGCAGTCACTACTGCACCACAAAGTAAGCTCAGCATATTAAAAAAGGTTCTGTCATCTCCACCGTGTATTTCAATCTTTTGCGCGCTTGTGCTCAGACTTTTAGGTGCTCAACATATTGAACATCCTGCCATACATTGGGTGTATGAGGTGGCCAAGTTCGCAATGACTTTTGCTGGAATGTGTGTATTGGGAATGTGGTTGCGTCGTACCCGAGTGCATTTAAAAGACTTAATCTACAGTACCAAAGCTCAGGCGTTTAAGGTGGTGTGTGGGTTTATTCTTTGTGGACTAACTTATAGATTTCTACCGATTCCAAATATAAGTCAGCAAATTGGAGTGATGTTTTTAATGTTCTGTCTGCCACCAGCAGCCAATATTGTAGCCCTAGAAACACATTATCAAGGAACAGGAAGATCTGCGGCTTATATCGCTTCTGGGACGATTGTGAGTTGTGTTTGTATTGCGATTTATGCAGTGTTTCTACATTTCCCACTATAATTTTTAAACTTCTTTCACCACATTTGCTTGTGCGAAGGCGGCATGGATGCCGCCATGTCACTGCGGTAGCAAGGATGTACCGTCAGTGACATAAATGGTTTTGTTACTTTTGCCAAAACAAAAGTAAGGTTTGCCTATACAAAGTCGAATACTCTCTAACGTGGTATTCAAAGGCTATTTAGAGAAAATTTATACTAAACTTTCTCTAAATAACTGCATCGCTTGTCCACGATGACTAATCTTATTTTTGTCTTCTTTAGAAAGTTCAGCGC
The DNA here is from genome assembly GCF_023612055.1 of Acinetobacter sp. AS23. NCBI lineage: Bacteria > Pseudomonadati > Pseudomonadota > Gammaproteobacteria > Moraxellales > Moraxellaceae > Acinetobacter > Acinetobacter sp. AS23. The sequence continues at coordinate 3,533,131 of NZ_CP082274.1, read as the reverse complement.
TAGAAACTTGTAGCTCAGGTAACCAGAACAGAGGGTCATAACCAAAGCCGTTTTCACCACGTGCAGCTTCTAAAATTTCGCCGTGCCAGATGCCTTGGAAAATCTGTGGTAAAGGGTCTTCAGCATGGGTTACTAAAGCAAGTACACACACAAACATGCCTTCAATCACTTCACCATTTTTACGAAATGGCAAAAGATCATTTAATAATTTGGCATTGTTCGCTGCATCGTCACCGTGTTCTCCAGCATAGCGTGCAGAGTAAATACCAGGTGCGCCGCCTAACACAGGAACACAAATGCCTGAGTCATCAGCCATAGCAGGTTTACCTGAAATTTTAGAGGCATGACGCGCTTTAATAATGGCATTTTCAATAAAGCTTAAACCATCTTCAATGGCATCAGGAATATTAAGGCGACCTTGGGGAATAATTTCTACAGGTAACTTAAGCTGTTCAAAAAGTTTTTCAAACTCAGCGACTTTACCTTTGTTATTGCTGGCAAGAACTAAACTGCCCTGATCAAACCAATGTGGGGTAGACATAATAAAACCAAACTTTATAGCTAATATCGAACGTGAGTTATGTTACGTGTTTTTTAAGAGGGGATATAGAGGGAAATAAATAGAATATGAAATGGGACAATCTAAACTAAAGCCACCTTGTAGAGCATACAAGGTGGCTTTAGTCGAGTAAGGTTTTTTACGGATGAACCGTTATTATTGTGCTTGAATCCATTTGTCTGCACGGTCACGCGCTGTACGGATTTGTTCTTGAGTTAAGTTCGCCGCTAGAGCAGTTTTCTTACCTTCAGATAGGCTAATCACTTTATTATCGAGCATGCCATCACGAGTTGAAAGCTCATACCACTGGTAAGCACCTACGTAGTTTTTCTTTTGCTCTTCCATCATCGCGAGGTTGTAGCTTGCACGGTTATCACCATTGCTTGCTGCTTTTTCAAAGTATTTACGAGCCATAGACTCATCTTTTCTAACACCAATACCGTCGGCGTACATACGACCTACGTTGAGTTGTGCTGGTGATAAACCTTGATCAGCTGCCGCTTTAAACCATGCGAAAGCTTGTTTCTCATCTTTTTCTACATCTTTACCATATTGGTAGTGTGTACCAAGGTAAAATTGCGCGCCTGCTTGACCAGCTTTTGCAGCTTTCTGAAGGTCATTAACCCCCATTGTTGAAAAGCGTGCAGCCTGACTCGCAACCGATTGTGGCTGGGCGATATAATCTGCATGAGCCTGCATACTTAGCAGTCCTGCAAATAGTGTGCTAAATAATGTCTTTTTCATAGTGCACTCACTCGATAAATAGCGACTTCACCAAACAAATTAGGAACATGTTTGCTTAACAGGCTTCCCTGCTGATTTCCATTGACGGCGAGTCGATTAATAATTTGTATCTGATTTTCAGCACAGAGTGCTTCGAAATCTTTAAATGTACATAGATGAATATTGGGGGTGTTATACCACATATATGGTAAAGCATCCGATACAGGCATCATTCCTTTTAATGCAAGAAAAGAACGAGTCTTCCAATGCGCAAAGTTTGGAAAAGTAATAATTGCCTGTTTACCCACACGCACCATGTCTCTTAATAAAACATCCGGTGCATCTACGGCTTGCAAAGCCTGTGCCATAACCACATAGTCAAAAGACTGGTCGGCAAAACGGCTCAAACCGAGATTCAAATCTTGTTGAATAATATTTAACCCGCGACTGACGGCAATTGCAATCTTTTCTTGATCAATTTCTAAACCATAAGCACGAATTTGATGCTTTTGGCTCATATGAGCGAGTAATTCACCATCACCACACCCTAAATCGAGTACGCTTGAGCCGGGTTTAATCCACTTTTCTGCCAGTTGTTGATCAATACGCATTAACTTGCCTCCAGTGATGTCGATTTTAAGTGTTCTTCACCGCCTAAGAAAGCGCGCATGGTTTTGACATACAGTGGAATCGGGAATAAGAACGAGTCATGGCCTTGCTCAGCATCAATATCGAGATAACTTACAGGCTTATGATTGGTAATAAGTGCATCTACAATTTCTTGAGAGCGACTAGGGGCAAAACGCCAGTCTGTTGTAAATGAGACAATCAGGAACTGACATTTGGTTTTACCCATCGCTTCTGTTAACGAGTGATTGTATTCACGTGATGGGTCAAAATAATCTAAAGCTTTGGTCATGATGAGATAAGTATTGGCATCAAAGTTACGGCTAAACTGTTCGCCTTGATAACGAAGATAGCTTTCGACTTGAAACTCAACATCAAAACCATACATAAATTTGCCAGATTTTAAATCACGGCCAAATTTTTGTTTCATGGCTTCTTCTGAAAGATAGGTGATATGACCGACCATGCGAGCCAAAATCAGACCACGTTTCGGGTAGCTATCATTTTCTAAATAACGACCATGATGGAAGTCTGGATCAGATAAGATCGACTGACGTGCAACCTCGTTAAATGCAATATTTTGTGCTGAAAGCTTTGGTGCACTGGCAATAATCACACACTTTTGTAAGCGGTCAGGATAGTCTACTGACCATTGTAGTGCTTGCATGCCCCCTAATGATCCACCCACAACTGCATACCAAGCATCTACACCTAAAAGGTCAGAAAGCATGGCCTGAGTTTTGACCCAGTCGCGTACCGTTACTAACGGGAAATCCGGTCCATAAGGGCGATTATCATTTTCAGGATTTGGTGACGTTGGACCAGTTGAGCCGCTACATCCACCAATATTATTGAGCGAAACTACAAAAAACTTATTCGTGTCGATTGCTTTACCGGGGCCAATACAGCTATCCCACCATCCAGCTTTTTTATCATCTTCATGGTGATAACCCGCTGCATGATGATGTCCGGAAAGAGCATGACAGATTAAAATGGCATTTGATTTATCTGCATTTAAAGTGCCGTAAGTTTCAACCATTAATTCAAAACGTGGCAAAACACGCCCACATTCAAGATGTAATGGTTCTTCAAATTGGAACTTTTGCGGAGTGACTAACCCCACTGAATCAGCTGGAAAAGACACGGGAACATTTCGCCTTTTAAATCTTTCAGGAATAAAAAGAAAGGATACCAAGCTAGGTATCCTTTCAAAAGAGTTTTTTTAAATTAAACAGCGGCGGCAACAACCTGATCTGTACTTAAAACGCCTTGATCAATCAAACGGTTAGTACATGCAATAATTGCTTCAATCGATGAGGTGACTGTATTGTCATGAACACCCGCACCAAATGAACCTTTACCTGTACCTTTGACTTGAAGTTCAATCAAGGTTAATGCTTTCGCATTTGCACCTGAACTAATACTACGTTCTTCATAGTTCAATACGTCAATTGGTAATTGAAGCGCATTTAAGAATGCAGAGATTGGTCCATTACCTTCACCGCGAAGTTGTTGTGTTTCACCTTCAACATCAACATCAAGTTCGATAATTTGAGTGCCATTAATATCAGATAATCTGTAGTTTTTGACTGTGTAATGGTGGTTTTTCACATCAACATAAGTGTCTTTAAACAAGGTCCAGATTTCTTTTGCATTAATTTCTGTACCATTATCATCAGCATATTGTTGAACAACTTGGCTGAATTCGATTTGTAAACGGCGAGGCAATACAACGTTGTAGTTCGCTTCTAATAAGTAAGCGATACCGCCTTTACCAGACTGACTATTTACACGAATAACTGCGTCATAGTCGCGGCCCAAATCTTTCGGGTCGATTGGCAAGTAAGGCATATCCCAGATTTCTTCGTTTTTCTGGTACTCAAAGCCTTTTTTGATTGCATCCTGATGTGAACCAGAGAATGCAGTAAATACCAAGTCGCCTGCATATGGATGACGAGGGTGTACCGGTAAACCAGTACATTCTTCAACCGTTGCAATCACTTCATTAATGTTAGAGAAATCTAACTCTGGCGCTACGCCTTGGGTGTACATGTTCAATGCAATTGCTGCAACGTCAACGTTACCTGTACGTTCACCATTACCGAACACACAACCTTCAACACGGTCAGCACCCGCCATAATCGCAAGTTCTGATGCAGCAATACCACAGCCGCGGTCATTGTGACAATGAACAGAAATGATCACGCCATCACGACGTGCCAAATTACGATGCATCCATTCAATTTGGTCTGCATAAACATTTGGTGTAGAAACTTCTACAGTCGCGGGTAAATTTAAAATCACTTTATGGTCAGGACGTGCATCCCAAATTTCTGTGACGGCATCACAGACATCTTTTGCGACTTCTAATTCAGTTGCAGAGAAACACTCTGGGCTGTACTGGAAAATCCAGTCAGTTTGAGGATATTGCGCCGCATACTCTTTAACTTTTTGAGCAGCATTAATTGCTAATTGTTTTGCGCCATCAACATCTACATTCAACACCTTTTGACGGAAGGTTGGAGAGTTAGAGTTATAAATATGCACAATTGCGCGTTTAGCACCTGCCAAAGATTCAAAAGTACGTTCAATTAAATGATCACGTGCTTGAACCAAAACCTCAATGTATACGTCATCAGGAATATGATTTTCTTCAATCAACATGCGAGTAAAATCGAAGTCAATCTGAGACGCAGAAGGGAAACCGATTTCAATATGTTTAAAACCGATTTTTACAAGCATTTTGAACATTTTGAATTTTTGTTCCATGTTCATCGGTTCAAAAATTGCTTGGTTACCGTCACGTAAATCAGTACTCATCCAGATTGGCGCTTTTGTAATTTCTTTATTTGGCCATTGGCGATCTGGTAAATCCACTCGTTGGTACATACGGCGGTATTTTTTGCTTGGGTCAGCCAACATCATGAGAAAACTCCTTGTCTCGTAGCGCAGTTGCTCTGGATATATTTAAAAGGCAACGTCTCTACTTAATATATGGTATCTAATTCAGAAAAATTAAAGGGAACTTCAAAGTGCTGCTTTAGAAAGCAGACAAAATTTTTATACGCGCGCTTGGCGCAGCATCAGGAGTTGCGGATGATGTCTTGCTTGAGTAGGCTGGGCAAACAAGTAATTCGTTTTCATCTCTAGACCGTGAAATAATAAGTTTGATGGTTTGCTGGTAATCTTGATATTTAGATATATCACATCTAAACAATGATTACACCTTGTGCAAAATTCTTATCGTAATTTTAATCTCAGAAATTAGAAAATAATTTTCTAATTTTGCGCAGTTTTATGTTTATGAGAAAATAATTTTCATATTTTTGCTATATTGAGGTAAAAGAAATTACATGATCTCAATATAGCAAAAATAAATGTAATTATACCTCAGCCCACTTTCGCATTAGATTATGGTAAATGTTAGTTAGTTTAATCACTTCGTTATGGTTATCACCCAACTGCATTCTAAGATTTTGAACAGTTTGATCTAAATTAAATAGCATGTGGCGTTCAGCATCATCACGTACCATGCTTTGTACCCAGAAAAAAGAAGCAATACGACAGCCAGCAGTAATCGCAGTCACTTCATGTAAACTGGTAGATGGATATAAAATCATATCTCCTGCTGGGAGTTTCACTTCGTGATAGCCATAAGTGTCTTCTACGACCAGATCACCACCTTCATATTCTTCAGGTTCGCTTAAAAATAAAGTGCATGACAAATCGGTTCTAAGCCGTTCATTGGTACCACGTATGCGTCGGATAGAATTATCTACATGAAAACCAAAAGACTCCTGATTTTCATAACGATTAAACAGGGGAGGGATAATATCAAGTGGTATTGCAGCAGATAAAAATAATGGGTGAGTGCCTAGTGCCTCAAGAATAATATTGCTCAGATGATGAGTAAGCGGATGATCTTCAGGTAATTGCTGATTGCGTTTTACAGTTGCAGAGAGTGTACCAGCGGTTACTTTGCCATTGACCCATTCAATCTTCTCCATTTCATCACGGAAATATTGGACCTGTTCTTTACTCAATACGTTAGGAATATGGTGGATCACGATGATACCTGCGAGTAATAATAGTAGAAAATTAAAATAGCCTCTAACAATAGAGGCTATTTTATATCAGAACCCATAAAAATATTATGGGATTCTAAGTTAACTTAGTATTTAAAGTTAATCGCTAGCACTGCACTACGACCTTCTGCTTCGGTTACATAATGTGAAGCATAAGCTTTTGGAAAGTAACGCTTGTCAGATAAGTTGTTTAGGTTAAGCTGTAAATTAACATTTTTATTTACGTCATAACGAGCCATGGCATCGTAACGAACATAGCCTGGAACATATTTGGTATTTGCAGCATCACCATATACTTTATCCATAGCAACTGCACCACCACCTAAGGTAAATTGTGGTAAGACTTTATAAGTTGTCCAAAGAGTTGCTGAATTTTTAGCTACATTTTGTACTTGATTGCCGTTTGTTGGGCTTGGAACATAGTTGCCGTTACTATCTTTAGCATATCCGCCGTCAACGATTTCACTATCTAGATACGTGTAACCAGCAGAGACTGCCCACTTTTCAGTAATATTACCATTCGCACCTAACTCAATCCCGTCAACACGTGTTTCACCAATATTTCTTGTGAAACCGTCTGTGCCTAAAGCACGAGTATTAGTTTTTTCAGTACGGAATATCGCAGCAGTTAAGTTTAAACGGTCATTTAATACATCCCATTTAGTGCCTAACTCATAAGTTTTAACTTCTTCTGGCTTAAGATTGTTAATTGCGCGTGCTTGCTCATCGGTTGTGTTACGACCTGGAACACTAATTCCTTCTGAACCATCACCAGCATCTACGCCTACTGGGTTAGCTGAAGTTGCATAGCTCAAATAGATAGAGCCATTTTCAACTGGTTTAAATGTTACACCTGCTTGATAGTTAAAGAAGTCATTGCTTGAACTATATTTTGTACCAGCTTTGATGAGTGATGCACCTGAACCTGAGTCCTTATTATATTTGACATCGGTATCAAATTTGTCCCAACGTACACCCAGATCAATTAACCATTGAGGCGTAATTTCAATATTGTTTAATGCGTAAATTGACTGTGTCTTAGACGTAATATTGGTAACATTTGGATTTGCTTGTACGTGTCCCAACCATGGATCATTTGGATTAGGGTTGTTTAGGTCAGTACACCAGCCATTTGAATTAGCAAGTGAACAAGCATTGTTTGTACCACTACCACCAATTTTTGAAGTATTTGGATCAGTTACGATGTTTGTGCCGCGATCTGAATCTTGCTTGTTATATTCAGCACCAATATTAAATTTATGCTTAAGCGAGCCTGTATTGAACTTGCCTTTTAATGATAACTGGTCAGTAAAACTGCTCGTATCAGTAATATTTGTGTTTACACGACGCCAAACCTTACCATTAACGATGTTACCTTGACTGTCATCTGGTTGAGTCCATAAATAGTTATTTTTAGACTTACCATAAACGGCCGTATTGCTCAGAGTTAAATCGTCATTTAGATCATGCTCAAGCTTAAGTGTGCCAATCTGGTTTTCTTGTTTTTGAAAATCACGATTTTTCCAACCGTAATAAGTGCCTTGTTTAACATCAACTGGTTTGCCAGCAGTCGCTTTTTTCACTGCGTCATATTGATAAGGCACACCTGAATCAGGTGTATCATCAGTTTTTAAATAGTAGTAGCTCAGTGTTCCGCGGGTAGCGCTATCTAAACCGAAACTAATACTTGGTGCGATACCAGCACGTTTATATTCAGTACCATTACTTTGTCCAGCTTTGTCATTTTGGTGTCCCATTACTACAACACGGGCAGCAACTCCATTACCAAAATCTTTATTGCCATCTAAAGTGACGCGAGCGTAGTTATCTGTGCCTCCAGCAACAGAACCCTCAAGTGAATCACCTTTTTTAGCGACTTTAGTAATCAGGTTAATGCTACCGCCTGAAGTACCTGCACCACCCAAAGCAGATGCAGAACCTTTAATGACTTCAACTTGGTCGACAGCAAACATTTCACGGTTTTGAGAAGTTGCATTACGAACGCCATCTACATACATCGAACTTTCTGAATTGTAGCCGCGAATGAAAGGACGGTCACCATTTGGATTGCCACCTTCACCTGCACCTAAAGTAATGCCCGGAACTGTACGCAATGCATCTGCTAAAGTTGTTACTTTAGTATCTTCAATAAGTTGTTTTGAAATAACTGAAACTGATTTTGGAGTATCTAAAAGGGGAGCCACGAATTTAGAGTTGGCTGACTGATCTACTTTTAAAGATTCTTCTTGAGTCGCCTGAGTATGAATCGTTGGTAATTGTGAAATTGCTTCTTGTGCCATGGCTGTTGTTGCAATCATTGATAACGAAGAAGCTATCGCAGAAGAAACAATTTTTTTACGTGTTCTAATCAAAGACATGACTTCAGGACTCTAAAACTAAAAGGTTATGCGAATAATAATAATTCTTATTTATATGTACAGTTTGTGTTAATTGGATTTGCCAATTGAATTATGAAGAAAAAGTGAATGATTGAATGATGAATTGTACTTTTATTTAGCTAATCTACTGATTCTTAGTAATTGTTTGTAAAAGCGATTAAATTTAGATTTTGATTGTAATTTTAGATTTATGAAGAATAACTAAAAAATTAGTTTTACTTAATGCTTTATGAAAAATATTTAAAGAATCATAAAATTACTGTGAAATTTACGAGAATAACGAGGCTAACTTAAATGAAGTGATCGGTTAATTTTGTATATCTTGAAAGTTGTCATATAATACAGCACTTTTAAAAAAACTGTTCCTACTCACTAATTTTTATCGAGGAAGCCATGCAAGTAACGACTGAAGCGGTTTCGGGCGTTGCCCGTCGTTTAAATGTGTCTGTACCGACGAGCCGTATTAACGAGCAATTTGAAGCTCGTTTGAAACGCACTGCCAAAACTGTGAAGATCAACGGCTTCCGTCCAGGTAAAGTACCTGAAAACGTTGTTCGCCGCGAATATGGTGCAGGCATTTATCAAGAAGTTGTAAATGACATCATTCGTGATAGCGTTTTTGAAGCAATTCAACAAGAAAAAATCAATGCGGTAGGTATGCCGAACATTGATAAAGTTGAACATAAAGAAGATGCTTTAGTTTTTGAAGCGACTGTAGAAGTTTATCCAGAAGTTGCAGTACAAGCATTCGACGGTTTAGAAGTTGAACGTAAAACAGCTGAAATTAAAGATGCTGACGTTGATGCTATGATCGAAAACTTGCAAAAACAACGTCAAACTTGGGCTGTTACCAAGGGCATGGCGAAAAAAGACATGCAAGTGACTTTTGACTTTGAAGGCACTATCGACGGTGAAAAGTTTGAAGGCGGTTCTGCTGAAGACTTTAAACTCGTATTAGGTTCAGGTCGTATGATTCCTGGCTTTGAAGACGGCATCGTTGGCATGAAAGCTGGTGAAGAGAAAGTAATTGATGTTACTTTCCCAGAAGACTACCAAGCTGAAAACTTGGCTGGTAAAGCAGCTCAGTTCAAAATCACTGTGAAGCAAGTTGAAAAATCAAAACTTCCAGAAATTGATGCTGAATTCTTGAAAATCTTCGGTGTAACTGAAGAAGAAGGTGTTGAGAAATTAAAAGCTGACGTTCGTAAGAATATGGAACGTGAGGTTCGCAATGGTTTACGTAACCAAGTTAAACAAGCTGCTTTTGATGCACTTGTTGCTGCGAACGAAGTTGAAGTTCCAACTGCAATGGTTGCTCAAGAAATTGACCGCCAACGTCAACAAATGGTTCAACAATTCACTCAACAGTTCGGTGGTGCAGGCGCGCAATCTTTTGACAAGAGCATGCTTCCTGACGAATTGTTCAAAGAACAAGCAGAGCGTTCTGTTAAGCTTGGCGTATTGGTAAGCAAAGTTTTAGCTGACGCTAAACTTGAAGTTGACCAAGCTCGCGTTGATGCTTACATCGATGACATGGCTTCTTCTTACGAAGATCCAACTGAAGTGATTGAATACTTCAAAAATGATGCTCAACAACGTGCTCAAATCGAAGCAGTTGTATTAGAAGATCAAGTTGTTGATCACATCTTAGCTGGTGCTAAAGTGACTGACAAAGCTGTATCTTATGATGACTTATTGAAAGAACAACAAGCTCGCCGTATGGGCTAATCTTTTAAGAAGTCAGAAAAAGGCGCCTTAGGCGCCTTTTTTGTTTTTCTTTATGTGGTCAATTTGAGTGCGACATTAAGTACTTAGGTATAAATAATATAATATTTCAGTGCGAACCTTTTGCAATTTGAGAAATTATCCCGCATATTGTTGCCATAGGTTAAGTCACAAAAAATTTAGGAATAAATAACGTATGTATGTTCCAACAATTGAAAATGCTTTAGTTCCTGTTGTGGTTGAACAATCTTCTCGCGGCGAACGTTCTTTTGATATTTATTCACGACTTTTACGTGAGCGCGTCATTTTTTTAACAGGTGAAGTTGAAGATAACATGGCAAATCTAATTGTTGCCCAAATGTTGTTTTTAGAAGCTGAAAATCCTGATAAAGATATCCACCTTTATATCAACTCTCCAGGTGGATCTGTGACAGCGGGCATGGCTATTTATGACACGATGCAGTTTATTAAACCTGATGTCGTAACATATTGTATGGGCCAAGCTGCTTCAATGGGTGCATTCTTATTAAATGCTGGTGCTAAAGGCAAACGCTATTGTCTAGAAAATGCCCGTGTCATGATTCACCAACCATTAGGTGGTTTCCGCGGTCAAGCATCGGATATTGAAATTCATGCGCGTGAAATTCTATTTATTAAAGAACGTTTAAACCGCTTAATGGCAGAGCATAGTGGTCAAGACTACGAAACTGTTGCTCGTGATACTGACCGTGATAACTTTATGACAGCACAGTCTGCTAAAGAATATGGTTTGGTTGATCAGGTGTTAAGTAAGCGTCCATAAGGACCTTCTTATATAAATAACTTGAGATGTTGAAAAAGATCTCCATTTAGTTATTTATGCAGTGCATCTTGCCCTAATATTTAAGATTCTATTTGTGGAGTGAATATGTCCGAACATCCTCAAGGACAAAAACATTGTTCATTTTGCGGTAAAACGCAGTCTGAAGTCGGGAAACTGATTGCAGGTGAGGACGCATATATTTGTAATGAGTGTGTGGATGTCTGCTTAGACCTTGTACAAACCAGCCAACAGGTTGAAGCAGGGGACTGGGCGAGTAAGGCATTGCCAAAACCACATGAAATACGTGCTGCGCTTGATCAATATGTAATTGGTCAAGATCTTGCCAAAAAGACATTATCTGTTGCGGTTTATAACCATTATAAACGCCTAAAAGTTGGTCATAATGGCCATGTGTCTAAAGAAGTAGAAATTGCTAAAAGTAATATTCTATTAATTGGACCTACAGGTTCGGGTAAAACTTTACTTGCGCAAACATTGGCTCGCCTTTTAGACGTTCCATTTGCAATGGCAGATGCAACGACATTAACCGAAGCTGGTTATGTCGGCGAAGATGTTGAAAATATTGTACAAAAACTTTTGCAAAAAGCAGACTACGATGTAGAGAAAGCTCAGAAGGGCATTATCTATATTGACGAGATTGACAAGATTACTCGTAAATCTGAAAACCCGTCAATTACGCGTGATGTTTCTGGTGAAGGCGTACAGCAAGCATTGTTAAAAATGATTGAAGGTACAGTGGCTTCTATTCCTCCGCAAGGTGGACGTAAGCATCCGCAACAAGAGTTTATCCAAATTGACACTTCGAATATCTTGTTTATTTGTGGTGGTGCCTTTTCTGGTTTGGAAAAAATTGTACAGCAGCGTCAAGAGAAAGGCGGTATTGGTTTTACAGCTGATGTTAAAAACAAAGATGAAACCAAAAAACTTGCTGAATTGTTCCGTCAGGTTGAGCCAACCGACTTAGTGAAATTTGGTTTAATTCCAGAATTCATTGGTCGTTTACCAGTGATTGCGACACTTGAAGAGTTGGATGAAGAAGCATTAATGCAAATTTTGACTGAGCCAAAAAATGCATTAACTCGCCAGTATCAATATCTTTTTACTATGGAAAATGTTGATCTGATCTTTGAAGATTCTGCATTGCGTGCTATCGCGAAGAAAGCACTTGAACGCAATACGGGTGCGCGTGGTTTACGTTCTATTATGGAGAACGTGCTGCTTGAAACCATGTACGATTTACCAAGTCGTACTGACGTTGGGACAGTCATTATTAATGAAGCAGTCATTAATGGTGAAGCAGAACCTGTTTATAAAGCAGAGCGTCAACCTAAAGAAGCTGCAACACATGAAAGTGTTGCTAAGGCAGATTTAAAGGTTATTGATTCGAAGTCTGCATAGATTTCATTCATCTAAAAAGCATGAATCACGCGAGTGATTCATGCTTTTTTTTGTTTTCAATTTATGTGCGCGGTGTTAATCTTAAAAATACAAAATACGCATAGTTTTGCGTTGTAAAAAATAAATCAAAAACAAAACGCTTTGAGGGATGCCATGCGTTATTTAATCGTATCTTTATGCTGTGCCGGACTGTTTGTGGGCTGTCAAAGTTCATCTCATTTAGAAAAAAATACGGGTGAATTGACTGCAACCTTACCTAAAGTTGATGTTGAAAAAGAACCTGGTTTATTTGATCAATATCATGTGGGTGGTTTTGCTGTAGGTGGTTGGGTGAATCAAAAATTGGGTCAGACTTTTGTTCCAGTCAAACCACAAAATCAACAAGCTGCTGTTGTTTATCTTTACCGACCAGACACGAAATGGAATCGTCAGGAAATTGCAGCGATAAATCTCTTTGTGAATGGCAAGCGCATTCCGAGTCTATTACATAATCATTATTACTGGATTGAATTGCCAGCAGGCACTTATCGTCTTTCTGCGAGCCGCCCTCTACTTGGTATTCATTTTCAAGAGCCAAAATATATTGATATCACTGTTGAAGCGGGAACGTCTTATTATTTGAAATATGATGAAGAGAACAAAATGGACCGTGGCGAACACACTGGCCCATTTATGTTAATGCAAGACAATATTGGACGTAGAGAGATAGCATTTACTGAGCTTAAATCTTCTAGCTACAACTTTGTGGCTGAAGATGCTTCAGGAAAGATTCGACATAAACCACAGGAATTAAAGCCAGCCAAATATGATGAAAAATCAGATGTACATTTGATTAAGCCATTTAAATTATGGAATCCTTTAACTTGGTAATGGACCGCAAAAGATAAAGAAAAGTTAAGACTTTTCTTTATCTTTCATGAGTGGGGCAAGAATTTTAAGCATCTCTTCTTGCATATGATCCCTTGCTTTAGGGTCATTAAAGGTCTGTTGTCCTAACTCCATCATATATTCTGAAATTTGCCCCATAATCTGCACGTTCTTACGTGTAATTGATTGGCCTTCTGGAGTTTTCAAAAACTTTAAATTTGCCTGAATTTCTTCTTCAGTATAAGTCTTAAGATAAATATCCTGTAAGGCTTGAGCGGTTTTGGGGTTACTAATGAGCTGATTGCTCGAATCTTTCAAAAGTAAACCTAACTTCTTCGCGGCCTCTTTTTCTTTTGGACCTAAAGTTTTGATACCCGTGATATTACTAACGATCTGTTCTGCCTGTTGATCATAGTAAGGCGTTAATTCATTAATTGATTCTTTAAGCAGGTAATCAATTTGGCTCATTTGCATGAGTTCTTTGACTGAACTTAATTTGGCAGGAGAAGCAAATAAGCTTGTTGTAATACAGCTTAAGCAGAGACTGATTGAAAGATTTTTAAGAATAGGGCGAATAGTCATGAAATGACCTATATTCAATATATGGCGAGAGAGTGCATTTATTAATAGCACAGATTGAAGAAGCAATTGTTACAATTCTTTTCAGATTTTAAAATAAAAAAAGAATGCAAAAAAAAAGCACCGAATTCGGTGCTTTTCTTGATTAGCCAGCTGCTGCATCGACTACTGGAATTTTTCCAATTTTCGCTTGCCAGATTTTTGGAGCTACTGCGTGAATTGAAGTACCGTTTACATCAACTGCAACAGAAACAGGCATATCTTCAACTACGAATTTGTAGATTGCTTCCATACCTAAGTCTGCAAACGCAACAACTTCAGCTTCGCGAACAGCTTTAGATACGAGGTAAGCTGCACCACCAACTGCCATTAAGTAAGTTGCTTTGTTGTCTTTGATTGCTTCAATTGCTGTAGGGCCACGATCAGCTTTACCGATCATACCGAATAGACCAGTATGTTCGAGTACTTTACGTGTGAATTTGTCCATACGTGTTGCAGTTGTAGGACCAGCAGGACCAACGACTTCATCACCCACAGGATCAACTGGACCAACGTAGTAAATAAATTTACCTTTAAGATCAACTGGTAATTCTTCACCGTTGTCGATCATTTCAACCATACGTTTGTGTGCAGCATCACGACCTGTGTACATTGTTCCGCTAAGAAGTAATGTATCACCCGGTTTCCAAGAATCCATTTCTGCTTGAGTAATGGTATCAAGGTTTACACGCTTAGATTGTGAAGAGTCCCAAGTTACTGAAGGGTAGTCTTCAAGTTTTGGTGCTTGAATATGAGCTACACCTGTACCATCAAGCTGGAAGTGAGCATGACGAGTAGCAGCACAGTTAGGAATCATACCAACTGGTTTACCAGCAGCATGACATGGGTAATCTTTGATTTTAATATCAAGAACAGTCGTTAAACCACCAAGACCTTGAGCACCAATACCAAGTGCGTTTACTTTTTCAAAGATTTCGATACGAAGTTCTTCGATTTTGTTCTCTGGTCCACGGCGAAGTAATTCGTCCATGTTGATTTCTTCCATGAGTGCTTCTTTAGCAAGCATCATGGCTTTTTCAGCAGTACCACCAATACCAATACCGAGCATACCTGGAGGACACCAGCCTGCACCCATTGTTGGAACAGTTTTAAGTACCCAGTCAACAATCGAGTCAGATGGGTTAAGCATTGCAAGTTTAGATTTGTTTTCTGAACCGCCACCTTTAGCAGCAACAGTAATATCTACTTTGTTACCCGGAACGAGTTTGTAGTGAATTACAGCAGGGGTATTATCTTTTGTATTTTTGCGACCAAATGCTGGGTCAGCAAGTACAGATGCACGAAGAACGTTGCTGTTTTCAAGGTAACCTTGGCGAACACCTTCGTTTACCGCATCGTCTAAGCTCATTGTTAAATCAAATTTAACATCTAAGCCCACTTCAAGGAAAACGTTAACAATACCAGTATCTTGGCAAATTGGACGATGACCTTCCGCACACATGCGAGAGTTAATTAGAATCTGTGCAATTGCATCCTTTGCGGCTTTGTTTTCTTCGCGATCATAAGCACGGCTCATCGCTTGGATAAAGTCTTGCGGGTGATAGTACGAAATAAACTGTAGGGCGTCCTTGATCGATGTAATCAAGTCATCTTGTTTGATAATCGTTGTCATACCAGAAAATCTCTTGAGCGGGCTGTTAGCTAGCGGGCTAAATTATATGATAAAAAGACAGTGTTGTGGGAGATTGGTTGATCTTTTGACCGAAAGTCGCATAAGAAGATATTGAAGTGATTTAAATGCCAGAAATCGGAAAATTATTTATTTTTGAATGACTAGAATAAAAAAAGCCATTTGAGCGGACATCAAATGGCGAGAGGTAGTAAAGGTTAGTTATATTAATTATTTGGCAGCGGCTTGCTGTTCTGCCTGAATTGCGGTTAATGCAATGGTAAAGACGATGTCATCTACTAATGCTCCACGAGACAAGTCATTAACAGGCTTGTTTAGGCCTTGTAGCATTGGTCCAACGCTCACAACATTTGCAGCACGCTGTACTGCTTTGTAAGTGGTATTACCCGTATTTAAATCAGGGAAAATAAATACATTTGCACGGCCAGCAACGCGTGAGTCTGGTGCCTTTTGACGTCCCACACTTTCAACTGAAGCTGCATCGTATTGAAGTGGACCATCAATCAGTAAATCAGGACGACGTTGTTGAGCAATTTGAGTTGCTTGCTGCACTTTTTCAACATCTGCACCTGTTCCAGAAGTACCAGTTGAGTAGCTGATCATGGCAATACGTGGGTCAATTCCAAATGCTTTCGCTGAGTCAGCTGACTGAATTGCAATTTCAGCAAGTTGCTCTGCTGTCGGGTCTGGGTTAATTGCACAGTCGCCATACACATAAACTTCATCTGGTAAAAGCATAAAGAAGATTGATGAAACTAGTGAATAATCAGGGGCTGTTTTGATGAGCTGAAATGCTGGGCGAACCGTATTTGCTGTG
Source organism: Acinetobacter sp. AS23 (assembly GCF_023612055.1). Lineage (NCBI taxonomy): Bacteria > Pseudomonadati > Pseudomonadota > Gammaproteobacteria > Moraxellales > Moraxellaceae > Acinetobacter > Acinetobacter sp. AS23. The sequence continues at coordinate 3,516,839 of NZ_CP082274.1, read as the reverse complement.
GTGTGTACCGCACCTGAAACTAAACCGTCGACTTGATCTAAGGCTAACATCATGGTGCCAAGCACAACAGTATCTTGAAGCTGTTCTTTCGCTTGAAGTTCGTTGAGTTTACCTTTACGTAGCTCAACCATTGGTGCAACGTATTGGTCACGAATACTATCAGGGTCAACAATTGCCAATTCAGCAGGTAATTCAATACCACGTGCTTTTGCAACATCCTGTACGACATCTGGTTTAGCTAGCAAAATACAGTCAGCAATACCACGTGCCTGACAAATTGCTGCAGCTTGTATGGTGCGCGGTTCATCACCTTCAGGTAGTACAATTCGTTTTTTCGCGGCAATCGATTTTTGCACCAGTTCGTGACGGAAAGCTGATGGCGACAGGCGAGGGGTGGCAGCATTGTTGCTGTGCTGTTTAAGCCATTCAACATCAATATGACTTGAAACAAATCGGGTCACTTGCTCAGCACGTTCAGTATCATCTGTTGGAATTTCATTACCAAAATTAGATAAACGCTGAGCGGTTTCAAGTGTGTTTAAACGGGTATGTAAAATCGGCAATCCTTGTTTAATCGCACTTTGACAAAACTCTAAAAGCTCAGGTGCTGGTGCTTCTCGTTCTGTAAGTACCAAACCAGCCAAAGGAATACCATTACTAGTTGCTAAACTACTTGCGAGTAAAACATCGGTACGCTCAGATGCACTAATAATCAATTCGCCTGCAATAAATTTATTCAGTTCATATTCAATGCTTGAAGCAATTAAACTCGAATGCAAAATACGACGTGTTTTCGCTTCACCTTGATGTACCCATTGTCCATCAATGACATTCGCAATATCGAGAGTTCTCGGTACGCTTAGCGTGTTACTAAATGGAACTAAACCAATGATTGGTAAATCGCTAGAGCCGAAATAACGATTATATTTTTGCAGTTCGGTCGTAAATTTTGCGATTTCTTCAGTCGGTCGTAACGATGGATCAAAAGCAACAGGAATTTGTGCTGTTTCTTCAGTTAATCCGCGGGTACGCATAAAGAGTACACCAGCAGTACGATTTGACGCTGCTCCACCAAACTGGCGTAAATGAGCATCTACTTTTTCTGCGGCTTTTTTCGGATTTTGAATATCTGCTGTGCTGACCAACACGACTTCTGCATCAAGTGCTTGTGCAAGACTTGCGTTGAGTTCACTAGCGAAGTGGTCTTGTCCGTTAGGTAATAAGCCTTCCACAATAATGACATCGTGGTCTGCTGCAACGCTACGGTGGAGGCTGACAGCTTCTTCAAGTAATTCATCTACTTCCCCAGCGGCAATAAGCTGAGTTAATTTTTCATGCGAAATAGATTGAACAGTTTTACTTTGAAATAGATGACCAAATAATGAAGTGGTTCGGTCAAGATGCTCTTGGTCTTCTTGAGAAAATGGTTTTAAAAAGCCTGCTTTAATCCCGTTACAATCAAGTGCGTAAATCATGCCTAAACAGGCAGAGGTTAAGCCAACCCCTTCGCCTGTAGGAATCAATAAAATTGTATTCATATAAACCTATAAATAAATATCGAGTTTTCGCTGAGCTCTAATTAAGCAAGGCTTGCTACAGATGCTGTATTTTCTGCCGCTTCAACAACTTGACGAGTTTCTTTGGCAATGCGACCTTCTTCATCTGTTGGAATGACCCAAATTTGAGGACCAGTTCCATTGTCGATTCGGCCTTCAGTGCCACGCTTTAAGTTGTTGTTTTGATCTTTATCAAGCTGCAAACCAAAATGAGGTAGATAAGCTAAGGTTTTTTCACGAATATAAGCTGAGTTTTCACCAATACCACCTGTGAAAATTAAGCCGTCTAAAGTTGGTAAGCCACAGCTTAATGCAGCAAGTGATTTTGCTAGGCGATAGCTAAACACTTCAATAGCAAGACAAGCATCTTCATTGCCATTTTCAGCAGCTTCAATCACTGTACGCATGTCATTAGACAGTTGAGATAAGCCTAGTAAGCCACTTTCGTTATTTAAAACTTTATCAATTTTTGCTAAATCCCAACCGAGGTTTTTCGCAAGGAAGCTATGTAAGCTTGGGTCGACGTCACCACTACGTGTTCCCATCACCACACCTTCAAGTGGAGTAAGGCCCATAGAGGTGTCAACACTTTGTCCATTCCATACTGCGCAAGTTGAACTGCCGTTTCCTAGATGCGCTGTTAACCATCCACCTTTTTTCAGGTTGCCTGCGAGCTCACTTGCTTTGTCAGACACATAGGCGTGGCTTGTACCATGGAAGCCATAACGGCGGACATTGTGGTCAGTATATAAAAACTTAGGAATTGCATAACGGTATGCATGCGGTGGCATGGTCTGATGGAATGCAGTATCAAATACGGCAACTTGAGGTAATTCAGGAAATAGGCGTACGGTTGCATCAATACCAATTAAATGTGCTGGGTTATGAAGCGGAGCCAAAGGCGTTGCTGCACGAATACGTTCAATAATTTCAGGAGTGAGTAATTCTGCTTTGGTTAAACTACCACCGTGTACAACACGATGTCCGATGGCTTGCGGTTTGTAGTTGGCAAGACGTGCAAGTAAAGTTTCTAAAGCTTTGGCATGGTCAGCATAAGGAATTGAAAGTTCAAGTGGTTCACCACCAACTGTAACTCCCTTAATACGAGCGTCAGCTGCCCCCAAGTTTTCTGCTAAACCGTAAATACGGTCTTCTCGACGCTCTGAAACCAGTGCGTATTTAATAGATGAAGAGCCGCAATTGATAACTAATACTGATATAGCCACGTTGAAATACCCAAGTCCTGATTTAAAATAGTTTTCCTAACTTCCTGTTCAAGATGTATTATTTTTTTCATACAGATTGAACGGGTTGTCATGTTTTAACATGTGTTGTTTTTCTGTCCAAGATAGACTTTAGCCCATTAGACTTAAGCACTATCGACCATCAAATTATTTGTAACTAATATTTGTCCAGTATAAAGCTTAACCACTGTATTCCTTGTTTTTTTATATGCTTAGAAACGAGTTTTTTGTATATATTTATGAAAAAATAAACCCGAACGAAGGATGAATTTTAAATGGTAGAAACCAAACCTTTATTGAATAAGTGAGCTGGTTCTTTAAGTTAAATTTTAAGCATATATTACAAATAATATACGTAATTGAAATTAAGTTTTGATGGTATTAAGGGCGTGAAAAAAGAACCTAATATGGATTTATAAGTACTAAAAATTAGAATGAAAAGCTCATCATTTATATATTGTTAAATATATTTTATTATGTTGATTTACAATAAATTTACCATATTTTTGAGATTTGGTTTAGCTGTAAATATACCTAAATATTAAATAAGTTTTTTGTCTAAAATATAAACTCGCTATGTCTTTAAAGCTTGTACTGAGGCCATTACAGCAGCATTGGCTGGGGTTGCATGTCGCTTTTTGCCTGAATAATATTGTTCATCCTTTTTTCAAATGATCATAAAAAATATATCATTTGGTCTATTTTTCTTTTCCGGCTTATCCGGTTGTACAGGAGCGTCCAGCATGGACTTGCCGAATCCAATATTGGCAAAAGTGACCGAGCGTGTAATCGCCCGTAGTCAAAAAACTCGTTCTGCATATTTACAACGTATTGAACATGCACAAGGCAAATTTCCTGCTCGTGGGGCACTTTCATGTGCCAATCTGGCTCATGGTTTTGCCAGCATGGATGACAATGAAAAATTAATTATTAAAGTAGGTCGTGAACCAAATATTGGCATTGTGTCGTCATATAACGAAATGTTGTCGGCTCATGCACCTTATAAAACATTTCCAGATTTAATTAAAACAGCCGCTCGTGAAAATGGTGGCGTGGCACAGTTTGCAGGTGGTGTTCCTGCAATGTGTGACGGTATTACCCAAGGTAATGCTGGTATGGAACTCTCATTGTTCTCTCGTGAAACCATTGCGATGAGCACAGCGATCGCATTGTCTCATAACATGTTTGACGCAGCTTTGTGTCTAGGTGTTTGCGACAAGATCGTGCCGGGCTTGCTCATTGGGGCTTTGCAGTTCGGCTATTTACCTACTATTTTTGTGCCAGCTGGCCCAATGACGAGTGGGCTATCTAACGATGAGAAAGCTAAAATTCGCCAGCAATTTGCAACGGGTCAAGTTGGTCGAGATGCTTTGCTAGAAGCTGAGTCAGCTGCTTATCACGGACAAGGGACTTGTACTTTTTACGGTACAGCCAACAGTAACCAGATGCTGATGGAAGTCATGGGCTTACATTTGCCAAGCGCTGCATTTGTTCATCCTCACACACCATTACGTGATGCACTTACCGCAGAAGCTGCGATTCGTGTACTTGATTTAACAGTTGAGCGTGGAAACTACACGCCGATTGGTCATGTTGTCGATGAAAAAGCAATTATAAACGGCATCGTGGCGTTACTCGCTACAGGTGGTTCAACCAACCATACTTTGCATTTAATTGCGATTGCTCGTGCCGCTGGCATCTTGATTGACTGGGATGACTTCGATGAATTGTCAGCTGTTGTTCCATTGCTCGCAAAAATCTATCCAAATGGTAAGGCCGATGTAAACCATTTCCAAGCTGCGGGTGGGGTTGCTTTCCTCATTCGTAACTTACTGGAAGCTGGCTTGTTGCATAACGATGTAACGACAGTGGCTGGTAAAGGTTTGCAACATTACACAAAAGAACCAAAACTGATTGATGGCAAGCTCACTTGGGTTGATGGTGTGGTTCAAAGCCTTGATGACAAAGTTCTACGTAGCATTGACGAGCCGTTTCAACCAGATGGCGGCTTGCGCTTAATGCAAGGTCGCCTTGGTCGTGGTGTTATCAAGATTTCTGCTGTTGCGCCAGAGCACCGTAAAGTTAAAGCTCCGGCAATCGTGTTTGATTCTCAAGAAGCAGTACAAGCAGCATTTGATCGTGGTGAGTTACACCGAGATTTTATTGCAGTCGTTCGTTTCCAAGGTGCGCGTGCCAACGGTATGCCTGAATTGCATCGCTTAACGCCTGTGTTGGGTGTTTTACAAGATCAAGGTTTCCACGTTGCTTTAGTTACTGATGGACGTATGTCTGGTGCTTCAGGCAAAGTTCCTGCGGTGATTCATTTATCTCCAGAAGCCTTGCTAAATGGGCCGATTGCTAAAGTTCAAACAGGCGATATGTTGATTATTGATGCTGAGGCCGGCGTACTCGATGTCGAAATAGATGAACAGACTTGGCAGTCGCGTCCTGTTGCACAGCCAGAACATCAGGCAGAAAACGAAGTTGGTTTTGGCCGTGAATTATTTGGTGTTTTCCGTGCTGCTGCTGCACCAGCTGAACATGGAGCATCTGTATTTGGTGCATTAGTTGGTGAAACTTCACCAGAGCAGATTTGAGTCAAAGGAACTGAAAAATAATGATTAAAATTGAAGATATCGTCAAATTAGGCCCAGTCATTCCAGTATTGGCATTTGATTCTGCTGAGCAAGGTGAAGATGTATCACGTGCTTTACATGCTGGTGGTGTAAAAGTCCTTGAAATTACGTTGCGTACCGCTGCGGGTCTTGCTGCTATTGAGCGTGCTAGCCAATTGGCAGATGACATTGTGGTAGGTGTGGGAACGATTACCAAGCCAGAACATTGTGCTCAAGCTAAAAAAGCAGGCGCTCAATTTGGTGTTTCTCCTGGTTTGACCAAAGATCTGCATTTGGCTGCACAAGATGCTGGCTTACCTTTATTACCGGGTGTGATGACACCAAGTGATCTGATTCAGGCGATTGAGTTAGGTTATGAGATTGTGAAGTTCTTTCCAGCTCAACAAGCAGGTGGAGTTGAGATGCTAAAAGCATTTTATGGTCCATTTCCAAACTTACGTTTTTGCCCGACTGGCGGAATTACGGCAGAGTCAGCGCCAGATTTCTTAAAGCAACCAAACGTAGTGTGTGTAGGTGGTTCATGGTTAACGCCTAAAGCTGCTGTAGCTGCACAAGATTGGGCTGAAATTACTCGCTTAGCGCAAATTGCGAGTCAGTTGAGAGCACTGTAAATGTAGTCAATATTTATAAAAAATGAAGTGCATTCTATGTGCTTTAAGGCTGTATTGAGGTGGCCAGTTTGTGCTGGTCACACCTAAATATAAAAATTTAGTGTCTTAACAGTAGGAATTACTGTGGTTGAAGACCTTTGTTTGGGCAGTGTGCCTAAATAGCATTATTCCAAGGAGAAGTATCACATGGAGACCGTTCAGGGTGGCATGTTGCTTATCTACACTGTAATCGCGATTATTGCATTGGTTGTTATGATCGCGAAGTTCAGAATTTATCCCTTTTTAGTTCTTATCATTGTTTCACTCGGTTTAGCTTTAGCTGTTGGCATGCCAATGGGCGATATTGTTAAATCATATGAAGCTGGTACTGGAAAAACCTTAGGCCACCTTGCGATTGTAATCGCGCTCGGAACGATGCTCGGCAAAATGATGGCCGAGTCGGGTGGTGCTGAGCGAATAGCAATTACTTTAATTAAATGGTTTGGTGAGAAAAATATTCACTGGGCCATGATGTTTATTGCCCTTATTGTTGGTCTTCCCGTATTTTTCGAAGTCGGTTTTGTTCTACTCATTCCAATTGCATTTAACATTGCGAAACGGACAGGCAAGTCCTTACTGGTTGTTGGTTTGCCGATGGTTGCTGGTTTGTCGGTTGTGCATGGTTTAATTCCGCCACATCCAGCAGCTTTGCTGGCAGTGCAGGCATATCATGCTGATATTGGTAAAACGATTGCTTACAGTTTAATCGTGGGTGTTCCAACAGCTATTGTGGCTGGGCCTTTGTATGCACTCTGGATTAATAAATACGTCAAATTGCCTGAAAATAACCCGTTAGCAAAGCAGTTTGTTGATGCAGATACGACTAAGACCCGTGAGTTACCAAGCTTTGGGATTACCTTATTTACGATTATGTTGCCTGTCGTACTCATGTTAATCGGAAGTTGGGCTGATCTGTTCTTTGCACCAAAAACTTTCGCAAATGATGTACTACGTTTCATTGGTACTTCTGATATCGCGTTGCTTATTGCTGTACTGGTCAGTTTTATTACCTTTGGTACGATGCAGGGCTTTAACCGTGAACAAATTGAAAAATTCTGTGGCGGGTGTTTAGCTTCTATTGCCGGGATTATGTTGATTGTAGGTGCAGGTGGCGGTTTTGGTGGCATTTTACGTGACACCGGTATTTCTGATGAGATTGTATCTACAGCTTTGAAGGCAAATTTATCGCCGTTATTGTTGGGCTGGTTTGTTGCAGCATTAATTCGTTTGGCAACAGGTTCTGCAACGGTGGCTATGGCTACCGCTTGTAGCATTGTTGCTCCAATTGCAGCTACGGCTGGCGTTGCTGTTAGACCGGAACTTTTAGTCCTTGCGACGGGTTCAGGTTCATTGGTGTTCTCACATGTAAATGACGCAGGATTTTGGCTAATCAAAGAATATTTTGGTATGACAGTAGGGCAGACACTCAAGACTTGGTCGGTATTGGAAACGATCATTTCAGTGTTGGGTTTATCTTTCACGCTACTGCTTAGCACTATTTTATAATTAAAGGTGAGTAATCCATGATTGTGATTGCAATGGGTGTCTGTGGAACAGGTAAAACCCTGATTGGTGAATTATTATCAGAGCGTTTGGCTTGTGAATTTCTCGACGGTGATACGCTTCATTCGGCTGCAAATAAAAGTAAGATGAGCCAAGGAATTCCTTTAACTGATGATGATCGTCTGCCATGGTTACAGGCGATTCGTCAGGTGATTGAAACCAAACAAAGAGATGGTGAAACAGCTGTATTTACATGCTCATCTTTAAAGCGCATGTATCGCGATATTTTGAGGGGGCAAGATCAAAATATTAAGTTTGTGTACCTCAAAGGCTCTTATGAATTATTACAAGAAAGACTTGCAGCACGATCAGGTCATTTCTTTGATCCATCATTGTTACAAACTCAGCTAGATACATTAGAAGAACCGGATCTTCATGAAGCAATAACGATTGATATTGCTTTGACACCTGAACAGATTGTTGCGCAAGTCATGCAACAACTTGGTGTAGTTAGTGATGTCTGCCAAGAATAATCATAGAAAAGTTTAAATGATAAAAAACGCCTGATATTGATCAGGCGTTTTTTTTGAAGTGTTAAATCGGTTATTGGCGAATTTGACCGTCACCCAACACAATCCATTTCTGAGAAGTTAAGCCTTCTAAACCAACTGGACCGCGGGCATGAATTTTATCTGTAGAAATACCAATTTCTGCGCCTAAGCCATATTCAAAGCCATCAGCAAAACGAGTTGATGCATTGATTACAACTGAGCTTGAATCTACGCGAGCCAAGAACTGACGAGCCAACGTGTAGTTTTCAGTCACGATTGCATCGGTGTGATGTGAACCATATTTGTTGATATGGTCAATTGCTTCATCAATGCCACTTACTACCTTAACTGCAAGAATTGGCCCTAGATATTCGGTATACCAATCTTCTTCTGTCGCTGGTTTTACAGAGGCACCTAAAATACGGCGTGTTTCTGGACAGCCACGTAGCTCAACTTGTTTTTCAGCATACAGTTCAGCAATGCGTGGTAAGAAAACATCTGCAATTTTTTCATCAACCAGCAGAGTTTCCATCGCATTACAAACGCCATAACGATGTGTTTTGGCATTTAATGTAATCGGTAAAGCTTTTTGCAAATCTGCTTGTGCTTCAACAAATACATGGCAGTTACCATCAAGATGCTTAATGACCGGAATACGCGCTTCGTTGGTGACACGTTCAATTAAGCTTTTGCCACCACGGGGAACGATTACATCTACATATTCCGCCATGGTAATAAGATGACCAACAGCCGCGCGGTCAGAAGTGTTAATCACTTGAACTGAATCTTCAGGTAAGCCAGCAACTTTTAAGCCATGCTTAATCGCTTCAGCAATTGCTTTATTTGACTCGAGTGCTTCTGAACCACCACGTAAAATAATGGCGTTGCCCGATTTAATGGCTAAAGATGCAGCTTCAAGGGTTACGTTTGGACGTGATTCGTAAATCATCCCAACAACACCTAAAGGCACACGCATTTTACCAATTTGAATGCCTGTGGGGCGATATGCAAGATCCGTAATTTCCCCAATTGGATCGACAAGTGCAATCACATCTTTTAGACCTTGCAACATTCCTTTAAAACGTGCGGGCGTAAGTTCAAGACGATCAAGCAATGCGCTGTCGAGCTGATTGCTACGACCTTTATCCATGTCGATTTGATTCGCTGCCAAAATTGCTGCCTGATTATTTTCTAAAGCAGTATAAATAGCAGAGAGTGCATGGTTTTTTAGTGAGGTTGAAGCACTTGTAAGGACACGAGAGGCCTGACGTGCTTGTTGCCCAACTGTTTGCATATATTGTTCAATTGAATCTTGCATAGCATTTTTTAATCATTTACCAATGAGTAAGATAGTAGCAGTCAAATGCGGAACAATGAATGGCTTTTTTTGAAAAATGTGACCGCCATAAAAAAACATTTAAATATTTTGCAAACTATTAGCGACTTAAACAAGATGAGCGGTCATTTGAGCGATTGCGTATATTTCACACAATTGTTTAGAATGTTATTGTGCAATACAAACTAATACAAATTTTAAAGTTTTGTGCATAAAAGATTACGTGTTCAAGAAGGAACTCTTGCAGCATAAAAAAATTACAGCAAGGAGGAAGCAAGGATATGAATTCCATTATTCAAATGGATTCGGAGATCAACCAAGCTTATGCCGGTTTTGGCTTTTTCGATATCTACCATAGAGATAGTTTTAAACAACCTGCTCGTACCACATGGATTGACGGCTGGAAAATTGAATATATGGCGATTGCCGACCCAAAAACGATTCACAATACGCCAATTGTGATTGTGGGCGGAGCTTTCCAGAATTTTAATTCTTATAAATATTGTGTTGAACAATTGTTTGAAAGTGGTCCGGTCATATTAATTGATTTACCTTCTATGGGCGCAAATCAGCAAATTACCAATCGGGACACAGGAGTATCAGCAGGTACTTTAGAGCTACCTGATTTGTCTAAAATGTTAGGACGCTGGTTAGATATTGTGGGACTACAAAAAGTTTCTGTGATGGGAATGTCTTTGGGGTCAGTGATTGCTTCTTGCTTTGCTTATCACCGTCCAGAATTAATGGATCGCATGATTTTGATGGGCGTTATGCAAAAGACCCGAAAAAGTTGGCGAATGATTTTGGAAGAGTCGCTCAAGCTCATGCAAGAAAACCGCATGGAAGAGTTTGGGCAAGCTGTAATTTTATATTTAGTTAATCATGCAAAATTAGATAAAACCCGCATGTCACCAACAGCCAAAAAATTATTTTTTAGGCAAATGGCTGAGTTTACGGGTACAGAGAGAGAACGTTACGAAATTAACTGTAATCGTCTTTTACGGTTAACTGATGTACCCATTCCAGAGTGTAAAACGCTAGTTGCAGCAGGGCAGTACGATAGTTTTACTCTGCCTCATGAAAATGCAAACTTTGCTTTGCAATGCCCAGATATGGAATTTGCACTTATTGCAAACGCAGATCATGTACCTCAATTGCAGCGCCGTAAAGAAACCATGAGTTTGTTCACTTCATTTTTGAAAGGGGAATCTATCCAAAATCTGGATGGCATTATTCCTATGACACGTGAACAAATGCAAAACATGGAGCGCCGTGGTGAAGAGCGAGTTCGGGTTTTGCAACCAAAAACCCAACTTACTCACCGAGAGTCTGATGTAGAGGTACCTGTAACGATCGTTGATGTCACTTTCTTCGGTATGTATTTAAAAATGCATGATTTTTCGCAGCTTGATTTTGTGAATGATCATCCACGTGATTTGGCACTACATTTAGAAGATGAGGAAGGTAGCTTTGCAATTGAGTGCTTAATTTTTGAGAGTACAGAGCAAGGCATTCGAGCTTTATTTAAACATGGTAGTTTCGAACTTGCTGATCGTTTAAGCCGTTTTATTACTCGTCAAAAACAAGCAGCTTAATAATATAGTTAGAGATGGAAGCTCATTTATTCCGAGCTTCCATTTTTTATTTGTTATTTTATTTGTGCGTGAATGGTCCAGACCAAGTCACCTAAATGTTGCTCATGACTATCTTGAGAAGCTTGTCCAAAGAAAATTTGTGGTTGTTCCACGCTAACTTGATCGAACTCTGTATCTTTAAAAAAGTCTTCAACTTCTTTGGGGCTTTTGAAGTGAAAACTAAACGAGCTTCGAGACATTAATTTCAATAATTTACTGCTATTCCAGATAATACTGGCAAGTTTGTTTTTAAATGGTTCAGGGTAGAGGTCAGTTAAATAATGAAAATTTTTAAAAGACGAACCATAGTGAGCAATTGATTGAATCAGCTGTTTTAATAAATTTTTATCAAAATAATTAATTAAACCTTCACTAATCACAACTAGCGGGCGGTTCGAGTCAAATACTTCAAATGCTTGTGCAAAAGCTTCTGTAAATAAATCAACTGATAAAACTTCAGGTGCATTGTTTTCAATTTGCTGTAACGCATTTTGTTTGGTTTGTGCCATATCGGGTAAATCAAGCTCCCGATAGGTAATCGAAGGGTAATGTTGTCTAAACCACCAGCCACGTGGAGACAGGCCACATGCTATTTCTAGAACTTGTAAATCAGGACTTTCTTGAATGAGTTGTTCTAAGTGATGATCAAGCATGGTGTGGCGCTGTTTGAGCGTCGTGCGCATGCTACCGCCCACATATTTCTCAGCCCAAGACTCTATCGGATGAACCAAATATGCTAGTGATTTGCCTTTGGTAGTGGCAAGTGCTTCATGAGAGATCCCCATTTGATACCAGATATAGCCTGTATAGTGGGCTGTAAAAGAGATATGGCGGTGTTTTGAAAGTTGTTGTGTCATTCGTCCTGAGCTCGATTTATTGTTTTTGTGTGGTTTGACTGATGATCGAGACCATCAGTCAAATATACGTTTAACTCAATTTAGATCGAATTTTTAAACTCTTCAATGGTTGTTTTGACAGCTTGCCACTCGTCGCCAAGCGATAAGATTTCACCAATCTGAATTTGTGGAATTTGACCACGCATGCGTTCAAGGCGTTCTTGATTTGGTAGCTCTAGGTTTGCAATACCTTCAAGTGCTGTACATGCCGCACTACGGTCATTACACACGAGCCCCATATCACAACCCGCGGTTAAAGCAGCTTGAATACGTGCATCTGCGCCACCTGCTACACATGCAGCTTGCATGCTTAAGTCATCAGAGAAAAGTACACCATCAAACTTCAAACGGTTGCGTAGAACTTCTTGAATCCAGAACGGTGAAAAACCTGCTGGATTTGGATCGATCTGATCATAAATCACATGTGCAGGCATGAGCGCATCAAGCTGAGGCATAAGCTTAATGAAGCTTTGCATGTCATGGTTGTAAATTTCGTCATAGCTGCGGCTGTCAATTGCGGCTGCGACATGAGAGTCTGCTTTTACTGAACCGTGGCCCGGGAAGTGTTTGCCCGTGTTTGCCATTCCAGCTTTTTTCATGCCTTGCATAAACGCGCCAGCAAGCGGTGCGATATCCTCAATATTTCTAGAGAAACCACGGTCACCGATCACATCACTAATTGCATTAAGGTCTAAAACGGGTGCAAAACTAAAATCGATACCTACAGCCAAGACTTCAGTTGCCATGAGCCAACCGCACTGTTCAGCTAGTTCAAGTGCTTTTTGAGGTTGAGTAATATAGAGCTCACCGAAACGACCCATGGCCGGTAATAAGGTAAAACCTGATCTTAGGCGCTGAACTCGACCACCTTCTTGGTCGACAGCAATTAAAATATCTGGACGAATTTGACGCATATGGTCCGTTAATGCACGGACTTGTTGTGGAGATTCAATATTTCGTGCAAATAAAATCATGCCACCGACTTGCGGAGCGCGTAATAGTTCAATATCTTCTTGAGTAAGTTCTGTGCCGGCGATGTCCAGCATCAATGCGCCAATCATATTGGTTCCATTTGAATTTTGATTGAAAAACAATAAGCGAATTTTGCAATGTTTTGCTACATTTTGTCAGTACAGAATATGATAAAACTACACGGTATAAACAATTTAGTTGGTTAAGATTTTGAATCTGCTTAGTTCATATCGAAAACAGAGCGTGTAAGATAGGAACACCCAAGGAAGTATTAAAAATTTATGAAACTTCAAACTATAGCTTGTGCAGTAGCGATCGCGACTGGCGGTTTATTCTTCACTCATACGATGAATGAAGCGAGAGCAGCAACCAATACTGCTGTGGTTTCTCAATCGATCCAGCCAACGCAAGAACAGGCTTTGGTGGCTCGCCAACTGGCAACTTTAGTTGATCGCCAACATTATTTGAATATGCGTCTGGATGCGACGACATCAAATCGTATTCTCGATATGTATTTAGATAGTCTTGATCCGGATCACTCACTATTTTTAGACGCTGAAGTTCAAAATTATAAAAAACTATATGGTTCAAATTTTGGTGCTTCTTTAAAAGCGGGGAATTTGACTGGACCATTTGCAATTCATCAGCAATATCGTGAACGCTTAAAACAATTTTATGAGTTCATGTTAGCCGAGCTTAAACAGCAGCAAAATTTAAAACAGCCAAATAGCTATATTGAAGTTGATCGTGAAAAAGCACCGTATTTTAAAACATCGGCTGAGCAACAAAATCACTGGCGTAAAATGTTGGTTTCACAGTTAATCAACTTAACGATTAGCCGTGAAGAAGAGCAGGCGAAACAAAAAGCGCTTAAAGAAAATCCATCACTTGCTGATGGTCAAGATTTAACTGGCCCAGAAGATTTAACACCAGCTCAGACTTTAACTAAACGTTATACGCGTCAGCTTGAAAGAATTAGTCGTGTGAAAAGCGATGATGTGTTGGATAAAACATTAAATGCCATGTTGGCAACTTATGATCCACACAGTAACTATTACCCACCAATCGATGCGATAGAATTGAATCGCCAAACGACCTTGCAGCTTGAGGGTATTGGTGTGTCGATTCGTCCAGAGCGTGGAAATGAAGATTACACCAAGATTGAAACCATTGTAGAAGGTGGTCCTGCAAGTAAGTCTGGCCAAGTGAAATCAGGAGATCGAATCGTTGGAGTCGCCCAAGAAGGCGAGAAAATGATTGATGTGGTTGGTTGGACAAGTTCTGAAATTGTTGGACTCATTCGTGGTAAGCGTGGAACCAAAGTCACGTTAAAACTTCTTGGTGCTGGCGCATCAATGAGTCAAGCACGTAATGTGACCTTAGTGCGTGATGTGATTCAAGAAGAAGATGCTGGTGTTCGTTCACGTACAGTTGAAGTGACACGTGATGGTAAAAAGCATGTGTTGGGCGTGATTGAAATTCCATCATTCTATTTTGACTATCGTTCACGTCGTGCGGGTCAACAATATCGTTCAGTTTCTGAAGATACAGCAAATGCTTTTGAAGCGTTAAAAGCGAAAAAAGTAGAAGGTATTATTATCGACTTGCGTAATGACCCAGGTGGTTCATTAGAAGAAGTTGCACGTATGCTGGGTCAAGTGATTAAGTCAGGTCCAGTGGTTCAAATTCGTGATGGCAATGGCAACGTAAGTGTTTTTGAAGACAACGACGGTGGTCAGCAAGTTTACACAGGGCCTCTTGCTGTAATGGTGAACTTGGCATCTGCATCTGCAAGTGAGATTTACTCTGCTGCAATCCAAGACTATGAGCGCGGTATTATTATTGGTAGCACAACGACTGGTAAGGGTACAGCTCAGGTTCAACTTGATACTTTGGCATACGGTCAAGCGACTTTAACTCAGCGTAAGTTCTACCGTATTACAGGTGGTAGTACACAAAATAAAGGTGTAGTGCCAGACATTAAACTCGTCGATATCTATAACGAAGAGTTTGGTGAACGTAAATCGAAGAATGCGTTGAAGTGGGACACAATTCCTACAGCACCATTTAAACGTGAAGGCTCTGTGCAACCTTATGTGGCCAAGTTATCTCAATTCTCTGAACAACGTGTTGCTAATGATGCCCAGTTTAAATATCTAAATAAACGTACCGCGATTGCTAAAGTTACGAGTGATCAGAAACAAGTGGTGCTTGATATTGATAAACGCCGTGCTGAATTACTTGGTTTAGAGAAACAAACTTTAGATGCAGAAAATGAACGCCGTGCTGCAACAGGTCAAAAGCCTTTTGCAAACTGGGAAAGCTATCAAGCTTCATTAGATGCTCTAGCTGAATCTCGCGCTAAAATGAAAGCATCTCAACGCCCTGCATTACCAGAGGAAGAAACTTTTGTGACTGAAGCTGCAAATGTACTCATGGACTATGCAAAATTGCAAAACCGCTAAGTATTACTAGGTCTTAAGAGAAAAGCATGCTGTTATCAGTGTGCTTTTTTTATTTTTCATGTCAGTAAACTGTCACGCATTTATCATCAAAATGTCAAAAAAACTGCTTAATCTTTAAGCATGAAAATAAATACATTGATGGATGGCGCTATGCAAAGCTCATACGCGACAGCACTATTAAAACAACAGCAACTTCCTGAAAGCTTCCAATTCTTTTTTAAACAAAAGCAGCAGCTATCTAATCCACATTCATTGCATGATTTGGTGCGCCCACGTTTAAAAATTGCGATTGTGACGGAAACTTGGCCACCTGAAATTAATGGTGTGGCACTTTCATTATTACAACTATGCCAAGGTTTACAAAAGCAGGGGCATAAGATTTTACTGATTCGTCCAGAGCAAAAAGCAAAATGCCATGACTTTACGCCAGAGCAAGAATGTCTGGTGATGTCACAGGCTATTCCCAAATATCCGGCTTTGCAGTTTGGTTGGCCACAATATCTAAAAGTATCGAAAGCTTTTGAAAAGTTTGTACCGGATGTGGTGCACATTGTGACCGAAGGACCATTAGGTTTAACTGCCATGCAAGCCGCTAAGGCAAAATCTATTCCGGTTTCTAGTGGCTTTCATTCGCCATTTCAAGATTTTAGTCGATTCTTCGATTTGGCTTTTTTGGTTAAACCGATTCAAAAATACCTATGCTGGTTTCACAACAATACTCAAGTGACTTGTGTGCCAAGTAAAGATACACAAGAAGCATTACGCGGTTTTGGTATTACTTGCCCGCTGGTTGTTGTTGGCCGCGGCGTAGACACAAAGAGATTTTCACCAAAGCATCGCTCTGAAAATTTACGAAAACAATGGGATGCCGATGAGAATACTCGCGTTATGCTTTATGTAGGGCGTTTGTCGCCAGAAAAAGAAGTGCAAGTACTCATTGAAAGTTATGCCAACTTACAAACTGTTCAGCCGCATAAAACTAAATTAGTGATAGTGGGCGATGGCCCGGATTTTGCTCGTTTAAAGTCATTACCTGAAGCGAAGGGTGTTATCTTTACCGGAAGTTTGAGAGGTCAAGATTTGGCGGCTGCCTACGCGAGTGCAGATGTATTCGTATTTGCGAGTCAAGTTGAAACGTTTGGTAACGTAGTTTTGGAGGCGATGGCAAGCGGTTTGCCAGTTATCGCGTATGATTATGCATGTGCACATCAATATTTAACCCATGGTGTGAATGGCTGGTTAAGCCCACTTGGACAAAAAAGCCACTTTATACAACAAATTTATCAGCTTCCTTCAGTACAACAACTTAGAGAAATGGGCGTACAAGCCTGTCATAAAGTACAGCAAAGCGGTTGGCAACTTCCGGTTCAGCAATTGGAGCAGGCATTTTATCAGGTAGTGAAGGAGCCCTCGGTGGACTTCACCTAAGTATCCTAAAATAGGAGAATGACCATGAAATTTAAGAATGCAAAAATAAAAATACTAGATTTAGATTTAAGAGGCTGTTTATATCTTAATAATTTCTCTCACTCACAGCGCGTTGCCCTTTTCTTTAAAATTATCAGTCGTGTGGGTGATGGTCCATTTTGGTATCTAATGCTGGCAATCGTGTGGGGGATGCAAGGCATCACCTATAGCCTGCAAATCATCTACTTGTTATTAGGTGGTTCTATTGGCACGGCAATCTATAAATTTTTAAAACATAAGACAACACGACCTCGCCCTTATCAAGTGCATCAGGTGATTGTGCTCGGTGAGAGACCACTTGATCATTTTAGCTTTCCATCGGGTCATACACTTCATGCCGTGATGGTGACAATTGTGTTGGGTTATATCCAGCCCGCTTTGCTTGCGGCGATGTTTCCTTTCATGGTGCTTGTAGCCTTGTCTCGTATGGTGCTTGGTCTTCATTACCCAAGTGATGTGATTGTCGGTGCACTTATTGGTGCGGCGGTCGCGGGTATGATTATCTTTATGGCTCCACTATTGAACATCGCCTTATAAGTATCGGTAATTTTTATCAGCTTAAGCTATCGATTAGGTTTGTGGATTTGCTAAAGTACACAGTTCGTGATTTAGCAGATTAAACAGATAGGAGCCGCTATGGGCTTACGTTGGACAGATACGATTGATATTGCCATTGAATTGTCAGAAGCACATCCAGAAGTTGATCCGCAATGGATTCGTTTTACCGATTTACATGCATGGGTATGCGCATTACCAGACTTCAATGATGACCCAAATAAATCGACAGAAGGATTGCTAGAAGGGATTCAAATGGCCTGGATAGACGAAGTTCGCTAAAAACAGTAGAAAAAATCGCAACTTTTACACATTCAAAGCTGATTATTGCCTATGACATCGGTATAATGCGGCAAATTTTTCAATGTTTAAATTTTAAAATAAAGGAGCCACTCATGGCTATTGAACGTACTTTGTCTATCGTAAAACCTGATGCAGTGTCTAAAAACCACATCGGTGATATTTTTGCTCGTTTTGAAAAAGCGGGTTTAAAAATTGTTGCGACTAAAATGAAACACCTTTCTCAAGCTGATGCTGAAGGTTTCTATGCTGAGCATAAAGAACGTGGTTTCTTTGGTGACTTAGTTGCATTCATGACTTCTGGTCCAGTTGTAGTATCTGTTCTTGAAGGCGAAAATGCAGTTCTTGCACACCGTGAAATCTTAGGTGCTACAAACCCTAAAGAAGCAGCTCCTGGCACTATCCGTGCTGACTTTGCTGTAAGCATCGATGAAAACGCTGCTCACGGTTCTGACTCAGTTGCTTCTGCAGAGCGTGAAATTGCTTACTTCTTTGCTGACAACGAGATCTGCCCACGCACTCGTTAATCGAAAGCATTCAAACCAGATAAGTGGTATACTACTTATCTGGTTTTTTTATTCTCTCAAGAGAATATTGTTTGATTCTTGAACAATATCTTCAGTTTTTTGACATGGTTTAGGTAAATACACATGAGTTCTGCAGAGGTCGTTTCATCTGAAAATCTTGATGGACAGCAGCAATCTTCGTCCACGCTGGTAATTCCTGCTGCCGAAAATAAAGTGAATTTACTCGGCATGTCTCGTACTGAATTAGAAAAATTCTTTGAAGATATTGGTGAGAAAAAGTTTCGTGCCGGTCAGGTCATGAAATGGATACATCAATACTTCATTACTGATTTTGCTGAAATGACCAATATTTCAGGGAAATTGCGCGCGAAGCTTGAACAGATTTGTGAAATCAAAGCTCCTGAAGTGGTTCACCGTCATTATTCAAAAGATGGTACACGTAAGTGGGTTTTTCGTGTGGGCGATGGTGCAGGTTCTTTAGTTGAAACTGTATTAATTCCTGCCGAAGATAAAACAGGCTTGCGCAAGACTTTGTGTATTTCGTCACAAGTCGGTTGTGCATTAGACTGCTCATTTTGTTCAACAGGCAAACAAGGTTTCCAACGTGATTTAACGCCAGATGAAATCATTGGACAACTTTGGATGGCAAACTATTCCTATATGGAAGAAGTGCCCGTTGCGGAGCGCGAGCGTTCAGTGACCAATGTCGTGATGATGGGTATGGGTGAACCATTGCTCAACTATGATGCCGTATTAAGCTCAATGCAGATTATGCTTGATGACTTTGCTTATGGCATGTCTAAGCGTCGTGTGACTTTATCAACATCAGGTGTTGTACCTAAAATTGATCAGCTTGCAAAAGACATTGATGTTGCTTTAGCAATTTCTTTACATGCACCAAACGATGAATTACGTAATGAATTAGTGCCAATTAATAAAAAATATCCATTGGCTCAGTTGATTGCAGCATGTCAGCGTTATATTGCCAAAGATGGTAATGAAAGTACGCGTAAACATGTGACTATTGAATATGTGATGTTAGAGGGTGTAAATGATCAGCCTGAACATGCACAGCAAATGATTAAATTATTAAAAAACCTACCAAGTAAAATTAATTTAATTCCATTTAACCCGTTCCCGCATGCACCATATGGTCGCTCAAGCCGAAATCGAATTATCTCGTTCCAAAAAACTTTGTCTGATGCTGGATTTGTGTGTACGATTCGTCAAACACGTGGTGATGATATTGATGCTGCATGTGGACAGTTAGTCGGTCAAGTGGCCGATAGAACTCGCCGTGCTGAACAGTGGCAGAAGAAAGTCACACAGCGTCAAGAGATTTTGCGTACACAGGGATAAAATTGAGGGCAGGCTTTGAGTACTCCAAAGTTAAAAACGGTATTATGTATGGGGGTTGCAGTTGCATTTCTGGTAAGTGGTTGCCAGACAACGCATGTGCAAAAGAAAGACCCAGAAAAAGCGGTAAAAGTACGTACACAACTTGCTGCTGAACATATCCGTTCGGGTGACTTGGATTCAGCAAAGCGAGCTCTTGATCAAGCTTTAAGTGTAGATAGCCGCGATGCAACGGCAAATATGATGATGGGTATTTTACTACAGCAAGAAGGTAGTAAGCCGAACTTAGAAAAAGCAGAACATTACTTTAAACGAGCAATTTCATCTGAACCAGATAATGCTCAAGCACATAATAACTATGGTACGTACTTGTATCAAATGGAACGCTATAATGATGCGGTCGAGCAATTTCGTATTGCTGGTACAACATTGGGTTATGACCAACGCTATCAGGCGTTAGAAAATCTGGGGCGTATTTATTTAAAATTGGGTGATGTTGCGAATGCTGAAAAAACATTCAAACAAGCACTCCTTGCTAACCGCGACTCTTATATTTCAATGTTAGAGTTAGCGGAAATTTTTTATTTGCAGCAGCAGATTCCGGCTGCTACACAAATGTATGAGCAATATGTTCATACAGTGGGGCAGAAAAATCAGGGTGCAAGAGCACTTTGGATTGGTGTAAGAGTGGCTCGAGCCAATGCGGATAAAATGGGAATGCAAGTGTTAGTAAACCAGTTACGTGCTTTATTCCCGGAAAGTCCAGAATATCAACGTTATTTGCAATTACAGTATAGTACTGAGGCCGTATGGAAATAAATCCTAATTCACAGCAGCCAACTGGCTCAAGCTTACCGACTTCTGCTTTAGGAAATATTCAACGTCCTGGTGAGTATTTACGTCAAATTCGAGTTGCTCAGAATAAAGAGTTAGGGCAAGTTTCTTCAGATTTAAACATGCCGGTTAAGACTCTAACAGCTTTAGAGCAAGATGATTACAAGTCATTGCCAGAAGCTACTTTTATCAAGGGCTATTACCGTTCATATGCAAAATATTTAAATACAGATGCGACGGCAATTA
Organism: Acinetobacter sp. AS23; assembly: GCF_023612055.1. Classification (NCBI taxonomy): domain Bacteria; kingdom Pseudomonadati; phylum Pseudomonadota; class Gammaproteobacteria; order Moraxellales; family Moraxellaceae; genus Acinetobacter; species Acinetobacter sp. AS23. Next base: position 3,496,111 of record NZ_CP082274.1, on the reverse strand, counting down.
TTCAGCGCTTTGATGAAATTTATGCAAATGATACCGGGCTTTTACCAAACCATGCCTTAAACAACTCACCGATTAAAATCATGGGTAAACTCCCTGGTTCTAATAGTGACCGTAATAAGAAATGGTTGAAGCGTGCACTTCTTGCAATCGTGGTTATTGCTGTTGTGTCATTGATTGTCATGGGTATTCAAAAATGGACTTCTAAGAAAGAAGATGCTGATTTACCTAAAGTAAATCAATCTAGTGTTGAAGTTTTGCCTATGAAAGGAAATGCCACCTCAACAGTGGGTGATCAATTGGTGCTAAACTTTAACCGTCCAACGTCTGTTCATATTGTTGATGCAACAGGTAAAGTTTTGGCGACAGGCCGTCAGTCATCAACTTTAAACTTAAACGGCGAGTCTCCATTTCAGATTCGTCTTGATGATGCAACTGCGGTGTCATTAAGTTTAAACCAAGAACAGATTTCATTGTCTCCATATACGGTAAACGGTAAAGCTGAATTCCGTTTATCCCGCTAATACCATGAGTTGAGCGATACAATGATAGAGAACCCAATTAAACGTCGACCAACACGCAAAATTCGTGTTGGGTCGGTGTATGTCGGTGGCGATGCACCTATTAGTGTGCAAAGTATGACAAACACTGAAACTTGCGATGTTGATGCAACTGTTGCTCAGATTGAGCGTTGCGTTGATGCAGGTGCTGATATTATGCGTGTTTCGGTCCCATCTATGGAGGCTGCTGAGGCATTTGGCGCAATTCGTAAGCGCGTTTCAGTACCATTAGTTGCAGATATTCATTTTGACCATAGAATTGCCTTAGCAGTTGCAGATTATGGTGCAGACTGTTTGCGTATTAATCCGGGTAATATCGGGTCAGACCAGAAAGTTCGTGAGGTCGTTGCTGCAGCACGTCATCACGGTATTTCAATGCGTATTGGTGTGAATGCGGGTTCTCTAGAAAAAGATTTACAGAAAAAATATGGCGAGCCTACTGGGCAAGCGCTTCTTGAATCGGCTTTACGTCACATTGATATTTTAGACCGCCTTGATTTCCATGAGTTTAAAGTTAGCGTAAAAGCCTCAAATGTGTTTTTAACCATGGATGCTTATCGCTTGCTTTCTCAGCAAATTGATAATCCATTACACCTTGGCGTTACCGAAGCAGGTATTTACCGTACGGGTACTGTGAAATCAGCGATTGCCCTTGGCGGATTATTGATGGAAGGTATTGGCGATACAATGCGTATTTCGCTTGCTGCCGAACCGGAAGATGAAATCAAGATTGGTTTTGATATCTTAAAATCGCTTGGCCTACGCTCTAACGGCATTAACTTTATTGCTTGTCCGAGTTGTTCGCGCCAAGAGTTTAATGTTATTCAAGTGATGCAAGCTTTGGAAGAGCGTCTAGAAGATATTCGTACTCCAATGGATGTGTCAGTGATTGGTTGTAAGGTAAATGGCCCGGGTGAAGCAAAAGAAGCTGATATCGGGGTTGTTGGGGCTGCGCCTCGCTCACTGGTTTATCGTAATGGTGAGAAAAGCCATTTAATCGATACCGATCAATTGGTTGATGAAATCGAAACAATGGTTCGTCAACGTGTCCAAGAGCTTGAAGAAGCTAAATCTAAAGAAATTATTCGTAGTTCATCATGAGTTCAATTGTCGCAATCAAAGGTTTTAATGACGTCTTGCCAACGCAAACAGTAGCGTGGAGACGTCTTGAGCAACATTTAGCATCGTTAATGGATGCTTATGGTTATCAACAAATTCGTTTACCGATCGTTGAGCAAACGGGCTTGTTTAAACGTGCTATTGGTGATGCCACCGATATTGTTGAAAAAGAAATGTATACCTTTTTCGATAAAGGCAACCCACCAGAGTCATTAACTTTACGTCCGGAAGGTACAGCTGGTTGTGTTCGTGCCTTGGTTGAACATAATTTGTTGCGCGGCGCTACGCCACGTGTGTGGTATATGGGACCTATGTTCCGTTATGAAAAACCACAAAAAGGGCGTTACCGTCAGTTCCACCAGTTTGGTGTAGAAACTTTTGGCGTTGCGACTCCTGACATTGATGCTGAATTGATTATGTTGACAGCTCGCTTATGGAAACGTATGGGCGTTGCTGATAAGGTTCAGCTTGAGTTGAATACTTTAGGCGAAACTGATGAGCGTACAGAGTATCGCAATGCATTAGTTGCTTTTTTAAATGAGCATAAAGATGCGTTGGATGAAGATTCGCAGCGTCGCTTAACAACAAATCCATTACGCATTTTAGATTCTAAAATTGAATCTACCCAGAAAATTCTGGAAAATGCGCCGAAATTGCATGATTTCTTAAAAGAAGATAGTTTGGATCATTTTAAGCAGTTACAAGATTATTTGACTGCTGCTGGCATCCAGTTTGTAATTAACCAGAAGTTGGTACGTGGTCTGGACTATTACAACAAGACTGTTTTTGAATGGACGACTACAGCACTCGGTTCGCAAGGCACAGTATGTGCTGGTGGACGCTACGACGGTTTAGTTGGCCAATTAAAAGGTAAGCCAGATCAATCTGTACCAGCTGTTGGTTTTGCGATGGGTATGGAGCGTTTATTGCTTCTGCTTGAGCAAGTTGAACAAGCTGAAGTTATTCGCGATTGTGAAGTCTTTTTGGTTGCAGAACCTGCTTATCAAACGAATGCTTTGATTTTAGCGGAACAATTACGTGACCAGTTAGAAGCTGCAAATAGCAGTATTCGAATCAAAACAGGTTCACAAGGCAGCATGAAAAGCCAGATGAAAAAAGCTGATCAGGCTGGAGCGATCTTTGCTTTGATTTTAGGGGAACGAGAGTGGGAAGCGCAGCAGTTTGCTATTAAAGAGTTAGCAACAGCTGAACAGTCACAAGTCGCAATTGCTGACCTCGTACCATTTTTAATCCAAAAATTTACAAAATAAACTGAACATCTGGAAAAGGACAATCACATGAGCTTAAGTGATGAAGAACAATTCGACAGCTTAAAGTCGTTCGCCAAAAAATATGGTTCTGCCATGATTAGCGGAATTCTCATTGCGTTGATTGCCTTTTTTGGGTGGACATACTGGCAAAAAAAGAATCTGGCAACTAGTCAGGTAGAAACTGCAAAAGTACAGCAGTTAATGGATGAGGCAAATGCGAGTGCCGATAATCCAAATGCTTTAAGTTCAGTAACTGCATCAGCAGATAAAATTGTAAAAGATGATATCGACTCTGTTCAGGCCATACAGACTCAGTTTGTATTAGCAAAATTAGCCTATGAAAAACAAGATTATGCTGCTGCCGAAAAAGCCTTAAAGAAAGTTGAAAATTCAAAAGTTAAAGATGAAGGTTTGATTCAGGTTGTAAAATTGCGTTTAGCAGATGCACAATTGGCGCAAAACAAATATGATGAAGCACTAAAAACTCTGTCTGGTAACGTCGATCCTGCATTTAAAGCAACGGTAGAAGAGTTACGTGGTGATATCTTTGTTGCTAAGAAAGATGTTGATTCTGCTAAAAAAGCGTATCAGGCAGCTTGGAATTCGTTACTAGAACGTAAACAAGAGCGACAAATTTTACAAATTAAACTCGAAAGTGTTGGCGTTTTAGTTGAAGATCCACAGATTGAGCGCCCAATTTTGGAAACACAGGTGGAAGAGTCTTAATGAATCAGAAATTCAAACTGCCTTTGGCAATTGCAATCGCATCGGCTGTACTGGTGGGATGTTCTAGTAATAAAGTAAAAGAAGTTAAACCAAATCCTCTACCGAAATTAACCGAGTCGAAAAAGACCTTAACGCCAGTGTTTTCGCGTAGTGTTTCTTCTACAGATAAAGCTGATCCATTACGTTTGCAACTTGATGCAAACGATGGTGTGGTTTTCACGCTTGATCCAAAAGGTGAAGTAGCTGCATATCGTGGTAAACAACGCATTTGGGAAAAGAAAGTCAGTAAATTAGGCTTGAGTTCTGGTGTTGAAGCTGCTGAAGGAATTGTTGTTGTTGGTAACAGTAAAGGTCAACTCTTCGCACTAGATCAGGCAACAGGCGAGCAGAAGTGGACTGCACAGTTATCTGGCGCATTGTTAAGCCCGTCATTGGTTCAATCTGGACGTGTTATTACCATTGCGAATGATGGTACTGTATTTGCACATGATGCTACTTCAGGCCAACAAGTTTGGGCTTATAAGTTACCGAATGTCCAATTTAGTTTACGTGGCCAGGCATCACCAGTTGGCCTTGACCCTCGTACTGTATTAATTGCTTCTGCGAATGCATATGTTTATGCAATTGATACCATTAGTGGTATTCCGCGTTTCCAACGTCGTGTTGCGGTAAGTGAAGGTCGTTCTGATATTCAACGTTTAATTGATATCGATGGTGATCCTACTGTAGCTGGACAGTTTATGGTAACGACCAGTTTCCAAGGTCAAGTGACTGTAACCGATCTTGCTTCTCAACGTGTCGTTTGGAGTGAAGATTCGAGCAGTACTAAACGTCCAGAAGTTTATGACAATAAAGTATTTGTCTCTTCAACAGATGGTAAGTTAACAGCTTACGATTTAGCGTCTGGTGAAAAAATCTGGGAAAATGATAGTTTGTTAAACCGTCATTTAAGTAACCCAGTTGTGTTAGGACAAGATCTTGTTGTAGGTGATTTAGATGGCGTATTACATCTTGTTGAACCAACAACAGGTAAGTTAATTGGTCGTTCAAAAACAAGTGGTGAAGTTAACACATTGCGTGTTATCGAGAATCAACTTTATGTTTCGACCCGAAAAGGTGATTTAAGTATTTGGCAGAATCGTTAATTTCGTTCGCTTGTGCTAAAATAAGCGCTTAACAAATTATGCTGTTAAAAATATCGGGGTGTTTGAATTAAATCAGTTCAAAGCCCCGTCTTTTATTATGGTCATCTCTGACCTTAAAATATATCTCCTGTACTGTTTTTAATGCTCATGCCATGAGATATGGCTGGTCTTGAATTAAGGTTATTGTATGAAACCCGTTATTGCGCTCATTGGTCGTCCGAATGTCGGAAAATCAACGTTATTTAACCAGATTACCAAGAGTCGTGATGCACTTGTAGCCGACTTCGCAGGCCTGACTCGTGACCGTAAATATGGTGATGCGACTTATCAGAATAAGTCTTTCATTGTCGTTGATACTGGTGGTATTGGTGAAAATGAGGGCGGTATTGATAACTACATGGCCGAGCAGTCAAAAACAGCAATCAATGAAGCAGATATCATTATTTTTGTGGTTGATGCTCGTGCTGGTTTATTGGCTTCAGATGAGCAAATTGCCCGTGAACTACGTACTTTGGGCAAGAAAATTTATCTTGTTGCGAACAAGGTAGATGGCGTTCATGCAGAAGCGGCTTTGGTTGAATTCTACAAACTTGGTATGGGTGAACCTTTACAAGTTGCTGCCAGCCATGGTCGTGGCGTACAGCAAATGCTTGAGGATGTTCTTGAGAATGTTCCTGAAGACGAAAGTGAAGAAGAACACGACAAAGCAACAGGTTTACGTTTAGCTATTATTGGTCGTCCAAACGTTGGTAAATCTACCTTGGTCAATCGATTACTTGGCGAAGATCGTGTAGTAGCATTTGACCAACCGGGTACAACCCGTGATTCGATTTATATTCCTTTTGAACGTGATGGCCGTCAATACACATTAATTGACACAGCTGGTGTGCGTCGTAAGGGTAAAGTAGAAGAAATGATTGAGAAATTCTCAATTGTGAAAACGCTACAAGCAATTAAAGATGCACATGTGGTTGTTGTGGTTCTCGATGCTCGTGAAGGGGTTGTTGAGCAAGATTTGCATTTAATTGGTTATGCGCTTGAAGCTGGGCGTGCCATGATGATCGCCATTAATAAATGGGATAACATGACCGAATATGATCGCAAACAATGTAAATTGGATGTTGATCGTCGTTTTGACTTTATTCCATGGGCGAAAGTGCACCTTATTTCAGCTTTGCATGGTACGGGTGTAGGGGATATGTACCCAACTATTCACCGTGCTTATGATTCATCGCATTTAAAAGTTTCACCTGCGAAATTAACCCAAATTTTGAATGATGCTACAGATGCACATCAACCGCCAATGGTGAGTGGAAAACGTATTAAAATGCGTTACGCGCATATGGGTGGACAAAACCCACCAACGATTGTGATCCATGGTAATAAGGTTGATAAGACTCCTGCGGATTATCGTCGTTACTTAGAAAATGTGTTCCGTAAAGTATATAAACTTGAAGGTACACCAGTTCGTATTGACTTTAAAACTTCTGAAAACCCGTTTGAAGGTCGTAAGAGTCAAATTGATGAACGTACTGCTGCGCGTCGTCGTCGCTACATTCAGAAATTTAAAAAAGCAGAGAAAAAATTTAATCGTTAAGCTTTTTAACGTTCAAAAACCCAAAGTTTTCTTTGGGTTTTTTATTGCAAATAAATGAGCACATGCCAAGAGTTATGAAAAAGTGTGAGTATTAAACGTAATTTTTTGTAAATTTTATAACGAATGCTATAATCAGTATCTTTATAAAATAATTTATATTTCGACAGAATAACGCGGCTTAGGGTTCATTTTTTAGCATGGTAACATTACATCTTGCTCAGCTTATATTTACACATGCTCAGCCCTCCTACGCAGCTCTCGACTGCATTCCCGCGATGCAGCGTAGACGGTTATCGCCCTTAGCTAAACTTGCTTTAAATAGCGCGATCGGTGCATTAGATGGTAATAAAGCCGATTATATTGTTTGGGTGTCAAAATATGGTGATGAGGCCAAAACTTTAAATATCTTAAAAGATGTTTTAAATGAACAAACTCCATCGCCTACACAATTTTCAACGTCTGTTCATAATGCAATTTCCGGGCTTTATTCTATTTTATGTCAGGATGATACTCCCTCTACAAGCTTAAGCTGTTCATGGACTGAAAGTTTGATTGAGGCATATGCACTTTTAAAGTCAATGACTGATATCAAGCGAGTCCTAGTCGTTGCTTATGATGAGCCATTACCTAATATTTATGCTGAGGCAGTCGATTTTTCTGCCTATGCAATGGCTACCGTCGTTACTCTAGAGCAACCTAATTTACAAATTACTGCGTGGATGCATACAGATGAAGCAGATGCTCCTGCTTTTGCTCATTTTTGGCAGGATGCTGACCAGTTAACATCTGCATTTGGGTGGAACAAATGCTAAATCTTAAAAACCTCAAGCAAAAAAGTAATTATTGCTGGCGTGTGGCTGCTACTGGTTTTAGTTTTGCCAGTTTTGGACTGGGTGGCATAGCCATTGCCTCAGTGATTGCACCAGTACTAAATGCGACAACCTCTGATTCTGAAAAGCGTCAGCAGCGTGCACAAAATGTGATTAAACATAGTTTTAAAGGCTTTACCGAAATGATGGTTAAACTTGGCATCATGACTTATTCGGTAGAAGGCTTGGAAAAGCTACAAAATAGTCGTCAAGAGTTGGTGATTGCCAATCATCCGACTTTGATTGATGTTGTAGTACTAATTGGTATGATGCAGCAGGCTAATTGTGTTGTGAAGCAGTCTCTTTGGTCGAACCCATTTACCAAAGGACCCGTACAAAGCGCAGGCTATATTTTAAATGCAGGTTCTCAGCAGTTTGTTGAAGACTGTGTAAAGCGTCTAAAAGAAAACAATGCGGCTTCTCTTTTAATTTTTCCGGAAGGAACGCGCACTGAAAAAGGGATGACCCTCAACGAATTTCAGCGAGGCGCAGCCAATATTGCCATTCGCGCAAATGTACCAATTCGTCCAGTAATTATTACCTGCACACCATCAACATTAACCAAGAATGAAAAATGGTACCACGTACCATCTCAACCATTTCATATCGAGGTCAAGGTTTTAGATGCAGTACAAGTATCAGATTTGTTAGACGATTTAACAGTAGGACCTAAACAAGTTCGTCAGTTAAGCCGTAGTTTTTATAAAATTTTTGATGAAGAGTTATCTTGAAATGAGCAATCTTGCTGATGAACTAAAGCAAATGATTATTGATGTTTTGGCACTTGAAGATATCACTATTGCGGATATTGATACAGAAGCGCCACTATTTGGAGAAGGTTTAGGATTAGACTCGATTGATGCACTTGAGTTGGGACTAGCTTTGAAAAAGCGTTACAACATTCATTTAAATGCAGAGTCGGATGAAACCAAACAGCATTTTAAATCAATCCAGAGTTTGGTTGCTTTAGTTGAAGCACAACAGAAGTCATAAGGAGCGTGATGATGTTATCTCAAGAGCAAGTATTAACTAAACTCCGTGAATGGATGGAAGATTTGTTTGAAATTGAACCAGAGTCTGTTCAACTCGATTCGAATCTTTATTCAGACCTTGATGTCGACAGTATTGATGCGGTTGATTTAGTTGTAAAAATTAAAGAGTTAACAGGTAAGCAAGTAAAGCCTGAAGACTTTAAAAATGTGAGAACCGTACTGGATGTTGTGACGGTTATTCAGAACATGACTGCTGAATGAAGTTTATTCTTAAAGGGATAATAGCAGCACTTTTTGTGCTGTATCCCTTTATTGTGGGTTGGAGTTTGACACACGGTCAATTCATTTGGGTAAGCCTATTACTCATCGGGTTGGGTGTCGTCAGACTTTTTGGTAAAGGTAACTCATTATTATGGCCTTTAACCGGTTTTGCTATTGTTTGTGGCAGTCTGAGCTTATTGTCACACAATCATGCGTGGTTAAAGTTATATCCAGTCGGTATGAGTTTAGGCGCATTAATTATTTTTTCGCTGACACTCATCAAGCCGCCGTCTATGATTGAGCGCTTTGCCCGACTCGTTGAACCTGATTTACTTGATTCTGGGGTGCAGTGGACCAGACAGGTGACTAAAGTTTGGTGTGTTTTCTTTTTTTGTAATGCACTGATCGCGTTAAGCACTGTGCTTTTTACCTCAACTCAGGTTTGGGTCATTTATAATGGCTTTATTTCTTATGTGCTGATGGGCATTTTGTTCCTTGGTGAATTTATTTTGCGTAAGCGACATCAGCGTTTACATTCTTCAAATCATTAATTAAAAACTATGTATTGCCATTTTCAGAAATTCATCGATTCAGCTCAGCCACTTTGTATAGACGATGCTCTGCACTCGACCAGTTTTAATTACTTTTGGCAGGATGTGGTCTTACAAGCTACTGCAATTGCTCAAATGGAAAATCTAACTTGGGCTTTATGGGAAGCAGATAGCTATGAATTTCTGGTTTTATTCTTTGCTGCTTTGCTAGCGAAAAAACAAGTACTTTTACCACCAAATCGAGTACGTGAACTAGAACAAGATTTTGCAGCACAGCAGATTTATTTTTTAAAGCGCCAAAATACTGAAAAAGTTGTTCCTTCATCTTTAACCTTAGACGATGCTTTTTTAGAGCAGGCGCAACTCTATTTTTATACATCAGGTTCAACTGGTGAACCTAAAAAAATTCCAAGGACACTCAAACAATTACTCAACGAAGTTCAAGGGTTAAGTCAAAGCTTTAGTTTTGATGAACATGCGATCGCGATTGCAACGGTTAGTCATCAACATATTTATGGATTACTGTTTAAATTACTGCTACCACTTGCTACTGGTCGAAGTTTTTATGTGCCTCAAATGGCATTCCCAGAAGATGTGGTACAAGCTCAAAAACAATTAGAAACGTTGGGATTAAGCAATTATTTGATCTCAAGTCCTGCATTATTAAAACGTTGGACAACCGATGTCGTTTTGCAACACTGTCAAATGGTGTTTAGTTCTGGTGGCAAGCTAGAAAGTGGTATTCGCCCTTTCTTAAATCGTCCAATTGTTGAAGTTTTGGGAAGTTCGGAAACTGGTGGTATTGCCCATCGTGCTAAAGATGAAGATGCTTGGACTGCATTTAGTAATGTGGCTATTCGTATAGAAGAACAGCAGCTCATGGTTAAGAGTAATCACGCCTATGAAGATGATTGGATTAGCACAGGTGATGGCGCTGCATGGACCGATGCAACATGTCAGACCTTTAAGTTGATGGGGCGTACAGATCGAATTGTAAAACTTGAAGAAAAGCGCTTGAGTCTAGATGCGATTGAGCAAAGTATTCAGGCTCTAGATGTCGTAAAACACTGTCATGTGTTGGTACTTGAGCATGAGCAACGTCAAATATTGGGTTGTATTGTTGTTCTGACAGAACAAGCTCGTGAGCAGTTACAACAGCACGGTAAGTCCGCTTTTGTCAGCCATTTAAAACAACAACTAAAAGATAGCTTGGAAACGATCTCGATTCCTCGTCAATGGCGTTTCCTTAGCCAGTTACCACAAAATACTCAGTCCAAACTCAATAAAAATTATTTGAAAACTCTATTTAAGTCTATGTTACAACCCGTAGTGCTGTCACAGTCACAAAATTCAGATGACTACATTTGGGAGTTGGAATTTCCACCTGAGTTAGCTTGTTTTAAAGGGCATTTCCCAACACAACCCATTTATCCTGGGGTTGGGCAAATAGGTTTTTTACAACATTTTGCTAAATCAATTTGGTCTGATTTGAGCTGGTGTCAGGGGTATGAGCAGTTAAAATTTCAAAACCTGATTCGTCCGTATGCCGTGGTACAACTCAAGCTTGCTCGAAAAGAGCATAAAGTGAGTTTTGAACTACGTGATTCAGAACAGATTCTGGCTTCAGGGCGATTATTATTTGCCTTGCAAACAGAAGTAGAGGATTAAAAATGCAGTCCAATTACGGCTTTGTTGTTCCGGTTTATAATCATCCACATTATTTAGCAGATTTGATTTCTTATCTGGACAGTTTTCATCTACCGATAGTGTTGGTCAATGATGGTAGTGATGATGCGTGTAGCCAAATTTTAAAAGCATTGGCCGAGCAATATTCCCAAATTCACTTAATTGAACATGAGGTGAATAAAGGTAAGGGACAAGCCGTAATGACTGGTTTACGTGCAGCCTATGAGCTTGGTTTAAGCCATGCATTACAACTCGATTCGGATGGTCAACACTGCTGGGATGACATTCCAAAATTTATTGAGCAGTCTCGACAACATCCAGATGCAATGGTAATTGGTCAGCCATACTTTGATGCCTCTATTCCTAAAAAGCGCTTATATGGCCGTTACATTACCCATTTTTGGGTCTGGTTAAACAGTTTGTCTTTTGAAATTAAAGACAGCATGTGCGGGTTTCGTGTGTATCCGCTTGAGAGCACAATAAATGTTTTAAATAGTGCTAAATTTCAGCCACGTATGGGTTTTGATAGTGAAATTTTAGTGCGTTTAAAGTGGGAAAATACTCCTTTTATTAATGTACCAACGCCTGTGGTTTATCCAGAGCAGGGTATTTCTCATTTTCATGCTTGGCGAGATAACTTAGGACTAAGCAAAGCACATGCAACTTTGTTTATGGGTATGTTGATTCGCTTGCCGAAGATATTAAAACAAAAGCTGCAAGGTTAATTATGACAGATTCAGCTTCACCAAAATGGAATGACATTAAAGAGCGAGGCGGCATGTTGCCCCTTATGCTGATGTTATGGTTTTACCGTTTTGGTGGACGTTGGTTATGCAAGTTGGTGATGTATTTTGTCATTATGTGGTATTGGTTATTTGCAGCCACAGCAAGACAGGCTTCCTTGCTTTATTTACAAAAACTGCATCATTTTGCTGGATCACAGTCGCCGTTTAACCACCAACCAAATTGGACAAATAGCTACGCGCATTTCATGCAATTTGGCGAATGTATTTTAGATAAGATTGAGGGCTGGTTGGGTAATATTCCCGAGCAGGAACTGCAAGTTTTTGGGCACGAAAACTTCTCTCAGCATTATCAAAAAGGTGCTCTGATTATTGTCTCTCACTTTGGCAATATTGAGTTGCTTCGAGCCATTAAGTCAGAGCATCCACAGAAAATTAATGTGCTGGTTTACCAAAAGCACGCGACAAAATTTAATGAGTTTTTGAAAAAAATAAATGATAAGGCAGATGTCTGTCTTTTATCAGTTGATGAGCTGGGTATTGAAACTGCAATGTTGCTGCAAGAAAAAATGCAGCAAGGTGAGTGGGTCATTGTGGCGGCAGACCGAGTGCCTGTGCAGTCAGATCGTGTACAGCATGTTGATTTTTTTGGGGAGTCAGCAGCTTTCCCACAAGGTGCATGGATTTTAGCAAATTTACTTAAAGTGCCTGTTATTGCGGTGTTTTGCTATCGAGTGCAACAGCAGTTTCAAGTGCATATTCACTCAATTGCCGAGCAGATAAATTTACCTCGTGCTAAGCGTATTGAAAGTATGCAAACCATCACTAAAACGTACGTTGCCGTACTAGAACAGCATTGTCTGCGTGCCCCTTATCAATGGTTTAATTTTTATAATTTTTGGACGAAATAACATGCGTGTGTTAACCGTAGGTGAACAGCCACTGAGTATTGAAGATGTCGTTTCTGTAGCAAGAGGCGAATGTCAGGTTGCTTTACCAGAAACGTCTGAGTGGCGTGAACTAATTCAAAAAGGCGCTGATTTTCTCGATCAACTCCTTGAGGAAGAAGGGGTTATCTACGGAGTGACTACGGGGTATGGCGACTCATGTTTGGTTGAAGTGCCATTACATCAGGTTAATGAACTACCTCTACATCTTTCACGCTTTCATGGTTGTGGTTTAGGCGAAAATTTAGATGTCATCACTGCACGTGCAGTAGTCGTGACACGTTTATGTTCATTGGCTCGCGGTTATTCAGGCGTGTCGATAGCACTACTTGAACGCTTGGTTTGGTTGCTGAATGAAAATGTAATTCCAGTCATTCCATCTGAAGGTTCAGTCGGAGCAAGTGGTGACTTAACGCCGTTGTCTTATATTGCGGGAACCTTAGTTGGTGAGCGTGATGTCTATGTTGATGGACAAACTGTTCCAGTTGCTCAAGTCTATGCTGAAAAGAATATGCAGCCTTTAACGCTTAGACCGAAAGAAGGTTTGGCGCTCATGAATGGCACAGCAGTGATGACAGCAATTGCTTGTTTAAATTATAAAAAAGCAGAGCAAATTGCACTTGCAAGTACTTTAATTACTGCTCTAAATGTATTGGCTTTGGAAGGTAATCCTAGTCATTTTGATGAAGTTCTGTTTGCACAGAAGCCCCATCCGGGGCAGCAGCAAATTGCCAAGCAATTACGTGATTGGCTGAATAGTGAAGTACAAACAGCACATCAAAGTCCACGTTTGCAAGACCGTTATTCGCTTCGTTGTGCACCGCACATTATTGGTGTGTTTGAAGACTCAAAAGTATGGTTACGTCAGTTTATTGAAAATGAACTGAATTCAAGTAACGACAATCCATTGATTGATCCAGTCGGTATGCGTGTATTGCATGGCGGTCATTTTTACGGTGGACACATTGCACAAGCAATGGACAGCTTAAAAATTATGATTGCCAATATTGCTGACTTGATGGATAGACAGATTGCACAACTAGTCGATCATAAAATGAATCATGGTTTACCACGTAATTTAACGGGTGCAACGGCTGAACGTTTGCCACTGAATCATGGTTTTAAAGCGGTACAAATCGGAGTATCGGCGTGGACGGCTGAAGCCTTAAAAAACACTTTGGCAGCTTCAATTTTTTCACGTTCAACTGAATGTCATAACCAAGACAAAGTTAGCATGGGAACTATTGCTGCGCGTGATGCGAGCCGAGTAATTACCTTAACACAGCAAGTCATTGCAGCGCTGTGCTGTGCAAGTGTGCAGGCGATTCACTTGAAAGGCCTCACCACACAGTTAAGTCCAACATTGCAGGCATTTATGCAATGGACCTTACAAAGCTTTGCATTTGTCGAAGAAGACCGACCATTACAAACCGAATTACAACAGATTGTTGATCGTTTAGACCAACTTGAACTGTTTAATCAACCAGAATTTATGGGATAAGGTGAGCCAATGCATGCAGATGTAATCATTGAAATTCCATTTCATGATGTCGATACCATGAATGTGGTTTGGCATGGACACTATTTAAAATATTTTGAGATTGCGCGCTGTAAATTGCTCGATCAATTTCATTACAACTATATGCAGATGAAAGAATCAGGCTATGCATGGCCTGTGATTGAAAGCCATGTTCGCTATGCATACGGTATTGAGTTTGAACAAAAGATTCGGGTTCGGGCCATTTTAAAAGAATGGGAAAACCGTTTGAAAATTGATTATTTGATTTTTGATGCTGAGTCAGGAAAACGTTTAACCAAGGGTTATACCACACAGGTAGCGGTGAATATTGAAGCTCGTGAAATGTGTTTTCAATCGCCACAGGTTTTGTTTGATCGCTTGAATGCATGGTCTGAGTTTCAACCGAAGAGGAATACGTGATGTCTCAATTCATCAAAACTTTAGGTTTCGGTGCTGCTGTTTGGATGAGCAGTTTAAGTGCGGTCTATGCAGCGCCAACACAGATCACTCAAATTTTTCAGCAATTGTCACAGTCTCCTACGGTTCGTGCTGATTTTGAACAGCAAAAAAAATTGCCATCGTTGAATAAAACTTTTATATCGAACGGCTCTTTGTTGTTCTCAAAATCTTATGGTGTAGCCTGGCAAATCAAACGACCTGTACAAGCAGATTTGATTGTTACCCCAACCAAATTGGTACAGAAAACTCAGCGTACATTTAGCCAAATACAAGTTGATCAATCGCCATATAGTTCGGTCGCGACTTTATTCTTACAACTCATGTCTGGTAATGAACAGGCTTTGGCAAAGAATTTTAATGTGGTAAGTGCGAATTATAGTCCAGCGGGTTGGAGCATGAGCTTAACTCCGAAAAGTAGCTTGTTTAAAAAGTTATTTGTGCGTGTTGATGCTCAAGGACAACAGTACGTCAACCAAATCGTAATTACCGAGAAAGCGAATAATTTAACGACCATTCGCTTTAGTCACCAGACTTCTCAACCGACGACTCTAACGGCTGCTGAGCATGCGATTTTCCAACTGGCAAAATAGGTTCACCGCGCTTTGGTTAATTGCTCTGCTACTGATTGCGGTGGGGCTTGGCGTGACGTGGCTGAATAAAGATATTCATATTCAAACTAATATTTTTGCGTTATTGCCTAAAGTTCAGCAAGACCCAGAACTTGCACGTACTCAGCAGTACATGAATGAGCAACTCAACAATAAAGTATTTGTGGTGGTCGATGCCAAAGATGAAGCTGCGATACAACAAGCGACTCATTTCTTAACAGCGCAGGCCAAGCAAAGTCAGTTGTGGCAACCGCTGAAGCCACAACTTGATTTTGATCAATTTGCAAAACAGTTGTATCAACATCGCGCAGGTTTGTTGAGTGCTCAAGATCAAGCCTTATTGCAAAAAAAGGATTATGCTGCGCTGACTGAACAAAGTCTGATGCAGATGATGAGTCCAGGCATGCCTGTCACTGCTGAATCACTTAAGCAAGACCCGCTATTATTGTTCCCCCGTTATGCCATGCAGTTGGCAACCCCGTCGCAACAAGATATTGAAATGGAGCAGGGCTTTGCCACGATTCATCATGAGCAAGGTATCTCTCGGCTTTTCGTATTACAGTTGACGCAAAGCCCATACAATATTGATTACCAAGAACAGACCTCTACTTGGATTGAGCAAACTAAGCAAAAGTTAGCTGCAATGGGATTAAAATCTCATTGGACTGGAACTATTTTATTTTCAAATTTTGGGACGCAATCCGCTAAACAGGAAATATCAACCATTGGTGTTGGCTCGACACTGGGCTTAATTTTTCTGGTTTGGTTCGGCTTTCGCTCACTGCGACCTTTGGCGACCGAGTTTATTGCAGTTTCGACTGGAAGCTTTGTGGCGTTTGCAGTCACACATTGGGTATTTGGTGAAATTCACCTGATGACATTAGTATTTGGTGCAAGTCTGATTGGTGTTTGTGTCGACTTTTCATTTTATTTTATGGCGATGCAATCGCAGCATAGAAAGCTTGGTGGTTTTCAAATTTTAAAACCGCTATTACCAAGTTTGTTTATGGGCTTAATGACCACATTGGTTGCTTACATCTTTTTGAGTTTTACTCCGTTTCCTGGGTTCAAGCAGATTGCAGTCTTTTCAATTGTAGGATTAACTGCGGCGTGGATCAGTAGTGTTTTACTATTACCAAGATTACCTGCACTCAATGCCCAGCCAGCAATAAAAGCATTATCGTGGATTGGACACGCACGGTTATGGTTTCAGCAACGAACCACAGTCCGTTATAGCTTGATTGCAATCATTTTAGCAGTAGGTACGGTGAGTCTTTTCTATCTTAAAAGTAACGATGATATTCGTAATTTACAAGGTATGGACGCGAGTTTAAAGCAGCAAGACCAAGCGGTTCGTGAACAATTTGGCCAGCAACAAAGCAGTGATTATTTTGTAGTACGAGCCGCTTCTGCAAATGAAATGCAGCAACAAGAGCAGCAACTGATTAGCCACTTGCAACAGTTACAAACAAGCGGAAAAATCAGTGCATTTCAAGCTCTGGGGCAATGGATTCCACCATTGGCAGAGCAGCAACACAATGTACAACTACTAAGAAATATTCCAAAAGCGACTTTGCAGCAATATGCACAAAGCATGGGGCTAAATGTTAATGATGTTTTACAGTGGCAACAGCAACTGGCGACACAACCGTTATTAGATTTTTCTGTATTTAAAGATCACCCTTTAGCTTTTTTACAGCCTGAAACCAATGAGCGATTAGTCATGGTGACAGGAGCAAAACAGCCTGACGTGTTAAAGCAGCTTCAGAATGATCATATACATTTCCAGCAACCGATTACCGAAATGTCGCAAATGTTTGCTGAACATCGAGTGCAGGCTCAACATCTTCTGATTTATGCCTTAATTGGTCTGGCGGTTGGCTTAGCGCTTATTTATGGACTAAGTTCGATTGTGCCATTGGTTCTGCCAGTCAGTTTGGCATTACTGAGCACTTTTGCTATTCAGGCATGGTTAGGTGTCGAAATAAATTTGTTTAGTATTATGGCGACTTTCCTGATTATTGGGATTGGTGTCGACTATGCAATTTTCTACCGACATGGACATGATCACCCTCAAGTAGTTGGAATGGCATTATTTTTATGTATGATGTCGACCTTACTTGGCTTTGGATTACTTTCATTTAGCCATACTTATGCAATTCATTGTTTTGGTTTAACGGTTTTATTCGGGGTTATTTTCTCGTTTATCTATGCGACTTTGTTAACGCCCGCAGATGAAAAACATATTGTAAATTTACAAGACCATTCATAATTTGAATAAATTAAAAAGGAAGTTGTGCTATGAGCACTATAGAAAAAATTGACGTCGTGATTATTGGGGCTGGGCCATCAGGTAGTTCTGCTGCTGCACTTCTTCGAAAAAAGGGCTATACCGTTACGGTCATTGAAAAACAGCATTTCCCTCGTTTTTCGATTGGTGAGTCATTGTTACCTCAATCTATGGCATTTTTAGAAGAGGCTGGTTTATTAGAAACAGTGCGTGAGCATGTTGAGCAATATGCTTTTCAATTTAAAAATGGGGCAGCTTTTCTACGTGGCAAACAGCGTAGTTTTTATGACTTTACAGAAAAATTTACGGATGGTCCGGGAACAACTTGGCAAGTTCGCCGTGCAGATTTTGACAATTTGCTAGCAAAACAGGCTCAAGTTTATGGCGCAGACATACGCTTTGGACATGAAGTCTTAGATGTTGATGTTGCATCTGAACAGCCTGTACTTACAGTAATTGATGAAGAACAACAGCGTTATCAGATTCAAACTAAATTCTTGTTAGATGCAAGTGGCTTTGGTCGAATTTTGCCAAAATTATTAGATCTGGAGAGTCCATCAAACTTTCCAGTACGACGTGCGCTGTTTACCCATGTTGAAGATGGAATTACAGATGACCCAGAGTTTGATCGCAATAAAATTCTAATTACGGTGCATGAAAAAGATCACCGTGCATGGTATTGGTTAATTCCATTTGCTGATGGGCGTGCTTCTTTCGGTGTCGTTGCAGAACAAGAATTTTTTGACAAATACACGGTCGAAAATGCTGAAGATAATGAACCAGAGGCAATGTTTAAGCGTATTTTGGCTGATGAATCAAGCTTGTCACATGTCTTGCGCCATGCAAAGTTTGATACACCAGTGCGTACTTTGGTGGGCTACTCAGCGAATGTAAAACACTTGGCAGACCGCAACTATGCGCTATTAGGTAATGCGGGTGAATTTCTTGATCCGGTCTTTTCATCGGGTGTGACGATTGCTCTTAAATCTTCAAGTTTGGCGGTTCCTTTGGTTGAACGAGTTTTACAAGGTCAGCAAGTCGACTGGTTAGAAGAATATGAAAAACCATTACGCCGCGGCATTCAGGTATTTCGTGCCTATGTTGAGTCATGGTACGAAGGCGAGTTCCAAGATGTGGTGTTCTCGCAAAATCAGAATGAAGGTATTCGCCGTATGATTTCTTCATTATTGGCTGGTTATGCGTGGGATGAAAAAAATCCAATCCATAAAAGTGCCAAACGTAGACTCAACACTTTGGCAGAATATTGTCGTGAAGGCTTGGCGCAAGAACAGGTACTTGAGGGATAACCATGCAACGCAAATGGGCAACGATATTACTCAGTAGCTTTATATTTTTAAATGGTTGTCAGGTCATGCCTCATGCCAAAGGGCTGCAAAGTCCTCTATGGCAGGCTCAGACTTATCAAAGGCAAGATCAAGTTGAAGTTCAGTGGAAGCAGCAAAGTTTTAGCTTCTTGTTATATCAACAGCAAAAGGGTGCTGTACTGGATATGGTCGCTTTAAGCCTGACAGGGCAGCAATTATTTAAGTTACAGTTTGATGGGCATCGGGTTCATGTTGAACAGCGTATTGATCAAATGCGTTTATTGCCTTTTGAATTTGTGGTGCGTGACCTTTTGTTTGCGACATACCCTCAGTTTTCGCATTTAGGGCAGCAAGCTGTAGAGATGAAACAACAAGCAGACAAGCAGGTTGTTTATATTGAAAAGCAGCCTGTGTTGCAGCTTAAACAGGGACAAGGAAGCATTGAGTTGATTAATGAACAAGTCCCTTATACCATGACGCTGAGTTCGATTGAGAACACTTTACAGACAGAAGAAAGTCCTACGCCATGAAACATTTACCTTCAGCAAATGCAGCTCCAATGGCAGTAGGCATACAATTTAGTGTTGGTTTATCTGCATTAGGCTGCGAACTTAATCAAATCAAACAAGCATTACAACAGCCGCAGCAAACTTTGAGTTTGCGTAATGATTTAATCGCTGATCGTGATGTTTGGGTGGGACAATATACGCATCCATTATGTTCGAGCGTACCTGATGCTTTACAGTCTGTAGATTCACGTAATCTACGTTTTGCATTAACCGCATTATCTAAAATAGAAACAGAGTTAAAAGCCTATACAGCAACCTTTGAAAATAAACGTTTGGCGATTGTGGTGGGCACATCGACTTCTGGTATTGCAGATAATGAATTATTACTTAAGCAATATTTTCAAGGGCAAACAGATCTATCGATATCTCATTATCCTCAAGAAATGAGCTGTTTAGCGAAAGCATTACAGCAGTACTTAGGATGGGAAGGACCTGCATATACGATTTCGACAGCTTGTTCTTCAAGCGCTAAAGCATTAGCTGCAGGGCAGAGATTACTTCACGCAGATTTAGCCGATGTTGTGCTAGTCGGTGGCGTCGATACCTTGTGTAAGTTGACTCTAAATGGATTTAATAGCCTAGAGAGTTTATCTGAACATATTTGCCAACCCTGCGGTCTAAACCGTGATGGTATTAATATTGGTGAAGCCGCTGCGTTTTTTGTACTAAGTAAAGAACAAGCACCTGTCATGTTAATGGGGGCGGGTGAATCTATGGATGCATGGCACATTTCGGCCCCGCATCCTGAAGGCAAAGGTGCTGCTTTAGCTATGCAACGTGCATTAGATATGGCACGTATTTCAGCTCAAGAGGTGGGTTATATCAATTTGCATGGAACAGCAACTCCACAAAATGATGCAATGGAAATTAAGGCTGTAAGGCAAATTTTTGGCGATTACCAAGTTGCTTTAAGTAGTACAAAACATAAAACTGGACATTGTCTTGGTGCAGCGGGTGCCATAGAGGCTTTTATTTGTGAGCAAGTTTTAAAAGATCAAAATTGGTTGCCTTTACATCAAAGTGTTGAGATTGATCCAGATTTGGCTGACCAAAACTATGTGCAAAATGCCGAACTAAAACAGCCCATCCGCTATGTCATGAGTAATTCTTTCGCTTTTGGGGGAAGTAATATTAGTCTTGTTTTTGGAGTGAAGCCCTAGTGAAACTAGATGCAATTCAATATATTCCTCATGAGCAACCGATGGTATTTATTGACCATTTAACTGAGGTTGCAGAAGGGCGGGCGCAAGCAGAACTTACGATTACGCCAGAGCTTATGTTTTGTGAAGCAGAAGGTTTGCCGACATGGGCAAGCATTGAAATTATGGCACAAACGATTAGTGCTTATTCAGGCTGGCAAGGTCAGCAGTCAAAACAAGCGCCAAAAGTCGGTTTTTTATTGGGAACGCGTAAGTTAAATTTACCGATCCCTTATTTCGCCTTGGGTTCTCGATTGATCATTCAAATAGAACAACAATATTTTCATGAAGGACTTGGGCAATTTTCCTGTGAAATTCAATATGCTGAGCACTGCATTCAGGCAACGTTAAGTGTATTTGAACCAACAGAATCACCATTTGAATAACCACAAAGAATTAGGAATACATTGTGACAAGACGAATTTTAGTAACAGGTTCAAGTCGAGGAATTGGGAAAGCGATTGCATTACAACTAGCAAAGGCTGGTTTTGATGTGACTGTACATGCACGTTCGCGTCAGGCAGAGGCTGAGCAAGTCGTACAAGAGATTCAAGCGTTAGGAAAAAATAGCCATTATCTAATGTTTGATGTAAATGAACGCCAAACTGTTCAACAGATTTTAGAACAAGATGTAGAGCAGCATGGCGGATTCTATGGCGTTGTATTGAATGCAGGTCTTACTCATGATGGAGCTTTTCCTGCACTCACCGATCAAGATTGGGACGAAGTTATTTCAACGTCCCTAGACGGTTTTTATAACGTATTAAAACCATTAGTTATGCCAATGATTCATTTACGTAAAGGTGGCCGTATCGTCACCTTATCTTCGGTTTCTGGGATTATGGGTAACCGTGGTCAGGTTAACTATAGTGCTGCAAAAGCAGGATTGATTGGTGCGACCAAGGCTTTGGCCCTCGAATTAGCGAAGCGAAAAATTACTGTGAACTGTGTTGCGCCAGGGTTGATCGAAACTGAAATGGTGACAGACGAAGTCAAAGAACATGCACTTAAAATGATTCCGTTGCAACGCATGGGACAGGTCGATGAAGTGGCGAGCGTGGTGAAATTCTTGTGTTCAGATGAAGCCTCTTATGTAACTCGACAGGTTATTTCTGTAAATGGGGGACTCATCTGATGAAACGTGTAGTCGTGACGGGAATGGCCGGAATTACCTCTTTAGGTGAAACCTCCGATGAGATTTTTGCTCGATTTGACGCCGCCAAAAGCGGTATACGCTACATGCCAGAGTGGGAGCAATATGTTGATCTTCGGACCAAGCTTGCTGGCCCTGTTGAAACATTCCATGTTCCAAAACACTTTAACCGTAAAGTTACCCGCGGGATGGGGCGTGTAGCCCTTATGTCTGTGGTTTGTGCGGAAACTGCCTTACAAAATGCTGGTTTGCTTGGGCATGAAATTTTGTCTAGTGGCGAAGCCGGTGTTGCTTTTGGTTCTTCTGCGGGTAGCGTAGAGGCCGTGGGTGAGTTTGCTAGCATGTTGCTTCATCAGAGCATGAGTAAGATCAACGCAACAACCTATATTCGTATGATGGCCCACACAAGTGCGGTGAACATGACCGTATATTTTGGTCTAAAAGGCTTAACTTTACCGACCTCAAGTGCATGTACTTCTGGTTCTATGGCCATTGGGCAAGCCTATGAAGCCATTAAATATGGCAAACAACAGGTTATGATTGCGGGTGGTGCAGAGGAACTCAGTGCAGCAGGTGCAGCGGTTTTTGATGTATTGTTTGCGACTAGTGGCATGAATGACCAACCAGAAAAAACACCGCGTCCATTTGATGCTAAGCGAGATGGATTGGTGATTGGTGAAGGCGCAGGCTGTTTAATTTTAGAAGAATACGAACATGCCAAAGCTCGAGGTGCTCATATCTATGCAGAGGTGATTGGCTATGGTAGCAATACTGATGGTCAACATGTAACTAAACCAGACGCCGAGATGATGGGGCGCTGTATGCAATTGGCACTTAAAGATGCATCTGTAGAGGCTAAAGACATCGCTTATGTGAATGCGCATGGTACCTCAACTGATCAGGGGGATGTAGCTGAAAGTCAGGCGACAGCAACAGTTTTAGGACGTAAACCGATCAGCTCTTTAAAAAGCTACTTTGGACATACGCTGGGGGCGTGTGGAGCTATTGAAGCTTGGCTGAGCATTGAAATGATGAATCGTGGCCGATTTATTCCAACTTTAAACCTAGATGAAATCGACCCATTGTGCGGTGATCTGGATTATATCGTTCAGCAACCGAGAACTTTGGATGCTGACATTATTATGAGCAATAACTTTGCTTTTGGCGGAATTAATACATCGCTTATTTTTAAACGTGTTAAACAATAAGGAACACAACAATGTTAAATAAAAAACTTTTATTTGTAGCAATGCTAAGTGCGGGTTTTACTGCCACTGTTCAGGCTGGAGATGAAGTACATCAGTTAAATTTTAAAGAAGCTGTAGACCGTGCAGTTGCAGATGGGACTTTAGATGGTTCAGTAAAGTTTTATTTAAAGGGTACAAAGTCTGGCGGTAAAATCATTCAAAAAGATGCGGTGACTAATAAAAAAACCAATGGTTTTGGTAAGTCAGCAGCAACGTCGTGTGACTGGGTTTTACGTTCAGCACTGATCCAAATGCAAAATAATGCTAAAGCACAAGGTGCAAACGCTGTTACCAATATTGTGAGCTATTTTAAAGCCAATGAAACTACAAGTACGACAACTTACGATTGCTATAAAGGTGCGATGATGGCGGGTGTTACCTTAAAAGGCGATGTGGTTAAGTTCTAATTAATTTTAAATAAGGTCGGGATAATGTCTAAACGTAATATTGAAGTCTACACACAGACATTGTCCCAGCTTCTTTTAAAATCTAAACAAGATTTTCCAGACTTTCGTACATTTAATCATTATAAAAAACAGCAAATACATAATATTAGAAACGAGCTGATAGCACAGAAATTACAAATTAAAATAACGGATTTGGAGTTTGCAAAGCATGAGCATGGCAAGCCCTATTTATTGAATCACGATTTAAATTTTAATCACTCTCATAGCCAACAATATTATGCTTTAGCGATGAGTCAGCATGTTAAAGATATCGGTATAGACGTTGAAGAGTTAGACCGTAAAGTACGTTTGGAAGCTCTAGCGCAGCATGCATTTCATCCCGATGAATATGCAACATGGCAAAGTCTAGAACAAGATAGAGAATATTGGTTTAAAGTCTGGACGACAAAAGAGGCTGTTCTAAAAGCTTCAGGCCTTGGTATCCGTTTAGATTTAAATACTTTAAATACTCAAGCACATCCTACAGACCGTGGCGGAATATGTTCTCATCCACTGATCGGGACATTTGCTTATCAAAACTTCGTTGCGGGTAATATGATTTTAACAGTGGCATGGCGCTCAGAATTATCTTGCCGTGGTTTTCAATTTCCTACAATTCAGCTTCATTCAATTGATGTTTAATAAGCGAAATAGCAGACATAAAAAAACCGCGAATTACGCGGTTTTTTTAGTTTAGAGCAAGCTATAAAATTAAGCTTGACCTTCAACAGCTTGAGCACGTTGCATATTCGCTTCGAACTCTGCATCAAAGTTGATTGGTGTAAGAAGTAACTGTGGGAAGCTACCTTTAGTTACTAAATCATTTACCGCTTCACGTAAGAACGGGAACAAAATATTTGGGCAATAAGCGCCTAAAATATACGGTAAGCGATCTTCTTCGATGTTGTCGATCAAGAAAATACCTGATTGAGTGATATCTACAATGAACGCTGTTTCGTTGTCGTTATCGGCTTGTACCACAACTTTTAAAGAAACTTCAAAATGAGTTGGATCAATTTTTTCTGCAGCAGAAGAAAGATTGATATTGAGTTCAGGTTGCCATTGTTTAGTAAAAACCTGCGCCCCAGGAACCTCAAAAGAAATATCTTTTGTATAAATACGCTCTAAAGCTAATTGTGGTTGAACTTGTTGTTCTTCGCTCATTGTTTTTTCCTTAATATGGATGCGAGATTAAGCCAATAATTCGTCGAGTTTACCTTCACGCTCTAAAGCATAAAGTTGGTCAAAACCACCAATAAACTGATCGTTAATAAAAATTTGTGGGACAGTACGATGATTAGTGCGTTGCATTAATTCAACACGTACTTCCGGTGCTTCAACAGAAAGATTTACTTCTTTGTAAGCAACACCTTTACGCTCAAGTAACTGTTTAGCACGAACACAATACGGGCATACAGAAGTTGAGTAAACAATGACATTTGCAGCCATAATAATTCTCCTTAAGCTTTTGGTTTGCTTTTTACAAGAGGTAAGCCTTGTGCTTTCCAGTTACTAATGCCACCATCGAGTCGATAGCTGTCATGGTGAGCAACTTTTTGCAAAGCACTACCAGCGACTTGCCCGAGGTTGCAAATAAATACTAATGGACGGTCACTTGCTTTTAATTCATCAGCATGACTTGCAATTTGGCTGAAAGGAATATTGCGGCTACCACTAATATGACCTTCACGGAAGTCTTTACTATCGCGCAAGTCGATGAGTATGGCATTTTTCGCTTTCACTAAAATACCAAGCGACTGTGGTGAAATTTTACGACCGTTACGTTGACCTTCAAAAATGAAGAACAACACGACCAAGACTCCGAGCGTACCAAACAAAATGGGGTGATTCCCCATAAACTCTAACCAGCGTTCCACAAGTCACCTAAAAAAAATTAAAAACAAAATTGACCTAGAGTATAGCGTATATAGATGGTGATCAAAATCACCACTTCAAGGGCAAAGCGGACAGAAAATTAGTTTTTTTGCTGTGCTTCTTGAATCTCATCATTTAAACGCAAAAAGCTATCTAGGCGCCGTGGTAAAATTTCACCAGATTCTACAGCATGTTTTAACCCACAGTTCTTTTCATGAGTATGGGTGCAATTACGGAATTGGCAAGAACCCAAATGTGCTTCAATTTCTGGAAAGCCCATACGAATTTTTTCTAAATCAAGATGCCAAAGCCCAAATTCACGAATTCCCGGTGAGTCGATTAACGCCCCATTTTTACCGAAATTCATTAAACGTGTAGAGGTTGTTGTGTGCTGACCAAGTGCAGAGTTTTCAGAAATAATATTTGTTTTTTGCTCTGCTTCTGGAATGAGCACATTAATTAAAGAACTTTTTCCTACACCTGACTGGCCAACGAAAGCGACTGTTTCGCCATCTAAACGTTCAGATAAAGCAGAGATATCTCCCTTTTTAGACTGACAAATCATCACCTCATAACCCAAAGTTTTATATTCTTCTAATAGTGTGAGAATTGGGTCATTTTCGGTTAACAAATCAGACTTATTGAGGACTAAAAGAGCAGGAATATTAGCATCTGCACAAGCAACTAAATAACGGTCAATTAACGTTGGTGCAGGTTCAGGAAGCGGTGAAAAGACAATCACAATCAAACTGATATTTGCTGCCACAGGTTTAACTTTGTGATAACGGTCTGGACGGGTAAGTAAAGAGGTACGAGGGTGAATGGCTGTAATAATACCTAAACCCGTGTTTGGGTCAGCTTGCCATTTAACTCGATCACCAGTCACAAGTAATTCTAAGTTTGTTCGAGTATGACAGCGCCATACGCTTTTGAGCTCGATAGGTTTCCAGAAAGGTTCTGGCTCTCCTTCGGCAACTTGAGGTTTTTCTGGGTGATGCTCAGGTACAGAGAGTGCTTGTACTTCAAGTTGGCGGCCATAATGTTGTACAACGAGTCCGTCCAGATCTTGTGAAGTATCGGCCTCTTCTTGGCGAGTTTTGTGCTGTTTTTCAATACGACGTTGCTGTTGTTCAGTTAAACGACGCTTACGAATTAAAGCCATTCATATCCCAAAAAACCACTGTTTGAAGATGGCAAAAATAGCATGAAGCGGCTATAGAATTACAGCGCAGATGCAAGAAATTTGCTACTATTGATGTTTTTACGGCATTTTAGAACGTACATACATGAGCAGTACTTTAAATACACGATTAATTTGGATTGATCTGGAAATGACCGGATTAGATACCGATAATGACCAAATTATTGAAATCGCAACAATTATTACAGATGATCATTTAAATGTACTTGCCGAAGGTCCGGTTTTAGCCGTTCACCAGCCTGACCGTATTTTAAATGCAATGGATGAGTGGAATACTCGCCAGCATGGGCAATCTGGTCTGATTGAACGAGTTCGTCGCAGCAAATTAACAGCTCGTGATGCTGAGTTACAAACTTTAGAATTCCTAAAAAAATGGGTGAATCCAAAAGTTTCACCGATGTGTGGTAACTCGATCTGTCAGGATCGCCGTTTCTTACACCGTCTTATGCCTGAACTTGAGCAGTATTTTCACTACCGTAATCTTGATGTATCTACGGTAAAAGAACTTTCAAAACGCTGGCGCCCTGAAATCATGAGCGGTTTGAAAAAGAATGCATCGCATTTGGCAATGGATGATATTCGTGACTCGATTTCTGAGTTGAAATACTACCGTGAATATTTTTTTATCATGAACACTGACGGTAAAGATTAATGACTTTGCCTGAGTGATATGAAAGGGAGGCTATTGCCTCCTTTTTTATTGTTTAAAGGGGATTGTTACAATAATGCCGATCGCCTGATTTGGCTTTCATATTCATTTTGCTTAAAATGATGTTTTAAATTTTTATTATAAAAAGAGAGCATTTATGCAAAGTAATAACCCGATACTGACCCGTGTTGAAACGGTCAGTGACTATAGTCAACCGATGACTGTGCAAGGTGCGATTCAAAAATCTGTAATGTTGACAGTTATTGCTGCTGCGGTGGGTGTCGCTTTATTTTTCTATGCAGCCTTTACTGCAAATGTTGGCATTGCTTACGCGGCTTCAATTGTGGGTGT
Organism: Acinetobacter sp. AS23; assembly: GCF_023612055.1. NCBI lineage: Bacteria > Pseudomonadati > Pseudomonadota > Gammaproteobacteria > Moraxellales > Moraxellaceae > Acinetobacter > Acinetobacter sp. AS23. The sequence continues at coordinate 3,468,756 of NZ_CP082274.1, read as the reverse complement.
AATTGGTGGCTTGGTTTTAGCTTTAATTACAACGTTTAAACCAACGACCGCGCCAACATTGGCAATTCCGTATGCCTTATTTGAAGGGGCTTTTTTAGGTGGTATTTCTTTTACTTTCCAGTTGAAATACCCAGGTGTTCCTCTTCAAGCTTTATTAGCGACTTTCGTTACGACTTTGGTGATGTTTGGTCTATATAAATTCCAAATTATTCGCGCAACTGAAAAGTTCAAGTCAGTTGTAATCTCTGCATCTTTGGCGATCTTTATTGTATTTATCGTCCAGATGGTCATGCGTTTAGCATTTGGTTCAAGCGTTCCTTATATTTTTGAAAGCAACTGGTTAGGCATTGGCTTTGCTGCATTTGTTGCAGTGATTGCTTCACTTAACCTGATTTTAGATTTTGATTTAATCGAAACTAATGCAGCATATCGTGCACCAAAATTCATGGAATGGTTGTGTGGTATAGCATTACTTGCAACTTTAGTGTGGATGTATATTTCTTTCTTACGCTTACTTGGCTTATTGTCTGACGACTAAGATTGAATTTATCGAGAAGTCGCTCCTCTATAGGGGCGATTTTTTTTCGTGCGATTTTTGAAAAAAGATGCATTATGCAATTTCGAAAACCGCTGAATATTGGCATTATGCTTGAAATTGTTTTGAGTGAGATCGGCATGACACAAGGACTTTTAGCAGGTAAGCGCTTTTTGATTGCAGGCGTTGCTAGTAAATTATCAATTGCTTTTGGTATTGCACAAGCATTACACCGTGAAGGTGCAGAGCTTGCGTTTACTTATCCAAACGAAAAATTAAAAAAACGTGTGGATGAATTTGCTGAGCAATTCGGTTCTAAGCTTGTGTTTCCATGTGATGTTGCTGTTGATGCTGAAATTGATAATGCATTTGCAGAACTTGCAAAACATTGGGACGGTGTAGACGGTGTTGTGCACTCAATCGGCTTTGCACCTGCACACACGCTTGATGGTGACTTCACTGACGTGACTGACCGTGATGGTTTTAAAGTTGCCCATGACATCAGTGCATACAGCTTTATTGCAATGGCTCGTGCTGCAAAACCATTATTACAAGCTCGCCAAGGTTGTTTATTGACTTTGACTTACCAAGGTTCTGAGCGCGTTATGCCTAACTACAACGTAATGGGTATGGCGAAAGCATCTTTAGAAGCTGGTGTTCGCTACTTAGCATCAAGCTTGGGTGTTGATGGTATTCGTGTAAACGCGATTTCGGCGGGTCCAATCCGTACTCTAGCTGCTTCTGGTATTAAATCTTTCCGTAAAATGTTAGATGCCAATGAAAAAGTTGCGCCGTTAAAACGTAACGTAACGATTGAAGAAGTAGGTAATGCAGCGTTGTTCCTATGCTCACCTTGGGCTTCAGGTATTACTGGTGAAATTCTATATGTAGATGCTGGTTTCAATACTGTAGGTATGAGCCAATCTATGATGGATGATGAATAAGTTTTAAAACTTATTTAGCCATAAAAAAAGCCGTAGTTGAAGGACTACGGCTTTTTTAATTGGTACAAGTTACTGAGGAAGTTCTTTTACAGGTGAACCACCTAAAGCTTGCATGAGAGTGACATACGCGTTGTATTGGCTTTGCTTGGTTTCAACGAGGCTTAACCGTGCAGTACGTGTGGTTTGCTGAGCATCGAGAAGTGTTTTTAATGCGACAGCACCATAACGGTAACGGACTGCAGTTAAACGTTCAGTTTTTTCTGCAAGTTCAACATTACGTTCCTGTAACGCTACTTGTTTGTCGAGTTCGGTACGACTCGATAAAGCATTTTCTACATCAGCAAAAGCCTGATAAAGCGTTTGACGATATTGAATAATCGCTTTTTCATAATCTAGATTGCTAATCGCGATATCTTTCTTCATATCGTTATATTGCAAAAATGGTAAGCTCAAACTCGCCCCAAGTGTCAGAGCAGGGTTACGTAATAACTCAGTTAACGATGTGCTGCTTGAACCCAAACTACTGGTTAAGCTAATTGATGGATAGTAACTCGCCTTAGTAGCATCTTTAGTGGCTAATGCTTTTCTTAAACGTAACTCACTTGCTTGCAAATCAGGGCGGCGCGATAAAATATCGGCAGGTAAACCAGCACCAATTGCAGGTAGGGCAGTGCGTGGTAAACGCTTTGGCTCTTGAATGTTTAATTGTTGCAATGGCTCATGCAATAGCACCGCAATAGCCGTACGTGTTTCAACCAATTGTTGTTCAATCTGGCTTAAACTCGCTTTCTGGCTTTGTACCGATTGTTCTGCTTGAGTCAGATCTACACCTGAAACAGCGCCAGCTTTATATTGAATCTGTACCAAGTCATAAAGCTTTTGTGATGTTGCGAGACTTTGCTGGGCAGTTGTGTAGCGCTCATTTAAATAACCGAGTTGCCAATAGAGTTTTGCAGTGGTTGCAATTAAACTTTGCCCAGTGGCTTGTAGGTCTTGTTCGGTCGCTAAGGCTTCCCATTTACTTGCTTCAGTTTGGCGTGCAAGCTTGCCAAACAAGTCAAGCTCATAGCTTACACCCGCACTCATTGATAGACCTTTAGAGCTATCATCTCCCGAATTTAAATCGAAAGAATGTCCTGTAGAAACGCTAGAACTGGTACGCAAGCCTTGTTGGTTTGCAGTTAGATCAGCTTGTAAACGAGCTTGCTTTAAGGCAATACCTGCAACTGCTAAATCACTGTTACGTTCTAATACATTGCTTACAAGCTGATTGAGCTGTGCATCATTGAAAAGCGTCCACCAACGATCAGAGTATTGATCGGCAGACATGTTTTTTGCTTTTGCTGTGTCATATTGAAAGCTACCCGGAACTTGTACCGCAGGCGTTTCATAAGGTGTTTTTACTACAGCTGCACATCCTACAAGAGAACCTGTGAGAAGAAGTGCTGTGCTGAGTTTAGTCATAGAGAAAGACATGCAATTTTCCTTATTCTCGTGATAGTGCGGCAACAGGGTCAAGTTTCGCGGCATTCTTGGCAGGCAAGAAACCGAATACGACACCAATCAGGGTTGAACAGACAAATGCTGCAATAATAGAAGTGCTTGAATAAGCCACGCTAAAGTTACCACCAGCAAATTTATTAATAAGTTGTCCAAGGCCAAGCGATAGTAAGACGCCAAGCACACCACCAATTAAACACACCAAAATTGCTTCAATTAGGAATTGCTGCAAAATATCACTTTGACGAGCACCTACGGCCATACGTACGCCAATTTCCTGAGTACGTTCAGTCACCGAAACCAACATAATGTTCATCACCCCGATACCACCAACCACTAGTGAAATTACGGCAATTGCTGAAACCAGAAGCGTCATTGTGCTGGTTGTTTTCTCAATGGTTTGACGGATACTGTCACTGTTCATGGTGAAAATATCTTGTGCACCGTGGCGCTGAGTTAATAGGTTTACAATCGCATTTTCTGCGGCAGCAGTTGAATATTTGTCATTAATACGAACCACGATATTACGTACATTAGATTGACCTAACATACGGCTCATTACGGTTGTATAAGGCATATAGACATTTAACGTATCATCTGAGCCCATGCCGCTTGTCTGCGGTTCTACAATTCCGATAATACGTGCTGGTACACTACCGAGCAGTACGACTTGGCCAATTGGATTGCTACCATCTCCAAAGAATTGTTTTTGTGTATTAGTATCAATGACAACATCTTGTGAACGATCACGCACACTACGTTGGTCAAAAGTTTGCCCATCTTTAAAGACTAAACCTTTTACATCGAAATAATCGTTACTCACACCATTAATGGTCGCGTTTGCTTCATTCTGCTGGTAACGCATGGTTTTTGATGTACTAACGATTGGGCTGACTGCGCTGACATAAGGTTGAGTCATTAACGCATCAGCATCGGCAGGAACCAATGTTTTAAAGTTTGCAGTTTTGGAGTTATCACCAAAACCACGGCCCTGAAACACCGTAATCGTATTTGTTCCCAGACTACTAATATTACTTAAAATTTGTTGTTGAGAACCTTTACCTAGCGCGACCACTGTAACAACAGATGCAATACCAATAATGATCCCAAGCATGGTTAAAAAAGTACGCATGCGGTGGGCATTCATAGACAGTAAAGCCATTTGAAAAGCTTCTGACAAACGATCTAAAGTAGAACGCCATGCAGAAATACTTTTGCCTTTCTTTTGTTTGCCTTGCAAAGCAGGAGCGGCATCAGGATCAGAATTGCCTGGTTCGGCTGCTTGATCAGGAACATTAGGACGGTCACTAATAATTTCTCCGTCACTAATTTCGATAATACGCGTCGCATTTTTTGCAACTTGCATATCGTGGGTGACTAAAATAATAGTGTGACCTGCGGCATTGAGTTCACGCAAAATACGCATCACCTCAACACCACTATGAGAGTCGAGTGCCCCTGTCGGTTCATCTGCCAGAATAACGTCACCGCCATTCATAAGGGCACGGGCAATAGAAACACGTTGCTGCTGACCGCCAGAGAGCTGGCTTGGTCTATTGAGTGTTTTAGTACCTAAACCTAATTCGGTCAGTAAAGCCGTTGCGCGTTGTTTACGCTCAGAAGGGGTAACACCTGCATAAACTGCGGGAACTTCAACGTTACCCTCAGCGGATAAGTCACCCAGTAAATGGTAGCGCTGGAAAATAAAACCAAAATATTCACGGCGTAGTCGAGCGAGTTGATCTGGTTCGAGTTTACCTGTCTCTTGCCCACTAACCTTGTAACTACCACTCGTAGGACGGTCTAAACAGCCCAAAATATTCATGAGTGTTGACTTACCAGAACCAGACTGACCGACAATGGCAACCAGTTCACCTTCGTAAATGGTAAGGTCAATGCCTTTTAAAATTTGTATCGTGCTTTCGCCAGCAGGGAATTCCCGGACTAGATTGCTGACTTCAAGCAAAGCTTGTTTTGTCATGCTTACATTCCCATTGGGCCACTACGGCGACGGTTATTACTACTATTAGCTGATGCAGCAGAAGTATCTGCGCTATCGGCAATGACAACTTGATCACCTTGTTTTAAGCCCGCAAGAACTTGCGCATTTACACGGTTGTTAATGCCAACCAAAATTTGAGTTGGTTTAGTTGTGCCATCAGCTTGTAATACACGTACAACACTTAACGTTAATTTACCTTGTTCAATTAACTGTTTTTGCTCAGCAGTCAGGTTAAGACGCTCCAAACGAGCTCCATTTCCTTGAGATTTTTTAGCCGCTTCAGGTGTAGAGCTTGCTTTATCAGATGATTGGCCTGATTTTCTTTGACCTGAAAATTGTTTAGAGCTCAGTGCTGATGATGGAACGAGTAGAGCATTTTTAGCTGAGTTTAATACGATATAAACTTGTGCAGTCATATCAATACGCAATTTACCGTCGGTATTTGGCACATCGAATAAGGCATTATAGTAAACAGCTGAACTCGTTGTTGAGCTTGTCGTACTTGTTGATTCGCTAGAAATAGAATCTGGAGCAGGTTCAATCTGACGTAAGGTTGCGTAACGTTTAGTGTCTTCACCTAAGGTAGTGAAATAAACTTGTTGTCCTTTCTCTACTTTCATAATGTCAGCTTCACTGACTTGAGCCTTGATCGTCATGTTTTGTAGTTTTGCAATTTTGACAATTGTTGGCGCACTTTGATTGGCGTTTACTGTTTGACCTTCTTCGGTCACAATCGCAACGACCGTACCATCTGTTGGAGCAACAATACGCGTATAACCAATATTGGTTTGCGCCGTAGATTTTGTGACTTTTGCCGATTCGATTTGTGCATCTAACGCTTTGATTTGTGCCTGAGCTGTTTTATAGCTTGCCTCAGCCGATTCTAAATCTGCACGTGGTGTTGCATCTTGCGCATACATTTGTTGCTGACGGCGGTATTCAAGTTGTTTTTCATTCAAAGAAGCAACTTGCTGAAGGCGCTGTGCTTCTAAATTTTTAATATTCGCATCAGAGGTTTTTAAACTATTTTCTTGGGTCGTTGAATCAATCTGCGCAATAAGTTGACCTTGCTTAACCTGATCGCCAAGTTGCACATACATCTTTTTAACCTGACCAGATACCTGTGCACCGACACTAATCAGTTTGGTTGCATCAAGTGTACCCGTTGCAAGTACATTATTTTCAATATCCCCGCGTGTTACTTCGGCAGTAATATATTGAGGCTGCTGCTGTTTTGGCTTGAAAAACTTCCAGGCTAAAAGAGCAATAATGACTATACAGACGATGATAATAACAAGTTTGATTGGCTTTATTTTTGGCATGGCGAGAGGTCGAAAAGTTTAAAATTTAATTTAGTATAAAAGCGAAATGAGGATAAAACGTGAATTTTTATGATATTTCAGGAATGAAGAAAAATGATTCAGCCGAATTAGTGTATAAATAATGTTTTCCCACATAATTCAGCAATCGCTTGCTGCATTAAATGTTCTGCATTTTCGTTCGACATTCCTTTAATTGCTGCATCAATTTGCAATAGAAGGGTAGACCAGCCTAGAAACTGTTGTGGATTTAATCTTCTTAATGCTTGTTGATATAAGCTGACTTTTGTTTTCCATATACCGAGCTGCAAGGCATTATGGGGTTGTTCAAACAATTGCATTAACAAGCGCATTTCTTTACTTAAAGTCCATAAAATCAAACTGTCTGGTTCGCCTGCTGCAATTAAATATTGAAAAATCTTAATAGATTGGCCAAGGTTGCCTTCTAATAACGCATCACTTAAATCATAGGTGGTATAGCGTGATTGATCTTGTAGGCACGCATATAATTGTTCAATTTGAATGAGTTGTTGGTCTGGAAATGTGTCTCTTACACGCATCAAGCTATTTTTAGCTGCCAGCAAATTGTGCTCATGATGTTGCATTAACCACTGCCAAGCATCATTGTCGAGTTGAATTTCAAGTTTCTCTGCTTCAGCAGATAAAATTCTTTGGCGATCTTGTGGGTAATTTGCCGTGAGGGCAACTACAACCCCATTTGCTTCAACAACTTGGAAAAAAGCAGATTTTAGGCTACTACTATCTTGTTTGGGTAAAACAATTAATAGCAGGTTATGTTCATTATGTTGTATATAGCTTTTGAGTTGTTTTAAGCCATTCGCATCAGGTTTTATATTGCCGTGTACTTCAATAGCAAGCTGCTGAGAAAATAAAGATAAGCTATTAAGTGCGTTAAAGACATTTTTCCAGTCGCTTACGCTACTAATATCATAGCGCTGTCTTTCAACTTCTTGTTGTTGCCAGCTTTTTCGAAAGGCATCTAATAAATTTTGTTCTAATAAAGGCTCTTGCCCATGCAAAATCCACGCACCCCGAGCTTCCGGAGTACGTTTTAAGGCTTGTAAATAGTCAATTTTCATTGCTGGCAAAAATACAGATTAAGGCTGAGCTTTTGGTAAGCGATTTGCTGAAATCTGACGAGTAATCTGCTGCGCAATATCATCAATTACAATACGTTGTAAGTAACTTTCTTGCTGATTTTCAGTGTTGACTGTTGCCAAGTCATATTGATAACTACGAGATGCAGTTAATGAGCGTGGCTCAGTAATTTTATTACCCTGACGATCTTCGATCTGGAAGGTTACGGTCAAACGTAATAATACTTCAGTTAGTTTTCCATTTAAAAGCTGACGACGTGGGGTGTACTCTAAAACACGAAGTACGTAGGCATCATTATCATTGCTGAGTTGAACACCATTTGCAGCTAAATACACTTTTAACTGCGTTTCCAAATCATCAGTTTTAGCCGGTAACTCAAGGCTTAACTTTTTATAAACAAGCGGAGTCGCAGTCGGGTTGGTTCCTTTTAAATGAAATCCACACCCGACTAAGCCTGCACTAAGGCCTAAGGTTAAAACAACAGCGGCTAAACGTTTGGCTAAGTGCATGCTTGATCCTCTCATTAATAACTTTAATTAAACCACGAGGTTAACTAATTTATTTGGAACCACAATTTCTTTTTTTGTTGGTCCGGTTAAGAATTGTTGAACTTCTGGTAGAGCTTTAGCTTGAGCTAATAGATCTTCCTTAGAAATATCAACAGAAACTTCAAGTTTACCGCGAAGTTTACCGTTAACCTGTACAACAATCGTTTGCGTATTACGCATCAACGCAGAAGCATCAACTTCAGGGAAAGTTGCTGCTGTAACATCTGTACCAAATTGAGCCAATAAAGTTTGGCTTAAATGCGGTGCAAACGGTTCAAGTAAAGTTAACAGTGTTGTGATTGCTTCACGTTCTACAGCAATGTCATTGTCATCTTTTGCTTCAAACTTGTTACTTGCGTTTAATAGCTCCATTAAAGCAGCAATCGCAGTATTGAATGCATGACGACGTTCAATATCATCACTTACTTTTTGAATAGTTTCGTGTGTTTTACGACGTAAATCTTGAGCGTCTTTAGACAAATTAGCTGCATCAATCGTAGAAGCTGAGTTGCCTTTTTCAAGGAAGCCAGCAACAAGGCGCCATACACGCTTCAAGAAACGGTTTGCACCTTCAACACCTGCATCAGACCATTCTAAAGATTGATCTGGTGGGGCAGCAAACATCATGAATACACGAGCTGTATCTGCGCCGTATTGATCAATAATCGCTTGTGGGTCAATACCGTTATTTTTCGACTTAGACATTTTTTCTTGTCCGCCGATCACAACTTCTTGACCGTCGCCTGAATATTTTGCAGAAAGAATACGACCTTTCTCATCGCGTTCTAATTCAATATCAGCTGGGTTGAACCAAGTTTTCTTGCCATTTTCTGCTTCACGATAGAACGTATCTGCAAGTACCATGCCTTGAGTTAACAAGTTGGTAAATGGCTCATTACCTTGTACAACGCCTTCATCACGCATTAATTTGTGGAAGAAACGTGCATAAAGTAAGTGAAGAATTGCGTGTTCAACACCACCAATGTATTGGTTTACAGGAAGCCAGTTTTGAGCTGCTTCAGGTTTAACCATACCACCAGTAAAGTCTGGAGAAGCATAGCGTGCATAGTACCAAGATGACTCTACGAAAGTATCTAAAGTATCTGTTTCACGACGAGCATCGCCACCACAACAAGGACATTTAGTTTCATAGAATTCAGGCATTTTGTTCAGCGGATTACCTGAACCATCTGGAACAACGTCTGTTGGTAATACAACTGGAAGCTGGTCTTCTGGAACTGTGACTTGACCACAAGTATCACAGTTAATCATTGGAATTGGACAACCCCAGTAACGTTGACGAGAAACACCCCAGTCACGTAAACGGAATTGAACTTTAGAGTTTGCTAAACCTTGTGGTTCTAATTTTGCAAGGAATGCGTCAAACGCAGCTTGGAATGCTAAACCGTCGAACTCACCAGAGTTAACAAGTTTACCTTCTTTAGAACCGTACCACTCTTGCCATTCAGTTGCAGAGTAGTCTGCGTCATCAGCACCTTTGGCATCGATCACTTGTTTAATTGATAAGTTGAACTTGTTAGCAAATTCAAAATCACGTTCGTCATGCGCTGGTACAGCCATTACTGCACCAGAACCATAAGACATTAATACGTAGTTTGCGATCCAGACAGGAAGCTCTTCACCAGTTACAGGATGTTTTACAAACAAACCTGTTGCCATGCCTTTTTTCTCGGCTGTTGCCAAGTCAGCTTCTGCAACTGAACCCATGCGGCACTCTTCAATAAATGCAGCCAATTCAGGGTTGTTTTCAGCAGCTTTAAGCGCGAGAGGGTGTTCTGCTGCAACAGCAACATATGTCACACCCATTAGCGTGTCGGCACGTGTTGTATAAACAGTTAAGCCATCAGCATAGATTTCAGTATTGGCAGATGGGAAAGTAATTTCCATACCTGTAGAGCGACCAATCCAGTTACGTTGCATGGTCAACACTTGTTGAGGCCAGCCATCTTGTAAAGTGTCAAGATCGTCTAATAATTCTTGTGCATAATCCGTAATACGGAAGTAGTACATTGGAATGTCACGTTTTTCAACCAATGCACCTGAGCGCCAGCCACGACCATTTTCAACTTGCTCGTTTGCTAAAACTGTTTGGTCAACCGGATCCCAGTTTACTGTTGAAAGTTTACGGTAGATCAGACCTTTTTTATAAAGCTGAACAAATAACCATTGTTCCCAGTGATAATACTCTGGTGTACAAGTTGCGAATTCGCGATCCCAGTCTACAGATAGACCTAATTTTTTTAATTGGTCACGCATGTAAGCAATGTTTTCAAATGTCCATTTTGCTGGAGCAACTTTATGGGCAATTGCTGCGTTTTCAGCAGGTAAACCGAATGCATCCCAACCCATAGGTTGTAATACAGTTTCACCTTTTAAACGGTAAAAACGGCTAATTACATCGCCAATTGTATAGTTACGCACATGCCCCATATGCAGCTTGCCACTTGGGTAAGGAAACATTGACAGGATGTAACGATGTTTACCTTCGACAGTGTCGGCAACTTTAAAGACTTTACGATTTTCCCAATCTTGTTGAACTGATGGTTCAATCGTGTTTGCTTGATATTCGGGGTCAATGTGAGAAATAGTCATAGACGTAAGCTATACAACGAAAATTGAAATGAAAGATTGCTGCACAGCATAGCGCAAAATAACAGGAAATGTCAGTTTTTAGATCAGGATTTTATCTTTTAATATGAGCAATAAACATTTCTCAATCTATTCTTCTTTATTTTAAATAAGAGAGGAGTGATGAAAATATTCACCACTCTCATTTTACTTATCGCGGTGTTGGAGCGGATGGGGCAGATGCTACAGGAGGAACAGCTACTGCTGGTGCATTTTTTTCCTGTGCGACGTTAGTTGCCTCTTGCACTACTTTATCTGTTTTATCTTGAGATTGTTGTTCTGGGGAAGGTGTCGAATTTTTTACGGATGATTGGCTACCGTAAGTAGAAACTTTGTTCAAATGTTTTGCACTCTTAGGTGGTGGAGTCGTGGTGTAATGGGTGGAGCCATTTTTATCCATCCATTTGTAATATTGCTGTGCCTGACTTTGGCTTGAGTAAACTAAAATCGCTGTTGCAACTGCCGCATATAAGCTTGTTTTTAAATAAGATAAATTCATATTAGATATTCCCCAAAGAAAGCTAGCTATATTTAAATAAAGTTCATAAATAAGCAATTTACAATGCATGGTTTTATATAAAAAAGAAGAATTATTTTTAATAAATAGAGGGTAGAACTACCAAATTTAGGATTCAATTTTAGATTAAAAAAGAAGCAGCTAAAATTTTTTATGGAAAAACCTTTTCTTTAATCTTGACTTTAGTGAATTAAACAACAAAAATGCTTCCTTTAGTTTTATATGCGATTATTTGATCACCCTTCGAATAACCGTCATGTTTTGTAATAGACATTCTCTCTAGCCGAGAGATTGATTTTACTTAAAGTATGTATATCCAGACATGCTTTATTAATGTTAAAAAAGCTTATACGGCTGAAAAACAGAAATTTTTCTATTGCAACGAAAACTAGACAATATGTGTGCTATAACAGTGCAGACAATTCAATGAATGAAACACTATTTGTGCCTTCCATAAATAGTGATAAAGATTTTAGGGTGAATCACGTTGGAACTTTTATCTGGTGGTGAAATGCTCGTTCGTGCTCTTGCGGACGAAGGCGTTGAACATGTTTTTGGTTATCCAGGCGGCGCTGTATTACATATTTATGATGCGCTATTTCAACAAGACAAAATTAATCATTACCTCGTACGTCATGAACAAGCTGCTGGTCATATGGCAGATGCTTACTCGCGTGCTACAGGTAAGACTGGCGTAGTACTGGTCACTTCTGGACCTGGCGCAACTAATACTGTGACTCCAATTGCAACAGCTTATATGGACTCAATCCCAATGGTGATTTTGTCTGGCCAGGTTGCATCACATCTTATTGGTGAAGACGCTTTCCAAGAAACTGACATGGTGGGTATTTCACGTCCGATCGTGAAACATAGCTTCCAAGTTCGTCACGCAAGCGAAATTCCTGCAATTATCAAAAAAGCATTTTATATCGCATCAAGTGGTCGCCCTGGCCCTGTTGTAGTCGATATTCCTAAAGATGCGACAAATCCTGCAGAAAAATTTGCGTACGAATATCCTGAAAAAGTGAAGATGCGTTCTTATCAACCACCTTCACGTGGTCATTCTGGTCAAATTCGCAAAGCGATTGATGAGCTTTTAAGTGCAAAACGCCCTGTTATTTATACGGGTGGTGGTGTTGTTCAAGGTAATGCATCAGCATTATTGACTGAGTTGGCTCATTTGTTGGGCTATCCAGTGACAAATACACTTATGGGCCTTGGTGGCTTCCCAGGTAATGATCCGCAGTTCGTGGGCATGTTGGGAATGCACGGTACTTATGAAGCAAACATGGCGATGCATAATGCTGACGTCATTCTTGCAATTGGTGCGCGTTTTGATGACCGAGTAACCAATAATCCTGCAAAATTCTGTGTGAATGCAAAAGTTATTCATGTTGATATTGATCCGGCAAGCATTTCAAAAACGATCATGGCGCACATTCCGATTGTAGGGGCGGTTGAGCCTGTACTTCAGGAAATGTTGACGCAGTTGAAACAATTGAATGTGTCTAAGCCTAACCCTGAAGCAATTGCTGCATGGTGGGATCAAATTAATGAATGGCGTAAAGTTCATGGTTTGAAGTATGAAACACCTGCTGATGGCACGATGAAGCCACAGCAAGTTGTTGAAGCTTTATATAAAGCGACTAATGGCGATGCCATTATTACTTCGGATGTGGGTCAACACCAAATGTTTGGTGCGTTGTATTACAAGTACAAACGTCCACGTCAATGGATTAACTCAGGCGGATTAGGCACCATGGGCGTAGGTTTACCTTATGCAATGGCAGCTAAGTTAGCTTTCCCAGATCAACAGGTAGTTTGTATTACCGGTGAAGCTTCAATTCAGATGTGTATTCAAGAGCTTTCAACTTGTAAGCAATACGGTATGAATGTGAAGATCTTGTGCTTAAATAACCGTGCTTTAGGTATGGTTAAACAATGGCAAGATATGAACTATGAAGGTCGTCATTCAAGCTCATACGTTGAATCATTACCTGATTTTGGCAAATTGATGGAAGCTTATGGTCATGTAGGTATCCAGATTGATCATGCAGACGAACTAGAGTCAAAGCTTGCTGAAGCAATGGCGATTAATGATAAATGTGTATTCATTAATGTCATGGTTGATCGTACAGAACATGTTTATCCAATGCTGATCGCAGGTCAGTCAATGAAGGATATGTGGTTAGGGAAAGGGGAGCGTACATAATGAGACATATTATTTCTGTACTCGTTGAAAACGAAGCTGGTGCGCTTTCTCGTTTGGTAGGTTTATTCAGTCAACGTAACTATAACATTGAGACGTTGAATGTAGCCCCGACCGAAGACCCAACTTTATCGCGTTTGACGTTAACCACGTATGGTGATGACCATAAGATTGAACAGATTACAAAGCAGCTCAACAAGCTTGTTGAAGTTGTAAAAGTAGTAGATTTATCAGAAGGTTCACACATTGAGCGTGAACTGATGTTGATTAAAGTAAAAGCGTTAGGTGCTTCACGTGCTGAAATTAAGCGAACAGCGGATATTTTCCGTGCGCAAATTGTCGACGTGACACCAACTACCTATACCATTCAAATAGCAGGGACAACTGAAAAATTAGATGGTTTTATCGATGCGCTTGCAGAAAACACTATTCTAGAAGTCGTTCGTTCAGGTGTATCTGGTATCGCCCGTGGCGAAAAAGTATTAGCCATTTAATTTTTTAAAAGTATTTTAGCGGAGAACACAAATGCAAATTTTTTACGATAAAGACTGTGACTTATCAATCATCCAAGGCAAGAAAGTAGCGATTGTTGGTTACGGTTCTCAAGGTCATGCTCATGCACTTAACCTTAAAGACTCAGGCGTAGACGTAACTGTAGGTTTACGTGCTGGTTCAGCTTCTTGGAAGAAAGCTGAAAACGCTGGTCTTAAAGTTGCAGAAGTGCCTGCTGCTGTTAAGCAAGCTGACCTCGTAATGATTTTGACTCCAGATGAATTCCAATCACAACTTTACCGTGACGTGATTGAGCCGAACATTAAAGAAGGTGCAACTCTTGCATTTGCTCATGGTTTCTCAATTCTTTATAACCAAGTTGTTCCACGTAAAGATTTAGATGTAATCATGGTTGCTCCTAAAGCACCTGGTCACACAGTTCGTTCTGAATACCAACGTGGTTCAGGTGTTCCAGACCTAATCGCAATTCACCAAGATGCTTCTGGTAATGCACGTAACGTTGCTCTTTCTTATGCTTCAGGCGTAGGTGGCGGCCGTACTGGTATTATCGAAACTTCATTCCGTGAAGAAACGGAAACTGACTTATTCGGTGAGCAAGCAGTTCTTTGTGGTGGTGCAGTTGAACTCGTGAAAATGGGCTTCGAAACTTTAGTTGAAGCTGGATATGCTCCAGAAATGGCTTACTTCGAATGTTTACACGAACTTAAATTGATCGTTGACTTGATGTTCGAAGGCGGTATCGCTGACATGAACTACTCAGTATCTAACAATGCTGAGTACGGTGAATATGTAACTGGTACTGAAGTAATTAACGAACAATCTCGTGAAGCAATGCGTAATGCGTTGAAACGTATTCAATCTGGCGAATACGCGAAGATGTTCATTCAAGAGGGTGCATTAAACTATCCATCTATGACTGCTCGTCGTCGTCAAAATGCTGCACATGGTATTGAAGTAACTGGTAATAAGTTACGTGCGATGATGCCTTGGATTCAAGCGAACAAAATCGTAGACAAAGAGAAAAACTAAGTTTTTTCTTTAGCTTGAAACGTGCGTTAGCGAAGTAAAACTTCGCTCTTGCACTCGGGCAGAGCGGTGCTCTGCTAGTCCTCGTTCATACCTTGGATTCAAGCGAACAAAATCGTAGACAAAGAAAAGAACTAATTTTCTTTTTCTAAAGCTTCAAAAGAACCCTGCTACTAAGCAGGGTTCTTTTTTTATACTGTTTTTATTTGAATGTGAAAAAGAGCGATTAGGTCAACTTGATCAGATTAAAGAAATTCTATATTTTTCATATAATTGGCTGCTTAATTTTTAGTTACTCTATTGATTTATAAAGTAAAAAATACTTGACCAAAATATAGATAATGTTATTGTTTATAACTGACTAAAAACGTCAAATTTACTAAAATTTTTTTAACATGTTTAATTTTTAATTGTATTTTGGGCAATGAGTTGAACAAAATAAAAAAAAGTATTGAATAATCATGGAAGTCCACTATGGGTCATGTTGATTACGATAGCACATTGATCGTCGGCTCTTTTTTTGCAGCTGGCTTCATTTGCTATCTTGTGATTTCCATGGAGCAATTAATATTCAAGCAAGTTTATAAAAAATTTGAGTCCTTAATTCTCTTTATCAATGGCTTATTGCTCGCATCAGCAATTAGTATTGTTCATATTATTGGTATACAAGCTTATCATCTGTCTGAAACAGTTAACTCGAATATTCCTTTGATTACTGTTTCATTTGCCATTAGTGCTTTGCTATCGTGCATTGCCATGTGGTTGACTTCGCGTTTTACGCTTCCTTTATTCCGACTCATTTTAAGCTCTATTATTATGGGAATTGGAATTTCAGCTTCATACTACATTAGTATGCTGGGCTGGAATATTAATATCTATAAAAAAGATTACACCTCTTTCTTGCTATTATTTTCTATATTAATTGCGATGAGTGGCTCAGGGCTGGCGTTTTTATTAGCCTATAAATTGAAAGACAATGAGCGTTACCGCCTAACTTTAAAAATCGCATTTTCGGTTATGATGACCTTAAGTATCATGGGAATGCACTATACGGCACTCATTGCGACTAATATCACTGATAAATTTATTAGCCAATATCAGGCAGAACATGACTTATTATTATTTACGATTATTTTAGTCACGTGTCTGGTACTCGTAGCAAGTTTTATTGTCGCGATGTTAGAGCAAAGGCTCACACAACAGAATTTAGAGTTACGTAAGGCAAATAAAGAATTAGCTAACTTATCTATACTGGATAATTTAACCAAACTACCCAACCGCCTTTATTTGGTTGATTATGCAGAGGTATTACTTTCAGATCATCGATATAAAGATCAGAAAATTGCTTTTTTATATATTGATTTAGACCGATTTAAATCGGTGAATGATGCATTTGGGCATCATGTGGGTGATCAATTACTTATTCAAATGGCAAACCGTTTACATTGGCAACTTAATGAAAAATGTAAATTGCTTAGAATCGGTGGCGATGAGTTTTTACTTATTGCAGAAAATACTAATGCAGATGAAGCGGTAGTTTTGGCTGAGAAAGTTTTACAACTGATTCAGGAAAGTTATCAAATTTCTGGCAAGGAAATTAATATTTCTGCAAGTTTGGGTGTGGCACTCTTTCCTGAGCATGGACAGAATGTTCAGGACTTACTCATGAATGCTGATGCCGCCATGCTCATGTCTAAAGAACAAGGTCGGAATACATATACAATCTTTAGTTACTCAACCCACCAGCAAGAAACAAGAAGTCAGTCAAAACTGATCAATGATCTCTATAAAGCCGTAGAAGAAAAACAGTTCATCTTATATTACCAACCAAAATTTAATACGAATCTTGAAGTCTGTGGAGTTGAAGCCTTAATTCGTTGGAATCACCCAGCCTTAGGAATACTTACTCCGCATATGTTCATTGAAGGTGCGGAAAAAACGGGGTTAATTATTCCAATGGGGTATTGGGCACTGGAGCAAGCTTGCCTACAAATTCAAGCATGGGAACGCAGTAATACACCGTTTTATCCAGTTGCAGTGAACCTGTCGGCATTGCAGTTTGAAAATAAGAAGTTATTTAGTACGCTCGAAGCATTGTTAAAAAAATATCAAATTCAACCTCATCACTTAATTGTTGAAATTACAGAATCTACGGCAATGCGTCATATCGACTTGAGTATCCGAGCGTGTGAGCGGTTGCGTGATATGGGAATTCGTGTTGCTATTGATGATTTTGGGACAGGACATTCGAGCTTCTTATATTTAAAAGATTTGCCTGTAGACGAATTGAAAATTGACCGTGGCTTTATTGTTGATTTAAAACCTGGTTCAAAAGAAGAAGTTATCCTAGAAAGCATTATTCATTTAGCTAAAAAGCTAGGTTTAACGGTAACGGCAGAAGGGGTGGAAACCCAGCAGCAGGTTGAGATTTTGACCCGTTTAGGATGTCAGCAATTTCAGGGTTATCTATTGGGAATGCCTGTTCAGGTTGATCAACTCATTGAGTCTCAAGGGGCTAATTTCGTTTAACCTTTTATATATTAATTTTCTTTAATTTATTTTGTTAATTTTCAAACTTTCCTACTAAAAAGCGGCTGATCAACCTAGGTCTAATCTTTAAAACTGATACGCTTAAAGAGAATACGTGCCTATTCAGTTGCAAAGAAAAGGTTAAGCATAAATATATAGTTTAACAGAGAGTGTCTTGTTACATGCTCATTTAGATGGGATTGTATGTTTAATAATTTTTGAAATTGAAAAGCTTTCACCCAAAGCCCAGCAAGTTATAGTGTGCTATTAGAAGTGTTTGTTAGTAAAATTTATATAATAATTTTAACAACTTATATAGAATCATTTAAAATAGGCATGTTAACCTTTTTTATTTTTAATAGAGAATAAAATACTTTAGATATAATAATTTATTAGTATATTTAAATAAAATATAGATCATTATTTTAAAATTGCTTTAATGAGTAAGCAACTCGAGCTAGAAGAAAGATTATAAAATTTTCTTATTGATTTTATTAAGTTTATAAAATAATTAGCCTTAAAATAGAGGGTGTTGATTAAGGTTGAAGTGAGGTGCTTGTTTTAATAATAAGATCATTAAATTTATAGGATTGTAGAAAATGAGTGAATTGGCTTTAACTTGGTGGAGTAGGAGTTTATGCTCCACCAAAATTAACATTATTGTTTATTTTTGTTAAATTATAAAAAGTTAATTAATTTATATATTAAATAGTTGCACACTCTCGAACCTTCTCGAAATTAATGATTTTATTTATATAAGACCATGTTTTTTCTGAGTTGATTTTTGATTTATTTATAGTGCCATCAATAATGATGCCATCGACAATATTAAGAAAGAGTCCTGTAAGGATTTGTTTATTCTCAACTTCAAGTTCTGAAAAGGTTGAAAAAACTAATTTGTAAATCCAATCTCGATATTTATTAATTTGATATTTAATAGATGGATACAATTGCATGACTTCAATCGTCGCTTTCTTAAATAAGCAGCCATTAAAATCATCTGTATTGATCCAGTCGACATACCAGTTGAAAATACTTTTAAGTTTAATTAATGGATCATCAATATCATTAACTTGATCAAATAAAGAAGTTTGGACTTCTAAATTTCTTCGATGAAGACATTCTTCAATTAAGGCTTCTTTAGAGGAAAAATATTTATAAAAAGTCATTTTTGCCACGTTTGCTTCAGCAATAATACGATCAACCCCAATAGAGGTATAGCTTTTTTGGTTAAAGAGGGCTGTGGCTGTTGTTATAATTGTTTCTCTTTTTGACATCGGTTTTCTCGTCATAAAATATTTTTGATTAACTTTGCTATTGTAAAGTATGAAAGCTTAAATAAATCTTATTTAATGATATTTAAAAAATTATATTTATTCAATAGGTTGATTTGTTATTGAAAATAATAAAAATTACTTCTAATTGGCAGTAATTTACTTTTTTTAAATATTATTAATTAATTCGTTGATTTGTTGAGTTAATAAACATAATATAAAATTGTTAAGTTTTGGTTTGTGGAATTTATTTTAGCAATTGAATGCAAAATTGGAATAAAAATAAGGCCCTATAACTTAACTATAAGAAAAAACTTTTTACTGAGAATGATTATGTCAAAAAAATTTGAAGACTTTAATAATCCAAGACAAAAAGCATTGCAAGGGATGAGAAATAGCATTCCTGCAAAACAGTGGGAAGAGAATTTACAATTTCTTAAAGAGTTAAGAAGTAAAATTGCAAAATTACCAGTTTCTAGACATCCTGCAATTGAAGTATTAAATAACGGATATCTCGATAAGAAGCGTTTGACTCATATTCATTTAGAATATCGTCATGCAATTGTACAAATTTTTACAGATGCTTTATTAAAGGCTCAGTTTCTGACAAAACAACTGGAACCTAAACTCCATTCTGGAGCTAAAATGTTTCCAAGAGTATTATTAAGTTTAAATATACTTGATGAGTTTGGTTTTCGTCCTGGTTTAGGTAAAGATAACTATTATTTAGGGAATCCTGAATATGCTCATTATCCATTATATGAAGATTTACTTAATGATTATGGTTTAACAGAGCTTGATCGTCGTAACTTTAAGCCATCAAAAATTTCAGATCAGGTTAGATCATTTTTAGAATCTTCTTATGATAGTTATATCAATGTAGTCGCGTTACTAGCTGTTGCAGAGGAAGAGGTTATTCTTTTTAGTCCTCCATTACGTCAAGCGACCAAATTTGTGAATATCGATGTTGAAGGTGGTGGGTATTACCATGTGCATGGTGTATCTACTGATGAAACGTCTGAAGCCGCTGATGATGACCATCAAGATGATCTTTGGTTCACGTTAGCACAAGCAATTACCAAAGATGATTATGAAGGCTTAACGAAGCTATGTATTGAATATTGTGCGTTATGGAATGATTTCTGGGATGCACAAATTGCCGATGTTCAGTTTATTGAAGAAAAGAAACTGGCATAAGATATTCTGCTAAGCCCGAAGAAAGCCCATCTACGATTGTATGGGCTTTTTTAATTATAAAATTTCTAAGATGCTAAGCTACATTCTCAAAAAATATCTAAAAAGCTTATGAGTAGCTCATGGCTTATCAACAATCATTAAACACTTCTATAAATCTGCTACAATTACGCCAATTTTTATTTTGATCGACTTTAGGTCTTTGGCACTGCAATCTCCGCAGTAGGTGTATTTCATGAGTTTTAAAGATGAGTTAGCGGCACAGGTTGCTCAACGCCGCACATTTGCCATCATTTCCCACCCCGATGCCGGTAAAACCACCATGACAGAAAAATTACTGTTATGGGGTAAAGCAATTCAGGTTGCAGGGATGGTAAAAAGCCGTAAATCTGACCGTGCAGCTACATCTGACTGGATGGAAATGGAAAAAGAGCGTGGTATTTCGATTACCACGTCTGTTATGCAGTTCCCTTATAAAGGTCACACGATTAACTTACTCGATACACCGGGGCATGAAGACTTCTCGGAAGATACTTATCGTACCCTAACCGCAGTTGACTCTGCGTTAATGGTAATTGATGGTGCAAAAGGTGTCGAAGAACGTACCATCAAATTGATGGAAGTTTGTCGTATGCGTGATACTCCCATCATTTCATTTGTAAACAAGATGGACCGTGAGATTCGTGAGCCGCTTGAGTTACTTGATGAAATTGAAAATGTCCTCAATATCCGCTGTGTACCAATTACATGGCCATTAGGGATGGGACGTGATTTTGCTGGTGTATACAACATTATTGAAAATAAATTGTATGTCTACAAAGCAGGTTTCGGTTCAACGATTACTGATATTGAAGTCCGTGATGGTTATGATCATGCAGATATTCGTGAAAAAGTAGGTGAGTTGGCTTGGGCATCTTTTGAAGAATCGCTTGAACTTGTGCAAATGGCGAATGAGCCATTAGACCGTGAATTATTTTTACAAGGTAAACAAACTCCGGTTCTATTTGGTACGGCATTAGGTAACTTTGGTGTTGACCACGTTCTAGACGCATTTATGGACTGGGCACCTGAACCTAAAGCACATCCTACACAAGAGCGTGTGGTTGAAGCGAAAGAAGAAGGTTTTTCTGGTTTTGTATTTAAAATTCAAGCCAACATGGATCCGAAACACCGTGACCGTATTGCCTTCATGCGTATTTGCTCAGGTAAATATGAAAAAGGTTTAAAGATGAACCACGTGCGTCTTGGTAAAGATGTCCGCATTAGTGATGCTTTGACATTCCTTGCGGGTGAGCGTGAACATTTAGAAGAAGCATGGCCAGGCGATATTATTGGTTTACATAACCATGGCACAATTCAAATTGGTGATACTTTTACCAGTGGTGAAAATTTACATTTCACAGGTATTCCTCACTTTGCGCCAGAGATGTTCCGTCGTGTGCGTTTAAAAGATCCATTGAAGTCAAAACAATTGCAAAAAGGTTTGAAAGAGTTGTCGGAAGAAGGGGCGACTCAGGTATTTATGCCACAAATCAGCAATGACCTGATTGTGGGGGCGGTAGGTGTGCTTCAGTTTGATGTAGTTGCTTATCGTTTGAAAGAAGAATATAAGGTTGACTGTGTTTATGAGCCTGTAAGTGTTAACACAGTTCGCTGGATTCACTGTGATGACGAAAAAACTCTGAATGAGTTTAAGAAGAAAGCACATGATCAACTTTCTATCGATGGTGGCGGACACTTAACCTATCTTGCACCAAGCCGAGTGAATTTGCAGATTATGCAAGAGCGTTGGCCTGATATTCAGTTCCGTAACACACGTGAACACTGATCATTTTAATGTGACAAACAGCTTCGAATAGAAGCTGTTTTGTTTTGAAAAATAAGAAAGGATGATGAAATGAATTTGAATAGAAAGACACTTATTGCGCTTGTGGTTGCAGTAATCATATTAATTTTGGCGATTTGTCTTTTTGTCTGGAAAAGAACTCAGCCCTCATCATCTTCTCAAACAAAACTAGCATCTACCCAAACTCAACATATAGAAAAGGCTGAAGTACTGCCATTTCTTAACTTACAACAAGTAAAAGCGGATTATGCTTTACCATTTTGTGAGAAGAAAAATTGTATTGATGTCGATATTCAAACGATAAAGACCCAAGATGCATGGCTAAATGAATGGATCGCCAAAAGTCAGGCTAAAGTGATCCAAGACCAAATTGATTTGAAAAAAGACTTAAGCTTGCAGCAAGCCATAAATGCCTATGTTAAAAAGTCTGATGAATGGCAAGATAAATATTCAAAGAATCGGGCTTATGAATTACATCTTCATACGCGTATTGCATCGCAGCGTAACCAATATGTTTTATTGCAATTAGGACTTGATACCAAGCAAGAAGAGCTCACGATTAAAGATCGTTATTACTTTTTTGTGGCTGACCGAAAACTGCATAAAAGCTTAGCTTTGTTAGATGTTTTACAAAAAGATCAACAAACGACTGTGCATCAAATGGTGCAGGTGGCCTATCAAGACTGGTTAAAAAAACAGACTGCTGACATAAAGAAAGAAGCACCAAAAACTTTATATTGGGGACAAGCAGATTGGTTCTTTGATGGTGAAGGTGTTGGCTTACATTATCAGGCAAACCAGATTACTAAAGAAGCTCCACAGCTCGATATTTATTTATCTAAAGAACAAACTAAAAAAATATTACAACCCGAGGTTTATGAACAAATGTTTTAAGATGGTAGCAGAATTTGCAACCTCTATTTATATGCGCTAATTTCTTAGAAAAGGCACTGTGTAATCTCCTTAGAATAAAAGGCAAAATATGATGTTATCTTCTAAAGCTTCACTGCGATTAACTTTGCTTGCTTCTGCTATATTTTTGGTGGCATGCCAACCTAAAGCTGATCCTAAGGATTCTCAAGAACAGCAGAAACCAGCAGTCGAGGAACAAAAACCAGTAGAGCTGACTTTGAAGGGTGAAACAGTTCCTACTAAGGTGGTTTTACCTGATTGTGATGGTAAAACTTGTCCCGAATTCACAGTTGAACGTTTGCAGAGTAATTTTCCATTTATTGACAAAATTCTAGATCAGCAAATCTTAAAGACTCTAGGTCAAATTTTAGAGATTGCTGAACCAGATGCTAAAGTGAAGCAAGCCGATCAAAAAACAGAAGCTTCAGCAGTTGCGGGTGTAGAGCAAAAAAATAGTTTTGATGCACAGGTTCAACGTTATGCCAATTCATTTATTGGTTTGGACAATGAGTTAAAAGCTTTAAGTAGTAATCATCAAATTAATCTTTTGGTGAAACCTAAAATCTTGCAGGCTCAAGGTAAAGTTGTAACTGTGGTATTGAATAGTAGTAGCTATTTAGGTGGAGCACATGGTTCTGCTGCGCAGCATTATTATAATTTTGATTTAAAAGAACAAAAGCAGATCAAGCTTGAAGATTTGTTACGCCCACAGCAAAAAGCTGCATTAGAAAAGTTAGCCCATGAAGCCTTTAAGACTTGGGTTACGGACTCTAAACTGGCTGATAATGTGGGTGAATATGAGCAAGCTTGGCCATTTAAGTTATCTGATAACTTCTTATTGGGTGAGCAAGGTTTAATTCTTCAATATGGTGAATATGAAATTGGACCATACGTGGTTGGGCTCCCTCGATTAGTCATTCCATATGACCAATTACAGGAAGTGTTGAAACAAGAGTATTTGCCACAGCCTAAAGCTAAACCAGCTTCGGCATCAGTTGCAAAAAGTGCTGGCTAATGCATTTGTTTGATACCCATACCCATTTTGATGTTGCCGATTTTGATGAAGATCGGCAGCAGTTAGCGCTTAATGCCAAGAAAGCTGGGGTTGATGCATTAGTCTTAATTGGTTTTGTGCAGTCACGCTTTGACGAGTTGGTGCAAACTCATCATCAGTTAAATAGCTGGGAAAATGTACCCACTTCATATTTAGCACCAGGCTTACACCCGTTTTATATTGAGCAACATCAGCCAGAACATCTTTCTCAGCTGGAACATATCTTGCAGCAACAGGACTGTGTGGCGGTAGGTGAAATTGGCCTAGATACTTTCTTAAAAGAACATAAGCAGCCCGATATATATGCTAAGCAAAAACAATATTTTGCAGATCAGTTAGAGCTTGCAACTCAATACCAAAAACCAGTATTACTCCACATTCGAAAAGCGCATGGTGATGTGCTTGCTATATTAAAAGCTCAAAAATTTAAATTGGGTGGCATTGCTCATGCATTTAGTGGTGGGGTAGAAGAGGCAAAAGGCCTTATTAAGCTTGGTTTTAAAATTGGTGTGACAGGACAGATTACCAATCCGAACGCAAAAAAACTTCATACTGTTGTGCAGGCTATAGGTGCCGAGCACTTGGTGATTGAAACAGATTGCCCTGATATGACACCCCTTTGCTGCCAAACCTCAACTGAACAACGTACTCGTAATACTCCTGTTAATTTGCCTTATGTATTACAAAGTTTGGCTGAAAATTTAAATATGCCAGAGTCAGATTTGGCTGAGGTGCTGTGGAAAAACTCTCTCACTGCATTGAAATTATCGTAATAAAAATCAAAGATTAGAAATAGTAACTAAAACAAAACACAGCGATTAAAAAAGAAGCTTAAAGTAAGAAAACAACATGTAAAAACGTGAAAAATAACATTGCCAGACATGGGAGGATAACCCAATGGCTAAGTATAGCAGTATCAATAGTTTTAATGCTTTACAGACGCTAACAGTAGGTTCCAGCAATTATCAGATTTTTAGCTTAGCCCAAGCAGAGAAAACGCTAGGGGATATTGCCAAACTGCCGAAATCTTTAAAGGTATTATTGGAAAACTTATTACGGTTTGAAGATCAGCATAGCGTTAAAACGGAACACATTCATGCTTTAGCAGAGTGGTTAAAAACCCGTAGTTCAGATCAAGAAATTCAGTACCGACCTGCACGGGTTTTAATGCAGGATTTTACTGGTGTTCCAGCTGTGGTTGACTTGGCTGCCATGCGTGCAGCAATGGCACAAGCGGGTGGTGACCCTGAAAAAATTAATCCTTTATCCCCTGTAGACTTGGTTATTGACCACTCTGTGATGGTTGACCATTTTGCTGATGATCAGGCCTTTGAAGAAAACGTACAAATCGAGATGCAACGTAATGGTGAGCGATATCAATTTTTACGTTGGGGACAATCAGCATTTAATAACTTTAGTGTAGTGCCACCGGGCACAGGTATTTGCCATCAGGTCAATTTAGAGTATTTGGCTCAAGCGGTGTGGCTAGGTGAAGATAACGGTCAGACTTTTGCTTTTCCCGATACTTTAGTGGGTACAGATTCACATACCACCATGATTAATGGTTTGGGTGTTTTAGGGTGGGGTGTAGGGGGAATTGAGGCCGAAGCGGCTATGCTGGGCCAACCGATTTCGATGCTGATTCCTGAGGTCATTGGTTTTAAATTAACAGGAAAACTACCAGAAGGGATTACTGCAACTGATTTGGTGCTGACCATTACTCAAATGCTTCGTCAAAAAGGGGTAGTGGGTAAATTTGTAGAGTTTTATGGAGACGGCTTAGCCGATTTACCTCTTGCTGATCGTGCAACCATTGCCAACATGGCACCAGAATATGGGGCGACTTGTGGTTTCTTCCCAATTGATGAGGTGACACTAGGATATTTGAGATTAACTGGTCGTCAAAATGATCGTATTGAACTGGTTGAAGCTTATAGCAAAGCACAAGGTTTATGGCGAAATGCTGGTGATGAACCTGTTTTTACAGATACTTTAAGCCTTGATATGAGTACGGTTCAGGCAAGTCTAGCAGGACCAAAACGCCCGCAAGACCGAGTGCTGTTATCAGAAGTACCTAAAGCGTTTAATGCACTCATGGAGTTAACGCTAAAACCAGCAAAAGAAGCAAAAGAACGTCTAGAAAATGAAGGTGGTGGTACTGCTGTAGAGGCAAAAAAAGCAAATATTCAACATGAAAGTCCATCTTGCGTGATTGAAGGGCAGGAATACCCGTTAAATCATGGTGATGTTGTTATTTCTGCGATTACCTCTTGTACCAATACCTCTAACCCAAGCGTGATGTTGGCGGCGGGGTTACTTGCTAAAAAAGCCATTGAAAAAGGCTTGCAACGAAAACCATGGGTGAAAAGCTCTCTTGCACCTGGTTCTAAGGTCGTGACTGATTATTTGTTGGCTGCTGGGCTTACGCCGTATTTAGATGAATTGGGTTATAACTTGGTGGGATATGGTTGTACAACCTGTATTGGTAACTCAGGCCCATTACCCGAGCCAGTCGAAGATGCAATTCAATGCCATGATTTGAATGTTGCATCTGTACTTTCTGGTAACCGTAACTTTGAAGGACGAGTACATCCATTAGTTAAAACCAATTGGTTAGCTTCACCGCCTCTTGTAGTGGCTTATGGTTTGGTTGGGAATATTCGTACCGACCTGACAACAGAGCCTCTTGGTGAGGGTAAAGATGGACAACCTGTCTATTTAAAAGATATCTGGCCAAGTCAGGCAGAAATTGATGTTGTCTTGCAGAAAGTAAATACAGACATGTTTCATAAAGAATATGCTGCGGTGTTTGATGGTGATGAAAGCTGGCAATCAATTCAGATTCCAAAAAGTAAAACTTATGAATGGGTTGATGATTCGACTTATATCCGTCATCCGCCATTCTTTGAAGGCATTGGTGAACCACCAAAACCAATTAAAAATATTGAACAAGCAAATATCTTGGCGGTACTTGGTGACTCAGTAACGACTGACCACATTTCACCAGCAGGTAATATCAAAAAAGACAGTCCGGCAGGTCGATATTTACAAGAGCAAGGCGTTGAGCCAAAAGACTTTAACTCCTATGGTTCTCGACGTGGTAATCATGAAGTCATGATGCGCGGGACCTTTGCCAATATTCGTATTAAAAACGAGATGCTTGGTGGTGAAGAAGGTGGTAATACCATTCATGTGCCAAGTGGTGAAAAGCTCGCTATTTATGATGCTGCAATGCGCTATCAACAAGAACACACCCCACTTGTGATTATTGCTGGTAAAGAATACGGAACAGGTTCTTCACGTGACTGGGCTGCCAAAGGAACGAACTTGTTAGGTGTCAAAGCTGTCATTGCTGAAAGTTTTGAACGCATTCACCGTTCAAACTTGGTAGGTATGGGCGTGTTGCCACTACAGTTTGTTGATGGGCAAACTCGACAATCTCTCAACTTAACTGGTCATGAGGTGATATCAATTCGAGGTTTGTCTGATGGCGTTCAGCCTCATCAAATTCTTGAGGTTGATGTAAAAGGGCCAAATGGAGTTGCCAGTCACTTTAATGTGTTATGTCGAATTGATACGTTAAATGAGGTGGAGTACTTTAAGGCGGGCGGTATTTTGCATTATGTACTTCGGAATTTGATTGCTTCATAAATCGATAAACTTAGCACGGCCTTTTAATGAATATGTTTTGGCTGATGTTGGGTATATAGATACATCCTTACTTTTCGAGGATGAAAAGTAACAAAAATCCTCTGTCGGGCTGACGGTATGTCCTTATACCGCAGCCCAACTGGGCGGCATCCGTGCCGCCTGTCACAGTAATAAATGAAGGACTAAATCCTCAATGTTCTTATATATGATGTTATAAAGTTTTCTTTGATCTGAAATACACTTTCGTCTGAAAAGCAGTAAAATACCTCCCGTGTTTTATATCCCCTCAAAGAGTAGCAATGACCGATCTCCAACAAGATGAATATGACCGCCGTTTTGCAGGTGTAGCCAAAGTTTATGGTGATTCATCGTTCCAACACTATGAAAAAAGTCATGTGATGGTGATTGGGATTGGCGGTGTCGGTAGTTGGGCGGTAGAAGCTTTAGCACGTACGGGTATTGGCGAGATCACCTTAGTCGATATGGATGTGGTTGCAGCATCAAATGTGAACCGTCAGTTACCTGCAATGACCTCAACTCTGGGTTGTGAAAAAGTTGAGATTATGGCGGAGCGTTGTCGCCAAATTAATCCACGTATTAAAGTAAATATTATTGATGACTTTTTAACGCCTGAGAATGTCACAGCGCTGCTAAACCCTGTACCAGATATTATCTTGGACTGTATTGATGACGTTAAAGCAAAATTGGCTTTAATGCTCCATTGCCGTTTTAATAAAATTCCGTTGATTGTGTCGGGTGGAGCTGGTGGCAAGCTTGATCCGCTTAAAATCCGTGTGGCTGATTTATCAAAAACAGAACAAGACCCAATGTTAGCGAAGCTACGTAGTCAGCTTCGTGCTCGGGGCATCTGTAAAAAGCCAAAAGAGAAATTTGGCATTACTTGTGTTTATTCAATCGATAATCCATTTTCAAGTGCAGATGTTTGTCCATCGGCTGGCCTACGCTGTGGTGGCTATGGTTCCGCAGTAGTGGTGACTTCAAGCTTTGCCATGATTGCTGTGGCTGAAGTTTTAAAGAAACTCGATTTGAAGAAAGCCTGATTTAAACATAAAAAGGCATGCTCTTATGTTGGTGGGCATGCCTTTTGTTTTTGAGAAAAAAGATTTAATCATATAACTCTATAGTGTCGTGTTTGGGCTGTGTTGGAAGCTGCTGATCATAAAATTTAAAGCACCATAAAATTAGAACAACGACAGTGAAGAGGGTGAAACTTTTAAAATACTTCATGAACAATTCAATTAAGTGTGTGGTCTTGATAAAATTCTAGCGAAGGCAATCTATCTAATCTAATATAGAAAATAGACCTAAGAATCTAATTTTGAGATGGTGATGCTCACATTAAAACAATTTCAATATTTCATAAAAATTGTAGAAGAAGGAGGTTTTACTGCTGCTTCAGAAAAGCTCTTTATTGCTCAATCTGCTTTAAGTCGACAAATTAAATTACTAGAAGAAGAAATTGATTTTCAGTTATTTGATCGCACTGATAAGAAAATAAAACTTACAACGGCGGGAGAGATCTTCTATAAAAAAATAAAAGATAATATGCATTATTTAAATGAAATCATTGGAGTTTCTAAGAATATTGCAGAAGGAAAAAATCGCCAGATTAAAATTGCTCATTCGAGCAGTATCATTATGGATGATAAAAAGGTTCAGATATTAAAAGAAATTAGCTTAGCCAAACATATAAATTTTGAGATAAATACTTTGTCATCTGAGCATCAAATTCTAGCTTTAATGAGCGGGGAAATTGATATTGGTTTGATTAGGCCACCAGTTCGGCACACTTTAGATGAGATCAATGTTGTTAAGCTATATGAAGAACCTTTAATGGTGGCTGTGCATGTTGATCATGCTAAGTTTGCAAATAAACAAGAGATTCAAGTTAAAGATTTAAAAGATGAATATTTCGTTTCTACACCCCATTCTAAACGAGGCGGTTTAAGTTATTTGGTTTCAAACTTGTGTGTAGGGGCAGGCTTCTGGCCTAAAGCAGCGGTGATCCAATCACGTAAGCTAAGCCAATTACAGTTAGTCGCTGCAAATTTGGGTATTAGTATTGTTCCCCAAGAGTTTAAGCAAATATTACCCAAAAATGTAAAATTGATTCCTCTAGAAAATAAGAATCTTTTATCTGAAGTGGTTTTAGCTTACAGAGCAAACCAGAGTGATCTGATTCAACCTTATGTTGAGCAGATCTACCAGCTGCTGCAAGTGTGAGAGGCAATATGTTTAACTTATGCTGAAATAATTATTGTGGTCCAGTGTGCTCACTAATAGTAAATGTATATTCGGTATCACCTTCTAACTGACGCTCCTGAGATAGGATATCCATTTTGGGGCGTTTATGCTGGTAAAATTCCAAATTGATACAACCACTATTGTTAACCTCATAGCGAATATAGTAACGATCGGGTTCTAGAAAAAATGTTGCTTCTTCAAATGAGTGCAAAGATAGAATTTTCTTCTTGTCGTGATAAATCACGGAAGGACAATCTAGTAGTCCATTTGAATATTGTTTTCGTATCACATGGATCCGAGCTTTAGGAGTGGTTTCTTTTAATAAATATTGGGGCTGATAAATCCGTTTTTCAGGTACTTTTTTTAAAACCTCTTCAACTTTTGTATCTGGGGCAGCATACGTCATACTAAATGACGTCAGTAAGTAAAAGCTCAGCAATATTCTTTTCATAAAGTTCCATCATTATTTTTGACAAGTACAATATGAAAATAAAGCAAAAAAGAAGCCAAGCTGGATTCAAAATATTTGTTTGATAAGATGCTTGAAATGGTTCAAGTGATTGAACATCTAGTTCTTAAGTGGCTTGCCCTAATCGGTAATAAGTATAGGTTACGCTATCATCTTTATAGACATCATAACTATTTTGTTTGAAGTCAGAGACCCATTCACTTCCTGTATATCCAGCAATATGTCCATAAACATGGTTACGGGTTCTGTGAATGATATAGATGTCGCCTTCTTGTGGTTCATCAAAGGCTGGATTAATTTCTTTATAGCCAATCTTTTTTAAGGTATCTCCCCAATCTGAAGCCGCAATTGGGTGATTTTCGACATTGGCACCAGCAGATTCTAGTGCAAGGCGGATACTACGGGCGCAACGAGCTTTACTGCGTCTAGAGGTAACACTTTCTAATTTTTCTACAAATTTATCAATATCTATAGCGGGAGTACTGGAAGTTTCTGTCTGATGATTATTGGGTTTCATGGTGAAGGGATAAGGAAGGCTTGGGGTGCTGTGGGATACAACAATGGCTGCCTGATTTGAATCCTGATACATGTAATTATCAGCTACTTGTCCGTCATAAATAATCATCGTGAAATCTCTACCGTGCTACTCATATCCATATTAAAAAAATCACCACCTACCTGTGGCGTTCAGAGATACTAATCGGCGTACCTTAAAAGTTTTGTTTATGTTATGTAATAACGTATCTTTTTTCCAGAGGTACCTGCTTCGGAGTGAAAAGATGCTTATCAAAAGAGTGATTAAAAATAGTGAAATTTAAATTATTGATATCATTATAAAAAAATAATTAACCAGAGCTTAAATTTGAATATTTTGCTTCAACATTTGCGAATATACTCAAAATCTAAGTCTCTGATTTAAAATGCCACATTTTCTTACAATTTAAGAAGCGCTCACAGACTTAAGCTTGCTGCTCTTTTAAATATTCCTCGGTACGAAGTAGAGCGGCTTGCATGTTGCTAATAGCCTGTTCTACATCACCTAAAGTTTTTGCATTTCCGCCACTTAGCGCCTGACGCCACTTGCGAGCACCCGGCAAGTTTTGGAATAGACCTAAGATATGACGAGTAATGATTGAAAGCGGAGCACCCTCAGCCATACGTTGTTCAATATAAGGCAACATTTGTTCCATAATCTCGAATCGATCTGGTGCTTCTAAATTCCAAAGCTGACCCATTTCCGCGAGTAAGTACGGATTATGATAGGCTTCGCGGCCAATCATAACGCCATCTACGTGCTGTAAATGTGTTTGAGTTTCAGCAAACGTTTTAATCCCGCCGTTAATTTCAATGGTGAGATGTGGGCGCTCTTGTTTTAAACGATAAACATCTTCATAGCGTAAAGGTGGAACTTCACGGTTTTCTTTCGGAGATAAACCTTTCAAAATAGCGATACGAGCATGTACAACGAAGTAAGTACAACCTGTTGCCGCAACAGTATCTACGAAATGAAGCATCTCTTCGTAAGATTGCATGTCATCGATACCAATACGGTGTTTGACCGTTACAGGAATCTTTACTGCTTTTTGCATGGTGTGAATGCATTCAGCAACCAAGTCTGGCTCTGCCATTAAGCAAGCACCGATTTTATTGTTCTGTACACGATCACTTGGGCAGCCTACATTGAGGTTGACTTCATCGTAACCCCAGTCTTCGGCCATTTTTGTGCAGGTTGCAAGCTCTTGCGGATTTGAGCCACCAAGTTGCAATACGATAGGGTGTTCTTGTGTACTGTAGTCCAAATGACGTTTTGCATCGCCAAAAAGAATCGCACCTGTAGTTACCATTTCTGTGTAGAGCACAACATTTGGGTTAAACAAGCGTGCAAAGAATCGATAATCCTTTGTAGTCCAGTCCATCATGGGTGCGACAGAAATACGAGGTTGTAACGATTGAAGTGATTGCATAACCAATAGCCCAAAAGTCGCTAAATTAATGAAAGGGCAGCATTATACGAGGTTTATGCTTGAATCGACAGAGGCTTTTGGCCGTATAATTTATAACCGCCCTTGGGGTGGATATAGAAAGATGATTTATAACAAGTTACCTTATTGGGAAACCATTTTCTTTTTTTGTAAGATCGTATCGAACATGCTAAATAAAATACAAAGAACAACTAGTCCAATTCCTGCAAGGCAAGTCATAGTCCATCCACCACGGTTCCATGCAAAAATTCCTAATGCTGAACCACCTGCACCGCCAATAAAGTAAGTCGTCATATAAATGGCATTAATACGAGATTTTGCATCTGGTCGTAAACGGAAAATAATGCTCTGGTTACTGGTGTGTACGAGCGCGAGTGCTAACTGAATTAATGCAAAGCCAAGAACATAACTAGAAAGTAGAGTTTGTCCGAAGTAGAAACAAACCCAACTTACTAAGAACAGCCCGCAGCCCATCCATGTCAGTAAGCCAGTATGTCCTTGATCCGCATATTTACCAATGTAACGTGTTGATAAAGCACCGAAGATACCCACTAAAGGCACTAGTCCGATAAATAGATCAGGTAAATGATGTGCTGAGGTAAGGAGTAATGCGATAGTAGAATACAAGATACTTACTGCTGCAAAGGCGAAAGCACCTGTAAGTGCTCTTAATAATAATCGCTTTTCCTGCTGTAAAAGTTGAGCCATGGAAACAAAGATTTGCCCATAGTTCATTTTCATACGTAAGACATAAGGCAAGCGGCTTTTTAAAGTAAATGCTAGCAGGAGCATTAATATGCCACTTACCACATAAACCACTTTCCAGTGGAAAAGGTTCGAAAATAAGCCTGCCAGACTGGTAGAGAGTAAAATTCCGACCAATAAACCACTCATTAAAAAACCAATGATTTCGCCAGTTTTTTCGGGTTTTACAGTCATTGTGGCAAGAGGAATAAGCACTTGAGCGGCAACAGAAAACAAGCCCGCTAAAATCGTACCAATCCATAGCATAGGCAAGTTCACAGCAAAAGCAGAAGTAAATAGGCCAATTGCACAAAGCACCATTAAAAATGGAATGGCCTTGGCTTTATTAACGATATCACCCATTGGAACAATAAAGAGTAAACCGAGGGCATAAGACACCTGAGCAAATGTCACTGTTAAAGCAGCTTGTGCTTGAGTTACAGCAAACTCTTGCTGAATAGAGTGAATCAGCGGCTGACAATAATAATTCACACCTGCACATAAGCCACATGCTGCTGCCATCAACCAAAGCAAAGGTTTATTTTGACTGATATCTTCAGGGGTAGACATGATGTTCTCTCGATTTTATTAGGTGTATGCGGTTGCTTCGACTTCAATGAGCATATGCTCTAGTGCAAGGCGTGGTACAGGAATGAGTGTACAGGCTGGAAAAGGATGATTTTTCCATAAATTTTGCATAATTTTAATCAAAATTTGATGTTTTTCGACCGAATGGTCAACAACTAAAACTCTTAACACTGCAATGTTACTAAGCTCTGCATTGGCAGCTTTTAAAGCATGTTGAATGTTATTAATGGCTTGGATAACTTGTTCTTCAAAATTTGGGCTTAATTCACCTTTTGAGTTTTCGCCACCTTGACCTGCAATATGAATAATCTTTTTAAAATTTTCTACTACAGCCACATGACTATAAGCATTTGGGGTAGGGTCATATAAAGTTGATGGATTTATGATTTTAAAAGTTGCTTTATTCATGGAACTCAACCGTTCATTAAAATTTAGATGAGTATCCAACCTCAACTTAAGTTGAGGTCAAGAGAATTTAGTGTTTTAGCCTTTTCTTTCTGAGTGTAATCATCATCACACCAATAATATTGAGAAGGCAACCGACCCATTGCCACATATTTAAATGTTCATTTAAAAAGGCAACGGCAAGTAAAATCGTTAAAACCGGTCCAATCGAAGCAATCATTGCAGATTGAGAGGCACCTAATCGTTCAATACTTTGCATGAGCATAACAGTAGGTAAGACGGTCACTAAGAAGCCTAGACCAACCCCATACCAAATTACACTAGGGGGTAGCTGTAATAGAAGTTGAATAGGTTGAGGTGTGCTGAGTGCATAGTGCGTTAATGTGCCCATACAAGCTACAGTTAATGCTAACCCTGTGAAATTCCAAGAACCAAATTTCTTAATTAATGGTGGGGTTAGTAATAAATAGCCTGCAAAAGCTACCGCACTTGCAAATACTAAACTTGTACCTAGCCAGAAGTTGCCCTGAATTGGTGCGTTGCTGTGCTCTTGAAGCATGACCAGCACGGTTCCACCATAACTAAGAAAAATGGCAAATAAACTTTTTGCATCTAATTTTTGTTTGTAGAGTAAGCTTGAGACGATGACTGTAAGGGTGGGATATAAAAATAGAATAATTCGTTCTAGAGAGGCGCTAATAAACATAAGGCCCATGAAATCGAGCCAACTGGCAAAGTAGTAGCCTAATAGACCGGCAAAAATTAAAATTAGCCAATCCTTCTTTTTTATGCCCTGATTATGATGCCTGTTAAACCAACAAATAAGTAGAAAGAACGGTAAAGCGCTTAACATGCGTAAAGCCATCAGGACTGTAGCATCTACTAATGGAGAAAGGGCATAAGTCTGTTTAATAAAGATTGCTTTTGTACTGAATAGAAAAGCGGAGCAAAGAGCAAAAAAAGACCCGATTTGAAACGAAGAAAACGAAATTTTCATATACAAGACTGTATAAGAGAGACTATTGTCTATAAAAAAAGAAAAATCTTCCTATGCTACACCTCAAATCAAATATCGTGAATCATCAGTTCAAAATATGGGTATTTATTAAATAAATAGTGGGTGGTATTTTAAAAAAGTTCAATTAGAATCCAAATTCTGTACAAAGAATACACATGGGGGAAACATTGCGGCTTGCAATGTTTTTGACAATGAGAAATTAGCTTGAGGAACGCTCATGCAGATCGGAATCCCAACCGAAACTGTCGTCGGTGAAAATCGTGTAGCTGCTACGCCAGAGACAGTAAAGAAGTTGATTAGCGCTGGTCATAGCGTTGTGATTGAGCGCGGTGCTGGTGTAAAGGCCGCGTACATTGACAGTGCTTATGAACAGGTCGGTGCAACCATTACGGATGATGCCTATACGGGTAGTCAAATTATTTTGAAAGTTCGCGCGCCACAAGGTGGGGAAATTCAAAAACTTGCAGCAAATACCGCTGTTGTAGCAATGTTTGATCCTTATCGTAATACCGAGCTAGATCAGTTTGCGAATCAGCAAGTTTCTGCTTTTGCTCTGGAATTGCTTCCTCGTACGCTTTCTCGTGCGCAGAACATGGACGTATTGTCTTCTCAGGCAAACCTTTCTGGTTATAAATCAGTTTTGCTTGCTGCTGCTGAATATCAGCGCATGTTCCCAATGCTTATGACTGCTGCTGGTACTGTAAAACCTGCTCGTGTTGTGATTATGGGTGTGGGCGTTGCAGGTCTTCAGGCAATTGCAACCGCAAAGCGTTTAGGTGCAATTGTTGAGGCGACCGATTTACGTCCTACAGCAAAAGATCAGGTTGAATCTTTGGGTGGTAAGTGGTTAGACGTACCAATGTCTGAAGAAGAGCAACAACGTGCAGCGGATGCCGCTAAAAATGGTTATGGATGGATGCCGGGTGAGCAATACATCAAAGACCAAGCTGCGATTGTTGATAAGGCTGTTTCTAATGCTGACATCGTGATTACTACTGCGCTCTTGCCGGGTCGTGATGCACCACGTCTGATTAAGGCTGAAACTGTTGCCAAGATGAAACCGGGTTCTGTCATTTTAGATATGGCTGTTGAAACTGGCGGTAACGTTGAAGGCTCTAAAGTGGGCGAGACTGTTTTTACAGAAAATGGCGTGAAAATTTTGGGTATTCCAAATATTCCGGCAACTGTAGCAACAGAAGCTTCAGCGCTATATGCACGTAACGTTTTTAATTTCGTAGAGACTTTATTCGACAAAGAGAAAAACTTTGCGATTAATCAAGAAGACGAAATCCAAAAAGCCCTATTGGTCACTCATGGCGGTCAAGTACTGCTTAAGCGTGGTTAAGGAGATTTCTCATGGTTGAAACTATTACAATTTTCGTCCTTGCCATCTTCGTAGGTTATTACGTAGTTTGGGGTGTTACACCAGCTTTACATACGCCGCTTATGGCTGTAACCAATGCATTGTCATCTATTATTGTAGTGGGTGCGATGTTGCAAACTGTGGGTCTACCTATTTTGGGTGTAGATGCTAACGTTGCATTTCAAAGTGTAAATGTGGTGAGCGTACTTGGTGCGATTGCAGTATTTTTGGCAAGCATTAATATTTTCGGTGGCTTTGCAGTAACTGCACGCATGCTGGAAATGTTCAAGCCTAAGCAAAAGAAATAAGAGGGCTTTGACATGGAATTTATTCAAGCAAATGCGAACTGGTTGTACCTTGTAGGTGCAATTCTCTTTATCTTGACGCTTCGTGGCTTGTCTGGCCCTAAAACAGCAATTCAAGGTAACCGTTACGGTATGATCGCGATGGCGATTGCAGTTGTAACGACTTTCTTTGTTGCGAATAACCCAGTGATCTGGATGATTGTTGGTGCAATGGTGCTTGGTGCAATCGTAGGT
Organism: Acinetobacter sp. AS23; assembly: GCF_023612055.1. Taxonomy (NCBI): domain Bacteria; kingdom Pseudomonadati; phylum Pseudomonadota; class Gammaproteobacteria; order Moraxellales; family Moraxellaceae; genus Acinetobacter; species Acinetobacter sp. AS23. The sequence continues at coordinate 3,432,042 of NZ_CP082274.1, read as the reverse complement.
ATTGCACGTGCTCGTACTGTACCAATGACGCAAATGCCGGAAACTGTTGCACTTATGCACTCTTTGGTTGGTTTGGCAGCTGTTTTAATTGCAATTGCTGCAATTTTACATAACAACCAATTAACTGAATTGTTTGCACAAAATGAAGCAGCTTTAACGGCAGCTGGTGTGCAACATGTGCACATGAGCAAAGTTCACTTATTTGAATTGTTTGTTGGTTGTTTCGTTGGTGCGATTACCTTTACTGCATCTGTGTTTGCGTACGGTAAATTGGCTGCGAAAAAATGGGCTAAAACAATTTCTGGTGCATGGGTTAAACCTGTTCAAGCGCTTATCTTTATTGCGATGTTGGCTTGTGGATTTTACTTCTTCACGACTGGCAACATGACTGCTTTCTGGGCAATGACAGCTCTTGCGCTTGCATTTGGCTGGGTATGGATTGCACCGGTCGGTGGTGGTGATATGCCTGTAGTAGTATCGCTTCTTAACTCATTCTCTGGTTGGGCTGCGGCAGGTATTGGTTTTACACTTGAAAACAACATGTTGATCGTTGCGGGTTCTCTCGTAGGTTCATCTGGTGCGATTCTGTCGTACATCATGTGTAAAGCAATGAACCGTTCGATCATCAATGTATTGTTTGGTGGTGCAATGGGCGGTGCAGCGGTTGCTACTGCTGCCAAAGGTGAGCAAGTTCAACGTAACCATCGTTCTGGTTCTGCTGATGATGCTGGCTTCTTGATGTCAAATGCTGACAGTGTTGTAATTGTACCTGGTTATGGTATGGCGCAAGGTCGTGCACAAAATGCTGTAAAAGAATTGTGTGAAATTCTAAAAGAGCAAGGTGTTCGCGTTCGTTTCGCAATCCATCCTGTTGCTGGTCGTATGCCTGGTCACATGAACGTATTGCTTGCAGAAGCAGACGTGGCGTATGAAGATATCTTGGAAATGGATGAGATTAACTCAGACTTCCCTGCAACAGACGTAGTACTTGTAATTGGTGCAAACGACGTTGTAAATCCTGCTGCGAAAGATGATCCAAGCTCGCCGATTTATGGTATGCCGATTCTTGAAGCTCATAAAGCGCGTACAATCATGGTGATTAAGCGTTCCATGGCAACAGGTTATGCTGGTCTAGACAACGATTTGTTCTATAACGAAAAAACAATGATGATCTTTGGTGATGCTAAAAAAGTTGTTGAAGATATGACAAAAGCAATCAATGGTGGTGGTCACTAATCTGACCCCAATCAGGATTGTAAAAGCCACCTTCGGGTGGCTTTTTTTATTTGGCTTATTTGTTTAAAGAAATTTTTCTACGAGGTTTAGAGATTGTTGATAGAGGTCGCGTGCCAGTTGCTGATTTTTGGCATGTGATGATTTCCAGTCTGGCATATGTGCGCTGACATATTCGCCATTACGATTTTGCCATGCATCTCCAGTTGCCATTTCTGTAATGAGATTTGCTGGAACTGAGGTTGGCACTAATCCTAATTTCATTGCTGCATAAACCGGTTTTGGTAAGTCACGATAAATATCGGAAGCAACACCGCCGGGGTGTAATGCATTATTAGTAATTGTACTTCCAGATAGCTGTTCTGCTAATGCATTGCTGAATAATAAATTTGCAAGCTTCGATTGCCCATAATAGAACAGAGGATTGTAAAAACCTTCTGCACGAAACTTGTTGGGTTTAATTGAGCCCACCCAGTGAGCAATAGATGCAAGATGAATAATACGAGCTTTTGGAGATTGTTTTAAAACTGGAAGTAATTTTTGAGTAAGTAAAAAATGACCTAAATAGTTAACCCCAAATTGTTGTTCAAAGCCTTCATGGGTCAATTGTTTGGTTTTGGCAAATAAGCCTGCATTATTAATGAGTACGTCAAGGCTGCCATAGCGATCAGCAATTTCATCTGCTGCTTTTTGGGTTAACTCAAGGCTGTTTAAGTCGAGGGAAACTAAATCGACTTGGCCTTGATTAAGTGAAAGTAGTTTGTTCTGCGCATCTTGGGCTTTTTGTGGATTTCGGCACGCTAGAATGACATGTTGCCCTTGTTTAACGAGTTGTTCTGCTGTGGCAAAGCCAATGCCCGTATTGGCGCCTGTAATTAATATCTTCACTTTCTGTACTCCGGTTATGCTATTTATTGGTGAGAACTTTCAGAAAATATATAGTGCTGTAAATCTGACAATTTGTCATGTCAAATTTGGTTGTAAGTGATGATTGGTGTTTGTGGGGGAGGTGATGGGATATTTGAAATGGTTAAAATCTTTGTTTAGTAAATAAAAAAGCGGCTCAAAAGAGCCGCTTTTTTTAAAAGCAAAATTTTAAGCAACCGACTCTGGAGCGGTACGCCATAAGCTTTCTAAATCATAAAATTTACGAGCTGTTGGTAGCATCACATGTACTACAACAAAGCCGAGATCAATTAAGATCCATTCTGCATCTCGTTCACCTTCAACGCCAATCGGGCGGAAACCGGCTTTTCGAGCTTCTTCTGCAACATTGTCTGCAAGTGCTTTCACATGACGAGTAGAAGTACCGCTCGCAATTACAATAGCATCAGCGACATTGCTAATTGAGCTAACATCTAACTGGAGAATATCTTTTGCTTTTACATCAACTAAAGCGTCGTGGACGACTTTGAGACAAGTTTGTACGTCTTTATTTGAGGTATTCATTGCGAAATCGTGAGAATTAGACACGCTGGGCGATGGTTCTAAATTCATATAGGGTATATTTTCCTGACAATTACTCACTATCTAATATAGTGGTTTTCGCGCTAAATTTCAAACAAAACTCGTAACAGTTTATATATTTACATCATCCGAAAAATACTTTTTCTTCCATGTAAATGACTGATTTGAAGTATTTTCAGGCTTATATTCTGCTGCAATATAGTTTTGATAAGAACTTTGTTTTAACCAAGAAAAAATTTGTTCATAAGGAATTTCAGCTGTATCTGGCTCATGACGGCCCGGACAGTCCGCAAATTGAATGTGTCCAATTGAGTTAATATTCTCTTGTAAACCCTCAAGAACGTCTTCGCCCATCATTGCCATATGATAGCAGTCATATTGCATTTTTAGAGTAGGGTCGTTGACCGCTTCTAGCATTTCTTGTGCCTGCGCAATATTTTGTACTAAAAAGCGGGGCATATCTGTACCGTTAATCATTTCAAAAACGGGTTCTATATCGTGTTCACTGAGTAAGTTGCACGCAAGTTTTAAATTAGCTGCTAAGGTTTTTAAACAAGGCAGTAAATCAGCATCAAGCGGTTGCTTGCCCGCTAGAATATTAACACGAGGAACCTTTAAAGCTGTGGCATAGCTAATGGCTAACTCTAATGCCTCATGGAAAGCTATTTCTTGGCCGGGAATGCCTGCTAAACCATTTCCGCCTTGCATAAGGTCACCCGCCGGCACATTAATTAGACAGAGACTAAGATTATAGCGTTCGAGTTGAGTTTGAATATCTGCAATAGTTAATTCATAAGGGAATTGAATTTCTACATATTCAAAGCCCTGTGCATGGGCCAGAGCGAAGCGTTCAATTAAAGGAACTTCGGTAAAAATCATGGATAAATTGACTGCAAGACGACCCATACTCAAACTCCGTTTATTTTTGCTCTACTAATTGAATCATAGTAGCTAAATCTTTCTCAGCAAAGCCATTTTTTTGGTGAGTTTGTAGCTGTAATAGAGCTTTTTGTGCAACTGGGATGTCTAAATTAACATTGTTAGCCAATGTTACTGCGTTATTAAGATCCTTAGATAATGTTTGAACTTTCCACTGAACTGGCTCAAATGTATGAGTTGCCATACGTGGAGTTAGAATTTGAAAGGGTTTCGAGTCCGCAAATCCGCCTGCTAAAGCTGGAGCGAGTAAAGTCGTATCTACACCAGCTCGGTCTGCAAGCGCGACAGCCTCTGCAATCAGGGCACTGTTGGCTGCAACAATCAGTTGATTACAAATTTTGGTAGCTTGGCCAGTTCCTGTATCGCCCATTCGAGTTACGCGTTGAGATAGAATATTATAAACAGGCGTTAGTTCCGTAATCGTTTGAGCATCACCGCCTGCAAAAATGACAAGTGTGCCTTGTTCTGCTCCAGCTGTTCCGCCTGATACAGGTGAATCAATCCAAATAACGTCATGTGTGGCAGCTGCTTGAGCAAGCGTTTTTGTTGCAGCAACAGATAAGCTTGAGAAATCTACAATAACTTGTTCAGCTTTTAAGTTAGGCTGAATTTTTTCAAATACTGCCTCTACGGCTTTATCATCTGCCAGACAGATTAAAATAATAGGATAATCACCAATATTTGAAAGTTCTAAAGGTTGGGCGCCGATATCAATCAGTTCTTCACATGCAGAGAAGGTTCGATTCCAAACCGCAACTTGAAAGCCGGCTTGAATAAGGCGGGTTGTCATCCGACTTCCCATAAGCCCCATACCTAAAAAAGCAATAGGGGTATTACGATCAAAATTCATCATCTAAGCTCTTATTTATATTGGCGTGGTAAAAAATTAACTTCCGGATGTTTGTCTTTTTTACGAGCAAGTTTGCTATTTTTACCAAGTAATAATTTAAGTTGCCAGATTTTTTCTAGACGTAATGATTTTTCTGGTTGATGCTCCATTGCATCTAGTACACGTTTTGCTGCTGTGAGGGCATCAGGTGAGCGTTGTAACATTTCAGCTGCAATCTCATTTGCTCTCTCTAGAGGTGAGTCACTTAAATGAGTCACAAGACCGATTTCTTTTGCATAATTCCCGTCAAAAACACGGGCAGTTAAGGTGAGTTCTTTTGCAAGGTCAACGCTAATTAAACCTTTTAATGAGCGAGTAAGCCCCATATCAGGAACTAAACCCCAACGGCTTTCCATAATTGACATTTTTGTTTCTGGATGAGAAATTCGAATGTCGGAAGCCAACGCAAGTTGCATACCCGCGCCGAAACAATATCCTTCTAATGCAGCAATAACTGGGACAGGTAAATTCTGCCAAGTCAGAAATGCTTTTTGAAAAAGACTTTGTCCGGGTTTTACAAGTTCCCAAATGGCAAAAGCAGAGTTTTTCGGATTGTTTAGGTCGGATAAATCAATTCCAGCACTAAACACATTTCCTTCGCCTGTCAAAATAACACAGCGAATATCTCTATCCTTTTTAATTGCTCTTGCAGTTGAAACTAACTCTTTTAATAAGGCAAAACTCATTGCATTGCGTTTGTCTGGACGGTTTAAATATACCGTTGCGATGCCATTATTTTTTTCAATACGTAAGAGTGCCATGAGATTCCCGCTTCTTTTTTTATAGATGAACGGAGCATAACATGGCTGTAATTTGGAAACATGACAGCCCAGTCATGCCTCTTTGATAGAGATGTTAGTCAGGAATCACCAAAATTTGATGGGCTGCACTTTCTACCTCTTTAACGACAAGACCTAGTTCATTAAAGCGCTGCATCACTTCTTCAATGAAACCTTCATCTGCTATACGGCGTTCCTTGCGCAGCGTTGAAATAAATTGCTCAAAGTCACCAGTCACTTGTTGTAGTTTTGGGGTGCCTACATAGCGAGTAGCACCATAGAGGCGATGTAAAACATGTTCAAGTTGAGGGAAGTCTTCAAGCTCAATGAGCTGCTGCATTTCATCTAGCTCAGTTGGAAAACTATCAACTAACATTTTAAGTAAATCTTGCGCTAAGTCTTCTTTATTTGCTGCAAGCTGCAAACTTTGTTGCCAGTTTAAAATTTGTGGATCTAAAGCTTCTGCGACTAAATGATGGTCTTTATCTAAGGCTTTTGCTGTAAAGTTGTTTTTAGTCCATTGCGTTAAGATCTGGATGATTTGTTCCATTTGAATTGGCTTGGTGACATAGTCATTCATGCCTACTTTAAGGAGTTTTTGCTTTTCATCGGCAAGTGCGTGGGCGGTGAGTGCAATAATTGGAAGTTGCATTTCTCCGTCTAGTGTCGACTCTAAAGAACGAATAGCACGAGTGGTATCAATGCCTGACATGACAGGCATTTGAATGTCCATAAACACTAAATCAAATGGTTTAAGTTTCTGGTCAATTCGTTCTTGGATCAGGTTAAGAGCTTCTTGGCCACTGAGTGCTTTAGTTGTTTTAACGTTAAGTTCACCGAGTAAGGCTTCTAAAACAATTAAGTTAGGAAGATGGTCATCCACTGCCAGAATGTGTAGACCCTGACCATTAAAGTCTTGTTGTTCCTCTTCAAAAATAGGTTGATCATTTAATAATTGAATGAGTCCGCTTCGACTTAATGGTTGATAGAGAGGGCGAGCACGGTATTCATTGAGCATGTTTGGCTCAAGCGTCATTTGATAGCCATAGACGGCTAAATTGCCTTGATAACGGCTACGGATTTCTTTTAATAACGCTTCAGTGTCGCCGCTATGGTCAACAATGAGCCATGTATTATCTTTCTGATCAAGATGTTTTAAACGGCTAAACAAGTCCAGAATCGATTGTGTTTCGATATGAGGAACATGGTAGTTTTCAAGGTAGTAACGTAAAACACTTGCTGTAGCAGGATGAGCAAGATACGACACCACTTGTAAATGCTCAAAGTGCGGGTGTTCGATTTCGTAATCTTCATCTACCACAAATTGTGCGGTAAACCAGAAAGTCGAGCCTTTTTCTGTTGGAGCACGTTCTTGGTTATCTTCAAAACCAATTTGACCGTGCATGAGATGAACAAGCTGTTTAGAAATAGCTAAACCTAAACCTGTACCACCAAATTGACGTGTAACTGAGGCATCACCTTGCGAGAATGATTCAAATAGTTTTTTACGGTCTGTGCCACTTAAACCAATACCACTATCTTGAACACTGAAATGAAGCAGACATTGCCCAATATCATCATGTTCCATACGAACACGAACAATAATTTCGCCATCTGGAGTGAACTTGATCGCATTAGAAATTAAGTTGGTCAGAATTTGCTTGAAGCGTAAAGCATCGCCAATCACTTCTTGTGGAATGTTGTCCGCATAGTAAAAAGCCATGGCGATATGTTTTTGAGCAGCCAATGGAGATAGCATATCCATGACATCAAAGATGGCTTCTTCTAAATCAAAAGGTGCTGTTTCAAGTTCTAATTTACCTGCATCAATTTTCGAGAAATCTAATACATCGTTAATTAATGCCAATAAATGGGCAGATGACTTGCGAATGGTTTGCAAATAAAGATTTTGCTCATTATTTAAATTTTGTTGACGAAGCAATAAATGAATAAAGCCATCAATACTGTTTAGAGGTGTTCGAAGCTCATGACTAATATTTGCCAAGAAAACTGACTTCGCTTGGTTTGATGAAATCGCTTGGTCACGTGCTTGACGATAAGTAATGTTTTGGACTTCTAAGGTATCTAGTGTTCTGCGTAAGTCTTCTTCTGTTTGTTCAGTGTGTTCTTTTAATTCTAAAAAGCTAAAGTGTAATCGCTTAACAACATTTGCAATATCACGCTGTAGTAAGCGTAGCTCCCCAGTACTGTTAATAACTAGGTGCTGATCTAAAGTATCTGCATTTAGGCGTTGTAACTGCATGCGAATTTCATACATCGGCGCAATCCAACGACGAGAGTAAAAATTCAAGCACAGTAAAAGTAATAATAAGGTCATTAATCCAGTAATGACGAGGGCAATCATAATGCGATAACGTGCCAACTCTAGAGGCTGGTTATCCATTTCAATCATTAACCAAACTGGGGCTTTTCCTGCTTTATTGCTAATTTGCAGTCCATAAATATTGTTGTGGTTATAAGAGATAGGGCCGAAAAAACTATTATTACTAGGAAAGCTAGGCCAATAACGATTATCACGATAACCAATGCTTAAATAAGTCTGTCCATTGTTATCAATTAATACCGCGCGTTTAAGATTTTTTTCGCTAAACATGCTTTGCATAATGTGCTGAGCATGATCGTATTCATCGGGCTCTAATTCGACTAGCGTATATAAATCTTTCGCAATTTGATTGTAGCGAGCTAAAATTGCTGAGGCGTGATGTAGCTGTTGTTGTTTTACCGAATGTGACGTTTCAGTTAAAACCAGAAAAGCACCGACCCCTGTTAAAATCATAATCGGCACAAAAATTAGAGCAATCAATTGCCCATATGCATGATTCAGACGTAAGCGTTTCGATAAGGTTTTATTGAAATTAGACATGGCTACATCAGATTTATCTCTCTGTACGGCATCTTATCACGCTTTATTTTAAAACAGACGGCATTTTATAAATGACCGAGCTTTAATCGCTTTCATGAAAAAGCATATTGAAATGGGTGCAGTAGCGAGCATTTTTTCATACAATAGGCGCACCTCGATATAGGTATTGATCATGAGTAATACACAACCTGACTTTTTAGCCGACGAATTTTTGTTAGATCACTATGTAGGTAAGACGCCTCTAGTTCGTTTGCAGCGATTAGCTTCTCATACGCAAGCGACGGTTTTAGCAAAATTAGAAGGTAATAATCCGGCAGGTTCTGTAAAAGACCGTCCTGCATATAACATGATTATGCAGGCAGAAAAACGTGGTCAAATTAAGCCAGGCGATACCTTGATTGAGGCAACCAGTGGGAACACAGGTATTGCTTTGGCAATGGTTGCTGCAATGCGTGGCTATAAAATGAAACTTATTATGCCGAACAACATGAGTCAGGAGCGTAAAGATGCGATGCTGGCTTATGGCGCAGAGCTGATTGAAGTAACACCGCAGCAAGGTATGGAAGGTGCTCGTGATTTAGCCTTGCAAATGGAAAAAGAAGGTAAGGGGCACGTTTTAAATCAGTTTGGTAACCCTGACAATGTTGAAGCTCATTATTTAACGACTGGTCCTGAAATTTGGAAACAAACAGGTGGAAAAATCACCCATTTTGTAAGCTCAATGGGTACGACTGGTACCATCATGGGTGTTTCTAAATATTTAAAAGAACAAAACCCAGATATTCAAATTATTGGTTTGCAACCAGCAGATGGCTCAAGCATTGCTGGTATTCGCCGTTGGCCGAAAGAATATTTACCTACTATTTTTGATAGTAGCCGTGTGGATCGTACCATTGATATTCCACAAATTGATGCTGAAAAGACCATGCGTAAATTAGCGCGGATGGAAGGCATTAGTGCAGGTACATCTTCAGGCGGTGCGGTATGGGCATCTATTAAGATTGCAGAAGAAAATCCAGATGCTGTTATTGTTTGCATTATCTGTGACCGTGGCGATCGCTACTTGTCTACAGGATTGTTTTCAGTACAGGACGATAACTCATAATTGAGAGAAATAATGCGTTTCCCTACCTTAGTTTTTGATATTGAAACTTTAACTGATTTAAAAGCGGGAGCGCATTTATATCATCTTGATTTACCAGAGGCTGATGTAGAGCAAGCATTGACGAAACTCCGTCGTCAAGAATCAGGCATGGATTTTCAGCGCTTACCTTTGCATGAAATTGTTTGTATTTCTGGTCTATGGATTGATGAGTCTGGTTTTAGATTGTTTTCTTTTAGTCGTGAACAATATTCTGAAGCTGAGATTTTGCAAAAGTTCTTGTCAATTTTTGATAAGCGTCATCCGACTTTAGTGAGTTGGAACGGCTCACAATTTGATTTACCCGTTATTCTGTTTCGCGCGATGTATCATGGGCTTTCTGCACCGGGCTTGTTTGATCAAGGTGAGATTGATAGCCAGAAGCGTTTTAATAATTACCAAAACCGTTATCACCATCGCCACATTGATTTAATGGACGTGATGGCAATGTTTAATGGGCGTAATTTTCAAAAGCTTGATGATATTGCCTGTATTTTAGGTTTGCCGGGTAAACGCGGTGAATCGGGTTATCATGTGCCTGAATATGTTCGTAATCAACAGTGGTTAAAATTGACTAGCTATTGTGAAGGGGATGTACTCAATACATGGTTTATTTATTTGCGTTGGCTCGTACTAAAAGGCCAGTTGAGCGTAGATGAACATAACCACTGGATTAGCTCGAGTATTGAATATTTACAGACTATGCCGCAGCAGTCTGACTTTCTTGAAGTATGGGAACGTACTTCGAAACATACTGAATTTACTTCTCACTATTTTAATCCTTCAGATTTTTAGGTTCATTCTTTGAAACAACAAGCCAAATCTCGCAAGCCTCAACAACCTGAATATATTTTTCAAGTTGAAACACTTTCTCATGAGGGGCGAGGAATTGCGCATTATGGTTCTCATCCTGATCATCCAGCAGATAAGCATGGCAAGAAAGTTTTTATTCGCTATGCATTGCCTGGAGAAACTGTAAAGGCTCAGATTACCCATCAAGCAAAGCGTCTTGAAGAAGCTGAGATGGTGCAGTTATTAGGAGAGCCTTCAACTCATCGCATAGATGCAATTTGTCCTCATTATGGTATTTGCGGTGGCTGTAGCATGCAGCATATCCATCCTGATGAACAAATCCGGTTAAAGCAAAGTGTGCTCCAATCGCATTTACAACATTTTGCAGGAATTCAGCCTGAACAGTGGCTTGAGCCAATTCGATCTTTACAAACAGATTATCGTCGTCGTGCTCGAATAGGGGTGCGCTATCTGCCAAAGCCAGATCGCTTAATTATGGGGTTTCGTGAACATCATAGTAATCGGCTAACTTCTATCCACACTTGTAGTGTTTTGGATAAAAAACTATCAGATAGCTTGCCTGAGCTGCGTACTTTACTCCAAAGTCTAAAAGGCAAAGCGCATATAGGTCATGTAGAATTAGCAAAAGGTGATCATGAAATTTCTTTGTTGGTTCGTCATGTAGAAAAATTAAACAATTCTGATGTCAACCAATTAAAGCAATTTGCGTTAGACAAAGGGTGGCAGTTGTATTTGCAGCCTAAGGGGCCTGAAAGTATTCATCGTATTGATGATGAAAAAGGTGCTTTACGTTTACACTATGCCTTAGAGCGGTTTGATGTAAATTTTGCTTTTTCGCCATTGGATTTTACTCAGGTCAATGCCACAGTAAATGAACAAATGGTTCAATTGGCATGTGAATTGCTTCAATTGCAACCAGGTGAAAAGGTACTTGATCTATTTTGCGGTTTAGGCAATTTCTCACTCCCGTTAGCACGATGTGTTGGTGAGAGTGGTCAGGTTGTCGGTGTGGAAGGGAGTGAAGAAATGGTGCAACGGGCAACAGCTAATGCAAAATGCAATAGTTTGGTGCAAGCAACCTTCTTTTCACAAGATTTAACAAAAGATTTTTCGCATCATTCTTGGGCAAATCAAGGATTTGATGCATTATTGATTGATCCTCCTCGTGCTGGTGCATATGAAATTATGCAGTATGTATCAAATTTTGGAGCAAAAAGAATCGTTTATGTATCATGTAATCCAGCTACACTGGCAAGGGATGCGGGTGTTTTGGTCCAATATGGTTACCAGTTAAAAAAAGCAGCTGTGATGGACATGTTTACGCACACAGAACATGTTGAATCCATTGCACTATTTGAAAAAATTCAAGAGATAAACGATTAAAAACATGAGTTACATAGTGAGGAGAATGGTATGGTCACAGTACGTGAACAGTTACCTGAACAACTAACTGAGTTGTCCGAGGAAACGACTGTAGAGCATGCCGCCGAAACGCAAATCGGTTTAGCCTCATGGTTGGATCGGGTGCGTGAAATATTAGACGGGGCGAAGCTTGAACAGCTTGAGCAGGTTGCTCATTTAACCCTGCAAAAAGAGTTGGACTCAACGGTTAATCATCGTTCAAATACTTTCGCTACAGGCGTTGGAATGGCTGACATTCTGGCGCATCTCCATGTAGATGAAGATACTCTATCGGCAGCAATGCTCTATCGTAGTGTGCGTGAAGACATTACTGATATAGAAGAAGTAAAACAGAAATTTGGGGAGCAGGTCTATAACCTTGTCAAAGGCACTTTGGCAATGGGTAAGCTCTCGGAACTCATTGAGAAAAATAAACGGTTAGAAGATCATTTTAATAATAATCAACGAGAACATTTAAGTGGCATTTATAAAATGCTGATTTCGGTTACCGAAGATGTTCGTGTTGTTTTAATTAAACTTGCTGAACGTACCTATTCTTTACGAGAACTAGCAAATTCATCTCGTGAACGTCAAGAACGTGTAGCACGTGAAATTCTTACTATTTATTCGCCATTGGCGCATCGACTCGGTATTGCTCAGCTTAAATGGGAACTTGAAGATCTCGCTTTTCGCTATTTAGCGCCAGATCGTTATAAAGAAATTGCGTCATTACTGAATGAAAAACGTTTAGAGCGTGAGCATTATATTCAGTTCGTGATTGATCGTTTAAAAAATGAGTTAGCGTCTTACGGAATCGAGTCAGAAATCACAGGTCGAGCGAAGCACATTTATTCGATTTATCGAAAAATGAAAAGCAAAAACCTAAGTTTTGATCAGCTTTATGATATTCGTGCCTTACGTGTATTAGTCAATAGTGTTCCTGAGTGTTACCACTCTTTGGGTATTGTTCATCAAATCTGGCGTCATATTCCGCATCAGTTTGATGACTATATTACCAACCCGAAAGCAAATGGTTATCGCTCTTTGCATACTGCTGTAATTGCCGAGAATAAATCGCTTGAAGTACAAATTCGTACTCATGAGATGCATGACGAAGCAGAGTTAGGCGTATGTTCGCACTTTAACTATAAAGAAGGTTCAAAGAATACTGACCATTCCTTTAATCATCGTTTGCATTCATTGCGTGCTGTTTTAGAACACTATCAAGAGCGCAATGAAACGACGGTACATCAAAACGAAGATGAAACAGAAGGCTTTGAACAGTTACAAGACTTTGAAGGCTTTGAGAAGATTTACGTTTTTAGTCGTGATGGTGATATTAAGGAATTGCCACGTGGTTCAACAGTTTTAGATTTTGCTTACCATGTCCATACGGAAGTAGGCAACAAGTGTTATGCAGCGCGAGTTAACCAGCGTTATGTGCCACTTACCTATACTTTAAAAACTGGTGAGCAGGTTGAGATTTTAACTAAAAAAGATCGTGATCCAAACCGAGATTGGTTGGTCAATTCTTTAGGTTATATTAAAACCTCTCGTGCTCGTGACAAGCTGCGTCATTGGTTTAGACAGCAAGATCGTAGTAAAAATCTTGAAGTTGGCCGTGAACTTCTTAATAAAGAGTTAGCTCGTCTAGCGATTCACCCAAAAAGTATCGACCTAAATGATTACTCATCACATTTTAACGTGAAAACGGGTGATGACATTTTAGTGAGTTTAGTAAGCGGTGATATTAGCTTACATGCCTTGATTAATCAGGTGAACCGTCAAATGCATCTAGATCAGGATGAACCTGAACTAGTGCTTAAACCAGCATTAAATCCACGTGCTAGCCATACATTGTCGGCTCATGGAATCTTAATTGATGGTTTAGACAATGTAGAGCTGCACATCGCACAGTGCTGTCAGCCCGTACATGGTGAGTCAATCGCTGGATATATTACTTTGAACCGTGGTGTTAGCATCCACAAAGTCATTTGTTCAGACTACCAACGTATGATTAAGCAAGAACCAGAGCGTGCTGTTGAAGCCGATTGGGAAATGCAGCCAACACGTGGTCAAAGCGTTCAAATTGTGGTGGAAGCGTATGATCGTCGTGGTCTGCTTAAAGACTTAACTCAAGTGATTTTCTCTGACCAAATCAATATTCGTCAGGTCAATACAATTTCTGAGGCAGATGGTATTGCCAATATGAAGTTGCTCATTGAGGTTAAGGGTTTAGCACAGCTTTCTCGCTTATTGGCTCGCTTAGAGCAACAGCCTGGAATTATTAGTGCGCGACGCATGATCCAAGGTGTTTAAATAAATTGAGTAAAAAGGCTGTCAAATGACAGCCTTTTTTATATTGGATTATTTTCTCGATAAATAAATGTTAGTAAGTCGGTTTAAAAACTGAGGGCTTAAAGTCGAGAGTTGGTAAAGCAGTTTGGTTTTTATGCCAACTGGAGTGTGAGTAGGCGTCCAGAAATGAGCCTTTTTCTCTACAAGTGTAAGCACCTGCTGAGCAATATCATTTGGAGTTAAATCTATCCCCATATTTTGAATTGTACCTGCATCCATATTGTTAACCATTGCAGTTTGCACAAACAGCGGCATCACATCTAAAACGCGAATACCATATTTTTTCCATTCCACATCTAAACCTTCAGTAATTCCGCGAACAGCAAATTTACTGGCTGAGTAAGAAATAAGGTCAGCTTGCCCATAAATTGCAGAAGCTGAAGATAGATTGATAACACGTGCAAAAGACGCTTGCTTTAAATAAGGTAGGGCAGCATGACAGCCATTGATGACACCGTTTACATTAATATTTATTGTTCTTTGGTGAGCTTTAATATCAGTTGTTTCAAATGCACCAGAATATAAAATACCGGCATTATTTACTAAGATGTTGAGTTCGCCAGCCCATTCAGTAAATTCTTTTAATATGTGTTGCCATTGGTCGTAATCACTTACATCTAGATAGCCGGCACGGGCATTTGGCCCTAAGTCGTTTGCTAATTCTTGAGCAAGCGATTCATTAATATCATAAATGCCTACTTTATATCCTTGTTTGTAGAATACGCGTGCAATTTCAGCCCCAATACCTTGAGCGGCACCACTAATCAGAATACTGTATCTCATCTTTTTTCTCTTTGTCAGTACAATAGTGCGACTGATTTAATCGCTGTGATTTTGATCATAACAAATTAAAATCTTAGTTTTACTGACCGACTTTTTAAACTTGAGGATTACCATGGATAAATTGCTTAAAATCATGCAAGAGTTACGAGAAAAATGTCCGTGGGATCAACAACAAACCCCAATGTCACTGACTAAATATGCGATTGAAGAAGCATATGAAGTTGAGGCTGCTGTTCGTCAGGGTAATATCGATGAAATCAGAAATGAGCTAGGCGATTTGTTATTACAAGTCGTATTTCAATCACAAATGTTTAGTGAGCAAGCTGCTTTTAACTTTCAAGATGTGGTTGAGGCAATAAGTGAAAAGTTAATTCGCCGCCATCCACATGTTTTTCAGGCAGATCAATTTAATAATTTAACGCCAGAGCAAGTAAGTGAGCTTTGGAAACAAATTAAACAGCAAGAAAAACAAGGCAAGCCGCAATCAAGGTTGGACGAAATTAAGCATGGACCAGCTCTATTGCAGGCACAAGAAATTCAAGAAAATGTCGCAAAAGTTGGGTTTGACTTTGAAACCGTAGAAGATGCTTATGGAAAACTAGAAGAAGAGCTAGATGAGTTTAAGCAAGCACTAAAAAATCAAAATATTGATGAAATTCAAGATGAATTTGGAGATTGCCTGTTTTCATTAGTCAATGTAGGACGTAAACTTGCGATTTCAAGTGAAACATCACTTTTATCAACAATACATAAATTTAGAAGTCGTTTTGCTTTTATTGAAGATCAAGCACGAAAACAGCAAAGAACATTAGAAGATATGACCTTGTCTGAAATGGATGAATTGTGGAATCAGGCAAAGCGGCAGTTAAGATTAGGGGAAAAAACACATGCATCTCAGCATGAATCTTTGGAAGAGTAAGTCTTATATTTTTATTGTTTTATTTTGGAGCCTGATTTCTTCAACCTTTGTTCAGGCTCAATCTTTTGATCAAAATTTTAAGGAGTGGAAGGCTAAACAGCAGATGTATGATCAGAAGTTGAGCATGCAACACTCCTCGCATTCTAGCGTTCCCAAAAGCTCAGTTATAACTGACTCTTCGGGACAAGTTCACTTGAATCAAGCCAATATTGATGAGCTTCAAAAGCTAAAAGGTATTGGTGAGAAAAAGGCTCAAGCGATTGTAGAATACCGTCAAAAGAATGGTGGCTTTAAAAATATTGATGAATTTAAAAACGTAAAGGGCATTGGTCCAGCCATTTTTGAAAAGAATAAAGCACGTTTGACTTTATAAATCATCTGTTTGTCAATTGTCATTTCATGCGCAAACTACAGAGAATCAAATTGCCCTTTGTGTGCGTTAGAGCTATGATTAGCGACAACTTGTTATTTACGTCCTGACGTAGGAGACAGCGTCTTTTGCAAACCTTGCGAGCGTCAAAATGTGGTTTGTCCACAGCCCAACTTCCTTCTTCGATTTTAGATGTGATCGATAGCCTGACTAAAGCTGGCTATGAAGCTTATATTGTTGGGGGTGGTGTCCGTGATTTAATGCTAGGGTTTAATCCTAAAGATTTCGATGCAGTGACCAATGCGACACCTTCTCAAATTAAAGAAGTTTTTGGCAGACGTTGCCGAATCATTGGTCGTCGATTTGAATTGGCACATGTCTATTCAGGGCGTGAGCTTATTGAAGTTGCTACATTCCGTGCCCCTCCTAAAAAAGCAGTCACTAGTGCCTCAGGCATGATTTTACGTGACAATAATTGGGGGACTATCGAACAAGACTTTGCTCGACGTGACTTTTCAATCAATACGCTATATTACCAACCGCGTAAGAGTATTGTGCTCGATTTCTGCAAAGCAATTGACGATGTAAAAAATAAAACTCTACGTTTATTGGGCGATCCTGCACAGCGCTTCGAAGAAGACCCAGTGCGTATGCTGCGAACTCTACGTTTTGCAGCCAAGTTAAATTTCAAAATTGATTCAAATATTCTCGATATCTTTGATGCTGAAATGACGCAATTGCTGCGTGATGTCTCTCCGCATCGTTT
The DNA here is from genome assembly GCF_023612055.1 of Acinetobacter sp. AS23. NCBI lineage: Bacteria > Pseudomonadati > Pseudomonadota > Gammaproteobacteria > Moraxellales > Moraxellaceae > Acinetobacter > Acinetobacter sp. AS23. The sequence continues at coordinate 3,415,300 of NZ_CP082274.1, read as the reverse complement.
ATACGATGAATCTCAGAAGCTGTTCACAATGGGGCATTTGGCGCGTGTTTTGCCAATGTTGATTGAGTTTGGTGTCTGGAAGCAACTCTTTGCAGATATTCAGCCTAACCTCACTCCATTTATTTTAAGAGCAGCAAAAAATACAGATCAACGTATTCAGGTTGGGAAAACAATTAACCCAGCATTTTTCTATGCAGTGTTATTGTGGCAACCATTTTTAGAGCGTTGTGAGTTTTATTTATCTAAAGGTATTGTGCCGGCTGAAGCCCGTGCGCAGGCTGGTTTAGATGTCTTAAAACGTCAAGCAACACGCACAGTTATTCCTCGCTTTGCAGAAACTTTTATTCGTGAAGTTTGGGAAATGCAGACCCGTTTGCTCAATCCAAAACCACAGCAAATAGAAGCATTGGCTGGACATGCTCGTTTCCGTGCAGGTTTTGACTTCTTATTACTTCGTGAAAAGTCAGGTGATGACACAACACAAGGAATGGGAAGCTGGTGGGAAGCCTACCAAGAAATGTCAAATGACGAAAAAGAAGCTGCGATTAGCCAATATAATCGTCAGAAAGCTAGAAACCGTCGTAAAGCTGCTGCTGATCCTATTGAAAATAATAAAGTTGACACCGAAATTGAACCTTTGGTTGATATTCCGGAACCACGCACTCGCCGTGGGAAAAAAGAACGTACTAGACAAGATCAGGCAGTTGGCCGATTTGTTGAAAAAGCGATTACTTCTGAAGCAGGCGTGATGGGTGATCATCCAATTTTAAAACGTAAGCGGGTACAACGTGATTTAAGCCAAGTCGTCTTTGGGCCAACGCAATGACAATAACCACTTATATTGGTTTAGGAAGTAATTTAGGCGATTCACGTCAAATTTTATCTGAAGCCATTGCTAAGCTTAAGACGTTAGGAATGGTTAAAGTCTCTAGACTTTATCAAAGTCCGCCTATGGGACCTCAAGATCAGCCAAATTATTTAAATGCAGTTGCAAAATTAATTACCGATCTTGCGCCCTTAGATTTACTGGATCATTTACAACGTTTTGAGCAAGAAGCTGGTCGTGTACGGCTTCGTCGTTGGGGTGAGCGAACCTTAGATCTGGATTTGCTTATTTATGGCAATGAAAAAATTCACAATGAGCGCTTAACTGTGCCGCACATAGGCATTCTACAACGAGATTTCGTTGTGATTCCTTTATTAGATTTAGATGCTGATTTACAGATTAATGATCAGCCACTTAAAAATTTAGAACTGATACAGCAGCCAACGCTGACTGTACTTGCGGATGAGTCTTGGGCTTAAGCTCTCGATTCATTATGTTCTGCAAACTCCTGTAGAGGATATCATCATGATTAGTCTAAGTGACTTAAGAAAATTTAAAGCCGAAGGACGTAAGTTCTCTTGTCTAACTTGTTACGATGCAAGCATGGCAAAAGCAATGGAACTTGCTGAAATTGATACAATCTTAATTGGTGATTCTCTTGGAATGGCAATTCAAGGGCGAGATTCAACTTTGCCAGTAACCGTTGAAGATATGGCTTATCATACGGCAGCGGTGCGCCGTGGTAATCAGCATGCCTTGATTATGACGGACTTGCCATTTATGAGTTATGCAACCTTGAATGATGCTTTGCAAAATGCAAGAACAGTCATGCAAGCTGGCGCTCAAATGGTGAAAATCGAAGGCGGTGCATGGTTAAGTGAAATCGTGCAGGTTTTAACCCGTAATGGTGTACCTGTTTGTGTACATTTAGGCTTAACACCTCAATCTGTACATGTATTCGGTGGCTATAAATTACAAGCTAGAACACGTGAAGCAGCAGATCAGCTTATTGCTGATTGTACAGCAGTGGTTGAGGCGGGTGCAGCGGTATTATTACTTGAATGTGTTCCTGCTCAGTTGGGTCAAGAAATTGCTGAATTATTCCCAAATACGCCTGTAATTGGTATTGGTGCAGGTAATGCAACCGATGGTCAAGTACTGGTTGTACAAGATATGTTGGGTTTAACTTTTGGTCGAGTTGCGCGTTTTGTACGTAACTTTATGAAAGAGCAATCAGGTGAAACTGCTATTTTAGACGCTTTCAAAGCTTTTCATGCTGCTGTGCAGGATCAGTCATTCCCTGCCAAAGAACATACTTTTCACGTTGAGCTGTAATTCATGAAAACAGAAACCACCATACAAGGTCTTGCAGCTTCTTTAAATCCTGCTAGAGCTGCACGTAAAATTATTGGTTTTGTCCCAACAATGGGAAATCTACATGAAGGGCATCTCACACTTGTTCGTGAAGCGAAAAAGCTATGTGATGTTGTGGTTGTAAGCATCTTCGTAAATCCGACTCAATTTGGCCCAGGCGAAGATTTTGACAATTATCCTCGTACTTTAGAGCAAGATAGTCGCCTACTTGCCGATGTTGGGTGTGACATTATTTTTGCGCCATCAGTTGAGCAAATGTACGGTACACAACCGCGTTTAACGAACATCAGTGTCAGCCAGATTACAGATGCTTTATGTGGTAGTTCACGTCCAGGGCACTTTGATGGTGTCGCTTTGGTTGTAACTAAGCTCTTTAATATTGTGCAACCGAATTACGCTTTCTTTGGACAAAAAGATTACCAACAGTTAGCCGTTATTCGTCAGTTTGTACAAGATTTAAATATTCCTTTAGAAGTAATTGGCGTGCCAATTGTTCGTGCAGCAGATGGTTTGGCGCTTAGCTCAAGAAATGGTTATTTAAGCGCTGAGCACCGTCAGATTGCTCCGGTTATTTATCAAAGTTTGAAGCAGGCTGAGCAACAGTTACATCAAGGCAAAGATTTGCAACAAGTTGTAGAAGATATCAAAACTCAGTTGACAGATAATGGCTTTGTTGTTGATTATGTCGAAGCTCGTCAGACAAATCTGTTACCTGCTGCTCAATTTGATCGTGATATTGTGTTGTTTGTCGCGGCAAAACTTGGTGCAACTCGTTTGATTGACAATTTAGAAGTTGCCTTTACACCCCAATAAAAGAGATCAAAGGACAGCCATGCCATGAAGCGTATACTTATCGTGACAGGACAGTCTGGTTCAGGAAAATCTTCGGCCCTTCAAGTATTAGAAGATTTGGGCTATTACTGTATTGATAATTTGCCTTTGGCATTGCTGCCTGAAATTGTGGCAAAGCTAGATCATGAAAACAATCTGGAGCAATTAGCTTTAGGAGTGGATGTAAGAAGTACTCGGGCAGATATGCAAGAGTTCGATCATGTGTTTGAGCAATTACAAAGACATGGAACTGTTGATGTTATTTACTTGACGACACAAGATCAGGATCTGATTGCGCGTTTTAGTGCATCGCGTCGCCCGCATCCATTAGCTAATCGTTTTAAAAGTCTGTTGCAATGTATTCATGAAGAAAAGCAGTTACTGCTTCCAATTCAGTTCCGCGCTACGGTTCATATTGATACAACGGATAAAAGCGTTCATGATTTAAAGCATATTTTACTGTCTAAATTAGGGCAGTCAGATAAGCTTATTGTCATATTGCAGTCATTTGGATATAAACATGGCATTCCTTTAGATGCCGATTATGTTTTTGATGTACGGCATTTACCAAATCCGCATTGGGATTTAGAATTAAGACGTTTTTCTGGTTTGGATGAGCCAGTAAGACTATTTTTAGAAGCAAGTCCGCAAGCAAACGAAATGTTTGATGATATTCTTCACTTCTTAAAAAAATGGCTTCCCGCATTTGCTGAAGGACATCGTCACTATATGACGATTTCTATTGGTTGCACTGGGGGGCAACATCGTTCGGTTTATATCGTAGATAGACTAAAACAAGCACTTGAGGCAGAATGGTCTGTTCAGGTCTTACACAGAGAAATGAAGCACTGGTCATGATAGACACAACTGTTGATGTAATTAATAAACTCGGTTTACATGCTCGTGCATCAGGAAAACTGATAGAGGTCACTACAAAGTTTCGTTCGTCGATCCAGATTGGAAAAGGCGATCATTTGGTAGATGCAAAAAATATTATGTCTTTGCTGATGTTAGGTGCAGGTAAAGGGACCACTTTGCGATTGGTCATTGATGGTACCGACGAAGAGCAGGCATTAAATGAAGTACTGGCGTTATTCGCAGCAAAATTTTATGAGGCAGATTAATCGTGGCACGTGGTTCCCAACGTTATACTGAAGAAGATTTCGGTTCTTTAGAAGGGCGTGCAAGTAAAACCGAACAGAAAAAAGCAGTGCAACGTATGGCTGCTTTAGGTGAGCAACTCGCACAACTTTCTATTAAACAAATTCAGAAACTTCCAGTTGATGAGCGTTTAATTGATGCTTTAATGGAAGTGCAGAACATTAGTTCTTTTGAAGCACGTCGTCGCCAATTTCAACGTATTGGTAAGTTATTGCGCAATGAAGATGAGACGATTATCTTGTCTTATTTAACCCCGCAGCAAGGCGCAAAAAGACAGGCTCAATTAATGCGTTGGGTTGACCGCATGATTGAACAGGGTGATCCTGCAATTAATGAATTTAGTAAAATTTATAATGCATCGGAACGTCACACTTTGCGTCAGCATGTGTTGAGAATCAACCGCGATAAAACTCAACAGGCGAGTGAAGCAGATATTGAGGCATCAAAAGTTAAATTTGTTAACTATGTGCAGCAAATCGCATTATTGTCTGATCAAGGCTAAATGCGCTTAAATAAAAAAGCGACGCTCGAGGCGTCGCTTTTTTTATTTATATATTTTCAGCACGTTCTTTTGCCCATTCTCGCAAAATAAATTTCTGTAATTTACCGGTTGATGTTTTTGGAATTTCTGTAATAACCACATCTTTAGGAACTTTAAAGCGTGCTAACTCTTTTTGGCAATGTTCAATAATTTCTTCAGGTGTTGCTGTGGCACCCATTTTTAATTCAATAAATGCGCAGGGTACTTCTTGCCAACGGGCATCGGGTTTAGCGACGACGGCAGCAGTTAGAACAGCAGGGTGTCTATACAACACATCTTCTACTTCTAGAGATGAAATATTTTCTCCACCTGAAATAATAATGTCTTTTGATCGGTCAGTAATTTTTGCATAACCATCGGGATGGCAAACGGCTAAGTCTCCCGTGTGGAACCATCCGCCAGCAAAAGCTTCTTGAGTTGCTTGAGGGTTCTTTAAATAGCCTTTCATGACAATATTGCCACGAAACATAATTTCCCCCATGGTTTGTCCATCATTCGGGACAGGCTGCATTGTTTCAGGGTCTAGCACACGCATACTGTCTTGTAGTGGGTAGGGCACACCTTGACGGGAATGAAGCTGAGCTTGCTCAGCAATTGAAAGTTCATTCCATCCTGATTGTGAAGCACACAAGGCAGAAGGACCATATGTTTCTGTTAAGCCATAAACATGGTTGACGTTAATTCCCATGTTTCGCATACCTTCAATGATAGCAACTGGAGGAGCTGCTCCAGCAACCATCACTTCAACATGGTGATCAAAGTTGGTTTGTTTTTCTTTAGGTAAGTTAATAATCATTGAAAGAACAATCGGTGCACCACAGAAATAATCAACTTTATGTTCTGCAATGAGTTGCATGATTAATTCTGGGTCGACTTTCCGCAAACAAATATTCGTTCCACCGCTTGCTGCGATACTCCATGCAAAACACCAGCCATTACAATGGAAAAGCGGTAATGTCCATAAATACACAGCACGAGGTTTCATGCCACAGGCTAAGATATTGCTTGCAGCATTCAGATAAGCCCCACGATGATGATAAACCACGCCTTTAGGATTACCTGTAGTTCCAGATGTATAATTTAAGCTAATTGCATCCCATTCATCTTTTGGTAAATGCCATACAAAGTTAATATCGCCTTGGGCTATCCATTCTTCATATTCAAAAGAACCGATAAATTGATTTTCACCTTCATATTCATCATCAGCTACATCAATCACAATAATGTGTTGGTCAGGAATAAGAGAGAGGGCTTCTCTTGCCAAATTAACAAATTCAGGGTCAACCAACAGCACTTTACTTTCAGCATGTTCAAGCATGAAAGCTATGGTTTTTGCATCTAAGCGAGTATTGAGTGTATTAAGTACGGCACCAGCCATTGGAACTGCGAAATGTGCTTCAACCATGGCAGGAATATTTGGTAATAAGACCGACACCGTATCATTTTTTTCAATTCCCAGTTGTTTGAGCTGAGAAGCAAACTGGCAACAACGTTGGTAAGTTTCTTTCCATGAAATTTGGCGCTTACCATGAATAATCGAAGCTTGATTTGGATAAATATAAGCTGCACGCTCTAAGTAGCGTAGAGGTGACAATGCAACAAAGTTTGCGGGTGTGCGTGGTAACTCATCATAAGCACTAACCATGGTAAACAACTCCGTGTTCTATTTTTAATTCATTCTTTGAAAATATGACTTAATACGCATCAAAGCATCTATGCTTTAGTCTTAAACAGAAATACCCTTCAGTCAGAAAATGAGCAAAAATGCTATTTTCTTCATCTTAAACCACTTGCGCTGAGTGTGTTTAAAAAATCTTCCCAATATATTTTTAAGTCATTTATTGCTGTTTACCTGATAAGCAAAATGTATTTATGATTTTGTGGGCTCAAAGGTTTTCACTTTGCTTGAACAAGTGTAAAATCTTTCAGGTTTTTTAATTTTGATTTACACCGTTTTTATATTTTGAGGTTCGCCTCGATCATAATCTCGCGGTGAAATGCTCCTTCGTATAGGGCATCACTCCTTAAGGATTTTTTTATGCCAATTATCACATTGCCAAATGGCGATCAAAAAAGTTTTGATCACGCTGTATCTGTTATGGAAGTTGCCCAAAGTATCGGGCCTGGTCTAGCAAAAAATACTGTTGCCGGACGTGTAAATGATCGCTTAGTTGATGCATGTGACTTAATTACCGAAGATTCGACCTTACAAATTATCACTCCAAAAGATGAAGAAGGTCTTGAAGTTATTCGCCATTCTTGTGCACACCTTGTAGGACATGCTGTTAAACAGCTATTCCCTGAAGCCAAGATGGTGATTGGTCCAGTCATTGAAGAAGGTTTTTACTACGACATCTGGATGCCTCGTCCGTTTACATTAGACGATATGGCAGCGATCGAAGAGCGCATGAAAAAGCTCATCGACCAAGATTACGATGTCGTTAAAAAAATGACACCACGTGATGAAGTAATTGCTGAATTTACTGCACGTGGCGAAGAATACAAATTACGCTTGATTGCAGACATGCCTGAAGAAACACAAATGGGCTTGTACTACCATCAAGATTATTTGGATATGTGCCGTGGTCCACACGTACCAAACACCAAATTCTTAAAATCATTCAAGCTGACAAAAATCTCTGGCGCTTACTGGCGCGGTGATGCGAAGAATGAACAGCTTCAACGTATTTATGGTACAGCATGGGCTGATAAGAAACAGCTTGCTGCGTACATTAAGCGTATTGAAGAAGCTGAAAAGCGTGACCACCGTAAAATTGGTAAAGCCTTAGACTTGTTCCATATGCAAGAAGAAGCACCGGGTATGGTGTTCTGGCATCCAAATGGTTGGACGATTTACCAAGTTCTTGAACAATACATGCGTAAAGTTCAGCAAGACAATGGTTACCTCGAGATTAAAACTCCGCAAATCGTAGACTTTACGCTTTGGGAAAAATCTGGTCATGCGGCAAACTACGCTGACAACATGTTTACGACTCATTCTGAAAGTCGTAATTATGCGGTTAAGCCAATGAACTGCCCATGTCACGTGCAAGTTTTCAACCAAGGTTTGAAGTCTTACCGTGATTTACCAATTCGTTTAGCCGAGTTCGGTTCTTGCCATCGTAACGAACCATCTGGTTCTTTACACGGTATTATGCGTGTACGCGGTTTTACACAAGATGATGCTCATATCTTCTGTACTAAAGAACAAATTGGTCAAGAAGTTGCAGATTTTATCAAGCTCACTTTAGATGTTTATAAAGATTTTGGCTTTGAAGAAGTGCAAATGAAATTGTCTACACGTCCAGAAAAACGTGTGGGTGATGACGCGCTTTGGGATATGGCTGAGAAATCTTTAGCAGATGCTTTAGATGCAGCGGGTCTTGAGTGGGAACTACAGCCAGGTGAAGGTGCGTTCTACGGTCCGAAAATTGAATTCTCATTGAAAGACTGTCTCGGACGTGTATGGCAATGTGGTACTATTCAGTGTGACTTCAACTTACCAGAGCGTTTAGATGCGTCTTACGTAACTGAAGACAATGATCGTGATCAGCCTGTTATGTTGCATCGTGCAATTCTTGGCAGTTTTGAACGTTTTATTGGTATACTAATTGAACACTACGCTGGTTTCATGCCACCTTGGTTGTCGCCGTTACAAGCATGTGTTATGAATATTACTGACTCTCAAGCTGAGGCTTGTGAGAAAGTCGTAGCAAAACTCAAAGAAAATGGTCTTCGTGCTATTTCTGACTTGAGAAACGAAAAAATCGGATTTAAGATTCGTGAGCGTACTTTAGAGCGTATTCCTTACCTGTTGGTTCTTGGTGATCGAGAAGTTGAAGAAGGTACAGTGAATGTACGTACGCGCTCAGGAAAAAATTTAGGTACTATGTCAGTAGATGCATTCATTGACTTAGTGAAGTCTGCCGTCGCCGAACGCGGCCGGTATATTGTGGAGTAAGAAAGATTAAACAGCCTGACCGTAACCAACAACAAGGTGCAAAAAGCAACCGTCCAGCAATTAACGATGAGATCCGTGCAAAAGAAGTACGCCTCGTCGGTGCTGAAGGTGAGCAAAAAGGAATTGTTTCATTAAGTGAAGCACTGCGTGCTGCTGAAGAGGTTGAACTTGATCTTGTTGAGATCGTTGCAAACGCCGAGCCGCCTGTTTGTAAAATTATGGATTACAACAAGCACTTGTTTGACCTTAAGCAGAAGCAAAAAGATGCGAAGAAAAAACAGCATCAAGTGCAAGTGAAGGAAATCAAACTGCGCCCTGCAACTGATGTTGGTGATTATCAAGTTAAGCTTCGTGCTATTTTGAAATTCCTTGAAGAAGGAAACAAAGTGAAGATCACTTTACGTTTCCGTGGTCGTGAAATGGCTCATCAACAACTTGGCTTAGCTCAATTGCAAAAAATTGAAGCAGACGTGGCTGAGTATGGGGTTGTGGAACAAGCACCAAAAATGGAAGGCCGTCAAATGGGTATGTTACTTGGACCGAAAAAGAAAAAGTAATACTCAAAAAAAGCACTGCAAAAGCAGTGCTTTTTTTTACTCTAATATTAATAAAAAATATCACTTAACTTTTCTTTGTTCAGTTTTATTTAAGACAATTGCTATATTTTTTTAAGAAATTCAATTCACGAATTTTATGTGTTTTTTAGTGTTGGAAATCTCATCGCTCCTCTTAAAACATGATATAACGCAAGACGCAGTCATGATAACGATGAATAGGAAAATAGAATGATTGATCTATATTATTGGGGCACTCCCAATGGACATAAAATCACAATTGCCTTAGAAGAAATGGGATTGGATTACACCCTTTACCCAATTAATATTTTAGAAAATGATCAATTTCAACCAGATTTCCTGAGAATTTCCCCAAATAACAAAATTCCTGCGATTGTTGATCAAAATGGACCTCGTGGTGAGCCGATATCTATATTTGAATCGGGTGCTATCTTGCAATATCTAGGTCGAAAAACTGGATTATTTTATCCAGATGATGAACAAGAGCGAGTTGAGGTTGAGCAGTGGCTCATGTGGCAAATGGGCGGGTTAGGACCTATGCTTGGGCAAAATCATCATTTTAATCGTTTCGCCCCAGAAAAAATTCCCTATGCCATAGATCGCTATGTAAATGAAACTAAACGTTTATATGGTGTACTTAATAAACAATTAATTGGTCAGAAGTTTGTTGCTGGTGAGTACTCGATTGCTGACATGGCAATTTTACCTTGGATCTTGCGTTATGAATGGCAAGGTATTCAACTTGAAGACTATCCATATGTACAAGAATATATTGTGCGCTTAACAGCACGTCCAGCAGTTCAGAAAGCACTATCAATTAAAGTAGCTTAATTTCTTGCCTAGATTTAATAAATGCTTAAAGCAAAAAGTCATTTGGTATAATTGCTTATGCTGAGTTACTTTTTGCTTTTTATCAGTGCTTTTGGTGCTGCCACATTATTACCTCTACAGTCTGAAGCGGTGTTGGTAACTTTATTATTAAAGGGACAATATTCAGCTTTGCTTTTAATCGGTACTGCTACTTTGGGTAATGTCTTAGGTTCTTGTGTCAATTGGTGGTTAGGCCTAAAGATAGAGCAGTTTAAACATCGAAAGTGGTTTCCAGTTTCTGAAAAGCGTTTAGAACAAGCCCAGCGCTTTTATCATAAGTATGGCTTTTACTCTTTACTTTTAAGTTGGGCGCCTATTATTGGTGATCCAATTACTTTGGTTGCTGGACTCTTCAAAGAAAATTTTTGGCGCTTCCTTGGTATTGTTATTATTGCTAAAGCAGGGCGCTATTTGTTTATTTACTGGGTGGTGATGGGTTTTATTTAAAATAAAAAAGCATCCGAAGATGCTTTGATTTATAAATCTTTAAATTAATCTTCTGAGCTTCTGGTGATATCAACTTTAAATAGATCGTTCGTTTTGATCCAACAGAAAGTCACAACAACCAGCGTCATGCAGCCTCCAAAAATTGTAGCGGTAATCGTGCCTAAATATTTAGCAGCTAAACCTGATTCAAAGGCCCCTAATTCATTACTCGAAGATACAAACATCCCGTTTACGGCAGCAACGCGGCCTCGCATATTTTCTGGTGGGAAAATTTGCAAAATGGTTTGTCTTACCACAACAGAAATACTGTCACATGCGCCTGTCATAGCAAGAGCAAAAAGAGATAACCACATATTGTTTGAGAAGGCGAACAGAATAGTAAATATTCCAAAACCTGCTACAGCAAGTAACATGTTACGCCATGCATGCTGAGTTGGCGGAAAGCGAGTCAAAGCAATCATGGTAATAAGTGCACCAATAGATGGAGCAGCTCGTAAATATCCAAGCCCTTCCGGACCGACTTTTAATATATCTTCTGCGAAAATTGGTAATAACGCGATAACCCCACCAAATAAAACAGAAGCTAAATCAAGAGAAATCGCCCAAAGAACAATTTTGGTTTTCCAGATAAAACGGAAACCGTCTCCTAGGCTTTCTAAAATATTGTCCGTTTCAATTTTGGGGAAATCACGTTTATGCAATAAGTTAATTAAAATAAAGCAAATACCAAGCAAAACAGCAACGCTAAATAGGCTGGTTTCTCTACCTAAATAAGCAAGCATAAAACCACCCAGCATTGGTCCAATAATTACACCACTTTGCCAGCCGATGGTTGTCCATGTCGCACCATTTGCATAAAGTTCGCGTGGAATTAAAAATGGTTTTAAAGATGTTGCAGAAGGATTGTAGAAACCGCGGATTGTTCCTAAGCCAAAAATAACAGCATAAATGCCCCAAGAAAGGAAGCTAACACTGATATGCCCTAAACCATGTAAGTGGAAAAGTAACCATAAAACCAAGGGAAGGGGAACCGAAAAAAATAAACAGATTTTCATAATAATCTGTTTATTAAACCTATCTGCAAAATAGCCTCCCCAAAGAGAAAGGGCAATAAAAGGAATGGCTTCTGCAAGTCCGATTAAACCTAAAGTCAGTGGGTCTTTGGTGATTTGGTATAATGAATAGGCAACAATAATTTCTTGAATCAAAATTGCGAGCGTTAAGCAAAACTGATTGATCGTAACGATAGAGAAGTCTCGATACCGTAATGCAGCGAAAGCATCATTTTGTATATTCATATTCTTTTGAATTGAAGAGATTGCACTTATTATAGGCGATGATTTTGTGGATTTTCTCGTAATTTGATAATTGATTATAGAAAATATCGTTTATATAAAATAGACAATTTACTATCAAAAAATGAGCATTTTACTTTTGTTTTAAGTTGGGATGCTTTAGAATATTGGCTCCCTTACCTGCAGGTCGTTTTTGCAATGGTGCAAACGTTCCGAACAGGTGTTCAAAAGAGGTTGTTATGCCTAAGATGAAAACTCGCCGCGGTGCTGCTAAACGCTTTAAAGCGACTGCACACGGTTTCAAGCGCAAACAAGCATTTAAGCGCCACATTTTGACCAAAAAATCTGCTAAACGTATCCGTCAATTACGCGGCTGTGTAATGGTTCATGTTTCTGACGTGAACTCAGTTCGTCGTATGTGCCCATACATCTAAGGAGATTATAAATGGCTCGTGTAAAACGTGGTGTAGTGGCTCATCGTCGTCACAAAAAAATTCTTGCTCGCGCTAAAGGTTACTATGGTGCTCGTTCACGCGTTTACCGCGTAGCGTTCCAAGCGGTAATCAAAGCTGGTCAATACGCTTATCGTGACCGCCGTCAAAAGAAACGTCAATTCCGTGCTCTATGGATTGCGCGTATCAATGCTGGTGCTCGTCAAAACGGTTTGTCTTACAGCCGTATGATCGATGGCTTGAAAAAAGCTCAAGTGATCATCGACCGTCGCGTATTAGCTGACATCGCTATGCATGATGCAGTAGCATTTGCTGCTTTAGCTGAAAAAGCTAAAGGCGCATTAGCTGCATAAGCTTAGAGATTCAAAAAGAGGCCGCTTTTTAGCGGTCTTTTTTATTTTTAGTGGTTCTATTTTAAAAAAGAAAATAATCAGAGATAAATGATGAAAGACGAAAAATTTCTAGATGACCTAATTCAAAAAGTACAGCAAGGCCACCAGTTTAAATACTTATATTTTTGGGGGCATACTCCTAAACACGCTGATCTTGTTGATAAAAGCTGTTTTAGCCAGTGGTTTCCTGCGCAATTTAAAGTGGAAGGTGATGAATACTTTACTGCTGAGCACTATATGATGGCGCAAAAAGCAAAATTATTTAATAATGAAGAAACTTTTGCACGGATCTTGCAGGTTAAACATCCGAATGAGGCAAAACAGCTAGGTCGTAAAGTGCGTAATTATGATGAACAGGTATGGCGAGAAAAACGTTTTGACATAGTGGTACAGGCGAACTTTGCTAAATTCTCTCAGCATCATAAATTGAAAGAATTCTTATTAGCTACAAAAGATCGTATTTTGGTTGAAGCATCTCCAGTCGATAAAATTTGGGGAATTGGTATGGCACAAGACCATCCACATATTCAAGATCCATCTCAATGGCAAGGCTTAAATTTGTTGGGTTTTGCTTTAATGAATGTTCGAGAGCGGTTTTTAGCTGAATAAGTTTGTATGAAACAAATTGGTGCTTCACTTTAAAAGTAGTGAAAGGAGGGGAACGAATTGCAATCACTAAACGAAAGAGAAATTCGTATAGCTACTTTTAAGGATGCATTATCTATTGCAGAAGTACATGTGCAGTGTTGGAAAGAAACCTATACAGGTATGCTTAAGCAGGAAATATTAGATGAGCTTAACGTGCTAGATCGAGAACAGTTATGGAAAGAAATCACCAAAAGCCTTGATCATAAGTTGCTTATCTATACTGAAAATGGAATAGTGAAAGGCTTTCTCGATGGTTATTTAAATCCAGAGAATAATATTGCTGAAATTCTTGCTTTTTATCTTTTAAGAGAAGTTCAAAAACAAGGCATAGGCCGTGAGTTATTCCAAAATTTCTATCAATGTGCTTTAAATCAGGGATACAGTTTTATTCGTTTAGAAGTTTTTAATAAAAATCCTAGCCGGTTTTTTATGAAAAAATGGGAGCCAAAATAATTGGCGAAACCGAACTACCCGAGTTCGGCTTCGAAATAACAGAATTACTTTATCAATGGAAACTCTAATCTAAGTTAAAGCCCAAAATAATAAGCCAGAGCACAAATAATAATCGTTAGAATAATCAGCTTAATAACGCCTGAACCAGTGCCTTTATGTTGGTGAGATTTCAAATGTTGTGGATTTTCATTTGATTGCTCGAACGGAGAGGCTTTAACTACAGGTACAATCTGAGCTGTTTGGTAGTGATTTGCAGCCTTAACAATAAGTTTGGCAAACAAATCATCAGTTTTTTGCGTAAAATTTCTTAAATTAATGAGTTGTTCTTGGTCTAGCTCTTCTCCTAATGGATCATTTGCAAGGCGTTTCTTTTGTTCTAAATAATTAGCCAATGCTTGAGTACGAGATAAAAGTTGATGAGCATAATCTGCAGGATAATTCTCTGGAATTAAAGCAAGTCTTGGTTCTTGGCTCGTAATGTTTGTGCCATCAAAATGAGTTTTTTGAAATTCTGGTTCTTCAAACCCTGCTGCATATTTACTACGAAATAATTCACTCTCCATAAAGTCAGCTATTTCTTGCCATGGAGGATTTTTTAAATCAGTTTCAATTTTTTTTGATAATTTTTCATTGAGTTCAAAACGCCAGAAAGTTTCTAAACGAAGCTCACAGGTTTGTGAAGCAGGAGCTTCAAACTCATTATCATTGTTATACCATTCAGCAAGTTCATGTCCAAAAATCCATGCAAATTTCTTATCATTTTGATGGCTAACGATAAAATGAGTATAAGGCAAAAGCTCAACGTTGCTGTTTGGATTTTGCTCTTCATTTAGAAGGCTTGATAAGTGTAAACTGAGCTGAGTGGTACCTTGTTTTTTTAGCGCTTCTAGCCAAACTTGAAAGTGTTGAGCGAGTAAATGCTGAGAAGCTAAGTCACGAAACTGAAAACTATGGTGGTCAAAAATATGATGTTGTCGCCATTGGGTAAAGCTTAAATTCTGACGGAGGTATTCATTACCATACGTCACAAGCGTAAGTTGTTGTTTCCAAATTTGATTGAGCGCCATAATAGTTGATCTCATTGACGATGCTATTATCTTATACGTTTTATCTTTTTGTTGCCTAATACATTTTTCATGATGGATAAACTTCATCAATCTGATGAAAAACTGTTAGAATGCAGTGTTTTATTATATTTTTTTAATTTGTTGCTTTGAGAGTTAATATGTCACTGGAAGCCCTGACCACAGAAGCGCTTGCTGCCATTGCAGCAGCTCAAGACCTTGTTGCACTTGATCAGGTGCGTGTGCAATTTACAGGGAAAAAAAGCCAGCTTGCAGAACAATCGAAAGCATTAGGGAAAATGGACCCTGAAGAACGCAAAGTACAAGGTGCTGCGATTCATGCTGTTCGAGAAACAATTAATACTGCTTTAACAGAACGTCAAGCGGCATTACAACAGGCAGCACTTGAGCAAAAGCTAGCAAGCGAAACGATTGATATTACTTTGCCGGGCCGCGGTCAACGCGTTGGTACAGTTCACCCTGTTACTCAAGTACAAGAAAGAATTTGTCAGTTCTTCACTAAAGCTGGTTTTACAGTTGCGACTGGTCCAGAAGTTGAAGATGACTATCACAATTTTGAAGCATTAAATATTCCTGGTCACCATCCAGCGCGTGCTATGCACGATACTTTCTATTTTGATGCCACTCATTTACTGCGTACGCACACGTCTGGTGTGCAAATTCGTACCATGGAAACAAGTGAGCCACCAATTCGTATCGTATGTCCAGGCCGTGTTTATCGTTGTGACTCTGATCAGACGCATTCGCCAATGTTCCATCAGATCGAAGGTCTATACGTTGCTGAGAACACCAGCTTTGCTGAACTAAAAGGTTTACTCATTAACCTGCTGAATGAGTTTTTTGAAAAAGATTTAAAGGTACGTTTCCGTCCATCATATTTCCCGTTTACTGAGCCAAGTGCAGAAGTAGATATTATGGATGAACGTGGCCGTTGGTTAGAGGTTTTAGGCTGTGGCATGGTACATCCAAATGTATTAAGTGCCGCGGGTATTGATCCTGATAAATACAAAGGCTTTGCTTTTGGTCTAGGGGTAGAGCGCTTTGCTATGTTGCGTTATGGCATTAATGACTTGCGTATGTTCTATCAAAATGATGTGCGTTTCTTACGCCAATTTGCCTAACAGTTTTTCAGGATTAAAAAAGGTTTATAAAGATGAAGATTAGCGAAAATTGGCTACGTACATGGGTTAATCCGGCAATTGATAGTGATACATTGTCTGATCAGTTGACGATGCTTGGTCTTGAAGTTGATGAGTTGGCACCTGTGGCTAAACCATTTACTGGTGTTGTAATAGGTGAAGTGCTCACTGTTGAGCAGCACCCTGATGCAGACCGTCTACGCGTTACAACGGTGAATATTGGTTCAGGTGAGCCTTTACAAATTGTATGTGGCGCACCGAACGTTCGTGTTGGAATGAAAGCACCTGTGGCAACCATTGGCGCAGTATTACCTGGCGATTTTAAAATCAAAAAAGGTAAACTTCGTGGAGTTGAATCACAAGGCATGCTTTGTGGTGCTTCTGAGATCGATCTTGAAGATAAAATCGATGGTTTGCTCGAATTGCCAGCTGATGCTCCAGTAGGAGTAAATATCCGTGAATACCTCAAACTTGATGATAATGTCATTGATATCAGCATTACGCCAAACCGTGGTGACTGTTTTAGTATTCGTGGTATTGCTCGTGAAATTGCAGTTATTAATAAGCTACAAATGAATGAGCCTGTAATTAACTCGGTTGATGCCACTATTGCTGATGAGAAAAAAGTAGTTATCAGTACTGAAGGTGCTCCGCGTTATCTAGGGCGTGTAGTTAAAAACGTTAATGTAAAAGCTGCGACTCCTGAGTGGATGGAACAGGCTTTATCACGTTCAGGAATTCGTACACATAGTATTTTGGTTGATGTGACCAACTATGTCTTAATGGAATTGGGTCAACCAATGCACGCATTCGATTTGTCTAAAATCGAAGGGACTGTACATGTTCGTCAAGCAACACAACAAGAAAAATTACAACTTCTGAATGATCAAGAAGTTGAGTTGCAAAAAGATATAATGGTGATTGCTGATGATCAAAAAGCTCTAGCAATTGCTGGAATTATGGGTGGTTTATCATCAAGTGTAACTGATGATACGACTGATATTTTCCTAGAAAGTGCTTTCTTTGCACCACTTGCGATTGCTGGTCGTGCTCGTCGTTTTGGTTTGCATACAGACTCTTCGCAGCGTTATGAACGCGGTGTAGATTTCGAATTACCTTTAATTGCAATGAATCGTGCTTCTCAACTTATTCAAGAGTTAGCAGGCGGCGAGTTTGGTCCAATTACTGTAGCTGAAAAAACTGATCTACTTCCTAAGCGTGAAGCAATTGAACTGAAACAAGCTCAAGTAGACCAATTATTGGGATATCAAGTTGCGGGTGAGTTCATTGCAGATGCTTTAACTCGACTAGGGGGTAAGGTAACAGTTAAGGCTGAAGGTGAATGGAGTGTAGTACCACCATCACATCGCTATGACATGGCTATTTATCAAGACTTAATTGAAGAAGTAGCGCGTATTGATGGCTATGACAATATCCAAATTAGCTTACCAAGCATGGATGTTAAATTTGCTAAATATCAAGATCGTTTTGAACTCGCTGAGTTGCGTCAAACGATCGTGACTTTAGGTTATCAAGAAGCAATTAGCTTTAGCTTTGCTGATGCAAAACTTGAAAAGCAATTAAATCCAGAAGTTCAGCCACTCATGCTAGCAAATCCAATTTCAAGTGATTTGGCTGCAATGCGTAGTACTTTACTTTCTAGCTTAATTCCTTGCGTACAATATAATCTCAACCGTCAGCAAAGTCGTGTTCGTTTCTTTGAATTCGGACTGCGTTTTGATTATCAAAATGCTAAGAGCATTGAAGATTTAAAACAGACTCCTACGTTGGCTCTGGTTGCAGTGGGTTCACAAGAACCAGAATCATGGCATGTTAAGCCTCAACCAATGGATTTCTTTGATTTCAAAGGTGAAATTGAAGAGATATTAGCTGCTGGACGTGTAAGTGTTGAATATGTTCGTTCAGAACGTGCGTGGTTGCATCCAGGACAATCGGCTGAAATTTTAGTAGAAGGTAAATCAATTGGTTACTTGGGCCGTTTGCATCCATCTCTAGAAAATGAGCTTGATTTAAGCACGACTTGGGTGGCTGAACTTGATCAAACAGCTGTTTTGCAATCTTATGTATCTAATTTTACAGAATTATCACGTTTTCCTTCGGTTAGACGTGATATTGCGCTTTTAATCTCTGATAATATAAATGTTAGAGATATTCAGCAGTTAATCGAACAAACTGGTGGAGAGCTTTTAGACTCTACATGGTTATTCGATGTGTATACGGGGCAGGGTGTCGAAGATGGTAAGCGCTCATTAGCGTTTGCACTTTTGTGGCAACATCCTTCACGTACGCTTGAAGATGCTGAAATTAAATCTGGTATGGACAATATAATCCAAGTGTTAGAAAACACTTATCAAGCGACATTGAGGGCCTCATGACAGCATTAACTAAAGCAGACATGGCTGATCATTTAAGTGAGTTAACCAGCTTAAATCGCCGTGAAGCAAAACAAATGGTCGAGTTGTTCTTCGACGAAATTAGCCAAGCACTTATTGCAGGGGAGCAGGTTAAGCTTTCTGGTTTTGGTAATTTTGAGTTAAGAGATAAACGCGAACGTCCAGGACGTAATCCTAAAACAGGTGAAGAAATTCCAATTTCTGCACGTAGGGTAGTGACCTTCAGAGCAGGTCAAAAATTTAGACAACGCGTTGGAAATGAGCAGATCGATTGATCTGCTTTTTTTTACTTATATTTAGATGGCGTTATTCAGCTACGATGTGTGATATCAATTTATCTAGATAGTTTAAGCGAAATGATTTTTAGAATATAAAATTTAGGCATAAAAAAAGAGGACAAAATGTCCTCTTTTTTCTAATCTATATAGATTAGTGTGCAGCAGATGCAGGTGCAGAAGCAGCAGGCGCAGAAGCAGCAGCTGCAGAAGCAGCAGGTGCAGAAGCGGCAGCAGAAGCAGCATCAACAGCTTGAGAAGCGGCAGTAGCAGCTTCAGAAGCAGCGGTAGCAGCAGTAGAAGCGGCAGCAGAAGCTTCAGAAGCAGCAGCAGGAGCTTCTTCTTTCTTAGAACAACCAACGAAAGCTAAAGTAGCAGCTACAGCAGCAACGGCAGCAAATTTTTTGAATAACATGGCATCACTCTCACAAAAAAGATTTGAGATTAAAAAAACCTAAGTTGGACTGTTTTGCTTTTATTATTCCTAAAACGTAGCTAGGTAACAACGCATGGAGCAGTCTAACTGGTCTGCCGCTATGCTATCACTGCAAATGCTGAAATACTACTGTCGTCTGTCAAAAAAATGTATGAAAAACAGAAAAACAGTCTGTTTTTTAACAGAAAAAAACAATCAATCGGCTCGAGTGTATTGGAAAAGGTAGAGGTAAACTACTAAAAAACTTATTTTTTTTAATTCAAAAATAATTATTATCAAAAGCTTATAAGTAAATTTACATAAAAAACTGCAAAATGTATTTTTGTGTAAAGCTTGTCAACCAAATAAAAAGCCACTCAAAAGAGTGGCTTTTTATTGAAGATTAATCGATTAAGTTGAAGCTTTACGCTTCATCTGATCGAAGAAATCATCATTTGTTTTGGTTTCTTTCATACGATCAAGTAAGAATTCCATTGCCGCCAATTCATCCATAGGATGTAGAAGCTTACGGAGGATCCATACTTTACGTAAGTTATCATCATCCATTAAACGCTCTTCACGACGAGTGCCAGATTTCTTAATATTCATAGCAGGGAAGACACGTTTTTCAGCAATACGGCGATCAAGTGTAATCTCTTGGTTACCTGTACCTTTGAATTCCTCATAAATTACGTCATCCATTTTACTGCCTGTTTCAATCAAAGCAGTTGAAATGATCGTAAGAGATCCGCCTTCTTCAATATTACGTGCAGCACCGAAGAAACGTTTAGGGCGCTCTAATGCATGAGCATCTACACCACCAGTTAATACTTTACCTGATGATGGGATAACCGTGTTGTAAGCACGAGCAAGACGGGTAATAGAGTCAAGAAGAATCACAACGTCTTTTTTATGTTCAACAAGACGTTTTGCTTTTTCAATTACCATTTCTGCAACTTGTACGTGGCGAGCAGGAGCTTCGTCGAATGTTGAAGCAATGACTTCACCGCGAACAGTACGTTCCATTTCAGTTACTTCTTCTGGACGCTCGTCAATTAATAGAACAATTAAGAATACTTCAGGATTGTTTCTAACAATCGATTGAGCAATATTTTGGAGTAACATTGTTTTACCCGCTTTTGGCGGTGCAACAATAATAGAACGTTGTCCTTTACCAATTGGCGCAACTAAGTCAACAACACGAGCAGTTAAATCTTCTGTCGTACCATTACCGAGTTCCATAACCAATTGTTCAGTTGGGAAAAGAGGTGTTAAGTTTTCAAATAAAATTTTATTTCGAGAATTTTCTGGCGTGTCATAGTTAATCTGGTTAACTTTGAGCAACGCAAAATAACGCTCACCTTCTTTTGGAGGGCGAATAGTACCTGTGATGGTATCACCTGTACGCAAGTTAAAGCGTCGGATTTGTGAAGGACTCACATAAATATCATCCGGACCTGCTAAATACGAACCTGCGGCAGAGCGCAAAAAACCAAAACCATCAGAGAGAATTTCAAGAACGCCATCACCAAAAATTTCTTCGCCATTCATTGCATGGCGTTTCAAAATGGCAAAGATAATATCTTGCTTTCGATTACGAGCCATACCTTCCAGGCCCATAAATTCAGCAATTTTAATTAATTCACCAATTGGTTTTTTCTTGAGTTCAGTTAAATTCATAAGGGTCAGAATTAGGAAAGAGTAGAGTGTGGTTTAAAAAGAAGAAAAATCGCTCGCATACAAAAAAGATTATCGCAATTGTATTTACACAATAACAATTCAGAAGTCTGATTGATTGTTTCGAAGAAAAATGTGAAAAAACAATTTCTGTTGCCGAGTGGCGATCTTTATGTTTGTGTCTTGTAAGAAGCCGGACGAAGATGATTCCCTTCAGTGCCTCTTGAGCATGCAATATAAGCCAGCTTAGTTAATTTGTCAATTTATAGCCGAAAAAAATACGCTATAAAAAAGTATAGCGTATTTTTATTCTTAGCATTTTGACTTAAACATTTTCATCAATAAAGCTAACAAGTTTAGAGCGAGGTACAGCACCAATTTGTTGAGCTACAACTTCACCATTTTTGAAAAGTAATAAAGCAGGAATATTACGGATATTGTATTTCACCGCAATATCTTCGCAAGAAGTTACATCAACTTTAACAATTTTTACTTTACCAGCATATTCACTTGATAGGTCTTCAAGAACAGGTGCGATGGCTTTACAAGGTGCACACCAACCTGCCCAGAAGTCAACAAGTACAGGTGTTTCAGCGTCTAGAACATCTGCTTGGAAGTTATCATCAGTTGTATTTACAATAGTCGCAGACATGGTACGGCTCCAATTTTTAGAAAAAGTGCTATTACTACAGGAGAAATTATCTCTATCAGTATTACATAGCTACTTAGTTCAATGTAAGGGTTTGATGCTATTATTCAAGGCTTAACTAAATTTGTCTAATGGATGCTCACGATATTCATCATCGGCTTGTACAATCGTTTAACAAATAGAAAAATATCGATGGCTATTAATTGTTGATGAAAATGGCTTTTCAATTGCATTCTTGTGAATTACTCTAGGCGTGAATTGTTATGGGTTTAGTTCAATAATGTCTGATTTTCTGATTGATGAAGAATTACTTGCCGCCATAGATATGGGGTCGAACAGCTTTCACCTTGCAATTGCACGGGTAGATCATGGCGAAGTTAAAAAAGTTGCTTCGATGTCAGAAAAAGTACAGCTTGCAGCTGGTTTAGATGAAAATAAAAATTTAACAGAAGCCGCGCAGCAACGTGGTTTAGCATGTCTAGCCCGTTTTGTTGGAAGATTGAGCTCTGTTCAACCTAATCGTTTACGAATCGTGGCTACGAATGCCTTGCGTCAGGCAAAAAATGGTCATGAATTTATTCAAAAAGCTGCAGAAATTTTACCTAAACCTATTGAAATTATTGCAGGACGAGAAGAAGCCCGTCTGATCTATTTAGGTGTATCGCATACCATGGCCAATGGTGGGCGTCGCTTAGTTGTTGATATTGGTGGTGGTTCTACCGAATTCATTATCGGTGAAGAGTTTGAACCTATTTACACCGAGTCATTACAAATGGGTTGTGTGGCTTATACAACGGCCTATTTTTCTGATGGTGAAATCACACAAAAAGCATTTGATAAGGCCGTAGTTGCTGCTCGTAAAGAACTTTCTGCTATTGCAACGACTTATAAAATGGAAGGGTGGGATACAGTCGTTGGTTCGAGTGGAACGATCAAGGCCTGTCGCCAAATTATGGTCAATATGGGCTTAAGTGATGAACAAGAAAATGTCACTCGAGAAGGACTATATAAACTTAAAGATAAATTACTTAAGTTTAAAAATGTTTCTGAAATTGATTTTGAAGGCCTAAGAGAAGATCGACGAGCAGTTTTGCCAGCCGGATTGGCAATTTTGTACGCAGTTTTTGAAGTTTTAGAAATTGATCGTTTGGCATATTCTGATGGTGCATTACGCGAAGGTGTGATGTATGACCTGTTAGGTCGATTTAAACATGAAGATATCCGTGATCGTAGTGTACAGGCCTTAATGGGGCGTTATAATGCAGATCCAAAGCAAGCAGAACGAGTTGTAAACACAGCACAACAATTATTTGATGGTGTTGCGAAATCTCTTAATTTAACCAGTGAAGACAGTGACTTACTGCGTCGAGCCGCTTATTTACATGAAATTGGTTTAGCAATTAGTCATGGTGGTTATCATCGCCACGGTGCTTATTTATTACAGCACTCAGATATTCCTGGTTTCTCGCAAATTGATCAAAATCATCTTTCACATTTAGTTGCTCACCATCGTCGTAAATTGCGAAATGATGTAAAAAACGAAATTTTGAAGGCTGGTGGTCATAAATTACTTTACTTAAGTTTATTACTTCGCCTAGCAGTTTTACTCAACCATAGTCGAAGTGATCAGATGCTTCCTGCCATTGAACTGACCATCATAAATGATCAACAATGGCAGCTTAGTGTTTCTGGTGATGCCAAACAATGGCCATTGTTAGTTGCCGACTTGCACGATGAGCAAGAGCAGTTTAAGCATTGGGACATTGAATTGAATATTCAGTCGGAAAAATTTATCGATTAAAGGGATAATATTCGACCTATGAAAAAATCTACTCAGTCCAAAGCTTGGACAACGGTTCAAATTGCACGTCATCCTGAACGTCCGCAGTTTCTAGATTATGTCGGTGAAATCTTTACAGAGTTTGACGCCTTGCATGGTGATCGTTTGTTTGGTGACGATGGTGCGATGGTAGGTGGTCTTGCTCGTTTTGACGGTCAACCTGTGATGGTCATTGGACAACACCGTGGTCGTAGTACCCGTGAAAAATTAAAGCATAACTTCGGTATGGCTAACCCTGAAGGTTACCGTAAATCTCAACGCCTATTAGATATGGCTGAGCGTTTTAATCTTCCGGTCTTCACGTTTATTGATACGATGGGTGCCTACCCGGGTGTTGGTGCTGAAGAACGTGGACAAGCCGAAGCAATTGCAACGAGTCTTGCTCAACTTTCAAGCTTGAAAGTTCCTGTTGTTGCAACAGTACTGGGTGAAGGTGGTTCTGGTGGTGCTTTAGGTATTGGTGTTGCTGACAGAGTCATTATGTTATCGCACAGTATTTATTCTGTGATTTCACCAGAAGGCTGCGCATCTATTTTATGGAAAACCGCTGAAAAAGCGGCTCAAGCGAGCGAAGCTTTAGGTTTGACAGCAGACAAATTACAATCTCTAGGTATTGTTGAATATGTAGTAGATGAAGGTGAGGGGGCACATTTAGACCCTGAGCAAGTCATGCAAAACCTAAAAGTAGTTCTGAAGCAAGCTTTGGATGAATTGCTACCACTGGAAGCAAATGAACGATGCGAAGCACGTTATCAACGTTTAATGAAGTTTGGCAGCGCAAATTTAGGCATAATGTCTTAAAGCAGGCTCAACTATTTTCAGAAAATAGTTCTTTTCTTATTGGATGTAGTGGTGGCATGGATTCTATGCTGCTGCTACATTTGATGTCTCAAATTTTCCCTCAAAAGATCCGAGCAATCTATATCGATCATCAGCTGCAATCACAAAGTGCAGAGTGGGGGAAACTAGTCGCTGAACAAGTTACTCGTTTAGATATTCCTTTTATTATTCAAAAAGTTCAGGTTGCCGATGGTAATTTGGAGGCTGAAGCACGTCAGGCGCGTTATCAAGCTTATCGACAGCATTTGCAACCGAATGAAATCTTAGTACTTGCTCATCATCAGCAAGATCAGGCTGAAACGGTAATACTACGTTTATTATCGGGTGCAGGTGTTGATGGATTAGCTGCTATGCAGTCTATTGATTACCGTGTAGATATGACGATTTGGCGTCCTTTTTTAGACTTATCTCGTGAGCAAATTGCTGATTGGACTACTCAACTTGAAATTGAGTATGTAAATGACCCGACAAATTACGATATTCATTATGATCGGGCATGGTCGCGTGAGGAACTTTGGCCATTTTTACAAAATAGATTTCCTAAAATGCAACAAGCACTGAGCCGAACCAGCTATTTGATGCAAGATGCTTCTGAAATTTTAGAAGAAGTTTTGAAAGCTGATTTAAAACATTGTGGTACTGCTGAGTGTTTAGACTTAACTAAACTTTTAGATTTATCAGTTGCCCGTCAACGTCAATTACTTTCAGTTTGGATGAAAGGTGATGGACAATATCGACCTGCATTTGAAATGGTTGAGCGTTTAAAAAATGAAGTGATTGATTCAAAGTCCGATGCACAAGCAGCATTACACTGGAATCAGTTTTACTATGTCCGTTATCAACACCATCTTTATAGATTGAGTAAGCAAGTTTTTCTTGCTGAAAAATTAAACCCGGTTGAAGCTGAGTCAGAGCATCATTTCCAAATGGGGGAAATAGTGCATTACGCTTCAGGGTATTTTCAGATTACACAAAAAAATATCGGTTTGGCTCCATCTTTATTAAATAAAAAGTTGACGATAATTCGACGCCAAGGTGGAGAAAAAGTCCATTTATACGGTCGTGTTGGGCAATGGCCATTAAAAAAAGCAATTCAAGAAGCACATATTTTGCCTTGGCTTCGTCATACAATTCAAATATTAGTCATAGATAATGTTATGCTTGGGGTTTTTACACCGAAAGGATTTTGGTTGGCTCAGTCTCCGTATTGTGGGCAAGGAGGATGGCAACCGGATTTAATTTCTCATTCTTGTAATCTGGTAAATGGCGAATATGGTTATGGCAAGTGCAGTAAATTGTAATATCTGTTTTATTGGTGGCGGTAATATGGCCCAAGCGTTAATTGGCGGGCTCATTTCAAGAGGTTTACCACCGACACGTATTACTGTTTCAGATCCTGTTGAGCAGATCCGTCAATTATTACAAGAGAAAGAAGTTCACGTAACACAAGATAACGTGGCTGCAATTCAAAATGCTGATGTTGTCGTACTAGCGGTAAAGCCGCAAGTTTTGGCGACTGTTTTACGTCCGTTGAAAGGTCTTTTATCAGATAAATTGGTCATTTCAATTATTGCTGGTGCTGAAATTCAAACGATATCAAACTTAATTGATAGCAATCGAATTGTTCGCGTTATGCCGAATACACCAGCTCTGGTTCAAACTGGCGCGCACGGTATCTATGCAAATGATGTAGTAGGTACTTCGGATCGTGAATTAACAAGTCAGATTTTAGCGGCCACAGGCTTAACAATTTGGGTAAACTCCGAAGCTCAAATTGATGCGGTAACAGCAGTTTCTGGTTCAGGCCCTGCATATTTTTTCTATCTGATGGAAAGTATGATCCGTGCGGGTAAAAATTTAGGACTGGATGAAAAAGTTGCAACTGCGTTAACTCTTCAAACGGCGTTAGGTGCAGCTCAAATGGCAATTACCAGTTCAAATACTCCATCTGAACTTCGTAAGAATGTGACATCGCCAAATGGTACAACACAAGCTGCACTTGAAGTTTTTGACCGTGCACAAATCTCCCAAAATATTCAATCTGCATTGGCTGCTGCACAGAAGCGTAGCCAAGAATTGGCTCAAGAATTGAGTGACAGTGCGAAATAGCTTAAATAGGATAAGACAACTATGGGTGCAAATTCTGCGCTAATTTTTGGAATTTTAATTAATGTCGCGATTTTATTGGTCTTTTTCCGTTTTTTAATGCAATTGGCGGCAGTAAGTCCTTATAATCCTGTGGTTTTATCGACCGTAAAGGCGACTAAAATTGTTGATATTTTTGGCCGAATTTTTCCGACGGTCGCAAAAGGCCGGTTTAATTTAGCTGCGTTAGCTCTTTTAATTATTTTATATTTACTGAAAATTTTCGGTGTGATGTATCTGTCTGGTTCTATGCCAAATAGTCCGATTCATTTAGTGATTCTGACATTTGTGACTATGATTCAGGACTTGATTCGTTTCTGCCGTTATTTAATTTTCGCGACAATCATTTTGAGCTGGGTGGTTATGTTCACTCAATCTCGTTCACCTTATATTGAAGTGATTCAAGATTTAGCTGAACCATTACTCGCACCATTCCGTCGTTTATTGCCTAATATGGGAATGATTGACTTATCGCCAATTTTGGCATTTTTGGCACTCTATATTGCCGAAATTTTAATGAATGAAGTTGCTAAAGTTCTCTTAACTGGTCTTTAAGCTAACTCAATAAAAAGGGCTGTATTTCACAGCCCTTTTTTATTTCTATTAATTAATGGGCGTCATCCCAGTTTTGTCCTTGTCCTACTTCAACCACTAAAGGCACGGAAATTTCTACAACAGATTCCATGACTTTTGCGATTTGTTTGGAAAGTTCTTCAGCAATGTTTTGATCGGCTTCAAAAACTAATTCATCGTGTACTTGAAGTAGTAATTTGGCTTGATCTTTTGGCAAGATTTTATCGACTTCAATCATAGCAATTTTAATAATATCAGCTGCACTACCTTGTAAAGGTGCATTGATTGCAGCACGTTCGGCAGCTTTACGCACCATCACATTTCGTGCATCAATATCTGGCGTATAAAGACGACGGCCTAAAATAGTTTCAACAAAGCCTTGCTCTGATGCAACTTGACGTGTGCGTTGCATATATTCATAGATGCCAGGATAGCGCTGGAAATATTGCTTAATATAATTTTGCGATTCTTGACGTGTGAAACCTAACTGACGAATCAAACCAAACTCAGACATACCATACAGTAGACCAAAGTTTACTGCCTTAGCTTGGCGACGTTGATCATTCGTCACATCTTCAATTGCAATACCCAATACTTCTGCAGCGGTACGGCGGTGAACGTCTTGTCCGTGCTGGAATGCATGTACTAAAGCATCATCCTGAGAAAAATGGGCCATTAAACGTAGTTCAATTTGTGAGTAATCGGCAGCCAATAGAACTCGGCCTTCTGGTGCAATGAATGCTTTACGAATCTGACGGCCAATTTGTCTACGAATTGGAATATTTTGTAAGTTAGGATCAGAAGAGGAGAGGCGACCTGTCGCTGTAAGTGCTTGATGATAGCTCGTATGCACACGATGCGTGTCGTTATGAGATTGTTCTACTAAACGGTCCGTATAGGTACTTTTTAGCTTTGCCAAACCACGATGTTCTAGAATAATTTCCGCTAAAGGATGTTCAATCTTTTCTAAAACACTTTCACTGGTGCTGTATTGTCCAGTTGCAGTTTTTTTACCGCCTTTGATTCCTAATTTATCAAATAGGATTTCGCCTACTTGCTTAGGTGAAGCAATATTAAAAGTTTCATCTGCAATTTCCATAGCCTGATTTTCAAGGCCTTCCATGGTTTTTGCAAACTCAACACTTAATTTATCTAAGAAAGCATGATCTAAACGAATACCATCTTCTTCCATGCCTGACAAAATTCGGGCAACTGGCATTTCGATGTTATATAAAATATTTTCTAACTCAGGAAATGGTTTAAGTTTGTTTGAAAGTACTTCATACAAACGATAGGTCACATGTGCATCTTCTGCTGCATAGTGAGCAGCAACTTCAATCTCAATTTGATTAAAAGTCTTCTGCTTTGCACCCTTACCAGCAATTTGTTCAAAGGTAGTGGTCAAGTGACTTAAGTAGACACGAGCTACATCATCCATGCCATGACGAGTTGCTGCTGCATTTAGTACATAAGATGCCAGCATGCTATCGAAATACCAGCCTTTAAGTTTTATGCCATGATTAGCAAAGATATGGGCATCATATTTAAGGTGATGACCAATTTTTTTAACCGCTTCATTTTCTAATACAGGCTTAATTTGAGCCAGAATTTGTTCACGGTCCAGTTGCTGTGGTGCATTTTCATAATTATGCGCTAAAGGCACATAATAAGCGTCTTGTGCATCAAAGGCGATTGAAAAACCAACCATCTCGGCAATACGGTAATCAAGGCTTGTCGTTTCTGTATCAATGGCAAAATGATCAGCATTTTGCATGCGTTGCAAGAGTTGATCCCATGCTTCTTGAGTTAACACAGTGTGATAATTTGCAGTTCCAAGCTGGTCATCTTGACTGGTTAAGCTTGCCTGATCTTCGGTTTCTATAGAATCAGCTGGTTTAACTTCATCTTGAACGACTACTTGTGAAACTTGTTGTTTATAAGTAGAGCTGTTGGGATTATTCGGATGATCAAGCGACTGTAACTGATTTCTAAACTCAAGCTCAGTATATAAGTTGCGTAAGGCATCAACATTTGGATCGGTAAGCTTTAATTCATGCCAGTCGAGTTCTAAAGGAAGATCACAGACAATGCTAGCTAACTGGTGATCAAGCTTAATATTGTCTAAATTATCTTTAATATTTTGGCTAATCTTGCCTTTAAGTTGATCAGCATTGGCAATGATATTCTCTAAAGTGCCATATTCGGTCAGTAACTTAGCGGCTGTTTTTGCACCTACGCCTGGAACACCCATAATACCGTCGGATGCATCACCCATTAGCGTTAAATAGTCGATAATCTGATTTGGCCAAACGCCAAATTTTTCAAATACACCATCGGTGTCCATTACGCGATCTTTAAAGCTATCTTCAAGTTTGACATGATCATTGACGAGCTGAGCCATGTCTTTATCTCCAGTTGAGATAAGTACATGATGGCCTTCAAGCACGGCACGTTTAGCAAGTGTACCGATAATATCATCAGCTTCAGCGCCTGGAAGACTATATAAAGGAATACCTTGAGCTTTAATCAATGCATGTAAATATGGAATCTGTTGAGATAATTCTTCAGGCATGGTTGGGCGGTCACCTTTATAAATAGGTGAAAGCTTATGACGGAAAGTTGGCTCAGGCGTATCAAAAATCACGGCCATATGCGTCGGTTGCATACGACGCATAAGTTTTTGAATCGCAGAAATTGCTCCACGTATTGCATTGGTATGTAACCCTGTAGAGGTCGTCAATGGTGGTAATGCATGATATGCACGAAATAAAAAATAGGACCCATCAACCAAGACAAATGGTGGCATTGAACAATTCCTTAATTTGAATTACGGGTATTTTACGTGAAAACGGCTATGAATGCAGGATTATGATTTTTGCAGTATTTTGTATGTATAAATATACGCTTGTATTGGCTTGAAGTAAGATGACATGTAATGAAGGTGTCATATTGCTAAGCCCATGTATAAAAAAGACAAACAGGGAATGATCATCGTTTTGATCGCTTTGACTTTGTTTTTAGCCATTTCAATTGGTTTTAAATTTCAGAGTGCTGTTGCTGCTTTATCTATTGCACTCGTGGTAGTACTGGTTCAGTTATTATCAAATCTGCATCAGCGTCTGACTCATTTAGAACAACAGTTTTCTCAGCAGAAAAAACCACTTTATTCTATTCATACGCAAACAATAGTGATTTATGCAGCCGCCTTGGTTGCATTAGTTGCTTATATGAATCACTGGATGTGGATTGCTGGTGGGGCATTACTGGTTTTATTGTTATGTTTAGTCCAAACGATTAGTGCGTTTCATACTCGACTGTTATACCTCGAGTCAGTGAAACAAACTGTTCGTGTAAATGAGACTATACAAACAGAAGTTATAAATCCAGCGGTAGTGCAAGTTGATTCCAATAATACTGACACGTTAATCCCTATTGAAACGGCAATTTTAAATCAAACAGAACAACCAACTCATGTAAATAGTACATGGTGGCAACCAGCAGTCGATTGGATGGTTCATGGCAATCCAATTTTAAGAGTTGCTGTCGCTGTGTTGATGGTTGGGGTGGTGTTGCTATTGCGTTTCGCAAGTGAGCACTGGCAACTTAGTTTAGGTGTAAAACTTGGTTTTATTGCAATTGCCGGAGGCGTATTAACGGCATTTGGATATAGCTTGCAAAGGAAAAATCAACTTTTTGCTGTGGCATTGCAGGGGGTAGGACTAGCTGTTGTATTCCTAACACTCGTGTTCTCGCATCATTTTGGTGTAATTGCCAATCTAACTACAGCCAGTATTCTGTTTACGATCTTATTGGCTATTACGGTATTCTTGAGTTTAGAACAACAAGCTATTTATTTGGCAATTTTAGCACTCGGCATGGCCTATGCAGCCCCTTTAGTTATTCCACAATATCGTCCAGATGTAGTCTTCCTATTTAGCTACTACTTAGTCATTAATCTTGCTGTTGCTGCGGTTAATTTTATTCAACCATGGAAAATCTTAAATCAGATTGCTTTCTTTGCCACGATGTTTATTGGTGGTAGCGCGATAGGTTTTTATGCAGAACCAGCAAAATTTGACACATTAGACTGGATTTTATGGCTACATATAGCTCTGTTTATTTGGCTTAGTGTCCGTTATAGCCAAAATATATCTCGAGTTTCAGCACGTGAACAACAAGAGGGTATTCGCTTACCTCCGCTCTTAGATGTGGGTCTTATTTTTAGTGTGCCTGTACTAGGCTTTACACTACATGCCTATTTAGTTCATGAGTCTACTCAAGCGTTGACGATTGGTGCTGCTGTTTTGGCAGGTACTTATGCGGTATTAACTTTCTGGATCAAAAAGACCCATCCTCAACTTTCAGTTCTTGCTAAAAGCTTTTTCATCCTTGCCGTTGCATTTTTTGCCTTAATCTTTCCACTCGCGAAAGGGGCACATTGGACTGCAATTGGTTGGGTTGCTCAAGGTACGGCCCTTATAGTATGGGGAGTAACAGAGCGCTACCGTTTAAGCCGATATATTGGTGTAATTTTAGTTTTACTCAGTTCAGTTGCATTGTTTTATCAATTTTGGGCGAATGCAGAGTTCCCGACGCTAAGCACAAGCATTTATGCAATTGCCCAATTCATTTCAGCCTATTATTTATTGCAATACAACAGTAAAGAGCAACACTATTTTAGTGCCAGCATGTTTAGCGGCATTTTCTTATGCTTAGGTATGTATGCAGGCGCTATCGCTGGTATAGAAATTTTGACATGGCAACATCATGGCTTAAGCCCATATTTGATGATTGCGATACTATTATTATCAATATTTAGTGTAGTGGTTCACTACAAACTAAGGGTCCAATGGCAGAGCTTACAGTTAAGTTTAATTGGCCTGTTATTGTTGTTAATTTTGGGTGAGGCCTTTACCAGTCAAGTATTCAGCATGTTTAAATGGCCGAGTATATTACAGCAGGGTACTTTCCTTATTGCAGCAGCGCTTCTTAGTGCTTTATTCATTATGGCTCAACCGCAATCAGGTCAGTTTGGATCTTTAAAGGTCTGGTCTGGTTTAAGCTGGTTGGCATTAGCAACGGTTGGTTTGGCAATATTTCCACAAATGCCACTTGTTGCTCTGGCTTTCGTTCCTGTGATTTATTCCCTTTGGGTGTATAAGGCTCATAAAACTACCTTGTTACATCAAATTCCAGTGTGGTGTTTTAGCTTACTTTGGTTACTAGTAGTGAGCGTAGATCGGCATTCTGCTGAGTACCTTTACTTTGTTCCTTTGATTAACTTAACTGACTTCCTTTCAATTTCAGTATTTGCTGGTCTACTCTTTATTATTTATCAGCATGCTTTTGATCAAGATAAATCACTGGAGTGGACTTTTAAAATTACAACAATTCTAGTGGGGTTGTTGGTATTCAGTAGTGTGGTGGTCAGAGGGTTGCACTATTACTGGGCAACACCACTCTGGAGTGCTGCAATTTGGACAAATGGAATCGTACAGTTAAGTCTGACATTGCTTTGGGTAATCTTGGCATTCATTTTAACTACTTTCTCTAGCCGAAAAATGATTCGTCAATTATGGTTTGTAGGTGCTGCTCTTTTAGGGATTGTGGTATTAAAGCTGATTTTGCTTGATCTATCGCAAAGTGCGACTTTAACTCGAGTCATTTCATTTATTGGAGCGGGTGGGGTAATGTTGATTATTGCTTATCTTGCGCCATTACCACCATCATCCACTGTACAGAAAAATGAAGAGCCTAAGCTTTAGGCTCTCGATTTAATTCTTTTTGATTACTGTATTGATCGATATCATCTTCAGCAAAAACACTAGATGGTCGATCAATC
This sequence comes from Acinetobacter sp. AS23, assembly GCF_023612055.1. Classification (NCBI taxonomy): domain Bacteria; kingdom Pseudomonadati; phylum Pseudomonadota; class Gammaproteobacteria; order Moraxellales; family Moraxellaceae; genus Acinetobacter; species Acinetobacter sp. AS23. Next base: position 3,382,580 of record NZ_CP082274.1, on the reverse strand, counting down.
AAACCCATTTTAGGAACAGGAATTTCAATTCGGTTATCTAAAAATCCATTTCGGATTCGTTCTTGCATCTCATCTCGAACTTTTAAAGAGTTCTCTTGTCGACACCACATTGTAAATAAAAGCTCAATTGATGATTCTCTAAATGCGGTCACTGTAACAGCAGGCTTTGGGTCATCTAATACAAGAGGATAATGAGCTGCTACATTCAGTAGAACTTCGCGAACTTTAATGATGTCTTCATGGAAGTTGATTGCGAGCGTAATTGGAATACGACGTATTGGGTATTTAGATAAGTTGTGTACGGGAGCACGAATGAGTTGTTCGTTTGGCAAACGAATATACACATTGTCTAATGTAAGTAGCTTAACCGAAAGCAAATCAATCGAGATCACTTCGCCTTCAATTGTATTTCCACGAATGAGTGTAATCTGGATCGTATCACCGACTTCAAATGAACCTTCACCAATCAAAAATAAACCACTGATTAAGTTACTGGCAGAAGTTTGCGATGCGAAACCGAGCGCTACGGTTAAAATCCCTGCCGCGCCAAGAAATACACTTAGTTTAAAACCAGCTTCTTTTAAACTCGTCATAATGAAGAGTAAGAAAATAAAATAAAAAATACCGCGACGCCACACCAGACGTTGATGAGCATTAAAACGTGAACCAATGGTTCTAATAAATGTATTTGAAATAATACGGGCAAGAACAAAACCAATAAAACACAGCACAACACCGACTAAAATTTCACTAATACGTTCGGTATTGATATTGGTAAATATGCTTGTGAGGCTATCAGCGATATCCTTAGGAATACTTGTATCAGCCATATAAACCTCTTAAAAGAATGAATCAAACATATTGAATAATGCTCCACCAGGTGAACGTGGTGGATGAACATAGGTCACTTCACCAGCAAGAGGGGGCGTACGGTTTTCAATACGAATTCGTGCAGGACGATCAGAGCCTTCATAATAAACTTTAATTTGAGAAGTCCATAAACGACCGGTACTTTCACTATAAAAAAGAGGCAGAGCGGTAACGGGCACGTTCATGCGGTCAAAACGCAATTGATGATTACTGGTGTTGTGAAAATCAATTGGGGTTACAGCACGAAAAGCTCGAGGCGTTAACAGGTTCAAATCGGTACGCCCATCTACAGAAGTGGCATAACAAATTTCACCTTGCTGGGCATTAGGACCAAACCATGTATCTTTAGGCTGAATCACAGGAATCTCAAACAAAGGCTCATGCTGACTTTCAACTAAACCTGCAATCCATAGTGGTGTACTAATATAAAGAGTTCCGCGTTGACCTGCTGGAATGTAGATAGGATCAACGGGTTTAATGACCACAGAACGGTCTGCCAGACGGGGCATAAGTAAAAATTCTGGATTAGTTTTCCGAAACATGTAGCGTTCTACTTGAACAGTATGCGGAAAGGCAAAATTCGGATCGGCAATTGGATGCCAATCTTGCTCATTATCGTCTTGAAGAGATGGGCGATAATATTCGATACGCCATTCTTTTATACCGCGCGTTAGACGAAAAAGCATTGAACCAAATTGCCATGCTTTAGACTGATTAATTTCAAAGCGCTGTTCTCCCCACCATTTTAAGGAATTCTGGGGGCGAGGCTGATATTCATTATTTTCAAACAAGACGTAAAATTCCTCTACCGAGTTGTTAAACAGACTTCACGCTGTAATCTGCTTAGAGTACACTCAAAATCATCTTACTCATCATTATAAATTGTGATGCAAATATTGAAACAAATACAAGTTCCATATAGTTTTGCCAAGCGTCATGGTGTTTTATTTCGTTATGACGGTGATCAAGTATTTATTATTAGACGTCAAAATACTGAAAAAATTGCATTGCAGGAAGCAAGACGAATTCTAGGTAAGCCAGCTCACTTCCAATTATGTAGTGAACAAGAATTTAATACGCTCTTAAGTACAAGCTATGCCGGCGATACAGGGGAATCACAACAAGTTGCAGCAGGTTTAGAAGATCATCCTGATTTATTAAGTTTGGCCGATCAGGTTCCTGAGACAGAAGATTTGATGGATCAGGAAGATGATGCTCCAATTGTTCGTCTGATCAATGCGCTACTTTCAGAGGCAATTCGAGTAGGAGCTTCTGATATTCACATTGAAGCTTTCGAAAAGAAATTATCTGTACGATTACGTGTAGATGGTCAATTACGTGAAGTTGTACAGCCGCGCCGTGAGTTGGCGCCGTTGCTAGTGTCACGTATTAAAGTCATGGCAAAACTCGATATTGCAGAAAAGCGTGTGCCACAAGATGGGCGTATTTCTTTACGCCTTGCAGGCCGAGAAGTAGATGTCCGTGTTTCGACTTTACCATCTTCACATGGTGAACGGGTCGTAATGCGTTTGCTCGACAAACAAGCTGGTCGACTTAATATGATCCATTTGGGACTGATGGCAAATGACTATGAACGTTTAACTCAGTTAGTACATCGTCCTCATGGCATTATTTTGGTCACAGGGCCTACAGGTTCGGGGAAAACAACGACGTTATATGCAGCTCTATCTGATCTAAATGACAATACTCGTAACATCTTAACTGCCGAAGATCCAATCGAATATCAACTCGAAGGCATTGGTCAAACTCAAGTGAATACCAAAGTGGATATGACATTTGCTCGTGCTTTAAAAGCAATGTTACGTCAAGATCCTGATGTGGTGATGGTGGGGGAGATTCGTGATCTGGAAACTGCTGAAATTGCAGTTCAAGCATCGTTAACTGGACATTTGGTTTTATCGACACTACATACCAATACAGCTATTGGTGCGGTTACTCGACTTAAAGATATGGGAATCGAGCCTTTCTTATTATCAAGCTCTTTAATTGGGGTGATTGCTCAACGTTTGGTTCGTACTTTATGTCCACATTGTATGACATGGCGTGAAGCTGATACTTTTGAAAAACAGGTTTTTCAACATATTCATAATGAACCATTGTTGCAGTTACCTGAAGCCAAAGGGTGTGACCATTGCTCACATTTAGGCTTTAATGGACGTACAGCCATTTATGAAATCGTACCAGTTGATGAACCGATGCGTCGTCTCATTCATGGTAATGCGGCTGAATATGAATTAGAAAATCATGCTCGTGAGTATTCAGGTTCTATTCGTGATGATGGTCTGCGTAAAGTACTCGCAGGTAAAACGACACTTGAAGAAGTGCTTCGAGTAACCAATGAAGCAAGCGAAGTCTAATTTGTAACACGCAATAAAAATGCCCGATATGATTCGGGCATTTTTTATATCGAAACTTATTCAGTCACAATATTAAAAGTTACATCAATATTGTTGCGAGTTGCATTTGAATATGGGCAAACAATATGAGCTGCTGCAACTAATTTTTCAGCTTCTTCACGGTCCATACCCACTAAGTAAACATTTAAAGTTACTTCGATGCTAAAACCTGTAGGAATTGGACCAATACCTACTTCACCTTCTACGTAAGCATCTTTACTAATATTAAATTTATCGCGGTTTGCAACAAATTTTAAAGCGCCTAAAAAGCATGCTGAATAGCCAGCTGCAAATAATTGCTCAGGGTTTGTTACGGCACCACCAGCGCCACCCATTTCTTTAGGTACACCAAGTTGTACATCTAATACACCGTCAGATGAAGTTGCACGGCCATCACGACCACCGGTTGCTTTAGCTTTTGCACGATAAACAACTTTTTCTAATGACATCGTTTTTATTCCTAAAATAAATTGAATACAAATATATCGTACACGACTTAATTATTTTGACAAGTATATTTTTTGAAAAATTGCTGTTTATTTAACTAGGTTTGTACGGAGTTTGGTAAGTTGATCTTTCAAGCCTAATAGTGTTGTCATGTCACATGAACTTGCTTCTAGTACGCCTGCGGGAATATCCAATGCTTGATCTTTTAATTTTTTTCCTTCATCGCTAAGTGTAATAATCACTTGTCTCTCATCTTGAGTTGAGCGTGTACGATGAAGCAAATGCAGGGCTTCTAACTTTTTCAAGATAGGAGTGAGGGTGGATGATTCTAAAAAAAGTTTAGCTCCAATTTCTGAAACAGTCACTTCATCCTGTTCCCATAAAACTAACATCACTAAATATTGGGGGTAGGTAAGCCCCAAAGGCGCGAGAAGTTTTCTGTAGAGTTGATTAAGCGCTAAATTTGTTGAATAAATGAGGAAGCACAATTGATTCTCAAGCTTTAAGTTTTGACAGTCTTGGTCCATATATTCCTCAAAGAAACTCATATTGCTTTTGTAGTATATCGCGTTCTATTCAGTTTCTTAAATGTTCATCAGAATAGGTTATGAATAAAGTAAATTAAGAGACATAAAAAATGGAATAATTAATCCAATTATTCCATAACATAAAAATATTTTAGATAAAATTATCTACCACAGATCTGCAATTTTTTTCATTAAACGCGCACGATATTTGGCGGTAGGATTATTTGCATTGCGTTGTTGCTCTTGTTCATAAAAATCTTGCCATGCAGTAATCATTTCAAGCGTTGTTCCTTGTTTTTTAATCATAGAAACATCTGCTGGCTGAATATTTTCTAAACGTTGTCTTGCGCCTTCTGCACCCGTTCCCCATCCAATTATTCTCTGGCCAAATGCAGGCAAAGGAATATCTTTAGGAGTGGAGGGAAGAATATCTGATTTGAGCTGTGCCGTTGGTGAAACGAAATGATTCGTTGTCCCAAACTCAGCATAACAATGAATATTTGCCCCCAAGCAAAAAAAGCTAAATAAGTATTTCCACATGAATAATTAAACTTTTAATAGTGAATTAATTTACGGTGTGTCATTAGAGGCATTGAAGAGCGGACGAGATCTTGCGCTGTTAGATCAAAGGGCACAGTAATTAAACCATTTCCTTCATATCCAATCATACTTAAAATTTGGCCACGACTATCAGTTGCCCCAGAGTGTCCCCAGGTCTGTCGTTTTTCACCATGCCAGCCCTGTTGTGCTGCACCTAAAACATAACATTGGCTATCCATTGCCCGAGCTTGTAACAAAAGCTGCCAGTGCATTTGTCCAGTTGTATAGGTAAATGCAGCAGGGGCAGTAAGAATATGAGCGCCTTGTTGTCTTAGCGTTAGAGCAAGCTCTGGAAAACGCAAGTCATAACATACCATTAAGCCAATATTGCCAAAAGGGGTAGATGTGACTATTACGTCTGTTCCTGGTTCAAAGAAACGAGACTCCTGATAACCACCGACAGCATCACCCACTTGTACATCAAATAAATGGATCTTGTCATAACGCGCTTCTGTACGCTCAGGGCTAATACAGAGGCTAACAGTTCGGACGCGACCATCTTGAATAGTGGATCCATCTGGACGGAAGGGACAGGGTAAAGTGCCAGCCACAATCCAGATTTGATATTGATGTGCGAGTTTCTCAAGCCTTTGTTGAATAGATTCAAATTGCTCAGCAGTTTCACGTTGTTTTCCAGCCGCAAAACATACAAAGTTTTCGGGGAAAACAATCAAACTGGCATTTTGTGCCTTGCTCTGTTGAATCAATGACTCAATGACTTGAAAATTATTTTCAATATCATCTTGAGAGTTCATTTGAGCAACAGAAACGAGGGTCATATTCTAATCCGGCTTAGTGTTGAAAATCAGGCATTTTGTTTGTCCGATACCTGTTCAAGAGTATCTTGTTCTTTCTGTAACTGCTTAACAAGTGGCTCAAACATATTCTGATTGTTTGCATTGAGTTTCATCAATGTCTTATGTGCATCCAGAACAGTTCTTAGCATTGCATTATGAGTGATTTGTTCATCTGTTAACGTTAATGTGCAAACGTTAGGATCACCACAATAATTCAAAATGACAAAAACTTGCCCTAGCCCCATACTGTTGGCTAAGGTTGTGATATCTGGATTGGTAGATAGCATCACAGCTTGAATATGATGAGTCTGTTTAAGCTTTAAACCCAGCTTAGCTAGGATGCCTAATACAGTACTATCAATAAATGTTGTTTGGGTTAAATCAACGATTGCACCTACAACATTCTCTTGCTGTTCAATTCTGTTTAAAAGTTTGTCTAGACTTATACAAGAATGGGCTCGCACTTCACCAATAAGTTTGAAAATATGCGTTCCATTTAAACTTGCATATTCAACATGACCTGTTGACATATAAATGCCATTTTCAGAGAAGGATACAAAAATTATCACATAGTGCCATCCCAGACTCAAGAGTCCTTAAGTCGTATATTATGTAATTAATTGATTCGTAAATTAATTCATTCGACAAAGACTGAAGATGGCAATATCATCGGCCACATGATCGGGTGCTTGAAATGATTGATTTTGCAAATGATGGACCAATTGTTGGAACTGATCGTTTAAACCACCATCAAAAGGTTCGAGGGCTCCGTCCGAGCAAACAATGAAGCGAGCATGGCGATTTAATGTACAAATATGCTCTTCAACTTCAAGTTCATCAGTTAAACCTAGTGGGAAACTGCTCGTTGTTAGAATCTTCGGTGCCTGATTAGGCTCAAAAATAATAGGAGGAGGGTAGTGCCCAGCACTTGACCAGCGAAGAGTATGTGTTTCAAGGTTTAAAATACCCACCACAATCGTAATGTGCTTTTCGATATTCTCTTGAACTAACATCCCATTTAATTTTTTTATTAATTGTCTTGGGGTCTTAGAGCGACCATGAAATGCTGCCATCCATGATGTTAATAAACTACTGGTTACACCATGGCCTGAAACATCAGCAAGATAGAATAAAACTTCTTTGTCATTTAATTTCCAATAGTCGTACCAATCACCGGAAAGATAAGCTGAAGGCTGAAAAAAAGTTTCGACTTCATAATTTAATAAATCAATTGGATTCGGCAATAAACGTTTTTGCAGTTCAGCAGCCGAAGGTAAATCACGACTATCTTGGTTACGCTTATATTGAGCATCAATTCTTGATAGAGCTTTATTTAAATCGCTAGGTAACTGATTCCACACCCAACCTGCAAGAGCACCTGCTTCCCATGCATGCGCTAAAGCAGCACCTTCGTGTTCAAAAGCAATTACAACCGTCGGCAAATTCCATTTATAAGTCAGGAAATCTTGTACATCTGCAATTGCAATGATGGTTGGATCATATAAATCTAAATCATCTATGTTAATGACTTGTAAGCCTGGCAGTTTATCCAAAGCTTGCTCTAAATAAGGAATAGAGCGTGTCGGTTTAATAAAATACATAGAAGATATGGTAGTCCTTTTATATGATCACTTTATTCATCATAGAGTATGTATGATCAAAATCAAGGTATTGCCGAACTCTTAATGCAAGCAATACCTTAATTTCATGTTAAGGGTTTTGATTCTCATCTGGTGTATCTTCTGAGTCATCATCAATGAAAGACACATCGGCAGAATCGCCCTTTTTCTCTGCAATTTGGAATGCTTTACGCTGGAGGTATAAGTCTCGAATCATAGCGTATTGATCACCTTGTAAGGTTTGATCTAAGTCAAGATATTGGGCGCGTGTATCCACAGCTTGTAATAGATTACTCGACCAATAAAGACCTTCTTGATCATCCATAACGTATTTTTGTGGACGAGCTTGAGCATCTACTGCTAAACCAAAACCATCACGTAAGGTGCTTGGACCAAAAAAAGGCAACATAAGGAATGGGCCAGAAGGAACGCCATAGTAGCCAAGAGTTACACCAAAATTCTCTTCTTCAGTTGGTAAACCTAAGCGACTTGCAGGATCAGCCAAACCAAGAGTGGTTAAGGTGTTAATTGTAAATCGGCCTAAAGTTTTTGCTGCACGACCAGGACGACCTTGAATAAGCTGATTGACAGCATTCCATGGTTCACCAAGATTTTTACGGAATTGGCGATAAGAGCCACGTACATCTTCTGGGGTTTTTTCTCTATATTGAACGGCAACTGGACGCAAAAAATTGCGGTCCAACATATCATTAAAAGAATAAATTGGACGGTTCAATGATTGCAAAGGATCTTTGACAAGATCTGGTTGAGCTGCATTTGCGTTAATTTTTAAATCTTTAACTTTAATATTTTTTAGATCTTTAATAATTTGTGAACGGGGATGGTTTGGCCCTGTTTCTTCTAATGAACTCGCATTAGTAGATTCACTTACCGTGTTTTCTTGAGCATATATAGAGGTACAAACACCTACAGATAACACGCTTAGTAAAATTAAATTAGAATAATTCATATAATTCCTTAACCGCCAGCCAGGCTAATACTTAATGTGCAGTTGGGTGGAGATATGTTTTAATACAAAGTTGATAACCTATTATCAAGGTAAAATTGATCAAATAATATAGATAAAATGCTAAAATGACTAAAAAACGAACATGTGGTAATGTTAAATTAAAAAAAGGGTTGTCAAAGGTTATTAATGGTCTATAATGCACATCCATCGGCGGTGATGCAGATAAGAACTTGTTGAAAAACAGTTACTTGGAATTAGATTGGTTACTTTAAGTGATGAATTTGATGAGAAGTTGGTTTTGAGATTAAGTTTTAAAAATATCGAAATTACCTGTTGACTTTTAAGAGATTAAGAGTAATATAGCCGACCTAGCTTGCTGGTGACGAACCAGGAAGAAGATCATTAAGAGAATTGAAGAACAACTTGTGTGGATTTTTACTGATTGATTGATCGAAATATTATCATTGATTGATTGGTTTAAATTACTCGAAGTTTATTTGAGCGAAATTTAAGTCAGAAAATTGATGAGCCAGAATTGGCACCTTGTCTTTAATAAGGTGCAAAATGATTTTTAACTGAAGAGTTTGATCATGGCTCAGATTGAACGCTGGCGGCAGGCTTAACACATGCAAGTCGAGCGGGGTGATGGTGCTTGCACTATCACTTAGCGGCGGACGGGTGAGTAATGCTTAGGAATCTGCCTATTAGTGGGGGACAACATTTCGAAAGGAATGCTAATACCGCATACGTCCTACGGGAGAAAGCAGGGGATCTTCGGACCTTGCGCTAATAGATGAGCCTAAGTCGGATTAGCTAGTTGGTGGGGTAAAGGCCTACCAAGGCGACGATCTGTAGCGGGTCTGAGAGGATGATCCGCCACACTGGGACTGAGACACGGCCCAGACTCCTACGGGAGGCAGCAGTGGGGAATATTGGACAATGGGCGGAAGCCTGATCCAGCCATGCCGCGTGTGTGAAGAAGGCCTTATGGTTGTAAAGCACTTTAAGCGAGGAGGAGGCTACTCTAGTTAATACCTAGGGATAGTGGACGTTACTCGCAGAATAAGCACCGGCTAACTCTGTGCCAGCAGCCGCGGTAATACAGAGGGTGCAAGCGTTAATCGGATTTACTGGGCGTAAAGCGCGCGTAGGCGGCTAATTAAGTCAAATGTGAAATCCCCGAGCTTAACTTGGGAATTGCATTCGATACTGGTTAGCTAGAGTGTGGGAGAGGATGGTAGAATTCCAGGTGTAGCGGTGAAATGCGTAGAGATCTGGAGGAATACCGATGGCGAAGGCAGCCATCTGGCCTAACACTGACGCTGAGGTGCGAAAGCATGGGGAGCAAACAGGATTAGATACCCTGGTAGTCCATGCCGTAAACGATGTCTACTAGCCGTTGGGGCCTTTGAGGCTTTAGTGGCGCAGCTAACGCGATAAGTAGACCGCCTGGGGAGTACGGTCGCAAGACTAAAACTCAAATGAATTGACGGGGGCCCGCACAAGCGGTGGAGCATGTGGTTTAATTCGATGCAACGCGAAGAACCTTACCTGGCCTTGACATAGTAAGAACTTTCCAGAGATGGATTGGTGCCTTCGGGAACTTACATACAGGTGCTGCATGGCTGTCGTCAGCTCGTGTCGTGAGATGTTGGGTTAAGTCCCGCAACGAGCGCAACCCTTTTCCTTATTTGCCAGCGAGTAATGTCGGGAACTTTAAGGATACTGCCAGTGACAAACTGGAGGAAGGCGGGGACGACGTCAAGTCATCATGGCCCTTACGGCCAGGGCTACACACGTGCTACAATGGTCGGTACAAAGGGTTGCTACCTAGCGATAGGATGCTAATCTCAAAAAGCCGATCGTAGTCCGGATTGGAGTCTGCAACTCGACTCCATGAAGTCGGAATCGCTAGTAATCGCGGATCAGAATGCCGCGGTGAATACGTTCCCGGGCCTTGTACACACCGCCCGTCACACCATGGGAGTTTGTTGCACCAGAAGTAGCTAGCCTAACTGCAAAGAGGGCGGTTACCACGGTGTGGCCGATGACTGGGGTGAAGTCGTAACAAGGTAGCCGTAGGGGAACCTGCGGCTGGATCACCTCCTTAACGAAAGATTGACGATTGGTAAGAATCCACAACAAGTTGTTCTTCATAGATGTATCTGAGGGTCTGTAGCTCAGTTGGTTAGAGCACACGCTTGATAAGCGTGGGGTCACAAGTTCAAGTCTTGTCAGACCCACCATGACTTTGACTGGTTGAAGTTATAGATAAAAGATACATGACTGATGATGTAAGCTGGGGACTTAGCTTAGTTGGTAGAGCGCCTGCTTTGCACGCAGGAGGTCAGGAGTTCGACTCTCCTAGTCTCCACCAGAACTTAAGAGAAGTTCGGATTACAGAAATTAGTAAATAGAGATTTAGATCTTGGTTTATTAACTTCTGTGATTTAAGTATCACGGTATTAAGCATGACCTGACGAAGGCGTGTTTATTCATTAACAGATTGGCAAAATTGAGTCTGAAATAAATTGTTCACTCAAGAGTTTAGATTAAGCAATTAATCTAGATGAATTGAGAACTAGCAAATTAACTGAATCAAGCGTTTTGGTATATGAATTTAGATTGAAGCTGTACAGTGTTTAAGTACACGGACAACAGATAGTAGCGATGAAGAATCGCACGGACAACACTCACTTGTAAGTGTTGACGACTGTTTGGGGTTGTATAGTCAAGTAATTAAGTGCATGTGGTGGATGCCTTGGCAGTCAGAGGCGATGAAAGACGTAATAGCCTGCGATAAGCTCCGGGGAGGCGGCAAATATCCTTTGATCCGGAGATTTCTGAATGGGGGAACCCACCTACTTTAAGGTAGGTATTGCAACATGAATACATAGTGTTGCAAGGCGAACGAGGGGAAGTGAAACATCTCAGTACCCTTAGGAAAAGAAATCAATTGAGATTCCCTTAGTAGCGGCGAGCGAACGGGGATCAGCCCATTAAGTTATGTGTGTTTTAGTGGAACGCTCTGGGAAGTGCGAACGTAGAGGGTGATATTCCCGTACACGAAAGGGCACACATAATGATGACGAGTAGGGCGAGGCACGTGAAACCTTGTCTGAATATGGGGGGACCATCCTCCAAGGCTAAATACTCCTGACTGACCGATAGTGAACCAGTACCGTGAGGGAAAGGCGAAAAGAACCCCTGTGAGGGGAGTGAAATAGATCCTGAAACCGCATGCATACAAGCAGTGGGAGCCGACTTGTTCGGTGACTGCGTACCTTTTGTATAATGGGTCAGCGACTTATATTCAGTAGCGAGGTTAACCGTATAGGGGAGCCGTAGAGAAATCGAGTCTTAATAGGGCGTTTAGTTGCTGGGTATAGACCCGAAACCAGGCGATCTATCCATGAGCAGGTTGAAGGTTGGGTAACACTAACTGGAGGACCGAACCCACTGTCGTTGAAAAGCCAGGGGATGACTTGTGGATAGGGGTGAAAGGCTAATCAAGCCTGGTGATAGCTGGTTCTCCCCGAAAGCTATTTAGGTAGCGCCTCGGACGAATACCATAGGGGGTAGAGCACTGTTTCGGCTAGGGGGTCATCCCGACTTACCAAACCGATGCAAACTCCGAATACCTATGAGTACTATCCGGGAGACAGACTGCGGGTGCTAACGTCCGTAGTCAAGAGGAAAACAATCCAGACCGCCAGCTAAGGCCCCAAAATCATAGTTAAGTGGGAAACGATGTGGGAAGGCATAGACAGCTAGGAGGTTGGCTTAGAAGCAGCCACCCTTTAAAGAAAGCGTAATAGCTCACTAGTCGAGTCGGCCTGCGCGGAAGATGTAACGGGGCTAAAACTATGTGCCGAAGCTGCGGATTTGACTTTTAGTCAAGTGGTAGGGGAGCGTTCTGTAAGCCGATGAAGGTGTATTGAGAAGTATGCTGGAGGTATCAGAAGTGCGAATGCTGACGTGAGTAACGACAAAACGGGTGAAAAACCCGTTCGCCGAAAGACCAAGGGTTCCAGTCCAACGTTAATCGGGGCTGGGTGAGTCGACCCCTAAGGCGAGGCCGAAAGGCGTAGTCGATGGGAAATTGGTTAATATTCCAATACTTCTGTGTAATGCGATGAGAGGACGGAGAAGGTTAAGTCAGCCTGGCGTTGGTTGTCCAGGTGGAAGGAAGTAGGCATGCATCTTAGGCAAATCCGGGGTGCTCTATGCTGAGATCTGATAGCAAGCTGTACTTGTACAGCGAAGTGGCTGATACCATGCTTCCAGGAAAAGTCTCTAAGCTTCAGTTACACAGGAATCGTACCCGAAACCGACACAGGTGGTCAGGTCGAGTAGACCAAGGCGCTTGAGAGAACTCTGCTGAAGGAACTAGGCAAAATGGTACCGTAACTTCGGGAGAAGGTACGCTGCTGACGGTGATGACCCTTGCGGTCTGAGCTATTGGCAGCCACAGAAACCAGGCCGCTGCAACTGTTTATTAAAAACATAGCACTCTGCAAACACGAAAGTGGACGTATAGGGTGTGATGCCTGCCCGGTGCTGGAAGGTTAATTGATGGGGTTAGCGTAAGCGAAGCTCTTGATCGAAGCCCCAGTAAACGGCGGCCGTAACTATAACGGTCCTAAGGTAGCGAAATTCCTTGTCGGGTAAGTTCCGACCTGCACGAATGGCATAATGATGGCGGCGCTGTCTCCAGCAGAGGCTCAGTGAAATCGAAATCGCTGTGAAGATGCAGTGTACCCGCGGCTAGACGGAAAGACCCCGTGAACCTTTACTGCAGCTTGACATTGAACTTTGACCTTACTTGTGTAGGATAGGTGGGAGGCTTTGAAGTTGGAACGCTAGTTCCAATGGAGCCGTCCTTGAAATACCACCCTGGTAATGTTGAGGTTCTAACTCTGCCCCGTAATCCGGGGCGAGGACCATGTCTGGTGGGTAGTTTGACTGGGGCGGTCTCCTCCTAAAGAGTAACGGAGGAGTACGAAGGTGCGCTCAGCGTGGTCGGAAATCACGCGTAGAGTATAAAGGCAAAAGCGCGCTTAACTGCGAGACCCACAAGTCGAGCAGGTACGAAAGTAGGTCTTAGTGATCCGGTGGTTCTGTATGGAAGGGCCATCGCTCAACGGATAAAAGGTACTCTGGGGATAACAGGCTGATACCGCCCAAGAGTTCATATCGACGGCGGTGTTTGGCACCTCGATGTCGGCTCATCTCATCCTGGGGCTGAAGCAGGTCCCAAGGGTATGGCTGTTCGCCATTTAAAGAGGTACGCGAGCTGGGTTTAGAACGTCGTGAGACAGTTCGGTCCCTATCTACCGTGGGCGCTGGAAATTTGAGAGGATCTGCTCCTAGTACGAGAGGACCAGAGTGGACGAACCTCTGGTGTACCGGTTGTGACGCCAGTCGCATCGCCGGGTAGCTATGTTCGGAAGGGATAACCGCTGAAAGCATCTAAGCGGGAAGCCTACCTCAAGATAAGATTTCCCTAGGACTTTATGTCCTCTAAAGAGCCGTTCGAGACTAGGACGTTGATAGGTTGGATGTGGAAGCATAGTGATATGTGAAGCTGACCAATACTAATTGCTCGTGAGGCTTGACTATACAACACCCAAGCAGTTGTATATAAAGCATCAATCGATTCATTAATATGCAAAGCAACTTGATTTAGTTATACGCTTAGCTAAAATGAACAAATAAAGTAAGATTCAATCAGCCCATCTGCAAAGATTTGGAAAACGCATCGGCATATTAAGACCAATGCAAGTATCCATACCAGTTGTGCTGGCGACCATAGCAAGAGTGAACCACCTGATCCCTTCCCGAACTCAGAAGTGAAACCTCTTAGCGCTGATGGTAGTGTGGGGTTTCCCATGTGAGAGTAAGTCATCGCCAGCTCATTATTCTAAACACCCCGGTCTCGAAAGAGCCCGGGGTGTTTCTTTATGCATGAATTGAATCAGATTGTTTAATTTAGATGCAGTAAGACAATAAAAAGGACTCTATAAGAGTCCTTTTTTATATAGGAAGGAAACCTCGAACCTATTCAAAGTTAGAAATGGGCTGCTAAACCGACATTTTAATTAGCTATGCAGCAAAATTTTTCATTAAAGATCTACTTTTTCTTATGGAAATTTCACACCAATATATATGATAAGTAGAAGCTATATGTTATAAATATTAAGTAGGCATGATTTTTGCTTGTTTAATGGAATCTAAAATATGAAATTATCTGTTGGGTTGAAAGTTGCGAATTCTTTATCGTTAACGCCTCAATTGCAGCAGGCGATTCGTTTGTTACAGCTTTCTAGCTTAGAGCTTGAACAAGAAATTCAAATTCAACTAGATAGTAATCCTTTACTTGAAAAAATAGAAGAAGAATCAATAACAGAAAGCTTATCTGCGTTAGAAAGCAAAGACTCAGATGACTTAACAACTGAATTAAATGCAAACCATTTGCCTGATGATTTACCAGTCGATACTGATTGGGATGATATTTATACTCATCAATCAACAGCATTGGCTACTCCAGAATTTGAAGAGCGAGAGGATAATCGTCAAGTTCAATTATCTCTAAAGGAACATATTTTAGAACAAGTTAATCTTTTGCACTTTTCTAAAATAGATCAATTAATTGCTTATTGTATTGTTGATGCATTAGATGATAAAGGTTTCTTAGATGCTGAAATAGAAGAAATAGTTTTAGCAGCTCAACAATTATTAAATGAGATAGATATCGAAGAAGACATTGAAGAAGATGAGGTTCTAGTCGTCTTAAAGCATATTCAACGGCTTGATCCACTAGGGATCGGTTCACGTAATTTAGCGGAATGTTTAAAAATACAACTCGAATTTCTACCAAAAGATGTTGAATATTTAAACGAAGCAAAAAGCTTATTGCAATATTATGAGCTTTTGATAGCAAATGATTTAAATAAATTACTCAAACAAACGGGTTTAACAAAAGACCAATTAAAGTTTGCAATCAATCTTTTAAAAACATTGAAACCATATCCAGGTATGGATTTTGATAAACAAGAGTCAGATTATCAAATCCCAGATGTAGTAGTTTCTAAAAAAGATTTACATTGGCAGGTTCAACTAAACCCAGATGTATTACCTAAATTAAGAATTAACTCTTTTTACTCCAGTATGATTCGTAGAGCAGACCAGAGTGAAGATAATTTATATTTGCGTAATCAAATGCTTGAGGCGAAAAACTTTATTAAAAGCATTGATGAAAGACATAAAACACTATTAAAAGTAGCATCGTGTATTGTGGAGCATCAGAAAGCTTTTTTGGAAATCGGTGCAGAAGCAATGAAACCATTAGTTCTTCGAGATGTTGCTGAAGAAGTAGAATTGCATGAATCTACAGTTTCTCGTGTAACCACAAATAAATATATGCTTACTCCACGTGGCCTTTTTGAATTGAAATATTTTTTCTCTAGCCATGTAGGTACAACTGCTGGTGGAGAGGCTTCTTCCACTGCAATTCGTGCAATGATTAAGAAACTTGTAGCAAGTGAAAACCCGCGTAAACCTTTGTCAGATAATGTAATTGCCACATTGTTGAAAGATGAAGGGATTGAAGTAGCCAGAAGGACTGTCGCAAAATATCGTGAATCGTTACATATTCCTTCATCGTCTGAAAGAAAAGTCTTGATCTGAATTTTGAAGTATGGCTATTCTAGAGATTCATTATGACGAAATAATGAAATTTTAATTTCACCAAGAGGAGCCGCTAAAATGGTTTAATTGTCCTAATTTTTTTTGATAGCATTAAATCGTTTTAGTTCTTCTTTAAATAACCTAAAAAAGGTGAGGGATAGAATTATGCAAATAACGATTCGTGGACATCATTTAGCAATTACACCAGCTATAGAAGAAAATATTAAATCAAAGTTTAATCAATTGACGAAACACCTAGACCAGGTGAATAGTATGCAGATTAAATTAACAAAAGATCATCAAATTGATAAGCGCTCTCATAAGGGCAGTTCAAATCATGTTGCAGAGGCTATAGTAAGATTGCCGGGGATTGAGTTGTTTGCTCAGGCAACCGCTGATGATATGTATACTTCAATTAAAAAATTGACAGAAAAATTAAAAAGACAATTATTAAGATATCGAAAAATGCAATGTACTTATTCGCAAGTTACTGTTTCTGTTTAATAAGTTTTGTTAATTTAAGAGAGGCTTGAAAGATAGCCTCTTTTTTATTGATAAAATATAAACACGTACTGAATTCTTGGAAAAAGTTATAGTAAAATACTCCGTTTTACCCCTTAGGTTGTGTCAGAGGTCTTTGCAATGAATAGTGAACAGCTCACTCAAATTTTAAAAGAAGCTTTCCCTGTAGCGGAAGTAGCGGTGAGCGGACAGGCCGGAAAATTTGACCTCCGTATTGTGGATGATCAATTTGAAGGTAAGCGTACAGTGGCTCGTCAACAATTAGTTTATGCACCATTAAATACTTATATTGCAAGTGGGGAAGTTCACGCGGTAACAATTCGTGCAATGACCAAAGATGAATGGCGTAAAGCAAGCCTTTTCGGAGCTTAAATATTAATGGATAAATTTTTAATTACGGGTGGTGTTAAGCTCGAGGGCGAAGTGCGCATTTCTGGTGCTAAAAATGCTGCTTTGCCATTACTTGCTGCAACTATTCTTGCAGATTCTCCAATTACAATAACCAATGTCCCAAATCTTAAAGATGTTAATACTTTGGTAAAGCTAATTGGTGGATTAGGGGTAACAATTGGCTATGAAAATGACACAGTAAAAGCAGATACCTCTACTTTAGACAATCAGTTTGCACCTTATGAGCTAGTAAAAACAATGCGTGCCTCAATTTTGGTTTTAGGACCATTATTAGCACGTTATGGTAATGCTAAAGTTTCTTTACCTGGTGGTTGTGCGATTGGTTCAAGACCTGTGGATCAACATTTAAAAGCTTTAGAAGCTTTGGGTGCGCATATTGAAGTTGAAAATGGTTATGTCCATGCTTCAGTTGATGGTCGCTTAAAAGGTGGTGAAGTTGTTTTTGATATGGTTACTGTTGGTGGTACCGAAAACATCTTGATGGCAGCGGCATTAGCAGATGGCGTTACGACTATTCGTAATGCAGCTCGTGAACCTGAAATTACTGACCTTGCTCAAATGTTAATTAAAATGGGCGCTAAGATCGAAGGCCTTGATACAGATACTCTTGTTGTAACTGGTGTAGAAAGTCTACATGGCTGTGAATATGCTGTTGTTGCTGATCGTATTGAAACAGGTTCATATTTAGCAGCTGCTGCAATTACGGGTGGTCGTGTCAAAACTACACATACTGACCCTGCATTACTTGAGTCTGTTTTGGATAAGTTTGAAGAAATGGGTGCTGAAGTCACTCGTGGTGATGACTGGATAGAACTTGATATGATGGGTAAACGCCCTAAAGCTGTAAGTTTTAGAACTTTGCCACATCCAGAATTTCCAACTGATATGCAAGCACAGCTGATGGCAGTAAATGTGATTGGTCGTGGATTCGCAACAATCTCTGAAACGATCTTTGAAAATCGTTTTATGCATGTTCCTGAATTGTCACGAATGGGCGCTAATATTCAAGTTGAAGGTCACGATGCTGTCGTAACAGGAGTTGAAACCTTACAGGCAGCACCTGTTATGGCAACAGATTTACGTGCTTCATTCTCTTTAGTTCTAGCTGCTTTAGTTGCAGAGGGAGATACATTAATTGATCGTATCTACCATATTGACCGTGGTTATGAACATGTCGAAGAGAAGCTTCAAGGTTTAGGTGCCAAAATTAAGCGAGTAAGTTAATGAATGATGTAAGAAACGATGATCCTAATTTTGATGTGATGGGTAATTTTGATCATGGTTTGACCTTGGCATTGAGTAAAGGGCGTATTTTAAAAGAGACGTTACCTTTATTGGCTACAGCGGGTATTAATTTACTCGAAGATCCGGAAAAGTCTCGTAAACTAATTTTCCCAACTACGCATAAACAAGTACGTATTTTAATTTTACGTGCGTCTGATGTACCAACCTATGTAGAAAATGGTGCAGCAGATATCGGTGTGGCCGGTAAAGATGTGTTGATGGAGCATGGTGCTCAGCATGTATATGAGTTGCTTGATCTGCAGATTGCTAAATGTAAGTTAATGACTGCTGGTAAAGTAGGTATGGAGCATCCAAAGGGTCGTCTAAAAATTGCCACGAAATATGTCAATCTTACACGCCAGTATTATGCAAGCTTAGGTGAACAGGTTGATGTTATTAAGCTCTATGGTTCTATGGAGTTAGCACCTTTGGTTGGTTTGGGTGATTACATTGTGGATGTGGTCGATACTGGTAATACTTTAAGAGCAAATGGTCTTGAGCCATTAGAAGAGATTTGCAAAGTTTCTTCTCGATTAATTGTAAATAAAGCCAGTTTTAAACGTAAACAAACTTTGTTAAATCCAATCATTTCACAGCTTGAGCAAGCTGTTCAATCGCGTTAAAAGCAATTTCCCATCATGCTTTTGCGATAGTTAAGCTAGATGATACCCACAAGCGCATAGAAAAAGGGTAAACTTACTTTTTCTTTTTCGCCTTGTGGGTAAATTGATGCGACGTTTATCGACTCAAGATCAAAACTTCAAACAGGTTTTTGCTGAGCTATTGGCATTTGAAACCGTGAATGATCTTAATTTAGTGCAAACAGTAGATCAAATTATTGCTGATGTTCGTCAGCATGGTGATGATCATGTTTTAAAGCTTACTCAACAGTTCGATCGACATCCTGCGCATCAATTTTCAGATTTAGAATTATCTCAAGAACAACTTAAAACTGCTTTTGATAATTTAAGCCCAGAAATTCGTGATGCTCTAGAGTTGGCAGCAAAGCGTATTCGTACATTTCATGAAGCTCAGAAACAAGATAGCTGGACTTATATAGATGACTTGGGCAATACATTAGGGCAAAAAGTAACGCCTTTAGACCGTGTTGGTATTTATGTGCCAGGTGGTTTAGCCTCTTATCCATCTTCAGTTCTAATGAATGCTGTACCTGCTCATGTTGCAGGTGTACCTGAAATTATCATGGTTGTTCCAGCACCAAATGGTGAATTAAATCCATTAGTTCTTGCCGCAGCTTATCTTGCGGGAGTTAGCCGGGTATTTACCATTGGTGGGGCGCAGGCTGTAGCAGCTTTGGCTTATGGTACTCAGACAATTCCACCTGTAGATAAAATTACAGGTCCTGGGAATCGTTTTGTAGCAGCTGCTAAACGTGCTGTATTTGGGCAAGTCGGCATTGATATGATTGCTGGACCTTCTGAAATTTTAGTATATGCAGAAGGTGAGAATAATGCAGATTGGTTGGCTATGGATGTTTTATCACAAGCTGAACATGACACTGTGGCTCAAGCTATTTTTATAACTCCAGATGAAGCTTTACTTAATGCAGTCGAGTTGGCAATTGAAAAGCATTTAAATGAATTGCCAAAAGCAGATATTGCGCGAACTTCAATTGAAAACCGTGGTGCTTTGGTATTAGTTAAAGACCGCGCAGAAGCAATTGAGTTAATTAATCAGGTTGCACCAGAGCATTTGGAACTGTGCCTAGATGATGCCGAAGCAATGAGTGAAGAGATTCGTCATGCTGGAGCAATTTTCATGGGACGTTATACTCCTGAAGCAATCGGTGACTATTGTGCGGGTCCAAACCATGTATTGCCGACATCTGGAACTGCTCGTTTTTCTTCACCGTTAGGCGTTTATGATTTCCAAAAGCGTTCGAGCTTGATTATGTGTTCGAAAGATGGGGTTAAAACGTTAGCTAAAACAGCCGATATATTAGCTGTCCAAGAAAACTTAGATGCCCATGCACGCTCAGCTCGCTATCGTTATCAATAAGCTTATAAACCTTGTAGTTTTTTAATTATTACTCAGGGCTGATTTTCAGCCCTTTTTTGAGATAAGACCATGACTTTATCTACAGCACAAATGCGCTTTTGGAGTCCAGAAGTTCGTGAATTAGAGCCTTATGTTCCGGGTGAGCAGCCTAAAATTCAGAATTTATTGAAACTCAATACGAATGAAAATCCATATCCGCCATCACCAAAAGTAGTTGACGCAGTTCAAGCAGTTTTAACTCAGCAAGCTGATGCTTTGCGTTTATATCCAGATCCAGATGCAACAGCTTTAAAGCAAGCAATTGCTAAACAACAGAATATTGAGGTGTCTCAAGTTTTCGTTGGTAATGGCTCAGATGAAGTACTTGCTCATATTTTTAAAGCATTTTTTCTTCAAGATGAACCGATTCTTTATCCAGATATTACTTATAGTTTTTATCCAGTTTATAGTCAGTTCTTTGGAACAAAAACTAAAGAAATTCCACTCAATGAGAATTTCGAGATAGAAGCTAATGACTATATACAACCCAATGGTGGGATTGTTATTACAAACCCTAATGCACCAACCAGTATTGCCATGGGTTTGCCAGATATCGAGCAAATCTTAAAAGCAAATCCAGATCGAGTAGTGGTGATCGATGAGGCTTATGTTGATTTTGGAGCAGAATCTGCAGTTGGTCTTGTAAATCGCTATGAGAATCTAGTTGTTTGTCAAACAACCTCAAAATCTCGGTCATTAGCTGGTTTGCGTGTTGGTTTTGCAATCGCTCAGTCACATTTAATCGCAGCGCTTGAAGCTGTCAAAAATAGTTTTAACTCATATCCTATTGACCGTTTTGCAATTGCAGCCGCGGTAGCTTCTTTTGAAGATCAGGCTTATTTTGAAGAACAACTTCAGAGAGTTATTTCCAGTCGTGAAAAGCTAGTAGATGACTTAACTGCTTTGGGCTTTAAAGTTTTGCCATCTAAGGCGAACTTTATTTTTGCTTCACATTCAGTCCATGATGCAGGCAAACTTGCACAGCAATTACGTGAACAAGGTATTATTGTGCGTTATTTCAATAAGCCTCGTATTAATCAATTTTTGCGTATTACAGTGGGTACTGATGAGCAGAATATGCGTTTAGTGCAAACATTGAAACAAGATATTCTTTAAGTTTTAGCCTGCTGTGCTGTTCATCAAGTTCAGCATGGCAGAGATTTTATCAAGGCTTTCTTGATATTCTGCTTCTGCATCTGAGGCAATCGTAATACCACCACCGGCCCACAAAGAGAGCTGATTTTGATATTGTTGGAAGCTACGGATAAGAATATTCCAGCGGCCCGTTCCATCAAAATTGAAGTAACCTAATGTCCCACAATAAGCACCTCTTGCTTCTTCTTCTAGCTCTTCAATAATTTGCATCGCCCGAATTTTTGGGGCTCCTGTAATCGATCCCCCCGGTAAAGCAGAGAGCAACATTTGCATTGGATTAATATCATCTTTAAGCGTGGCAACAATCTCACTGACCATATGATGAACTTGATTAAAACTTTCAATCTCGAATAATTGCGTTGTTTTTACGGACCCTGTATTGGCATAAATGCTCAAATCATTACGTAATAAATCAACAATCATGACATTCTCGGCCTGATCTTTTTGCGAGTTTTTTAAAGTTTGTTTTGAAATAAAATCTTTTTCGATATCTTCATATCGAGGCATGGTTCCCTTAATAGGTCGGGTCTTAATTTGTTTATTTTGATTGAATTCAATGAAGAGTTCAGGAGAACAACTTAATAATTCAAATTGATCTAATTTTAAATAACCTGCATATGGTGCATTAGTAAGGCTCCATAAATCTTCAGCTTTATTTAATAAAGACCCTTTGAAATCAGCTTTAAATTCTTGAGTTAAATTAATTTGATAACAATCCCCAGCTTTAATGTATTCTTGTATTTTGTTAAAAGCCTCGAAATATTGTTCTTTAGACCATCTTGGCTGAATAGCAGTTTTTAATTTAAATATATTTTTAGATTTATTTGAATTAGGAATCTCTAACTTCTTTTCAATATATTTAAATAGGTCTAATGCATTTTCTTCATCACTAAAAAAATACCAAACATTATCTACATATTTTAAAAAAGAACGATATTGGCCTAAGAACAAAGATGGCTGTATATGGGTCTGAACATTAATAAAGTGATGTGCAGCAAAATCATAACTAATAAAACCGATATAGCCGCCATTAAAACTTGTTATTGATTTAGTATTCTTGATTTCTTTTAATTTATTTTCTTTTAGTTGAATAAAGTCTAATAATTGATTCGATTTTAATATTTTCTTATATTTATTAAAATTTTGACGTTGAAATACTATATTCTTTTCATTCTGAATAAGAATATATTGTTGTGGGAGAAAACCAATAATAGGATTATTATTGTCATTTAAATAAATGAGCCCAGTTAATCCTTGTAAGTTTTTTAAAATCTCGGCAGTACTTTTACCATGTAATGAGATTTTTTTCTTTAACTGAGACATTTTTAAATAAGAGAATAGTTAATGAGGGAAATATTAGTTTACTACAACTTGCGGATCATCAGGGAGAAGACTTAGAAAAGAGGTACTTTTCGTTGATAAAATAGTCGAATTTTGAGTGGGATTAGCGTTGGCATTAGACGTTAAAAGCGAAATAAATTGAGCGTACCGTTTGTCGGGTAGTTGGCAAAAAATGCACAACACTAGTTGAACAAAAAGTAACGTAGATGTAATTTAGTAATTGCTAAGCAAAACTACTCAAGGATTGGAAGTTTCGGTTGCTATATAAAGAAAAATGCAACTTGAGACAATGAGAGTGGTTAAAGTCAAAAAATAAATGCTCTTGGGAGAGTGCTCAATGAAAATGTTCACTAAACTTGCTTTAGTTTCTTCTTTAGCTATCAGTGCAAATGCAATGGCGATGCAGTCAATGGACGATGCTGCACTAAGCGCTGCTACAGGTCAAGATGGTATTAATATCGGTATCGCTTTAGGTTCTGGCGGTGTTTCTATCGATAAATTATATCTACACGATAATGATGGTTTGGCATCATCAACAGGTATTACTGGTGCATCAGGTACTGCGGGTGCAATCGCAATTAGTGGTGTTACCCTTACTCAAACAGGTACAGGTAATCTTTTAGATTTAGCAATTGATACAAATGGTGCTTCGGGCTCAAACGGTGCTTTCTTAAATGTGGCTGCGACAGTAGGCGCTGTTGATATTCATGTTGGTTCAATTGGTGTTGGTACTTCGGGTACTTTAAACCAAACAACTGCTGTACGTGGTATTACAGAAACAGCTCCAACTGAAATTATCTCTGGTTTAGATTTATCTTTAGGTCAAATTTCAGCGAATGTTCAGTTAGGTTCTACCCCACAAGGTGCAATGATCAAAGTAAATTCAAGTTTAAAAGGTGGTTTAACACTATCTAACTTTGGTATTAATGATGCTGCTGGTGGCGGTAAAATTGTCTTAGATAAAGTGATGGTACGTGGTGCTGGTAATACTACTGGTGATTTAGACGTGAATGCGAATATTTCAGTTGTGCCAACAGGCTTGAAAATTCAAAATAATAGTACTCAAGGCATGAATGTGTATGCGCAAGGTGTTCACCTTGGCGCTGCGGGTAATGCATCAATTGGTGATTTAGAAATTCAAGGTTTAAATGTAGGTACTTCTACAATTACAATTTCTGGTCACTAATTTAGAAAGTTTAAAATAAAAAAGCGCGTTTTATACGCGCTTTTTTATTGGGGATTTAATTAAATTTTTCATAAGAATTAATAGTATTGTTATATGTGTACTAAATATATTAAAAGTATTGATGTTTAAGAATGAGAGTTAATTAACACTTTAATTAAAGTAGAACTATACATTCATCAAAAAGATTAAAAAAAAGCTGTTTTTTACAAAAAAAAAAGGTATCTTCAACACACAGGGATGTAGAGCTATTGCTCTAAGAATAAAATGAATAAGGCCGGTTAGGCCACCATTTAGACCAAGTGCTTATGTTAGAGATAGTTTTAGGCTCAGCATTGATGTATTACTTTGCGACAGAAGCCTTCGAAATAGAAAAAAAGCCGCCGGGAACTGTTTATTATACAGAGACTGCCGATTCACGTAATTTATCATTTCATCGAAATCACATTGAACCCGTAAAGATCAAACCTGCTGTAGAAGATCAGTTCCGTGGAATTGTTCGACAGGCCTATGACTATAGTTGTGGTTCCGCTGCTCTTACAACCTTATTAAATGGGTATGTTGGAACCAGTTTGACTGAACAACAGACGATGAGTGGCCTATTACAGTATGGCGAATATCAACGCATTATTGAGCGTCGAAGCTTCTCATTACTCGATATGAAACGTTTTGTCACAGCAATCGGTTTAGAGAGCGGTGGTTATCGTGGTGAGTTCTCTGATTTAGTAAAACTTGGACAACCTGCAATTGTTCCTATTTCTTATGCTGGGTTTAAACATTTTGTTGTATATAAAGCTTATAAAGACGGGCGAGTCTATGTGGCTGATCCTGCATTAGGCAATATCAGCTTCGATGAAAATCGTTTTAAAGAAATTTGGGATAATAATACTTTATTTGTTATTTCAGTCCCCGAATCTCAGCGTAAAGATCTATTGGCTTTAAAAGATGCAGATATGCGTCATGTAGAGGATGCAACCGTTAACAGATATGCTTTTGTTGACGTGCAATATCCGACATTTAATTATGATCGTTTAGCAAATAAAGCCTCAACCATGAGACGTGTGTTAGATAACGATAATCACTCTGCAACCTATGGACTACCAATAGAAACCTATATGCGTCTTTATTACAAACGTAAATAGTCAAATTTTAATTTAGTAAAATAAATAAATTGGGTGGGAAAAAACATGAATAATCGATGGATAAAGATGAGTGTATTGGCCTTAAGTATGAGTGCTATTACAGGGACAATTTATGCTGAGGATCAAGTACAACAAGGACAAGTAGGTGGATCGAGCCAAGATGTAAATACAGGTAGCACAGGAAGTTCTACATCTGTAGATACAACAAATTCGAATACAGCTATAGCAGAAAGCACAGTACGGTCGTCTGATACATCTGCAACGGATAATAGCCCGGTACCCGCGAATGAGGGCGGTGCACATCAAGCTGCAACTGCATTACAGAAAAAAGAAGGTGACGCAAGTCAAGAGACGAATTTACAAGAAGTATTTACTTCAAATGAGCGACAATATTCGTTAATTAAAAAAGGCGTCATCTCCTCTTATTATGACCTTGATTACACTTATTATCGTGATACACGAATTGACTTAGCTTTATCAGATAATTCATCTCAACTTAACCGTTTACGTGTCGAAGAAGATGCTAACCATACTTTGACAAATAGTTTTACGGTCCAGTATGGGGTTTTGGACAACTTAACTTTATCAGCAACGCTTCCTTTTGTTGCAAAATCTGAAATTATTCGTGATACGACTACTGCTGGGTTAGGGGATATTTCCCTTGGTGCTCGCTGGGAACCTTTCCCATTAAAACAAGGCCGATTACCATTGGTACTTTTTGGTAGTTTATCTTCTAAGACAGGGGATAGCCCATATGAAATTGGTTTAGATGAGCTATCAACAGGTAAAGGTTACTACTCAGCTGGTGTAGGCGCCAGTACTCGTAAATATATTGATCCAGTTGTTTTATTTGCTTCCGCATCTGCTAACTATGGTTTTAAAGAGTCTGGGTTAAATCAAGCCCGTGGTACACGTACATTAACCTCATTTGACCCTGGAATCAGTGGTGGTTTTTCTTTCGGTTTTGCTTACTCATTTAACTACGATGTATCTCTAACCATGTCATATCAGCAAAGCTTCAATATGAATGCTGAATTCCAGTTTGACAATGGTGACTCTTATACGTCTCCAGACCAAAGTAGTGCAATGTTATCTTTTGCTTTAGGTGTGCGTGTTTCACCTGAAACAATTGTTAATGGTACGGTAGGTATTGGTTTAACCGAAGATGCACCGGATATTTCACTTGGTTTATCGTTCCCGTTAGATATTTTAGGTTTTACTAAAAAACAAAAATAAGGAGATATGCAGGTGAAATATCCTAAATTATGTCCTTTAACGGCGGCAATTGTTATCTCCGGTTTTTCTAGCTTTGCCAATGCTCAATTAGGACAAAACCTAGCTGTTGATATTCGTTCACTATCGATGGGGAATGCTGTAACGGCAGATCCTCCGGGGATTAGTGCGGTTCATTTTAACCCAGCAGCACTAGCGAAGATTGATGGGTTACAAACAGATGTACAAGGTATTCTTGCAAACTTTGATATCCAGCGTGAGTTCTCAGCTCCTCCTGGGTACAACATTTTTGGTTATTCAGATGATCCTTTAGTTTGTAATGATGGACCAGAAATTTCTGCCAATATTTGTACAGATTTTAAAGATTCTGTACATGGTGATGTCGAGTATGCAAGCTTATATATCCCCATTCTTAAAAAAATGGTTGATTTAGGAGCCGGTTACCCACTTGTTGCTCCTACAGCAGGTATAGCTTATAAGCCACCAGGCTCAAAAGTAACCTTTGCAACGGCAATGTATGCGCCTTTAGTAGCAGGTTTTGGAGCGGAAAATGGCAATCCGGGTAACTATATGGGACAACAGGTTGCTGTAGAGCGTATTACGTATCTATCCCCATCTTTTGGTTATCAAGTAAATGATCATTTATCAATTGGTGCTTCGATTGGTATGTCGTATAACGCGATTGCTTTAAATACCGATTTACGTTTTCCTAATGAAATGATTGGTGTACTGCGTATGGTTGATGAAGTGGTATGTGCACCCTTCAAAGACAATAACGATATGATTACTGATCTGCTGCTATTGGGAATTTGTAATACGAAAGAAGGAATGAATCCATTTAATAAAATGGGGGCATTACAAGTTTCATTAGAACAATCATTAAGCCCTAGCTATAACTTGGGATTGCTTTGGGAGCCGACAGATGATTTTGGCTTTGGTATGGTATATCAAAGTGCTGCCAAGATGCGTCTCAAAGGCAAATACATGATTAATAATGCTAAAGCTCCTCAACAGTTGGTTCAGGGATTAAACTCATCGGCAACTGGGCAAATTTTAGCTGCCATTCTTGGATTACCTGGATATGTTCCTGACACTGAGTCTGGTTTAGTCGCGATGGATTTAGAGTATCCTGCACATTTTCAGGCAGGTATTAAATACAAAATATTTCCAGATTTACAATTAAACTTTGATGTTGGATGGACTGATTATTCTGCTTGGGATAAGTTTAAATTTGAATTTGATAGACAGATTACATTATTAAAGATTGCCAAACTTCTATCGAATGATGTGACTGATAACTCTTTAGCATTGCCATTAAAGTTTACTTCACCTTGGAGCTGGGGTATTGGTTTAGAGTATTCAGCAACTGATCGTTTGAAGTTACGAGCAGGTTATGAGCCGCGTGCTAGTGCTATTCCTAATGATAAGCGTAATACCATGGTGCCGATCAATAATGCGCAGTTATTCGGTTTAGGGGTAGGTTATCGTTTTGATGCTGATACAGATTTAGATCTTTCTGTCGGCTTCTTACGTAGTCGTGACAATATTCCAGCTTGTAGTAGTACTCTATCGAATAAGTGTGGTGTCGATAATATTTTATTAAACCCTTATTCAGGTTTAGATGTAAAAACGAATACAAAAGTCACAGTACTTGGTTTGAGTTATAGAACAAAATGGTAAAACAGTATAAACGGATGTTTAACCCTAATTTCGCTATCTTGACCTTATGTGTTGCGATAGCGAATGTTTCTGTTTCTTATGCAGACGGATTTTATACGATTATAGGTCCCGATGGTCGTCCTATGATTGTGCCTAGTAAAAGAGTTGACCAGAAAAAACAAACCTCCTCTAAAATAGAAGAAACACAACACCAAAATTCAACAACTAATACGATAGTTGTTCCCGCTCAAAAAGTGTTTAAAGAGGAAGCGCGCAATACAGATTCACCAAAAAGAGTAGAACAACAACCACAAAAGAAATTAAATTCTGCACCGACTGCACCGACTGCACCGACTGCACCGACTGCACCGACTGCACCGACTGCACCGACTGCACCGACTGCACCGACTGCACCGACTGCACCGACTGCACCGACTGCACCGACTGCACCGACTGCACCGACTGCACCGACTGCACCGACTGCACCGACTGCACCGACTGCACCCCAAAAAATTCAAACTGCTATTGTTGCTAATAAAGAATTAAAAACATCTACCGAGAAAACTAAATCTTTCGAAGGTGAAAAGGTTCAACCAGTCGCTAATAACGATTGGAAGAAAAAGCTTATTTTAGTTCCGCCACCAATAAAAAACACATCACAGGCAGCTCCATCAGCCGTCTCTACACAGGATAAATCTAAATTTACAACGATTGATAATGTTGAATATGTAAATAATGAGTATCTTGAAGATCAGGAATTTAATCTTGAAGGTAAAAAGCGTTTTTATCTTATGCCTGATGGCTTGGGACGAACTGAATCAATAGAGCGTAAAAAAGGTGTGAGTCGGTCAACTTTAGATCAGCTTTTTAATCGGCAGGCTAAAGATGAAGAGTCTACTGTTGTATTGGCTCCAACATATATGCGTTTATCTTCGCAAGAGTTAGAAGCAGCTTTTGAACAAGATAAATGTTTTATTAAAGGTTATAACAAACAAATTAAGACACTTAGTATAAATAAAGAAGTAAGTGTATGGCCTCGTAAGCCATTGAAAGAAAAATTTGAATATGAGGTAGTACAGTTAAACCCTTCTGTTCAGCATTTAAAACTTATGTCATTTGCTGCTAGTAATGAGAAGCCTCTATATTACTGGCCTTTAGTCATCTTTTTAGATAATAAGGGGTGCATTTTAGAAGGAGTTAGTGGGTTTAAGAGTAAATCTTATCCTTCTACGATGTTACAACATTCATCAATTCAAGGTGTTTTAAAAGTACCACCTTCAGCACATTACATGATGATGACACCTTTATCTTCTGCAGTGGATGTTGCAGAAAAAGAGTTAACAAATCAGGGACAAATTCAAATTTCCGTATTACGTTAAAAATAAGTAGGGTATCTAATGAATAAAAAAGTTTTATGGCCTTTTGCACTAACCACATTAGCGATTATGTTAAATGGTTGTGGTGGCGGTAGTTCCAATATTAGTGAAGATCCGAATTCTGGTACTAATAACGGAAATTTATCTTCAGGTAGTTGTACGCCAACAACGAGCGACACTGGTGCAGAAGATACAACTTGTTTGCAATTCGCTTTAGATTATCCGATAGCTGGTATTAATTTCGATTGTAGTTCAGCAACAAATTTTCATTATGCGACTAAACTTTCAGGAAATGCGGTAATTGGGTCGTGCAAAGTAGGAGATACAGCGCGTTTTTATATTCAAAGTAAAGATAATAAAAAGGTTTTCTTAGGAAACGTTAATCTGGATACGATTGGGAAGTTTACTGCCGTGAATGGTAGGACTAAAGTGATCAATCCGATATATCTAAGAGTGCTGGATTTAGCAAGTGGTATTACAGGTAAAACTCCAGCAACATTAGATAAAAATGATGAAACAATTAAAGTAGCGATTGCTTTAATAAAAATCTTTCAAAGTATTGGTGTGGAAAATGATGATAACCTGATTGGGGATATACAACCCACCCAACTTACAGATACAAAGAAAGATCAGCTTACTAAAATTTCTCAGAGCATAACAGCTACAGAATTAAAAAATGGTGCGTATGCAAATATTTTAAAACCTTGGTTAGATGTAGGACAAATTTCTGATGATGAAGCTTATAAGTTAGTTGTACAAACGACCAACTTAAGTAATGCTGGCATTTTTGAGTCATTCAATTTATTTACTAGTTCAAGTCCCATATTTCAAAACTATCAAGTTTTTTATGGATGTAATAGAACTACACAGGAAGAATGTTTTAATAACACAATTAACTTAAGACATTCAGCAGATGAGTTTTATTTATTATCAGACCGACAAGGTTATACATTAGGATATGGTTTGCAGTGGAAGGGTAATGCTATTGTAATAAACAATCAAGTACAAAACCCTTATTTGTTAACCTCAAAAGTTAAACCAGCTAGATTAAATGCAAATGCACAGAATACTTGGTTAAATCCTATTAGCCGTGAGATTCAGCCAACGACTCCACTTCGTTTAAGCGCTTCTGATAATCCGAATGAAGATTTACAGATTTATCAAGGTAAATTCTTTAATGATTATGGAGTGGCAGGAACAGAACCATTCTATAAATACTTAACAAAACTCAGTACAGGTAATCCGCAACATTATGGCCTCTGGCGTCAAAATGTTGATGGTGATAGCTACAATGGGATATTGAGTATTGTTAAAAGTAGTCCTATTAGTTATCTAGAGAGAAGGGTTTTCAAAACTTCTGGTAACGTAAAGGTGGGAGAGAATTATATTTTTCCTCTTTATGCGACTCTGACATTTAATTTTTCAGATAAGACGATTCAACCTTTAAATTTAGGTATTGTTATTGATGAACATGGGGATATTCGTACTGATATCAAACCTAATTCAACAACAAATGATATGTCAGGCCAATGTGCGACTGTGTCTGAAAATAGTTTAGTGGATAGTAATGGCGTACAACAATATCGAATTGGTACTACAGCGGCGACAGTTGATGATCCTTCAAATAGCCAACAGTCTGTTTACGTTCGTATGATTTTATCTAATCCGAAATTTGAGAATATTGATGGTGCGATGGTTGGGGTAACTTTTGTAGGCGTTTCTCCGGGACCTGCGAAATTGAATCTATTTAATTTATTAGCAAATAAGGTAGATAGTACGAGCATTGATTTCGATACTAATACTGCTTGGTTTAATCAACATGCGGCAGCTCAAGAAAGCTATAATACGCTTAAGGATGTGCCTGCTCCAACCGCTGCGGATAAAGCTTTGGCTCAACGTAAATTTGGTACTGTAACAATCAAACTAGCGGATCAATCTATTCCAGCTTGTAAAGCAATTAAAACTAAGTCTTAACATATTAAACAAATAAAAAGACCGCTTAGCGGTCTTTTTATTATCTAATTGATTAACCCGTATGATCTAAACGCGTACCCAAAGTTTCAAGATGTGTTGGGAAAACTTGTTTTTTACGGTCTTCAAAATAATGTCTTAATGTATGTTCAACACTAGGGAACGCAAGTTCACCCCATGGAATTTCATGTTCTTCAAACAGACGACTCTCAATGCTTTCTTCACCTGCACCAAAAATTCCATCTTTCAGCTGTGCTTTGAATAGTACATAAATTTGACCAATACGCGGAATATTGTACATACAATACAGTTGTTCTATTTCTATCTCGGCTTCTGCTTCTTCTCGAGTTTCGCGTGCTGCACCTTGCTCCATGGTTTCGAACAATTCCATATAGCCAGCAGGCAAAGTCCATAAACCATAACGAGGTTCAATCGCACGACGACAGAGTAATACTTTGTCTTCCCATAACGCTAAGGCACCGCAGATTACTTTGGGGTTTTCATAGTGAATATTTCCACAATGAGTACAAACACGGCGTACTTTATGATCACCTAAAGGAATTTTTTGTTCGGTTTTATGCCCACACGCTACACAGAAACTCATAATTATCATCGAGTATAGAGATGACTCAGCATAACTGAATTTTTAGACTTACGCATCAACTCTATTCCCTAAGTTTGATTTTCAGATATGATGCAAAGAGAGATAGAATAATAGGTGAATGGTATGGAAGAGCACTTGCTAACACAAAAGTTACAGCAAAGATTGCGCTTTTCCACCCGCATACAAGAAGCACAAGCAGCAGTACTGATTGCAATTACTAATGAAAATGATCCAAAGGTACTACTCACACGCCGTTCAATACATATGAACAACCATGCGGGGGAAGTTTCTTTTCCGGGTGGAAAGCGTGATCCTAGTGATACCAGTAATATTGTTGTAGCGTTAAGAGAAGCTCAGGAAGAGACAGCTTTAAACCCGTTCGATGTGCAGCTTTTAGGTGATTTACCAATGCAACGTGCAAGAAGTGGTTTGTCTGTAAAACCAATCGTTGGGCTTATTCCTCCTGAGGTCACTTTAATACCTCAGCCTACGGAAATTGATCGAATTTTCTTTGTCCCGTTACAGCAACTTATCGAGACGCGTCCAACACCCTATGAAGTTCGATATGCTCACCAGTCTTTATATTTTCCAAGCTTACAGATTGATAATGAAATCATTTGGGGTTTAACTGCTCGTATGTTAGTTGCTCTGTTTAAATATGGATTGGGTTATCAAAAAGATTGGCCATTTTTACTCAACTCGCCAACCTTTGGAATGCCAAAGTTTTCTCATAAGAATAAATGACCAGGATTGATAAATTATGATGTATAGCTATCAAGGACAGCACCCAAAAGCCTTACATGAGCCATGGGATGGTTGGGTTGCTCCAACAGCAACGCTCATTGGACAAGTAGAGTTAGGGCGTCAAGTCAGCATTTGGTTTGGAGCTGTAGTACGTGCCGATAACTGTATAGTTCGAATTGGTGATTTCTCTAATATTCAAGAAAATTCTGTATTGCATACCGATGCTGGACTTGAGCTAAATATTGGTGAATATGTCACAGTCGGACATAAAGTCATGCTGCATGGTTGTACAATTGGTGATAATAGTTTGATTGGTATGAACGCCGTAATTTTAAATCGGGCTGTGATTGGTAAAAACTGTATTATTGGTGCGAATGCCTTAATTCCTGAAGGGAAGGTGATTCCAGATAATTCAGTGGTGATGGGTTCACCTGGCAAAATTGTCAAAACTTTAGATGAAGATGGCGCTGCAAAAATACGTTTGAGTGCATTGCATTATGCTGAGCACTTTAAGAACTATGCAGATTTAAAAGAATTCCACTTTTAACTCTTTTTTAGCAAAATATTTTTATGCCAAGCACAAGCTTGGCATTTTTATTTAGAAAGAGAACAACTCGCCTATCAGAGCCGAGTGGGGTATCATAACCCTCGTTTTTAATCTGATTTAATACTAAGGTTGTGCATGAAATTGCTGGCGTTGGAAACTGCAAATGAGCAGTGTTCTATTTCATTAGTCGATGAAACCCAAGAACTGTTTTTTCAACTCGATACGCGGGCGAAAGCACAAACCCAGACCATTTTGCCCATGATTGAGCAGGGGCTACAGCAAACAGGTCTTGAGGTTGCTGGTCTAGATGCGATTGCCTTTAGCCGTGGGCCGGGTTCTTTTAGTGGTGTTCGCATTAATGCAGCTGTGACTCAGGCGTTGGCATGGTCACAAGATTTACCTGTTATTCCTGTTTCGAGTTTGCAAGCTTTAGCTCAAGCGGCATACCGACTTGAAGGTTTGAAACAAGTGACTGCGGTTCTCGATGCGCGTATGAACGAAGTTTACATTGCAAGTTATGTTCTAGATGAACATGGAATTATGCAATGTATTGATGAAGAAAAATTGATGGGCTACGAACCAGCTGCTGCTTACGCAAAACATTGCTTAATTGGTTCGGGCGCAAAGTTACTTCAAGCTGATGCAGATCATCAAACAATCACTGCAACTGCACAAGACATTGCTTCTATTGCACGTGTTTATGCAGCAGAAAAGCAGTGGGTTGATGCTGAACATGCTTTGCCAGTTTATTTACGTGATGATGCATGGAAAAAAATAGCAGATCAGGGTAAAGCAAAATAAAGGCGAATCATGCACATATATTTTGAAGTAGATTTTCAAGAACAAGCACAGCACTACCAGGCTGTGCTTTGTTCTAGAGGTGTGACTGTAGATTTACAGTTAGTTGAAAAACTGAATGCGCGTTTTCTGCGTTTAAATCCTGAGTTGGCACTTTGTGTGGATGAAAACGGGTTATGGTTATCTGCAAATGGCATGAAAATGCAGCCCGATTGGAAAGCCGAAATTTCCCGTTTAAAACGTGCAAGTCTTAAATCAGAAATGATTGCTCGGGCTTGTCAGTTAGGTGAAAAACCAATACTGGTTGATGCTACAGCAGGCTTAGGCCACGATAGTTTACTCATGGCTTATTTAGGCGCACAAATACAATTGGTTGAACGCCATCCAATTTTATTTACCTTACTTGAAGATGCAAAAGCACAAGCTGAACAAGACAGCTTTTTAAGCCAATTTATGGATCGGATTCAACTGATCTTTGCTGATTCTGCAAGTTATTTACAACAGTTACAGCAAACAGCTCAAATGGTTGATGTAGTTTATCTAGATCCGATGTTTCCACAGCGTGACCAGAATCACCAAGCCATCAAAAAACAAGCTCAGGTTAAAAAACAGATGCAGCTTTTACACCTACTTTTACCCGAAGATGGTGAAATGGATCTGGGGGATAATTTGCTTGTTTTGGCTCAGAAAGTTGCTAAACGTGTAGTCGTTAAACGACCGCGCCATGCTATTTTCTTGGCGAATCAAGAGCCAGCTCATCAATGGCAAGGAGATGCTTGTCGTTTTGATGCGTATTTTCAGTAGGCTTCTGTAAGGTTAGGTTTTATTGCTTGAATAATGCACAAATATATGTGATATAGTTCAAAAGCATGATTGCTAAAATTCTTAGCAGGCATACACTTAAGATGCCTGACAAAAACGAAATTTTTGAAAACCTTTTATGATTGATCTTAAACCCTCCATTAACTTTTGGCATGATTTTAAAAGCAACCAAATTGCCGGAATGTGGCTGTTTTTGGGATCAAGACGTTCTCTACAAATTGTACATCCATCTATTCTTCAGTTGATTGTTTGGGGAATTTTAGGGGGATGTACTAACTCTCTGTATAGTTGGCTTGTCGCTGGTCAAATCGGTGATTTCAATTCACAAGGTTTAATTGGTTATGCACTTTGGCCATTCATTGCCTTAATTGTCGGTATTTTCTTATCCCAGCGCACCAACCAACCTCGTTTAATGCTAGTACCTGCTTTACTGTGGTTGGTTCTAGATACAAATATCTTATTAATTCAATGTTTAATTCAGTATTTGGGTTCTAACGGTTATCTCAACTTTATTCCCGATGCTATTTATAACGGAATTTTACCGAGCTTATTTGTGGCTTTGTTTGTGTGGCAAAGTTTAGCGGTGATTTGGGTTTTCTCACGCGAACTTAAGTGGCCTTGGTGGGAACGTGCACTTGTCATGGTTGCGACTATTGCGACAATGGTCGTGTGGCAACTTTCTGTAAAAGATCAACCGATTTGGAAGGTCAAAGATTTGGCTCCAACATTTGCTGAAGATGCTTTTTACGCACAAAGTAAGTTGCTGAGCGATTCTTTAGAGCAAGTCCAATATGGCGAGCAGGCAAAAAGTCATTGGTATTTTTTAGGTGTTGCTGGCGATAGCTACCAAGATGTTTTTAAATCGGAAGTGGTCCGTATTAAAGAACAGTTTGATACACGTTTCGGAACGATTGGTCGTTCGATGATGTTGGTCAATAATCCAGACACCCGCACAGAAATTCCGATTGCCTCTAAAACCAGTATCGAGTTAGCCCTACGCCGCATGGGGCAGCAAATGAACCGTGATAGTGATGTTCTATTTCTATATATGACTTCACACGGTGAACAGAATCACTTTGAAATTGAAAATGCACCATTAGATTTAGGGCAAGTAGACCCGAAATGGCTGCGTGAAACACTTGATAAATCTGGTATTCGCTGGCGTGTGATTGTTATCTCAGCCTGCTATTCAGGAAGCTTTATTCCTGCTTTACAGTCTCCTGATACTTTAATTATTACCGCATCTGCCGCTGATAAAACTTCTTTTGGATGTAATAACGAAGCTGACTATACCTATTTTGGACGAGCTTTCTTTGATTTGGCTATGCGAGAGCAATCGTCGATGAAAGACTCGTTTAACACAGCTAAGCAAACAGTAACCAAATGGGAAGTGGCTCAAGGTGTTGAACCTTCAGAGCCTCAGTGGATGATCGGTAAAAATATGGAACTTATGCTACCTCAATTGGAAAAGTATCTATTTCCTCAGCAAAATACGGGTAGTGTAGATATTGCTCAAACAAAAACAGAGGCTAAAAACGATGCAACTCCTGCAAAAAAACCGCTGCTTTGAGGGCGAGCAGCGTATATACCAATTTGAATCTTCTTATTTAAAAGGACCAGCGAAGTTTGGTGTTTATTTACCACCAGCAGCTTTAGAAGGTAAAGCATGCTCAACTTTGTTTTACTTAGCTGGGTTAACGTGTACTGAAGAAACCTTTGCCATAAAAGCACATGCGCAACATATGGCAGCACAACTCAGCTTAATATTGATTACCCCAGACACTTCTCCTCGTGGAGAACAAGTCGCAGCAGGGGATCATTGGGATATTGGGCAAGGTGCGGGCTTTTATATTAATGCTACACAAGCACCGTGGTCTGAGCATTATCAAATGGAAAACTATTTAATTGATGAGTTATATCCACTCATTTTAAAAAGCTTTCCTGTAAACTCTCAACAAGTTGGTATCTTTGGACACTCAATGGGTGGCCACGGTGCATTAACTTTAGCGTTTAAATATCCTGAAAAGTTTAAGTCGGTATCTGCTTTTGCTCCGATCTGTGCACCAACAGAGTGTGCATGGGGAGACAAAGCCTTTAGTCATTATTTAGGTGCAGATCGCAATAGCTGGTTGGCTCATGATGCCACAGCTTTAGTCTCAAAAAATGGTGCAGTATTTGACGAAATTTTGGTTGATCAGGGATTAGATGACCAATTTTATGAACAACTTCACCCTGAAAAATTTAAGCAAGCATGTTTAAAAGCAGGACAGCCTTTAACTTTAAGACAACATGCTGGCTATGATCATGGTTATTACTTTATTCAAACCTTTATGGATGAGCATTTACAGTTCCATGCAATCCAATTAGAAAAGGTCGCTGGCTAATTAGTGTTGCCATTCAACCTGAAATTCTTGTTGAGCCATACGGTTTAGATGATCAAGCACCACTTTTTCTAAGTTGTTGTGGTCATCTAACTGGCTATCAATAGCAACGTTTAACTGCTCTGTTTCTGGTGCAAGCGTAATCGTTGCTGTAGGCATTAAGATTTTGAAATCTTGTTCAGTTTCTTGTACTTCAAACTTGTGCTTCCAATGATTAACTAGACGTTTTGCAATGCGTTTTCCATCGTTTGTTAATAGATGAGTTGTGCTTTTCATTATCAATCCTCACATTGGTTTAATGTACCTTAACAAATTCGTTTCGCCGTTAGCATTCTATTGTTGCAACGTTACGTTGCAAGTTTGAAATGTTGTCATTTAAGCAAGGAAGGGCAGGCCAAGTAGGTTCTTTTTTGTTATAATTTTCAGCCTCTCCTTAAATTTTTAGCCAGGTCATCCACCTATGTCCAAGCCTTACTTGATTGCTCCTTCTATTTTATCTGCCGATTTTGCTCGTTTAGGTGAAGATGTAGACAAAGTGTTAGCCGCAGGTGCCGATGTAGTACATTTTGATGTGATGGATAATCACTATGTTCCAAATTTAACTTTTGGTGCAGGTGTATGTAAGGCTTTAAAAAATTACGGGATTACAGCTCCTGTTGACGTGCATCTAATGGTATCTCCAGTTGACCGAATTATTGGAGACTTTTTGGAAGCTGGTGCAGATATTATTACTTTCCATCCAGAAGCATCGCACCACATCGATCGTTCATTACAGCTTATTAAGTCAGGTGGTGCTAAAGCTGGCTTAGTCTTTAACCCAGCAACGCCGTTGCACTATTTAGATTACGTGCTTGATAAAGTAGATCAAATTTTAATAATGAGTGTAAACCCAGGTTTTGGTGGACAAAAGTTCATTCCAATGACATTAGAAAAGTTGCGTGAAGCGCGCAAAATTATCGATGCAAGTGGCCGTGATATTCGTTTAGAAGTTGATGGTGGTGTTGGTCCTGCAAATATTCGTGAAATTGCAGAAGCGGGTGCAGATATGTTTGTTGCTGGTTCAGCTATTTTTGGTCAACCAGATTATAAAGTTGTAATTGATCAAATGCGTGCAGAGCTTGCGAAAGTGGGCAGTGTAGACGCTTAAAAAGTATATTGAACTGAGAATAAGCTTGTGGATAACTTTGTTTATAACTATATGGATAACTGTGTTGATAACCGTATGGATAAGATGTTGGTAAAATAAACAAAATTAGATCAACCGTTTATTCTCTAAGCGAAATGTATGAAAAAAGAACGTTTTGGCGTTCTTTTTTTATGCGTGTTGGATATTTTATTATCTGATTTTTTATTAAGCTTTACTAAAAAATGACCTGTGCAAAAAACGATACGGCTCTGTGTGGAAATTTTTTAGAGATAGATAAGTATAAAACTGTAAAAGTGTCATGAAAAATAAAGCTAAATTTGCTTTAATAAGATTTTAGTAAGAGATTTAGATAATTAATGACGATAAAAATTTTAGCGGTAGATATGGATGGGACTTTTCTTAATTCTAAGAAGCAGTACAACAAAGCACGTTTTTTAAAACAGTACGAACAACTTAAACAAAATAATATTCATTTCGTGGTTGCCAGTGGTAACCAACTTGCAAAGCTGATTACCTATTTTCCAGAAATTAGTCATGAAATTGCTTTTATTGCAGAAAATGGCGCGCATGTTGTAGATGCAGGGCAAGAAATAGCTTTTGCTCATTTAAGTCAGCAACAATATATTGAGATTTTAAAAGCGATTGACTCTTCATATACTTCAACCATGGTGATCTGCGGGAAACAGAGTGCTTATGTGCATAGCAGCATGAACGCAGAGGACTATGCCAAAGTCGCTCGATACTTTGAAAAGCTAACAGTTATTGATGATTTTTATGCACTAGATGACTTGGTGTGTAAAATTACTTTTACTGCTCAGGAAAATGAAAGCTTTGCGATTTTTGAACATTTTCAGAAAAAAAGTTTTGTTGCAGATAAAGTATTAGTTCCTGTTTCAAGTGGTTTTGGTTTTATCGATTTGATTCTTCCAGACCAGCATAAAGCACATGGTTTGAAGCTATTGCTACAAAAATGGCAGGTTGAATCTGATCAAGTGGTTGCGATTGGTGATAACAATAATGATATCCAGATGATCAAAGCTGTCGGCTATGGATTTGCGGTTGAAAATGCAGTTGAAGCTTTGAAAGCAGTAGCTCCTTATACAACTGTAAGTAATGAACATGAGGGTGCACTAGAAGTGATTGATTTAGTCCTTCAGCATCAATCACCATTTGCTTAATTACTTTAAAACAAACAGTTAAGATTGAAAATTGTATCTGTTTGAAAACTTGGTTATGCTAATGGGGTTAAGATTACTCATCGGCTTTAGGCGATAAACCACAATGGCTCTACAACACTTACGCAAGTATGCTTGGTTTGTGTTCCTAATGACTTTGGTCATTGGGTGGAGTGGTGTGTCTATTGCTCAGACGCCTATGCAGCATGATCTTCATACGATGCCGTGTCATAGTGAAAAAACTTCGCATAAGAATATGCATGTTCAAACAGATGATCAGACTGTATGTCATCAAAATATGACACAGTCTCTTAACTCACATGGTGAGCATTGTCAGGACTGTAACCCAATTCATTGTCAAATTGTGAATTTGGCATTACAGCAAGCTGTACCAGATATTGACTCGCAATTTATTCCAATCTCGTCTCAATTTAGCAGTATTTATCAGGCTCAGCATTTAGCCGGATACTGGCAAGAAATTTTACGTCCTCCAAAAGCTTAATCCTTTCTTACTTATTTTTTTAGTTCAAAGGATTAAAGCAATGTCTCATAAAACAATTAGCAGCCTCGTCGCTGTATTTGGTCTATTGGTTTCACCATGGACCCTCGCGGCAATTAAGGAATATCACCTTAATATTAATGAACAACAGGTCAATGTTACGGGTCAGCCGCTCAAACGAATTACCGTAAATGGAAAATTTACAGCACCACTTCTTGAGTTTGAAGAAGGAGATGAGGCTGTTATTCATGTTCATAACCAATTAAAGAATCAAGACACGTCTTTGCACTGGCATGGGTTATTACTGCCAGGGTTAATGGATGGCGTACCGGGTTTCAATGGTTTTAAAGGAATCGCTCCAAATGGAGATTTTGTTTACCGCTTTAAGGTGAAACAAAACGGCACGTATTGGTATCACGCTCATAGTAAAGGCCAAGAGCAAGATGGTTTATATGGCCCGCTCGTGATTTATCCAAAAGGGAAAATACCCGTAGCTGCACATGAAAAAACGGATCGTGATTATATGGTGATGCTTTCAGATTTTCATCATTCTTCTAGCGATAGCATTATGAAGAATTTGAAGAAATCTGCTGAGTATTATCAAAACCGCCGTGAAACCGTATCTGATGTTTTGAAGCAAGTTAAAACACAAGGCTTAAAAGCAACTTGGCAAGATCGTTCGATGTGGAATCAGATGCGGATGTTAAAAACCGATATGTCTGATGTGACGGGTTATACCTTCTTGGTTAATGGCAAGACACCTCAGCAAAACTGGACAGGTAATTTTAAAGCTGGCGATAAGGTTCGATTACGATTTATTAACGCATCGGCAATGTCATTTTTTGATGTCAGAATTCCAAATTTGAAAATGACAGTTGTAAGTGCAGATGGGCAGCCAGTTAAACCAGTTGCAATTGACGAGTTTCGTATTGGCACAGCCGAAACCTACGATGTCATTGTAGAACCTAAACAGCCAAATTATCAGATTGAAGCAGAGTCTATTGACCGCAGTGGTTTCGCTATCGGTACTTTGCACAATGAAAAGACGCAAGCTGTAGAGCCAGTTCAAATGCCGCAGCCACGTCCACGTTCTTTGCTAACCATGGATGATATGGGCATGAGTCATGGCAATGGGGCAAGTGATGAACATGCTGGCCATCAAATGAACATGCAACACGATATGTCGGCTATGCCTGAAATGAAAAAAGAAGAGAGCCAGACTAATCATGATCATACGATGATGAACATGAACATGAACATGAACATGAACATGAACATGAGCCATGACATGAAAAATATGTCATCTGAAAAACATGATCATTCTATGATGCAAATGAAGCATGACATGTCAGCGATGCCTGAAATGAAACATGATATGCAGGCAATGTCATCGAGTGAACATGACCATGCCATGATGAATATGAAGCATGAGATGCCTGCGCAATCTGAGAATAAGTCTAAAAAGG
Organism: Acinetobacter sp. AS23; assembly: GCF_023612055.1. Classification (NCBI taxonomy): domain Bacteria; kingdom Pseudomonadati; phylum Pseudomonadota; class Gammaproteobacteria; order Moraxellales; family Moraxellaceae; genus Acinetobacter; species Acinetobacter sp. AS23. The sequence goes on along the minus strand of NZ_CP082274.1, from coordinate 3,341,126 downwards.
ATGAGCCCGTTTATGGCTGGGCAAATGCTTCGACACCAGAGGGTATGAAGGCACTGCAATATAGCGATTTGCAATCTTTAACACCTCAGCCAGACACACGTGCGCCAGAACGAGAGCTTGTTATTCGTTTAGGCGGCAACATGGAGCGTTATATCTGGACCATTAATGGCAAGAAATTTAGCGAAGCTGAGCCATTGCAAGTTAAGTATGGCGAACGTATTCGTTTGAAGTTCGTGAATGACAGTATGATGGCTCATCCAATGCATTTGCATGGCATGTTCATGCAATTGGAAAATGGTCAGCAAGCTGAAAACTTGCCAAATAAACATACCGTTATTGTTCCACCAGGAAAGACAGTTACTGCGTTATTGACAGCCGATGCTTTAGGAGAGTGGGCGATTCATTGCCATCTGCTTTATCACATGAGTGCAGGGATGATGAATAAGTTGATTGTGGCTCAAGTGAATGATGGAGCAGTAGATGCATCTCAAGCACCTGTTCAATCTGAAAATGAAAAAGGAGCGAGTCATGCGCATCACTAAGTTATTTTCTCAAATGATATGTTGCGGTATTTTCTCTGGCGTATCGGTTCTTGCTTTGGCACAAGAACCCTTAACACATGATCATTTACGCGAACATGGTGGACAGATCTATCAGGCAATAAAAATTGATACTGGCTGGACTCAAAATGAAGAGGGAGAAGGCAGTTTTTCTTCTGAATTAGAAAGTTGGGTGGGAACTGATGAAAATAAATTGTTCATTAAAGCCCATGTTGAAAAAGCTGAGTCGGAAGATGCTAATTACGGCGGTTCAGTACTTTACAGTCGAAATGTAGCTGATTATTGGGATGTACAGGCTGGGGTAAACTACGAGCGTTTACAACGGGAAGATGAAAAGCAAGATCGCTGGGCAGGTGTAGTCGGTTTGCATGGCATGGCACCTTACTTTTTTGAAACCGATGCATATCTTTATGTAGGTGAAGATCAGCTATGGAAGCTAAGTTTAGAAACGGAAAGAGACTTACTCTTTACCCAAAAGCTAATTGGTAAGCCTTATTTAAAAGCAGATGTTGTTTTGCAAGATGAATCTCGCTATGCCAGTAAAACAGGTTTATCAAGTTTACAAGCTGGTTTTCAGAGCCGTTATGAAATCAACAAAAAGGTGATGCCATTTCTTGATGTGGGTTACGGCTATGAAAAAGGGTTAAAACAAACGGCTTGGCAAACTGGAACCGACTCTGAACATGGTTGGTATTATGGGGCAGGGTTAACACTTAAGTTTTAATTGCCGAACAAAAATTAAGCTTAATGACATGCCATTGGTTTATACTGATGGCATTGTTTTTTGTGTCAGTTATGGTGCACAGATGGCTTTAGAAAAACAAGAGAATCAAATACATTTAAATAAAACTAGCTCTAGCTGCGGCTGCTCAAGCATGCCGCCTCAGGAGTATTCTACACCTAGTGAAGCTGTGCCTAAAAACAGCCAATGGGTGAGTTATTATCATATTCCTCACATGGATTGTGCAGCTGAAGAGCAAATGGTACGGATGGCTTTGGCCTCTTACGCTGACGATATACAAGAGCTCCATTTTGACTTGCCAGCACGGCATTTGGCGATTTATCACAGTGTTCAAGCTGAAAAGATTACTCAAAGTCTGCAACGTTTAGGACTAGGGGCGGAATTACAACAAACGCAGCCACATTATGAACCTGTTGAAAAACCTAAAAAGGTTCGAGCTAGCTCTTCAACTAATGCCTCACAAAAGCAAGTTTTACAATGGCTGTTACTCATTAATGGCGTCATGTTTGTCATTGAGTTTATGGCAGGTATTATTGCTTCATCGACAGGATTAATCGCCGATTCACTCGATATGTTTGCCGATGCTGCAATTTATGGCATTGCTTTATTTGTGGTAGGTAAAAATCTAAATGCACAATTAAAGGCTGCCCATCTTTCAGGATGGTTCCAGTTTGGCTTAGCCATGATTGTGTTAATTGATGTATTACGCCGTTTTATTTACGGCAGTGAACCCGTTTCAATTCTCATGATTTTAATTGGTGGATTGGCTCTGGCAGCCAATATTAGTTGCCTTTATTTAATGAGAGACCATAAAGAGAGCGGGGCACATATGAAGGCGAGTTATATCTTTTCTGCAAACGATGTCATCGTAAACTTGGGTGTCATTGTTGCGGGAATATTAGTTGCCATTACAGGCTCTCCTTATCCTGATTTAATGATTGGATTAATTATTGTCTTGTTTGTTTTAAATGGCGCACGAAAAATTTTACAGTTAAAAAACGAATAGTATTTTCTAAGACAGGCAAGCTTTAGATAAGGTTTGCCTTCATTTTTTATTTTAAAGTAAACTGAGTCCTCTCATAAAGGAGGAACGACCTCCCCCATATTGGGTAATCATGTCGGGACGACCTGACACTATAAAAATTAGTGAATGTTATGGCTTGGGCTATTTTAATTTTAGCAGGTGTATTTGAAATCATTTGGGCATATTCTATGAAAATGTCCGAAGGTTTTACACGTTTAACCCCTAGTGTTATTACCGTAGTTTTTATGATTTTGAGCGTAATTCTACTTTCAATTTCAATGAAAACTTTACCCCTTGGCACTGCCTATACGGTTTGGACAGGAATTGGCGCAATCGGGTCATTTCTAGTCGGTATTTTCTTTCTTCATGAGCCTGTTGGCGCTATGCGAATGATTGCCGCTGTATTGATTGTGTCAGGTTTGGTTTTAATGAAAATTTCATCGCCTTCCTAAGAGAATAAAACTATGTTGTTATCTTATAAGTATATCAATTCGCCTGTTGGGCAATTAAAGCTGGTTGCGAATGAAAATGCTTTGGTGGCAATACTCTGGGACAATGAAAATCCAAAACGTGTTCGACTGGCCGAGCTAGTCGAACAACTTGAGCATCCAGTATTATTAAAGACAGAACAACAATTAAAAGAATATTTTGAAGGTAAACGCCGTGAGTTTACATTACCACTAGATTTCGAGGGCACTGCATTTCAAAAGCAGGTCTGGTCTGCTTTATTGACCATCCCTTATGGTGAAACAAGAAGTTATAAAGATATTGCTGTTCAAATTGGCAATGAAAAAGCGGTGAGAGCAGTTGGCGCGGCGAATGGCAAAAACCCGATTTCAATTATTGCACCTTGTCACCGAGTCATTGGTGCGGGTGGTGCTTTAGTTGGTTTTGCTGGTGGGCTTGATAAGAAAGACATTTTATTAAAACTAGAGCAACAATGAGCTGTTTTTGCGCTCGATTTTTTTAGACTTTTCTACTAAGCTGTCCACTATGATATTTCATGAAGAAAGTGCTTCATGGCATCGCTTTTTTTGAAATATTGATCTTATTCAACAAACTTTGGATGTTCTAAAAATGGCTGTCGGTGACGTAACAATGCCACAAATGCATGTGGTAAAAGGTGTAAAAATTGGCTCAACAGAAGCATATGTACGTTACCAAAACCGACGAGATTTAGTCATTTTTGAGTTTGCAGAAGGTTCAAATGTTGCAGGTGTATTTACTCAAAATGCATTTTGTGCAGCGCCTGTTCATGTTTCTAAAGCTCATCTTGCCGAAGGTAATCCTCGTTATTTAGTGATTAATACAGGTAATGCCAATGCAGGAACTGGACCTACGGGTTTGAAAAATGCTCAGGATACTTGTGCAAAATTGGCTGAGATTGCTGGGGTAAACAGTTTTGAAGTCCTTCCGTTTTCTACGGGGGTGATTGGTGAGCAGCTTCCGATGGAGCGTTTACTTGCTGGTCTTCAGCCAGCATTAAATAGCGTACAAGACGCGGCTTGGAATGATGCTGCATCTGGCATTATGACCACAGATACAGTACCTAAAGGTGCATCTGAACAATTTGAACTTGATGGCATTACTTATACCATGACAGGTATTAGTAAAGGCGCTGGAATGATTCGCCCGAACATGGCAACCATGTTGAGCTTTGTGGCAACCGATGCACCTATTAGCCGCGATTTAGTACAAAAGTTACTAAAAACCACGGTTGAGCATTCATTTAACCGTATTACGATTGATGGCGATACCTCAACAAATGACTCTTGTATTTTTGTAGCAACAGGTCAGGCGGGTGGCGCTGAAATTACATCAGACAGTGATGCACGCTACACTAAAGTGTTAGAAGTACTTGCTCGTGTAATGAATCGATTAGCACAGTTAATTGTTCGTGATGGTGAAGGCGCGACGAAGTTTATTACTGTGGCTGTAGAGGGTGGCGGTAACATTCAGGAGTGTTGTGACATTGCTTATAGCATTGCGCATTCACCACTCGTTAAAACTGCACTTTTTGCATCGGACCCGAACTGGGGACGTATTTTAGCTGCGATTGGCTATGCAGGAGTTAAAGACCTAGACGTGTCTAAAATTCAAGTGTGGTTAGACGACGTACAAATCTGTAAAGATGGCGGCGCAGCTGAGGACTATACCGAAGAAGCGGGCGCGCGCGTTATGTCTCAAACCGAAATCACCATTCGTGTTGATTTAGGACGTGGTCAGGCCAAAGACACGGTATATACCTGTGACTTATCTTACGACTATGTCAAAATTAATGCTGATTACCGTTCTTAAATATCAGTTATAATCAAGCCTCGACAAAGAGGCTTTTTTATTAGCCCCAACTTTTGATATTAAATGATTCAATCCGTAAATCATTTAAGCAGTAACGTTATATGCGAGCAGGTATGCCAGCATGAAGGATAGAGAAGACGTTTTATGAGTGATGCGACTTTAATTGCCAACGATGCAAAAAACATTGTACAAGCGCATTTAGACCGTTTAGGTGAGCCAAAAGACAATCGCTTAAGTGAAGAAGCAAAACAACAAAAGTTTGCACAGATCGAAGCAGAGCTCAAAAAACGTGATGCTGTCCTTGTTGCTCATTACTATTGCGACCCTGAAGTACAGGAGCTTGCCGAAAAAACAGGTGGATGCGTTTCTGACTCTTTAGAAATGGCCCGTTTCGGACGAGATCATGCTGCCTCAACACTCGTTGTGGCTGGTGTAAAGTTTATGGGAGAAACAGCAAAAATTCTGTCTCCTGAAAAAACAATTTTAATGCCGACACTTGAGGCAACCTGTTCACTTGATTTGGGCTGTCCTGTCGATGAGTTCACAGCATTTTGTGATCAGCACCCTGACCACACCGTAGTTGTTTATGCCAACACATCGGCTGCTGTTAAAGCACGTGCAGATTGGGTGGTGACTTCAAGCTGTGCTGTTGAAATTGTTGAACACCTAGATAGCTTGGGCGAAAAAATTATTTGGGCACCTGATCAGCACTTAGGTCGCTATATTCAAAAGAAAACTGGTGCAGATATGTTGCTTTGGGATGGTGCGTGTATTGTGCATGAAGAATTCCGTGCACGTGGTATTGCCAACATGAAAGCACTGTACCCAGATGCGGCTGTATTGGTACATCCAGAGTCACCAGAGTCGGTTGTAGACATTGCCGATGCGGTAGGTAGTACCTCTCAACTGATTAAAGCTGCGCAGACTTTGCCAAATGAAAGACTCATTGTGGCAACTGACCGCGGTATTTTCTACAAAATGCAGCAAGCGGTACCCAATAAGATTTTAGTTGAGGCACCAACAGCAGGTGAGGGTGCAACTTGTCGTTCATGTGCTCACTGTCCGTGGATGGCAATGAATGAACTCGATGGAATTTTAGAAGTTTTACAAAAAGGTGATCAGGAAATACACGTTGATCCAGCACTTGCTGAACGTGCCAAAATGCCTTTAGATCGAATGTTAGCCTTTAGTGCATCGTTAAAGCGTTAAAAAACTTCAAAATGCTTGTTAAATATACATTTGATAAGGATTTTTAACTTTTTTTGACAATAGGTGTTGACGTCTGAGGGCGTCGCGCCTAGAATGCACACCGTACCGCACGATGTGCGATACAGCAAAAGCTGAGATAGATCGGAGCATAGCACAGCCTGGTAGTGCACCTGGTTTGGGACCAGGGGGTCGTAGGTTCGAATCCTACTGCTCCGACCACTTAAAATAATATTTTAAGATCGGCGAAGTATCGCATGATAAGCATCATCGGTTAAGCGCCTGTAGCTCAGTTGGATAGAGCATCCGCCTTCTAAGCGGATGGTCACAGGTTCGAATCCTGTCAGGCGCGCCATTTGGTAGCTTGGTACATAGAACTTATTTGATGGTGGATGTAGCTCAGTTGGTAGAGCCCTGGATTGTGATTCCAGTTGTCGCGGGTTCGAATCCCGTCATTCACCCCAATTTCGGAGCATAGCACAGCCTGGTAGTGCACCTGGTTTGGGACCAGGGGGTCGTAGGTTCGAATCCTACTGCTCCGACCATATTTAAAAGCGTTCAGGCTTTGAAAATATCCCAAATATTAAAAAGAATTTCTTCTAGTCTTACAGATTGAAGGAATTTTTTTGTTTTTATATATTTAAATTTTAATTTATACACACTCCAATATTTGAACTTATTTATATAAGCTCTGTTCTCTGTTCTCTGTTCTCTGTTCTCTGTTCTCTGTTCTCTGTTCTCTGTTCTCTGTTCTCTGTTCTCTGTTCTCTGTTCTCTGTTCTCTGTTCTCTGTTCTCTGTTCTCTGTTCTCTGTTCTCTGTTCTCTGTTCTCTGTTATTGATATTTCTGCCTTAACTCATCTTTTTCTTGATCTGACAAAAATGCGATTTTAAGACCATTTTCTTGAGCTGTATAAATTTGCTCAGGGCTTAAACCAGCTAAAGGGGCAGCAGTTAAATATTCATGTTGTATCTCAATACCTTCTACCGCAGGGTCATCTGTATTAATGGTGGCAAGTACACCATGTTCTAAAAAAGTCTTTAATGGGTGCTCTGCTAAAGAAGGCACTGTATTGGTTTGAATGTTTGAGGTGAGACAAGACTCAATACCAATCTGATGTTTAGCCAAATAATCTAAAAGTTTTAAATCTTGAACTGCTTTAACGCCATGTCCAATTCGTTCGGCACCTAATTCTTCAATAGCTTGCCAAATACTTTCTGGGCCGGCAGCTTCACCTGCATGTACCGTAATGTGCCAACCTGCATCACGCGCTTTTTTAAAGTGATCAATAAATAAATTGCCCGGAAAACCAAGCTCATCTCCAGCAAGATCCAACGCTTTGATATTATTTTTATGGGCGAGTAGGGCATTTAATTCTTTTTCGCAAGCGTCCTGACCAAAAGTACGGCTCATAATGCCAATTAAATTCGCTTTTACCCCGTAAGCTTGGCTGCCTTCTTTTACACCAGCAATAACCGCTTCAACAACGCCTTCAAGTGGAAGTTGATGTGTCATTCCCATATAACCCGGTGAAAAACGTAACTCTACATAGTCTAGGCCTTGTTGTGCTGCATCTTGCATGTTTTCAAAAGCAATACGTTTGCAGGCATCTAGGCTCGCTAATACTTTTACACCCCAATCGAGCTTAGATAAAAAACTTAATAAGTCTGGTTGGTTATCCATCACTTGTACATGTGGTCGTAAAGATTCAATGTCGTAGGCAGGCAAATCTAAATGGTATTTTTGCCCCAATTCTAAAATGGTTTGAATACGGATGTTGCCATCAAGGTGGCGGTGTATATCTGTAAGCGGAAGCGTTTTTGTAATCATAGATTTCTTCTTATCTGTTCGTCTTAATTCATCATGCCTGTTTAGAGCTGCTGATAAAAGTTTGGATTTGCTATGTTTTTGTGAAAAGCGTTGAGTTGAGTTTTTTGAACTTACTATATTTGTATAAGTTTTAATTTTGATGACATTGTTCTGGCCTAAGAAGATAACGCAGTCTGTGTAAGATACAAGCACCAAGATTTTTATTGTTTTTAATTTCGCTGAGCCTTTTTTTGTTGACTCTTCAAGAGTGGAATGGCTGAAGAATGGTCATTGGTATTTTGGCTTTTACTTGTAAATATGAATAAAGGCTTGCTAAAGACCAAACCGATAAAGCGATTAATTTATCTGTAGAAATCTATTTCTGGCAAGTAAATGAAAAAGAAGAAATAGGAAGCACTCAAATGAAGTCGGTACTTTGTCATCAAGCAACATTACAAGTAGTGGATCAACCGAACTTAACACCTGCAAAAGGGCAGGTTTTATTAGAAGTGGTGCGATGTGGCATCTGTGGTTCAGATTTACATATGCAGCACCACTGCGACCACATGCATGATCTGGCTGCACGTGTCGGGTTTAATGGTTTAGCCAAGTCTACAGATCCGTTTGTATTGGGACATGAGTTTTGCGGTAAGGTTTTAGACTACGGCCCAAAAACACGTCATAAATTTAAAGCAGATACACTCGTTTGTGCAATGCCGCTTTTGAATGTAGATCAGCATGGTTATTTGTCGACAGGGCTTTCTCCAAATGCTTCGGGCGGTTATGCTGAGCAAGTATTGGCTCAATCAAGCTTGATGTTTGAAGTACCTAATGGCTTAGATGCAGATAGTGCTACCATGACTGAACCTATGGCTGTTGCATTGCATGCCGTTCGCCGTAGCCGTGTGAAAACCAGTGAACCTGCGATTGTAATTGGCTGCGGACCTGTTGGGCTAGGTGTCATTTTAATGCTTAAAGCAGCTGGGGTTAAAACTGTGGTTGCCAGCGACTTTTCACCAAACCGCCGTAAGCTTGCCGAGCAATGTGGTGCAGATATTGTGGTAGACCCCAAAGAGACATCGCCATTTGCCAACTGGAAAGAGTTTGGTTTACTTGGCAATGTTTCGGATGCTATTAACATGGGCATGGGGCTGTTTGATAAGTTACAAGCGACACGCTTACCTTGGTGGCATGGATGGCGCATGATTGATAAATTGGGTGCTCTGCCAAAACGTCCTGTTATTTTTGAGTGTGTGGGCGTACCGGGTGTTTTACAGCAAATTATTGAAGGTGCACCTTTGTTTTCCCGAATTGTTGGGGTGGGTGTGTGCATGCAAAGTGACAAAATAGAACCCGCACTTGCAATTAATAAAGAGTTAGAAATTCAGTTTGTGTTGGGTTATACACCGCTTGAGTTTCGAGATGCGCTACACATGATTGCAGAAGGTAAAGTGAACTGCTCACCGCTGATTACAGGTGTTGTTGGCCTAGAAGGTGTTACGAGTGCATTTGAAGCGTTACGTGACCCTGAACAGCATGCCAAAATTTTGATTGACCCGAAACGTAGTGGTTCAGATATTCAATTGATGAGTCATTAATTCAAAGTCATTTGCGCTTAACTAAAAAGGTTGTGATCTCATTAATCACAATCTTTTTTTATGCATATAGATAGCACAAAGTGGCTCAGCTAATTTGTATTACTTTTTAGTTGTTCTAGTTCTTGATAAATCCATTCAACAAATTTTTGAATAGTCGGTGAGATGTCTTGGCTTGAGTGAATGAGATAGTACTTTCGGCTGCCTTTTAGTTTCTTATTGGAAACAATCACTAGTTCTTTTTTTTGTAGTTCAGACTCAATCAACATTTGCGGAATTAGAGCCATTCCCATGTCATGACTGGCAGCAACCGCAAGCATTGAAAATAACTCATGGCGTTGTCCATCAAAAGGTTTCGGGTGCTGCATCTGATGGGTCAGAAACCATTCTTGCCAAATGCTAGGCCGAGTGGTTTGTTGTAGGAGAGGGATTTTTAGCAAATCTTCTGGGCTTAAATCATAGGTATTTTCATTAATCATCACAGCATCTGGAAAATACTTTTCGATTAGTCTTGGTGAGCACACAGGTACAATTTCTTCATCCATTAAATAATGTGCTTGTATGCCGGGCCAGTGGTCAATTTGCTGCTGCGTACCTGCAAAAATCGCAGCGTCAAAAATATTGTCATTAAATAAAAAAGGTTTAGTACTGGTTTCTAAGTGAACCGTAATTTCAGGGTGTTTTTGATTTAAAAGATGGAGCTTGGGTAATAACCATCGCGTTGCAAAGGTAGGAACTACACCTAATTTTAGTGTGCCACCTAAACCTTTATGAGAAATCACATCAGCCGTACATTTCTCTAGCCCTAATAAATAGGGCTTAATACTTTTAAAATACTGCTGACCTGCAATGGTCAGTTCAACACCATGTCGAGTACGTATAAAAAGTTCAACGCCCAAGAAGTCTTCTAACTGTTGAATTTGGCGAGAGACCGCGCTTTGGGTAATACATAATTCTTGTGCAGCATAGGTATAACTTAAATGTTTTGCTGCACTTTCAAAGCAAATCAGGCCCTGAATGGATGGGATGCTTCTTCGCATAAATAAATCCTTTTATTTGTCGTCATATTTCAAAATGGCATATGACCTAAATGCAGATATCCGAGTTTAGTATAAAAATAAGCCATTTTTAATGAAATACAACCAATTAAATATCTAAATTTAAACTTTCTTATTTTAAATATGCGTAAGTCGCATATCTGCATGAACATTTATCGTTTGATTACTGCATTTTTCACGCATAACATCGAGTTAAATAAAGAAGATCAAATCAAGCAGAGGATGCGATGAATCACATGGTGACAACAAAAAAAGCAAAAGTTCAATTTAACTGGCAAGACCCATTTTTAATTGAACAACAGCTTAGCCCAGATGAGCGCATGATTCGTGATGCGGCTCATGCCTATTGCCAAGAGCGCTTGCAACCACGTGTACTTGAACAATTCCGTCATGAAAAAACAGACCCATCTATTTTCCGTGAAATGGGAGAGCTTGGTTTATTAGGGCCAACCATTCCTGAGCAATATGGCGGTGCGGGTTTGAACTATGTGAGTTATGGCTTGGTTGCGCGTGAAATTGAATATGTCGATTCGGGCTACCGCTCTATGGCGAGTGTGCAAAGCTCATTGGTGATGGTTCCAATTCATGAATTTGGTACCGAAGAGCAAAAGCAGAAGTATTTACCTAAACTAGCTACTGGTGAATACATTGGTTGTTTTGGTTTGACCGAGCCTGATCATGGTTCAGACCCGGGTAGTATGATTACCCGTGCTAAAAAAGTTGACGGTGGTTATCGTTTAAGTGGCGCAAAAATGTGGATTACCAATAGCCCAATTGCCGATGTATTTGTTGTTTGGGCAAAAGAAGTTTCTGCTGAAGGCAATGTTGGTGATATTCGCGGCTTCATTTTAGAAAAGGGTTGGGAAGGTCTATCTGCGCCTGCCATTCATGGCAAGGTCGGTTTACGTGCCTCAATTACAGGTGAAATCGTTATGGACAACGTTTTTGTACCTGAAGAAAATGCTTTCCCTGAGATTCGAGGTTTGAAAGGCCCATTTACCTGTTTGAATAGCGCTCGTTATGGCATTGCATGGGGGGCAATGGGGGCTGCTGAGTTCTGCTGGCATACTGCACATCAATACACCATGGATCGTAAACAATTTGGTCGTCCGTTGGCTGCAAATCAATTAATCCAAAAGAAACTGGCAGATATGCAAACTGAAATTGCTTTGGGTTTGCAAGTGGCTTTACGTTTTGGTCGTATGAAAGATGAAGGCATTGCATCAGTTGAAGGCACGTCTCTAATTAAGCGCAACAACTGTGGAAAGGCGCTTGATATTGCCCGCATGGCGCGTGACATGATGGGTGGAAACGGTATTAGTGACGAGTTTGGCGTAGCACGTCATTTGGTTAACCTTGAAGTCGTAAATACCTATGAAGGCACACATGACGTCCATGCCTTGATTTTAGGTCGTGCGCAAACAGGCATCGCGGCATTTAGTAACTAACTCATTCATTTTAAAAATAGAGGTGTTCTTTCGAGAGCACCTTTAGGGATTTTTACGCAAAAATTTATGGATAATGACAAGACTCATCGTAAGGATACTCATGTAAAGATACGCCTCTGTGTACTTAAAACCAAATGTAAGATGATGAAAATATAGAAGATTAAGTCATACAGAAAACATAAGTAGGCTGCCGATGACTCATTTGGGAAAATGAGGAACTAAAGATGAACAATGACGTTCAAGTAATATCGAAAGAATTAAGAAATACATTTCCAAGTAACCTTGGAACATATGAAAAGATTGGACCAAATACATGGAAATGGGCGTTGTTATTTGCCTATTTTGCAATGGTAGTCGATGGCATTGATATTATGCTGCTGTCTTATAGCTTGACCAGCTTAAAGGCAGAGTTTGGTTTAAGTACCTTTCAGGCAGGCGCATTAGGTAGTGCTTCTTTGGCAGGTATGGGTATTGGCGGTATTTTGGGTGGCTGGGCATGTGACAAGTTTGGTCGCGTAAGAACCATTGCCAACTCGGTGACTTTCTTTTCTGTAGCGACCTGTTTATTGGGCTTTACACAAAGCTTTGAGCAATTTATGGCTTTACGTTTTATTGGTGCTTTGGGTATCGGAGCACTCTATATGGCCTGTAATACTCTTATGGCTGAATATGTGCCAACCACTTACCGTACAACGGTCTTGGGCACATTACAGACGGGGCAAACGGTGGGTTATATTGCTGCGACACTCTTAGCTGGCGCGATTATTCCAGATCATGGCTGGCGTGTTTTATTCTTCCTGACTGTAGTGCCTGCTTTCGTTAATATTTTTTTACAACGATTTGTGCCAGAGCCAAAATCTTGGCAGCTCACCAAAATTGAAAGCTTACAAGGCAACAGACAGCCTAAAGAAATAGTCGTGGCTGAAAAGCCGAAAAGTGTGAGTATTTATAAGCAAATTTTTAATAACTTTAGACACCGTAAGATGTTTTTGTTGTGGATGACCACAGCATTCTTTTTACAGTTTGGTTATTACGGCATTAACAACTGGATGCCAAGTTATTTAGAAACAGAAGTGCATATGAACTTTAAAAACTTAACCAGTTATATGGTGGGTTCATATACCGCAATGATTCTAGGCAAAATTTTAGCGGGTTATCTTGCAGACAAATTTAACCGCCGTGCTGTTTTTGTGTTTGGAACAATTGCCAGCGCTGTGTTCTTGCCAATCATTATTTTCTTCAACACCCCTGACAATATTTTGTATTTATTAATCACTTTTGGCTTCTTATATGGCATTCCATACGGTGTGAACGCGACTTATATGGCTGAAAGTTTTTCAACCGATGTGCGTGGAACGGCTATTGGCGGTGCTTATAACATTGGTCGTGTTGGGGCTGCTGTTGCACCAGCCACCATTGGTTTCTTGGCGTCGGGTGGTACGTTTACCATGGCCTTTATTGTGATGGGCGCTGCGTATTTTGTTGCGGGTGTATTGCCAGGCTTATTTATTAAAGATCGTCAGTACGATCCGCAAAAACAATCATAAACAATGACAAGAAGGTGCGTTGAGTACCTTCTAAAAAGATAAGGGTATCGTTATGGGTGCATTACAAGGAATTCGGGTTTTAGATTTAAGTCGTGTGCTTGCAGGGCCTTGGTGCGGACAAATCTTGGCAGACCTTGGCGCGGAAGTCATTAAAATTGAACGCCCTCGAGTAGGTGATGACACCCGTATGTGGGGACCGCCATGGATGCCCGATCAAGACGGAAACATGACCCGTGAATCTGGCTATTTTCAGTGTACCAACCGCAATAAATATTCAGTTGCGGTGGACATTACCACACCTGAAGGTCAGGCCTTAATTTATGAAATTGCCAAGACTGCTGACGTGGTCATTGAAAATTATAAGACAGGGTCTTTGGCTAAATATGGTTTGGACTATGCTTCCTTAAGTGAGCTGAACCCAAATATTGTGTATTGCTCGATTACCGGTTTTGGGCAAGATGGTCCACGTGCAGAAGAACCCGGTTATGATTTTATTATTCAGGGTATGTCTGGCTTAATGAGCATTACTGGCGAGCCTGATGATGTGGCAGGTGGTGGTGCACAAAAGGTTGGTGTGGCTGTTGTAGATATTCAAACGGGATTGTATTCAACCATCGCGATTCAGGCAGCTTTGATTGCACGGTCACACACAGGGCGTGGTCAATATATTGATATGTCACTCCTTGATGTACAGGTCGCGGCACTGGCAAATCAGGGAATGAACTATTTAGCTTCGGGTAAAGCACCACAGCGCATGGGTAATCAACACCCAAGCATTGTGCCGTATCAAACTTTTAAGGCCAAAGATAAAGAATTTATTATTGCTTGCGGTAACGATAAACAGTTTAAAGATTTGTGTATTGCGATTGGTTATCCAGAGTTGCTCGAAAATGAAAAGTTTGTGCGCAACCAAGACCGCGTAAAATATCGAAATGAACTGATTCCTTTATTGTCGGAACACTTTTTGCGAAAAACTGCCAAAGAATGGGTTGAAATGATTCATGCGCTTAAAGTGCCAGTAGGTGTAATCAACTCTATTGAAGATGCTTTGGCTGAACCACAAATCGTGCATCGCAACTTGGTGGTGAATATTCCTCATCGTTTAAATGAAAACTTCCAAACGATTGGCTCACCAATCAAGCTGTCTGATACTCCAGTTGAATATCATCATGCACCGCCAGAGCTTGGTGAACATACTGCTCAAATCTTATCGAGATTTAAAACAGCAGAAGAACTGGCTGCGCTAAAAGAGAAAGGTATTATTGATGGAAAAATTGCTTAAGCTATTGCCGTTTTTAATGTGATTCAATTTAAATAAAACTGTGATTTGACATAAATCACAGTTTTTTTATCAAAAAAAGTAAGCGCTTTAATATTTAAAAATAAGCGGCAGCTCTGGTCTGAAATCATGAATCATTCCTTGAGGTTCATGATCAAAACTGATTTCCATTAAATGCTCCGTTCCATCAGTCACTTCAAAATTATCAACTGTATTGAATAGTAATGAAGTAGGGTGCTGCTTCAGGTTTGGAATAGAAACCTTAATTGAAGTGATTTCTGATAAATCTTTACTATGCACAAGCGGTTGTTGTTTTTCTTTTGCAGCAAGGTCTGGTCGTGAAGCAAATGAAAGGAAGAACCACATCGGTTCAGATACCACAGAATCTTTGGCAACATTTACTTCTAAGCTGGCTGGTAAATAGCTTGGCTTGTAAACCCAATTAGGAAATTTTGCGCTGTTATCATCTTTATTTTTAGGGCGAAAACAAATACCAAAAGGGGACGCGATATTATTTTGAGTACTTAGTCGCTCAAAAAGCAGAGTCGGTTTGGTGAGATCACTTGAGGCTTCTTCGGGGTTATTTAAAAAGATTAATTCGATAAAGCTATTTTTAAAGAAAAAGCGTCTGTTTTCTGTACCTTGACCCGGGTGCTTATTGGATGAACCTTCTGTTAGACCGAATTTTTTTAAAGTTTCAGCTTCGGGAGCGCCTGATTGTACACAAATAAAAATATGGTCCACTTCCATTTTAAGTTCTCATACTAATGTTGATGAATATTAAATAATTGATTAATAGAATTTTTCATGTTTATCGCAAGTGTTTCATCGAAACCATCGACTAAAAAGCGGCTAATTAAGCCTTCAATCACCGTATAGATCAGCTCAGATAAAGCTTCACCATTCGGTACATTGCAGTTTTGCGCAATCAGTACTTTAATCCATTGTTTATGGGCTTTAGAAATAGAAATAATGTCTTGATCATCTTGGTTAGATTCAGCGACTGCTCTTACAAATAAACAGCCTTTAAAAAAATCTTGTCTAAACCAATTGGTGTGCCAATCCAGAATTTTATTGATGGCTTCCAACCCTGTTGCATCTCCCACATAGCCCAAAAGGCTTTGCTTAAACCGTTCATCACGTGCAACGAGTACAGACTTAACTAGTTGATTTTTATTTTTATAGTACGTGTACATGGTGGTTTTAGAGCAGCCAGATTCATCGCGAATCAGGTCAACGCCAACCCCGACAAAACTATTTTCATTAAATAGTTTCTCGGCTGTATCTAATATTTTTAAGGCAGATTTTGACATGTGTCTTTTCCAAAAAATAAAATAGTACAGATCTGTACTATTTGAAATTTTATCTATATGCTTTTTAAAAAGCAAATTTTTGTTTGAGGAAAAAACCATGTTCTCGATCTTTTATGGCAAAGAAAAACTGGCTCCATCGCCCAATAAAGTTGATGTTTTAAGAAGCCTTGTTGGGGGTACGCTCAGTATTTTTATACTTCTGTGGTTGAGTAAGCTCACACACAATATCTTTATCATGGCGCCGTTTGGTGCGACCTGTGTATTGCTGTATACCGTATCGCAGTCACCTTTGGCGCAGCCGAGAAATATTATATTTGGACATCTTATTTCGGCTTTTGTAGGTTTGTTTTTTCTAAAATTTGTTGGTGTTTCTATTTTTACAATTGCTTTATCAGTGGGCTGTGCTATTGCACTCATGCAGATTTTTAAATGCGTTCATCCACCTGCTGGGGCCAATCCTTTAGTTATTTTACTCACCGCAAGCAGCATACATTACCAGTGGAGTTTTCTAATTTTCCCTGTTTTGGTCGGTGCAGTGTCTTTAGTTTTGGTAGCGATGCTGATTAATAACATTAAAGCGAGTACCAAGTGGCCGATGTATGGCTTGGGAATTTTAAATAGTAAAAAGTAGGCAAGCTATGAAGTATTTTGCGCTTAAAAATAATGAAAGTATTCACTACGCTAAGATAGTGAATACTTTTGAATGAAATTATGACTTTTTAGAAATACGTTCTTCGATGGCAAATTTGAGTAAAGAGGCGCTGCGATAAAAACCGTGTGCGAACTTTCCAAATGGCATGGTTATAAAGAACGTCATGACCGTAGCTAAATGGAAAATCAGTAAAAGTGCCATGTAAGGGGTATTACGAAATGCCATAAGAGCTAAGCCTGAAGCACTGACTAAAATTAAAAGGAAAATAAAGCCTCGATCTACAGGTTTTTGCTCGCGGTCACCATGTAATGGATGGCGTTTAAGGTTTAAATAAAGCAAACCAGATGGGCCAATCACTAAGCCAAACCCACCCAACGTACCTAAAATAACAGGCAAGCTAAAGATAGGGTAAGGCGCATGTAGGTTAAGGAAATAGTGATATAAAGTCGCTACGCCTGTGGCTGCAAAGCAAAGCATAAAACCATAAAACGTCAGGTGATGGAACACGCGGCGGATTTGTGTGTAACGGTCATCTTGTTCATTACAGCCTTTGCCATGTCCACCATCTAAATATTTAAGCGTTAATACATTTTGGGTAGCTTGAACTAGATCTGGTTTCTCAACTTTGCCATGAATAACTTTGGAGGTTTGTCGCCAGAATTTACTAATCCCAATGCCGAGTAGAACAATCGCAACTGTAAAGGTCGCTCCAAACAGTAGCGCTAAAAAGTTATGTGGGAAAATCGCATAGAAATTACCTTGATAGCCTGCAAACAGGTCGGTGCCTTTGTACCACACCACAGCTAACATGCATAAAAAGAAAATAACTGATAACGCCGAAACGAATGGAATCCCAACAGACTTATAAAGTCGGCCTAGCGGTTGAGGGGTAGCAAACTCTTGGTAAGTTTCCAAACGTACTTGCGCCATCGCTTTTGGAATGTTTACACCAAACTCATGCGGCGGGGCATATTGGCAAGCGTGTAAACATGCACCACAGTTATGGCACAGGTTTGCGAGGTAATGAATATCGGCTTGGTTAAACTCAAGGCGCTTGGTCATTGCCGCAAATACAGCACAAAACGACTCACAGTAGCGACAAGCATTACAAATCTGTAGGGCTCTTTGAACTTCCTGCTCATGGTCAGAGAGCTGAACAACTGGAATTAGGGCTTTGGTACTAGCATTCATGTTCAACTCCTTGTGAAAGTGCGTAGTGGGCTGCATTTTTTCCGGCAATGCGTCCAAAGGTTGTGCCGATCGACATACCAACGCCTGCGGTATAACCCTGACCGAGTACGTTACCTGCCATCATTTCACCTGCGACAAACAGGTTGCGGCTGGCTTTATTGTTAAAACGCACCGCAGCATCGTCTTCGACTTTTAAACCTAAATAGGTAAAGGTAATGCCGGGTTTAAGCGCGTAGGCATAGAAAGGTGGGCGATCGAGAGGAACTGCCCAGTGGGTCTTGTTGGGAACAATATTTTGGGTGGTGCAGTCATCTAAAACCGTGTGGTTAAAGGTGCCTTGCACACAAGCTTGGTTAAATTCTTCTACCGTGTGACAGAAGGTTTTTGCATCTAGCCCGATTTTTTCGGCCAGTTCTTGAATGCTATTTGCTTTCACACCCGCAAACACAGGTGGCATAAAGCGACCAATGGCTTTTGAGTCGATAATAGAATAGGCGATTTGCTGAGGCTGTTTGGCAACAAGACGTCCCCAAATCGCATAACGTTTTGGCCAGAAGTCTTCGCCTTCATCGTAAAAACGTTCGGCTTTGTTATTGACCACAATACCCAGTGAAACGCAGTCAATACGGGTGCAGATGCCGCCGTCATATAATGGTGCGCGTGCATCTACGGCTACACAGTGCGATTGTGATGGGTCACCAATAATATCGGCGCCTTGATCTATCATAAATTTGAGCAAATTGCCTTGATTAAAGCGGGTTCCACGAATAATGAAATTATCGGCAGGCCATTCGCCGTTTTCATTTTGTCCCCATGCTTCTCTTAACCATTCCAGATTTGACTCAAAACCACCTGCGGCCAATACACAGCTTTTTGCTTTAAACACACGACCATCTTCAGCAATTGCGGCTTCAAAATGTCCTTGAGTTAACTTTAGGTCTTTAATTTTTGTGTTGTATAAAATCTCAATACCAAGCTCTTGGGCACTACGGTAATACGCATTAATGAGGGCTTTACCGCCACCCATAAAAAAGGCATTGGTACGTGCAACATGCAAAGCACCTGATAGTGGCGGCTGAAAATTCACACCATGTTTACGCATCCAGTCGCGACATGTTGCCGTGCTACGAATGACCAGACGAGCTAAGTGCTCATTGGTTTTGCCCGCAGTCACTTTAAGTAGGTCTTGCCAATATTCTTCTTCTGGGTAGGCATCGACCAATACATCTTGAGGAGCATCATGCATGCAGCGAAGGTTACGAGTGTGTTGTGAGTTACCACCACGCCATTCTTTAGGTGCTGCCTCTATGACCAGCACAGACGCGCCACTTTCTTTTGCCGTGAGCGCGGCACACAGTGCGGCATTCCCACCACCAATTACAATCACATCATGCATGGATTTCTCCCTTTCTCAGCTAAGGCTAATGTAGCTTTAAAAGGGAAGAGGAAGTGAGAGGCTAAACTTGAATGGGTGTTTAGTAAAAATAAACACTAAAGGCTTAAGTGTTTATGAGTTTCGCACCGGGCCAACGCTTTTCATTAATCAGGTTGGTCACACAAGCACGAATCACTACTTTCGTAGCTAAGGTAGCAGGCGAGAGTTCTTCTTCAGACAGACTAATTAAATAGTTAATGCGTTCAATGGCAGGTTCTACAATACGTAGCAAACACAGGTCTTGCCTTGAGTTTAATGAGGCACCGGCAGGTTGAATGGTTGCCATTTCGAGTTGGCTAATGCTTTCCATTAACAAATGCAGCCCATCAATTTCATAGGCCACTTTAAGCTGATGAATTTTCTGTTCGAGCAACAAGCGTAGTCCATGTCGTTGACTCGGTAAAATCAGCGGAAGTTCTTTTAGCTGCGAATGGGTAATCGTTTGAGTGTCGATACAGCTTTCAAGATGGTACTGACTCAGCACTTCTTTAGGCGAGATTAAAAACATTTGCTCTTTGACTAAAGGCTGGATGGCCCACTGTGGGTCGACATCGTCACTAAAGATGATGGCAACATCGAGCTGCCTTGCATTAACTAAGGCCTTGAGGTCACCCGATAAACCTTCAATTAGACGGACTTTAATGTCGGGGTAACGGTTTCTCATGAGTTTTAAAAAGTGCGTGCCTATAACCAACGCGACACTCGGTGAAAAACCGACGGTGACATGACCACTTAAGCGTGAAGAATGTGCAGAGTCTACGGCATGGTCTAAGTGCCTAAGCGCCAGTTGAACCTGTTGAAAAAAAGCTAAACCCGCAGGGGTGGGAACTGTACCCAAAGCAGTACGTTGTAAAAGGCGAATAGAAAGCTCGCTTTCTAATTTTGAGATTTGCTGACTTAATGCAGAAGTTCCAATATCGAGATTTTTTGCAGCTTTACCCAAGCTTCCTGACTCGATCACCGCAATAAAATACTTTAATTGTTTGAGTTCCACGGCAAATACTACATTGTCCTTTATTGGTTATTCTACACTGGTTTATCGCTATTCATTTTATTCTATTACGCTGAGTAAACCACCAACAGAGTAAAGGCAACATCACCTCAAGACGTTGCCTTTTAGAGCTTTTATTGTTTAACCTGCTCCAGACCCTGTTCTTCAATAATTTGTGTTGCTTGTGGTGACTTCACAAATTTGATGAGTTCTTTTGCGACTTTTTCATGTTCAGAGTTTTTACCAATGCCCGCTGCAAATACAGTGACTTTTTGATAAGGCGCAGGAATTGGACCGACTAAATCAACTTGACCATATTGACCAGTAAAAGGTTTGATTTCACTAATTTGCTGGAAACCAATATCGAACTGACCTTCAGCAATACGTTTTGCAACACGGTCACCGACTACTTTTTCTGCTTTACCAGAAATCACTTTGTACTCGACAGGTGGGAAGCTTGGGAAAACATCTTTTTCAAGATGCGTGCCGCTCGCACTTGCTGAATAACCAATGTGCTTAGCATTTAATAAAACTTTTTCGAATTTTGCCGCAGAGCTAATGTCTGGTTTTGGTGCACCTTTAGGCACAGCCATACCAATGCTTGAATTGACTAAAGCACTTTGTGAATTTGGGTCTACATAACCTTTTTCTGCAAGCTTGTTCAGTTCAGGAGCAGCCAACACCACCACATCAAAATGTTCACCACGATCGAGTCGATTTGGAATTGCGGTTGGCGACGCGCCCATTGATGAACCAGATGAAAGGTGAACCGTGTGACCAGTTTGCTTTTCAAATATTGGAATAAGTTTTTCCATAGATGAATAGAAACCGCCTGAACTAATCACTTCGAGTGTATCTGCGTTAGCAAGCGTTGAGCTTAAGCCTGCACCAGCTAGGCAAATGGTCATGAAGATAGGGGACTTTTTCATAGTATCTCACTTTAATGATAGGAGAGCACAGTACGGAGACTTAAGATCTGCCGTACTGTTCATTAAAATTTCAGGTTAAGTAGTTATTGTTTTAAGCGCTAACCTTCGCAGGTTCAGCAATTGGGTCTGCATTCTTCTGCTTAGAACCACGACATAGATATAAGCTTGAGATTAAGCTACATACCGCTGCTAACATCAGCCAGAATGCTGGTGTGCTTGCATTACCTGTGTTTTCGACAAGGTACGTACAAGCCATTGGCGTCATACCACCAAAAATAGCGGCTGCAAGGCTGAACGCTAAAGAGAAGCCAACTGTACGTACACGTTTTGGCATTACTTCGGCAAGTGTTGCTACCATGGTGCCGTTGTACATACCAAAGAAGAATGAGAAGTAAGCAAGCGTAATAATGAGATTGGTAAAGCTAATGTCACTCACTAACCAGCTTAAAACTGGATAAGTTGTAAAGATGGCAAGGGTTGTAATGCCGACTAAAACTGGACGACGACCAATTTTGTCTGAAAGTAAGCCACCCATTGGTAACCAGAAGAAATTGGATAAACCCACAAATACGGTTGCTAAAAGGCTATCCGTTACCGACATTTCTAGAGTACGTTTTGCATACACAGTGGTGTAAACCGTAATGAAATAGAACGTGGTTGTGGTCATGGCACTCATCATCATGCCCGCAAGTACGATGCGCCAGTTGCTCGCAAGCGTGCTGAAAATTTCTTTGGTCGATGGATGAGTTTTTTGCGCTTTAAAGTCTTCAGTTTCTTCTAACGTACGGCGGAATAAGAAGATTAAAGGAATAATCAAACAACCAATTAAGAACGGAATGCGCCAGCCCCATTCACCCACTTGAGCAGTAGTTAAAATGGTGTTGAGCCAGTAGCCAAGTAATGCTGCAAATACCACCGCAATTTGTTGGCTGCCAGATTGCCAGCTTGTGATAAATCCACGGTTTTTATCTGTTGCAATTTCAGCTAGATAAATCGATACACCACCAGATTCAACACCTGCCGAGAAGCCTTGTAATAGACGTCCAATCACCACCAAAATTGGCGCAATAATACCAATGGTTTCATAACCTGGTACAAAGGTAATTAAGATGGTTCCGATTGCCATAAGGCTTAAAGTCACAATAAGACCTTTACGTCGACCAACTCTGTCGACATAAGCGCCCAAGAAAATAGCGCCGAGAGGACGCATAAGAAAGCCCGCAGCAAACACGGTAAATGTCATCATTAAAGAGACATATTCATTTTCAGAGTGGAAAAATTTTGCTGCGATATAAGTGGCATAGAAACCAAAAAGAAAAAAATCGTACTGTTCTAAAAAGTTGCCACTCGTTACATTTAATATTTTTTTAAAAGTAGCCCTACGGTTATTCACGACATCCATTGGAGACCTCCTTGGCCTGACAAAATGGAAACATTCACGATCTTCAATTGAGGGCTTTAAAATTGACTCATTCAATAAACCTAAATAGGAAATGGGTTAGAGATGAGATTTAAAGGTATCCTTGGTAGAAAATGTGATGCCTTGTTTCCAGTTCAAACTACACATCTATAAGTCGATAAACAGAAATTCACTTATCATTCAGATGAAAATGTAATCTCAAACGGCAGGAGGGAGTGAGAGGGCAAAATTAATTAGGTATTTAATAAAATTAATGACCCTTTATAAAATAATTTCAGAACACGGCCAAATTTGGTTTTGAATCAACTCTTTTACACAGGCTTTAATTGCTGATTTTGCAGCCAGTGCAGCAGGTGATAATTCTTCTTCGGCAAGGCTCACCAAGTAATTGATTCGCTCAACTTCAGGATCAATCAATTTAAGTAGTTGAAGCTTGTGTTTGTACTCTTGCAGACAAGCACTTCCAGGGCGGACGCTGGCAAGGTCAAGGTGAATCAGGCTATCCATGAGTAAGTGTAGACCATCAATTTCATAGACAACATTAAGCTGCCCAATCTTGTGCTCAAGCAATTTTCTTAAGCTATGACGCTGCCGTGGCAACACTAACGGAATATCACCGATTTGTTGGGACTGAATAATTCCACTTTTGATACAGTCGACAAGACCGTATTTTTCGAGCACTTCTTTGCGTGCCATTAAATACATTTGTTCACGTACCAAAGGCTGTATTGACCACTGTTTATCAATTTCATTGGTAAAAATAATGGCAATATCAAGCTGACGCGAATTAATCGACTGAATCAGGTTGCCCGACAGGGTTTCCACAATTTCTAGACGAATGTCTGGATAGCGTTCAGACATTAGTTTCATTAAAGGGATGCCAATTAAAGCGGTAATGGTCGGTGGAAAACCAAGGCTCACATGACCTGAAAGCCGTGCTGAATGTGCCGCATCTATGGCAAAGTTAACTTGACGCAAAATAAGTTGAGAGTGTTTTAAAAAGGCCAGACCCGCGGGTGTAGGCGTAACACCAAAAGCATTACGCTGTAATAAGCGAATGCTTAACTCTTGTTCTAGCTTACTAATTTGCTGACTTATAGCGGAAGCACCGACATCGAGTTTTTGGGCAGCTTTACCAATACTGCCTGCTTCAACCACCGTCAAAAAATATTTTATTTGTTTGATTTCCATAATAAATGTATTCGCTCATCATCCTTGATTTATAGAAATATGAAGGATTGGAAAATCTATCATGCGTTTTAATATTAACAGCAAAAAATATAAAAGGTTCTTAAAAATTAAATAGCTCTCTTGGAAAAGTCTTATAAAAAGCCTTTTTAAAAGTACAAACTATATATGAGCATAAGCAAATTATTCTTCCATAAAATGAGCTTTTTACTGAAACTGAGTAAAAAGCAGAATCACACCTAAAACACATAAAATTGAGCCAATCACTTTATTAATCTGCACTTGCTTGGCTAACATTTTTTGTCTCAACAGCATGGATGAAAACAGTACAGCTACCAGTGAAAACCACAAGAAATGGGCAAAAGACATAAAAAAGCCATAAGCTAAAAGAATGGTTTTAGGTGTCGTTAAACTCACAATTTGCGTATAGGTACTAATTACAAATAGCGTGGTTTTAGGGTTTAAAGCATTAGTAAAAAAGCCGTACTTTACGGCTTGAAAAGTGCCTATAGACGTTAAGGCAGTGGTGTCTAAAACTGGTTTTTGAGTAAAAGTTTTATAGCCAATGTAGATCAGGTAAAGCGCACCAATGTACTTAACAATATTTAAAATTTGTGGGGTATAAGTCATCACAAAGGCAACGGCTACAAGTGTATAGGTTACATGCACCAATACGCCAAGCGATATTCCCAGTGAAGTGAAAACCCCTATTTTTCTGCCGTACAGATAACTATTCTTGGTCACAATCGCGAAGTCAGCGCCGGGGCTAACCACCGCCAAAATCGTAATGAGAATAACCGCAATAAACTCTGCCATTATCTTGTACCCTCACTGAAAACGAGGGGATTAATCTGTACTTTTTGGAATGCATTCGAGAGGAGAGCTATTCTACTTAGAGCTGTTATTTTTTTGGTGAGGAAGATTAGGGCTTTATATTTGTGAAGATAGATATCGATATTCAATATGTTTTTCATCATCTAAAATGGGTTTTAATAAAGATGATTTTTATTTTGAACAGAAACCTAGAAATAAAAATCGATAAAAACGACTACATATCTATGAGTTTTTGGAATGATTGAGAGAATATCGCTGAATTCATTAAAATTTTTCTATTTTGTGGCGAAGTATGGCAGCGTCACTTTAGCTGCAAAGAAATTATTTGTGACGCAAAGTGCGGTTAGTAAACAGATTTATAATTTAGAAGAAGCTTTAAACACCACTTTGTTTGACCGAAAAAACAAAACACTTGTGATGACCGAGCAGGGCGAAATTTTATTGAGTTGTTGCCATCAGGTGTTTGGTCAACTCGATGAATGTTTAATACAACTCAGCCAACCAAAAACTCATAACAAACAACTGGTCTTGTCGTGCGAACCGACTCTTTCAATGAAATGGCTCATTCCGCGATTATCAAAATTTAAAAAGCTTGGTCATGATTTTGAAGTGGTATTACTCACAGCAGGCGGCGTGGTCGACTTTGAAAAGATAATATTGATATCGCGATTCGTAGAAATGACTTTGATTGGGGAGAGCATATTTATAGCGAAAAGATTGCCGATGAATATATCGCTCTAGTTCAAGCAACCAAGCCATCGGAAACAAACGACGTACTCATCTCGACCTCTAGGCCAAATTTTTTCACAAGCATGAATCGCATTGCTGAGTTAAAGCAGAGTTTAAAAGGCTATGCTAAAGTTGAACTCGAACATTTTTATCTATGTTTAGAAGGCTGTTTGGCGGGACTTGGCGCAACAATCATCTCAATTTATATGATTGAAAAAGAACTTGAGTGGAACTTACTGAAAAAAATTTCACCTGTTGTACAAGATAATTCAGCCTATTTTTTACTTTCTCATAGTGCTTTTGAGGAAGATTCACGTAAAACCATATTTTTAGAATGGCTAAAAGCAGAGATGAATGAGAGTCAGCATAAATTACTTTAGGTCTAGCCATTCTCCCTAAATTTTTATGGATTAACATATTGAAAATAATAATAAATATTTGAATTTTAAAGGTGGTTTGTGAGCGCCGTATAATGAATTTCTGCTGTCTAAAATTCCCAAAGATGAAAAATATTTAGCTTCATACTTCTTTATTAAACCCTAAACATGAATTTCACTCAGTTTTGAATGAGACTAAATCATTTTTATTCATGTTCTGATTGCGGTATAAATCTATTCACGCTCTGAAGCGTTCCAGTAATTCACTTTTGATAAGACCATAAGGCACAAATCTGACAAGGCTGGAAAGTTTAAAAAGAGCTCGAAATATTTTTAGGTTTATCTCAGAAATTAGGGTACTGATCAAAATGAGTAAAGAATTTACATTTACGATTAAGAGTATTTGTTTCGATGAAAACTATCGTCCAGCAGACAATACGCGTATTACAACCAACTTTGCTAACTTAGCAAGAGGGATGAGCCGTGAAGAGAATCTGCGCAACACCTTACAGATGATCGACAATCGTTTTAATGCCTTAGCTCATTGGGACAACCCTAAAGGTGACCGCTACGGCGTTGAACTTGAAATCATTTCAGTTGAAATGAATATTGATGCCGAAAACCGTACTAGCGGTCTTCCTCTCATCGAAATATTGAAAACCAATATTGTTGATAAAAAGACCAATGAACGTATTGAAGGCATTGTAGGCAATAACTTCTCGTCTTATGTGCGTGACTATGACTTTAGTGTGCTGTTGTTAGATCACAACAAAAACAAGTCTACTTTCAGTACTCCAGAGAAGTTTGGTGAATTGCACGGTAACTTGTTTAAGAGCTTTATTAACTCTGAAACTTACAAAGCCAACTTTAAGAAGGCGCCTGTGATTTGCTTAAGCGTTTCAACCACTAAAGAGTATCACCGTACTGAAAACGAACATCCTGTTTTAGGTGTTGAATACAAGCAAGAAGACTATTCATTAACTGATGAATATTTCCAAAAAATGGGCTTAAAAGTTCGCTATTTCATGCCGAAAAACAGTGCTGCACCTTTGGCGTTCTATTTTACTGGTGATTTGCTGAGTGATTACACCAACCTTGAGTTGATCAGCACCATCAGCACCATGGAATCGTTCCAAAAGATTTACCGCCCTGAAATTTACAACGCAAATTCAGTGGCTGGACAGTCTTATCAGCCAAGCTTAAAGAACCAAGATTACTCACTTACTCGAATTGTGTATGACCGTGAAGAACGTAGCCGCCTCGCTATTGAGCAAGGGAAGTTTGTTGAAGAGCAATTTATCAAACCATACCAAGCGATTCTTGAGCAGTGGTCTGCTAATTACGCTCTTAACTAATCAACATATAGGTCATTGATCATGAAAAAATTATTACCAACTTCAACTGCTGGCAGCTTACCTAAACCGTCTTGGCTTGCCGAACCTGAAAAGCTTTGGTCGCCTTGGAAACTCGAAAACGAAGGTCTGCTTGAAGGTAAAAAAGACGCGCTACGTTTAGCGTTGCACGAACAGCGTCTTGCTGGCATCGACATCGTGAGCGATGGTGAACAAACCCGCCAACACTTTGTGACCACGTTTATTGAACACTTAAATGGCGTAGATTTTGAGAAGCGCGAAACAGTTCGAATTCGTGACCGTTACGATGCAAGCGTACCGTCTGTTGTAGGTGCAGTGTCTCGTCAAAAGCCTGTGTTTGTTGAAGATGCGAAGTTTTTACGTCAACAAACTGATCAACCAATTAAGTGGGCATTACCTGGCCCAATGACCATGATTGATACGCTTTACGATGGTCACTACAAGAGCCGTGAAAAACTTGCTTGGGAATTTGCTAAAATTTTGAACCAAGAAGCGCGTGAGTTAGAAGCTGCTGGTGTAGACATCATTCAGTTTGACGAACCTGCATTTAACGTATTCTTTGACGAAGTAAATGATTGGGGCGTTGCGACTTTAGAGCGTGCAATTGAAGGTCTTAAATGTGAAACTGCGGTTCACATTTGCTATGGTTATGGCATTAAAGCTAACACTGACTGGAAAAAGACATTAGGTTCAGAATGGCGCCAGTACGAAGAAGCTTTCCCGAAACTGCAAAAATCTAACATCGATATTATCTCGTTAGAATGTCACAACTCACATGTGCCTATCGACTTACTCGAACTCATTCGTGGTAAAAAAGTCATGGTCGGTGCAATTGATGTTGCATCTAACCAAATTGAAACTCCGGAAGAAGTGGCAAACACACTTCGTAAAGCGCTTCAGTTTGTAGATGCTGACAAGCTTTACCCTTGCACAAACTGTGGTATGGCACCTCTTTCACGTGAAGTGGCACGTGGCAAGCTAAATGCTTTAACGGCAGGTGCAGAAATCGTTCGCAGAGAACTTACTGGTTTTGATCTTACTGCTTAATATTTACCAATAAGTGGTATAAAGGGTTACTTTTTTGATGGCAGTTGATAATCAAACAAGTAACCCTCATTTTACTTACTACATGTCGTTCTAATCAGGACTCATGTCGATAAAGTACCTTCCTGATGGAGTTGGGCGGTATAGCAAACACTCAGGACAAGGTACGATTCAATTTAGGAATAATGTCATGGTTCAAGCAACAGACTTTAGAAATGCAATGTCTTTACTCACAAGTGCTGTTAGTGTTGTGACTACGGCAGGCATGTCTGGCCGTTTTGGATTTACTGCCTCTGCTGTTTGTAGTGTGACTGACACACCTCCGACATTATTGGTGTGTATGAACCAATCTGCGAGTTCACATGCACATTTCCTAGATAACAAAATCTTAACTGTGAATGTTTTAGGCGCACACCACGAACATATTTCAAAAGCATTTTCATCTAAACTCACGCCAGAAGAACGCTTTAAACATGGCGAATGGATTGAGTTAGAAACAGGTTCACCTGTGTTAGATGATGCTTTGGTCAGTTTCGATTGCGAGATTGAACAAATTCAACAAGTCGGCACACACACCATTCTTATTTGTCCGATTGTTGCGATTAAACAAAGCCAGCATGACCAAAGCTTGGTTTATTTTAATCGTGCTTATCACCAAGTGGGGCAGACCGAGATTGTCTAATCCCACTTTCCGCTGTGTACTTTCACATTAAAAGTTAAAAGATAGAAATGAATAAGCATGGATCGCTTTGTTTAAATTAAAAATACAATTAAATATAATATACAAAATAATAATTAAGTTAATCTAATGAAAAACAATAAGAAATTTAAATACTTGCCATAAAAACTACATTGACACCTCTAAACTCTCAGATTATGCTTTGCGTGCTGGCCTACATTGCCAGCTGGCTTTGACAGGCCAGAACCTAAGTACATTGAAAAGACTTGTTTTTTTAATGTAGACTCGTTCGTCCCCCTTTTTTTGTTGCGGTAGGACGGAAGGGGGACACCCTCGGGTGTGCTGATTCTTAGGTTCAGTCTGTCAACCCTCTTTCGTTCTGCCACCATTATTTGACAGTAATGCGGTAGGACTTCTTTTACCTAAGGAGTCGCTCATGCGCAACATTTCTATTTTATTGGCAACCATTGCCAAGCCTTTTATTCCAATATCCTTTAGCTCATCTTTAAAACTATTTAATTGAAAATATGTTTTAAAGCTTTAGCTCGTCACGACTAAAAATTTATATCAACAATAAAACTTGAGATGTGCCAAGCACCATCTTACGGCTTTGCTGTGCCTTTTTTTCTCCCAGAAAGGGCACAGGCTTTTTATCTTAGCCAGACATAACAACTTATTTTTATAATGGTAAAACTATGCCAACTTTAGAAATAGCTTCAAAAAAATTAAAAGTTATTCATAGTGCAATAGATCTATTTAACATCTATGGATTTCACAACACGGGTGTAGACCTGATTGCCAAAGAAACTAAAATTCCAAAAGCCACGCTTTATAACTACTTCCACTCAAAAGAAAGGCTCGTTGAAACTTGCATAAGCTTTCAAAAAAGCCGACTGAAAGAAGAAGTACTGGCAATTGTCTACTCACACCGCTACTCAAAACCAAGCGATAAACTCAAAGAAATTGTGCGTTTACATGCCGATATAAATAGCCTTTATCACCTTTTGTTTAAGGCCATTTTTGAAATAAAACAGCTTTACCCAACGGCTTACCGCATGGCAGTTGAATATCGGAAATGGTTGCTTCGAGAGCTTTTTGATCTGGTCTTTAGTCTGGAAACCAATACATTCAATCCCGATGCCAACATGGTTTTAAACCTAATTGATGGTTTGATGCTACAGGTTCTAAGCTCCAATAGTTTAGATGAAAGGGATGTGGTGTTGGAGAGATTTTGGGGGAGGGAAACTGAGGCTAAAAGTTTGAAGTTAAATTTTTATGATGGGGTGCCTGATTAGCTAAAGTGAAGAGAGTAGCGCTTAATTAATCAGTTTAGTCTTGGGTAAAATGGCAGTATGCTATTGAAAGAGAAAATTAATTAGCCCGAAATATTGGGAAAAGTCTGGAATCGAAAAATGATAAGGAAAAACACCAAGATTGGTGATGTCTTTGCTGTTAAATTAGACAATGATAAGAAAAAATATTTTCAATTAATCGCTTTTGATTTAACTCAACTAAATAGTGATGTGATCAGAAGCTTTAAAAAAGTATACCCATTGGAAGCTGATATTGATTTATTGGAAATCGTAAACGGTGAAGTAGAGTTTTATGCTCACTGTGTGACTAAGTTTGGATTAAAAATGAATTTATGGGAAAAAGTTGGAAATATTAGTGAGGTTGGTGATATTTCTAATATTCTTTTTCGGGATACGAATGACTATGGAGCAAAAGTGGGGGCAGAGAAGATTAAAGTATCTATCAATTGGTATGTATGGCATATAAATGATGAAGACTTTACTCGTGTAGGGAGGTTAGAGGGAGAAAATCGTAAGGCAGAAATTGGTGTAGTTGTGAATCCTTACGATATTGTTGAGCGTATAAAAACAGGAAAATACGAGTTTGTATATCCTGATTTTGAGTAATTATTAAATAAAATAACTAGAGTTCTGGGAACTAAACCTCTAAGCAAATTCATTTATTGAACATGTAGAGTTAAAGATTATGTTGGATAATTTAATTTTAGTAAGTGTTTTAGGGGGAGTAGTAGGAATAGGAGTTGGTTTTTTCTACAAAAAGGTATTTGTCCTAACTTTAGATAAAATGAGTGAAATATTTTATAAAATATTTTTTGTTCATAATTTTTTTAAATTGATTTCATTGCTTTTTGCATGTGTTTTTACTTTTTTATTTTTTCTAATAGGGTTGATCTTTTCACCAATTGTTTCTGATAGTTCATGGAATTATTTTTATATATCTTTCTTTATAGGAATTATGATTGGAATAAAAATTGAAAACTTTTCAAATAAATAATTTAGATTTTATATAAAAACTTATATGAGAGTTATGAAATATTAAGTTTTATTAAAGAATACATAGAATCTTTAAAAAATAAAAATATGTATTATTCTATTTCGCGACATAGTTTGACGCTCTTATGTGTTTGTTGATTGATATTAATAATAAAATTTCTTAATAATATCTATATTACATCCATAAGAGAGAAACTATATGAATATTGATAATTTGAATTTAAAAAAAGAATTTTTAAAACTTTTTTAGATGCGGTTCTTGCGAATTTTACATTAATTGTTGTCTTTGTATTAGTTGGTAAACATTTATTTAAATCCTACAGTAAACTTCCTGATTTTATACCATTGTTCATGAGTTATAGCTTCACTGTAGTTATTTCACTAATTGTACTTTTCTTTTTCTATTATATGATTTATGAACTTTATTTGAAAAGAATGATGAGTATTCTAAGTATTGGAAAATTCTCTACTAAATTTTATATTTTTTCATCTCTAAGTTTTTCTGGTTTTATTATTTTTACTTTTATCACTATTTTAGTATCAGTTTAGTTTATCTTATACATTATTTATTTTGGTGGAAATAATATGGCAGAACCTATAACTTATGTAACAAGTTTTCTAGTAAAAATAATAACTTTCATATTAGGGCCTTTCTTTAGAAAACCTATTGATATAGTTAGTAAATTTTTGTATTTAAATGCATATGAAATTTCAACATTTTACAGTTTGTATTTTGATGTGAAAAGAATGTTTCCTCATAGTTTAGGGGAAGTTATAGATTATAATATAAATTGGAGTGAAATATATCTTAAGAAAAAACAGGCTAATTGTACTCTTCGTATAAGAGCAAGGGATAATCTATCTTATAGTAAAATAACTTTTTGTGTTACTGCTTCTTTAGAGAGTTTAAAATATCAGTCTGTTGTAGAGGTTTATGATGTATCTACTACACCTTGTATTATAGCTTTACCAAGTATTCCACTTAGAAGTATAGAAATTAAAGGTAATAGAATATATGAGCCTTATAGTAGTGTCTCGGTTGAAATAAAAGAAATATTTGATAGTAATAATAATATTATAGATATTAGAGGGAAGTGGAAAGATATTCTACATCCAATAGATAATCTAGATAAGATTATTAAGGAAAAAGAAAGTGATGTATATAGATGGGGGCAATGGTGGAATTTAGATTTCTTAGAATCTGAAAAAGAAGAAATCTCAAGATTTTTCCAAGCTTATAGTGTGAATGCAAAATTTTTGGGGTCAAAAACAAAGTATTTTTGGCAACCTGTCGCTTGGTTCATGAGTGTACCATTTATTCTAAATATTTATTTTTGGATTGGGAATATAATCTGGGCTAATCAATTAAATAAAGCTTTAGAGAAGCATTTAAATGATTATGAGAGTTAAAGGTATAATCTTAAAATTATTTTCTTAATATACTGTTAGTTGGCTAACTAGTTATTTTCCTCTTATAATTGTTAAGGAGTTAGATTAATGACTAGATTATTTACTAGTCATTAATTTAATGGATCGGCCACAATTTCTATAAAGAATCTTCATACTCCACATACCCATCTTCAATTGCAGGAATAATGTCTACAAACTCAAAGTAGGGCACTGTACAAAACTCAGAGTCTCGAATCGCATCAATCACAAAATAATAATCTTGCAAAGATGTCGTCTCAAACACAGCAATATCACTGGCTTTAGTGCTAAACGCTTCAACGTCATACCATCGAACTTTTACAGTCGGGTACTTCTCAAAAATAGGTTCAAGTTTCTGTGCACTAAACTCCGCTCGCTTTTCACGAGCTAAAGCCAACCAAGCAGGCAAAGCTCTTAAATGAATAAAAAAAGTATAGGTTCTAGACATAACCACTCCATGACTGGGCAGAGTTGTAGTTCAATTGAAAAGACAGCGTTTGCTTGTCATATCAACATGACTCAGTCAGTATATGAGTGATTACTCACATTAAATACTCGTATTTCGGCTCATGTCAGAAACACTTCCAGATCCACGCAAACGCCCGCGTCAAGCACGCTCAGTGGCTACCTTTGAAGCAATTTTAGAAGCGGCTGCTCGCATTTTAGAGTCATTAGGCTTTGCTGGATTTAACACAAATGCTGTGGCTGAACTTGCTGGCGTAAGCATTGGTAGCCTATATCAATACTTTCCATCTAAAAATGCTTTAATCGTCGAGTTAATTCGACGTGAGCGGGCTGAGCTTTCAAATCGTATTGTTGACGCCATACAGCAACACGATGCCGCAGACTTAAAAGAAAAATTAAAACTCGTCATATATTCCGCTGTGCAACATCAATTGAGCCGTCCGCAGTTGGCACGAACATTAGAGTTTGCTTCTGAACTCATTGGAAAAGACGTTGAGGAAAGTGAACTTCAATACGAACTTGAAACCATAATTTCTGATCTGTTTATACGCTCTGGAGTTTCACATGCGCAAACAGCCGCACAAGATGTGATTGCTTTAAGCAAAGGAATGATTAACGCGGCAGGCATAGCAGGGGAAAGTGATTTAAATGATTTACAGCAGCGAGTTGAAAAGGCTGTATTTGGTTATTTGGATTTGAGCTAAAAATCTTTTTTATTTTCCCTCCAGAAGCTTAATTGAAAATAAGTTAAATTTTACTTAATTATTTAGTTTTTCTAATTAATTGCATGTGTGATACTCATTTAACTAAAATAAATAATGATTATTTAGCAGAAGTAATACAATTGTAGTATTTTGTATTGCCATACCCATTACTATGATTAAGAAATATAATTTTAATTAATATAGATAACATTTAAAAATGCTAGATAAAATTAAATGCGACGCCTTTTCGGCCGTTGTTGAAACAGGAAGTTTCGAAAAAGCTGGTAAAAAATTATGTGTATCTCAATCAGCAATTTCTCAAAGAGTTCGATTATTAGAGGAGCGATTAGGGAATGTATTATTAGTTAGAGAAAGACCATGTAAACCAACACCATTTGGAGCTGAGTTATTTGCTTATCTTCAGCGAGCATCTTTATTAGAGAATGTTTTTTTAAAATCAGTCATCAACAATAAATTTAAACCATTACCCATTGCTGCGAGTATAGGTACATTTGAGTCATTGCTTTTCCCTATATTAGCCAAGTACTGTCTTTCTGAGGCTATTACAATAGATGTAAAGATTGATACGCTTTGTAATACCTTCGAACTCTTAAAAAGAGGAGAAGTTCAGGCCTGCATTACTTCCGAGTCTGAGATAATTAGAGGGTGTACAAGTGTACATTTAGGTAATATGGTTTATTGTCTGGTTGCCTCAGAGAATTTTATTAATAAATGGTTTAAAAATGGAATTAATAGAGAGAGTCTTCGTTTAGCTCCTTTAGTTTTATTTAATGAAAATGAAAGAATATATTTCGATTTTTTAGAATCTAACTTCGGACTAAAAAAATCAATGATTCCTTTTCATATTATTCCTTCGACTGACTCTTATATTTCTGGACTTGCCTGTGATATGGGTTACGGAATAATGCCTATATGCAAGATAAATCAGGATTTATCGAATCAGGGCATAAAGGAAATTTCAAAAGAATATAGGATTAAGATTCCATTATATTGGCATCAGCTTTCTTATCTCTCTCCAGCAGTTTTAAGAATGAATGATATTATTATTAAGCACTCAACAACAATCTTGGCTACCGTAGGGAATGAAGATGCTTAAGCATGAGGGTCAAAGTCCAATCGAGATATACAACTCCATGATTGATACTGGCGTTGTTCTTGCAGATCCGTCTCAGCGACAAGCTATTGAAACATTAAATGAGATTTGGAATAAAATTGAAAACCAGTCTAATCATTTCTTTAGTCCCCAGATTAAAGGCCTATACATGTGGGGAAGTGTAGGAACAGGCAAGACATGGATTATGGATTTATTTTATAACTCTCTTAATTTTAAAAAGAAAATGAGAGTGCATTTTCATCATTTCCTAAAAGATGTTCACAAGCAGCTTATTGGCTATCGTGGAAATAAAGATCCTTTAAAGCTGATCGCTAATGACATAGCAAGCAACTATAAACTGATTTGCTTCGATGAGTTTTTTGTTTCAAATGTTGCCGACGCAATGATACTTTCAAATCTATTTAATCTGCTATTTTCAAAGAAAGTGATATTGGTTGCTACCTCGAATATTGATCCGAAAGATCTTTATAAAGATGGTTTAAATCGCGATAGATTTTTAGAGACCATAGATCATATCAATAAGAATTGCACAGTCTTGAAGATCGGTAATCAGCTAGATTATAGAACTATAAAAGAAAGCAACTCCAATGACGATTTCTATAGATTTCCATTAAATGAAGAATCAGAACAATGGCTTCATTCGGTTTACCAGCAACTTACAAATAACCAGAAAGAACTCAAGACGAGCATCACGATCAACCACAGATCAATAGATGTTAAATCTTGTCATAAGAATGTGATTTGGTTCGACTTTGAAGCCATTTGCCGAGAAGCCAGAAGCCCAGCTGATTATATTGAGATCGCTACGCAATATGACTATGTTCTAATCAGTGGAATTGGTGATCTAACAGATAGAATTTATGATAGCGTGAGACGTTTTATTTATTTGATTGATGAGCTTTATGATCAAAAAATCAAACTCTACTTTGTTGCCTCACAGCCATTAAATCAATTATATAAAGGTGAGAGACTTAAATTCGAATTTCAAAGAACTTACTCACGATTACAGGAAATGCAAAGCATAAGTTATAACAAGGAACTTCAAGAGCTTGCTTGAATATATGACTATGCTTTGCATGACTAACACGCAGTGGGATTAAGCAAAAAAGTACGATTTTTCTGGAAATTTTGACTTATACCCATTCTGCAAAAATACTTCTAATGCTTGAATAATGTCTGCTTGTTCCTCGGTACTAATTTCCTTTTTTCTATTGTTTTGAAAGTCTTCAATAATATATTGAATGTCAGCGTTATAGTCTTTAATAAAAATATCTGAACTCAGTCGAGTTTTAGGTTCGATATTGGCAAGTAGGGGTTCTATTTCTTCAATATTTTTAAAAAATTCAATACTAAATTCTCCAATTTGAAGAATGATATAGCGGCTTTCAACCTCAATATCTTTATTTGCAAATCTGTGTCTAACATTTGGTGGAATTTGAAAAAAGTCACCCTGATTAACAATATATTTCTGCTTCAAATCTGGTAACTCAACCTGAATAGCACCTTTTGAGCAGTACACAAGATCGGGGATATGAGTATGCCTATGAAACGGAAATAGGCTATCTTTTAAATTGCACAGCACTATCCTAATATCACGGTCATAACAAAACTGATGCATTTCCATTGATCGTTTTCCTTGTCCGATTAACTAATTTTATAAAGTTGTTCTGGCGTAAATATTGGTTCACTGAGATGCTTTTGAAACAATTCAACCCAATCAGTCGAGACAGAATCAGCTGCATCAACAATCGCTTTGGAAAAGTTGCGTTCATTTTGCCAGTATCGGGTAAGCACACCAAAAGAGTAAAAATACTCCGAGGGCTTTATGGATCCTCTACGATTTTCCATGAGTTTGTAGGTCTCGAAACCATCTAGCATCAAACCTCCAGTGTTATATTCATCTTCCATATTCGGGACAATATTCTTTTGCTCTAACAATGATTTAACCAATACTGAAGGATGCTTATAGATATCAAAGTCTTGACTGATCGTATTCACTACAAGATCAAAATCAAATGAATACCCTAGATCATCAGTGAGTTGTACATGGCTATCCATTATCTTTAGGGGGTCGCTGTTATAGCCAAGTTTAATTGATTGGAGTAGACCAGCTTCAAATAGGCATTTCAGCTTTTGTGCATTTTCCAGCGGGATTGGTACGGCAAGACGAATGAATAAATGATCAAACTCTTGGTCGTAGCGTTTTTTATCATGACTACTTAAATAACGGTAAAACTTCATTCTTCGTACTTTAAGAATGATCATGTTAATTAAGTCATTAAGCTCTTGGTGTTCCAGATCATATTTCAACTTTTCATAAGCATTTGCAAATTTCAAGTTGCACAAATCATTGAATGACACTTCACCGTTAGTTGCATTTTTAAGCTCAAGGTCAAGCAGATGAAGAATATCATCTAGTGATAAAACCTGATTTAAGTGCTGCTGCAACTCAGGGAAAGATTCATGAGTGAAATACTTAAAGTCATAGTTAGGCTTATTGCCTCGTACCGCTGGAAAGTATCCCGAACGACTAACAACATAGGCTTTGAAGTTTTCATCTGTCACGGCCTTCTGATAGCTTGAGAAGGCTCCGTTTTCAGTTGCAAACGATCCTTCGCTAAATAGAGTGATGACGGTATCAACACCACTAGGGCCCATACCGCGAACAAGAACATTTGGCTTATGATCTTGTCTAATAATGTCATTAAGTCTCATTAAGACTTTTTGAAAAGGGTAGGGTTTTACGAATAAACTCTGTTCAGAGTCTAAACGACTTGCAGTCCAGTGTCCGATAGTCAGCAACAGCTTAGAAAACCCTTTTAATTCAATTGTTTGATTTAAGTTTTGATTCTTAATAACTAAATTATAACCGCCTTTAGCCTCGTAGCCATCGATAGCTTCATAGCCATTGTAAACTTCAACTTTTATACGATTTAATTTGGCTAATTCTAGGTATTTTTTGAATCTATCATTCAGATAGATACCAAACAAAGCTCTAGGGTAAAAAGCGTTAGGATCGGGGAAGACTTGCGATTCACCAGCCAAAGATTTCTTATAAACTAGGTGGGGGTAATGAGTCATCAGATGGTTTTTATTTTCTGCCATCCAATCCACAAAGTCGTTATCCCAAAGCGACATTGAATGGGCAGGGTTATTACACAAATGACCAGCCAATAATTCGTCTTTGTCGTATGGATTCCCATGTCCAAGAGATTCACGCATTTCAACAAGAGTAATAGAGCATGACTTATGATTAATCTCTTGATTTAGTAATTTTTTTACAAAGCTGATGAAGGTACACGTACCTGAGAATCCCATTCCAATGATACAGAACTTTTTCAAAGTAATATCGTCCATAAAAATGTAAATTCAGGAAGTTAAAAATTAACTTCCTGAATAATATGAGTTAGTTCAATTTCTGAAGGGCTTCTTTAATACGTGCTGCGGCTGCCTTTAGAGTCACTGGATCACGTCCACAATTCATGCGAATGTAATGTCGGAGGCTATCGATGTTTTCACCAAAATGCATGCCTCCAATAGAAGCAACTTTTGCTGTTTCCAAAAGATATTGATCGGCTGAATCAAATCCTAGCTTTTGGATTTTGTCGCCATACTTTGACAAGTCCAAGAATAAGAAAAATCCACCTTCAGGCTCAGTCACTTCTAAACCAGTGCAGCTTTTCAAATCCTCAATGAATGTCTGCATGTTTTGTCTCGCAACTACCGCGCGTTTCTTTGCAACGTCATCCATGTATTCTTGCATTGCTTCATGCGTCGCAATTTGGGCATAGGTGGAAGCAAATGAGTTTAAGTTAACCTGTACCTTCTCCATAACTTTAATCAGTTTGTCCGAAGCACAAATATATCCAGATCGGTCACCATGCATTCCATAGGTTTTACCGGGACCAGTGATATAAATGGTGTAGTCCCACATAGAGTGTGTCTGGGCCTTAAACTGCTGCGTAATATTTGAAATGTTTGCAGGCTTAGTATTCAAAATATGTGATTCATACGGACAATCAAAAAGCACATAGATTGGGCTTAGACCTTTTGATAAACGTTCGGCATTGGTAGTTAAAATCACTTTCGAAATCGACTCTAAGTCATCACGAGTATAAATTTTGCCAGAAGGGTTTAGACAGTCACCAAGAATGATAATTTTGGTCTTATCTGTAATGGTCTTTTCTAATTCAACTACATCAATCGCTTGGTTATAAAAGTCTTTGACATAGATTGGTTTAGCTTTACCTAAGTGTAATTCAATCATGTCCGCGTAATGAGGCCAGTTTGGTACTGGGTAAATCACTTCATCGTCTGGATTTAGAAGTGTATGGAATACGACGGTGATAGCGCCTTTAATACCGCCTGGAGTCACCATGATTTCAGTATCTGGGTTGAAGCTGATGTCTCGTAAACGCTTCACACGCTCAGCAATAGACTTTCGTAAGAAAGGGAAGCCTTTAACTGGAGCAAACTCATGGATAATTGCAGCATTATTCGAGATATAACTCTTAACCGCATTATCAATGCCGCTATTAGTCTTTTCATCCAATGTACCAATACTTAAATCAATGACCTGATCATCTGCATTAGATTTTTGATTTAATTCTAAAATTTTCGCCTTAGTTCCGTGTGTAATTGATTCACGTAAATTCAAGGCTGCTTGTGAAATACCTAAGTTTTGCATTATTAGATCTCAAAATCCGTTTTTAATTAAAGTGATACAGCTTGATTAAACATTGCATTCCACATCTTAAGCTGGGCTTTTAATGTTTCATTCGCACCGAACTTAATCTCATCAAGGTCTTCTTGATCATTACAGTTATTATGGACACACTGTTTAGCATCTTGAGCGTGACGATCTTCGACGCCATTTTCGATATGGGCGTTAAAATAGACTTCAACTTTCTTAACGAATTCATTTGGATCAAGGTTTTTGTTATTAAATCGGAATGCTTCACGGAATACTGTAAGCATCTTATCTGCATGATTCTCGAGGGCCATGACTGCTCCTAACATGCGAGGATAACTGCCTGTAATCAAACCTTGGATAGTATCCCGATACTGTAATGTCTCTGCGATGATTCGATCACTATTCTTAGCTTGTTGAACCTTCATCTCTGGAAGATTGTATTCTGCAGCGCCAAATACATTGAGCGCATTCTCCATAAAGATTTCATGACACTTGGCCTTTTCACCCATACCTGTTTCTTCACTTAAGATGTGGGTGAATAGGACTAGGGTGTCCATATCATTTTCAAAAGCAGATCGTGAACATACATGAGCAATTCCTTTCACTGTCAGCTCTGTACGATAGAAGAAGTTGTCACGAAATAAGATATATGATTCTGGCGTCCAAGACGTAGAAGTTAAATGCTTGAAATAATTGTTTTGAAAAATTTCATGATCATCCATTTTAGTAATGAATTCATCTAACTCAGCACTAATAGTTCCTTTACAATCAACATTTCCATTGATGATTACTTTAGAGTTCATTCTTGAATTATCCTTTTATAATGAAATTTATTTTTACAGCGAAATTTTTATAACAAAGAAATAATCAAAAAAAATGAGTATTAAATATTTTAATGTTTGATAAAATTATCTAATATTTATGTGGTGATTTATATTTTTGTATAGTTTGACTTGGTTAAAAATCAAAAATGGAATTTTAAATGTATCTTTTAGAATATTTTTCAGTGCTGCAACTTTCAATAATGTTAATAACAATAGTTTTTTC
Organism: Acinetobacter sp. AS23; assembly: GCF_023612055.1. NCBI lineage: Bacteria > Pseudomonadati > Pseudomonadota > Gammaproteobacteria > Moraxellales > Moraxellaceae > Acinetobacter > Acinetobacter sp. AS23. The sequence continues at coordinate 3,300,627 of NZ_CP082274.1, read as the reverse complement.
TTATATTATTTTTGGAATGGTTGGTTTTGGAACTGCGTTAATTGCGAGCCCTGTATTACTTAACTTTTTACCTCTCTCTCAAATTATTCCCCTTTTAGCCTTACTAGATATGTTTGCTGCCATTTCGAATGTTATTAAAGATGGTAAGAAGGCAGACTTTTCTGAATTGAAATTCCTAATACCACTTATGTTTGTCGGTAGTTTTCTTGGCTTTATACTACTGATGAGAGTGAATGCAAGTTACGCACTTCTAGCATTTGGCATATTTACGCTTTTATATGCGATTTACTCATTAAGCGGCTTTAAACCCCAGAAAAAACTAGAGAAAAAATTTGTTTTTCCTTTTGGGTTATCTGGTGGTTTCTTAGGAGCCATGTTTGGTAGCGGTGGGTTTTTATATGCGATTTACCTCAATGGACGAATCGAAACCCCAGAAAAAATCCGTGTTACTCAAACTACATTAATTGGGTGCAGTACGGTTTTTCGAGTCATTTTATTTACTACAGCGGGTGTGTACTTTTCGGATAACTTATTTTCACTTGCGCTTTTGTTTATTCCATCAATGTTGATAGGTGCGTTCATTGGCAAGCGAATTACACTTAAATTGTCTAAACAACAATTCTTGAAAATTATTAATGTCATTGTACTGCTATCTGGAATCTCGATTATTGTTAAATACGCTTTAACAATATAAATTTATTATTAGCAATACTTAAGCTAATTGATTTGGATATTAATAATTTTAATTTTATTCTATTTGTTTTAATAACGAAGGGTAAGATAAATATATTGCTTTGTAGGAAATATTAATTAATACCTTGATGCCTATAGTGAAATAAAACCAATTAATAAATACCCAGTTATAATTGGTTTTAATGGCGTGATAGTGGGTTCTGACAAAACTAACTATAGACCCAGTAAACTTTGCATGAAGTTCATTTAAAATTAATTTAAGTGAGAAAGTCACAAGAGATAAGTATAGGGGAGTCAATTTAGCAAGATTGCTAAAGATTGATACATACTTGAACGTGATGTGCGTAAGATACAGGAGGCGATAGCCAATAAAAAAACCGCTATAGATAGCGGTTTTTTATTTAGCAGATGCTTAAACTTACCAGCTTAACGCACCACCAGTTTGGTAGTCAGTTACGCGAGTTTCAAAGAAGTTCTTCTCTTTACGTAAGTCCATCATCTCAGACATCCATGCAAATGGATTTGTTACACCAGCAAATTGCTCTGGTAAACCTAACTGAGATAAACGGCGGTTACAGATGAATTTCAAATATTCTTCCATCATGCTTGCGTTCATACCCAATACACCACGTGGCATTGTGTCACGCGCATATTCGATTTCAAGCATTGTGCCTTCAACAATCATTTGAACCACTTCTTGTTGGAACTCAGCGCTCCAAAGGTGAGGGTTCTCAATCTTGATTTGGTTAATCATATCGATACCAAAGTTCAAGTGCATAGACTCATCACGCAAGATGTATTGGAATTGCTCAGCAACACCGTTCATCTTGTTACGGCGACCCATACTCAAAATTTGAGTAAAGCCACAGTAGAAGAAGATCCCTTCAAGAACACAGTAGAATGCAATCAGATTACGAAGTAAGCGTTGGTCGTTTTCAGGCGTGCCTGTGTGGAAATTAGGATCAGTTAAAGATTGAGTATATTTCAATCCCCACGCTGCTTTACGCGCAACAGATGGAACTTCACGGTACATGTTGAAGACTTCGCCTTCATCCATACCTAAAGATTCGATACAGTATTGGTAAGCGTGGGTGTGAATCGCTTCTTCAAATGCTTGACGCAAAATGTACTGACGGCATTCAGGGTTAGTAATGTGGCGGTAAATTGCCAATACTAAGTTGTTTGCAACCAAAGAGTCCGCAGTCGAGAAGAAACCTAAAGAACGCATAACAATCGTACGCTCATCTTCAGTTAAGCCGTTTTCAGACTTCCAAAGCGCGATGTCTAGGTTCATGTTTACTTCTTGCGGCATCCAGTGGTTTGCACACCCGTCAAGATACTTCTGCCAAGCCCACTCATATTTAAATGGAACAAGCTGGTTCAAGTCCGCACGACAGTTAATCATTGCTTTGTCGTCAACTTGAACACGTTGCGCGCCCATTTCTAGCTCTTCAAGGCCAGGGGCAACATCTAAGTGTTCTAAGGCTGCAGAGGCTCTAGCCACCGTATCGGAGGCAACTGTTGGTCGCACGGAATGGGTTCCAGCGGATTGTGGAGCTGCCACGCTCTGCGATGATGACTGCGCAGCAGATACATTCTGCGAATCAGACGTTTTTTCCGGTTGGATGGGCGCAGACTTGTGTTCAGGTGCAGCCGGTTTTTGCGAATCATCTTCAAAATCGTCCCAACTAAGGATAGACATTTTTGTTCTCTCTTCGTTGTGTATATCTATATTTGACATCTCTTAAACGAAGATGTCCCTACTATACGCTTTTAATGTGTAAACAAAATTAAGTTTTATTGATGCATGACCAAATTTTGGGCCTCTGGTCTCTACTCACTACAACTTATTTTGCTTACGCTGTTGCTTACGTATTGTGAAAAATGCGTAAATCAATGGTATATAAAAGAAAAGAAAGGCAAAGATTAAAACTCCAACACCAAGCATATAGTTATGGCTGAGATGAAAAAGCATAATCTTTACCTCTTAAAATTGCTCTTTAGTGAAAAAGAGCAATTTTATTGAATGTTATTGGCAAGCTTCACAATCTGGGTTGTCGATTGAACAAGCCATTGGAACTGGAGCTGCTTGAGTAAAACCATCTTCTTCAACAGCTTCTGGTTTTTTCGCTTCTACAACAGGCGCAGCAACTGCCGCTGCTTCAACAGTCGCAGGTTTAACTGCGTTTAAAGCACCTGTGTTGATTGTAGATTTTTCAGCAGAAGTTGCGCCTAAAGCTCGGAGGTAATAAGTCGTCTTAAGACCACGTAACCATGCCATCTTGTAAGTGATGTCAAGTTTCTTACCATTAGCACCAGAGATGTAAAGGTTAAGAGACTGAGCTTGATCAATCCACTTTTGACGGCGTGATGCAGCATCAACGATCCAACGTGTATCTACTTCAAATGCAGTAGCAAAGATTGCTTTTAATTCTTCAGGAATACGAGCAATTTTTTGTACTGAACCTTCAAAGTGTTTCAAGTCATTAACCATCACTGTGTCCCAAAGACCACGATCTTTTAATGCACGAACGAGGTAAGGGTTAATTACAGTGAACTCACCAGACAAGTTAGATTTCACATATAAGTTCTGGAATGTTGGCTCAATAGACTGAGAAACACCACAAATGTTAGAGATGGTTGCAGTAGGAGCAATCGCCATCACGTTTGAGTTACGCATACCGTCTTTTTGAACTTTGGCACGTAAAGTGTCCCAGTCTAAACGTTGAGTACGGTCAACTTCGAACATGCGCTCTGGACGAGATTTCGCAACAATTTCTAAAGAGTCGATTGGAAGGATACCTTGATCCCACAATGAACCTTTGAACGTTGAGTAAGAACCACGTTCAACAGCTAAGTTGCTTGAAGTTTCAATCGCGTAGTAGCTAATCACTTCCATTGATTCATCAGCAAAATCAATAGCAGCGTCTGAACCGTAAGCGATGTTCATTTCATATAAAGCATCTTGGAAGCCCATGATACCCATACCCACTGGGCGGTGTTTCAAGTTCGAGTTTTTCGCTTGTGGTACAGCGTAGTAGTTAATGTCGATAACGTTATCGAGCATGCGTACGGCTGTTTTAATTGTGCGAGCTAACTTTTCACGGTCTAACACACCACCTTGAACGTGTTGTACAAGGTTGATTGAGCCCAAGTTACATACTGCGATTTCGTCTTGATTTGTATTCAAGGTAATTTCAGTACATAAGTTAGATGAGTGAACTACACCAACATGTTGTTGTGGTGAACGTAAGTTACATACATCTTTGAACGTAATCCACGGGTGACCAGTTTCAAACAACATAGAAAGCATTTTGCGCCATAAGTCTTTAGCACGTACTTTCTTATGTAGCATGTTGGTTTCTTTCGCTACAGACTCATAGTAAGCATAACGCTCAGCAAATTCAGCACCAGTTAAGTCGTGCAAGTCTGGAGTTTCAGAAGGGGTAAATAGTGTCCATTCACCATCTTCAAATACACGTTGCATAAACAAGTCTGGAACCCAGTTCGCAGTGTTCATGTCGTGTGTACGGCGACGGTCATCACCAGTGTTTTTACGAAGTTCTAAAAACTCTTCGATGTCTAAGTGCCAAGTTTCTAAGTATGCACACACGGCACCTTTACGCTTACCACCTTGGTTTACTGCAACAGCTGTATCGTTCGCAACTTTTAGGAATGGAACTACCCCCTGAGACTTACCGTTTGTACCTTTAATGTAAGAGTTCAATGCACGTACAGGTGTCCAGTCATTTCCTAAACCACCAGCCCATTTAGAAAGCATAGCGTTATCACGCATTGCGCCATAAATGTCGTAAAGGTCATCGCCAATTGTTGTTAAGTAACAACTAGAAAGCTGTGGACGTAACGTACCTGAGTTAAACAGGGTAGGCGTAGATGCCATGTAGTCGAAGCTAGATAATAAGTTATAGAACTCGATTGCACGTTCTTCTTTATCTTGCTCATTTAACGCAAGACCCATCGACACACGCATGAAGAATAATTGTGGTAATTCGAAGCGAACGCCGTTTGAGTGAATGAAGTAACGGTCAAATAAAGTCTGTAAACCTAAGTAGGTAAACTGATTAGAGCGTTCTGGTTGAATTGCTGCTGCCAATTTCTCTAAATCGAAATCAAGCAAGTCTGGTGAAAGCAAGTCAAGCTCTACACCTTTTTTCAAAAAGGCTTCAAGTGCATTGTTTTCAGGAGTATCTGTAGGCAAGCCTAAGAACGCTAAACCTGTGCTCACTAATTCACTAGAAAGCAAACGTGCAGTTACGTAAGTATAGTTTGGTTCTTGTTCAATACGAGTACGTGTTGCCATCATCATTGTAGTGGCAATATCACTTTCTTTTACGCCGTTATATAAGTTCTTAACGGTTTCATCAACAATAGCCTGAACGTCAATACCTTCCAAACCTTCAGCTGCTTTCGCTACAGTTGCTTGCAATGCACTTAAATCAAGTGGCTGAAGCTGACCGTTAGCATCGGTAACTTGTAATGTAGGATGGTGATTTGAGTTCGTTTGCTGACGAGCAGTAGTACGTTGTTCGCGGTAAATTACGTAAGCGCGGGCAACTTTCTGTTCTCCGGTACGCATTAAAGCAAGTTCAACCTGATCTTGAATTTCTTCAATATGGATTGTACCGCCTGATGGTAAACGACGAGTGAAAGTATTTAATACCATTTCCGTCAGTTGGGTAATACGGTCGTGAATACGGCTTGAATCCGAACTCTGTTGACCTTCCACAGCAAGAAAAGCTTTACCAATCGCAACAGAAATTTTCTCTGCATCAAATGCAGCAACATCTCCAGTGCGTTTGATCACCTGAATTTGACCGGGAGTCGAAGTAATTACGCTCATGCCAGCATAGCTCCATTGTCACTTTTGTTATGTTTATAGACCGTTTGAACCGAGCAAAAAGTATGCCACGATGTTTGAGGGATAAACACAAGACTTAGTAGTTAAAGTTTATTTTGAACACAAGATACGGGATTTTTCATAGCAGATCAATCTTGACTTTTTAGTAATTTTTTATCTGTATGATTTGATGGGAGATAGCATAGCAAAGCTATTAAAAAACGCTTATAGATAACTTTGTGGATAACTCAAAAAACAATCACTTAAATACAATTAATGTAGGAGAAGAAATAATTTGTTTAATATTCATACATTGGAAATATGAATAGAATATGAAATTTCATAACAATAACTAAATGTTAAAAACACGAGAAAATTCAAAGGTTAATAAAATGCAACAAAACACGGTTGTCATGTATCAGTTTGGTGAACGCCTACTTGTTTACAATGTAAACGTGTGTATATTGCAAATGATAAACGAATGTATCTGCAAGATTTTTAAGATGCATGTAATGAGATTTATAGGGGCAATGATATGAGCCAAGAAGAAAAGTTACCAAAGATTCTGATCGTTGAAGATGACGAGCGTTTAGCACGATTAACTCAAGAGTATTTAATCCGCAACGGCTTGGAAGTTGGTGTAGAAACTGATGGTAACCGTGCAATTCGTCGTATTATTAGTGAACAACCAGACCTAGTGGTCTTGGATGTCATGTTGCCGGGTGCCGATGGCTTAACTGTTTGCCGTGAAGTTCGTCCACATTATCATCAACCGATTTTGATGTTGACTGCACGTACAGAAGATATGGATCAGGTACTTGGTCTAGAAATGGGTGCAGACGACTATGTTGCTAAACCAGTTCAACCACGTGTGCTATTAGCGCGTATTCGTGCACTATTACGTCGCACAGATAAAACTGTAGAAGACGAAGTTGCACAGCGTATCGAATTTGATGACCTTGTAATTGATAATGGCGGCCGTTCTGTAACACTGCATGGTGAGCTTGTTGATTTCACTAGCGCAGAATATGACCTATTATGGTTGCTTGCATCAAATGCTGGTCGTATCTTATCGCGTGAAGATATCTTCGAACGTTTACGCGGTATTGAATACGATGGTCAGGACCGTTCAATCGATGTCCGTATCTCACGTATTCGTCCAAAAATTGGTGATGATCCTGAAAATCCAAAACGTATTAAAACAGTGCGTAGTAAAGGTTACTTGTTCGTTAAAGAAACCAATGGGTTATAAGATCTGAATAAACTTCCTATAAGGTTGGTCGAGTGTTTAAACACAGCATATTCCTGCGAATCTATGCGGGACTGGTAATTCTTGTTGTTTTGGTTGCCGTTTTTGGTTATTTGCTTGTACAAATTATCAATTATCAGCGTGCTCAAGAATACCGTGAATCTTTAACTGATGGTATTTCTTATGTCATCAGTGAGGGAGTCGCTCGACAACCAGGGAAGCAACAGAAAATAGACTGGGTTTCAGATGCATCAGATTTATTGGAACTTCCAATTTATTACACTGATGCGAGTAAGGTCGAGTTATCTCGTACTGAGAAAAAAAGGATCGAAGCTCAAAAGTCTGTTGTCCGTTACGATGCCAGTAATAGTATTGCGTATATCATTATTGGTTTACGTGACGATCCTCAGCATTTTTTATCGATAAAAGTAGACAAAATTAGTGAGCGCCAAATGAAGGCTCTCCCTATTTTTGTACTTGATTATCTAATGTTTTATCCGGGGCAAGAACAAGAATATCTTGCCAAGATTCAAAAACATTTTTCATATCCAATTAATATCTACAATATTCAAGATATTAATCTAGACTCTGAGCAAATTGGTCGTTTGCGCCAAGATCAAAGTGTCATGTTGTACAAAGATAGTGCAACAATGCGTGGCACAACCATTTCAATCGTATCTCCAATACCAAATCAGCCTACACGAGTTCTGGTTCTTGGACCGGTTCCAATGTTTAACTGGATGCCTTTACAGCTTTCTGCCGGAATTACCTTATTTAGCCTATTCTTACTGAGTTTAGGTGTTTATGGTCTTATCTTGCCGTTAGAGCGTAAAATTCGCCAAGTACGTTATGCGTTAAACCGCATGAAGTCGGGTGATCTGTCATTGCGTGTTCCTATTGAAGGAAGTGATGAAATGGCAAACTTGGCATCAAGTTATAACAATATGTCTGATCATATTCAGCGTTTAATTGAGGCTCAGCGTGAGTTGATGAGAGCTGTATCTCATGAACTTAGAACGCCGGTTGCACGTATACGCTTTGGTACAGAGATGTTGGCAGAGGAAGACGACTACAATCATCGTATGCATCAGGTCGATATGATTGATAAAGATATTGAGGCGCTTAATACCTTAATTGATGAAATCATGACTTATGCAAAGCTAGAGCAGGGTACACCTTCATTAGATTTTGCTGAAATTGCGCTATTTGATGTATTGGATCAGGTTGCGGTAGAAACTGAAGCTTTAAAAACGCAAAAAGAAATTGAGCTTGTTGCTCCTCCCGTTTATTTGAAAGTCGATGCGGAGCGCCGTTATTTACATCGGGTGGTTCAAAACTTGGTGGGTAATGCTGTTCGTTATTGTGATAACAAAGTTCGTATTACAGGTGGTATTCACAGCGATGGCATGGCCTTTGTTTGTGTTGAAGATGATGGCGCCGGAATTCCTGAGCAAGATCGTCAAAGAGTATTTGAAGCCTTTGCCCGTTTAGATGACAGCCGTACGCGTGCGTCGGGTGGTTATGGTTTAGGGTTGTCAATTGTAAGTCGTATTGCTTACTGGTTCGGTGGTGAGATTAAAGTAGATGAAAGTCCTACCTTAGGTGGAGCTCGCTTTATCATGACATGGCCTGCAAAACGCTTTAAACAACCTCCTTTGAAAACCAATAAAAAAGCACCTTCATAAAGGTGCTTTTTTATTGCATTACTTATAATTGAGTTGCATCTGGTTCCAAAATGGGTTTTCCGCTTCTTAAGCTGGTTAACGCATCGGAATTAAAGTCGATCAGTAATGAATTGTTTTTTGCATCAATCTGGTATTTTTGAATAAGAGGTTGATCTCCATTAAGCGTTTCTATTTTATATTCATCTGCAATATGCAAAATACCTTCTAGGTTTGTTGTCGTTGACGCAAAATCCTGTCTAAATATTTCATAGACATCTCGCAAGTCAAAAATTGCATTATTCGCATCTGGATGTTTGTGAATATAGCTTTCTATATGTCGCACAAGTAACTGAGCAAACAAGTAGTAGTTTGGTTTATGCGTATATTCTAGAGTCATGCATTTTTCTCCTTATTATCTGTTATTAGCATACATGGCAAAACACAGGTTATTGTATAAAATTCATTACACTAGATGATTAAATGAAAACCTATAAAGATATAAAGACCCGATTACGCCCTTGGCGTTTTGCTTGATATAAGGCGTCATCTGCTTCTTTAAATAAATTTTCAATCGCTCTATGGGATGAAGGGGAATATAAACTTATACCAATACTGACTTGTATGAAAATTGGTAATTTCCCATAAATATAAATCGGTTGCTGACTAATTTTAATTCGTATTTGCTCTGCAAGGTCAAAGGCACTCTCTTTTGTGGTATCTGCAATGAAAATTGCAAATTCTTCACCGCCAAATCGTCCTAATAAATCATGAGGATGCAAAATATTTTGAATAGTGGTAACGCAGGTCTGTAGAGCACGGTCTCCTATTTGATGGCCGTAGTTGTCGTTAACTTGTTTGAAATGGTCTACATCCAACATAAAAAAGGCCGAGGTTTTATTTTCCTTGTGCACTTTTTCTTGAAGTAGTCTGACCGACTGCAAAAATTGGCGTCGAGTGAGACTTGAGGTTAACTCGTCATGCGCAATCGCGTGTTGAAGCTTTTGAATTAATTCTGAGTGTAAAACGCTAATACTGGAAACCGTAAGAGGGGCAATCGTCATCATGATTAACCCAATACGAATTGAAATCGTATTGCTGAAATAGTCATTCGGATAGAGTAAAAGATAATGTCCAGAAACATGATAAATAATGTAGGCACTGGTAAGACTTGTAATGAGTGCAACAACAATAGGTTTGTAGCGAATTGCACACCAAATCAGTGCAGCAATTGGGTAGAGTAGCGAACCGGGACCAGAGTCATAATAACTGGCTGCAATAGAAATGAGGACAGCCCCGAAAGGTAAAAGGTCGGTTACTTGTAAGCCGCGATTTCTTGAAAAATAATGTTTTACCTGACTATATTGAGGTAGGTTCAATATGATCGGTAAAAGAAGTAGAGCATTTTGCAATTCTGAAGTGAACCAGTAACCGAATTCATCCCACAAACCACCTAGCATAAATTTAGTATTAAACATGGGTACGAAAGTTGCTGCAAACAATGCGCCTGCTACGCTTCCTACTCCGCATAAAGCAAATAAAAAAAGGTAAGAATAACCTCGGTAGGCCGCTTTAATATGCTGATTAAAAAACATATAGAGTGCAAACGTAGTAACAACATAAAGAAAATTTGACGTTGTTAAAACGAGTGTAAGAGCAAATGGAGTACCCTGAAGCAGATCGGCAACGACATAGCCGCTATAAGCACCTAAAAATGAGCTTAATCGACGTGTGCTTGGAAAGCGAATGAGTAAACCAAGCAAAACAGAGTTAGCAGGCCAGAAGAATGCGAGAAAGCTTAAAGGGCGAGATGCGATGCCAATAAAACAACATACTGCAATAATGAAGCTAAACAGGAGAAAAATTTTTAAAGAGGAGAAAAATGAAAATTCACGAAGTGAGTATGGCATCAGCTGCCCTTAATGATAAATACTCTTATCCAAGAGTAATAAAATATTATGCATGACTAAACATTCATCATAATTCAGAGGAGAAGCTGAATACAATAAAAAACAAACTAATATTATAAAAAAGTAAGTTATTAAAACTTAATAGTCGATGAACTGTGTAAATATTCTAAAATTAAAAAATGAAAAAAATCATCATAAACAAAAAAACTATTAAATAAACCGATTATGTGCGGTGAAACCCCCCTTACAACCCATAGAAGAATAGTTTTGTTTAGAAAATCATCCGAAAGACTAAGACGCTTCAACTAGCATGCGAAATTAGAAATCAGGTACAATTGGCGGGATTAATTTTGTGTTTGGTGTATTTGAAGGCCAATACATACATTCTTTGTTAAATAATAGGCCTGCCAGGAGTTATCCCCGCATGAGTGCCATTACTCCATACGACTGGGCGATTATCGCCTTCGTGATCGGCGTTACATTTCTTTGCGTCTTTATGCTCACAGTTCCCTTACTCCTCGGGGGGAAATCGTGGGGGCGTGCTAAGCAAGAGCAGTTTGAATCGGGTGTCGTGAGTGCTGGTGGCGCTCGCATTCGCCTGTCTGCAAAGTTCTATTTAGTTGCAATTTTCTTTGTTGTCTTCGACTTAGAGGCACTTTACCTCTATGCATGGTCTACTTCTGTGCGTGAAGTAGGGTGGTTGGGATATACCACTGTCGTGATCTTTGTCGTTGATTTATTGATTGCGCTTGTTTATGCCTTCTCTGTAGGTGCTTTAAGTTGGTCACCAGCAGATCGCCGTAAATCAGCAGGTGAGGCGATTAAAATCGGTTCACCAACAATGAACATTGCTGAAATTACACGCTTTAACTCTATTGAAGAGCTCGTAACTGACCCTACAGGCCAGATTCCAGCTCAATCATCAGGTCGTGTTAAGTCAAAAACTACACCTGCATTGTCATCTGAAAAGGAGTAAGTCGGGATGAAATATACTCTGACCCGCGCGAATCCGGATGCTGATCAATACCCATTGCAAGAACGTCAAATCGTGACAGATCCACTAGAAGAGGAAGTGAATAAAAACGTATTCATGACTCGTTTAGAGGATGTCTTGCATACAGCAGTAAACTGGGGGCGTAAAAACTCCTTGTGGCCATTTAACTTTGGTACCTCTTGTTGTTACGTTGAATATGCAACGACCTTAACAGGTGTGCATGACTTGTCACGTTTCGGCGCAGAGGTTATCCGTGCTTCACCTCGTCAAGCTGACTTGATGATTGTTGCAGGAACCTGTTTCGTAAAAATGGCACCAGTTATTCAGCGTCTATATGAACAGATGTTAGAGCCTAAATGGGTCATCTCGATGGGTGCTTGTGCAAACTCTGGAGGTATGTACGACATCTATTCAGTAGTTCAAGGTGTAGACAAAATTATTCCTGTTGACGTGTACGTCCCAGGTTGTCCGCCTCGTCCTGAAGCATTAATTCAAGCTTTAATGCTTTTACAAGACCAGATTCAATTAGAGCGACGCCCGCTTTCTGCCGTGATCGGTGATGATCTTCAGCCAGTGTATAAGCCAAAGATGATGCCAGAACGTGACCGTAAGAATGCGCAGCGTATTGCCGTTAAAAACTTACGCTCTATGGATGAGATTAAATAATTTTTTGACGGTGTTTTGACATATCTAACCGATATGTTCATCGAGAAAATTGACAGAATTTGTATTAAATAGGAAGCCAAGCCAATGGCTGAAACTGACATTGCTATGCCAGAGTCAACACCAGTTGATTCACGCCCAGCATTTGCAATCGTAGAAGAACTCAAAACCAAATTTGGTGAGAACTTTTACGTGCAGGCGACTTTTGAAGAGTTTCCAACAGTCTGGGTTGAGCGCGCACGCGTGCAAGAAGTCCTTATGTTCCTACGTAAAGTGGAACGTCCATATGTAATGCTGTTTGACTTGTCTGCGATGGATGAGCGTTTACGTGTTCATCGTGATGGTTTACCAGCATCTGACTTCACTGTGTTCTATCATTTATTATCGCTTGAGCGTAATAGTGACATTCGTATCAAGGTTGCCTTGAACGAAAATGATCTTAACCTTCCGACAGCGACTAATATCTGGCCAAATGCCAACTGGTATGAACGTGAAGCTTACGATATGTTCGGTATCAATTTCGAAGGGCATCCAATGCTCCGTCGTATCTTGTTGCCAACGTATTGGGAAGGTCACCCGCTTCGTAAAGAATATTCAGCACGTGCGACAGAATATACGCCGTACATGCAAGACAAAGCGAAACAAGACTTTGAACAAGAGCACTTACGCTTTGTGCCAGAAGACTGGGGTCTTAAGCGTGGTAACGCTGACGAAGACTTCATGTTCTTGAACTTGGGTCCTAACCATCCATCTGCACATGGTGCGTTCCGTGTTGTATTGCAGTTAGATGGCGAAGAAGTGAAGGACTGTGTTCCTGATATCGGTTATCACCACCGTGGTGTGGAAAAGATGGCTGAACGTCAAACATGGCATTCTTTCATTCCTTATACTGACCGTGTTGACTATTTAGGTGGTTGTGCTCAAAACATGCCGTATGTAATGGCTGTAGAGCAAATGGCTGGTATTAAAGTTCCTGAACGTGCGCAAGTGATTCGTGTCATGTTGAACGAATTGTTCCGTATTAATAACCACTTATTATTCTGTGGTACGGCAATTCAGGATGCCGGTGGTATGACACCAGTATTCTATATGTTCGCAGACCGTCAAAAAGTTTACGACATTGTTGAAGCAATCACGGGTTACCGTATGCATCCAGCATGGTTCCGTATTGGTGGTACAGCACACGATCTTCCAAACAACTGGCAAAAACTTGTTAAAGAATTGCTAGAGTGGATGCCTAAGCGCTTAAACGAATATTACACAGCGGCATTGAAAAACTCTGTGTTTATTGGTCGTACACGTAACGTTGCACAATACGATGCCAAATCTGCACTCGCATGGGGTGTAACTGGTACTGGTTTACGTGCGACAGGTATTGATTTTGACGTTCGTAAATATCGTCCATACAGTGGCTATGAAAACTTCGATTTTGATGTGCCAGTTGAGTATGAAGGCGATGCATATGCACGTGTACTCGTTCACTTCCGTGAAATTACTGAGTCGTTAAAAATTATTCAACAGTGTTTGGATAACATGCCTTCTGGTCCATATAAAGCGGATCATCCATTGGCTGTTCCACCACCGAAAGATAAGACATTACAAGATATTGAAACCTTGATTACGCACTTCTTGAGCGTTTCATGGGGTCCTGTCATGCCAGCGGGCGAGTCATCATTTATGACTGAAGTGGTTAAAGGCGCAAGTACTTACTACTTGACTTCAGATAAAGCGACGATGAGTTATCGTACTCGTATTCGTACACCGACGTTTACTCACTTACAGCAAATGCCTTCAGTGATTAACGGAAGTTTGGTATCTGACTTAATCATTTATCTGGCGACCATTGACGTGGTTATGGCTGACGTGGATCGCTAAGAGGTAACACATAATGATGATTTTGACTGATAAAAAGCCACGTGTGAATGTTGAAGGAATTTTGACTGCGGAAGAAATTCACGATATCGAACATCACATTGGTCACTATCCATACCCTCGTGCAGCCTCTTTGGATGCATTGAAGTGTGTACAGCGCCGTAATGGTTGGGTAGATGACGCTCAAATGAATGCCATCGCACAGTTATTGTCGATGAGTGTTGCTGATTTGGAAGGTGTTGCAACATTTTACAACCGTATCTATCGCCATCCGGTAGGTCGTCACGTAATTTTGCTTTGTGACTCAATTGCTTGCTTCTTAATGGGTGCAGAAACACTTGCTGAAGCATTCCAGCGCGAACTAGGAATTCAGTATGGTCAGACGACACCAGATGGTCGTTTTACGCTGCTTCCAATTTGCTGCTTAGGCAACTGCGACAAAGGCCCAACTTTAATGATTGATGAAGATACTCACGGTTTAGTTGAAGTGACATCGGTCAAACAGTTATTGGAGAAGTATGTATGAATACTGAACCAAAACCAATTTATGGCGACGGTAATCCAGAAACTCATCCACTAACTTGGCGTTTAAGCAAACGTGACGAAGTTCGTGGTGCTGATGATTACGAAGCACTTGAAGGTTATGCTGGCTTTAAAAAAGCATTAGGCATGAAACCTGCTGAAGTGTTAGACGTGATTAAAGCTGCAACCGTAAAAGGTCGTGGTGGTGCGGGTTTCCCAGCGGGTATTAAATGGTCATTAATGGCACCAAATGATGGTGGTCCACGTTATTTGATCTGTAATGCCGATGAAATGGAACCGGGTACCTTTAAAGACCGTTTGTTGATGGAAAAACTTCCACATCAATTGATCGAAGGGATGTTGATTGCGGGTTATACCTTAGAGGCGACTCATGGTTATATCTTTATCCGTGGTGAATACATCGAGGCTGCTCAATATCTAAATGAAGCGTTAGAACAGATTCGTGCTAAAGGCTATTTAGGCGAAAATATTTTAGGTTCTGGCTGGAATTTTGAGTTGCATGTACATACGGGTGCAGGGCGTTATATCTGTGGTGAAGAAACTGCATTGATTAACTCGCTTGAAGGTCGTCGTGCTAACCCTCGTACTAAGCCACCGTTCCCGCAAGTTGCAGGAGCATGGGGCCGTCCAACAATTGTGAACAACGTTGAAACTTATAACAACTTGCCAGCAATTATGCTTCGTGGTCCAGAGTGGTATATCGGTTTATCAGCAGGTAAATCAAAAGACCCAGGCACTAAAATTTATGGTGCGTCAGGTAAAGTGAAATTCCCAGGTCTTTGGGAATTGCCATTTGGTACAACTGCACGTGAAGTGATTGAAGATCATGCTGGTGGTATGCGAGAAGGCTTAAAGCTTAAAGCATGGTTACCGGGCGGTGCTTCAACTGACTTTTTACCAGCAGATACCATTGATTTACCAATGGATGCAGACACGATTATGAAAGCAGGTTCTCGTTTGGGAACATGTTTATTGATGGTTGTAGATGAAACCCAATGCATGGTATCGCTCACTCGTAACTTAGAAGAGTTCTTTGCGCGTGAATCATGTGGTTTCTGTACACCATGTCGTGATGGTTTGCCATGGGCTGTTAAAGCGCTTAAAGCACTTGAAGCAGGCGAAGGTAAGAAAGAAGATATCGACCATTTACAAGAATTGACTCGTAAATTATGGATCGGTAAAACTTTCTGTGCCCACGCACCAGGTGCGATGGAGCCGCTTATGGGCGCACTCAAACATTTCCGTGGTGAGTTTGAAGCGAAAGTGACGACTCGTCCTGTCGTGCAAACCAGCAACGTAGAACAAGCTTAAGGAATTCGACTATGGCTACAATTCATGTCGATGGAAAATCGTATGAAGTCAACGGCTCGGAAAACTTGCTACAAGCATGTTTGAGTCTGGGCATCGACATCCCATATTTTTGTTGGCATCCATCCTTAGGTTCGGTTGGTTCTTGCCGTCAATGTGCTGTTACGCAATATGCGAATCCAGAAGATACGCGTGGTCGTTTAGTCATGTCTTGCATGACACCAGCATCTGACAATACCTATATCTCAATTGAAGACAAGGAAGCAACGGATTTCCGTGCATCTATTGTTGAATTTTTGATGACGAATCACCCGCACGACTGTCCAGTCTGTGAAGAGGGTGGTCACTGTCACTTACAAGATATGACTGTAATGACGGGTCATGACCGTCGTCGTTACCGCTTCACAAAACGTACGCATTACAACCAAGAACTCGGCTCATTCATTGCGCATGAAATGAACCGTTGTATTGCTTGTTACCGTTGTGTTCGTTACTACAAAGACTATGCGGGCGGTACAGATTTTGGCGTATATGCCAATGCATCTCGTGTTTACTTTGGTCGTCCAGAATCAGGTACTTTAGAGTCTGAATTCTCTGGTAACTTGACTGAAGTATGTCCAACAGGTGTATTTACTGATAAGACTCATTCAGAGCGTTATAACCGTAAATGGGACATGCAGTATGCACCAAGCGTGTGTCAAGGCTGTTCTTCTGGTTGTAACATTTCTCCGGGTGAGCGTTATGGTGAAATCCGTCGCGTAGAAAACCGTTTTAATGGTTCGGTTAACCAGTACTTCCTTTGTGATAAAGGTCGTTTTGGCACAGGTTATGTAAACCGTGCAGACCGTCCACGTCAGCCTCAGTTCCGTAACGGTGAAACTGTTGCAACTGTTTCTGTTGATCAAGCTTTAGATCAAACGATTGCAAAGCTTCAAGGCAAAAAAGTCTTGGGTATTGGTTCTCCTCGCGCAAGCTTGGAATCGAACTACGCACTACGTGAGCTTGTAGGTCAGGCAAATTACTCAACTGGTGTTGCTCAAAAAGAACAAAAACTTGTTGAACTTGCTGCGTCTATCATGCAAACCGAGGGTATTTATAACCCGAACATGCGTGAAATCGAAAGCTACGATGCTGTTCTGATTTTAGGTGAAGACCTGACTCAAACTGCTCCACGTATGGCATTGTCTGTTCGCCAAGCTGCGAAAAACAAAGCTCGCGAAATGGCTGCGAAAACACGTACTCCAGATTGGTTGGCTGAACCTGTACAACGTATTGGTCAAGAAGCAAAATCTCCGATCTATATCTTGGCTGCAACTCAAACTCGTCTTGCCGACGTTGCAACTGGTGAAGTTGTTGCTTCTCCAAATGATATTGCACGTTTAGGCTTTGCCGTAGCAGCAGCAGTGAAAGGTGATGTATTAATTGGTCTGGATGACGATGCAAAAGCATTCGCTCAAACCATTGCTGACACTTTAAAAACAGCAAATAAACCATTAATCATTGCGGGTACAAGTTTGCAAGATGCTTCTATTATGGAAGCTGCGGCTGAATTGACTCAGAACTTAGGTTCTAAAGCTGGTTTAAGTCTTGTGGTTCCTGAAGTGAACTCTATGGGCTTGGCATTGTTTGGTGGCTTAAGCCTTGAACAAGCATTTGCTCAAGACTACGACACACTTGTTATTGTTGAAAATGACTTGTTCCGTCGTTTACCTGCTGCTCAAGTAAAAGCTGCACTAGATAAAGCTGAAACAGTAATCGTGCTTGATCACAGTGAAACTGAAACTGTGAAACAGGCTGATATTGTTCTTTCAGCAGCAAGCTTTGCAGAAGGTGACGGTACTGTTGTAAGCCAAGAAGGTCGTGCACAGCGCTTCTATCAAGTTTACGATCCAAGTTACTACAAGCCTGAATATGCAATTAAAGAATCATGGCGTTGGTTACATGCCATTGAAACTGGCATTAAAGGTAAGGCTGTAGATTGGACATTGCTTGATGATGTGATTGAAAGCATCGTGAAAAATGTACCAGTACTTGAAGCAATTCAAGATGTGGCACCTGATGCTGGTTACCGTGTACATGGTTTGAAAATTGCGCGTGAACCACGTCGTTATTCAGGCCGTACAGCAATGCGTGCGCCGTTATCAGTTCATGAGCCGAAACAGCCTACCGATCCAGATTCAGCATTAACATTCTCAATGGAAGGTTATGTTGGTCCGCAAAAAGCATCATCATTAGTACCATTTGCGTGGGCTCCGGGCTGGAACTCTCCACAATCTTGGAACAAATACCAAGATGAAGTAGGTGGTCACTTAAAAGGTGGTGATTCAGGTGTTCGTTTATTCGATCGCTTGGCAAAACGCCCTGCGCGTAGCTATGTTGCTCCAGTGGCTGTAGTTGCAAACCCTGAAAGTTTCCGCTTAGTACCAATGCATCATATTTTTGGTTCTGGTGAATTCACTATTAAAACACCTGCAATGGAAACTCGTATTCCAGAAGCTATGTTTGCAGTGGGTGAACAAGATGCAACTCGTTTGAACCTTCAAGAAGGTCAACGCATTACTGTAAAAGCAGGCGAAACCAGTGTGAGCTTGCCTGTACAAGTAATTGAATATTTACCTACAGGTTATATTGGTTACCCAGTTGGTTTAGCACCAATGGTGTCACTAGCTGAGCCTGTTTCAGTGGCTTTAGGAGTGTAATTCATGAATCAAGAAATTATACGTCAAACGCCACTTTGGGCTGAGAACTGGCCAATCGCCTACGCTGTAGTTCAAGCAGTTGTGATTTTGCTTGTTGTCGTTTTAGTTGCAGCGTTGATGTCTTTCATTGAACGTCGTTTACTTGCTTGGTGGCAAGACCGTTATGGTCCGAACCGTGTCGGTCCTGGTGGTATGTTCCAGATCGTTGCCGACATGCTTAAGATCATGTTCAAAGAAGACTGGACACCAAAATTTGCTGACAAACTTACATTCCGTTTAGCACCAGCTGTTGCAATGGCAACAGCGGTTCTTTCATTCATGGTAATCCCGGTGAGTCCTTCACTGGGTGTTGCTGACATGAGTATCGGTTTGTTGTTCTTCATGGCAATGGCTGGTATTGCAGTCTATGCAGTATTGTTTGGTGGCTGGGCTTCAAATAACAAATACTCATTGCTTGGTGGTTTACGTTCAGCTGCTCAAACCATTTCTTATGAAGTGTTCTTGGGTATCTCATTGATGGGTGTGGTTGCAATTGCAGGCTCATTTAACCTTCGTGAAATTGTTGAAGCACAACGCGATGTTTGGTTCGTTATTCCACAATTCTTAGGTTTCTTGATTTTTGTGGTTGCTGGTGTTGCGGTAACTCACCGTCATCCATTTGACCAACCAGAAGCAGAACAAGAATTGGCTGAAGGTTACCATGTTGAATATGGTGGTATGAAATGGGGTATGTTCTTCGTTGCTGAATATGTCAACGTGGTACTTATTTCTGCATTGATCGTAACTTTATTCTTCGGTGGTTGGTTAGCACCATTCAATTTAGAAATTCCATTTGTTCCGCCAGTATTCTGGTTTGTGATTAAAACAGCATTCTTTGTAATGATGTTTGTTTTGGCTCGTGGTTCTTTAATGCGTCCACGTTATGACCAAGTCATGAACTTTGGTTGGAAAATTTGTTTGCCATTGGCGTTGGTCAACTTGTTAGTGACTGGTGCTGTGATTCTGATGAATCAGGCCTAGGACAGCAGGGAGTACAAAATGTATAAATTTCTAGCTGGATTCGGATCGATTGTACGTTCGTTGTTTATGGTATTTAGCCATGTAACGCGTAAACGTGACACGATTTTATATCCAGAAGTACCGGCTGAACAGATTGTGCCGCCACGCTTTCGTGGTCGTATTGTGTTAACGCGTGACCCAGATGGGGAAGAGCGTTGTGTGGCATGTAACCTATGTGCGGTTGCGTGTCCAGTTGGCTGTATCTCACTACAAAAAGCAGAAACAGAAGATGGACGTTGGTATCCGGAATTTTTCCGTATCAACTTTTCACGTTGTATTTTCTGCGGTATGTGTGAAGAAGCTTGTCCAACAACTGCAATTCAGCTCACACCAGACTTCGAGTTAGGCGAATACGTACGTCAAGACCTTGTTTATGAGAAAGAAAACTTACTCATTTCAGGTCCGGGGAAATACCCAGACTACAACTTCTACCGTGTAACGGGTATGGCGATTAACGGTAAAGAGAAAGGTCAAGCACAAAAAGAAAGTGCACCAATCGATGTACGGAGTCTATTACCATGATGTGGCCGTTTTATTTGATGGCACTCGTGGCCATCGTTTCTACGGTTCGTGTAGTGACTAACACGAACCCTGTACACGCTTTACTTAGTCTAATCGTTTCATTGCTTGCTGTTGCTGGTATTTTCATGATCGTGGGGGCGCCTTTTGCAGGTGCTCTTGAAATCATCGTTTATGCCGGAGCAATTATGGTTCTGTTTGTATTCGTTGTGATGATGCTTAACTTAGGTCAACACACCGTTGAACAAGAACGTAAATGGCTTTCTTCAGATGCTTGGGCATATCCAGCACTCATGAGTTTCTTACTCGGCTTGCTTTTAGTTTGGATGCTTGGTGGTGAATACACTACTATTTCAGCACCGCTTGGGGCACAAGTGATTGGACCAAAAGTCGTTGGTCAAGCACTCTTTACTCACTATTTATTATTGGTTGAAGTTGCCGCGATGTTATTGCTAGCAGCCCTTGTTGCAGCATACCACTTAGGTAAACGTGAACCAGGTGCAGAAGAGGAAAAAGAATAATGGGCCAGATTCCTTTAGAACATGGTTTGATTGTTGCAACCATCCTTTTTGCACTCGGTTTTTACGGTGTAATGGTGCGACGCAACCTATTATTTATGTTAATGAGCCTTGAGGTCATGATGAATGCTGCTGCATTGGCATTTGTTCTTGCGGGTAGCGTATGGGCACAACCAGATGGACAAGTGATGTTCATTCTGATTTTGACCCTTGCAGCAGCAGAGGCATGTATCGGTCTTGCGATTGTCCTTCAGTTCTATCATCGCTTCCATCATTTGGATGTGGATGCTGCTAGTGAGATGCGCGGATGAGTTATTTATATCTAACAGTATTATTTCCGCTAATCGGTTTCATTTTGTTGGCGGCGGGACGAGACAAACTCTCTGAAAATGTTGCAGCAATTATTGGTGTAGGTTCTGTAGGTTTATCTGCATTATTTGCATTGATTGCTGGAATGGCATTTACCACAAGTGGTCAGCAAGTTTTTGTTCAAAATCTGTGGACATGGTTCAATGTTGGTGGTTTTGCACCGGGCATTAGCTTACATTTAGATGGCTTATCTTTACTCATGATGGGCATGGTGACAGGTGTTGGTTTCTTAATCCATATCTTTGCATCATGGTACATGCGCGGTGAAGAAGGTTATGCGCGTTTCTTCTCTTATTTCAACCTGTTTGTTGCCAGCATGCTTGTGCTTGTATTGGGCGACAACTTAGCGTTGTTATTCTTAGGTTGGGAAGGCGTAGGTCTTTGCTCTTATTTGCTTATCGGTTTCTATTATGCAAACCCTGCAAATGGTTGGGCTGCGATCAAAGCATTTACAGTTACCCGCGTAGGTGACGTATTCTTACTTATCGCTTTATTCTTGCTTTACCAACAATTTGGTACGCTGAATACTCAGTACATCGTTGAACACGCAGCAGAAGTAATGACGAAGAGTTCGTCTCTTACGATCTGGACTGCATTAATGTTGTTCTTGGGTGCTGCTGGTAAATCTGCGCAAATTCCATTGCAAACATGGTTAGCAGATGCAATGGCAGGTCCAACACCTGTTTCTGCATTAATCCACGCTGCAACAATGGTAACGGCTGGTGTGTACTTATGCTGCCGTCTATTCAGCGTATTTGAACTTGCTCCTGAAGTGATGCAATTCATTTCAGTAACTGGCGCGGTAACTTTGCTAGTTGCAGGTTTTGCTGCACTCGTTCAAACAGACATCAAACGTATCTTGGCTTACTCAACAATGAGTCAGTTAGGTTATATGTTTATGGCTGTAGGTGCGGAAGCTTATCAAGCTGGCTTGTTCCACATGTTGGCTCACGCATTCTTTAAGGCATTATTATTCTTGTCTTCTGGTGCGGTGATTTTAGCTTACCACCACGAGCAAAACATCTTCAAAATGGGTGGCTTGTTCAAACGTAACAAATTCCTGTTTGCTTGTTTCGCGATTGGTGGCGGTGCATTAGCAGCGATTCCATTCTTGACTATTGGCTTCTTCTCTAAAGATGCGATTCTTGGTGAAGTTTGGGTACAAGGTCAATCAGTTGCTCTATATCACACTTTATATTGGGTGGGTGTAGCAGGTGCATTCCTGACTTCAATCTATACATTCCGTTTAATCTGGGTTGTATTCTTTGGTCAAGAAAACACGCCTTACCATGAAATTAAAGGTGCAACTTACTGGGCTCCATTGGGTATTTTAGCTGTACTGTCTACTTTTGTTGGTGCCGTATTAAAAGCACCTGTAGCTGGTATTCTTAATACTGCAAAAATTCCTGAATTCCATGTGGCTGAACAATTTGTTGAAGGCATGCATGGGGCAGAGCATTTAGCAGTAGGAATTGCGCTAGTTGGTCTAGTTGTTGGTATAACATTATTTACATTTGCTTATGGTGCAGTGAAATCATTCGCTCAAACAAGTTTGGGTTCAGGTTTGGCACATATTTGCCGTACCGCTTTTGGTTTTGATGCATTGTATGACATCGTTTTTGTTAAACCTTATTTATTCTTTGCCAAAATCTTTGGCCGTGACCCGATTGACAGTTTGTGGTTAGTTCTTCCTGCCCTTGTTAAAGGCGGAAACAGTTTTACAAGCTCACGTCAAACCGGTTCATTGCGTGAATACGCATCAAGTATGTCACTCGGTGTAGTGGTGTTATTGATGATCTTGATCGTTATTCAGGTAGTGGGGAAATAAAATGGAAAACAATTTAATTTTACCCGCGCTGATCCTTGTTCCGTTCATTGCTGGTTTTATTTGTTGGTTAGTCGATAAGCTCGACAAAACCTTGCCACGTTGGATTGCCTTAATTGGTATGCTCATTACGTTGGGCCTAGGTCTTGCACTTTGGCAAAATGGAACTTATAGCTATGAGATGGGTTCAAAAATCCCAACTTGGTCTGCTGAGTTCTATTTACCGTGGATTCAATCACTCGGTATCGGCATTCACTTAGCTGTGGATGGCTTATCTTTACTCATGGTGTTATTAACAGCGTTACTTGGTGTACTTGCTGTTGGTTGTTCATGGGGCGAAATTCAAAAGAACGTTGGTTTCTTCCACTTAAACCTTTTATGGAGTTTAGGTGGCGTTATCGGTGTATTCTTAGCGATTGACCTGTTCTTGTTCTTCTTCTTCTGGGAGATGATGCTTGTACCAATCTACTTCCTGATTGCGTTATGGGGTCATAAAGGTTCAAACGGTCGTTCACGTGTTTACGCAGCTACTAAGTTCTTCCTTTACACGCAAATCGCTGGTTTAGTGATGTTAATCGGTATTCTTGGTCTTGTAGTTTATGGCTACATGATGACCGGAATGATCGGTTTCGATTACAACTATTTATTAGCTGTAGCTAACCACTTACCGCCTGGCTTAGCGTACGGTTTCATGATCTGTTTCTTCATCGGTTTTGCGGTGAAGTTACCAGTGTTCCCATTACACGGTTGGTTACCAGATGCGCATGCTCAAGCACCTACAGCAGGTTCTGTAGACTTAGCGGGTATCTTGATTAAAACAGCTGCGTATGGCTTGCTTCGTTTTGTTATTCCATTCTTCCCGACAGCTTCTGCTCAGTTTGCAGACATTGCGATTATTTTCGGTTTGATTGGTATTTTCTACGGCGCATGGTGTGCTTACCAGCAAACTGACATGAAACGTTTACTTGCGTACACGTCGATTTCACATATGGGCTTTATTTTACTTGCGATCTACGCAGGTAACATTTTGACCTTCCAAGGTCTAATGATCATGATGTTGGCACATGGTTTGTCATCAGCTGCATTGTTCATTATGTCTGGTCAAATCTACGAACGTTTACATACACGTGACTTGCGTTTAATGGGTGGTCTTCGTGGCCAGCTTCAGTACTTGCCATTTTTCTTGATGTTCTTCGTTGCTGCTCTTGTTGGTGTGCCAGGTTTAGGTAACTTTATTGGTGAATTCCTGATTTTGATGGGTTCATTTGATAAATATCCTGTATTCACGATTCTTGCTTCTATCAGCCTTGTATTCGCAGGCTTATACGGCTTGATTTTGATTCACCGCGCTTTGTTTGGTGAACCAAATCCTGAACAAAAGCAACACTACACTAGTCCACTAAAAGACTTATCTGCTCGTGAAGTTGGTATTTTGATGATTTGTGCGATTGGTCTCGTTTGGCTTGGTATCTACCCACAAACATTCTTGGATGTATCTCATTCAAGCATGCAGTGGTTCGTCAATAGTTATGTGCCAGTTCAAGAAGTCGTTGACACTGTTCAGCAAACAGCTACTCAACTTGACCATGTGGAGATCCAATAATCATGAACTTCACAGTATCATTCGCTACGCTTATGCCTTTAGCTCCAGTGATGATTGTTGCTTTAACAACAATCGTCGTCATGCTGTTAATTTCAATTAAGCGTAATCATAATTTAATCGCAACAGCTTCTGTTGTTGGTTTAAACCTCGCTGCACTTTATATTTTATTTGCAGTATTTGGCGGTAAGTTTGTACCGGCAAATGTGATGGGCATGTTTATGGTTGATCCATTTACCATGTTCTATCAATTTATGATTTTGATTGCGGCGTTGGCTTGTTGTACTTTGTCTCACGCTTACATCGAAACCTATAAAGATAACCGCGAAGAACTCTATCTTTTGTTACTTGCTTCGGTAGCAGGTGCAATGTTGATGGTTGCAAGTTCTCACTATGCATCGTTCTTCATTAGCCTTGAGTTAATGTCGATCCCTGTATACGGCTTACTTGCTTATACTTATCAACGTAGTAGTTCACTTGAAGCTGGTATTAAATATCTTGTACTTTCAGCGACAGCTTCTGCAATGTTGTTGATGGGTATGGCATATATCTATGCATATACTGGTTCACTTTCATTCTATGATTCTGTACAGGCTTTATTTGGCGCAATTAAACAGCCAATGGTGTTATTAGGTTTAGCACTCATTATCTTTGCTGTTGCGTTTAAATTATCGCTTGCGCCGTTCCATAAATGGACACCAGATGTATATGCAGGTGCACCAGCGCCAATGGCAACTTTCTTGGCGACTGCTGCTAAAGTTGCAACCATTGGTTTGTTCGTGCGCTATATGCTTGCTTCAGGCGCAATTATGGTGGATTCGTTAGTTACTATTTTGACAATCATTGCAGTATTGTCGATTTTAGTTGGTAACTTACTCGCTGTTCGTCAAGTTAACTTAAAACGTATCCTTGGTTATTCATCTATTGCTCATTTTGGTTATTTGTTAATTGCTTTAATTAGCATGACTTATGCGAGCTTGGGTAGTGTAACTGTATATGTGGTGTCTTACGTATTAACAACTATCGGTGCTTTTGGTGCTGTAGCGTTAATGTCTAGCCCATATAACAACGTAGATGAAGCACAAAGTCTTGCAGACTACCGTGGTTTGTTCTGGCGTCGTCCAGTACTTACAGCAACTTTAACAGTCATGATGTTATCTTTGGCTGGTATTCCATTAACAGCAGGCTTCATTGGTAAGTTCTTGGTTGTAATGGCTGCTGTAACAACTCAGCACTGGTTCTTAGCTGCAATGATTATTGTGGGTAGTGGTATTGGTTTATACTATTACTTACGTGTGATGGTTGTAATGTATATGACACCACCAGAAACTCCTCGTATTGATGCAGATGCTCATTGGGGTCAAAAAGTAGGTGGTTTAATGGTATTAGCTGCTGCTGCATTAGTTATTATTTTGGGTGTTTACCCAGATCCAATGATTAATTTGGCATTAAAAGCAGAAATTTTATCTCCATTACATTTCATGCTTTCACAACAACACTAATTCTAGTGTACAAAAAAGCCTCCAAATCTGGAGGCTTTTTTTTATTGAGCATTAAAAAAAGATTATAATAAATACGTTTTTATATTTTTAGGTAACATCTGTGGCCATTCAAGAAATTCGTCACCCACTTATTCGTCATAAATTAGGTTTGTTGCGTCGTTCTGATATCAGTACTAAGAATTTCCGTGAGCTTGCTCAGGAAGTGACTATGTTGTTGACTTATGAAGCAACAAAAGATTTACCAGTGGTGGATTGTGAAATTGCTGGATGGGCTGGAACTGTTACTACACAGCGTATTGCTGGTAAAAAAATAACGATTGTACCGATTTTACGTGCAGGAATTGGTATGCTGGATGGCGTACTTAATCTGATTCCAAGTGCAAAAGTAAGTGTTTTAGGTCTTGAACGTAATGAAGAAACATTAGAAGTTCGTACTTATTATAAAAAACTAGTTCCAGATGTCGCTAATCGTCTTGCAATGATTATCGATCCAATGTTGGCAACAGGTAATTCATTAGTTGCTGCGATTGACGTATTAAAGGCGAGTGGCTGTAAAGATATACGTGTTATGGTATTAGTTGCTGCTCCGGAAGGTGTTGCTAAAGTTGAAGCAGCTCATCCAGATGTACAGATTTATACAGCATCTATTGATAATGGCTTAAATGAACAAGGCTATATTGTTCCTGGTTTAGGTGATGCGGGCGATAAAATTTTTGGTAGTGTCCAAAAAGACTAATTTTTGAAATAACGATAAAAGAGACTTAATCAAACCGTAAAGTTTTGAGAGCGGATTGAAAGTCTCTTTTTAATTTTCTGCTGTAATGACAGTATTGAAAAAGTAAGGTAAAGATCATGAAGCAAGAATTTTATATCGGAAAAGTTAAACAATATGATCCTGATAAAGGATTTGGTTTTATTTCGACTACTGAAGGAGATATTTTCTTTCATATTTCTGATTTCCCTGCATCCGAAGGTGAGCCAAAAAGAAATGAAAAAGTGAGATTTCTTGCGGCAGATAATCAGGGGAAATTTAAGGCTATCAAGATCGAGCGTATCGATCCTAATCCGGCTAAAACAAAAAAGAATAAAATCGCTGATCATAATAAAGCGATTACGTCAGAGTTGTTATCACATTTTCGACGTTAATAGAGACTCTCAATCTTTAAGGCTAGCTTGTTGTCGAGTTTAGTCGTGACGGACAGAGATGATTATTGATAACGTTTCGAACAAGTAAGTAATACAAAATTAAGGGAGGTATTGGCTTCCCTTAATTGTCTTAACCCATAAATAATAAAATGAAAAATGGTGAGCCATGTGAGAATGACTCAAGATGGTACTAGAAGATCAGGTCTTAAACTTGATCTTCACAGAATTGCAAGAATGCTTTGAGGCCAGGGCCTTGGTATTTTTGACGATGCACCAACATGTAAAGTGGGCGAGTAAGTTGCCAGAATGGTGTTTCTAAAATAACTAATTGCTCTTTTTCAATTAAAGGTTCAATAGCAAGTTTAGAGATACAAGACATTCCTAAGCCACCAGCAACAATTTTCAAGATTGCTTCATTGTGACCTAAGGTTAGGCGAATATTGGCATCTGGGAGATCTTGCAAAATAGCATTATCAAACACTTCACGAGTTCCCGAACCTTCC
The DNA here is from genome assembly GCF_023612055.1 of Acinetobacter sp. AS23. Taxonomy (NCBI): domain Bacteria; kingdom Pseudomonadati; phylum Pseudomonadota; class Gammaproteobacteria; order Moraxellales; family Moraxellaceae; genus Acinetobacter; species Acinetobacter sp. AS23. The sequence goes on along the minus strand of NZ_CP082274.1, from coordinate 3,273,136 downwards.
TCACGTAAAATCCATTCAACTTGATAAAAATCATTCGCAGTTAAAGGTCGATTTAAACGTGCTAGAGGGTGATTAGGGGAGCAGCATACTGCAAGCTCATCATCTCGCCAGTGAATACATTGAAGTTGAGGCAGGTGACATGAGCCTTCAATTAATGCCAAATCAAGCTGAAACTGATTGACTGCTTCAATCATTTGGCGTGTGTTGCCTACTTGTAATTGTAAGTGGGCTTTGGGATGATACTGTAAAAAGTTCGCCATTAAATCTGGCATGAGATAATCACTGATCGTTAGAGTTGCCCCAATACGTAAATCAATGCTTTGTAACTCACCTTTTGCAGCTTGCTCAAAAGCTTCACAGCGACCTAATATTTCTAGCGCTTGAGGCAATAAAAACCGACCAAGATCATTGAGTTGTAGTCGTTTACCTAAACGATCAAATAGAGGGGCACCAAGACCATCCTCTAAATCGGCTAAAGCCATACTTGCTGCACTTTGCGTCAGTCTGACCGCATCACTGGCTTTGGTGACAGTTCCTTCTTGAGCGACTGCTACAAAAACAGCCAACTGGCGTAATGTCATGCGCATGTTTAAAAAGCCTTAACGTTTAAAAGTATTCATTATTTCGGCTGTCATGCTAACATGAGCGCACTATTTCATGCCACGTTGAAATCATGTCAATTGAAAAATTTAGCGTAGAAAAAGTTTTATCTGTACACCGCTGGACGCCAACTCTTTTTAGTTTCACCATGACTCGCCCTGCACATTTTAAATTTACGGCTGGGCAATTTGCGCGTATTGGACTGAAAGTTGGAGAGGAACTTGTTGTTCGTGCCTATTCGGTAGTGTCGTCTCCATTTGATGAAACGCTAGAATTTTTCTCGATTGTAGTGCCTGATGGTGCATTTACCTCAAATCTTCAACATTTGAAGGTGGGTGATGAGCTTTATTTAGAAAAAATACCTTATGGTTATCTTACTTTAGCTCGCTATCAACAGCCTTTACCGCATGATTTATGGTTATTGGCAACGGGTACGGGTTTGGCGCCGTTTTTGTCGATGCTACAAGACTTCGATACATGGTCTAAATATCAAAAGATTAATTTGGTCTACAGTGTCCGTACCGCAGCTGAATTGGCTTATGTCGATCGTATTCAAGAAATTGCTGAAACTTTTGGGGAAGGGCACATCGGTTTTAAATTTATTTCAATTATCACTCGTGATCCATCAGCACAGTTACATGATCGTTTGCCAGTTTTGATTGAGAATGGTGAATTAGAAAAAGTTGCTGGTATAGAACTAAGCCCTGCAACAAGCCATGTCATGCTTTGTGGAAACCCAGAAATGGTAGATGACACGAAAGATGCTTTAAAGCGCCGTGGTTTGACGATGAATCGTCGAGGTGAGGGAAATATTGCAGTAGAAAATTACTGGTAACAAACGACAATTAAAAGAACTTTAAAATTATTTTTATGGATATGTTTATTAATGGACAAACATATCCATAAATTCACGAATTTCGGAAATTGCACTGTCTACATCACTTGAAAGCCAAGTTGGTTCAAAAAGGCCTGCATAATGTTCCAAACGATCTTGAGGAACAACTAAGCGAACAGGGCAGTCTTCTTCAAGTAAACGCCAAGGTAAAATTGGAACTTCATTGTCCAGAAAAATATTGATATTACGAATATCAACAATCATGGCGTTAATGCAGTCAGGAAATGGCATCACTGAAAACTCTTCAGTACGACGACGAAAATACTCCAGATCACCCCACTTGAGTTCATAACTTGGTTTATTAAATTCAATAATACCAATGAGATGTTCATCTCTCGTCTGGTGTATATAACATTGATGTGTGACGTCAGTGTCGAGATCAAGAGTTACGTTTTGCTGACGATACATCATAAAATAGAGCAGCTTTAAAACTAGGGGGCTTATTATAGCCTATTTTATAAAAAGTAAGCGCTAAAACATATTGTATTACAAATGGGGAATAGACGAAGTTCGTGAATAAAAGAAATTATTTTTAATTGGCTAAATTAATGTGTGCAAATTCTATACTGTTTTTATTATTTTAAAAGTAGAGTTTTGCAACTACAGACACCTTCCAATAATGCTTTTTCACACAATGCAACAAAGCAAATTGCTATGATGAATATAAAGTTAATGATAATAGAAGAGGGGAAAGAAGATGCATGACTTTTCAAAACCACCTCATGTGACGAGTCCTGAAGAAACTGCGAAAAAAAGAAGACTGCCAGTTTATATTTTAATTATTGTTGGGCTTTTTCTTCTTGCACTTATTGTCTATATGGTTGCTGACCACAACCAGACTCCTAAACAAGAAGGAGCATTTCAAAATGAGACCACACCACATGTAATTAAGGGTAGTTCTGATTTGAATTTAAAGACCTACACAGGGTAATAAGAGAATCAGTTTAACTTGATATCAAGCCTTTAGGTGTAAACCTGAAGGCTTTTTTGCAACCTTTTGCATCAATTTGTTGTATTTGTGCAGAAGTGTGTTGATTAGAAAATATTCAAAACATAATGTGAGATAGACCGCATTCATCGTCATTTTTTACAACGAATGGTGTTTCCTAGAGATAACACTGAAAAGAACATAACAATTGAGGACATAACAATATGAATGAGTTTTTTGATGGGCCTCGCGGCGCTCAATTTGATGCGATGTATTACTGGGATCAGTTTCATCCTATCCTAGCTGCAGTAGTGATCTTATTGGTTGGTTGGATAATTGCTTTATTAGTAGCAGCAGGTGTGAAAAAGCTTCTACAAAAAGTAAATACCAATGCCAAACTATCTTCAGCTACTGGCCGAGCGCCAAATATTGAAGGCCTGATCTCCAAGGTAGTATTCTGGTTTATTCTGATTTTAGCTGTTGTCGCGGCTCTAAATGTGCTCAACATTAGTGGAGTGAGTGGCCCATTCAGCAATATGGTGAATCAGGTACTGGTCTACATTCCAAATATTATTGCTGCTGTGGTGGTGGGTTTTATTGGTTGGATTGTTGCTCGACTGGTACGGGCAGGGATTACCAATGTTTTATCTAGAACCCAACTCGATGATAAGTTAAGCAGTGAAGTGGGTGTAGGTGGAATTAGCCAGAATATTGGTGAAATTCTTTACTGGCTTGTATTGTTACTTTTCCTTCCGATTGTTCTTTCAATATTAGGACTTACAGGCTTACTCATTCCAGTTCAAAATATGGTAAATGATGCCGTAGCTTTCTTACCAAATATCTTTATTGCTGGCGTTATCGTTTTTGTTGGTTATATCTTGGCAAAAATTGTACGCGGTATTGTTGAAGGTCTAGTAAATAGCTTAGGTGTTCAGGCTCAAGCGGAAAAAATTGGTCTTTTTAAAAGCTCTAATGTAGGCAAATTCTTAGGTTCATTTGTTTTTGCCATCATCATTATTACTACATTAATTGTAGCGTTCGAAGCGTTAGGTATTGAGACAATTTCTCAACCTGCGACAGCAATGCTAAATGAAATCTTGCAAGCAATTCCAAACATTATTGCGGCTGGTTTAATTTTACTGGTTGCTTATATTGTTTCTCGTTTTGTTGGCCGCTTAGTAGCTGAACTCATTGCAGGAACAGGTGTTGATGAAATTCCTGCAAAATTAGATGTACAACGCTTTTTAGGTCAAACTAAAGTTTCTAATGCAGTTGGCTGGCTAATTGTATTCTTTACTATGCTGTTTGCAGTATCTGAAGCAGCGGATCGTCTTGGTTTCGATCAAATCAGTGGTCTAATTGCAATGTTTATCCATTTCGGTGCAAACATTCTATTGGGTGCTGTAATTTTAGTAATTGGTTTCTGGTTAGCGAATGTTGTAGCGAATGTGGTTCAACGTGGTGAATATAATAGCTCGCGTTGGTTAGCTAGTTTAGTTCGTGTTTTAATTATTGGTCTGGTACTTGCGCTTGGTTTAAGAGCAATGGGTATTGCAGATTCAATTGTTAACCTTGCATTTGGTTTGACTCTAGGCGCGGTTGCCGTGGCTTTCGCTCTTGCATTCGGTTTAGGTGGTCGCCAACCAGCAGAACGACTTTTAACTGATTTACTTGATAAAGCGAAAAAAGAAGCGAATCAACCAAATCCTCTTTATCAACCGCCTTCTACTACGAGTAGTTCAGCTCCAGCTACAACTACGTCAACAACTCCATCTACGCCACCATCAACAGCTCCATCAGATGCAAAACCAGCAGATTCTGTACAGGTGAATCCAGCACAACCGCCAGTGAATAAACCGTTTGGTTCTACAGGCGAAAATGATGAAATTTAAGGGAATTAAATTAAATTTCAGATAAACAGTACAAAAAATCTTTGATTTTTGTGATAAGTTCGACCACTCTATATCGAGTGGTCGTTCTTTTTGGCCGTTATAAAAACAAATAAGTGAGGAAAATACGATGAAGAAACCAGGTCGTTTTTTAGCACCGATTGTCATTGCCGGAATTACGGTAGGGTTTTTAGCAAGTGCTTATAAATTTGTATTTAGTAAGTCGGAAAGCTCAAAACAGACTACTTCTCAGCCACAAGATTCATCGAACGCATCAAGTAGTTCGAAAAACTCAAATTAGCTTATACATATTGGGCAGCAGCATAGGCAGAAGACCATGCCCACTGGAAGTTGTAGCCCCCTAAATGGCCAGTGACATCGAGTACCTCGCCAACAAAAAACAGTCCTTTCTGCTTTTTACTCTCCATGGTCTTAGAAGATACTTCTGTTGTATCTATTCCGCCTAAAGTAACTTCAGCGGTACGATATCCTTCTGTGCCAGATGGTTTAACTGCAAAGCCATGTAGCTGCTCGGCAATATGATCTAGCTGTGCATCACTGATATTGCCAATCGCTGTTTCGCTCTGTTCTGACCATATGAGTTGTTGTAACTCTTGGATAATACTTTTGGCAGTAAACTCATTAAGAAGGGTGCGTAATAAAACTTTTGGCTGTGCTTTCTTTTTATCTTTTAAATAGGTCGCTAAATCTTGGCTAGGGAAGAAGTCAATTTTAAAACTTTCTCCTGAGTTCCAATAGTTTGAAAGTTGCAAAGAACTTGGCCCACTCAAGCCACGGTGGGTAAATAATAACGCTTCAGTAAAGCTATTTTTTGAGTTGCTTAACGTCACATCCAAAGCATTACCACTTAAGCGTGTGGTCACTTCTTTAATGTGATCTGAAAAAGTAAATGGAACTAAACCTGCACGAGTTGGAAAAACTTGATGGCCAAATTTTTGTGCTAGTTCATAGCCAAATCCAGAACCACCCAAAGTCGGAATGGATAAGCCGCCTGTAGCAATAACTAAAGAATCACAAGTGTAATGTCCTTGATTGGTGTTTAGTGAAAACCCACCTTTTTCTAAGGGTGTAATTTGGCCAACTTCGCAATGGGTTTGAATATCCACATTTTTGGTTTTATTACACTCACTCACAAGCATTTCTAAAATTTCTTTAGCGCCGTTTAGTGTAAATAATTGTCCATGTTTACGTTCTTCATAGGCAATTTTGTAGTCACATACCAAACCGATAAAGTCCCAGTTGCTATAGCGTGACAGGGCAGAAATAACGAAGTGCGGATTATGAGAAATATAGTTATCAGGTTCGACATACAGATTGGTAAAGTTACACTTACCGCCACCTGACATTAAAATCTTTTTACCAATTTTATTGGCTTTTTCTAAAATTAAAACCGAGCGCCCACGTTTAGCAGCATGTGCAGCCAACATGAGTCCAGAAGCACCTGCACCTAAGACAATGACATCAACATGGCTGTTAGACATAAGAGGTTCTCGATTAATCTTGAAAATTAAAAAGGGACATATACTATCATGCCGAGCCTTAGTCATGCTAAAGACATTTACCACTCTGGTGAATAAGGTATCCTAAATATTTGTGAGTCAGTAGCTTGGTTTATTCCTTATATCTGCTTGTAAGCCACCAGAATGAATTGCCAGAATGCGAGTTCCTTCAGGGAAGTAGTTGTTTTTGATAAGGTCAAACAGACCGAACATCATTTTTCCCGTATAGATCGGTTCAAGGGGTACAGCGTATTGTTCTTCGAAATTTTCTATAAATGCCAGTAACTCAGATGAAGTTTTCGCATAACCACCGCAGCAATAAGCATCTGTCAGCGACCAATTCGGTTTGTTAGTCCACTGCTGAATCTCTTGTTGTAGAAAGTCACCTTTTAATGCTGAAAATCCTAGAACCTTTTGATGAGAAGTACTTTGTTCAATTAAGCCCGAAATCGTTCCTCCAGTTCCAACTGCACAACAAATGACATCATAGTTTTGTAAATCGCTTTGACTGAGAATTTCCTGACATCCTTGTACTGCTAGCTCATTAGAACCGCCTTCAGGAATAATGAAGGTTTCAGGAAATTGATTGTGTAATTGTTGAAGGTAATTTGCATCATCCCTCAAGCGATATTCAGTGCGCGAGACAAAATGTAGATGCATTCCTAAACTTTGAGCTTTTGCCAAGGTTGGGTTAAGAGGCTGGGTTGCTAATTCTTCCCCACGAATAATGCCTACACTTTTAAAGCCAAAAAGATGAGCTGCATACGCAGTTGCGGCAATATGGTTTGAATAAGCCCCACCAAAAGTCAAAACACCTGATAACGCTTGTTGTTTTGCGGCAAGCAAATTGTATTTTAGTTTGAAAAACTTATTACCCGAGATTTGGGGGTGAATTAAATCTAGCCGCTTAATGTCGAGATGCAGGGGGTGGGGTAGTTGAATATGTTGATAAGGAACTGATTGAGCAATGTGATCAAACATTAGAAATTGAGAAAATAATGATTGATCACATTGTAACTTTTTAAATAGAACTTTAAAAAGCTGTTTACGAATTTGTATCGACAGAAGTAACCACTGACATGCCAGGACGTAAATGTTCTATTCCTTCCTGATTTGGATCAATAGTAATGCGTACGGCAATTCGTTGAACAACTTTGGTAAAGTTACCTGTCGCATTGTCAGGTTTTAATACACTGAACTCGGAACCCGCAGCAGGTGAGATCTGCTCAACATGCCCTGTCAATTTTTTGTGTTTCATCGCATCGACTGTAAACCATGCCTTCTGACCAATTCGCATATTGGCAATTTGGGTTTCTTTGAAATTGGCAATCACCCAAGTTTGCTGTGGAATGAGGTAGAGTAACTGTGAACCTGCTGCTACATATTGCCCAACACGAGGGTTAACTTCACCAAGTTGGCCATCCATCGGAGCAACAATAACACTATAGTCTTTAGTGGTTTGTGCTTGGTCTAACTGTGCTTTAGCACTTGAAACTTGTGCTTCTAAACCAGCTTCTGCAACTTGTGCTGTTTTAAGTGCTTCATTTGCAACTAGCACATTTGCCTCTGCCTGTTTAAGCGCTGCAAGATTATTTGCAGCATCTGCCGCGGCTTTATCTTGCTCAGATTTAGAAGCTGCGCCACTATTTCCTAGCTGTTGATAGCGTCTAAGCTGTGCTAAAGAGAGTTCATATTGAGCTTTGGCTTGATCCACTTTGGCTTGTGCCGCCACAATATCAGCTTGTTTCTGGGCAATGGATTGAGTTTGATTGGCTAAGGTATTTTTAGCTTGTTCAACTCCAGAAGCCGCCTGAGTTACTTTTTGGTCATAAGTAGTCGCATCAATATGCATGAGCACTTGACCTTTTTTGACATGATCAAAGTCTTTAACGACTACATCTTTAACGTAACCATTAATTTGGGACGATAAAATCGTGGTTTTACCTTTGACATAACTATTGTCAGTTTGCTGAACACTCGTTGCAAACGGCCCGATTCTCCAAGCCCATAAAATCACTAAAATACCGACAATAAGAACACCTAACATCCATAACAGTGTTGAGCGTTTTGTCGGAATCAGTTTACTTGCAGGTGCAGGTGCAGGTGCAGGTGCAGGTGTTGGCTCGTTGGCAGGTGCCTGAGCAGGTGTTGGTTCCGGTTTGTTTTGATCATCTGGCATATATCAATCTCAATTTCTATTTCATCAAATATGAAAGCCATTAAGGACGGCTAATTCCTCTGCGTTGTAGATATTTACTACGTGCAATATTAAATCCACCCCATAAGAGTAGGGCGACGGCAAAAATACCGTTTAAAGCAATAACATCATTGTAGGCACGCACTTGGGCTTCACGAGTGACCACTTGATTAAGTGAGCGCATGGATTGAGCTGTTTGTAATGCTGGGTCAGTAGTGGTGATGGATGCACTACGCTGATAGGTGGAGAGCCTTTGAGAAACTAATGGATCGGATTGTTCTAAATCTTTAATAATCTCTGCCTGATAGTTTTGCGTACGGTGTTGTTGATAGGTCGAGAAGAAAGAAGACCCGACCAGACCACCAAAGGTTTGAGTTGCTGAGAACAGCACAATAAAAGTCACCACATAGGAAGGACCTTTAGCCAAAGTTTGGGCAAAACCAATCAGAAGTAACGGCCCAATAAATAGACCACCAGCAAAACCGACTAAAAACTGACTTGCAAAGAAATTCACAGGTCGAACATCACTGGTTAGGTGATAATCTAGTCCACAAGCAACCAGAATGAGGAACTCTGCAAAAAGTAAGTGAAAGATAATTCGTTCGCGTGAAAAAGTAAGTGCACTAAAAAGTGTTCCGCTTAAAATCCCAACCAATATGACAACATAGAGGGGTACAAATTGGTCAGGACCCATTCCCATGGCTTTTAAGAAATTAACAGCAGCATAGCTTTGCTCTGACATTAGAAGTCGGATAGCAAAAGCACCAAAAATGAAACGCAAGGTTGAAGAGGCGCCTAGCCAACGTGTCATAATTAATGGATTGGCGCGATAGTGTTCATAGAGCAAACCTAAAACAACTAAGCTAAAACCTGCAATCAAGACGTAAGCGAGCCATTCGCTATTAAACCACCATAAAATTGGACCTTGGGTGAGCACAATACATAAGCAGGCAAAACCTGGAGCCAATAAAGCAAAGGTAAAGAAATCTTGTTTCTCAAAAACATAAATTCGTAAGCTACGTGGTAATTTCAATGAAACAACCATGGCTAAACAACAAAGTGCTAAACCAAGCTCAAAGGTGTAAAGAACAGACCAACTGTCTGTACTGACAAGAAATGGAGAAATAATCCAAGCCAACGGTACGCCAAGTTGCTGAAAGCCGAAGGCGATATATATACCTTTTGCCATGTCTGCTTTTTTAAAAGCTTGCATGGTGTAATACATACCTAATGAGCTGAGTGGTGCACCAGCTAAACCTGCAACAACCCGAGCGAATAGTGCCATTTCATAGGTGTGTACAAAAATGTGCAACACAAGCACGGCAATAAAAATAACCAGCCCTATTTCTGAAAATACTCTCAAGCCATATTGTTGTCTGGCTTTAAACAAAATCAGGTTTGAACTGACATTTGCCATGACATATGCCGCAGGCAGCCAAGCAGCTTCGGAAGGTGTCAGGCCATATTCACCTTGGATTAAGGGTAAATTTGCCGTAATAAAACCATTACTTAAGCTTGCCGATAGCGCGATGAATAAACCAATAAAAAAGTAAATAAACCGCTTAGGTACAGAATGCGCAATAGCTGCTGGTGAACCGGGTAGAGTCGGTTGCTCTTCTGGTGTCCAGTCGGGTGGTGTTTCTAAATAACGAGGCGTTTTACTCATTCTATCCCTCGAATTTTTTGTATTTGAATACCATGAAATAGTAATTCAATTGCTCGTTTTGCTAAGCGAGTCTGTTCTTCTGGCTCATGTCCTTGAAATGAAGAACCCAACATTGCAGTGACCATTGCATAGTCATTGGCAGTGAAATCAGCTCGGCACAGTTTTTGTTCTATCGCATTTTCAATCAGTGGGTTAAGTGCATTATTCCGCCGTTCATAAATTTTTAACATAATTGGGTCTTGTCGATCAATTACTCTCCAAAAATCTTGCAAAATTGCGAGCTTGGGAAGTTGCCCAATGTGTCCTTCAATTAAACGAAATAAACCGTCCTCGAATTGTTGAAAATGAGCTGCTTTTTGCTCTAGCTGTGTAATCGCACGCTCTAAAAGTGCGCTAATTAAAGCCTTGCGATCACAAAAGTTGCGGTAAAAAGTTGCTCTGCCGACACCAGCGTGGTCAATTACAACTTGTAAGGGAACATTAATGCCATGAATACGAAAACATTCTTCGGCTGCATTGAGTAATTCATCCCGATTGTGGGCAGCAATTTTTTGACGTTTACTCATGTCATCGATTGGGGAGTTTCAAAGGTGATATATTTAACGGACATTTTTGTCCGTTGTGAAGATATAAATTGTAAAAACATGAAAATTCAATTTTCATCATTTATATTTTCTGCATTTTTATATGCGTCATAAAAAGCTGTTAGAATACCGCGCAATTGCGTGATGCTAGGTCAATACAATGTTTGAGTCCCTTATTCCTCTTTTTTCAATTGCGATGGCATTGATGCTTGGAGCAATAAGCCCTGGGCCAAGCTTTATTTATGTAGCGCAAAATTCAATTTCTAAATCACGTAAACATGGGTTGTTTACCGCATTAGGAACAGGGACAGGCGCAGCTCTGTTTGGCCTATTAGCTGTTATGGGATTGCAAGCAGTTTTATTGGCCGTGCCTTCTGCTTATTTAATTTTAAAAATTGGTGGCGGGCTCTATTTGCTTTGGCTGGCTTTTAAAATTATTAAACACGCCAAAGAACCAATTGCCATGGAAAATGATGGCAAATCAAAAATGACCTATAAACAGGCATATCGTTATGGTCTTATTACGCAGTTAAGTAATCCGAAAATTGCAGTCGTGCTAGCCAGTGTATTCACTGCTTTGTTGCCAAAAGAAATCCCAAATTATTACTACGTCGCATTACCAGTGATTTGTTTTATGATTGATGCTGGTTGGTACTCATGTGTGGCAATGCTGCTCTCTTCAGAGAAGCCTAGAACAATGTACTTAAAAGCAAAAACTGGCGTTGATCGAGTCGCTGGAAGTATTGTGAGTGTATTAGGCTTAAAGTTAATTTTCTTCAAATGATAAGTCTTTAATTAAAATATCTAAAAAATCCAAAGCCAGCTATTTATAGTCTGGCTTTATTTTTGCGTAAAATATATACAAATTGAAATATCTTTTTTAGCACTTAAACACTTTAAAAGTGGTAACTTAATAAATAAAACAAAAAGAAATGAGGATCACGTTATGAAAAAACTAATGGTGAGCATTTCTGTAGTTTTTCTCATCTTAACTACAGGATGTGAGATGAGAACGATGAGCAAGCAACAGCCAGCAAATGAGCGGACCATGAGTATTGTGGGTACTCCGGTTCATGAAAAGGATTATAAAATTTCCGATATACAAGTGAATAATCATGAGCAAGCTAACTATTAAGTTACTTGCTGGATGTGCAACTTACTGTATTTTGAATATGGTCAATGCATGTGAGCCGGCTTCTTTAGATTGGAAGCTTTTTCAGGAAAAATATGATTTAAATCATGATGGCATGTATAGCCTAAAAGAGTTTCAACGCGTTGAAGATTTCTATCCTTATAACTGGCCGAGCGATAAACGTTTTCAAGGCGAAAATAAGCAAACAGAGCTATTTCATTATCTAGATGAAAATAAAAATGGTTATTTAACAAATGAGGAGTTAGGAAACATACATGTTTTATTTAATAACCCTTGTGAAGGGTGGCCGTGGTCATAATTTAAAAACACTGGCTTCCTAAGTTTATTTAATATTTTAATTCACTCAGTTTTGATATTCCTAAAATAAAAAAGCTTCCAATTTAGGAAGCTTTTTTATTAAGACAGATTAAGAAACTTTATCGCCTGGTTTCGCGCCTGTATCTGGAGAAATAATGAAAATACCTTCACCATTTCCAGCAGCAAGTACCATCCCGTTTGAAATACCAAAACGCATTTTACGTGGTGCAAGGTTAGCCACCATGACGACTAATTTACCTTTTAAATCTTCTGGCGCGTACTGGCTACGAATACCACTAAATACGTTACGTGGTTCAGCTTCACCAACATCTAACGTCAATTGAAGTAATTTATCTGAACCTTCAACTGTACCAGCTTCAACTACTTGAGCAACACGTAAGTCAACTTTTAAGAAATCTTCAATACCGATAATTTCAGCTTCACCCACTGCTGGAGCAGGGGCAGCTTTTTTCTCGGCAGCTTTGTCCTTTTTCGCCGTTGCTTTAGTTGCTTCTGGAGCAGGAGTACCTAAAGACTCTTTAGATGCATCCACCATTGCGGTAACAGCTTTTGGATCAACGCGCTGCATGAGAGGTTGGAACTGTGCAATCTCGTGGCTTACAAGAATTTGTTTACGTGATTCGAAATTAAAGCTTTCAAGTTTTAAGAAACCTTGAACTTGCTCAGCCAAAGTTGGAAGAACAGGCGCTAAGTACACTGCTAATTGACGGAATAAGTTGATACCAACCGAGCATACATCAAGAACTTGTTGCTCTTGACCTTCTTGTTTAGCAAGTGCCCAAGGTTTTTTCTCATCAATATATTGGTTTGCACGGTCAGCTAGCGCCATGATTTCACGAATAGCTAGTGAGAATTCACGTGCTTCATATGCACTAGCGATTGAATCACCTGCATCAATAAAGCTTTGTACCAATTCAGGTTCTGCACATTCAGCAGATAAAGTATTGTTAAAGCTACTGTTGATAAATTTAGCACAACGACTAGCAATGTTGACTACTTTACCGACTAAGTCAGAATTTACTTTTTGAATAAAATCATCAAGATTTAAATCAGAGTCTTCAACTTTATCTGAAAGTTTAGAGGCAAAGTAATAACGTAAATATTCTGGGTTTAAATGCTGTAAATAAGTCTCTGCTTTAATAAAAGTTCCGCGAGACTTAGACATCTTTTGTCCGTTTACAGTCAAGAAACCATTTACAAAAAGGCCAGTTGGAGTGCGATAGTTTGCACCATCTAACATTGCAGGCCAGAACAATGCATGGAAATAAACAATATCTTTACCAATGAAATGGTAAACATCGTTTTGGCTGTCTTTTTTCCAGAAATCATCAAAGTTTAAATCTGGACGTTTCGCTTTGATGTAATTTTCAAAACTAGACATATAACCAATTGGGGCATCTACCCAAACATAGAAATATTTATTTGGTGCATCTGGAATTTCAAAACCAAAATATGGCGCATCACGAGAAATATCCCAATCTGCTAAACCTGCTTCAAACCATTCATCGAGTTTGTTAGCAATCGAGACAGGTAAGCGACCTTCATCACGGGTCCATTTCTGTAAATACTCAGCAAAGTTTGGTAGTTTAAAGAAATAGTGATCTGAAGATTTTTCAACTGGTGTTGCACCACTTAAAGTCGAGCGCGGGTTAAGTAACTCAGTTGCATTATAAGTCGTACCGCAAACTTCACATGAGTCGCCGTATTGATCTTCTGATTTACATTTTGGGCATGTACCTTTAATGAAGCGGTCAGATAAGAACATGCTTTTTTCTGGATCAAATAATTGAGTTACAGGACGAACTGCAATATTTCCAGCTTCACGGTTTTTAATATAGATATCTGTTGAACGTGCTTTATTGGCATCGCTATGCGTTGAATCATAATGATCGAAATGTACACCGAAGCCATCAAAATCACGAATATGTTCTTTCTGAACGTTCGCAATTTGCTCCTCAGGACTAATACCGTTTGCCTCAGCACGTAGCATGATAGCAGTACCATGAGCATCATCCGCACATACATAAGTCACATCATGACCCATTGCCCGCATGGCACGAACCCAGATATCTGCCTGGATGTAACCGAGTAAATGACCCATATGAATTGGACCATTAGCGTAAGGAAGGGCATTAGTGACTAAAATTTTACGCACGGATTTCATTCTCTCATTCGTATTTATAAGGTGGAAGATTTTAACTGATGAGCGAGGATAAGCAAAGATTAATAATCTTTGCCCGAGCGCAAGGCGAGAGTTGTGCTTGAGTGGGGGGATAATAATCTTTATTGGGTAACAATGAGTATTCGTAAAAATCGGGTTTTAATTGCGAAGTTATTTCTCTTTAGAACAGATAAACAAATCGAAAAATATTTGAATCTTCCTGTATTGTCTTTGTTTCAAATTGCAGTTACGGTCAGAAAACAAGCCATAACGATGTATAACTAATAACTTATTCAGGTAATTTTTTAATTAACTACGAGGATAACAACGATGACTACTGAAAATAAATTAGATGATTTAAAGGCAAAAGCGGCAGATGCAAAAGTTCAAGGTGAAAAAGCTTTGGATGATTTAAAGGAAAATGTAAAAGAGAAACAAGCTGCTGGTAAAGAAGCAGTTGAAGATACAGTAGACAAATTAAAAGCAAAAGCGGCAGATGCAAAAGCTCAAGGCGAAAAAGCTTTGGATGATTTAAAGGAAAATGTAAAAGAGAAGCAAGCTGCTGGTAAAGAAGCGGTTGAAGATAAGGCAAGTGATTTGAAAGGCAAACTTGAAGATGCTCAGCACACTCTGCAAGACAAGTTCGATCATTTACGTACTGAGGCAAGCCATAAACTTGATGATGCCAAAGCTAAGGCAGCAGAGTTAAAAGATGAGGCTGCAACAAAATTTGATGAGTTAAAAACTCAAGCAACAGCAAAATTTGACGAGTTAAAGAAAACAGCAACTGATAAGTTAAATAAATTGAAAAACCATGATTCTGCTGAATAAGCTGATCTAAACTAAAATCTGCACTCCTCACCTAAAAGATGAGATTGTAAGTGAGTAATTATTCATCTCAAGGTGAGCGAGTGCGGACCAATACTGTTACACTATCTCCATTAAGCTGTAATGATCTGTTTTTGGAGTAAACAATATGTCTTGGCTTTCTTCACTAAAGTCTGTTTTTTCACCCGCACAAGAAGTGAAAGAAGATGAAATCCAAACCGTACTCCAAAATTATTTACTACCCCATTCAAAAGATGCTTTAAAAGATCGCATTAGTCAGCTCCAAGTTCAGGGGCGTGTATTACAACTTACTATTAATACATTTCCTGATGAAAAAGAGCACTTGCAGCAAATTCATGATGATTTGGCTGGGGCTTTAGAAAAGTGTGGTATTGAAGAATTAAACCTGCATGTGGTTCAACAGAAGCGCCCTACACAAGAAAGTTCAAATTTACCTCCTGTGCTAGATGCTTCACCTAAATCAGAACCAGATCCGAATAATCCCCCTATTCAAAAAGCTGCTCCACAACAAAGAGATGTTCCACTTCATCCACGCATTAAGCATGTTATTTTAGTTTCATCTGGTAAGGGCGGTGTTGGTAAATCGACAACTACGGTCAATTTAGCGCTTGCTTTGCAAAAAATGGGACTTAAGGTTGGGGTTTTGGATGCTGATATCTATGGCCCAAGTATTCCGACCATGCTAGGCAATGCAGGTAAAACTCCTCTTATTGAAAGTGAAAATTTCGTGCCTTTAGATGCCTATGGAATGGCCGTGTTATCGATTGGACATTTAACTGGCGATAACAACACACCTGTCGCGTGGCGTGGACCAAAGGCAACGGGTGCTTTAATGCAATTGTTTAATCAAACGCTTTGGCCTGATCTAGATGTGCTCATGATTGATATGCCGCCGGGTACTGGTGATATTCAACTCACGCTTGCACAGCGTATTCCAGTGACTGGTTCAATCATTGTGACTACACCACAAAATGTTGCCTTACTGGATGCTACAAAAGGTATTGAGTTGTTTAATAAGGTTGGCATTCCAGTATTAGGTGTCGTTGAGAACATGTCGACCCATATTTGCTCTAACTGTGGTCATGAAGAACAAATTTTTGGTATTGGTGGTGGTGATAAGCTCTCTGAACAGTACCACATTCCATTATTAGGTCGTTTACCTTTAAACGCTCAGATCCGTGAGCATGCCGATCAGGGTAAACCAAGTGTTGTAGCAATGGATGATGCGGCTGATAGTTATATTGATATTGCTAAAGTTATGTGGGAACAAATTGAAAAGATTCCTCAACGTACACGTGATGACAAGCGGATTTTTTAACTTATTAAAGCCCGACTTTAAGTCGGGTTTTTTATTGTCTGGTTAAAATAAAAAATTAAATTACTGAATTTTAATAACAAAGCTAAACTTGAAATTGGCATGTAGATTGCTACTTTACACTTTTTAAAAAGAAAGGTTAAAAAATGCAATTTAAATGTGCTTTTGGCGTAATCAGTTTATGTAGCGCCCTATTTTTAGTCGGATGCAATAATGACGACTCTTCTGTTTCACAAACACCAACAGTTCAGGAACAAAAACAGAAATTACAGCCGATTATTATTCAGGGTGCTTTGCCAGTAGAATCGGAAAAAATGGCTTCAAAATTAGAGAATAAGACTGTTGAAGAAATTGGTGGGTGGAAATTCTGGAAGGGTACCTATAACGGTTATCCAATGATTATTTCTAAAACCCGTATGGGGATGAGCAATTCTGCTGCTGCAACTGCTTTAGCTATTGAGCGTTATAAACCGATTGCGATCATTAATCAGGGAACAGCAGGTGGGCACGACCCAGATCTACATGTTTACGATATTGTTTTAGGAAAATATGCGACCAATATTGGTGCATTTAGAACTCCTAAACAACCATTGGGTGCTGGGTCAAATTCACTCACTTGGGTTGAAGCTTTTGATGTTTTACCAACAGATGAGTCTAATCCAGAGCCGATTGCAATACGCAAATTTGAAGGTGATCAAGAGCTATTAATGGCGGCACATAAAGTCCGTTATGACAAAGGTGAGGTGGTTGAGGGAACGATTGGTTCAGCAGATGTTTGGAATAACGAACTTGATCGTATTCAATTTTTCCATCAGCGTTATGGCACTTCAGTTGAGGAAATGGAAGCAGCATCAGTTGCACAAATTGCCAGTCAGTTGAATGTTCCGTTTTTAGGCATTCGAATCTTATCTAATAATATTACGAATAACGGAGCTTATGACCCTGGTACAGGAGAGGCTTGCCAAGAGTATGTCCTCAATGTGGCTGAAGAATATATGAAATCAAAACTACCAAAATAATAATTTAAGACTTAGCAAGAAGCTTGGAGATTTATAAAACTTCTTCTTCTTGCTTTTTATGGCGGTGTCTACTTTTCCAATTTTTAATAACCATCCAACGCCAGAAAATTTCTGTAGATAGATATAGAATGACGGCAAATACGAAAGCTTCAACAACTAGACCTGTCATCAAAATTTTTGCGAGACTAAAATCGATATGTCCATGCCCGAAATGAGTAATCCAGCGGGAAATTTGGTGCAATACACCTAGCAACATTTCTTTATTAATCATATGCACATGAAAAATATGTGCACCAAACCAAAAACCAATATACAGAATTGGAACTAGAGTAAGGGGATTACTTAGCCAAGCCAGCATTAAGCTAATTGGTAAATTTACTTCGAATAGTAAGACCGCCATCACTATAAATACACTGTGAAAAGGAATAGGCAGTAAACCAAAAAAAGTTCCGACAAAAACAGCTCGGGTAATCGATTTCCGATTGACATACCAAAGCACAGGATTCAAGGTCTTTTTACCAAAAATCCTTAGAAATTTCATATTTGAAACTTTCTCGGGTGAAGGAAGCCAAGATTGAAAAAAGTGCTTTGCCATAATCATTAAGGTAGTAGAGCGCGGTGCTCTATATAAAAAAATCAGGAACAATATATGAATTGAAACTTATTAAAAGCTTAAAATTTAAACTTACCATCGCTATATATTTTTTATTATAAAGGCTTTTGATGGAAAAATAGACTTAAAATAAAAATACTTATGTTACTTGAGTACGAAATTATTTGAAAAGCATAACAACTGACCGTAAAGTTTTCTTTACTGCTTTCTCTGGTAATTTTATAAGTAATTGTTTTTAATGTTTTTATTGTAAATTAAAAAATGATTTGAAAAATTTTGTCTTACAATTACCTTTTGCCATGTGACTGGATATCTATTAATCTGAGATGACTATATTGTGAGGTCATTCAATGATTTCATGGCTTTTTATTGGCTTAGTAGCCACAATTTTACTTACCCCTGGTCCAACTAACACTTTGCTTGCTTCTTCAGGCGTGCAAGTAGGACTACGGAAGTCAGTAAAACTTATTCCAGCAGAAGTTTTGGGTTACGTGATCTCTATTTCTGCATGGGGAATGCTAATTGGGAAAGTGTCTAACACATTGCCCTTGCTGCCGCCTATTCTTAAGCTGTTGAGTGCTTGCTATATTATTTTCTTAGCCATTAAGTTATGGCATACGGCAAATCAAGAAGTTGAATTAAATCAGCCTACAATCCGTGCTCGTGAATTATTCTGTGCAACTTTATTGAACCCAAAAGCCTTACTGTTTGCTTCAGCAATTTTTCCGGTAGCTGCATGGAGTGATTTTCATATTTATTTGGTTCATATGATGGCTTACTTAGCACTCATTACACCAATTGCGTTGTTCTGGATTTTCTTGGGTTCAGTTTTAGCATCTAAGAAAGTGGGTTGGTTAAATCAAACTAATTTACAAAGAACGGCTTCACTTGTTTTAGTCAGCTTTTCAATTCCAATTAGTTATTCTGCTTTACTGAACCTTTAAATGTACAGCTGAGCTATTCTTATCGAGAAGAGTAGCTCAAGCGTTGTTTTCATAATTGCTTTTTTACGTTAAAGTACGTCGCAATCAATGAAATTACCTTTTGGATAGAAAATACATGGCTATTAAGTCTGATCGTTGGATTCGCGAGATGAGCGAAAAACACGGCATGATTGAACCTTATGCAGAGAATCAAGTCCGTTTTGATGAAAATGGTGAAAAGTTGATTTCCTACGGGGTCTCTAGCTATGGTTACGATGTACGCTGTGCCCGTGAATTTAAGGTTTTTACTAACGTACATTCCGCAATTGTCGATCCAAAGAATTTTGATGACAAAAGCTTTATCGATATTGAATCTGATGTTTGTATTATTCCGCCAAACTCATTTGCTTTAGCACGTACAATCGAATATTTCCGTATTCCTCGTAATGTGTTGACAGTCTGCTTAGGTAAATCGACCTATGCTCGCTGCGGTATCATTGTGAATGTGACTCCATTAGAACCTGAATGGGAAGGTCACGTAACTTTAGAATTTTCAAACACCACTAATTTACCTGCCCGTATTTATGCAGGGGAAGGTGTAGCACAAATGCTATTTTTTGAAAGTGATGAAGTATGCGAAATATCTTATAAAGATCGTGGTGGTAAATACCAAGGACAAACAGGTGTTACACTGCCTAAGACATAATTTTTCTTAGATAAAGAAGAATTTTAAAATAATGGGTCACTGAGGTGGCCCAATTTTATAAATGAGACTTACATGAGATGCGTTTATCGGAATTACGATAAACGACAGTTTCCTTTTGTAAAAAATAATATAATATGATCAATAATTGATTTGTTTTTTTGTTCTGCATCACAGAATTTAAAACCAAATGTATTGGATATAGGTTGTCTATTTGGTAGCAATTGTTTGGATATCTACTAAATTTAGGCAAACCAAATAAAAAGAAATTAAACAGGATTATGCCCCCAAGGATACGGAGTCGGTCATGCGACAGTTTACGTCTCTTCATGTAGCGATAGCGCTTGGAAGCTTATGCTTTTCTTCAGCGTATGCTGCCTCTACATTAGTCCCTATGTCAGATTCGGAACTATCCGCAACTCGTGGCCAAGCTTTAATGAGTATGTCTTATATTGCGCCTACGGACTCTGCAAATTTAGAAAAACTACGCGACAACAGTAGTAATATTGGTTTCTATAAATTAGGTTTGGAAGCTGAATTAGAACTTAACACCAATATTCGTAAATTACAGTTAGGTTGTGGCGGCGTTAATGGTGCTGGTGGCTGTGATATTGATATTGATAATCTGAGCTTAAGTGGACAAAAGTTCGATGCGAATGGCAATCCTTTGGCCATGACTAGCGAAGAGCGGGCTTCTTCTTCTGCGGTTTTAACAAATCCGTTCATAGAATTTGCAATTAAAAATCCTAATTCTGCATCCACCCGTGAAGTTGCAGGTCTAAGATTAAGTGCTGAGAAATTTATCGGACTACTTACGGCGGGTACTGAAAACACAACTAAGCCAAATGGCATTAACTCGATTTCTGGTTATATGCAGGTCCAATCGGATAGCAGTGGTTTAATTAAAGGTTACGCGACAACTTCTGCTACGCGAGACAATTTATATGGAACAAATGCAGTTACAGGTCGTTTACAGGCTTTGGGTTTAGGAGGGGCCGCTGAGGTAAGTTTTGTTACTTCAGATGGTGGATTTAATATTCCAGGCATTCAAAATAACTATTTTGAGATTGCTCCAATTCAAGTGAATGGTAATAGAGTTAGCTCCAAAGTTTTATCTGCTCCAGTTAAAGTTCCTAATATTTATGTCGGACATAGTAGTTCATACCCAGTAGATGGTACGGTGCAATATAATGCCGCAGGTCCACACGACCCAGCTTATCCAGAACCAACAGGTATTTATACTCAGGGTGGTAAAGTTGAAGCCACAGTAACAAGCTGTAGTGTATTAGCATGTCTCATTGCAGGCCAAGGTTCTAAATTTTCTAATGTATATATGAATGGTACAATTTCAAATATTACAGCGAATCTAAATTTAACTCAGTCATTGGGACTTATTCATAATTTACCAATTAATTCACCAATGTACCTTGCTCTACAAAATCAAATGCTTCAATGGCCAGGCGCTAAAGCAGATGACGTGGCTCAAAAGGGTTGGTGGATGTCTTTTGCAAATCCAGTTAACATCGGTAACATTATTCCACAAGATGCAATTGATATTTCACCGTTATTTCCACAAATTTCGACAGCCGTCTCTGCCTATTTACAAGCTAACCCAGCACAAACTTCTGATTTAGGAGGATTATTAAAGCTTGGTGATTTGGATGTAAATATTGGTACGGTTGATTTGAAAAATAGTCCGCTCACATTAAATTTAAGCAACTTGCAGTTAACGAATCAAAACTTTAAGCCAAACTGCCATGGTTCAGGTTTAACTTTTTGTTAAATTCCGAGAAAGTAGATTAGGCTGCTTTACATTCATCGGAAAAGTAATTTTTTACATGCTTTTTTTTGCATTTGTGCAAATATTCCGCATAATAGAAATGTGGAAAGGTTGGCAATATCTTTTAGATTTGCCTCTTTGTCTAAGGTGAAAAGGATAGATTCACCTGGCATCAAGGATTGTTAAAGAAAAATAAATATGGTGCGCGGCATCGTATAAAACAGGAAGGTCAAGATGACTACACTTAATTATACGGTAAGGTTTCAAAAAACCGTTTTGGCAAGTTTAATCGGGCTTTGTGTAAGCCAAGCTAGTTTCGCACTCGAAGAACTTTCTGATGCGGGCTTAAGTGAAACTACAGGTGAAGGTATTGCTATCTTGCCACAGAATGCCTATATGGTATTTCGTGGTGCAGGCGCTAATGAAACCTCAAGTCAGATATTAACCGATCGTACTAAAGATACTGGTTATATCAATTATGTACCTGTCGGTCCTTTGAGTATGACAGCAGCAGATACTAATAAAAATGGCTCGATTGATTCGGGTGATCGCGCTGTTGGTAAAGCAGATATTTTTCTTTATGGATTAGCGCTTTCCAAATCTGATAATGATACAAATACTCGCATCGCGTCTACTGATACAGCTGCTGCAATCTCAAGTTGGGGTACTGCGGTTAACCCATGGATTTTTAAAGTTGCGACAGCAAATTCAGTACCTAACTTCAGTGCAGCTACTTGTAGTGGTGCAAGTGACCCATCTTGCCAAGTAACTTATTTAGCTTTGGAAGCTCCTTTATATGAGGTTGGAACGAAAGATTCCGCAGGTATAGATGCTTATAAGCTGAAATTAGGTTTGTGGTCAGATATTTTTGTCCGAAATCCAAATAAAATAAATGGTGCAGCAGACCAATTTAATTATGGCGACTCAAATGGTTTAATTGGTACGAGTACGGATGCAAGCCGTGCAAACCGTCTTCGTTTGCAAGGGGTCTGGAATAACTTTAGCTTAAATGGCAGTCGTTTACAGCTTTTCCAAACATTAGGGGGGGCAACATCTGCTGGAGGAATGAGTCCTTTTTATAATGATACTTTAGGTTTCGCTGGTGTTATTCGTTTAAATAGCGGTGATGCATCTAATTTAAGAGCGACAATTACTTCAAATACTCCAACATCTTCTGTAGGGCCTTGGGTAAATCGTTATAGTACCCAATATACGGGTGCCCCAAGTAATAACTCTCCAAGCGCGGATTGGTTATATCGGATTCGTAGTCAAACTACGACGGTTACTTCAACGGGTTCATGGACTGCCCCAACAGACAGCGCTATGAATAACGTATTACGTTTGAGCACGCGTGAATCTGGAACTACTCAAGCTAATTTGGTAACACCTGCAATTAATGGTGGACTTGCGCCAACTTTTGATGCAAATGAAGGTTTATATCTCTATAACCCGAATATTAACCTTGTTTTAGGGTCTTTATATCAACCTTTAGTTTTAAGCTCAGACGGTAAAAACTTTAGTTTAGAACTTGCTCGTATCCCGAATAAACCAGAAATTTATAAGAAAATTTATACAGACTATAGTGGTGCCGATACGAGTTACTTAGGCTCAACTTGTAATATTTACCAATGTGGTACCAGTGTGACGTTAGGTGGTAAAACTTACCAAGGCTCTAGTGCAACACATAGTAGTATTTCAATTGGTTCAACAGTTTATAACGCAACGAACAATACTTTAGAAGCATTTAAAGGGAACAGTACGCAAGATGCGGTTGGTATTTCATTTGGTAAATTACCTACGGGCACTGTAGCAGCTGTAACACAGACTAAAAACTTCTATCAATTGCAAAATCAAGAACGTCGAGCAGGCAGTTATAGCTGTGGATTTTTGAACTTAAGTACTTGTTATGATACTTGGCAGTACCGTACAGCAACGGGCTGGACTGGAAATGCTGGCACAGGCTTAAAATTTGATTCTCAGGGCGCTAACTGGGCTAGTATTGATAGTACCTCTTATTATAACCCGACAGTAAATAATACAGGTTATACCTTAGCTGATGCCGGAAATGGAGCTCAGTTTGCTGTACCAGCTGGCACACCTTTACCAGATGCTCGTTACGAAGGGGGGCGTTGGTATAGCACTACACCAAATGCAGATTTGAACACCTATAAATTATCTGGAGCACAAATTAGCTCAGCCATTAGTAATAACATGGGTTCTGGTGTTATTGACGGTGTTTTAATCCAGCACTTGAAACTTACAACTAAAGGTCTATAAGAGGAGGAGATTGATATGAAAAAAATAAGTACTTTGATCCTCGCTCTTTGCGCAACAGTTACTCATGCGGAGCTGCAAACTTTAGATAATGATGCTTTGCAGGCGATTAATGGTCAAGCTGGTGCTGATTTATCTTTAATGCTTAATTTAAACCAAACTGCTAACGGTGTCTTTGACAATGGTAGTGGTGGTGTTTGTGAGAACGTTGAGTTCTGTCATATAGGTTTAGCGATTAATAAGCGTTTTGTACAAGCAGATGCAACTAAGCCAAGTGGTTGGGCTGAAAATAGTGATAGTGGTAATAAACTTTGGCTCGTGTTTAAAGGCGTACAAGGAACTTTAAATATTCAAAAAATGGGCTTGGATGGCGTTGATTTAAAGTATCTTGATAAAAGTAATACTGAAATTATTAAGCCTGCTATTCAGCTTAGTTTTAGCTCAGCTCAACCGATTTTATTCCGTAATTTTGGTTTCAATGCTTTATCAATTGAGCAAGATAACTTTACCAGCTCAACAACAACGCAAGGCTCGAGTGCAAATATGTATGATTATGCATATTTCAAAAAACCGACATATGCTGCGACTGCTAATAGTGCAGCACAGCAAGTTGCTACAGCGACTCCATCAGCCTATGACTATGGGCGTGAAACTGGTTTCATGGGTTTAATGATGAATGGGAATTTGGCTATTCAAGGAAAAGTCATGGTCTTTAGCTGTGATGGTAGCCATCCTCGTTGTTAAGGGTTAATGTAGATTTCAAAGGAACTGAAGTGATGAAAAAAAATAAAGAAAATCACAGCTCAAAGTTTATTTTAAATACATTAGCAACCAGCATGTTGTTAGTGAGTGGTCAAATTTATGCTTTAGAAGCTTTAACAGATGCTGATTTGAGTGCCGTCAATGGACAAGATGGGATCTCGATTCAAACTACGTTTAATGAAATTAATATTGATAATGCTTACTGGGATGACCATGCAGGTACACCAACAAGTGCTGATCAGGTATTAAGAGCTCAAGCAAGTGGTGTAAAAGTCCAAAAAAGTAATGCATCTAATCAAACTTTAAGCACTAATTACCGTTTAGATGTAGGGAGTAACCCAACTACGGGTAAAACTGGACTCGATTTTTCTATGCAAAGTAGTCCATCACTTATTACGGTAAATAGCGTTAAAGTTTGTAATAGCTCTGCTACATGCTCGCCAACTTTAGGGCAGTTGGCTATTCAAACAACTTCTCCTTTAAATTTGGCACTTACAACCCAAGATGGCTTATTTAATGCAAATAGCCAGTCAAGCATGACACTTGGTATTAATAATGCCAATATTTATCTAGGGCAATTGGATGCTCGCAGCCAGCTAAATCAGTTAATTTTAAGAAATTTTAACTTTAATTTTGTTGGTAAAGGGGCCATGCTGATTGACCCAACTCGTGGCTTAGTTTTACAGACAAATACTGGAACTAATGTTGCTGGTGTAGGGCAAACTCCGAATACTACCTATGGCTATGTTGATTTTAACCGTGTAGCAGATTCAGCTTCTGGTTTAACTGCGGGTACATATGTTGACAGTAGCGGCAAAGTAACCAATTCAGGCCTGAATATTGAGGTGATGCTCAGCTCGAATGTAAATAAAGCTAACCCTTATGCTTTAGATGCAACTAATAGCCCACAAAATGCGAAAGGTTTGATTCGTTTAGGTGCTAGCGGACGTATGGTAAATAGTTATTTACAACTCCGTGGTATGGACGGTACGTCAGATTCAACAACATTAGGTACGGCAAATACCGCTGCTGGTACCAGTTCAAGTAATAGCATTTTAGGTAATTCTGGCATTGCCTTTCGTATGAAAGGTGAGTTCACTAAAGATAATGATTCAATGCTTGGCGCAGATGGTAAAGCAACCACTTTAGAAATTGGTGGAGCAGGACTAAATGCTTATGGTTTCGAGTTTGGCAACTTAACAGGTCTTAACTCAGCTACACGCGGTTATTTCGACAGCGGAAATATTTATCTCAATCTTGCTGATACAAAAACCTTATTAATGCCAAACAACGCGACTTTAAATGCAATTCGTTTAGGGGCGGGTACTTTAACAACAGCTGCTGATTATCAACATAACATTCACCGTGATACGGTTACTAATCCATTCAGTTTAATTCTTGCAATGCGTGGAGCAGAGTTTCAAGCATTTTCAAGACGTGGTCGTTTTACCACAAGTGCGAATGTCGCTCCTGCAAATCAGTTTGCAGATAATGGTGCAAACAACCAGTGGGGCTTAGCACTACCTTTTTATAATTTAAATGCTAATGCTGCTGTATATGGTTTAGACGCGCCAGCAAATAGTGCTTATTACTATACAAAAGATGCCAATGGTAAACCTGTCCAGAATGTTGTTGCGGCATCTGGAACGACTTCACGTTTGGGTTTTGGTATTGCAGCTGGAACTACGGGACGTGATGCGACTGGAACCAAAACGACCTCAATTTTATTAATTGATGGTTCTCCAAATGCTAATAATGGCGGTAGTCCTACTGATTATTATATGGGGTTACGTAATATTGATATGTTCGTCAAAGGCAATGGAAGCATAGGCTTAGAAAATGGCAGTCTTAATATTAGTTTAAAAGAGATGCTACTTGCTTTATCAACTGAAATTGCAGCAGGTTATTTACCGGGGGCAAAATATAAAACTTGTCCAGCTACCGGGTCGTGTACCTCACCAATTGATAACTTTGCCAGAAATAATGATGTCTTATTTGGTCTAAAACTGCGCTTAGGCGGAGATCTTAACTTATCGATCGTGCCAAACAGTTCAATTGCAGATGGTAGTGCTTTAACTGTACTGGGCGATTTCACCATGCCTGCCACAGCAACTGGAAATACGGTTCAAATTAGTGATCCGATCGATGGTTCTGCAATTGGCTTTGATAATATTACTGGAAAGCTTGCGTTTAATACTGCTTTAGTTGTTGGTAAAGATAGTGCAAGTGGTTTAGGTAAAGTTGGCGTAAATACGGCGGTTTATTTTAATCCCGATAAGAGTATTGATGGTGCATTACGTGTTAAAGATATTAATTTCTATCCTCCATCAACTGGTGCAGGTGCGCGTTTAGGTGAGCTTGCAATTACTGGTGGACGTTTAAATAGTAGCTTTAGTATTGTGCCTAGAAATGGTGCTTTTAACTAATAAAGAAAAGTGGCAGCCATTGCCACTTTTTATAAAAAATTTATTTTGAATGTGATTGGATTTGCATTCGTCGGGTTATAGGGATAATTGCTTTGTACTTGAATATTATTCTGATAGTCTGAACAAATAATAAGCGTTTGTCTCTTAAGGATTAGAGCGACATGAAGAATAAAAATATAGGGTGCTGGTTGCTACTTGCCAGTAGTTCAAGTGTTTTTGCAATGCAGCCTTTAGATGATCAAAGTCTTGCGGCAGCGACGGGCCAAAATGGTTTAACTTTAGGTATTCAGGCTGATAAAGTTAAATTTAATCAAGTCGCTCTGATTGATACAAACGGTATTGCTTCAACTTCATATAACAGTAAGGCTGGCTTTGTCATTGCAGGAAATTCTACAAATCCAGTTCCTGGCATAGAGTTTATTAAAGCTACCGTATCGAGTAATCCTTCTTTTAATATTGCAATGGATGTCGATGCTGGTGGTGGAAATCCCTTTTTAAATTTAGCAGTATCCATGGGGAGTGATGTAAACGGTATTCGACTTTTACCTTTTTCAGTTTATTTAGCTCCAAGTGCATCTTTATCTAGTCCATCAGATTATGCATTAACAAGTTATGCACCAAAATCAATTTTTAGTTCGGGAACGACAGTGAATACGGGTGTAAAAGAACTGATCCGTTCTACTGGTAATTTAGATATTAACTTTGTACAAACCAATAAACCTCGTTTAAATATTCAGCTTGGCCATGCTGCTCAATCAGTTATGGTTAAATTTGGAGGGGCAATTCAATCTATTTGTTCTGCTGCTGCAGGTTGTCCAATTACTTTAGTGTCCGATAATACGGGTGCTACATTCGGGTTTAAATTTGCTGGCACAAATACCTCAACAGGTTTTGTACTTGATGGTTTCTATGCAGGTGTTGATCCAACTGGATTAACTTTTGGAAATACAGGCGTATCAAGTAAATTTGATGCTTCACTTAATAATGTCACTTTAGGAAATATGGGTACTCAAAATACAACAACGTTTAATAATTTACCAAATGGCTCAATGGGGAGTTTTGGTGTCACTGGCGTTTCTGTAACTGACTTTAAAATGAAAGTAAGCGGCTTTTAAAAAAGAATAATAGCTTAACCTGAAATACGAAAGAGGGCGGTTGTAAAAACAATCGCCCTCTTTTTTTAACTATATTGCGTTAAATATTTTCTGATCTGGTGTGTTCTAACTGTTGGACAATTTCATCCAAAGCTTTAATACGTTTAACTTGGTCCCATAATTCTTTCGCTTGAGGGTAGGCTTTGGTCATCATCCCTAACCATTGCTTATAACGACCAACCATACCAATTTCTGTTTTTGCCTGACCGTTTAAAAAACGAATTTGTAAATCAACCAGTTGTTCCCAACTGAATAATGCCTCATTCATGTTTTCACGAATACATTGGGTTAAGTCGGGGGTCGTCACAGCACCACGCCCAATCATTAAGTCTTCACAGCCAGATTGTTGCTGACAAGCTCTAGCATCAGCATTGGTCCAGATTTCACCATTCGCAATGACATTAATTTTTAAAGCTTCTTTAATCGGTAGAATTTTTTCCCAATAGGCAGGTGGCGTATAACCATCTGCTTTAGTACGTGCATGAACCGTTAACCAGTTTGCACCCGCATCTTCAACAGCGTGGGCATTTTCCATTGTGTGGTTTTCATCGAGATAACCCAAACGCATTTTTGCTGAAACAGGAATGTGTGCAGGTACTGCATCTCTCACTGCTTTAATGAGCATATGTACAACATCAGGTTCATCAAGAAGAACAGAGCCGCCTCTGTGTCGGTTTACAGTTTTTGCAGGACAACCGAAATTTAGATCAATTGCTGGTGCACCAAGCTCTACAACTTTTGCTGCATTTGCTGCCAGCATATCTGGATTGTTACCTAAGAACTGGACATGGACAGGCGTTCCCGCAGCTGTTTTACCGTCATTTTTTAATTCTGGACAAAAACTATAGTAAATATGGTCTGGCAAAATGCTGTCTGTAACACGAATAAACTCGGTCACACACCAGTCAAAATGACCAACAGATGTGAGTGTATCCCGCATGATCGGGTCAGTTAAACCTTCCATTGGAGCGAGTATGAGTTTCACAGTCTGTGTCACCTGAGCAAAAAGAAAACAGCGTTATACGGGATATGTATAACGCTGTCTAGTATCGAAGAAATTTTAATTTACTTAACGGCCCAAGATCATCTCAAGCACAAATTTACTGCCAATAAAACCAATCGCCAAAAGCACAAAACCGATTAAGGTAAAACGAATCGCTTTTTGACCTCGCCAGCCAAGTTTGTAATGGCCAATTAAGAGTGAGCCATAAATAATCCATGAAATAATACTAAATACAGTCTTATGAGCGAGATGCTGTGCAAAGAAGCTATCGATCGTCAAGAAACCAAAAGTGAGTGCAATCGTTAATAAAATAAAGCCAGTAATGATCAGATCAAATAACAAAGACTCCATCGCCTGAATAGGCGGAAGTAAATTGACCCAAAAACGTTTTTTTTGTTTCTTTTTGAGTTCACGATTTTGGAACCACAGCAAAATAGCGTGAATGGTTGCCATAAGCAAAACTGCATAGGCAGAAAGTGAAAGAATAATATGAGTATCTAAGCCTAACGAATGCTGCTCAATAAATTGATCTGGTCGACTGAATCCAAAACCTAAAATTAGACCAATAGCTGCTACAGGAATGCCTAACAAGTTTAACGGTACAATGGGACGGAAAATACTAAAAATTAAACTTAACAACAGCATAAGCCACGATGTAAAAGATACTAAATTAAAAACATCGTAGTTAATTCCGGCGGGTGTCAGCATAGCATGGCATAAAACTGTACCGTGCAACAGGAGCGCCAAAGTCGCAACAAAAGCAAATAACCATGGGTTTGGTTCACGTTTTGACATTAAACGAATAAACAGATACCAGAAAGAAGTGGTATATGCGATGAGTGCCAAAATTGTGTAAACCAAGGGGAGGCTAATCATGTCAAACCTTTTTCAGGATTAATTCATCTATATAAGATATAAATTCGCTGCGAACTAAAGTATCCTATAGCATTCTATGCATAAATTTTCTATTTCGAGAAAGATTTTTTTGCAACTAGCCATTTTAAGCGGATTTTGCAATGTTTGATACCTTAACAGAACGACTCACACAGAGTTTAAGAAATGTTACTGGCTCAGGGCAGCTGACCGAAGACAATATTAAAGATACCTTACGTGAAGTACGTATGGCACTTCTTGAAGCCGATGTCGCGTTACCTGTAACTCGTGAATTTATCGCGAAAGTTAAGGAAGAGGCATTGGGCCAAGAAGTGATGACTCAGTTATCACCAGGCCAGGCATTTGTAAAAATTGTCTATGACGAACTCACCAAGATGATGGGTGAGGCGAATGAAACACTTGATTTAAGTGCTAAGCCTCCCGTTGTTGTATTACTTGCTGGTTTACAAGGTGCGGGTAAAACGACAACTGCCGCTAAGTTGGCACGTTTCTTAAAAGAACGTCAAAAGAAAAAAGTAATGACGGTTTCTGCTGACGTTTACCGTCCAGCAGCAATTAAACAGTTAGAAACTGTGTCAGCAGAAGTTGGTGCAGGTTTTATTGCATCAGATGCTTCTGAAAAGCCAATTGATATCGTTAATCGTGCAATTGAACAAGCAAAAATCCAGTTTGCTGATGTGTTAATTGTCGATACAGCAGGTCGTTTACATGTCGATGAAGACATGATGGACGAAATTAAAGAATTACATGCTGCCGTTAAGCCGACTGAAACCTTGTTCGTGGTTGATGCCATGACAGGTCAGGATGCTGCAAATACAGCTAAAGCGTTTAATGATGCATTAGCACTTACGGGTGTGATTCTTACTAAAACTGATGGTGATGCACGTGGTGGTGCTGCGCTTTCTGTACGTGCAATTACGGGTAAGCCAATCAAGTTCTTGGGTATGGGTGAGAAGCTTGATGCTTTAGAACCATTCCATCCAGATCGTGTTGCTCAACGTATTTTAGGCATGGGTGACGTACTTTCTTTAGTCGAGGAAGTTGAACGTAAAATCGACAAAGAAAAAGCCGAAAAAATGGCTAAAAAATTGCAAAAAGGCGGCAGCTTCAACTTTGAAGATATGCTGATGCAATTTGAACAAATGAAAAGTATGGGCGGCATGATGGGCTTCTTAGATAAGTTGCCTGGCATGAGCGGTGCAGGAATTCAGCAGGCGATTGAGCAAGCAAATCCTGAAAAACAGGTCAAGAAAATGGAAGCTATTATCCAGTCAATGACCGTTAAAGAACGCCGTAATCCAGACTTGATGAACCCAAGTCGTAAAAAACGTATTGCCGCGGGTTGTGGTATGGATGTTGCTGAAGTGAATAAACTCATTAAGCAACAAGCACAAATGGCTAAAATGATGAAGAAATTTGCGAATCCATCTGGTATGAGCAAAATGATGCGTTCATTAGGCAATATGCAAAAACAATTTGGTGGCGGCGGTGGTGGCGGAATGGGCCCACTGTTTGGCAACAATGACCAAAAGAAATAAACTTATAAAATAAAAGGCGCATATAGCGCCTTTTATTTTGTTCTGTGTTTTAGTCTTTAGGATAATGAGTAATATATTGTTGTAGTCCTTTGAGCAAAAGATCTGTTTCTACGACTGGATCATATTTTTTCAAGAACTTAGCAAAAAGAGGAGCATCTCCACCTGTAAGGAGTAATTTTTTAGGAGATTGCTGCATGATGCTTTCAATTGTACTAATCAGGCCTAACAAAATACCGTGGTGTACTGCATCGACTGTGTTATTGCCCGGGTTTAAATTATCAAAAGCTGAGTCTGGAATTTTAATGCCCTTAGTATTTTGAATAAGGGCATCGCGCTGTAAATAAAGATTTGGCAGAATATAACCGCCTAAATGCTGTTTGCCTTGCGTTAAATCAATCGTTAAGGCTGTTCCACATCCAATAATACAATAATTTTCATCTGTTTGAGCTACAGCGAGTACTTGTAGCCAACGGTCAATCCCGAGCTGACTTGGAACTTCATAGCCGCACTTTAACTCAGCATATTCAGCATGCACTTTGGCAAAAACAACAGGAATTTCAAGCCATTTTAAAATCTGCTGAATACGTTGGTTGTTCTCGGTATCGAGTACTGAAGAAATCCCAATGCGATGCAGACCTTGATGTTTAAAGTGTTGAATTAAACCCAGTAATAAATCGGCAGGGGACTGTAAATGTAGCTCAGCTGCATGTTCAATAATCTGCTGATTTTCAGTAATCCAATACTTTAAACGGGTGTTCCCGATATCAAGCCATAAACTTTTCATGGAAGAACACCTGTTTATTGATTCACTTGTGGTCTTAAGCGACCTTGATAAAACTGCTGAGGTTCAGGAGTCTCAAGAATTACTGCACCTTCATTAGATATTCCAACAAAACGACCATGAACCAGTCCCTGACTATGTTCGAACTGCACCAACTGATTAAGCCATGCAGCGTGGTGGTTAAAACGTCCAGCCAAGTTGTAGCAACCATGATCAAACCAACGAGCTGCATTTTGAATTGCAACGTAAAGCTCTGAAATGAGTTCAAGACGACTCATTTGTTCTAGGCCTAAATCTTCTAGAGAGGTAATCGGTTGATCACTATCAGTCACTGGTGGTGTTTTTAAATTAATGCCTACGCCCACAATAGCCTGGTGTTGGGAAAGTGGCTCGACCAAAATTCCACCCCATTTGCCCTGAGCACTATATAAATCATTTGGCCATTTGACTTGCAGATTCAGCACTTGTAACTGCGGGATTTGCAAAATATTCAGAGCAACTTCAAGTGCTAAGCGACCATCTAAGGGTGTTCGAGTTTGCACCAATGTGCTTAAATAAATGTTTCCTTCAGGTGAAATCCATTGCCGTTGATGTTGACCTCGCCCTTGAGTTTGTTGAACACTGCAAACCAAGCCTGTTGTAATGCCCTTTTGGGCAATTTCACGAATATCATCATTGGTCGAAGTTGTGGTTGCTTTTAATAAAACCACTTCTGGAAGCTGGTTTTTTGCGCTTAAAAGTTGTTGTAGTTGGCGAGTCTCTAAATCCATGTTGAATATGAGCAGAGTGGTAAAACATTTATGGAGTTAATCATATATTTACTCATTGGCGCAATTGCTGGTTTTACTGCCGGATTGTTTGGAGTTGGTGGTGGACTAATTATTGTACCAATCCTCTATGTCGTTTTTACCCAATTGCACTATGACCCCGCTGTAATTATGCATATTGCAGTCGGAACATCGCTTGCAACGATTATTGTGACGTCTTTTAGTTCAGTTTCTGCCCATCATAAAAAAGGTGCGGTTCTTTGGCCTGTTTTTCGTAATTTAGCACCTGGACTAGTGATTGGATCATTTTTAGGGGCGGGTATTGCCGATTTGATGTCTGGTCAGCATTTACAGCTCCTTATTGGTGTTTTTGCGGTTGTGATGGCCTATCGTATGTTTAAAGGGGCAAATGTAGTTGTTGACCCAACACGTCAGCTTCCTTCAACACCTATGCAATTTATGGCGGGTGGTGGCATTGGTATTGCCTCTGCAATTTTTGGTATTGGAGGCGGTAGCTTAACTGTTCCGTATTTAAACCGTCATGGCGTGGTCATGCAAAAAGCAGTCGCGACTTCTGCTGCTTGTGGTTTACCCATTGCTATTGCAGGTGCAATTGGTTTTATGTGGTTTGGTGCCAAAGAACACATCTCTGTACCTAACACGATTGGTTATGTGCACATCTATGCGTTTATTGGCATTAGTGTCATGAGTTTTGTTACAGCCAAGTTTGGCGCAAAAGTTGCTCATGCATTGTCACCACAAATGTTGAAAAAATGCTTTGCCTGTTTGTTAGTGGTGGTAGGTAGTTACTTTATTTATAAAGGGATTATGCACTAGAGAATAAAATATTAATCTTGCTAGAACTACGATTTAAGAGCTTGAGTTTTTAGAAATTCGAGCTTTTTTTATTCAGTAAAATAAGAACATTCGGGGCTTTTATTCATCCGATTTTGGTGTTGTTTTTAAATGGGTTGGCTTAAAATGCAATAAAATTGTCAGACAATGACATAGTTTTTAATCGGTACGATCAGTTAAAAACAAGGATGCGAAAGAAAAGCATGGATTAATGCATATAAAAAGTAGCGGGTGATTTATGAATCTCGAAGAGACAGAAAGTCTTTCTGAGCAAATTGTCAAATATATTAGCGAACAGATCATTAGTGGTGAGCTGGTTGAAGGCGAGCGTATTCAAGAATTACGTATTGCCAAAGAGCTAGATGTAAGCCGAGGGTCAGTTCGTGAAGCATTGTTATTATTAGAGCGTACTCATTTAATTGAGATATTTCCACGCCGCGGGGCAATTGTTTCAGAAATGTCTGCACAGCAGGTTAAAGCACTGTTTGACACAAACGTGATGTTATTGGGGCATATTGTTCAACGTATCAGTGAAACATGGCGCGCACATGAAGCAGATCAATTGCAACTATTGTTGGAACAACTTCTTGAGCATGTAAAAGCAGGAGATATCGAAAAATTTTATGATGGTGTTTTTCAATATCTCGCTGAACAGCAAGATATGGTGGGTAATCCCTACCTAATGAAGTTCT
This sequence comes from Acinetobacter sp. AS23, assembly GCF_023612055.1. Classification (NCBI taxonomy): domain Bacteria; kingdom Pseudomonadati; phylum Pseudomonadota; class Gammaproteobacteria; order Moraxellales; family Moraxellaceae; genus Acinetobacter; species Acinetobacter sp. AS23. The sequence goes on along the minus strand of NZ_CP082274.1, from coordinate 3,238,877 downwards.
ATAAAGAGTTACTACCTTCACTACGTCGCAGTTATTTTTTGACCTTAAATACCTCTAAGCGGGAACTACAAGAAGCATTTGCATTATTTAAACTCGTGACTGATGCAATTTTGATCCGAAAATCACAACAAGCCGCTTTATTTATGGAAGATTTTTGTCGACACTTACGTAACCTTGTGTTGGAATCGCTGACACGAATGAAACAGATTGAATTGGCCTGGGCAAGACGCTCACGCCGCTAGTTAGGGCATTATGCGTTTAAGCAGTTTAAAACTTTCCGGCTTTAAATCTTTTGCAGATAGTACAACTTTAAATTTTAAGGCGAACCGCACAGCAGTGGTTGGTCCAAATGGTTGTGGCAAATCAAATGTAATTGATGCCATTCGTTGGGTGATGGGTGAATCAAATGCTCGTCAGCTACGTGGTGGTAGCATGCAAGATGTTATTTTTACAGGAACCTCCAAGCGTAAGCCAGTGGGCGTGGCGAGTGTTGAGCTACGTTTTGATAATACCTATGGCAAATTGGGCGGGTCATATAATGCCTATAATGAGTTGGCCGTTCGTCGTCAGGTCACCCGTGAAGGTAAATCCGAATATTTCTTAAATGGCACACGTTGCCGCCGTCGTGATATTACCGATATTTTCTTGGGAACGGGTTTAGGGCCACGCTCTTATGCTGTGATTGAACAAGGTATGATTAACCGTCTGGTTGATGCCAAACCTGAAGAAATGCGCATCTTTATTGAAGAGGCAGCAGGTGTTTCACGCTATCAAGCTCGTCGACGTGAGACTTTGCAACATCTTGAACATACTGAGCAAAATCTTTCACGTTTAGAAGATATTGCCCTTGAATTAAAATCACAGCTGAAGACGCTTAAACGTCAATCAGAAGCAGCGGTTCAATATAAGACTCTGGAAAGCCAGATTCGGACCCTAAAAATTGAAATTTTGTCCTTTCAGGCAGATAAAAGCGTACGCCTTCAAGAAGAATATACAGTTCAAATGAATGAACTGGGTGAAACTTTTAAATTAGTCCGCTCAGAGTTAAGTACGATTGAACATGATTTAGAAGCAACCAGTGCTTTATTTCAGAGACTTATTCAGCAATCTTCACCACTACAACAAGAGTGGCAACAAGCTGAGAAAAAACTATCTGAACTGAAAATGACTCTGGAACAAAAACAGAGTTTATACCAGCAAAATAGTATGACTCTCGTTCAGTTAGAACAGCAAAAATTCCAAACTAAAGAACGTTTACAACTTTCTGAATTGCAACTTGAAACACTGAATAATCAGTTAGATGAACAAACTGAATCATTAACTGGAATTGAGCATACTGCAACGGAAGTTGAACAAAACTTTGCTGATTTACAATCTCAGCAAAAACAAGCACAGCAACAATTTGAACAAGTAAAAGCTCAGGTTGAAAAACAACAGCAGCAAAAAATGCAAATGTCTGCTCAAATTGAGCAATTAGGCAAAAATGTTCAACGCATTGAACAGCAAAAAGAAACGTTGCAACATCAAGCAAGTCAGATTCAATCACATGTTCATGAAGATGAGCAGGGTGAATTTGAGCAATTACAGCAGCAATTACGTCGTGAAATCTCGACGTTAGAGGCTGAAATTGAGCAACAATTACTACGTTTAGAGCAATCTCAACAGCAACATCAATTAAGTAAAAATCAACAACAAACGCTAAAAACAGAAATACAGGTTTTATTATCTGAGCAGAAAAACTTAAGTCAGCTTGTTGCTAAACAAAGTCCAAAGCAACATCAAAATGCACTACGCTTAATGCAGGCTCTACAGTTAACAGAGCAAGGCAAGCCACATGCACAGATCGTTGAAAAGTTTTTAGCAAAATGGTTGCAAGCTCATATTGTTGAAACTGAACAAGCCTTTCAGGAAGGAATTGCTCGCCAGTTAAAACCTTCAGAGCAAATAAATCAATTTAAAGGTAATTTAGCCTGTTTAAATGACTGGATTGCTTCGCCACAGTTATCAATCTTTTCGAATGTAGCGATTGCACAAGATTTGACTGTTGCTTTAAATGAGCAAAAGCAATTACAACATGGTCAGTCTATTTTGACTTTAGATGGCTATCATGTCGGGCAGGATTGGGTGATTGCCCTTATGTATGATGACGAGAGTCAAAGTGCACAAGGTATGCTGAGCCATCGCATTCGTCTAGATGAAATTGAACAAGCCCTTGAAAAGCAACAACCTGAATTACAAGCATTAGATCAAATTTTAGTTCAGCAAAAAGATGAACTAGGGCAGTTGCAGTCTGACTTGCAGCAGAAACAGCAAGTTGTTAAACAAAAACAAAAAGACTTACAACAGCTTGATGTGCAAATTGCTAAACAGCAAACCGCAGCACAAGCATTTTTATTGCAAAAGCAGCAATTGAAAGATCAGTTAGCTCAGCTAGACATGCAGCTTGAAGAAGATGCAATGCAAAAAGATGATCTGGAGATTGATTTGCATGCTCTAGCAATCAAACTTGAAACCATTTTACCTGATTATAAAACTTTGCAATTTCGGGTGGAAGACTTAACAGAGCAGTTAGAAGAACAGCAACAAGCTCTACAACATCAACAACAAGAACGCGAGATTTTACGCCGTAGTAGTACGCAAACCAGTCAACAAATCGAGTTGCTTGAAAAAGATATCTCGTTCTTGCAGAGTCAATATCAGCAGATTAATGCTCAAATGGAGCAGGCGAAAAAATTTGTTGACCCTATTCAGTTAGAGTTACCAAATCTTGAGTCAGAATTTCAGCAACAATTTGCTCAAACTGAAAAGTTGCAAAAGAACTGGAATGAATGGCAGCTTGAACTCAATAGTGTGCAGGAAAAACAACAAACCCTGACAGATCAGCGTCATCAATATCAACAAAAAGATGAACAACTCAGAGAGCAACTTGAAGAAAAGCGTTTGGCATGGCAAGCGGCTAAGTCAGATCGTGAACATTACCAAGAGCAACTCAAAGAGTTAAATGCCGAAGTCCAAAAAGGCTTACAAATCGATTTAACTGAGCACCAGCAAAAACTGGAAAAAGTACAGAAACAGTTTGAAAAAATCGGTGCGGTGAACCTTGCGGCTTCACAAGAGTTTGAAGAGGTTTCTCAGCGTTTTGATGAGTTGAGTCACCAGATCCAAGATTTGGAAAATACGGTAACTCAACTAAAAGATGCGATGAAAAGCATTGATCAGGAAACCCGTAAGTTGTTTATGACAACGTTTGATCAGATTAATCAAGAGTTGCAAAATCTGTTTCCAAAGGTCTTTAATGGTGGTGAGGCGAGTTTAAGCCTTGAAGATGACTGGCAATCTGGTGTTAAACTGATGGCTAGACCACCGGGTAAGAAAAATAGTTCTCTAGCATTACTTTCCGGTGGAGAAAAGGCTTTAACAGCGTTAGCATTAGTATTTGCGATTTTTAGATTGAATCCGGCACCGTTTTGTGTGTTAGATGAAGTGGACGCACCACTTGATGATGCGAATGTTCAGAGATATTGTAATTTGGTAAAAGAGCTTTCTGAACATGTACAATTCATTTACATTACACATAATAAGCTGGCGATGACCATGGCAACTGATTTGTTGGGTGTGACCATGCCTGAACCGGGTACATCAAAATTAGTCACTGTCGATTTAGAACAGGCAAAAGAATACGGGTTAGTTTCGGAGTCATAGAATGGAAATCAATACGATTATTGGCATCGTTGTCGCCATTATTATTATGCTAATTGGCTTAAAAATGATTTTAAAAAAGTCAAACCATGCCGAACCCTCATTAGACAGTGATTTGCATATTAATCCTGATAGTAATCAACCAGTTATACCTAGACATGTGCGAGATCAGCTTGAACAAGCTGAAGCTGAACGTGTATCAGCAACTAGTACAGAGCGAGTAGAGCCGACGTTAAATGAATCTGCATCGGTAGAAACTAGTACAACAAAACAAACAGAAACTTTGGCTGTAGAACCTGCTAAATCAATTTCAGCCGAATCAACTCAACCCGCTGTTGAAAACTCTTCAGACCAGATTAAATCTGAAGAAACTGTAAAAAGCTCTACCATTAACACAGACAGTTCAGCTGAGTTAGTTGATACGGTTTCTGTTAAATCGGAAATTGAAGCTTTATCAGAAGAAAACTTGAAATCTGAAAGTGAAAAAACTGAGCCTGAGTTGAGTTTAAACCCAAATATTGAAACTGCCGAAATTGCTGAATTTGAAGGCGAGAGTAATATTCTGGATGTTCATTTGCATGAACAGCAACGCTATGATGATGAAAGTGCATTAGCGATGGCTGAACAGATTATTGCTTTAAATGTCTATCCGAACCCGCGTCGCGCGTTGTCTGGAGATAAAGCACTTAAAGTATTGTTAAAATACGGTTTACGTTATGGCGAAATGTCGTGTTTCCATCGCTATGAAAATACGGATGAGCCGAGCGTACTGATGTTTTCAGTGTTACGTATGACAGACAATGGACCAGCTGGATTTGATCTTGAAACCTTGTCTAGTGAACAAGTTCAAGGGTTGGCATTTTTCCTTGCGCTTCCAAACAGTAAAGCCGTAACTGGTTTTGACATGATGGCGAGTATTGCAGGTTTAATTGCTCGTGAAATTGATGGCAAAGTTTATGATGAAAATAATCTTGAATTTACACCACAGTTAAAAGAGCACTGGCGTCATCATGTGATTGATTATCGTCCGGCACATGCGACTGCCTAGTTTTAATTTTTTACGTTCGTTGCGATAATTGCAATATATCTAGTCGCAGCTCAGGGTGGAGAAATTTCCACCCTTTTTTATGGTGAATAACATAATGGCAACAACTTCCGTGATCGAACAGATGCGTCAGCTTATTCAACTGATTGCAAAGCATAACCACGCCTATTATGTGATGGATCAGCCGACAATCTCGGACAGTGAATATGATCATTTATTTCACCAGTTAAAAGCTTTAGAAGAGCAATATCCTGATCAGGTTCAATCAGATTCTCCAACGACAAAGGTAGGCGGCCAAGCACTCTCTAAATTTCAAAGTGTGACTCATGTCGTTCCGATGCTTTCTTTGGGGAATGTTTTTAATCAGGAAGACTTATTTGCATTTGCTCGCCGTGTTGAAGAGCGTTTGCCTAACCAAAAAGTACAATACGAAGTAGAACTAAAACTTGATGGTCTTGCGATTTCGCTTTGGTATGAAAACGGTGTTTTAACACGTGGTGTTACACGCGGTGACGGAGAAACCGGAGAAGACATTACCCAAAACGTTAAAACAATTCGCAACTTGCCGAAAGTGTTGCATTCAGATCAATTTGAAATTCCACGTTTGCTTGAAGTCCGCGGTGAAGTACTCATGCCAAAGTCTGGCTTTGAAAAACTTAATGCCGATCAGGAAGCAAAAGGTGAGAAAACGTTTGCCAACCCGCGTAATGCCGCAGCAGGTAGTTTAAGACAGCTCGACCCGAATATTGCTGCTAGTAGACCTTTAGCGTTTTATGCGTATGGTATTGCCCAGTGCGAACCAAATCATAGCTTAACAACCATGCACGACAGCCTACAATGGCTTACGCAACTTGGATTTGAAATTGCTGAGCGTCAATATCTATGTAATTCAATTCAAGAAGTACAGCAGCGTTATGAGCAAATTCAACAAGAGCGTCCAGATCTACAAGTTGAAATTGATGGAATGGTCGTAAAGGTTGATGACCTAAAACAGCAACAACAACTTGGTTTCTTAAGTCGTGAGCCACGTTGGGCAACGGCTTATAAATTCCCTGCACAAGCTGCATTAACTACAGTTGATCAGATTGATTGGCAAGTAGGGCGTACAGGTACTTTAACTCCTGTAGCGCGTTTAAACCCTGTATTTGTAGGGGGAGTAACGGTTTCCAACGTAACTTTACACAACATTGGTGAAATCCATCGTCTAGATGTACGTGTTGGTGATACGGTTAGTGTTTATCGTACGGGCGATGTTATTCCTAAAGTAGAAAAAGTTTGGCCAGAATTCCGTTCACCTGACGCTGAAATTGTACATTTACCTGAAAGCTGTCCTGTTTGTGCCTCACCAGTTGTAATGCCTGAGGGAGAAGCTTTAGCACGTTGTTCTGGTGGCCTTTACTGTGCTGCTCAGCGAATTGAAGCGATTCGTCACTTCGTATCACGTAAAGCTCTCGATATTGAAGGTCTGGGAGACCGCTGGGTAGAGTCTTTATTACATCTCGATTTGCTCAAAGATGTTGCCGACATTTACCATTTGCATGAGCACCGAGAAACTTTGCTCGGTATTGAAAAAATGGGTGAGAAGTCGGTACAAAACCTCATTGATGCCATTGAAGCCAGTAAGAAGACAACGCTTGCTCGTTTTATTTATGCTCTGGGAATTCGTGGGGTGGGTGAAACAACAGCTAGAATGTTGGCCAATACTTTCCAAACTTTAGAAGCACTTAAAGCTGCTGATGTTGAAGCTTTAAAGAAAACCCCAGATGTCGGTGATATTACCGCAGAGTGGATTGCTGACTTTTTCTTGGCACCACATAACATTGAAGTGCTTGATCGCTTAATTGCAGCCGGAATTCATTGGGATGCGCCAACAGCTCCAACACGTCAGCCGTTAAATGGTGAAAGCTGGGTGTTAACAGGCACATTAGAGCAAATGACCCGTGATCAGGCGACTCAAATGCTACAAGCATTAGGTGCGCGTGTAAGCGGTAGTGTATCAAGCAAGACCAAATGCGTTGTTGCGGGCGAGAAAGCAGGTTCGAAATTAGAAAAAGCAGCAAAACTTGGTATTGCTGTTATGAATGAGACTGATTTCTTATCACTTATGGCGAGCTACGGGCAGACTTTAAGCGAATAGGTCTACCGAAATAAGAACCATTGATTTTAGTTACAAATTTATAAATTGATGGTTTAAGTTATATTTTAACGCTTGTTTGAGCTTATAAATCAGACAAGCGTTTCTTTTTGCACAGGAAATTTAAATAACTTAAACTGCAAATGCGTATGTTTCTCATTTTAATTTGATAAAAATCATAAACTTAACTATTTTTTGTTTTGCAATCATTTTTAAGATTGCCCATAATAGTCTTCATACGATAGGAGATTTATTATGCGTGGCAATCCAGAAGTCATAGACTATTTAAATATGCTCATTGGCGGAGAATTGGCTGCCCGTGATCAATATCTAATCCATTCTCGTATGTATGAGGATTGGGGCCTAAATAAAATTTATGAACGTATTGATCATGAGATGCAAGAAGAAGCTTCTCATGCTGATGCGATCATTCGCCGTGTATTGTTCTTAGGTGCTAAACCAAACATGCATCGTGAAGATATCAATGTTGGTACAGACGTTGTATCTTGTTTAAAAGCTGATTTGGCGCTTGAATATCATGTTCGCGAAAAGTTAGCGACAGGTATCAAACTTTGTGAAGAGAAGGGCGATTACATTAGCCGTGATATGTTGCGTCAACAATTATCAGATACTGAAGAAGACCATACATATTGGCTAGAAAAGCAATTACGTTTAATTGAGTTGATTGGCTTACAAAACTATATTCAATCTCAAATTTAATAAAAAGACCCAGCTTAAGCTGGGTTTTTTATGGGCTTATTTTTATAAAATCAACTCATCGCTTAAATGTTAATTTTGTCAAATTGAACATATTCAAAGCCTTACTATATAAGGCTTTGGCAGTTACAAAAAAGTCAGAAAAATTGTATCGCACCCCCTGTTTTTTTTATGAAATTGTTTATAATTTCGCCAATAAAACCCTTGCCTAGAAATTTAATGAGGCAAGGGTTTTTCTATGGAAAATCGGTTGGTATGGATCGCCAATGATTTTATGGTGAGTTCGCGAAATATGTTATTTACCAAACCTGCTGTTTTAGACACAGCTACTCTCTTAAGCACACAGCGTCTTGCAACACGACTAAGCTTTTTTAGCTTAGGATTTGCGACTGCAGCTTGGGCACCTCTCATTCCTTTTGCGCAGCAGCGCCTAAACCTAAATCATGCTGATTTTGGTTTACTTTTGCTTTGTATGGGTATTGGCTCAATGATTGCTATGCCTGCGACTGGTGCTTTAGTCAAGCGCTGGGGATGTCGTCCGCTAATTGCTTTAGCATTGATGCTGTTAATGGTCTTATTACCTAGCCTTACGATGTGGAGCAGCATTGTGACCATGGCTGTAGCATTGTTTGTCTTTGGATCGGCAGCAGGATGTCTTGGAGTAGCTATTAATTTACAAGCAGTGGTTGTTGAAAAACATAGCTTGCGAGCGCTCATGTCTAGCTTCCATGGAATGTGTAGTCTTGGTGGCTTAACAGGCGCTATGCTTGTGACAGCACTATTGGCAGTAGGGCTTTCACCCTTAATGAGTACTTTGTCAGTCGTTATGATTTTGCTTGTTATTGGTGGTGTTGCGATTCCATCTTGTTTAACGTCTTTTGAACAGGATGAAAAGCCACATGAAGATACAACTCAAGCACCGAAAAAACGTTATCGTCCCGATGGCATTATTCTGCTTATTGGTATGATGTGTTTTATCGCCTTTTTATCAGAAGGTGCGGCGATGGATTGGGGTGGTATTTATTTAACGAGTAAATATCAACTTAATCCTGCTTTTGCTGGTCTCGCATATACTTTCTTTGCGCTTAGCATGACCACTGGTCGTTTTGCAGGTCATGTCTTGCTTAAGCAATGGGGCGAAAAAAATATTGTGACTTATAGTGCACTTGGGGCTGCGATTGGTATGGCTGTTATTGTGACAGCACCTGTGTGGCAAGTGGTTGTATTAGGTTATGCACTATTAGGATTAGGCTGTTCTAATATTGTACCAGTGATGTTTTCTCGCGTAGGTCGACAAAATAAGATGCCGAAAGCAGCAGCACTTTCTTTAGTATCTACGATTGCCTATACAGGCTCATTAAGTGGACCAGCTTTAATCGGTTTAATTGGTGAATGGGCTGGTTTAAGCACGGTTTTAACAGGTGTAGCTGTATTGCTTTTTATTATTGCTTTACTTAACCGTTTTACGTTAATCAAGACAAATTAATTTATAAATAATAGATCCCCTCTAGCGAACATCGAGAAATTAAATTTCTCGATGTTCTTTTTTAGATTTATAAAACTTGATAGATAGATTGATAATTATCTTGTAATAATCTCTGAGGCTTCATTAGTAGGGTTGGTGTCTTTTCTAAATCATCTAAGAAGTTATTTCGCCAATTGGTAAGATCAGAAGATGTTAATCCCTCTATCAATTGCTGATAACGATTAATACGCTCAGTTTTAGACATTTCTAAAGCCATTTTTAAAGTATCCATCATTGCCGCTCTATCTTGAGGATCAACAATCAAGGCTTGAGACATTTGCTCAGCAGCTCCAGCATATTTAGATAAAATGAGTACCCCAGGATTTTCTGGGTCTTGGGCTGCAATATACTCTTTAGCGACTAGGTTCATACCATCGCGTAGTGAACTGATCCAGCAAATATCTGAATGGCGGTAAATGTGCATAAGATTATGGTGTTGAACCGTGTCATAGCAACAATCTACCGGTCTCCAGTCTTCATGTGCAAACTCTTCGTTAATTAACTCTAGCTTGGTTTTAAAACGTTGGTATAAACGTTGATAAGCTGGAATATCGATACGAGAAGGTATTGCCACTTGAAGATGTCGAACTAAACCATGATATTCGGGGCTGGTTTCCAAAAAGGTTGCAAAGGCATTAAATCTTTCGAGTAAACCTTTTGAGTAATCAATACGATCAACCCCAATAATAGTTTTTTGGCGTGGGATTTCTTCAAAATTAAACACGGAAGAGGTCGCCAAATCTTGTTGGGCTTGCTTTTGTATAATCTCTGGCTGAACACCAATTGGGTACGATTTAATTAATATTTGACGTTTTTTATAGCTAATACTGTTGCTTTGAATTTTCTGAGCTTCAAGTAAATTTAGACAAGTCTGCATACATGCATTTTGATCGATCTGAGTTTGTAAACCAATAACATCATATTGACTCAAGTCTTGAATTAATTCTCGAGCTACTGGAATTTTGTGCCAGATATTTAGGCTAGCAAAAGGAATATGTAAGAAGAAACCAATTTTATTTTGCATGCCTAATTCACGGCAGTAACGCGCCACACTAAAAAAGTGATAATCATGTATCCAAATAAGATCGTCAGGCTGTGCAAGCTGTTTTAATTTTTCAGCGAATAACCGATTGACCTTTTGATAGGTGCTATATTCTTCTGCATCATATTCAATCAGATCTTCTCGGGCATGCATTGCTGGCCAGAGAACCTTATTTGCAAATCCACAGTAATATTGCGCGTATTGTTGATGAGTAAGAGGACAGGTAATGTAATCAATTCCTTCAGAATAGGCCTGTTCAAATTCTGGCGCTTCGCCATCGGTGATTTGCTGACCATTCCAGCCTAACCAAATGCCATTACTATCATTCAAAGCATCTTGTACAGCCACGGCAAGGCCACCTGCTGAAGCTTTACCTGATGGCATACTTATTCTGTTCGATAACACAATTAATTTAGACATATTTGTTCTCCATTCTCATTTTGGCTATTTTTGACATATAAGCTTTTTATTCTGTTTTTAAATAAAAGAAGAAAATTCGCGACATTATCAATATCTTTTAATCTATATTTGGCCTGTGTTTCTCCGGAGCCTACTTTAATCGTGAGACCAGCGTACTGATTAATAAAAATAAAACCAGATTCATCCGTTAAATCATCTCCTATAAAAATCGGTACTACAGAAGGTAAATTAAGATGATTTAATATAGTTTGAATTGCTTTACCTTTGTCAGCTTGGTTTGGTATTAACTCAACAACAAATTTCCCATGATTTATTTTTAATTGGGGGTAATCGGAATTAATCTGATGCATAATATTAATGGCATCATTTTCTAAGTTAGGATTTTTTCGGTAATGTAAAGCAATAGAATATCCTTTATCCTCAATTAATAATTCAGGATATTTCTCACAAGATTTCATAATATCTTGTTTTAATTTTTTAAAATTAATCGAACTTAAATCTGGTCGAATATAATGATCTGAGCCAAAATAAATATCTAAACCATGCAAGCCAGCAACAGGAATCTCAATATACTGTAATAGCTTACAAGCTGTGTCTACATCTCGACCTGTTACAGCAATAACGGGTATATTTAATTTAATAATTTTTTTTATAGTTTCTAATGTAGTGTTTGGAATAAAACTTTGCTCAGGATTAATTTGGAATGGTGCTAACGTCCCATCAATATCCAAAAATAAGCAGTAATTTTTATCTAAAGATAAATTTTTTATAATATCATCTGGTGTAACAAAATATGTATTTTTTTCTCTCCCATCAGATATTGTACATTGACTGTTCATATTAGCCTTCCCAATATATTTTGTTCAATAATTAATCTTCTAACATTAAAATGAATTGATGAGTCATTTCTTTTAATAAAAAAACATAAGTATTAACATTAATTACATTGCATAATGGATTTATAGGCGAAGTGTGGATTATGTTGTTTTTTGAGTGGCTTCAATGTTTAGATAATTAAAGTTTTGTATATTTACTATGAATAATGCAGGTCTTGTTTATCAATATATTTCAGAATATTAAATACTCATAAATCCTTGATTTTACTTTTTGAAATTCAATTTTTATGTTGATTTTAAAAGATATTTTAAAACGATAATATTATATAATCCTTATAAAGTTGGCTTTGGACAGGCATATGAAGTTACAAAATAAAATTTTATTAATTACGGGTTGGGGAGTAGGTGTGGAACCTTTGCAAACTCTAAAATTACATTTGGAAAAAAAAGGTTTTGATACTCAACTTATTAATATTTTTAATGTTTTAGATCGTAACTTTCAAGCGCAGCTTGATTTAGTGGCTGAAGTTGATGTGTTAATCGGTTGGTCTTTAGGTGGGCAGTTAGCGACTCAACTGGTTGATATTTTTTACAAGCAAACAGGGCAAACTAAAACTTTAATTACACTCGCTTCAAACCCTTGTTTCGTTGCTAATGACAATTGGCAAACAGCAATGCCTACTGATGTATTTAGTCAATTTAAAGCGTCTTTTTTACAGAACCCGCAAGCTACTTTAAAGCGCTTTTATTATTTAATTACATTTGGCTCATCTCAAGCTAAAAAAGATTGGATAAGCATACAAAATATAGTAAGCCCACCTTCAAATGAACTTTTATTAGAAGGTTTACAAATGCTTGAACAATTAAATCTGGTAAGTAACGTAAAAAACTATCTGGGACCACAGCTTCATCTGTTTGCCGAGCAAGATAATGTCATTCCTTGCAAAATTATAGAAAATTTTAAAGATATAGCGACAAAGAACATGAGTTATAAGCTACTAAAAGATGCTACACATGCTTTTCCCTACCTACAGGTCGAAAGAACAATAGAAGAAATCTGCCAATTTTTAACAATTCATCAGCAAAGTTAATAAGCTTTGATTGATATCGCAATTTTCTTTCATTCTTAACAGGTTTAACATGTGTTTAATGAAAGATTTGAACGCTGTAAAAGGGTAAATAGGATGACCGATAATTTTGATTTAGAACATATTTGGCATCCTTATACTTCAATGACCCAACCTTTACCCACATTTAAAGTGAAACGTGCCTATGGGGCAACGATTGAACTAAATGATGGTAAAACTTTAATTGATGGTATGTCGTCTTGGTGGTGTGCAATTCACGGCTATAACCATCCTGAACTCAATCAGGCAGTGACAGATCAATTACAGAACATGTCACATATCATGTTTGGTGGGCTAACTCATGATCCTGCGATTGAGCTTGGGAAAATTCTTTTAAAAATTACACCGCCAAGTCTCGATAAAATTTTCTATGCAGATTCAGGGTCGGTTGCCGTTGAAGTTGCTTTGAAAATGGCTGTGCAATTTTGGACAGCACAAGGCCAACCACAAAAAACAAATTTTATTACTACACGTTCGGGTTATCACGGTGATACATGGAATGCGATGTCTGTCTGTGATCCAGTGACAGGTATGCATCAGATTTTTGGTACCAGCTTACCAAACCGTCTTTTCGTAGCAGCACCACAGATCAAATTTCATGAAGATTGGAATCCTCAAGATATTGCCGAGCTAGAACAGGCTATTCAGCAAAATCATGAAAACCTTGCTGCACTCATTATCGAACCAATTGTTCAAGGTGCAGGGGGCATGCGTTTTTATCATCCTGAATATTTACGTCAGGCTAAAGCACTTTGCGAGAAATATCATCTGTTATTAATTTTTGATGAAATCGCTACTGGTTTTGGTCGTACGGGTAAGCTCTTTGCGTGGGAACATGCACAAGTTGAGCCCGACATTATGTGCATAGGTAAAGGATTAACAGGCGGCTATATGACTTTGTCTGCGACTTTGACTACAAAGCATGTTGCAGAAACAATTAGTCGCGGCGAGGCTGGGGTATTTATGCACGGTCCAACCTTTATGGCCAATCCGCTTGCTTGCGCTGTTGCCTTGAGAAGTACGCAATTGTTAATTGAGCAAGATTGGCAAGCCAATATTAAGCGAATTGAGCAACAGCTTAGCCAATATTTAATGCCTTTAAGTCAGCTTGATTATGTTGCTGATGTACGAGTGCTGGGTGCAATTGGTGTAGTAGAACTTACCTTTAATGTCGATATGAAAACTTTACAGCAACAATTTGTAGACCGTGGAATCTGGATTCGTCCTTTTGGCAAACTGGTTTATGTGATGCCACCGTATGTCATCACTCAACAAGAGCTAAGTGATTTGCTTGAACAATTGGTTGACGTTGTTAAAACGTTACAGGGAGCACATTAAGATGTCATTGCTTGATCATTTTGCTAACGAGTTAGATGAGTTAAAACAACAAGGTAATTTCAGACAATTTACCCAAAATGTGCAGCATGGGCGTTTTATTACAATTCAAAATAAAACAATGCTCAACTTAGCTTCAAATGACTATCTTGGACTGGCGGCTGATCTCAATCTTCGCCAAGAGTTTTTAGATAGCTTGCCGTTAGAGCGGAGCTATTTTAGTTCTTCATCGGCCCGTTTATTGACGGGTAATTTTGATGAATATGAACAGTTGGAAAATAGCCTAAGTAATGCATTTGGTGGTCGGTCGGTTTTACTATTTAATAGTGGCTATCACATGAATATTGGTATTTTGCCAGCTGTTGCTGATAGCAAAACTTTAATTTTGGCAGATAAGTTAGTCCATGCGAGCATGATTGACGGTATACGTTTATCTGGTGCGCAGTATGTGCGTTATCGACATAATGATTTACAGCACTTAGAACAACTTCTGCAAAAGTATCATGATGATGACAAGATTGAACGAATCATTGTGGTCACAGAAAGTATTTTTAGTATGGATGGTGATGAAACGGATTTAGCCGCATTAGTCCAGCTTAAAAAACGTTTTGCTAAAACCATGCTATATGTCGATGAAGCACACTCAATTGGTGTTCGTGGTCAGCAAGGTTTGGGATGTGCTGAACAATATAATGTGATTCAGGAAATTGATTTTCTAGTGGGTACCTTCGGTAAAGCATTAGCAGCAGTCGGTGGTTACATTATTTGCGATCCAATTATTAAAGACTATCTTATTAATAAAATGCGTCCGCTTATTTTTACTACCTCTCAACCCCCTATTATTGTAGCTTGGGTAAACTTTATATTCCAAAAAGTATTGGTTGCTCAACCTCAGCGTGAACACTTAAAAAATATTAGCCAATATCTTCAACAAGCCGTTGTACAAAAGGGTTATGTAAGCCCGTCGACTAGTCATATTGTTCCAGTTATTGTTGGAGAAAGTCAGGCTGCGATCGATAAGGCAAAACACGTTCAAGAAAGCGGCTTTTATGCCATGCCTGTACGCCCACCAACAGTACCTAAAAATAGTGCACGTTTGCGTATTTCTTTAACGTCAATGGTGCAGCAACATGAGCTTGAAGAATTGGTGAGTTTTCTGTGAGTTTGAATAAAAACTTGGTTGCCCAGCGTTTTGCCAAAGCTGGGCAAAGCTATTCAGAGCATGCAATAGTTCAAAAACAAATTTGCCAAAATTTAATGGGCTTACTAAAGCAGTTTTGCCCAAGTACGATGTCACGTGTTTTTGAAATCGGTTGTGGTTCTGGCAATTTAACTCGTCTTATTACTGCATCTTTTCAGATTGAAGAGTTAATTTTGAATGATCTGTATGCAGATGTGCAGCAGCACTTCAATCATCAAGAAAATCTGAAATGGTTGATTGGGGATATTGAAACTTTAGAGTTTCCCCAGCAGCTCGATATGATTGTTTCAGGTTCTGCTTTGCAATGGATGCAGGATTTGCCGCTTTTGCTTAAGCGTTGTAATGAGGCTTTAGTTGATCAAGGCTGGTTATGCTTTTCAACATTCGGCTCTCAGAATTTAAGAGAAATTAAAGAGCTGACAGGCCAAGGTTTAAGTTATTGGTCAGTTGAAAATTGGAATAGTGCCTTAACTCATGCTGGTTTTGAGATTTTGCATTTGGCAGAGTCGGAAACTCAACTCTATTTTGATTCGCCTAAAGCCGTGTTGCAGCATTTAAAAGCAACAGGTGTAACGGCAACTGCTAAGCATCGTTGGACAAAGCAAACTTTACAACAGTTTTATCAAGATTATGATCGGTTTAAGTACGCTGAGGGATATTCCCTAACATACCATCCGATTTATTGTATTGTCCGGAGAGTGAAGTAAATGAGTGGCCAGATCTATTTTGTGAGTGGGATTGATACCGACATTGGTAAAACCTACACTACAGGCTTTTTAGCAAAATTATGGACTGAGCAGGGTAAAAAAGTGATTACCCAAAAACTCATTCAGACAGGTAATGCTGATATTTCTAAAGATATTGAAAAGCATCGTGAAATTATGGGGCAGGGCTGGTTTCAAGAAGATTATGACAAGCTAACCATGCCTGAAATTTTTAGCTATCCTGCTTCGCCTCATCTTGCAACACGCTTAGATAATCGAGAAATTGATTTTCAAAAAATTGAAAATGCGACGCAAACATTGGCAGAGCGTTTTGAAATTGTATTGTTAGAAGGTGCGGGCGGCTTAATGGTGCCACTAACTACCAGTCTGCTTAGCATTGATTATGTTGCTCAGCACCAGTACCCAGTTATTTTGGTAACATCAGGTCGTTTAGGAAGTATTAACCATACTTTACTTAGTCTTGAAGCACTTAAGTCTCGTGGCCTTAAATTAAAAGCTTTGGTCTATAACTTAAAAGATGAATCAAAAGATCCATTAATTTCTCAAGATACTTCAAATTATCTGAAAGATTATTTAGCAGTTCATTTCCCTGAAGCTGAATGGATTGAACTGGAAAAAATGAATTAAAAAAGCTATAAAAAACCGCTCTGATTTGAGCGGTTTTTTATATCATTAAATCTTAGAATTTCTTTGAACCACGGTTAAAACCAGTCGATTTACGTTGGTTACCCGTGTTAGCCGGAGCTTCTTTTTCTTCATCACGACGTTGTTGGCGTAAGTAACCGCCACGACGAGCAGCCATTGGCTTTTCGGTCATACGGTCAGTACGACGTTTTGCCATACCAAATAAACCTGTACCTTGACGTGGTTTTAACTCAACAGATTTTGCTAGATTATCGATGTCAGTTTTATCGAGTTCCATCCAGCGACCAGTACGTAATTCGCGTGGTAAAATAACTGTACCGTAACGCGTACGCAATAAGCGGCTTACTTTAAGTTCTTGTGATTCAAAAATACGACGAACCTCACGGTTACGACCTTCTTTCACCACAACTTGATACCAGCGGTTAATACCTTCACCGCCAATTTCCGAGAAGGATTCAAATTTAGCAGGACCATCTTCAAGTTCTACACCATTTACCATGTTTTGACGTATTTTAGGTGTTACTTCACCCATAACTCGAACAGCATATTCACGTTCAACTTCATTTGACGGGTGCATTAAGCGGTTAGCAAGCTCACCATCATTTGTAAACAATAATAAACCAGTACTGTTAATATCTAGACGACCTACCATTACCCAGCGGTCATTCGCGATTTGTGGCAAATGATCAAATACAGTCGGGCGTTTTTCAGGATCATTACGTGAACAGATTTCGCCTTCTGGCTTATAGTAAATCAATACACGGCGACGAATTTCGTCTTCAATTTGAAACTGAACTTTACGGCCATCAATGCGTAATTCATCGCCTGGTTCAATGCGCTCACCCACTTGGGCAACACGACCGTTTACACTCACGCGTCCTGCGGCAATAACCTCTTCCATATATCGGCGGGAACCTAATCCGATTCGCGCTAATACTTTTTGCAATTTTTCACTCATGACAGCACAACCTTAGACATAATGATCAACAGTCCACCTCTTTATGATTTCGGTGCATTTGCATCGAGAGCCATAAAGGCTTCCTTGGCGTTCTGTAGGGGAGGCAATTGGCCTAGCGATGCTAGACCAAAAGCATTCAGAAACTGAGGCGTTGTAATTAGCAACGCGGGTCTTCCGGGTAAATCTCTAAAACCGGCTTCTTTAATCCAGTTCCAGTCAAATAGTGTTCTAAGAATCTGACTATTATTAGACACACCACGAATTTGTTCAATATCAGCGCGGGTAACCGGTTGATGATAAGCAATGACAGCCAGGGTTTCTAGTAATGAAGGCGACAGTTTTGTTGGTCGCTCTGGCCAAATTTGAGCAATAATACTACGATATTTAGATCTTACCTGAAAGCGAAACCCTTGCGCTGTTTCAATCAACTCAATAGATCGGCCATGTTGTAATAGCGCGAGTTGTTGTAAAAGTTGACGAAGCTGTTGTTTATTATATTGATTATTAAATGCTTCTTTTAAACGGGCAATTGAAACGGGCGCTTCACTAGCAAAAATAATAGCTTCAAGTTGTAATAAGACTTCGTGGTGAATGTCAGCTAATGACAAATCCGTATTATTTTGTTCAAAGCTCATATTGAAGATCCTTGAATTGCTAACGGAGCTTCAATACCTGAGGCAATAATTTTAATTCGCTGTTGTCGGGTTAACTCTAAAACAGCCATAAATGTCACAACCATTCCCATGCGACCTTGCAGAGGATTGAGTAATTCTTTAAAACTTAACACGTCACCAGACTCTAATTTCTCTTCAATATATGCAATGCGTTCTTCGAGTAAGACAGGCTCTTGAGCTACAACATGCGTAATAGGTTCTGGTCGGTTAAACACACAAAACAATGCGTCATGCAATGCTGAAATATCATAGCCTTCATAAACAGGAGCAATATGACCTAAGCTCACATTTGCGCTGAATGTATCACGCTCAAGAATTGGCATTTGACCCAAACGTTCAGCCGCTTGCTTGATACGTAGATAGGTTTCAAGTCGATCAATAAGTTCTTGTTTAGGGTCTTTTTCAATACTGATGATTGTTGGCTTTGGTAAAAGTAGGCGAGACTTTAAATCTGCCAATAAAGCGGCCATCACCATATAATCAGCGGTTAGCTCAATATTTAAGGATTTCATACTATCCATATAAGTTAAATATTGAGTTGCTATAGGCGCAATATCGACGTGAATTAAATCAAAACCGTTTTTTTGAATCAGATAAATTAAAAAATCTAGTGGACCTTCAAACTGTTCGAGCAAAATCTCAAATGCAGCAGGAGGGATATAGAGATCTTCAGGAATCTTGTCATGCCACTCATCTAAAACACGGATGTGTGGAGCGTCTTCCATGGATTGATGAAGTGATTGATTCATTACGATTATAAGCCACGCGAATTTTCAAAAGCATGAGACTTGTTATTCAAGTCAAAGAGAGCTGTAAACAGAAGAACAGCAGATAGTGAAAATCATTCTAAATGAATTGTGCATTTTAATAAATTACTTAACGACTAAAGTGTAAAAAAAATCCAAAATAAATAAAGAGTATTTTTTTGAGTGATAATACTTTTTTTAAAACTATTGGTAAAAATTGTAAGTGCTTATTCAAAAGCACTTACATCGCCAATACCACGACGGATAATTTCAGGATGTTCACCCGATAAGTCGACAATACTTGTGCTTGTTAAAGTACCGAAACCACCATCAATAAATACATCGATTCGTTTATCTAGCTGATTTTCAATATCGTAAGGATCATCTAGAGGATCTTCTTGGCCCGGTAAAATTAATGTACTCGTAAGTAGGGGCTCACCAAGTTCTTGTAATAAAGCCTGACAAATTGGATTACTTGGAATACGTAAGCCAATCGTTTTCTTCTTAGGATGCATTAACCTACGAGGAACTTCACTTGTTGCAGGTAAAATGAATGTCGTTATAGCAGGGGTATTCGCTTTCAATAAACGATATGTCGCATTATCAACTTTTGCATACGTTGCAATATCTGATAAGTCACAGCACATAATGGCATATTGATGTTTAGGTCCTAAACCGCGAATCTGCGCAATACGTTCCATGGCATTTTTATTACCGATTTGGCACCCAATTGCGTAGGCTGCATCGGTAGGATAAACCACAACATCTCCGGCACGAATGCGTTCAACCGCTTGGCTAATAAGGCGTTGCTGTGGATTTTCAGGATGTACATGTAAATGCATCATATTTTAGAGACTCCATCACGCCAGTGTTAAAATAATTATTAGGCTTTTTAAACAACCTATGCAAGTAATTAACGTGGTTTTTTTGTCAATTAATCAAGGAGTTCACGTTTAAATTCATTTAATTGTAATGCTAGGCCTGAACGTGTACATTGGCAAATAAAACCAATAAATGCTGCTGCATCACGTGGCAACTTGGCTTCACCTGAAAAGTAACGTTGTACTTGAGTATAGACATTATCTTTAAAAATTTTGCCATCTCCACCATCACCTGTCAGGTTATCAAGCGAGACTCTAAATTTTCTACCAAAAGATTGTGCAAACAACCATTCAATTGCCTGAGGCTTAACTTCGACTTGTTCAAATAGACTTTGCTGTTCTTGCGTACGGCCATCGGGAGCGTACCAATATCCTAGATCCGGTAATAGACGTCTTTTTTCACCAGCAATAGACCAATGACTAATTTCATGCAAGGCGCTATTAAAGAAACCATGGGCGAATTGAATCTTGGCAGGTTCTATATTTGTTGCAGGGAAATATTCTGGTTCAAAATCTCCACGAACTAATGTCACATTATGGTGGGAAAACCAGTGATTAAAGTGTAAAATAAGCCAATCGACTTGCTCAGACTCCGATTTTGAGCTTGACCATGGTGAGAGTTGCACTATGTCAGGTACAAGAGTGTTCTGATGGGTTGAATGGGTGCAAACGAGTAATGAAGTGTTAACTTCAGGTTGCGGCTGCAACAGGTGCATTGCTTAATTTACCCCGAGTTCTGTCTAAAGAAGTGCAAAATTGTATCTTAATCTTTGACAGAGTACCGATGAATTTGTAGAATTGCCGCCTTAATTATGTCAGCAAATACCTTTCCGGCACAGATTGAGCCGTTTAAATGGGCTGAACAAGGCTTTACATGGTCAGGTCAACTGCCCTTGTCTCGCTTTGCTCGTATCGCTCGTGAAGCTGTTGGATCAATTGATAACCAATTGATCAACATAGACTGTAAGCTATCAATGGATGCATATCATCGCATTGTGTGGATGGATGGTCATATGGACACGATAGTTCCAATGGAGTGCCAACGTTGTTTGGAACCTGTTGAAATGCCTCTTGTCTTAGACTTTCATATTGCATTAGTGGATGATGAGTCACTGATAGAGCGCTTGGATGAGGATGCTGATTTCATCGTTTTAGGTGAAAGTGAGTCTTCGACGAAAGGCGATTATGATACGCCAGCCTCGATTAACTTGCTCGCATTACTAGAAGATGAACTGTTATTGTTGATGCCTTTATCTCCCAAGCATGATGCTTGTGAAAATAAACATCAACCTACCATTCAAAATGTTGTTGAAGAAAAACGGGATAACCCGTTTGATGTTTTGGCAGGTTTGAAGGGTAAACTTAACTCATAATTTGTGATATAATTGTGAGATAAGACAACTGAATTTGTTCTGATCCATTTTTTCGATCTTTGTAAGGAGCCATCATGGCCGTTCAGCAAAACCGTAAAAGTCGCTCTCGCCGTGACATGCGCCGTTCACATGACGCTTTAACCGAGAATGCATTAACAGTAGACCAAGCAACTGGTGAAACTCATCGTCGTCACCACGTGACTAAAGACGGTTTCTACCGTGGTCGTCAATTATTCGCTAAAGCAGCTGATGCTGAATAATTGTATGATATGCATTAAGCGTGATGCTTAAGTATAGAAAAAATGGGAGCGAAAGCTCCCTTTTTTTGTTGTTTTTCGCAATTATAAAAATATAAATAACATGTTAAATTTCCGCTCCAGAAATGAGTGAAAACCCAAAAAAGGATTTCTTATGTCTGCTAAACGTCTTGAACAAGTAGCTTTAGCCACAAAAACTGCGTTTGTGTTTCCAGGTCAAGGTTCACAAAAAGTCGGTATGCTTGCTGAACTAGCAGAACAGTTTAGTGGGGTTGGGCAAACCTTTGCGGAAGCTTCAGATGCACTTGGATTTGATCTGTGGCATATTGCGCAAAGTGGTGAAGGTCTCAACCAAACAGAAAATACCCAACCTGTGTTATTAACTGCCAGCATCGCTTTATGGCGTGTATGGCTTGATTTAGGTGGTCTGGCACCTAAGTACCTTGCAGGACATTCTCTAGGTGAATACAGTGCTTTGGTTGCTGCAGGATCTATGAGTTTGGCAGATGCAGTGAAACTCGTGAATTTGCGTGGCAAACTCATGCAAAGCGCTGTTCCTCAAGGGGAAGGAGCTATGGCTGCAATCCTTGGTTTGGCTGATGAAAAAGTGGTTGAACTTTGCCAAATCGTGAATGCAGAAGGTCAAGGCTCAGTAGAAGCTGCAAACTATAATTCACAAGGCCAAGTCGTAATTGCTGGAAGTGCAGCATCTGTACAACAAGTAATGGCTTTGGCAAAAGAGCAGTCTGCTAAGGCAATTGCTTTACCTGTGTCAGTTCCTTCGCATTGTTCATTGATGAAGCCTGCTGCTGAAAAATTTGCAGAAGCTTTGGAACAAACTGCCATTGAGCTGCCTACCATACCTGTAATACAAAATGTCAACGCGGGAATAGCTACCGATGTTGCTCAATTGCGTCAGGCGTTGACTGCTCAATTGTACCAATCTGTACAATGGACAGACACGATGCAGTTCTTACAAGACCAAGGTATTCACTACGTTGTTGAGTGTGGCCCTGGTACAGTATTGAGTAATCTCGCGAAGCGTTTACCAAATATAGAAAAAGCTTTTGCGATTGATAGCAAGAGTAAAATGGAAGATGCCCTAAATGCTGTTTTAGTGGCAGAAGGAAAAATTGCATGACACAAGAACGCAAAGTTGCATTAGTAACGGGCGCGAGTCGGGGCATTGGCGCTGCAATTGCCCAGCAACTTATTCAAGACGGTTATTTTGTTGTAGGTACTGCGACATCTGAATCTGGTGCACAAAAGTTAAGTGAAAGCTTTGGTGAGCAAGGTGCAGGTTTAGCTCTCGATGTGCGTAATCTCGATGAGATTGAAGCAGTCGTTTCTCATATTGAACAGAACTATGGCCCTGTACTTGTTTTGGTTAATAATGCGGGTATCACGAAAGACAATCTATTGCTACGCATGTCAGAAGATGATTGGGATGACATTCTCAACATTCACCTCAAAGCTGTATATCGTTTATCTAAACGTGTGCTTAAAGGTATGACAAAAGCGCGCTTTGGCCGCATTATTAATATTAGTTCTGTTGTTGCGCACTTTGCAAACCCAGGCCAAGCGAACTACTCTGCTGCAAAAGCAGGTATTGAAGCGTTTAGCCGTAGTCTTGCAAAAGAGATGGGTAGCCGCCAAATCACTGTGAACAGTGTGGCACCAGGTTTCATCGCAACAGAAATGACAGATGCACTTAGTGAAGACATTCGCAAAAAAATGAGTGATCAAGTGGCTTTAAATCGCTTAGGTGAGCCACAAGATATCGCAAATGCGGTGAGTTTCCTTGCAAGTGATAAAGCAGGTTACATTACCGGTACGGTATTACATGTAAATGGTGGTTTATACATGGCTTAAGGCTGATGTATAAACTTTTAAAAATTTTTATATTCAATTAAACTAGTGGCAAATCAAACGCCACAAGCAATGAGGAGAATTCCTGTGAGCGATATCGAACTACGCGTTAAACAAGCGGTTGCAGAACAACTTGGTCTTAAAGCTGAAGAGATTAAAAACGAAGCATCTTTTATGGATGACTTAGGTGCTGACTCTTTAGATTTAGTTGAGCTTGTAATGTCTTTCGAAAATGACTTCGACATCACTATCCCTGATGAAGATTCTAACGAAATCACTACAGTTCAATCTGCAATTGACTATGTAACTAAAAAACTTGGTTAATTCGCATATTGCTGAATAAAAGAAGGCCACCGTAAGGTGGCTTTTTTTATTTGTGAAAAAATTTAAGGGATACATATTTTTACAAGATCAACCTCAATTGATAGCAGAGGCATAACTTTTTTGAAGTATAACAATAAAGGTCAGTTTAATGACTTTACTATAAACAATAATATGAGGACTAAAAGATGGGTCTTTTTGATTTTGTAAAAGGTATTGGTAAGAAAAATACCGCTCCTGCAGAACCACAACCAGCTCCGGCAACACCAGCAGAACCTTCTGCACAAGAAGTTGCAAATAAATTATTAGGTTTAATTAAAAGTTTAGGCTTAGGGGTAGAGGGTTTATCTGTAACCTATAATGGTGCTACAGATACCGCAATTATTAAAGGGCAGGTAAAAAGCCAAGCAGATAAAGAGAAAATTATTCTTATTGTTGGAAACATTGATCATGTGGCACAAGTAGATGACCAAATGACTGTTGCAACTCCTGAACCAGAAAGTAAGTTCTATACAGTGAAATCTGGTGACAATCTTTCAAAAATTGCGAAAGAATTTTACGGTGATGCAAATCAGTATCCAAAAATCTTTGAAGCAAATAAACCAATGTTAAAAGATCCAGATGAGATCTTCCCTGGACAGGTTTTACGTATTCCTCAATAATTGAGGGTAATAAAAAAGGCGCTTTTGGCGCCTTTTTTTCTTTTTAAAATCTTTTTGGTATTTTTTGCCCATTTGGCACTGGAGTGTCAGCATTCTTTAAAACACCGAATAACCATGTTTCAGCATGCTGAACTGCAATTTTTAAAGAATCACCTAAAGCTAAACGACCCGCAATAAAACTAGCTAAAGAACAACCTGATCCATGATATTCGCCTTCAAGACGGGGGCAGCTACTACTCGCTGCAAGTTCACCATTAATATATAAACTATTTTTAATATGATCTGGTGTATCTTCGTGCCCACCTTTAACTAATACAGCTTTAGCACCCATTTTAAAAAGTTTTTTGGTTGCTTGGTCTAAGTCATCAGTACCTGTTAATGCACGTAATTCGACCGTGTTGGGAGTAATAATGGTGGCTAGGGGAATAAGCTCAACAAATGCTTTAACAAGAGTCGCTTGATCACCTAAAGAACCACCGCTGTTTGCCACTAAAACAGGATCAAGTACATATTGATAGTCAGGGTGTGCGCGAAGAAATTCAGCTAGAGCAGCAATATTATCTGTAGTGCCAAGCATGCCTGACTTAACGCATTTAATTGGTAAATCACCAACAACGGCATTGGCTTGAGCTAATAATAGTTCTTTTGAGGTTGCTTCGAAGCCAAATACTTGTTGTGAGTTCTGAATGGTAAGTGCTGTACATGCAATTGCTGCATGAGCACCACTTTGTCCAATCGCTTCAATATCAGCTTGTAAACCTGCACCACCTGAAGGGTCTAAACCCGAGAAACAAAGTACGGTTGGACGCACGGTTATTTCCTTTTCAATTTAAATTTACGTTAGTATAAGAGAGTTTGATTAAACTCTCGACCAATTGAATTAAATACTTTACTGGGTTAGTGATTGAATGGCTATAAAACATATTTTGATTGATTTAGATGGAACCCTAACAGACCCCAAAGTTGGTATCCATACTTCAATTCGCTATGCAATGGAAAAACTAGGCTATCCATTGGCTGCCGATTTAAATATTGACTGGACCATTGGCCCACCTTTAAAACCTTCACTAGCAAAATTGTTGGCTACTCAAGATGATGCGTTAGCTGAGCAAGCTCTACTTGCTTATCGTGAGCGTTTCTCGGTGATTGGTTTATTTGAAAATGAAGTATATCCTTCTGTTGTACAGACACTTAAAGCGTTAAAAGAGGAAGGGTATCGTTTATTTGTTGCCACTGCTAAACCAACGATTTATGCAAAACGTATCTTGGATCATTTTGAATTAAGCCAATATTTTGTACATATTTATGGCAGTGAATTGACGGGTGAGCGCACCAATAAAGCTGAACTCATTCATTATATTCTTGAGCATGAGCAACTAAGCCCAGAAGAATGCTTAATGGTAGGTGACCGTCAATATGATGTTTTAGGTGCACGTCATAATGGTATTGAGGCAGTCGCAGTAACTTATGGCTATGGAACAGCAGAGGAACTTGCTCAAGCACAGCCAAAAGCAATGATTAATCAATTCTCTGAACTTTTGGATTATGTTGAAGGACTGGAAACCCAAAAGAAAGTATCTTAAATATAAGTAAGTTTTAATTTGAAGGTTTGGCTTTGATATAAAGCCAAACCTTTTTTTATTTAAACACCGTGTTGTTGGCGGTATTGAACAAGTTCTTCAATCGTAATCACAGTTAAGTGATGAGTTTGCGCATAAGCCAAAACTTGAATGCCTGATGCCATTGTGCCATCTGGGTTAGTCAATTCACATAACACACCAGCAGGTTTTAAACCGGCTAGTCGTGCGAGATCAATTGTTCCTTCAGTATGACCACGTCGTGTAAGCACTCCACCATTACGTGCACGTAATGGAAAAACGTGGCCTGGACGATTAAGATCGCTTGGGACAGCACCATCTTTAATTGCAGTTTGAATGGTAGTAACACGGTCTTTAGCAGAAACACCTGTAGTAACACCTTGAGCAGCTTCAATGGTTACTGTGAAAGCGGTATGAAACTGGCTTGAGTTTTGAGAAACCATTGGTGGTAGTTCTAGATGATCTGCTAGCTCTTCTGTAAGGCATAAACATACGATACCCGAGCCATCACGAATCATGCGTGCCATTGTTTCTACCGTTAATGTTTCGGCTGCAACAATGAGATCAGCTTCATTTTCACGGTCAAAGTCATCCATAACCAAGACTGGTTTGCCTTTACGGATATCTTCTAATGCTTGTTGAATGCGTTGCTCAGCAGGAGAGAGGGCTGAGAAAAAAAGTTCTGGTTGAATTAAGCTAGACATAATGAAACGCTCTCGTAAAAATACGGTTGAACATTTCAGGACTGATGTAAAAACAGGCTGGCACTGAAATAAAAACGGATTTATCCCAGTTCGTCGTCTTCTTTCATCCGGACTATACCGTCGGCTTTGGAGTTTCACCAAATCTGCTCAAATTAAAAAATTTAAGCTCGTGGGCTTGTTAATCTAATCATAAAAATTAACTTTACCACCGGTGGGGAATTACACCCCGCCCTGAAGCGATGGGTTTTATTATAACGCGCTTGGCAAAATTGGCTAGATGCTTTTGTAGAATGCTAAGTCTCTTTATGAATAAGTATTTTCATAAACAGAATTAGGCTTTTTAACAAGAGCTTACTTGTTGATATGAAAATGGAATGCTATGTTTTTTATAGAAAATTATAAATAAAATAGGTGTTTCATGCAGATAAGAGACTATTATCCTCTAACAAATAGCTCATTTATTCAGCATCTCCATATTTTCAGTTATGTATTTATGGCGGTAAGTATTCTTTATTTAATTGCTGCTAATTGGTTGATGCTTCCAGATAGCATTCAACTCGCTATCCCGCCCCTTATATTACTTGTGACAGCATGGTTCAGTGTAAAAGATACCTTAACTGAAGGTGTTAGGCAGACCTTACACAGTATTTGTGGCTTGATGATAGGCTTAAGCTTGGCCGTTATCGGACAGGTTTATCAAACTGCTGCAGACAGTTATTTGCTTTTTTTAATTTGGGCATTGCTTTTACTACCGTGGCTATATCGACCGAATATTGGAATTTTTGGTCTAATTTGTATAACCAGCCAGCTCACACTTTTTTTATTTTTTAAACAGACTTTTTGGTCAGAAAAGTTTCCATATTTATATCTGTTCGCTCTAAATTTATTAAGCCTTGTCGAGTTTGGGGTGTGTATAAAGAAGTATCGCGCTTTAAGATTTGTTTTTATCGCTTGGTTTGCAGTTATTTCAATCATTGAAATGATCCAATATTTATCGAATGATAATATTCCTTATCTGATCTCGGCGTTCTTTTCAGGACTAATCGCTTTTTATTATTTCTTCAAAAAAGATGATCAGTTATGTGCCAGTTTAATGGCTGCTGTTCTCGGCGTGACTGCAACAATATGGCTTGTAGATGGGATTAATAACTTATTTAAAGATTCTAATGAGTTCATCTTTTTATTGATTGCGGGCATTATTTTTATTTGGTTTGCACTGATTAGTTATCTTTTAATAAAAATTTTTCGTCAAAGCCGCTTTTATGTCATTCCATTGGCAATTGGTGCTTGGCTTGCAGGTCTAGCACTTGCAGCTTTTACGCTGGTGTTTTGGGAGGCTATTTCTTTAGTCATTGGAATTATTTTTGTTGGATTAGCTTTTATTCTTTTAAAGAAATCACAAAGCTATTTCTTTCGGCAATTTGCTTATTGTTTATTTATTAGTGGACAGACTGCTTTCTTATTTCATCTTGGTTCAGAAACAGATCAAATTCTATGGGTTTTAATTGCACAGATTTTTATTCTATG
This sequence comes from Acinetobacter sp. AS23, assembly GCF_023612055.1. NCBI lineage: Bacteria > Pseudomonadati > Pseudomonadota > Gammaproteobacteria > Moraxellales > Moraxellaceae > Acinetobacter > Acinetobacter sp. AS23. Next base: position 3,210,856 of record NZ_CP082274.1, on the reverse strand, counting down.
TATCAGTTATTTCCTTAAACCGCATTGGTTCTTCATTTTAATTCAAATGCTTGCTACCTATGGCATTGCTTTTTTCTATTTGCTACAACTAGACCATTCATTGTGGTCTATACATTCTAATCAGACCTATTTAAATTTAACTTTTCTTAGTTACTTGGTTTTTAGTTTGGTGCTGTTGCCTAAGTGCAAATCAATAGCGCTATATGAGCGTAGTATTTTTTTATGTGTGCTTGTCGTAATTTTAGCAGCTTCTTTTTTTGATGCTTTTATGGGTTTAATCCCAGAGAGTCCGATAGATCAGCAGCTATGGGTTTTATATTTGCTACCTAGCATATGGTTGCTATGTTTTAGTATTTTTCATTTATATCGACAACTTCATGGAGTCACTTTTTTTGCCTTTTTAATTTTTGGCATATTGCTTATTACACTTGGCTATTTTGAAATTTTTATCCTGTTCATTATTTTAACTTGGGCATTAAAAAAGAAAGATTATATTGTTTATGGAGTTAGCTTGGCTGTATTAGTTTTAGTGTTCTGGCAGCTCTACTACAACTTACAAATAACTTTTCTATCCAAGAGTGCCTCAATTTTTATTTCTGGTGTTGTTCTCTTGGCTCTGTCATGGTTACTTCATCGTGAAAATAAAGGTGATCTTATTGAAGGAGAGAAAGAATGAAAAAGTATTTTTCGCTTATTCTTGCATTCGCCACCATATTAATCTTTGTAGGATTAGTAGTGAAAAACGAATGGCATCTGCATCATAGTAAAAGTATTTTTATTGAGCTTAGACCAGTTGATCCTCGTTCAATTTTACAAGGTGACTATATGGCACTGGCTTATGAGTTAAATTTACAATCTCTTAAAGCTCTTGCGGGAAGTGAGAGTGAGGCTCTAGATCAGGTAATTTTTAATCATTCTTCTGTTCCAGCAAAAGTTATTTTGGATTCACAAAATCGAGTAGTTCGTACAATTTTAGATAGTAACAATTCAGTTGCTGGGCAAAGTTTAATTTTAAAAAATCCTGAAAATCGTTTACAGGCTTTATATCCCGCTTCACGAAGTTTCTTGTTTGCCGAAGGTCTAGCTCAATGCTATCAGAAAGCAAAGTATGCTGAATTTAAGGTAAATACAAAAGGAGAGGCGATTCTGTTTGATTTGCGAGGAGAGGGGCTTCAAGCATTAAATTGCAAACAGCAAAAGAACTGGTGGGAAGGAACGATTTAGGATTTATAAAATTATAAAAGCCCGTCAATGCGGGCTTTTTTATTCTTAGAAGAAATTAGGCAACTTGAACAGGGATACAATTCGCTGTGTGGTTGACTGTATTATTTGGATTTGCATAGACCAAACGTGGTTTATGAATGTTTGCTTCAGCTTCAGTAAAATCACCAAATGTAGCAATAATGACTAGATCACCAACGTCTGCTTGATGTGCAGCACCGCCGTTTACTGAAATAATTCCAGAGTTATCTTCACCACGAATCGCATAAGTCGTGAAGCGTTTGCCATTGGTTACATTCCAAACATGAATTTCTTCATATTCACGAATACCAGCTAAGTCCATCAATACGCCATCAATTGCACAAGAACCTTCATAGTGAAGTTCAGCATGGGTTACAACTGCACGGTGAATTTTGCATTTTAATAAACGAGATAGCATGGCTAGCGTCTCCTGAGTAGACCTAAGATGTAGATCTTATGGTGAAATCTTTAGCTTTTGCGGTTGGCAAAGTGGCTGATGCGCATTTTGCTCCTAAAAAAGCAAGATAGCAAGCATGATTGTTCAACAATTTAATTGGGTTTATAAGCATTAATTTGATTCATGGCCTGTGGAACTTGTCCTTGAACAAGTAGTTTCACTTTAGAAAGGGCATGATCAATTGCTGCATCCATCAGACTTTGTTCACTACTTGGTGCTTTTCCAAGTACGTGACCTGAAACTCTTTCTTTTGAGCCAGGATGTCCGATACCAATACGTAAACGATGAAAATTTGGACCAATATGAGGGACAATGTCACGTAAACCGTTATGACCACCATGTCCACCGCCTGTTTTAAGACGAATTACACCAGGGTTCATATCAAGTTCATCATGAGCAATCAAAATTGCTTCGGGAGCAATTTGATAAAATTTTGCAAATGGAACTACACTTTGTCCAGAACGGTTCATAAATGTAGTAGGTAGAAGTAGACGGACATCGTGTCCTTCTATATTACCACGTCCACTGATTCCGTGAAATTTCGGATCATTTTTTAATGTAATGCCATATTTATTAGCAAGCTGTTCAATGAACCAAAAGCCTGCATTATGGCGGGTTTGGGCATATTCTGAACCAGGATTGCCCAAACCAACAATTAGCGAAATATTTGACACTAATCTACGCCTTTCAACACTTATGCGCGTTTGAAGTCAGCGTGCATAGGAGTGTTTTTAGATGGGTGACGTTGTAACGCTTGGATTTTAACGTTTTCAACTTTGTCGCCCACTTTGATTTCTACAACTTCTTCAAAGAAAGCATTGTTTTCTAAAGCTTTTACAAGCTCACGAAGTTCTAAAGTAATAGCTACAGGCTCAGCATTGCCACCATAAATGATAGCTGGAATTAATGCTTCGTGACGAAGGCGGCGGCTCGCACCTTTCCCTTGTTTGTCTTCAGCACGCGCTTGAGCGTTTAATACGAAGTTTGCCATGAGTAAATCCTCATTAAAGTTTAAATATACTAAACTTGCGACCAGTTTAGTGATAGAAAACCCCAGCCAAAGCCAGGGTTCATAAAAGCTGCGGTATTATAAACTATCGAACATCGCACTGATAGATTCTTCGTTATTAATACGACGAATCGTTTCAGCAACCATGCTAGCAACAGAAACCTGACGGATTTTGCCCAAGGTTAATGCTTCATCAGAAAGAGGAATGGTGTCAGTGACAACCAATTCATCAATAACTGAATTACGTAAGTTTTCAATAGCCTTGCCAGAAAGTACAGGGTGAGTTGCGTATGCAACTACACGGCGTGCACCAAATTGCTTAAGCGCATCAGCTGCTTTGCACAATGTACCGGCAGTATCAACCATGTCATCTACGATAACGCAATCACGATCTTTTACGTCACCAATTAAGTGCATAACTTGCGACTCATTGGCTTTTTGACGACGTTTGTCAATAATTGCTAAATCGATGTCACCCATCTGTTTGGCAACGGCACGAGCACGTACTACACCACCAACATCAGGAGAAACCACCATAAGGTTGTCATGCTGTTGTTGACGTAAGTCAGCAAGCAAAGCAGGAGTACCGTAGATGTTGTCGACTGGAATATCGAAGAAACCCTGAATTTGGTCAGCATGTAAGTCAATCATTACGACACGATCAATACCAACAGTGGTAAGCATGTCTGCAACAACTTTAGCTGTAATCGGTACACGTGCAGAACGTGGACGACGGTCTTGGCGAGCATAACCAAAATAAGGGATAACAGCGGTAATACGACCAGCACTTGCACGACGCAAAGCGTCTGCCATAACCAAGATTTCCATAAGGTTATCATTGGTAGGGGCACAAGTAGGCTGAACGATAAATACGTCTTTACCACGAACATTTTCAGTAATTTCTACTGAAATTTCTCCATCAGAAAAGTGACCGACTGATGCAGCACCTAGAGGGATATGTAAGTGACTTACGACTTTTTGAGCGAACTGTGGATGAGCATTTCCACTAAAAACGACAAGATTGGGCATGAAGCACCCTTGGCGGTTGGTATGTAATTAAATAGATGGCAGGGGCGGCTGGATTCGAACCAACGGATGCCGAGATCAAAACCCGGTGCCTTACCACTTGGCGACGCCCCTAATGCGGCAGAACTTTAATATTTTTGCAATGCAATGTCAAGATTAATCAACAAAAAGCATAGCAATTAAGTCTGTCTTTAAAATAAGAGAATGGCAGGGGCGGCTGGATTCGAACCAACGGATGCCGAGATCAAAACCCGGTGCCTTACCACTTGGCGACGCCCCTAAATTCGATGATATATATGATGGCAGGGGCGGCTGGATTCGAACCAACGGATGCCGAGATCAAAACCCGGTGCCTTACCACTTGGCGACGCCCCTAATATAATCATCATTACAGGTGAGGTTGGCAGGGGCGGCTGGATTCGAACCAACGGATGCCGAGATCAAAACCCGGTGCCTTACCACTTGGCGACGCCCCTAACGTGTAACTTTAAAATGATTAAGAGGAGATTCTTTTAAACTATTTACCAAGTAAGATTTACAAGGTGAATGGTTAAGAATTTCATCAATATTCATTTCATTCGTTACTTCAATAAAAACACAAGCACCTGTACCTGTAAGCTTTGCTTGACCAAACTGGTCTAAATATCGCATTGCTTCTTCTACTTCAGGGTATAACTGCCGAGCTAATGGCTCAAAGTTATTTCCAAAATTAGAAGGTTCTAACTGATAGGCGCAAAATTTAGTGGTCTTAGAGTCTCTTGTCAATGTTTTTTGTGAAAAAAGCAATTGAGTGCTGATAAAACAATCAGGTTTTAAAATAATGAACTGTTTTTGATCTAAGTCTATGAATGATAAATGTTCACCAATACCTTCAGCCCATGCATTTTTACCATAAATAAAAATAGGAACATCGGCACCAAGCTTAACGCCATAGTCCGCAAGTTGTTCTTGATTTAGTCCACATTCCCATAATTGATTTAACACAATCAGGGTTGTAGCAGCATTGGATGAACCTCCGCCCAGACCTGCACCCATTGGAATATTTTTTTCAATTTTGATGTGTAGACCGCAGAAATTTTTTGCATGCGGTCTTAGTATTTGAGCAGCCCGATAAATCAGGTTTTCTTCAGGTTTGACTTCACTCAATCCATCAATTTCGATGTGTTCATCCAAAGTCGGTGTAAATATCATCCAGTCATATAAATCAATAAGTTGGAAAATAGTTTGTAACTCGTGATAACCATTTTCGCGTCGGCCTGTAATATGCAAAAACAGGTTGAGCTTAGCTGGAGAAGGAACTCGAATCATAGATTTATATAATTAGACTTAGCGGTTTTGGATGACCATTGTAATACGGTTTTCTTTATCTTCAGCAAGAGCTTGCTTTAAAACCAGTTTGTTTGGCAAAGTTTGTTCGCCATCATAGCTAAAATTAACTGTCCAGCCATCTTCAATGAGTTGGTTTACACGATTTTCGCTATCTTTACTGATTTGAGCACTTAGAGTTGCGGGTTTGGCCAAAATCCAGCTCGTTAAATGGGTAATAGGTGCTTGCCAACCAGTTGCGCGCTCTAACAGCTCTTCTGGAGAGGCAGCAGTAATTAAACCAGTTTTCGCACTATTTAACTTCACTTCACCGGGTTTACCCTGAATTTGAGTTTTTCCTACACCTAAAATACCGCTTAATTCAATATCAAAATTATCTTGTTGTTGAACCCATGTGAAAAAAGCACTACCAGTTTGCTGTGGTGTGCGAACTCCGATTTTACCTTGTAAATTAAAGTGTTTTTCATCTTGAACTTGCTGGGTAACCGCAGGTTTTGGTTGAGTAAAATGCTGACAACCGGTTAGAAATAATACACTTGATCCACAGATCGCTGTGCACAGTTGGGCAAATTTGCTCATATATTTAACTCTTTTTTGCAGATGTAGGTAAAATTAACGCATCAAGCTGTTGTAATTGTGGATCATTAGCATGTTTTTGTTTCAGTTGTTGTAACACAGCGCTAAATTGAGTTAATGATCCTTGCATATACAATGCTTTAGCATAGCGAACGCCAATATTTATATTGTGACTAAGTTCATAGGCTTTGCCTAAAGCCTCTGCCGCAGCTTCATAATCATTCTGCAAAAATGCAATATAGCCCAGCGTATCAAGAATTGAGGCTTGTTCCGGCGCATATTCTAAAGCTTGCTCTGCATATTGACGTGCTTCTTTTAGCCGACGGTTTTGTAGGGCTAGTGTATAAGCATATGCATTGAGATAAGTTGGGCTGTTAGGCTCAAGTTGTAATAATTGCTTTAATGTTTTGTCGAGTTTATCTCGATCAGTATACGGATCAAGTAATAAAACTTCTGCGTAAATGAGTTCCGGATCATCGGGTAAATTCTTTATCGCTTCATCTAATAAATTTAATGCAGCTTTTTTATTGCCCATTTTCTTTAAGATTTCAGCTTGAGCTTGATATAAGAAACTTGCATGTTGGGGATAATTTACGCGTTCTTGCGTAAGGAACCGTAAAGCATCATGTAAATTTTCTTGTTTATCATATATTGCAATCAGATTGCGTCTGGAAACGACGTATAAGCTGCCATCAACTAAACGATAGTAGGCTTTTGCGGTTTCATAATGTTGTTTACGTTCTGCATTAATTGCTAAATAGTAATACGCTTCATTTTGATATTTTGCAGAGTTTCGTAGATCAACAAGATATTGTTCTGCTTTGTCATATTGCTTTAAATCGATACTGGTTAAGCCTGCAATAAACAATGCTTCTTCAGCTTTAGGATTAGCTTCTATAACGTTTTCGAGCTTTTCTAACGCGAGCTGAGATTGATTAATTTGTATGAGATAGCGGATTTCAGCTAAACGAATGTCTAAATTTTTCTTATATTTACGGCTAGACTTCGCATACCATTTAAGCGCACCTTCTTGATCGCTCAGAGCAATGAGCAGGTTAGCTTTCATTAAAATAAAGCTCGTCACTTTAGGGCGTCGGCGTAATGCCTTGTTAATGTTGGTTAGAGCAGATTCTAATTGGCCATTTTGGGCTTCTAAGTTGGCGATGAGTGCTAAAATAGAAGGGTTATCTTTTTCAGCACTAGAGCGTAAAGCTGTTAATAGTACATCTCGATCTTGAGCATTTTCTGGAGCAATGCTTGCTAAAATTTGTTCTAAATCAGCAGTCGGATCTATTTTTAAAATTTTATCTAATGTTTCAGCGGCAAGCTGGTATTCATGTGTTTTTAAAGCAATATGTGACAAATAGAATAAAGCCGGCACATCTTTGGGCTCTTGAGCTACCCAATGTGTAGCAATATTTAAAGCGGCTTGTAAGTCATTATATTCAAGAGCAACGTCTAAAGCTCGTTGTTTAATTGAGGTAGAGTTGCTTTTAATTGCGAGCACTGTGTAATTGTGCAAAGCGTTAGGAATATCATCATAAGCCAGAGCAAATTCAGCGACCATAGTTTGTTCTAAGGCCTGATCAAATGAATGCACGGTATAGGTCTCTTGCACAGGACGTGCATAGACATGCGAGGACATGCTACCTAACAATAAGAATGTGGTAGAATACTGTCTTATCGAAGCACCGTTAAAATTAATACGGCTATTCATTTGACGCAATTTTTATTGATCCAAAGTAATGCTTTTTATGACACCGATGTTGCACAATAGCATAAATTTAGCGAAATGATGATCTGATATGTCTTTCTTTGCATTGGGTGTCAACCATCAAACAGCTTCTGTCGAACTGCGCGAAAAAATTGCTTTCAATGCAGAGCGATTAAGTCGTTTGCTTGCCGAACAAAACCATCACCAGAACTTAAAGGATTTGGTGGTCGTTTCGACGTGTAACCGCACAGAAGTGTATGCCATGGCAGAAAATGCCGAAAGCCTTTTGAAATGGTTAGCCGATGCCAATAATATTGATGTACAGCACTTAATTCATCATGTTTATCGTTACGAGAACACGCAGGCAATTACACATTTAATGCGAGTAGCGAGTGGTCTAGACTCTCTCATGCTGGGTGAGCCGCAAATTTTAGGGCAGGTTAAAAGTGCTTTAGCATTGTCTAAAGAAGCTCAAACGGTTTCTCCTGAATTAAACAGTGTTTTTGAATATGCTTTTTATGCTGCTAAACGTGTACGTTCCGAAACGGCGGTGGGTAGTCATGCCGTTTCGATGGGGTATGCAGTAGCGCAATTAGCTTTACAGGTCTTTAGTAAGCCCGAAAAACTTACTGTAATGGTTGTTGCCGCAGGTGAAATGAATAGTTTGGTTGCTAAACATCTGGCTGAAATGGGTGTTGCCAAAATTATTATTTGTAACCGTAGCCGTGAGCGTGCCGACCAATTAGCTCAAGAAATTTCACATCAAGTTGAAGTTGAAATTATTGATTTTTCAGCATTGGCTGAAAACTTATATCGTGCTGATGTTGTGTCTAGCTGTACTGGTAGTTTATATCAAGTTATTGCCTATCCCGATGTTAAGGCTGCATTAAAGAAACGTCGTTATCAACAAATGTTAATGGTTGATTTAGCCGTGCCTCGTGATATAGATCCTAAAGTTGAAGCGCTTGATGGGGTCTATTTGTATGGTGTTGATGATTTACAAAGTGTGATTGATGAAAACCTTGCTCAACGACGTCAGGCCGCTGTTGAAGCAGAAGTCATGGTCAATCAGTTAGCTACTCAGCTTATTACGCATCAAAAAGTTAAAGAGGCTGGTAGCACAATTCATGCTTACCGCCAACATAGTGAAGAAATTAGTCAACAAGAGCTTACGCACGCATTAGAGGCTTTGCATCATGGTGAAAATGCTGAACAAGTATTACAGCAATTTGCGCATCGTTTGACGCAAAAGCTTATGCATCCGACATCTATTTTGCTACGCGAAGCTGCCAAGGCAGAAAATCCTGATTATTTAGAATGGCTACAACAGCATTTACAGGACGTCTTTGATCATGAGCGTAAGCCAAAACATTAAGACAACAGTCTTAAGCTAATTTGTTTTGTTAGTTCATTGAGTTGCTGTCTTAGATTTCTTGATTCAATCAGAGAAATCGGTGACTTAAGCTTTTGACGTAAATATCTTTCTTTTAAGCCTAATGCATATTCTTGAGCTAACTTGTCTGCCACTTCAGGTGCTTGAGTTAATGCCTGGATATTGGTTCTTTGCATAATATCTGCAATTTCATGGCAATAACTGCTGCATGCACCTAAAACATAATAAGTCGCTAGCTCTTGATCATCAGGCAACTCATCAAATATACGGTTTAAAGTTGCTAATATTTTAGCCAATAACTCATCTTGGGGAATATAGGCACGTAATCCTTCAAAATGAATATAAAGGAATGGATGATGCATCAAAATTGCGACAGCAAAGTCTTCATCTTTCGTTTGAATATTAAATGATAACGATGCATCGTGACTAACTTGTGGGGTAAAACGTTTACCCAGTCCGAGTTTTTCACGGAAAGATTGATTAAGTAAATAACGGAAAGAACCCTGTTTGGGTAATAGTTCAGTTAGTTCCCTGAGTTCACCCATGACCAAGCTTTTGCCTTCAGGAGTGCTAATGTCGTGTTGACCTGTTAAATGGGCAAACACAAAATCAGACAAAAGAGGGGCCTGTTGTAATAGTTTCTGGAAATTTTCAAGCCCTTCACGACGTATAAGAGAGTCCGGATCGTGGTCATTTGGTAGAACGAAAAATTTGAGTTCGCGACCATCATTGAGAAGTGGTAAAGCAATTTCTAGCGTTCTTCGTGCTGCTTTTTGACCTGCAGCATCGCCGTCAAAAGCAATGGTAATTCGGCTATTTTGTTTAAATAAAATATTAAGATGTTCTGTATTACTTGCAGTCCCTAATGTTGCGACAGCCCCTGTAATGCCATATTGCTGAAGCGCAATGACATCCATGTAACCTTCAACCATTAACCAGTCGCTAGACTTAAGTTTTCTACCCTCATAAAGCCCGTAAAGTAGCTGATTCTTGTGAAAGACTTCTGAGTCAGGTGAGTTGATGTATTTAGGTTTGATTTCATCATTTAAGGCACGTCCACCAAAACCAACGACGCGGCCTTTAGGATCTCGAATCGGGAAAATGACACGGTCACGTAATAAGTCAAAATCACGACCACTATCGCTTGAACGAATAAGTCCAAGTTGTTTTAAACCATCAATGTCATAAGGAAAAGCTTTTTCTAAATGTTGCCAGTCTTCTGGTGCATAGCCCAAGCGCCAAAACTGAATAGTCTGATTAGTTAATCCGCGTTGTTTAAAGTAGTTTTTTGCTTTTTGACTATTAGGTAATTGGTGTTCATAGAACTGAGCAACATTGTCCAGTAAGTCATATAAATTACCTTCTTGAACTGGTTCGTCAAAACTAAAAGGCTGCTCAAACTGAGCAAATGGGTCATCAAAAAATACAGGTTCAAGCGTGTTATAGCTTTCATCAGTTGGTTGTTGTGAAGTCGGAGTTACAGGCTCCGCCGTATTTGCTTTAGCAACTGGTGGTTTCGTAACCTGACGGGTATAAGACAGCTTTTTATTTTCAGTATTATCTTTCGGTAGTTCGACTCCAGCGCTACTCGATAGCTCCTTCATGACATCTATAAAATTTCGGTTATCGATGTCCATAAGAAAACGGATCGCGTTCCCGTTAGCCTGACAACCAAAGCAGTGATAATACTGCTTGTCGCGATAGACATGGAACGATGGCGTTTTTTCTTGATGAAAAGGGCAACAGCCGGAATATGTACGTCCCGTCTTTTTCAGCTTCACACGTTGACCAATCAGATCGACAATATCTGTGCGATCTAAAATCTGATCAATCGTATGTTGTGGAATTGCCATAATTCAGATAACCGTATTAAAACTGATGAGAGAGTGAGTCAGAATATTCTGACATGATGAGGCAAGATCTACACAATAAATATTTTAATATTTTATAAAAACAAACAGGCAAGTGGTATCACTTGCCTGTTTATTGATGCTTTTTTAAATTTGTAACTTATTGAGCAGCGTCGCTAGTACCTTGAGTTGCATCATCTGACTGAGTATCAGTTGATACACCTGTAGAGCTAACAGCTGGAGCAACAGTTGTATTTTCTGCTGGCTGTGGCTCTGGTTTATCTAATAAACCGAAGCTTAAACGATTTGTCCAACTACGCTCTGACTTTGGAGCTTCAACAGTTGTTTTTTCTGGTTCTTCAGTTTCTTCTTTATTTGAATTACCAATTAAACCAAAGCTTACGCGATTGAGGAAACCACGTTTTGGAGCTTCTGCTTCAGCTGTGCTTTCTGGAGTTGCAGCTGTGGATTCACGACCGAAAATACCCAGAGTCGCACGGTTAATCCAGTTACCTTCTTTACGAGCAGCACGCATGTTAACTGTGCCGTCTTTTTTCACCAAGTTAGGGTAATTAAGTTTTAAAACTTCAATATATTGTTGTGAAGTCGCTTTATCACCTAATTGGTTATAGCTATATGCCAAAGTCGCTAATGCTTCTGGAACTTGAGGAGTTTGTGGATAGTGTTCAATTACCCATTGCGAACGTTCGGCAGCTGCGATCCAAGCTTTACGTTTAACGTTAAAACGCGCAGCAGTCATTTCATTTTCAGCAAGTTCTTGCCCAATGAACTTCATACGCTGAGCAGCATCAACAGAGTATTGGCTACTTGGGAAACGACGAATTAAATCAACAAAGTTCTGATAAGCAACTTTTAAATAACTTACATCACGATGAGATTGTTGCAGAGATGTATAGCGCATCAAACTGTCGTAGTTTTGCTCCATATTCGATACAGCACGAACATAGTAAGCATAATCTACATTTGGATGTTGAGGATTTAAACGAATAAAACGTTCTGCTAAGGCAATCGCGCCTTCATAATCTTTTTGTTTAAATTTTGAATATAGAAGTTCAAGTTGTGCTTGTTGTGCGTATTGTCCAGTCGGATAATAAGTATCGATTGCTTCTAAAGACTTGGTCGCATCAAGATATTGACCACGGTCAAGCGACTTTTGGGCCTTTTCGAAGTAAGCTTGTTCACTAGATTGTGGGCCACTATCGACCACTTCTTTTTTACTTGGATTGCTGCTACAGCCCACAAATGCAGACGCTACACCTAAAGATAAGGCAAGCATCGTAATTTTATAACGTGGTAGCGACATAAAAACTCCTCTGTTATGTTGGGCAATGAGCTACAATTGCGCTATTAAACCACTTTTATCTCAATGATCAAATGACTTCAGCACAATCTTCAAACACAAACTTATCTGAAACCGACTTCAATTTACTTGAAGATTCTGAGGATGCAGATAACCATACTTCTGATACAACTGCAACACGTTTATCGTTGCAAGTTCAGTTAGATGAAACCTATCTGGGACAACGTATCGATCAGGTTGCGGCCTTGGTGTGGAATGAGTTTTCACGTGAAAAGCTTAAACAATGGTTGAAGGATGGCCATCTGTTGGTGAATGGTAACATTGTCAAGCCTAAGCACCGTTGTGAAGGGACAGAGTTGCTTACACTCGAAGTTGAGCTCGAAGCACAGACCACAAGCCAACCTGAAAATATTCCACTTAATATTGTTTATGAAGATGACGACATTTTAGTCATTAATAAACCAGTAGGCATGGTGGTACATCCAGGGGCAGGCAATAGTTCTGGAACTTTAGTGAATGCATTGCTTTATCATTTCCCAAAATTGTCGGAACTTTCTCGCGCAGGTTTAGTGCATCGTATTGATAAAGATACAAGCGGTTTGTTAGTCGTTGCCAAGAGCCTTGAAGCACAATTTTCTTTAAGTAAACAGTTGGCAAATAAATCGGTTTACCGTGTATATGACCTAGTTGTTTATGGAAATATTATTGCTGGCGGTACGATTGATGAACCGATCAAACGTCATCCTGTTGACCGTGTGAAAATGGCGATTTTACCGGGCGGGCGTGATGCTGTGACCCATTACAATGTAAAAGAACGCTTTAAAGATTTTACTCGGGTACAAGCTCGTCTTGAAACAGGCCGAACTCATCAGATTCGTGTGCATTTTAGTTATATCGGCTATGGACTGATCGGTGATCAGATTTATATGAACCGTGTACGTGTACCAGCAGGGGCATCTGAATTACTCATTGATACTTTACGTGGTTTTAAACGTCAAGCATTGCATGCAGCTAAATTGGGTTTGAAACATCCTCGTACGGGTGAAGAAATGCTATTTGAAGCGCCGTGGCCTGAAGATTTTACGCATTTAGTAGATGTGTTACGTTCAGAAAACGCTGCATATTAAGGACGCGTATATGGAATTTGTTCAAGGTTTACCTCAAGGCGTATATGTAGGACAGACACGTGTTCAACATCCTTTAGCATTAGCAACGGATCAACATGAGCTGTCTGGCTTTAATCTGGCTTTACATGTGAATGATGAGGCAAAACGTGTTCAGCAACATCGCATGATATTGCTAGATGAGTTTGCCCAGTTTTGTGTTAAAAAAATGACATGGATGACTCAAACACATAGTACGATTTGCCATACAGTAAATGAACAAATTCCTTTTAAGGCTTTAATTGGTGATGGTTTGGTCACTCAAACCAAAGGCCATGCTTTAATGATGATGACTGCTGATTGTTTACCTATCGTGTTAGGTAACGCCGAAGGTACCGAAGTTGCAAACTTACATGCGGGTTGGCGTGGTTTAGCTGGCGGGATTGTTGAAAACACGATTGCTGCTATGCAGAACCCCCCAGCTTGGGCATGGTTAGGAGCTGCGATTAGCCAATCTTGTTTTGAAATTGGGGCTGAAGTAAAGGCTGCTTTTTGTGATAAATATCCTGAGTTGGAAACAGCTTTTGTTGAGGGGGCTGCTCCAAATAAATTTCATGCAGATTTATATGCAATTGCACGTTTTATTTTGCAGAGTCTAGGTGTGAAGCAGGTTTTAGGCGGAGACCAATGTTCATATCAACAGAGCGATGAATATTTTTCTTATCGTCGTGATGCGAAGACTGGGCGTATGGCTACCTTTGTTTTTATCTAAGCTTTATAAACATCATTAAATTCACTCTCTTATTTTGTAGTCATTAAATAAAGTAAGAGAGCGTCTATTTAGCTTAAAGATATTACGATTGTGAATTGTATTGAAATGCTTCTATTTCATATTTATAGATGTAGGTTTAGCAAGCGTTAATAAAATGATAAAATAGAAAAAATCGCTCAAAATTTTAATCTTATGTCTTTGCCTGAAAAACATCTCTCAATTGTCTACCACAGTCCATATGGTCATACCGCTAAGGTGGCCTCTGCTATTGCTGCTGGTGCAGAGGTGATGGGGGTGAAAGTACACTTAATGAATATTGAGCATATTGATTGGGATGCGCTTGATGCATCACAAGGCATTATTTTCGGATCACCTACCTATATGGGAAGTATGACTGCCGATTTTAAAAAATTTATGGACAGTACTTCTAAACGTTGGAAAGAACGTGTGTGGCAAGGCAAACTTGCGGCTGGCTTTGCAAATTCGGGCGGATTGAGTGGCGATAAACTTGCGGTATTACAACAATTAAATATTTTTGCCATGCAACATGGCATGCTTTGGTCAGGTTTACCGTTAATGACGACAGGGCATAGTGAAAAAGATTTAAACCGATTATCGAGTTGCTTAGGTTTGATGACACAGTCAGATAATGCGCCTGTTGAAATTACTCCTCCACAAGGTGATTTAGATACAGCTAAATGGTTTGGTGAATATATTGCTGGACTGCTTTATCGAATAAGTTAAAATAAGTTTTTGATTTTATTTTATTAAATATTTAGTTCTTACTCTAATTACAAAAACGTTGTATTTTTTTTGTTCTTTTTTGATTATTTTTTACCAAATGGTTTATTTGGACAGTGATGTCCAAAACTTAATAAATAAAAAAATGGAATAATCATGAAAATTTTTTTAACAGCTCTTTGTCTAAGTTGGGCTACTTTAAGCTATGCCAATTTAGAACCTGCAAATCTTGTTCCACTCACTGATTCAGAACTTTCTAAAGTTGAAGCTCAGGCATTATTTTCATTTACATATACAGACCCAAAACAAGCTGATGCTTCGATGAATCAGCAAAATATTGGCTTTTACAAATTAGGTTTAGAGGCAAATCTTGAACTAAATGCCAATGTTAATAAGTTGCAATTAGGGTGTGGCGGAGTAAACGGTTTAGGTGGGTGTGATATTGATATTGATAACTTAAGTTTAAGTGGCTTAAGCGATACAAGTGAGGGTCGAGCTTCATCTTCGGCTGTTTTTAGTAATCCATTTATTGAATTTGCAATTAAAAATCCAGACAGCGCAGCTTTGAGAGAAATAAAAGGTTTCCGTCTAAGTGCGGAAAAGGTTGTGGGCCTATTGACTATGGGACTTGAAAATTCAGAAACACCAAATGGAATTAATAGCTTAAGTGGTTATTTAAAAATTAAAGATACCACTGGTTTAGCTTATACTGCTGCTCGTAATATGTCTTATCAAGATACAGGCAAGACCATTGATGGAACTGTGAATGCATGTATCGGAATTTGTATCCCTTTAGGATTTAATTCATCTGATTATAATTTGCAATTACAACAAACCACTGCACCTATTGTTATTAATGGACAAGTCATTTCTGGTTCAAGAATGAATAATGTCATGCTGAACGGGGTAGCAAATATCGATCAGCTTAACTTCACTGGAGACTTGAAAGCTTCTATTAATGCAGCACTTGGTCTATTAAATTTACAAAAAAATGTAACAGGCAGCATTACCGGATTAAGAGCTGCATTGACTGTTGATCAAAGTCTTGGATTTATTCATAAAATTGAACTAAACAATCCTTTCTCACTTTCTTTGCAAGGCCAACAAATATTTTGGCCAGGTGCAGATGCGGCAGCGGAACGTGGCTGGTGGATGGCTTTTGATGATGAAATTGATATTGGTAACGTGACGCCAAGTAAACAAATTGAAATAACTAATGACGTTTTAAAGCAGGTGGTAGGTCCAATTAGTGGTTATTTAACTGAAAATCCAGTGAGGTGTAATCTTTTAAATTGTTTATTTGGTGAAGACTTGGCAGTTGGTGAAGTTAAATTACCCAATACGATTGTGAATTTTCCATTGAAAGATTTACAACTTAAAAATCAATCATTTGCACCAAACTGTTACGGTAATTTAAAATTCTGCTAAATTTAAAGTGACATAAAAAAACCTTTAAAGTTAACTTTAAAGGTTTTTTTATTACTTATGAAATATACGAGCTTTATCACGTTGCCAGTCACGGTCTTTTTCGGTTGCACGTTTGTCATGAAGCTGTTTACCCTTCACAAGCGCAATCTCTAGTTTGACTAAATGACCTTTCCAATAACACGCTAAAGGAACGCATGAGTAACCTTTTTGGTTAACTGCACCCATTAGGTGTTCAAGCTGACGTCGGGAGAGCAATAGTTTACGGGTACGTGTTGCCTCAGGTACAACATGGGTCGAAGCCGATAATAAAGGCTGAATTTGTGAACCAAGTAAAAATGCTTCGCCATTTTTGAAAATGACATAACTTTCTGTCAAAGTCATACGCCCAGCACGTAAGGATTTTACTTCCCAACCTTGAAGTGACATGCCTGCTTCAAATTTTTCTTCGATAAAATAATCATGACGGGCACGCTTATTTTGTGCGATTGTTCCGCCATTGTTTTTTTTCACTACTGTTGCTTTCGCCATAATTCAAACTTCCACAATTATGCCTATTGTGCCGTAAACTGATGCTAAGGTGAAGTTTTTCCTGCACATGAATATTTCGCCTCATGTATAACTTTTGCTAAAATAGGTTCACAATATAATTAGAGTACTAGCGGATGTCTAAAACGCGTGTAATTTATCCTGGAACATTTGACCCCATCACGAATGGACACGTTGATTTAGTTACTAGAGCCTCAAGAATGTTTGATGAGGTTGTAGTAGCAATTGCAATTGGACATCATAAAAACCCTTTGTTCAGTCTAGAAGAAAGAGTTGAACTGGCCCAAAAATCACTAAGCCACCTATCAAATGTTGAATTTGTTGGCTTTGATGGTTTACTGGTTAATTTTTTCAGAGAGCAGAAGGCAACAGCAGTACTTCGTGGTTTAAGAGCGGTCTCTGATTTTGAATATGAATTTCAATTGGCTAATATGAACCGTCAACTTGACCCACATTTTGAAGCGGTGTTTTTAACACCATCTGAGCAGTATTCATTTATTTCTTCGACATTGATTCGGGAAATTGCTCGTTTAAAAGGGGATGTAACCAAGTTTGTTCCGCAAGCTGTGGTTGAGGCCTTTGAACGTAAACATCAACAAGGTTGGTAACGTGTCGTTATATATCACCGATGAATGCATAAACTGTGATGTTTGTGAACCAGTTTGCCCGAATGAAGCAATTTTTATGGGTGAGGTGATTTATGAAATTCATCCAGATTTATGTACTGAGTGCGTTGGTCATCATGACCAACCGCAATGTCAGTTGTTTTGTCCTGTAGATTGTATTCCTAAAGATCCACAGCATGAGGAAACAGAAGAACAGCTCTTCGACAAATATAAAAAATTAATTGCTCAAAAAAGCACGAGCAATTAGTAAATAAATTTGTTAATATGCGCCCCTGAGGTGAGCTGGATGGTCGCTGCTGTGGAGGTCTTCGTGACTGAAGCAGGGGAGGAAAGTCCGGGCTTCATAGGGCAGGGTGCCAGGTAACGCCTGGGCGGTGAAAGCCGACGGAAAGTGCAGCAGAGAGTAGACCGCCTCATTCGTGAGGTAAGGGTGAAAGGGTGCGGTAAGAGCGCACCGCGTGTCTGGTAACAGTTCACGGCATGGTAAACCCCACCAGAAGCAAGACCAAATAGGAATCCTGAGGTACGGCCCGTACTGGATTCGGGTAGGTCGCTTGAGCGTATGAGTGATTGTACGCCTAGAGGAATGACCATCCTCGACAGAACCCGGCTTATAGGCTCACTTCACCTAATTTATTTAAAATTTTTCTTGACGTGCATTAAAGAAACTAAGATAATGCGCGCACAGTTTTCGGCTATGTAGCTCAGTTGGTTAGAGCACCGCACTCATAATGCGGGGGTCACAAGTTCAAGTCTCGTCATAGCCACCATTTTATAGACCACGCTCCTGCGTGGTCTTTTTTTATGCTCATTTTTTGATTAAACACAGTTTGTAAAGACCGACTTTATAGTTGTGGCATTGTTTGTCTACGTCAATTTCTTCATGTTCTTATAACACTTAACAAGGATGTTGAAGACATGAAAAGGTCATTATTATTTTTAGGGATTTTAAGTTTAACAGCGGGAGTCCAAGTTTCTGCGGCTGATTTGAGTTGGGGAGATCCAACATTAGACTCGGGTCAATTTAAAGTTTCTGGCGCGGTACGCTCCCGATATTTGCATAAAGATTATGTGGTTGATGCAAATGAAGGTTCTCAAAATGATGACTGGCGGCTAACCGATATTAAATTAGTGTTAGGTTATGAAAATCCAGATTGGATTGCAGGAGCGGATGCTCGTTGTTATCAATATGATCGCTTATGCGATGCAATTTTTCTAAAAAAAGCATGGGTAGGTTATAAGTTATCTGACCAGCAGAGAATCACGGCAGGTTTACAACCCGTTGACTTTGGTTTTGGCGAATTTTGGGGAAGTAGTTATTACGAAACACTTTTAAATACAGTGGGTTTAGAAGATATCGATAATTTGGGTATCAAATATAAATTTGCAGATGATAAATATAATTTGACCTTGGGTTTCTATCCAACTGATGGTGGAAATTATAAGGGAACTTCAAAAGACTCAAGCCGTTACAGTGGTAATTTTGTTGAAGCTGATGATTTAGGTACAGGCACCAATATTGAAGAAAAGAATATGTGGATTGCGAGAGCATCTAGAAAATTTGAGATTGATAAGACTCAAAATTTTTCGACTGAGCTAGGTGGGTCAGTTTGGTATTCTGACTTAGAAAATAAAAGAACAAATATAGATGGACACCGTAAATCTTGGAACATTTTTGCTCAAACGCAATATCAAGCTTGGCAATGGATGTTCTTGGCAGGTAAGCAAGATGTCACCAATAGCGACGATTTATTCCCTAATAGTTCAACGATTGGTGCGTTCGACTATCCATATCAAGTCGCCAATAAAGGTAAGTATTTAGTCAATGAAATTAACTATACCTTTGCTCAGCCATTCCATCAGATTGAAAACATTAAACCTTATATCTCTCATAGTCGCTTTTTTAAAGACGAGGATGGCTATAAAGACTCTGAACGTTTAATTGCAGGAGTTTATTTTAATTACAAAGCCATAGGTATTCAGGGTGAATACATTATGAGTAAAAATGATCCAATGGTGGGCGGTGGGGCCGATGGTCTTGCACAAGGTAGCAGTAATGATTGGGATAAATTATTTTATCTCTCAATTGGATATTATTTCTAAAATTTAAGAGCAATTTATTGCCCTAAGTGAATAGGCTTCACTTAGGGCTTTTTTATAGAAAGACTTTTTCAGGCGGAGGTTCACGTTTGACTGCGGGTGAAATGAGTTGTCCTCGGCTTAAGTTTTGTACATGTTGCAATCGATTAAGTAATTCATTTTGAATGAACAAAATGCAAGTTTGTAATTTAGACGAGCTTTTGAGTCGCGATGGATAAACTGCCCAAACATCCGCGTCTTGCCAATATTCAGGCAAAATATGCTGAAGTTGGCCAGTAATCAATTCGTCTGCAACGTCCCAAATTGATCGGAAAATAATACCGTGGCCTTCTATGGCAAGCTGATGAATAATTTCGCCGTTATTAGAAACAAAGCGTGGTTTGACATGAACCGAGACATCTTCAGAAGTATGTCGAAATTTCCATAGCACAGACGATTGATCACGTTCACTAATGGTCAGACAATCATGTGTTTGCAAGTCGTCAATGCTGTCTGGTACGCCGTGTTTAAGTAAATAGCTCGGTGCTGCACATAAAATTCGAAAATTAGAAGCTAACTTCTTCGCAATCATGTTTGGCGCAATTTCATTACCAATTCTAATATCCAAATCAATACTGTGTTGAATCAAGTCCTTGGTATTGTCGATGGTGTCAAAATGAATCTGAAGCTTTGGATAAAGCATCATTAATTTAGACAGAATTGGTGCGATATGCTTTCTGCCAAAACCAAAACTACTAATAATATCCATACGACCTGTGGGCGTACTGAGCGGGTTATTGACTAGTTCACAGACTTCATCAAATTCTTCAAGAATATTTGAAACTCTCTCAAGGATGAGTTTGCCATCTTCCGTTAGGCTAACGTGACGCGTACTGCGATGAAAAAGTTTGCAGCTCAACGTGTTTTCTAAAATATTAATTCGCTTGCTAATGAAAGCTGGCGATGTTCCAAGTTCCTCAGCAGATTCGACAAAACTTTTCAGTTTGGCGACTGTGCAAAAAACCTTTAAATCCGATAGGTTAGGTAGATTATTCACGATCCGTGTCCATTGGAGTGATAGTTCCGTTATTGATCATTTTTGCTTAAAACATCATGTTTAAGCCATACAAGGATATTAGTCGAAGGTGTGAAGGAAGCTTATGGCAAAAAGATATAAAGTTGCCACGATTGCAGGCGATGGCATTGGTTTAGAAGTTCTACCAGAAGGCATTAAGGTTGTAAAGGCAGCAGCAGAAAAGCATGGCATTGAGCTTCAGTTAGATGCTTTCGATTGGGCAAGCTGCGATTACTACCTTGAGCACGGCAAAATGATGCCAGATGACTGGTTTGAAACCCTACAAGGTTACGATGCAATTTATTTTGGCGCTGTAGGCTGGCCGGATAAAGTGCCTGACCATATTTCACTTTGGGGTTCGCTACTTCAGTTCCGTCGTGGTTTTGACCAATATGTGAATTTACGTCCAGTGCGCTTAATGCCTGGTGTGAAATGTCCATTGGTAGGTAAAAAACCGGGTGACATCGATTTTTACGTGGTTCGTGAAAACAGTGAAGGTGAGTACTCAGCCATTGGTGGTAAAGCTTTTGAAGGAACAGACCGTGAGTTTGTTTTACAAGAGGCTGTATTTACACGTCATGGTGTAGATCGCATTTTGCGTTATGCATTTGAGTTTGCAAATCAGCGTGATGCGAAAAAAATTACCGCAGCGACCAAATCAAATGGGATTGCTGTCAGCATGCCGTACTGGGATGAACGCGTTGACGCGATGGCAAAACAATATCCACAAATTCAAGCTGATAAACAGCACGTTGATATTTTAGCGGCTCGTTTTGTGTTGCAGCCTGAGCGTTTTGATGTGGTTGTGGCATCGAATTTATTTGGTGACATTCTTTCTGATTTAGGGCCTGCATGTACAGGAACTATTGGTTTAGCTGCTTCGGCAAATTTAAACCCAGAAAGAAAATTCCCATCATTGTTTGAACCTGTACATGGTTCAGCACCAGATATTTACGGTAAACAAATTGCCAATCCAATCGCTGCGATTTGGTCGGGTGCCATGATGTTCGAATTCTTTGGTGAAGAAGACGAACGCTGCATTCAAGCAGGTCAGGACATTATGCAGGCGATTGAGAATGTCTTAATTAATGGGCCAAAAACAGCTGATATTGGCGGTCAGGCAAAAACTTATGAGGTAGGAGATGCAATTGCATCGTGTGTAGCCCAAATTAAAATGGACGTGTTCGCTATGGAATAACGCCATCCAAAAATGGATGTATGGATATGGATAATCAAAACACAAAAATTTATACGGATAAAGTTCTTGCCGTAACCAGCTTACTGTTTGTATTTATTTCAGTTGCTGGTTTGGCGATTTATTCGCAAGAGTCGATAAAGATTGCTGCAACATGGATGCAGTGGACGACATCGGTATTTACAACCCCAGTATTACTGTTTGCTTTTTTAGCCATCATTTTTACTTTTGGTTTGGCCTTTAGTAAATATGGAAAAATCAAATTAGGTGAAGGGAAACCTCAATACACCACGATGTCATGGATTTTTATGTTCATTTTGTCAGGTATTGGGTCTTCTACACTGTACTGGGGCTTTTTGGACTGGGCTTACTATTATCAGACTCCGGGTTTGAGCTTACCGCCTGAATCAGCAGAAGCATTGAAATATAGTGTTGCTTACTCGTTTTTTCATTCAGGTTTAAGTGCTTGGGCAATTTATGCATTGGCATCAATTTCTTTGTGCTACAGCTACCATGTGAGAAAAAACAAAGGGTTGAGTTTAGCTTCCGTGATTGAGGCTGTAACAGGCTTTAAATCAACCGGCGTGGTTGGACGTTTAGTCGACCTCATGTTCTTGCTTTGCATGTTTGGTGCCTTGACGATTTCGTTGGTACTCACTGCCGTGACATTTACCAATATCTTGTCTCAACTCACAGGTATCCCAAATACCTTTATGACCAAGGTCATCATTATTTTGGGTGTCTCGGTTGTGTTTGCGCTTAGCTCTTACGTTGGTATGGACAAAGGTATGCAGCGTTTAAGCCATTTGGTGTGCTTAGGTGTTGTGTTATTTGCAATTTATGTACTTTGCTTTGGTCCGACTCAATTCATTTTGAATAATTCATTAATGAGTTTCGGGTTAATGGCAACCAACTTTGTTGATATGAGCCTGTTTACCGACCCAATGG
Source organism: Acinetobacter sp. AS23 (assembly GCF_023612055.1). Classification (NCBI taxonomy): domain Bacteria; kingdom Pseudomonadati; phylum Pseudomonadota; class Gammaproteobacteria; order Moraxellales; family Moraxellaceae; genus Acinetobacter; species Acinetobacter sp. AS23. Next base: position 3,188,429 of record NZ_CP082274.1, on the reverse strand, counting down.
GTGATGGCAAGTTTACCCGTGAATGGACTGTATTTTACTGGTTGTGGTGGATTTCATATGCACCGGGTGTGGCACTCTTTGTAACGCGTGTTTCTAAAGGTCGTACGATTAAAGAAGTGATCTTTGCCATGGTGATTGGTGGCAGTGTCGGTCTTTGGTTCATTTTTGGTGTGTTTGAAAACTACAGTGTTTATAGCTTTATTCATGGGGCTGTAAATGTACCGCAAATCTTAAGCCAACAAGGTGGTGAGGTTGCGATTGGTCAATTGCTCAGTCTGTTACCTGCCGGAAAACTAATGATGTGGATTTTCCTCGGCATTATGGTGGTGTTCTTGGCAGCACATATGGATGCGGTAGGTTATGCGGTTTCGGCAACATGTACACGTGGTTTAAGTGAAGGACAAGATCCATCGCCAAATGCTCGTTTGTTCTGGTGTGTCATGCTGACTTTAGTTCCAATTGCCATGATCTTTAGTAAGGCACCTTTAGACACCATGAAAACAGCAACCATTGTGACGGCTTTACCATTCATTGTGATTATTCTGATTCAAACCTATGGCTTAGTGAAATGGCTGATTCAGGATTATGCCAAAGTCCCATCGCATTTAATTGAGCAACAAGGTTATGATGATCAGGAAATTGGTTTAAACCAGTCTCAAGATGAACATGCAAAACGGATGCAGCTTGAGCTTACAAGCTCAATCAAACTGGATAGAAAAACCAGCTAGAGGGAACGGTAATGACTACACATGAACAGACCACTTATGCCTTAAGTGAAGAAATGCAAAGCCTTGTGTATTGGAGCAGCATTTATTCACCAGCAGATGCAGATATTGACTCAGTCCGTGCGGCCTATGACGCAATGTGTCGACACTACACTTTGCCACGTGATGGCAAGATCGAAGTGGAAGATCGCTTTGTTGCAAATGATGAGTATCAAGTTCCTGTTCGTGTGTATTTACCAAAAACCGATCGCCCTGAGTCTGGTTGGCCATGTGTGTTGTATTTACATGGCGGCGGTTGGATGGTTGGTGGGCTCGATTCACATGAGTTTATTACCAGCTATTTGTGTCAGGACTTAAATGCAGTTGTCATTAGCGTAGATTACCGTATGGCACCAGAGCACCGCTTTCCGGCAGCTTTTGAAGATTGTTTAGCAGTTTATCAATGGCTTAAAAAGCATGGTTCAGCTTGGCAGATTAATAGTGAAAATATCGTTCTAGCAGGCGATAGTGCAGGCGGTAATTTGGCAGCAGCCCTTGCAGTGCATCTACAGCATAGTGGTATGCAAGCTCAAGGACTGGCTTTGGTTTATCCGTGTTTAACTACAGCGCTTGATACACCAGCCGCACAAAAGCACGCCCATGCGCCGTTGTTAACGGCTGAAGATATGCATTTTTATTTAAAGGAATATGCACCGAATTCACAAGATTGGCAGGATTTACGTCTAGCACCTTTATTGGCACCTGATTTTTCAGATATGCCTATGAGTTTCGTAGCGGTTGCAGAGTATGACCCTTTAAGTGATGACGGTTATCGCCTTACCCAAAAACTGGAACAAGCAGGCATCCCGAGTGAGTTCCATTTAGGCAAAGGTTTATTACATGGCAGTTTACGTCTGATGCGTGATTGCCCAGAAGTTCAACAGTTATATCAAAACATGCTGAGTGCGATACGTCGTATGTTTGGCAGTACCGAAAAGACATCAATTTAATATCGAGTCATTTGGACGAAAAGAATTTAATGGAGTAAAAACATGAGTGCAGTTGAAAAATTACCTGAAGATTTTTGCGCAAACCCAGATGTTGCATGGACTTTCCCTAAAGTTTTCTATACTTCATCACAAGTTTTTGAGCATGAGAAAGAAGCAATCTTTGCTAAGAGCTGGATTTGTGTTGCACATGGCAGTGAATTGGCACAACCGAATGACTATATTACCCGTAAAGTAATTGGTGAAAATATTGTCATCATTCGTGGTAAAGATAGTGTTTTACGTGCGTTTTATAATGTGTGTCCACACCGCGGTCACGAGCTTTTAAGTGGCAGTGGTAAAGCAAAAAATGTAATTACTTGTCCATACCATGCATGGACTTTTAAGCTAGATGGTAGTTTAGCTTTGGCACGTAACTGTGACCATGTTGAATCTTTCGATAAAGAAAACTCAAGCATGGTGCCTTTAAAAGTTGAGGAATATGCAGGATTTGTTTTCATTAATATGGATGAAAGTGCGACATGCGTAGAAGACCAACTTCCTGAATTTGCTGAGCGTTTAAATCAAGCATGTAGTGTAATTAAAGATTTAAAATTGGCAGCACGCTTTGTGACAGAAACTCCAGCAAACTGGAAAGTTATTGTCGATAACTACTTAGAATGTTATCACTGTGGGCCTGCACATCCGGGCTTTGCTGACTCAGTACAAGTCGATAAATATTGGCACACCACACATCAAAACTGGACACTACAATATGGCTTTGCGCGTTCATCAGAGAAGTCATTTAAGCTTGATCCATCAGTAACAGATCCTGAGTTTCATGGTTTCTGGACTTGGCCTTGTACCATGTTCAACGTACCACCGGGCAGCAACTTCATGACTGTGATCTATGAGTTCCCAGTAGATGCAGAAACGACTTTGCAGCATTACGATATTTACTTCACGAACGAAGAACTCACTCAAGATCAGAAAGACTTAATTGAGTGGTATCGCAATGTATTCCGCCCTGAAGATTTGAACTTGGTCGAAAGCGTACAACGTGGTTTGAAATCACGTGGTTATCGTGGTCAAGGCCGTATTATGACTGATAAGCAACGCTCAGGAATTAGTGAACATGGTATTGCTTACTTCCAACATCTTGTAGCGCAGCATCACAAATAAAACAAATGGATTTATTCAGGTGTAAAGATGACTTACACCTGATTCTTCAGTTAGGAAGATGATATGTCGAGTTTACAAAGCACTGAATTATTTCAGCAACAAGCCTATATTAACGGGCAATGGCTAGCTGCACAGTCAAATGCAACGGTTCCAGTGACTAACCCAGCAACAGGTGAAGAAATTGGCACAATTCCAAATATGGGAGCGGCCGAGGCTACACATGCGGTTGAGGCTGCCTATACGGCTTTACAAAGCTGGAAAGCTTTAACTGCTCAAAACCGTGCAGATATTTTATTGGCTTGGTACAAACTGGTTCTTGATCATATTGATGAGCTTGCTTTAATCATGACCATTGAACAAGGTAAACCTTTGGCAGAAGCGAAAGGTGAAGTGCGTTATGCTGCCTCATTTATTCAATGGTTTGCCGAAGAAGGCAAGCGTATCTATGGTGATGTGATTCCAACCGTCAATAACCAGCAGCGTTTTATTATTAGTAAAGAACCTGTGGGTGTGGTAGCTGCCATTACGCCGTGGAATTTCCCAATTGCCATGATTACTCGTAAAGCAGCACCAGCTTTAGCAGCTGGATGTACGGTCGTGATTAAGCCAGCGAATGAAACGCCTTATTGTGCTTTAGCGATTGCAAAGCTTGCCGAAAAAGCAGGTATTCCGGCTGGCGTGATTAATGTCGTTACTGGTAAGTCTCAAGAAATTGGCTCGGTATTTACTTCACATGAAAAAGTGAAAAAATTGACCTTCACAGGCTCAACTCCAGTGGGACGCCTACTGATGCAGCAGTGCTCAAGTACCATTAAAAAATTGGCGCTTGAGTTAGGCGGAAATGCTCCTCTGATTGTGTTTGATGACGCCGATTTAGATAAAGCTGTACAAGGTGCGATTTTTGCCAAGTTCCGTAATGCAGGCCAGACCTGTGTTTGTGCTAACCGCATTTATGTACATGACAATATTTATCAAGCTTTTGCCGAGAAGTTTGTTCAAGAAGTACAAAAGTTTAAAGTTGGTAATGGGCTTGAAGATGGCGTGCAAATTGGCCCATTAATTAATGAAAAAGCAGTGTTAAAAGCACAACAGTTGATTGATGATGCGGTAAGTAAAGGAGCTAAAGTTGCTTGCGGCGGTAAACAACATGCTTTAGGACAAACCTTTTATGAGCCATCGGTTCTAACGAACGTAGACCGTACGATGGAAATTGTCCAAGAAGAAATTTTTGGTCCAGTTGCGCCGCTCATTCGCTTTACAGATGAAGAAGATGTCATTGCTCAGGCCAATGACACCATCTTTGGTTTGGCTGCTTATGTTTACAGCGAAAATATTTCACGTTTATGGCGAGTGTCAGAACAGCTTGAATATGGAATGGTCGGTATGAATGCAACAGCAATTTCAAATGAAGTTGTACCATTCGGTGGTGTGAAGCAATCAGGTGTTGGGCGTGAAGGCTCAAAGTATGGTCTTGAAGAATTCATGACTATTAAATACATGTGTTTAGGGCTTTAAGGATAAGCCCTAGCAATAAGAAAATGCGGTAAAAGAAGGATTCTAATATGGCTAGTCATTATGAAATGTTCCCGGCAGTTGTTACTCATGTGGAGCAGCTTACCCCTTTAATCAAACGGTTTACGTTCAAACGTCAAGATGGGCAGAACTTTCCTCGATTTAGTGGGGGAAGCCATATTATTGTCAAAATGAATGAACAGCTTTCAAATGCCTATTCATTAATGAGCTGTACGCAAGATTTATCGACTTACCAAGTCTGTGTTCGTAAAGATGTGGAAGGTAAGGGCGGTTCGGTTTTTATGCATGATCAATGTAATGAAGGCTGTGAAATTCAGATTTCAGAACCAAAAAATTTATTTCCGTTAGCCGAAACAGGCAATAAACATATCTTGATAGCTGGTGGTATTGGTATTACGCCATTCTTGCCTCAAATGGATGAGCTGGCGGTACGTGGTGCTGACTTTGAGCTGCACTATGCTTATCGTTCACCTGAACATGCGGCTTTACTTGATGAGCTAAAGCAGAAACATGCAGAGCGTGTATTTAGTTATGTTGACTCAGAAGGCTGTACGCTTAACTTAGATCAACTCATTTCATCGCAACCCAAAGGTACACACGTTTATGTATGTGGACCGAAACCTATGATTGATGCTGTGATTGATTGCTGTAATAAACACCGTTACCGCGATGAATATATCCACTGGGAACAATTTGCTTCAACAGTTCCTGAGGATGGTGAGGCGTTTACGGTGGTACTTGCTAAGTCTAATCAGGAAATTGAAGTACAAAGTAATCAGACAATTTTACAAGCCATCGAAACATTAAATATTGATGTGGAATGCTTATGTCGTGAAGGGGTTTGCGGCACATGTGAAACTGCTATTTTAGAAGGTGAAGCAGAGCACTTCGATCAATACTTAAGTGATGTAGAAAAGGCTTCACAAAAGAGCATGATGATTTGTGTATCGCGAGCAAAAGGAAAAAAACTGGTATTAGATCTCTAATATATTTCTTTGGTTGATCAATTGTTTAAAGTGGAAATTTGCTAAAAAATGAACAAATAATGATGATCTGAATCTTATTTGTTCATTTGATGGAGTTTAATGGTTTTGAACTCTTGACCTGCTATACAGAACTATAGATAATGCGCACACAGTTTACGGCTATGTAGCTCAGTTGGTTAGAGCACCGCACTCATAATGCGGGGGTCACAAGTTCAAGTCTCGTCATAGCCACCATTTTAAAAACCATGCTCATGCATGGTTTCTTTTTATCTGCTTTTTACATATTAAAATGTTTTTCAATCGTATCGAGTGTTTTTGAGCTTTGATAAAAAGGAGCTAAAAGCGCTTGTAATAACGGTTCTAAAATACCGTGTTCATTAAAGGCATTCATAACCTTCGGATAAAAACGTAAAGCTTCAGTTTGTAAGTCGCTTTCGGTTAAACCAATCTCACTTAATACTTCAAATAAACTCTGATCTTTATAAAAGTCATAAAAAACTTCGACACCATACAAAATCAAATCTTGCATAAATTGCGATTGGCGTAATTCTTTCCAGTATTCGTAAATTAAAACAAAAAACTCTTCAACATCGAGAGGAGTGAGTTGCTTCATAAACTCATACATTTTTTTATGTCTAATATCTTCCCATACATGACGCACTAGGCTTTCTAAATCTTCACTCGATAAAAGACTTAATTCTGTGAGTTGCTCATGAATAAAGCTGGCAATCCAGGTTTCAAGTTTGTGCTCAAGACGTTGTTGCTGTAGAAAGGAGAATTTTTTGAGTTTGTGTTGCCATTCAAAGTGATAGTCGTCAACTCTAGATGCACTTAGAAATTTTGGTAATTTTTGTTCTAAGGTTGAGGTTGCAATATATTGGCAAAGTTGTTGTACAGAAGGACTACTTCTTAAAAACTGATTGAGATAAAGAGGAATATGTTCCATTTCTAAAAATTTGGAGAGCCACATTTCAAATTGGTGGTCAGATACCAAATCTTGTAACTGAATTGGAGATTTCATGGCAGATAGATAAATACGCTGCGCGATTTCCCCAATAAACTCAAGTAAACCAGCACCTAGCTGCATTTCAAAAGCATAACGTTTCACAACGGCTTGTAGTTGCTCTAAATCAACAACTTCATGAAGTTTTATTTCGTCAGCATGTTGCATAAACAGTTGAATGAACTGCTGGAAATAAATAGGTGAGTTTTCTATAGATAATTGTTTTTTGAAAAATTCCACCTGCTCAAGCAAAAGTGCTTGAGCAAGTGCTGTAGTTTTTGATGAGTTTTCCTGCTCAGTCATTCGCTGTCCAACCGTTGACAATCGGATAACGTCGTTCACGACTAAATGCACGAGAAGTAATTCTCGGCCCAATCGCGCCTTGACGACGTTTATATTCATTACGATCAACTAAACGGATAACTTTTTCAACTACTTCTTTATCAAAACCTTTGGCAATAATATCTGCCTGACTTAAATCTTCTTCAATGTATGCGTAAAGAATGGCATCTAATACATCATATGCTGGTAAAGAGTCTTGGTCTTTTTGGTCTGGGCGAAGTTCTGCTGAAGGTGGGCGGGTAATAACACGTTCAGGAATAACAGGAGTTTCACTTAAGCTATTACGGTATTTTGCTAATTCAAATACGATAGTTTTATAAACATCTTTTAGAACTGCAAAGCCACCAACCATATCACCATAAAGTGTACAGTAGCCAACTGAAAGCTCAGACTTGTTGCCAGTGGCGAGTACTAAATTACCAAATTTATTTGATAATCCCATGAGTAATGTGCCGCGTGCGCGCGCTTGTAAGTTCTCTTCGGTCGCATCTGCTGGTGAGTTGCCAAAGAAAGGATACAAGGTTTGCATAAAGCTATTTACAACTGAATGTATTTCAGCAATACCGAAAGTTACACCCATACGACGAGCTTGTTCAGCCGCATCTTCTACACTAATTTGAGAAGTATAAGTATAAGGCATCATTACGGCTTGTACTTTTTCTGCACCAATTGCATCAACAGCAATAGCAAGTGTAAGGGCAGAATCAATACCGCCAGATAAACCTAAAATTACACCAGGGAAACCTGAACGCTCTACATAGTCACGTGTTGCCAGAACTAAACCTTGATAGATCTCTGCAAATGTTTCTAAAGCAGGTGCTGATTCCGTGACTTTAAATGCTTTGCTTTTTGGGTCAAATTCAGCGATGTAGAGGTCTTCTTTAAAGCTTGGTGCTTGTAAAGCAATTCCACCATCTTTATTGCTGACAAAACTTGTGCCATCAAAAATTAAATCATCTTGTCCGCCCACTTGGTTAACGTACACAATGTTGAGGTGAAGTTGTTTTGCAAGTTCACTTAAGGTTTGTGTACGGTGCTGTGGTTTACCGACTTCGTATGGTGATGCATTTAATACAAGAACAGTATCAACATTTAATTGGCTTAGCTGTTTTACGGTATTAATTGACCAGATATCTTCGCAAATCAATACGCCAAACTTATGTCCAAGATATTCAAACACCAAATGCTGATGTCCTTTTTGGAAATAACGTTTTTCATCAAAGACGCCATAGTTTGGTAAATTGTGTTTGTTAAAAACACCCAAAACTTGACCGTCTTTCATGACAGCAGCAGAATTATAACGTTGACCATCTTCTGTCTGGTTCACAAATCCGAAAACCATGACAATATCTTTAACTTCGGCAAGTTGAGCAAAAGCCTTTTGCATACGTTTATTTAAATTTGGACGTAGCAATAAGTCTTCAGCTGGGTAACCAATAACAGAAAGCTCGGGAAAAATAATCAGGTCAGCGTTTTGTTTTTTCGCCTGATTTACTTGCTCAATCATCTTTTTGGTGTTTGAGTCAATATTGCCAATATGCGGAGAAAACTGAGCAAGGGCAACTTTAAAACTTTTCATTCAAACCTAATCCTAGATCATAACGAATATAGATACACATAGTGTTGATTTTTATAGATATAATTTTTCAACGATGTGTATGATACGATATTAAACAATTAAAATAGTAAACAAAAATGTCAAGATCAATAATATATACCAATCACATATTTTCTGCGTAAAAATAACGAGATTTTCTGTATAGAATAGAAACAGGCTTCATTATTTTTATTGTTTGTATACTGCCTTATCGCAAGCCAATTTGGAATAAGGGCGTTATATTTTTTTCAATAATTTGAATTAAATAAGAGTGATTTTATAGCTTAGGTAAGTATTTCTGATTTATAAGAATTCTCATTTACATTAAGTAAGAAATGTTACGTTCAAGGGATGATTGATTATTTAGTTACAAATGAAGTTGAGGTAAACAGATAATATTTGGGATTTTACCAGAGCAAATGTCACGGGCAATTTCACCTTGTTGTTCAATGTTATAAGAGCTAAAAGCCTTGTGGGGAGAGTAGGTGTATTTATAGGGGTTGTAACTTTTAAAGCTCAGATAATAGGCTGATTGCAGTAAGGCACCTTTAAGTAGTACATGAATACCTTTTTGATACTGCATGACATGAGTGAGTTCGTGAATAAAAATACCCTGCATAAATTTAGATTCTAGAGCATAATTTTCACTATAATCGGAAAGATTGACATAAATATTTCCGTTTGGAGCCATAAAAATACCGTAAGACTGCCAAGGAAGGTAGCGAGTAGCAATAATTTTAGGTTGTTCACAGTTGAGCATGTCGCCGAAGACCATTTGTGCTAATACTTTTTCTTGAGCAGTCAAATGTCTAATGGGGTAGTTTTTTAAGTGACGGAAAATAAAAAGTGTAAGAAGAATAAATTGTGTGCGAATTAAGCGTTTAAAGGCATTAAAAAGTAGCATAGCTTTGCCATTAAATGAGTTCATCTATTTCTTTAGCATACTATAGATTAGATATCGTGAAATAAAGAGGTATGGTAATTCATTAGTTTTATCGTTCTGTTTTAAAAATATAAAGCTTTAAATGGATCTAGTTTTTCTTATTGCTGTGAATAAAAGATTATCTTGGATAAGAAAAGCAAAAGCCCCAGTTAAAACTGAGGCTTTACGACAACTAAAATCACAACAGCAAATAAAATTAAGGTCGGCATTTCATTAAAGAAGCGCCAGAACTTATGTGATTTATAGTGAGCATTTCCGATAAGTTTTTTACGGTAGTAGCCACATACCAAATGGTAGAGGACTAACAAAGCAACTAATCCAACTTTAAGGTAAAACCATGTTGCCTGATGATAATGTCGAGTTGCATCGCCCCAATCCACAAGGAAATGAGCAGTAATTAATGTGGCAATCAGAGAAGGCCACATAATTCCACGATACAACTTACGTTCCATTACTTCAAAGCGTTGATGACTAACAGCATCTTCACTCATGGCATGATAAACATATAGACGTGGTAAGTAGAACAAAGCAGCGAACCAACAAACCACGGCAATAATATGTAATGCTTTTACCCACAAAAAAGCATCAGAAGGTGCATCCATCGATAATCCTAGGTGGGATTATGCATCCCACTTCTTGAAAATAAGGCAAGCGTTAACACCGCCAAAGCCAAAACTGTTACTCATTACAGTATTCAATTTTGCATCACGTTTTTCAAGTACGATATCAAAAGGTTTTGCGCCTTCATCAAGTTCAGTTACATTGATGTTTGGTGCAATAAAGTCGTTTTGCATCATTAGAACAGAGTAAATAGCTTCTTGTACACCAGCTGCACCTAAGCTATGACCTGTCATAGATTTAGTTGAGCTAAGAGGAGGCACATTGCCTTCGCCAAATGCACGTTCCATTGCTTTAAGTTCTGTAATGTCACCAGCTGGAGTGGATGTACCATGTGTATTTACATAGTCAATTTTGTCTACGCCATGTTGCTTAGCTTCTTCAAGTGCCATTAACACACAACGTGTAGCACCTTCACCGCTTGGAGCAACCATGTCTGCGCCATCGCTGTTTGCAGCATAACCAACAACTTCAGCTAAAATGTTGGCACCACGTGCTTGAGCGTGTTCAAGTGATTCAAGTACTACGAAACCGCCACCGCCAGCAATAACAAAGCCATCACGGTCTGCTGAATATGGACGAGATGCTGTTTCTGGAGTTTCATTATATTTTGAGCAAAGTGCACCCATTGCATCAAACAATAAACTTTGAGACCAATGATCTTCTTCGCCACCACCAGCAAGCATAAGGTCTTGTTTGCCGAGTTGAATAAGGTTGTACGCATAACCAATTGCGTCAGCAGAAGTTGCGCAAGCACTTGTAATTGTATGAGCAATACCTTGCAGTTTGAATGCCACACCTACGTTTGCAGTAATAGTGTTTGACATGTTACGTGGTACGAAGAAAGGTCCTACTTTACGTGCACCTTTAGTTTCTAAAAGCTCTGTCATTTCAACAACAGATGCAGTTGAACCACCCCCTGAACCGCCTGCGATACCGTAACGTGGATTACCACCGATTTGCTCAGCAGTAAGACCTGCATGTTCAACAGCAGCTACAGCAGCATTGTAAGCGTACATTGCACATACGCCCATAAAGCGTTTTAACTTACGATCAATATGATCAAAATCTTGTTCTGCAGCAGCGCTCACATGACTTTTAAAATTGAGTTCAGCATAAGTTGGGTTAAAACGTGTCCCGGAGATTCCATTTTGAAGTGAATGAGTAACTGCTTCTAAAGAGTTACCGATACATGAGTTAATACCCATACCAGTGATTACAACACGTTTCATCTACAGGTCCCTTTATGGTGATATTAAGAGTCTATGGTGATCAACAGCTACTAAAACGAATAGGAGAATATAGCTGTAAGAAAACAAGACTCATGTTTTTTCGTTGTTAACATGATAGCAGAAAGGATTTTTATTTCTTATGGCAAATCTTTATGACAATTTTACATTTAAAAAAAATAACTAAATACATAGTATGTTGCATTTAGGGTTAACTAAAATACACACATTCAAGTTGAGATAAATCCACATTCCACCTAGTATTTATGTCTAATTAGATAAATTAAAAAATCGAGGTACTTGATGACAAAATTTAATAATAATCAATCTGACAATTTGTTTTCTCAGGTCTTCGGAGTGGCTAAAAAGCTCAGTTCTACAGGATTGAGTATCTTGCAACAGAACCAATCAGGTGACGTTAGTAAGGTAATTGAACCAATTCCAACTGGGAAAACAGTTGAAGGAAAATCGAGAACAAAAAGCCCATTTGAAGTTGAGCAATATGAAAGTCCTCAACAAATGCTACGTGAACAATTGCCGAAAGTAACTCGTCAGGTCTTTGGACGACATTTTACAAAAGTAAATGGTGTAGCTACATTTCTTTCCCCAGATTGGGATGAAAAAATCTCAGGTTATTTATTTGATTGGCTGAATGACTTTAGTTCAAAAAGCACCTTAAGTGAAAAAATCCTAGAAGAAGCGGGTGCTAAAGATTTATTTGAGCTCACTAAAGATACGGGCCGTTCTCAGCGTTTAAGTCAGGCGCTTATCGAACAAAATAAATTAATTGCAACTTTACAAGGTGCAATTACAGGCGTATCGGGTGTGGTTGGTGCTGCTGTAGATATTCCTGTTTCACTCGTACTGGTTTTAAGAACGATTTATCAGACTGGTAGATCACATGGTTTTGAACTTCTGGAAGTTACAGACCAAGACGTTGTCGAGTTTATCTTTAAAGAAGTTGATATTAGTCTGATTGCTGAAAAGCAAACTTTATTGATAGCTTTAAAAACATTACGAAATATGTTGGAAACGCAAGATATTCATCAATTTCAGCAAGTGTTAGGTTCAACTACCGATTTTGATACTTTAAAGAACTGGTTAGTCGATGAAGATGGGGAGTTTAAATGGGGGTGGTTAAACCGTATTCCTAAACTTTCAGCCTTTGGCAAAGTTACACCAGTTGCTGGTGCTGTTTTAAGCGCCGTATATAGTTGGAAACTACAAGAAGATGTTGGTCATAAAGCACAAGCCATTTTTGGTGCTGCAAGACATTATTTAAATGAGCATCCAAGTGAGCATTTATCTCCGTTACAGGCCTATTATGCTGCAGTAACGCTCATTCAGAAGGCGAGTCCTCGTCTTTTAAATGTGGGTGAAGATGGCAATATTCATGCAGCACATCATCATAAAGTAGAAAACCATGATGTCATTTCAAAAGTATCTATTGTCTTAAAGCCTACAGAAAGTAAAAAGAGTGAAGAAAAAATTCAGGAAAATGTTCATCAAGGTATTGAGCAACTTGCTGATAAACATGTTGAGGAACATGAGCATACTGAGCAAAAACCTGCTTTAACTCCTGAGGAAGATGAAGGAGAGTTGAATGATAAAAAATACTCTTAACAATACGCTTACAAATAAGAGGTTTAAAAATAAGATTTAAACTCTATTTAGATTTGTAAGTTATCCTGTCAAAGATTGATATGGTCAACATTTGGTAAGTATTGCCGTGTTGACCATTTTTGCATCTTAGCTTACAATTATGTGCCCTTAAAAAGAGGTATTTTCTTTTTAAGGTTTTTTAATAACGGGAGAATTGCCATATGGCAACAACGAATCAGTTGATCCGTAAGGGTCGTACGACTTTGGTTGAAAAATCCAAAGTTCCTGCGTTGAAGGCTTGTCCACAACGTCGTGGTGTTTGTACACGTGTTTATACAACTACACCTAAAAAACCTAACTCAGCTATGCGTAAGGTTTGCCGTGTTCGCTTAACTTCAGGTTTTGAAGTATCTAGCTACATCGGTGGTGAAGGTCATAACTTACAAGAGCACAGTGTTGTTCTTATCCGTGGTGGTCGTGTTAAAGACTTACCAGGTGTACGTTACCATACCGTTCGTGGTTCATTAGACTGTGCTGGTGTTAAAGATCGTAATCAATCACGTTCTAAATACGGTACTAAGCGTCCTAAGAAGTAATTCTAGGAAACTAGTCCAATAAGCCCTTTAGCGTTTCGCTTGTTTGAATTCTTCATAGATTTGTAATTCAAGCGACGTATAGTAAGGCCAGCGTCGTGTACATGACACTTGTACAAACTGCTGGATTATCCTGAAGTGTCATATTATTAGGTGTATTAAAATGCCAAGACGTCGCGTAGTCGCTGCTCGTGAGATCCTTCCAGATCCAAAATTTAGCAGCCAAACAATCGCTAAATTCATGAACCACGTAATGCAAGATGGTAAAAAATCTGTTGCTGAAGGTATCGTTTACGGTGCTTTAGAACGTGTTCAAGAAAAAAACAAAGTAGACCCAGTTGAATTTTTCGAGACTACTCTTGAAAAAGTTCGTCCTATGGTTGAAGTAAAAGCACGCCGTGTTGGTGGTGCTACTTATCAAGTACCTATGGAAGTACGCCCATCCCGTCGTACTGCCTTAGCTATGCGTTGGTTAGTAGATGCTGCCGCTAAGCGTTCTGAAAAAACGATGGCTTTACGTCTTGCTGGTGAGTTGCTTGATGCAGCTGAAGGTAAAGGTGCAGCAATCAAAAAACGTGAAGATGTGCACCGTATGGCTGAAGCTAACAAAGCCTTCTCTCACTACCGTTTCTAAGCGGATAAAACAGGCCTTATTCAGGAGAATATTCATGCGTACAGCAGCTCGATTCAACATTGCTCTTTATCAAAGTGGGAGCTTTGCAGGTATTTAAGTTGCCTGTTTGGATATTCGCGCGCATCAATTTAATTGGTGCGTCCTGTTTTAAATATAACATTTAGGAATGTAGACATCATGGCTCGCCAAACCCCAATTACTCGTTACCGTAACATCGGTATTTCTGCGCACATTGACGCAGGTAAAACAACTACAACTGAACGTATTTTGTTCTACACAGGTGTATCTCACAAAATTGGTGAAGTACACGACGGTGCAGCAACAATGGACTGGATGGAACAAGAGCAAGAGCGTGGTATTACAATTACCTCTGCTGCTACAACTTGTTTCTGGTCTGGTATGGGTAACCAATTCGAACAACACCGTATCAACGTAATTGACACCCCGGGACACGTAGACTTCACAATCGAAGTTGAACGTTCTATGCGTGTTCTTGACGGTGCTTGCATGGTTTACTGTGCTGTAGGTGGTGTACAACCTCAGTCTGAAACTGTATGGCGTCAAGCGAACAAATATAAAGTGCCTCGTTTAGCATTCGTGAACAAGATGGACCGTACTGGTGCAAACTTCTTCCGTGCTGTTGAGCAAGTTAAAACTCGTTTAGGTGGTAATCCTGTTCCTATCGTTGTGCCAATTGGTGCTGAAGATACATTCCAGGGTGTTGTTGACCTTATCGAAATGAAAGCGATTATCTGGGATGAAGCATCTCAAGGTATGAAGTTTGAATATGCTGATATCCCAGCTGACCTAGTTGATACGTCTAACGAATGGCGTACAAAAATGGTTGAAGCTGCGGCTGAAGCTTCTGAAGAATTAATGGACAAGTACCTTGAAGAAGGTGATCTTTCTAAAGAAGAGATCATTGCAGGTTTACGTGCTCGTACATTAGCTTCTGAAATTCAAGTAATGCTTTGTGGTTCAGCGTTCAAAAACAAAGGTGTTCAACGTATGTTGGATGCTGTAATTGAATTCTTACCATCACCTACAGAAGTTAAAGCGATCGAAGGTATCCTTGACGACAAAGACGAAACTAAAGCGTCTCGTGAAGCATCTGACGAAGCTCCGTTCTCTGCGCTTGCGTTCAAAATCATGAACGACAAATTCGTAGGTAACTTAACATTCGTACGTGTTTACTCTGGTGTTCTTAAACAAGGTGATCCGGTTTATAACCCAGTTAAATCTAAGCGTGAACGTATCGGTCGTATCGTGCAAATGCATGCGAACGAACGTCAAGATCTTGATGAAATCCGTGCAGGTGATATCGCAGCGTGTGTAGGTCTTAAAGACGTTACTACTGGTGATACATTATGTGATGAGAAAAACATCATTACTCTTGAACGTATGGAATTCCCAGAGCCAGTAATTTCATTGGCTGTTGAACCAAAAACTAAAGCAGACCAAGAAAAAATGTCTATCGCTTTAGGTCGTTTGGCTAAAGAAGATCCATCTTTCCGCGTTCGTACAGACGAAGAATCTGGTCAAACAATTATTGCTGGTATGGGTGAGCTTCACCTTGACATCATCGTTGACCGTATGAAGCGTGAATTCGGTGTTGAAGCGAACATTGGTAAACCAATGGTTGCTTACCGTGAAACGATCAAAAAGTCTGTTGAACAAGAAGGTAAGTTCGTACGTCAAACTGGTGGTAAAGGTAAGTTTGGTCACGTATATGTACGTCTTGAACCGCTTGATGTTGAAGAAGCTGGTAAAGAATACCAATTCGTTGAAGAAGTTGTTGGTGGTGTAGTACCTAAAGAATTCTTTGGCGCGGTTGACAAAGGTATTCAAGAACGTATGAAGAATGGTGTATTGGCTGGTTACCCTGTTGTGGGTATCAAAGCGACATTATTCGATGGTTCTTACCATGATGTCGACTCTGATGAATTGTCGTTCAAAATGGCTGGTTCATACGCTTTCCGTGACGGTTTCATGAAAGCTGATCCTATCCTTCTTGAACCAATCATGAAAGTTGAAGTAGAAACTCCAGAAGACTACATGGGCGATATCATGGGTGACTTAAACCGTCGTCGTGGTATGGTTCAAGGTATGGATGATCTTCCTGGTGGAACTAAAGCAATTAAAGCAGAAGTTCCATTGGCTGAGATGTTTGGTTACGCGACTCAAATGCGTTCTATGTCTCAAGGTCGTGCGACTTATTCTATGGAATTCGCTAAATACGCTGAAACTCCACGTAACGTGGCTGAAGGCATCATCGCTAAGTTCCAGACTGGCGGTAAAAAAGGTGACGACGAGTAATCTTTCGATTACTATAAGCCCAAACTAATTCTTAGTTAAAAACCAAGCGCTCGTGCAGTGACCCTGCATGAGCAGTTTATAAAGGAAGATCATCATGGCTAAAGCCAAGTTTGAACGTAATAAGCCACACGTAAACGTGGGCACAATTGGTCACGTTGACCATGGTAAAACAACTTTAACTGCTGCGATTGCAACTATTTGTGCAAAAACTTACGGCGGTGAAGCGAAAGATTACTCACAAATCGACTCAGCACCTGAAGAAAAAGCACGTGGTATTACAATTAATACTTCACACGTAGAATACGATTCTCCAATCCGTCACTACGCTCACGTAGACTGCCCGGGCCACGCCGATTATGTTAAAAACATGATTACTGGTGCTGCTCAGATGGACGGCGCGATCCTTGTATGTGCTGCGACTGATGGTCCAATGCCACAAACTCGTGAACACATCCTTCTTTCTCGTCAGGTTGGTGTACCTTACATCATCGTATTCTTAAACAAGTGTGACCTTGTTGATGATGAAGAATTACTTGAATTAGTAGAAATGGAAGTTCGTGAACTTCTTTCTACTTATGACTTCCCAGGTGATGACACTCCTGTTATCCGTGGTTCAGCTCTTGCTGCTCTTAACGGTGATGCTGGTCAATATGGCGAGTCTTCAGTTCTTGCTCTTGTTGAAGCGCTTGACTCTTACATTCCAGAACCAGAACGTGCTATCGATAAAGCATTCTTAATGCCAATCGAAGACGTATTCTCAATTTCTGGTCGTGGTACTGTAGTAACAGGCCGTGTAGAAGCTGGTATCGTTAAAGTTGGTGAAGAAGTAGAGATCGTTGGTATTAAAGATACAGTTAAAACAACTGTAACTGGCGTAGAAATGTTCCGTAAACTTCTTGACGAAGGTCGTGCAGGCGAGAACTGTGGTGTTCTTTTACGTGGTACTAAGCGTGAAGACGTACAACGTGGTCAAGTACTTGCTAAACCAGGTACAATCAAGCCGCACACTAAATTCGATGCAGAAGTATACGTACTTTCTAAAGAAGAAGGTGGTCGTCATACTCCATTCCTTAACGGTTACCGTCCACAGTTCTACTTCCGTACAACTGACGTAACTGGCGCAATCCAATTACAAGACGGCGTTGAAATGGTTATGCCAGGTGACAACGTTGAAATGTCAGTAGAATTAATCCACCCAATCGCAATGGACCCAGGTCTACGTTTTGCGATCCGTGAAGGTGGTCGTACTGTAGGTGCTGGTGTTGTTGCGAAAGTAACTGCATAATCACTTTCAGTGAAAAAAAGCGCTCTTTTTAGAGCGCTTTTTTTATATTTAATTGTCTAACAATCACTATAAAAGCTGGCCTTAACTGATATTTCAATGTCCTTATTTACCCTTAATCCTTTTTATGAAATTTGTATGATAAGAATCAAGAAAACGAACAATAAAGTTTGAGTAATTTGGATTACTTAATAAGGAGCTTTGGGTATGAATGCTAAAGTGAATATTACTAATCGCGCAGGGGCGAGCTTTCCTGTACGTCGTATGAACTTTGACTTTAATGATGTACCAGAATATTGGATGAATGGTTCTGCTGGACTCACACACTTTATGACAGCATTGTCGGCTTTGTTTCCGGCAGGTGAGAAATTCTTCATAGATAGTGTACGTGCTGTACGTTATCACCCATCTATTAAAGATGATGAAGCATTACAAAAAGAGATTAGTGCCTTCATTGGGCAAGAAGCAATGCATACTCAAGAGCATGTAAATTTTAATGCTTCTGCTCAAAAGTTTGGCCACGATGTAGAAACATTAGAGAATTTTACTGACAAGGCGATTCAAACAGCAATTAAAGCTTTTGTAAAAATTGTTAAACCTTTCGGTATGACCAAAGAAATGGTTGACCTGACAGCTACAACAGCACTTGAACATTTTACCGCTACTATAGCCTCACAGTTATTAGTTAATAAGCACATTCAAGAGCTTATGACAGATGAGACGATGTCAACGATGTGGTATTGGCATGCTATTGAAGAAAATGAGCATAAAGCTGTAGCTTTTGACGTGTACGAAGGTGTATTTGGTAAGGGTGTAAAAGCTTATGCCTTACGAACCAGTTCTTTAGTTTTTGCTATGACTTTAATCTTTTTGATTCAATCATCTTTTGTACTTCGTTTATTAAAACAAGACAATAAGTTGAATTTAAATGAACTATCAGTAATTTATAAATATGGATATAGCCCATCTAAAGGCATTATTACTGGTATGGCTAAAGAAATGTTAGCTTACTTTAAGCCTGGTTTTCATCCAAATGATTTAGATACAGTTAGTCTATTGAAAACATGGAAAGCAAAATTAGGTTTGTAATTTAAATCTATGTTGATTTGAAAGGGCTCATGAGTAGCCCTTTTTTCTTTTTAAGTATTATTTGCTAACCATAAGTATAAGTAAGTCTATGCACCTTTATGGGGTTATTAATGACCTCATCTGATATTTCTCTGTCCTCATCTGCACTTAATTGGTACCTCGAAAGACGTATGATTATAAATATTAAGAAAATAAATAAAGTTATATGTGAATTAGCTATTCACTTAAAAGGAGTCTGAGATGAATGCTAAGGTAAATATTTCCAATCGTGCTGGTGCTAGTTTCCCTGTGCGTCGTATGGACTTTGAATTTACTCAGGTCCCACGCTATTGGGCAAACTATGATGCGGCATTGACACATTTTATGACAGCATTATCGGCCCTTTTCCCAGAAGGTGAGCAGTTCTTTGTAAATAGTACTCGTGCTGTTCGAAATGATCCAAAGCTTGCTGATCCAGATCTTCAAAAAGAAATCAGTGCTTTTATTGGTCAAGAAGCGATGCATTCGAAAGAGCATTTAGCATTTAATGCTTCAGCGCAAGCTTATGGTTATGATGTTCGCCATATGGAAAAGCAAACAGGAAAAGTCATTAAGATGGGTACAGCTGTTGTAACCAAATTAATGAAACCTTTTGGCTACACTAAAGAAATGATTGATTTGACGGGAACATGTGCTCTAGAACATTTTACGTCTACCATTGCAGCTGAACTTTTACAAAACCCTGAAATTCAGGCGATGTTCCAAGACGACACGATGTATCATTTATGGATGTGGCATGCAGTTGAAGAAAATGAACATAAAGCCGTGGCATTTGATGTGTACACAAGCATGTATGGGCAACGTCCGAAAGCTTATTTTATGCGCTCAGCAGCTTTGATTATTGCAATGGCATTAATCTTTGCAACTCAATCTTATTTTACTGCTAAGTTACTCAAGACTGATGATAAATTAACGTGGAAAGATACGAAGTACATGCTTAAGTTTATGTATGGTCGTAAAGGTTTTATGACACGTCAAATTCCAGAGTTACTTGATTTCTTAAGACCAAAATTTCATCCAAATGATTCTGACACTACAGCGCTGTTAGCAACTTGGCGTGAAAAACTAGGTCTCTAAAAAGGATGGTAAAAAAGGGCAATTTAATTGTCCTTTTTTTTACTCGTTTTTTCTTGTGAAGTTTTTATAATACGCATTACTTTAGAACTTTGATTGTGCTGAACCCCATGATTCGTATTATGCAAAACACTGATGTTGATATTGTTGTACAAATCGAAAAATCAGTGCAAACACACCCATGGTCAAGACAGCAATTTGTAGAATCTTTGAATTCTTATCAATGCACTGTCATTGAGTCACAAAATAGAGTCGTTGGTTTTTGTATTTTACAACCAGTACTAGATGAAGCAAATTTATTGCTCATGGCCGTTGATCCTAAAATGCAAGGTCAGGGCTTAGGATATGAATTATTAAATGCATCAATTGATCAATTAAAAAATCAACCAGTACAAATATTTCTAGAAGTTCGTGAAAGTAATAAAGCTGCTATCGGTTTATATGAAAAAACAGGTTTTCACCAAATTGACCTGCGTCGCAATTATTATCCTACCCCAGAAGGGGGGCGGGAACATGCAGTCATTATGGTAAAAACCTGTACAGATGATTTTGCTTCTTTATTCTAAATTTTGATCTGAGTGCTTTTCATAAGAAAGTCAGATTAAAATTATTTAATAATTAAATTATTCCATTCAGAAGGTAACGTTGTCATAAGTGATGTACCTAACTGTTGAATTTCGTCGGGGGACAAGGATCTATTTAAGCGGCGCCATTGCCCATCTAGTAAAAGTTCTAAAGGGGTATATTGCGACTTATAATTCATTTTGGCTGAGTGCGGCACCCAGTAACCTAAATAAAGATATTCTAAACCAAGCGATTTCACATACTCGATTTGGTTCAAAATAGAGTACACACCAAGTGATCTACGATGTTCATCTGGATCAAAGAAAGTATAGACCGCAGACAGTCCATCATCCATTAGATCGCAGGTAGAAACACTGATTAAACGGTTATCTTTCCAAAGCTCTAAAAAGAAACTATCTGTACAACTATGTACTAAAAATTTTTCAAATTGATCTAAGCTAGGTGGAAACATGTCACCATCAGCATGACGTTCATTAATATAGCGTTCATATAAATCATAATGAATTTGAGCAGCTTGCTGAGTTGGCAAAACAGTCATGGTCAGATCTTGATTTCTTTTCCACGCTTTTTTCTGCATGCTGTTCATTTGGAAATCGGCAACTGGAACGCGACAAGACAAACATTGTCTGCATAAATGGCATTCAGGACGATAAACGAAGTCACCGCTACGGCGAAATCCTAAACGAGAAAGTTCTGAAAGAGTGACCACATCAATCCGATGAATAGGGTCTAAAAACACCATGCGCGCCGATTTATTTTCTAGGTAGCTGCAATCATGAGGTGGAGTAATATAATACTGCAGATCATTTAAAAGGGACTTCGGGTGATATGATTTCATGATTGGTCCCTCCTGTTATCATTCCATTAATTTTGCATCTAACGCTATTGTTTTACTTGAAAATACACGTTCTTGATACTTTTTCCAATTGATAGAGGGGTGAATAATTACATCTTGTAACGATTTTAAGTAGTCTTGACGAGAAAGTGTACAAGCTCCCAAGCTAATTAAGTGACTATTTACAAGCTGGCAGTCTACCCAAGGGAGCTGATTTTCTTGTCCAATCAGCATTAATGTATAAAAAGCCATTTTTGAAACATCAGTTTCATTACTAAACATTGATTCACCGAAGCATCCTTTGCCAATCGTAATGCCGTATAGACCTCCGACAAGTTCGTTTTGATCCCAGACTTCCACACTATATCCATAGCCAGCATTAAACATCTCACAATAGCCCTGAATAATATCTTCGCTAATCCAAGTTTCATCTGCATAACTTCTTGGTAAAGAACATGAGCGAATAACTTCTTCGAAGGCATGATTAACCGTAATTGTATAATCATGTTTTTTCATGTTTCTAAGGAGAGACTTGCTTGGCTTGTAATTTTGAGGATAGACCACACAACGAGGCTCAGGGCTCCACCAACAAATGGGTTCATCTTCATTGAACCACGGAAATAATCCGTGGGTGTATGCTTCATATAGGGTAGAAGGGGAGAGATCGGCTCCAATACAGATTAAACCATGACCATCTGGATCGGCTTCAATAGGGTCAGGGAAAATGAATTGAGAAAGTGGAAGTGTATTCATAAAAATAAAATAAGATCAGCTTTAAGGTTATGCTATAAAAATTAATATATGTCAGCTAGTCATTATTCTAAAAAAACAGCCGTTATAATAACGGCTGTTTTTAAACTCTAGAAATCTATTAATTAAAGATTATCTAGATATTTTTCAGCATCTAGAGCAGCCATACAGCCTGACCCAGCAGAAGTAATCGCTTGACGATAAATGCTGTCAGCGACATCACCAGCAGCAAAAACACCAGCTACAGAAGTTGCTGTTGCATTACCAGAAGTACCGCTTTGTACTTGGATATAGCCATCACGTAAGTTTAATTGACCATCAAACATTCCAGTATTTGGTTTGTGGCCAATTGCAACGAATAGACCATGAACCTCTACGTCTTGCTTAGATTCATCTTGAGTTGATTTAAGGCGAACACTTGTTACACCAGTATTGTCACCCAATACTTCTTCAACTTCGTGATTCCAGATAATGCTGATTTTGCCTTCTTTTTCTTTGGCAAATAAATGATCTTGCAAAATCTTTTCAGAACGTAAGCTATCACGGCGGTGTACTAGCGTTACATGTGAAGCAATATTTGATAAATAAAGCGCTTCTTCAACAGCAGTGTTACCACCACCTACAACCATTACTTTTTGGTTTTTGTAGAAGAAACCATCACATGTTGCACATGCGCTTACGCCTTGTCCCATAAAGTTTTGTTCAGACTCTAGGCCAAGATATTGAGCTGTAGCACCAGTTGCAATAATCAAAGCATCACATGTGTACTCTTCCATATCACCTTTTAGAACAAAAGGACGTACGTTTAAGTCCACTTCGTTAATATGGTCATAGACGAGTTCTGTACCAAAGCGTTCAGCATGTGCTTGCATACGATCCATTAATGCAGGACCTGTTAAACCTTCAGGATCGCCCGGCCAGTTGTCAACTTCGGTTGTTGTTGTAAGTTGCCCACCTAGTTGTAAACCTGCAATCAAAGTAGGTTTAAGGTTTGCACGTGCTGCATAGACAGCTGCACTATAGCCCGCAGGGCCAGAACCGAGAATAATTAACCGAGAATGACGAGCACTCATTGAGGGTATCCTTATTTATTTCGAGAATTTTGAAAATTATACGTGAATTTGCCGATCAATAGCGTTAAATCAATGTGGATAATATTGATCAGGTCAATCGAATTAAGTTATATAACAATATAGAAGTGCCTCATGTTAACAACAACTGTAAAGAATCATGCACCTTTTTTGTAAGAACAGGTGCATAATATAAAGTTCATTCGTTGAAGATCTAGAATGTAGTTCTTCACATCTCTAAACCAATAATTAAATGGGTTACAGGACAGTATATGACTGCGGTGTCGAGTGTTTATGCACAGCGCTTATTGATGACATTATTCTTGGTTTCTTTTGGGATTTATATGTTTCTGGCAACAGTAACATATACACCATTTGATCCGGGCTGGATGCATATTTCCAGTGATACTCAGCAAGTATCCAATGCAAGTGGTATTGCTGGCGCATGGATTGCAGATTTGCTGTTTGGTTTTTTAGGATGGGCAAGTTTGCTTATTCCAATTTTCCTTTTTATTGAAGCAATACAGGTATGGTGGCCACGTAGTTTTTTAAACCGCCCATTTCGTTATGCTGCACAATTCTTTTTAATTTTGGTTGTGTCTAGCCTGCTTTATTTACATTGGAATGTGCCGGCAGATACTTTAGATAATGCGGCTGGGGGCATTATTGGTTACGAGTTAGGTCAAAGCCTATCTCAACTGCTAACAATTTACGGTGCGACTTTATTCTTACTCATTTTCGGAGTGGTCTTGTTTACTCTTGCATTTGGGGTGCAATGGAGCAAAACATGGGTTACGCTCAAAGCGACACCAAGCTATTTACAAGATTTATTTTATAAAAACGTATCACCAAACGAATCCGATTATGACTTAACAACTCAGCCTGCTAATAAAGCAGCGGCAGTTAAAGTTGCACAAAACACTGAAGCCAATGCTTCAGATGAAAAAGAAGTGCCAGTTCAATCTGAAACTACTCAATCACAACCTACAGCAACACGACATGATGCGGTTGCTGAAAGGTTATTTGCAGATGTATTAGCGAAAGAGCAGAGCCGACCTGAACCTGTAGCAGTTGAGCCAGTTGCAAATACTCAAAACTTTGAACATACGCTTGAGCAGGCCCATAAGCTTGAAAAAGATAGCCAACGTTTAGTGGCTACGGGTGAAGTGTGGCGTGCTTTACAACGTGATGATGCGAGTCATAAGCAAGAAATTGATGCACTTTTAAGAGCAGCTGATGATTCAACAGAACAAGCTCCTGCTCATGATCAATTCCAGCAGACTATTTCACAAGTTCATCAAACTCAACCTACAGTTAAACAAGACCTACATGGTCTTGACTGGAATGATGATGAAATTTTTGATGAGTTGCTTGCTGCGGTTCCAAACAGTAAAACAGCAACAGATGTGCATACACCATTTGTTCAAGATCAACATGTAGAACCAGAGCCAACTTCGCAATCTGTGAATATTGCGAATGAAACATCTTCAAATATTTCAAATGTAAATCAGTCACCTAAAAATTTAGCAAATGAACAAGTTTTTGAAGACTTTGATGATTTATTAATAGATGAAGATATTGCACCTGCTGAACCTGTCAGAGCAAGTAGTTATGCGCAATCTTCAGCATTTGTAAAAGCTCCTATTCAAACGACTATTCAGGCCGATAAACTTTCAAAAGAAGAGTTTATTGAGGCATGGCAGGAAACTGCTGGGAAACCCCAAGAAAATCTTGATATTGATGAAGATGATTTCGATTTAGATGCGCCATTAACAGATGCAGCTGGTCGACCAATGTCTCGTGCAATGCAGGTTGCCAAGAAGCGTTTGGATTTACCAACTTTGCCAGGTCTTGATCTACTTGATAAGGTTGATCCAAATAAGAAAGTTAACTTCACTGAAGAGCAGCTTTCGCGTTTATCAGAATTACTTGAAATTAAGTTACAAGAATTTAATGTTAAGGCTCAAGTGGTTGAAGCTCAACCAGGGCCAGTAGTTACCCGTTTTGAATTAGATTTAGCACCGGGTGTTAAAGCATCTAAGGTAACCAATATTTCACGTGACTTAGCCCGTTCAATGTCGATGGCCTCTGTTCGTGTAGTGGAAGTAATTCCTGGTAAACCATATATTGGGATTGAAGTACCAAACAGTGCCCGTGAAATGGTGCGTTTGATTGAACTTTTGGAAACACCAACATATCGCGATCCAAGCGCATTAATTAGTATGGCGATGGGTAAAGACATTTCAGGTAATCCAGTATTAACTGATTTAGCGAAAGCCCCACACATGCTAGTTGCTGGTACAACGGGTTCTGGTAAATCGGTTGCGGTAAACTCGATGATTTTATCGATGTTGCTTAAATATACACCTGACCAGTTGCGTTTGATTTTAATCGATCCAAAACAGCTTGAACTTGCAAACTATAATGATATTCCGCATTTATTAACTCCAGTCGTTACTGACATGAAAGATGCAGTAAGCGCATTGAACTGGTGTGTGAATGAAATGGAACGTCGTTATAAGCTGATGTCGTTTCTTAAAATTCGTAAATTAAGTGACTACAACCGTAAAGTTGAAGAAGCAATTGCGAATGGGGAAGATCTAATTGACCCAACTTGGAAACCAAGTGATTCGGCGACACAAGAACGTGCACCTCGTTTAACACCATTACCATCTATTGTGATTGTTGCTGATGAGTTTGCCGACATGATTATGCAGGTGGGTAAAAAAGCAGAAGAAATGATTACGCGTTTAGCGCAAAAATCTCGTGCTGCTGGTATTCACCTGTTGCTTGCAACTCAACGTCCATCTGTTGATGTCATTACCGGTTTGATTAAAGCCAATATTCCAACGCGTGTCGCATTACGTGTAAACAGTAAAATCGACTCGCGTACTATCTTGGATGCAGGTGGTGCAGAAGATTTGCTCGGTCATGGTGATATGCTGTTCTTAGGGCCTGGTAAAATCGAACCTGAGCGTGTGCATGGTGCATTCATTAGCGATGATGAAGTCAACCGCATTTGTGATGCTTGGCGTGAACGTGGTGAGCCAGATTATGTCGACGAAATCTTGACTCCATTTGATGAAGAACCGACTTCACGTGGTTTTGAAGAGGGTGAAGGTGGTTCTGACCGTGATGCACTTTATGATCAATGTGTGTCATTCGTTTTAGAAACTCGTAAAGCTTCTACATCGTCGCTACAGCGTAAATTTAGTCTTGGTTATAACCGTGCTGCCCGTATCATTGACCAAATGGAAGAGAACGGCATTGTGAGCGCAATGGGGCCTAATGGTAAGCGAGATATTTTAGTTTAAGAACTTATCCCTAAAAAAAGCCTCTCTGGAGGCTTTTTTTATAATTTAAATAAACTGAATCTATTTATAAAATGACTTAAAGATTTTAACGTATAGTAAAAAATGCTAATGTATTTTTCCTAAATAAATAACAATGAATTAAATCTGGAGGAAAACATGTTACTTGCTCTAATTACTTTAGCTTTTATCCATTTTTGTGCACTTATTACTCCAGGACCTGATTTTTTTCTTGTATCTCAAACAGCGATTAGTCGATCACGTAAAGACGCTATGTTAGTGGTGGGTGGTATCACAGCAGGGGTTATGTTTTGGGCTTGTTTGGCACTGATGGGATTAAATCTTATTTTTGAGAAAATGGCTTGGTTAAAGCAAGGTTTATTCATCGCCGGTGGCTTATATTTATGTTGGTTAGGCTATCAGATGTTGCGTTCAGCATTTTCAAAAAATCAGCAAGAAGATAATGTTGCTGTAGAGCTACCAAAAGCACCTTACCTATTTTTTATTAAAGGCCTGATAACCAATCTATCAAATCCTAAAGCTGTTATTTATTTTGGTAGTGTTTTCTCTTTATTTTTAGCCAATCCTCAACTTGATCAGGTTCATTGGCTGCTCTTTATTATTGTCACAGTCGAAACAATTTTATGGTTCTGCTTTGTGACTTTTATTTTTTCATTACCAAGTTTTAGATCAGCTTATCGTAATTTTTCAAAATGGATTGATGGTATTTCAGGTGGTATTTTTACCGTATTTGGTATTTTCCTCATTGGTAATCGGTAAATTTAGATAAGAAAAAAGCCTCTTGAAGAGGCTTTTTATTTTTAAGCAAACTTTGCTAGAACTTCTAAAAATGGTGCCGATTGACGCGGAAATTTGGCAATCACATCATGGATGCGTTGGCCTTCAGGGTCTTTAGCATTAATATCGCGTCCGTCCGCAATAAATTGAGTCAAAAGACGTTCATAGTCTGTTGGACGCATATGTTTGAATGCATGGTAGAGCACATGAAAATCTGCGTTCACGCCCGCTGGCGGAAGTTGGTTGAGGTAGGCAAAAACACGCTCATCGGACCATTCTTCATTGAAAGTTGCTGGCTGTGATAATGCCATGACAATCTCCTCAGTTTTAAAAAAGGCAAAATAACTTGCGTTATTTTGCCTTGATTCTGTTTTATTGAATAGTCAGAAATAGAATTATCGTTCTTCAGGTAAATTGATATTCATTTCTAACATTTCGATATTAGCTTCAGAGCGAACCTGCATTTGGATATGCTGTTCGCCTACACCGCTGACATAACGACTAACCACTTGCATGATTTCTTTCTTCATCTGATCAATCTTGTCTTGGCTTAAACGGCGGCCTAAACCTTGTTCAGAAGCAACAATAACTTTCAAACGATCTTTGGCAGTTTGAGCACTTGATGGTTTTTCTTCACTGCTAAATAATTTACTCCAGAATCCTGCCATATCTACGCTCCAAATAGTCGTGCTAACCAGCCTTTAGGTTGAGCTGTGATGTGTCTATAAGGACGGTCTTCACCAAGAAAGCGAGCAACCAAATCATCATAACCCTGACCAGCTTTAGTTTCTGAATATAGAATTACTGGCTTACCTTCGTTTGATGCTTGTAATACACTTGGACATTCTGGAATAACACCTAATGTCGGTACGCGTAAAATATCTTTAGAAATATCATCAATGGTCAGCATTTCCTGACGGTCTGCGCGTTCAGGGTTGAAGCGTGTAATACATAAATGTTTACGTATACGTCCTTCGTTTTGTTCAACTTTTTTGGTTTTGCTATCTAACATACCAATAATACGGTCAGAGTCACGTACTGAAGAGATTTCAGGGTTTGTTACAATGATTGCTTCATCTGCATGATACATGGCTAAAATTGCACCACGTTCAATACCAGCAGGTGA
Organism: Acinetobacter sp. AS23; assembly: GCF_023612055.1. NCBI lineage: Bacteria > Pseudomonadati > Pseudomonadota > Gammaproteobacteria > Moraxellales > Moraxellaceae > Acinetobacter > Acinetobacter sp. AS23. The sequence continues at coordinate 3,160,202 of NZ_CP082274.1, read as the reverse complement.
GTCACAAATGATGTAATCAAATTCTTGAGATAGCTCATCAATAACACGAGCAACACCATCGTCGCTCAACGCATCTTTATCACGTGTTTGTGAAGCTGGTAAAATATAAAGGTTTTCGATATCTTTATCGCGAATAAGGGCTTGCTGCAGACGTGCTTCGTTGTTAATCACATTGACAAAATCATAAACAACACGACGCTCACAACCCATAATTAAATCAAGGTTACGTAAGCCTACATCAAAATCAATCACAACAGTTTTATGACCACGAAGGGCTAAACCTGTTGCAAAAGATGCACTCGTTGTAGTTTTACCTACACCACCTTTGCCTGATGTTACGACAACAATTTTGGCCACCGAATCCACTCCTATTATGGTCATTCACCCTTAAAAGGGCTGTTTTTTGGTGATTTGCTTAATAAACTAAAGTTCAATCGCTTCAAATTCAAGCTCTTGCTTTTCATTTAAATAAATATGTACTGGTTTTTTTACCACATGTTTAGGGATATCATCTGCGACACAATACGTTCCGGCAATGGAAACGAGCTCAGCCTCTAAAGATTGGCAAAAAATACGTGCAGCTGCGTGCCCGCCCGCACCAGCAATGACTCTACCACGAACTGTGCCATAAATATGTATATTTCCTGATGCAATCACTTCAGAACCACTATTCATGCCAGCTTTTAAAATAATATCGCCGTTATCTTGTACAAGGGATTGGCCTGTACGTAAAATTTCATCATGATAAGAGGTAATATGAGCAACCGCTATCTTGTTTAGTGGTTTTTTTGTTTCTGCTGAAGATGATGCAGGAGCGGTAGCAGGTTTTTCTACAATTGCGACTTGTTCTGTTGTGGCTTTAATACGCTGTAATGGTTGATCTGCCGGTAAAACAGGGAATTGAATAGCGCGAGCTTCATCTCCTAAAATACCGTCGATTACCGCCATAGGCTGTAGACCCAAGCTCACCAGAAGTTGAATTAATGCAATTAACTCTTGCTCAACCGTACTATCAATAATTACTAAAGTTCCTTGATAGGAACCTTCATTTAATATATTTGATAATTGCTGGCGGATCACATCATGATCATTGGTATCGAAGGTTATCCTGCTAAAGTTAACCATTCTGCCGGTAATCCGGATATCAGCCATAAGTCTTCCTTCAAGGCGTTAAAACGAGCTGTAATATCGTTAAGTTTATTGTAAATAGAGCAAATGCTAGAACAAATCGTGCCAATTCTCTAGCGTGTTTAATAAAAAATTAAGTAAATGCTTATTCTTTGATTCGATCATACTCCGCAAGCGTTTGTTGCCATTGTTTGACCTTGACCTGTTTTCGTACAGACTCCAGTGTCTCGAATACGACAGATTCAACCAATTGCTCAAGCTGACGATTATTAATATTTATTTCACTCACTTTTTGAGAAATTAATTGATAAGTAGAATTCGGACTGTTTGGTGAACCCTCAATTAAAGGTTCAATTAAACCTGCACTAATATTTTCACCTAATCTTTGGCCAATACTCTGAATTTGCTGTTCAATACGACCACCGACTAAAGGAATTAAGCGTAATAATTGAGTTAACTCAGGCGTATCAATAATAGCTTGATCTACAATTTTCCCAACACCTTTTGTTATTGCTGGTTTTTGTTCTTTTAAAGCAGTCGCTAAAGACTCTTGTAATAATGCTGTTAGGGTAGCAGTAAATTGCTCACGATGATGATTAACTAAGTCGTGAATAATCTGTTTATGGCTAGAACTTGTTTGAAGTTCATATCTAATGCCATCAATCACTGTAATAACAACACGATCGGAAAGTTCTTCCATGACAACGCGATAGTAAAATAAACCAGTCTTTCTCCAGCTTTCCGGAATAACTCGATAGCCCATTTCGTGTAAACGATAAGCAATAATCCCAGCTCGGAACAAACGTAGAAAACGAAGCTGAGGAATAATGGCTAAAATTTCATACCAGTGAATAAAAGGGAAAAAGAACCAACGTTTATGGTGTTTATTGATGATCGCAATGCTCCAGCGCACGAGCAGCTCAACAATTAAAAAACCAATAAACCAAGCTTCTGATGTGATCACCCACGGGTGTAGTGAATTACGGTAAAAGCTTAATATCTGGGGCAAATGAATGTGTTCAAAGAACCATGCCCCAATACTGCTCATTAAAAAGAAATTTGTAGCAAGACAGAACAGGTTAAAAATAATAATAAACACCATAAAGATGTCATAGATCAAAAACAGCTTAAACGAAAGGCTGTTTGGATCTACATGATGATATTTCGTTTTTTTCCCAGCGCTGTTTTGCATAATAACGGATGCTTTCTTAAATATTTGTAGAGGTATATTGAGATTTCATTTGCTCAATAAGTTGATCTTTTTCGGTCCAGATTTCATGCACCCATTGTTGAAAACGTTCACGGTAAACCGCATCGTCTTCATAGTTTCCACCAAGAACCCAGTCTGGAATTTCAATTTTACGCAAATTTACTGCAATTCTTGAAACATCACCGAGCCAGAAATCGCTATATCCAGGAACGCCATTCGGATAGACAATTGTCATATCAACTAAGGCATCAATTTTGTCACCCAAAATATTCAAGGCAAGTGCCAAGCCACCTGCTTTGGGTTTAAGCAAATGCTTATATGGCGATTTTTGCTGGTCATGTTTTTCTTGAGTAAAACGAGTACCTTCTAAATAATTCAATAATGTGAAGGGCTGGCTTAAAAGCTGCTCGCAGGCTTTACGTGCTTCCATCATGTCACGGTCTTTGAGCTCAGGATTCTTTGCAACCTGTTCTTTAGTGTGACGTTTCATCATTGGGAAGCCTAGAATTTTAAAAGCTTGCCCAACGAAAGGAATAAAGATGAGTTCCCATTTGGTAAAAAAACGGGTGAGTGGCATACGCGTTAAACCAAAATATTGATTCACCGTTGTATCAACCCAACTTTGGTGGTTACACGTCATGAGATAACGACCTTGCATATTTAGGTCAAGTCCCTCATCAATCGTGATATCCCATTTCAGATTTGGTAAAACATGGTCAATTAACCAATTATTTACCCCTAACCAGCTATTTGTAATTTGAATATTGGTTTCATCTATTTTAGATGATTTTTTTAAAAGCTTAGTCAGACCTAGTGCAAGAACAGGTGGACCATGAAAAAACGTACTTCCTGTAATGACTGTACCTACAGTGAGTCCACGTGTAATTTTTTTTAGCGCAGATTGCTTATTGGGTGCAGTTGACATATGAATGACCCCGAATGTCTAAAATCCATAGAAAAGTTGTTCAACTATAACTGTCATAATATGAAATACAACGATATCTTAGACAACAATGAAGAAATTGTGATGAGGTAGCATCTTAAAGTGCATCAAAATATTACAAAAAAGTAACTAAACTGTTTATTATTAACAAAATATCAATGTTTTATACTTCCTTTTTGTTTCATTATTCACTCAACAACAAAACACTCAAAGTGAGGAGGCATGCAATGCGTGCATTAGTTATTTCAACAGTGGTAGGGGCAGCAGTAGTACTTTCTGGTTGTCAAACAACAGGTAACAACCTTGGTGGCGTTGAATACGATAAAGCCGCATTAGGTACTTTAATTGGCGCAGCAGCTGGTTACGGTATTTCTAAATCAAGTGCAAACTCTAGCCGTCAAAACAACCGTGCTGCAGCAATTGGTGCAGTTCTTGGTGGCGCTAGTGGTTTATACCTTGACCAAAAAGAGAAAAAATTACGTCAACAAATGGCGGGTACTGGTGTAGACGTTAACCGTAATCCAGATGGTTCTGTTCAATTAGTTATGCCTGGTAGCATTACTTTTGATACAAACAAATCAAACATCAAGCCAAACTTCTATTCAACTTTAAACAAAGTTGCTCAAACTTTGGCTGAAGATAACAAGAGTGCAATTCTTGTAACAGGTTATACTGATAACACTGGTAATGATTCAATTAACATTCCATTATCACAAGCACGCGCTCAATCAGTACGTAGTTATTTAGCTAGCCAAGGCGTATCTGCTAGCCGTATCGACGCGCAAGGTTATGGTTCATCTAACCCGATCGCAGATAACTCAACTGCATCTGGCCGTGAACAAAACCGTCGTGTAGAAATCAGCATTTATGCTAAACAATAAGATTTAGTTTATTGTTTCAAAAACCACCTTCGGGTGGTTTTTTTATGGGTGCAGTATAAGAAATAATCACGACATTCTGCGGCGCATAAATTGCATTATTAGACATCATTTATACATATCCATAGATTTACTATTGGGATTCTAAAACAGAGATGACTATAATCATGCTCGAAAAATTAAGAGGTAATACACGATGTCATCTGCCAGTCAATTGAACAACAAGCAAGAAGAAGCCATGAAATATACTCAGGGCCCTTTATTGGTGCTTGCTGGTGCTGGTTCAGGTAAAACATCGGTAATTACGCGTAAAATTGCGTATTTGGTGCAGCATTGCCGTATTCCAGCGCATCGTATCACTGCGATGACCTTCACAAACAAAGCTGCCCGTGAAATGAAAGAGCGTGTGACCAAGCTCTTGTCACGTGAAGAATCAAAAGGTTTATCAGTCTCGACTTTCCATACTTTTGGTTTAAACCTTTTACGTTTAGAACTTAAAAATTTACCTTTAAAAGCTAATTTTTCGATTTTAGATGCAGACGACTGTAAGCGTATTTTGATGGATTTGATGCATCGCGACAATTTGTCAGGTGCAGAAAGCAAAGAATTAATTGCTAAGGCAATGAAGAAAATTTCAGACTGGAAAAATGATCTGATCGTGCCAGAGCAAGCACATTCAACTTGTGAAACACCTGAAGATGTACAGTTTGCCCATCTTTACCAGCTTTATGAACGTAATTTACGTGCTTACAATGCAGTCGATTTTGATGACCTCATTGTTATGCCAACACGTTTACTGCAAGAAAATGCAGAAGTACGAGATAAATGGCAAAACCGTGTTCGCTATTTATTGGTCGATGAATATCAAGATACCAACACCGCTCAGTATATTTTGGTGAAACTATTAGTTGGTGTAATGGGGCAGTTCACCGCGGTAGGTGATGATGACCAGTCGATTTACGCATGGCGTGGTGCTAAGCCTGAAAATATGGCGTTGCTTAAGCAGGATTTCCCCAATTTACAAATTATTAAACTTGAACAGAACTATCGTTCAACGAGCCGTATTTTAAAAGCAGCGAACTGTGTTATTCAAAATAACCCGCATATTTTTGATAAGAAATTGTGGAGTGATAAAGGGCATGGTGAGGTTATCCGAATCATTACATGTCGTAATGATGATGATGAAGCAGAACGCGTGGTCAAAGACCTACTTACTCATAAGCTCATGAACGGTAAAAACTGGAAAGATTATGCCGTTTTATATCGTGGTAACTTTCAGGCACGTGTATTAGAAACACAGCTTCGCCAAATGCAAATTCCGTATAAACTCTCTGGCGGTACATCGTTCTTCGCTCGTGCAGAAATTAAAGACGTGATGAGTTATTTACGTCTCATTATTAACCCAGAAGATGACAGTGCTTTCTTGCGTATTATTAATACGCCTAAACGTGCGATTGGCCCAGTTACTCTTGAGAAGTTAGGTTTATTCTCACAAGAAAATAATTTGTCTTTACTTGGTGCTTCTGCTGATCAACGTTTAAGCATGGTGCTTCCTAAAAAGGCAGAAACTCAGCTTCATGAATTTGCTGACTTTATCGCGACATTTACACGTGAATTGTTAGAAGATGATGAACCTGTGCCTAAAGTTCGTCAAATGATGAACGAAGCTGGTTATATGGATTACGTTCGTGAACAGTCTGCAACACCTGCACAAGAGAAAAGTAAGCTCGATAATATTGAGAATTTATTTACCAGTATTCAAAACCTCATTAACCGTGCAGAAGACGTTGATGAAAAGAATATTGAAAGTGTCATTCGAAAACTGGTTCTACTTGACCTTTTAGAACAGCAGCAGGAAGAAGAAGATACTGACAAAGTTAACTTACTGACTCTACATGCTGCAAAAGGTTTGGAATTCCCATATGTGTACATTATGGGACTCGAAGAAGAACTATTGCCGCATAAAAACTCAATTGCGGCAGAAACCATTGAGGAAGAACGCCGTCTCATGTACGTGGGAATTACCCGTGCACGTCAAGGTTTAACGTTAACACTGGCAGAACAGCGTAAAAATGGCGGACAGATGAAACAGATGACACCTAGCCGTTTCCTTGATGAACTTCCGCAAGATGAGCTCGAGTGGTTAGGGCGTAAAAAGAAAATTGCGGCTAATGTTGATCCTAAAGAACAGGCTCAACAATATCTGGCAAATTTAAAAGCTTTATTAAAGCGTTAATTTTTTTAATTTTTAGGAAATCCCATGAAAGTTCAAGTGAAATTGCTCGATCCGCGTTTAGGTAAAGAATGGCCTTTACCTTCATATGCAACAGCAGGTTCAGCGGGTTTAGATTTACGTGCCTGCGTCGATGAAGCAATTGATATTGAACCAGGACAAACTGTTTTAGTTAAAACAGGTATGGCAATTTATATTCATGATGTAAATTTTGCTGGTTTAATTTTACCGCGTTCAGGTTTAGGTCATAAACACGGTATCGTGCTTGGTAACTTAGTTGGTTTGATCGATTCAGATTACCAAGGTGAATTGATGGTTTCAGTTTGGAACCGTGGTCAAACAACATTCCGTTTAGAACCAGGTGAGCGCTTGGCACAATATGTATTGGTGCCAGTCGTACAAGCTGAATTTGAGCAAGTAGAAGAATTTGAAGAAACTTTACGTGGTGCTGGTGGCTTTGGTCACACAGGTAAACAATAAGTTTTTTAAAATATTAACGAAAATCAAACGCCTGTTGAACAGGCGTTTCTTTTTATATCTTGAATGTTACAATGGATTATATTACAACACGCTTTACTCATATTCTTTTAACTTTTTTAGCAAACAAACCTTTCAAAAATTTTGAATAATCTATGTTTTTGCGATAGATCGGATTGATCTTTAAATAGAAGATACGCTATGAATGTAAGACACTCATTTCCAAAAAGTATTTTTCGTGCTTACGATATTAGAGGCAAACTTTCTTACTTAACCGCGGACGTTGTTCGTTCGATTGCCTACGGATTGGCACAACAATACAAACAAGCAGAACAAACCCAATTAGTGATTGGCTATGATGCCCGTCTCACAAGTCCAGCCTATGCACAATTAATTGAAGAGATTTTAGTAGAACAAGGTTTAAAAGTTACCAACATTGGTTGTTGTTCATCACCAATGATGTATTACATTGCGAGAGATTTTGGTGGCAATGGCATTATGGTGACTGCAAGCCATAATCCAAAATCTGATAATGGTATTAAGTGGATTTTAAAAGGTGAACCGCCGTCTCCGGAAATGATTCAGCAGGTGGGTGATGAAGCTCAAAATTATGTACCAGCTCATTCCATTTCTGTACTTGAGTTAACCCTACCTCAATTTAAAGCTGAATTTTGCCAGAAATACCAGCAAGCCATTTTTAAAGATATTCAATTAAAACGTCCTTTAAAAGTTATTTTAGATGGTTTACATGGCTCTGCTGGACACTGCTCAAAATTAATATTGGAAAAAATGGGCTGTGAAGTCATTGCTTTACGAACCCATCCGAATGGCGAGTTTCCAGATCATGCACCAGACCCTTCGCATGCAGCTCATTTAACTCATTTGCGTAAAGCAGTGGTTGAGCAGCAGGCAGATATTGGCATTGCTCTGGATGGTGATGGAGACCGTGTCGTTTTAGTCGATGAAAAAGCCCAGATATTGACAGCAGACCGTTTATTATCACTTTTTGCGCAAATGTGTTTAGAACAACACCCTGAGCAAGAAATTGTTTTTGACGTGAAATGTTCACGCATGGTTCAAAAAACGGTTGAACAACTTGGCGGAAAAGCAAAAATGATCCGCACGGGAAGTAGCTTTTTAAGAGCTTATTTATCTCAGTCAAATGGACGCGCCATTTTTGGTGGAGAATATGCAGGCCACTACGTTTTTAATGATGGGCGTGGTTTCGGATACGACGACGGTCTATATGCTGCATTACGTGTAATGGAATATTTTACTCAATCGAGTGCGACAACAATTTCTGAATTATTTGCTCCTTATCCAGAAAGATGTTGTACAGAAGATACCTATATTGGTACGTATCAGTCTGATCCAAAGTATGTATTACAAGATATTGAAATTTTAAGTCATCGTTTAGGTGCCCGCATCAGTAAAATCGATGGCGTACGTCTTGATTTTGATGATGGTTTTGGCATTATTCGAGCATCAAATACTGGTGAATATTTTACAGTACGATTTGATGCAGATAATCCTTTACGATTAAAGGAAATCCAGCAAAAATTTGTAGATATGTTGCAAGAGCACTATCCGCAAATTGCACAAGAACTTTCAGAGGCCTAAGTAAGGAGAGGCGTAATGCCCCAACATCAGCATATCGGTGTCGACAAAGCAAAAATCTTGATTGAAGCTTTGCCGTATATTCAACGTTTTACTGGTAAAACGCTGGTGGTGAAATACGGTGGCAACGCGATGACTGATCCGGAGCTCGAAAGTTCATTTGCTCGCGATATCGTTTTACTTAAAACTGTCGGGTTAAATCCGATTGTTGTTCACGGTGGTGGACCACAAGTAGACTCATTTTTAAAGCAGTTAGGCCGCGAGTCTGACCGTATTGACGGTATGCGTGTAACGGATGCTGCAACCATGGAAGTGGTTGAAATGGTATTAGGTGGTAGCGTAAATAAATCAATTGTTAACCTGATTAATAAACATGGTGGCCGTGCAATTGGTTTAACAGGTAAAGATGGTAATTTACTTCGTGCCCGTAAATTACTTATGGAAAAGCAAGAAGAAGACGGTTCTATCAAACATATCGACTTGGGTATGGTTGGTGAAGTGACTGGCGTTAAAACAGATGTATTGGAAATGTTTACTCAAAGTGACTTTATTCCAGTGATTGCGCCATTAGGCGTAGATGAAGAAGGCAATACTTATAATATTAATGCTGATTTAGTTGCAGGTAAGGTTGCAGAAGCACTAGGCGCTGAAAAGTTAATTTTGCTTACCAATATTACTGGTGTGCTTGATGAAAATAAAAACCTGTTAACTGGCCTTACTACGCAAGAAGTTGATCGCCTCATTGAAACAGGCGTGATCTATGGCGGTATGATTCCTAAAGTAGGTTGTGCACTAGATGCTGTCAAAGGTGGTGTTGTAAGCGCACATATTGTTGATGGTCGTGTACCACATGCAACATTGCTTGAGATCTTCACTGATCATGGGGTTGGAACACTCATTTCTAATCGCACTAAAACAGCTTAAGAAATCCGTTATTCTCAATAAAAAGATCACCCTAGGTGGTCTTTTTTTATACCACTTTAGTTTGGTCATTTTTTTGTCATGAGCTTTGACTAGTGTAAGGGGTGTCACTAGGAGCGTTCATTATGCTGGAAAAATTTAATCAATATCGCCAAACCTGGACTTTACCTCTAAATCGTCATAAAGCAATAAATCAGACACAATTTCGTTTTGAATGGGTTGATAATTTAAAAGAATTACAAGATGTACAGCGGTTTCGTGCACAACAATTTAGCCAACAATTTGGAATTCATTTTGAAGATAACTTAGACCAAGACATTTATGATTTTGGTTGTGAGCATGCAGTCTTACGTGAAAAGTGGACTGGAGAGATTGTCGCATATACCCGTCTAAAACTATTTCAAGGACATGAGATTGCGCAAAGCTACAGCGCACATGAGTTTGATATTGTTCCTCAGTTATCACATCTTCCTAATGTGTTAGAAATAGGACGTACTTGTGTGCATCCACGCTTTCGTAATGGTAAAGCATTATCGACACTATGGTTGAACCTTGCACCGAAAGTGCTATGGTCAATGCGCGCTAAATATTTAATGGGTTGTGTCAGTATTCATTTGCAAGATAATTTGGCTAGAGCGTACTACACGCATCGCCAGATTCAGCAATTACCTGAAAGTAAAACCATTGATATCCGTTCGAAAAAAATCTATGACCCTGAATATCCTGAGTTTAGCTTTCCTCAAGATGAACGTATGCCAAAGTTGTTCCAAATGTATTTGAGCATGCAATCAAAATTATCGAAACAGGCTTTTTTTGATGAAGAGTTTAACTGTCTAGATTATTTTGTATTTCTGGAAGTGAATAAAGTGGCGACTTCATTTGTCATGAATAAAATGGGTCAGCGTTAATCATATGTTCTATTTTCTAATAGCCAGCACATATTGAGATTTGCAAGCAATTTTACTCTCATGCACAATAGAGCAGATGGGGTAATTAGAAGTAGTTTAAAAGCGATATGTGCCAGCTATTAGGAATGAATTGTGCAACACCAACGGATATTACTTTTTCTTTCCGTGGTTTTTCACAGCGTGCAGGAATTACCTCAGACCATAGTGATGGATTTGGTATTGCATTTTTCGAAGATAAAGCTTGCCGTTTATTTGTCGATAACCAGTCGGCAGTTGAATCTCCAATTGCCGATCTTATCCGTAATTATCCTATTAAATCACGTAATGTGATCGCGCATATTCGTAAAGCGACTCAAGGTAAAATCACTTTAGAAAATTCTCATCCCTTTATTCGAGAGTTGTGGGGGCGTCATTGGATTTTTGCCCATAATGGTGATTTACATGACTTTAATCCACCACTGAGTGGACGTTTTACGCCAGTGGGGAATACAGACAGTGAACGCGCATTTTGTTATTTGCTCGATCAACTCGTTGAAGCTTTTGGCTATGAAGAACCAAGCCTTGAACAGATATTTGAAGTATTAGAAAAAATTTCGCCACAAATCGCTGAGTACGGCACATTTAATTATTGCTTATCGAATGGCAAGGCATTATTTAGTTATGCGATTACTAAATTACATTGGTTGGTTCGAGAATATCCATTTAATCAGGCTCATTTAATTGATTTAGATGTTGAAGTTGATTTTAGTCAGGTAACAACCCCTGAAGATCGTGTAGCAGTAATAACAACTGAACCTTTAACACATAATGAAAACTGGACAGCTTATCAACCCGGTGAAATGATTTTATTTCAACATGGTGAGCCAATTAAAAAAGCTATTACTCATGTCGAGAGATTAAAGCGTGAGCAGGAAAATCCTGAAATTAAACGTATTACTCGTGCAGATCAATATTAATATAAAGTATATTTAAAATATATAAATAGGAATATCTATATATTAAACGTTTAATAATAAAGTATTTTGTTTAAAAAATACTTTATTATTTTAGTTGGTTAAATTTTTAAAAAATAAATAAAAACAATAATTTATGTTTAATATGATTTTTATATGATAAACCCGACAAAATAGCTTTGTTTTTATTTATATTCTTTAAATATATCATGAGGTTTATGCAACAGTCATTGAACATCATTGGGGAGATGTATGAAAATGAAATGGGCTTCAGAATATAATACGGGTATTGATGTTATTGATGAGCAACATAAACGAATACTTGATTATATTAATGAAATTGATGATGTAAAAGATGATGAAGATAGACGTCGAATTAAAGATGTTTTAGATAATATTATTGATTACACGCAATCTCATTTTACTTTCGAAGAAAGTTTACAAGAGGAAGCCGATTATAAATATCGTGTACCACATAAACGTGTACATGACTTGTTTATTAAAAAAATAGAGTTATATCGTGAGCGCTTTGAAATGGGACATACTGTTGAAAAAGAGCTACAAGAAATTTTAGCAAAATGGTTAATTAACCATATTCAACATGATGATGCTGATTATGTGGGGGCGGTAAAAGAAAATATGATGGGAATTATTAGAGAAAAAGAAAAGAAGAAAGGGAAAAACTGGTTTGCTCGGTTTTTCGCATAACTTAAATAACAAAACTTATAATTTTAGTTAGCGCAGCAAACTATCGTTTCGGTAGTTTGCTTTTTTTATTGAGCAAACTTTGATTTTCAGGCATGAGACGGGCAAAATATCTATAGTCTTTTTCAAGGAATGCATAATGCAGGACATACCTATGTCACGATGGTTATCGCCCCTGATGGCGTTTTGCTTGTCTTTCATCATTATGGCGACATTGGCACCCGCTATGGGGATCCAGATTGATCGTCAAATCGATTTCTGGTTATTGTGGTTAGGCACAATGCTGCTATTGGCTTTGCCAGTTTGTTATTTAGAAATTGCCTTAGCAAAACGGTCGAAGACTACTGCTCTAAATGCTTTATCAAGTTTAACTCGTGAAGCAGATAGTTCATCAAAATGGCGTTTGGCTGGTTGGCTTGCAGTTATTTTTATTCCATTTTTAGCCGGGAATGTATTGAGTACTGCTGGCAATTTACTGACAGTACAGCTCAATAACAGTATTTCTGGGCAAATTGTTTTTGCTGGTCTTGCAGTTGCGGCTTTAATTTTATCTTTTATTCCGCGTCAGATTTTAATTGTGTTAATGACAGTCGGTGTAATCGCTTCTCTTGTGCTAGCTAATACAATGGGAACAACTTTACAGCCTTGGCATTGGACAAATGTTGAGTTTAAAGAGTGGGGTAATGCAACTGTACTTGCTCTTGTTGCGAGTGGTTTAGGCTTAGGACTTTACTGGCAAAATAGCTTGTCTGTAATTCACTCTCAAGAAGGCGCTACAAGAACTGTACTTCCAATCTGGTTAGCTCAGTTAATTGCTGTTGTTGCGTTTGGTTTCTTTTCTCTTCAAGCACAGCTTCCTGTTTTTACCTGGATTTTTACGGCGGTAATGACAACAGCTCTGTTTATTCAACTTGCTAAAGAACAGCTCGCTCAACGTCAACTGATGTACGTTTTACAATGGGTGATTATTGTTGTAGCAATTGCAGTTTGGGCTGTGCCTGAACTTCATGGCATCTTTACGCTGATTTTGATGCTTTGGGGATTACTCATTTGCTTGATCTATGCAATTTTTGCTGGTTGGATTATGAAAATTAGCCACTTGCGTAAATCAATGAATTTTAGCAATGAGTTGTTCTATAACTTGTGGCGTATTGCGGTACGTATTGTTTTACCGCTTTCAATTGTAATTGCCATGATTGCGGTAGTTGGACAAATTATCTGATGGAAAAAGCTCAGCAAGTGTGGGTTGCTTTTGCAGCCCCAGAGCAACAGTTTTTAGTTGCTGTTCCATTTGAAGCTGGAATGACAGCATTACAAGCAGTTGAAGCGAGTGGGTTGCAGACACAGGTAAGTTTGCCTGAGCCATTACAACTTGGCATATTTGGTGCAAAAGTTGAAGCACAGGCGATTTTACAAGTAGGTGATAGGGTAGAGATCTATCGACCTTTAACGATTAATCCTAAGGATATACGTCGTAACCGCGCCGAGAAAAATCCTGTGGGGCGATATATTAAAAGTAATCGCTTAAAGCAATAAGCCCCATAAATAAAACCCCTCGAAGTATTTCACTTGAGGGGTTTATTTTTATTAGAAAAAACGATTATAGTGGTGGGGCAGTTAAAATCGCTTCTTTAGAAGCAGGTAAACCTGGTTGCGACTCTGGAATAGTTTCTAAACCTTCAATTTTAGTTACTGTGCCAGTGCCATCAAAGTAAATTTTTAAATGCTGACCATGTGCTGCGGGGATTTTTGCCTTTTTAGCATAAGTTCCCGGGATATAGTTGTAAATGTAGTCCCAACGCTGAGGATTGAGTGGATCAGTCACAGTTGGACTACCAAGCAAAAAACGCACTTGCTGGAAATTCATGCCGACTTGTACTTGAGAGGCCTGAGCTTTGGTCAAAGGAGTCCCTTGAGGAATATCAACCTTATATACACCAAAGATTGAACAACCAGCAAGGAGTGAAGTGACTAATAACGTCAGCACGAGTTTTTGCATTTTGCTACACTATCCCAATAAATTATGATGCATTTGATCAAAGGATAGATCATACTTCATCTAAATTCTATTGCCTATTCCAACTTGAGATTTGTTGAGAGACCTTTTTTCATGCCTATTTCCAATCAAGATTTGCGCAAAGCTGGACTTAAAGTTACCCTTCCACGAATTAAGATTTTGGAATTATTAGAAAATTCAAAGCAACATCATCTTAGTGCTGAAGATATTTACAAGACTTTGTTAGAACAAGGGGAAGATGTCGGTCTTGCGACAGTTTACCGTGTGTTAACACAATTTGAAGCTGCAGGTATCATTCAGCGTCATCATTTCGAAAATAATCATTCTGTTTTCGAAATTATGCAAGAAGATCATCACGATCATTTGGTTTGCCATAATTGCAACAAAGTTATTGAATTTACTAATGATGTTATCGAGAAGGAACAGCATGCTGTAGCAGACCAACATGGGTTTACCTTAACGGGTCACTCATTAAACCTCTACGGTTACTGTAACGAACCTGAATGTCAGGAAGTTCTGCGCAAGAAATAATCGTTTTCACACAAAGAAAACAAATAAAAAAGGAAGGTTACGTTTAACCTTCCTTTTTTTATGAAGAAATTACTGTCGGTCGAAGGTTAAATGCTGATTTGTGCCTGCAATTTGATCAGGTCCTTCTTCTGCAAGCTTAATCGTCAAACGTAAATCATTTGGTGAGTCAGCATGTTTTAATGCATCTTTGTAGGTAATTTGGCCTGCTTTATAGAGATCAAACAATGCTTGGTCAAAGGTTTGCATACCGAGTTCACGTGAACGTTTCATTAAATCTTTAATTTCATGAATTTCACCTTTACGAATGTAATCTGAAATTAATGGTGAGTTAATTAAAATTTCAATTGCGGCGCGGCGAGAATTGCCATCAGGTGTTGGAATAAGTTGCTGAGCAATCATGGCCTTTAAGTTAAGAGATAAGTCCATGTAGAGCTGACTGTGGCGGTCACTTTCAAAGAAGTGAATGATACGGTCGAGTGCTTGGTTAGCATTGTTGGCGTGCATTGTGGCCAATACAAGGTGACCTGTTTCAGCAAAGCCAATCGCGTAGTCCATAACTTCACGAGATCGAATCTCACCAATCAAGATGACATCTGGTGCTTGTCGCAAAGTATTTTTTAAGGCAATTTCAAATGAATCCGTATCGATTCCGACTTCACGTTGGGTAATGATGCAGCCTGCATGTTCGTGAATAAACTCGATTGGATCTTCAATGGTAATGATATGACCTTTAGTGTTGTGGTTACGATAGCTAATCATTGAAGCTAAAGACGTCGATTTACCCGTACCTGTCGCACCAACAAAAATAATGATGCCGCGTTTGGTCATTGATAAATCTTTAAGAACGGGCGGTAACTGCAAGTCATCAATTGAAGGAATTTTAGTTTCAATTCGACGTAATACCATTCCTGGCATGTCACGCTGTTGAAAAGCGCTCACACGAAAGCGGGCAGTTTTATCGCGGTTCATAATGGCAAAGTTACATTCACGAGTGTCGGCAAATTCTTTGCGCTGTTTTTCGCTCATGATGGAATGTAAAAGTTGACCAATTACTTCGCCTGAAAGACTATTCTTTGAAATTGGAACAATTTGTCCGTTAATCTTCATAGATGGTGCAACACCATCTGTAATAAAAAGATCGGATGATTTTTTTTCAACCATAAGGTTGAGTAAGTCATTAAAATCCATATTTATTCTCTAATTCTTTTTATAGGAATGATTCAGGCTGTTTTGCAGCAGTACGAGCCGTTTGTGGACTAATCACACCACGAGAAACTAAACCTTTTAAGCTTTGGTCGAGTGTAGTCATGCCATGATTTGCACCAGTCTGAATTGATGAATACATTTGGGCGACTTTGTTTTCACGAATTAAGTTACGAATGGCAGGAATACCAATCATGATTTCATGTGCTGCCACACGCCCACCACCATTCTTTTTCAACAGTGTCTGTGAAATAACAGCCTGTAAAGATTCTGATAACATGGCACGAACCATGTCTTTTTCTTCGGCAGGGAATACGTCAATCACACGGTCAATGGTTTTTGCAGCAGAAGTCGTATGGAGCGTACCAAATACCAAGTGACCCGTTTCGGCAGCAGTAAGTGCTAAACGAATGGTTTCAAGGTCACGCATCTCACCGACCAAAATAATATCGGGGTCTTCACGCAGTGCCGAACGAAGTGCTTCGTTAAAGCCATGTGTATCACGGTGCACTTCACGCTGGTTAATCAAACATTTCTTCGATTGGTGTACAAATTCGATAGGGTCTTCAACCGTTAAAATATGGTCATAACGATTTTCGTTGATATAGTCCATCATCGCTGCAAGCGTCGTAGATTTTCCCGAACCTGTTGGACCTGTAACGAGTACGATTCCACGTGGATAGTCGCAAATATCTTTAAAGATTTGACCTAAGCCTAAATCTTCCATAGTAAGCACTTTAGATGGAATGGTACGAAATACTGCACCAGCACCGCGGTTTTGGTTAAACGCGTTAACACGGAAACGAGCAACATTTGGCACTTCAAAAGAAAAGTCGGTTTCAAGCTTTTCTTCGTAGTCTCGGCGTTGTTTATCATTCATGATGTCATAGACTAGACGGTGAACATCTTTATGATCTAGAGCCGGTAAGTTAATGCGACGGACTTCACCATCAACGCGAATCATCGGTGGCATGCCAGCAGACAAGTGTAAATCGGACGCGCCATTTTTCACAGAGAAGGCGAGTAGCTCTGTAATATCCATAATTTCCCCAAGTAAATCAAAATATGTCATTATTTTGTAGAATAATATACGGCTTTCACCGAGGCTTACCAACACCTCGCTTTAGGTGAAAAGCAAAAAAGTTTTTTGAAAATGAGAACCTTGTCAATGAATTACCTGCAAGATGCGCGGCAGCACGTATTACAGCAAATCAGAGTTGCTTGTGAACATGCTCAGCGTTCGCCTGAAACTGTACAACTTTTAGCCGTATCAAAAACACATCCGAGTGAAAGTTTGCGTGAAATGTATGCAGCAGGACAAAGAGCATTTGGTGAAAACTATTTACAAGAAGCTTTAGACAAAATCGAAGCTTTACAAGATTTAGAAATTGAATGGCATTTTATTGGTCATGTTCAACGCAACAAGACTAAACATTTGGCAGAAAAGTTTGATTGGGTACATGGTGTAGATCGTTTGATTATTGCTGAGCGATTATCTAATCAAAGACTTCAAAATCAATCTGACTTGAATATTTGCTTGCAAGTGAATATTGATGGGCAAGACAGTAAAGATGGTTGTGCACCAGATGAGGTTGCCGAGTTAGTCACTCAAATTAGCCAATTAGCAAAAATTAAACTACGTGGTTTGATGGTGATTCCAGCGCCAGATAATACCGCCGCTTTTGTAGATGCTAAAGCCTTGTTTGATGCTGTGAAAGAAAAACATGCCCACCCAGAACACTGGGACACATTAAGCATGGGGATGTCAGGTGATTTAGACGCTGCGATTGCAGCAGGTTCAACCATGGTACGTGTAGGAACGGCTTTATTTGGAAAGCGCGATACAGTTGAGAAAAAATGACTTTTACAATTTAGATAAACGTTTTGTCGAGTAACTGTAATTTGTTAATTTAAATTTAATTTTCCTAGCTTATAACCCAGATATTTTAATATTTGAGTGTGTAATGTATGGATTTATTGCATGTTTTCATTCTGGCAATCATTCAGGGATTCGCTGAATTATTGCCAGTTTCTAGTTCCGCACACGTTATTTTAGCTGAAAAGTTAATGGGGTATGATCCATCTGCACCTGATATGACCTTCTTACTTGTGATGTTACATACAGGTACGATGTTTGCAGTGATCGTTTACTTTTGGAAATCTTGGAAAAAAACCTATTTTTCTTCATGGGAAAGTTTTAAAAAACAAGCCTTCTATATTATTTTGGCAACGCTTATTACAGGCGTGCTCGGTTTAGCGCTTCAATCTCTGATTAAACATGTGTTCTTCGGCGGCGCGAGCAGTTTCGAAATTGAGCATTTGTTTAGTAACTCAAAACTCATGGCAGCTGCGCTGATTTCGGCAGGTGTTCTGATTATTTTATCTTCGCGTTTAGATCGCGGGCAGCAGGGTGAAATTAGTTTGCGTAGTGCCTCTATTATTGGGGCGGTGCAGGCTTTATGTTTACCTTTCCGTGGCTTTTCACGTTCTGGTGCAACCATATCTACAGGTCTATTTTTAGGGGTATCACGTCAAAAGGCTGAAGAGTTTAGTTTTGCGTTGGCTGTGGTATTAACACCAGCAGTAATTTTAAAAGAGTTATATCGTTTAATTCACGCTCAAGGCTTACAAACCGTGGCACATGGACAAATATTCCATTCGATGGTTCCAAGCTTATTGGGCATGTGCTTTAGCTTCGGTGCTGGTCTTTTGGCGCTAAAATGGTTGTCTTCATGGTTAGAACATGGACGCTGGCATTTGTTCGGCTTGTACTGTATTGGCTTCGCAATTGTCGTACTCTGCGTTAATTAATTTTTGATGTTTTAAAAATAAAAAATTAGTACAAGACTAAGACCATACAATAAACAAAGGGGCGTAAATAATACGCCCCTTTATTCTATAAGATTCAATCAAGTATAAGATATGAAATCCTAATAAATTAGCCTACGACTTCAATTGTACTTGCGCCAGCACCAAGTGGTTTCACCTGAATTTGTACAGGAATACGCTCATGCATTTCTTGAATGTGTGAAATGAGAATGACTTGGCGCCCCTGATTTTGCAACTGATCTAAAGCATTCATAACCATATGCAAAGACGAAGCATCCAAAGTACCAAAGCCTTCATCAATAAATAGAGATTCAATTTTCATTGAACCTGAGGCCATATTGGCAATGGCTAAAGACAAGGCAAGGGCAGTTAAGAATGATTCACCGCCAGATAAAGATGCAACAGAGCGGGTTTCTCCATCCATATCATGGTCAATAATCGCAAGACTTAACGATTGCTCTAGACGTTTTAACGTGTAACGTTGAGAAAGCATCGCCAGTTGCTGGTTAGCATGTTCAACTAAAATATCTAGGTGATATTGCTGCGCATAATCACGGAACTCTTTTCCTTTGGCATCACCTATTAGACCTGAAATTTTGCTCCAGCGATGTTCTTCTTGGTGAATGTTTTGAATTTGCTCGGCGTATTGCTGCTGTTTGGCAAGGTTTTGTTGGTGCACTTCGAGCTTAAGCTTCAGTCGATCACGTACTTCAAGCTGTGCTTTAAGCTGTGCAATATTGTTTTGAATAAGGTTAACAAGCTTTTCATGTTCAATATCTGGCTGAGTTTGTAAATGCTCACTTAATTGCTCTTGCATGGTCTTAAGGGCAGATGAGGCTTCACTTAATAAACGCTCGGCATGATTAAGTCGGTTACGAATGTCTTGTTCTTGGGCTGAATTAATTTGCATGAGCACTGTAAGATCAGATGCTTGAAAATCAGCATGGGCCTTTAACCAGTTTTGAATTTGCTCATCAACCTGCTGCTGCTGCCCCGCAGTGTGTTGATGTTGATGTTTAAGTTGATCGAGCGCTTGTTTTTGCTGCTCAAAGTGCTGTCTAGTTTGTTCGAAGCGTTGTTTAGCTTCATGATACGCCGTTTGTTGCTGCTGACGTTTAGCGTCGTGCTCAATTAACCATTCGTGCGGTTTAATATCACCATGGCCTGTCATTTGTTGAATGAGTGACACCGCTTTTTCATTATTTTGTTGGCCTTTAAGCGTAATCTCTTTGAGATTTTGATCGATCTCATCAATTTGCTTGGTTAATTGCTCAAGATTGGCAACTAACATTTTAAGTTCTTGTTGCTGCTGTTCAAAACGCTGTGCAAGCTGTTCTTGTTGCTCAAGTTGCTTGGCGCGTGCATCAAGAATAGTCCAAGTCTGCTTAGCTGTTTGGCTACTTGCTTGCTGCCATGCGTGTTGTTCAGTTTCCGATAAACACTCAACAATATGTTGAACTTGTTGTTGCCATTGCTGTGCCGTATTGAGCAAGCTTTCATTATGCTGAATAGCTTGAACAAATTGATTATGTTGTTTTATCGCTTGGGTTAAGCGAAAGTTTTCTGAGTCAAATGAATTTATGGCAGTTTGCGCGGCTTGTCTGAGTTCGTTAAGCGTTTGCAAGATTTGTTCAGGAGCTTGATTAAGCTCAATGTGTAATTGATTGAGGTTAAACGCTTGCTCAAGCTCTTGCTGCAAGCTTGATTGTTTGGCTGTAAGTTGAGTTAAGTACTTTTGAACTTGTTCAAGCTCGGCACTACACTGGGTCAGTGTTTGTTGTTGGGTTTGCCATGTATTAAATTTAGTTTGCTCTAACGCTACTGCCTGTTGCTCTTGTTGTTGCTGCAAGTCGAATAAAGCTTTAGAAACTGCATTGTCATCAACACGATAGGGATGATCTGTGCTTCCACACACTAAGCAAGCTTCGCCGTCTTTAAGATCGGCCCGTAATTTTTCGATATTTTCTGTGTGTAATAAACGCTGCTGTTGTAAAACGTGCTGTAACTTTTCACGTTCAGTTTTTGCTGTTTGGTACTCTTGCTCAGCTAACTGGCAAACGGTTTTAAGTTGCTGCTCTTGCGCAGAGGTTTGAGTATGTTTTTCAGTGAATTGCTGAAGCTCAGCATAGAGCTCATGATAAATTTTTATTTTTTGCTGAATTAGATCTAACTGCATGATTTGGGCAAGTTTCTGATCTTTATCTTTACGCTGTTGCTCAAGTTTTAAATCAATTTGTTCAACTGTGCCTAGTAAGGCTGTCAGTTGTTCGAGTTCACTTTTAGCTTCCGATAGCTTTTGACGAGCAAGAGTAGGGTTTCCAAGCTGTTGTTCAACTGCTTCATAATTTTGAATAAATTGTCCAAGCTGATGTAGATGTGCTGAAAGTCCTTTGTCTAATACAGCGTATTGCTGAGTCTGAGTAAGCTGCTGTTGTAAATAAATTTTGTTCTGCTCAAGCTGTGCAATCTGCTGTTGCACAATGTTTTGCTGTTGTTGCAGTGGACTGAGTTTCTGCTCAAGTACATTTTTCTTTTCTTTGCACTTTTTATATTCATCGGCAATAAATGCGCGTTCTTGAATGGACTGTCGAACTTGATTTAAAGCTTGTTGATGTTGTTGCTCAAAATCCAGCGTTTGTTTGAGCTGTTGTTCTGCAAGTTGATATTGTTTTTGTCCCGTTTCAAAAATTTGTACCAACTCATTAAACTTGGTCTGAGCTTGCTGAATTTGAGGCTCAAGTTGTTGTAGTGTTTGTAAATTTTGAGCTTGCTGAAAAACTTGTGGGCGTATTTCAGAGAAAACTTCGAGTCGTTTTAATTGCTCACGCTCACCAGCCAATTGTTGATGATGATTTTGTTGAGTTTGAAACTGTTGCTGTTTAGCTTGAACTTCTTGCTCAAGTTTCGCCTTACGCTCAAACCATTGTTGCTGTTTATCTAAGACATTTTTTTGTTGTTCTAACTGTTGATGGTTTTGTTCGGCTTGCTGATATTGTTCGGTAAATGCAGCAATCTCTTCATCAGACAAAATTTCGATATGGCCTAAGAACTCTTCAAGCTGTTTACGCTGCTTTGCAATATCTGCTGTTTTACGAAAAGCCAGCTCACCAATTTTGGCGAATATGCTGGAGTTGGTCAGGTACTCGAGTAATTCACCGCGTTCGCTGTCTCGTGCTTTTAAAAATGCGGTCACTTCTGACTGGGCAAGTAATACCGCACGAGTAAACTGTTCAAAAGAAAGCTGGGTAATTTGTTTGATTTTTTCATCAACTGCTTTGGCTTTGTCGGCAAGCACGACGCCATCGGTCAGGCATTTTAAATGCCGTTGTACGCTTTGTAATTTACCATTTGGGTTTTCACGCGCACGTTTAATTTCCCAACGTGCCAAATAGCGTTTTTGATCTTGTGCGATAAAGCAAAGTTCCGCAAAACCATGTCCTGTACCACGGCGTAATACAGTCAAAGGTGAGTTAGTGAGTAACTCTGAACCATCGACATCTTTTAATTTGCCGTCGCTGTCTTTAAGGCGAGGAACCCGATTAAACAAAGCCAGACACATCGCATCTAAAATGGTCGACTTGCCTGCACCCGTTTTTCCCACAATCGCAATAAGACCAGCATGGGCGAGGGGCGCACTTTCAAAATCAATAAAGTGTTCATCAGAAAGAGATGCCAGATTTTTTATTCGAATGGATAAAATTTTCATGACATATCCTTAGGGAGTTGCATCATTTTCAAGATTTTTTTGTGCCTCTTGTACCAGACTCAGAAAATCTTTTAAGACAGCATCATCGGCGCTGTAACCTTGTTTTTCCCAGATATTTTGAAAGAGTTTTTCTGGTGTTGGCGGTTCAAGAGCGATTTGCTGAGTGGTATTTGAATCGGTAGCATCTTTATTCACATATTGACGTGAAATACGCACCAAACGGTAGCGGTCAGGCGGTAGAGCCGCTTCAAACTGCTGACGTAAATTAGGTTGCGGCGGCGTTAAACTATAATATTCAATATCAACGTATTCACGGTGGTCAATATTCTCAATCACGCCGTTTGGCAACGCTTTGAGTTGTTGCAATACTTCGTTTAATTCACCACGAATACGGTGCAATTGTATGCAACGTGGAATTTCTACAGCTTCAAATTGCAAACGGTTGTCTGTCTCTTGAGCTGGGTCAATTTTGACCTCTACCACTTGATGTTTGTAGTTAATTTCACTAAAAGAAAGCGGAATAGGCGAGCCACTATAACGGATATGCGGCTGGCCTACTTTTTGTGGCTTATGCAAATGCCCTAAAGCCACGTAGTCGACTGCATCTTCAAACAAAGTCGTTGAAAGAGCTTCTTCATTACCAATAATGATTGGACGTTCAGAGTCGGATGTTTCCCCACCTTGCATGTGGGCATGTGACATCAAAATAAGCGCTTGGTCTGGTGTTTTACGACGTTTGGCTTCAGCAATGAGTTGTTGGTGCAAATAGGCAATCGCATTTTTGCTGTTGGTGGTATGTTCATTAAAGCCCGTAATTTCGGCTGAACGTAAAAAAGGCAGGGCAAGGCACCATGCTACAATATCTTGATTTCGGTTATAAATAGGTAAAAGTAGTCGATCGAGATCTAGAGTTTTATCTTCATTCCAGCGAACTACACCCACGGTTTTTGCATTGTATTTTTCTAACAGTGGCTCGACCTGTTCAATCCGATAGCCTGAGTCATGGTTACCTGCAATCATGAGCGTTTGCATGTGTGGGGCAATACGGTGCGCATCTGCTAAAAATTGGTAGAGTTGTTTTTGTGCTTGAGAACCTGGGTTAATCACATCAAAAATATCGCCAGCAATGAGCAGGGCATGCGGTTGTTTTTCTTGTATTTGAGTGAGTAACCAGCTTAAAAATTGTTGGTGTTCGTAGTGGCGTGAATGATTATAAAAAAACTGTCCCAAATGCCAGTCAGAAGTATGTAGAAAATGTACGGACATAGAAACAGACATCAAGCCAAAATAAACACAGATACGTTAGCATAAATTGGCAGGAGATTTTATCAAGACATTTTAAAGTGCTCGTTATTTAAGCCAGCCGTAAAAACTGAATTAAATTGTTCCTTTTAAACCCTGCTTTGTTACTATCAGGTCAAACCATGAACTTTGAGAACAAAATGAGCATTCATGAATACGAAGTAAAAATACAGTGGGAAGGCAATACGGGCACAGGCACTTCATCTTATCGTTCATATAAACGAGACTTTAGTATTCAGCATCCGCAAAAGGCCACGATTCAAGGTTCTTCAGACCCAGCCTATTTAGGTGATGTGACCAGATGGAACCCAGAAGATTTATTGGTTGCATCAGCTTCAGCTTGTCATAAGCTTTGGTATTTACACCTATGTGCAGTCAATCATATTCACGTTGTGAGTTATGTCGACCATGCACTGGGGTTTATGGAGGATGCAGATCCAGTTAAACGTGGTCACTTTACCCAAATTATTTTAAGACCAGAGATTGTTTTGGAAAAAGGTGCTGACCAAGCGCTTGCAGCAAAATTGCATGAAGAAGCGCATCATGAATGCATGATTGCCAATTCGGTGAATTTCCCAATTACATGTGAAGCCAGTTTTAGCTTTGCTGAATAATCAATATGAAATAGCCACCGATAAAAAGGCGGTGGCTATAAATTAAAAATAAATAGAGTCGTTAAATAAGATCTTTAAGCTGCATTTTCATCGACTTGAAAAATACCAAAAACGTTGTGATCTAAATCGACAAAATAGCCATGCCAAGCGCGACCGGGAATAGCGAATTTATCCATCGCCACAATACCACCTTGCGCTAAAATTTTTGCAGCAACTTCATCGAAGTTTTCCACATGAACTGAACAGGTAAATGCATTGGTGCCATATTCCATTGGCGGGGTTTGGGCGGGACGTTTTAAAAGGCCGCCCATGATTGATGGTGTTTCAATACGGTAGTATTCAATCGGTAAGTTTGGATCTAATTTAAATTGCCAACCGAACACAGCTTGATAAAACTGCGCGTCGCGAGCAGGGTTTGAAGACTGGATTTCAAAATAGGCAATGTTGTTCATATTATTTAAAACATATTTTTATGGTGTAAAAAGTATACGCATGGCTTTCATAGCTATGAAATAACGATTGTGTACGTTGAGCGTAAAATGAACGTGCTAGAAAATAAAAACCGACGATTCGAGTGATGAGAGAATCGTCGGTCAAAGACTTCATCAAGGGTTTGGCTGCTAACAAAACCTAATCTGAAGGAAGAAAGAGTCGTAATGAAAGGTCACCGAAACAAATTTGCGGATGCCGTGCAAAGGAAGTATTCGGTTGCTGCGACCTTGTTACTCTATATAACGTCAAGAGATTCGGATTGGTTGACAGAAAAATGAAAAAAAATCGAAAAAAATTTATAATTATTTTTTGAACCCATAAATTAGGCAAAAATATGACCAAATTACGTTCTTACTTTCTCTGGTTTTTTGCTATATGCATCATACTTACCTTAATTGTAGGCGTTGTTGCAGCACTATTGCCAGCGAGTGTAGGTGGTATTTTAACAGCCGTTCCATATTTAGGCGCAATGATTTTTGTCTTATTTAGATTTTTAAAGAAAGAACGCCGTGCTCCGACTGTACAAGAAAAAAAGAAATTTACTTTAGGGTTTACCCTCATATTTTGGGGCTATAACTTATGCGGTGTTTTATTTGGTTTGTTTTTATTTTCAAGACAAAACCCAGAGATTTTGCAAAACTTTATGCTTTATCTCAAGCAGCCTCAGTTCTTAAGTATCATGGTCATTATGATTTTAATGCTGGCTATTCCGCTTTATTTAATTACCTACTGGTTTTATGGCAAACAGGCACAGCGCATGGCTGACAAAATGTTGAATGTGCAATAGATCACTACAAAAACAGCTACGATTAAATATAAATGAGTCTTATATAATGAAATAAAACAGTTGTCCTCAGCTTAGGAGGAAATATGAATAAGAATGTATTAATCACGGGTGCTAGTGGTTTTATCGGAACGCACTTAATTAAGTTCCTACTACAAAAAAATTATAATGTGATTGCTGTAACACGGCAGGCTGGGAAGACATCTGACCATCCTGCCTTACAGTGGGTACAAAAGTTTGAAGATATCTCAACCCATCAAATTGATTATGTGGTGAATTTGGCAGGTGCAAATATTGGCGAGAAACGCTGGACCGAGTCACGTAAAAAACAACTCATTGAAAGCCGTGTAAATACGACCCGAAAATTGTATGCGTGGCTCAAGCAATCTCAAATTTTCCCCGAAGTAATTGTCTCTGGCTCCGCAATTGGTTATTACGGTATAGACGATCAAGAAAAGTGGGTAGAGGCGTGCACTGAACAAAGCTCGCCACAGCCTATTTTTATGTCTCGACTTTGCCAAGAGTGGGAACAAGCAGCTTTAACAGATACTCAGCAAAACACTAAAATTATTCGCTTAGGTGTAGTGTTTGGGCTGGGCGGTGGCATTTTGCCTAAAATGTTATTTCCTATTCGACTCAATTTAGTGGGTCAAATTGGTCATGGTCGTCAGCCTGTGGTGTGGGTACATATTGACGATGTGTTAAACGCAATCGAGTTTATATTTAAGCATCCTCAATCTGCTCAAATTCACAATGTCGTGGCACCAGAAAATGTGACTCAAAAAGCTTTTGTTGAACAAGCAGCAGAAGTTTTAAATAAGAAACCAATATTGTCAGCGCCGAGCACGGTTTTCCGTTGTTTGTTAGGGGAACAGTCGCAATTGATTTTAAATGGCCAATACGTTAAACCCGCAGCCCTGCAAGCAGAAGGATTTGAGTTTGCTTATCCTCAGTTAAAAATGGGTTTAGAGAATATACTCGCCTCAGACTAAGATTTTATTTTGCAAACGCTCTGGAGAATATGCTTTGGCATCAACTAATGTCGGTTGATCCAGCATAAGCTGACGGAGCAATTGCGCAGAGCCTGCGCCCATACACAAACCATTTCTAAAATGACCAAAGTTTGCCCACAGGTTATCCATTTCAGGCATTTTGCCAATATAGGGAACGCCATTTGGTGAGCTTGGTCTTAGGCCTGCCCAGCGCTGTACGATCGGGAAATCGGCCAGTTCAGGCACCATTTCTAAACATGCTTCTAAAATATTGTGCTGAGTCGTTTCGTCGGTAGAAGTGTCAAAACCACGATGTGCCATGCTAGACCCACAGACAATATGCCCGTCCATACGTGGAATCAAATACATCACTTGATTCATACACATGGTCGGTAGCCAGTGAGTAGGGGTTTTAAATAACAGCATTTGACCTTGAACAGGTTCGACTGGAATGTCGAGTTGTAATTGTGAGTTCCAGTAATGGCTCCAAGCACCCGAAGCTATTACAAAATGATCTGCTGTATGTTTGCGGCCATCTTCGGTTTGTAGCGCCTGTATCACATCACCTTGTTGAATTAGTTTTTTAACAGCAGCGTGTTCAAAAAACTCAACATTTGGATGTTGTTTTAAATAACTAATGAGAGACTGTAATACGCGAGGGTTACGAATATTAGATAGTTCAGGGAAATAAATCGCTTCTTGAAACTGATCGGAAATATGCGGATTAACTTGTTCTAGGGCATCGCGCTGTAAATATTCACAGCGTTGCATCGGTTCTTGATGCTGCTCGGCGTAGGAAAGCCCAACGTCAAAATCTTCTTCATCAAAAATCAGCATGCCTGTGTCATGAATTTCAAAATCAATTCCTGTAACAGGGTAGAGCTTTTGGTTCCATGCTTGATAAGAGGCCTTGCCAAATTGGGCAAGTTGGTTCACTGCATGCACATAGCGCCACGGGTACATCGGAGAGAGAATGCCTCCGCCAGCCCAAGAGGCTGCTTGTCCCGCTTGTTGTTGATCAAAAATGCTGATGGTACAGCCTTGTTCAACCAACTCCAGCGCAGACATTAATCCACTTATGCCCGCGCCAATAATTGCAATATGCATGCAGTGTTATCCTTTCTCTGCGAACTTAGTTCATTTCCTTGAGTTTTTCAGCAGCGGTTTCTGCAAAGTAAGTCCAGATCCCGTCTGCACCAGCGCGGCGGCAGCACATGAGTGATTCTAAAATCACTGAATCTGATAACCAGCCATTTTGAATTGCGCCCGCTAACATGGCGTATTCACCACTTACTTGATAAATGAAGGTTGGAACACCAAAGGTATCTTTCACTTCACGTACCACATCCAGATATGGCATGCCCGGTTTTACAATCACCATGTCGGCGCCTTCTTGAATATCAAGCGCGATTTCATGTAATGCTTCGGCACGGTTGGCAAAGTCCATCTGGTAGTTATATTTATTACCACCTTTTAGGTTGGATGCAGAGCCAACAGCATCACGGAACGGACCATAGAAGCTAGACGCATATTTCGCAGAGTAGGCCATGATGTTGGTGTAGATGTGACCATTGGCTTCTAAAGCTTGACGAATCGCACCAATGCGGCCATCCATCATGTCACTTGGTGCAATTACTTCGGCACCTGCTTCTGCGTGACTTAACGCTTGTTTAATCAAGCACTCTACAGTCTCGTCATTCAGCACATAGCCTGTTTCATCAATAATGCCATCTTGACCATGAGTCGTGTAAGGGTCAAGGGCACCATCAGTGATTAACACCATTTCTGGTAATTCTTTTTTAAGTAAACGGCAAGTGGTTTGAACTAAACCATCTTCATGCCATGCAGCTTCTGCGGTGAGGCTTTTATCTTCTTGCGGGGTAACTGGAAAAAGAGCCAGTTTTGATACACCCAATTCCAGAAGTCTTTCAGCTTTTTTCAGTAACAAATCTGCCGACAAACGCTGAATGTTTGGCATACTTGGAATATCTTGGGTCTGATTTTGTCCCGGTAATACAAATACTGGATAAATCAAGTGATTGGTAGTGAGCTGTGTTTCGCTGACCATCGCACGCAACTGGTCATTTTTACGGATACGGCGCATGCGAGTGGCTGGAAATGCAGGACGATTGAACGTATAAGTCATAACAATCTCGATGTTCGGTATTACACTAGGATAGGTTGGCGGATATTCCATTACTGTCAACCGACTGCTGTATTGTAGCCCCATAATGCTGGATTTGTACAAAATTATGGGTGTTTATCATGCTTTTAAATTTAGGCAATGTATGAGTGATGAAAAGAAAAATTGGACTGGGAACATCCATTTAGGTGCAAAAACTGACCTAACTGTGGTTCTCAACCAATTATGTAAGGCGTTTAATAGCTCTCCTTTTTTTAAGCATAGTGGAATGATTATGCGTGTGGTAGATGGCCACATTGAAGGCTATATCGAGATGCAACCGGACCTGATTGGCAATCTGGCATTTCAGATTTTGCATGGTGGAGTTGCTGCAACCTTGCTCGATAGCATTGGCGGTATTGTGGCAATGGAACACTTATATCGTCGTTCAACGCCGGAAACTCTAACCGAGACCATTAAGCAAGTATCGCGTTTGGCAACTGTCGACATGCGTGTCGATTATTTGGCGCCGGGGCGTGGTAAATACTTTATTGCCCGTGCTGAAGTTCTGCGTTTAGGTCGTAAGGGCTGCACCATGCGCATGACCATGGTCAATGATGAAGGCAAAGCAATTGCTGCGGGTATTGCTTCATACGCCTATTAAGTTACCGATTTAAGTATTTAAAAAGCGCCAAGTGCGCTTTTTTTAGTATTTGAAAAGCAGGAATTTTCACAAAAACTTTGAGATAAACATTAATTTAATTAGAACGAACGCATTAGTTATAATTTTTTATTCTCATATCATGAGGTTTTAGCGTTAAAATTAGCTCCTTTGACAATGCGGTATGTCTTGTTTATAGAAAAATAAAAACTCTATAACAAGGTGTAGTGCGAGATTGATGGCAAAGCCAACTCATCTTTAGGAACATACCATGACTGATGCACAAAGCAATGTAGAAGAAACAGTGCCAACAACATCTGCCTCGGATGACAACAATCAAAACAAGCGCAAAAAATTTCTTGGTTTTTTTGCGCTGATTTTATTGATCGCCGCTATTTTATATGCAATTTGGGCATTATTTTTAAATCATTCCGTGAGTACGGATAATGCTTATGTCGGTGCTGAAACCGCGCAAATTACTTCAATGGTGAGCGGTCAGGTCGCTCAGGTTGTTGTAAAAGATACCCAAACGGTACATCGTGGTGACGTGCTGGTTCGTATTGATGACCGTGATGCCAAAATTGCATTAGCGCAAGCTGAGGCGGAACTCGCAAAAGCAAAACGCCAATACAAACAAACTGCGGCAAACAGTAGTTCTTTAAACTCTCAAGTTGTGGTTCGTGACGACGAAATTAACAGCGCTAAAGCACAGGTTGCACAAGCGCAGGCAGACTACGACAAAGCTGCTTTAGAGTTAAATCGCCGTGCACAACTTGCCGCGTCTGGTGCAGTGTCTAAAGAAGAACTCACTAAGGCACAAAGTGCAGTTGAAACAGCCAAAGCAGGTCTAGAGCTTGCTAAAGCTGGTTTAGCGCAAGCGTCTTCAAGCCGTAAAGCTGCCGAAAGTACCTTAGCTGCAAACGAAGCGTTAATTCAGGGTGTAAGCGAAGTTTCAACACCTGATGTACAAGTTGCACAGGCGCATGTTGAACAAGCTCAGCTTGATTTAGAACGTACCGTGATTCGTGCGCCAGTTGATGGTGTGGTGACACGTCGTAACATTCAAGTGGGGCAACGTGTTGCACCGGGCACCAGCATGATGATGATTGTGCCGCTGAATGATTTATATGTAGACGCGAACTTTAAAGAAAGTCAGTTGAAAAAAGTCCGTCCGGGTCAAATCGTTACGCTTACTTCAGATTTATATGGCGACGATGTTGAATATCACGGCAAAGTGATGGGCTTCTCTGGTGGTACAGGCTCTGCCTTTGCCTTAATTCCGGCTCAAAACGCAACAGGTAACTGGATTAAAGTAGTTCAACGCTTACCGGTTCGTATTGCACTTGACCCGAAAGAACTTGCTGAACACCCACTGCGTGTTGGCTTGTCGATGGAAGCAAAAGTCGACTTATCTGCGAAGTAAACGCTTATGAAAACGCAAACACCTTTTGCCGAACTAAGCGGTGGCCGTTTAATACTGGCAGCGTTTGTTATTGCCTTGTCGAACTTTATGGTCGTGCTCGATACGACCATTGCCAACGTATCTGTACCACACATTACCGGTAACCTTGCTGTTTCAAGTACACAAGGCACATGGGTTGTTACGTCGTATGCTGTTGCAGAAGCGATTTGTGTACCTTTAACGGGTTGGCTTGCAGGGCGCTTTGGTACGGTTCGGGTTTTTATTTTTGGCCTGATTGGTTTCACTATTTTTTCTTTCTTGTGCGGCCTAGCAAACTCGTTAGGCATGTTGGTGTTTTTCCGTATTGGACAAGGTCTATGTGGTGGCCCGCTCATGCCACTCAGCCAAACTTTGCTGATGCGTATTTTCCCTCAAGAAAAGCATGCGCAGGCGATGGGCCTATGGGCAATGACGACCGTCGTTGGGCCAATTTTAGGACCAATTCTGGGTGGTTTGATTAGTGATAACCTGTCTTGGCACTGGATTTTCTTTATTAACATACCTGTTGGTATTGTTTGTGTTTTAGCGGCAATCCGTTTGCTTAAACCAGCCGAAACAGAAACGATTTCTTTAAGAATCGATACCGTCGGTTTAGGTCTGTTGATTTTGTGGATTGGCGCGCTACAGCTCATGCTCGATTTGGGGCACGAACGTGACTGGTTTAATAGCACCAGCATTGTGGTGTTAGGCCTGACTGCCGCCATAGGCTTTGTGGTGTTCCTCATATGGGAGCTGACCGACAAACACCCCGTCGTGGACGTCAAAGTCTTTAGGCATAGGGGCTTTGCAATTTCGGTACTGGCCTTGTCGCTCGGCTTTGGCGCGTTCTTTGGTAGTATTGTACTGATTCCACAGTGGCTACAAATGAACCTTTCATACACCGCCACGTGGGCCGGTTATTTAACCGCAACCATGGGCTTTGGTAGTTTGACCATGTCACCAATTGTGGCAAAGCTTTCGACTAAACATGACCCACGGGCACTAGCGAGTTTCGGTTTGATATTGCTGGGTGGTGTGACCTTAATGCGGGCATTCTGGACCACAGACGCCGACTTTATGGCACTGGCTTGGCCGCAGATCCTGCAAGGTTTTGCTGTACCATTCTTCTTTATTCCACTGTCGAATATTGCACTTGGTTCGGTACTCCAGCAAGAGATTGCATCTGCTGCAGGTCTTATGAACTTTTTAAGAACTATGGCAGGGGCGATTGGTGCCTCAATTGCAGTGACCGTGTGGGACGACCATGCCAAAGTTGCACGAAGTGAAATGGTGTCAAACCTAAATACTGCTGAAGTTCAAAATAACCTTGCACAAAATGGTTTTTCGGCTGACTCAACCTTAGGCATTATTTCAAACCTCGTTGATAAAGAAGCGATTACCATGTCGGCAAACCATGTATTTTTGCTGTTTGCAATGGTGTTTGTTTTTGCGGGGCTGGTCATTTGGCTGTGTCCGAAACCCAAAGGAGATGTCAGCGGAATGCCATCTCACTAAACACAAAAAGCATCTCTTCGGAGGTGCTTTTTTAGATCTATTAAAAAATAGAGCGAGTCTATAAATGGTAGTTTTTGCCTGTATTTCACTAAATAAAGCATGCCAGAATCGGGCAGATCAAATATAAAAGCGTGTAATATCAAGCAAGGAGGCTTAATACAGGGCACAGGAAAAAACGCCCTTAAACATTCAATATTATAAAACCTTATTTTTATCAAAGATTAAAAAAACTTAATACCTGAAAACAAAGAAGCTTGCATGGCAATTGCATGGATAGGCAGGCGTATATATTGGAGTTATCACGTGAATAAAAGATATTCATTTTTGTTCAGTAGTTTATTAGCAGTCGGTTTATTACAAGGATGTGGAGATGACTCCTCGTCAGATCAGCCCAAGGATGATTCAAATACAACCCCACCCAATTTAATTGTAGATAATGACCCCACCAGTTGTAGCAAACTGGCACAAGACGGTTCAAACGTGGTGGTCGGTTCAAACCAAAATGGTGACCCAGCAGCACCTGAGGGTGCATCGGGTTATAGACTCGGTAACACGGTTAAATACGCAGATAAATATATGGTGGTGGCAAACACGCCACTTGCGGTAAAAGCGGGTTGTGATGTTTTAAGAGCAGGCGGTAGTGCAGTCGATGCTGCCGTTGCGGTACAAGCGGTGTTGGGTTTAGTCGAGCCACAATCGAGCACCATTGCTGGTAGTGGTTTTATGATGTATTACGATGCTAAAACCAAAAAAGTTACTGCTTACGATGGCCGTGAAACCGCACCAGCCGCAGCCAACGAATATTATTTAATTCGCCAAGATATATATGACCCAAATTCACCAGCACCTGTACCAAGTGCCCGCCGTAGTGGCCGCTCGATTGGTGTGCCGGGAGTGATGCGCTTGCTTGAACAAGCACAACAAGAACATGGCAAACTCAAGTGGAACCAGCTTTTTGGCGAAGCGATTGGTTTGGCTGACAATGGTTTTCGTATTCCGGGGCGTTTGGCAGACGCAATTGCAAGCAATGCCAACAGCTTAGCGCTTGATGCAAATGCAATGGCAACCTATTTCTACCCAGATGGTTCACCTCGTAAAGTGGGTGAGACTATGACCAATAAAGCTTACGCAAAAACCCTAGAAGCACTTGCCACGCAAGGTGCAAATGCGCTGCATACTGGTCCAATTGCCCAAGCGATTGTGGCAAAAGCAGGACAGACGTTAGGGGATGACCCCGCACGAACTCCAATTACGCCAAGCTTGATGACCTTGCAGGATTTATCGAACTATCAGGTTAAAAAACGCGACCCGATTTGTACGACGTATCGTGACCGTTACTATGTGTGTACCATGCCGCCTCCATCTTCGGGCGGGATTGCGGTTGCGCAAACGTTGGGTATTTTAGAAAACTTTGATATGTCGCTGTATCCACCTAAAAACCCTGAAAATGAAGGCGGTGTACCCGATGTGATGGGCGTACATTTAGTGTCTGAGGCAGAACGTTTAGCCTACGCCGACCGTGATAAATATGTGGCAGATACTGACTTTGTCGCTTTACCAGCACAAGGCATTCCAAGCTTTATTGATAAAAACTACCTGAAACAACGTGCAGCACTAATTAATCCAAACCAAAGTATGGGCGTTGCGCCAGCGGGTAATTTCAACCCAGCTTCGGGTGTTGACACCACTGTTGAACACGGAACAACTCAGTTCACGATTGTAGATGCCTATGGCAATGTGGTTTCAATGACATCGACTGTTGAATCGAGCATGGGCTCATTCCACATGGTGGATGGTTTCTTGCTGTCAAACCAGTTAACTGACTTTAGTGCGAATCCGCTAGACAGCACGGGAGCACTGGTTGCTAACCGTGTGGAAGGTGGCAAACGCCCAAGAAGTACCATGGCGCCAACTTTAGTGTTTAAAGGCACCACGCCAGATGAGTTTTACATGGCAACAGGTTCACCAGGTGGCGGTACGATCATTCAATATGTAGTTAAAACTTTGGTGGGGGCATTGGATTGGAACTTAAACGCTCAGCAGGCGACCTCGCTTGTTAACTTTGGTGCGACCAATAGCAAAAACACCAATGTTGATAGCTCGAATGTGCAGCTTTCTTTGCTTGATTTGATTGAAGGCTTAAAGGCGAAAGGGCATGGCGTTGCCAATACTGCGCAAACCAGCGGTATTTCAACGATTATGAAAGTAAATATTAATAATCAGAGTAAATACGCAGGTGGGGTAGACCCACGCCGTGAAGGTATTGTGTTAGGCAATGGTGCTTTATAGACCCAACTCTAAAAAAAGCTGTCATTTTTGGCAGCTTTTTTATGTGGCCCTTGAAAAAAACAAAAGACACTCAATTATGTAAATATGTTCATCAGTAGCAGACTGTTGATAAAATGCACAGTATTTTATTTTAGTTATGCTATGATGTTCAGACATTCATGGGGATGTTATTGGCTTCGACGCTGGTGATGAAACTCATAGATGCATGCCGAGAGCGCATTTTCTCTCGTAAATCAAATTTGCATATTTTAGTCGCAAACGACGAAACTTACGCTCTAGCTGCCTAAGGGCAGTTTGTCCGCTTCCTAGAATACTTGTGGTTTAGGAACCCGACCGTAGCGCACGCACACAAGTCCGTATAGAGTCAAGCCTCGGGGCTTTATACCAAACTTAGAGGATCGCAACTTGTACCCTGTTCGTCGGGTCACAAGGTGTTAAAACAATAGACGATATCTAAGCATGTAGTATTCTCGAGCGTAATGCTGGCGGACGCGGGTTCAACTCCCGCCATCTCCACCAAAATTCGTGAAAAGCCCTGAAACTTAAGTTTCGGGGTTTTTTATTGGAAAATATTTTATTAAAAAAATTTAAAGTAAGTACAATGCGATTCTTATTTTCTTGAATATAAAAACTTTAATTAGGTGTGTAATGCAAAATAATTTCGTTCAACAACTTCATACATTACCAGAAATTTTTGATGGAAATTATTTTCAAATCCCTGACTATCAAAGAGGGTATGCTTGGGATGAAAAACAAATAGATGAATTATTAAAAGATATAGAACATCTTTTATTAGATGAATCAGATGTAAGGCATTATACAGGTACGTTAGTTTTATCTCAGAATAAAGATAGTAAACATGAGTATCAGATAGTAGATGGACAACAACGCTTAACGACATTAGTCATTTTTTTTAAATGTATTTCACTTCTTTCAAGTAAAGTATTAAAAAACAGTATTATTA
The DNA here is from genome assembly GCF_023612055.1 of Acinetobacter sp. AS23. Classification (NCBI taxonomy): domain Bacteria; kingdom Pseudomonadati; phylum Pseudomonadota; class Gammaproteobacteria; order Moraxellales; family Moraxellaceae; genus Acinetobacter; species Acinetobacter sp. AS23. The sequence continues at coordinate 3,124,767 of NZ_CP082274.1, read as the reverse complement.
CCAAATATTTAAAAAGAGGTGCAATTGGGAATGATCAATTTGCTTTGAGATTGAATGTTGATACTCGAAAATTTTTTGAAAAAGTGATTCTATCAGACTGTAATTTAGAAAATTGTCCAATAACATTAGAATCACATGAGCGATTATTAGGTGCTTACCATTCAATTAATAAATGGTTATCTCACAAGACAGCTTTAGGTATTTCAACTGAGAAGATTCTAAATATTTTAGAAGATAGATTAGGCTTTTTGGTTTATTCCCCTAAAGAAGATGCTGAAACAGGCATTATGTTTGAGGTAATTAATAACCGTGGTAAACAGCTTAGTGAATTAGAAAAGGTAAAGAATTATCTTATTTATTGTTCTATTAGATTGTCAGCTCTGACTCTGCGAACTGAAATTACGGAGCATTGGTCTGATATTTTACAGTCATTAAATAAAGCTAAGAAAACTTCTCCTAACGAGGAAAGTTCATTTTTAAGATATTGTTTAGTCGTATTTTTTAAAATGAATAAAACAGATAGTCAACATGGCTATGATGTACTTAAGTCCAGAATACAAATAGATCAATGTCTTCAATCTGTAGAAAAAAAACATCAGACAATCATCAAACTTCAAGATTTTATTCAATTCTTAAAAGTATCTGCAAAATGGTACGAGCATCTTTATGCCCCTAATTATTTTGGTTTGGATAATGCTATTAAACCATTAATCGAAAATATTAGAGCTCAGAATGTTCATGCATCAATCATGCCCTTATTTTTAGCCTTAGTGTTAAAGAATAAAGGAAAAGGAGAGATCCTCGAAAAACATTTACAGTTGTTAGAAACATTAAATTTCCGAGTTTATATTGCTAATGGTATGACACCTAGAAAAGATACAGGACAAGGTGATTTATATCAGTATGCGAGTAGATACTTTTATGGAGGTTTGTTAAACAGCTATATTGCAGAGGAGCATAGGATAATTGGTCAGACAACATTAACTAATGATGATCAAGCACTAGAATATTTATTAGTTCAATTTACTCAAAATCTTGCTCATGATGGATGGTTTGAAGCTTCATTTGAACTAGATAATAAAAGTTCTTTCGATTTTTATAACTGGCGAGGTATCCGTTATTTTTTAATGAATTATGAGTCATCTTTACAACCAAACAAAACGATTAATATCGATAAAATTTTAAAAAGTAGGTCAGCTGGTAAAACCAATGATTATTTGTCGGTAGAGCATTTGTGGGCCACTAAGAACAGAAATCTTGAGGGGCAAAATTGTCGAGAAGTTGATTACTATCAAAAAAGAAGACTTGGAAATTTTGTGTTACTTGAACTTCGTTTAAATATTCAAGGTAGTGATGATGACATTTGGATCAAAGTAGATCGATATCTTGAAGGGTTTGAGCAGGAAGCCCCAACAGATCTTTACCATATGCGCTTAGCAGGAATAAATGTTCGGAAAACCGTTAAATCTATGAGTGATGTTAAGAAAACTATTAATTATTATTCTGATTTTTATAGTGAAATTATCAATGAGCAGGAAGAGCGCTACATTAAGTTTGCAATGAAAAGATGGTCTTTAAAGGGATATATTGGTTATAAAAAACATCACGAAGAATTGGAAAATTAAATATTTTTATTTTGCAGTACGATAAAAAGTGCAAAAATTTTTGCATTAATCAAAATGATATCGTATAGTGATTTCATGCAGTAAAAAGCTCAGTACGAGCTCTACTGCATGATTTGAAAAGTTGGGATTTGGCGATCAGACAACTTTTCAAAACAAAATCCACTATCACAGGAGACTTTGTTAAATAGATTATATCTGAAAAATAACAAAGTACTCCAAGTTTATTAAAAGGAAATACTATGGAGATGAAATTAAAAAATATTGCTGAGATTTATACGGGCTTTACGCAACGCCCTCCTGAAAAATCAGTTAATACTTTTGATGTAAAAGCAATTCAAATTAAAGATTTAACCAAAGATCAAGTTATTATTTCAGAAAATCAATGGTCAGAACTCGAATGGGCTTATGACTCAATACCTCAATATTTGAAATACAACTCGATTATTGTGGTCGCTCGTGGAGAGCCAAAAGCTTATGTGTTCAAAGGTACTGAAGCAGATCAAGTTGTTGTTAGTAATCAATTTATCGTGGTCAATCTACAATCAGCTGATTTAAAGCCAGAATTTTTAGCTTGGTACTTTAACCATTCACAAGCAATGCGATCTTATTTTGAAATGAATAGCAGGGGTTCATTGTTGATGATGCTCAGTATTTCAATTTTAAAGGAAGCATCTATCGTGATTCCCTCTTTAAATAAGCAAGAAGAAATACTGCAATTTACTCAAGATGCAAATAAAGAGGCACTGGTATTTCAGCAATTGATAGCTGTACGTGCTGAGTACAATCAAGCAAAGAGTGAACAAATTTTAATGCAAGCCAAAGTGGCGCAATAAACCGAATTTTTGAATTGGAGGAATGAAATGACAAATGAAGTAAATCAACACCCACAGCATTCTAAACTTGTTGGATTAGTTTGGAGTATCGCCAATATTATTCGTGGACCTTATCGTCCACCCCAGTATCGTCGTGTGATGTTGCCATTAATTGTATTAGGGCGTTTTGATGCAATTCTTGCACCGCATGCAGATGAGATGAAAGCATGCTATGAAAAAGCTGTGGCGAATTTGCAAGATAAAACCCCGAATGTCTTTTTACAAAAGCAGTTGAGCCAAATTGCAGATAAAGATCGTAAGCAAAATCTTTATAACATCAGTGGTTTTAATCTACAAAAACTGTTGGAGGATCCAGATCAATTTACGGCAAATTTAACAAAGTATATTGATGGTTTTTCACCTAAAGCAAAGGATATTTTTGCCAAGTTTGAATTTGCTAAAGAAATTGAAAAACTTGATGATGCAAACCGTCTATATAAAGTCTTCCAAGAATTTCGTAATGGTTTGGTAGAGTCAGGTTTAAGCCTTGCACCTAGTAGCGTGAGTAACTTACAAATGGGTTACCTATTTGAAGAGTTAGTACGTAAGTTTAATGAACAGGCAAATGAGGAAGCAGGGGATCACTTTACTCCTCGTGAAGTGATTGAATTGATGGTGAACTTAATCTTTGAAGAAGATCAGGACGAACTTGTTAAAGCAGGCGTATACCGCAGTATTTACGACCCTACAGCGGGTACAGGTGGGATGTTATCGGAGTCTGAAAAATTTCTTAAGAAATACAATGACAAGATTAGCCTTGATATGTATGGGCAGGAATATAACCCTGAGTCATATGCGATTTGTTGCTCTGACTTATTGATTAAAGATGAACCTGCTGAAAATATTGTTTATGGTGATACGCTTGGTGTGAAAAATGCCAAAGAAAAAGATGGTTATGTCCCGCATGATGGTCATGCAGATAAAGACTTTCACTATATGTTTTCAAATCCTCCTTTTGGTGTGGAATGGAAAAACCAAAAAGACTTTATTGATGACGAAGAGAAGCAAGGGTTTTCAGGTCGTTTTGGAGCAGGTTTACCACGGATCAATGATGGATCGTTGTTGTTTGCTCAACACATGATTTCTAAAATGAAAGCTTCGCCTGAAAATGGTGGTGAAGGTTCACGTATTGCCGTGGTATTTAATGGTTCGCCATTATTTACAGGTGATGCAGGCAGTGGTGAAAGTAATATTCGTCGTTGGATTATCGAAAATGATTGGCTTGAAGCGATTATCGCTTTACCTGACCAGATGTTCTACAACACAGGTATTTATACTTACGTTTGGATTATTTCAAATAAAAAATCTGAAAAACGTAAAGGCAAAGTTCAGTTGATTGATGGCACCGCCCATTATCAAAAAATGGCAAAAAGCTTGGGTAATAAGCGTAATGAATTATCTAAAGCACACATTGTTGAGCTCACTAAGTTCTATTCGGAATTTAAAGATCAAGATACTAGTGCATTAATTCAAAATAATACTGGTGAAGCGAAGGTATGTTCAAAGATTTTTAATAATCAAGATTTTGGTTATTTGAAGCTTACTGTAGAACGTCCTTTGCGTTTGAACTTTAAAATTTCTGTTGAACGTATTGCCTTATTGGATGATCAATCTGCTTTTGCAAGTTTAGCGAAGAGTAAGAAAGTAAAAGATACTGTTGAAATTTCGAAGGAAGAGCAAGCAGGTCGTTTACAACAGGAAGCTATTAAAAATGCACTTACTGCGAAAATTTCTGATCAGGTTTGGAAAAATCGTGATGCTTTCTTAAAAGTACTTGATCCAATTTTGAAAGATTTAACTTTCAAATTGGGTGCCCCTGTGAAGAAAGCGATTTTGGAAGCTTTATCTGAGCGTGATCAAACTGCCGATATATGCAAAGACAATAAAGGTAATATTGAACCAGATACACAGTTACGTGATACAGAGCTTGTTTCCTTTCCTGATAATTTGAGCTTACCTTTGCCTGTGAACTATGACAAAGAGCCTGATCTGTCTGAGTTATTACCATTAGTACGAGTACATTGTGAGGCATATTTTAAAGCTGAAGTTTTACCGCATGTTTCTGATGCGTGGATTGATTATAGTAAAACTAAAGTGGGGTATGAGATTCCAATTAACCGTCACTTTTATGTCTATGAGCCACCACGTCCATTAGAAGTTATTAAGGCGGAGATTGTTCAGCTTGAGCAGGAGATTATGCAGATGTTAGGAGGTTTGTCTGCATGAGTCAGTTACTACGTTACGAAAGCTACAAAGAGAGTGGTGTGCAATGGTTAGGAAAAATCCCTAGCCATTGGGAAGTTAAGCGGATGAAGTTTGTTGTTTCTAATATTGGAGATAAAGTTGATGCTAAAGAATCTGATCTTAGATATTTTGGCTTAGAAAACATTGAGTCATTTACAGGCAAACTACTTAATTCAGTGGAACTTGAGAGTGAGGGGATTGGTCACAGATTCAAAAAGGATGATGTACTATTTGGGAAATTAAGACCTTATTTGGCTAAGGTTTTTTTAGCTGAAGAAGATGGATTATCTTCTACTGAGGCGTTAGTATTTCGTTCATCTGAAGTAATTTATCCAAAATTTTTAAGTTATTACTGCTTATCTCAAGATTTCATTAATGAAGTTAATGGAACAACTTTTGGATCTAAGATGCCCCGAGCGAGTTGGGATGACATAGCTTCATTTAAAGTTGTTTACCCTAATTTGGATGAACAAAAAATCATTGCAGATTTTTTAGATAAACGTCTCGCCCAAGTTGATGCATTAATTTCTAAGCAAGAAATTTTATTGGAAAAATTAGCTGAACAACGTGTGGCTTTAATTTCTCATGCGGTGACAAAGGGCTTAAAACCTGATGTGGAGATGAAAGAGAGCCATATTAAAATTTTAGGCAATATTCCTTCACATTGGGAAATCATAAAAAATAAGTTTATTTTTGACTTTTCAAAAGGTTTGACTATCACAAAAGAGAATTTAGTTGATGAGGGGATTCCTTGCGTGAGCTATGGTGAGGTGCATTCTAAATTTGGTTTTGAAGTTGATCCTATTAAACACCAATTAAAATGTGTGCCTGAAGCTTATATAGAAAGTGATGAAAATTCTTTACTTAAGTCTGGAGATTTCATTTTTGCTGATACTTCTGAGGATGTTAAAGGGGCTGGTAACTTTACCTACTTAAATAGTGATATTCCTACTTTTGCTGGCTACCATACAATTATTGCCAAAATGAGTAAGCTTAATAATCCAAGATTTTTAGCTTATATACTTGATACTGAAGAGCACCGTAATCAGATTCGTATGCTAATTAAAGGTGTAAAAGTATTTAGTATTACTCAAGCGATTTTGAAAAATACTTTTGTGTGGTTGCCACCAATTGAAGAACAAAATCAGATAGTTGATTATTTAGATCAGGAGGTTGAAAAATATCAACAAATTGGTCAAAGATATGAATTAACAATCAAAAGATTAAAAGAATATCGCTCAACCTTAATCACCCAAGTAGTTACAGGGAAGATTGATGTTCGAAATCTAAAAGTAAATTAAAAAATCATTGAGTCATATTTTTTTGAGGCAGTAAAGCTATGCATAGTGAATATTATTTTGAACAAGCCATCGAACAAAGCTTAACAATAGATGGTGGCTATGTAAAAGGTAACCCGAAAGACTATGACTCAAGAATTGCTTTATTTCCCAAAGATGTAGTGGCTTTTATTCAAGCGACACAACCGAAAGTTTGGGAGAAAATTCATAACTCATGTAAAGAAGAAACAGCAGCACGTATTGTTAATGATTTAGTATATGCGTTAGATACTGAAGGCGCATTATCGGTTTTTCGCCAAGGCTTTAAATGCTTTGGTAAAAAAATCAAAATGGCATACTTTGCACCTAATACCAGTATCAATAAAACCACTCAAGAACAATATGATGCAAACGTACTTAAATGTACACGTCAGCTCCATACGGAATTTAATGAAATTCCAGATATGGTACTTTCATTAAATGGTATTCCACTTATTACGCTGGAACTCAAAAATGAGTTTTCAGCATCGGGTTGGAATGTGGAAGATGCCAAAATCCAGTATAAAAAAGAGCGCAATGCAAAAGGACGTTTATTTGATTTTAAAAAACGTACCTTGGTTCATTTTGCAGTAGATACCTGTGAAGTCTATATGACAACCAAATTAGATGGAGAAAATACATTTTTTCTACCCTTTAACAAAGGCTATTTAAACGGTAAAGGTAATCCGCCTGTAGCAGGTGATGTACGCACGCATTATCTATGGACTGAAACTTTAGTTCGTCATAGTTTTATTGAAATCTTTGCTCGATACATGCATTTGAGTGTAGAAACTAAAAAGATTAGAACTGATACAGGTTTTCGATATATCGAAAAAGAAACGATGATTTTTCCACGTTACCATCAATTAGATGCCGTAAGAAAATTAATTAAACACAGTAAAGTCAATGGTTCAGGTCATAACTATTTGATTCAGCATTCAGCAGGTTCTGGCAAATCAAATACCATTGCTTGGCTCTCACATCAATTGGCATCGATGCATAATGCAGATGATCAGAAAATTTTTAACTCAATTATTGTCATTACTGACCGAATTGTACTTGATCGACAGTTACAAGAAACAATTGCACAGTTTGAGCATAAAGATGGTGTAGTGCAAAAAATTGATGAAAATACCCTACAGCTCACCAATGCTTTGGCTTCGAATGTACCTATCATTATTACCACTATCCAAAAATTTCCATATATCATGCAGACAATTCGCACCCAAGCGGAAAAAGGAATTACTGTTGATTTGAGCACGGAAGGAAAGAATTTTGCTGTTATTGTCGATGAAGCCCACAGTTCACAAAGTGGCGAAACGGCAATGGAACTACGTAAAATTCTGAATAAGGATGGGATTGAATCTGCAATTGCTCAAGAGTTTTTAGATGATGGCGATGAGGATGAAAGTGAATTAACTGATGACGTGAAAAAGCATTTATTTGCTGAAGCAGCAAAGCGTAGTCGCCAACCTAACTTAAGTTTCTTTGCTTTTACTGCTACACCAAAATGGAAAACACTCGCTTGCTTTGATGAAGCAGGGAATAATGGAGAAGCCCCGTTTCATCATTACAGTATGAAACAGGCGATTCAGGAAGGCTTTATTTTAGATGTTCTGGCAAACTACACGACATATGGGCAGTACTATAAATTAATCAAAATTGCTGACAATGATCCAGAACTTGCAAAAAATAAAACCAAAGCCTTGATGACTCGTTTTGTTTACATGCATCCAAGCGTAATCGCTCAGAAAGTAGAAATTATTGTAGAACATTTTAGAACAGTGACAATGCATCGAATTGGTGGGCGTGCTAAAGCAATGGTTGTAACGAATTCTCGTGAACAAGCAGTACGCTATAAACTCGCATTTGATGAATATATCAAAGAAAAAAAATATATAGGAATTAAGTCGTTAGTGGCTTTCTCTGGGAAATTAAAGGTTGATGGTACTGAGTATACAGAACCTAAAATGAATGGTTTTAAAGAAACTGAATTGCCTGATCAATTCGATACAAATGATTATCAAGTATTATTGGTTGCAGAAAAATATCAAACAGGCTTTGATCAGCCCTTACTACACACCATGTTTGTAGATAAGAAGCTATCGGGAATTCAAGCAGTACAAACTTTATCTCGTTTGAACCGCTGTGCTTATGGCAAAGAAGATACTTTTGTATTGGACTTTGTGAATACCCACGATGATATTTATAAAGCATTTAAGCCATTCTACGAGTTAACTAAACTCAGTGATATTCCAAATGAGCAGAAATTGAATGAGCTTGGCCATACATTGAATCAATGGAAGTTTTACTTTGAGGCCGATTTAATTGAGTTTGCAAATATTTGGTTTAAGGATAGAAGCAAGCTAACAGGGCATGAACATAAGCAGTTGAATAGTATTATTGATCGTGCTGTCGATAAATATAAGAAAATTCATCCTGATGATCTTGTACATCAACAAGAGCAACAAAAGCTATTTAAAAGCCAATTACAAAGCTATTTAAATTTATATCTGTTTGTCTCACAAATCATGGACTTTACAGACTCAGAACATGAGCAACGCTATGCGTATTTAAAAGCCTTACTACAAAAGTTGCCTAAAGGCTCTAAGGAAAATGAAGTTGATTTATCTAAAATTGTTGAACTTCAATTTTATCGATTGCAGAAAATAAGTGAAAATAGTATCGATTTGGGGCAGGGTGAAGCGAATGCCTTAAAAGGTTCAACGGATGTTGGAACAGGACAGGCAGAATCTACGGATAATGTATCCCATTTGATTGATGAGTTAAATGAGGCATTCGGTACAGACTTTACAATAGCTGATCAATTGTTCTTTGATCAGATTGAGCAAGCAGCTATCGAAAATGAAGAAATCGTACAGGCAGTGAATGCAAACTCTTTAGATAGTTTTACTGAGTATCTATCTGGGAAGTTAATTGACCTCTTCCTTACCCGACTTGCTGGGAATGAAGAAGTTTGTAATAAAGTAATGGGTACAGAAGAATTAAGGAAAAAAGTCGCTAAACGATTGGCAAAACATATTTATGTTCGTGCTAAGAAGAATATTTTATAGTAAGGAAAGAGAAATGGGGCAAGGTAAAAGTATTAAGTTATTTTTGGCGGATGGAACACCCAATGGGATTTTAACAGCCGAAATTATTAACTGGACAGGACATGTACTTTCTGCCCCCCGTAGTAAATTGGCCGAGTTGATCCAGCGTGAAGAATGTACAAAAACAGGTGTATATTTTCTGATTAGCCATGATCCAGAAAATCCATTATATCCAAGAGTGTATATTGGGGAATCGGATGATGTTGCTAATCGTTTAAAACAACATAACCGGACAGAAGAAAGTGGTGGAAAAGATTTTTGGGAAAAAGTTTGTCTAATTACAAGTAAAGACCAGAATTTAACTAAAGCGCATATCAAATATCTTGAAAGTCGTCTAATGGATATTGCTAAACAGAATGGACAATGCCAGCTCGAAAATGGTACAGCACATAGTTATAGCCGTTTACCAGAGTCGGATATTGCTGATATGGAGTTTTTTTTAGAGCAAATACAAATTGTTTTGCCTGTATTAGGCTACGATTTCCTCAAAGATTTAAAAAGACCTAGCTATCAACAATACTTATCAAAAACGCATAGTTTTGTAGAACCTGAGATTGATAAAACAGCAAACTTTTATTTATCTAGCCGTGAAGTAGAAGCTAAAGCACAAGAGATAGATGGAGAGTTTTTTGTTTTAAAAGGCTCACAAGTAAAAAGAGTATCATCCTCTACCTTTAATTACACAAAATTGCGTAACCATTTAATTGAAAATGAAATTATTGACTCTAAAGATTTTACTTTTAATGAAGATTATTTGTTTAGTAGTCCGTCTGCAGCATCAGGTGTAATACAAGGTCGTTCATCAAATGGGAGAAAAGAGTGGAAAGAAATAAATACCCATTTAACTTATGCAGAGTGGCAGCAAAAGCAAGTAGATAGTGCATAAGTTTAGATAGTAGAAAAGAAAAATTTAATTGATTGTTTTCTAATCACGAGTCCTTTTTAACAAACAGAACTTTACTTTTGTATTGATCTGAAGTGACACAAGCATATTGCAACATGCAAGGGATATAAGTATTTAAAAGGAGACAATTAGCTACACAGTATGCAGGGACATACTCTGAAATTTGGGGAAATTTCAAAAGATGATTACTCCGCTGGGGAGCGGTTTAAGAAAAGGGTAATCATCGATTCTTAAATAATTTATAAGATTTGGTTAGATCAAATGAACAACTTAATAACGAGATTTTTAAATAATCTGGGGCAGTGGCATGAAACAGCACTCACAACGACTAAAGCCATTATTGCTATAGGTGTATTATGCTTAGTCGCATATTTAGTGACGATTAGCTATATCCCTTCGGAAATTAGCTTTGGTGATACGCTCATTTTTTTACTAATTTTTGTAGCATGTTCTATTATTTATGCGGGGCTAAGCACGATATTGTTTTTCTTTGGTATTTCCTTAGTTCCAGTGACATATATCATCTTTAGTGTGGTTGATAAGTACTTACCACCTCATATCAGAATTGGACAAAAACTGCCATTTCCAAAGATTAGCATTACCACATTGGCTGCATCCCTTTATCTCGTATATGTTATTCATAGTTTGTTTTTACTGCATTGGAAAATCAATCTTTACATAGGTATTACCGTATTTTTTATTGCCTTTACTTATTATCCTTTTTATATCAACCGACAGAAGATTAAAGAATTTCGTATAAAATTTGAAAATTTGCAAGATATTATTGATGACCCAGAAGCAAGTGATCATCTTAAAACATTTGCGATAAAGAAATTCAAAAGATTAGAAACGCATATTAATGATAGCTTACAAGTTGCCATTATTTTGATTTTGATACCACTTACCCCCATGTTTTTTATTGAAGAGGTTGGTAACACGTTTCTAAACTATGCCATGCAAAAAACTGGTGTGAGAGTAGAAAAAGCGACTTTATACATCAAAGAACCATATGCAGATTTAATTGAATTACCAAAAACGACTACTAAAGAACTGAGTCAGTATAAAACCTTTATTTTTAAAGATATTAAAGTGTTATTTCAAGGCATTGGTAAAAGCACTTTAGTTTCTTATAAGGTAAAGAATATGGAAAAGCAGTTAGTGATTCCTAATGAATATATTACTGTAGAGCGAAGCAAGAAAATTGAAGAGTAATTAAATTATAAAAAATAAGAAATAGTTAGAATTATGAAAGCAAGGATATAAACAATTGCTATTGTTGTTCTAGCCATAGCGTTTGCATCACTACTTTTTTTCGTAAGTGGGGGAAAAAGTGGTAATGCTGCATTTTTTAAAATAAAGAATATTAAGGCGTACCCTGCAATAAGTGAAAATACATATTCAAATCCCAACTTTCCCTTAAAGTAAGCAATTAAAGCCATTATTAACATGAATAGGGCTAAGCTCATTAAAAGATATCTCTTAGAGGGAGAGTCTTTTATAAAGAAATCTTCTATTGACATAGGAATAGCTCGCTTTGAAATATTAAATTTTAGATAAACAATTTTTTTAAAATCAACGAATTAATTTTTTGAGCATTCTTTCTATGTAAAAATAATAGACTAAATTTTTTGATTAACATAGATACTTCAAGACAAATGGTACGAACAAATCCTTAGAAAAGGACGTAATGCAATCATTCCCCAAGGCCCCCGTGCCACAACAGAACTTTAATTTTTTGCGCTGATTTAAAGTAATCCACCATTGCGACACAGAGATAAGGGAGCTAAGCCAAACGCTTAGCCCATGTCTTCTTTATCGCATCGCCGCATCACACTAAAAAAAGTAGGGGCAAAGTCCTGTGGGAGAGCAGGACTTTGCAAACTGACATGTTCTAGTCGTTGCATAAGCTTATGCGAATACACTTGTTCAAGCCGTTGGTAAATACAGTCGCAACTGGCTTGGGTGTGCCCACCAGACAGGCAAATTTCTTCAAAATCCTGCTGAGTGTGAATGTCGCAACCAGAAACACCGTAATCGCCTATTAAAAGGCTTAAAGCCAAAATAGGTTTATAAAGTTTCATATTATTCTCGTGATAATTTTCACTAAGTTATTAATAAAAAATAAGCCGCATATATTTAAAGTATTAAAATCATTTAAAAAGGGAATAGTTAACCCGCCTGAAATACAGGAAAATAAAATGATTAAAATTTTAAAATAAAATTATTTATAAATTTAAAATATTTTAGGTGAGAGAAAGCCTAAATTTTAAATAAATAAAATTACGAGAGAGGATAGGGGATTAATATAAAAAAGGTCATGGTCAACTCCTAGAATGTATGGAGCTCTACCACCAAAGATCACCGTCAATTGATTATGGTGGTAGAACGGAAGAGGGTTGACAGACTGGGTATACAAACCAGCACGCGCAAGCGCGTCCCCCTCCCGTCCTACCGCAACGGTAAGGGGGAGGTGCAAGTTGCGCACAAGTCTCATACTCAGGGAGTATTTACCTGATACGCTGTATACTCGGTCTGTCAAAACCGACTGGCAATGTAGGCCAGCGAGACCATAATAATCATAAGTTTTTAACAGGTCAATTCAATTTAAATAAAATATTATAAAAAATTAAAATATAAATTTATATTTTAATTAAACTCAAAAATTTATCGATTTAAATCGGTGAATTAATAAATATAATAAAGTTAAACTAAACGTTTAGCTTGCTCTTAAAATGTATAACGGTAATTAATAAATACACGGTGCTGGTCCCAATCTTTACGAGTCATACCATTTATTTTTTCACCTAGGTTTGCATTTTTAAACTTTGACTCATAATGCAAAAATGAATAACGCACATCTAAGTTTTTCACCCATGGCAAGGCATAACTCACCGTAAAGTCAAAGTAACGTTCTTTACCTTCAATATCACTGCTAATGTTACTTTGGTGAGCGCCAAAGCCATAAATATACTTCGCTTCGGTTTTTAAACCTTTCACATAGTCTTTCCAGTTATATTTCAACCGAAGGGCAACGGCGGTTTCATCGTTATTGGTAAAGTCAGGGCCAATGGTCGCAGAGGTCGGAAACGGGTTGGTGCCGTGGTCTTGCGTCAAAACAGAGTTGCGGGCGGAATGAACGGCAAAGTTATCTTCAATCCAAAAACCATCAAACTTTGAAACGGCAATGCCACCTTCGAGGTTATTCTTGGCCACATTTACATCGACAAAATAACCATTGCCACGGTTGTTAATGTCTTGGCCTTTGATACAGTCCAGCTCGCTTTCGGCACCGCATTTAAACAGCTTGCCATCATCACGCGAGAAAAACGCGCCTGTGTTAAATGTCCACACCAAGCCATGCAAGGGCAATTTATATTGAGCAATCGCTCCATACTTTTTTAAATAATCTTTACTATTTAAATATTCGGCATTCACGCTCCAGTTTTTATACTGATACTTGGCACCGAGCAAACCGACATAATCAATGCGCTCGTCATTTTCAGTCACCAGTTTTTCAAAAGAGTCCATGCTGCGTGGTTTCCAGCGGTCATAGTAAGCAATGTAAGTCTGTAGCTGGTCATTCAGTTGAAACTGACCACTCGCACCCGAAAAAGTGTCGGGTACCGCGCGGTTGTTGGTACTTTTAAGTAACAGCGAGTCTTGCAGCTGGCGGCCTAATTTAAATTCGCCTTTATCACCCAGTTTTGCCTTGATGTAGAGTTGTCCTAAAGTCGCAAAGTTTTGGTCGAGCTTGCCGTTATTTTCGACCTCTAAAAGCTGAGCACTAGGCTTGCCAGAGTCAAATAACTTGGTGACTGCATAGAGTGAACCATCTACTCCAAGCCAGTCCCACAAGTAAGGTGACTGATAATTTAACTCAAGCCCTAAGGCACTTTGTTCATATTCACTCGACGAAGGCGAAGGGTTGGCAAGCGTAGGGTGAGCAGTACCTTCATCGTTCCAGTAACGGGTGTTAAGCTTTAATTCTAACTTGCCAAATTCTTGAGGAAGCTCTGCATACGCATTGCTCACACTGCCTAGACCAATACAGCCCCATAGCAAATATTTATTCATTTTAAATTCCTTTTTTAAGCATGAATAAGCCCTTTGCCTAACGCTGAGGTTAGGCAAGCTTTTTATGAAATAGATGAATTAAGGAGAGAGTTTTTCGAGCACTTGGCCTTTGGTTTCAATGGCAAACAAGAAGGTCACTAGACCACCAATGAGTGCCACAACGGCAAGCACACTAAACACATATTGAATGCCATAGCCACCAACCACGAGGCCCACCATAACTGGTCCAATTGCAGAACCAGCACGGAGCCAAGCGGTACTAAACCCGATGCCCATCGCACGTAGGCGAGTTGGGTAAAGTTCGGCAGCGTAGAGGTATAAAGAGAATGAAATGGTTTGCAAAATGGCATAGCTAATCGTTGCGAAAATTACCACTTCCATCGCCGATTTTGCGCCTAAAACCGAGAGGCTCATGAGTGGAATAATTGCTAAGAAAAACGCTGCACTGTACCAAGGACGGCGGCCGACTTTATCGATCATTAACGCACAGATAATAGAGGCAATCACACCCACGCCCGAGGTAATCCAGCCATAACCTAAACTGGTTTGAAGCGACAGACCAAAGTGTTGTTTGTATAGCGATGGCAGCCAAGTCACCATAGCGTTGTTTACCATATACACGCAAAACCACATGCCCCACAGGGTAAAGGTACGTTTGCGGTAGATGCCACGGAACAGCTCGCGCCAGTCGGTTTTTGCCATGCCTTGCGGGTTAATTTCTTTAACCACAGGTTCAGCCAAAGTCTTACCGCTTTTAATGGCACCGTCTTCAAAACTTTTGACGACTTGATCTGCCTCTTTAAAACGACCTTTTGAGGCAAGCCAACGTGGTGACTCAGGCAAGAAAAACCGTAAAGGAATAACCAGTAACGATGGAATTAGACCCACAATAAACATGACTTTCCAGCCGTAAATTGGCATGAGGAAAAATGCCGCCATGCCTGCAAACATAAGACCGAGTGGGAACAAAACTTCATAGAGCAAGAAAAACTTACCGCGCTTTTCTGCACCAATAAACTCGTTAATATAGGCACTCGCAACAGGCACTTCGCCACCTGTTCCAACACCTTGTAAGAAACGGAAAATTAACAGCGACATTCCACTCCACGCAAACAGACAAGAAATATCCATTGCCACAAACAGTAAAATGGTAAAAGACAGCACTTTTAAACGACCGACTTTTTCGGCAAGAGAACCAAAGAAGATTGCACCGACCAGTTGCCCGATATAACCCGCGGCAATGATCGCACCGACGTAGGCGGGCGTGAGGTGCCATTCGGTAATGAGTTGGGGTAAAGCAAAGGCAATTGCTAGAACAGTATAAGCGTCAAAAAAGGTCGCTATACCAATGGTAATTCGCATAAATTGCAATCGACCAGTGACGGGTAGCCGTTCGAGTCTTGCAATAATTTCCGCATTTTTTTGATGATGACTAATTTGTTCTACATCCGCTAGATTTGTCATCTTCTATCTCCTTATTACTACATTCCTCGTAGTTTTGTTGTTCTATTTCGCACTACCTGTTCACCACAGTTTGCATGCTTTTTTATTATTGTTTTTAAGAGACATGCCCGATGTTTGGCCTCAGGCAGCGTACAGGAAAAAAAGGCTAGCGTACATGCTAGCCCGAATAGAATTTAAGCAACGGCTTGGGTTAAATCGACCTTGCCAATTCCGGCTTGACGCATTGCATCATGAATTTCTTGCTCAGCACCATCTGCCAGTGGAAGCAGAGGCGAACGCACAGTGGCATGGTCCAAAATTCCGCGAGCAACCAGTGCATGTTTAAGCGCGACCGTACCTTCCATGTGTGAACCGCGGTGATAAACATTGCGAGTCACTGGTAATAATTGGTCGTGAATCGCACGAGCTTTGGCATAATCTTTGGCTTTACCTGCTTTAATCATTTCAATTAACAGTTCAGGGGCAATGTTGCCGTAGCCAACCAAAGCGCCGTCTACATCAAACATGGTGTGAAGCAAATATTCATCGTGGCAGGTCAATACCTGTAAGTCTGGGCGTTCACGGCGAATAATAGGAATTTCGACATCCCAGCGACGCATATTACGCACACCATTTTTCATGGCAAACACACCTGGCTGTGCAGAAATATCGAGTAGAGTTTCTAGGTCGTAAGTGGCCTTCGTTGCATCTGGATATTGGAATAAAATAGATGGCAAACCACTTTCTTCATAAATCGCTTTATAGCGGTCTTGTGGTGCGCCTTTTTGATAGCCAAAACGCAACCAGCCGTGTGAAGGGTAAATCAAACCTGCCGAAGCACCTGCGCTCACTGCACGTTTTGCTTCTTCTGCTGCAACCGAAGTACCTTCGAGCGTAATACCAGCAATTACCGGAATTTTGTCATCTACCGATTTAACAAAGCTTTCGATGACCTGCATTTGTTCTTTTTGCGACAAGAATGTTCCTTCACCTGCATGCCCAAGAACAACCAAGCCTTTCACACCATCAATACTGCCTAACCATGAACCTAAACGTTGAATTGCATTATGGTCTACTTGTCCGTCACGGGTAAAAGGAGTCACAGGTGCTGGGGTTAATCCACGTAAATCTAAACTCATAATCGTACTTCCTATACAGTGTAATTAAATATTCTCTGGTTCTTAATCTGACTTAAATCGTGTTGTAGAGAACATGATTGGAGTATAGAAATAGGTGAGCTATGTAGGAATTACCAATTCTTGAATTTCAGTTATACTGAAAATGTATGGCTCAAAAAGCTGTCTATTACGGTTTAGGAAGAATCGATGAATTATGAATTATGGAAAATATTTTTAGATGCGGTCGAACTCGGTAGCTTAAGCAAAGTTGCGATGCTGCATAACACCAACCAACCACAAATTAGTCGGCAAATGAACGAGCTTGAAGCGCAATGTGGCGGTCGTTTGTTTAACCGAACTGGCCGCGGCGTAGAACTCACCGACTTAGGTCAGCATTTACTTCCTAAAATTCGTTCATGGCTAAACGTGACCGATCAACTTAATAATGAAATTTTGCATTCGACCGATACCCCAATTGGCACAGTTCGTATTGCCAGTTTGCCGTCTACTGCTCATCCATTGTTATCGACGCTCTATAAAGTACTTCAAGAGAAATATCCCCTAATTAAACTGTCGGTGCGTGAAGGACAAGGTGTACATTTAGAAAAATGGCTTGAAGATGGCAGCGTCGATTTAGCCATACTTTATCGGTTCAACCCGACGCCTAAACAGGGTGATGTTTACCTTACCGAAGCCGATACCTATTTGGTGGGCTGTGAAGGAGATACGCTCACTCAGGCCAATGAAGTCGACTTTAAAGCAGTAAGTGAGTTACCTCTGGTCACGTTTTGCAGGCCAAGTAACTGGCGTAATTTTTTAGACCACATGGCTTATGAAAATGGGGTAGAACTGAACATTGTGTTTGAAGCCGACTCGATTAGCTTGCAAACCCATTTGGTTTCCGAATCTCGCATGTACACCATGCTGGGGCCGCAAGCGTTAAAGAAGGCCAGCCAATACACCTCAATTCAAGCTGCAAAAATTATTAACCCCGCGCTCAAGCGTTATATTTCTTTGTCTATTTCTAAACATGGCTATTTAACCCCTGCGTGTAAGGCGGTGATGGAAGAAATTAGGAATTTGGCTGATTTGCTTTGAGAAAAGTACAGCAAAGCGAGCGGGCAATTAATTCAATTTATTAAACAGTGATTTAAGTTTTACTTGAATTATTGCTTGACTTGTTTAAATGATAATTATTATCATTTATAAGTTCCTTGTTTTGAGTCCAATTGCTGTGAACAAAACTTCTTTGCTTGTAGATCAGTTATATAGAAGTCACCAAAGCTGGCTTCACCAATGGTTGAGACAAAAATTAGGTAATACTGATCAGGCCGCAGATCTGGTTCAGGACACATTTATTAAACTGCTACAAACGCGTGACGAGCTATTCGGCATTAAGGAACCGCGTGCATATTTAACCTCGATTGCTAAAAACCTGCTCATTGACCAAGTGCGCCGTAAACGCATTGAACAAGCTTATTTAGATGGCTTGAGTCAAATGGAATATATGCTTGACGCAGTGGCTTCACCCGAAGAGCAAATGCAAATTATTCAAGCAATTAACCAGCTTTGCAAAGCACTCGAAGGGGTTTCTGAAAAAGCACAGCAAGCTTTTATTTTGCATTACCTCGAAGGTTATACCCATAAAGAAATTGCAGAGCGTTTAAATGTGTCGACCAAAATGATTCAAAAATATTTGGCGAGCTGTTTAATTCAGTGCTACCAAAACCGACAAGACATGGACGCTTGCATTTAAATGGCTATGGACAAAAGCAAACATCACCAACTGGTTGAAGAAGCCGCACATTGGATTGTTCAACTGAGCTCGGATGATGAACGCTCACGAAAAACCGCCAATCAAAAATTTGAACAGTGGAAAAAAACCAGTGAGCAACACCGCCAAGTGGCTGCCGATATTGAACAGTGTATCGGTTCAATTCAAAAACTTTCCCAAACCAGCGGACATAAAAAAGTCACTAAAGTTGCCCTTAAAGCTGGCCTAAACTCAGGCAAAGCCTATAAACATTTACGAGCAGGAACAGCGTTTGCCGTTGTGTTTGTTGCCATGAGTGGGGCGTTATTTTATTTAACTGACACCACTGTGGCCTATGTTACGGCTGATATTCAAGGGCAATCGGGGCAGTGGACTACGCAAACCTTACCAGATGGTTCACGTTTAATTTTACGTGGTAAAAGCGCAGTCAATCTTGATTTTAAAACCAACCAGCGAGTAGTTGAGCTGGTGCAGGGGCAAATTTATGTCGATGTTGCCAAAGATAAGACCAGACCGTTTTTGGTCAAAACCAGTCATGGTCAAATTCAGGCACTCGGCACAGCTTTTAGTGTCAGTTATGACGCTTCGGCAACAGAACTCAACATGTTGCACTCAAAGGTAAAAGTAGAAGCCACGCAAGTTAAAACCACCCAATTGCATGCAACTCGTCAGGCGATTGTTGAAGCAGGGCAAGCCATTAAAATGGACAAAAATGGCGTACAAAAACTGCCTGCAATAAATGTTTATAACGAACAACAAAAATGGCAAAAGCATCAGCTTATGGTAGAAAACCTGCCATTAAATCAAGTGCTACAAGAGCTAGACCGCAACTACAAAGGCAAAATTATTTTTAATGATGCGGCACTGCAACATGTGCGGGTCAATGCGGTATTGCCTTTAGACCAAACCACAGAGTCGCTTAAGCTTTTAGCTACGGTTTTTCCTGACCTGAAAATTAAGCAAATCACGCCGTTTGTGGTTATGGTTTCTTTAAAATAATAAAAAATTAAATTTATTTTCGATTTTAGGTTCCACTTTTTTGAAAGTCGTTCGTCATAGTAAGTAGAAGCAATAAATATGGATCATTTTAATTTGTTGTATTGAATGATTCTTATTAAGATTTACTGGGGCGGGGCAAATGAAAAAAGCGGGAACGGGGCAAAAGCGGAATCGATCGATTTTTCGATTTTCAACACTGGCGTTTGCCATACATGCTGTGTCGATGGGTGGGCTTGTTGTGCTTCCTATGCAGCAGGCCTATGCAGAAACAGCCGGAGTGAAAAGCTATAACATTCCTGCGGGTCGCCTTGCTAACGTACTCAACCAGTTTGCCGAACAATCGGGTACTTCAATTGCAATGGATGCCCAGCAACTCCAAGGGTTACATAGCCTAGGCTTAAAAGGCAGCTTTGCCGTCGAGCAAGGTTTTGAGCAGCTTTTAAAATCAACCGAATTTAATGCTGTAAAGGTTGGGCATGGCTACACACTCAGCAAAAAATCTACACCACGGGTAAGTTCATCTAAGGTTCAGGCCGCTAGCCTGCCGCCAAGTAGTGCCGTAATTGAAGAAGATGCATCGGTACGACTTACGCCAATTGTGGTGTACGGCAAAGAAGACCGTGACACAGAAGGCTATAACAAAGTTTATGACGCAAACCGTTCCTCGGTCTATGCGGGCAAAGACTATGTTGAGCGATTTAAAGGAACCAACCCAGCCGATGTTTTACAAGGTATGGTGGGAGTCTATAGCGGCGATGCCCGCAACAGTGGCGCACTCGACCCAAGTGTACGTGGTGTGCAGGGTGTTGGTCGTGTGCCTTTAACCATTGATGGCACTGAACAGTCAATTGCCGTATGGCGTGGTTACAACGGGGTAAACAACCGAAACTATATCGACCCCAATCTCATTGCGGGCATTGAAGTCATTAAAGGCCCATCTTTAGAGCGCAATACCACAACTTCTGTTGGCGGCGGTGTAGTGGTTAAAACGCTAGAGGCCGATGACATTGTTCGTCCGGGTAAGTCTTTCGGTGCTGAGTTAAAAGTAGAAGGCTCAACCAACTCAATTGATCCGTCTTTGCCAGACATGAGTAAAGTAGGCCAAAACTACGATAACACAACGCCTTGGATCGACATGAACGGGGCCAAATATGACCCCGATATTTATAAAAAGAACCGGACCAGAAGTGATAACTCTCATTTTTCGGGCGATGACTTAGCGGGCCGACTGGCAATTGCCACCAAGCAAGATAAATTCGATTTACTGGCTGTCTATGCAGTACGTGAGCGCGGCAATTATTTTTCGGGTACACATGGCGCGGGCTACTATAAACGAGCGACGCCAGACAGCAGCCTCGATTTTATTCCTTACTTTGCTTATGCCTATCAACCGGGCGATGAAGTTCCCAACACTTCAAGTCATATGGAGTCATGGTTATTAAAAGGAACCTATCGCCCAACCGATCACCAGACTCTTAAACTGACTTACCGAGATACCAAAAATATTTTTGGTGAAATTATGCCGTCCCGTATTGTTTGGGGCATTACGCCTGACTTGGGTGTTCCGCAGTGGCCTTTAAGCAATATTCACTCTAAAGCCTATAGCCTCGAATATAAGTTTAAGCCTGAGAATAATCGCTGGATTGATTTCTATGCCAACATTTGGCAAACCGACACCGAAAGCCAGACATACACACGTGGTGGGTGGCCAACCACAATCGATTTTCGAGATAACACCATTATTAACACGGCGATAAGCCATTCTGACAATACGCGTAAAGGTATTACGGTCAGTAATAAAACCCGTTTGTTAGACCAGCTTGATTTGACACTCGGTGGAAGTTTCTTAAAAGAAAAACTAACGTCTGACGATATATATGGCGAATTTGGCCCAAGTTATTCGCTCTATCAGGCGCTGCCACGAGCAGGGCGCCGTGAGGAAAAAACGTTCGACTTTAACTTTAATTATAGACCGCTGTCTTGGTTAAGTTTTGATGCGGGCATGCGTTATCGTTCGTATTGGGCTATTGATGACTTTTTAAATAAGTCTTTGCAGAGCGAGATTGACCCGAGTTTAAATCCGCTGTTTACCAAAAAAAGTAGGCTCAAAGAATATACCTTTGAATATCAGACCATGCCTGAGAGTTACACTTCGACTCAGCAGCGTTTAATCAATGTTTTAAAACAGCGCTATGCCACAAAAAATCCTGATTGGGATGGGCAGCTCGACACTGTACCTGCATCAGAGAGCACGTTGTATAACATGATCTGGTCACAGAAAAATACGTTGAGCTGGAAAGCAGATGCGAATGGGCAATTGTCGCTTGTCGATAATCCTTTAAACCAGCTCAATGCCTCTGACCAAAAGTACGTCGTGACTGGCGGTAACTTTATGTCGGTGGTAGACCAAGTTCCGGTTGAGTCTGCCGACAAAGTTAAAGATAGCGGCTGGGCACCACAGTTAGGCGCCTCAATTCATCTCACGCCAAACAGCAGAATCTATGCACGCTATGCAGAGGAATATCGCTTACCAAGTTTGTTTGAAAGCACTGTCGGTTTTTCTGCGATGTTGCCATATCAAGCAATCAAACCTGAACACGCTTTTAACTACGAAGTGGGTTATGTCTATGACATGCGTGATTGGTTCAGCACAGCGCGCAATGCCGACATTAAGCTCGCCTATTACTACAACAAAACCAAAAATGTGATTGAGCGTGACCAAAACCTTATTTTTACCAATATGGATGAGCAAAAGCTGTCAGGTCTTGAGCTACAAAGCCGTTTTGATAATGGCGGTTTCTTCACAGACTTGAGCGTGGCCTATAACTTAAAAAATGAAGTGTGTGACACCAATAGTGCCATTAACAAAATGATTTTAGGCGGTACGGTTCAAACCGAGCAGGGCCTTGAGTTCCGTGAATCGTATCAGCGTTGTGTCGATGATGGTTTCCCAAATGGCTACTTAGTAACAATGGCTACACCTGAACTGAGTTTCCACGGTTTGCTTGGCGCACGCTTGTTCGATGAAAAGTTAGAGCTCGGTGCACGCGCAACATTCTATAAAGCTTATGAAAGCCCGCTACGAAAAAACAATGATGCTAGCGTCAATAAAGGCTATTACCTCAATGTGCCTTTGGCTTGGGATGACACGTGGATTTTTGATGCTTATGCGCGTTATCAGGTCGATGACTACAACACGGTTGAGTTTGTCGGCAGTAATCTTTCTAACCAGTTTTATATCGATCCTTTAACTCGTAGTGCCATGGCCGCACCCGGCCGAACGATGAAAATTAGTTGGACCACTAAATTTTAAACAGAATTTGATTCCCTCTACACATACATAAAAGGGGAGTCAGGTAACGGTAAATAATAAGATTGAATGATTATTATTTACAGAAAAACGAGTAGGTTTGCAGCTGGGCCTACTCAATAAACTAAAAATAGCGAAATCGTTATTTTAAATTAAACAATAACTTAGTTTTAAAAAAGATGGAGTAACAACAAATGAAAATCTCTCAATTGTTCTTGGGTCTCGTTGCTTGTTCAACTGCATTTGCTTATGCAGGAATTGATGGTATTTCGAGTAATGAAAGTAACATCAAAATCGGTGCTGCTGCCAATGCAAGCCATCCGGGTGGTGTAGCAGCGGTGTCGGTTCAAGCTGCGGGTGCACCATATAACGCTTTTACAGGTTTTAGTTCGTTAAAAGGTTTGGCTCAGGCTTTTGCTGCTCAGGGAACGAGTAATACCAATGTAACGGTTGGCAGCAAAACCTTTAATATTTCGCATATTCCAGTGTCTGCAATGCCACCTTCACACAGTGCATTAGGTAATTTTAACTTTGGTCAGGTGGGCACACAGGAAGTCTATTTTGGTGAATGGTGGAAAGCGGGCGACACGCCAGCAAGCGCGAGCCATACCGTTTACTACGCGGGTGATAACACCAATACCACGGTTCCAACCGCGGGTACTGCAACTTATACCGTTGCAGGGATTAATGGTTCTGGAAGCAATCTATTAAGTGGTACGTTCACGGCAAATTATGGCGCGGGTACACTTGAAGGAACGCTTACCGGAACAGGTACGGCTGTTTCATCATTAAGCCTAGATGGTGTGGCATTTAACCCGGGCACTGCTGCGTTTGCAGGTTTGGCAACGGCTAACGGTACGGCTGGTGTCGACAACTCTGGTGTAGTGCAAGGTCAATTCTTTGGTGCAAATGCTTCTGCTTTAGCAGGTATTGCCCAGTTTGATAACGTGTCTTACAACACTGCATTTGGCGGTGCTAAAAATTAATGAATGCAAAAGGAATCTACATACGTAGGTTCCTTTTGTTTTTTGGCTTTTGCTTGGTTGCTTCAGGTTTATTGTTTTATGAAACGAACGCTTTTGTGCTGTCTGACATTGTTGAGTTGTCCATTTTTATATGCCGACGAAGACACACAGCTTCGTCTCAATCAAAGCTTGGACCAAACACTTTTACAAGAACAGCGCCAGTTTCACGAGCAAGGAACCATTCGTAGTACCGAGCAATTACCTAAACTTCAAATTAATGGACAAGAATACAGTGTTGAGCAAAACCCGAATGATCTTGCCAAGGCATTATATTTGGCTGTCATGCAAAAACAGTGGCTCAAAGCCACGGTTTATTTAGAACATTATAAGAAATATGTTGGCTACGATCGGGCTTTAACCGACTTTGCCGAAGGGGCAGTTGCACGTTCTCAGGGGCAACTGAAATTGGCTGAACAAAAATTTCAAAGCAGCCTAAAACAACAACCTCATAATTTAATTTGTGAACTTGAGTTAGCGCGCGTGCTGTTTGAACAACAGAAGAATAAGGAAGCAGCACGCCTTTTTATTTCCATTCAAGACCAACTGAAACAAAGTGACCCTGCTGTAATCCCGTCTGGGGTTTTAACAACAGTGAATACCTTTGTTCAGGCATTAAAAAAACGAGACTCTTGGCAAGGCTCGGTTTCAGCTGGCTATACCTATGTTAGTAATTTAAATAGTTCTTCTGAACAGAGCAAAACATGGACGCTTTATGGCAAAGATAGTAACGGTAATATTATCCCAATTGAGCAAGTTACCCGTGGAACGCCTAAAGCCGAATCAGCAACGGGGTTAGATTATGAAGCCAGTCTGATTAAACGCTATGCGATTAAGGGGCATCATGGCGTGGCTTTACGTGCGCTGGCGTTTGGGCAGTCCTATAACGACCACGCGGCATTTAATGAATCTACCATTAACATTAATGCAGGCTACAGCTACTTTGACTTAAAAAATCAAATTGGGGTGAGTCCGCTATTTGAACATAAACGTTATGGCAATGATGGTCTTTACAATGCATGGGGTGCGCGTGCCGAGTGGATGCATTTTATCTCGGCAGATAAAGCCTTCAAGCTTGAGGCTGAGAGTAAAGATTTAAATTATCAGAAATATAAAACCTTAGATGGGGTAGAAAGCTCAGCTTTTGCTACTTTCTGGAAGATTTTTCCAGACCAGTGGACTTTTTTTGGTGGTCTAGATGTGCTCGACCATTCGACCCAAGAAAAATATATGGCTGCCTACCAACAGCAAGGTGTGCGATTGGGCTTAAGCAAGTCTTGGAGCACAGGATTTAACACCACTTTATTGAGTTCTTACCGTTGGCGCCAGTTTGATAAATATGCAGAAACTTTCTTAGCACGCCGTCATGATTTTGAACAGAACTATACTTTTGTTGTGCAAATGCCGCGCTTTGAGTTTTATGGCATGACGCCTAATTTAACCTATCGCTATAACCAAAATAAAAGCAATGTCGATTGGCTGTATTCCTACGATAAACACAACATTAGTCTCAAGCTTGAGCATCGTTTTTAGGGAATAAGTCATGAAATCAAAATCATTATTCCCTACACATAAGCCGATGGTTATGTTGCCTTTACCACAAGGGCCGAAGCATTTTTATAAGTGCTTAACCGTAGTCGTGGTGATTGGTCTGCATGTGTTTGTTGTCTGGATGCTGAGTCATTTAATAGAGCCTTATACTTTTCAAGCATCGCCAAAAGTAGATGCATTAAAAGTAAGTTTTGTGTCATTGGCACCTGCTAAAAAGCCATCGGTTGAAAAGACTGAAAGCCAACCTGAAAAAAGTGTAACGCCTCAATCTGCGTTAAACAGTTCGGTATCTTCAGTACCTGAAAAATCAAAAAACTCGCCTACAAATGTTCAAACATTAGTGTCAAAAACTGCCTCTGAAGAGGTCGTGCAAAATAATTTAAATGACAAACAGCAAGCACAACCAAAAACGACTTTAAACAATTTAGCTTCGTCTCAAGCAGCGCAGCCTACAGAAAGGCGAGCGGCTCACAACGATAAAAAACTGAGTTCGACAGACCTTGAACAAACGCAATCTGAGCATTTGCCACAAAACATCAATAGCGAAACCAAAAGTGGCGGCGTCAAAACACCCGCAACGCAACAAGAGTATTCCAAAGCACCGAGCACTCAAGTTGAACACGATGATGTTGTTCAGGTGAGTAGCGTGGATGTGCTGAGTTTTGGCGGGCTTGACTATGATGACCGCGAGTTAAAACAACAAAATCGTTTGGTTGAGCTTCGGATTCGCATTAATGAAAAAGGGCAGCCGATTGACATCCAATTACGTCAAAGCTCAGGCATTCAAAGCCTTGATGAACGGGTCATGCAAGCTACACGTAAATCCAGATTTAAACCCCACAAAATTAACGGTCGAGCCGTGACCATTGTTGTGGATTTTCCAGTCCAACTCAAACTCAATCGGGGCCGTTAACCGATGATCGATATCCACTTTGCAGGAGAAAGATGATGAACTCATCTACAGACCGAATCATTAGCAACAGTTTGTCTTTACGTTTGAAACAAGAAACTGCTGCTGAACACGAACGTATGCATCAATTAATGTCAGAGGCAAAGGTATTTTCAAGTAAAGAAAAATATGCGCAATTTACTTTGTCTCAATATTACTTTCAGCGTGAAATTGAACATCTTTTTGAAAAAGAGGGTGTGGCAGGACTGATTCCGGACCTCGACATTCGTGGCCGCTCAAAACAAGCACTTGCCGATTTAAATGATTTAGGTATTCAACCTAACGGGCAGCAATTACAGAGTGAAAACGTACAGCTACCCGAGGCGTTAGGCTGGATTTATGTGTCTGAGGGTTCAACTTTAGGGGCTGCATTTTTATTTAAAGAAGCTCAAAAGCATTTGGGTTTTTCTGAAACGTTTGCTGCGCGTAATTTAGCGGCCTATCCCGAAGGGCGCGCTAAAGTCTGGAAACGTTTTGTACAAGCACTTGATGAAACAGGCTTTGACCAAACCCAGCAAGACCGAGTTGTTCAAGGGGCGTTAGATGCCTTTGGATATTTTGGTCAAGCGCTTGATCAGCTTGATGAATTGAAATAATAAAAAGTGGATAAAGGGAATACCCGATATGGATAAACTCAATCAAGTAAATGTGATCGTAAAACATGAGCAGTCGTTAGCACCCGCTCAACCAGTCAGTAAGCTTGCCCGTTCTGTTTGGGCGCGTTGGGTGTTTATTGGTTTGGCTTGGTTGTGTATTGCGCTTGGCATATTGGGTATTTTTATTCCGGGTTTACCCACCGTTGATTTTATAATTTTGGCTGTGTTCTTTGCGGCTCGAGGCTCTGAAAAACTTCATCAATGGTTTCGAAATCATCGTTATATCGGTCCACTCATTCGCGAGTGGCAAGAACATCGGCGTATTCCTAAAAAAGCAAAATACATCTCGACAGTGAGTATGAGTTTGGCTGCGGGACTGATGATTTGGACTATTCCACATCCCTGGTTTGTCTATCCGGCAATTTTATGTATGGCAGGGGTATTGGTGTGGATGTGGCTTAAAAAATGAAAGAATTATGATTGGCACTGTTGCATAGTACGCTTCATGGTTTTTACAAAATCACGCGGTACTTCAGGGCTTTGTAAACTTAAACTGCCAAGTTTATGCATGAGTTTAGGAGAGTATTGACGTTCTAAACGATGATAAATACATGTACAACTTGCACGGCTATGACCTGCTGCCATACATTTTAAATAGAAATCACGTTGAGCATTATTTTTTTGACCCGCGAAGGCAATAGATGCAAATAATAATCCACCTAGAAAAACTGAAAAATTATAAAGTGACATATATCTACTCTTGGTTGTTGTTTTTCATTATCCATATCTTGGCATAACTTTTTCAGGTTCAAAACCAATTGATATCAACTTGCGGCTTCATCATAGTTATAACAGTTTTAGAGGTCAAATTGATTTGAAGTTGAGAACCGTTTATTGTTTCAAAAACACTCAATTTTAATTGTTGCCATTTTAAAGACAGTGTTGCGACATTACACACCCTATTTTTTTACATCATTTTTTGTTTTCATAAACACTTTAGTATTACTTATTTTTTAAATCATTTATATACAACTTACTTGTTTTAAAACTCTAATTTAACAGGATATTTTATATGGCAGATACCCCAATTCAAAAAGAGACAGAAAGTACCTGGGCAATATGTCGAGATCCTGTTTTGTTGACTATGGTGGGTGGGGCAATTGATACCATAGGTTTTATTGCGCTGTTTGGTTTTTTTACCGCGCATGTTACGGGAAACTTAGTATTGGCAGGTGCTGCATGGGTTAAAGGCGGCGCTGGCATATGGATTAAGCTTGCTGCTATTCCGCTATTTATTTTGACAGTTGTGATCACCAAACTGTTAATTGACCGTAGTCAGGTTAAGCACAAAACCCTGTCTTATTTATTTTTATTTGAAGCTATTTTTCTATGTGCCTTTATGGTTGCAGGACTTTACTTTGAACCATTTAAAAATCCGGATGCATTAACAGTTGCAGTAACAGGCGGGTTGGGTTTAATTGCTTTGGCTATTCGTAATACGTCCAGCAAAACCCTCATTAAAAATATTAGCCCAAGTACCATGATGACAGGCAACACCACTCAGCTTGGTATTGATATAGCCAACTTGCTTAAAAACAATAATGCAGCAAATCGGGCAAGTTTTCTAAAAAGTGCCAGTATTGTGATTGGGTTTGTAATTGGTGCTTTCTTGGGAGCGATACTCTATGTTTATTTTGACTTCTGGAGTGTAGCGCCATTTATCTTACCTATTTTGTATTTCTCTTATTTAGCTTCACAGCAAAAGTTTAACCAAGCTTGATTAGAAAAAATAATAAATTAGCCTGAATTAAAATGAGTTCAGGCTTTTTTTCGCAATAAAGGAAAATGGAAGCTGAGCCGAAATTGTTCGTTCACTGCTTTACAGGCATAATGACCAGATGGGGAATACATTCGATTAAGGAATGCACAATGACAAAGTCTTATCATTATTCAATCATAACAATAATGGCTTTGCTCAGTGGCTGTCAGGTCATTAATTTAAAAGAAAGTAATTTAAGCAATGCTTTAAAAAGTAAGAATGAAAGTATTCTGACCGACGGCACCTTGAGTCATCAAACTCAAAACTTGCTGTATTTAGTTAAAAAAGACGAAAAATCTTGTCTGCAAAATTTTGATGATTGTTTAATTAAAATTCAAAGCTTGTCTGAAAATAGCAGCCGAGAAGAACGTTATGCTGCGCTCAGTGAAATTTATTTGGCAAAAGCTTTAGACGTCGGACGTAATAGCCAATGTAATGTCATTAATAAAAGTAGTAGTTGCATTGAGCAAGAGTTAGCGCTGTTTGATAAAAGCTTGCGCTATAGTTATGTCTATTTATTTGACTCTGAAGAATCACCGTTTGATCGTGTATTTGACCATCGGCAAAATCAGGTGCGTATTTTTTATAACGTGGCTTTGTCGAAGCTCATGACCACGTATTTTAATCATTTAAATACGCATCGTTTTCCACCGCTGCTTAAAGCAGATGGGCATGAGTACCACGTCAATTTTGACCATGCCGTAGATGTACAAAAAATTGAAGTCGATACTTTTCGCTCTAGCTATAACATGAACTTTTCTGGCTTTAATACGGTTAACCGTAAGGATGGTTTAGGAGCAGAGTTTATTGTTGGGCGTAAAGAAAATGATGTAAATCAAGGCTTCATTTTAGACCCCGATACTTTTTACGCTCACCAGAATAATCCGAACATACATTTACCGCGCTTTTTTCCAGTCACTGCGATTGCTTACCCAAAACAAAAAGCCACAGCAGATCAGGTCATTGCTGGAGCAGATTTAGAAATTGCCATGTTTGATCCATATCGACAAGACCGCGTAAAGGTTGAAGGTGTGGACTATCCGCTCACTGCAAACTATTCGGCGCCTTATGGGCTTTGGTTGTCAAAATATAATTTAGGTGCAGCAGGTTATTGGTCTTTAATTAATAAAGAAAACAATTTGATCATGCCGCATTTATATATGCTGGAACCTTTTAACCCGAATAAAAAAATCATTGTATTTATTCATGGCTTGGCAAGTAGCCCAGAGGCGTGGGTGAGTCTAACCAATGACATTATGGGCGATGCCGAATTAAGGAATAACTATCAAGTCTGGCAGGTGTTTTATTCAACCAATATGCCGATTTTTGAAAGTCGTTTTCAGATTTATTCTTTGCTGAACCAGGCTTTTCAAAATGTGGCTAAAGACAGTTACGCTGCACATGATGCAGTGTTGGTCGGGCATAGTATGGGCGGAGTGATTAGCCGCCTTTTGGTAAGTGATGCTGATGTTTCAGATTTAGCCATGCAAAAAATGAATGAAGCGCAGTTAAATCGTTTAAAAGAAAATCCTGTGGTGCTAGAGCGTTTTCAATTCAAAGCTTTGCCTTATTTTAAGCGGGTTGTTTTTGTTTCGGCACCGCATCATGGCACAGACTACGCTGACCGATGGTTTACCCAAATTGCCCGCCGTGTTATTCGTTTGCCAGCTGATTTCTTTATTGCGGTCGAAATGAGAGATGAGAAAAATACAAAACTCAGAAAAGGTTTAATTGAAAATGGGGCGAGTAATTTAAGTCGTTCTTCTAGCTTTATGCAGCTTACGCAAGCTATTCAGCCATCGTCCAATGTGGTCTATCACTCGATTATGGGGAACATAAATGGGACGACTGATAAGTTAAAAAGCAGCGATGGAATTGTGCCGTATCAAAGTTCACATTTAGGTGGTGAACAGTCGGAACTCATTATTAAGGGCGGGCATTCGATTCAGACTACCCCAGAAGCGATTTTAGAATTACGCCGTATTTTACGGTTGCATTTAAAGCAGTCACAGCCTTTAAAATAGAATTTTTTGATTTAGAAAACCACTGCTGAAATGACTCAACAGTGGTTGAAATGATTAATTAAGCTGATTTTGTTTGAGCGATTTTTTATGCTCAAAATAGCTGATTGAAAAAATAATCAAGCCGACCAAATACAACACTACAGACAGAAGTAATAAATCTAATCCTGCTGCATAGAGCAACCAAAGTGCATAAATGGAAGCAACACTTGCAATGGCAATATGCGGTGTGCGTTTATGGCGAATGGATTCTTTAAGATAAAAAGCCGACACCAGAAAATAAGGCAGCAAAATCATCACTGATGAAATTAATAAAAGCTGGGTGTAGTTTTTATTGAAAAAATACACCGCAATCAAAGCACCTTGTACGACAATGGTGGTTAGCCAAAGTGATGAAATGGGTACATTGTTTTGATTATTCTTTAAAAATAATTTCGGGAATGCACCATTCTTTGCAGCCAAATATGGAATTTCAGTGGCGAATAACGTCCAGCTTAAATAAGACGAAGAAACTGAAATAATAAGCCCGATAGTAATAACGATTGTGCCAGGTAAACCGATCAGTTGCTGCAAAATGGTTGCCATTGATGGGTTGTGCATGCCAGCAAGGGCCTCACGACTCACCACGCCATAAGCTAATACGGTGACCATGACGTAAAAACTTAAGGCCAGTAACACACCTAAAATGGTCGCTTTACCAATGTCATGACGTTTTTTCGCACGCGATGATAAAACCACAGCACCTTCAATACCGGTAAATACCCAAAGGGTAATGAGCATCAGGTCTTTTACTTGCTGCCAAAGCGGAACTTTTAAAGAGAAGTCATTTAAGTTGAGTTTGAACAAATCAAACTTAAAGGCAATAAATGTGAAAAAGATAAAGACTACCATTGGAATGATTTTGGCAATGGTTGCCAGTAAATTCACAATCGCAGCTTCTTTAATGCCTCGACTCACTAACCAGTGCACCAGCCATACAAAAATGCTTGAGCCAATCAGAGAGTAGAGCGTATTGCCTTCACCAAAAATAATATGGTCTTTGCTATCGGTAAACATGCCGACGCCTGAAAAGGCAATCACTACATAGCCGACAATACCAATGGTGGTACACAACCAATAACCCCACGCCGAGCAAAACCCAATCAGGTCTCCAAAACCTTCCCGCGCATAGTTATAAATACCGCCGTCTAGATCTGGTCGTTGACGCGTTAAATGTAATAGCGTGAGGGCCAAGAAAATAATGCCGACCCCAGTAATGAGCCATGCAACAAGAAGGGCAGAGCCGTTAGCGACTTGAGCCATATTTTGGGGTAGGCTAAATACGCCTGACCCCACCATAGAACTAAAGACCAGCGCTGTAAGAGACAATAGTCCAATTTTGGCAGCAGACATGGTATTTATTCTTTAAAAAATTGAGAAAGTTCAGCAATGTGTTCTGGCCCGATACCACAGCAACCGCCGACTAGACTTGCACCTGCTTTCTGCCATTGTTTAGCAAAACCAAGATAAGCTGGAGCGTCTAAGTCTTTACGAATTTCATCCAGACCATCGTTGGCAGTAGCGCTTTCATCTTGCGGTGGGAAAGCGTTGGCATAAGCACCAATTTGTACAGACTCTGGAATGAGACCTTTAATTTCATTAATTGCTTGCAAGATCACTTCAGGTTGGCAGCAGTTAAACAACACTGCTTTGGCATTTGATTGTTTGATGAAATCAGCCACTTGTTGCATGTTTTCGCCAGAACGAAGTAGCGCTTGTTCTTGTTTAATTTCATCTTGCAGCGTAAACGATACCCAATAGTCTTTACCATCTTTTGGTAATAGCGCATGAACTGTTTCGACTTCTTTTAAGCACGATTGAGTTTCAGCGAGCCAAAAATCAACCTCGGGTGCCAAGGTGTTAATGATTGGCTCAGCAAGGCTTTTAGCTTGTTCAGGTTGGAACAAGTCTGCACGATAAGAGCCAAATAACGGCGGTAAGCAGCCTGCGATTTTGACATTTTTACCGCTTTCTTTAACTGCATTTTTTGCTTGTTCGATAGCAACTTGAATTAAACGCACGCCGTCAGTTTCAAAGCGTTCTTGTCCAATATGAAAGGGCACAACAGCGTAGTTATTAGTTGTAATAACTTCTGAACCTGCGTTAATAAAATCGAGATGTACTTCTTTTACTGTTTCTGGTGCTTCAATGAGTGCAAGTGCAGACCACTCTGGTTGACGAAACGGAGCGCCACGACGGGCCAATTCACGGCCTAAACCGCCATCTAAAATCTTCATAAATTACAACATAAAGGGAGAAAAAATATTTGATTAATCTAGCGTGTAGATGAGCCGTGTACAATCGCGAATATGCTCGATATATTTCTAAATAAATTAGATTGTTATGAATATTTTTTCTTAAAAGGATTTCTGTAGATGATGTTCAGTTTTACTGATGAACTTCATGTGAAAAAGAACACGTATTTAATTGAAAATATAGAATAAAAAATAATCTTACAACGCGCCAAATTGTTGCCAGCTTTCGCCTGTGTGCTGAGTTTGATAATAGGCTTGAAGTTGTTCAAGCTGTGTAAAATGTATGCCTGACCAAAACAATAAACTGATGAATAATAAAAGCTTACATAAGCTGCGAGTCTTGTTCTGAGAAATAAAAGCAAGCACAGCAAAAAACAGCGCAGGTAAGAATATAAAGAACTGAATAGGCGAGAAAAATAAATGAGCAGTACTGAAATATAACGCCGCTACACTCATCAGCACATTTAAAACAGAACATATTTTTTGATATTTACCGAGCTTAAATGTATAAGCCGTTATGGTAAGTAACACGGCTGAGCTGACATAAATGGCTGTACCGCCAATCATCCACATATAAAAACCGCTTACCAAAAGATAGGCCAGTAGCAAAACAAGCACGAGCTTAAAACAAAATGACAAGAGGCGAGATGATGAGTTTAAAGGCGTCATGGCAAGTCTAAATATCTCAACTGAGGTCTTAAAAAACAAAAGGACGAATCGAAATTCATCCTTTTGATATTTTAGTTATACATCGTCAAACTTAGTTTGCTTTTGCAACTGGGGCAGCAGTAGTTTCATCGTTTGCAGCTTTGAACGGAGATGTATAGTTCAAGCCAAGCGTAGAACTTGTGTACTGACGAACTTTGTCGAGTAACACAGGGTCTTTGCTCAAGTCTTGCTTATAAGACACCACAATTTCATGAAGCTTCTGATTCCACTTACCTTCAGTTTGCTCTGGGAAAGCTTTTTCAAGCAAGTTAAGCATGATGTATGGAGAAGTCGAAGCACCCGGAGACGCACCTAACAATGCAGTTACAGCACCATCTTTAGACGCAAAGATTTCTGTACCGAATTGAAGCGTTGCAGGTTTACCTGGTTCTTTTTTGATGATCTGAACACGTTGACCACCTTGGCTTAAACGCCAGTCTTCAGCTTTCGCATCTGGGTAGTATTTACGAAGTTCATTTAAACGATCTTCATCTGACATCATGACTTGGCTCACCAAGTATTTAACAAGATCAAGGTTTTCCAAGCCAACAGTGGTCATTGGTAAAACGTTGTTTTTGTTAGTTGATGCAAGTAAATCAAGCTGAGAACCATTTTTCAGGAACTTGTTTGAATATGTTGCAAATGGTCCAAACAATACATATTTTTTACCGTCGATATAACGTGTATCAATATGTGGTACAGACATTGGAGGCGCACCAAGTTCAGCACGGCCATAAACTTTTGCTGTGTGTTGAGCAGTAATTGCTGGGTTATCAGTAATTAAGAACTCACCACCAACAGGGAAGCCAGCATATTGTTTAGCTTCTGGTAAACCTGTCAGTTGCAATAATTTAACTGCTGCACCACCTGCACCGATAAATACAAAACGTGTTTTAACGTGATCTACTTTACCAGTTTTCAAATTTTTGAAAGACACAGTCCAAGTTTTGTCATCATTTTGGCTGATGCCAGTCACTTCAGTTGAAGTCTGTAATTTGAAATTCGGGTTTTGATCTAAACGATTCACTAATTGTTTAGTGATAGAACCATAGTTTACGTCAGAGCCAACATCCATACGAGTTGCTGCAACTTTTTGACTAGGGTCACGATCGTTCATGACTAAAGGTGCCCATTGTTTAATCACAGCTGGGTCTTCAGTAAATTTCATGCCTTTGAACAACGGGCTTTGAATCATTGCAGCATAACGTTTTTCTAAGAATTGAACGTTATCGCCCCAAACGAAAGCAATGTGCGGAACTGGGTTAATGAATGATTTAGGTTCAGCTAAAACACCTTGTTTTACCTGATATGACCAGAACTGTTTTGCTACTTCAAATTGAGAAGCAACTTTTTCAGCTTTGGCAATTTCCATCTTACCGTTTTTCTCTTCGGTATAGTTCATTTCCATAAAGCCAGAGTGGCCTGTTCCGGCATTGTTAAAGCCGTTTGAACTTTCTTGAGCAACTTGGTCAAGACGTTCGTACATACGAATTTGCCAGTTTGGTTCAAGCTCAGTGAAATAAGTACCAAGAGTAGCACTCATGATGCCGCCGCCAACAAGAACAGCATCAACTACTGGCTCATCTTTTGCAGTTTCAACTTGTTTTGACGTTGTAGGTCTAAACAAGAACGCAATACCTGCAATTAAAATAAGAATGATTAATACCAGAAGGTATTTCAAAAACTTTTTCATGTAAGGGGGACCTTAAAATAAGTTATTTGAGTCACTTAAGGAGTGAGGAAACCTAGACAGCGTATCCAGACAAAATGGATATAAATGCGAAACTGAATTCTCAAAATTAGAGAACTTCGAAAAAAATAAAAAATACTTGGGATTATCGCAAACACTCTATATTTTAGACTAATTTTGCATTGACAAGACAATTTTTATAATAAATGGGGTTCATCAAAATCATAAATATGATTTATATTTAATCAAATTGAGCTTTTATAAGATAGTTTAAGCTAATTGTTTTGTTTTAAGTATTTGAAATTAAAATAATAATATTAATTTGGTTAAAGTTGGACCATTTGAAGAATATTTGCCTATAAAAATAGATTAATTTTTATTTCATGACATATTTATGTAAATAAGCTCCTTACACATGCTTATTTTCTGTCATACATAGTTCTTATTAATATTGGCTCAATGAATATGAAATTAAGGGCATATCTCTACATAAGAAATATGCCCTTTAAGGTTTTATGATGCTACATAGAACGGTGCAGTTGAACGTGGTAATGCTTCACGTCCACGAATCTGGTCTGCAATTTTCTCGGCAATCATAATGGTGGTTGCATTTAAGTTACCGGTAATAATCAGCGGCATAATTGAGGCATCAACTACGCGCAAACCATTCATACCATGTACGCGGCCTTGACCATCTACGACAGCCATTTCGTCTTCACCCATCTTACAGCTACAAGATGGATGGTAAGCGGTTTCTGCATGGTTACGAACAAAGTCATCAAGCTCTGCATCAGTTTGCAAATGTTTGCCCGGGCTAATTTCTTCACCGCGATATGGATCAAGTGCAGGTTGCTGCATGATTTCACGTGTAATACGAATCGCATCACGGAACTCACGCCAGTCTTGTTCAGTCGACATGTAGTTAAACAAGATACTTGGATGCTCAAACGGATCTTTTGATTTCAGTCTAATACGGCCACGTGAAGGTGAGCGCATTGAACCTACGTGTGCTTGGAAACCATGCTCTTTCACTGCATTACTGCCGTTGTAGTTAATAGCAACTGGCAAGAAATGGTACTGAATGTTTGGCCATTTGAACTCGTCCGAACTACGGATAAATCCACCTGCTTCAAACTGGTTACTTGCGCCAATACCTGTACCGTTAAATAACCACTCGGCACCAATCGCAGGTTGGTTATACCATTTCAAGGCAGGGTATAAAGAAACGGGTTGCTTACATTTATACTGTAAGTACATTTCCAAATGATCTTGCAGGTTTTCACCTACACCCGGTAAATCATGAACGACATCAATGTCCATTGATTTTAAGAAATTGCTTTCGCCAACACCCGAGCGCTGTAAAATTTGTGGTGAAGCAATTGCACCTGCACACAGTAACACTTCTCGTTTAACCAAGGCGCGTTGCAAGTTGTTTTGATCAGCGCCAATAATGTATTCAACACCAATTGCTTGCTTTTGATTAAACAAGATTTTATTGGTCGTGGCATGAGTCAAAATAGTCAGGTTTGGACGACCTTTTGCCATATCCAAATAACCACGTGCGGTACTTGAGCGGCGACCTTTTGGGGTAACTGTACGGTCCATTGGACCAAAGCCTTCTTGTTGGTAACCATTTAAGTCGTCAGTACGTGGGTAACCTGCTTGTACACCAGCTTCAACCATGGCATGGAACAAGACATTGTTGCCATTTTTAGGCGTAGCTACTGATACAGGGCCATTGCCGCCATGATAGTCATTTTCACCAATGTCACGGGTTTCGGCTTTTTTGTAGTAAGGCAAACAGTCGGCATAAGACCAGTTTTCAAGGCCTTTATGAGTTGCCCATTGCTCTAAATCCATTGCGTTACCGCGGATATAGCACATGCCATTAATTAAAGATGAGCCACCTAAACCTTTACCACGACCACATTCCATACGACGGTTATTCATGTGCGGTTCAGGGTCGGTTAAATAAGCCCAGTTATAGCGACGACCTTGAAGAGGGTAGGCCAAAGCTGCTGGCATTTGTGTACGGAAATCCAAGCGATAATCCGGGCCACCCGCTTCTAAGAGTAAAACGGTAGTATCTTTGTCTTCGGTTAGACGCGCAGCAAGTACATTTCCGGCAGATCCTGCGCCAATAATAATGTAATCATATTCTTTAATATTCATAACTATCCTTTTTTTACTAACAGTTTGCCTGAGCAATCTATAAAGACTGCTCGGCATATGTGATTTAGGTTGAAGTGTTTAGAGCGATTGAGGCATTAAAAAATGCTTTGATAATCGCCAAGTTCAACTTGAATAGATTTGATACGGGTATAGTGCCCAAGTGTGGTTAAGCCATTTTCACGGCCCACGCCAGATTGTTTGTAGCCACCCACTGGCATTTCGGCAGGCGATTCGCCCCAAGTGTTAATCCAGCAAATACCAGCTTCAATTTGGTGAATAATGCGATGAGCGCGGCTAATGTCTTGAGTAACAACGCCAGCAGCTAAACCAAAGGTCGTGTCGTTGGCACGACGGATGGCTTCTTCTTCGGTTTCATAGCTTAAAATGCTCATGACAGGTCCAAAAATTTCTTCTTGGACAATGGCCATTTGGTCGGTGCAGTCGCTAAATACAGTCGGTAGTACATAAGCACCATTGGCAAGTTCGCCTTCTGTTGCGCGGCCACCGCCAATTAACACTTTAGCGCCTTGTTGTTTACCTGACTCAATGAAAGACAACACTTTTTCCATGTGCGGGAAACTAGTGAGTGGTCCGAAGTTTGTGTCTTCAGCCATTGGGTCGCCAATGCGAATCCGTTTTACACGCTCTACAACCGCTTTTTCAAAGTCGGCTAAACGTGATTTTGGAACAAATACGCGTGTACCATTGGTACATACCTGACCTGAGCTAAAGAAGTTCGCCATGACTGCAATATCTGCTGCGCGGTTAAGGTCGGCATCTTCACAAATAATCAGTGGTGATTTCCCACCAAGTTCCATGGTCACTTCTTTCAGTGTAGAGCCCGCAGCGCTTGCCATGACTTTTTTGCCAGTTTCTACACCACCTGTGAATGAAATTTTTTCAATCACGGGATGTTCAGTGAGCCACTGACCAATTTCACGACCAGCACCTTGCACCACGTTAAATACGCCGTCTGGTAAGCCAGCTTCAGTATAGATTTCTGCAAGTTTAAATGCAGTAAGTGGAGTGGTTTCACTTGGTTTGAAAATCATGGCATTGCCGGCAGCAAGGGCAGGGGCAGATTTCCATAGAGCAATTTGAATTGGATAGTTCCAAGCCCCAATACCAGCAACCACGCCTAAAGGTTCACGGCGTGTATAAAAGAAACTTGATTCGCGAAGCGGAACTTGGTCACCCTGAATGGCGGTTGCAAGTCCTGCATAATATTCGAGTACATCTGCGCCAGTCACGATGTCGACGGTAGATGTTTCGCTAAAAGCTTTGCCTGTGTCGAGTGTTTCAAGACGTGCAAGCTCATCATTTCGTTCACGAAGAATGTCGACAGCACGACGTAAAATACGTGAACGCTCCATGGCAGTCATGGCAGCCCAGATTTTTTGTCCTTGTTGGGCACTTTGTACAGCAGCTTCAATATCTTGTTCAGAAGCTTGTTGAAGAGTCGCGATTGTCTCGCCGTTGGCAGGGTTAATACTATTAAATGTTTTTCCACTGGTTGCGTTAACGTAGTGTCCATGGATATACAGTTGATGAACTTGTGCATCACTCATTTTGTCTCTCCTGCAAAGGCTTGTTCGCAAATTGAACTTGCGTTTGTACATAATCGTAAGCAATGGAACGGGCAAGATTGCTGTCAAATTCGTTATGACGGCTTAAACTGCCTCGTAACCATAATCCATCAATCAATGCTGCCAACCCTCTAGCGGCAACACTGGCCTGTTGTTCATTCATTAACTTGAGGAAATAAAACTTCAAGTTAGAGTACAGGCGTTGATCATTAATCTTTTGCAAGCGGCTTAAGTCTGGTACATGCATACTCGCTGACCAAAAGTCTAACCAGACCCGCATTGCTTTTTCATTGACCTGACTAATGTCAAAGTTCGAGTCGATAATGGCCTTAATTTGGCTCTCTGGATGCGAATCTGCTTCTGCTCTGTACTGTTCGGTTTTACGACGCAGAACATTTAACATTTCTTGCATACAGGTATTTATCAACCCTTGTTTGTCGCCAAAATAATGGCTGACAATGCCGGTCGACAGCTCGGCTTTTTTTGCAATTTGAGCAATGGTGGTATTGGATAACCCCACTTCATAAATCACGTCGAGTGCGGCATTCATAATTTCTTCACGTCGCACGTGCTCTGGTTTTACTCTGCGTTTTGTCATGTTTTTCCACATCAGCACTTTTAGTGGTGCTTTAAATTCAGCATGTTAACTTGCAGAGCATCATAGCACTTTTTTTATCATACTTGTTATTGATTGAACGTTCAATCAATAACAAGTATGATATATAAAAATCAATGAATTTTTGAAGATTAGCACGAGGAATAAAGCGCTAAAATCAAAAGTTTTTAAGGATAGGATGATGCGCATAAGTACATTACTTATCACGTTATTTTGAGAAAATACACCGATTGCAAGGAGCAATAAGATGGTGTTGAAAAGTGATAAATATTCTTCAGACCATATTCGGTTAAATCGTTTTGTATTTTGGAGTTCAGCCGTCAGTATTGGTATTTTTGGCCTACTTTTTGTGCTGTTTCCCGAAAAAAGTCAGTTTTGGCTGACCTATGTACAAGAGCAGGTAAATCACTTTTTTGGGTGGTATTACATGTTGGTTATTGTGCTGTGTTTGGGCTTTGTCGCTTGGCTCGCTTTTTCAAAAGTAGGGCAGATTCCATTAGGAAAAGACGACGACAAACCTGAGTTTAGCTATTTAGCTTGGACTTCAATGTTGTTCTCGGCAGGGATTGGTATTGCATTACTTTATTATGGTGTTGCTGAACCTGTTGATCATTTCTTAAGACCGCCGGAAGGTGAGTCAGGAACCATTCAGGCAGCCCGAAATGCCATGACCTATAGTTTTTTGCATTGGGGCATCCATGGTTGGGTACTCTATGCATTGCTCGGAGTCACGTTAGGTTATTTTGCTTTCAGACAAAATTTACCTCTAGCTTTGCGTTCGGCGCTTTACCCAATTTTTGGTGAGCGAGTCCATGGGTTAGTTGGTGATTTCGTCGATGGTTTTGGAATTTTAGCGACGGTTATTTCCTTGGTCACCAACTTGGGAATCGGAGCATTGGTGCTGGTATCAGGCATTTGTTATTTACTTCCGCAAATTCCTAATAACTCAGTCACCTTAATTGCTGCTGTTCTCATCATGATGAGTGTTGCCACGATCACGACAGTGGTTGGCATTGAAAAAGGTTTGGCGTGGTTATCGCGTATTAATTTACGTCTGCTGTATGCCTTACTTTTATTTGTATTTTTAACAGGTCCTACAAATCATTTATTAAATGGTCTTGTACAGAATATGGGAGATTATCTAAGCAATTTTATTGGTAAAAGCTTTGATATGTATTTATACAATCAAAAAGCCAGTGGCTGGCTAGGGTCATGGACCGTATTTTATTGGGCTTGGTGGATTGCATGGGCGCCTTTTGTCGGCATGTTTATTGCGCGTATTTCAAAAGGACGTACGATTCGTGAGGTTGTATTAGGTGTATGCCTGATTCCACTCGGTTTTACACTGGCTTGGATCTCGGTTTTTGGAAATACGGCCATTTACTTTATTTTGAACCAGAAACAGAAAGTTTTGGGCGATATGGTTTTAACTGATCCGGCATTATCTTTATTTAAGTTACTCGAATATCTGCCGTTTAATCCGTATGTTGCTGGCATTGTTGTTGTAATTTGTTTCGTTTTATTTTTGACACCAGTTGGCTCTGGTACACTAATGATCGCTAATTTGTCCTCAAAAGGGGGCACCAATGATAGTGATTCACCGATCTGGTTACGCGTTTTTTGGTCTGTGGTAATTACC
Organism: Acinetobacter sp. AS23; assembly: GCF_023612055.1. Lineage (NCBI taxonomy): Bacteria > Pseudomonadati > Pseudomonadota > Gammaproteobacteria > Moraxellales > Moraxellaceae > Acinetobacter > Acinetobacter sp. AS23. Next base: position 3,083,312 of record NZ_CP082274.1, on the reverse strand, counting down.
ATTGTAAGTATTGGCTTGCTTTTAGCCGGTAGTTTTAACTCCATGCAAAGTGCTGTGGTGTTATGTGGTTTACCATTTTCAGTGATTATTTTGCTCTATATGTTTGGTTTAGCCAAAGCGTTAAAGCAAGATGATTTTGACCCTCAATTAGTGAAAAAACAGTTAGCTGTTTCAAAAGACATTTCGGTTCCGTCGAATTGTGACCAGAATAAAGTGACTGAGGTTTTATAACCTCAACCGATCACATCTATATATTATTTTTTGCGTTTAAAGTCGTCTTTTCATTGTTTTAAATAAGAGTGAAAAGACGAAATTAAATATTTTGTTTTTATTTTATTCCTTGAGGATTGTATGGCAACAGATAATCCAAGAGCAGTTGATGATTTAACATTATCTAAATCTAAAAAAGACCCGCTCAACCGTGTGGTTTTTTATTTTTCAGCTGTACTTATTTTAATTTTTTCTCTCGTCACGTTTTTGTTCAATGATTTTGCAAATAGAGTCATGAACGCCGTACTTCAGTGGGTAACCTCAACCTTTGGTTGGTATTATCTGCTTGCCGCAACGTTATATATGGTTTTCGTGATTTTTATTGCCTGTTCAAGATACGGCAGTATTAAATTAGGACCTAAGCATTCAAAACCTGAGTTTAGTTTACTCAGTTGGTCTGCGATGCTGTTTTCGGCTGGTATCGGTATTGACCTGATGTTCTTCTCGGTCGCTGAACCATTATCTCATTATATGCAACCTCCAGTCGGAGTTGGTCAAACCTATGAGGCCGCACGCCAAAGTATGGTCTGGACCTTATTCCACTACGGCTTAACCGGTTGGTGTATGTATGCCTTGATTGGTATGTCATTGGGATACTTTAGCTATCGTTATAACTTACCACTTACCATTCGTTCTGCACTTTACCCAATTTTCGGGAACAGAATTAATGGGGCAATTGGGCATAGTGTTGATACGGCTGCCGTCATCGGGACAATTTTTGGTATTGCAACGACCTGCGGGATTGGAGTGGTACAGCTGAATTATGGCCTACATGTGTTATTGGGGTTACCAGAAAATATCTGGATGCAATTTATCCTAATTGCTGTCGCGGTCGGTATTAGTGTTATTTCGGTGACATCTGGGGTCAATAAAGGTCTGCGGATTTTATCTGAAATCAATATTTATGTTTCGGTCGGGTTATTGCTGTTTATTTTATTCTTAGGAAATACCGAGTTTTTACTCAATGCCCTTGTTCAAAATATTGGTGACTATTTAACTCGTTTCCCTGCTTTAGCATTACAAAGTTTTGCTTTTGAACAGCCTAAAGAATGGATGAGTAGTTGGACTTTCTTCTTCTGGGCGTGGTGGATTGCTTGGTCTCCATTTGTAGGACTCTTTCTGGCACGCATTTCAAGAGGGCGTACCATTCGTGAGTTTGTATGCGGTACCTTAATTATTCCGCTTCTATTTACACTCACATGGTTATCCATTTTTGGTAATAGTGCATTGCACAGCGTTATTTTTGAAGGCAACCAAACCTTAGCTGCGACTGTGTTAGCAAATCCGGCTCATGGTTTTTATGACCTGTTAGCACAATATCCGGGCTTTACCTTTATCGCTTCAATTGCCACCGTAACAGGGCTTTTGTTCTACGTAACTTCTGCTGATTCGGGAGCGCTGGTTTTAGGTAACTTCACGACTAAACTTACGAATATCGATAATGATGCTCCGCGTTGGTTAAGCGTGTTTTGGGCAATTGCCATTGGTTTATTAACGCTCGCCATGCTCATGACCAACGGAATTACTGCTTTGCAAAACGCGACCATCATTATGGGACTACCGTTTAGTTTTGTAATGTTCCTTGTGATGGCGGGGCTTTATAAGTCGCTGAGGCTTGAAGATTACCGGCAAGCCAGTCGAAGTATGAACGCAGCTCCAGTGGTAGGTAATGTCGATATTCTGAATTGGAAACAGCGTTTAACTCGAGTGATGCATCATCCGGGAACCACTGAAACCCAACGCATGCTAGATACAGTTTGTCTACCAGCTGTTCAGGCCGTTGCTGGTGAGCTTATTAAGCAGGGCATGAATGTAGATGTACAGCAAACGCCGCTTGAAGATGAAGAAACGCTTTTCCATCTGGATTTCACTATTCATTTGGAAGAAGAGCAAAACTTCGTTTACCAGATCTGGCCTGTACGCTATAGCGCACCAAACTTCAGTCAACGTGTGAAACGAGGTAAACAGTTCTATTACCGTCTTGAAACCTATCTTTATGATGGCTCTCAAGATAACGATCTGGTCGGTTATAGTAAAGAACAGGTTATTAATGACATTTTAGATAAATATGAAAGACATATGACGTTCTTACATATTAATCGTATTAGTCCAGGGAATCGTCCATTGTTCCCAGATCCACAAGCTTAAGAGGAAAATGCATGGCTTCTCCTTATCTACATTCTTTTGCTTTATTTTTCTCGTTGCTCAATCCATTTCTAATGAGCATCTACATGATTGGCCTGATCCGTCATTCAGAAGCCAAGGTGTTTAATAAAGCACTGATTCAGGGAAGTTTGATTGCTTTTGTCGTGTTCATGCTATTTGCATGGGGCGGCGAAACAATTTTTAGTAAATATCTGAATGTACGTTTTGAAGCCTTTCAGATATTTGGAGGCCTTATCTTTTTGGTGATTGGCTATCGCTATGTTTTTCAGGGTGCTGATACGATTGGTGAAATGCGCGGTGCACCAGAGCATCTGGCCGGCACTATTGCCATGCCGTTTATGATCGGTCCGGGCACCATTAGTGCTGCTGTGGTTACAGGCATTGAAATGTCAATTGGTGAGGCAGCTCTAGTGATTGCCTTCACCTTATTTTTAACTTGTAGTATTTTGATTTTGATGAAATTTTCACATGATCATTTACGCTATAAACATGCCAAACATATCGACCGCTACTTTGATATTGTCGGTCGTTTATCTGCTTTATTAATCGGTACGATCGCCATTGATATGATCATTAATGGTGTGACTGGTGTTATTACTAAAGTATAGCGAGTGGCTTATAACATCCTGCTATGCCATTAAGCGTGGAATAAAATGGCATAGCATCTTCTAAAAAAACTAAGATAAATAAAAAAATCTTTAAAAAAGAACTTTAAAAATAATGCCTTAAAAATTTAAATTTTAAAAAACAATCAAAGATATTAAAAAATACAATGCTATGTTGTGGATTTAAGCATGTTTTTTTTGTGAATTATCAACCATAATGTTTACTGAGCTTGTTTTAAGACACAGAGTTTAGCTATGCCTACATTAGATGAAATAACCACAGCAACTGATGATCAGTCTGAATTGACGATGTCAGTTTTGATGACGCCTGATATGGCAAATTTTTCAGGTAATGTTCATGGTGGTACGATTCTAAAATTACTAGACCAAGTCGCTTACGCTTGCGCAAGTCGTTATTCGGGTGGCTACGTAGTGACTTTATCTGTAGATAAGGTAAATTTTAAAGAACCTATTTATGTAGGTGAGCTGGTAACCTTCTTGGCAAGTGTTAACCATGTAGGCCGTACTTCAATGGAAGTCGGAATACGTGTTGAAGCCCAAAATATTCAGAAGCGCACAGTACGCCATACCAATAGCTGTTATTTCACTATGGTTGCTGTTGATGAACAGGGCAAGCCATGTGAAGTGCCTCATTTAAAACTTGATACAGAGTGGAAGCGTTGCCGCTTTGAAGCAGCTGAGCACCGTAAAGTTTTACGTCTACAAGAAAACCATAACCCATCTTGTAGCATGTATAAAAAATCTTCTTAAAAAAAGGATCGAACCGCAGCATGGTTCGATCCTTTTTCTTCTTTACTAAAATTCAGCGTCCATATTTCATTTCAGTAAAATTATCTCTGAGCTTGGAGGAGAGTGCTGAGAGAATTAACGAGTTGCAGGAGCAGCTTCAGAAGCAGAACCTACAGCATCAGATGCAGCATTTGCAGTGTTTGCTTGTTCTTGAGTTGAAACAACAACTTTTTCTTCACCAGCAGTAGTATGTGCTTGGTCGTGCTTAGAAGCAGCGAAAGTTGAAGCAGCAGTTAAAGCAAGTGTAGTAGCGAGTAAAGTTTTAGCTAATTTCATTTTATGGCATCCTTAAATTTCATTTAAAAATAAATTAAACCTAATCGTTCGTACCTACATGAAACCTGTATGGCTGAATGACTAAGCTAGGACACATGCTAAGCCGAGGTTTGGATTACATCAATTAACTTAACAATCTATTACGGCTATCTTAACAATATGAAATATACGGACCGTTTATGTGCGGAATCTGTAAAATTAAAGGGCTTAATTACACCTTAAAATGTGTAAAAATATTTCTTATCGAATGAAAAAAGATCAATCGTGTTACGTAAAACTTACACTCTGGCATGAATTGTGAATGCGCATAAATAGAATATTCCGTTTGAATTTTAATTATCAAAAGTTAATTTAGATTTTGAGTGAGATGTATATCACATATTAAGTGTTTTGGCCTGATAATTGAAAAGTATATCTTCAAAGTGAAAAATCATTTTCATGGGATTTAAACAGTGATATACCTTTCTTAGTTTTGAAACTTTGTTGATTTGAGTCGCTTGTGAAATTTATTGCCCAAAAAACTGTTCCTACCCATATTATTTCCGGTTTTTTAGGGGCAGGCAAAACCACATTATTACAGCATTTATTAAGTCAGAAGCCTAAAGATGAAGTCTGGGCTGTATTAATGAATGAGTTTGGGCAAATTGGAGTAGACCAACAACTCTTACCTCAAGATGAAGGCTATGCAGTCAAAGAATTATTAGGTGGTTGCTTGTGTTGTAGCAGTCAATTGCCTATGCATATTGCTTTAGCTCGTCTATTGAGTGAACAAAAGCCAGATAGACTCTTTATTGAACCGACAGGACTTGGGCATCCTTCTCAATTATTTGACCAACTGACTGAGCCGCATTGGCAAAGTAGTTTAGCCATGCGAGCATTAATTACTGTTGTTGATGGTAGCCGTTTGCACGATACAAATTGGGTTAAACAAAACCTTTATGAAGATCAGTTAAAAGCTGCCCAGATTGTGGTGGTGTCACATACTGACGTGATGACTTTTGAAGATGATCAGGCGCTTGAATTATTAATAGATGAATACAAGCCTTATCACCAAGAGTGGATTAAAACTGAAAATGGTCAGTTAGCATTAAATAAAATTGATGTAGCTGCTCGTTTAACTGAGCGATCTATACAGCCTTTACTTAAACTTCAAAAGCAAATGACTGAAATCGAGGTTAAGAAGGAAATTCAACAATTACCTTATCATTATGTCGAGTCGGCACAAGGCTATATTGTGGCAGGTTGGAAATTACCTAAACGCTGGAAATTCGATTTTTATAATTTGCTAGATTTATTGTGTGCGCAGCAAGACTGGCTTCGAATTAAGGGAATTTTTAACACAGATCAAGGTTGGAAAGTTTTTAACTTTAATCCTGATCAGTTTAATTATAAGTCTGGTGAAGAGGGTATTGATAACCGTATTGAAATCATTAGCGAACATAACCATGATTGGTTGGCTTTTGAAACAGCATTACTTGCCTGTCAGCTTGAAGAATAGAGAACATTAAACCAAAGACGATTTAATGTTCTCATAATGGATTTAAGGTTTAGTATCTAATACTGCTTTGGCTTGAGCATGATCAATATCTTTTTCCCAGTGTGCAATCACTACAGCAGCAACACAGTTACCGATTAAGTTGGTACAGGCACGAATAATGCCAATGAACCAATCTACGGACAGTAGAAGTACTAAGCCAATCGCAGGAAGGCTTGGAATAACTGAAAGTGTTGCTGCAAGAATAACTAAAGCTGAGCCGGGAATACCATGTGCACCTTTAGAAGTGATGAGTGAAACTAGCAAAATAGCCAGTAAGTCATGCATAGACAAATCAATATTGCAGGCTTGTGCAATAAAGATTACCCCTAAAGTTAAGTAGATTGAAAACCCATCTAAGTTAAAAGAGTAACCCGTAGGAATGACCAGACCTACCGTTGAATCTTTAATTCCCAGATTTCTGAGTTTTTTCATAATTTGGGGTAAAACAGAGTCAGAAGATGCTGTACCCAAAACAATCGCTAACTCATCTTTAAAATAAGCCACAAATTTGAAGATGTTGAGACCTGCAAGTTTTAAAATTGAACCTAAGACAACCACAACAAATAAAATGCAGGTCGCATAAAACAGTAGAACCAAATAGCCCAATTGTAGAAGTGAATCTAAACCAAATTTGGCTGTGGTATAGGCCACTGATCCGAATACACCAATCGGCGCTAAACGAATAATCAGACCCATAATTTTGAAGAAGACTTCTGAAAAAGCCTCAAGCGCCTGACGTACTAACTCTGCCAAATGTTTAGGAATTAAAAGTAGTGATACACCAAATAAAATAGCGATGAGTAAAACTTGTAAAATATCGCCGTTTGCAAAAGCAGCAGTGAATGTTTTCGGAATAATATTGAGTAGAAATTCCGAACCTGTGTGCATTTCATGAGCACGTTCGGTATAGGTGCTTAAATCTTTTGCATCTAAATGGTTGATATCGATATTCATACCGACGCCCGGTTTAAATACATAAGCCACAATAATGCCTAAAACTAAAGCAATACTGGTGACCACTTCAAAATAGAGAATGGTTTTTGCACCGACTTTGCCCATTTTTTTGATGTCATTTGCACCATAGATTCCCAGTACAACGACACAAAACACAATGGGTGCAATCAGCATTTTAATCAAAGAAATAAAACCATCGCCCAATGGCTTTAAAGATAGGGAGAAATCATGAAAACCAGCCCCAACTGCAACTCCTAGCAAGAGAGCACAAAGAACCTGTAAAAATAAACTACGTTTAAGCTTCTGCCACATAAGTCATCAATTTTAGCAAGAGGAGAATATTTCTCTTTCAAGCAAAAAGCCGGCCAACTCTAAAGCAAGCAGAGCGTTTTGGAAGAATATGCAAATTTCTAATTACTATGCGGTGGATTGCTTAGTTTTTTTATAATTTTTACCTAAAATCGAGTATCCTTAGCGCCAAATTTTGGAACATATTAATCATGGCGCTTAAAGCAACAATTTATAAGGCAGACTTGAATATTGCCAATATGGATGACCATATTTATGGTGATTATCAACTGACGCTTGCCTTGCATCCTTCGGAAACTTTAGAACGTTTAATGGTTCGTTTGATGGCTTTTGCCCGTTTCGCAAGTGATGAGCTTGAGTTTACTAAAGACCTTTTTGAAACTGACGAGCCAGCGTTATGGCAAAAAGATTTAACGGGTCAATTAGAAACTTGGATTGAAGTCGGTTTGCCCTCTGAAGATAAAGTTAAAAAAGCTAGTGCGCGTTGTAAAACAGTTGCGGTTGTTGTTTATGGCACACAAGTCGAAGACTGGTGGAAGCGAAACAGTAAAATTAAAACTTTAAGTAACGTTCAGGTGTGGCAAATTGCCCCTCAAAGTACAGCCGAGCTCGAACAGCTCTGTGAACGTACGATGCAACTACAATTAAATGTGATGGACAACGAGTGGACGCTTTTAGGTGAAAAGGGTCAGGCAAATGTTGTTTGGACACAGTTACAGTAATTTAGAAAAGCGCAACAAATTCTACAGATTCAGTTGGTACACTAAGTACTAATTGCGATTTTAGAAATTCAGTTTAAGGGTTAAACCATGTCAAATGAATTAGAAATTATCGATTTAAAAGTAGGTGAGGGCAAAGAAGCGGTTAAAGGTGCTTTGATTACAACTCACTATACAGGTTGGTTAGAAGACGGTACTAAATTCGACTCTTCAATTGACCGCGGTAACTATTTTGAATGCGTGATTGGAACAGGTCGTGTAATTAAAGGCTGGGACCAAGGCATTATGGGAATGAAAGTTGGTGGCAAGCGTAAGTTAATCGTGCCTGCTCATTTAGCTTATGGCGAGCGTAAAATGGGTAAGATTATTCCAGCGAATTCTAATTTAATTTTTGAAATTGAATTATTTGATGTCAAAACTCGTGACTAGTGAAAAACTGAAAGCCCTTTAGGGGGCTTTCTTGTTTATATGAGCTTTAAATATAAATACATTATTAATTTATATTTTAGCTTTTTGAATATTTAAGATTATTTTCAGATTATTTGATTATAAATGCTGACTGAAAAACTGTTCATTTGTGAGCAGTGTGATATTAAGACCAACTTTCAAAAAGTTTGTGCCCTAACATCAAATTTCACATAAGTAATCTATATTGTTATTGAGACGCTATTTCATGATTATCCGCTTTGCATCTCCTTTGTTGAACATATCACTTGGCTTGGCCTTGGCAGGTTTGTCAGGCATGGCATTAGCCAAACCACCTAAACTGGACGCTTCAACACTCACGGTGATTGGTTATCATGAAATTACCGATACTAAAAATGCGTTAATTCCTCAATATGCAGTGACGACTCAACAATTTACACAGCACGTTGAGTGGCTACAAAAAAACGGATTCCATTTTATTACGGTTGATCAGTTGATCCGTGCTCATCAGGGCAAATTTCAACTGCCTACAAAACCGGTTTTATTAACTGTAGATGACGGTTATCAGTCTTTTTATCAAAATGCTTATCCAGTTCTTAAAGCTAAAAAGATTCCGGTTGTTTTGGCTGTAGTGGGTTCATGGTTAGAGCCCAAAGCTAGTCAAAAAGTAGATTTTTCGGGTGAAGAAATTCCACGTGATAAAATCTTAAGCTGGAATGAACTTAAAGAGATGCAAGATAGTGGTTTAGTCGAAATTGCGAACCATAGCTATCATTTGCATCGTGGTATTACAGGTAACCCGCAAGGTAACTCTGAACCTGCTGCGACCACACGTTTTTATGATGTTAAAACACAAACATATGAAAACGATAAACAATATGAAGCACGAATCTATGGCGACCTGAAACAGAATAATGACTTATTAAAAGCGCATGGCTTACGTTCGCCACGTGTTATGGTGTGGCCATATGGTCGCTATAATATGCAAACTGTCCAAATTGCAAAAAAATTGGGAATGCCAGTGACCATTACACTTGATGATGGGGCAGACCATGCAAAACAATCTTTACAAAATATGAGCCGTATTTTGGTAGAGGGTGGAATGACAACTGATGATTTGGCTCAAGAAATTAAAAACCGTGAATTAAATTTAACAGATAATAATCGTCCGCAAAAAATCATGCATGTCGATCTGGACTATATTTATGATCCAGATCCGAAACAACAAGAGCGTAATTTAGGTCACTTGTTAGATCGAATTAATGGCATGGGTGTAAATACAGTTTATTTACAGGCATTTTCAGATCCAGATGCGAATGGTTCTGCGGATATGGTTTATTTCCCAAACCGCCATATTCCAATGCGTGCAGACTTGTTTAACCGTGTTGCATGGCAAATTCAAACGCGCACTTCTGTAAGCCGTATTTATGCGTGGATGCCATTATTGGCGTGGGAACTACCAAAAACCGATCCTGTTTCTAAGGACTTGGTGGTAACTCAGCAGGAAAAAGCGGGTGAGCACCTTAATATGGGCTATATTCGTTTAAGTCCGTTCTCAGCAGATGCACGCCAAACTATTCGTGAAATTTATCAGGATTTAGCTAAATCAACGCCGTTTAACGGACTTTTATTCCATGATGACGTCACCTTATCTGATTATGAAGATGCAAGCCCTGATGCTTTAAAAGCCTACGCAAAACAAGGTTTGCCAACAGATTTAGCAAAAATCCGTGACAATGATCAAGACTTGCAGAAATGGACTGCATATAAGACAAAATATTTAGATGATTTTGCAATGCAACTCGTTGATGACGTGAGACAATATGAACCGTTCTTGGTGACTGCACGTAACTTATATGCGCAAGTGGCTTTAAAACCATATGCAGAAAACTGGTATTCACAATCGCTTGAAGAGTCATTAAAGCATTATGATTTTACAGCTATTATGGCAATGCCTTATATGGAGCAGGTCGATAATTCAGATCAGTTCTATAAAGACATGATTGATCGCGTGAAACAATATCCTAATGGCCTCAAGAAAACTGTTTTTGAATTACAGGCCACCGACTGGCGTAAAAATGAAAAGGTACCTTCAACTGAAATGGCAGCAACAATTCATTCACTGTATCAGCAAGGTGTAATGCATGTCGGATATTACCCTGATGACCCAATCAAAGATCACCCGGATGTTGACGTAATGCATAAAGCATTTGCTGAAAAATCATCTCGTCTTGTGCCGTAGTCGAGGCTGAAACATGACAATCTTTGCTGCAATATGGTCGCATGCCTTAAAATTCGTTTTTTACTATCCCTTATTCATGTCGTATTTATGGATGATGGGTGCGATCATTTTCTATTGGAGAGAACGTCAGGCTCCGCCTTACGATCAACCAGCTCCATTGGAAAGTTATCCAAAAGTCGCTGTATTAGTTCCTTGTTTTAATGAAGGGGATAATGCAGAAGAAACCATTAGCCATGCATTAAAACTGGACTATCCTCATTTTGAAGTCATCGCGATTAATGATGGTAGCTCGGACAATACAGGTGAGGTACTCGACCGTTTAGCAGCACAACATGAAAAACTACGTGTTGTCCATTTGGCTCAAAACCAAGGTAAAGCCATGGGGTTGCAAGCCGGAAGCTTAATGACCGATGCCGAGTTTTTAATTGGTATTGATGGTGATGCTTTACTTGATCCACATGCAGCAAAGTGGATGATTCGTCATTTCCTTGAAAATCCAACGGTTGCAGCTGTTACTGGAAACCCGCGTATCCGTACTCGCTCAACTTTGTTAGGGCGTATTCAGGTTGGTGAGTTTTCTTCGATTGTGGGCATGATTAAACGTGCACAGCGTACCTTCGGTCGCTTGTTTACCGTGTCGGGTGTAATTACGGCTTTTCGTAAAAGTGCCGTTCACCAAGTCGATTATTGGTCACCAAATATGTTGACTGAAGATATCGATATTACTTGGAAATTACAGCGTGCAGGTTGGGATATTGAGTTTGAACCGAATGCCTTGGTTTGGATTTTAATGCCTGAAACCCTCAATGGGTTGTGGAAACAACGTTTACGTTGGGCAATGGGTGGTGCACAGGTATTAATTAAAAATATTGATGTGTTCACTAAACCAAAATTGAATTTTTTATGGCCGTTAATGTTTGAGCTTTGCTTAACTTTAGTCTGGTCATATTTAATGCTAGCGATGGCTTTGTTGTGGTTGGTACATTTTATTTTACCAGTCCCTGCATTAGCTGTTGTGAGCTCCCCATTTTTACCGTATGGTACTGGTATTTTATTGGGGGCAACCTGTCTAATTCAGTTTGCTTTAAGCAAATGGATGGATAGTCGTTATGAACCGCATCTAGGAAAAAACTATTTCTGGATGATCTGGTATCCATTGGTCTTTTGGCTAATCACTATTTCAGCAACCATTGTGGCATTTCCAAAAGTCTTACGACGTGGAGATGAGAAACGAGCACGTTGGGTGAGCCCGGATCGGGGCATTCGCTAGAATGAAATGCAAGAGTCATGAGATTTTAAAGATCGTGCTGTATTGATGTCTGGGGAAAAACCACAGCACTTCGTTAGGTAAAGAGAGAAATGAAGACAGATTCGTTGATTATTGATTTACGCCGTCAATTACCATGGCATAAACGCTATGCTTCTACAACAAGCACAGCTATGATGTGGGCGGTTTGGTTGTTGTTGTGGCGTCCGTTCGTGTTTGTATGGCTATTGGTTGAATTACAAAAAACTCATTTGGTACACCGTTTATTTAGTGCCTTTGGTGTAGGAATTGAACATGGACTTACCGCATTAATTGCTTGTGCAATTTGCTTATTGTTATGGAGCCATTTGCTACCAGAGCGCCGTGTCGGTGGCAGTGCACTTAAAGCAAAACAGACTGATGATTATGCGCGCTACTTCGATTTACCTGAACATGAAATTGAGCAGGGGCGTAGCCAAAAAATTACAGTCGTTCACCACGATGAATTAGGTAAAATCGTGAGAGTTGAATAACGATTAGCCATAAAATAAAGCCTACTTTAGTGGGCTTTATTTTTTTTAAGAATTAAGAAGTCTAAGAATACGTTGCTTAACTTGATTGATGTAAAACTCATCATGAGTGACACGGTACATCAAGATTGCCCCCTCATAATCAGCAATACTTTGTTTTGCTAAAATCTCAGCTCGATCTTGAGCAATGCAACAAGCAAAAATAGACTGAATAGCCAGTTGCCAGTCCTGAAAAATACTGCGTATTTTGGCTAAAATTTCAGGTGAGCCATATGCTGCTTCCATAGAAATAATACCTATTAAGCAACCATTCACTCCTTGTGTAAAAAAATGAATAGCACGCTCATGCATTTGTTCAAACCGTTCAATGGCTGAGAGTTCAGAATTTACCGTATTTCCAAATAAAGAATGAATTAAATATTGATGAGTACCATTTAACACTTCAAGCAAAAGCGCTTCTTTATTTGGATAATAATAATAAAAAGAAGCTTTGGTGAGGCCGCAAGCTTTTGCCAGCATGTCCATGCTCGTTCCTGCATATCCATAAGTTTTGAACTGCAAAGCGCAGTGTTTAAGCAGATCTTCTTTGGTCAGTTTTTGCGGTCTCATTTCACATTATCCAAAACATAAAGCAGTTTTATAAAAAACCATCAAAAGTGGTGCGGATTTTATTCCAGATGTGTTCAGCATCTTTTTTAAAGTAGCCTATGTGGCCAATGGTTTTCATAGCAACATCTTGAGGTTGAAGACTGACGTATGAGACTTGAGCTTGTCGATAATGCTGCATAAATGCCCGACATGAAGCGGGTAAAGCCCAATCATCATCTAGGGCAGAGACTGCATAAATTGGGGTTTTGACAGAAGCATATTGTTCAATTAAGTGTTGTTGTTCTGGATCAGCAAAAAAATACTTAGGGTTTTTACACCATTTACGCCACTGTTTATAAACATTTAAGGGTAAATCAGAACCCATATTAAATTTGCTCCAAGGCAAATAACCTGTCACGGCAACGATAGGTGGAAACACAATATTCCAGACCACTTGAACTTTAAAGCGTTCTTTCAGTGGCATATAGCCGTGCCAGCCAGCACCTGTACCAAATGTATAGCAGGCCAGTAATTTATCATGATTAGGTAGTAGACCTAGCGCATGGCCGCCATAGGAATGACCAACCATGAAAAGAGGTAATGGCTCTTTTGATAGATATTCAATTGCACCTGCTAAGTCATATTGCCCCCAATCTAAATAAGACATATTAAATCCTTTTAAAGATTTTGGACTCGATTTTCCAACGCCTCGATAGTCAAATGTGAATATCTGATAGCCAAATTGCGTCATATATTCAGCGAAGCGACGGTAAAATTCATGTGGCACACCCGTTGCTCCCGCAACGACAATATTTGCTTTAGCTGATGTCGTTGTAAAGTAACGTGTGCCCTTGAGTTGATAGCCATCTAAAGCTGGGAATTGTACAGTTTGGCTAAGCTGTTCATTGATTTGAGTTGCTGATTGCATTGCTTTTCTCTTTATTTTTCTAGCGTGATGAAATTTTATTTACCTTTAAAAACAGGTGGTCTTTTTTGTAACATGGCAAACACACCTTCTTGAACATCTTCTGTGGTGAGTAAAGGCTGAAGATGGCCCTGTAATTGACTAAATGCAGTTTCATAACCTTCATTAATGGCTTCACGGGCAGAAGCGAGAGTCGCTTTTACAGCAAGTGGTGCAGCTTGAGCAATATGTTCAGCCAGTTCTATTGCACGGTTGAGCTCCGTACCTTCTGGGCATATCTCTGTAATCAGGTTCATATCAAAGGCGGCTTTTGAATCAAAAGAGTCACCGGTGAGTAAATAGCGCATGGCTTTGGCCCAACCTGCGGCTTGAGTAAAGCGTGCTGTAGCTCCACCAAAAGGTAAGATGCCGCGCTGAACTTCCATCTGTGCAAACTGAGTATTTTCACTTGCTAAGGCAATGTCTGCATTCAGAAATAGTTCGATACCAGCGGTGTAGCAATAACCTTGTACCGCAACAATCAATGGTTTACTCAGTTTTCGTCCCACTGTACCCCAAGGGTTCACTTCTTCATCACTAAAATCAAAAACACCTGTAGCGAGCTTGGGTTGTAACTCAACTAGATCTAATCCGGCCGTAAAATGGTCGCCATGAGCAAAGATAATTGCACAACGAAGAGCATCATTATTTTCATATTCAGTAAGCGCCTGTGATAAATCTTTAATCAGGTGGCTATCAAAGGCATTACGCTTTGCTGCTCGATCTAGACCAATTAAAAAAATATGTCCACGAGTTTCACGGCTGACTTTTCCTTCTTGATTTGACATTTTTCCGATGTCCTTTGTTTATTTTTAATAAATTTTTAAACGATCGTTTAAAAAGTGTCAAATACAATTTGTTGACTATTCCGTAAATAAAAATAAAAGGAGGATTAAAATAAAACTAGGTTTTTATTATTAAGGTCAAGGTAAAGATGAGGGGGAGAATAACCTGATGAGTGCTCTCAATCAGGTTATAAAGATTATGAGGGGCGACGTGAATACATCAATAACCCTAGGCATAACAAGGTTAAACCTAAAATAAGATGTGAGCTGAGCTGCTCATGGTTGAACCATGTTCCCCAAAATGTGGCTAACACTGGGGTGATAATGGTAATAAGTAGCACAGTCGTTGGCTGTAGTATTTTGATGAGCTGATAATAAAAAATCATGGCAAGCACAGATGAAAAAACCGCGCTATAGAGCACTGCTAAAGAAATTTTCAGACTTGGAAATTCAGTTGGAAGATGTGACCAAAAGAAAGGTAACAAGCATACATAACCGACCCATGAGACAAGAGTAGCACCTGTCATTTGTGTAATGGGTGGAATATGCGCTCCGACAGATTTCACGGCAAACGTCGACAAGACATAAAACAGCATCGCGATCAGTTCTAATAGAATACCGATGCGGTTGAGCTGAAAACCTGATGAAGATAGTCCTAAAGTAAAACTCATCCCGACAAGAGCAATACCGAGTCCAAGCCATTGCCATACTGAAAAACGTTCGCGTCCTAATAAAAAGGAGCTAATCAGTCCAGATACTAACGGAGAGGTGCCGTAAATAATTGAGATAATGGCAGAGGGGACTTTATCTGCACCCATATAGCAAAATGCCATAGATCCAAATAAGCCAATGGCTCCAGCACAATAACTTAAAACAGCTTTTTTGCTAAAGATGAGCTTTAAACGAAAAAATCTTAGACACAGCAAGGCGATTGGAATCGCCAAACTGAATCGAATAAATAATCCCCATGCCCAGTGAATTTCTTGTACTGTCCAGACGGCCGCGAGTGGAGTAAGTGACCAAATAATGACGACAGCAATAAATTGGCCGGCTGTAGCAAGGCGAGTCGGAGATGACGATAATGCTACAACCGGCTGAATCTGCGGGGTGGATATACTCTGTTGTTCAAATAATGGCTTCATATAAAGCTCCAGAAAGTTTGGTTTTTGTGTTTTAAAAGGACATAAAAAAAGCCGCGTTTTATGGCGGCTTGTGATGAAAATCAGAGGATATATTACAAATTAAATATCTCGATTTTCGTATCTAAAGCGCCAAATTGTCCAAAATAAGGACGTCGCCAATTGACCACATAGAACTTAATCTCTGGGGCGTATGATTGACGCGCTAGACAACAATGGGCTTTAGATAAAAACATGATAAGTATATTAAAATATAGATGATATTTTTATAACATATAAATGGAAAAGTACAAATTAGATTCAAGCATGAGACATGGTTTTTTTGATTACTTTAAATTAGTAGTTTGCTTAGCTTCATATTTTTCCCATAATACCTCGTCAAATTGATCTCAATAAGCAGCTTATGTCACCTCTAGAAATCTTTGCGGTCTTAATTAGTCTCATTGGAGTTGGATTAACCGTCATCCGTAATATGTGGTGTTGGCTGTTTAATTTCTTTGCCTTTGTTTTATATGCCTATTTGTTTTACGAATTTAAATTATATGGCGAAACAATTTTGCAGTTCTTTTTTATGGTCGTAAATTTTTATGGCTTTTACTATTGGTTCAAAGGGAAGCAGCAAGATCACGACATTCGAATTGAACCTATTGCAGTTCAAACCGCTATCATCCAAATGATTATTGCTGCGGTAGGTGGTTTAGTGTTTGGTCTAGTTCTTAAAAACTTTACCGATGCAGCAGTACCGATGCTCGACTCACAGCTTGCAGCCTTTAGTTTACTTGCAACGTATTGGACCAGCCGAAAGCATATTGCGACTTGGGTGCTTTGGGTATTTGTCGATATTATTTATGTGGGCATGTTTATCTATAAAGATTTATTTTTAACAGCTGCGTTATATGCAGCATTTGTTCTGATGGCCGCTTATGGTTGGTATCAATGGGAAAAAGTTAAAAAGAAACAGCTTTTAGCCTCTAACCAGCTTTAATTTGGAGAGTGATCATGTTGTTGAGCTTAGATGTCTATAAACAACAACAGTTTGATCTGATTGCTGCAAAAATAATGGCAGAGCCAAAACAGTATTGTGAATTTAGTTCAGTATCGGATTTTTATAATGCCGCGTGGCTCAAAGATTTCCCACAAGGCAGCCAGATTTCTGCCACTGGCTTAGATGACGGTGCTGAAGAGTTTTATGCAGTTGTTCAATTTAAACAGCAGTATTTAAAATTTGATATTAAAGAAAGTCTTTCGGCACTGATTTTTCAAGATATGAATGGGAAAGTATCTAAGCGTAATTTTTAATTTAAGAAATAAAATCACAAAAAAAGCGACTTAACGTCGCTTTTTTTTAATAAATAAATTTGGAAATTTTATTTGCTGTTTCAACGACTAGGCTTGCGATATCTTCTTTAAATGTTCTTTCATCGTAAGTAGTAATTGGACAACTCACAGAGATAACAGCAACCATTTTCCCGTTTGACTGTTTAAAAATAGGTGCCGCACAGGCTGCCATATCATGATTGTAATGACCCCAGCTCACCATGGTTTTTTGGGTTTTTACATAGACTAATCTTTGTAATAGGGTTTTTAAATTGGTTGGAGTCAGTTCAGAAAAACTATCCCAATCATCAAAGTTACGGTAACGCTGACGTACTTCAGTTTCAGGTAAATCAGATAATAACATTTGACCAATGACAGTTGCATGAGCAGGCCAGCGAGTCCCTAAGCTAATGTTGCTCGTGAAGGTTCCCATCGACTGAATGTTATTTACAAAAACAATGTGCGTGCCTTCTAAAATTGAAAGGTGTACCGCAAGTTTGGTTTGGTCACGTAGTTCTTTCATTAATGGTGTCGATAAATCGAGTAATGAAAGTTTAGATAAACTGTTAAAACCAAGCTCCATGACTTTAGAATCGAGAGCATAAGTTTTTTGAGATGCTTTTCTTAAATAGCCACAAGATTCGAGTGTATAGATCAGACGAAATGCACTAGAACGGTTCACTTCTAAAATTTCAGCAATTTCTGTAATGGTCATTTCTTGCGCTTGTTGGTTAAATGCTTGCAAGATAGCTAAACCCCGTACAAGTCCGGGTACTAAATAACGATCATCATTTTTTGTTGTTTCTGATTCTTGCGAATCTTCTTCAATTGCTATGCTCATTCGTGTCATTTTCCTATAAATAAAACATGATTCAATTTGGGGCATGCTGCTTTATTTTATAACTATTGTAATTGTTAAAAATGCATAAAACAATTTTTATATTCAAAACTTTGTTTCTTGTTTGAAACGTAACAAAATATTTAAAATTAATTAAGCTAATGAATTTTATATTTATTTTTACTTTGACAAAAAATGATCAAGGGGATTATGCTTAGCTTGTGTTTTGAAAATCAAATTATGTTTTGTATATAAAACAAAATGAGGACGCAAGGTATGAGTTGGATCTCAGTTTGTCAGCAGGGTGACGTTAGCGAAGATGAGCCGAAAGCCATCGAAATTGAAGGGAAAAAAATAGGCGTATTTTTCGTCGATGAAAATTACTTTGCTATCGAAAATGTTTGCCCTCATGCGTATGCCTTATTAACCGAAGGATTTATCGAAGATCAGACTGTTGAATGTCCATTGCACGAAGCAATTTTTGACATTCAGACAGGTGAGCTAAAAAGTGGACCCGGGTGTAGAAACCTATGTACTTACCCAGTTCGTGTTGAAGGACATGATATTCAAATTCAACTCTAGTCCTCACATGTACAAGGAAGCAGAACAATGAAGACATTTAATGAAAAGTTGGCAAGCTGGATTCATGCAACGCCGGCAACCGAAGCAGGTATCAACAATATTCAAATTCCTGGTCAATCTGAATTGTTGGTTTGGCAAACACGTTATAAAGAACCAACGCTCTATGAACAAGATTTTGTAAAGAACTTGATTCAGGCATTTTCTGCGGGCGCAAAAGAGTTAGATGACGTTGTTTCTGCACTTAATCAACAGGGTTTCCGCTGTGAATCTGGTGATGAATGGACTTCTGCAAGCTTTACAGAAGAAATGCAACGTTTAGGTTATTGATTCAAGGAAGAATAAAATGAACGCAATCGTATCAACTTCACAAAGCGCTGAAGAATATTTAGAACTTGGTTTACGTGACCAATGGCATCCGGTTTTAGCAAGTTGGGAAGTCGCTGCTAATCCAGTTGGAATTACTCGTTTAGGCGAGAACATTGTGGTTTGGCGTGATGCTGAAGGACAGGTTCATGCACTTGAAGACCGCTGTCCGCATCGCGGTGCACGTCTTTCACTCGGTTGGAATTTGGGTGACCGAGTGGCTTGCTGGTATCACGGTGTTGAAGTTCGTGCTGATGGTGTGGTTGCCGATGTGCCAGCCGTTCATGAATGTCCAATGACCGGAACTAAATGTTTAAAGAACTACCCAGTAATTGAGCAACATGGCGCAATCTTCATCTGGTTTGGTATTGATGCAAATGAACAGCCAAAACCGCTTGAGTTCCCAGAGCAACTTGCAAGTGAAGAATGGAGTGCGTTCCTTTGCCAAGCA
The DNA here is from genome assembly GCF_023612055.1 of Acinetobacter sp. AS23. NCBI lineage: Bacteria > Pseudomonadati > Pseudomonadota > Gammaproteobacteria > Moraxellales > Moraxellaceae > Acinetobacter > Acinetobacter sp. AS23. Next base: position 3,064,195 of record NZ_CP082274.1, on the reverse strand, counting down.
GACTGGAAAGTAAACCATCAATACGCAATTGATAACGTGATGGACCCAATGCATGGTAGTTATTTACATGCGACATCGCACTCGATGGCAGATGGTGATCGTACCGCAGAGATGAAACACCGCACGACCGATAATGGCTTTGTTTTTGAAAAAGAAGGTCAATTAGGTGTGAACTTCGACTGGGTTGAATATGGTTCAACAGGTGCGAGTTGGTTACGACTTTCAATTCCATACCGTAAACAATTTGGCCCAGGTGGTGAGTTCTGGATTGTGGGCTATGCAACGCCAATTGACGCTAACAATACTCGCGTATTTTTCTGGCGCTGCCGTAAGGTAAGTGGCTGGCAACGTAATGTATGGCGTTTCTTATATCGCAATCATTTAGAACAGTTGCATTGGGATGTATTGGAACAAGACCGAATTATTTTAGAAAACCTTGCACCACATGCGCGTGAAAAAGAGTTCCTCTATCAACACGATGTTGGTCTTGCACGTTTACGCCGTTTAATGAAAAAAGAAGCTGAAAAGCAATTAAAGAAAATTGCTGCGCTAAATGCATCAAATCGTATCGAGATGCAGGAAGAAGCTCATGGCTAATGTAGCGTTGTTGCAAGGCAAAAAAGTTTTAGTGACTGGTGCTGCACGTGGTTTAGGTCGAGATTTTGCTCAAGCCATTGCCGAGGCCGGTGCTGAAGTTGTGATGGCAGATATTTTGTCTGACTTGGTGCAACAAGAAGCACAAGCTTTACAGAAACAAGGGCTAAACGTTCATGCTGTCACCGTTGACCTTGCTAATGCAGACTCTATTGAAAATGCGGTTGCAAAAAGCGTTGAAGTATTAAAAGGACTAGATGGCCTTGTGAATTGCGCGGCACTGGCGACCAATGTCGGTGGAAAAAATATGATTGATTACGATCCTGAACTTTGGGATCGGGTCATGAATATTAATGTGAAAGGTACATGGCTAATCAGTAAGGCATGCGTTCCCCATCTAAAGCAATCGGCGGCTGGCAAAATTATTAATGTTGCTTCTGATACAGCACTTTGGGGTGCACCGAACCTAATGGCTTATGTGGCAAGTAAAGGTGCAATTGTTGCCATGACGCGTTCAATGGCAAGAGAGTTGGGGCAGTCCAATATCTGTGTCAATACATTGTCTCCGGGCCTTACTCTGGTTGAAGCAACCGAGTATGTGCCTCAAGAACGTCACGATTTATATGTGAACGGAAGAGCGATTCAACGTCAGCAACTTCCACAAGATTTAAATGGAACAGCATTGTATCTACTGTCGGATTTGTCCTCTTTTGTGACAGGTCAAAATATTCCGGTCAATGGCGGTTTTGTCTTTAACTAAGGAGTAGTCAAATGATTACAGGGATCGAGATTTTAAAGTTTGGAGTTGAAGATAGAGCCGCTTCAAACAAGTTTTTGGCAGATTTTGGTTTAAGTCAAAGTAGTTCAGATATTGAAGGCACAGATTTATACCAAACCCAAAATGGCAGCAAAATTTATCTATTTAATTGTGATGATGATCGTTTGCCAGTTGCCATTGAGCAAGGTTCAACTTTACGTGAAGTGACTTGGGGTGTTGATAGTCCTCAAGACCTTGAAGACTTGGCAGCTCGTTTGGCTGATGTAGAAGGTTTTAAACGTTCAGAAAATACAGTTCAGTGTCTTGACCCAAATGGCATGACCATTCGTTTTGAACAAAGTTTTGTAAAAGAAGTACCAGAACTTAAAACGGAAGGTATTAACCAATACGGCAACATTCAACGTGTGAATGCAGCAAGTCCTGTCTATGAAAAAGGTCAGCCTGTTGCGATTGGACACGTGGTGTTCTTTACACCAGATTTGGCAACAACTGAAAACTTCTATATTGAAAAAGTAGGCTTTCATTTATCTGATGCCTATAAAAATCGCGGTGCATTCTTACGTTGTCGCGGTAAAGGTTATCACCATGATTTGTTCTTGCTCAGTGTTCCAAATAAACCTGCTGGCTTAAATCATGTTGCGTTTGTAGTACGTGATATTCACGAGGTGATTGGGGGCGGTTTAAATATGAATCGTTCGGAATGGTCAACCTTTATTGGGCCGGGACGTCACCCAATTTCTTCTGCTTATTTCTGGTACGTCAACTCACCATTGGGTGGTGCATTTGAATATTACACCAACGATGACTATTTGACAGAAGAATGGCAGCCACGTGTGGAAGAACATCGTCTAGAGCTTTTCACCGAATGGGCGATTGAAGGTGGTCTTGATGACACAACTCGCCGTCAGGTGAAGCCTGTTTAACAGGTATGGCTTTACAAGGAAGATGGCTATGGAAAAGATCGTAATTGTAGGTGCCGGACAGGCAGCGGGTTGGGCAGTAAGCACACTACGCCAAAACGGTTATGTGGGCGAAATTCACGTGGTTTCAAATGAAGATCAAGTGTTTTATGAGCGTCCGCCACTGTCTAAGCAAGTACTTTCAAAAGAAGCAACTTATGAAAGTTTGAATCTGTTCTCTCCTGAACAAGTTCAAGAGTTCAAGGTTCAATGGCATAAACCGGAAATTGCGACAAAAGTTGACCGTGAGCAAAAACAGGTTCATTTAGAAAGTGGCCAGGTTTTGCCGTATGACAAATTGTTGATTGCAACTGGAAGCCGTGCACGTGTACCAGTCAATACATGGCAGTTCATTCCAAATGTTGTGACCTTACGCAATGTGCAAGACTGTGAATGTTTGGCTGAAATTTTAAAGAATGCAAAAAATGTCGCTGTGATCGGCGGTGGCTGGATTGGTTTAGAAATTGCTGCAACTGCACGTAAGCAAGGTAAAGAGGTACATGTTTTTGAATATGGCGACCGTTTATGTGCAAGAAGTGTGAGTCCGGAAGTTTCTGCATTTTTAAAAAATATGCATGAAACACAAGGCACAAAAATTCATTTAGGCAGCAAAAGCCTTCATTTGGTTGAAGCACCAGATCGCAAAGTTGAAGTGGTAAATCATCCTCAACATAGCCAGTTATTTGACTGTGTTGTGGTAGGTGCTGGTGCTGAAATTGCCAAAGAGTTAGGTGTGCACGCTGGTCTCGATGTGAAAGATGGCATTGTGGTGAATTGTTTTGGGCAAACCTCAGATCAAAACATTTATGCCGCAGGTGATGTCGCGATTCATCCGGGCTTGGGATATTGCATTCAGTCTTGGGCAAATGCACAAAATCAGGCGATTGCAGCAGCAAAATCAATGCTCGGAATTGATACTGAATATACAGATATTCCATGGCTCTGGTCTGATCAGTACCACTTCAATATTCAGATTTTAGGTACGTATCAACCAGATAGAACCAAAGAAGTAGTGATTCGCCAAGGTGGTGAGGATCAGGTGAGTTATTTATATCTCGACCATGAAAATCGTTTGCTGAATATGATTGCCATTAATGATTCAAAGCTGATCAAACTGGCAAAACGTTGGATGCAAGCCAACACCATTTTAGATCCAAAACTATTAGTAGATGCCGAATTTAATGTCATGAAGTTAAAACCGTAAGCATTAAATCTGGTTCTCATTACCAAATCGAAGGAATGACGCATGAGTAATGAAGAAAAAAGTGGATTGAAGCATTGGGTGCCTGCTTTTGTCCTTATGGTGTGTGTGGTACTGGCATTTTTCGACAAGATTAGTATTGCGGTTTTATTTTCAGATCCTCATTTTCAAAGTGCAATGGGAATTGCTGAAGATAAGGCCAAGCTCGGATGGCTCATGACAAGTTTCTTGCTTGCTTATGGTTTTTCATCAGTCTTTCTAAGCTTCTTGGGTGACATTTTTAACCCAAAGAAAATGCTGTTCTGGAGCGTGACCTCTTGGGGTTTACTCATGTTTTGCATGGGCTTCACCACCAGTTATTCAGGCATGTTGATTTTACGTGTATTACTTGGTTTAGCAGAAGGTCCGTTATTTGCCTTGGCATACACCATTGTTAAGCAGACTTACACAGATCATCAGCAAGCACGTGCTTCTACCATGTTCTTACTTGGAACACCGATTGGTGCATTTCTTGGGTTCCCAATCACTGCAAATGTTTTAGCGCACCATGACTGGCACACCACGTTTTTTGTGATGGCGGGTTTAACGCTCATTGCCATTTTCAGCATTGTTTTTGGTTTACGTAACTTACAGCTCAAGAAAACTGTCGAAATTGATGGTGAGAGTAAACGTACCAATTTCAAAGGTCACATTGCCAATACTAAATTGCTCTTAAGTAACAGCGCATTCTGGTTGGTGTGTCTCTTTAACATTGCGTTGATGACGTATTTGTGGGGCTTAAACAGCTGGGTTCCTTCTTACTTAATGCAAGACAAAGGATTCAATCTCAAAGAGTTTGGGATGTATTCAAGCTTTCCGTTCATTGCCATGTTAATTGGCGAAATTATCGGTGCGTTTTTATCTGACAAGTTAGGCCGCCGTGCAATTCAAGTATTTAGCGGTTTATTACTCGCGGGCATCTTCATGTATGTGATGGTCATTATGACTGAGCCACTATTGATTATTGCTGCCATGTCTTTAAGTGCTATGGCGTGGGGCTTTGGAGTAGCGGCGGTATTTGCTCTGCTTGCAAGAGTGACGACCTCAAATGTAGGGGCGACTGCGGGTGGAATATTTAACGGTTTAGGTAATTTTGCAAGTGCAATTGCGCCTGTTCTTATCGGTTACATCGTGATGCAAACACATAGTTTTAATTTAGGAATTACCTTCTTGGCTGCTGTCGCTGTCATTGGATCGTTGTTCTTAGTTCCTCTTTTAAAACGTTATTAATTCACTGTATAGGAGTTTAAAAAATGACTACACAACAATTCGAATCGTGGGCACAACCAGAAAATGCTTCTTTAGAAGATTGGTTAAACACGCGTATTGCTCGCTTTGAGACACGTAAATATGACTTTGAGGCTTTGAAGTTCCAAGCTGATTACGACCCGAAATATCGCCGTGCACAAATGCGTTACATGGGTACCGGTGCAACAGGTGTTGCAAATGACGGTAACACCGTTCCAGCAGAAAACTTCACGTTTTCAACCATGGTTCTGCCACCACAGTGTGAAGGTCCTTTGCACATTCATCACGATGTTGAAGAAGTGTTCTTTATGCTTCGCGGCGAAATTGATTTGTTCATTGAGCACAACGGCGAAAAATTTGAGACTCGTTTAAAAGAGCGTGACCTGATTTCAATTCCACCGGGAATTTACCGTGGTTTGTTTAACCCAGGTCAAGAAGATGCCTTGATGTGTGTGATGTTAGGAACAGGTAAACCAACCATTCCGAACTATCCACCAGAGCATCCATTGTCTCAAATCAAACGTTAATTGTTTGATGAAGTGAATAAAAGGAAAGAATTGAAAATGATGACACTCATTGAAAAGTTAGCAGAATTTCCGGTGAAAACCGTCACTGTTCAAGGCCAGCAGCAAGCCTATCGGGAAGCCGGTCAGGGCGAGTACCTTGTGCTGCTGCACGGCATTAGTTCAGGTTCTGCTTCATGGGTGAACCAACTTGAAGTGTTGTCTCATCATTTTCATGTCATTGCCTGGGACGCGCCGGGCTATGGCAAATCAGATGAACTTTTAACTGATCAACCCGATGCTACTGATTATGCAAAGCGTTTGGTTGAATTGTTCGATGTTTTAAAAATTGAAAAAGCAATTGTGGTTGGACACTCATTAGGTGCCTTACAGGCGAGTGCATTCGCTGCACTTTACCCAGAGCGAGTGGAACACTTGGTTGTCGCTAACTTAGCGCAAGGTTACCAGCGCCACGATGAACAAACACAAATTCAGGTTTTTGAAAAAAGACCAAAAATGTTGAAAGAACTTGGTGCTAAAGGCATGGCCGAAAGCCGTGGACCTCATTTGATTTATAAACAAGAGCCACAAGCCTTAGCCTTAGTTTCAGAGGTGATGCAACAGTTGACCCTACAGGGTTTCACACATGCATCGTACTTACTGGCATATGACGAAATACGTAATTATTTAACCCATTTAAAAGTCCCATGCACAGTGATTGCAGGGCAGCAAGATCAAATCACTCCTGCGTTAGGTATACAAGAGCTTGCTCAGGAATTGCAGTTGGAACAGCGCTTCATCATAGAAGATGCAGGACATTTAAGTTATGTCGACCAACCGCAAGCATTTAACCAAATTATGTTGACGATTCAGGAACAATCGTAAGAGAGATTAAGGATTATGAGCTTCCAAGTTGAAGGAAAAGTTGCAGTTGTTACCGGTGGCTCATCTGGGATTGGGCTGGCTGCTGTTGAAATACTGGTTGCAGAGGGTGCAAAAGTTGCTTGGTGTGGTCGCGATGAAGAACGTTTAAATGCTTCTAAGCACTATATTTTAGAAAAATTTCCACATGCCAATATTTTTACCAAAGCATGCAATGTATTGAAAAAAGAAGAAGTTCAGCAATTTGCTAAAGACGTCAAACTCAATTTGGGCAATGTGGACATGCTCATTAACAATGCTGGGCAAGGCCGTGTTTCAAATTTTGAAAACACACAAGATGAAGACTGGATGAAAGAAATTGAGCTGAAATATTTCAGTGTTTTACATCCGGTAAGAGCTTTTCTTGACGACTTAAAACAGTCGGCAAATGCGTCTATTACCAATGTGAACTCATTACTGGCATTGCAACCTGAACCGCACATGATTGCGACTTCATCTGCACGCGCTGCACTGTTGAACTTAACCCATTCTTTGGCACATGAGTTTACTCAATATGGTGTTCGCGTGAACTCGATTTTACTCGGTATGGTTGAATCTGCGCAGTGGAAACGCCGTTATGAAACCCGTTCAGATTTAAATCTGTCATGGGAGGAGTGGACAGGCAATATCGCAAAAAATCGCGGTATTCCTATGCAGCGTTTAGGCCGCCCAGAAGAGCCAGCACGTGCTTTAGTTTTCTTGGCATCACCATTGGCATCTTACACCACAGGTTCGGCAATAGATGTCTCAGGTGGTTTTAACAAACATTTATAAATATCAGGTGCTGTCATGAAAAAGTTGATGATGATTGGTTTTGGCGCAATGGCAGCAGAAGTATATGCCCATTTGCCTCAAGATCTGCAACTCAAATGGATTGTCGTACCATCTCGCAGCATTGAAAAAGTGCAGTCACAAGTGTCTTCCGAGATTCAGGTGATTTCCGATATTGAGCAATGTGATGGTGAGCCAGACTATGTCATTGAGGTGGCAGGTCAAGCAGCAGTGAAAGAACATGCTCAAAAAGTTTTAGCGAAAGGCTGGACCATTGGTCTGATTTCGGTGGGTACTTTGGCTGATAACGAGTTTTTAATTCAGCTTAAACAAACTGCTGAAAAAAATGATGCCCATCTGCATTTACTGGCAGGGGCTATCGCAGGTATTGACGGTATTTCTGCGGCCAAAGAAGGTGGTTTGCAAAAGGTCACTTACAAAGGCTGTAAAAGTCCAAAAAGCTGGAAGGGTAGTTATGCAGAGCAATTGGTCGATTTAGACCATGTTGCTGAACCTACGGTCTTCTTCACAGGAACTGCGCGTGAAGCTGCCATGAAATTTCCAGCCAATGCCAACGTTGCAGCAACGATTGCACTTGCAGGGCTTGGAATGGATGAAACCATGGTTGAGTTAACGGTTGATCCAACTATCAACAAAAACAAACACACCATTGTGGCAGAAGGTGGCTTTGGGCAAATGACCATTGAACTGGTGGGCGTGCCGTTACCAAGTAACCCAAAAACATCAACTTTGGCTGCGCTTAGCGTGATTCGTGCTTGTCGCAACAGTGTAGAAGCAATACAGATTTAAGAAGGATTTGATCATGGCGAAGGAAATTTATATTGCAGGTGAATGGCGATTAGGCCGTGGTGCAGTCATTCAAAGCCTGTTTCCGGCAGATCAGTCGGTTAACGCTGAGCTTTCAACAGCAACGCTTGATGATGTAAATGAAGCAATTGAAAAAGCGGATCAGGCTTGGCGTGAACCAAGTTGGAGAAACAGCTTGCCGCATGAGCGCGCACGTATTCTCTACAAAGTTGCAGACATTATTGAAGCGCGTGTAGATGAATTAGCGAAATTACAAACACGCGATAATGGTAAGCCTTTAACTGAAACTCGTGGCTTGGTGATGAGCGCGGCGGCAACTGCACGTTATGTTGCTGCGGCATGTGAAACATTGAACGATGAGCTCACCACTCAACGTGCTCCAGACTTTATGACCATGAGTGTGCATGAACCAGTGGGCGTTGTGGCAGCCATTACCCCTTGGAACTCTCCAATTGCGAGTGAAGTTCAAAAGCTTGCTCCAGCTTTGGCAGCAGGAAATGCCGTGGTGTTAAAACCAGCAGAAGCAACTTCACTGATTGCTTTAGAGCTTGCCAAAATTTTTGAAGAAGCAGGTTTACCAAAAGGCTTACTCAGTGTGTTGGTTGGCCGTGGTTCTATCATTGGTGATGCCATTGCTCAACACCCATTGGTTCGTAAAATTTCTTTTACAGGTGGAACAACCACGGGGCGTCATTTGGCACATATTGCTGCAGACAAACTGATTACCACTTCGCTTGAGTTAGGTGGAAAGTCACCAACCATCGTTTTGCCAGATGCAGACGTTGAACTGGCTGCTAAAGGTGTCGCGTACGGCATTTTTAGCTCGGCAGGCCAAGCGTGTATCGCAGGTTCTCGCTTGTTTATTCATAGCAGCCTTTACGATCAGTTTTTAACGCGTTTGGTTGAAATTACCAAAGGCTTACGTGTGGGCCATCCAGAACAGGCGGGTGTGCATTTAGGGCCATTGGTCAATGACAAACATTTGCAGTCCGTCGACCGCTATGTGCAGCTTGCTAAAAGCGAAGGTGGTCAAGTTCTGATTGGTGGTGAAGCACTTACAACTGGTGACTATGTCAAAGGAAGTTATTACTTACCTACCATTATCACGGGCTTAAATAACAGTGCTCAAACCTGTCAGGAAGAAATTTTTGGCCCCGTTTTAGTCGTTATGAAATATGACAACGAGCAAGATTTAATTGCCCAAGCCAATGACAGCTGTTTTGGTCTTGCCGCAGGCATTTGGACTGAAAGCTACCGTAAAGCTTGGCGTATTGCACGTGCGTTAGAAGTAGGAACGGTATGGATTAATACCTATAAAAAGTTCTCGATTAGTGCGCCGTTTGGTGGCTTTAAAGACAGTGGGATTGGGCGCGAAAAAGGCCGTTTGGGCATTTTATCGTACATGCAACAAAAGAGTATTTATATGGGGCTGAATGAACAGCCTAACCCTTGGTGCGATTAATAAATTCAAGGATTGAAAAAACAAATTTTGAGGAACAGACATGACTGAACGTGTAAATGTAGGCGAAGCAATCGCAAGAGTTTTAGAAGCGCACCAAGTTGATAGTATTTATGGTGTTATTTCCATCCACAATTTACCTATTGCCGATGCAGTAGGACGCCGTGAAAAAATGCGTTTTGTTGCAGCCCGTGGTGAAGCGGGTGCGGTCACCATGGCAGATGCACACTCACGCTTTAAAGGCCTAGGTGTAGCGTTAACCAGTACAGGCGCTGGTGCAGGTAATGCGGTAGGTTCATTGATAGAAGCAATGAATGCTGGTAGTCCTGTATTGCACCTAACAGGTCAAGTTGAGCGTGAATATCTCGACCGTGATGCAAGCTTCATCCATGAAACCAAAGACCAACTTACATTCTTGCGCGCATCAAGCAAAGCGGCGTTCCGTATTACCAGTCCAGACAATGCTATTGGTGTGATTCGTGAAGCCATCCGTGTAGCAACCACAGTTCCAATGGGACCGGTAAGTGTTGAGTTACCCATTGATGTACAAGCAGCAGAAATTGATTTGCCACTTAATCTTGGGCCAGTGAAAGCACTTGAGTTGCCACAGGCAGAACAAGCTGAAATTGATCTTCTTGTAAGCGAAATCAAAAAAGCAAAACGTCCGATTTTCTGGATTGGTGGTGGAACTTTAAATAGCGTTGCCGAAGTTAAAGCCATTGCAGATTTAGGTATTCCGGTGGTGTCGTCTACGCACGGCCGCGGTGTGTTAGCAGATGATCATCCACGTAGTTTAGGTGCTTTCCATAACTCGGCGGCGGTTGAGCAGTTATTAAAAGATGCTGACTTAATGGTTGTGGTGGGGTCTCGTTTACGTAGTAATGAAACTAAAACCTATTCGGTTGAATTCCCTGAAAACATTATTCAGGTCGATGCAAACCCAGTCGCACAGCAACGTAATTACAAAATCCGTAACTTCATTTGTGGTGATGCCAAAGATGTCTTAACACGTGTTTTAGAACAGCTTCAAGGCACTTCAAAAGTTGATGCCGATTACGATGCTGCTGTAGTGGCAGCAAAACAGGCTGCAATTGATGCACTTCGTAAGCAAATCGACCAATACGCTTTAATTTGTGATCACTTGCGTGCAGCTTTACCGCAAGATGGCATTTTTGTACGAGACATCACCATGTCGGGCAGTACATGGGGCAGTCGTTTATTCCCAGTACAAGCGCCAAACCAAAACATCCACTCACTTGCGGGTGCAATTGGTTTAGGTCTTGCAACTGCAATCGGTGCTTCGGTTGCTAACCCTGACAAAAAAGTGATTGGTTTAGTCGGTGATGGCGGCTTAATGCTTGGCATTGGTGAGATTGCAACCATGGTGCAAGAAAACACCAACATGGTCTTAATGATTATGAATGACGGTGGTTATGGAGTAATGCGTGGCATTCAAAATAACTACTTTGGTGGTCGTCAGTATTTCAATGAATTGCATACACCTGACTACAAACTTCTTGGCGAATCAATGGGTGTGAAGAGCTGGAAAGTTGGTAGCGCAGATGAGTTTAAAACGGTTATTCAAGAGGCTATAGCTTTTGAAGGGCCAACTGTAATCGAGCTCGATATGAATTCGATTGGACCATTAAACTTCGCTGGTCCACCGCAAAAGAAACTGTATTAACCAGTTTGGATGGTTTAGTACATATGCGATGGGAGCTGCTAAGCCATCCTTTTTTTAGATAAATTTTTTTGTCTAAAAAACAATAAAAACGAAGTTTTACAGGTAAAACAAATAAAGTTCCAGCAGGATGCTGGAACTCAATCAAGGATGTAGAGATGAAAAAGACTTCATTGATCATGGCATTCATTGCACCGTTTACGCTGGGGGTAAGCGTCAATGCATTTGCAAAAGACTCATTGCTTGAATGGAAAAGTGATGACGGCACCGACTCATTAAAGTTAGGTGGGGTGGTTCGGTTAAATCAACGCTATGAAGATTGGGAAGGGCCAAACCGTGGTTTTGGTAAGCTCCATTTTGATATTTTCAGGGTAGATCTCAAAGGAAAGTTTGATGATGCCTATATCAATGCCAGTTATATGTTTCAAGACCAGCAAAAAACGTCCATTGAAAAAGCATATGTTGGATATAACCTAGATGCCAATAACAGCATTGAAGCGGGTCTGGTCTATAAACCTTTCACGATTTATCCATACCCACAAAATGGCTGGACCTATCACATTCCATTCTTTTTAGGTTATGGCAACAATATTGCACCGGGGATTAACTGGAATTATCACGACAAAGACTGGGATTTAAAACTCGGTTATTACCCGCAAATGTTAGAGACGAATTTGCGTTATTCACCTGAAAGTGCAACTTATGATGACTTGGCTGGAAATGCATTTCCATCTCAAAAAGCCTATCAAAATGAAAAACGCAATCAGGTGAATACCCGCATTGTTCGCAAGTTAGAAACTGATTTCGGTAAGCAAGAGTTCGGTGTATCGGGTGCAATTGCTCAGTTGCATAATGATATTACCGATAAAGACGGCAAATATTATGCAGTCGGTTTGCACACTGAAAACAACTACAAACGCTTTAACTTACAAAGTTCGGTCATTCACTATCAGTACGATGCTAAAAATCCGGATGGTGTAAATAGTGATATGACTTTGATGGGAGCGAATGGCCTTACGCCTGCTTATTTCATTGCTTCAGAAGGTACGATTGCCAGTTTAAACCTTGCTTATACGTTGCCTGTCACGAATATGGGTAAGCTAAAATCCATTAAGTTTTATAATGACTATAGTTACCTCGATAAAAAACGTGATGATTGGTCCGACTCGCAAATGAACACCACAGGTATGATGTTTATTGCTTCACCATTTATGGTCTGGGCAGATTATACGTGGGGCAAAAACTCTAACATTATTGGTGGGGCGACCAATTCAACAGGTTATACCTCTGCAACCTCGCCAAACAGTGATAAATGGCTATACCGGATTAACTTTAATATTGGGTTTACTTTCTAAAGCGAATAGCATAAAAAACCACGCAATCGGCGTGGTTTTTTATTTAATAATTTAAAGCATTTAATATCTCTTTTTTTCAAACTTATTCCAAAACACAAAGGCAGTCACAAAGGCCAAAATGGTCAGCGCGAAAATATAATACATCGCACCAATATCACTATATTGACTGAGCCAATGCACTAAAGGCAGGGTCATACCACCAACAATTGCATACGATAAATTATAAGAAAATGAAATGCCCGAGAAACGTACAGGCGCGGGGAACATTTTGACCATACTGCTCGACACCATGCCGACAGTACCTGAGCATAGACCCAACAACATATATAAACCAAAAATGGTTGAATGTGCGGAATGACCCAAACTGTTATAAAAAACTGCTGCTGTAAGTGCAACGGCAAGCGCACCGACCATCATGACTTTGCCACAGCCAAAACGGTCAGCAAAATAGCCAGCCAAGATACAGCCGACCATTTGCATAACAATTGCTGCACTTTGCATTTCAAAAGTCTGCGCGCGCTCAAAGCCAAATGAACCAATCAATAAATTTGGCATGGCTAAAATCACCACCACCACACAGCCGGTTAAAAACCACGTAAATAACATGCCAATCGCAACGGCTGTTTTATGTGTTTTTAACACTTGCTTCACAGGCATTTCTTTTGAAATTTCTTTACGTGCCTGCATGGCTTTAAACACAGGAGTTTCTTTTAAATAATTCCGTAAATAAAGTGCGACTAGACCAAAAATACCACCTGCAATGAAAGGAATACGCCATGCCCAGTCGTGGATTTGCCCTTCACTAAAATTCAGTGAAATCCATAAAGACATCAGCGCGCCTAGTAAAATTCCTAGAGACAGTCCGGCAGTGAGTAAACCATTTGCCAGTCCGATTTTTCTTTCGGGTACATGTTCTGACACAAAGGTCCATGCGGCTGGAATTTCACCCCCAATGGCAATTCCTTGTACTACACGCATAAGCAATAAAAGTAGGGGTGCCAAATACCCAATATTTTCAAAGGTCGGCAAAATCCCGATAAACAGAGTAGGCAGCGCCATTAGCAAAATAGAAAGTGAAAATAGTTTTTTACGCCCGACCAGATCACCAAAATGGGCCATGACAACCCCGCCTAAGGGCCTAAAAAAGTAACCTGCTGCGAAAATGCCGTAAGTGTTCAGCATGGCCCAAAATGGACTGAGTGTGCTGGGGAAAAACAGGTCGGAAATGATTTTGGCGTAAAACACATAAATCACGAAGTCGTAAAACTCTAAAGCACCGCCCAATGAAGAAAGGGCAAGGGTTCGTTTATCTTCTTTATTAAGATAGTTCGCATCCTGCAAAGTTAAGTCCTGATCCATTTTTTACTTAATTGTTGTAATTGAAGTTTGGATATTAATGGAAAAGTGAAGTAAAAGTAAATGGAGGAAATTTGTTCTATGAAGAGGTGTAGATTTTCATCACTCAAATAAAAAAGCTTTAAAACAAAAAACGCATTAGATGAAACAAAAACAGATGTAGGAATGACTTTTCTTTTGAGCCATTCAGCGACACAATAAAACTCGTCATAGCCAGTTTAATGAGAGATTCAAAGGATGAGCGTAGTTTTACCAGTCGCGAAGCGTGGTGAAGATATTTTGAAATTGATTGCGGCTCCTGTCTCGGCAAATGAATTAAATAGTGACTGGCTTTATCAGCTTGCTGCTGCTATGCAAGCAACCATGCTTGAGCGTAATGGAGTAGGGATTGCCGCACCGCAAGTTTATATTTCTAAACGCGTCATTATTGTGGCATCTCGACCAAACCCACGCTATCCCGATGCACCTGAAATGGATGCTGTGGTGATGGTGAATCCTGAAATTTTAGAGTTCTCAAATGAAACGCTTTTGGGTGAAGAAGGTTGCTTAAGTGTGCCAGATGAGCGTGGACAAGTTGAACGTGCAGAAATGGTTAAGGTGAAATATTTAACACTTCAGGGTGAAGCCGTTGAAACGGTTTTCCATGGTTTTCCGGCTCGAATTGTTCAACATGAAGTCGATCATTTAAATGGAGTTCTATTTGTGGAAAGAATAATCTAATCCTCAATTTAAAGTTTTTAAAAACGTATAATGAGCTTGAAATAAATAAGCCATCGGAATTACAATACTTATATCGTGATTTTTATTTCACTAAAAAATTATAATTTTAATATTATCAGCAGGTTGTGCTGAAAAAATGATCGAAAGTGTAAATCTCCTCATTTAAGGTTACTGACCATGAAAACCCCTCTCCCAGATTATTTGGCAAATGTGATAGAAGCCTGTGAGGTAGATAATAGCGGACATCTAGCTGACTATATTCCAGAGTTAGCAAATGCAAATCCAGATCGATTAGCTTTGGCCATGTCTACGGTAGATGGCGAAATTTATTCGATTGGAGATGATGATGTTGAATTCACCATTCAATCAATTTCTAAACCGTTCGTATATGCCTATGTTTTACAACAGCTTGGCATTGATGCAGTACTTGCGAAAGTAGGGGTAGAGCCTTCGGGAGAAGCCTTCAATGAAATTTCATTGGGTAAAGACGGACGTCCGAAAAACCCGATGATTAACTCTGGCGCAATTACTGTGCATTCCTTGATTCAGGTCAAGCATGGTTTACATAGTGCAGAAATTCTACGCCGTTTTATGAGCGAGCTTGCAGGGCGTGAACTAAGTTTTGATGAGTCTGTCTATGATTCGGAAGTCAAAACTGCTTACCGTAATCTTTCGATCGGTTATATGTTGCGAACTGTCGGAATTTTAGAGACTGACCCTGTCGATATTGTGAATGGTTACATTCGTCAATGTGCGATCATGGTTACAGTTAAAGACTTGGTACGTATGGGCAGTGTACTTGCCAATGGTGGGGTTGACCCTAAAACTGGAAAGCGTTTGTTAAACCGATCTGTGGTTAGACAAGTGCTCAGTGTCATGATGAGCTGTGGCATGTATGATGCCGCGGGTGACTGGTTGTCGACTGTAGGTATTCCTGCTAAGAGTGGTGTAGCAGGCGGTATTTTAGGTGTGCTGCCGGGTCAGGTCAGTATTGCTGCTTTTTCTCCTCGTTTAGATGAGCATGGTCATAGTATTCGAGGCATCGATATTTTAGAACGGTTATCTCGTGACATGGGATTACACCTCATGGAAGGTACACCTTCTGCACAAACGATTGTACAAAGTCATTACCGCACAGGAAAAGATGCTTCATTAAGTGTATATGTGCTTCGCGGTGTATTGAAATTTACTGAAGCTGAAATGTTGTTGCGCATTTTACAAGACGAGACAACTGACCAAAGCACAATCGTCATTGATTTAACCCAGATTTCACTTATCCACGATGTGGGTAAACGTATGTTCTTAGAAGGCGTTGATCGTCTGATTGATGATGGCCATACGCTTGTTTTAGTGGATCCTGAACAACGATTAGATCATGCGAGAACTGGTAAAGATCGTGAGCTTCATGTCTACCACGATTTTGATGATTTGCTCGAAAAGCATGACCTACCTGCAAAAAAAAAGACTTATAGCGACATCGCAGAACTTCTAAACTGCTGAGGTGTTTTTCCTAAATGTCGCTTAAACATCGCACTGAACGCGCTGGGGTTGTTATACCCCAGTGATTCAGAAATTCGAGCAATAGATTCTCCATTCGCAATTTTACTTAAGGCAAGTGCAATGTGCATTTGCTGGACCCATGCCCGATAAGACAGTCCAGTTTCTTTTTGGAACATACGCATGAGGGTTCTAGAACTCGCACCAATCTCATCAGCCCAATCTGTTAAGTCTTTTGAATGGTCAGGAGTATGTAATAACTCTTGGCAAATTTTTAATAGTCGTTTGTCTTTCGGCCAAGGAATCTGAATAGGCAATAAATTAGCCCGATGGATTTCTTCAAAAATCAAAATTTGTAAAGAGCGAGAAAGTTCTTGAGACGTCGCCGTATTTGGTGTGTCTTCTCGTTCAATTTCATTTAAACGAATCAAAAGCTCATGCAACAGGTTGCTTACCCGAATAATAAAGCAATGCTGACCCATTAGAGCGGCTGCATTTACTTCAACCAACGCCGTATTTAACTTCACGTGACTTAGTGAAATCACACTGTGTTCGACATGAGCAGGAATCCATAGGGCACACATCGGCGGCACAATCCAGACATTGTTCGGTGTAAACACCTGAATGTTTCCTGTGGATGCATATAAAAACTGCGCACGTGTATGTGTGTGGGTAGGGGTGATTTCTCGGTAAGAATGCTCAGAAGATAGCCCAATCACAAGTTCAGACAAATCAGACTGAATAAGAGAATCGGACATAAACTATCCTAAAAATTGTCACTTATACAATGATTATTGGAAGATAACTTTATAAGCGACAATTTACAATAAGCATCTTACTTAGAATATTGGAGTTTTTCAGGTATGACGTCTTCAATACAATTGAAAGATGGTATTGCCAATACCGTTGCACATGATCAGCCTCAAGGAATGATTATTAAAATTGTAGGCGCCGTGGCGGTCGCACATTTACTGAATGATTTGATTCAAGCAGTGCTACCCGCTATTTATCCAATGCTAAAAGCAAACTTTTCGCTGAGTTTTGCTCAAGTTGGCCTGATCTCATTTGTATATCAAATTACAGGTTCGTTGCTTCAGCCTTGGATTGGACTTTATACCGATAAACATCCAAAACCATATCTTCTCCCACTCGGAATGATGGTTACATTCTGCGGCATTATCTTGTTAGCATTTTCACCAAGCTTTACAGTGTTGTTATGTGCGTCGGCGCTAATTGGAGTAGGCTCGGCAACTTTTCACCCTGAAGCTTCACGGGTGGCGCGAATGGCATCGGGTGGGCGCTTCGGTACGGCACAGTCGACTTTTCAGGTGGGCGGAAATACAGGCACTGCCATTGGCCCATTGTTGGCAGCATTATTGATTGTTCCATTTGGGCAGCATGCAGTTGCGGGCTTAGTGATATTTGCACTTTTAGCGATTTGGGTTTTATTTGGCGTAAGCCGCTGGACGGTAAGTCATGCAAAAAATCAGGTGGCTGCGCGTGCAAACCAAGTACAAAGTAAATTGCATGGCCGTAAGCTGATTATTGCTTTGAGCACAATTAGTTTATTGATGTTTGCCAAATTTACCTACATTGCCAGCATTAGTAACTACTTTACCTTTTACTTAATTCAAAAGTTCCATATCAGCATCCAGACAGCTCAATTGCATTTGTTTGCCTTTTTAGCAGCTGTTGCTTTAGGTACATTTGCTGGTGGCCCAATTGGTGACAAAATTGGTCGTAAAGCTGTTATTTGGGTTTCATTTGTGGGTATGGCGCCGTTTGCATTAATGATGCCGTATGCAAACTTATTTTGGACAACAGTTTTCTCAATTATTGCAGGTTTGGTGTTGTCGTCTGCTTTTGCTGCAATGGTGGTTTACGCACAAGAAGCTGTTCCGGGTCGCGTTGGTATGATTGCAGGTTTAATGTTTGGTCTTATGTTTGGGGTAAGTGGTATTGCCGCAGCAGGGTTAGGGCATTTAGCCGATATTAACGGCATTGAATGGGTATTTGGTTTATGTTCATTCTTGCCATTACTTGGGTTTGCCACCGCATTTTTACCAAACACAAAAGTTAAATAAAGGAAAAGACTCTCAGTTATATTCAGCTGAGAGTCTTTTTTAGATAAATATAGTGTCAATTCAAAAGACTATTTTTGAATACCAAACTTAAATACGGTGACACTGTTATAAGTTTGATTTGGGTTCAAACGTGTAGAAGGGAAAGATGGTTGATTCGGACTATCTGGAAAATGCTGCGTTTCTAATGCTAGCGCATCTGCTTGTCGATAGAGTACGCCATTTGCCCCAGCAATATTTCCCAGTAAATGATTGGCTGTATACATTTGAACGCTTGGTTCAGTAGTCAAGACTTGCAGTGTCCGTTTAGATTTTGGATCAAAAACATGAGCAGCAAGATTGAGTTTCTCTTGAGACTTTTGATTAAGTACCCAAGTTTGGTCATAGCCATATCCATAGGCCAATTGCTGATGATTCGCTCGAATATCTTTCACAATTGCTTTAGGCGTTCGAAAATCAAAAGGTGTACCTGCAACTGAGGCAATCTCACCTGTTGGTAAAGAGTTTTGATCGGTTACCAATACACGGTCTGCATTTAGCTGGACAATATGATCCAGTACGCCATAAGGGTTATTACCAGCGCCTGATAAGTTGAAATAACTATGGTTGGTAAGATTGACGATTGTAGGTTGATCAGTGTTGGCCTTATATTCAATCTGGAATTCATTTTGATCTGAAAGACTGTAGATCACTTCTACATCTAATTTTCCGGGAAAACCTTGATCACCATTTGGACTGGTTAACTTAAGAGAAGCTTTAACGGTTTCACCTTTAGAAACGAGGGGCTTAACTTGCCAAACACGTTTATCAAAACCCGGATTACCGCTATGCAATGAATTCGGTCCATTATTTTTTTCAAGATTATACGTTTTTCCATCTAAGCTAAATTTAGCATTGCCAATCCGGTTCGCATAACGGCCAATTAACCCACCAAAATGAATGCCTTCTTTTGTATCAGTGACTTCATAGCCTTTTAGGTCATCGAAGCCCAAAACGATATTATTTTGTTTACCTTGTGCATCGAGAGTCAAAATCTGGGTAATTACACCACCGAAGCTAATAAAAGAAACTGAGACTCCTTTGTTATTGCTCATGGTGTATAGATCAACTTTTTGACCATCTTGAGTTGTGCCATATGGTTTTACATTTAATGTTGCTGCATTTGCAAGTTGGGCAAAGCTATAAATCGCAACACCTAAAATTACTAATTTTTTCATGCTTATACTCTATTTTTTAATCGTAGGATTGGATGAATATAAGATTGATTTTTCGTCTTTTTAAAGAGTTTTTTATTATATATAGTGTTAATGATAATTAGCGATGTTAACGCTAAGTATTGAACAAGCTGGCACTAATCCTATTAGTAAAACTCAACGGTAAGCTATTTTTATGATTCATCCCGACTCGGTTTTAAAGTTTTCGCTTGGTCTTAATGGTTTGTCATTTGACTTAGACAATCAGCACATCCAACTCGAACAGGGCTTGGGGGGTATTGATTCAAAAAGTATCGGCCATGGTGTTATTGATGAGCTTGCTATCGAAAAGATGATTTATTTTATTGAAGAAATTATCGAGTCAAAGCCACTTAGAAATTTAAAGATAAGTGGTGTAGCTGTTACGTCTGATGCAGCCATGAAACAACTCAGTGAATTATTTTTTAGTGCTAAAAAGCAAATCAGCCGTATCGAGCTTGAGCATGGATTCAATGATTTTATAGAGCGTTTGAGTTACTACACAAGCCAAGTGTCTCCAGATCAGCTTTCTGTTTTTACCTACTTTGTATTTGTTCGAGAGATGATGCATCACTTAAGATTTGAGCAAATTCAAATCCTTTAAGAAATCACTTTCTCAATCCGCCAACTCATCATGAATCCAGTTTAAAAACAGCTCAGTTTTAGGAATAAATTGATGCGTTCGTGGATACACCAAATGATGAGCAGAGATAGGAATTGATAGTTCATCTGCAAAAACTCTAACCAACTTTCCAGAGTCCAAATAATTTTGAGTGAGTAAATTACTTTCTAAAACAAAACCTAGCCCATGTGTGGCTGCTTCAAGTGACATATAAGAGCGGTCAAAACTCAAAGTATAAGGAAATTCAGGAATGCTTAAACCCTGATGGGCAAACCATTGTGGCCAAGTAACCAAGGTTGAGCGCGATAAAATCAGTTCTTTTTTTAATAAATCTTGAGGTTTATGAACCGGACTACGTTCAAGTAGTTTGGGGGATGCAAGTACTTCTAGCTTTTCATTACGAATCGTTCTGATTTCTACCCCTGTCCAGTTGGGCAAACCATGACGGATATCAATGTCGATCTTGTCGCGAGTAAAGTGCAAATTTTCATAAGAACATGACAAGTTAACTTGAATCATTGGAAATTTTTCTTTAAATGATTCAAGGCGAGGCAGTAACCAGAGCAAACCAAAACTTGGGGATGAATGAATATATAGACTGTCTTTAGGGCTTTTATCGGCAGCTTTTTCAGTGGCTAACATCAGGTTATGCAAAATGGTCGTGACATCTTGAAAATAGCGTTCGCCAGAAGGGGTAAGCGTCACACCACGAGCACCACGAATAAATAAACTCTGCCCAATCATTTCTTCAAGCTTAGCAATTTGATGACTTACTGCTGAAGGGGTGAGATTCAAATGCTCGGCTGCCTTCGCGACATTGCCGAAACGGGCGGTTTGTTCAAAAGCCTGTAATGTTTTAATTGAGGGCATCTGGTTGAAATTGTTTTCACTACTATCCATGAAATGATCCGTTTTTATCCCTAAAACTTATTTAAAAATAGCATAGGCATGAATTTTTTTCATGCCTTGTTGAATTCGAGCTGATTGCTGGGCTTTGTGAAAAAAGAGATTCTAAGTCAGAACTCAGGAAATAAAGCGTAAAAGAGGATTGAACATGTTACTACAAGGAAAAGTGGCATTAATTACCGGTGCAGCATCAGAACGTGGAATTGGGCGAGCAACCGCAGAAATCTTTGCACAACAAGGTGCTAAAGTCATTATTGTTGATTTAGATCTTGCTCAAAGCCAAAACGCTGCAAAGGCACTTGGTAAAGGACATTTAGGTCTTGCCGCAAATGTTGCAAATGAAGAACAGGTCAAAGCAGCTGTTGAACAAGCACTACAGCACTACGGCAAGATTGATATTTTAATCAACAATGCTGGCATTACTCAGCCAGTTAAAACACTCGATATTCAGCGCAATGACTATGACCGTGTTTTAGATGTCAGCCTACGCGGAACACTCATTATGTCGCAAGCTGTTATTCCATCCATGAAAGCAAATGGTGGTGGAAGCATTGTGTGTCTATCTTCTGTTTCAGCACAACGCGGTGGTGGTATTTTTGGCGGGCCGCATTATAGTGCTGCAAAAGCAGGGGTTTTAGGTTTGGCAAAAGCGATGGCTCGTGAGTTTGGTCCTGACCAAATTCGTGTAAATTCTCTTACTCCAGGTCTAATCCATACTGATATTACTGGCGGTTTAATGAATGATGACCGTCGCCATGACATTCTTGCTGGTATTCCACTCGGACGTTTAGGCAAAGCACAAGATGTTGCAAATGCAGCATTATTTTTGGCAAGTGATCTGTCAGCATATTTAACTGGCGTAACACTCGATGTAAATGGTGGCATGCTGATTCATTAACGTTTGTCATTTAAAAACTAAAAATAGAATGATGGTCACAAGAGGATACTGTGGCCAAATGTAAAGGGATTCGCATGATGGATACAGTATTTTCATCTGAAGTAGATATGGCGATTCGTAAATCGGCGTATCGAAAAATTGCATTTCGGCTCATGCCATTTTTAATGCTTTGTTATTTTTGTGCCTATTTAGATCGAGTGAATGTGGGTTTTGCCAAGCTCCAGATGATGAGTGATTTACAGTTTAGTGAAGCTGTATATGGGCTAGGTGCAGGGATTTTCTTTATTGGTTATTTTCTTTGTGAAGTGCCAAGTAACATCGTCCTCCACAAGGTAGGTGCAAGACGTTGGATTGCCCGTATCATGATTACATGGGGCATTTTGTCTGGCTGTTTTGCCTTTGTTCAAACCGAATGGCAATTTTACACCTTACGTTTTCTACTCGGTGTTGCTGAAGCTGGTTTGGCTCCGGGATTGTTACTCTACCTCACTTACTGGTTCCCGTCTTACCGCCGTGCACGCATGACTGTACTTTGGTTTATCGCGATTCCAATTTCAGGAATGATTGGTGGGCCACTTTCAGGCTTAATCATGGACCGAATGAGCGGTGTACATGGTTGGTTTGGCTGGCAATGGATGTTCCTTATTGAAGCCATTCCTACTGTGCTCGTGGGTCTATTGGTACTCGCTGTTTTAAAAGATTCAGTTCAAGACGCCAACTGGTTAACTCAAGACGAAAAAAACTTGGTGAAGCAAGAGCTTGCTCAAGATAACCAGCACAAAGAAGGTCATGCTAGTGTCAAAGAGTTTATTGCGGATAAACGGTTATGGTTACTCGCAGGCATCTATTTTTGTGTAGTGATGGGCCAATACGCCATTACCTTTTGGTTACCAACTCTTATTCGCAACTCAGGCATTAGTGATAACTGGCATATCGGTTTGCTCACCAGCCTGCCTTATATGTGCGCGATTGTAGTTATGATTTTGGCAGGACGTAGTGGTGACCATTTCCAAGAACGCCGTTGGCACTTAATTATTCCAATGTGTGCAGGTGCTATAGCACTCACATTTGCGACCTTATTCGCTTCAAATCTAACCCTCTCTTTAATTTGCCTTTGCATCGCAGCCTCAGGTGTGCTGACGGCATCCTCTTTATTTTGGATGTTACCGACCAACTTTTTGGGTGGTGTTTCGGCAGCGGCAGGTATTGCAGCCGTCAATAGCTTCGCCAACCTCGCAGGCTTCTGCTCACCTTATTTAATCGGTTGGGTCACCACCAACACAGGTTCAAATGCAATCGGCATGTTCTTAATCACAGCAGTATTAATTTTTGGTGCCAGTCTGGTTCTGCGTGTTCCGGCAAAACTGGTCAATCGTTAATAAGGAATAGTAAATGACAATGTTAAATGTTGATAAAGCAGGCCAAATTGCCGAGTTGCAACAACGTGCCTACCACATTCGCCAACATGCTTTACGTATGGGGCAAGTACAAGGTCAAGGCTATGTTGGACAAGCTTTGGGTGCAGCAGATTTGCTCGCAGTATCTTATTTCCATGCCATGAAATATCAGCCAGAAAACCCTGAATGGGAAGGTCGTGACCGTTTTTATCTCTCTATTGGGCACTATGCAATTGCACTCTATGCAGCCTTAATTGAAGCAAAAATTATCCCACTTGAAGAACTTGAAACCTACGGTGCAGATGATAGTCGTCTACCGATGTCGGGCATGGCTTCATATACACCGGGCATGGAAATTACAGGTGGTTCATTGGGACATGGTCTTGGAATTGCAGTCGGTGCATGTCTAGGGCTGAAACAGAAAAAGTCGGATGCTTTTGTTTATAACTTACTGTCCGATGGTGAGCTAAATGAAGGCTCAACATGGGAGGCTGTGATGTCTGCTTCTCATTGGAAACTAGATAACTTGATTGCCATTATTGATGTGAATAATCAGCAGGCAGATGGACATTCCAGCGAAATTTTAGCGTTTGAGCCAATTGTTGATCGTTGGCAGTCTTTTGGTTGGTACACGCAGCGCGTAGATGGCAACGATATGGAAGCTTTGCTTGAAGCATTCGATCAGGCACGAAACCATGAGGGAACATGCCCACGCGTTATTATTTGTGACACCAAGATGGGTAAGGGCGTGTCGTTCTTGGAAAGCCGCGAAAAAACACATTTCATTCGTGTTGATGAACATGAGTGGGACGATGCTTTAAATATTTTGACCCACTACGGACAGTAAGGAATACACCATGAGCCAGTTAGCCAATCCTCCTAAGAAAAAACTAACCACTTCGGCAATGATTGCTTCTATTGCTGCCGAGGGCCAACCGACCAAACCTGCACCATTTGGACATGCACTGAATGCCTTGGCAAAAGAGCGTGACGATATTGTGGGGTTATCAGCAGATTTATCTAAATATACAGACCTACATATTTTTGCTAAAGAAAATCCAGACAAGTTTTTCCAAATGGGCATGGCAGAACAACTTTTGATGAGTGCAGCAGCAGGACTTGCTCGTGAAGGATTTGTTCCTTTTGCGACCACCTATGCCGTGTTTGCATCACGCCGCGCCTATGACTTTATTTGTATGGCGATTGCAGAAGATAACCTCAATGTCAAAATTGTGGCGGCACTTCCGGGGTTAACCACGGGTTATGGCCCAAGTCATCAGGCGACTGACGATATTGCGATTTTCCGCGCTATGCCGAACCTCATGATCATTGACCCATGTGATGCCTTAGAAATCGAACAGGCAATTCCACAAATTGCCGCTCATAATGGCCCCGTATATATGCGTTTATTACGTGGTCAGGTTCCGTTAGTGCTCGATAAATACAATTACCAGTTTAAATTGGGTAAGGCACAGGTGATTAAACCAGGTAAAGACTTACTCATTATTTCGACTGGCTTATTGACCATGCGTGCGCTTGAGGCAGCCGAAGAGCTTGAAAAAGAGGGCATTGAGGTTTCAGTGTTACATGTGCCTACAATTAAACCTTTAGATGAACAAACTATTTTGGATGAAGTCGCAAAAGGTGGTCGACCTGTTTTAACAGCCGAAAATCATTCAGTCATTGGTGGGTTAGGGGAAGCTGTCGGGTCCTTACTTTTAAGAAATGGTCAACACCCTCGTTTTGACATGATTGGTTTGCCAGATGCATTTTTAGATGCAGGGGCGTTACCAACTTTGCATGATCGATATGGTATTTCAACTGAAGCAGTTAAAGAGAAGATTAAGTCACATTTAAAGTAAAAGTAGTATTTGCTTAATGTGGATAGTATGGAAATAGATCCGTTGAAATCCCTTAATCTTAAAGGTTGGGGGATTTTTTATCTCAATATGCTAATGAAATATAGACATCAATTAACAGGAAGTTGGCTATTTTGAAGGTTTGGTTTAAATAATTATCTGTTATAAGATGAATAAAAATTATAAATAGGATTTGAAAAAATGAAAAAAATACACTTTAGTCTATTAAGTTTTTTAATGTTGGCTGGATGTGGTGAAAATAACCAAAGTATAGTACCAAATAAAGATAATACATTGTTTATACAAGGCGTTAGTGTTAATGAAAAGGTTGAATTAAACCCAGCTATAACCAACTATGACCTAATTGCTTATGGTAATGAACCTACTGAGGCTGTCTTGATTAATTTAACGGGACAGGAAAAAAAGCTCTTGGGTTCTATTTCATTAAAACCTTATTCAAATATAGCGAGTTTAGATTATTTGGTATGGAAGGATACTTTAAATAAGGCACTTATATGTTTACCACTCTTAACTTGTTCAGATGGTACGACATATAAGATAGAAAATTTCGGGGATAAATTTAAATTGAGTTTTGATTTGAATCAGTCCAAAAATGAGTTCTCAGTAACTTCTATAAATGGAGAGGAGATAGGAAATAGAGTTCCCGTAGTTGTGTCTGGAAATATAAATTTTACGGTTCCTTCAAATTGGCCATTGTTTCAAAAAGATAGGTTTTCAGCTATCAAAGTTAATGATATTGCTATTGATGGAAGTATTTTTAAAATTATAGATTTTGAAGAGTCAAAGCAATATTATAATAATGAATTAATATACACTACAAAAAAATTTACTTTGAAGAAAAATGAAGATATTTCATATTTAAGTATAATATTTTATGAAAATAAGGTGAAAAGTAATGCATTAATTAATTTGGTATATGAAGGTGGGGATTTTGAAAATATAGAGAAATTGAGCGATCAGTTTTGGAAGGAAGATCAAAAAAATATAGAGTTTAATCTCGAAAATATAGAATTGATTGATCATACTAATAATAGGAAACTAAATGTTAGTGTAAATATGAACATGCCTAAAACTTATAGTGACTTACAATTTGGGGATCAAAAAATAGTAATGTTGCCTATTCACAATCGTTATATAGCTACAGTTAAAAATGATCAAAAAATTTATAATCTAGGTTTTGAAAATAGTAATGAATTAATTGATATATCTATCATTCAAGAGCTTGCAGGACATTTAAGCGTTAAAACAATAGTTGGTGAACAAGAGTTCATGTGCGGAAATCGAGAAATCCCTTGTTCTGGCATAACTTCAGATAGTAATAGACAAACCTTTTATTTTCATAATGTAAAAGCAGGAGCAAATACACTTAATGGTATGACTCATATTACAGGAGTATTTGAACAAAAATAAAAAAATCCCCTCAATTGAGGGGATGTTCCTTTAATAACTTAAACAATCGAATCATCTAAATTCGGACCTAACCAGCGTTTTGCCTCATCAAGTGTCCAACCTTTACGTTTTGCATAATCTTCAAGTTGGTCTTGAGAGATTTTGCCCACGTTAAAATATTCACTTTGTGGATGAGAATAATAGAAACCACTTACTGAAGATGGTGGCATCATTGCAAAGTGTTCAGTCAGTTTAGTACCGATCTTGTCGGTAGAACCTAACCAGTCAAACAACACTGCTTTTTCAGAGTGCTCTGGGCAAGCTGGGTAACCCGGTGCAGGGCGAATACCGACATATTTCTCTTTAATCAGCTCTTCATTGCTAAGCTGTTCACCAGCTTTATAACCCCAGAACTCTTTACGAATGCGTTCATGCAAGTGTTCTGCAAAGGCTTCAGCAAAACGGTCGGCTAGTGACTGAACTAAAATTGCAGAGTAGTCATCACCTTTAGCTTTGTATTCATTTGCCAATTCTTCCGCACCAAAAATCGATACAGTGAATCCGCCTAAATAATCTTGTTGCTCACCGTCAGCGCGAATGTAATCTGCCAAAGACAAGTTTGGTTTGCCTGTAACTTTGTCAGATTGTTGACGTAAGTGCTCAAAAGTATGCGTAACAGTTTGACCAGCTTCATCAAATACGCTGACAGTGTCGGCGTCAGTGCGCTGTGCAGGGAACATACCAAATACAGCACGTGCATCAAAAAGGTTGTTGTCGATAATATCTTTCAACATTGCTTGAGCTTGGTTGTACAAATCTGTTGCAGCTTCACCAACCACTTCATCTTCTAAAATTTTCGGGAACTTACCTGCCAAGCTCCAAGAGATGAAGAATGGTGTCCAGTCAAAATATTCTACAAGGGTTGCAAGTGGGTAATTGGTTAAGACTTTTGTTCCCAAAAGATTTGGTTTGGCAGGAACGTAACTCTCATCAATTTTAAAGCCGTTTTTAACAGACTCTGCATAAGTTAGCTTGGCAGCTTTAGGCTGTTTGTTGGCTAAGCGCTCACGAATTTTGGCATATTCAGCACGGTGCTCTGCAATAAAGTTTCCACGCATTTCTTTTGAAAGCAGGGTAGTTGCGACACCCACAGCACGTGAAGCATCGGCAACATAAATCACCGCATCGTTTTGGTATTGAGGGTCAATTTTTACTGCTGTATGTGCTTTTGATGTTGTTGCACCACCAATTAATAAAGGAATGTTAAAGCCTTTACGCTGCATTTCTTTCGCAACAAATACCATTTCATCTAAAGATGGGGTAATCAGACCCGATAATCCAATGATGTCACATTTTTCATCAATTGCAGTTTGCAAGATTTTCTCGCAAGGCACCATCACGCCAAGGTCAACAATATCGTAACCATTACAGCCCAGTACCACGCCTACAATATTTTTACCAATATCGTGTACGTCGCCCTTAACAGTTGCCATCAGGACTTTACCTTTAGATTGGCTACCTGTTTTCTCAGCTTCAATGTACGGGTTGAGCCAAGCCACAGCTTGCTTCATAACACGTGCAGATTTCACAACCTGCGGTAAGAACATTTTGCCTGAACCAAACAAGTCACCAACAACGTTCATGCCGTCCATCAAAGCGCCTTCGATTACATCTAAAGGACGTTTGGCTTTGAGGCGAGCTTCTTCTGTGTCTTCGTCAATATAGGTGGTAATACCTTTAACCAATGCATATTCAAGACGTTTTTCTACAGGTTCGTTACGCCATTCAAGGTTTTCTGCTTCGCGTTGAGCACCACTATGACCACGGAACTTTTCAGCGACTTCAAGTAGTTTTTCGGTCGCAAGCTGACCAGATTCACCTTGGTTCTGGTTTAACACAACATCTTCAACTGCATCTTTGAGTTCTTTAGGAATATCGTCATAAATTGCCATTTGACCGGCATTTACAATACCCATAGTCATGCCTTGTTTAATGGCATGGTACAAGAACACAGAGTGAATCGCTTCACGAACAGGCTCATTTCCACGGAAAGAGAATGAAACGTTCGATACACCGCCAGAAATCATGGCATGCGGTAAGTTTTGTTTAATCCAACCTGTGGCTTCAATAAAATCGACACCATAGTTATTGTGTTCTTCAATACCTGTTGCTACTGCAAACACGTTCGGGTCAAAAATGATATCTTCGGCAGGGAAGCCTACATCGTTAACTAAAACGTCATAAGAACGTTTACAAATTTCGCGTTTACGCTCAGCAGTGTCGGCTTGACCAGTTTCATCAAAGGCCATCACAATAATTGCAGCACCATATTGACGGCACAGGCGAGCTTTTTCGACAAACTCGTCATAACCTTCTTTTAAGGAAATCGAGTTAACAACGGGTTTACCTTGTACGCATTTTAAACCTGCTTCAATGATTTCCCATTTTGATGAGTCAATCATGATTGGCACACGTGAAATATCTGGCTCAGATGCTACAAGATTTAAGAAATGTACCATCGCATTTTGCGAATCGAGCATCCCTTCATCCATGTTAATGTCGATAATCTGAGCGCCAGCTTCCACTTGTTGCTGTGCAACTTCTAAAGCTTCGGCAAAGTTTTCTTCACGAATTAAGCGTAAGAATTTTTTTGAACCAGTAACGTTGGTACGTTCACCGACGTTAACGAACAATGAGTCATCATAAATATTAAATGGTTCTAAACCACTTAAGCGACAAGCTGGCTTAGTTTTAGGAATTTGACGTGGTGCAATGTCTTTTACAGCATTGGCAATAGCACGAATATGGTCTGGCGTCGTACCACAGCAACCACCGGTAATATTGATCAAACCACTTTCTGCAAATTCTTTTAAGAAGGCAGCAGTTTGTTCTGGTGTTTCATCATATTCACCAAAAGCGTTTGGTAAGCCAGCATTTGGATGAGCAGAAATGAACGTATCAGCAACATCAGATACGGTTTTAACGTGAGGACGCATAGCATCTGCACCAAGGGCACAGTTGAAACCAATTGAAAGTAAGTCACCATGGCGTACAGAGTTCCAGAACGCTTCAGCAGTTTGACCTGTTAAGGTACGACCTGAAGCATCGGTAATGGTCCCTGAAATCATGAGTGGTAATTCATGACCAAGTTGCTTAAAGACTTCTTTCACCGCAAAAATTGCAGCTTTACAGTTTAAGGTATCAAAAACGGTTTCAATCAAAATGATATCTGCACCGCCTTCAATCAGCGCATGAGTTGCCTCAATATAGTTTTCTTTTAGCTCATCAAAGGTAATGTTACGAAAGGCAGGGTCATTTACATTAGGTGAAATTGAACAGGTACGCGATGTTGGACCGAGTACACCTGCTACAAAACGCGGTTTATCTGGGGTTGAATACTTTTCACAAGCTGCTTTAGCTAAACGTGCTGCTTCACGGTTAATCTCTGGAACAAGATCTTCCATGTGGTAGTCAGACATTGAAACACGCGTGCCGTTAAAGCTGTTGGTTTCAATAATGTCTGCGCCTGCATCAAGATAAGCTTCATGAATACCTTGAATGATTTCGGGTTGAGTTAGCACAAGAAGGTCATTATTACCTTTTAGGTCATGTGCCCAATCGGCAAAACGCTCACCACGGTAGTCGGCTTCTTCTAATTTATGGCGCTGGATCATCGTTCCCATTGCACCATCAATAATCAGAATGCGTTTAGCAAGAAGCGCTTTTAGGGTGGCAAGCGTAGACATAGAAAACCCCGATCTTTTATATGAATTTAAAAATGCGGCGCTATTGTAACAGAATAGCAGCACAATTGATGATCTATGACGACCCACCATTCACCGTAAATTAGTCGTAAAAAAAAAGTGTTTTCGAACAAAAAGAGGGTGTTTTTTCATCAAATATTCATAAAATGATCATGATATTGAAATATTTCATCGCCAATATTCCGTTTTATGACAATTGTGCTGTTTAAAAAACAAGCATTCGGGTAATTTTTTATATATTTTTGCTTTAAAAATAGTCATAAATAAGGAAGATATAAATTGATTTAAATTATTGTATTTTAATAAAAAAATAAATTTCATAGAGGAAAGGTGCATCAAATGAGGTCAAAATATGAAAAATTGACTTCATCAGGCGCCGCTTTGTCATATAATTGTCATAATTTAATTTAAGAATACAGAGGATTTTTTTATCCTCTTACCGTCTGCATGAATTCTAATCTACCCCCTGTTTCGGATTCAAAACTTGCGGCAAACCTGCAAGTCAAATCGACGAATGTACATGTCCCGACACCTAAGTTTTTTATGCCGGTGTTTCTGACGATTATTGTTGCAACACTTATTTATATTGGATTTCAGGTGAGTGCTGATTTAGCACATGTACCACCTTTGAGTCTTTATTCGGTTATCCTTCTATCTACTGCACTCTTGATTGCTTTAGGCTTTGAGTTTGTAAATGGCTTCCACGATACTGCAAATGCAGTAGCAACAGTGATTTACACCAATGCTTTACCTGCACCAGTTGCAGTCATGTGGGCAGGTTTTTGTAATTTTCTTGGGGTAATGGTTGCAAGCGGCGCAGTCGCTTACGGCATTATTGCATTGTTGCCTGTTGAACTGATTATGAACATGGGTAGCGGTGCAGGTTTCGCAATGGTTTTTGCGCTTCTAATTGCTGCGATTCTATGGAACTTAGGTACTTGGTTCTTGGGTATTCCTGCTTCTAGTTCTCATACCTTGATTGGTTCAATCTTGGGTGTGGGCATTATGAACCATCTGTTGAGTGCATCGACTGGCGTAACGACCAGCGGTGTTGATATGGATCAGGTGATTAAAGTCGGTAAGGCTTTATTATTTTCACCTTTAATTGGTTTTGCTTTTGCAGCGATTGTATTCTTGTTGGTTAAAACTGTTTTTAAACGCCAATTAGAATTATTCCAGCCGCCAGAAGGTAATAAACCACCACCAGCAATCATTCGTGCAATTTTAATCTTTACCTGTACAGGTGTAAGTTTTGCACATGGTTCTAATGACGGTCAAAAAGGTATGGGTCTCATCATGCTGATTTTGGTTGGTCTGGTGCCGTTGGCTTATTCATTAAATAAAAACCTTGATACACAACAAGTTCAATCATTCCATCAGCTTTCTTCTCAAACTGCCGTATTTTTGAATCAAAATCAGCCAGAATTAACTGACGAAAAAGCACGTCTTATTCTGACTAAATACATTCAAACTAAACAGCAAACTCCAGAAGTAGTGCCTGCATTAGCAAGCATGACTGACCACTTGGGTGAGCGTGTTTCTAGCTATAGCAACTTAAAGGACATTCCAGAAGCTGCAATTAGCGAAATTCGTAATGACATGTATTTAAGCACCACTTCGTTTAAGCGTTTGGATAAAGCGAATGCATTACCAAAAATGGATCAGTCACAAGAAAAACTTGTGAAAGAATACCGTAGTAGCTTAGATTCATTCTTACAATACATTCCAACTTGGGTGAAAGTAGCAGTTGCTTTGGCACTTGGCTTAGGCACCATGGTTGGCTGGAAACGTATTGTTGTGACTGTAGGTGAGCGTATTGGTAAGCATCATATGACTTATGGTCAGGGGATGTCTGCTGAGCTTGTAGCAATGAGTACAATTGCAGCTGCTGACGGTTTAGGTATGCCAGTTTCAACAACACACGTTTTAAACAGTGCTGTTGCGGGTACCATGGTTGCGAATAAATCAGGCTTAAACTTCAATACAGTGAAAACAATTTTATCTGCATGGGTATTTACACTTCCTGCAACAATCTGTTTATCAGGTGGTTTGTACTGGTTATTCTTGCAGTTTGTATAAAAGCATTTAAAACATTAAAGCCACTGTGAACAGTGGCTTTTTTATTTGTTTCTTTTTTAAGTTCAGTCTATTTTCATGTACATTCAATTATAAATTAACAAGTTGTTATAGAGCATCAAGCAGCTTTAAAAGCTGAGCTTAAACTTTTTATATCAGGATAGATTATGGATGCGGTTCAAATAGATCAGC
Organism: Acinetobacter sp. AS23; assembly: GCF_023612055.1. Lineage (NCBI taxonomy): Bacteria > Pseudomonadati > Pseudomonadota > Gammaproteobacteria > Moraxellales > Moraxellaceae > Acinetobacter > Acinetobacter sp. AS23. The sequence continues at coordinate 3,031,848 of NZ_CP082274.1, read as the reverse complement.
TAAAACAACAATTCCCACTTATTGAGACACTACAAGCCTATCAAGAGACATTTTGGTTTACACCTCATCGCTATCCTTTAACAGAAGCTTTAGAAAAAGTTGGACTCACAGCAGAGGACGTAAGTGAAGCAGAAGCAAGACTAGCGCGTTTCGCACCTTATTTAGCAAAAGTGTTTCCTGAAACTCAAGCACAACATGGAAAAATTGAATCAGATATCGTTGAAATTGCGAACATGCAGCAAGCACTTTCCTCAACAGAACAAGTGCAACTGAGTGGAGCATTCTGGCTAAAAAAAGATAGTCATTTACCTATTTCAGGTTCAATTAAAGCCCGTGGTGGTATTTATGAAGTCTTGGCTCACGCCGAAAAATTGGCAATTGAGGCAGGGCTTCTCAAGTTGGAAGACGATTACACTAAACTCGACCAAGACGCATTTCGCACGTTTTTTTCTAAGTATCAAATTGCAGTAGGTTCTACAGGCAACCTTGGGCTTTCAATTGGCATTATGAGCGCCAAACTGGGTTTTAGAGTCACAGTCCATATGTCTGCCGATGCTAGACAGTGGAAGAAAGACAAACTGCGTTCACTGGGCGTCAACGTGGTGGAATATGCTAGTGACTATGGCGTAGCGGTTGAAGAGGGACGAAAAGCCGCAGAACAAGATCCACACTGCTTTTTTATTGATGATGAAAACTCGAGAACATTATTTTTAGGCTATGCCGTTGCAGGAATCCGCTTAAAACAGCAATTTGAGCAAAAACAAATTAAAGTTGATGCTGAACACCCATTATTTGTTTATTTGCCGTGTGGCGTCGGTGGTGGCCCAGGTGGGGTGAGTTTTGGGTTGAAACTTGCTTTTGGTGAGCACGTACATTGTATTTTTGCTGAACCTACACATTCGCCTTGCATGTTACTTGGTGTGCACACAGGCTTGCATGATCAGATTTCAGTAAATGACATTGGCATCGATAACGTTACCGCCGCAGATGGACTTGCAGTAGGGCGTGCTTCAGGTTTTGTTGGACGTGCTATGCAGCAGTTAATTGATGGCTATTACACCATTCATGATGAACGTTTGTATGAACTAATAGCACTTCTAAATCAAACTGAAAATATTCAGCTTGAGCCTTCAGCGGTAGCAGGAATGATGGGTCCATATTATGTTCAGACGAGTCCTGATTATTTGGCTTTACATCAACTATCAGCTGAACAGTTGCAGCAGGCAAATCATGTAGTATGGGCGACAGGAGGCGGTATGGTACCACCTGATGAAATGCAAAAATATCTTTCACACTTTCAAAATAAATAGAAAAACTCAGAAAAAAGCCCAATTCTAGAATTGGGCTTTAATTAAACTATTTTTTAGATGATTTTCCAAAAGGTAGTTTTTCAGTTGCAAAGCCATAGATTGCAGCAAAAGGCAGGGCAGTTCTTGCTAAATAAGCAACACGCCATAATCCGCCGTGGTTAGCACCTTCCATCATGAGTTCAAGCGGATGGTCCAGTTCAGTTTCAGGATTTGCCACAGAAGACTCATTTCTTAAGTCATGAATCCAGAGTGCCGCCATAATGGCATTGGTCGTTTCAGGACTAAACGCTTCTACATCAAAAAGCTCTGCGCCATTAAAAGCTGCTTTCAATAATGGATTTTTAGTCACAGAGTGAGTCGTTGTAGATGGAGCAATATTAATACTGACGTGTTGTCCTTGATGACGGGCCAAAATAGCACGCCATTGTTGAATACGTTTCGCCAAAGCATAGTTTGGGCCTTGTTCAACCACTAGACAATCGGCAATACCATAAGTTTTTCCATTTTCACAATCAATCAGGTCTTGATAAGGTGCTTGGAAAAAACGATTTAAGGAAAGTGTAGAAACACCTTTCACTGCCAATTTTTGTAGTTTTGTGCGTGATTTAAATTTTTGTTGAGCAGCTTTTGCTACTTCTTTAGGAACTGCATAAACATCGGTTGGCGTACACATAAACATAAGGCTCGTATCAGACTTATGTTCGCTCACAAATTGCATGATGCTATCCATTGCCATGGACACACGAACGTGCTTTTCACCATCTAAATAGGCAATTGCAGCTAAATCTAACTTTTGTGGAAACTGCACTAGCCACTGTGCAATTTCTGGTAATTGAGTCAATAAATTTGCACCCAATTTATCCTTTAGTTCAGAAGCTTTTGCTGAGGAAGCAATTTGTTCAACGCTTGGAGCAATGAGTGTTGCGTTTCCTTGTTGAATCGTATTTAAAATTTTGCCCCAGACACGTGGGTTTGGTAAATCGACAGCAATAATATTCGCTTTCCATTTGGCTAACCAAGGTAGAGGACCAGCTTCTGAAGCCGCACCAAACAACACCATGGTACGGTCGGATAAATCAAACCATTCTGGATGAGCAGTAGCTTCACGCAAAGCTTTTGCATGGCTTGGTTCAATAATACCAGCCTCTTCCCAACGTTGAATTTGGTCTAGTAAGCTTTGTCCACTGAGCTTTTGCCCTTTGTAAGGAACATACCACTCTGGGGCTGCATCACTTTCACCTTTAAGTTTTACTGTATGAAGGGGGGTAGATGAAGCAATATGAACTGCATCTTTTAAGAGGTAATGCTTACTATCACGATAGTAGTCAAAAAGGTGGTGAGCTTTATGCAAGCCCTGCTTAGCAATAGTAATTGGATTGCTACTATTTGAGATGCCTTGCTTAACAAGCGCTTTAAAATAAATAGGGTAGTTTTTTCGCCAGTTTTTTTCATTCAACACTTGTTGCGCGGTTTTATTATCTACAACAGATAAAGCCTCTGACAAAATCTCTTGGCCTGTAAGAGATGTGCTTTGTTTTTTTGTTGAGGCATGTACTGGAAATTGTAGACCTTCGACTTGACTTGTGCTGGACATAAAATATCTCGTTATAAGACTGGGTTAATATACAGATGTATACATTATCTATGCCAATGAAAGGAAACGAGTGGCAATAACTGACAAAATAATATTGATTATTTATGTGATGAAACATGAAAGAGCGATTTATTATGATAAATTCATCTCATTTTGGCCTTAATTTTTTTCACATTTTTAGAACATTTTTATAGACTTACGTTACATAAATGATTATTTTGTATGAAGCAAATACATCAGTTTTAACCTGAAGGTAAAATGTTCAAAATGTATCAATAATACAGATGCAGAAATGATTAAAAACTAGACTTTTTCTTAAAGGATAAGAGAAGTCAGACGGAATAAGAAAGAATTGGGGTGAAACTAGATAGAAGACAACGTAAGATTGTCTTTTAAAAATCTTGGGGATATGGTGATTTTTTTTACACCATAATTTTCTAGTTTCATCCCATCTATTTTTGGGTTGGAACCCACTATTTTTGTACTCAGCTTATCATTTAATCAAACTCTATTTCTTTAATGTAACTTCAAAATTACTTTAAGAATGGAGTGGTTCTAACAGCGTCCTTTTTTAGCTTGTCCTGGTGGGCAAAAGTCTCCGGGATGATTGTGATAAGGTGAATCTGGATCAATCACAATACTACCTTCCCGTGTATGAACTGCACAGGCTGATAATGACATTGTGAAAATTGCTGCTACACAAAGAAATAATGCTTTCATCATGTTCTCACTTTTTTATCATTCTCCTTTTTACTATAGAAATATATTGATCATTTTTCGATCTAATTTTCGTTAAAAATATATTTATTAATTCCAATTAAAAGAAACTAATCAGATCTTAAAATTGTTCGAAAGCCAACGTGGGTTGCTGCTAAATCAAAGTCTTGCGGATAACGACTACTGTTTCGATAACGCGAACAATAATTTTGAGCACATAGAAAAGATCCGCCTTTAATTACATATTGTGTACTCGCAATTTGTTGTTGTCTTAAATCAGAATAATTTCCCATATGTTGGTCATGAGCACCTTGATAAGGAGAGGATGTCCATTCCCATACATTTCCAATCGTATCAAATAGTTTGAAATTATTTGCCGCAAAACATCCAACGGGTGCTACATCTTTAAAGTGATCTTGATTTAGGTTTTGAAAAGGGAATTCACCTTGCCAGTAATTTGCTTGTGGATGTTGATGTTCATCGGTAGGCGCTTGATGTAAGGGCGTATCAGTTTTTGAGTTGGCTTTAGCTGCATATTCCCATTCTAGTTCCGTTGGTAAGTCATGTCCGAGCCAGACTGCATAATGTTCAGCATCGTTTTTACTCACATATCGCACAGGCTCATTCGGATTAGCTACAGCACCATTACTGCCATTTGGATTTTTCCATGTATAACCTGATTTTAGCTGCCACCATTGCTGTGGATGATGAGGATCTGGTGAAAAAACAGCAGCCTGCTTTTGTTTCTCAGCATCGGTAATATAGCCTGTTGCTTTTACGAAACTTGCAAATTGAGCAACCGTAACTTCAGTCTGATCAATCCAGAATCCTTTAACTTCTCTTTGTTTTTTTCCAAAATTAAGTTCATCGGGATAGGCTTTCTCAGAACCAAAATTAAAATGCCCATCGGCAATTAACACCATTCCAGCTGTAGGTTGTTTGAGCCAACCTTGGGGTAGCCCAGAGTAGTTTTTACACTTTTCAATAGAACCTAGGTCAGCTAAAGACGTTGGCTGTTGAGGTGAGGGTGCTGATTCAGAAACTTTTGAAGATTGGTTACAGCCTGTCATAAAAGACAGGCTGATTGTGGTAACTAAAAATAGTTTTAATCTCATTTGGCATTATATTCCTGCACACCATTTTTCTCAGTATATTTTTGATAAACTGATAACAACTCTTGCACTTTTGCTGGGTAAAGTTGTGCAACATTATGCTTTTCTCCACGATCAGTGGCAATGTTATACAACTCCCAAGTCCCAGTGCCTAACTCAGGGCGCCCTTGAACTGCAATTTTCCATTCACCTTGTTTTGCATATTTACTGCCATGTAGTTCATCGGCAAAACTAAAATTTGCAGGGCGAACGGTAGTGGTTTTATTTTCAAGTAAAGGCTTCCATGAAATCCCTGATGGCGTATTAATGGTACGACCATTGTATTGGCCTTGAGGTACTGGAATATGGGCATATTCTAATAGGGTTGGGAAAACATCGAGTACAGATGCAAAGCTATTATTGGTTTCTTCTGCTTTTTTCTGGTTTGGTAATTTCACAATAGCAGGGGCAGTGGTTGCACCTTCGCCAGCTGTATCTTTCCATAAATGAAATGGTGCCGCGCTGACCTCGGCCCAACGTGGTCCAATATAGTGATATGAAGTTGGTGTGCCCACATTTGCTACAGAGTTATCAAAGCCAGATTCACTACCATATCCGCCACGTACAAAACCTTCGGCACCGTTATCTGAAACAAAGAAAATTAAAGTGTTGTCATAAAGATTATTTTGTTTGAGGTATTGAATAATGCGGCCGACGTTAGCATCGAGGTTTTCTACCATGCCTGCGTAGATTTCCATTTTACGGGCTTCTAATGCCTTTTGTTCGGCTGTTAACTCATCCCATTTTCCATATTTTTGTGGGGCATTTTGAGTTGCAATTGGTTCTGCCGCCTCAAAGTTTGCAGGGATAATTCCAAGCTGTTTTTGCTTAGCAATACGTGCGTTACGAATCGCATCGTAACCGACATCATAAACTCCGCGATATTTTTCACGGTATTCAGCAGGTGCTTGAATTGGCCAGTGAGGCGCCGTATAGGCAGCATAAGCAAAGAACGGTTTACCACTATTTTTGCCTGAGTCTAAGTAGCTCAGTAATTTATCGGTAAAATAATTTGTCGAGAAAAAGTCATCAGGCAAAGCGGAAACAGGAATAACTTGACCATCTTCTGTGTAAGTTGAATTTCGTTTAAACGCACTTGGCGCTTGCTTAAAGTGGTGATCTAAACCTTGTAATAAAGTAAATGAATGATCAAAACCTTTTGCATGTGCATTTGTTTCTGGAGTTAGCCCTAAATGCCATTTACCGCTGATGTATGTGCGGTAACCATTATCTTTAAGTACTTGAGCGATAGATAAAGAGCGTTCATTTAAATATCCCTCGTAGCCTGGTTGTCCTTTCAAATGTTCTGGTGTGAGTTCAGCCATTGCCCCAATACCAGCTAAATGGTGATCAGTACCAGAAATGAGTTGAGAGCGTGTTGGAGAACAAGTCGGAGCAGTATGATAATCCGTTAAAAGGCGGCCTTCTTGAGCCAAACTATCAATATTAGGTGTATGAATTTCACCACCGAAAGCCCCTAAATCTGAATAGCCTAAGTCATCGGCCATAATGAACAAAATATTAGGCTGCTTTGGAGTACTTGCCGCAGTTTCTTGATTATCGTTGTCATTACATCCAGCTAAAGACAAGCTAAATAAAGCAATGGAAAGGCTAGATAAAATTGCTTTGTACTTCATTGTATCATCTGAATTATTAAAAGAATTGGCACGAGTTTAATCAGATGGTTTTTGCAATCAAAACAAAGAAATGATCAAAGATAATCAGAAAAAAGACTGAGAATTTATAGTGATAAATTAATGAGAAAAAAAGAAAAGCCCATAAAGGACCTTTCTTTAATTTATTTTGTTTAGAAAGGAAGGCGAGTAAGTTGGTCTAAGAAATGCGGAATAACTTTGGGTTCAAGTAAAATTGTTACGATGATTCCGTAAGCCGCACCCCATAAATGAGCACTATGATTAATATGGGTATTACCACGCTTACCAGCCCAAATACTGTATGCCACATATAAAATTGCAAAAATAATAGCGGGTACAGGAATGAAAAATACGAAAATGAGCTTCCACGGCTGGAATAAGATATAAGCAAATAACACTGCTGAAACAGCACCTGAGGCGCCTAGGCTGGCCCAATTCGCATCATTTTTATGCTGTAAATAGCTCGGTAAAATCGCGAAGATTAAGCCACCTAAATAGAACAACACAAAACCCATGTCGTAGAAATATTGGCGATAAAAACTTTCAATAATACTGCCAAAGAAGAACAGGGTAATCATGTTGAAAAGTAGATGTGTTCCATCGGCATGGATGAAGCCATGAGTAATGAAGCGATCAATCTGTCCACGTTGCATTGCAGGCGGCCAAAAAATCAGCCGGTTCATCACATTTTGGTTGCTAAAAGCAATTAAAGAGATAATGACCGTAATAATAATAAGAGTAACTGTATGGTTAAATGGCAAATGCAACATAAGAAATATTTAAAAAATGATCAATACTGGCTCAATAATGCCATTAAAAACTTAAGTTGAAACCCTGTTGTGTATAAATCCGACAAATTTAGTTGATTTTTTTTAAATCCACCTCATCTTCGGTTAATATAAAGGCATCAGCTTGAGGAATATTGTTATGTCGACTGAGAACACCAACACTGCTGTTGCAAAAGAAATTCCAAACCTTTTGATTACACCATCTGCACAAGAGTATTTGCACGATTTATTAACGAAGCAAAATACTCCGGGAATTGGCGTTCGAATTTTTGTTGAGCATCCGGGTACGCCACGTGCAGAATGCTGTATGGCATATAGTGCGCCAGAAGAAGTGATCCCAACAGATTATAAACAGGACTATCCTGATTTTCCTGCGTATATTGATGCACCATCTATTCCATATCTTTTAGATGCTGTAATCGATTACAACAAGGACCGTTTTGGTGGTCAGCTCACTTTCCGTGCACCAAATTCTAAGGTTCCACGTGTTGGTCCAGATGCATCAATTGAAGAACGTATTACTTACATTCTTCAAGCAGAAATTAACCCAGGCCTTGCAGGGCATGGCGGAAATTGTAGCTTGGTAGAAGTACAAGATGACCCAGAACATGGTTTAACTGCTGTATTGAAATTTGGTGGTGGTTGCCAAGGTTGTTCTGCAATTGACGTTACCTTGAAACAGGGCGTTGAAACTACTTTAAAAGAGCAGATTCCTGAGCTCCAACGTGTGGTTGACCAAACTGACCATACGCAAGCAGAAGGTGCTTATTTCAAATAATTAAATTATTCGAAAAGTGACATAAAAAAGCCTCGCAATGAGGTTTTTTTATTATTCAATATAAATAATGATAATTATTATCAATATCATTTGTAATTTTATTTAGATTTGTTACAATGCCGAACTTAAAATGAGAGATGTTTAATAAATCAATATATTGGGAATACTTATGTCGAAGCGTATTATCCAGTCAGTGCTTTCTGTTTCAGTACTGGCAAGTATGATGTCTATGGCTTATGCTGCACAAAATGAGCAAGAACAAGCTGAACAAGCATTAGAAAAGCCTGCTGAACCTGTGAAATTGGAAACAATTTTTGTAACTGCTGAAGAGCAAGTGAAGCAATCGCTCGGTGTGTCGGTTATTACCAAAGAAGATTTAGAAAAACTACCAGTTCGTAATGATATTTCTGACTATGTACGCCGTATGCCGGGTGTTAATTTAACAGGCAATAGTGCAACGGGGCAGCGTGGTAATAATAGACAAATTGATATTCGTGGAATGGGGCCTGAAAACACGCTCATTTTAGTGGATGGAAAACCAATTAACTCTCGTAATTCAGTTCGTTATGGCTGGAAAGGAGAGCGTGATACACGAGGTGATTCAAACTGGGTTCCAGCAGAAGCAATCGAATCGATTGAAGTTTTACGCGGACCAGCCGCAGCTCGTTATGGTTCGGGTGCAGCAGGTGGTGTGGTTAACATCATTACTAAAAAAGTGACGAATGAAACTCATGGCTCAGTAGAGTTTTATACTTCACAACCCGAAGATTCTAAAGAAGGTGCATCAAATCGTGTTGGCTTTAACGTAAGTGGGCCATTGATTAAAGACGTTTTGTCTTATCGTTTATATGGTAATTACAATAAAACAGAAGCTGACGATGTCGATATTAATAAATCAATAGGCAGTACCGCAGCTGGCCGTGAAGGCGTTAAAAATAAAGATATTTCAGGCCGTTTAGCTTGGCAGGCAACAGATCAACAAACTGTCTTACTTGATGTCTCTTCTAGCAAACAAGGTAATATTTATTCTGGTGACTCTCAGTTAAATGCAAATGCTGAAGCGGATGCGATTCTTTCGGAACTTATTGGTAAAGAAACCAATACAATGTACCGCGATAGTTATGCATTAACGCATGAAGGGGATTGGTCTTGGGGTAAAAGCAAGTTAGTTGCCCAATATGATAAAACTCACAATAAACGTCTTCCTGAAGGTCTGGGCGGCAGCACAGAAGGAAAAATTAATAATCTGGATGACAAAGCCACTTCACGCTTAGAAACTCTTCGGTTAAATGGTGAAGCCAATATTCCTTTTGAATATTATGTACCACACGTATTAACACTCGGTACTGAATGGGTTGAAGACAGATTTAAAGATAATATTTCGACAAATCAGGGAGCAGACAGCAGCGGTTCAGGTTACGGCGATCAATTAGCTAAAGGCAATCGCAGTAAAATGGAATCACGTATTGCTTCTGCATATATCGAAGATAACTTAAAACTTACCGACAGCACCGATGCCGTAATAGGTTTGCGTTTCGATGATCACAGCAAATCTGGTTCTAACTGGAGCCCAAGCTTAAACATTACTCAAAGACTCAATGATTATTTCACTTTAAAAGGTGGGGTAGCAAAAGCGTATAAAGCACCAAACATGTATCAAAATGCCGAAGGATACTTACTCAGTACGAACGGCAATGGTTGCCCGGCCAATATTGAGTCACGTTGCTTGTTGCAAGGTAATGGGGATTTAAAACCAGAAACTTCGGTAAACAAAGAGTTAGGCATTCAGTTCCAAAAAGATATCGTAAATGCGAGCTTAACTTGGTTCCGCAATGACTATAAAGATAAGATTGTGGCTGGTACAAATGTTGTTGGAACAGTTGATGGTTCAAGTACCAATGCAAATACAGGAGCTGTGACCAATACCAAGTGGAATATCTTACGCTGGGAAAATACGCCTAAAGCATTAATTCAAGGTTTTGAAGGAAGTTTGGGGTTAGACTTTGGTGATATTCGTTGGACCAATAATTTTACTTACATGATGGACTCGAAAGATAAGCAAACGGGTAACCCATTATCTTTAGTTCCAAACTATACGATTAACTCAATTTTTGATTACGACATTACAGATCAGTTAGATGTGAATTTTGTATTCACTCAATATGGCCGTCAAAAATCTCGCCAGTTTGCTGAAAATAGACTCGAATCGGGCATTGGTTCAGGTGGAACAAATTCTGCGATTAAGCCAAGTACTGTAAAAAGCTATAGCACCGCTGGAATTAATGTTGGTTATAAAATTTCAGACAATATTAGTACGCGTGTTGGCGTAAGCAACTTGTTTGATAAACAAATTTTAAGAGACAGTAATTCGATCAGCCAAACTTACAATGAGCCAGGTCGAGCTTATTACGCTTCTTTAAAATATTCTTTCTAATCAAGATAAATAACAAAGGCGCTTTAAGCGCCTTTGTTATTTATAATATTTATTGCTTTTTCAGAATAATAAAATTTCTCTAGGTAAACACGGGCGCGACGTCTTAAATGTCCCGTTGTAACTAATTGCTTTAATACCGGCACAAGTAACTGAGTCAGTTCATGTTGAATTAAACTTTCATTAATATTGAGATCACGCAGTAATAAGTCAAAATTACGTTCCTGATTTCGAACATACCACGTATAAATACCATCATGGACTTGTTGTTTCAGGTAATCAGTTTGACGAATGTGATCCCAAATCTCGTGTCCTAAACCTACAGTTTTTGATAAATCTTGAACTTCTACATAGTTTTTCAAAACAGAAAGTGGCATAGATTTAACTTTATGCCAAACATTTGCCTGAAAATGATAGAGCTTGTCATTGTCAAAATGTTGATTTAAAACGCGCTCACTCATTTGGCTCAGTTTTAAAATATTCTTTTGCAAATAATGATTAATCGTGTCGTCTAAATTTGAATCAGTCACTGTTTCTAGAACAGATTTCCCCATTTTCATAAAACGGCCTACACCCGGCACACGTTTTGACATAGATTCATCTAAGTAATCATGCATTGTTTGTTGAATCAATTGAGTCAAGAGTGCTGAAAACGCAGGATTATTCACAATCGTTTTAATGATTTTTTTACGATGCTCTTCTTTACTTGCAACGTATTGCGCAATTCCATCAATTGTTAAAACAGGAATAACATCTTCAATTGTTGTATTTTCATTGGCTGGATGAATAAGTGCAAAGCGAATATGTTCTGCAATTTGTTCAAGCAGAAAATCAGAAGCAGGAGTTTCTAAAATCTGTTTTTGAATCAGCTGCTGGATTTGTTCAAAGGTCCAGAGGTGTTGTAGTTGCCGACTACCCAACCAATGATAAAATTGCTCAAATTCTTGTTGAATGATTTGTGGCTGAGCAAATTCCTCATCTAAAAAATCAAGATGAGCTTCAATGAGTTTTTCTATAAGCGGTTGGGTAGACATAAGGTCTCACAAGTCCGAAGTTTTATTTAAGGTGTAGTCGTTTTTAAAGACTGATTTGTTTCTACTTTAAGTAAAAACGGTACATATTGTTGAATAACCAGCTGCTCGGCTTCCAATATTGGCATATGGCCGACATTCTCTAAAATAACTGGAGGCTGGGCATTCTTTAAAAGTCGTTTTAGTTCACTTGCTACTTCAACATTAATAATCTTATCTTGCTTGCCCCATAAAATCAGTGTTGGTGCATCGATTGTCTTGGTAAGAACTGCAAATGAATCTGGCGTGTAGACTTTATTGAGTGCAATAAGCTGATCAACCAGTTTTTGCGTTTGAGGCGCCTGATTAATCATGAGCTTTTCTTGAGCTTGAAGGAACTCTTTAGGAATAAATGGAGGATTAAACATGGTTTGCTTTAACAAATAGTTAAAGTCACCTTTTTTAGATACTAAAAGTTGTTTTAAGTAGGCGGGATCTTTTAGATAAATTGTATTTGCAGAACGGAAAATACCGCCACTATCAACCAAGAATAGACTTTTGGTTTCAAATGGATATTGTCCAGCATAAAGTAGGGCAATCGAACCACCAAGTGAGTGGCCAGCAATGTGAATTGGACCTTTTAAATTTGCAGCTTCAACAAACCGACGTAACTTTTCGGCAAGATTGGGTACTGAGTAGTCGAAATCCTGTGCAACTATGGTTTCACCACTACCCGGTAAGTCCGGAATAATAACGTGGTAATTTGCTGTGAGATAACGTGCAACTCGGTTCCAGTTATCACGACTCCCTCCTAATCCATGAATAAGAAGCAATGTCGGTTTAGCCGTAGAACCACCTTCACTATATGACCATGTCACCTCGCCAACTTTTAAACTTTTACTTTGTAAACCTGCCCAACTGCGCTCTTGCTGTAAAATATTCTGAAAGTTTATATCCATCGTATCAGCTGCTTGCGTCTGAAAAACACCTGTTATTGTTGTAAGGCTACAAGCCAAGGCAAGTGCCATAGCTGTTTTCTTTATGGTTGTTTTGGTTGATACAAACAGCGTCGTCATAAGATTTCATCCTTGAGGCATAAGCGAGTTTGAAAATTATTGAAAAACTTTGCCAATGAGTCATTTGCCAAATGATCAAAAGGAGAAAAATTATAGTCAATCCGAGAACCAAAGTATGTCTATTTTTTCGCTAAACAGTAAGGAATTTGCGATCAACATTACATTCAAATAGAGATCGTATTTTTAAATTTTTTCATGGGAAATGATTTAATTTTTTGTCAGTGACATTCAAATTTTGACACATTAAAATGATTTCCAACCTTGAAAAAACAATGGAAATATAAAATGCCTACCGCGCAAGAAGTTTTAGATCGTCTGAAAGCTGGTAATCAACGATTTGTAAATGGAAATAGTTCCCTTGCAAAAACCTTATCGCATCATGAACGCGCTGAAATGGCAAAGGATCAAAATCCGTTTGCGATTGTATTAGGTTGTTCAGATTCACGTGTTCCAGCAGAAATGGTATTTGATCAAGGTCTTGGTGACTTATTCGTAATCCGTGTTGCTGGTAATGTGGTTGCTCCTTCACAAGTCGGTAGTGTTGAGTTCGCGGCAGAACGCTATGACTGTCCAGTTGTTGTTGTATTAGGACATAGTCATTGTGGCGCTATTCAGGCGACAATTGATACGTTAATGAATCCTGATCACCCGCCATCATCTAACTTAATGTCGATTGTGAACCGTGTTCGTCCATCAGTTGAAATTTTAATGCAGACTGATTTAAAAAATGATTTGAAAAAACTTTCATGTCATGCGGTACGTTCAAACGTTTTTGCTTCGGTAAATCAATTACGTCATGGTTCGGCTGTATTGGAGAGCCTGATTGCGAAAGGTGAGTTGATTGTTGTTGGTGCAGAATATTCGCTAGAAACTGGTGAAGTAACCTTTTTTGATTTCTGATTATATTAAAAATAATGCTTAAAGATAAAAGGTGCCTACAGGGCACCTTTTATATATGGATAAGCTAAATTAAGTAATTTTGACTGTGCTTGAGCATTGGGATGAATCAAGTCATTTTGCATAAGCTGTTTTTGACCTGCGACTCCATCAAGAAAAAACGGTAGCAATTTCACCTGATATTTTTGGCTGACAACTTTATAGTTATTTTCAAAAGCTTTGCTATACGTAGCCCCATAATTTGGCGGAATTTTCATGCCAAAAAGAATAACTTGGGCTTTTTGTTTCTGACTTAACTGAATGAGCTGATCCAGATTTTTTTGAATCATTTGAGGTGGTTGACCACGTAAGCCATCATTTCCACCTAATTCAATCACGACCACATTTGGCTTATAAGTCTGTAATAGCTTAGGTAATCGGGCTAAAGCTCCGCTGGTTGTTTCTCCACTAACACTTGCATTGACCACTTTGTGTTGTTTGGGATACTGTTGGTCTAAGCGTTTTTGCAGTAATTGTACCCAACCTTGTTTGGGATCAATTCCGTAACCGGCACTAATACTATCTCCTAAAATTAAAATAGTTTTCGCCGATACAAGCATAGGCAGCATACTTAATGAGATGAGCATGATGCTTTTAGAACCAATCAAAAAAGATTTATACATTTGTACTTCGACCCTGATTCTGAATACATAGGACTTTTTACATCATGCCACAACCCATCATTGCTGCCCATCAAGTTACACAAACTATTCAGATTAACCAAAATCAGTTTACGATTTTAAAAGATATCGATTTAGAAATTTTTGAAGGGGAGCAGGTGGCAATTACTGGGCGTTCTGGCTCAGGTAAATCAACATTGTTGGGAATTTTGGCAACTTTAGATCAACCATCTGAAGGTGAAGTTTGGTTGTGTGGTCAAGCTGTTCATCAGCTCACAGAGGAGCAACGTGCCCAAATCAGAATGCAGCATATTGGTTTCGTATTTCAGTCTTTTCAACTTTTACCTCAGTTGAGTGCGCTCGAAAATGTGATGTTACCTTTACGATTACGTAAAGATTTTGATTATAAAACCGCCGAGAAAAAAGCTTTAGATTGGTTGCATCGGGTAGGTCTTAGTCGTCAAGTTGAACAAACACCTAAAGTCTTATCTGGAGGGGAGCAACAACGTGTGGCGATCGCACGAGCTCTTATTGCAGAACCACAGATTATTTTTGCGGATGAACCGACAGGAAACTTAGATGGTCAGACAGCACAAGAAATTGAAAGCTTGCTCTTTGATTTAAATCGAGAGTTAGGTACGACTCTGATCTTAGTGACTCATGATCGTAATTTAGCAGCCCTTTGTCAGCGTCATGTTGAGTTAGATGACGGCCGACTAAAGACAGTACAGGGTGGTTAAATTATGCGTAATCTTCTAAAACCACTTTTGCTACAAAGTTTTCGTACGGGTGGATTATATCTACTCATTATTGCTTTATCGCTTGCGATTAGTGCAACCACAGCCCTGAAATTTAGTAATGACCAAGTTAAAAATGCAGTCAGTCTGCAAGCCTCGCAAATGCTGGGTGCAGATTTAGTTCTGTCGAATAACGAGCCTATCGAACAGCCGTGGAAACAAAGAGCAGAGCAGCTTGGTTTAAAGCAAACCAATGTCACTCTATTTAGTTCTATGGCTCATACACAAGATCAGTTTGTCATGGTCAATGTAAAAGCAATAGAACCTGCATTTCCACTCAGAGGACAGCTTGAAATTGCGCCAAAAACTCAAGTAATTCAATCTGGTGAGGTCTGGCTAAGTCAAAGAGCAGCGGACTTATTAAAAGTAAAAAGGGGAGATATTGTTTCTATTGCTGACGGTACCTTCCGTTTTAGCGGCGTAATTGTGCGTGATTCAAATCAAGAGCTCGGTTTTTCAGGCTTTTCACCTACTGTGATTATTCATCAAGCTGATATTGCTAAAACGCATGCAATTCAAACGGGCAGTAGAATCGATTATCGACTCTTAATGGCTGGTAGCGCTGAACAAGTTCAGACATTTTCAAAGCAATTTAAGCAACAGCATCAACCTTCTAAAGAAGCAGATGAAGCGGCGGGTCTACGTTTGCGTGATGCGAGTGAATCAAATAGTCGGTTATTACGCCCGCTTGAAAACCTAGATACCTTTTTGCAATTAGCCAATATTTTAACGATTTTGTTGTGTGGGATTGCCATCGCTTTAACGAGTCAAAGATATGTTCAGCAAAACCAAGATCATATTGCACTTCTCAGATGCTTAGGAGCCAGTAAGTTTCAAATTTTATGGGCCTATATTGGATTGCTTTGTATTGTCAGTGCGATTTCAATTGTGATGGGCAGCCTATTAGGTTTAGTCATGGGGTATGGACTGCTGCAACTTATGCTGCAATTGATTCCTCAATTAGAGTTAAGTTTTTCGCTAATACCACTTTTACTTGGTCCTTTACCAATCGCTATTTTTACGAGTGTGATTGTGCTGCTCGGTTTTATTTTGCCAAGCATTTGGGAGCTTTTAAATACACCTCCAATTCGGGTGATTCGCGAAGAAGCCAAATCTCGAAAATCATTATTCTTTATGTTTTTTGCTGGCATTAGCAGCCTGATTGTTTTTAGTTTGATGTTGAGTGAAAACTTGATGCTCAGCATTATGGTTTTGGCTGCGATTATCGTACTTTGTATTTTGTTGTATACCGTTGTTTGGCTCGTGCTTCGTAGTTTAAAAAAGATGAAAAATCGTTTGTCTTTTTATATTCGTTCACCCTCACAAAGTGCCTTACAAATTACTGCACTGGCTTTAGGCTTAAGCCTCATTACTGTATTAAGCGTATTAAGAACAGATTTATTACAGCGTTGGCAGCAACAGCTTCCTGAAGGAACCCCGAATCAATTTGTATATGGTTTACCTCCTTTCGATTTAAAACCTTTTGAGCAGCAATTAAAGCTACATGGTTGGCAAAGCACGCCGCTATATCCAAATATCCGAGGTCGACTGGTAGCAAAGAATGATGTGCCTTTTTCAGAAGAGGCCATAAAACAAAATAACTCTTTGCGCCGTGAATTGAATTTAACCCAATCAAATCAATTGCCGAATGACAATGCAATTACAAAAGGACAAGCTCAGTTTAATGGAGTGGGGCAAGTTTCAGTCGAAAGTAAAACTGCCGAAAGTTTAGGAATCCAAATTGGAGACAAGCTGACCTTTAGCCTGCCCGAAGGTACATTACAAGCCAAAGTGGTGAATTTCCGGAGCGTAGAGTGGGAAAGCTTTAGCCCTAACTTTTTCTTTATTTTTTCACCTAAAACCTTAGATGAAAATGCTGGAAGTTATTTAGGGAGTTTTTATGTACCTAAGCAAGATCAACCTAAAATGATCAATATTATTCAGCAGTTCTCAAATACAGTTTTTATTGATGTTGATCGAATTTTAGATGAAGTAAAACGCTTAATGAATGTCTTGGTCAAAATAGTGACTGTACTGGCAGCGTTGGTCGGTTTTTCAGGCGTATTGGTACTGATTGCATGTTTAAACCTATTAATGGACGAGCGACGCCGTGAGGTTGCTTTACTACGCTCATTTGGTTTATCTAAAAATAAAATGAAGCAAATGCTCAGTTTTGAGATTGGGTTTCTTGGTCTGTTAGCAGGCATAGTTGCCTGCTGTTTTGCGGAAGTGATTAGTGCGATTGCTAGTTATAAAATGAATATGGCAATACAGTGGCATTTTGAAATATGGCTGATTTTACCTCTTGGCATGATGCTCATTTGTGCATTGATTGGTCGTTATCGACTCGGTTATCTTTGCAACTTACCACCTTTACAAAGCTTGAGAGAATTAAATCAGCTTTAACTTAAGGAATAATGCCAGGATTTTGGATGATGATTTCATGCCATAGCGGAAGTAAAGGTGAGTTGAGTTGTACACAGTACATATAAAAACCACCCGTAATGATTACTGCGCCTAATAAGCCTAAAATCTTGAGCACACTTTTAAACTTACTGACGTAGCTTAAGTACCACATCAGTGCAAGAAATGCCCCAATAACCATGCCGCCAATATGTGCGGCATTATTAATACCAGTTGCGACAAAACCAAAAATAAGGTTGATTGCCATAATCATTAATAATGCTTTTTTATCGAGTATGTAGGCTTGATGCGGAAGTGGTGGAAATAAGGAAAGGACTGTTAACGCAGCACCTAATCCCATTACGGCGCCTGAAGCACCTGCACTGACATGGGGAAGTAAGCTCTGGTCAAAATGTTGCAGCAACTCATGTCCATTTTGAATAGTCATATAACTACTTAAAAGACTACCGAATAAACCAGCAAGTAAATACATGCCTATAAAATAGAAGCGACCAAATAGTGACTCGGCAACATTTCCGAAAATATATAAGGCCCACATGTTAAGCATGAGATGGACTAAACCAAAATGAAAAAACATGCTGGTAAATAGGCGTTCAGGCTGCCCAGAAAAAGTAAGTGGTGTAAAATCAGCTCCCCAATGAATAGCATCTTTCATGGCTGGGTCACTAATATCGACGCCAGATAGAATTTGCCAGACAAACAAACCTACATTGATTGCGATAAGCAAGGCGGTCAGCCACCAAGTTTGTACATTGAGTTTACGATTAATGTGCGGAGGCTGATATTGAGTCATGCTATGCTTTTGTTATATATGAACATGCTTTACAGCTTAACATGAAAAAAGTTGAATACAGGAGATCAGGACGAACATGAAAGCTTTTATTGTTCGCGTGTTGTTAATTTTTATTGGGGTGATTCTCCTTATTCAACTTTGGATTTTTTCGAGTTTGGTCTGGTGGCGGACACATGAAGTGGATACGACCATGTTCATGCGAATTGATTATTGGTCTGATACATCAGAGCCAATTGTCCATCAGTGGCTGGACTATGATGATATTAGCGATAATTTTAAACATGCGATTTTAGCGGGCGAAGACGCAAAATTTATTCATCATCATGGCTTTGACTGGCAAGGTATCCGTTTTGCCCTTGAGCGAAATAATGAAGAGGGTGAAGTAGTTGCGGGTGGTTCTACCGTGTCTCAACAGCTTGCAAAGAACTTGTTTTTATACAACAAACGTTCATTTATTCGTAAGGGCCAAGAAACGGTCGCGACTTGGATGATGGAGCGGATGTGGTCAAAACGCCGAATTCTTGAGGTGTATATGAACTCGGTTGAATTCGGCAAAAATTTGTATGGTGTTGAAGCAGCCGCTCATCATTATTATGGTAAAAGTGCTAAAAGCTTAACGCGTGAACAAGCCGCATTCTTAGCTGCATTATTGCCTGATCCGAAATATTATCAAGATCACCGTAACGATCATAAACTACAATATAGAAAACGCGTTATTTTACGTTATATGAATAGCACCCAGATTCCTGAATAAAGCTGTTTTAAAGATGTGTAAATTTTTTAGTTTTTACCAAATTGTCATATTTTTGCAGCATACTGGTTTATAGAGATTTTGGCTGGATAGAGAATAGAGTTAGACATGAATACAGCGATTACAGCAACAACGACCCCAATAGAATACAGTTATAATGACCGTTATATAAATCGTGAATTGTCTATTCTTGACTTCCATTTGCGTGTATTGGAGCAAGCGGTAGACCCTTTACATCCATTACTTGAACGAATGAATTTCTTGCTCATTTTTTCGCGTAATCTCGATGAGTTCTTTGAAATTCGTGTTGCGGGAGTGATGGAACAATTCTCTCTGGGCAATGAAAGTCGTAGCCCTGATGGTCTTACCCCAAGACAGGTTTTACAAAAAATCTCTGAAACTGCTCATGCTGCGATTGAGCGTCAATATCGAATTTTAAATGAGGAAATCTTACCTAAACTACGTGAAGAAGATATTTGTTTCCTACGTCGTGGTGAGTTAACTCCAGCTCAATCTGCTTGGGTGAAAAAATATTTTCAAGAACAAGTTGCACCTGTATTAACCCCAATTAGTCTAGATCCAGCACACCCGTTCCCTCGACTTGTTAATAAAAGCTTGAACTTCATTATTACGCTTGAAGGTAAAGATGCTTTTGGTCGTCAAATCGATTTGGCTGTTGTACCTGCGCCACGTTCATTACCACGCGTTGTACGCCTACCAGACGAATTAACAGGTGGTAAAGAACATCATGTAATGTTATCGGCAATTATCCATGAACATGTGTCTGATTTATTCCCAGGAATGACAGCAACTGGGTGTTATCAATTCCGTGTGACACGTAATGCAGACTTAGCCCTGAATGAAGATGTTGAAGACTTAGCTAAAGCATTAAAAGGTGAATTAAGTTCTCGACGTTTTGGGCGTGCAGTTCGCTTGGAAGTAACCCATAACTGCCCACAGCATATTTATGAGTACTTACTGGAAGAGTTCGATTTAACTGATGAGCAATTATATAAAGTTGATGGCCCAGTAAATTTAGCTCGTCTGGTTTCAAACTTTAAACGTCCTCATTTGCGTTATGACTCGCATACGCCAGTTGTGCCTAAAGTGTTTAAAAAGACCGAGAGTATTTTCTCGGCAATGCAGAAGCAAGATATTTTACTGCATCATCCGTTCGAATCTTTTGCTCCTGTAATTCAGTTACTTCGCGAAGCTGCTCGCGATCCGCAAGTATTAGCAATTAAGCAGACGTTATATCGTAGTGGTGCTGATTCTGAGATTGTGCAAATTTTGGCAGAAGCGGCGCGTAATGGAAAGGAAGTCATTGCCGTTATTGAATTACGTGCTCGCTTTGATGAAGAATCAAATATTGAAGTAGCAAACGTTTTACAAGAAGCTGGAGCAGTCGTTGTTTACGGTATTGTAGGTTATAAAACCCACGCCAAAATGATTATGGTCGTGCGCCGTGAAAATAATAAATTGGTGCGTTACGTTCATTTAGGAACGGGTAACTACCATGCGATGAATGCCCGAATTTATACCGATTATGGTCTCATGACCACAGATAAAGATCTGTGTGAAGACGTACACCGTATATTCCAAGAGTTGACCGGCATGGGCAAAATGGCGAAATTGAAAAAGCTATTACATGCACCGTTTACCCTACATGCTCAGCTTATTAACTTTATTGATGAAGAAATTGCCAATGCTAAAGCAGGCCGTAAAGCTCAGATCATTGTTAAAGTAAATGCATTAACCGAAGTCCAGTTAATCAATAAATTGTATGAAGCTTCTCAGGCGGGTGTTCAAATTGACCTGATTATCCGTTCGATTTGCTGCTTACGTCCAGGTTTGCCGAACCTGTCGGAGAATATTCGAGTGCGTTCAATTGTAGGGCGTTTCCTTGAGCATACTCGTGTTTATTACTTCAGTAATAATGGCGATGCACGTATTTACTGTTCAAGTGCAGACTGGATGGACCGTAATTTATTTAATCGTGTTGAAGCGTGTTTCCCTGTTGAAGACCCTGCATTGAAAAAACGTATTTATCAACAAGGTTTGGTAAATTACTTACAAGATAATCAACAGGCATGGCTGCTACAAGGGGATGGTACTTGGATTCGTGCTGAGCCAGCAGAGGGTGAAAAATTGCATAATGCTCAAAGGGCATTATTGGAAATCATTAAATAATGAACTTTCAAGACTAAATAAAAGCCGACATTTTGTCGGCTTTTTTAATTGACTGAAATTCAAAGTAATTTAGTTAGTTTTTCTAAATGGTTGCTGGATAAACGATAATAATTTGAAGCACTGCAATATGTTTTGAAAATATGTGATTTTTTACATAAAACATTGAATTTTAAAAATATACAAATCACGAGAAATCTACTTTAATACGCCGCATTAAATATACTTAACTTTGGTAAATGAATAAGATGCAATGCTTTATTAGAAGTTTACTTATTAAAATACTTTTGGGGATAATACCAGTGACCGCTTACGCAGATCAGAAGTGTTATGGAGATATCATCGTCTTTCAAAGATTTGATGATCAAGCGATATATCCTTATTTTGTAAATCCTTCTAATGATAAAGCTAACAAAAGTGGAGAGAAAAATAAAAAAATAATCATCCAAAAGAGAAAACCAAAACAAGATGAGTTTTTAACCCAAAAGAAAGTTGAAGATGTCCACACCAAGAAAGTAGAAGAAAAGAAAAATTATGACAGTAAAAAGCAACTTGATGCAGCTGTCGCTAAAGAAATCTTGGAAAATGGTGAAAAGAAATGGATGGTACAAGTTGCGCTAGCATCTAATCAAAATAAGGCAAATACGGTTCAGTCTCAATTAGAAGCAAAAGGGTACAAGGTTGTAACCAGTGCAACGACTAAAGGCATACGGGTCATGGTAGACCCTGCAAATGACTATGCCATTGCACAAATTATTAGAGAAAAAATTATTGCTGATAATAGTTTGAATATGCCATCTGCTTGGGTGTTTAAGTGGGCATCCTTAACGCCGCAATAAAATAAAAAGGAGTCCGAAGACTCCTTTTTTTTATTCATGTATTCTTGTCGTGATTTTCTGCATAATTTGCAGTAATACATCGAACTCACTTTGCAATGGTGTACTTTTACGAGTCACTAAAGCTAAAGTACGGCTCGGAGCATCTTCAATTGGTTTTGCAGTAATCTGATCATTAAACTTGATCATACTATTTTCAATTGCAATTTCTGGTAAAAGCGTAAAGCCTAAATCAGAAGAAACCATTTCAACTAACGTTGGTAAAGAACTTGCTTTTAAACGGTTGTCGTTTTTACGCTCACCGATAGGGCATGCACTTAAAACGTGGTCACGTAAACAGTGACCTTCTTCAAGCAAAATTAATCTTGATAAATCAAGATCATCTAGAGAGTTTGCTTGAAGAGCATTTGTATCTTGTTTACTACATACAAGGTACAAATTTTCTTTCGAAATTTCAGCGACTTTTAGGCCTCTAGTGTCAAACGGTAGAGCAAGAACGATCATGTCTAGATTACCGTGTTCTAAACGCTCTACAATTTTTTCACTTTGTGCTTCATGCAAATGCAGCTGAATTTTAGGCAACTGCTGATGCACTTCATCAAGTAACCGTGTCAGGATAAAAGGTGCAATTGTTGGAATAACACCCAAATGCAAATCACCCGTTAACGGCTCACTCATTTCACGGCTCAAACGCATTAAATCTTGAGCATCTGCTAGTAGTACACGGGCGCGAGCAACGACTTGTTCACCTAAAGGTGTTAAACGCACATTCTGGCGATCACGTTCTACCAAAACGCCACCTAATAACCGTTCAAGCTCCATGATGCCGCCTGATAAAGTCGATTGAGTGACAAAAGAGCGGCGTGCTGCTTCAGTAAAATGCAAAGTTTCCGACAACGTAACTAAATATGATAGCTGTCTTAATGAGGGTAATGCAGCCATAGTGTCCTAGTCTGATGATTTAAAATGATGCGCAAATAAACCGCTAAGCTGTGGAATAAAATGTGCAGGGATATCATGCCCCATTCCATCAATTAATTCAAACTTAGCACCGGAAATTGCTTTTGCTACAGCCTTACCGTGGCTAGGCGGAAGTAAGCGATCGCGAGAGCCATGTAGGACTAAAGCGGGTTGCTTAATTTCACGGTCGAGTTGTAGTAAAGAGCCTGTACATAATATTGCTAAAAACTGTTGAAGTACACCAGCAGGATAGTAGCTACGTTGATAAAGCTTACGCGCTGTTTGTATTGCTTCAATCTGGTTGATATAACCAGGTGAACCAATCAATTGAAATAGTTTTAAACTATGATTAACAATACCTTCTTCGTCACGTGTCTCGGGTTTACCAATTAAACTCAAAAGTTGTTTCGGAAAAGGAGGTGGTAGAAAAGGCTGGTTATTGCTTGTAAACATAAGCCCTAACTTCTCAACCTTTTCTGGATATTTTGCTGCAAGAATTTGAGCAATCATCCCACCCATTGATGCACCAATTACATGCGCTTTGTTCACGCCTAAACGATCAATCAGCATCGATACATCATCTGCCATATCATGCAGCGTATAAGGTGCACCCTGATTAGCGAGTCCAAGTGCAAAGCGGCCCATCAATTTGACAGTATTTAAGCGTTTACCTTCGTGACGTACTTTTGAAGAAAGGCCAATATCACGGTTATCAAAACGAATAACACGAAATCCTTGATCAATCAGCGATTTACAGAAAAAATCTGGCCAAAAAAGCATTTGGGCGCCAAGACCCATAATCAGCAAAATGGTTGGATGTTCTGGCTTTCCACCGACTTCTACATGTAACTCAATTCCATTGCCTAAGTTGACTTTGGTTTCTTGCATGAAAGATGTATACGGTGAAATGTTAAACTGTAAGGCGCTATTCATGTTATTCATTCCTTAAAGGAATACTCTCTAACTGAGTATTCCTGATACAAACCTTATGCTTGGGCTGGAATAAGATCTGGAACAAGCTTTGTTAAAGTTAAGCGTTGTTTACCTGCAGTTGCACCTAACAATACAAAACCACGCAATGTTCCTTCATTGTCAATTGCTTTGGCAAGCATACCATCGTCGAACTCTTCTGTTTCCCAGTTCACTTCTACATCAACCGGAGCTGGCAAAACTGTAAGTGGAGCAGCTGGTGTTTTTACTGCAACTGGCATAGCAGGGTAGTGCACAGCAGTTTGTTGTCCACTGAGTGTTTTAGCGAGGGCGCGAGCTTGTTGCATAATCGGCATTACATATGGAAGTAAAGTACCGTTTACCTCCGCACAATCCCCAATTGCGTAGATGTCTGCTTGATTTGTTTCTAGTAAGCCATTGGTAATAATTCCACGGCTTGTTTGAATATCTGCACTTTTAGCAAGTGAAATATTTGGCTGTAAACCAATCGCAGAAAGAACAAGGTCCGCAACCAATGTTTGTCCGTTTGCGAGTGTTATCGCATAGTCTTCGCCATTATTAATTTTACTTACTTTTTCAACCGTGGTTCCAAGTGCAAATTTTACTCCAGCTTCCTCAAGATTTTGCTGGAAAGCAGAAGCAATATGTCCTGGAAGTAAACGGCCTAATGGTTGAGGAGCTAAATCAATCACAGTGATGTCATATTCACTATGCAGTAAGTCGTTGGCAAATTCACAACCAATTAAACCAGCACCTAAAATAACAACACGTTTATCTTTACGCTGAGCTAGATTTTCACGGAAAGCACGGTAATCAATCAATGAGTTCACGACATGAATGTCATCGCTACCATCACCTGCAATTGCAAGGCGAATTGGGTTAGCACCTACGGCTAAAATCAGTTTTGAATAAGGTTGATTCGACGTTACACCATCTTTTTCTAAAACAAGCTCATGGCGTTCAGCTAAAATCTCTTTTACAAAAGTAAAAGGTTCAATACGCATATTGAGTTGAGTACCCATTTTAGCAGCATCACCTAAAGGAATTTGTTCTGGTGCTTTTTTACCTGCAAATGCATTTGATAATGTTGGCTTTGCATAGTTCACTGCATCATCCGCACAAATCATCACAAGTTCTTGCTCTGGGCTAAGCTTACGGAACTCACGTGCCAAGGTATAACCCGCCATGCCTGATCCGATAATGACGATAGGATGCATTTTTTTCTCCAGAGTTAGAATTATTTATTTAATACGGTGATTGGTAATATTCGTAAAAAAGACCATGTCTATCATGGCCTTCTACTTTACGCTCTTAGATTTCGATCATTTCGAAGTCAGCTTTTGAAACGCCGCAATCAGGGCAAGTCCAGTCATCTGGAATATCTTCCCATTTTGTTCCAGCTGCAATGCCGTCTTGTGGCCAACCTTCCGCTTCGTCATAAATCCATCCACAAACGATACATTGATATTTTTTCATGAGACTCTCCGCACTGATAAGTTTGCTCAAAGCTGCCTTTCAGTAAAACTATTCCATCTATTAATAATGTAACTACGATCCGGTCAATAATAACCAATGTGCCTTTGATCGGATATCAAATTTTTACGCAGTTCTACATTCAAAGTAAAGTAAATAACGGAGTTTAATCATTCGTAAGCAAAGATGAATGGCAGGTTAGGACAAATAAGTGGTTATTTAGGCAAAACTTCGCCATAAACTAATAATAATTAATGCATTCTTACAGTTAATTTTATTTGTGAAAATATCATGAAATAAAGAGTGCCAAATTATTTAAAAAATTCATCTCATATGAAAGCTAAATAACAACAAACTACGATGCTACAGAATGTCATTATTAAAACCGAAAATTAAAATTTGCTGTCATTAAGACGGTATAAATCAGGGAAGTGAAATATGGAAAATTTAGTATATGAAGTGGAAATTGATGCTTCTATAGAAAAAGTGTGGGACATACTTTGGAATAGCGAAACATATAACGCTTGGACGAAATTTTTTGCACCAGATTCCTCAATGCGTACTGACTGGCAAGTAGGTGGAAAAACTTATTTTCTTGATGGCGAAGGAAATGGGATGGTTTCTACAATTGAACAAATGCAAAAACCGGAAATATTGATTTTTAAACATTTAGGAATGATTAAGGAGGGTAAAGAAGATTTAGAAAGTGAAGAAGTTAAAGGCTGGAGTGGTTCTCAAGAAAAATATTTTCTAAACCAAAAAGGTAATATAACCACTTTAAAAGTTGAATTGGCCACTTTACCCGAATATATGGGCATGTTGAAAAGTGGCTTCGTTCAAGGTTTTGATGTGGTTAAAAAAATGGCGGAAGCGAAATAAAGCTTCTTTAAATCACATATAAACCAGTTTTTATAATCAAACGATATAAATCTAGGACAAATATTTTTTATAAATTTTTATAATCAGATCATTAATTCGAGAAGGATAGGCTAAGCGATGATGTCCACCTTCAAACGTTTCAATATTCATGTAGGGTGCAAGTTTTTCTTGAACCTGATACATATCAAGTTGCTCATCTCCTAATTCTAAATAGGCCATTTTAGGATTAGAGAGCATGAGTTCATCTTCAGAAAGTTGAGGGTAGTCTGCCCGAAAATTAGGGGTAAGACTTGGATTTGCCACTATAACCGCTAATTTATGTTGAGCAGCAGTTTTTAGAGCCCAATAGCCTCCAATGCTATGACCCACCAATAAATCTGGTTTGATCGTCTGAATAGCCTGATGGTAAAAGTACTCAACAGATGCATAACTTAAGTTACGATAATCGACGTCAATACAAAATTTTTCAGGATGTAAAATGGCATGGAACTTTGTCGATTCCCGGGAAGAATCCAAGCCATGTAAAAATAGAATTTTCATTATTTACGACACAATCTCATTCATAAAATAAAAGGCAAATCGGGCCTTTTGAATATCGAGGTTATTTGGATTTTTTTATATTTTACTAAATGCTTTAAAAAATGATCTTAGCGATTGGTCTAAGTCACTTTGCCTTTAAAAAGTGGTGTTTTGTTCTATAAAATTGTCTTTTTTCATTTTTGTTTGATTGAAATCATTCGAAAAACTTCCGCAATCTGTTAGGATATAGCACTTAATTTTTACTTAATCGAGGCAGAGATGACGCAACAAAACGCTCAATCGACTTCTGAACCAACTATTTCCGAAAACGATTTAATTGCACAGCGTCATGCCAAATTAAAGCAAATCCAAGATGTTGCGAAGGAAACTGGAAAGAGTCCTTGGCCGAATACGTTTAAGCGTGAACACTACGCAGCTGATCTACAAGAACAATTTAAAGATCAGTCGAAAGAACAAATTGAAAGCGCTGAGCATGTCTATGTAAAAGTGGCTGGTCGTGTCATGTTAAACCGTGGTTCTTTCATGGTTATTCAAGATATGACAGGTCGTATTCAGCTATATGTTGACCGTAAAGGTTTACCAAAAGATATTCTTGAGACTATTAAAGGTTTAGACCTTGGTGACATTATTGCTGCCGAAGGTTATATCGGACGTTCAGGAAAAGGTGACTTATATGTTCATCTTGAAGGTTTTGAACTTCTTACAAAATCTCTTCGTCCGTTACCAGATAAATTCCATGGCTTAAATGACACAGAAGTTAAGTACCGTAAACGTTACCTTGACTTAATTGTGAATGAAGAAACACGTAAAACTTTTGAAATCCGTGCCAAAGTTGTTGCAGGTATTCGAGCATTCTTAAACAATGAACGGTTCATGGAAGTTGAAACGCCAATGATGCATGTGATTCCGGGTGGTGCGTCTGCGCGTCCGTTTGAAACACATCATAATGCTTTGGATATGCCTTTATTCTTGCGTATTGCACCTGAGCTTTATTTAAAACGTTTGGTTGTTGGTGGTTTCGAACGTGTGTTTGAAATTAACCGTAACTTCCGTAATGAAGGGGTGTCAACGCGTCACAATCCTGAATTTACGATGATCGAGTTTTATCAAGCTTATGCTGATTATAAAGACTTGATGCAATTAACTGAAAACATGCTTGAAAAATTGGCTTTGGATATTCTGGGTACAACTGATGTGCCTTACCAAGGTGAAGTGTTTAGCTTCAAAGGGCCATTCAAGAAAATCTCTATGTTTGATGCGATTTTAGAGAATAACCCACAATTTACGCCTGAAAATGTTGGTGACCGTGAGTTCCTTGCTCAATTTATTCGTGAAGAATTAAAAGAACAAGTTAAGCCTGGGTTTGGTTTAGGTAAGCTTCAAACGATCGTATTTGAAGAAACTGTTGAAACCAAACTTCGTCAGCCTACATTTATTACTGAATATCCAGCTGAAACATCTCCACTCGCTCGCCGTAATGATGACAATGCACATATTACTGATCGTTTTGAGTTTTTCATTGGTGGCCGTGAATTGGCAAATGGTTTCAGCGAGTTAAATGATCCAATTGATCAAGCTGAACGTTTCCAAGCTCAGGTTGCTGAAAAAGATGCTGGTGATGATGAAGCAATGCATTACGATGCAGAATTCGTTGAAGCGCTTGAGTATGGTTTACCACCTACAGCAGGTGAAGGTATCGGTATTGACCGTTTGGTGATGTTATTTGCCGATGCTCCAAGTATTCGTGATGTAATTTTATTCCCTCATATGCGCCGTAAAGAAGGTTAATCTTCTAAAGGCAAAAAAGGCAGTATTTATACTGCCTTTTTTTATTACTTTTATATCTCAAAAACTTACCTATCTACACTAATCTTAAAATAGCGTTAAAAAATGTAATTGCACAGTTTAACAATTGCAAAGTTGTGATAAAAAATTTAAGGTGTTGCTCATAAATAACTTTGAGAATTGGCTGGCATGTTTCTAAGAAAAACACTTTCGATTGCAATATTGGCAACTGCTTCATCCGCTATTTTTGCACAAGGTTTAGTGCTAAATAATGAGGACTTACGTACAGACTTAAATTGGTTGAATCAACAAGGTGTTATCAAGATTAGCACCTCAACTTGGCCGTTAAGTGGTGATGAAATCCAGAGAGCCCTCTCTCAAGCGCAAGTGACGCATCCAGCTCAACAAAAAGTTATTAATTCAGTTCTTGATGCATTAAAAGCAGATAACGATACGGTTAAAGTGGGCGCTTTTGCTGAGACCGATAGCAAAAATATTCCGCAAGCATTCGGTGATAACCAAAAAGCTCAATATCAAGGTTCTTTAGAGTTTAATGCTGGTGGTGAAAACTGGGATGCAAAAATCCGAGTAAATGCAGAAAAAGATCCACAAATTGATAATGGGCAAGATGTGAATGTTGAAGGCTCATATGTTGCTGGTAAACTTTGGAATCAGTGGATAGTTGCGGGTCAAATTCCAACATGGTGGGGTCCTGGCCATGATGGTAGCTTAATTCGTGGTGATGCTAGCCGCCCAGTTTATGGTGTAACAGCACAACGTGCTGTGCAAAATGCTTTTGATACAAAATGGTTATCTTGGATTGGACCTTGGCAATACCAAGCTTTTGCTGGTCAATTAGATGACTACAAAGCAGTCCCAGACGCAAAGTTAATTGGATTGCGTGTAACTGCACAACCATTACCCTATATTGAGTTGGGTGCATCGCGTGCTATTCAATGGGGCGGTGATGGACGTCCTGAAAGTTTTAGTTCTTTATGGGATGCATTTGTCGGCAATAAAGATAACGGTGGAACGGGGGAACCAGATCCATCTAACCAAATTGCTGGCTTTGATGGTCGCTTATTACTACAACCGCTATTCCAAGTTCCAGTTAGCATATATGGACAATATGTAGGTGAGGATGAGGCTGGTGGCTTACCTTCTAAGAAAATGTACTTAGCGGGTGTGGACTATTCATCTAGCTACAATAACTTGCCTTATCAACTTTATGCAGAATGGGCGGATACACGAACTAATGGTGATGTAAGAGGTATCTCTTATGCTCATAATGCAACATATAAAGATGGCTATTACCAACATGGTTACCCATTAGGCCACGCGATGGGTGGTGATGGACAAATGTACTCAGTGGGTGGTGATATCCGCTTTGATGTCATGAACCGTTTAAGTGGTCGTGCAATGGTGGTTAAAGTTAATCAATCTAACTTGGCAATCAATAAGGCATTCCCTAAAGACGATGAAATCAAAGCCTTTGATTTAACTTGGACGCATTACATCAAACCTGATCTTCCATTAAAAATTAATGGCTGGGTAAGTGATTCTGATCTAGAAGGTAATGACGCAGGTGCGTCTATTGGAATTGAAATTCCATTAGAACGTAAAATGTTCGGTTTCTAAGAATAGATCATGTTTTAGAAAAGAGAAGCGATCAAAGCTTCTCTTTTTTTATGGTTTTTAGAGAAATCTAAAGACTAGAACATGATTTGCTTAAGTTGGCTACACAAGCTACGATTGCAAAGTTGCGCAAGTGAATCAGCATATTACATGTATATGATGAAATCGAATATCAATATGAAAAAACAAGCAAAAGAAATCGGTTTTAAATCACTATAATGCATAACTAATGCTATAAGCCATATAAAGGCTTGTGGTTGGATTATCTATCACGAAAAATTGGAGTTGTTATGGCACTCGTTCCTCCACATGGTCTTCTAGGTGGTGGTTTAATACTACTTCTAGATTTTATGGGCAAAATGGATAGAGAAGGACGTGTTCATGACTGAATCAAGACTCACACATCTCAAGCAACTTGAAGCTGAAAGCATTCATATTATCCGTGAAGTTGCTGCTGAATTTGAAAATCCAGTCATGCTTTACTCAATTGGTAAAGACTCTGCGGTAATGCTTCACCTTGCGTTAAAAGCATTTTATCCAGCGAAACTTCCATTTCCTTTATTGCATGTAGATACAGGTTGGAAGTTTAAAGACATGATCGCGTTTCGCGATAATATGGCAAAAACGCATGGCTTTGATTTAATCGTTCATCAGAACAAAGAAGGTCGTGAAGCTGGAATTAATCCATTCGATCATGGTAGTTCAAAATATACAGATATTATGAAAACCCAAGCTTTAAAACAGGCATTGGATAAATATCAATTTGATGCTGCTTTTGGTGGTGCACGTCGTGATGAAGAAAAATCACGTGCGAAAGAGCGTGTTTATTCATTCCGTGATAGCAAGCATCGTTGGGATCCGAAAAACCAGCGTCCTGAACTTTGGAATCTTTACAATGGTAAAGTGAACAAAGGTGAAAGTATTCGTGTATTCCCTTTATCTAACTGGACTGAGTTGGATATTTGGCAATATATCTATTTAGAAAATATTCAAATCGTTCCTCTTTATTTCTCTGCTGTTCGTCCAGTAGTAGAGCGTAGTGGTACGTTAATCATGGTTGATGATGAACGTATGCGCTTAAAAGAAGGTGAAGTTCCACAGATGAAGTCTGTACGTTTCCGTACGCTTGGCTGTTATCCATTAACTGGTGCAGTTGAGTCTGAAGCGGATACGTTACCTGAAATTATCCAAGAGATGCTTTTAGCCACTAGTTCTGAGCGTCAAGGTCGTATGATTGACCATGATGAAGCGGGCTCAATGGAAAAGAAAAAGCAAGAAGGCTATTTCTAAGACAATTTCTAAATTTGTGGAGTTTGAGCAATGTCTCATCAATCAGAATTAATCAGTCAAGATATCTTGGCCTATTTGAAGCAACATGAACAAAAAGACCTTCTGCGCTTTTTGACTTGCGGTAACGTAGATGATGGTAAAAGTACTTTAATTGGACGTTTACTCTACGACTCAAAATTGATTTATGAAGATCAATTGCAAGCTGTAACGCGCGATAGTAAAAAAGTAGGAACCACAGGTGATGCGCCAGATTTGGCATTACTTGTAGATGGTTTACAAGCTGAGCGTGAGCAGGGTATTACCATTGATGTGGCTTATCGCTATTTCTCAACTGAAAAGCGTAAGTTTATTATTGCTGATACCCCAGGACATGAGCAATATACGCGTAACATGGCAACAGGCGCATCGACAGCTGATCTTGCAATTATCTTGATTGATGCGCGTTATGGTGTGCAAACTCAAACTCGTCGCCATACATTTATTGCTAGTTTACTTGGTATTAAAAATATCGTTGTTGCTATTAATAAAATGGACTTGGTTGAGTACTCTCCTGAACGCTTTACTGAAATTCAGATTGAATATGATGCTTTCGTAAGCCAATTGGGTGATCGTCGTCCAGCCAACATCCAGTTTGTTCCAATTTCTGCTTTAAATGGCGATAACGTAGTAAATGCTTCTGAGCATACAGCTTGGTACAAGGGTCAAACCTTGATGAGCATTCTTGAATCTGTGGAAATTAGTCGTGAATCAAACAAACACGAATTCCGTTTCCCTGTTCAATATGTGAACCGTCCAAACCTCGATTTCCGTGGTTTTGCTGGTACTGTTGCTTTGGGTGAAATCAATGTTGGTGATGAAATCGTTGCATTACCATCAGGTAAGCGTTCAACAGTTAAAGAAATCGTTACTTTTGATGGAAATCTAGATCAAGCTGTTGCCGGTCAAGCTGTAACATTAACGTTGAATGATGAAATTGATATTAGCCGTGGTAACGTTTTGGTACGTGCTGGCGAGCAACCATTAATTTCACGTAGTGTTCGTGCTTCAGTGGTATGGATGAATGAACATCCATTGGTGAAAGGCAAGTTGTACAACGTTAAAATTGGTACACAGACTGTTCCTGCCAAAGTGACTAACATTCACTATCGTGTGAATGTGAATACGCTTGAGCATACTCAGGTTGAGGAGCTTGAGTTAAATGCAATTGCAGATGTTGTTGTTGAGTTTGATGCACCAGTCGTATTTGATCAATACCAAGATTCACGATACACAGGTTCATTTATTTTCATTGATCGTTTAAGCAATGTAACGGTTGGTGCGGGTATGGTTGAGTCTGCGGTAGAGTGGACTGCACATAGCAATCCTGTTACTGCTGAAGATCGTGCTGCACGTTTAGGTCAAAAACCTGCGGTGATTGGGATTTCTGCACAGTTAATCGAGAAAGCTCAAGTTTTAGAAAGCTTATTGATCCAACAAGGTGTAGTTGCGATTGCAAAAGCTAACTTAACTGCTGAGCAAATTACTTTATTGCGTGAGACAGGTGTTGTGGTTATCACTACGGCTGTGGATGGCACAGATACAGAAGTTACTGCTGAAACTGTTGAAGAAGCAGTTGAAAAAGTTGTGGAATTAGTCCGTCTTTAATAGGCTGAATTGATTTTGAGAAAACCCGCGTAAGCGGGTTTTTTTTATTGGGCTTAGAAAATACTTTGAGTTTTTAAAGTTAAATATTCTCTTAAATCTTTAGGATAGCTCTGAATCATCTTTAAAAATAGATCTCGATCGCCTTGATATAAGGCGCGTGTTGCTTCCTCATAATTTGGCATATTACCCAACATGGCAGACATAAAACGGTCGATGGCTTGTTTAGCGAGCATAATATTACCTTCAGAATTTGGGTTATTTAACTCTTTATCAATTAACTTACGAATTATTGCTGATGCACTCGCACTTTGTTGATCTAACCAATCCCAATGTTTTTTCTGTAAAGTGATTTCACGCGAAATTACTCCGAGTTTAGGTCGTCCAACTTTTTTAATTTCTTCTGGTTCAGCATAACGTTGTTGAAATTCTTGTTCCGAACCAGAAAGATCAAGATCAATTTGTTGGCCTGTTTGATCATTAAAAATCAGAATATTTTCCGTTGTTTTCGGAAGATCTTTAAGTTTTTTTGCAAGTTCAATTAGGGAGTCACTCGCAATAAGCGTGCTTCCAGTGAAAGCAGTATAGGTGATTTTAGTATTCATTTTAGTCATATATTTTTATCTGGGTAAAATAATATTACCAGGGTAAAATTATTTTGGCAAATAATTAATTTTATAACCAAAGAATTATTTGATTTTATGAGGGTAGTCTATGAAGTTAGGACTATAAAAATAGTCAAGATAATAGGCTATTTAAAATTTTACTCTGCTTTGATATCGCTTTTATGAGACAATGTTTTTTTATTTTTGTGTATTAGGACTCCCATGATTGAGCAATCTCCTGAATCTTTAAGCGATATCGAAATTTTAGACATTTTACAGTCTATGAAAAAAGATAAGCTGGATACGGAAGCAAATGAGATTATCCGTAATGGGGGGAAAGCTGGGCGTCAAGAAGCACATAAACAGGCTTTAGTTGCGTTGAATGCAAACTTTGAAGAAAAGTTTGTAGAGGCTGCTACGCTGGCATTAGGCTTGAATTCAGGTCAGGCGAAAAAGATTCGTTATAAAAAAGACCGTATCCGTATTTTTAAAGCACGTGGTATTGATTATTTAGCTATTGATGGTGCAGAAACCGCTCAGGTTTTAGCTCAAGTTGCTCAAGCGATTAGTCGTGAAGACGCGATCGTGACTGAAGGTCTACACAATATTTTTCCATTTTGGAAAGAAGGTTGGCCAATGGTTCAGTTTGATAATGCTTATAAAATTTTAGAAGAAGACATTACATTGCATTTTCAAATTGTGTTAGATCACTTAATTGAATATGTACAGAAATAAAAAAAAGCCCCGATAGGGGCTTTTTTATTGTGAAACAATAATTAAAGCGTGCTAAATAGTGGGAAAACACCAATCACTAAAGCAGTACCCATTAATACCATACAAGTTATGAATGCCCACTTTAAAGTGAACTTTTGATGGTCGGCAAAATCGACTTTAGCAAGACCGCATAACAAATAGGTTGATGGAACAAGAGGGGATAGCAAGTGTACAGGTTGACCTACAATTGAAGCGCGAGCAATCGCTTCTGCACTAATACCATAATGTGAAGCAGCTTCAGCAAGAATAGGTAAAACGCCATAGAAGAAAGCATCATTTGACATAAAGAAGGTCAAAGGCATACTCACTAAAGCTGTGATCGGTGCAAGGTATGGACCCATGCTTGGAGGAATCATTGCGACGAATTCTTTAGACATCGCCTCAACCATACCTGTGCCAGATAAAATACCTGTGAAAATACCTGCTGCGAAAATTAAGCCCACAACAGCTAAGACACTGTCTGCATGCATTGCAATGCGTTTTTTCTGCATATCAACATCTGGGTAGTTAATGAGCATTGCAATACAGAATGCTATCATGAACAACACAGACATAGGCAAAATGCCTTTGATCAAAGCAACCATAAGAAGGATTGTGAGCACCATGTTTACTTTACGTAAATGTGGGCGAGTCGCTTCAGGATCTTTCGATACAGTAATGTTATCACCATGGTGAGTTTCAAGTTCAATAACGCCTAAACGTTTTTGCTCGTAACGACCATATAAGTATGCCAAGAAGAATAACCAACCAATACTAATGATCATAGGGATAATCATTGGTACGAAAATGTGGCTTGGGTCAACTTGCAGGGCGCTTGCAGCACGAGCTGTAGGGCCACCCCATGGGGTTAGGTTCATTACACCACTACATAACAGCATAAGTGCAGTCATGATGAGGGTATTCATTCCTAAGCGTTGATAAAGTGGCAGCATTGCAGCTACACAAATCATATAGGTTGTAGAACCATCACCATCTAAAGAAACCATTGTGGTTAAGAACACAGTTCCTAGTGTGATTTTTAGAGGATCACCTTTAACCTTTTTTAAAATCCATTTAACCGGTGGATCGAAAAGACCTGCATCGATCATTAAGGCAAAATATAAAATTGCGAATAAAAGCATTACGCCAGTTGGCGCTAATTTTTTGATGCCATCCAGCATCATCTCACTGAGACCTTTGAGTTCAATGTGACTTAAACTTTCAAAGTAGTGACCTAGGCCCCAGGCAACAAGAGAAAAAATAAATGGGATGAGAATTAAAGCAATAATAGGGCTTAAACGTTTGGACATGATTAAGTACATGAAGCACAAAATCATGCCAACACCAAGTAATGTCAGCATACAATCAATCCTTTGCCTATAGTTTTACTGAACAAGTTTATTCAAAACTCTGACCTTGGTTATTCTTATTAATTTTTATTAAAAAGACAAATAATATATTTAGTTTATTTGGTTAATATATATTCAGTTGGAGGGGTATATTTAGGCGAAATACTGAACATATATATTAAGATTATAATAAGCTTATAATAAATGTGATTCATTATATTAGATTATAAAGGTTTTATAAAATTAAAAATTATATGATATTTTTTTAAATTATATATGGTTTGATGGGGGAAATGAGAAGAAGAACCATTTAAAGACTTGCTTTGAGCTAAGTTCCATAAGATCTGAGGTAATGTAAATTGGGACTTAACTGCTTAGTGGTAATTGAGATATATAGATTATTCTATTATTTTTCAGTATTTAAGATTTAATATAAATGATGATTTAAATAATATTGCTTTTAGATTAAAAGAGCAACTTGAATTTATGAATCTAAAATAATTATTACACATATTTGAAAAATTTATTTAGATTTAAAAAATACCCCACATAAAATTGTGAGGTATTTAAATTAATATAAATCAGTTGTCATCAATTGATGAATGTACTTCAGTTTGTTCTAAAATTCGAGTTACAAGAAGTTGGTCAATTTTAAAATGATCGACATCGACTACTTCAAACTTGTATCCACCGAATTCTACAAAATCTGCCGGACGTGGAATTTTGCGTAGGCGGTACATCATGAAGCCTGCTAAAGTTTCATAATTTTCTTCATCAGGCATTTCATCAATTTCAAGTGCGTGTCTTAAGTCATCAATTGGTGTGCTGCCATCAATTAACCATGAGTTATTATCACGTTTAATGATTTGTTGCTCTTCATCAATTGGAGTGACCCAGTCGCCCATAACCGTAATCATAATATCGCTTAAAGTAATAACACCTACGACAAGCGCATATTCGTTTATCACAACCGCAAACTTTTCTTTCGTAGAGCGGAAACGATCAAGTAATTCCGAGAGGGTTAGGGTGTCAGGAATCATCAAGACAGTACGAATGGTCGATTCATTCAATTGAGTTGGAGACTGGTTATTTAAAATGCGCACAAGAAAGTCTTTGGCGTCGACGTAACCAATAACTTGATCAATATTTTCATTACATACCAAAAATTTTGAATATGGATACTCTGCTAATTTTTGGCGAATGCTATCTTCATGTTCATTTAAAGTAAAATAAACAACATTTTCACGTGTAGTCATACTCGAAGGTACGTTACGTTCTTCTAATTCAAAAACATTCTCGATAAAGTGGTGTTCTTGTTTTTGAAGTACGCCTGCTTGAGCACCTGCATCCATTACTGCTGAAATATCATCAAAAGTAATATTGTCTTCTCGCGTTGTATTCACTTTAAACAAACGGAATAGCAGGTTGGCAATTGCGTTAATTCCCCAAGCTAAAGGTTTGCAAATTTTAATAAAAACCTGAATTGGGTTAATAACACTAATTGCAATTTTTTCAGGTGCAATCATAGCCAAACGTTTTGGCATAAGATCGGCAAATAAAATAAAGAGTGAGGTCACTAGGGTAAAGGAAAGGGCAAAACCGATCGTTTGTGTCCAAGGGCCTGTGTAAAAGCGGTCCACTAAAGTGACAAAATAAGGACGAAAAGCAGCTTCACCCAAAATACCGCCTAAAATTGCAACTGCATTTAGACCAATTTGAGAGGCTGCAAAAAAGTCAGCAGATTGTTCTTGTAAATCTAGTACTTGTTGGGCGCGTTCTTCACCCGCTTCGGCTAGAATTTTTAGCTTAACTTTTCGGGCACCTGCTAGTGCAATTTCAGTTAAAGATAAAAAGCCTGCTCCGATGATAAGCAGTACGATGATAATGATATTTTGAAAGAGACTCACAAATCACCTGAGGTTCATCATTATTATGACTATGTTTTAACATAAAAAAGCGCTGAGGTAATCAGATTGATTGCTCAGCGCTTGAAGATAGGACAATTAAATTAAAATTTATTTAATAGTGAGAAAATTGTGAATTATTGGTTAGAAATTCACGGTTTTCTTCTTCAATCATTTGACGAGCAACAAATAAGATAAGTTGGCGTAGCCAGCGATGAGCAGGGTGATGATGTAACAACGGACACCAAGCCATTTTAAGTTCGAACTCTGGAATATAAAAAGGAGGATCCTTTATAACCAGTTTAGGATTCTGTGTTTGTAGGCGTGCCATGCGTGTTGGTAATGTAGCAATAAGATCTACATTTTGAGCAAGTAATGCAGGCATTTGGTAGTGGCGAGTAAATACTGAAATTTTACGACGTTGACCAATACGTTCTAATGCTTGATCAATCCAGCCTAAACCACCTTGTTTGTCAGGGTTTACACCAAAACCTACACCCATACCTGTTTTAGAAACCCAGATATGTTGTGCATCTAAATAGCTTTTTAAATTTAAATGAGTCACAGCAGGGTGTTTGTCGTTCAGAATACAACTGAAACTATCACGCCAAACTAAAACCTGATGGAAACTTTGCGGTATTTCATTAAATCTATTAATTGCAAGATCAACTTTACCTTGTTCCATGTCTCTATAAGACACATCACTCGGTGTAAGAAAATCAAGAACAACATTTGGAGCTTCAGAGCGGAGCGCTTTGACAAGACGAGGAACTAAAGTTGCCTCAGCATAGTCAGACGTCATAATGCGGAAAACGCGATTACTTGTATAAGGGCGGAATTCGGTACGGGGTTCCAAAATCATGGAGAGATCAGAAAGGGCATCACGAATACGAGGCTGTAATTCAAGTGCACGTTCTGTTGGAGTCATGCCTTCGGACGAGCGGATAAGAAGAGGGTCATTAAATAA
This sequence comes from Acinetobacter sp. AS23, assembly GCF_023612055.1. Classification (NCBI taxonomy): domain Bacteria; kingdom Pseudomonadati; phylum Pseudomonadota; class Gammaproteobacteria; order Moraxellales; family Moraxellaceae; genus Acinetobacter; species Acinetobacter sp. AS23. The sequence goes on along the minus strand of NZ_CP082274.1, from coordinate 2,993,262 downwards.
ATTACGCAAACGACGTAAAATATTACTCATTGCAGGCTGAGTTACCCCAAGTTGTTCGGCCGCGCGTGTAACATTTTTTTCACGAAGAAGTACATCAAGATATATTAATAGATTAAGATCTACTCGCTCCAGATTCATAAAAAAAATACCGAAAATAAAACCCTGAAATTGTTTCAAATTATGCCATATCTAATAACTATTGTGTGAAAAAATGATGAGAAAAACGACATTTTTTGTAGGAATTAAGTAGGGGGGAGAGGTACTTCAAAGGCTCGATTTTATTGTCTTTGCTACGTTTTTAAGTATGAAGGAGATAAATAGAATATATTTATATATAACTTACTACTTTCTAGCATGTAAATTGACTTTTTACATTGGCAAAAATAGCCTAATTTACAATTGACTTTTTAAATTAAAAATGGCTGGAAAAACTTCAAAAATTGTATAAAAATAAGACTTACTAGGTTTTTAGAATAAAATTCTATACTCCTTTAGAATAATTTTATTTTTATAAACAAAGTGTTAATGTTTTTGGTTTTATCTATAATATCGATTTATCGGTATATTTTTTAAATAAATACTGAAGATTAATAAAGGATATTGGATTAATTGATTGGCTAAGTCTAAGCTGTGTTCATGACGAAGCAGCTGGTGTCATAAGAAATTTAAGTACATGACTCTAGGCTTCAATCGATGAAATCCTAAAATGAATACAGGACAATATCATGACTACATATCAAACAGCGATTGATGCAATCCGCGAACTAAAAGCAAAATTCGGTAGCACTTGGCGCGATATTAGCCCAGAAGATGCTGCACGTATGCAAATGCAAAACCAATTCAAAACTGGTTTAGATATTGCTAAATATACAGCTGCGATTATGCGTCGTGATATGGCTGCTTATGATGCTGACTCTAGCAAATATACTCAATCATTAGGTTGCTGGCACGGTTTTATCGCACAACAAAAAATGATTGCGAACAAAAAATACTTCGGTACTACTGAGCGTCGCTATATCTACCTTTCTGGTTGGATGGTTGCTGCTCTTCGTTCAGAATTTGGTCCACTTCCTGACCAATCTATGCACGAAAAAACTTCAGTACCTGCATTAATCGAAGAAATCTACACTTTCTTACGTCAAGCTGACGCAAAAGAATTAAACGATTTATTCCGTGCGCTTAAAAAAGCAAACGAAGCTGGTGATACTGCTAAAGCTGCTGAAATCACTGCTCAAATCGACGGCTTCCAAACTCACATTGTGCCAATTATTGCTGACATCGATGCTGGTTTCGGTAACGAAGAAGCGACTTACTTACTTGCTCGTAAAATGATTGAAGCTGGTGCTTGTGCGCTTCAAATCGAAAACCAAGTATCTGATGCTAAACAATGTGGTCACCAAGCTGGTAAAGTAACTGTTCCACACGAAGACTTCATCGCTAAAATCCATGCATTACGTTATGCATTCTTAGAAATGGGTCTTGATGACGGTATTATCGTTGCGCGTACTGACTCAGAAGGCGCTGACTTGACTCAAAAAATCCCAGTGGTTAAAGAGCCAGGCGATATCGCATCTCAATACATCAGCTACTTAGATACTGTTGAAATTGACATTGCTGATGCTCAAGAAGACGAAATCTTGATTAAGCGTAATGGTAAATTACACCGTCCTAAGCGTTTAGCTTCTGGTTTATATCAGTTCCGTGCTGACACACAAATTGACCGTGTTGTACTTGACTGTGTATCTAGCCTTCAAAACGGTGCTGACCTTCTTTGGATCGAAACTGCGACTCCAAACGTAGAAGAAATCGCACACATGGTTAACCGTGTTAAAGAAGTTGTTCCAAATGCTAAGCTTGTTTATAACAACAGCCCATCATTCAACTGGACTTTAAACTTCCGTCAACAAGCTTACGACCGTTGGGTTGCTGAAGGTAAAGACGTTTCTGCATATGACCGCGCTAAATTAATGAGCGCTGAATATGATAATACTGAATTAGCTGCTGATGCAGATGCTAAGATCCGTACATTCCAAGCAGATGCTTCTCGTGAAGCGGGTGTGTTCCATCACTTGATCACACTTCCGACTTACCATACTGCTGCTCTTTCTACACATGAGCTTGCACAAGGTTACTTCGGTTCTGAAGGTATGTTGGCTTATGTTGCTGGTGTACAACGTAAAGAAATCCGTGGTGGTATCGCTTGTGTTAAACACCAAGCAATGGCGGGTTCTGACATCGGTGATGATCACAAAGAAATCTTCTCTGGTGACAACGCTCTTAAAGCACATGATGATGCTAAAAACACAATGAATCAATTCGCAGCTCACTAAGAATTGATTTCAAAAGAAAACCCGCTCACATGAGCGGGTTTTTTTATATTAAAAACAATTATTTTTTCAAAACATAATGCTCAGCTAAAGAGCCTTCAATTTTCTTACCTTCCATATCTAAAGCAGTTGCCGTATTTTCACCAATAAAGAATTTACGGTTTTGTCCTTTATCATCTAACGTAATGACTGAAGTATTATCTTTGTCAAAAGTAAATGTACCATGGGTTTCAAATGGTTTCTTATCACCTTTGCCAAGATAAGTTTCAGTCAATTCATAAGTTTTATCATTTTTTAACTCTAAATCAGTTTTGATGCCTTCACAGTCTGCACATGGAAGAGTGCCTTTATATGTGCCATTCCAATCTAGTGAGTTTTCAGCTGTATGAGCAGTATCTACTGCATTGTTATTCGCTTCAGTGGTTTGAGCTGGAGCAGAGGCTTGTGTCGTTGTATTGGCTTTATTTTCGTTTTTGCTACAAGCAACAAGAAGGGCACTTACAAGTGCAACTGATAATAATGTTTTTTTCATGATGATCTAAACCTCGGAAAATAAATAAAAAAGCAAATAACAGGCTATGAAATATGAGAGCTTAATAAAAGTTTAAGTATGTAATTTAATTTTAACAAAAGGTAAAGTGAGTAAATTTTGGAATAATTATTAAAACAAAAATAAAAAGCAGGTATCCACTAAAACGATTTAATGAATACCTTATAAATTACGGTTGCGCTGAAACTCCACCTAGAGAGTCACATGCTGATTTATAGAGTTGGTATTGTTGCTTTAAAACTTCATCTAGCGGCATGTCGAATAATTCTTCACCATTTTTGTAGCTCTCTACGTATGAAGTTGCTTTTTCTTTGCTTACCGCTAAAGATTGCTGGTAATAAGAATTAATCGAGCTTGTTGCAAGCTGGCTTGTCTCAACATTTTTACATTCGAAATTGTGCAGGATCTTTTCTGCACGTTTGACCTCACTAGATTGGCCAAAAATACACCCAGTTAAAAAGACAAGTGGGGTTAACACGAAAAAAAGTTTCATGGAGAGCAAGTATGGAAGCAACGGTGGGCGCTATTGTATAAACAATTCCATAAGTTACTGTGGTTTTATGTTAGACATTGATGATTTTTTAACTCATTAAAATCGAAAAATTGTATCTAATTTTATCAGTGGGCTTATTTTCATATTTGGTGCGTATTTTGCTTATAACTTTAAGCACTTATTTTGAACATATGAACCAGAATGAATCAGGTACAAACGTTTTTAAAAAACTCTTTAGCACCATTTTGGTATGCGCGATTAGAGCTCGGATTTTGTTTTGAAAATTCACGCACCATAATGAGTCATAGAAAGCATCATGGCCCTGTTAGAGTGCAAAAAATGCTCTGGCCTGAAAGAACGGGTGTATGTCATGCCATTATTGTTCATCCTCCAGCAGGAATTGCAGGAGGAGATCATCTTACGTTTGAAATTGAAACTAAAGATCAAGCTCATGCGGTAGTAACTACTCCTGGTGCGGGGAAATGGTATAAAACCAATGGCAAGCAAGCTTTTCAGCATATTGATTTGCATGTGAAAGATCAGTCTATTTTAGAGTGGGTTCCACAAGAAACGATGCTTTTTGATGGGGCTTTAGCGCATTCAGAAATTCATATTCATCTTGATAATGCTGCAAGTTTTATTGGATGGGATATGTTGGTACTTGGGCGACAGGCACGTGCTGAACGCTTTGTTCAAGGTAGTTATTACAACCAGTTTAAATTGTGGCGCGAAAATAAATTGTTGGTTGCAGATACATTGTATTTTGAAGGAGAAGACCGTTGGCTTAGTTCATGTTTAGGTATGAACAAGCAAGCTGTGATGGGAAGCTTTTGGGCAGCCGCTCCCGAGAAATATCGTTCATCATTTTACTTAGAACAACAGTTAGAGCTCATTCGTGAATTGATGATGCGTATGCAAGCACCTGTCACATTAACATTATTGGATGATGTGGTTTCAGCTCGTTTTTTGGGAAATGATGTCCGTCATTGTCATGATGCTTTTGCAGCTATACGGGCTAAATTGCGTCGATATTGGTTTGATTTAGAAGAAGAATTTCCAAGAATATGGAAAACATAAATTACGTTAAATTGCGTATTTAAAAAACAGTTAAAACAAGTATGCTGTTTTTGAGCACGTATTTTGCTTAAAGAATATAAATGAAATTTAGGAAAGAGATATGGAACTCAATCCAACAGAAAAAGATAAATTACTGATTTTTACAGCAGGACTTGTTGCTGAACGCCGTAAAGCGCGTGGCTTGAAACTGAATTATCCTGAAGCTATTGCTTTTATTTCAGCAGCTTTACTTGAAGGTGCACGGGACGGTATGACGGTCAGTGATTTAATGCACTACGGTACAACCTTATTAAAGCGCGAAGATGTGATGGATGGTGTGCCAGAAATGATTGCTGAGGTTCAAGTCGAGGCAACTTTCCCTGATGGCTCTAAATTAGTCACTGTCCATCAGCCAATCGTATAAAAGGAGCATTTATGATCCCCGGCGAAATCATTACTCCAGATGCTGATATTGAGCTGAATGTTGGACGGCAAACTTTAAAAGTTGTAGTTGCCAACATTGGTGATCGACCTATTCAGGTGGGTTCTCATTTTCATTTTTATGAAGCAAATGATGCATTACAGTTTGATCGCGAAATGGCGAAGGGTTTTCGACTGAATATTGCAGCTGGTACAGCAATTCGTTTTGAACCGGGACAAACTCGAGAAGTGGAGCTTGTTGCTTTGGTCGGTAAACGAGAGGTTTATGGTTTCGCAGGCCGCGTCATGGGCAAGTTGGATTAAACATAACAACGATAATGAAAGAGATGAGTAATAAGTTATGAAAATGTCACGTCGTGCATATGCTGAGATGTTTGGTCCAACGGTTGGTGATCGTATTCGTTTGGCAGATACAGAGCTCTTTATTGAAGTTGAGCAAGACTTAACGACTTATGGTGAAGAAGTTAAATTTGGTGGCGGAAAAGTTATTCGTGACGGGATGGGGCAATCACAGCTTTTAGCTGATGAAGTTGCTGATACGGTCATTACCAATGCTTTAATTGTGGATTGGTGGGGCATTGTTAAAGCTGACGTGGGCTTAAAAAATGGTCGAATCTGGAAAATAGGAAAAGCTGGAAATCCAGATATTCAACCAGACATTACGATTCCTTTAGGGGCTGCAACAGAAGTGATTGCGGGTGAAGGACAAATTTTAACAGCAGGTGGTATTGATACACACATTCACTGGATTTGTCCTCAACAAGTTGAAACTGCGTTAATGTCGGGTACAACAACCATGGTCGGTGGCGGTACAGGACCAGCAGCAGGAACTTCGGCAACGACAGTGACTCCGGGGCCTTGGCATATTGCTACCATGTTACAGGCGATTGATGATTTGCCTATGAATATTGGTCTATTAGGCAAAGGGAATTTGAGTTTACCTGACCCAATTCGTGAGCAAATTAAAGCTGGAGTAATTGGCTTAAAGCTGCATGAAGACTGGGGTTCAACACCGGCAGCTATTGATAACTGCTTGAGTGTGGCAGACGAGTTTGATGTGCAGGTGGCAATTCATACAGATACTTTAAATGAAAGCGGTTTTTTAGAAGAAACTCTAGCTGCATTTAAAAATCGTACGATTCATACATACCATACCGAAGGTGCGGGCGGTGGGCATGCACCTGACATTTTAAAAGCAATTGGGCAAAGTAACGTATTGCCATCTTCAACTAATCCAACGCGACCTTATACGATTAATACCATTGATGAGCATTTAGATATGCTCATGGTCTGCCATCATTTAGACCCAGCAATTGCTGAAGATATCGCTTTTGCAGAAAGCCGTATTCGCCGTGAAACCATTGCTGCTGAAGATATTTTGCAAGATTTAGGCGCGATTGCCATGATGTCTTCGGACTCTCAGGCGATGGGGCGCGTGGGTGAAGTGATTTTACGTACTTGGCAAACTGCCCATAAAATGAAAATTCAACGTGGCCCTTTAGAGGGTGACAATGAATTTCATGATAACAATCGCGTTAAACGCTATATTGCTAAATATACGATTAACCCAGCAATTACACATGGTTTAAGCCATGAAATTGGCTCGATTGAGGTCGGAAAACTTGCTGATTTAGTGTTGTGGAAGCCAGCCTTTTTTGGTGTGAAACCTTCGATGATTATTAAAGGAGGCATGATTGCAGCAGCACCGATGGGTGATATTAATGCTTCAATTCCGACACCTCAACCCGTGCATTACCGTCCAATGTTTGGTGCCTATCCACGTGGTGTTCATAACACTTGCATTACCTTTTTATCTCAAGCAGCGATTGATGAAAAAGTTGCTGAAAAATTAAACCTGAAGAAGTTAATTAGCCCGTGTAAAAACACACGCGAAATTAGCAAAACTGACATGAAACACAACACATATTGTCCAGTCATGCATGTTCACCCTGAAACTTACGAGGTGCGGGCCGATGGTGAGTTATTAACGTGTGAACCGGCTGATGTATTACCCATGGCTCAGCGTTATTTCTTGTTCTGATGAGTTTTATCGAGGTGAATTACCTCATTAATTTATACAACATGAATGAAATAAATAAGGAGAGAAGAGCTAAATGAAAATCTATACACAACGCCTTGAACATATTTCTCCTGATCAAGCATTTGAAACGGTTGAACTGACTTTTGATACCCGCCAAAAATCCCGCTTTCGGGCGACTTTAGCGAGTGGTGTAGATATTGGTGCTGATTTACCTCGTACTGGCATTTTGCGTAGTGGCTCATATATTGCAACTCAACAAGGTGATGTACTACGTGTAGATGCTAAGCCTGAACGTTTAATGCAAGTCACTGCTCAAACCGATTTTGATTTACTTAAAGCAGCTTATCACCTTGGTAACCGACATGTGCCATTAATGTTGACACCTACAGCTTTATATTTTGAACCTGATCATGTGCTTGCAGAAATGGTAGAAGGACTGGGTCTTACAGTCTCAGAAACTGATCATCCGTTTGAACCTGAAAGCGGCGCCTATGCACAGCATAGTCATGACCACCGCTTAAGCCCAATCAAAGCTTTGCATCATGTCCATTCATAACGCAGCACAATTACTTCAATTGCTGACATTGTCTTCTACGGCGCTGCCAGTTGGAGCATATTGTTATTCACAAGGTGTAGAAACAGCCATCGATATTGGCTTAATACACGATGAAACCTCAGCAATTGCTTATTTCGAAGAAGTGCTGGAAATGCTGTTAGTACGGTTTGAGCTACCAGTATTAAAACGTCTCATGCAACATCATGATGATCAAGATCAGTTTCTGGTTTGGGCAAATTTATATAAGGCAAGTCGTGAAACTAAAGAGCTTTTGGCAGAGTCTCAACAGCTGGCATTTTCTTTGAATGCGTGGATTAGAGATGTTTTAAAAAAACCTGTTGAGGTTAAAAAGCAGTTTGGTTTTGTGCCTGTCTATGCACAGCTCTGTGGTCGACTTGGGCTTAACGATGTTGATGTGCTCACAGCTTATACCTTTACCGTTTTAGAAAATCAGGTTCTGGCTGCGGTAAAAACTGTTCCTTTAGGGCAAATGGCTGGACAAAGAATTTTATGGCATTTACATGGTTTAGTGCCCCAAGCTGTGGAAAAAGCCTTGCAACTTGTTGATGAGCAATTGAGTAGTGCTTTGCCCCGTTATGCAATGCTGAGCATGAAACACGAAACACAATATTCACGGTTATTCAGATCTTAAGTTTAGGAAAGAAGGATAAAAATCATGACAGAACGTAGTCCATTACGAGTTGGAATTGGCGGACCGGTAGGTTCGGGTAAAACTGCGCTTACACTTAATTTATGTTTAGCCTTGCGTAATAAATACAACATGGCTGTGGTGACAAATGATATTTACACCAAAGAAGATTCAAACTTTTTAACCCGTAACGAAGCGATGTCGCCAGATCGTATTGTGGGTGTAGAAACAGGTGGTTGCCCTCATACAGCAATTCGTGAAGATGCTTCAATTAACTTGGCCGCAATTGATGATTTGTGTGAAAAGTTTGAAGGCTTGGAGCTTATTATTATTGAAAGCGGTGGCGATAATTTAGCTGCAACATTTAGTCCTGAGCTTTCTGATTTAACTCTATATGTGATTGATGTCGCAGGCGGAGAAAAAATCCCTCGTAAAGGCGGGCCGGGTATTACCAAATCAGATTTACTGATTATTAATAAAACAGACCTTGCACCAATGGTCGGCGCAAATCTTGATGTGATGGATCAAGATGCGAAACGCATGCGTGGAGAAAAGCCATTCTTATTTTCAAATATGAAAACCCAAGATGGTCTTGAAGAAATCATTCAATTTATCGAGAAACAAGGGCTGTTTAAAGCTTAAGGAGAGATTATGAACTTCATTAAAAAATGGGGCATAGGGCTCCTTGCATTATTGCCGGCACTTGCAATGGCGCATCCAGGACATGACCATGAACATTCTGGCTTTGTAGCGGGTTTTATTCATCCCTTTACTGGCTTAGATCATTTAATCATGGCTTTGGCTTTTGGTGTTCTACTCTGGTCAGCAGCTAAGCAATGGAAAATTGCAGGTGTCATAACTTTAAGTGTTACTCTAATTATTGGCTTTTTAATCGGTGCTCAAGGCTTAGTCCCTGTAAATGTTGCTGAATATGGAATTGTTGCTTCTTTAGTCGTTACAGCAACTGCGCTATGGACAAAATCAAATCGGATTTTACCTATCGCTGCGGCATTGCTTGCAAGCTTTCATGGCATAGCGCATGGTGTTGAATTAGCACACTCAGGCCATGTCGTTGCATTAGTAATGGGTATGGTTTCAGCTATGGCTTTAATTTATTGTGGTGGATTAGCATTGGGTGCTGCGCTTACACGATATGTGCCATATGGCAAAAAAATTGTTGGCGCTTGTGCAGCAGTTGTTGCAGTGATTGGATTAAGTTAGTCATAATTTTGAAAAGTAAAAGGTAGCATTAGGCTACCTTTTTTATTCAGCTACTTTTTGATAAAGCCCTGCGTGAACGGTACCAGCTTTTGTTGTCTTAAATTGTTGCCATGTTGAAGGGAGGAGAAGTTGAGATAAATCTCGATCAGCTTCAACATAAATATACCCATTCTTTTTAATATGGGGTTCTGCCAAGTTCGAAAGCTCTTGCCATAAGTCTAGACTATAAGGAGGGTCTAAAAACACAACATCAAACTGTTCTTTTAAACGGGGTAAAGCTTGCTGAGCAGTCGCATTGATTAAATGACAGTTTTTGGCTTTTAATAGCTCAACATTATCTTTTAAAAAACGTGCCTGAGTTTTGTCTGGTTCAATCATATAAACTGATGCAGCACCACGCGACAATGCTTCAAAACCTAATGCGCCAGAGCCTGTACAAACATCGAGGACATGTGCATTTTGAATATCCCACATGAGCCAGTTAAATAGAGTTTCGCGGACTCTGTCTGGAGTTGGGCGTAAGCCCTCAATGCTAGCGAAGGGAAGTACTCGTCTTTTCCATTCGCCACCAATAATGCGTAATTGGTTTTTCATTATTCATCGACCTCATTGGTTGCAGGGCGAGCTGGTGTAGCCTGTGGTGTTGAGGCTGCGGGTGCAGTTGAAGTAGCTGATGCTGCAGGAGTAGAGCTCGCAACTTCGCCGCCGCTTGATAGCTCACCTGGCTTAATTCCAGCGGTCATTAGTCCACCATTGACTTGATGGTTTGCTGGTCGAACTGGGTTTTTCTTACGAGTTAATAACCAGTAATCAAAAATAGGTCTTGCAAGTTGAGCAGCAGAACCACCATGACGACCATTTTCCCAAATCACGGCAATCGCAATTTCTGGCTTATCAGCTGGTGCAAATCCAACAAATAAACCATGGTCAAGTTGGCGTTCGCTCAGGGCTGCTTCATTGTAGCGTTTACCCTGTGCAATACTTTTAACCTGTGCAGTTCCTGTTTTTCCTGCAATTTGATAGAGAGGTGTACGAATGCCTCGACCAGTACCCGATTGAATTACATCAATCATGGCATCGCGCATTTGAATCCAGTCTTCATCTGTTCCGTTGAAGTTGATTTTGCCATCAGGTGCATTACGTACTGTAAATGGTTTTGCACCATGCGTTGCACGTAAAACATGAGGGGTGACATGAGAACCATGATTGGCTGTAATTGCAGTCGCCATAGCTAGTTGTAAAGGTGTCGCTGTAAATGCACCTTGACCAATACTCACAGAAATCGTTTCACCTTTCATCCACTTGGCTTTGCGAGTACGCATTTTCCATTCAGGATTTGGGTAAAGACCTTCACTTTCACTTGGTAGGTCGACACCTGTTTTTTGACCGAACCCAAATTGACGCATCCATTGGTTCATTTGATCAATACCCATTTGATGGGCAAGAATATAAAAATAGGTGTCACATGACATAATGATGGCTTTATGCATGTTTACGATACCATGACCGGTTTTTTTCCAGTCGCGGAACTTATGCGAATCGCCAGGTAAGTGGAAATAGCCTGGGTCAGAAATGGCTGTTGACCAGTTTACAATACCGTAGTGTAAGCCGCCCATCGCTTCCATTGGTTTAATGGTAGAGCCTGGAGGGTATGCACCTTGTACCGCACGGTTATAAAGCGGTTGATCTAAATTATCACGTAAAGAACTATAGTCTTTATGGTTAATACCCGTCACAAATAAATTAGGGTTGAAACTTGGACTAGATACTAAAGCCAGAATTTCACCCGTACGAGGGTCGATAGCAACAATCGCGCCACGACGGCCTGAGAGTTGTTGAGATGCAACAACCTGTAAACCATAATCTAAAGATAAATAGAGGTCATTGCCGCGAGTAGGATCTTTACGGCCTAAATGGCGCAATATGTTACTGTGAGCATCTGCTTCAACAGATTCGTAACCTGGTGTTCCGTGTAGCAAATCTTCATAGCTTTTCTCAACACCAATCTTTCCAATCAGGTTGGTTCCAGCATATAAATCTTTATCAATACTTTTTAATTCTTTATCGTTAATACGCCCTACATAACCAATCACATGAGCAAATAACTCACCGTGTGGATAGTAACGAGTCATTTGTGTTTCGATTCTTACGCCGGGAAATTTATATTTAGCTTCACTAAACTTGGCAATATTGGCTTCGGTTAGATTAAGTTTAATTGCGACACGTTCAGTTTTTCGAGCAGTTTTTATACGACTTTTGAAGCGGTCAATATCTTCTTGTGTTAGATCTAAAATAGGCTGTAGCTGCTCAACAACACCATCCACATCTTCTACATCTGTTTTACTTAAAGTTGCTGTAAAAACAGGATAATTATCTGCCAGTAATACACCATTTCGGTCATAGATATAACCACGAGCGGGTGGAAGTGGCTGTAAGCGAATTCGGTTTTTATCAGATGCGGTAGAAAACTCGTCGTAGTGAAAAATTTGCAGATAAGCGTATCTGCTAATCAGTACTAATAAGCAAACGATAACAAGACCTACGGCAAAAAAGATTCGTCCTCGATAAATGCGCTTTTCTTGCTGGATATCTTTTAAAGGAAAGTGCTGCTTCATAAGGATCGACTTAATGACATAGGGTGGAAAAATAGCTGCTTATTCTAACGCAAGAGCACTTAAAATATTGCATAATTTTCAAAGTTTCCGTGCATTTCGATAAGATACGTTTTGACTTTGCAGACAACAAAATTGTAGATACTTGTATATAAGAAGCAAAATAATTCTGTTAAAGTCTCTCATTCAATAGAATAGGGTTGTTCTCACCATACGATTAGGGAAAATGGAGAAAATAATGAGAAAAATTTATCCCTTACTTGCAGTTCTGACGGTAAGTAGTTGGGCTCATGCTCAAGACTATTCGTTTCTTCCAGAAGCAAAATTAACAGGACATACTGCATCTACGTGGAATGTGGGTGCCGGTTTTACACAAAAACTATTACATTTAAACGGCGAATGGGTAAACCCTTATGGTATCGCGTATGCCAAAGTTGGCGCATTTTTGAATGGTGACAAAACTGCTGGTGGCCAAGTCGGGTTTCGATATCCTTACTATCTTACCGGCACAGATAAAAATGGTTACTATATTGGTTTTTATGCTGGGCATCTCGATAGTAAAGAGGTCGATGGTGATTATAAATCCCGTTTAGGCGCTGGCGTCGATTTGGCCTATGTATTGTTGAATTCAGAAAGAATTAGTACTTTTAGTGTGGGTATTGGCGCGGCGGAAAAACTAACTGACCAGAACGGAGCAGTTGCTGCGGATACTAAACCACAGATTCAATTTTCTTATTCTCTAAGTTTTGGTTTATAAAACAAAGCAGTTTATCTTTAACTCGCCATAAGCAGAGCACAAATAAATACGAGAGTCTTACATGTTAGAGTACGTCAGCGGATTGTGGCAGACCTTTTTACACAGACCTGATTTTTGGGCCGTTTTGAGTATCATTCCAGTCACTGCCTTTGTTACATGGGCACACGTTTGGATGGCTTTGAAAATGGTGTTTTACCCAATTAAATTTTGGGGATTCCATTTAGGTCCATTACCAGTAGGTTGGCAAGGTATTGTGCCACGTAAAGCTGGACGTATCTCGGGTATTATTACCGACAATACATTATCTAAGTTAGGTTCATTGCGTGAATTTTTAGAGGCAATGGACCCTGAAGATATGGCACGCATTATAGGTGAGCAGGTTGGATTTGAACTTGAACATCTGATTGATGAAGTCATGATCGATCGTAATGCCGTACTTTGGGAAAATTTACCTTATTCAATTAAACGCCGTATTTATGCACAGGCGCATAAACAATTACCAGGCGTGTTAAGAGAATTAGTGACTGAGCTGACCATGAACGTCGAGTCACTGGTTAATATGCGTGAAATGGTGGTGAGCCAGATGGAAGGTGACCGCCGTTTAATGGTACGCATGTTCTTAAAAGTTGGGCAAAAAGAAATCAACTTTATTTGGCATATTAGTGCTTTAATTGGAATGTTCTTTGGTATTTTCCAAATGATTGTTTGGTTTGTCGTACCTTGGCACTGGACTGTACCGTTTTGGGCTTCAATTTGGGGCTTTTTAACGAACTGGATTGCGATCTGGATGGTATTTAATCCGATTGAACCACATTATATTCGTTACCCACAGATTTTTAGATTAACAAAAGATCGTAAGTTCCCTTGGATTGTACCCGTTCTTCGAATTGGGACTTATAATTTCCAAGGTGCTTTCATGAAGCGTCAAGAGGAAGTCTCTGATGTATTTTCAAGCGTAGTAACAGAGGATTTAATTACGTTAAAATCGATTATGACCGAAATGATGTATGGGCCGCGTAAAGATAAGACCCGCCGCATTGTGAAGCGTCATATTAACGAAATTATGGAAACACCGTTAGTTCGTACATCTTTACAGCTTTCTTTAGGGCCAAGAGAGTACGCAAGATTAAAGACGGACTTGATTGATCGATCAATTGAAATTACGATGGGACCCGTATGTGACCCAGCGCTGAACGCAAGCCGGGCACAGAAGATTTTTCAAATGTTTAAAGAGCGTATTCGCGAACTGACACCAAAAGAGTTTCAGAATTTATTGCGTCCTGCATTTCAGGAGGATGAGTGGATTCTTATTGTACTAGGTGGGGTAACCGGATTTATTGCTGGTACAATACATTTGTTTGTGGCTTTCTTATAATTCGACGTCGGGCAGGATCTATTGAAGATTAACGAGACTTTTTCTGCCGGACTTCATATTCATTGTTTTAAATGAGGATGTTTTTTATGCGCATTATTTTACTCGGACCACCTGGAGCAGGCAAAGGGACTCAGGCTCAGTTGATCTGTAAGCGCTACAATGTCCCACAAATTTCAACCGGTGATATGCTCCGTGCTGCAATTCGTGAAGGTACTGAATTAGGTCTAAAAGCTAAAAGTGTAATGGAATCTGGTGGTTTGGTTTCAGATGAACTTATTATCGGTTTAGTAAAAGAACGTATTGCTCAGCCTGACTGTGTAAATGGCTGCATTTTCGATGGTTTCCCACGTACTATTCCACAAGCTGAAGCTTTGGAAAAAGAAGGGATTAACATTGATCACGTGATTGAAATTGATGTTCCTGACGAAGAAATCGTACAACGTCTTTCTGGTCGTCGTCAGCATCCAGCTTCTGGCCGTGTTTATCATACAGTTTACAATCCGCCTAAAGTGGAAGGTAAAGATGATGAAACTGGTGAAGATCTTGTTCAACGTCCAGATGACCAAGAAGAAACAATCCGTAAACGTTTAGCTTCTTATCATACAGAAACTGAGCAATTGGTTGGATTCTATCAAAGCCGTGCTGCATCTGGTGAGAACGCACCGACTTATGACAAGCTTGATGGCTTGCGTACAATTGAAGATGTACAAAAAGATTTGTTCAACATCTTAGACAAATAATTTAATATTGTTTGTGATAATGAGCCCTCTTTGTGAGGGCTCTTTTCTTTCATTCAGTGCAGGAGAACAATATGAAAATCATATTGATTTTGGTGGTATTGCTAAGTCTGGCACTCGTTATATTTTTAAGTTATCAGAGCTATAAAATGCTTAGACAGGTACAAAAACAAGCAAAAGAAGGGCGTAATGAGAAAAAACGTCTAAAGTAAGATTGACTGGGTATATTGCCTATACCCAGTCATATTTTTAAGCTTCAATATTTTTAATAGCAATTTGCTTTTGTGCACCAAATTCAAAACGATCAGGCCAGTTACAAACATCTGCAACAACACATTCTGCACATTTAGGTTTACGGGCAATACAACAATAACGACCGTGTAATATGAGCCAGTGATGTGAATCTAAAATAAATTCTTTAGGAATGACCTTAATTAAACGGTGCTCAACTTCAAGTACATTTTTACCTACGGCTAAACCAGTTCGATTTCCCACTCGGAAAATATGGGTATCGACAGCCATAGTTGGTTGTCCAAAAGCTGTATTTAAAACAACATTTGCGGTTTTACGTCCGACGCCCGGTAAAGCTTCCAAGTCTTTTCTGTTACTTGGAACTTCGCCGTTAAATTGTTCCATTAAAATCTTACAGGTCTTAATGACATTTTCGGCTTTAGCGTTGTAAAGGCCAATTGTTTTAATATATTCCTTTAACCCATCTACGCCTAAGTTATAGATTTTCTCGGCTGTATTAGCCACAGGGTAAAGTTTATCAGTTGCTTTATTCACACTCACGTCGGTCGCTTGAGCTGACAACATAACTGCAATGAGTAACTCAAAAGAAGATGAGTATTTTAACTCGGTTTGAGGAGAGGGCCGTTGTTCGCGAAGGCGTTCAAAGAAAATTTGAATCTGCTTTTTCGTCATATTTTTGACAGCCATTCAGACCTCCTGTAGTTGCATGAGTTGCTGTTGTAGTTCTTCGAGTTGAAGACGTTTTTTAGCATCTTCACGTACACCTAGCTGTTTTTCCAGTTTCTTAATTTGTGTACGAATTTTAGCTAACTCAATTGTAGTTTTAGCATCAGTTGGCACAGTCTCTTTAGGTTTCTCAATGAGTTCAATTGAAGGTAATTCATCAAGTGCCTGAGAAAACTGCGCAAACAGTTGAGTATCAATTTCAGCACGTACCACTGGACCTTTACGGTGACTGCGACGCTTTTCTTCACGCTGAATGTGGGCGTAATAGCGTTGTCTTAAATCATTTTGTTCTGCGTTACGCTGTTGTTCATTTGGTAAGGCTTGTGTGTCCTCAACCAAATCAATGCAATCTACGGGACATGGTGGAATGCATAACTCACAACCTGTACATAAGTCAGTCAAAATGGTGTGCATGAGCTTACCACTGCCAATAATAGCATCTACAGGACAAGCACTAATACATTTGGTGCAGCCAATGCATTCATCTTCACGAATAATTGCTTTCATTCGCTGTGGGCGGCCATCTGTTTGTATAGGCCATACGCTACTTTCTGCAGTTAATGGAGAGCGATTTAATAGATTTGCGAGTGCATCAGCAACAGGTTGTCCACCTGGAACACATTTATTTGCTTCTTCACCTTCAGCAATCGACTTTGCGTAGGGTAGACATCCATCACGATGTCCACATAGACCACATTGTGTTTGTGGTAATAACGCATCAATCTCGCGTATGAGAGAAATAGATGAATTCATAGTGGGCAAATAGCTTGGTTAAAACGATGCGATAATGAAGAAAAAGCTAAGTAAGGTCAATGGATTTTAACGAATTTATCGGGTTTTTAATTGACCTAAAATGTCGCTAATTCTGCACAATAATAGATCAATAAAAGTGAAAAGTTAAATGACTATTTCTTATCTTTGAGTAGTTTTTATAAAAATAAGTTTTTGATAATTAAGGTGAATAAAATAATTTAAAATAACTATTGTTAAAATTGATGGAAAGAGATTTAATATTTTGCTGCTAAATGATGCATTTAATAATGTATTGCACCAATTTAATTCATTACTATGCTGAGGACCGTGCATTGAAATATAACAACCTGAATGAATTCCTGAATTACGTGCAAGCGCGTGATCCGCATCAACCTGAGTTCTTACAAGCTGTCGAAGAAGTCATGACGAGTTTGTGGCCATTTATTGAAAAAAATCCGGAATATGCAGAGCAGGGTTTGTTAGAACGCTTAATTGAACCTGAGCGTGTGATTCAATTTCGTGTTTCATGGATGGATGATCAAGGTCAGACTCAAGTTAACCGAGCTTTCCGTGTTCAATACAATTCAGCAATTGGTCCATTCAAAGGGGGAATGCGTTTCCACCCATCGGTCAATCTATCAATTTTAAAATTTTTAGGTTTTGAGCAGACTTTTAAAAACTCCCTTACCACTTTGCCAATGGGTGGGGGGAAAGGTGGTTCAGATTTCGATCCTAAAGGTAAATCTGATGCAGAAATTATGCGATTCTGTCAGGCACTAATCATTGAGCTTTATCGCCATTTAGGACCAAATACTGATATTCCTGCTGGTGATATTGGTGTGGGTGCACGTGAAGTCGGTTATATGGCAGGCATGATGAAAAAGCTGAGTAATGACACCGCTTGTGTCTTTACTGGTAAGGGAATTTCATTTGGTGGTAGCTTAATGCGTCCTGAAGCAACTGGCTATGGTACGGTTTATTTTGCAGAGGAAATGCTAAAAGCGCGTGGACAATCTTTTGCTGGTAAAACTGTTTCAGTATCTGGCTCTGGTAACGTTGCACAATATGCAGCAGAGAAGGCCATGTTCTTAGGGGCGAAAGTTGTTACTTTATCTGACTCAAACGGCACAGTTTATGTAAAAAACGGTTTTACAGATGAGTTGCTTGTTGAAGTCATGGAGCTGAAAAACGTTAAGCGTGGTCGTATTTCCGAGTTTGCTTCTAAACATGGTTTTGAATATTTTGAAGGAAAAACGCCTTGGCATATTCCTGTCGATATTGCTTTACCATGTGCAACGCAAAATGAATTAACGGGTGAAGATGCTAAAACGCTTATTGCAAATGGTGTAATTTGTGTGGCTGAAGGCGCTAATATGCCATCTACACTTGAAGCAGTTGAACACTTCATCGAAGCTAAAATTTTGTATGCGCCAGGAAAAGCATCTAATGCGGGTGGGGTAGCAACGTCTGGTTTAGAAATGTCTCAAAATGCAATTCGTTTAAGCTGGACACATGCTGAGGTCGATGAACGCTTACATGCAATCATGAAAGACATTCATGCCAATTGTGTAAGATACGGTACTAAAGAAGACGGTACTGTTAATTATGTTGATGGTGCCAATATTGCAGGTTTTGTAAAAGTAGCTGATGCAATGCTTGCTCAAGGTATTTTCTAAAAATAGAAATAAAAAATCCGATGCAAAAGCATCGGATTTTTTTTAGTCTAAAAACTTATTTTTTAGGTTTTTTAACTAATTCTTGCTCAACAACCATATCTAATACATCAGCTTGACTAGATTGGTCTGCTGCTGGGTTTTTCACTTCAAAACGTTTTACACGTAAAATTACGCGTTGATCTGGATTGTGTTCAAAACCTTCAATTTGGCCATAATATAATGACCAGTTTTTGTCAGCGTAAGTTTTAACGCCTTTGTCATCATATTTAATTTCACGAACTTGCATACAAGTTTGTGGGGCAACACCAGTACATGATTTAGTTTGTGGAGCAACTTCTAGGAAAACAGTTTTTCCTTCAGATTGATATTTTGCTTCAGGTGTCATTTTACCAGTAAAGGTATATTTTTGACCTTGAGCATCAGATACCGTTAGTGTTGGTTGATCAACGTTTGTGGTGTTGAGTTCAAACGGAATCGCACGTTTTTGGAAAAGGCTGCTAGAAAATTGTTCCTGTTTCATTAAAGCTGGTTCACACGCCATCATTGTTGACATTACATCAGCAGTTACGATGGTATTGTTTTCAACTTTCCAAGCTGTTCCTTGGCGGTTACAACCCGTTGCGATAGATAAACGGTCGTTGGTAAAGTTAAGAACGATAGGTTTTTTTGTATTTTCAGGCTGATAAGACCAAGAGTAGTCTGTTAAAGCTTGAGTATTCACTGCTTTTTGACCTTGGAAAATATGCTTTTGACCAGTTTTATCTGTCACGCTTAAAATCACCTGACCATTATTGTTGCTAATTTCGATTGGTAATTTTGCGTCACTAAAGATGCTATTCGACAATTGTTCTTGTTTCATTAAATCATCTTGGCAAGCCATCATTGTTGAAACAAGGTTAGAAGTAACAAGTTGGTTACCTTCAACTTTCCAAGTACCGCCTTGGCCATTACAACCTGTATTGATTGCTAATTTGCCATCTGCATTAAAGTTAAGGATAAGTGGTTTAGAAGCTTTTACATTTTGATAAGTCCAAGCATATTCACCTAAAGTGGCTGCAAGGTTTTGTTGTTGCTCAGATACAATTGGAGCAGGAGTATTGGTAACTGTTTGACACGCCATCAAAGAAAAAGGTAATAACGCAAGAATTAAATATTTAATTTTCATTTAAAAAAACTTCAAGTAAAAAAACAACAGCAATAAGCTTAAAACATTCTTAAAAAAAGAAAATGTAAACATTTGATTGTTTCGGTTTTTAAAATGTATAAGTTTGTAAGTTATTCTAATTTTCAACAAAAATAATGGTATACCCCGCGAAACGGGGTATTTGCTAATAATTAATCAAAACGATAGATATCCATGCCTAGCGAGCCCATTGTGAAGCTGCTGTGAACAATCGTAAAACGATTGCCTGTACCCATAGCAAAAAACAATGGGGCAAAATGTTCAAGGGTCGGATGATTACGTTTTACAAAGGGCAACGATTGCCAGTCCAGTACGCCATCATAATCTTGATGGGTAAGTTTATTCACAACAGCATTTCTAAAAGTTGAGGCCCATTCTGGAACTTTAGAGTTGTCTCCTTGCCAAGATAGCTCTGCAAGATTATGAGTGATACTGCCTGAACCAATGAGTAAAATCTGTTTGTCACGTAAAGGCGCGAGTGTTTGTCCTATGCGATAAATTTCTTGTGCGCTTAAATTGGTTGGCAAAGAGATCTCGACGACAGGAATGTCAGCATCAGGATACATATGCAATAGAGGCATCCATACGCCATGGTCACGAGGGCGCGTACTATTCGCATGTGCAACTAAATGAGCATCTGCCAGTAATTTTAAGATTTCTTCAGCAAGTTCTGGTTGCCCAGGTGCGCTGTAGCGAATTTCATATAACTCTTTAGGAAAGCCGCGGAAGTCATGCCATGTTTCAGGGCGAGTCGAAATACTCACTTCAAGTGCTTTACTTTCCCAATGCGCAGACATCACAATGATTGCCTTTGGTACGGGAAGGTTAGCTCCTAAGCGGTGTAGAGCAGGGCCTACTTGTTCTGGATCAAGTGCAAGCATGGGTGAACCATGTGAAATAAACAGTCCGGGAAGGGTTTGTAGTTCCATTGCATTACACCTGAGTTAAAAAGCAGAATAATAGTTATTATGCCAAAATCAGGACATGTTAAAAGTATCCTGATTTCAACGGATTGTTCCTAAAATGAAACGGTTGTTGTTTTTATGCACGGTGATAGGGATGATTATGATTAATAGTCATTGCCCGATATAGTTGCTCAATGAGTAAAACACGTACCAAAGGATGGGGCATTGTAAGTTTTGAAAGTGACCAATGCCATGCGGCAGCTTTACGTACTTGATCTGATAAACCATCTGGTCCACCAATAGCAAGTGCTACATCATTGCCTTCAAGCATCCACTGTTTCATGGTGTCAGCCAGTTTCTCTGTGCTGAGTTCTCGGCCACCGACCTCTAGAGCAATTAAAGTTTCATTCGGTTTTAAAGCATTTAGAATACTTTCACCTTCAATCTGACAATATTTTAAAATATCCGCTTCTGAATCATTCTTACCACGTTTGGCCATAGGAAGTTCAATGACTTGAGTTTGCACAAAAGGTTGAATACGTTTGAAGTAATCTTCAAAACCAGTGAGAACCCAAGCAGGCATTTTTTGACCAATGGTCAGAATACGAATTTTCATATTATCTATTCATTTAAAACAGCTGGCGCATTATACCTGAGGAAGAGATAAGTTCGTGGTAGTAAAATAGGCATAAAAAACGCAGTCCAAAAAACGGTGTTGGACTGCGATCAAATGATCATCTGTCTGGAGTTCAGATGATCATAGAGAATAAAACAAGGCTATCTATAAAATAATAGATAACGAAGAATACTTAATTTAATTAAATACTCTTAATACCTATTATGAGGATGGTTGGATATTTTTCAATCAAATTGTGTAACAAAAAAAAGAGAGCCGAAGCTCTCTTTTTTCACACTTTAATTAGTGACGTGCTGCTTTTGAACCTTCCACCGGTTTTACAATCGGTGTTTTTGGTAAAGGCTTTGGCATCGAAACTAATGCTAAAGGCAAGATGTCATCAATACTTTTCACAGCTTTGATTTCTAAACCTTCTTTAACATTGGCTGGAATTTCTGCCAAATCACGAACGTTATCTTGTGGAATAAATACAAGTTTAATTCCACCACGGTGTGCTGCAAGAAGTTTTTCTTTTAAGCCACCAATACGCATTGCACGACCACCTAAGCTTGTTTCACCAGTCATTGCAATATCAGGACGAATTGCAATACCTGTAAATGCTGATACAAGCGCAGTTGTTAATGCTAAACCAGCAGATGGACCATCTTTTGGTGTTGCACCTTCTGGTAAGTGAACGTGTACATCAGTTTCTTCAAAACGAGAAGCTTCAATACCTAGCTCATCGGCACGTGTGCGTACTAAAGTCATTGCTGTGGTAATAGACTCTTTCATTACGTCGCCGAGTGAACCGGTTGTAATGAATTTACCTTTACCTTTAACAGCTGCAACTTCAATGGTAAGCAACTCACCACCTACAGATGTCCAAGCTAGACCATTTACGCGGCCTACTTGCGCTTCATCTTCTGCAATACCAAAGTCAAACTTGTGTGGACCTAAGTATTCTGGAAGATTGGCAGAAGTCACATCAAGTTGTAAGTTTTTAGACTTTTTACTTACTGCTTCTTTTACCACTTTACGCGCAATTTTAGACACTTCACGTTCTAAACTACGTACACCAGCTTCACGTGTATAGCGCTGAACAATGTCACGAATCGCTTCTTCATGAATTGTTAACTCTTTTGCACGCAGACCATTGTTCTTAATCGCTTTTGGAACAAGGTAACGTTCAGCAATGTTAACTTTTTCATCTTCGGTATAACCCGGTAGACGAATAACTTCCATACGGTCAAGCAATGCCTCAGGAATATTCATACTGTTTGCAGTACAGATGAACATCACTTCAGATAGGTCAAGATCAAGATCTAAATAGTGATCGTTGAACTTACTGTTTTGTGATGGATCTAATACTTCAAGCAATGCAGAAGCAGGATCACCGCGGTAGTCTTGTGCCATCTTGTCAATTTCGTCGAGTAAGAACAGTGGGTTCTTCACGCCAACTTTTGTTAAAGACTGCACGATTTTACCTGGCATCGCACCAATATAAGTACGACGGTGACCACGAATTTCAGCTTCGTCACGTACGCCACCGAGTGCCATACGAACAAACTCACGACCTGTTGCTTTCGCAACTGATTCACCAAGCGAAGTTTTACCTACACCAGGAGGGCCTACTAAACATAGGATAGGACCTTTGAGTTTTTTAACACGAGACTGAACCGCTAAGTATTCAACAATACGATCTTTAACGTCATCTAAGCCGTAATGATCTGTATCAAGAATCTCTTGAGCTTTCGCAAGGTTAATGCTGACTTTGCTCGCCTTATTCCACGGCGTATCTAAAATTACTTCTAGATAGTTGCGTACAACAGCCGCTTCACTAGATGCAGGTTGCATTGCTTTAAGCTTACGGAACTCAGCTTCAGCTTTTTTACGTACGTGTTCAGGTAAATCAGCTTCAGTAAGACGTTTTTCTATTTCAGCAACGTCATCTTCAGCGCCACCATTCATGTCAGAAAGTTCACGTTGAATGACTTTCATTTTTTCATTTAGAAAGTATTCACGTTGGTTTTTTTCCATTTGGCGTTTTACGCTGTCATGCAAAGTTTGTTCAATTTGCTGTTCGGCAGATTGATTTACCAAGTAGCTCATAAGCTCTTGCAAATGTGCTTCAAATTCATCGTGCTCTAAAAACTTCTGTTTAATTTCAATATTTAGAGGTACACGTGTTGCCACGAAGAACATAAGCTGTAGTAAGTCTTCAATTTTATTAGCAGCTGCAACCAGTTCACGTGCATTACGTAATTTTGCTTCAGCATATTGAGCAAATAAATTACGCAACTCTTGTAAACGAGTCTCTTGAGTAGCTTTATCTACGTTAATTGTCATTGGACTTAAGCTATGCTCAGCAGTCAAATGGCTATCTTCATCGATAATTTTTTCAAGCTTAGAGCGCTGTAACCCTTCAATCAGTACTTTGATACAGTTTTCATCATTCTCATGATTTACAACCTGAACAATCTTAGCGACAGTTCCGTACTGATAAAGGTTATCGTGATCAATATCTTCTGTAAGCGAATCTTTTTGCGCAACTACAAATACTAAATTGTCACTGTTACGAGCCACATCAACTGCATTGATCGATTTTTCACGACCCACGAATAACGCAATTTGCATGTGTGGGTAGACCACTACATCACGTAACGCTAAAAGTGGTAATACACTTGGAACCTGAGGCTCTAAGTCAGTTTTTTCATTCATAATAAGTTCAGACATGGGCACTCCTAATGAGTGACAACGAGGTTGCCATGTTTTTTATAGTGATGTGTATTTCAAAAATTACAAGGGCCTCTCTATAGAAAATGTGGAAAAAATGACTAATTTAGTCAACTTTTTTATTAAAATATTATGAATCAACGGATTAATTCTTAAGAAGAATAAAATTTTGTAGAAAGGATAGGTAATTTAGCTTAATAATTATGAAATATTCATATAGTAAAAAAGACGTTTGGATGGAAAATAACCATTTTCTTATGTCGTTTATCGGCATTGTATCATTAACAATAATGCAAAACTTATTTAATATTGATCATTAAATAGCCGTGTTACTATAAGTTGGTAAATCGGTCTGTCACGTAGAAGTAACCATCCTTAGGGTGGTTACTTTTATGATTTTAGGGGCATTAAAAACTTAAGGCTAATTTTTAATTTTCATATAAATATTATCTTTTAAAATAATAAATATGTTGAGGGGTAAGTAAAGCATCTAAGGGTTGATCCCAACTTTGACGTTTTAAAGTATGTTCAATAAATTGAAATTGATGCGCCATTCCCAAACGATAAGGTCTATGTTTTGCACTAGCCAATGTACGGTCATAATAGCCGCCACCCATACCAATACGCGTACCGTAGTGATCACAAGCTAAAAGTGGCATTAATAGTAAATCAAGTTTTGATACATGTTTTCCTCTTGTTGCCATGGGTTCTTTCATACCCAATGGATGATGAGAAAAACGTCGATTTAAATATTGGTTTCTAGATATTTTTACCCAAACTAAACGTTGATTCATAGAACAAATCATAGGTAAATAAACTTGTTTATTTTTTTGAAAACATAACTTTATGATCAGATCTGTATGAACTTCTCCGAAGGCGTGCAGGTACAAACCAATTTTTTTTGATGAATGAAAAATAGCAAGACTGTTTAAATAATGCAGAACATTTAGCTGAGCTTTTTTTTGCTCCAATGGGGACAAAAAGCGTCTTTTAGATCTTAAATTTTTTCTAATAAAACTAAGTTCATTCATGCGTAAATCTAACAAAGATTTGAGATCAGTCGAGCAAAATTATACCTATTTTTCTTAAGATTTATGGAAATAGAGAATTAATTAAGAAATAACTTTAAATTTACTTGATGCGAGGTATGTTCTTTAGCGATAAAAAATTCTATTTCTTTACGTATTACCAGTATTTATTTACATTTAATCAGATAAGAATATTTAAAAGGATGAATGTGAAATTGTTAAGCCTATGAAGTTAAAAATTTTAACCATTACAATAAGCGCCGTATTGATGCTAGGCGGGTGTACAAAACAAACAGAACCTGAAGCTGCTGAAGTTGACTATAAAGCTCAATTCGAAGAGTCTGACCGTAAAATTGGAGAGTTTTTAGATCAACTGGATAATCCGAATACGCCACAAGAAGTTAAAGTCAAAATCTTGTGCCATGACTATCCTGAGGTTTATAAGACCCAATATATGCCTGCATTAATTAAAATTTCACCTAAACCTTATACCGAAGAAAAATTATTGTCAGATTTGAAGAGTGCAACTGATTACTACAAAGATGCCTTTGCGATTCGGTGTAACCAATAATTAATTGATGTTTTAATTCTCAAAAAATCCGATAAGTGTGAATTGATTGGCATTATTAAGTTGTGGTAAATTTCATTTTGTCTTTATAGTTGCTAATTTAGGGGGTTCTAGATATGGAAATCTTGAAATTCTTACAGAGTTTTAATACGGTTGGTACATACTTAACGATTGCTTCAACTGTTTTAGCTGGGCTTATTATTTATTTTTACGTGATTAATCCAGCGTGATCTTTTAAAAAGAAATAGTAAGAAATCTTCTATTTCTTTTTTTATAATTAAATTTTGTTATAAATTTCAAACTATAAAAATAAGGTAGGACCATGAAGTTTAAATTATTTTTTCTTAGTTTTTTAGCTTTAGGATGTCATGCCGACGACAATGTAAGAGATCCTGATATTTGTAATGTAGTAAAAAAAGTCGCTTATACTGTCATGGAAGCACGTCAACAAAAAGTTCCATCTCAAGACTTGCAACAGATAGCGAATGGTCTTGAAGACCCAGAAGCCAAACAACTTTACCAAGATTTAATTAACTCGGCTTACTCTGCCAAAATATTTAGAACCAGTTTCTTTAAAAGAAAGGCAATAGAAGATTTTCAAGCAGGCTGGTATGAAGAGTGTCTGAGTAGAAATAAAAAAATAATATTAGAGAAGGCGGAGTAGATTAATCGGCTAAGCTGCAATTTAATGTTTAAAAAGAAAATTTTAGACTGAAAGGTCTGTATGGAAAGCTAAATTAAAATAAATATTTTGAATTTTTCTTAAAGTTAAAACTAAATGCTCCGAAGATGCCGCTGCATGTGTCGTTACCCTGAACCCGATGAGTTCTCGGGTAGAAACGATTTTATAGCAATATGAAACGATATTAGATCATATTTAACCACATGAAAAGTTTTTTTAAGTTTTTGTATTTTAATAAAAATACCTGAAACAATATTAAAGCATATTTCATAACACGATAATATACTTTATTTGCCTACTATCTGCCTATTTCTTTTAATTTGCCTATTTTTATGAGTTTTTAGCCTATTGTTTGCCTACAAATTTTTTTTAATAAAAAAGGCGGTTAAACCGCCATTTGTGATGTTGATTGTATGCGACGTCGTTCTATATAGGCTAACACATCAGATTTTTTGTAGATTATTTTTCTGTAATGTACTTTTGCAAATGGAATACCACCACCTTCACAACGCTTTTTTTGCAACCAAGAAGTCGAAACATCAAGGATTGCCGCAAGAGATTCGGGTGAAAATTCTTCATCATCATTAGCGGCGTTGAATTTATCAATCTCGGCTTGTTTATCAATACATTTCATTTAAATCACCTCACCAATACACAGAAATTAAAAAAGCTAAAAACCATAAAATATTTGTTCCATAGAGTGCTTCTTTCATTCGTTAGCTCCTCAATTCGTTACGTTCTTGCTTTAAGCGAGTTACTAAGTTGTTCAGGGTAACGCTCACTGTTTTCTCAAAATTCTTAGTAGATTGAAACTCAGCAAACTGAGATAGAGCTAATCCAAAAATGTGATATGCAAATACTTTGGCTGCTTCAGGATTGTTTTTAAGTAACTCTTCCGTACTTGGGCAAATAATTTTTTGAAAGATATGTGCTGCTACTTCAGCGGGTGTACCTTCAATACAGCTAGGGTTCAAATTAACTTCACCAATAACCTTACTCATTCACGCCACCTGTTTATAAATACGTTTAACTTCATGATTCAGCTCATCCATTGCTGAGCGACCTTCCTTGAAATACTTCAATAACATTAATTTGTAGCGCTCTTGAGCTGCTTTGTTCATCTCACCTTTATCGGTTAAGGTGAGGGTAGCTTTATTACCTTTAATCAGGTTTACGCCTTTCGGTGTACCTCTTCCGCGATAACCAGCATTTACATTAAATACTATGAACTTCTCGAAAAGCTGCTTGGGTAGCAGCTTTGGCTCGAAAAGAAACTCTGGAGTAATCTGTTTCGACATTAGAAAGGTTCCTCTAGTAAGTAATCAGGTTCAGCATCTGGTTGAGAACCTGCTGGATTTTCTAACTCGAAGCGGCGTTTTTTTATGTAGCCCATAAGCTTCGGTTGAATTAACGTATCTCGTGCAGACACATCAATTTCCAAAGCATCTAAAGTTGTAAGGTCTGGTGCAGTTTGGATCTGAACCATTAGTGAAGGCGGTTCACTCTCTACAGGCTTTTCATCTGCAAGCTCAGTCAAACGCTTGTGTGTAGCTTTGAGTAAAGGATCCATTTGTTTATCTGACCATGTACGGGTGTATCGATAAACAGCATTTACCTCAGCTGGTGTTTTAGACTCTTTTACACGCTGTAAAAGTGTCTCAAGTGTCTTTTTATATTCCGCATCTTCGGTTTCTTCCTTAACAACGGGTTCAGTTATTGGTGTTTTTTCTGAATTATTTGTTGTTGACGTTTTCACATTTGAAGATACAACAACACTTTCGGTAAGTACTTCATCTTCCTCAGTTGGCTTATTCAGAAGTTTCAGCATATCTTCAGCAAACTCACCACCACTGACTTTGATAATCGCGCAGCAATGAGCAAATGCATTATCAAAACTTGAGTGAACTTGGCCATGCTGGAGCATGCGCAATTGTCCTTTAGAACCATTCCACTTAAACTGCTGCACACCTAATTCAACAGTTGGGCTTGGATAAGAGCAAGTAGAACCTTTTTCTGGCACTTCTTTTAATGGCTCTGGCACTTCAAACTCACCAATAAAAATAGTTCTTGGTTTAATTTGAAATTCAAATTTATCAAATACATCAAAACCAAAATCATAAGGGTTAAAAAGTTCCCAGCCATTACGCTCTGTATTATTTACTAATAGTAATTCACCATTGGCCCAAGCAAGTTTTGCTTCGATTTTATTAAGTATTTTCATGCTGTCATCCCCGTTTTAGCCAATGTTTCAATGTCTTTTTTAACTGCTGTTAGTTTTGCCGCTTCAATTTGGATAAGGGCATCAATGCCTAAGTGCTCACAAACCGTTTTCACATCTAATCCACGTTCAGCAATAAAGTTCTGAAGTTCGTCACGCTGTTCTTCCGAAATGGTTGAAGGTAAAACTTCCAGTTCCAGCCACTTCCTTTTTTCTTTGTTGTAGGTGAATCCTAGGTTAGTTGCATAGTGCTTCATGCATTCCCACATGTTTTTAATATGTGGATGGTTTTGATCTAATGTTTCTAGCAATGCATTGAAATCAGAAGGGTAGTGCGCCTCTTCACATGCTTTATTCCATTGCTCCCATTCTTGCTGCAATTTCATAGTTGCCTGCTGCTCAGGGGTCAGTGTGTTTAAATGGTCCTTAGTACGCTGGATTAAATTAGCCATAAAGTTAGCGTTCTCGGGTTTGTGTAGATCAGGAACAATAATGTTTCCTAGAGCTCCAGAATCTTTAGTATGGAAACCTTCGCCACCCTTGAACTTAAGTACTTTGTTGGTATTACCTTTTGCATCAGTTTCTTCTGCAAGATAGGCCATGGCATCAGCTAGGCGGTAAATCTCTTGACGGTTTTTGCCGCCTAGATCTGGACGAACCAAAGTCAAAGTATCGTTTTTATCTTCAGTAGCATGAGCAATGAAAATGACATCTTTGCCAAATCCAATTAGTTTATTGACGAATAAACTAAACATGTTGTTGGCAACACCTTGAACGTTCAGCTTTAAAGAACCATCACTTTTAGTGTTTTTTTGATTGCTTGCTAGGTGAGCTTTAATCAGATCAAGGACACGGCCGATAGTATCGAAAACAACTGTATTGTATGGAGCTAAGTCGTTCTCTGTGATATTAGCTATATCAAGCCATGTTTCAGCTACTACCACATCACCACGGCGATTTGCCCCAGTACGGTAAGCACCTTTGTCAGCATCGATAATAAGTGGTTTATCAGCAGTCATGCCCAAGGTTGTTTTATGCATACCTGGGTCGCCATAGAAGTAAACTTTAATGGCATTTACTAAGATTGGCTGAGAAGGTCGAATAATATTTAAAGCCATAATATTTTGCTCCTATCTACTACCAGTAAAGCCACGTTTTTGCTTATAAGCTTTACGGTCAGGTGAAGGGATGTGTGAGCCGCCTAGGTCTTTAGCTAGTTGCTTAGAGCGCTGAAAGCTAATTTCTTGTGTGAGAACTTCCCAAACGTTCGGATATTCAGTTTTGAACTTTTCAACATCTAAAGGCGTCTTAATGTCGTCTTTAACTTTATAAAGAACTGAGCCATTAGCATTTGAGACATAAACAGTCCAGCCAATGCGAACAGAGTAGAGGCCTGTATTGTCACGGCCTAAATAAGACTTATAACCATCAGGGTGTTTTTTGACGTTAGACATGATTAAGCCTCCACCAACTTATTACGTTCGATGAAGCCTTTGAGAAGGGCATTGATATTGCGGTGATCGTTGTAATCAGTGAAATCGTTGTATGACTTACCGTTTACATCTTTTATTTCATTAATTGTGAGCTGGGTTACATCAACCGCAGTAAATTCAGAACCCGGAACACCGTAACTATCAGGATGGGTTTCAAAATCAAAGCTTACGTTTACTCGGAAGCCATCAAGTTTGATAACTGCAATGCCTGAGGTCTTACCTGTGATTTTCGCTGTTTGAACGCCATAGCTGCTAGGTTGAGTTTGTGGTGTGAAGTTGTAGGTATTAGATGCAGAGCTAGATTGAGCAGTCTTGTATTCACAAGAAGCTAAACCAGCAATCAAAACTAAAGCGGTAAAGCCTGTAACTTTGAATTGGTTGAAAGGAATTGCATTTACGTTCATAATTGATCTCGCAGTTTGCAAAAGCACATCGAGAGGTAGAAGGTTCGATGTGCTTTTTTGTTGTCTATGAGATAAATATAAGAAAACTTAGTTTTTGAGTCAAGTGGAAATGTAAGAATACTTAAGTTTTTTTAAGATAACTTATTTTCCTTGTGTTAATAGACAAAAGAAAACCCACCATGGTGGTGGGTTGGATGGGGGGATTATGAACGAAAAGGCTAAATTAAGATTTTTAGAAGAATTGACAGCTTTATCACATAAGCATGATATATATCTGTCCAACTTTCTTAATGACGATGGTACGACAAAAGATGATATATATGGATGAAATAGAAAACCATATGAATGCATCTGGATATATATTGCAAAAAGATGGCTCTCTAGTTTTTACTTGGTATTAAATTAATTTGACACTTAATCCTGAGTTGGGCCCCGCAGGTAAGCCTAACGCTGTGTCTAACCCATTAGATCTTAGATCATTAAGTAATTGAATCGGGTCAACAAGCTCACCAATCTTTTGTTGAGATGCCGTTCTTGCATTCGATACACTCTTTGCCCTGTAAACTTGAAGTGACTTATTTGTTTCAATTGCAACCAAACACAAAGCCCTTACATAGAAGCGATTAAACTGATCTTCGGCTAAGGTTTCATGTGCATTAAATGGAACCTTTTTAATCCCTGTTTTTGTTTGTTCCATTGAGTTAAATCTGCCATCTAGATTTAACTCACTACCAAGTGATACTTCATCACCACTAGCAACATGTTTCATTAAAATATCTGGATAATCATATATGCCTTTTTGACTAAATCTTTTGCTTAAATATAGATTATTATTAGAAATATCTAATTGAATTTCTTTCAACATCTTTTCGCGAACACTTTGATTTAAATTTTCAAAATTAAAACTCATTATTAACTCCTTCCGATATATTCTATTGGGCCGTGTCGGGTCACGGTTTCAATTACACAAAAAGTTGAATCCGTTTAAATTTCTTATTAGCCTCAATATGGCTTCTATAAAATTTATCTCTGTCTTCTGAATCAATAAACTCTTTGAATGTACTTGCTTCAAGAAGTCTGTAAATAAACCTTTCACCTGTTCTGAGCACCACCGTCAATAAGAAATGCTGGTAAAGAACATGGCTTATATTGCGGGAATTTACTTCAATTTTTTCCATATCTTGATTCCCTTTCTGAAAATATTGTGTTGTGTTCTCATTAATTCATTTTTAACTTTTATTTATAGCTTCATGCGTGGTATTGAAATATTCATTTTCCTAATTAAATAGAATGTATTAGGTCATAATTTTCTTAAATTAACTTTTACGGACTCTTCTTTTTGCGCGATATGTATACCTCATTGAATCAATCACTTGTCCAATGAAGTGACAATTTTCATCAATTGGTAAGATATTTGGATGAAAGTTCGGGTTTATTGCCTTGAGATATCGTGAGCCGTCAGATTCAATAACTAACTTCTTGAAAGTCGCATCTTTATCATTTCTAACAACAATGATGTCTCCAGATTGCATATCAGAATAATGAACCGTTGGATCTACAACAATGTAATCTCCTTCAATGAAGTCTGGCTCATTACTTACACCTCTGACTTTTAGGTAAAAACATTTTTCGCAGTCGTCTGGTAATGGAAACCATTCGACAACCTGAGACATATCTACAGATTCAACATTAGTAAAGTTACCTGCTTGAACCCAAGAGAGAACTGGAGCCATACGAGCTTGAACAGGGGCTACATTTGTAGTTGCTTGAACAGGAATTTCACCTTTACCTGTCAAAATATATTCAGTTGTAACTCCAAATGCATTAGCCATTGCCTCTAACGAGCCTGCTTTGGGTAAATAACTGTCTTTTTCCCATTCCGTAACAGCAGGCGAACTAACACCTGCAATCTTCGCTAATTGCACTTGAGTTAATTTTTTAGCTCGTCTAAGCGCACGTATGCGCTGACCAATAGTATCTGTATTCATATAAGTTATCTTACATATTGCTTTTATAAGTTTTCTTTGATTAAATACTAAGAAATCTTACTTTTTGGGTGTGATTATGACTAAAGAAGAAGCATTTAAGTTGCTTGGGGTGAATGGTGTGGGGTTGGCTGGAATGTTAGGCATTGAGCCTTCAGCGGTTTATCAATGGCCAGATCAGAAAATCCCATTAGCTCGTGAATATCAAATTCGTGATTTAGCTGAAGGCAAAGTGCCACTAAAACACAAAGCAACTGCTGAATAAGGAATTTTTTATGAGCCTTGAAAAAGAAGATCTTCGTTTGAAGATGCTCCCCGACATGATGGAGCGATTGCGTCTTATTGCCGACGTTAGAGGGAATGATTATGCACATCAAGCTATTGTCCTTTTAGAAAAAGCAATTATGGGTGAATACCATGAAGTTAGCTTAATGCTTGAAAGAGCTAATAAAAATAGGAAGAAAAGGGAGAGCTTGGGAATTCTTGGTCGTGTTGGGGTAAACCCTGATTCACATATTTTAGAAATTAAAAAAGCCTGATTTCGTGGATCAGGCTTAGTTAATTCATTAATTTCGAGGTCAATGAATATGCAAACTAATTTATCAAATCAAACCACTAAAGACAATCTGCAAGAACAGAAGAGGCAGCAAATAATTCAATCTTGGTATGAGCCAGCTCTAAAAACGTTAGACGATTTACTTGAAAAGCGTAGAGAGAATTTGAGAAACCAAAACCGCGAAGAAAAAAATGCAGCGGTAAAACGTGATGAGTTTATGCAAGCACTTTCAGATCAGCACAGAATGCCACTTTTCCATGCTGGCCAAATTATCTCAAGCTTATATCGGGCTAAACGGATCCGTTATTTGGGCAGCACTTTCATTCAAATGAATGAAGAGGGGGATAAATGAATGAGTTGGCTCTTTTCGCAGGCGCTGGTGGTGGAGTACTCGCATCTTATCTCTTGGGATGGCGAACAGTGTGCGCAGTTGAACGTGATGCCTACGCCGCACAAGTTCTGGCGCAACGACAGAATGATGGAATTCTCGAAGCTTTCCCAATTTGGTCTGACATTACAACTTTTGACGGAAATCCATGGAGAGGAATTGTTGACGTTATATCTGGCGGCTTTCCGTGCCAAGACATCTCATCTGCAGGAAAAGGAGCAGGTATCGAAGGTGAACGTTCCGGGCTTTGGGCAGAAATGGCACGAATTATCGGTGAAGTACGACCTAGCTACGTGTTCGTGGAAAACTCACCAATGCTTGTTTCCAGAGGACTTACAAGAGTCATCAGTGACCTTGCCCAAATGGGGTATGACGCGCAATGGGCACGTTTTTCAGCATCTAACTTTGGAGCGCCCCATATCCGTGACCGAATCTGGATTGTGGGCTACTCCCGCAGCGAGCGACTCAACACGGGGTGGGAAAATAACGGCAAATATGACAGGCATTTCACTAGCTCAGCAAATAAAAACTCCCGAACGTTGGCCAACCCCCAAAGCATCGGATGCAAAACGAATGGATTGTCTATCGGAACGCAACAGGAAAAGTCCTTGTCTGGAATCAACGGTAAAGATGTGGCCAACCCCAAAAGCATCCGACTGGAACAAGCGTGGCAATGTAAGTCCTCATCCGAGAAATGGTTTACCGGGTGCGATCATGAATTTTCCGACACCAACTGCGAGCGATGCAAACAAGTGGAGCAACGAGTCTTTAGTCGAACGCAAAGCGAAGGGACGCCAGATCCGTCTCAATACAGCAGTTTCGCCAGAGGGTGGGAATGGTGGGCGATTGAACCCGAACTGGGTCGAGTGGCTGATGGGGTGGCCAATCGGGTGGACCGACTTAAAGCCATTGGAAATGGACAAGTTTCAATTGTGGCGAAAAGCGCATTTGAATTTTTAGGGGAAGATCTATGAGCTTAGATGCAACAGTTTGGGCTTGGAAAACCCGGCAAAAACAAAAGTTAGGTGGTGCCTTAAAACCACTTAAAAAATTGGTCCTTCTTTCGTTAGCAGATAGAGCGGGCGAAACTCATGAATGCTATCCAAGTGTTGCCCGTCTAGTCGAGGATACAGAAATGGACCGTAAGACAGTATTAAAAATTATTGATGAGTTAATCGAGGACGGATTTATTATCGATACTGGTAAGCGTGAAGGCAGAACAAAGCAAGTTAAAGTTTATCTTTTGATCGGAGTCAAGGGCCGAGAAACAGTACCAACAACGGTACACTTTGACATGGGAAATGATGATTTAAACAGTCCCAACAATGGAACAGTTCCAACAACGGAACAGTTCCAACAATTCCATGAAAGAGTCCCAACAATTCCGTTAAACAGTCCCAACGTTGGGACACGGAATCTTTCAAAGAATCTATCAATTGAATCTAAAAATAAAAAAACATGGTTGAGTTTGAAAAAACTTGGTGAAGAAATTCGTTTGGCAACTGATCAGGAAACTTACGAGCAAATCAAAAACGCGACTTGGTTCGATCGTGAGTTACGAGCATTTGAACTCTACAACGCTCAGAAGAATCTTTGTGATGAACTCATGAATTATCACTTTGCTGATTGGTTAATCAACGCATGTGGCAAATACCAAGCACGTGATCATTCTAAATACCCAAAAGCTGAAACACAGGTTCGAGTCCCGCAGGGTGAATCAAACACACTTAGTTCAAAACAGATTTACGCTTTTGCTCAAAAACTTTCCGTACATCCAGAGTTTGCAAGCAAATACGCCGAAGGTAACGAAAGCTATGAACAACTTGCAGCACGTATCGCAGTAAAACTCGCAGATCCTGCACAACAACAGAAATTAATGCCATACCTCATTCAAGTTGGTTTCACTACAAAGGGGGCCGCATGACATCAATGAGCCTTGCTGAATACCGTGAATTATTTCCTATTCAGAAAAATAAAAAGCGCCGTTCAGCAAAGCAAACACGGGAACCAAGTGTAGGGGAGGTTTTATTAGCAACTCATCTTAAAGCCTGCAAGATTGATTTTGAGCAGGAATATAAATTCCACCCAAAACGTAAATGGCGGGCGGATTTTTTAATTACGGGTAAGAAGATATTGGTTGAAGTGGAAGGTGGGATCTGGAGCGGTGGACGTCACACAAGAGGCAAAGGTTATATCGGGGATATGGAGAAATATAACTCGGCGGCAATGATGGGTTTTACAGTTTTACGGTTCAGTATAGAGCAAGTTAAAGCAGGCGTGGCGATTAAACAAATTGAGCAATTGGTGGGATGATAATGAATATGCCAGTACAACACATTTTACAAGCGGTCGATTGGTCTAAGTATAGTTTTGAAGAGTGGTGTCGTCAGTTAGGAGCATGGCTAAACGGTAATACTGAAACAATGGTTAAAGTTGTTAAAACCATGCCAACTAAGCGCATCACTCAAAAACAACGTGAGCAATTAATGGCTATGTATATGAGCGATGAAAATTTAAAAGATCGCCTGTGTACCCGTCGTAAGGGCACTTGCTGTCAGTTAAACGATAACGAAGCACGTGCAATCCATAGATTGATACTTGATCTTCAATCTATAGATGATGAGGTTCTTCAGGAGTGGATTGGGGCGATCTGGTGGCATTACGTTATGGGTGAGTCAATTCGTGATATTGCAAAGAGTAGTGACACATATGGTTCGCAAATTCAACAGGATATTAAATGTGGCTTGGCTTTTATCAAATCACGTTATCCACATTTTCAAATTGAAAAATTTATAAAGATTGTAGTTATTGAAAATCAACTTTCTTGACTGTAAATACAGGTTGTGGCATATTCGTGATATCTTGGCGATTTTTTAATTTAAAGCCATTTAAAAGCCTCGCAAATGCGGGGTTTTGTCATTCTGGGATGTTTATGGCTGACGATGATCAATTTGATAAAGAAGTTTATAAAACACTATATGAGTTTCAATTAAAAGGGCTTGAAAGTGTAAAGGCATTACATGCAAAACATGAGGATAAAGCAGCTAAATATCTAACATTTACATCAATAATTATTGCAGCTATGAGTATATTTTCAAAACAGTATTTGTTTGATGTTGAAAACAAATCTTTTATATTTTACTTAATTGTCGTTTTGATGGTTTTTGTTTTCTTGTCATTATCCAGTATAGCTAGAAATTTATTTCATGTTCTAGAAGTTAGTAAGGTGGGGAAACTAGAAAATAATAAGGATATGGTCAATTACTTTACACAGAATGAGCTAACAACTATCTACTATTATCTTTCCATCGATATGGCTGGGGTGATTAAAACATATGAAGATAGAAATGCTATAAAAGTTAATTATTTGAATAAGGCTTTTATAGAGATAAAATTCTGTGGATTAATGTTTGTGTTAACTGTACTATTGATTATAGTTGATATTTTGATCATTTAAGTGATATGGAAAAGATTCGATTTAATAAGCCTGTTCCTCCAGAGGTTGATAGACCCCCAATAGTTATTGAAGAAAGAAGTGATAAACGTAAACTGGAGCATAAATAATATGGGTATAAGTGCATCTAAGCCAGTACCGCCACCAGCTCCAACTCCACCAATCAAGATTGTTGGCGACTCTATGCCAGAAAAATTAATTAAGAAACCAAGATAACCTTTAAAAGAGCTCGCCAAAAGGTGGGCTTTTTTGTTTTACGGATTGGCTATATTCTCTTCTTTACTATAAAACACATGAATGCACTACTTTATTTACCTGTCCTGTACTAACAATGCGAGAAGGGTCAGGAGTTTTAAAATGTGAAACCACCTATAGAGTACATTCCAAATGAGGAAGAAGAAGAAGAGTCTTTGATTACAGCAAAAATTGATTCTGAAATTGGAAAACTAAGAAAAAAAAGGGATGAGCAAATTTTATCCTATACTGATGAGGATAAAAAAATTAAATATAAAGTTCAGATTGAATCTTCAACTAAAAGTTGAAATTTGATTTTTTAAAATTTGCCGAGCGTATTACGGCACAAAATGGCTCCGCTAAATACTAGATATTGGCGGGGCTTTTTTAATTTTTTTTAAGATCCATTAAAGTTAATAGTTCAAATAGCTGGATTATTCGTACTAGGAATCAAACAAGTTTACATAGCTCTGAAAATAGTTGTGTATTAAAATATCTATGTTTTTTAAACATTTGAATTATTTTATTTTTAATTCAATTCATATTGATAGTGCTTAAATATTATGCAAATATTCAGTTGGAAATATTTCCGAATAGATATTTCCTATTTCAGGTATTAGCGAAATTTTTTCGCTAAGCCCATTTCTGATTGAGAAGCAGAAATGGGCTTTTTTATTTTTAAATATTTCTGTACTATCATAGTGTTGCTTTAAGTAACACTTAACCTTGATGATCAGCGCAAATATCAAAAAGGGGGAGCTTGCCTACTAGGCAAGCTTTTTAAATTGATCGATTAGCCTGAATAATTCATTTTAAAATTAAAAAGCAAAATCAACTTTATAGTGGTATAAGTTATTGAATATAAATGATTTATATCTTATCTTAAAATTTCCTTAAAAAACTAAAATTACTTGTTGTAACATTGTTGTAATAGGAATACCTTTAGAAAAATTACTTTATAAAAATGAGGATCTCCCGAAATGCCACAGTATCTTATTTTTGCGGAAAATATTTATAAGAAAGTGAAAGATGAAGAACTATTTTCACAAGATTGTATTGAAAATATGAACACACTTATGAAATTTATACGCAGTGAAATTGAGGGGACTGAATTTAAATTAAAATATAATTTTATTGATTTTATGGAATTATTTAGTACACCACTAGATGAATGCAAAGTAAAAATAGATGTGAGTCTGATCCCCCATCATAATTTAAAAGATGAATACATTTTATGGTTAGCTGGATTTATCGAAAAAATTACAGAAGGAGGACCTAAACCACCTCCACCAATTAAAAAATTTATTCCAGAGTTTATGAGCTTAAAATCTGAATTAGATTTTTTACCTTTAAATGAGGAAAAAGTTCAAAACGAAGGTAAAGAAATTACGGATTTCTTTAATTCAAAGCTCTATAAGTCAACTTTTAAGAAGTAATATTTTATTGTCTCTGAGTTTAGCCACCGCCTAAGGGCGGTTTTTTTATGGGTGAAATATGAACGATAAAGAATACTTTTGGCTTACCCGGAAAAAAGAACCTAAAACCAAACCAAAATCCAGACCACTACCTAAGGCAAAAGAAAAATTTCTCGAGGCCGAGGAAACTTTATTTCAAGAACTAGAAGAGCATCTAATTGGTTATCGACGGAAATTTCAATTTGAATCAACCAAAAACTGGCGATTCGATTTTTATATTGTGAAGTTGAATCTACTTATAGAAATTGCTGGTAGCCCTTGGGCTGTTGGTCGCGGGGGTAGAAAGATTGCAAATGCTGTAGGTAAATATGATCTAGCTTTGGATAGAGGTTATGTATTTGAGCGTCTTGAGCCTCATCAAATTGAATCAGGTTATGCAATCAACTGGATAAAAAGTGAATTAGCGAGAATAGAAAATGGATCAGATCAGACCATTTCCACCACAGGACTTGCTTGATAAAGCCGAAGAGGATGAAGCAATTAGATTGGCTCCAGCACCAGACCTAATGAATTGGGTGATCACAAACTTTTTAACTGTTGGTGGACCTCTTCATAACCCTGATCATGATCATATTGCTGAGCTACTTCACGACAATGAAGAGTTTGTTGGTGTAATAAAAAGATGGGGAGCGGACGAAAGCGTGAAGCGACTAATTGAAGTGGCGAAGCAAGCGCCGTTTGTATCAGATGTAAATATTTCAAAGTGCTGTGGGACATGTTTAATAAGTTGAGCCGTTTGGCTCATTTTTTTTGCCATGTTTCCTTGACGTACCTTGACGGATAGAGAGAAATGGCGACTTTAAACAAAAAGCAAAAACTCTTTATTGTGCAGTCACTTGCTGTTTTTAATACCCCTCAAGAAACAGTAGCACTCGTCAAGGAAGAATTTGATATTGAAGTCTCAAGGCAGCAAGTTGAATCTTACGATCCAACTAAAGTTGCGGGTAGAGATTTAAGCAAGGAATTTAAAGATTTTTTCGAGAAAGTTCGGGATGAGTATCTTGAACAGCCACTTAATAAAATTAGCGGTGTAAATGACATTGTCCAGTTGAAAATTCTGAATGATCTGCTGTGGTCCAAAAAAAATAACGTGAGAATGACACTCCAGATCGTCGACCAGATGCAAAAAATCACCAAAGGGTTTTATGACAAGAAAGGCGATCAGGCAAGAAAGGGGAGAGTTAATGAAGAAGGCCAAACAAAAGCTGAAGTAGAGCTTGAGATTAAAAAGCTTGAGCTTCAGAAGTTACAGCGTGAAGTGAATCCACCAGAACATAGACCACCTGATGAGGATTACAAACTTGTTTTGAATCCTGATGAGGAGATCCCTAATGAGCCAATTCTTTAATCCTCCTGAAGGTTCAGTTCAGCTAACGCCAAAGCAGGCAAATATATATTTGTGGGGCTGGCAAAAAGAAGCCCGATTTCGTGATGCTGTTTGTGGCCGACGTTTTGGTAAGACTTTCCTAGCTAAAGCGGAAATGCGTAGAGCCGCAAGGCTGGCGGCTAAATGGAATGTTTCTGTCGAGGATGAAATCTGGTATGCAGCACCTACATTTAAGCAAGCTAAACGGGTTTTCTGGAAGAGATTAAAGCAGGCAATTCCAGCATCATGGCGAGCTGGTAAGCCGAATGAGACTGAATGTTCAATCACATTAAGAAGCGGCCATGTTATCCGTGTTGTAGGTTTAGATAATTATGATGACCTTCGCGGTTCTGGCTTATTTTTCTTAATCATTGATGAATGGGCTGATTGTAAGTGGGCTGCATGGGAAGAAGTACTTCGCCCAATGCTTTCTACATGTAAATATGTGGTAAATGGTGAGCAACGAGTTGGTGGACATGTTTTAAGGATTGGAACACCTAAGGGCTTTAACCATTGTTATGACACTTTCATGGATGGTCAGCCGGGGCATGAACCAGATTGTAAAAGCTTTTCTTATACCTCCCTACAAGGGGGGAATATTCCTGAGTCTGAAATCATTGTTGCTAAGCGCAAGATGGATCCTAAGACATTTAGTCAGGAATATGAGGCAAGCTTTGAAAGTTACCAAGGCGTTATCTTTTACTGCTTTAATCGTTTACTAAGCGCATCGACAGAAACAGTTCAGGCAAATGATGTGCTTCATGTGGGGATGGACTTCAACGTAACCAAAATGGCTGCAGTTGTATATGTTCGCCGTGGTGAGCAGATGCATGCTGTTGATGAGTTCGTAAATCTTTTTGATACCCCAGCAATGATTGAAGCTATTCAGGAGCGTTTTCCTAATCATGAAATTGCTGTATATCCGGATGCTTCAGGTGAAAACCGTAAGTCTAGTAATGCAAGTGAAACGGATCTGGCTTTGCTCAGAAAGGCAGGATTTAAAGTTCATGTGAATAACAGAAACCCTGCTGTTAAAGATCGCATCAACTCTATGAATGGCATGCTCTGCAATACGTTATCTGAGCGCAGGTTATTTGTGAACGTGACCAAATGCCCACACTTTGCTAAATGCTTAGAGCGACAAATTTATGATGATTATGGACAACCTGATAAGAAATCAGGATTTGACCATATGAATGATGCTGGTACATATCCAATCGCTTATCTATTTCCCATTGATAAAAAATCAATTGGTATGCGTAGAATTCGTGGGATGTCTTAAACAACGCACCTTTATAGGTGCTTTTTTATTGGTGTTTTTATGGCAGTTACTGATAAACATCCGCAGTATATTGCTGCACAAAAAAGCTGGTTGATTATGCGCGACGCTGTTGCAGGTGAAGAGCAAATCAAACAGGAACAAACAAAGTACCTGGCTAAATCAGCTGGCATGATTGAAGCTGAAAAGCAGGGGGATACGACTGGAGAGATTTATAAAGCCTATCTCAGCCGAGCTCAGTATCCATTATGGGTTCAAGATTCATTACGCACGATGATTGGTCTAGTCTCGAAGCTTGATCCGAATTTTGTTATTGAAAGTTCTTTGCTTAAAGGGCTAATTGATAATGCAACTAATGATGGATTTGGACTAAAACAGCTTTTTATTCGTATTTGTCTGGAGCTCTTGGTATTTGGCCGCTGCGGATTAATGGTAGATGTTGATGATAAAAGTGTTCCTTATTTTGCGTTATATGACGCTTTATCTATCATCAATTGGAAAGAAAACAGTATAGGTGGGCGTAAGGATCTGAAGCTATTAGTGCTCGAGGAGCAGTTTGATAATAGTGAAGATGAGTTTGGCCATGATACTAAAACAGTCCACCGTGTTTTATCCATGATTGACGGGGTCTTAGCAGTTCGTTTGTTTGATGGCTCTAGTGAAGAAGATAAAACGCCTACATTGGGCGGTAATCAATTAACGTTCACGCCTTTTGTTTTCTGCGGTACCACTGATAATTCGCCGGATGTTGGCACAGTACCTCTTTTAACCATGGCAAAAGCAGCACTAAAGCATTACCAGCTCAGCGCGGACTATTTTCAGTCACTTCATCACACAGCACATCCACAACCTTGGATAAACGGCATCGACAATGATGATGATCCAGATATTAGTGTTACTGGTGTCATGGCTGTCTGGAGTCTGCCTAAGGAATCACAATGCGGTTACTTGGAAATTTCTGGCAGTGGCATTGAATTAACCAAACAGGAAATGGATTCCCAAAAAAATGCAGCTCTTGAAGCTGGGGCAAAAGTTGTAGACACGAATACACAAGAATCAGGCGAAGCCCGCCGTGCACGTCAGGATGATCAGCATGCGAGCTTACACAGTATTGTGATGTGTGCAGCAGCTGCTATTGAACAAGCCATTAAATATGCAGCTCAGTGGCTAAAACTTGATCCTTCTAAAATTAGTTTTACGGTAGAGCCTGAGTTTATTGTCCAGAAATACGATATCAATCTGGCTAAGCAGCTTTATGAAGGTGCTATTTCTGGAAAGAATTCATTTCAGACCTATTGGGAATATATCGCTACTGGGAAGTTGCCAGCTCATGATTTTAAGGAAGAGCTGAAGCGAGTTGAAAGTGAGCGGGATAGTATGCCGTTGTAGAGGTGAGACATGACTTCAAAAGATAAAACCTTGATCGAAGTACTTACACAACATCAGGCGTATTTATATCGAACTTCTTCTCAATCAGTTAATGAATTATTAACAATCTTTAATGATGAGTCGGCAGTTATGCTGGCAAAGCTTCGAGATTTGTTGGATGAGTTAAATGATTCTGAAAAGGTAGCTCTTGCTGGTGGCCAGTACACCACGACAAACCTTAAAGAGATTCGGGATTTAATTTATCAGTGGTTTACGACAGTAAATACTTCTTTGCCTGAAGCATTCGCCGTTTCAGCTACGGCATTAGCTGTTTATGAAGCTAATTACATGGCGAAGCTTTATGGAAGCAAGATTAAGAAACCTAACGGTGAAAAGCTTTTTACTGCCGCGAAGAAGATCCCTTTAGTTGGTGGAGCACTGGTTGATGAACTTCTTTCTAAAATAGCTGAAAGCGCCCGTCTAAAGGTTGAATATGCTATTCGTGATGGGATTAGCTCTGGTAAAACTAATCAGGAAATTGTCCAGCGTATTCGTGGTACCAAGCGCCTCAATTATGAAGATGGCATTTTAACTAGCACTAAATATGATATCGATAGGACTGTAAGGACGGTTCGAAGTCATGTGGCCAATCAAGCTTACCTAGATATTTTTAATCGGATTGGCTTTGAATACGTAAAGCTTGTCGCAACGCTGGATGGTAGAACTTCAAAACTTTGTGCATCTCTTGATGGTTCCGTATGGGAGATTAACGATCCAGCTAAACGGGTGCCGCCCTTACATCCACACTGCAGAAGCATTCTGGTACCAGTTGAGAAAGATGGTCTCTTGGTAGGAGAACGTCCGTTTGTCATGGATGAGCGGAGAGTTAAAGACATCCCCAAAGAGGAGCGTAGCCAACTCATCGGCCAATTGGATGCCAATACAACATTCAGAGAGTTTTTTAAGAAAACAGATGATTTCTTCCAGAAAGAATGGCTAGGGCCAAAGCGGTACAAGCTTTATAAAGAAGGAAAATTTGATTTTGAAAAGTTCTTTGATCCTGAAGGGCAGCTTTATACATTGGAAGAGTTAAGAAAGCTGGATGAAAGGATATTTAATGAATTGGGTAAATAAAAAATACTTGGTAATATCGATATGATTTTATAGGAGTTATTTAATTAGATGAAAAGAAAAATTCTAAGATATATTTTCGGTATTTTCGTTAGTGTACTTTTTATAATACTTTTATTAGCTCTAGGTTATGCTATAGAAAACAATGAAAAGTTTATTCCTGTAATTATTGGATTGATGAGTGTATTCTCTGGTTTAGGTGGTGTTTGGATAACAAACTATTTTAATAATAAAAATCAAAATGAACGTTTTGAATTTGAGTCAAATCAAAAAGAAACTGATAGATCTTTTAACCTTAAAAAGGATATTTATTTAAATGCGGTTAATGAGTTGATTGAAATTCATTCATTAATAGGTCAAGTTCCTAATTTAGAATTTGATTTTAAAAAATCAAATGAACATTTTTTAAAATTTTGTTATTCAATGAATCGCTTGCAGCTAATTGCCAATGTAACAACGACCAAGCAAACAATGCAAGTAATGAAAGTATGTTCTAAATTGTATTTTTTAATGCTGAAGGAACGGAAAAATTTAATTGATTTAACTGCTGAGTCTAATGCAATTAAGCCTTATATCAATGTATATGAAGATGAAAAAAATAGAGTATTTAGGTTAATAACGGACAATAAGCTTTCTAAAAATTATGATCATGATTTAGACAGGAAGTTTTGGGGGGAATATGTAAATAATGAGACTAGAAGGAAAGATCTTGCTGAGCGACATTTAAATCTAGTAGAAGAGTCAAATTTAGAAGTTAGCAGGTTAAACAGAATTTATATAAAGGGAATCTCAGATGTAATTAAAGAAATTAATAAATTAAATGTGCTAATTAGAAAAGATATTAAAGGTGATAATTTAATAGAAGAAT
This sequence comes from Acinetobacter sp. AS23, assembly GCF_023612055.1. Classification (NCBI taxonomy): domain Bacteria; kingdom Pseudomonadati; phylum Pseudomonadota; class Gammaproteobacteria; order Moraxellales; family Moraxellaceae; genus Acinetobacter; species Acinetobacter sp. AS23. The sequence continues at coordinate 2,949,106 of NZ_CP082274.1, read as the reverse complement.
ATGAAACAATCTTGGCTGAAAACAGCTCTGATGCTATGAGCTATATTGAGGAAATGATTGATGATTTTGAAGAGAAGTATAAAAGTGAAGATAGGGAATAAATAAACAAAAAATAAATATTTTCTATTTTAATTAAAGAGATGAGCAGCCAAATGGCTGCTTTTTTATTGCCTTGAGATAAGGCTTAACTTAATCAAACGAGAGGTTTGAACATGCCATTGCCATTTATTGTTGATTCACTTGATGCAATCAAAGAAGAGCACCGCGCTTTATATGTTGAGGAAAACGGGAAGTTTCGCCTCGATTTAGACGGCTATGAAGATCCAAAAGGGCTCAAAACTGCACTTCAAAGCGAGCGTGATGCCGCTAAAGATGCAAAACGAAAACTTCAGGAACTTCAAAATCAGTTCGAAGGGATTGACCCTGAAATCGTCAAAAGAGTCTTTGCTCAACTTGATCAAGATGAAGAAGCCAAGCTAATTGCTGAAGGCAAAATTACCGAAGTGATCCAGAAGCGTACCGAGAAGATGCGTGAAGAACATGAAAAGGTACTTAAAGCTGAAAAAGACCGTGCTGACAGGGCCGAAGCTTATGCAAATAAGTTTAAGGAGTCTGTGATTCAGGGGCAAATCGTTCAAGCAGCTGTAGAGCTTGAAGCATTAGCTGAAGCAACAGGTGACATTGCGTTTTTAGCAAAATCAAAGTTTGCATTAGATGACAACGGTAAAGCGGTTGCTGTTGATGAAAACGGCGAAGTGGTTATTGGCAAAGATGGCCAAACACCGCAAACCCCAAAAGAGTGGGTTGAATCTCTACGTGAGCAAAAGCCGTACTACTGGCCTAAGGCGAATGGTATGGGGGCACCAGGTAGTGCCAATACAAAAGGTCAAGTCGACATTCTCAAACCAGATGGTTCAGTGAACTTAACCAAATTGGCGCAATTACGAAATGAAAATCCGCAGTTAGCTAAAGAACTAGCTGCAAAACACAATATTAAACTTTAAGGAGTAAAGCCTAATGGGTGATACCAAAATTGCTGATGTAATCGTACCTGAGTTATTCACTCCGTATGTTTTAAATAAAACCGCTGAGAAATCTGCCTTATGGCAGTCTGGCATCGTGGGGGATCTTGAAGAAGATGTAGCTTTCGGAACGAAAGGCGGTACTACTGTAAATATTCCTTTTTGGAACGACTTAAGTGGTGAATCTGAAGTTCTTTCTGATCTAACCCCTTTAACTGTAAATAACATTACTTCAGGTCAAGATATTGCAATTCTTCATGCCCGCGGTAAGGCATGGGGGGCTAACGATTTAGCAAAGGCATTATCTGGCGACGATCCACTTGGAGCGGTTGGTGATCTTGTAGCAGATTATTGGGCCCGTGAGTTTCAAGGTTTTACCGTGAATACCCTCAAAGGTGTTTTTGGCGCTGCAAGTATGGCAAGTAATGTACATGATATTTCTGCCGAAACAGGGGCCGCAGCGATTATTGATGGTCATTCTTTTGTTGATGCGTCATATAAGCTTGGCGATGCGGTTGACAAATTAACGGCGATTTCAATGCATTCATTCACTATGTCAGCTTTATCTAAGCAGGGCTTGATTGAAACCGTGCGTGATGCTGATGGGGTTTTACTCTATAAAACCTTTATGGAACGCCGTGTGATTGTTGATGATGGCATGCCCGTTGATGGTGATGTATTTACTTCTTTCTTATTTGGTCAAGGCGCTGTGGGCTTCCAAGATATTGGCGCTCCAAATGCGGTTGAAACTGATCGCGACAGCCTTGCTGGTGTAGATATCTTGATTAACCGCCGTCACTTTGTGCTGCATCCACGTGGTGTTAAATGGGCAGGACCAAATGGAATTGCTCCTAAAAATACCGGGCTTGCAACTGGTACTAACTGGGAGCGTGTATACGATCCTAAACAGATCCGTATTGTGGCATTTAAGCACAAAATCAAATAACTAAAAGGCGGGTAACACCGCCTTATTTTTTGGAGATCCTTCTATGGGACTTTCATCATTTAACCGTGCACGGGAAAGACAACAAATGACTGAAGCTAAAATAAATGAGCTAGAAGAACAACTAGCAACATTGAAAGGTGAATTTATTGCATTCCAGAATAATCCTGAAGCTATGCAAGCACGTATTGCTGAACTTGAATTAGGTAAAGGGAAACAAACTTCAGAGGGTGACAATCAGCAAAATCAAGACAACCAAAACCCTGAAGGGGGTCAAAAAATTGGTGATGACCAGGTTCAACCAATTAACTATGCAGGACTTAAAGTTGATGAGCTTCGAGCTGTATTAACTGAAAAGGGTATTTCATTTGAATCAGGCGCTAAAAAAGACGAACTTTTAGCATTAATTCCAAAGGAATAATCCATGAGCTTTATCACTGAACAAGAAGCGATAGAACATGTTGAAGGCTTTGATGCTTTATCTGCCAGTGATAAGGCTCAATACCTTCAGATGGCTGAAGCTTATCTATTAGCACGTAATGTTATATCTTATGAAGATGTCACTCTGGTTCCTGAGCCCCTGAAAACAGCCTCATATCAAATCATCAAGGGCATTATTAAAGGTGATTTATATCAAGGGCAGGAACAGGCATTAAAGCGCAAGAAAGTAAAAGCTGATACGGTTGAGACGGAAAAAGAATTTCAAGATGGATCGGTAAAACTAACGGCAACTGAGCAGTTTATTCTTGATTTGATCAAGCCATATTGCAAACGCAAACGCGTATTTTTTGTCAGGAAAATATAATGGGCTTACGTGACGAAATTCAGGCAGATATTGCTGAAGCATTTAATGAGGATCTAGCTGATGCCGTTCACACCTTTACTTGTGAGCGAGTCACTAAGTCAAACTGGCATCCTAAGTTAGAAACTCATGTGGAAGTTATGGAAAATTACTCAGGCCGTGGTGTTCTATTTGGATCATACAGTCAATATGAGATCCAGACACTTGGAGTATTGGCAACGGATAAGAAGGCAACTATGCTGCAAAATGAAGTCACTATGGCCCCAAAAATTGATGATGAGTGGGTTACAGCCTTAGGTTCATTCCGAGTCGTTCATATTCAGCAGGATCCAGCCGCGACAATTTGGAAATGTCAGTTGAGGAAGGTTTAAATACTTGGTCTAATATCCTTCTAAACTAGGGGGATATATGGCTAAAAGAAAACTAAAAGATAAAATAGAGATCTCAATCTTTTGGCTGGGATTATTCTGTTTAACATATTTGATCTTTGGATTCATTTTAAAATCTGATTTAACTAAGCCTATTGATTCAACTATCTTTTATGAGGTATTGAGGGACTCTTTAACACTTACAGCTTACTTTTTAGCTCCTATTGCAGCTTTAATATTGTTTAGTGATTGGCGAGAACAACATGCTTCAATAAATAATGAAAAAAATAGTAAAGATATTGTGGATATTGTTACTAAAATATTTCCTTTTATTAATACATATTATTTAGATATAGAAAATGATGAGAGCTTTTTAAATTTTAGACAAAAATATTTTTCATTGTATTTTGATTTAAAAGGGAAAAAGTTAACTATTAATCCAATTGATAGTATGTCTAAGCAATTTGTTGAAGATATAGATAAATTAGAAGCTATTATTTTTGATAATTGGTCTTGTTTTCAACAACAATATCAGTTTAATAAGTTTTATGAGTCTGTACCAGAAGGAAGTCCATCAAGTGAAATTTTAAAAAGGAGCTATGGAGATAAAATAAATGAAGCTGGCGCAAAAAAATCTGAATGTTTAACAAATTATTTGAATATGCAAAAAGAGCTAAAAATACTTCATGTTTAAAACTAAGAGTTTAAGTATTAACTCACTTCGGTGGGTTTTTTTTGGAGCAAATATGACTTGGTCTGTACATGAGTTTTATGACAGCGATCAGGTAATACCTGACGATGATCAAAAACCTCATTCATTTTTTCACTGCGAATGCCATCCCGAATATGTGGATGGCATTTTTTATTCATAACGCATTTGATGGCAGAGAGGCATCTGAAACGCCTTTACTAAGCTGAAAAGGATAACCCATGGTTAGTACAGATTACGTACCTTTATGGCATATCTCACCATTCCAACATGTTCAATACACGCTTGCTAGAAATCAGCTTCATATGGATCTGTTATTTGAAGACATGAATCATGTAGACGAGTTCCTCTCCTTAGAAGGCGCAGCGGCACAAGTTGATTTTTATTCTAATGGTTCGTATGCAGTTGTCCAACTTGGCGATACTTCAGAAAGAAAATTGATTGAGATCTATGGTTTGCTTTTACATGAAGCTGTTCATGTTTGGCAGAAAGTTAAAAAGCTCATGGGAGAAAAAGAGCCTAGTTCAGAATTTGAAGCATATTCAATTCAAGCGATCGCTCAAGACCTTTTTAAAATGTATGAAGAAAGCGAGGTAAACGATGGGGTGGAAGGGGAAAAAGCCAACTGATTTTAGTTTTGATGTGACTAAAACGGCAGAAGATAAGGTAAAGAAAATTACCATGGATGCTGTTCAGTCTTTAGTTGTTTCAAGTCCCGTTGATACTGGCGCTTATCGTGCTTCTCATATTGTTTCTATTGGTTCTGGTGACTTTGGTGTACGTGGACCTGAAACAAACGCAGTGCAAGATGCAGCAATTCAAGCTGTGAAGTTTAAGCTCGGCAATTTAGTCTACATACAGAACAATAAGCCATATGCTGAACGCTTAGAAAATGGTTGGTCTGATCAAGCACCGCAAGGTATTTACAACACCACGTTTACTTATATTTCTCAAAAGTACGGTGGTTAAGATGGCAATGACTTTAGAGCAGACTAGGCAAGCCATTATCGATCGAATGCAAAGCCTTACAGGTATTGCCCAGGACAGAATCCAGTATCCAAATGCACCAGGCTTTATCGTACCTAAGGAAGGCTTATGGTGTCGCTTAACGATTGCAGGTGGACCGAGTTTTGTGGCAGGAGTTGCTGATAAACCATGTACACGCCGTACAGGTAATATCATGGTCCAGTGTTTTGCAAGACATCATAGTGGTGCGAAAGGTTTAACTGAGTTAAGTGATTCCTTACTTCAGCATTTTGAATATTTCACTAGTGAGCATTTGGAGTGCTTACAAGGACAATCAATTTTTATAGGGCAAGACGCTGACTTCATTCAGTATAATGTGACGATTGGTTATAAGGTGAATTGATATGTCATGCATGCTGACTTTAGAAGAAATCGAATTTAAACGACAAGAGCTGGAGTGTCATTTAGAAAAGGTTATGTCTGTAGAACTAAGTAAATGGCAAAGTGAAAATAAGCTATGCGTTTCGGATGTGAATATTCGGTTGGCTAAAGTGCATAACAAGGGGGAATCAAAACACAATGTCGTGACAGGCGTAAGTGTAGATCTGGATTACAAGCCTTAATTTCATCAAGAAAATGAACGCTATCAGGCAGTTTTTATGTTTATCTATATTTTAGAAAAATTAATTTGTCATAATTAATTGTTAAATTTCTATTAAAAGTTACAACACTGGAAATAGAAATGACTTTAAAAGAGCTTAATAAACACATTGATGATTTTAAAAGCAGTGGTAAAGATCCAAAGAAATTAGTAATTGGATATAAAACTTTTGCCGTTTTAATGGAAAACGATAAGTTTCTAGATAAAATTGAAAAGGATAAAGAAGATCCAATGGTCCGTTATTACAAAGGGATCAAAATTAAAATGGTGACTGAAAAGCACCATTTAGAAATTGAATAAAGAAAAGTAGTCGTAGAAAAGGGCGCATTTTAGCGTCTTTTTTTATTGCTTTGTTATAGCCACCTCATCGGTGGTTTTTTTATGTCTATAGGAATCACTTATGAGCAATTTTGTTTTTAAGCGTGGTGACACATTCAACTTAAATTTGCAGCTCGTTGACATGGATGATGCATTGCAATATCCATCAAATGATGTGCGACGAGCCATTGATTTAACAGGGTATACCTTTACTTCACAGGTTAAAACTCTGGATGGTACCGCCGTTGCAACATTAACTTGCGCCGCACTGAGCCAGAGTACGCAGAAAGGATGGTTGAACGTGAAATCAACTGTCAGTACTGCTGCATGGCCTTTGGGCTTGTGTCAGATGGATATTAAAGCGGTTGTTGGCGGCGTTATTCAACATACTGAAACTTTGATTTTTCAGGTGATTGATGGAGTAACGGCATAATGGCAAATCTAGTTTTTAAATTCTCATGGGATCATCGGCCATTTCAATATAACTCTGCTCAAGGAAAGCGGCAGTTTATGCTTCCTTTTGCCTCAGGTATTCCAAATTTAACACCCGACTGGTCGCAGGTAACAGGGCTTGGCACAGCGGCCACAAAAAATGCCGGTACTGGAAACGGAGAGGTTGCAACTTTCGGTCCATATGGTGTTGCTGATTTTGGATATGGAGCTTCACCAGTATCTGAACCGGAAACAGATTTGGATTTAGTTTATAAGTCTGGTACTCAAAAAACACGGTTTAAAAATGCGCCCTCCAATATTTATGCAAATCCATTTGTTGCAGGGTATGGGCCTTCAATTGTGATCACACGAGGAGGACTTACAGGAACGGAGTTATTCTTACCGTACTACACCTCAACACGTGCGAATAACATGGCAGTAATTGCATGGAGTTATAACTCTTCTACTGGAAATCTCAGCAAAACCGAGCAAATTGTTTATACCAGCAAGAACGCCGTCATTTATACAACAGATAACAGTGCCACAAGTGGGAAGTTGGTCACTGTTGCAAACACAGGTGAACTTAGTTCCAAAGGCTTCACCGTTGACTCAAACGGGGTTTATAAAGCAGCTTCACCGATTGCAAGACTGTTTGCAGATTCACTTGAACTCAATGAAGATGCTTCAAATCAGCCAATTAGCTTTGAAAAGATAGATATTGGTGACTATCTGATTAAAGACTCGCTGGGTTTTGCCAAAGAGGGCTGGTATATCGAAATGCCTAAGGATGCAAACGGCAATGTGGTTGTTGCGGTGTCTTATGAGCAGCTTGAAGATGGAGACATCTCAGTAAAAACTTACAAGAAAAAGTTTGATATCGAAACCGCCTCAATCGTTCCTGATTTTGATAATCCGGTAGATATTCCTGAGTCGCGTTGGATTGATATCCGACTGCATGAAGAACCTGAACCAGAGCCTGAGGAACCAGTTAGTGAAACACCTGTAGAGTTTCAACCTACCAATTTATCTGAAGCAGTAGCTGCCGCATTGAATGGTGTAGAGCCTCCAGAAGTCTCCGACTCAAATGAAACTAAATAACGACCCGCTAAATTAGCGGGTTTTTTTACGCCCATTTTTTATAACGACCTGCTGATGAAGCGGGTTTTTTTATGCCTAAATTTTGGAGAACTATAAATGAGTTCAGGCGCAAAAATTCGATTATATGCTTGTGAAGAAGCAGTACTGGGAACTACTCCAGCAAATCCAATCTGGTACGTGGTTCGCCGTGTGAGTGATGGATTATCAGAAAACGTCTCTACAGAAGAAAGCAGTGAGGTTGTAGATTCGCGCTTCCGGCAAGGTGGTGTGGTTACTGAAGCTGAAGTGGCAGGTCAGTTAGAGTTTGAATTATCTGTAGGGACATTTGATCTATTTTTAAGTGCATTGGCATTCAATAACTGGGCAGCCAACGCTCTCAGCTTTGGCGGAAATGTACGTAAATCATTTACTCTGGTTAAAGTCTTTGAAGATGTTGGTCAGGTCTTTATTTACCGTGGTGTTCAGGTAAATACGGGTGAAATTACCATTCAGACCACAGGAAAGATCACTGGTAACTTTGGCTTGGTTGGTAATTCATTTACCCGCCAGCAAGTCAATCCGGTTGTTAATCCGGTAGCTGCATCAAGCCGTCCATTGGTCAGCATGCCTAATGTTGAAAACCTACTTGTGAATGGTCAATCAACTCAAGGTAAGGCGTGTACGCAGACACTAACGCTTTCGTTTAACAATAATCTGGAAGCAGTTCGTTGTATCGGTTCGGGCAAATACACGCCAGAGTTTTACTTAGAGAAGATGATGGATATTGAAGCGAATGCTACATTTATGTTCTCGGCTACAGCTGCAGGTTGGATTGATGCAATCAAAACCCGTGATGTGTTCACTCTGACTTTCGATATTAAAGACAGCAAAGGAAGTAAATACTCATTTAACTTCCCGCAGCTTGAAGTGATGGAAGCCAATCATCCGGATGGTGGAGGTGATGACATTATCACTTTAGATATTAACTTTGCTCAAGTGCGGACAACTCCAACCATTGTGCGTGCTCTTGTGTAATTCAAATTAACAAACCTTAAAGCCTATGGAAATCCATGGGCTTTTTTATTTCCAAAATTTTCGAGGTAGGTATGGCTTTAAAAGTCGGAATTGTACGAAGCTCAGAAGTATCTAAATGGTGCACGTTTGAAACAACAAATGGGCAGGCGGAATTTAAAATTCGAGGGATTGGTTATAAACCCTTTCAAGTAGCGCTAGAGAAAGCAGGTAATCAAATTACGTCCAAAGGCTATGATGTGATGGTAAGAGATGAAAATAGCAAGCTATATCATGAGCTTTTATTAGATGCGGCTGGCGCTCATTTAATCGAAGACTGGAAAGGCGTTGTTTTCGCTGAAGTTGAAGATGAAGCTACAGTCGAAACTGAACAGCCCTATACAGCAGAGAATGCATCTAAGCTACTTAACCTTGGTGATATTGGACTATTGATCTGGTCATTCATTAAAGAGCAGGCGCAAAAAATTCAGGAAGATGCTGATAAGGACAAGGCGACAATTTTGGGAAAGTCATCGAACTCTACAAGTACCAAAAGACCTATGCGTCGAAAACGCCGCACGAAATCGAACAAATTAAGTTCTTAGGTGGACACGTTCCAGATCCACCAGAATATTCTTATGCAGCTGACTCAATTCTTGCAGCCTTTAGCACGATTATTAGATCAAGACGATATGAGCAAAGTGTACCGTTGTGCTTAGATCAGCAGGCAATCAATGTCTATGCTGAGCATAATGATTTACCTGTTGATGCTCATATCTTTAATGACTGTATTTTTGCTTTAGACAACATGCTTTTAGATGAGTGGCATAAGGGGTTTAAGAAGAAAAAATAAAAGGTTTTAAGATCCAACTTCTTAAAACTAAATCTAGTGCGGGGTATTTTAAGAAAAACGCAATATACCGCACTTTTAGCATAGTTTTAAAAAAATTATATATCTATTTTTTAAAAAAACCATAAATCAATAAGATATTGATATTTAATTGAAATTATTGAAAATACACCCATTATTGGATGTAAAGCACAATTGACAATTGCCTTTTTTATGCTAGTTTTGCCATATACAAAAAATTGTTTTGTGCAATACAGTTTTATTTTTTAAATCTATTATTAGGTTGATATGGGTTAAAGGTTATGAACGCAGCTATATCAAAAAGCTTGTTTAAAAGACCTCCCGTCAATGTTGAAGACGAGATGGGGGCTTATGAGTTCCTATGGGCTCAACAAGGCACAACATTTAAAAAATTAGCAGAGTTATTTCAAGATAATCCTAATACACTTCCTTCTGAGTTGGTTGATGACAGCTATATTAAGAATACCCTTAATGAGCTTAACTATTGGATAAAGGAAAAGGACTTTGATATATCTTTGTATGGAACCTTGGATTATCCAGAATCTTTGAGGGATGCAGTATACCCCGTTGAAATGTTCTATTATAAAGGGTGGTTAGAACTTTTATCCTCCCCAAAACGGGTTGCGATTGTTGGGAGTAGAAACCCCTCACCAGAAGGTGTGATTAGAACAAGAAAACTAACAAGGCTTCTAGTGGAAGCTGGATACACTATTTTTTCAGGTTTGGCAAAAGGCGTAGATACTGTTGCCCATACGACAGCTATAGATAACGGTGGAAAAACTGTTGCAGTTATAGGTACTCCTATTACTGACTATTATCCTCCAGAGAATAGAAATCTTCAAAACTTTATCGCTAAAGAACATTTGCTAATAAGTCAGGTACCAATCAAACGTTATCATGAGCAAAATTTTAGAGTTAATAGAATCTTTTTTCCTGAAAGAAATGCAACTATGTCAGCTTTATCTCAAGCCACAATCATAGTTGAAGCTGGAGAAACATCTGGTTCATTAATTCAAGCAAGAGCAGCATTGAAACAAGGCAGAAAATTGTTTATTTTGGATAGTTGTTTTAACAATCCTAATATTACATGGCCTCATAAATATGCTGAGAAAGGAGCTATTCGTGTGCGTCATATAGATGATATACGAGGCGCCCTTGAGTCAGAATGATCTTCGATTTCAGACTATTACACCAGATAAGTTAGCAGATCATAGTTATTTAGATGAGAATGATCATTGCTTTTATTTTGGTGAATACACTGCTCGTGCTTCATTTTCGCATAGTCAAACTAATAATATTATTTCAAATTTTAAAAAATCAGTTGACCGTAAGGGATTACCTGAATGGAAATATAAAACTCAAGCAATAGAGCAAGTAGCTAATATTTTAAACGGGACTTTAAACCCGATTTCAACAGTTTTATTTGTGCCAGTTCCCCCTTCTAAAACGAAGGATCATCCATTATACGATGATAGAATGATTCAAGTTTTAAAGAAGTTAAACCATGGGTGGATGGACGGATGTTATAGAGAATTAGTTGTTCAAATTAATTCAACAGATGCCTCTCATCAAAGTGATGCAAGACGAGATGTTCAAAAGTTAATTCAAAATTATCGAATAGACCAAAATCTCCTTCAACCTGTACCTGAAACAATAATAATAATTGATGATGTTTTAACTACAGGGTGTCATTATAAAGCAGTGAAATATCACTTAGAACAAGTTTTCCCATCTGCGGATATATATGGGCTTTTCATAGCTAGAAGAAAAATTGAAGAATAGAAAATTAAAAATATATTTTACTAATTTAATTATCTTTAATTGGTATAAATTTCAATTTTTTCACTTGTTAAAACTTACTCATTATTAGATTGGAAATTTTTATGAAAACCATTATCTGTTTAATAAGTTCTATTTTAATATCTTCTACTACGCTTGCAGATCAAAAATTTATTTTATAAAGGCCAGTGTTTTGTTGTGGATGGCAAGAATATAACTAAACCATGTCTTGTTTCTGAAAGTGGTTCAGCTGAGAGATATCAAACAACTCTTATACTTCCTGATGCCTCATATTATATTCTTCAAGAGAAAATAACGGTTTCAGACGGTGAAGATCTTACTTACTCATTGGGTGAAAAATCAGATGAATTATTAGAAGCTGAAATTTATCCGCGGGACTTTAAAACTAAAAAGTTTAGTGAAGACTATAAAAATGATGCATGGTCTTGTATTAAGCAAGTCAAAGGTAAGTTAGATATTTGCCAAAGTATAAAATGATTTAGGTTTTTAATTCAAAACTCACCACCTCCGGGTGGTTTTTTAATATCTATCTTTTCCTAATTTATTGTTTTGTGTAAGATACAACCTATAAATAACTAATTTTAATAACTTTATATTTGATTGGGGAATGTATGTTAGAAAAGCTTTTAGAAAAGTTATGGGTATTAAATGACGTCTTTGAAGAATATCCCAAAGTCTTTTATTTAAAGATGGTTTATCTCGTATTGATAGTTGCAGTGATCTTTCTTTTCTTTCCATGTTTAAGGTGGCTTGCGAACCTTCAAATCCTGAATACTTATCCTTTATATGAACTTATATTAAGAAACTTTGACACACTCCGTTGGGGGGTAGTTGTATTACCATTAATTATTGCCGTTCATGGATTTTTTGAACTAATTGGACTTCATGATCGTCTAAAAAAGAGAAAGTACGGAAGATGAGAAATTCAACTTTTTTATCTTCTTGCTTGGTGATCTCTTTAACTTTTGTTGGTTGCACTAAACAATTGGAAAATAAGGCAATTCCTTCTTCAGCTGAAGCACAGTTCATGAGTGCGGACCAACAAATAGGGAAGATGCTCGATGACCTAGAAAATCGAAATATTCCCCTTCAACGGAAGAAGGGGATATTGTGCAACACCTATCCTGATGTCTACAAAAAACAGTACATGCCAGCTCTACTTAAGCTTTCTCCTAAAGTATATACAGAGGAAACTCTATTAAGAGACTATGAGGCTGTGATTAGCTTCTATAAAAAAACTTTTGTAGTTAATTGTGGTTGATTTTTGTCACTTAAGCCTTTAATAATTTGTTTTCTAAACTTGAAAATTTTTAATAAAGGATTCTAATGAGAAAATATTTTTCATGGTCACTAGTTTTGGTATTTCTAATTATTGTTTATTTGCATTTCGTTAAACATATGACAACACAAGATATTGCAGATTTGATAGTTGACCAGGTAGGGATAACTAATACAAATAAATGAACCGCCTTCGGGTGGTTTTTTTATGTCCTAACTGTTAAATTTTACTCATTATTAAAATGGGTATTTTTATGAAAAGATTATTGTTTTCATGTTTATTAATTGGTTTAGTTGGATGCAAAGAAACACAAACGGGATTTGATAAAAACTTGTTCAATACTTCTTATAGTAAATGTGTGGATTACTTAACTGACTCTTTGAAAAGCCCTTCAAGTCTTAAAGTCCGTGCTGCGAATATTTCATCTAATACTGCGAACGCTGAAGATATTAATAGCGTATTTGGTGAGTTAATTACTAAAAACGGAATCATAGAAGAAAATATAAAAACTGAAAAAGCACGCTTTAGAGAATTGTTAGTAAATATTGATTATGAAGCACAAAATTCCTTTGGCGCATCCATCAGAGGGCTTTATCAATGTAAATACATCACTAGATTGAATAATACTGAAACTAGTCCAAAGCCTTTAAACATTTATCTATATAAATTGATTAATGATGGTGAAGACATCAATCTTGGAGTCAATATTCCTATATCTGAATTGAATGGCTCAAATTTCTCTATAAATAGTGATATCAAAAAAATTGTAGGTACAGCCGATAGTCAATTTAATGAAACTGATAGCAAACGTTTTAAAGAAATTGAAAGTATTAACGAGTTTAAACGTCTTGATAATGAAGCTGAAAAACTTCGACAAAGTTGGGATGAGTCATTTTCTTAATTTTTGAAGGTTCCTAACTAAATAGTATTTAAGCTAAATCTTTAACCCGCTACGGCGGGTTTTTTATTGCCTAGAGGAAAGTAAAATGGCACAAGAATCTCGTCTGGTCATTGTTATTGATTCGCAAAATGCTGAACGCAATGCGCGTAATTTAGGCAATGAACTTAATAGCATAGAAAAGAACGGCGACTTTGCTACTAAGTCAATGGACCGAATGTCTGTAGCCACTCGTTCGTTAGCAGGTTACATGGCTGGTGTGGTTACAATTGGTTCAGCCATTAGCAAGATGGATCTCTACACTGGTATTAATAACAAATTAAAATTAGTTACTAATAACCAAGAAGAATTAAATCTGGCAATGAATGATACTTTTGAAATTGCACAGCGTTCAGCATCCTCTTGGAGTGCCGTGAATGATGTCTATTCCAAATATATGTCCAATGCTAAGACACTAAATTTAACTCAAGAACAAACTGCAAAACTTACAGAAATTACCTCGAAAGCTGTTGCTATTAGTGGTTCAAATGCTGAATCAGCAGCTGCAGCATTATTTCAGTACGGTCAGAGCCTTGATGGAAATATTCTTCGTGCAGAAGAGTTTAACAGTCTAGTCGATGGAGCGGGTGGCCTCTTAAACGCAATGGCTAAAGGTCTAGGAGTGACCCGTGGTGAACTCCGTCAAATGATGCTTGATGGGCAGCTTACTGGAGAAGTTATCACTAAAGCCTTGTTAAAAGCTGGTGATAGTGTCGAAGAACTCTATGGAAAAACTGATAAAACAATTGCTCAGTCTTTAGAGATGTTAAGTAATGGTATTACAAAGTTTGTAGGTGAAACAGGGCAAGGTTCTGGTGCAGCTCAAACTTTAGCTGGATCTATTCAGATTCTGGCTAATAATCTCGATCTAATTGTGGATAGTGCTTTTGTCCTTGGGATCGGATTGATGACGAAAGCAGTTTTAACAAAAACCATTGCTATACAAGCTAGCATTGTCGCTTCTACTCAACAAAGAGCTGCAAATTTAGCTGAAGCACAATCTCAAGTTCAGTTGCTTGGTGTAGAGGCAATGAGAGCGAGACAATCTGCGGCATTAGCTTTAACAGAAATAGGATTAGCTCGAGCAGAATATAATGCAGCGATTACTGCCGATGCACGTGCAATCGCTGTACAACGCAAGACAGCAGCTGAAGTTGCTCATAGTGTTGCTTTAAAAGAGGCCACCGCAGCAACTGCTGCATATACTGTAGCTCAAGGAAATTTAAATAGAGTTGCCTCTCTTGGAAGTCGTGCGTTAAGTTTAGTTGGTGGACCAATTGGCGCAGTAACTCTTGGTATTACAGCATTAGCCGCTGGCTATATGTATTTCCAGGACAAAGCTGATAAGGCTAACAAGAAGTTAGAAGAGCAAGCTGCTGTAGCTAAGAGAGCAAAAGATGAATTGTTAGCTCTACGTGGATTAGAAAAAGACTCGGCCATTAGTGATATGACTTCTGCTTTTGAGCGGCAGAATAAGGCACTTGCTGAATCTAGTAGTAAGATCAATATTCAATTGAATGCGATTGCCCAACTTTATAAAGGTAATAAAGAAATTGTTCAGGTAGTTAATGATGCAAAGGATGGCACCATTAGCATGAATGAGGCAGTTAAACGTTTTAATGAGTTGCGCATAAGTAAGGATATTTATAACTCATTTAAAGAGAATACTTCAGAGTTTGAAAAAAATGCTAAGACAGCTAAAACCACTAAGGATTCTCTAAAACTCCTTAATATTGAAGTAGAACTTTCAGGAAATAAGGCTCAAAGGGCAGCAGCTGGAATTGATGAAAACTCTAAAGCTTTAATTGGCAATGAAAGTGCAGCTCAAAAGGCAGCAAAAGCTCAGAAAGGATATTTTGATAGTCTTCGCAATGAAGTACTGAAATCTAATGAAGAGTTAGCCTTATTAAATCTTGGTTATAGTGAGGAAACCGTAAAAAAAATACTTGAATTACAAAAAGCTAAGCAAGCCGTTGCTCCAACTGGAACAACGGCGATTATTTCTAAAGAAGAAATGGATCAGGTTGCTAAAGCTCAAAAAGCTCTCGATGTACTAAAGGATAAGAAAGATGAACTAACAGCAGCTGAACGAAAGCACACAAGCGAACTTGCTAAGCAAGAAAAAATCACAAAACGCCTAGTTGGTGTTTCTGGTCAATCAGGTATTGGGACAGGCCCTCATCTTGATGTTCGCTATGGTGGTTCAATGTCTGGCCAGAAAGTCTCTAATGAGCATCTGGCCAGATTGCAGGCGGGTGGCAAACCATTGTCATCCTACAAGATCAGTTCAAATTACGGTCCACGACAAGCCCCTACTAAAGGGGCTTCTTCATTTCATAAGGGTATTGATTTCTCAATGCCTGAAGGTACGCCGATCACAACCAATGTCGCTGTGAAAGATATCAAGACAAGATATGACAGCAAAGGTGGTGGCTATGTTAGCGAGGTGATCTTTGAGGATGGAGTAACACTTAAACTTCTGCATCAGTCACCAAGTATGCAAAGCAAGGTTAAAGGTGGGGCGAGTAAAGGGAGTGATAAAGCATCAGGTGATATCCAATCACAGCTTGAACGTCAATTAGATGCACAACGGTCACTTGAAAATGAAGTGGCCACTGAAGTACAGCGGATCCAGAATAACTTAACGGTTAGACTGGAGGATGTTGATAAAGCTGGCTTTACTCCAGAGCGTACAGTTGAAATTAAGGCTGAATTACAGCGCCGTGCTGATAATGATATTGCGATCGCCAAACAAGCCACTAGAAGCAAACTAGAGGACTATAAGGAGTTCCAGAAAACCGAGGAGCAGTTACTTGAAGAGAACTTTAACCGTAAAAAGTTTAACGCGGCTCATGATATTGAATTAAGTAAATCTGAAAAAAAGCAGGCTGCGGAATTGCTAGAACAGCAATATCAGCAAGAAAACGCGCTTATGAAATTGGCTCAAGAGCAGCGTTTATTTCAGGCTCGTATTTTTCTGCTAT
The DNA here is from genome assembly GCF_023612055.1 of Acinetobacter sp. AS23. Classification (NCBI taxonomy): domain Bacteria; kingdom Pseudomonadati; phylum Pseudomonadota; class Gammaproteobacteria; order Moraxellales; family Moraxellaceae; genus Acinetobacter; species Acinetobacter sp. AS23. Next base: position 2,932,926 of record NZ_CP082274.1, on the reverse strand, counting down.
CTGAAACAGATGCAATGCAAGAACGTTACAGATTAGAGCGCCTTGAAATCCAAAAAACTGTAAAGGATGAGGAAGAAAGAAGAAAGCGAATTGCTTTATCGAAATCACAAGAGCAGCTTGAAACACTTGATCGGGCGACAAAAGCTGGACAAACATGGGGTGGCGTTCAAGCTGATATGAATGGCACTAGTGAGTTTTATAGACAGGATCAGGAGCGATCTAGTCGTATGAGCTCCGCGACCAATTTTTTTGATAGTCAAAAAGGAGTGGTTAACTTAAACGAACAAAACTCATTAGAAACACTCAATGCTCAGTTTGAGCAGCAGCTTATTAGTCAGCAAGATTTCGAAAACCAGAAGACCGCAATCATTCAAGCTGCTCAAGAGCAACGCAATCAGATTAGTAGTGAATATGCTCAGAACGCTAAAGATATTGAAGACAAATATCAACAGGATCGACTGAACACCCAAATTGCCCTTGGTGGACAAATGATGGGCTCAGTCACCTCAATGTTTGGTTCTATGTTTGGCGAACAATCCAAAGCCTACAAGCTTATGTTTGCGGCGGATAAGGCTTATGCGATCGCTGCGGCTGGTCTTGCCATTCAGCAAAACATTGCAGCAGCTGCAAAAGTTGGTTTTCCTTACAACTTGCCTTTAATTGCTGGGGCAGTTGCCCAAGGTGTCAGCATTATTGCAAACATCCGGGCAATCAAGGATCAGGGCTTTGCTGATGGTGGTTTTACTGGATATGGTGGCAAATATGATCCTGCGGGTATTGTCCACAAAGGAGAGGTAGTCTGGTCCCAAGAAGATATTAAACGATGGGGTGGTGTTGGTTTGGTTGAGAGTATGCGTAAGAGTGCAAGCCCTGAAGCATTTATTAATAACCATGCTACTAATAATACTTCAGCGGAAAATGTCTATAATCGTTCATTCCTAAGCTCAAAAGCTTTTAATGATAATCAAAATATCTCGAATATCTTTAGCCAACCTACTCGAGAGAATCAGATTATCGTTAATGCTCTTAAGCCAAGCAAAGATGCGGTATCAAGATCGGGAGATGTTCAAAGCATTACTAACCAGTACGCTGGGAACAATTCAAACTTTAGCAACGTTCTAGAAAAATCGATTCAAAGTAGTAAATCCTTTACTGCCAATAAATCGAACTTATCTCATTTTTCTAACTCGAAAATTCAAAATAGTAATGTTTCAAACACTACTGTTCAGAATGCTCAGAAAGAATTGCTAAAGGAGGTTTCGATCTTTAGGGATGGTGGTAATTCAAATCCGATTATTGTGGATGGTTTAAAAGGCTTTGCGAATGGAGGGTTTACAGGGAGAGGCAAAAAGTATGATGTAGCTGGTGCTGTGCATAGAAATGAGATTGTCTGGTCTCAGGATGATATTAGAAATTGGGGGGGTGTCGAGAAAGTTGAACAATTGAGGAAGGCTAGAAGTCCAGAATCATTTATTTCTAACTATGCTAAAAATAACACTTCATTTGAAAATATCATGAATCGAGCTAATCAAAGTTCACGAGCATTTAACCAAAGTAGAGATATCTCGAACATCTTTAATCAGTCTTATCAAGATGATCAGATTATCTATAAGGGAAATACTAGTGCTGCTAACCCCTCTAACACGGCGAACTCAGATCTATTCCATGACGGCAAAGTTTACTTCTCTTCAAATGGTTTAGTTCAGGATCGTTCAAATCTTGAAGATGTGCAGGACTTTACCTCAGGTCAATCTTCGCGGCCTCAAACTGAGTTTACGCCTTCTTTTGAGGAATCTTCTCCAACTATCAATTTCAAGATTGAGGTCGTGAACCAAGTCAGCGGTGCAACAGTTGAGGCTGAACAATTGGATGAGAAAACAGTCCGAATCATCGTAAGGGAAGAGCTGGATAAGCAACTTCCAAAAGCGGTACCAAGATTAGTAAGCGAGGATATTAAAAATCCAAACTCGCTAATTAGCCGCTCAATGACTGAGAATACAACTGCAAGACGTAATCGATAGTTTTAGAAGTACACGTATAAGAGGAAAAATAGGAATCATCTTCGGATGGTTTTTATTATCTGACATTTGTATGTGAGTTATATACAAAATCAACAAGTTTTAAACCCTGTTAATAACTTTTAAAGTAACAGGTATAAGGAAGAAGAGCTGTTGACACCACAGCACCTACATATCTTTTTTCAACTTTAGAAGCTACTTACAATTAATGAGCTGCCCTCGGGTGGCTTTTTTTAATTTATGGAAATAGGGCCGGAGGAAACCCCGAACCAAGTTTTCTATGATCAGAAAAGCAAAAACCCCAGTGTTGGCGCACTGAGGTTTTCAATTCAACTCAACCAGCGATAGTTAAGGAGAAATCTCTATATGACTGATTATATCATAGCAATTACAGGATTGATCAAAATGACATCAAGTTTATCTATATGGTCGTCAATATTTTATTTACTCGCAGCAATTTTATGCATTCTTGCATGGAAATTACCCGAAATAATTAAAGCTGTTAGGAAAGATAAAGACGATGATTAATAAATAGTTTTTATCTTTTGGTACCGCCTTCGGGCGGTTTTTTATTGCCTGAAGGAAAGTTATGTACAAGTTAAAGCTAAATCCTCAAACAAATGGCTATGGCGTAACACCGGGTGATGATGTGAAACGCCAACAGATGGATGGAGGGCGAGGGCGCTATTACATCGATGTAAAACGTAATAGCCACATTGTCGATGTGAACTGGAATTTAAGTAAAACCGATTTCAATAAAATGATGGCTTTTTGGCGACTTTACCAAAATAAGCCAGCTTCATTTTATGCTGATTTGGTCATTGATCAGGGGACGCGTCAGCAATACCAATGCAACTTCATCCCTGAGTCATTCAAGACAAATGAGGTAAATGGAAATCTTTACCGGGTAACAGCTCAGATTGAGGTTGTTCAGAACCAGCCGAACCTAACAGCTGATGCAGCATTGATCAAAGATTGGGAGGTCTAATGGACAACGAATACGCCAAGTTCTTTCTCAATCGTAAAGTTGATATCTATCAACTGGAGTGTATTGAGTTATCACACCCATCATTTCTAAATACTTATCGTGTTGTTCGTAATGATGATCGAGGTGTCTATGTACAGCACAAAGAAGGGTCAGGCCAGTTCTATTATGAATATTTACCATTAACGATTCAAAGATCCGGAATGTTAGGTGATCTGGACCAGACTTTAACTGTTTCAGTTTCAGGTCTTGGCGATATATTGCCGGATGAGTTTGAGCGAGTGCTGGAAGGCCAGTTTGCAGATGTGAAACCTACTGTTAATTACCGCCTTTATAGTTCAGATAACTTGAATACACCAATCCATTATTTACTAGGCCTACAACTTGCAGGTGTTTCAATGAACCATAAAGCTGTGACTTTTAAAGCTGAATCACCTCGTTTAAATACTTCTAAAACTGGTGACATTTTCTCATTGGATCGTTTTAGTGGACTGAAGGGGGCTGTATGAAAAGTCATGATCATTTACTTGATAAGCAATATGACGAAGAGCGATACAATTGTGTTCACTTTGCACATGAAGCCGCTTTGGATCTATACGGAGTAGACCGGAGCGAAGCTTTAGATTTGTTCATGCAACCTAAAGGCCATATCGAATTTAAAGTCTCACGATTAAAACTCTTAAATCCGCTGCCCATGCCCAAGGAGGGATGCATAGTCGCATTCCATCCAAGACAAAGAAATAAGCCCCCGCATGTGGGGCTTTTTCGTGGGCAGAAGGTTTTACACCTGATGGAGAGTGGAGTCACTTATTTAGCTGAAGACGTCATTAAAGCAATGGGGTTTAGTCGGGTCAGTTACTATGATTAAGATTATTTATAAACAGGATCCTTTGTCTGAAGAGAAGACAATAGAGCATGCCGAAACTATCGGGCAATGGCTTACTTCAAAATATGAATACTTACCTGAGCATGTCCGTATTTTTCACACTTCAAGCAATATGGATCATGCTGAGATCTCTTTTGCCAATGAAGTTACACCTAAGAATGCTCACGACTTAAAGCAGCTTGATTTCTTACCTGGCACTTTCATTGTGATTGAAAACCCGAAAGGTATGCCTGCGCTTATTGCTGCTATCGTTTCTATTGTCTTAAGTGTGGCGATTGCATTTTTAATGCCCGCGCCGTCAATTGCCCAAACCACTCAGAATAACAACCAATCCTCATCAGCAAATAATGAACTTTCAAACCGCGAAAACAAAATGCGAGTGAATGGACGTATTGCTGATATTTATGGTGCAGCTTGGGATACGCCTGATTTAATTGCAGTTCCTTATAAGGTCTATGAGAACAACGTCGAAGTCGAACATCTTGTTGGCTGTATTGGGCGTGGTCACTATCACATCAAAGGCGCTTACGATGGTGAAACCAATATTGTTGATATTGCAGGTGCGTCGGTAGAGGCCTTTCGACCAGGTGTAGATATCGTATCTGGACAGCCTTATTTTTCCCTCGGTAGCGAAATTACTACGCCGCCTTTAACTGTTCAGCACCAAAACTCAGTGAATGGTCAGATCTTGCGACCTGCGGACACTCAAAGTCTGGAAGGCACCAATTATCTTCATTTTGCTTATCCAAACGAGATCCTTAGAGCAGCGGCTAATAATACCGATTTAACAACTAAGTTTGTCAGTAATGACCGTATTGAAATCACTAATGCTTCTTTTACTTATAACGGGCAAACATACGATTTAAACGGTACTTATAGCGTCTTATCAGTTGCCGATGATCGGATGGCTTTGTCTAACCCAGCAGCAGTAAATCCAAACTGGCTAAAGGTAAAAGCACTCACTAACCAGCAAACGGCTGCTGCTTCTCCTAAGCTTTCATCCATTGGTGAGAAGTGGATTGGCCCCTTTATCCTGGACAACATTGAACGTAATCGTGTCATCTTTAATTTTGTCGCGAATAATGGGCTTTATACAGTCTCTTCAGGAGGCAATCAGGCAGCTGTAAATGTCACAATTGAAGTTGAAGTAACTCCAGTGAATGAGTCTGGAGCAGCTATTGGTAATCCAATGTTGAAACAGATCATTCTTAAAGGCTCTGCGAAATCACGCCAGACGGTTGGTACAACGCTGGATATGGTCACATTTCAGGGGCGTTGTAGCGTACGTGCTCGACGTTTAACTCCAACCCCAGCAGTGACAACAGTTGTTGATGAGGTGAAGTGGCAAGCGTTATATGGTGCATTTCCGCTGCAAAGCACGATGTATGAATATGAAACGGTTTTTCGTGCACGTACATATGCAACGACTGGGGCTTTATCTGTTAAGTCGCGCAAGATCAATTTTGACCTTCAGCGGATGTTGCCAACTTATAAAAATGGAGCAATGACGACTGAATTGTTTCCAACTTCAAGCTTTGCAGATGCACTGGTTTCGATGGCGCTCGATGACAAGATTGGCCGCCGTACGATCGACGAGATTGATATTGAAAACATCTATCGTACTTATAACGATATTGTCGATTACTTCGGTACACCCTTAGCAGCCGAGTTCTGTACCACTATTGATGACACCAATCTTTCATTTGAAGAGCTGGTTACCAATCTTTGTGATGCAGTGTTTTGTACGGCATATCGTCAGAACAACAAGCTAAAGATCTATTTTGAACGGCCAACTGATAATTCGGTATTACTGTTTAACTTCAGGAATATCATTCCAGATAGTTATAAACATGATCTAACGCTAGGCATGATGGATGACTATGATGGCTTGGTCTATGAATATACGGATCCGGCCGACGACACCCGCATCAATATCTATCTTCCGGATAAGGGAGCCAAGAACCCCAAAGAAGTGAAGTCAGTAGGTGTGCGCAATAAATGGCAAGCCCGTTTTAATGCGTACCGCCTCTGGAATAAACTACGCTTTCAGCGCAAATCCATTACCTTTGATGCTGCTCCTGAATCTGAGTTACTTGTTTTACGTGACCGTATTGCCGTAGCTGATTATCGTAATGGCATCCATCAAAGTGGTGATGTGGTTAAACAAGAGGGTTTAATTCTCACTCTAAGCCATGATGTTGATTTCATAGCTGGCAAGAGCTACGTGATTTATTTGCAAATGGGAGATGGTACCGTTGATTTACTTCCTATTACTGCTGGATCTGCTAAGAACAAAGTAGTTTTAGGACGTTTGCCAAATAGTGCTTTAAAGCTGAGTGCTGATGATTTTGTGAATACGATCTATACAGTTGTTAATGACGATACAAAAGATTCATTACCTTATCTGGTCGCAAAAAAGGATCCGGTTGATAAGTTTTCAAATACCGTTACAGCAGTAAATTACGATGTTCGGTATTACCTTAACGACAAGGACTTTATTGATGTACCAATTGATAATTCTCCGATTTACATCCGTTATGACCAGCTAGATATTAATCTTGCACGGCTATATCAGATGCAAAGAGGTGACTTGCCAACGACTGGAGAAATTAGCTTTATTGTTGAAGCTGGTGCTTTGGTTTCGAGTTCCAGTTCACTTCGGCCAGAAACACGAATGGTTTATAAGTTTGACTATAATTCTAGTCCAGCCAAACAGGAGTTTATTGTTCCAGCTGCTCCTGAATTTCCAGCCATTGATACAGGAGAATTCCCTCCTGGTCTTACTGTAAATCTTACGATTAAAGGATCTGTGGTTGGTCGAGGTGGTGATGGTGGTTTACCACATTTGGCCTTTGGTGCATGGTCAAGTGATTCCGATTATAACTTTGCCAAAACACGCCGTGATGGATTCCAAGGAGCACCTGGGTTAATGAATCGTCACAGTAAATTGAATCTGATTATTGATGGAGGTACTTTGGCTCGAGGTGGCTCTGGAGGTGGGGCTACACCAAGTGGTATCTATACCGAGCTAGGTTATGGAGTGCAGGGTGTTCCTGGTGGAGCTGGTGCACCATTCGGCCGAGTGATGACAGGGCAGCCGATCTACAATGATACTCAGGACTGGCGTTGGTATTTGAATGGTGGGTATTTGATGGTTGTAAAAGTCACAGATGCCGAAGCTGTGATACCGGGTAAGGGATACCGCACTCAAAATGACCGCTATGTATCACCTTTATCTGGCGATGGAGGAGGCTGGGGCCAGCGCGGTACCAAGTCGACAAATAGTGGAACTTCGAACTGGAATTACCATGGAACAACAGAAGGACAGCCTGGAGCGGGCGGTACTGCAATTGTTGGAGTAGCACCACTCACAACTAAATTGATCAATGGAGGGAAAATCTTACAAACCCTTTAATACTTTGAAAGAACTTAGAGCATCCTTTTCGGGTGCTTTTTTATTGTCGGTCCAATGATGGATTGGACAACGAACAACTACCGCTTTCTAGCGGTTTTTCTATTTCTGGAGAAATAAATGGAACCAGTTTCCACTAGTGGTGTAACAGCAATTTTAAAATTTTATGGTGCAGCAATTATGGTGACTTTAGCTGTCGCTTTAGTTGCAGCAGTTGTATTAATGACTCGTATGCCACGGTCACCACAAGAGTGGGCCGTAGGATTGATTTGTACTGTTGTATCAAGTCTGGCGGGCGGCTCATTCATTATTGTGAAGTGGGGCCTTCATGAATGGATTACTGATGTTTGGGGAATGATGGCACTCGGTGGTTTCTTCTTCGTTTGCGGTATTCCTGGTTGGGCTTTAGTCCGCTGGACCTTTAACTTTATAAATAAGCAGGAAGGAAAGACGATTATTGAAGTAATCAAAGAAGTTAAGAAAGCCAGAAATGATATCGAAAACAGTTAATGCCGCCTTCGGGCGGTTTTTATCAAAACTCAATTTATTACTTTTATGTTAAAAAGTGATTTCGAGCATATTATTTGTCCTAAAATCCTTGGTTTTACTGATTTAATTATGGTTTTTATGGGAAATTTAAGAATTTTAGGTGAAACGTTAGAGAATGCAGAAATATTGAAGGATGTTCAATATCATATTAAGGACAAGAGATTACCAATATCACTAAAAGATGATTTGAATAAACAGGTCGTCGAGGTTGAAAAATATTTTGGTGAAACTGAGTTTGAAAAACTTGAGCTTAAGAAAAATAAGATCAATGTCTGGACAGGGATTCTTGCTGTTCCTGTATTGATTTACTGTGTTGCCTTATTCTTAAGTCGATATATACATAACTTTGGAATCAATCTTGATGTGGATATGATGAACCATATGTTATTTGAAAACGTATTTAAGTATATATGGATTGTCATTCTTTATGCTGCAGTATTCTTCGGATTGATTGGTTACTTTTATTTACTTAACAATCAAAGCAAACAATTAATTGAAAAGAATGTAGAAAAGCTTCTTAGCTAAATAAATTTTTAAAATCCTGAAACCTCGCATTAGCGAGGTTTTTTATTATCTGAGGAAAAGTGAAATGAACATCGAGCAATATCTTGAAGAGTTGATTAAACGTGAGGGCGGGTATGTAAATAATCCTGCGGATCGAGGAGGGGCAACCAAATACGGTATTACTGAAGCAGTTGCTCGAGCAAACGGATTTAAAGGGAACATGAAGGATTTACCGCTTGGTGTGGCCAAGTCTATTTATCGCAAAAACTATTGGACAGCTCCCCATTTTGACCAGGTTAATGCCGTTTCTTCTGCAGTAGCAGAGGAGTTACTAGACACTGGAGTAAATTGTGGTCCCAGCTTTGCTAAACCTCTTTTACAGCGCGCGTTAAACCTACTTAATAACCAGGGAAAAGCAGGTTGGCCAGATCTTGCGGTCGACGGAATTTATGGAACCGCCACTCTAAATGCTCTCAAAGTTTATCTATCAAAAAGAGGTAAAGAAGGAGAGAAAGTCCTGGTGCGGGTTCTAAATATTATGCAAGGCCAACGTTACATTGAAATCTGTGAGCGTAATCCAAGTCAGGAACAATTTTTCTATGGCTGGATTGCTAATCGAGTGGTGATTTAAATGACTCAAGCAGAAGCAGTAACTCAGCTCACGCCATTTTTAGAATACTGGAGCAGTGGCATCTATATGTTTAAGTGCCCAGGATGTAAGTATTTACACCCTTTTCATGTTAAAGAGCGCGCACATCATAATGGCAGCATCTGGAATTTTAACGGGGATGTTGAAAAGCCAACTTTTACCCCCTCATTACTTGTTAATGACCATTATCCAGCAAGCCGCTGCCACTTATTCTTGACTGATGGAAAAATTCAATTCTTATCAGATTGTCATCATGAGTTAGCAGGGCAAACGGTCGATATGGTGCCGATCGATGTTTAAGGTTTTATTGCTGTGTATTCTGTTTTCGGGATGCACAGCTCATACGATCAATAGTAATGTAAAGGTAGGTGTTTGTATAAAAGCCCTCTGAGGAGGGCTTTTATACAGCTTTATATTTTAAATTTTAATTGCTTGCTAATATCTCTTTAGTGAGTCCTTTCAAAACTTCACATGAATCAATATCATTAGAACCAGAACATTTTCCTCTTAAGTTTGAGAGTTGTTGTTTCAATTGCATTTGTTTTTGAATATTTTCTTCTAATTGAAGAATATGCTTATCTATCAATAAATTTACTGAACTACAGTCACCACATGGTTTCATTTTGAAGCTGATTAAAGACTGTATTTCATCTAAATTCATGTTTAATAATCTACAATTTAGAATGAATTGAAGTCGTTCTAAATGAGTCTTGTTGTAAATTCTATAGTTACCTTCAGTTCTCTCTGGTTCAGCTAATAAACCTTCTTTTTCGTAAAATCTGATTGTAACGACTGGGCATCCAGTTAATCGAGATAATTCACCAATTTTTAGACTCATTCTAACTACCTAATCACTTGACTCTATAGTAACTATAGGGTGTCTAATACTATAAATTATTTATAGTTAATGGCAACCAAAAAATGAGCAATGAGACAAATGGAGTTAAGCCTTTGACTTCATGTGAAAGTAGTGGCTGCGGCTGTTCCAGTAATGAAAAAGAAGAAAAAGTGGTTGTTCAACTGGAAGAGAAAAAAACCGATTGCTGCGATAAAGGAAGCTGTGAAACTACCGTTGAAACTTGCAATTCACCCTGTCAATCAGAGAGCCTATTGGGTAATTCTCCTACGAACCAATCTAATAAATTTTTGAGTTACTTTTCTATTCCGAAAATGGATTGTTCCGCAGAGGAGCAAATGGTCAGAATGGCATTATCAAGCAATGAAAATGTAGAGCAGTTATATTTTGATTTACCTAATAGGAATTTAAAAGTATTACACAGCGGTGAAGTCAGTGAGATTTCCAAAACTCTTGATGGCTTAGGGTTTGGTTCCAAACTAGATAAAACAGATACGGTTGAATCCCAAACTAATAGTAATGAAACAAGCACATTTGTCATCCCGAAAATGGATTGCTCTGCTGAGGAGCAGATGGTTCGAATGGCATTATCTTCAGTGAATGAAGTCAGAGGGCTAGCATTTGATTTACCTAATAGGAAATTGAAAGTTTTTCATAATGATGGCCTTAAAGACATTACTAGCAAGCTTGAGGCACTTGGTTTTGGTGCCAAACTAGAAAGTACTGTTGCATCTGTCGGTCAAATTCCTGAAAAAATAGATTCGTCTGAACAAGCAAAAGTTTTAAAGATTCTTTTAGCAATTAATGCTGCACTTTTCGTTATTGAGTTTATTAGTGGCCTAATTGCAGCATCTACAGGGTTAATCGCAGATTCTCTTGATATGTTTGCAGATGCTGCTGTTTATGGGATTGCACTTTACGCTGTAGGGAAAGCTGCAAAGTACCAGGTTAAAGCAGCCCATTTTGCGGGTTGGATTCAATTATTCCTAGCTATAACTGTAATTGTCGATGTAATTAGACGTTTTATATTAGGTAGTGAGCCTGAATCTTTATTAATGATTGTAATTGGCTTTTTTGCACTGATTGCGAATGTTGCCTGTCTTTACCTAATTTCTGGGCATAAAGATGGTGGAGCACATATGAAAGCAAGCTGGATTTTCTCAGCTAATGATGTGATTGTGAATCTAGGTGTAATTATTGCTGGCTTCCTTGTTGCTTTGACAGGTTCCGCATACCCAGATCTTGTTATAGGAATAATTGTTTCACTTTTCGTACTTAACGGTGCTCGAAAAATTTTGGCATTGAAATAAGAGTCGTAAAAATGAATTTATTCCAAGTTAAACCAAATGAATTTGTCAAAATTGTTGACCTAAAAAAAGGTAACCAATATTCAGATAAAAATGATCCAGTTCTCGAACGACTTGAATTATTAGGTTTCAGAATTGGTGAAACTTTACAAGTTCTAGCTAAGGGGATTTTCGGTGGTGATCCAGTATTGGTTCAAATTGAAACTTCTCGATTTGCGTTAAGAAAGAATGAAGCTGAACGAATTTTTGTAGAGATTGTTTCAAATGAACAGTAAAAATATTGCACTTATTGGTAACCCAAATTGTGGGAAAACATCTCTCTTTAATACTCTAACAGGCACTCGTCAAAAAGTAGCTAATTATGCTGGTGTTACTGTTGAGCGGAAAGAAGGTTTCTTTAAACTACCTTCTGGTGAATCAGTTCGTGTTTTAGATTTGCCCGGTACATATAGCTTAAAGCCTACGAGTCTAGATGAAGAGGTAACAAGGGCTGTATGCTTAGGTGAGCTAGAGGGTGAGGTTTTACCTGATATATATATATGTGTGGTTGATGCAACGAATTTACATTTACATTTAAGCCTTGTACTTGAAATAAGGGCATTGAATCGACCAATGCTTCTTGTTTTAAATATGATGGATGAAGTCAAAAAACGTGGTATTTCAATAGATATTAATAAGCTTTCAGAATTGTTGGGTATCCCAGTTATCGAGGCTGTTGCTGTTAAAACTAAAGGCGTGCAGGATCTACTAAATCAATTAGATAAAAAAAATCTATTTGTCACTCCTTATCATTCTGATCTGAATCATTTTGATCAGATTAAAAATATTACTAAACAGGTAATTTTAAAAAATGATAACGGCGACGCAAGAACAGCTTTCTTGGACAGAATTTTCTTACACCCTGTACTTGGTTTAGTCATCCTAACGCTTACCATGTTTATCATGTTCCAAGCCGTATTTATTTGGGCACAACCTTTTATCTCATTAATTGAGAATGCAATTGCTTGGTTAGGCGATACAATTGGCCCGCTCATTACTCATCCATTACTTAGAAGTCTTATTGTTGATGGTGTGATCGCTGGATCGGGTAGTGTTTTGGCTTATATGCCGCAGATCCTTATTCTATTCTTCTTTATTTTAATTTTAGAAGAATCAGGTTATTTGCCACGGGCAGCTTTTCTTCTCGATAAGTTGATGTCCAAAGCTGGTTTAAGTGGACGTTCCTTTATTCCATTATTGTCTAGTTTTGCCTGTGCAATTCCTGGTGTCATGGCCACACGAAGCATTAGTTCAGAAAGAGATCGTCTAGCAACCATTATGATTGCGCCATTAATGACTTGTTCTGCAAGATTACCTGTTTATGCTTTACTTATTGCGGCATTCATTCCAAACAAATTAGTTTATGGTTGGTTGAGTCTACAAGGTTTAGTTCTTTTTGGACTTTATATGGCTGGCATTGTTTCAGCACTATGTGTTTCTTTATTTTTGAAACTAGTTAGAAAAGATAAAACAGAAAGTATTTTTATCTTTGAGTTGCCTACTTACCGATTACCAGATATTCGAAATGTTGCATTAGGACTTTATGATCGAGCTACGATCTTTTTAAAAAGGGTTGGTGGCATTATCGTAGCATTATCTATATTGCTTTGGGTGTTGGTGACATTCCCTCAACCTCCTGAACATGCCACAATGCCTGCTATCAACTATAGTTTAGCTGGGCAACTTGGACATATTATTCAACCTATATTTGCACCTATTGGCTTTACTTGGGAAATCTGTATTGCATTAATTCCTGCTATGGCTGCAAGGGAAGTTGTAATTGCTGCTTTAGGTGTGATTTATGCTATGTCAGGAGATGAGGATACTGTAACTCAAACATTATTGAGTCAAATTTCAGGTCCTGATGGCTGGGGGCTAGCTACGGGGATGTCATTATTAGTTTGGTACATTTTTGCACCACATTGTCTTGCAACATTAGCGACGATTCGCCGTGAAACTGGTAGCTGGAAACAGCCGGTTATTATGGCGACTTACTTATTTGGACTTGCTTATTTCTTTGCTTTTCTTACTTATCAAACTTTGATTAGATTCTAAGTACTTCGGGTAGTTAGTGTAGTAGACACACTAATTACCCATATTAATTTTTTGTAGAATACAAAGCTTATGTAATCAATTATAGATGAAGGTAAAAATTAAATTTTGAGCAAACATGTGCTCAGAATCGGTAAAAATAATTTTATAAGTGCAAATCTTTTCTCATTTCGTTATCAATAGCAACTCATCCCACCGAAATGGATTTCTACTCAATTTATCCCGAGACATCGACCAGTTTCGATTTGGCACAAAGCACGGACCTATACCAATCTTTTTCTTTCCAAACTTACTATGGATACCATCCATAGCTTTCATCAAACATTCCTTTTTCTCTATGTGCTCAAAGTCGGTTAAGAGGTCATAGGTATGGCCAGTTTTGGGCTCAAGTCCTGTCAGCACAACACCGCACTTCTTATATTTAATCCCTTCCTTATAGATTTCAGCCACCATCCTTGTCGCAGCGTTTGCAAAATCAATAGCGCAGTCCGTTGGTTCTGAAAAAGAGCCTGTAATAGATTTATTGTAAAACGGCACGTTAGGATCAAATGGATTTGATTGAACAAAAGCAATCATGCAACCGCATAAAAGACCTTCATCCCTCAATCGCTTGCAAGCATCTTGAGCATACATTGAGATAGCTTCTTTTAAATCCGTTAACTCAGTTACGCGACCACCGAAAGATCGGCTTGCAACTATTTGCTTTTTTGAGGGAGGGGTGTGCTCTATCTCAATGCATGAGATGCCTTGTAGCTCATAAATGGTTCTTGCCATCACAATTGAAAATTTCTTTTGCATCTCTCGAGGCTCAGCACAAGCTAGATCAAGCACTGTATTAATACCCATCGATTGAAGCTTTTTAGAGTGCTTACGACCAACGCCCCAAACTTCAGATACTTCAATTGATGAGAAATAATATTCTTTATTGCACGGATCCATAGATACCAGATCGCACACACTGTTAAAACCGGGATTCTTTTTAGCAATGTGATTAGCAATCTTAGATTCTGTTTTACTTCTTCCGATTCCAACACATACTGGTAAACCGAGCCATTTCCATATTTGCTGCCGCATTTGTTGCCCGACCTTTTCAAGATCGAAATTTTTTTCATAAGCAGAAAAATCAACAAAGCACTCATCAATCGAGTATGGCTCAACTTCTTCATCCGTTACGTATGAACCAAGGATCGTATGAAAACGTCTCGACATTTCTGCATACATTGCATAATTGCTTGAAAGTACTATTACCTTGTTTTGCTGAACAATATCTTTGATCTGAAATAGGGGAACACCCATTTTAATGCCTAACGCTTTTGATTCATTGCTGCGAGCAACGGCACAACCATCATTGTTAGATAGAACTATTACAGGCTTATTGTTCAAACTTGGGTCAAAGACTCTTTCGCATGAAACATACATGTTATTGACGTCAATCAAGAAAAAGACTTTGTTCTCATGTTTCATTAGTTTCTAATCATTTTAATGATGCAGGTAACAACGCCCCAGATAATTAATTCTTGGCCATCCATTAAATAAATATTTTTATACTCAGGGTTTTCAGCTTTAAGCCATTTCCTAGACTCTTCAATCATTAATCGCTTAACGGTGAAATCGTTATCTATTAGTGCTACAACAATATCGCCATGTTTCGCGTCAAGGCTACGATCGACAATTAGTTCGTCATCAATATCAATTCCAGCGTTGAGCATCGATAGCGAAGCAACTTTCACAATAAACGTAGCGGTTTCATTTTTTATTAAGTGCTCGTTCATATCGAGCGCTTTGTCTATATAGTCTTGTGCAGGAGAGGGGAAGCCAGCGGAAATTTTTTCTAGAGCGTAAGGGACAAGCAGGTGAGTTGAGGGAACAACTTGCTTGATTAACAAGGCTTCAGATAAAACAGCACCTTGTAAATACGGTTTTATCTGGATGATGGATGGTGCAATTTCGCTCATAGAATATCCCCTAACTTGAATTTGTAACATATTCAAGATGATATGCTAGAGCTTAGTTAAATTTCAAATTTAAAAAGTTGTGGATAAATAATGACTAGTCGTAACTTGTCGCGCTTCATTGTGCGTTTGGTCGGAAATTCTTCAAATTAAATTACTTTGTAAACTTGGAATTTAGGGTGAAGAAAGTAACAAAAAAATTATAACAAAATGAGTCACTTCTAGAAGAACCTATATCTAAGTTATTGATTTTTGAGTTATCCACAAAGCTATCAATAAGCGTTTTTTAATAGCTTTGCTATGCTATCTCTCATCAAATCATACAGATAAAAAATTACTAAAAAGTCAAGATTGATCTGCTATGGCGAGTGCTATAAGCTTAAAAATACAAAGAGATAGCTTGCTGTCTAAATAACTAATGTATTTTTGGCAAGAGAATTTGTTCGTTGATTTTTTTGACTAGGAATAAAAACATTAGGAGGGGCTGCTCACTTTCGAAATTTTGGTCGAGGACGAAAGAGAGCAGCGAATTTAAACAAGCGCGTTTTTAAACACTGTTTAATTTAATTTTCAACGAAATTTAAAACGAAGTCTTAAACCGTATTCAATTTTGAATATAGTGACATTGTTTTAAAAAAAATTCAAACAGCGAATTTTGACGCCGCAATACAGGCGAAATGTAATGTTAGGACTTAAAGTCTTGAAATTCGTATGCTTTCATTTAATCGGGATCTTAGCTGATTTAGTTCAGATCGCTGATTTTGTGATTCGTTAATTTACTATCTTGTAAGAAAATCTAAAGCCGTTTGTGTAAACAGGCGGCTTTTATCGAATTTTCTGTTTAGGAAAGTAGTCAGCAGTAAATTCACCTAAGGGCATTTCAAAGAAAAATTGCTCAGCATCTTCTTTTTTACAGTTCAACCAATCTTCACGATACTCTTCTGGAATGACGATGACTGATCTCTTTTCATCTTCTGGTTTATGGAATTGACTCATGAAAGGGTGGTTATCCGCATTAATAGTCAGCATCGACATTGATCTCACCTGTTGGCCATTAATCACAGTAGAGTCGTAAATAGCGGCTACCGTAAAAGGTAGTCCATCTTCGCGATATATTCCCCAACGTTCAGCTTTGCCATTCACATATCTTGGTTCATAGATCTTTTCAACAGGTATTAAAGCAAACTGGCTTTTAGCCCATGCATGTCGGAAGCTCGGCTTTTTATCTACCGTTTCAGTTCTAGCGTTATACGTATACTTTGAGAATTTAAGGTCGTGGTTCCATGGTGGAATCATACCGAACTTTACTTGGCGCCATTCGATGTGGCCATCTTGAGAAAAAATAAGAGGGCAGTCATAACCCGGGTAAACATCCGCTTTATATTCGAAAGTAGGTTCGAAGAGATCTAGCAGATGTACCCGGTCTTTTGATATCGGCTCATAGTTTGCACACATAATCAAAGCCCCTTATATCTTTAAGTAATTACTATGCAATAGAAAAATATTTATATCCTTAGATTTTTTGTATGATATAAGCATTTTAAAAATATCATTAAATAGGAAATTATCAATGGGTATAGCAGACATAATAGGGATTGTTGATCACTACTTTAGACCATTAATCATAGTTTTATCTACAGCCATAACAATTCTTCTATCTTCGAAAAAAATTGGAAATAAAGTAACCGTACATTATAAGATTGTTTCAGATATAATATCGGCCAAAAGAATAGATGATATTGTTCTTGTTAATCATAAAGATAAACCTGTACCTGTTTTTGGAATATATGCACTATTTGAAAACGAAAGTATTTTAGAGGTTGAGGTATGTGATCCCCCTATAGTAATTGAACCATATGGAGCTGTAAGTATAAAAACAAAAGCTCATAGTAAACTTTATAAAAATAATGAATTATATGAACCGGACTATACTAAGGCAACTATTGTTTTGGATTCTGTAGGCAAGCTAATTAAATGTAAACTTAATAAAAGAAATTTAAAAGAGCTCTTTAAATATAAAAGGATAAATAAATCTACAACATCATATAATGGTGTAGTGCATGATGGTAGAGATCCATATGCTATTTTATATGTGAGTAATGACGTGCAAAAATTATCGTTCGTTTCAAATAGTGGCTTTATACATCATGAATGGAATTTTAATTACAATGGCATTGATTTAAGTGGCGGTAAAGTAGTAAATGAACATGTTATTAATGAATTTTTAGAGCATCAGGGATATTCTGATATCATGACTAATTATCTTATCTTGAAATTAGAAAATGGTAATTACTCACCAGTTTTAAAGAAAAAGTAAAAGATAGAAAATAAAAAGCTATTTAAAAATTATTTTAAATAGCTTTGAAATATTAATTTAATTAACTAATCTGCTATTCTATTTTTTTATCTTTGTTTATCTTTGTTTATCTTTGTTTATCTTTGTTTATCTTTGTTTATCTTTGTTTAGCTTTGTATCGCGCTCATAACAATATAATTATTTTGCAAACCTAGAGACCAGCCTATCTCTTTATAGAATGGCTCACCATATTTAATTGTGTGCTCGATATAAAAGTAAACCCAATCTTTCATTTGCTAATTCTCAATTTTCTGTAAGTGATTTAATATTTAGGACCATCGAAACTAGCCCAACTATTCACATTATCTGCTTATAATACTATTGTTATGCTCAACCCATTTTTCTCTCATATTCCTTATTGATTTTTGTTCAAAGTAGATTCTGTTTTTGATCAAAGCTTTTGAAATATCAGATAACACAACGTTTTCAATCATATTCATAGCTTTGCGAAGATCATCAAATGTCACTTGAACATACCCATCGGTTACATCGCTATCATCATCACTGACTGTATGATTAATAAGTTTTTTAATTGTGTAACTACCAATCGCTAGACTATTCGCGATTGTTCCGAAAGTTCTCCGCAAGTCATGAAATGTAAATTGAATACCAGTTGTTTCAGTAATCGTATGACGAGCTTCACGCTTATCAACGATATGTGAATCAAGCGTATCACCAGCGAAAACGTATTTATTATTGCCAGCAAGTTTTTTTCGTTCTGCCAATATATACCAAAGCATTTCTCCCATCGGTAGGAGAAGGTCTTCATGATTTTTTGGGTCCTGAATTTTTAAAGTTCCATATTTTAAGTCAACATTTGCCCATTCCAGTGTTTCGCCTTCTTCTCTGCGGAATCCGGTTAGGATCAATAGAAGTAAGAAGTCCTGATTTGTGTATGCACGATGATTTAAATTTTGGTTGCCTGCCCACCAAGTTGTACACACAGCAAGTGACCAGTCATGTATCTGGTCTGCTCGAATATACCCCTTACGACGTTTTATCTTGTTCCATTTCTTTTCTTTATAAATAACCCCAACAGGGCTTTTTTCTGTGATAATTTTTTCATCATTATCGTTATATAGAATTGAGGCATTGAAGTTATAAACAGCAGATAAAAACTTCATTGCAAGATTTGCCTGCGCTAAGCTTCGCTCAGATAAATCCATATGCTTGTTTAAAGTCATTTTCTGAGAAATTTCAGTAATTTTGATGTTTTTCCAATCTTCAAAATAATCATTGGCACATCGGTCATAAGCATCAATCGTATTAGCGCTTAGCTTTTTTTTACTTTTGTAGACTTCATATGCTTGTTCAAGAGTTGGGATTAATTCGTTTGCTTCTTTTTCGGATTTAAAATCATTCTTTAATTGTCTTTTTTGAGCAACTGGATCAATGCCCTGATGCATCATTAGCAATATTTTTTTAGCTTCAGTACGTGCTTGCTCAAGAGTATATACACCATGTTTACCAATGGATTTCCTTTTATTTCGTCCATCAGGCATTCTCGTTTCAACAAAATAGGTTTTCGACTTTGTTGCAATTAAACCAAAACCAATAGTAACTGAGTCACGATAAAATTTAGTCCCCGTTTCTTCGAGCGGGATGTTGTCGATAAATGTTTTTGTAAGTTTATATCTTTGGGTCATGGTGACTTAAAAAGGATGAAACGATACGCAGCAATATACCACAATATTTCTGTAGCCTACTATAAGCCTATTTTTGATTAATTTGGTGAAAAATAATAGGTTTTCAAATTGATAATTCTTGTCTTAAGTTATTGTTTTTATAATTAAATAAATGCTCCGAAGATGCCGCTGCATGTGTCGTTACCCTGAACCCGATGAGTTCAAGGTGGACGCGACGTATACTTGCTGGGTTTCCTACACGAAGGTAGGCATACACTCTAAATATACAGAACACATCCATAAGTTTAAGTATCGGCAGGGGAATAGACCCGCTGGCGAACATCCCAGAGACAGTTTAAGTATAACCGATCTGACCATGTTGGCAATCACCTAAACCTCTGGAACTGTAAACTTAGTTTGCGTTTGATGAAGCTTTGTACATTAACAGGCATAAAGTAATTTCAATTACGCTTAATAGTGCCAATAAAAAACGCCTTGCATTTATTATTCATAGAGCAAGGCGTTTTTGTATGGATAATTTATTTAAACAATTTGTTCAACATCATCCAATATCGTTTGCAGTAAACGTTCACAGTGAGTGTATTCTTGCAAAGACTTATTAAGGCTCAGTACTTCTTGAGTCAATTGTAGAGCAACCATAATGACCAGTTTGTTGTGCTCAACACGTGGAGCACTACGACGCATCTCATTAAATTTCTCATTGAGAAGTTCTGCTGCACGTTCAAGTTCATCTTTTTTGTCTAAAGTAGTTGCGAGTCTAAAGGTCTGCTCAATCAGCCTAAGCTCTACCATGACTTGTTCACTCATGATTGGGTCTCCTCACCAGTTTCAGCATTAGGATGGGCAAGCTGCTGAATTTCTTGAGCATGCTGATCTTGAGCAGTGCCTAAAATTCCTAAACGTTGAATAATCGCTTCAACTTTTGATTTAGCAAGCTCATTTTTTTGTAACAAACGATCACGATCTTGTTGTAAATCATGGAGCTCTTGTTGAGTTTGACGCTGGTGGGCTTGTAACTTTTCTTTTGCAACACGTAATTCATTGCGCTCGGCAAGAATTTCTTGAAAACGATTTTTTAAATCAGTCGTACTTTTTTCTAATCGGCTATAACGTTCCGCAAGTGTGTTAGCATCCTGATTCAACTGTTGAAATTGACCTTTTAACTGAGATAGTTGCTCAGTTACCGACTCAATTTCCTCTTGTTTTTTAGTGATAATACTATTTTTTTGCACAACTTGTGCGTGATGCTCTGTTTCAGCCAGTTCTTTAGCTTCTGAGAGTGCCGCATGTTCACTCTCTAAATGATGTAAGCGTGTTTTTAATACGCTGATATGCGCTTGTAGCCGCTGTAATTGTTCTAACATAACGAGGTCGCACAGAATTGCAATCAAAGGTAATATATACAAAGTATAGAGATTGGATAAACGAATGCAAGACGATATTTCAGGCTGGACAGATTGGAACGCTCATTTTGAAGGAATTGAAGAAATTTCAAGCCCTAGTGAGTTACATGGTCTATTAACAGGTATTGTTTGTGTGACAGAAGCGCCAACGCGTGAACAATGGTCACAAATTTTAACAACCCTTAATGTGCCAGAGTTAAGTGAAGATGCTCTAACGCTTTTAACTGATGAAGCAGAAGATGTTATTCATGCACTATCTGAAGATGAATTAGATTATTTACCTATGCTTCCTGACGATGACCATCTACTTCAAGAGCGTGTACAAGCTTTATCAGATTGGTGTGCAGGCGTTGTATTAGGTTTTGGATTGGCATCGGGTCATATTCGTCCAGATGAACTTGAGTTGATTGAGAACCTTCAAGATATTGCAGCAGTCGAATTTGAAGACTCTGACAATGATGAAGAAGGTGAAAGCAGCTACGAAGAATTATATGAATTTGTACGCTTAATCCCTGTAAGTTTGTCTATTGGCAGAAAAAAAATTACTGTAGCTGAAAGTTCTTTATTGAAAAAATTTCATGCAAAAAGTAAATCTGCTGCTGTAGACACAGAACAAAATATTGTAGAAATGTTTACTCCACATCGCCCAAGCTAATTGAGGCGATGTGTTATTGGTTGTATTTTATTTTTTGACTTTAAAATTCTAAATCAAGTAGATCATTATGAAATTGCCTCAAGCTGATTTTCGACATCGTAGAGACCGTCTGGCAGAAAAAATGGGTCCAAACAGCATTGCAATTATTGCAACGCGTGAAGAAATGTACCGTAATCGTGATGCGGATTATAAATTCCGTGCCGATAGTAGTTTTTTCTATTTGACGGGCTTTGCTGAGCCTGAGGCAGTTGCTGTCATTGAAACCTTCGACGATGAAGAATATAGCTATAGTCTTTTTTGCCGTGAACGTAATCGCGAGATGGAAATCTGGAATGGTTTCCGTGCTGGAGTTGATGGTGCAGTTGAAGACTATGATGCTGATGAAGCATATGTCATTGATTTGCTTGATGAAGAAATTATTGAAAAATTATTAAATAAAGAGCGTCTTTATTATCGGATTGGGCACGATGCTGAGTTTGACGCGCGAGTGAGCCAGTGGATTAAAAAAGCAGATGCCGAGCACCGACATGAAAACGCTCCCGCTCAATTGCTACAGCTCGACCGTATTGTTGATGAAATGCGTTTAGTTAAGTCACCACAAGAACTTGAGCTAATGCAAATTGCTGCAAATATTAGTGCTGAAGCACATAAGCGTGCGATGCAAACGGTGCACCCAGAAATGATGGAATATGCTCTTGAAGCTGAACTCAATTATATTTTTGGGAAAAATGGCTGTGTTCCGTCTTATAACAGTATTGTAGGCGGTGGAGCTAATGCTTGTGTTTTACATTATGTTGAAAATAACAAGCCACTCAAAGATGGTGATTTAGTCTTAATTGATGCTGCATGTGAATATGAATTCTATGCTTCGGATATAACTCGTACTTTTCCGGTCAATGGTAAATTTAGTGCTGAGCAAAAAGCATTATATGAAGTTGTATTGGCTGCCCAATATGCAGCGATTGATGCAGTTCGTATTGGTAATTCATACCGTGAGCCTCATGAAATAGCAGTTAAAATTTTAACTGAAGGTCTAGTTAATTTAGGTTTACTCAAAGGTGATGTTAACGAACTCATCGAAACCGAAGCATACCGTCAGTTTTATATGCACGGCACAGGTCATTGGCTAGGCATGGATGTACACGATGTCGGGTCTTACAGAAAAGGTGAAGATTGGCGTCAATATGAAGAGGGTATGGTCATTACAGTTGAACCTGGTTTATACATCGCACCAGATGATGAAACTGTAGATGAAAAATGGCGTGGTATTGGTATTCGTATTGAAGATGATGTGGTCGCAACCTCGAAAGGACCACGAGTTTTAACTGCTAATGTGGTTAAAGATATTGCAGATATTGAACATTTAATGGCGCAAGCTAAAGCATAATTAAACGTATTCGCCAAAGGAGCAAAACTCGATGCAACAACAAGTGATTATTGTAGGTGGGGGAATGGTGGGTTTGAGCCTTTCACTCATGCTCGCGAAGGCTAATATTGCGGTAAAGCTATTAGAAGCTGTGAAATACCCAAATTATGATGATCAAAATGTTGCTCCTTACCATTCGAGTTTTGATGCGCGTAATACGGCTTTATCGCGTCGTAGCGTACAGATTTATCAGAAGCTAGGGTTATGGGATGCATTACAGCAACATGCGACCCCAATTTTGCAAGTCCACATTACTGAGCAAGGCAGTTTTGGTAAAGCACGTTTAATTGCAGAACAAGAGAAAGTCGAAAGCTTTGGTCAGGTAATTGAAAATGCTTGGCTTGGTCGTGTGTTGTTAACTCAAGTGCGTCAGCAACCTTTGATTGAACTCATTGATGGTGTACAGGTTACCGCTTTAACTCAAGATGCTGAGCAAGTACATATTGAAGCTTTGCGTGGTGAGGAAACTTTAAAACTTGAGTCAAAATTATTAATTGCGGCTGATGGACGCGATTCTTTTTGTCGTCAGGCAATTGGTGTGGGTGTTGATGTTCACGACTATGATCAGGTTGCAATTGTGACTACGGTTCAGACATCAAAACCGCATGAGCAGGTAGGTTTTGAACGGTTTAGCGCATTAGGTCCTTTAGCCTTATTACCTTTACCGGGTGAGTACCGCCGCTCAGTGGTATGGCCTGTTAAAAAAGGCACCGAAAATGAATGGTTGGGTGATGAAAATGACCAGCATTTCTTAAGTGCTTTACAACAAACTTACGGTGACCGAGCAGGTAAATTTGAAAAAACGGGTAAACGTTTTAGCTATCCACTTTCACAAGTGCTTGCCCATAAACAAGCTGTTGGTCGCGTTATTCTAATGGGTAATGCAGCGCATACAATTCATCCAGTTGCAGGACAGGGCTTTAATTTATGTCTACGTGATGCCGATGTTTTAGTGCGTTATTTAGTGAACCAATTAACTACTTCTGATGATTTAGGTAATCCTGATAACTTACTTGCCTATGAGCAAGCTCGTTTATCAGATCAGCAGCGCGTGATTAAGTTCTGTGACACAGTTGTTCGTGGTTTTAGTAACCAAAATCCATTATTAAAATTAATTCGTAATACGGGTTTAATTGCGTTTGATGTCATTCCGGGTGTAAAACCATTGGTGGCTAACTATGCAATGGGGTTAAAAGCATGAGTGAAGTGTTGGATGTCGTCATTGTTGGTGGTGGATTGGTTGGTGGTTTAACTGCTTTATTACTTGCGCAAGGTGGCGTACAACCCACAGTGCTTGATGCGGCTCCTGTGCTTGATGTTGAGAAAACATTAAGTGTGATGAACCCGCGTGTTTTAGCACTTAGCCAAGCGACCATTCATTTGCTTAAAACGGTAAATGTTTGGGATGATCTTGCACGCCAAATGCCTTATACAGGCATGCAGGTCTGGAATCTTAATGGCTATGGTGAAATTAATTTTGGTCAAGACTCTGCACGTCAGCCTTTAGCTGAGCAAGCCTTGGGTTCTATGGTGGAACCAAGTGTACTGAACGTTGCTATTCAGCAAAAAATGTTGCAGCAGCTTACAGATTACCGTACTCAAGTTCGTGTTACACGTATTGAGCAGGGTGTTGGATGCTGGCATATTCAATTAGCAGATGGTACGACACTTAAAACTAAACTGCTTATTGGTGCAGATGGTGCGAATTCATTTGTACGTGAACAGGCTTTTATTGACCTCGACGTACTAGATTACAAACAAGCAGCCATTAGCTGTGCAATTAGAACAGCAAAGCCTCATCATTATGTTGCCCGCCAAATTTTCCTACCTACTGGACCTTTGGCATATTTACCAATGGCAAGTCTTGAAGAAACTGAAAATGGATATTGGCAATCGATTGTCTGGACACTACCAGATGATTATGCCGATGAATATTCAGCTTTAAACGATACAGCGTTTATGCAGCTTTTAACTCAAGAAAGCCAACACATGTTGGGTGAGGTGTTAGAAGTTCGTTCAAGAGCACAATTTCCGCTCAAAGCTCGCGCTGCTAAACAATATGTAAAAGCAGGTTTAGCTTTGATTGGTGATGCAGCACATGTGATTCATCCACTTGCTGGGCAAGGGGTAAATATTGGCTGTCTTGATGCCGCAGTACTGTGTGATGTATTGCTTCACGATTTAAACCGTGGTGTATGGGCACATGAGCAAACTTTATTGCGCTATGAACATCGCCGTAAAGGTCAGAATGATGCAATGATGCATAGCATGTCGGCAATTGGTTGGCTTGAAAGTAGTGAGCTATTTCCAGTCGTGTGGGCTCGCAATATGGGGCTTAAGCAAGTTGAGCTGACTCTGGTTTTAAAAGACCGATTTATGCAACAAGCAAATGGTTTAGGGGCTTTACAAAGTACCCGTTATAAGCATTAAAATATTTACTGGGTCTATACTCTACTGAGTGAATTAAATACCAGTAGATATTTTTTGAACAATCATTTATATATCATTACCAATTTGGTCATAAAAGATACGGAATTGACCAAATTGGCTCTTTGCTAAATGCAAAGAGATTGCTAAATTTCTGAGGTCTTGGGACCATAGCAATGATGCAATAAAATCATTCTGGGGAGTGTGAAATGTCAGATATCAATGATTATGAAGATGCAGAAGATTCTGCTGTAGATGAAGATGAAGCGAAAGCAGCCGAAAGCGGTGCAGCTGATGAAGAAGCAGGCAGTTTGAGTGATACTGACCTTGCCGAAGCAGAAACGCTGACTGTAACTGCTAAACAGAAACAGCGCCAAGCGTTGGAAGATGAAGTTGCCGCATTTTTAGCTCGAGGTGGTAGAATTACCGAAGTTCCTCCTGATGAACATAGCGACCATTAATCTTAAAAAAGCATCACATGAGTGGTGCTTTTTTATTTGTATGAATTTATCAAAATAGGTTTAAGGCGAGCTTTGCAGTTCTTTTAAAATTCCACACTCATCCACTGTTCGATTGGTAGAGCAGTGCTGTTTTAAATCAATTAAAGATTCTTTTAAAAGTAATAATCTTTCAATTTTTTCAGTTACTTCATTTAAGTATTTATCTACTAAATTATCAATTTTTGTACATGCCTGTTTAGGCTCAGCTTTCATTTCTTTTAAAGTTTTAATATCACTGAGTGAAATATCTAATTCGCGGCAATGTTTAATAAACAATAGGTCGTTGAGGGTCTGCTCGGTGTAAATACGATAATTATTTTCTGAACGTTGGATACGATCAAGTACACCTACTTTTTCGTAATAACGGATCGTATCAATTGGAACATCCGCTTTTTTTGATAATTGACCAATAGAAAGACTCATAAGGCTTGACTCTGGAGCTACTCAAGGGTTTTTAATCACTATAAAAGAGTTCTTGAGGAAATAAAATGGCTGGATGTGGTTGTGCTTCAACATGTTCTCCTTCAAAGAAAGTGAGTCCACGTTTTAGAAAAGCGTTATGGTTTGCTCTCGTGATCAATGCGTTGATGTTTGTAGTAGAAATATTGGGCGGTTATAAGGCTCAATCTGTTTCGCTATGGGCCGATGCATTAGATTTTGCCGGAGATGCAGCAAATTATGCATTATCTTTAGTTGTGCTTTCGATGAGTTTATATTGGCGCGCAACAGCTGCATTACTTAAAGGAATAACGATGGCAGCTTTCGGTATTTTTGTTATTGCAAAAGTGGTTTGGTCTTATTTTTATGGTGTTTCACCTGAACCAATGGTCATGGGAGCAATTGGCGTGATGGCTTTAATTGCTAACGTTTCAGTCGCGCTTATGCTCTATGCGTACCGTGATGGAGATGCCAATATGCGTTCCGTCTGGTTGTGCAGCAGAAATGATTCTATTGCCAATATTGCTGTGATTTTAGCGGCCGTTGGTGTATTTGGAACAGGGAGTGTATTTCCAGATTTATTTGTTGCCTTTGTAATTGCGTACTTGGGTGTGTCTTCTGGTTACGCTGTCATAAAACAGTCTCAGCAAGAAAGAAAACAGTCAAAACTGGTGTTGGGTTCTCAAGCATAATTATGAGCGCATAAAAAGTACCATTCAGACATGGTACTTTTTACTGTTTGAATGCATTAGATGAGAAGCGATATTGCAATACCCCACATAACACAACCGATAATGAAATCTAAAATTTTCCAAGCTTTTGGATTGGTAAATAATGGTTTTAATAATCTTGCGCCATAACCTAAACTGAAAAAGAAAATCCAAGAGGCAACAATGCTGCCCAAAGCGAAACTAATTTTGTCTTCTAGTTGAGTTGCAACTGAACCAATCAGAACAATGGTATCTAAATAGACATGTGGGTTAAGCCAAGTAAAGGCAAGACAGGTCACTAGTGCTTGAGTTAAAGTCTGTTTCTGGCTGCTATCAAGCTCCATACTCTGGGGGGGTTTTAAGGCAGCATAGAATGCTTTCGCACCGTAGACCAATAAAAACGTTGCCCCTAAATATTTAGCGACCGTAATTAAGATGGGTGATGCTGTCATGATTTCGGCAAAACCTAATACACCAAACGCGATTAGAATTGAGTCGGACAGCGCACAGATTAAACATAGCCAAAATACATATTGCTGTTTGAGCCCCTGTTTTAGAACAAAAGCATTTTGAGCTCCAATTGCTACAATAAGGCCGCTACCAATACCGAAACCTTTAAAAAATATACTAAGAGAGAACATAACAATAAGGTGGAAAAATCAGATGTGGGAATTATCTGACTTTTTCTTAAGAAATAAGTAAAATTAAGAATATTTAGGTTTAGCTAAAAAAAATTTAGGTTTGATATGCTAGATAGCAAACAGTGTGAAGCCTTTCTTGCAGTCGCAGAAGTGGGAAGTTTTGACGCGGCAGGTGAGCATTTATATATTACGCCCTCGGCAGTGTCCTTACGTGTGCAAGCTTTAGAAAAGTATTTAGGCCAAATTTTAATTATACGTGGGCGGCCATGTGTACTCACACAAGCTGGGCAAACGTTATTGCAACATTTACGTCATACGAGATTAATGGAGCAAAACTTATTACAAGGTTTGATGGGGAAATCATCGGAATCGGAATTCTATAAAATTGCTCTAGCGTCCAATGCAGATTCGCTAGCGACTTGGCTTTTACCGAGCATTCAGCAAACACTTTTTAAAGAAAAAATAGTCTTAGAACTAAAAATTGATGATCAATCGCATACGCATACTTTATTAGAAACAGGACAAGTCAACGCATGTATCTCTGCAGAAGAACAGGTCATGTCAGGCTGTTTAGCTCAACCACTCGGGAAAATGCGTTATAAAATGTTGGCTTCTGATGCATTTGCAGCTGACTGGTTTAAACATGGCGTAAACCGAGAAACTTTAAGAAGTGCACCAGCTGTAATTTTTAACCATAAAGATCTTATGCATTCAGAGGTATTACTGAAATATTATGGTTTGCCTTTGCAGAGCTATCCTTATAGTTTTATTCCTGCTACAGATGCGTTTGTGAAAGCAATCCAATTAGGTTTGGGATATGGCATGGTGCCTGAACTTCAGGTTCAATCTTTACTAAGCAATGGAACTTTAGTGGATGTTATACCTGAGGCTGGGCTCGACATTCCGTTATATTGGCACCATTGGAAAAGGCAGTCTAAACAGTTGGATGCACTGACGGAAACTATTGTCGAGTCAGCAAAACACATATTGAGATAGTTTTAGAGGTTTCTCTTTAAATGGCGATTGGAAATATGCTGAATATAAAACTCTATATCTTGCGCTGAGTAACCTAAAAGTTGTCCAATTCTTCGTTCAAGCTCTATGCATTTTTCAAAATTAGTTTCTTTAAATAAAGTTTCAATACATATCATGAGTTCATTTAAATCTGCTAAAGCTGCATCTTTATAGATCAGCATAATTGAAAAGGGTAAAGGCAGAGAAGTTTCAATATCTTTACTCAGCATTGATAAAGTACCTTGTTCGAGATGCTTTAAGAAACTGACAGGTAATAGATCGTAAAATAGAGCGATAGATTTCTCGCCTGAAAGTAATAATTCTAGCTCTTGTCCTTCATGGGGGCCAAGTTTGCCCATTTGTTGAGTCATATTAATACTCTTATTCTTATATTTTATTATGCAAAATTAACAGATGGTGATAACAAAGAGTCTGTGTCATCACCATACCTAATCAAAAATTAAGATTGTGTTAACTCGAGCGCACGTTGATAAGCGACTTTCTTCTTAATTCCTGTTAAATCGGCAGCAAGTTGAGATGCTGCTTTAACAGATAAGTCTTGAAGTAAACGCTTTAAAAGTTCATCTAGTTTTTCTTGTTCTAGATCTGTTTTTGCAGCTGCACCACCCACAACCACTACAATTTCACCTTTTTCTTGGTTGTGGTCATTTTCAATAAAACTGACCAAATCTTTTAAGGTCATTTTTTTGATGGTTTCAAAGGTTTTGGTAATTTCACGTGCAAATCCTACAGGACGGTCTTCACCAAATACCTGAGCCATATCTTTAATAGACTCTAAAATACGATGAGGTGCCTCATAGAAAATTAAGGTTTGGGTTTCATTTTTAAGTTTTTCTAATTGAGAAATACGTTGTGAAGCTCTAGATGGTAAAAATCCTTCAAAGCTAAAACGGTCACTTGGTAAACCTACCGCGCTTAAGGCAGCAATAGCAGCACATGCACCTGGCACTGGAACAACTTTAATACCGTTCTCTTGAGCAGCACGGACTAATTTAAAGCCTGGGTCACTGATGAGCGGTGTACCTGCATCACTAATTAAAGCAATGCTATCGCCCGCAAGTAATTTTTGGACTAACTGCTCAATTTTATTGCTTTCATTGTGATCATGACATGCAGTAAGTTGAGTCGATATATTATAGTGCTTAAATAATTGTGCTGATTGGCGAGTATCTTCGGCAGCTACAATAGAAACTGATTTTAAAATATCAATTGCACGGAAAGTCATATCATCTAAGTGCCCGATTGGGGTGGCTACAACAAATAACTGAGCACTCATTTGGTTTTACTCCGTACAGATAAACAATTTTAATCGGGTAGTTTACCCGAAATTATGATTTGGGCGTGAACAATGTCTGCTAGCTTGAGCTTTTCGGAAATGATCTGATTTTCATTTGTTCGATTTAGTTCTGATATGTCAGATGAATTTAAGAAAATAACTTACACATAAAAACATCTAGAGATGCTTTTCATTGGGGAAAATAAAAATGTTATTGGCGCAACAGTTGGGGAAATGGGCAGAGCAAACTGCTTTAAGCCTTTTACAAGCACAAAACTATGTATGGGTCACAAGTAATTACCATTCACGCCGTGGCGAAGTGGATTTAATCGTCAAAAGAGGGCAAGAGTTAGTTTTTGTGGAAGTAAAAGCACGCACTATAGGAAATTATGGACAAGCTTGTGAAATGGTAACGTGGACAAAACAGAAGAAAATTATCAAAACTGCGATGCGTTTTTTACAGCGCTATCCATCTTATCAGGATTTTTATTGTCGTTTTGATGTGATTTGTTTTGATTTTCCACAGAAAATTGCAAAAACAGTACAGCATGACTTTTCAAAATTCCATTATGATCTGCAATGGATCGAAAATGCATTTACTTTGGATTAAGAGTTCATTACTCTTTTGAGCAAATTTAAGTCTGATGCTTTATGATCAAGCCAAGAAATTGATAGGAGTCTGGTGGAGTGTTAAACCGTATTGCTGTAACAATGCTTTGTGTCGCAAGTTTATCAGGTTGCGCAAGTTTTATTTCTGGTGGAACAGGCACAGCTCCAGTGGGCACAGATAGCGGTGTCCGCAGTCTAGGCCAAGTATTCATTGACTCTTCAATTAAACGTACAGCGAATATCAACATTTATAAACTTGATCAACGTTTCAAGCAGTCACGTATTAATATTGAAAGCTTCCACAGTACAGTTTTATTAACTGGCCAAGTGCCAGACCCGTACTTGAAACAATTGGCAGAAGACAATCTTAAAGCCATGAGTGATGTGAAAGCCGTACATAACTATATTACGGTGGGTAACAAAGTTAGCTATAACACCATCATGCAAGATGCGGGTGTAACAGCAAATACACGTGCTCTTTTAATGAAGGCACCTGTGGTTTCTGATAGTAAGGTTCTCGTCCATACCGAAGACGGCGTACTTTATGTAATGGGCCGTTTAAATACAGCTGAAATTAACGATTTAAATAGCGTCTTACAAAACGTTGGTAACGTGACCAAAATTGTTACTTTAATTGATAATGTTGATTTGGCGCCTGCTCCAGCAGCGAGTACTGGTAGCACAACGACTACACCAATTATTAATAACGTCATTGCTCAGCCAACAGTTCAAACACCTGTTGCAATTGATCCTGACCAAACAGATCCTGCTTCGACTGCACAGTAATATATGAATCTGATTGAACAACTACAAAGCAAAATTGAACAGGCGCGAACTCTCTATAAAGAGTTCCGCCTGTATGATTTGGGGAGTTTTGCTTTAAACCGTTTTACGCCAAAAGATGGTTTTGAACAGGTTCCAAATGTTCGTTATGGGCTAAAGCCTCGCCACCGTTTGGATATTTATCGATCTGTTAAAAAGCTATCTCACCAGCCACTCATTGTTTTTGTGCATGGTGGGGCGTGGCAACATGGTAATAAACGAGATTATCTTTTTATTGGTGAGACCTTTGCCAAAGAAGGCTATGACGTTGCTGTGATTAACTATCAGTTAGCACCTAAAAATATTTTCCCAAGTTTTGTTGATGACCTGACTCAGGCATTGAATTATTTGCATCAAAACCAAGACAAGCTAGAAATCTCTACAGAAAATATTGTACTTATGGGGCATTCAGCAGGCGCATTTAATGTGATGTCTGCTGTTTATCACCCTGATTCAACTAAAATTGAGTGTCTAGGGAAAATTAAGGCAATAATCGGTTTAGCTGGGCCTTATCATTTTGACTATAAGGGTGACCCACTGGCCAAAGATGCTTTTGATCAAGGTATCTCTTATAAAGAAGTCATGCCATATTATTTCGTCAATCAAAATAATATTAAACATTACCTTTTGATGGCTGAAAATGATCAGATTGTGAAAAAGCACAATACTTTAGATATGGATTTAGCGCTTAGAGAAAAGGGAAATCACAGCCATATCGCCGTGATTCCTAAAACTGGGCATATTACAATTTTGGCCAGTCTCTCTAGTTTTATTAGTCATTACTTCAGGACTAAAAGAACTATTTTGCATTTTCTTGAAGAAGTGTTTTAAACGATACTCTCGTTTAAAACACGGCAGATTACCCGGCTTGGGTAATCTGCATAATCATTGAATGAGCAATACTACCTTTAAATGGAATTTCAGGTAATTGATCAATTTTGAAGAATTGTGCATCTGCAATTTCTTCTTCTTGTAGCTTAATTTCACCAGACTCATATTCTGCTCTAAACGCAACCATCAGGTTACTAGGGAAAGGCCAAGGTTGACTTGACATATATTGAACATTTTTGAGTCTTAGGCCTACTTCTTCAAAAGCTTCGCGTTGTACCGCTTCTTCAAGCGTTTCACCGACCTCAACAAAACCTGCAATCAAACCATACATATTGGTTTTATTGTGGACTGACTTCGCTAGCAAGATTTCATCATCACCTCGAGTAATGACCGTAATAATGCATGGGTTTACGCGAGGGTATTGATGATAGCGACAAGAAGGACACACCATTGCGTATTCGGTTGGATGAACTTCTGTTGGGTGCCCGCAGTGACTACAAAACTTATGATTACGTCGCCATTCAAGTAACTGTACAGCGCGGCTTGCTTGCAAGAACTGTTCTTTTGACCAACTTGTAATGAGTTGGCGAATTGGAACTAGTTGTAAGCCTTCGGGAATGGGTTCCTCAGCAAGCAAGTCACGTGCAATGACTTGCTCATCATGAGTGAAAAGTAAATCACTTGCTAACTTTTCGACTTTGGGTAGTTGAAGGTTGTGATCAACCAGTAATTGTTGATGATGAAAAATATAAGCAAGTGATAATTCAGACATTAAGCTGCCTTTTCTTGAAGTTGTTGACTACTCGACAATGCTACATTAAACATGGATTGTAGAACAGGTTGTTTATTTTTTAAATTGTCAACCAACATGTCAAGGCCCGCTAATACGTTAAAAATACAGTGAATTTGGTCTGTATTAAAAGGCTGGTTTTGTTCAAGTTGTTGTTGAACAAATTGAGCTGTTTGAAGTAAAGCATCTTGTTGAATGGTACTTCCTAGGAATTCGGCCGCGCCTGCTAGCTCTTTTAGTGAACCTGCAATTGCTTCAATATTCTGTGTTGAATCATTTGCATATAACGTAAGGCTCTGACAAATAAAATCAATTAGATTTTTTGTCTCGGTGAGTAAGGCTTGATGTGCCTCATCAAGGCGATCTAAAGAAATATTCGTATTGTTCACATTAAGTTGTAAGCGACTAGACGTATATTGGCGGACCAAAATACCAATTGAGTTCATGGCAGACAAAATGCTGTCCATAAGCTGCTGTGCATAGTTTTCATTACTTAATATATTGAGCTGACTTAAACTGCTCGCTTGTTGAGAAAGCTCAACTGAGGCTTCATCAAGGTTAAGTAGTTTGAATGTATAAGCGAGCTGTAAAAGACTCGTTTGCAATTGTTGTGCTTTTTCAGTCGACATATTTTGATAGTTATATTCAATATCGTTACGCACTTTGTTCATTTCGCTCAAAATTAATTGGCTGACTGCGTGCATGGTGTCGAAATCAGGACCAAAAAGATGGCGGCTTAAAACCAGTAGTTGCGTATCTGTCGGTGTTTCATCGCCTATATGAAGTTGGTTGCGAATATGGTGAGCAACTTCATCTTCCTGAGCGATAACTATACTTAAAATATCTGCAAGCGCAGCCAAATCAGGCTTGAAAGTTTCCGGCGTTGCTAAGAATTGACCAATATAACTTTCAATATTAATGAGTACACGTAGGCGTGAATCATTTAAAAGCAAGTTATCAATATGGTCAAAAGTATAATTTACGAGTTGCCAATATTGTTGGCTTGGCTGGTGTTTTGCCAAGCTGACCAAATAGGTACCGATCAGTTTAAAAGCTTGATAATGATGATTAGATTCTGTTTTATTTAAAAATTGATGCAGAGATAGTTTATAGAGTTGATGGATAAACTGAGTTTTTTCATTAATGAATACTTCTGGGAATGGAAGTTCAAACGAAGCATTTGCAAGTAAAGGAGCAATCGCTTGCCCAGAAGAGGTCAGTGGTTTATTTAAAGCTAATTCTAAATTATTTAAGGTATTAAGAAGAAACTGAGGAACTTGTAATTCACGCAAGCAGATAAACTCAATATATCGCTTTACCATGGTCGTGCCTTCACTCAGCGCAACGACATCGTCGGTATTAATTTGGGTTGGTTTCGCAATAATTTTTTGCATCAGCTCAGTTGAATATTGAGTGATTTTTGCAAGATAGGGGATATCAATTAAACGTAGGACCTGAGTGCATTGCTTAAATTGTTCTAATGCATCATCAATACCAAAAGGGAGCGTTTGTTCTTCAATTAAAGTGCTTACTGCACCTTCAACCAGTTTTATTGAGCGATCAATTTCATGTTTGATGATGAGTAAAGCTGTTGGATCGAAATGAATCGAAGTATGCTCAGACATAAACGTTCCCCTTTGAAAAAAAATCAATTGTTATATTCGTAGTGCTCGGTAATTTGAGCTAAAAATCTATGTGACTAATATAACTTAACTTACAAAGGGGAAAAGCTAAAAACGCTAAAGAATCAAAAATTTATTTTGCAAAAAGGCAAGGTTCTCCATGTTTTTTCTCAAATTCTTTGACCCAAGTCTCATGT
Source organism: Acinetobacter sp. AS23 (assembly GCF_023612055.1). Taxonomy (NCBI): domain Bacteria; kingdom Pseudomonadati; phylum Pseudomonadota; class Gammaproteobacteria; order Moraxellales; family Moraxellaceae; genus Acinetobacter; species Acinetobacter sp. AS23. Next base: position 2,898,333 of record NZ_CP082274.1, on the reverse strand, counting down.
GTATTTAGCTCTTCTTCAGAAGGGTAAATAACTGGTAGGTCAATTTGAATCCTAGTTTTATTTGTTGTGTTCTGGCTATTTTCACTTTGGGATAAGGCATCTATATCAAAAGAAACCTGTCCACCTGTCATTGCTAGGTAAACGTCTGAAAGAATTTCAGCATCGAGTAATGCACCGTGGAAGGTACGGTCACGTGCCGGAATTTCATAACGTCTTACAAGGGCATCAAGCGAGTTTTTTTGTCCCGGATGTTTGCTTTTTGCTAAAGCTAACGTATCTGTTACCTCACATACTTCGGAAAGCGCGGGAAGACCAGCGCGTCTAAACTCCATATCAAGGAAGTTCATATCGAAGGTTGCGTTATGGGCAATAATCTCTGCGCCTTTTAGATAATCAAAGAGAGTGTCGGCAATTTCCGCATAGAGCGGTTTATCTTTTAAGAAATTATCACTGATACCATGGATATTTTCTGAGTCACCCACTGGTTTTTGCGGGTTAATATAAATATGAATTGAGCTACCGGTAAGTTTCCGGTTAATCATTTCAATAGCGCCTACCTCAATAATTCGGTCGCCATCTTGGAAATAAAAACCAGTGGTTTCCGTATCGAGAATCAGTTGTCGAGGCCCTTGTAATTGTAATTTGGCTTCAGTCACAACAATTTGAGGATGAATATTATTAATGGGTTGCTTACTTTCTGGCTCAGCAGCTTCAACTTCAATAACTTCTTCTTCCACAATAATCATCTTAACTTCTTCGGGCTGTTCAAGATCAATATTATCTTCTTCGGCTACTTCTGCCATATCAAACCCAAAAGGGTCATCAAGCAACCAATCCTCTTCAGGCTTTTTTATATCTTGCAGGGCAGTCGCTAGAACTGTTTTTTTTTGAAGTGCTGTTTGATCGGCTCCGATATTTGCAAGCTCATCGGCCATTTCGTTGCCTGCATGTCCAGCATGGCCTTTAATCCAGTTCCACTCAATATTTCTACCTGCACATACAGCATCTAATTTTTGCCAAAGGTCAGGATTTTTTACATCTTTCCAGTTTTTCTTTTTCCAGCCATGAATCCATTCAGTAATGCCTTGCTTCACATAATTTGAATCTGTCCAGATAATTAAGTGAGCATCGGGTGGGCAAAATGAAACGCCTTCAATCGCAGCAGTAAGCTCCATGCGGTTATTGGTTGTCTCAGGTTCACCGCCAAATAATTTATGCTCACCCTGCTCGGTAATGACATATGCGCCCCAACCACCTAAACCCGGATTGCCACGACATGCACCATCAACATACAGTGTGATTGTTTGAGACATAAATCGAAACCTAAACTAAAAGAAAAAGAACTGAATATGGTGTATTGTATACGCAAAAAGTTCGGTTCCATCGTTACAAAGCAAGGTTTTTTTAATTTCTTGTAACATTTCCATGCAAATGACATCAAATTATTGCCTTGTCTATCTTGCACGCTTTACTACAATGGCATCGAAGACCTAGGGTTTGTGGCCAGACCCCAAAAAAATATTACGCGAGTTGTTTGGAAGTTTTTATGTATAAACCAACCACATTTGTGTGGCAGCCATCTGCGGCATCATTGTTCAAAATTACCGTACTTAGCTCTGCTTTAGCTGCGTTGGGTATTACAACAGGCTGTTCATCGACTCCGCAATCTGCAAAAACCTCAAAATCGAAACAGGTCAGTGGTGCAGGTTATTTAGATGCGAGTAGTCTTGACTCTTTGGAAGACTTACTTTCAGCAACCGATATGCGCGCTGTAGAAGGCGATCGTCTGCTTATTTTGAAGCATGGTGATGTCTGGAAGCGTATGTCTGTGGGTTTCAAAATGGACTTGAATCATTGGGATTCACGTATTGAAGCTCAGCGTAGCTGGTTTATTTCTCGTCAGCCTTACCTTGATCGCTTGAGTGCTCGTGCCAGTCGTTATTTGTACCATACTGTAAAAGAAGCTGAACGCCGTGGACTACCGACAGAACTTGCATTATTACCTGTAATTGAAAGTTCTTATGACCCAGCTGCAACAAGTAGTGCAGCAGCAGCGGGCCTATGGCAGTTTATTCCAAGCACTGGTCGTATTTATGGCTTAAAGCAAACTGGTATGTATGATGGGCGCCGAGATGTGGTTGAATCGACTCGCGCAGCTTATGAGTTTTTAGGAAGTCTCTATAACCAATTTGGTTCTTGGGAACTTGCATTAGCTGCCTATAATGCTGGCCCTGGACGTATTCAGCAGGCGATTAACCGCAACCAAGCTGCTGGTTTGCCAACTGATTATTGGTCATTAAAATTACCTCAAGAAACAATGAACTATGTTCCACGTTTCTTAGCAGTTGCTCAAATTATTAAAAATCCAAAGGCTTATGGTGTAGAACTACCACCTATTGCAAATAGACCCCATTTCCGTGAAGTGACTTTATCAGCACCTTTAACGTTAAATGAAATTGCTTCTACAGCAGGATTAAGCCGTGCAGAACTTTATGCATTGAACCCGGGATATCGTGGTGAAGCAGTAGACCCTGCGAGCCCAATGCGTATTTTGATTCCAGCAGATTTAAGTCCTTCAATTGATAATAAATTAAAAGGCAAAAAAACGGGTGGTAGCTCGGGTTGGTGGGCAAATGCAACTTCACCGTCTACACCGACAACTGTTAGTCCTTCTACTACAGTGACAACAAGAACAACACCAACAACACAAGTTCAGCCAGTTAAACCTTCTTCACCAGTGAAGAATACTTCAACGATTTCAAAATCTACACCACGTGGTTCTGATGCATTGGCTGCCTTTGCAGCATCAGCGGATGTACCAAGTGCGCCGCGTATTCCTGTAGCTGTGACCAATGCAGCTAACATTACGAAGCCTGTTAAGATGGAGCCACCAATTTCAGCTGCAGAGCGTGAGAAGATTTTAGCGGCAGTACGAGCTGAAGGTGAGAAAGAAACAGTTCAACAAGCTTTAGAGCCGCAACCAACACAAGCTGAAAAAGATCAAGTCGTTGCTGAATTAAAAGCAATCGCGCCTAAAGGAACCGAAATTGTCGATCCGTATGATGGCAAAATTAGGTTAACCGCAATTCAGACGAGCCAGTCAGTTGCAGAGCAACAAGGTAAAGAGGTCAGTAGAGGTTTTGCCTATCCAAAAACTTTAGCTGAAGACGTGACTGTAGCTAACTCTGAAGACGGACAGCGTAATAAAGACAAACCTTACATCAAGACTGATACTGATGTAGTGGTTGTACAACCTAAAGGTAAGCGTAGTACCTATACTGTTTTACCAGGTGATACGTTGGCCGTTATTGCAATGAAAAATGGCGTAAACTGGCGCGATGTTGCAAAGTGGAACCAGATTGACCCTGAAAAGACGTTATATGTAGGTTCAACACTTTACCTCTATGATGCTAAACCACAAGAAACTCAAACTACTTCTAAAAGTACAGCTAAACCAGATGTATATGTAGTTGAAGCTAATGACAGTTTAAGCGGTGTTGCTAATCAGTTTAATTTGTCGGTAAGACAGTTAGCTGAATATAACGATTTATCAGTAACAGATGGTCTGTTTGTTGGGCAAAAATTACTGTTAAAAGAGCCGAAGAATAGTCGTTCAAGTGCTAAAGTCGAACCGAAAGCAGTTCAGGCAAATGCAAAACGTATAGCAACGAAAAGTTATACTGTGAAGCGCGGTGAATACCTTAAATTGATTGCAGATCGTTATGCGCTCTCGAATCAGGAACTTGCTGAATTAACACCAGGTTTATCTGCGGGTAGTAACTTGATGGTTGGCCAAAAAATTAATGTGCCAACACAAGATATTTCTGTAGATGAAGTTGCTGAAACTAAAACTTCTAGTAAATCTGAGAAGGCTGCTGCTAGTATTTCTTATAAAACAGAAGGCTATAAAGTACAGCGCGGTGATACTTTATCGAGTATTGCAACGAAATCAAAAATTAGCCTAGCTGAGTTAGCCGAGTTAAATAACTTAAAAGCAAATAGTCATGTACAGCTTGGTCAAACGATAAAAGTACCAGCAGGGTTAAGTGTTCCAGAACAATACGTTGTAAAGTCGGGTGATAGCTTAAATGCGATTGCGAGTAAATATAACTTGCAAACAGGTTATTTGGCTGACTTAAATGGTTTGTCTCGTACTGCTGGGTTACGTGCTGGTCAACGTTTAAAACTCACAGGTACAGTTGAAGAAGAAGCACCAACTAAGCCTTCTAAAAATACTAAAGAAGAAACACCAGAAACATATACAGTCAAATCTGGTGATAGCTTAGGTAATATCGCTAACCGTTATCACTTACAGTTGGACTACCTTGCTTCATTAAATGGTCTTTCACGTACCAGTAGCGTTCGTGTAGGGCAACGTTTAAAGCTAACAGGTGATGTACCTACAGTAGAAACAGCTAAAGTAGATACCAAGTCTTCAACTAAAACAGTTGCAGCTGGTAAAAACACTGAAAGATATACTGTGAAATCTGGTGAGTCTTTAAATAGTATTGCGAGCCGTGCTGGCATTTCAGTGCGTGAACTTGCTGAAATGAATGCATTAAAAGCGAGTGCTAATTTACAGCGCGGCCAAAATATTGTAATTCCAAAAACTGTTGTGGAATACAAAGTGAAGCGTGGTGATACATTAATTGGTCTTGCTAGCAAATATGGTTTAGAAACCAATTTCTTGGCTGAGCTGAATAATTTGACACCTTCTACTCAGCTTCGCATTGGTGATGTTATTAAAGTGCCTAATTTATAAAATAATTAGCAACTTATGCATAAATCATCTTTTCAACTGAGCCTGCTAGTCGGGCTCAGTGTCGTTTCGCATGCAGTTTTTTCTGCACAGCAAACCACTTCATATATAGCGATTCATTCCAAACCTAAATATTTAGGAATGATGGCTATGCCATATGCAAACCCGAATGCTCCTAAAGGTGGTCTGTTAAGTCAGGCCGCTCAAGGAACTTTTGATAACCTCAATAGTATGAATGGTAAGGGGAATGCTACAGAGGGCGTTAATTATCTTTTTGATACTTTAATGACGCAGTCGCTAGATGAGGTCGGAGTTTTATATCCGCTTTTAGCCGAGAAAGTGAGTTATGACCCAGAAAAAACGCAGTCTGTTACTTTCTATTTAAACCCTAAAGCGCGTTTTAGTAATGGACAGCCAGTCACTGCGGCAGATGTTAAATTTAGTTTTGATGCCTATCAGACGAAGTCCAATTTAGGTTTACAGATGTACCTTGCTGATTTGGCAAAAACAGAAGTCATCAATGCTTATCAAGTAAAGTTTAGTTTTAAGTCTAACCATAATCCTAAAATGCCATTCATTTTGGCAACCTTACCCATTTATTCAAAAGCGGATTGGCAAAAAAGAGATTTTAGCCGAATTACCCTACAGCCGATTGTTGGTTCGGGGCCATATGTAGTTGAACGAGTTGATGCAGGTAGAAGCATTAGTTATAAAAGAAACCCAAATTATTGGGCAAAAGATTTGCCTATTAACAAGGGGCGTTATAATTTTGACCGATTAAAATATGTCTATTATCGAAATTGGGATATTGCTTTTGAAGGATTTAAATCTGGGCAATACACTTTGCATGAAGAAACTAATCCTAAAAAATGGGTAACAGATTATCGTTTTCCTGCCGTAAAAGCTGGACTGGTTACTCAATATAAATTTCGTCACCATATCCCGATTGCCACTGAAAGCTATGTGTTTAACACTAGGCGAAAACCTTTAAATGATATTCGTTTTAGACAAGCCTTAACCTATGCTTATGACTTTGAATGGCAAAATAAAGCTTTGTTTTATGGTCAATATCAACGTCTTCAAAGTTATTTTGAAAATAGTGAATTAGCAGCAACAGATCGACCTTCAAAAACTGAATTAGACTTGTTAAAACCGTTATTGCCTAAGTTATCTCCACTCATGCAACAAGGTGTTTTAGCCGACTGGAAATATCCAGTGTCGGATGCAAGTGGGTTCAACCGTCAGAACTTGTTAACTGCACGGCAATTACTCATACAGGCTGGTTATAAAGTTAAAGAAGGGCAATTATTTACACCAGAAGGAAAAAAAGTTCAGCTTGAGTTTTTAATTCAGCAAGATGGTAAACAACGAACACTTTTACCTTTTATTCGTAACCTAAAAAAGTTAGGTATTGCAGTTAATTTGCGTCAGGTCGATGCTCCGCAATATTTAGAAAGGACTCGTCGTTATGATTTTGATATGACCACAATGAATCTGCCGCAATCTCTCAACCCAGGCAATGAACAAACTCAGTTCTGGGGAAGTATCGCCGCAGCGCAGGATGGAAATTACAACTATGCAGGGATTCGCAACCCCGTAATTGATCAAGTGATTTCAAAACTTGTTGCAAGTAGAAGTCGTGAACAACAGGTTATTTATACTCGCATTCTCGATCGATTGCTTAGAGCTGGTTATTATCAAATTCCGACCTATGGTAAAGGTGAAAACTGGTATGCTTATTGGAATATGTATCAACAACCTAAAGTTAAACCAGCACTTTCTTCTGGGATAGAATATTGGTGGAGTGATGCAAACAAAGCCAAAACAGTTGCCAAATATTTACATCAACAATAAAAGCACCTGCCATAAAGGAAATCCTGTTATATGGGTTCATATATTCTCAAGCGACTTCTTTTAATGATTCCCACATTGTTTGTCATTTTATTGATTAACTTTGTGGTTGTGCAAATTGCACCGGGTGGGCCAGTTGAGCAAGCAATACATCAGGCACAAAGTGATTTGGGAATTGGTCGTGCTTTGAGTGCAGAAACTTATTATCAAGGTGCTCAAGGTTTAAGCCCTGAAATGGTTGAGCAAATTAAGGCTCAGTACGGCTTTGATCGTTCTGGCCCTGAACGATTTTTTCTAATGTTAAAAGGCTATTTAAATTTAGATTTTGGACAAAGTTTCTTTAAAGATAAACCTGTCGTACAATTGTTGTGGGAAAAAATACCTGTTTCGATTTCGCTTGGGCTAGTGAGCACTTTTCTGATTTATTTAATTTCTATTCCACTTGGGATTAAGAAAGCAAGACAGCAAGGCTCATGGTTTGATCGGTCCACCTCTTTAGTGCTTGTGGTGGGGTACGCCGTACCAAGTTTTGTATTTGCCATTTTGTTGGTTGTTTTTTTTGCAGGCGGCTCTTATTTTCAATGGTTTCCATTACAAAATTTAGTATCAGATAACTTTCATCAACTTAGTCTTTGGGGCAAAGTTACCGATTATTTATGGCATATGACTTTGCCACTGATTACGATGGTATTAGGCGGTTTTGCCAGTTTAACCTATTTAACTAAATACTCATTTTTAGAAGAACTCAATAAACCTTACGTTTTGGCAGCCTATGCAAAAGGTTTGAACAGCCAACAGGTCTTATATAAGCATGTATTTCGTAATGCCATTTTAGTTGTGCTCGCAGGCTTGCCAGAAGTGTTAGCGGGCATTTTCTTTGTAGGTAATCTGTTTGTAGAAATTATCTTTCATTTAGATGGGGTGGGTTTGCTGGGCTTTGAAGCAATTGTCCAGCGTGACTATCCTGTTATTTTTGGGGTTTTATTTTTCTTTACTTTATTTAGTCTAATTTTACGTCTCATATGTGATGTGTTGTACCAATGGATTGATCCCCGAATTCACTTTGATGCACAAGGAGGCAAATAATGTCTCTGATTGTGCGTACACGATTACAACGTTTTAGACAGCATAAATTGGGCTGGGCCAGCTTCATTTTATTTAGTCTGATTTTGGTTTTGTCATTAGCGGCGGAGTTGATTGCTAACGATAAGCCGCTGTTAGTGAAGTATGAAGATTCTTACTATTTGCCTGTGTTAAAAACTTATCCTGAAACTGCGTTTGGCGGAGTATTTGAAACAGAAGCTGATTATAAAGACCCTGCTGTACAAGCGCTTATTGAGGCTAAAGGATGGGCAGTTTGGCCGCTCATTCAATTTTCATATCAAACGCCCAATTTAGACTTGGCTGTTCCTGTACCGTCATCACCCTCCAAGCAAAATTGGTTAGGAACAGATGATCAGGGAAGGGATGTTTTAGCCCGCATTCTTTATGGATTAAGAGTATCGTTGCTTTTCGGTTTAGCCTTAACCTTTTGTTCCGCTTTATTTGGAATTACCGTAGGTGCCATTCAAGGTTATTATGGCGGTTGGGTAGATTTATTAGGACAACGTTTGGTTGAGGTCTGGAATGGCTTACCCATGCTTTTTATGGTCATGATTTTAGTCAGTATGTTTGTTCCAAATGTATATTGGCTATTTTTCATTATGTTGTTTTTTGGCTGGACCGTTTTGGTGGGTATTGTCAGAGCCGAATTTTTGAAAGCTCGCCAGTTGGATTATGTTCGTGCAGCCCAAGTTTTGGGAGTGACCGATCGCGCTATCATTTTTAAGCATATTTTGCCAAATGCGATCAGTTCGAGTTTGTCTCAATTACCTTTTATTTTAACGACTAATATTAGCGCTTTAACCGCTCTTGATTTTTTAGGGTATGGGCTGCCACCTGATGCAGCATCTTTAGGCGAGTTATTGTTGCAAGGTAAAAATAATTTAGATGCACCATGGCTAGCAATTTCGGGCTTTTTTAGTCTGGCTATTGTTCTTTCACTTTTAATTTATATTGGGGAGGCGGCCCGTGATGCGTTTGACCCAAGAAAATAATTTAAATACCGCCTCAACGTTATTGAAGGTAGAACATCTTTCGGTTCAAACCAAAGACCAAAAGATTTTATTGGAAGACCTAAATTTTTACTTAAGCGAAGGGGAAACACTCGCTATTGTGGGCGAGAGTGGTTCAGGTAAGTCAATGAGTTGCTTAGCAATAATGGGATTGCTGCAAGAAAAATTAGAAGTAACGGGTCAGGTCTGGATTGGCTTACAAAACATGTTTGAGTTAGATGAGAAAGCTCAAGTATATTTACGTGGTCGTCAAATCGCTATGATTTTTCAAGAACCTGCTACTGCGTTAAATCCGCTCCATCGTGTTGAAAAAATCATAGGGGAAAACCTTCTATTATCGGGTTTCTCAAAACACGAGGTTCGACAGCAAATAGTTGAGCTGCTAAAAGATGTCGGAATTGTTGAACCAGAACAAATTTTAAAACGCTATCCACATGAGCTCTCTGGTGGACAAAAACAACGTGTCATGATTGCGATGACATTGGCGCTTCAGCCTAAAATTTTGATTGCTGATGAACCTACTACTGCGTTAGATGTGGTCTTACAGATACAGATTTTAGAGCTATTAAAATCTTTACAAGCAAAATATGGAATGGCACTTATTTTAATTAGCCATGATCTAAATTTAGTACATCGCTATGCTGAGAAACTGATTGTATTGCAAAGTGGGCGTGTAGTAGAGCAAGGTGAACTGAACCAAATCTTTGCAAACCCTAAAACAGCTTATACAGCACAGTTGTTAGATCATGATTTTGGAAGTGTAGAGTCTAGACCCACTCAACAGAATGTTTTATCAGTTCGACAGCTCAGCGTGCAATTTCCTATAAGAAAAGGAATTTTAAATCGCATTCAAGGATATTTCACTGCAATAGAAGATTTGAGTTTCGATCTTGCTCAAGCTGAATCACTTGGGGTAGTTGGTGAAAGTGGTGCGGGTAAGTCATCTTTAGCCCTTGCTTTGGTTCAGCTTGTTAAGAGTAAAGGGCAAATTGTTTTTTTAGGGCAAGATTTGAATCAGTTACAGCCAAAAGTGCTACGGTTGATGAGATCAGATTTTCAACTTGTATTCCAAGACCCATTTGGCAGTTTAAACCCACGTATGACGGTAGGACAGATTATTGCTGAAGGGTTAAAGTTAAAAGCTGTGAATGAAAAAGAGGTAATCCAGCAAGTTGAATCTGCCTTGATAAAAGTTGAGTTGGCTAAAGATTTTCAACATCGTTATCCTCATGAACTTTCGGGTGGCCAACGTCAACGTGTAGCCTTAGCCAGAGCTTTGGTGGTTCAGCCGAAACTTTTAGTTTTGGATGAACCTACATCGGCTTTAGATCGGACCACGCAAAAAGCTATGATTAAGTTGTTGCGACAATTACAGCAAACTGAGCAGTTAAGTTATATTTTTATTAGTCATGATCTAAATATAGTGAAATCACTGTGCCATAAAGTAATGGTATTACGTCATGCTAAAGTTGTTGAATATCAGGAAACTGAACTTCTATTTTCTAAACCGAAAACTGAATATACCAGACAGTTAATTAGAGCATCTCTTTAAGATATTTTATTTTAATTATTTGTTTTTTAATAGAATAAATTTAATTTTTAACTTATGCAAAAAGTTGCATATTTTTATATTCTTTAAAATTGACATGTGCTATTGTCAGTTATCGATTATGTCTTGACACACCGAATAACTCATTTAAATTAGAGTAATTGCTCTATAATTCAAAAAAAGAGGTTAACCATGAACCAGATTGCCCAACCCATCACAATTCGTAATACCACCTTTAAAAACCGAATTATTAAAGGTGCGATGAGTGAGGCGCTTGCAAATTATGAAGGCCAACCAAATGATTTACATTTGGGCTTATATGGTGCTTGGGCAAAAGGTGAGCTTGGCTGTGCCATTACGGGCAATGTCATGGTAAATGCTGGAGCAAAGAATGAACCGGGTGTTGTGGTTATTGAAACTGAACGTGACCTAGATCGCTTAAAAGAGTGGGCGGCCTTAGGTAAAAAACATGGCATGGTGCAATTGATTCAATTGTCACACCCAGGTCGTCAGTGTCCAAAAGGTTTAAATAAAGAAACCGTTGCACCATCGGCAGTACCTTTTAGCCCAGCTTTAGCAACCATGTTTGGAACGCCACGTGAACTTATTCATGATGAAATTCTAGATATTATTAAACGTTTCGCGACAGCAGCTCAGATCTGTGAAAAAGCAGGTTTTGAAGGCGTGCAATTGCACGGCGCACATGGTTATTTAATTAGTCAGTTTTTATCGCCATTAACCAATAAGCGTACAGATCAGTGGGGCGGTTCAGTTGAAAATCGTAGCCGTTTTTTATTAGAAGTTTATAAAGCGGTACGTGAAGCAACCTCAGAAAATTTTATTATTTCCGTGAAGCTTAACTCGGCTGACTTCCAGCGTGGTGGTATTAGCGAAGAAGATGTAATTTCAGTATTTAAAGCAGTGGATGAAGCTGGTATCGATTTAATTGAAATTTCAGGCGGTACTTACGAGGCACCAGCAATGGCTGGGGCTAAGGCGGATAAACGTAAGGCAAGCACGATTGCACGTGAAGCATACTTTTTAGATTTTGCAGAGAAAATCCGCCAGCATGTTAAGTGTAAACTCATGGTGACAGGCGGTTTCCGTACTGTAGAAGGCATGAATGCCGCACTTGAAAGTGGTGCATGTGACTTTATTGGTATTGCTCGCCCATTTGCCGTGGAAACCGATTTAACAGAACGTCTAATTGCAGGGCAAGACGTGCGTTATGCCGTAAAACCGATTAAAACAGGTTTACCTTTTGTTGATAAAATGGCAATTATGGAAATTATTTGGTATGCCGCTCAATTTAAAACCATTGGCAAGGGTAAAAAACCAAATCCAAAACTTTCACCACTTGTGGTGTTTTTAAATTATGCCAAAGGCAATATTAAAGCGGTGATTCAAGGTCAAGTGAATTCGCGTAAGTCTGCATAATTTCATTACCATGCAGTCGTCCAGTAAGCGTTAAATGTAGAAGCAGACCATTGGCCTTTAATTAAAGCATTGTTAAAGGCGGGTCTGTTTTCTATTTGGGCAAGATAACGGTGTATATGTTTAAACTGACTGTAATTTTGTGAGCAAGCTAATAATGGAAACCACATCAAAATATCAACAATAGTAAACTGATCTCCGGCAAACCATGCATGTTGCTCTAAATGTTCATCAATCATTTTCATTTGTCGTTGTAATGATTGATTGAGATAGCCTTGATCGAATCCATATTTTAAAAGTTTAGGAATGAAACGGATCGGAAAAGGTGTACGTTGTGCAATTTGGTGAAAGATTTGTTTGAGTACTAAATCGGGAATGAATGTTGCCTCACAATAATTTTTCCAATAATAAAAATTTAGGGGTTGTTGGCTTGATAGGCTGTTCGGTCCCAATTGTGGGTGTAAATGAGATAGGTAATCTAAAATTGCTGAGGTTTCAGCTAAGACTGAAGTCTTTTCTTGTTCAATAATTTCGAGAGTTGGAAATTTTGATAATTGATGAGGTGAGTTTTTATCTTCGCCTATGCCTGAATGATCTTTAATAGTGAGCTCATAGTTGAGTTCTAATTCTTCTAAAAACCAAATGATGCGTTGAGAGCGCGAATTTTTTAGGTGAAATAATCGAATTTGCATGTCATGTTCAAATTATAGTTTTGATCTATATTGAGTATAGAACATAATTTAATTATAAAAATATTTATAAATCAGTAGATTATATTTTTTTATAAAAGTAGCTTAATAAAAAGCCACTGCCTTAAAAATGCAGTGGCTTTTTAGTGTTTGATATCCCTAACGAGATCTGACCTACAAGTTTGTCGCCTTGAAGAGACTACCGTATATCAGATCTTTTTATAGTTCAGTTTAGAACGTATAGCTCATACCTAATTGAACCGTACGTGATTCACCCGGATAAGCATATAAATTGAAAGCACTTTCATCATAAACTTTGTCAAAAATATTTTTCAGATCTAAGGTAAGACGAACTTTTGGTGTCGCTTGATAGTAAGAAACCAAATCTGTAACCGCATAACCTTTCATGGTGTAAGTACTATTGGCTGTTTGTCCTGCACGCTTATCAATATATTTTTGATTAATTCCTAGACCTAAGCCTTCTAAAGGGCCATCCTGAAACTCGTAGATATTTAAAAGATTAAAACTATTCTTTGGAATATTGGCTAAGGTGGTTCCTTTTTTCAAAGTATTGTCTTTGCTGACTTCTGCATCTGTATAGGCATATCCACCAATAATTTTCCAAGCTGGAGTAATTTGCCCTGCAACATTTAGCTCAATACCTTGGCTGCGAACTTCACCAGCAGCAACTTTATAGGCTGAATCTATAGGATCTAGAGTTAAGACATTTTCTTTTTTTGCATAAAAAATAGCAGAGTCAACCGATAGCATATTGTCGAGTGCTTGCCATTTAAAGCCTAACTCGTAAGCCATGCCTTCTTCTGGGTCAAAACTTTCTCCATTACGGCTAGCACCAGTGTTTGGTTTAAAAGATTTTGCAGCATTGCTATAGATTGAGAGGTCATCACGAGCTTTAAAAACCAACCCTAAACGTGGAATAAACGCATCATCACTGGTATTCCAGTTTGCAGTATTCGGTAATAGGTTTTTGTAATCATGTTCATAGTGCTCAAAACGCAAACCCAGTAGCGCGCTTAAGCGCTCATTTAAATCGATTTGGTCTTGTACAAAAAGAGCAGTTGTTTTTAAGTTTTCACGGTCATGTGTCGTAACCCGATTAAGCTCAGGCAGCGGTTGGCCTAAAACAGGATTATAAATATTAATAGGGTAACTACCGACATCACCACTTGAACGAATAATGTATGACTTGTAATCATAATTTTCATATTCAAGCCCAGTCACTAAGGTATGTGTTAAACCTAAAAGCTGGAAATTACCTGTTAAGTTAATTTGGGCATCTGTATCTTGCCATTTCAATTCACGATAGTTGTAATTCCGGCCTAAAGTTTCACCGTCATTTTGAATACCATTTGCTTCTACCGCATAGCCATACAATTTGCCATTTAAATATTGAACACCAGCATTCAGCTTCCATTCATTTCCAAGGTCGTGTTCGACTCGTAATTGAGTCATATTGTTATCATTGTAGAGCCGGTTGTTGTATTTACCCGTTTCCCATAAATAGGTTTCGGGTGAACTATTAAAAGACTTTTGACCTGCATAGCGTGTTTGGCCGCGATCAAGTGGATGCTGATTTCGTAAAATATCTGCTTCAAAGGTAACTTTGGTTGCATCAGAAGCTTGCCATTGAATGACTGGAGCAATTCCATAACGTTTAGATTCAACGTGGTCGCGATAACTATCACCACCTTCTGCAATCACATTGAGGCGATAACCAATATTTTCTGCATTTGGAATAGTGCCTGTTGTGTCGACAGTGGTGCGGTATAAACCTTCACTGTTAAGCTGTGCGCCCAAAGTGGTTTGTTGCTCAGACTTTGGTGTTTTAGAAATTAAGTTAAACGTACCACCTGGGTCACCACGGCCATACAAGCTAGAAGAGGGGCCACGTAAAACGTCTACGCGTTCAATCGTGTTGCTATCTGGAGCGTTCGGATAACCACGGTTAATTGGGAATCCATTACGGTAAAACTCACCGCTAGTGAAACCGCGAAGGTTAAATCCTGTTAAGCCTTGACCTCCAAAGTTATTAGCACGAGTAACGCCGCCAGCTAAATCCAGCGCTTCGATTAAACGTGTTGCTCCAATATCTTCAATTACTTTTTGAGTCACCACACTGACAGATTGCGGCGTATCTTTTAATGCAACTTCACTACGTGTTGCGCTACTTGAATTATCTACTTTGTATGTTTGGTCAGCGGCTTGTTGAGCTTTAATTTTGATAGTTGCAAGAGTAGTTGAAGAGTTGTCGGTATCTGCAAACGCACTTGATATATAGCATAGTTGAGCGATGCTCAGGGAGAGGAGGCGAAGCTTAAGATCCATTTAAAACCTTATTGATAATAGATATCAGTATAAAAATAAGAATTATTATAATGTAAATCTATGTAAAGAAAATACTGGATCAGTGATATTTAAATACAAATGTATTTTATTTGGAAATATAAATTTAGAGAGTTAAAAAATATCCTTAAATAATTTTAAATTTCAGTCTAAAATAGCTCGCTACATGTATAAACAATAGCTTTAAAAATCAAGAAAATATTTCATAGCTAACCGTTTTAAATTGTATTTTTTAGAGATCAGTTGGTTTTTTATTTTTATTAAGGGGAAGTCTAATGTCTATGCTTATCGGCATGGTTTTGTTGACCATAATTATATTGGCAATTTTAAGGGTTTTAAAGAAAGGGGAAAGCAAAGACAGGAATGGAAAACGCAGCCCAATTAAGGGAAAGCGTATCATTACTATGAATGAGCAACCGACTTTTATAAAGCTAAGAGAAGCTTTGCCTGAACATATTATTTTGGCACAAGTTGCTTTTAGTGCTTTTATGACAGCACAAGGGTATACGACACGTAATTTGTTTAATCGTAAAGTTGCTGATTTTGTTGTGTTAGATAGGGCATTTAATATTGTTGCTATTGTTGAGTTAGATGATTCTAGCCATAAGGGGAAAGAAAAAATTGATGCAGAACGAGATGCTTTAATTCGGGAAGCAGGTTTTAGAGTTGTACGTTATAAAAGAACACCAGAGCTTGCTCAAATACATGCTGATTTTAATGTTTCAAAAATTTCGTTAGACCAAGTTTCAATAGAGGCAGATTTAACAAAAACAAAGTTAGTTGCTGATGCAATAATTATTGAGAAAGATGAGCCAAATGTACAACCCACTCAACATTTTGATGAAGTAAAGTTGAAGTCTTGATTTTGAAAATAAAAAATTTATCTCATGGATGAAATTTGAAGTGAGATAAATAATTTAAAGAAATGATTCTTTATAGAAAGAATATGGCGTCCCTACGGGGATTCGAACCCCGGTTACCGCCGTGAAAGGGCGATGTCCTAGGCCTCTAGACGATAGGGACGTTGAGGATGGCGGTATCTTAAGAAGCCGCCACCAAACTGTCAAGTAGGTAAGGAGATAGTTTGTTCAAAATATAGCAAAACAGTTCAGCAGTCTTCTGAGTATCGTATAAAGCAGAGTGTGCTTCTTTACCATCGAACTCAATTCCAGCTTGAATACATGCTTTAGCAAGGACGGTTTGTCCAAACATTACAGCACTTAAAGTAACTGTATCCATGACTGAAAAACTATGAAAAGGGTTCTGGTTTTTTGTGCTTGTACGTGCAATTGCAGCTTGAACAAAACCAAGATCAAAATGAGCGTTATGACCGACCAATACTGCATGCGTACAGTGTTGCTGTTTGCGAACTTCATTGACTGATTTAAAAATACGGCGTAATGCAGTCCGTTCATCTTCAGCCATTGCTATACGCATTGGATTGAATGGATCAATACCAATAAAGTCTAGCGAACGACGGTCGAGGTTAGCCCCTTCAAATGGGTTAATGTGCGCATGAAATGCTGGACCAGGGACAAATTGTCCCTGAGCATCATACACAATTGGAATGCACGCAATTTCTAGCAATGCATCTGTCTGGGCATTAAAACCTGCCGTTTCAACGTCAACAACAACAGGTAAGAAGCCACGAAAACGTTGGCCAATGACCGGGACAGAGGTTTCTTGTGTCACACTTTTCTCCATTGCAGCGTTTTCCCGGCATGCAGCGGGATAATTTTTTGATCATCTAAATAATCAAAAGATTCTGGGACAAGGTTATCTTCTTTTACCAAAGTAATGGTAGAAGTATTACGTGGTAGACCGTAGAAGTCTGCGCCAAAATGGCTAGCAAAACCTTCTAAACGCTCTAATTTACCCACTTGGTCAAATGCTTGGGCATAAAGCTCAATTGCATTAGGTGCACTATAACAGCCCGCACAGCCACACGCATTTTCTTTTGCATTTTGTGAGTGAGGAGCGCTATCTGTACCCAAGAAAAATTTAGGGTTACCACTCGTTGCAACTTCAAGCAAAGTTGTTTGATGTGTTTGGCGCTTTAAAATTGGCAAACAGTAAAAATGCGGTTTAATGCCACCAACCAACATATCATTACGGTTAAATAATAAATGCTGAGGAGTGATTGTTGCCGCAACATTACGGTCATGCTCTAAAACAAAATGAGCCGCATCGCTTGTTGTAATGTGCTCAAGTACCACTTTAAGTTTTGGAAACTGTTTTAAGAGTGGGTTGAGTACTTCGTCAAGGAAACGCTTTTCACGGTCAAAAATATCGACATGGTTATGAGTTACTTCACCATGAAGTAATAACGGAACTTGATGTTCTTCTAATTGTTCAATAACTGCATAAACCTTACGGATATCACTCACACCATTATCAGAATTGGTGGTTGCGCCCGCTGGGTAAAGTTTAATTGCATTTACATGTCCAGATTCTTTAATTTTACGAACTTCATCTGGTGAGGTGAAGTCAGTAAAATAAAGCACCATACGCGGGTCAAAATTGAGACCTTCTGGAACATGAGCAAGAATACGTTCACGGTAAGCCAGTGCTTCTTCCACAGTTTTTACAGGTGGAACAAGGTTTGGCATACAGATCGCACGAGCAAACTGTTTAGCCAAATCAGGTACAGTACGTTTTAATGCTAAACCATCACGTAAATGTGCATGCCAGTCATCTGGCTGGAGCAGGGTAATAGAGTCCAAGGCAGTTCAAACTTCGAAATAAAACAAATGATAATCGATAAAGTGTGAAAATGGTAACGAGAATTACGGACAAATGGCAAAATAAAGCGCAAGAGGCCTCAAAAAATAATGTTATATTTTGTTAATGTGTAAGAGGTAGGAATCAGGTAGTGGTAAATAGGGGAAATGTACAGGAATTACTCAAAGCAAA
Organism: Acinetobacter sp. AS23; assembly: GCF_023612055.1. Classification (NCBI taxonomy): domain Bacteria; kingdom Pseudomonadati; phylum Pseudomonadota; class Gammaproteobacteria; order Moraxellales; family Moraxellaceae; genus Acinetobacter; species Acinetobacter sp. AS23. Next base: position 2,880,660 of record NZ_CP082274.1, on the reverse strand, counting down.
AGAAGAAATAGAATATCTGGTAACTTTACATACCCATCGTTATGCCAATACACCTTTGCCTCATCAATTAGAAAAAAAGTTCTGGTGCTTAAATCTTGAACGAACTAAACAAAATATCTCCAAATTTTTAGCAAGTGGCGTTCTCACCTATCTCATTTTTATTTTATTAGCGCTCCCTACAGACTACTTAGTGATTGGCGTACCTTACATTACTTGGGACTTTATTTACTGCTTACTGAGTGCAATTAATATTGCTTGTGCGCTGCTGCTATTTTGGGTTTTTGCCAAGTTTAAAAAACTCACTGAATATTTTTACATCGCTGCGTGCGGGATTGTATTTTTTACCATTATTTTCAATGCAATGTTGCTGCTTAGTGTAGGAAATATCGCTCTTAAAAATCAGTCGATGTTGCTACTTTCTTTTTTATATATGCTCGGCTTTATTTTAAGCGGTATAAAGCCTCTACATATGCTTTATGTGGGTTTAACAGCAGCAATTTTTGTTTTTTCTTCATTGATTTTATTGCAAGCGAATTGTGACTATATTGCTTTGGGGCGAGCACTGTTTGGTAGCTGTATTCTAGGTTTTTCAATTAGTACGATGCTTACGTCTAGGGAAAGAAGTCTTTTTTTAAATAATCAGCTTGCTGAGCTTAACGAAAAGATTTTGCGTATTGAGGCATCTGAATTGCTTCATTTAAGTCAGCAAGATGCACTCACTAAAATTTCTAATCGACGTACTTTTGATGAGATGTTCGACTTTTTTTACTATCGGGCAAAACAAGAACAACGTCCATTGGCCGTTTTATTTATTGATATCGATTTTTTTAAAAACTATAACGATTTTTATGGACATCAGATGGGGGACAAAGTCATCTCGTCTATTGCCTCTGCAATTAAAAATTCGATTCGTCATGTTGATTTTGTAGCCCGATATGGCGGAGAAGAGTTTGTGGTTCTTTTACCAAAAACACCTGCTCAAGGTGCATATGCTGTGGCTGCCAATATTTATAAAGCGATTGAACGTCAAGCGATACCCCATGCGGCATCTTTGGTCTCTACGCATGTAACAATTAGTTTGGGTTTTACTGTTTACACAGAGGGTTTAAAAGTTACTCAGGAAAATCTAATTCATGCTGCCGATCAAGCTTTATATCGGGCTAAGCAGCTTGGGCGTAACCAGATTTATTATCAGCCTTTACAAGTCGCCGAGATTGCCTGAACTAATTTTAAAAATAAAAAGGCCACCTTAAATAGGTGGCCTTTTTTGACGTTATAAGAAAATTATTTTTTCTTACTGTCTAATTGAGGAATAGCAGAACCTTGACCGATTGAAAGTAAACCAGCATCTGTATAGATACCAAGTTTTGCACGTGTATCGGTAATGTCGAGGTTACGCATAGTCAACTGACCAATACGGTCCATAGGCGAGAACATTGAATCGCCTTTTTCCATTGTTAAACGTTCAGCTTCGTACGTTAAGTTTGGAGATTCAGTGTTCATGATGGTGTAATCATTACCACGACGAAGTTCAAGTGTAACTTCACCTGTAACAGCTTTAGCAACCCAACGCTGAGCCGTTTCACGCAACATAAGCGCTTGAGAGTCGAACCAACGACCTTGGTAAAGTAAACGACCTAAACGTAAACCGTTAATACGGTATTGTTCGATTGTATCTTCGTTATGAATACCAGTAACCAAACGCTCGTAAGCAATATGAAGAAGAGCCATACCCGGTGCTTCATAAATACCACGAGATTTCGCTTCGATAATACGGTTTTCGATTTGGTCAGACATACCTAAACCATGACGACCACCAATACGGTTTGCTTCAAGAATAAGCTCAACTGGATTGTTAAAAGTTTGACCGTTTAACGCAACAGGTACACCTTCTTCAAAACGTACAGTTACTTCTTCTGGTTTGATTTCAACTTCTTCTTTCCAGAAAGCAACGCCCATAATTGGGTCAACGATTTTGATACCAGCATTTAAGTATTCAAGATCTTTTGCTTCGTGAGTTGCACCCAACATGTTTGAGTCAGTTGAGTACGCTTTTTCTTTTGACATTTTGTAGTCAAAACCGTTGTCGATCAGGAACTGTGACATTTCTGCACGGCCACCGAGTTCATCGATGAAGTTTTGATCTAACCAAGGCTTATAAATTTTAAGATTCGGGTTGGTCAACAAACCATAACGATAGAAACGTTCAATATCGTTACCTTTGTAAGTTGAACCGTCACCCCAGATGTTTACGTCATCTTCTTTCATTGCAGTAACTAACATTGTACCTGTTACTGCACGACCTAATGGAGTCGTATTGAAATAAGGAACACCACCTGTACTGATATGGAATGCACCACACTGAATTGCAGCAATACCTTCAAGTGCAAGTTGTAAGCGGCAGTCAATTAAGCGAGCTTTTACAGCGCCGTATTGTTCTGCTTTCTTTGGAATTGCATCGTAGTCATCTTCATCAGGCTGACCTAAGTTTGCAGTATATGCATAAGGCTCTGCGCCCTTTTGTTTCATCCATAATAAAGCAGCTGAAGTGTCTAGGCCTCCGGAGAAGGCAATCCCAACTTTTTTGCCTACTGGTACATGCTGCAAGATAGTTGCATTATCAGTCATTGCTAATCCTAACATTTATAAAAAAGACCCCGTTGAGGTGGTCTCGAGAATTCTGAATGGCGGCTATTGTAGCACTATTCATGGTGGTTTTTTTGGCAAAAAAAGCATTAATTCACTTGTTCTGATTGGTATTTATTATTTGGAGAAAATAAGGGATTGTCTTCTTTATATATAGATTGACCATAATCTCGAATAAAAAATAATTCTGGGTCATCCAAAATTATCAAAAAAGTATTAAAGTACTATGCAACAAGTTGCAAAAACTATTGGGACGCAGCATGACAAGTTACGCCAATTTATTAAAACCATTACATTTAGGCTTTACCACCATTAAAAACCGTGTGGTGATGGGATCCATGCATACGGGACTTGAAGACCGTTTTTTTAACTACCCAAAACTGGCAGCTTATTTTGAAGAGCGTGCAAAAGGCGGGGTTGGCCTGATTGTGACAGGTGGTATTTCTCCGAACCGTCAGGGATGGTTGGCACCTGCGGGTGGAACCATGAACAGTCTCTTTGATGTTCCTCAGCACCGTTTGGTAACCCATGCTGTTCATAAACATGGCTCTAAAATCTTAATGCAGATTTTGCACGCTGGCCGATATGGTTACCAACCATTTGTTGTGTCTTCAACAGCAATTAAATCTCCAATTTCACCATTTAAACCGCGTCAGCTTTCTGAAAAAAATATTCTCAGCACAATAGAAGATTACGCACAGTGCGCTGACATTGCCAAAAAAGCAGGCTATGACGGTGTCGAAATTATGGGCTCGGAAGGTTATTTAATTAACCAGTTTTTAAGTAGCCACGTAAACCAGCGTACTGACCGTTGGGGCGGTGAAATTGAAAACCGTATGCGCTTTCCAGTTGAGATTGTTAAAGCGATTCGCGCCAAAGTTGGTGAGAAATTTATTATTTGTTTCCGCTTGTCTTTACTCGACCTTGTGCATGACGGTAACACCATGCAAGAAGTAGTTACTGTTGCAAAAGCTTTAGAAAAAGCGGGTGTAACTTTATTAAATACTGGCATTGGTTGGCATGAAGCTCGTGTTCCGACCATTGTAACGTCAGTGCCTCGTGCAGCTTTTGTCGATTACACGGCGCATGTAAAACAGCATATTTCAATTCCGATTATTGCATCAAACCGTATTAACATGCCTGAAACTGCCGAAGAGATTTTGGCAACTGGCAAAGCAGATATGGTTCAAATGGCTCGCCCTTTATTGGCCGATGCATTTTGGGTCAATAAAACTGCGACTAACCGCGTTGATGAAATTAATACCTGTATTGCTTGTAACCAAGCCTGTTTAGACCATGCTTTTAAAAATAAGCGTGTGTCTTGTTTAGTGAACCCACGTGCAGGCCATGAAACAGAACTGGTTTATTTAAAAACTAAGCAGCCTAAACGTATTGCCGTTGTAGGCGGTGGTGTAGCAGGTATGTCCGCGGCAACTGTTGCGGCAAGCCGTGGCCATGCAGTGACACTATTTGAAGCAACTTCAGATGTAGGTGGACAATTTAACTTTGCCAAAGTTGTACCAGGTAAAGAAGAATTCCACGAAACGATTCGCTACTTTAAAGTCCAGCTTGAAAAAACAGGGGTGGATGTACGTTTAAATACTCGCGTGAATCGTGAGCAGCTTGAGCGCGAAGGTTTTGATGAAGTGATTGTTGCAACTGGTGTAATCCCTCGTGCATTAAAAATTGAAGGAAGCAATGCACCACAAGTTCTTTCTTATGCTCAAGTTTTAAAAGGTGCAGAAGTTGGGCAAAAAGTAGCAGTGATTGGTGCAGGCGGTATTGGTTTTGATGTATCTGAGTTTTTACTTAAACCTCCACATCAACCACAGCCTCAACCTTTAGCAGAGTGGCAACGTGAATGGGGGGTAGACCCAGATCCGAACTATGTTTCTGAAGGTGGTATGCAGCCACCAATGGTTGAACCAGCAATCCGCGAGATTTATTTACTACAACGTAAAACAACACCTCTCGGTATTGGCCTAGGCAAGACTTCAGGTTGGGTACACCGTGCACAGCTTAAAAAGCATGGCGTGCGTATGTTACGTGGTGTGCAATATAAAGCTGTCACTGATGAAGGGCTTTGGATTGAGCACAATGGTCAAGACCAGCTTTTACGTGTAGACACGGTTGTAGTGTGTGCGGGTCAAGAGTCGGTAAAAGACTTGATGCCAAAAGAAGGTGAGTCGACTATAGCGAACTACCATATTATTGGTGGAGCAAAGCTCGCAGCAGAGCTAGATGCGAAGCGTGCGATCAAAGAAGGAGCAGAATTAGCTGCTCGATTGTAAAATTGATGAAACAATATGCACTTGAACACAAAGCGATGATATTTTTCTTGAATAAAATGAATAAGCTTTGTATTCTTACGCACATGGAAGCGTGGCAGAGCGGTTTAATGCACCGGTCTTGAAAACCGACGAGGGTGTGAGTCCTCCGTGAGTTCGAATCTCACCGCTTCCGCCAAATTCGAAAAGCCCCTGTTAATAGCAGGGGCTTTTTTTTATTTCTATGGCATAAATTGATTGAGTTGCGTCAGCATCTAGTCTGGAGGTTGAAGGTTACTATACTTATTTTGTAGGATTTAAAGTGGTTCTAAATAGAAAAATTTAATAGAGTTACTTAGATATAAAATGAACATATCGATTATTACTAAAGCTAGTTTAATAAGATTTTTCGATTAATATAAGAATAGTTGGAGAGAAAAATGAGTAGATCTGGAAAAACTGATTTGGAAAAGTTAATTTTATTAATTAATCTAGGTGTTTTGTACTCTTTAAAAAATAATTATATAGATATAAATGAAGCTGAATATTTTTTGTATACACCATATATGCTTAGACTTTTGAAAGAAAATAATTGCTCTATTGACTTAATTAATATAATTCATAAAGGGACCGAACTAGAAGATCTTGGGGAATTAAAGATTGATTTTAAAAGTGAAGTAGAAAAAATGTTTAAGGAATGCGAGGATATGATCAAGAATTTTCCTGAAACTAGTTTTGAATTTGAAAAATGGTATGATCAAAATTTATTTAACAAATATAATTGAGATATATTTAATATAAAAAATATTGCTGACACCTTATTAGATCTTGATACTATAGAAAGTAGTTTAGGAGCTTTGAAAATTTACGAATAATTTTAGAGTTTAAAGAATTATCAAAATTTATAAATAGCTGTTATTGGATAGAGATTGTATTTATGATTATTTTGTAAATAGGGGGTTGTAGGAATAATTTATATTTAAAAATTAGGGCGAAATTTTATTTTACGCTTAATGTTGTGAGTACTTTATTAATAACTGAGCTTGTTTTTAGAAGCAATATTATATTCAAAATGGTTATTTGCTTTAAATGTATGTAGTAACTATTTAGCTGTCAAAAATATGTAAGTAATAGGATAAAAATGTTAGAAACTGATGTTTTAATTGTTGGAAGTGGTCCAGCAGGTTCTTCTGCTGCACTTATGTTAAGTAGTTATGGAATTAGAAATATCATAATAACTAAATATAGATGGCTGGCAAACAGTCCTCGTGCTCATTATATCAGTCAAAGAACTATGGAAATTGTTCGAGACTTGGGGATCTCAGATGAAGTAATCGCAAAAGCAGCACCAAAAGAAGTCATGGGAGATGTTGTTTATTGCACATCTTTAACGGGTGATGAAATTGGACGCTTTCCTTATGGAATGAATCATCCAGAAAGAATGTCAGAATATGCTAAAGCGAGCCCCTGTGAACAGTGCGATCTTCCTCAACACCTATTTGAACCTATTTTACTTTCAAATGCAGCATCGCGAGGGAGTCATCCAAGATTTGATACGGAATATTTATCTCATGTACAAGATGAGAACGGCGTAACAGTCACTGTTTTAGATAGATTAACTAAACAAACATATTTAATCCGATGTAAGTATTTAATTGGAGCTGATGGTGCAAGCAGCCAAGTCGTAAAAGATTTAGATTTACCTATGGCAGGTAAAATGGGGAAAAGTGGCAGTATCAGCATTATTTTTAAAGCCGATTTAACAAAATACGTTTCACATCGACCTGGTTACCTCTGGTGGATTATACAACCTGGAGCAAACATTGGCGGGATTGGCCTAGGGTTGTTGCGTATGGTCAGACCTTGGAATGAATGGCAGATTGTTTGGGGGTATGACATTGAAAAAGAAGAACCCTCTCTTACCGATGATGAGGCGATTGCGATTTGCAAACAGCTTATTGGTGATAACGACATTGAAATAAACATAAGTAGTAAGTCGTTATGGACAGTAAATGAAATGTATGCAGAACAATATTCGAAAGGTCGAGTTTTCTGTATTGGCGATGCTGTCCATCGTCATCCACCTTCGAATGGATTAGGTTCAAACTCATCTATACAAGACGCTTATAATTTATGTTGGAAATTAGCATTTGTATTAAATGGCAAAGCGGGTAGTGGTTTATTAGACAGTTTTAATGATGAAAGAGCACCTGTTGGAGAGCGAATTGTTAAACGAGCAAATCAAAGTGTTAGAGAGTTCTCTACAATCTTTTCTGCTTTAGAGTTAGATGGAAAGTACAGTACAGAGACGATGCAAGGAAGTATAAATGCCTTAAGCGAAGGTAATGAAAAAGGTGCTGTTAAACGCCGTGATTTAAGATCTGCAATTGAATATAAAGCTTATGAATTTGCTGCCTTAGGCGTAGAAACTAACGTACGGTATTATTCATCTGCAATTATTGGAGCAGAGTTTGCTATTGAAAATAAAATAGATTCTAGTAGAGATGAAGATCTTCACTATTACCCTTTATTTACCCCAGGTCATAAACTTCCTCATGTATGGCTAGTCAAAAGTCATAAAAAAATATCAACCTTAGACTTAATCGGAAATGGAAAGTTTACGCTTTTCTGTTGGCTACAAGGTGACAAATGGAAGTGTGCTGTAGACAAACTTAATAACCAACTCAACTTGGATATTAAAGTTATACAGGTAGGTCCAAAAAGAGACGTTGAAGACTCTTATGGAGAACTTTCTCGCTCTTGGGGCAATGATGAAAATGCTTGCATCATGATCAGACCAGATGGTTATATTGCTTGGCAAAGCAACAAAATTGAATCGGCCGACAATCAATTGCACAAAGCCATGTCATCAATACTTCATTTGAATTAGGATTTCACTGCTTCACCAAATTCGAAAAGCCTCTGTTAAATGTAGGGGCTTTTCGCTTATTTGGGCTAGCAACAATATGGATGGTTTTTTCACTATACCTTGAAATGCGAATGCAAAAGTTCGCTGTGACAAAGTAAAGCGAGCTGAGTTTTATGAAAAAATTACATAGTTGAGTGTGCCATTAATGGGATGACTTCTCCACTTCAGACAACAGTTCTCTTGCCATCTCTATTGCTTGCTTGTGCGAAGAGGCAAGAAGTAAGGGATAACCCCAGAACTTTGCAAAAACGGTCGAAAAAGCTTTGTATCCAAAACGTTTTGTTGAATTAGGTTCAATCAAGATCATTGCTAAAACAAGCCTTCGCAATTCAAGTTTGTGCTTTTTCATCCACAGGGCAGTAAGTTTCTTCTCTTCTGGAGAGTGCTCATGGTCGTTGGTTGGCACGGTATCACTCAAGAGTATGAACGGTTTATCACGCTTTAAATTGGCTTCAAATTCATCGAAGTCTTTTTGGTGATCATGTCCAGGTTCTTGTGAAAGATTCATCCAAACCAAAGGGAAGTCAGAGCTATTCATTGACATGGTTATCTCCTTTATTTTTGATATTTCGCCAAGTGGCTGAAATTGCGAATAGACCAGATAACGTAACGAAGAGTATTGCTGTAAAGGCTATGTGCCAACCGTCACGTAATCCGTCTGCGATTCCTCCTAAAGTGGTCAGAACAACAAGCAGGCTGCCGAGAATTAGAACAATCCATTGTGCTGTTCGTGTTCCGATTAGTGCGAGAAGTACTGTTATGATCCAAGAGCCATAGAATGCGGAAAACATCCACAGTACATTGGTCTCAAATGTAATTACCGGTGTTGCTCCATGAATTTTCACAAAGTCATTTATGTAAAAGAACAACTGGAACGTGACAAAAAATACAGCCCCAACGGTTGTCGTTAACCAGTAGAGAGTGATCTTATTTGCGTTATTCATGGGTAAGCCTTTGGGTGGGGTAGAAGTAGGAAGTGACATAAAAATTTCTCAAGAATCAATTGTTGGATATTCATAGAAACCGAAGTTGGGTGAGGTATTTGTTCACTAGAAAATTAATACTTGTAATTCAAAGTGACCATCACGTTGCGCGGTGCACCATAGCTCACTGTGTCGAAATCACCCTTTTGTAGAGCGTATTTTTTGTCGAACACATTGTTGAGGTTAATGGTCACGTCGGCCTGCTTCGTGATGGAGTAACGTCCCATCAATGATGCCAAGGCATAAGAACGTTGCTCTCCACCGAGCGAACTGGTGCCAGTATTGGGTGCCTTGTAGAAACTGCTTTGCCATTTAACGCCGCCTCCCAATGTCAACTTGCTCAACTCTCCCGATAATTGGTAGGTGGTAAAAAGTTGAGCTGTGGTGCGTGGTATTTGCGAGTTCAAACGGATACCAGTGCCATCTTTCGCTGTAAAGTGGGCGATACCTGCGTAGATATTCCAGTTTCGCGCTAATTCTCCCTGCAAATCTAATTCGACTCCGCGTGATTTCGTCCCATCCGTGTTTTTATAGGCTTGAGCACCACTTGGTGTATAGGTTCCTGCAACCATCTGTGCCGCGTTATCAAGTTCGGTTTCGAACAAGGCCACTGATGCATTCAAACGTTTGTCGAAGTATTCGCTTTTCAGACCGATTTCTTTGGTTTTCCCTTTGGACGGCGTGAGTACGTTGCCATTGTTGTCCCGATAGTCAGTTTGCGGGTTGAAGATCCCTGTGTAGCTGATGTAGGTTGAATAGGTTTTGTTGATGTCGTAGATCAAGCCAGCATATGGGCTAAATTCACCATTCTTTTTGTAATGCAATGAAGCACCGTTGACGCTGTCATTAATTTCGTAGTTGCTAAAGCGACCACCGATGATGAGTTTTAGAGGTTCGGTCAGCGAAAATCGGGCAGCGCTATAAACACCGCTCTGTTTGATTTGGGTGTGGGTCGGTATCCATGTCATGGCTTGGAAGTCGGGGCGGGGAAAGACTGAACTCAAGTCATAGACATTGATGGGTGCAATACCAGCATAGAACGGTGCGATATCCGCTTGAGTCGAGGTGTGGCGCGAACTTGTCGCTCCAACCACAAGGTCATGTTGGCGACCCAGCAACTTGAATGGGCCACTTGCCATCACGTCGAAGCTGTTCTGACGACTTTGCCCTTGAGATGCCAGTGCTGCCGGATAAGCCCCATAGGGATAAGTGCCTAATCCAGTGTTGTGATCAGGTTGGCCGATTAGACCGAGCAGCTCTGCGTCGTAGTTTGTGCGGTATTGATTGGCAATTGCCTGAAGTTTCCAGCCGTTGTCGAAGTGGTGTTCAATCTCGGCAAATGCTGTTTTAAGTGTATTATCCCAATGGCTCCAGTCTTGCGCATAGTTTTGGGAACGCGAATATTCTGCTTGTGTGCCGTCGCTGAACCAAAGCGGCAAGCCTCCCCAGGTTGAGCCTTTGGGCTTGATGTTTTGGTAATCATAGCCTAGGCTTACCGTTGTATCTGGAGTTAAATCCGTTTCGATAATGCCATAGATGCCTTGCTTATCTGGTTTGTAGCCGTCGATGTAAGAGTGTCCATCCTGATATGTACCCACCATGCGTGCGCGGATGCTACCATCCTTGTTTAGTGGTGTTGAGATGTCACCCATACCCCTGTAAGTATCCCAACTCCCAGCACCAAGCAAGGCAGCTACCGAAAAGTCACGAGTTGGTCGTTTTCGAATCAGATTAATGGCAGCCGACGGATTGCCAGTACCAGTGAGTAAGCCTGAGGCACCACGTACGATTTCGACACGGTCATAGAATGCGGTATCAAGGGAGCTGATGCCACTCCCGTTGATGGAGTTACCAATGATCGTGGGGATGTTGTCATACTGAATGTTGTTGATTAAAAAACCACGAGAATAGAAGCTTGTTCGTTCACTGTCTGATTGATAGGGTGTAATACCAGCTGTATTTTCTAGTACACTTTGCACCGAATTCAGTTGCTGGTCATCCATGCGTTGACGAGTAATCACCGTGGTTGACTGTGGTGTTTCTCGTAGGGATAGAGGTAAATGTACCGCTGCTGTCGTCTCGCTTGTTGTATAGGAGCCTGTACCCTCGGTCTTTGCCACATTCACTTGAGCTGTTACAGCAATGGTCGGTAAAGTCATTGTATCTAGAGAACTTTTTCCCTCAGTTTTGTTTTGTATTTGAGCGGGTTCATTGGCAAATACTCCTTGTCCACTCATGAGAATAGCTACGGCAAATGCTGAACCGAGTGCGTGGCGTGAGGTATCTTTGATGGGGCTATCCAGCTCAGAATAGGCAGTATTCATACCGATTTTGCATTCGCTGTTTTCAGCCTCTTTGGAATAGCACATTAAATAATACTCATTATCATTTGTGTGCTTTATTTAACAATAGACTTATTCTTCTTGATGGCGAAATTGAGCCAAATTATTGTTTGATTAGGCCAATTATGATGAGCGGATGCTGCTATTGTTCTCGGACAAGTGTGTGTTTATGAGTGATTACACATGCAGGAAATATGTACCCTATGTCATTTCCAAGACAAGATGCTCTAATCAGATTGAGATTTCATCAGGAAGAATGGTGCTGGGCATTAGCGAAAACTCTTCACTACTCATGCGATCAGATAGGTAGCGGGCTGGAGGCTTGCCTACTGCTTTGCGGAACATGGTGATGAACCCACTGGCGTTTTCATATCCCAGCTCTAATGCCACAGTTTGCACACTTTCACCTTTGGTCATACGTTGAAGTGCAAGGATCACATGCAACTGCCGACGCCAGCGTCCGAAGCTCATTCCAGTTTCATTCAGGAAACGTCGACTCATACTTCGTTCACTCATCCCAATGTAGATGGCCCAATCCGCTTTTGTGGTTTTATCAGTCGGGTTTGCCAATAGCATTTTCGTGAGTTGGCGCAATCGCTGATCGCGTGGCATAGGCAAATGTAAGTCTTCTACTGGAGCTGCCACTAACTCGTCGAGCAATGTGGCAATTAGTCTTTCCTCTGGCCCGCCCAAAGCGTACAACTCAGGAAAGCCTACAGCTTTCAGCAGTAACTCACGTAGCAATGGCGATACCGAAATCGTACAACAAGTTGTTGGAAGCTCTGCTGCTGCATCAGGTTTGATGAATAAGCAATAACATTCGGTATTACCGACTCCTCTTGCGGAGTGTGGTAAGTCTCCAGGTATCCATATTGCACACTGTGGCGGTACGATCCAAATACCATTTTCGATTTCACAGTTAAGGATGCCGCGAACGGAGTAAATGAGTTGAGCCTTGTGATGTTGATGTCTCGCATTTTCCCAGCCTTTGGTTACTGAGGTGGCGCTCAAAGCTACAACAGGTCGAGGTACGCTATCGACGTCTCTAGGCGGAACCAAATCAGTGAGGGTAATGTGTGACATGACGTATAAAACCTCGGACGGAAGATGAGGTATTGGCCTAATTGAAAAATATTATGATGAACTTAGGCAATGATGTCTAATGATTCGGTTAGAGTATGAATATATAAAGATATTAGATCTGGTTATTGGAAGTAATTCTCTTATTAACTTGACGAATTGTGTTGTTAAGTATTAATTAATGCTTGTGTAATAGCGGTTTAGCTAGAAAATCGGAGATTGGGAGTAGTGACGCTAAAATTGCATGCTAACTCAACTCTAAATAGGCTATTTATAAATGTTAAGAATGGCTTATTTTCTTGATTTCATTATCAGACTACTTTTTGGCGTAACTATCTTGCATAGTAAAATCGCCTGATATATACCAAATTTAAATTAAGAGATATGGATAATTCATGAATTTAATAAAACCTAGTAATAAGTTCTTTCTTGCAATTTTTCTTATGATGAATCTTTCAAACACATATGCAGCAAAAATACAGACTGTAGATGCTGAAGTACAGGAGAGTGCTGTAGTAGATGTAATGGAAGCTGCTGGAGCAGAAGTTGTAGGTGGGCAAGAGGATATGTGCCGTGCTGACGACGCGTGTGACGTTGCATCTGCTGTTTCTGAGGATGAAATGTACGGTGGCATTCAACAGGAATATGTCGTGAAAGGCTGTAAGGTAACAATCTACAACGATGGGCCTGTGAAAATGGTCAATGTAAAGACGGATCAACCATGTGATGCTCCACTTCCTAAAGACCATAAATTTTCTAGATAGACTCTGTGAGCCTATAAATTATTTTGAGTGCCTTTAAAAAGGTTTGAGTACTTAGCAACTCATATGGAAATTTGGATTGAGTTAAGCAGATTGAGATTTCAGCTTAACTTTATACTTCATCGTGTCTTGAGAATGAATCCTCACTTTCTACTATTTAATCTTTAGCATGTTGTTTTTTCTTAAAATCATGAACCATTCGAATACGCTCTTCAGTTGCAGGATGAGAAGATAAAGTATCAAGAACAGCTGTAGATAGTTTATTCGCTGAAGATTCTTCTTGAGAAGCTGGTGGGTTGGACTGATTTTTTTTATCGATACCTTCTTCTGTTGTATCGCTTAAACGTTGTAAGAAATTTGCGAAGTGCGAGACTTCTATATGCTTCCTATCCATCAGCTGTAAAGCATATAGATCGGCTTCTGACTCAAATTTACGTGAATAATTTGCACCAATCATAGCGGCAGGTAATGAGGTAAATAAGTCTGAATTATCTCCTGTCATTGCAATGTATAATATACTTAGGCCTAAACTAGTTAACCCTTGTTGCAAACTATGGCGATAAACCAAATGGCCTTGTTCATGGGCTAATACGCCTAAGACTTCCTGATTAGTATGTGCCATTTTGATTAGTTCATCTGTGATGATGATCGTATTATTAGGTAATGCTACAGCATTTGCCCCTAATTGATCGCCTTTACGGAAGACTAATTTGGCTGGTCTGTTTTCAGCAACAGTATTCAAATATTGTTTAGTAATTTGGTCTTTTTGAGTTTGTGCTAATTGGCTGGGTGCAGTCCAATTATTTAATACATAATTCTCGGCTTCATCACCTAGTTTCTTTAAAGTATTTTCAGGTAATTGAAAAGCAAGATAATGGGATGTGGCTGGAACACCCCATTTCACTAGACTGATCGCGAAAGTAATCACAAAAATTACACTAAAAAGAATAAGACTCGGAGAGCGTTCAAGTTTCCAGATCGAATGTTGAACCTTTTTAGTTGTGTAATTAAACCATTCTGGTAATGCACTATGAAATTCAATCCGTGCATCATCAGATAATTCAATCACTGGGTGTAACTGTCCCAGCGCACCAATCAATTTCATATCAGTATATTGATAATGACGTTGTTGTTCTAATTGCTCACCATACCGAATCAGAACTTCAGATTTAGATTGAGCTGAAATCTGAGCACGGTGAGGTTTAGACACTATGCCATCATAGAAAATGATATCTACTGCTTGGGACATAAATTATTAAACTCAGATTATTATAAAGAGATGTCGATATCAAAAATATCACTGATTTCTTCAGCTAAAGCACTTTGTTCTTGCTGAGCGAGATTCATCATTTGATCTGGATCATCTAATAAAATTAAACTCATCGATTCAATCTGATATTTGTGAATACGAACTGCAGCCCAAGCAGACATTAAACCTATGGTTAAGATTTTTACAATCCAGTTTGAAGCTACAATCCATGCAAAACGCCATTGATTACAGTCTGTTTTAAATTGACTGTTTCCAACTGTAGTATTGTTCCATGTCGTAATAAAAATACGTGCAGCAATTAATGGATAAATAAATAATCCAATAAATGCATAGACCATAACTATTCCGAAGACTACAACGTTCGGTGAGAAGCCAGCAATTGTTCCTGCCATGGCAAAGTAAATGATTGAAAAAATAGCAATTATACCAATTGCAATAAAAACTGGTATATAAACTGCAGCCATATATGCAGACCATTTTGCGTTTAATTTAAAATTTAATTGTCCAGCATATAAGTTGTTTAGATAATATTTTTTATATAGCCAAATAGCTACAGGTGTAAAAATTCCTAATGTGAAAATATATACCAATATACTCAAAAGAAAGACTTTATAAGATTCTTTTATGGTTCCACCAAAATAAAAACGTGCGTTGCCGAACTTACTATTTCTTGCAGTAAAACGCAAAGTAGCGCGAATTAGCCAAGGTATTGCTGTATATAATGCAACTAGCCCAACCACAGTCGCAATTATTGAATACTGTGATGAAATTGCAAATACTGCGTAAATTCCTAATGCAATTAAACGTCCAATCAAAATCTTGGTTGGAATGCCTGTAAAATCAAAGCGACGTTCAAAAAATTCTGTATTGCCATAGAAATAGCGTAAGCGACGAACTTTAGCCCACGGTGCATATAAGCTTAAAGTAATAATAGTTAAAAGAATATTAACGATCCAGATTCCAAAATATTCTGAGGCTTTACCATGAAACTTAAAATGATAAATTCCTGCTTGAGAAATTGGTGGTGACGTAATATTTTGATCCTCATTCAAATCTTGAGGAGATGAGGGTAAAGCTTGTTCTTGCATTTTATTCTCTTTATTGAAACTAAATGATCTTGATTGAAAGTAATAGATAATTAGAAAGCTATTGAGAATATTATATATTTTTTATAAATGGAAAGAAATAGAATGAAAAGCAAACAACTATTTTTACCATTATATTCTTATTGAATTGTTCGGAGCAGAAAGCAGATCGAGAGAAGTATAAATAATAGGTTTAAAGGCATATTGGTGAATTATTGCGATTTCTAACTGAAAAATTTTCTACATCATTCATTTCATCACTTACCATATTTATATTCTAATCTTACCTGTCGAAACTAATATCTCTATATAAATTTCAATTTCGTTATAAATCCCAAATTAACAATAAATTTTAATTATTTATCCTTACTTTTTAATGGTCTATTTTAAAGCAAATGTCGTTTTGTGTGCTTGACTGCAATAGGGTAGAGCACTATCCTTTGCCTGCTGGCCACATTGCCAGTCGGTTGTCGCAGACCGTCTCATAGAAGCATTAAAGGTTTTATACTTTTAGTGTGTACACCCTCGCGCCCCCTCTACGGTGGAACGGGAGGGGGACACCCTCGGGTGTGCTGGATCTATGACCAGTCTGCGAACCCCCTTTCGTTCTGCCACCATAATTTTAATGTTTTGGCAGAACTCCCAATAAAAAGGAGTTGGCTTTGCACATTTATCATTTCTTGGCAGCCTTTGCCAAAAGCTATAACGATACAACTTAAACTTTTAAAGCAGTTTGAAAGTCACTAGGCTTTTCGGACTTTAACTCTTTATCACTTAAAACTTAATCAACAATAAAACTTGAGATGTGCCAAGCACAGTCTTTATGGGCTTTGCTATGCCTTATATTTGCTTAAAAAGAGTTAAGGTATTTTTATCTCATTTATATACAACAAGAATTTATTTTATAACGGTAAAACTATGCCACATTCAGATCTCCCATCTCGTGCTTTAAGTGTGCTTCATACTTCCCGATATCTGTTTAACAACTATGGCTTTCACAATGTCGGGGTCGACCGAATTGTTGAGTCGGCGAAAATCCCAAAAGCGACTTTTTATAATTACTTTCACTCAAAAGAAAGGTTAATTCAAATGAGTTTAACCTTTCAAAAAGATGGTCTAAAACAAGAAGTGCTTTCAATCATTCATGATCAAAAAGAATTAACCCTAGTTGAAAAACTGCGTAAGCTTTACTTTTTACATGCCGATTTAGATGGACTTTATCATTTGCCTTTTAAAGCTATTTTTGAAATTTCAAAAACGCATCCCAAGGCATATCAGGTGGTCATTGAATATCGAAACTGGTTTATTAATGAAATCTATAATTTGCTTTTAACCACCAACACAAATGCTTCAAAACAAGATGCTCACATGTTTTTGTTTGTGATTGATGGAGCAATGGTTCAGCTTTTAGATCCAAACAAGCCAGATGAAAGAGAGAAGTTGTTAGATTATTTTTTTATTACTTTAGGATAAATTCGAGGAAAACATAGGTAAGGAAAGATACTAATAATTGCTTACTTTCCTTACTTTGAAAGTAAATTAAACCTGAGCTTAATTTAAATAAACATTACTTCTTTTGCTTAAAGCGGTATTTACACTTTAGACAGCGATAATCTTGAAAAATATTTTTATCGATCATCACGCCTGCTTTTTTACCAAAAATATTGCCAACCACACCGCCAGTAATACCTGCGCTAATTGCACCGACAAAAGTTCCTACAGTTCCGCCAACAATCACACCTAAAGGGCCAGCAATCGTACCAATCGCTGCACCAACAGAAGCTCCAGTTGCAGCACCACCTACTGTGCCTGCTGTTGTACCAGCAGCTGTCAGTAAAACACCGCCAGTTGTTCTAAGTAATTTGTCATGGTCACGTGCTTCAATTTCTGTAGAACCACACTTAGGACATTGCAGAGCTTTTTCCATAAAATTTCCTGTCTTTCATCATTGAGTGACACAGTTGACGGCGCTAAATCAGTAAAGTGGGTAAAGAACCTGTCTTTCGATGAAGTGTCTTTTTCCTATTGAGTGATCGTAACGATAACTGGTCTGCTTTGATTTTAGCTGAACATTGACACAAATATTTATAGATCATGTAAACACTTGTACTTTAATAATTATCTCATTAAATACCAATGTTTAGAATGACTAAGGCTTACATATCAATGTGTCTAGTAAAGAACAATTCAATAATGATGAATAAAATGTGAATGGTTTTTTGAGTAGATTTTTTGAAGTTATTGAAGAGGACAAGCTATTTAATGATAAAAGGCTTATTCTGTTTGAATAAGCCTTTTTTGAAGATTAGAGTGATTTTTTCCAACTCAAAAATTTATATAATCCAAACATGAATGTAATCCAGATTGGAATTAAAATTACCGATTTTTCAAAGCTTTGAGTCCACATGATGTATAGAATCATGCCTATAAAAATCAAAACGATATAGTTGCTTAACGGTGAAAATAGCGCAGGGAATTTAACAACTTTACCTTCAAGTTTCATGGCACGTTTAAACTTCAAATGGGTAAAGCTAATAATTGCCCAGTTTAAAACCAGTGCAGCCACAGCCATGTACATGAGATAGCTTAAAGCTTCTTCTGGGATAAAATAGTTCAGTAATACACAACCAAAAATTAGAATAGAAGAGAAAATAACAGCAGGTGTTGGAACCCCTTGTTTGCTCACTTTTGTAAAAATTTTGGATGCGTGGCCTTGTACTGCTAGGCCATACAACATGCGACTATTTGCGTACATACCGCTGTTATAGACTGACAGTGCAGCGGTCAAAATAATAAAGTTAAGTAAATGTGCTGCCCAACCAATCCCGAGCTGGCTAAAAATCATTACAAATGGGCTTTTATCTAAACCACCAAGGTCAAGCTGATTCCAAGGAATGAGCGACATGATGATAGCAAGCGAAGCTACATAGAAAACTAAGATTCGAAAGATGACTTGGTTAATGGCTTGTGGAATGCTTTTTTCAGGATTTTCGGCTTCAGCAGCAGTCATCCCGATCAGTTCAATACCGCCAAAAGCAAACATTAAGAAGGCGAGCATATAAAATAGGCCCGAGAACCCCTGCGGGAAAAATCCGCCATGCTGCCATAAGTTTGAGAAGCTAGCGATAGAGTCACTACCTGCGGTGACCAATAAATATAAGCCAAACACGATCATTGCAATGACCGCCGCGACTTTAATAATGGCTAACCAAAACTCAGATTCACCATAAAATTTAACATTGCCTAAGTTCAAACACGTGACCAAAACAAAGAAAAATAAGGCTGATATCCAAGCAGGAATATGAGGCCACCAGTAATGCACATATTTAGCAACTGCTGTCAGCTCGGTCATTGCGACCAAAATATAGACCACCCAATAGTTCCAGCCCGATAAAAAACCGGGGAATCTTCCCCAATATTTTTGTGCAAAGTAACTAAAGGAACCGACCACAGGTTCTTCTACGATCATTTCACCCATTTGGCGCATGATTAAAAATGCGACCAAACCGACAATGGCATAACCTAAAATAATAGAAGGACCAGCAGACTGGATGACTTGTGCAGAGCCTAAAAATAAACCTGTCCCGACAGCACCACCCATAGCGATTAGCTGGATGTGGCGATTTTTAAGTCCGCGTTTTAATTGGGAAGATGAGTTGCTCAAAATATATGCGCTGAATAAAAAAGCTGATGCTATTGTAATAGATTGGCTAGGGATCACCTAATTTGAAAAGGATTTTACTCAGTTAAATAAAAAAGGATCCGTACAAAGCTATACGAATCCTTTTTTAGAAAAATGACGTTTCTATAAATTAGAAAGACACCATTTTGCCGGGGTTAATCATTGCGCCGATGCCATACATACTTTTTGCGAGCGGGATGACAACGGGAGCAAGGGTACGACCAAACATAATATTTTGATGGTCAATTTTAGATAACATTTCAAAGTCGTTAGATTGCCCAACAAAGTCATTTGCAATCGCTTTACCAATGCGTACCGTCTGTGCAACGCCGTGACCACTCCAGCCGTGAACAGCATAAATCGGGAATTTATTGCCAAACTTACGGCTATCGACTGCACCATTTACGGTTAAATCAGTTGTTCCACTCCAGACAAAATCCATCTCTAGATTTTTAATTTGAGGGAAAACGGTATGAATTCGATGCTCTAGGTAATTTAACGTTTTCTCAGGTCCCCAACATGTTCCTGTACCTTGTCCACCAAACAATAAGCGGTTGTTAAACACGGGACGGTAGTAATCAATCTGGAACTGAGTGTCATAAACAGGATGCCCAAATGGCAGAAGCTCTTTTGTATCAAGTTCTAGTGGGGCAGTCGTCGCAACATAGGTGTAAAACGGAATAGTAGTATTGCTTTGCTCTGATAAAAGTTTAAACGAGGCATGGTGTACCGCTAACACCACAGACTTTTTAGCTTTTACGACAGCATTTGCTGTTTGAACATAAATACCATCTGCTTTTTCTTCTATTGAAATAACTTCTGTTTGTTCATAAACAGTACCGCCATTTTGGCAAAAGCCATAAATTAAGCCACGGTTTAAAGCTAAAGGATGAATCTGTCCACCTAACTCATCAATTAAACCACCTGTGTAATAATCAGACTTAATATAGTCCATGAGTTCGTGTTTACCTACAATGCGCGTATGGTCTTCACCTAAATATTTTCGAGCATCGGCGCCTTGGGTTAAGCCGACTAAATGTCCTTCATGAACGGCGGCGGTAATATGGCCGTATTTTCGGTCAAAGTTGAGCTGGTATTTTTCTGAGATATCATCAATAAGTTGCATGGCTTCTGTAGAAGTAAAATGCCAGAGCTTTTTGGCATCTTCATAGCTTAAGCGATCGGCCATTTCTTGGGCTTCCCAGCGAGCTAAACCGGGGGTAAGTTGTCCACCATTTCTGCCAGAAGCTGCACTACCAATCCGATTTTTTTCTAATAAGACCGTATCTACGCCTTGTTCAGCTAAATGTAATGCACTTGATGAACCTAATAAACCACCGCCAATAACCACCACGTCACATTCAATATCAGCTTGTAAACTGTCAAATGTATGCCAATCAGAAAGTGAGCTTTCATAGTAGTTGGCTGGATTATCTATCGTTACACCTTCTACATTTGTTGTGTCAAAATTTGCATGTTTTGGATTTAACCAGCTCCACTCTTTGCCCACTTGTAGAGATTTACTTGGTTTATATTGCACGTCTTTTAAAAGTTGAGGTTTAGAAATAATTTTCATGACGAAGTTCCTTAAAAATTAATAAGCATTACTAATCGCAATACTTTGTTTTTTAATCGTTTTATAGGTAAATAAAAGAATGCCTAACGATAACCAGAAACATCCGAAAGTGAGTGAAGATGAATCAAGGTTAAGCCATAGGCAAATAATGCTGATGACGGATAAAAGCGGTAAAAAGAGGTTTAGAAATTTATTTTTAAACCCTGAGCGCTGTTTATCTTTAATATAAAACTTCATAAAAACTGAGAAATTTACGGCTGTAAAAGCGACTAGCGCACCAAAGCTAATGAGGCTTACGACTTGTGCTAAATCTAGAAAAACCGCAGACATTGAAATAAGACCAACAAATAAAACCGAAAAAAATGGTGTACCTAAGGAGATGTGAATTGTCCCAAAATACTTTTTAGGAAAAATATTATCAGTGCCCATTATATACAGTAAACGCGAAGCGCTGGCATGTGAGGCAAGGCCAGAGGCGACAGTGTTCATAATTTGCCCGCATAAGAATACGGATTGGAAGAATGCACCACCCACGTAAAGTACAATTTCAGGAAGTGCTTCAGTAGGGTGCTGGAAGCGCATATTATTTGGAAAATAAAGCTGAATAAACCAAGCGGCTGTAAAGAAAATGAACCCACCAACTAGTGTTGTTAACATGACTGCTCGAGGAATATTTTTGGTGGGTTGTTTGGTTTCATTTGAGAGTGTGGTAACCGCATCAAAGCCCAAAAATGAAAAGCACAAAACTGAGGCACCTGCAACGAGCGGTAGTATAGATTGGTGCTCATGCCAGAGTGGAGCTAACGTAAGCACATGCTCATAACCTTGAGTCGAGCCAATACCCTGAATCACTAAATAAACAAAAATGACCATAAGTATGATGGGTGCAAATACAAACACGAGACTTAAATTAGCGAGTAACCGAATGCGGAAACAATTCACTAAAGTGACTAGGCCTGCCGATACCAACACCCAAAACCAATAAGGCAGACTTGGAATAAGGGCTGTGAGATAAATTGCAGCCAGCAAAACATTAATGAGGGGTAATAATAGATAGTCGAGTAGGGAACACCAACCGACAAAGAAACCGCTTTTAGGACCTAAACTTTCAGCGGTATAGCTATATGCCGAGCCTGATTTTTCTGAATTTTTGCTGAATCTTGCATAGCTCCAAGCGGTGAGTAGCATAGCACCAAGTGCGAGTAAATATGCGAGTGGTACGTGTCCATTGGTAATGCCTGAGACAATACCGAAAGTATCAAACACCGTCATGGGAGTCATGTAGGCAATACCAATAATTGTGACTTGCCAAAGAGACAGTTTTTTTAAGGAAGACGTTTTATTTTCCATGTCATTTCAACCTCAAATTTCGTTGTTTTGCTTTTCATCCGGAAAAGCGATGCTATTTTTGAGCCAAAACTTCCCCTAGACCTGAATAAACAAGTCTGTTTGAAGAAAGTTTGTACAAAAGCTAGGGGCTATTTCGCCTTGGTGATGCCCTAAAGCAAGGTCAAATATTTATATCTTTGACTTCGCTCTAGATCACGACCAGTTGAAAAGATTGACACGGTCGTGACAGAACCTGCTGTGGGCTTTGGCCTTTAAATAATGTGCCTGTTCTGATAGTGATGTCATTTGAAGTAATCACACGAGAGGAATCGTTGATCACGATTGCTTTTTGTTTAATATTTTTAAGTTTCGGCATCAGTAGTTTTTCGAGTGCTGAAACTAAAATGTCGGTGGCAATTACACCGATAAATTGATCACGAATCATGACTGGATGGGCAAGGGTGATGGTATATGCACCATTGCAGATATAGTCGACGTATGGCCCATGGATGCACGGACTTTTATTTTGAGCAGGTTTATGGAACCATTCAAAAGAGCGAAAATCTAAAAAGCGCTGAGCATTTTGATAGTTTTCAAGTTTCGCTTGTTGTAACTGATCTTCTTTTTTATACCACCATTCGAGTGTCCAATAATCTTGTTCTTCTTGGGTTGCAGGGCTATAACTTGCAAAGCCGATACCTTGACTGTAATGGCTTTCCTGTAAGGCCTTTTTAATTTCTTTTTGCAAAGCTGAACGCTCTGAACCTGAAAGCTTAATGTCTTTTGTTTTTTCAGGTTCATGTTTTGAGAGAATTTTGCTCGCTTTGGTTGCCAGATTTTCTGTAATGGTTGTCGTTTCTTCAACCACCGTCTTTAACAAATTTTGAAGCTCTTCTATATCTAAATGTTGGGTCATTCCTATAACTCCTAAAATTCCGTATTTCTCACTCGATATTTGATAAGCGCTCTGTTTTATTGTTTTTATTCGATAGATAACTTATATCGAAGCATTTGATCCGTTAGCATCGAAATAATTTTTCGTGCTTGAATAACAGCATCATCTTCATTGGCTTGAACAAAAGATGATAAAAGTTGGTGGTATTGAGCGACGACCAGTTGATGAAATTGATCATCTTGGTAAAGCACAGCAATGAGCGGCGCCCATTCGGCTTGTATAGTTAACTCTTGATTTGCTAGACGAGCTGATTGAGCAAAAGAGGTGAGGGTCAGCAAACAACGTAAATCAAGTTGGGCACGCGTGTCTGCTTCAATGGCCTGTTCAAATTGTTCAATCAGCTCTTTGATTTTGTTCAGTTCATATTCAGTGGTTCTTTGTGCTGCCAAATATGCACCATGGCTTAAAATTGCACTATGAAACTCGCCTAAATCAGCTAGATATTCATTTGAAGCTTGACGTAGAGGATGCTTGTTTAAGAGTAAATCGGAAGGTAACTCACAAACAAAGCTTCCGCCGTTTCGCCCGCGTCGTGTATCAATCAGACCCTTTACGCGTAAAGTATTTAAAGCTTCACGAACGGTAATGGGTGACACTCCCATTAAGCGAGCTAGATCCGCCTCGTTAGGAAGTTGTTCATTGCTTTTAAGCAATCCAGAGATAATTGCATTTTCCAAGCGTTCTACAACTTGTTCCGATCGAGTTGCCTGAGCGATAGGTGCAAAAATTATCGTATATGCTGACATGGCGAATTCTCTAAAAGCTAAGTCAGTGACTTAGCTTAATGAAACGGATAAATGATTAAAACACGCCATATTGATGGACTGCCTGTTCATCTTCAGGCACAGCTGGTATTGCATCCCAAAGTTCAACAATTTTGCCGTTATCTAAACGCCACAATTCAAAATAGGCATGTCGATTTCCAGCAATATTTCCTTCGGAATGTGTCAATACAAATTGACCATCAGCAATGGAGCGATGAGTTTTGGAGTATACCAAACCTTGTCCTTCATTACGGATATTGTTCAAAAAATCAATGACTGCTTTAACACCATCGCCAATATCTGGGCTATGTTGAATGAACTGATCGTTGTGAGTGTATTCTTTAAATGCTTCGTAGTTGCCATCAATTAATGATTTCTTAAAGAACGAGGTCACAATCTCACGATTTTTCTCTGGATCATGGTGAGTGACGATTTCTGTTGGACCATCTAATTGGGTTCTACCACTCACATTCGGAGCTGCTTCTGCTACCAGTCCATCCCAATGTTCCACAATTTTCCCGTCTTTCACTCGGTAAATATCAAAACCAACTAAAGGGTTTTCATCTAATCCTTGAAAGCGGCCATGAATTGCAACCAAGTCACCATCTGCCAATACACGCACAGCTTCATGTTGCATGTCAGGACAGTCTTCTACCAATTGGCGAAGGCCTGAAATGCCATTTGCAACGAGTGGTGAGTGCTCTATAAAGTCTTCAGAAAAATAACGATCCAGAGCAGTGGTGTCGTGCAAATTAAAGAGCTCGTGATGGGCTTTGCTGACCAAGTCTTTCATTTCTTGTTTATTCATTTTGATCTCCTTTTCAAAGTTCATTGTTATTATTCATTTGAACTCATCACATGTTTAACGCGAGTATATTCTTCAAAACCGTAGCCAGATAAATCCTTGCCATAACCTGATTTTTTGAAACCGCCGTGTGGCATTTCTGCGGTTAAAGGAATATGGGTGTTAATCCAAACTGTACCGAAATCAAGTTCACGAGAAAGACGAGTGGCGCGAGCATGATCTTTAGTCCAAACACTTGAAGCTAGGCCATATTCAACATCGTTGGCTTTTTCAATCGCATCATTTTCATCGGTAAATTTTTGAACGGTGATGACTGGTCCAAAAATTTCATTTTGAATGGCTTCATCGTGTTGTTTTAAACCACTAATAACAGTGGGTTCAAAATAGAAGCCTGGACGGTCTGCCTGTTTTCCACCTGTTTCAACTTTGGCGTGAGCAGGTAAGTTGTCAATAAAGGCTTTGACATTCTTTAATTGATTAGAATTGTTGAGTGGACCATAAAGCGCATCTTGATCATCGGGTTCACCAAAACGGGTATTCTTTGCAGCTTCAACGAGTTTGCCTAAAAACTCATCATGAACAGCTTCAGACACAATCACACGTGTTGCCGCAGTACAGTCTTGGCCTGCGTTGAAATAGCCTGTTAAAGCAATCATTTCAACTGCTTTATCGATGTCGGCATCTTCAAAAACCACGACAGGTGCTTTACCACCAAGCTCAAGGTGAGCTTTTGCTAAATTTGCAGCGGCAGAAGCTGCAACCTGTAATCCAGCACGAACCGAACCTGTAATAGAAACAAGTGCTGGTGTTTTATGGGATACAACTTTTGAACCGACCTGCGCTTGGCCTAACACTACGTTAAATGCGCCCTTAGGGAAAAAAGGTGCAGCAATTTCTGCAAGTAAAAGGGTACTTTCAGGAGTGGTATCACTTGGTTTAAGTACCACTGTGTTACCCGCAGCCAAAGCAGGAGCAATTTTCCAAACAGCCATCATGAGTGGATAGTTCCAAGGTGTAACTTGACCAACCACACCGACTGGTTCGCGGCGAATAGAAGAGGTTAAACCTTCTAAATATTCACCTGAAGCTGTGCCATTGAGTAAACGGGCAGCGCCTGCAAAGAAACGAACCTGATCTGCCGATGCCCCCACTTCTTCCGATGCAATTAAGTGTTTTAACTGACCTGTATTACGACTTTGCGCCTCAATTAAACGCTCCGCATTTGCTTCAATAGCATCTGCCAAATTCAATAATGCTTTTTGACGAGTTGAAGGTGTGCTGCGTCCCCAAATTTTGAATGCTTCTTTTGCAGCAGCATAAGCTGCATCAACTTCGGCCTCCGTTGCATTCGGTGATTGTGCATAAACTTCACCAGTCACTGGGCTTACCAAGTCGAAATAATCATTTCCTTTGCTAGCAACATATTCGCCGTTAATAAAGTGTTGTAGTTGAGTTTTAGCCATTTTTTATACCTTGTCCTTAGGTTTTAACATATAACATATAATACTATATGTATTATGTTTTAAATTTTCTGTCAAATGCTTTGATGAGGGGAGTGGGTGAAAAAAGTTGGAATTTACTTCAGATTAGATTTTAAGTTTTTGATTTGATTATTTAAAAAAAATTAAAAATTTGTGAAGATTTTTAGAGCAGGTTCATCGTCGTATTAATTCAGTAGATTTGATGAAAAATAATAGAATAATTTTTCTAATCGAGAGCAGCTTGATGACCCAAACATTGTGCTTAGCTCATCAATTTCGAGTTCTTGTTTATTGAAATTAAAGTGAATGATTAGGTCTTATGACTCGCAAGCAGAATGCTGGTTTCACTGTTATAAATACCTGAAATGTTCCTGATTCTTTCTAAAACTTTGTCGAAGTTTTCTAAAGTGTCAGATCGTAGCTCAACCAAAATGTCCCATTTACCATTGGTTTTATGCAAACATTCAACGGCACTTTCTAGGCGTAATTCTTTAATCACAGACTGTGCTTTGGTACCTTCGACCATAATACTCATCCATGCACGAATAACGTTGCGTTCAGCATTGGGTTTAAACCGTACTGTATATCCAGTAATGATGCCTGAAGACTCTAAATACTCCATTCTCTTTTTAATAGTTGCTCTTGAAACGTGAACTTTTTCGGCTAACTCGGTAACAGACATCCGTGCGTTATCTTTAAGTAAACCTAAAATAATTTGATCAATGTTATCCATATTGTAATTGTCAATTATCAGATTGGTAAAAAATAATTCATTTTTGACTGAATTACAAATTTTGTGAATCAATTTGATTTTGAATAATAGGGTCATCAGCTAACCCTCATAATTTTAATTTAATGGACTAGATAAAATGAATAATTTTGCAGTTTCACGTAGTGACTTTAACGAGTGGATGGTTCCAGTTTTTGCACCGGCAAATTTCATTCCGGTACGTGGCGAAGGTTCACGTATTTGGGATCAAGAAAATAAAGAATATATTGATTTTGCAGGCGGGATTGCAGTAAACGCATTAGGTCATGCGCATCCAGTGGCAGTGAATGCTTTAATAGAACAAGCAACAAAACTTTGGCATGTAGGTAACGGTTATACAAATGAACCCGTTCTACGCCTTGCAAAACAACTCACCGAAAATACATTTGCAGACAAGGTTTTCTTCTGTAACTCAGGTGCTGAAGCGAACGAAGCTGCTTTAAAACTGGCTCGTAAAGTTGGTTTAGATAGCGGTGTTGCCGGTAAAAGTGGCATTGTGGCATTTAATAATGCTTTCCATGGTCGTACTTTATTTACCGTTTCAGCGGGTGGTCAACCTAAATATTCACAAGACTTTGCACCACTTCCAAACGGTATTAACCACGTTGCCTTTAATGATTTAGAAGCTGCAAAAGCGGTGATTAATGAGCAAACATGTGCAGTCATTGTTGAACCGATCCAAGGTGAAGGCGGCGTTATTCCTGCGAACATCGAATTTTTAAAAGGTTTACGTGCACTGTGTGATGAGTTTGGTGCCTTACTGATTTTTGATGAAGTACAAACTGGTGTAGGCCGTACAGGCGCACTGTATGCCTACATGAACTCTGGCGTTATTCCAGATGTGTTAACGACCGCAAAAGCATTAGGCGGTGGTTTCCCTGTGGGTGCAATGCTAACAATTGATAAATTTGCTCCACATTTTTCAGTGGGTACACATGGTACGACTTATGGCGGTAACCCGTTAGCAAGTGCGGTTGCAGGTGCAGTATTTGAATTTATTAATACGCCTGAAGTGCTTGAAGGTGTGAAAGAACGTCATGATTACTATAAAAACGCTTTAAATCAATTAAATGAAAAATATGAAATCTTTGAAACGATTCGTGGTGAAGGTCTATTGATTGGCTGTGCCTTAAAAGACAAATTTGCTGGTAAAGCAAAAGATATTAATAATCTTGCTGGTGAAGAAGGTTTACTGAGTCTGATTGCTGGTCCAAACGTTATACGTTTTACGCCGTCTTTAATTATTCCATTTGCTGATATTGATGAAGGCTTAAAACGCTTTGAACGTGCGCTTGCTCGCTTTGTGGAAATTCAAAAGGATGAACAAGCAGCATGATGATTATTCGCTACATCGAACCTAAAGATGTTAATGACCTTTACCTGTTGGCGCAAAAAGCGGGTTTTGGTTTGACATCTTTGCAACCAAATATGGAAAAACTTGCTGCTCGTATTGAGCGGGCGTGTAAAACAGTTGCAGGCGAATTATCAAAAGCAGATCAGGTCTATTTATTTGTTTTAGAAGATACTGAACTCAACAAAGTCGTTGGTGTTTGCGGTATTGAAGTCGCACTTGGTTTAAAAGAGCCTTGGTACAACTTCCATGTGGGAACCCAAGTTCATGCGTCAGAACCCTTAAGTGTTTATAACGCTTTACCTACTTTGTATTTGAGTAATGACCATACTAACTGTAGTGAGCTTTGTACTTTATTTTTAGATCCTGACTATCGCTTAAATAAAAATGGCAAGTTTTTATCTAAAGTTCGCTTCTTGTTTCTGTCAGCATTTCGCCAATATTTTGAAGAAACGATTGTTGCTGAAATGCGTGGATACTCTGATGCAAATGGACAATCACCATTTTGGAATGCGGTAGGGCATAAGTTTTTTAATATTGAATTTACCAAAGCCGATTATTTGAGTGGAGTCGGGCAAAAGGCTTTTATTGCTGAGCTAATGCCAAGACATCCACTCTATGTCGATATGTTACCTGATGATGCGAAAGCCGCGATTGGCATTGTTCATCCAAATACTCGACCAGCCTACAACCTCTTGCTTGAAGAGGGACTACGCTATAAAGGCTATGTCGATATTTTTGATGGTGGTGCGACGCTGCAAGCAGATATCGAAAATTTACGGGCAATAAAAGAAAGTCAGTCTGTAGCAGTACAAATTGAACAACCTGAAAATATTGCGGTAGGTGATGAAGCTTACATTGTGGCTAATGATGACTATGAAAATTATCGCTCGATTCTTGTGTATAGCAAACCTCATCAAAACATATTGCAGTTAACAAGAGAACAAGTAAAACAATTGAATGTTGAAAATGGCTCTTTAGTTCGGGTGCTAAGCGTTCAAGTTAAACAAGTTTCGAGCCCAGAAGTGGTCAATAAACTCAAAGCCACTGAACATTTTCGAATGGCTGTTAATTAAGCGGAAATTACTATACATTTCACCAAATTTAAGAAGGAATACTATATTATCGCTAGCGCAAGATGGGTATATGGATAAATACAATCTTGTTCGCTGAGCTGGGATTAATTAGCCTGTTTTTCTATATAAAGATTAAGTAAATAAAATATTTAATTAATCTATATATTTTAAATATTTATTGAAATTATATTGAGAAAAGCAGGCTAATATAATAATGAAGGAAAAGATTGATGATTAATTTTTTATTGTTATAGGTAATAGCTTTTAAAAAGGAATTTATAAGGTTTTAAGTGGTTTAATAATATTTTTAACATGATTTAATGGACTAAATTAATAATCATATAATTTATTTATTATTAAAGCATTTACGACGGTTGCTATAAATTGGAGTAAATATTACATGAGTAAGAATAACGGAAAGCAGTTCCTGGAAGGAGATCTTCTTGGTAGTCAACATATGACTGAACAAGAAGAAGAGAAATTGCAGCGCTCATTAACCAATCGTCATATTCAGATGATCGCAATTGGTGGTGCAATTGGTACTGGATTATTTATGGGTTCCGGGAAAACATTAAGTGTTTCGGGTACTTCAATTGTTTTAACCTATTTAATTATTGGTTTCTTCTTTTTCTTCGTGATGCGAGCAATGGGTGAATTGTTGCTTGCGAACACCAATTTTAAAACCTTCGCCGATTTTGCAACGGCTTATCTTGGTCCATGGGCGGGGTTTTTCCTTGGTTGGTCCTACTGGTGTAACTGGATTATTACTGCGATTGCAGACGTGATTGTGATCGGAGGGTACATGCAGTTTTGGTATCCCGATTTACCCGTTTGGATTCCTGCATTTACTTCATTGGCCGTCTTAACCATACTCAACTTTGTGGCCGTTCGATTGTTCGGTGAACTTGAGTTTTGGTTCTCACTCATCAAAATTACTGCAATTATTCTGTTTATTTTGGCTGGTATTTATTTAATTAGTACTGGATTTACTTCTCCAAATGGGGTTAAGGCCTCAATGAGCCATTTGTTCGAAACACAGTCTATGTTTCCTTATGGTGTAACAGGTTTCTTAGCGGGTTTCCAAATTGCCATATTTGCGTTTGTGGGTATTGAGCTGGTTGGTACAACTGCTGCTGAAACCAAAGACCCGCATACCTCGCTTCCAAAAGCAATTAACTCTATTCCTTTACGTATTTTATTATTCTATGTGGGTGCATTGGTTTGTATTATTGCGGTTACATCTTGGGCTAAGGTTTCACCAGAAAAAAGCCCATTTGTAGAAATGTTTACTTTAGTTGGGTTACCAATTGCGGCAGGTTTAATCAACTTTGTTGTTGCGACTTCTGCGTTATCTTCGGCAAACAGTGGAATCTTTGCGACCAGCCGTATGTTATATGGTTTAGCTTTAGACAACGATGCACCTAAAAGCTTTAGTAAATTATCGAAAAGAAAGGTTCCAATTAGAGGCCTCGTATTTTCAATGGCTTGTGTAACGCTTGGAACATCAATTCTATTCATTGTTCCAAATGTTATGACGGCATTTACGATTATTTCAGCACTTACTTCAATTTTATGTATTTTTACATTCATGCTGATTGTGCTTTCGTATATTTATTATCGTAAGAAAAGTCCTGAATTACATATCCAGTCAAAATATAAAATGCCAGGTGGTTTATTTATGGCATGGATGACGATGTTGTTTTTAGTCTTCACTATAGTAATTTTAGCTTTAGATCATGATACGCTGATTGCTTTAGAGTTTTCACCAGTATGGTTTATTGGTTTATTTATTGCCTATAAATATAAAAAGAAAAAGATGTTGCAACTTGATATCTTGAAAGCTCAAAAGGTTGATTATATTTAAGTCGAGTGTAGTTGCTTTTATATTAAAGCTAGGTAAGTGCCTAGCTTTTTTGTTTTGAAAATAATAATTTATAATTTTTGATTAAGATAATTTGTTTATGGTTACATTCTTTAGTAGAAAATTTACTCAGAAAATTTTGGTAAGATCCGAAATTTTTTCAGGATTTTAAAAGTAGTCATAAATATTAAAATGAATTAAATTGATTTTAAAACTAAAGATTACAAGGTAAAAGGAATAGTAAACTCATGATACTTAAGTGTAATGATAGTGATTTGTACGATTTTACTATTGGGAAAAGATACATCTGTTTTGGGGTGCAATTTAATGAATATCGAAATGAAACAAAAGTATCTGTTCGCCGCGATTCTGATGGTACTCCTGTTATTGTAGAAATCTCTAAATTTGAAATAATTAAACCTAGTATACCTGAAGGTTGGAAAATTTCACTTTATAAACAGGAAGATACTATAACTACTACTATTGAACCTAAAGAATTTAGTGGAGCATTCTGGGATGACTATCATGATGGAAATCCTAAAATGGAAAAATTATTTGAAGATACTTATTTAAAGATCTGTAAATTTCATAATTTTTCTATTATGTCCGATTGATTAATTAAAAGCCGATAAAAAAGCCTCATGACGAGGCTTTTTTCATAATCTTTATTTAATATTTGGATCGCCTTTTTTCAAGAAAAAGCGAATCGCTAGTTTTTGTAGGAATGTTCCATAAGGAGGGTGGAAAAGCTGAGTTGGGAAAAACCGATGACGTATAAACACAGTTTTTGCATGTGAAAGTTCACGGAAACCTTCTTCACCATGATATGACCCCATGCCTGAGTTGCCGATACCACCAAAAGGAGCATCATGGTTGACTACATGCCAACCCCAATCATTAATGGTCACGCCACCCGAATGAGTTTCACGTAAAATACGATCACGTTCTACAGAGCTATGTGTAAAGCAATAAAGAGCTAATGGTCGTTCGTCCGATTTCACATAGGTAATTGCATCATCTAAAGAATCATAAGCCACGACAGGTAAAATAGGGCCAAAGAGTTCTTCTTTCATAATGCGCATGTCTGGCGTGCAATTCAGCACAATCTGTACAGGCATTCTACGGCCTTGTTGGTCGAAGCTATAAGTGTCACAAGGAATAACGCGTGCACCTTTTTCTTGTGCATCGATCAAAATATCTTGAATACGTTTTAAATGGCGGTCATTTACAATCGATGTGTAATTCTCATTATTTTCAATGTTTTGACCAAACATTTTTATAAAGCTTGATTTCGCAGCATCCACAAATTCATCAATACTTTCTTTGGGAACCAACGCGTAGTCAGGCGCTACACAGATTTGACCACTATTTGTTGCTTTACCATGGGTAATGCGCTTTGCCGCATCGGCAAGTGGGTAATTACGGCTCACAATTGCCGGTGATTTACCGCCTAACTCAAGTGTAACAGGGGTTAGATTTTCAGCCGCTGCTCGCATGACTACCTTGCCAATGGCAGGAGAGCCAGTAAATACAATATGGTTAAACGGTAAAGAGGTAAATCTTGCTGGGTCTGTAATTTCTTCACCAAAAACCGCTACTTCATCTTCATTAAAGACTTCTGCCAGCATGCGACGTAGCATTGCATTGGTATTGGGGGTAATTTCAGGCAGCTTAATCATGACTCTGTTGCCCGCAGCTAAAGCGGCAATGAGTGGGCCAAGTGCTAAATAAACGGGGAAGTTCCAAGGAACAATTACACCAACCACGCCTTTAGGTTGGTATTGCACACTTAAACGGTTTGATAAAAATAAAAGCTCGGTACGGCGTTTGCTTGGACGCATCCAGCGGCGTAAATGATGAATCGCATGATCGGCTTCCAACACAGAGCCAAGCAAATCTAGTAGTTTAGATTCATCGAGTGATCTTGAACTAAAATCAGAATTAATCGCAGCAGCTAAAGCATCTTGATAGCGAATAATTTGTTTTTTGAGTTGATGCAGTTTTGTGCGGCGTGACTCAAGACTTGGGTAGGGATCTGCCTCAAAATTGGCACGTTGTTTGGAAAAAATAAGTTCCATATGTTCGGTGGCAGAACCGCTATATTCTTTTAAAGTGGAGCTTTCCATTATTGTTCCTTCCATACTTTTGCTTATCATACTTTATGCTTGAAGCGTCGTATGGTCGATGTTAAATTGAGACAACAAGAGGTAGTTTAGTGCCATTATGCACGTCACTCTAGGGATGGTGTGAGTTAAATGCCTAAAAATCTTTATAAAAATGCAAATAGTGTTATTGAAGGAAATTATGATAATACCTCCTTAGGTTCGAATACATATTTGCTAGGTTTGACCAGTTTATTCGATGAAATGGGGTCACAAGGCCATTTAATATCAGAAGTTCTGACTGGCACAAATATTTCGCCAGATACGATGAATCAATCCTCTTTATATATTTCTCAAGTCCAAAAAATTCAGCTATTTCAAAATATTCAAAAACTATCTCACGATCCTTTAATTGGACTACGCGCAGGACAAAAGCAGCGATTGTCTGATTTTGGGGTGTATGGTTATGCGCTATATTCTTCGCGTAATTTTAGACAAGCGGTAGAGCTTGGTATTCGGCATATTAAACTTGCAGGGCCTATTTTAAAGAAGTCTTTTTATATTCGAGATGATGTTGCCATTTTTGAAGGACAGGACATTATTGCGCTTGGTAAGCTTCTACCTTTAGTGTGCGAGTTTTGGTTTAGCTCCATGCAAACCTTAATTGAACGTGTGCTTGAAGGACCATTTCAAGCGAAGAAGCTTTTATTGCCATACCCAGCGCCTGACTATGCAGAAGAATATGAAAAAGTGTTTCATTGTCCTGTTCAGTTTAATGCTGGGGTGATGCAATGGCACTTTGATTTGAAGTGGCTCGATGTACCTTGCCCAAATGCCAACCCGATTACCGCTGATATGTGTAAATCGTTTTGTGAGCGGATGCTAGGTGCTGCTGAACTTGAAGAGCCTGAGTTGGTGAAAACGATTCGTTTAATATTATTGGATGGAACGGGGCTTTTTCCATCAGCTCAAGAAATGGCTGAACGGTTACATATGTCAAAGCGTACCTTACATCGGCGTTTGGCAAGTTTTAGTCTGACTTATCAAGAGTTATTAGATGAGACTCGGCGCCGTCTTGCGGATGAATATTTGCGAGAAACAACTTTAACCGTAGATGAAATTGCTGAAAGAATTGGCTTTTCAGACACTTCTAACTTTCGAAAAGCCTATCGTCACTGGACGGGCATTTCACCAAATGAGTATCGAATACAGTACCAAAATTAAAATCAAGTTTGGCTGCTACTTAAATCGAGAGAGTAACTTTTTCTGCAAAAATGGATTACAGAGCAAAATGGCAAATAAAATAATAAATATACCGATAATGCTAAACAGATCCGGTAATTCATGCCAAAAAACAAATCCCCATATTCCTGCAAAAATAATGGCAATGTAATTCATGGGGCCAATTTGTCCTGCTGGCGCTAAGCTATAAGCATAAGACATAAATAGTTGACTAATATTAGCTAAAAGTCCTGCGGCAATGAGTAGGCTTAATTCGTGCCAAGTGAAAATACGCCAATGCCAAAACATCGGAATAGAGGAAATTAAACTACCAAAAACACAGAAGTAAAAAACGATACGTTCAGGCGGCTCTGTACTGGTTAAAGCTCTTACGGTGACAAAAGCCATTGCTGATAAAAAGCATGCACCCAAGCCAATAAATGATAGTGCGTTAAATAAACCTTGGTCGGGTTTAGCAACAAATAAAACCCCAACGAGGCCAATCACAGCGGCAAAAATCATCGATTTGGTAATTTTTTCTTTTAAGAAAAGCCATGCAATCAGTGGAATAAAGATAGGAGATGAATAACTAAAAACCATGGCATTTGATAGTTTTAAGTTCGCAATAGCATAGAAAAAACCATACATTGCAGCAAGACCTACTAGGCTTCGCCAAGTGTGCATCCAGAGTTTATCGGTTTTAATAAAGTCTAAACCCTGTTTAAACAGCATCGGAATAAAAATAAATAAACCCACTGCATTTCTAAAAAACACGACGGTCGCGTTGTCTACCGTTTGCGAAGCAAAACGAATGCACACTCCCATAATGGAAAATAATAATGCCGATGTCATAAGACAAAGCAGTGCTTTTCCAAGTTGTGTAGAGGGGAGATTTGGAGCAGTCTGATTTTGCATAGAGAAATGAGTTTTTGGCTTTCGGTGTTATCTTAGCAGTGATGCAGGCATTGGATGAAATATCATTTGATAATGATTCAATAGTGATATTTATTAAAATAAAAAAAGAGAGCCTGGGTCAGCTCTCTTTTTATCTTATTGGATGTTATTTACAGCTAAAGTTTTCAGCTTTTTCGCTATCACCTTGACCATTGTAACGGGCAATGAGTGGGTAAGGACAAAGTGGGCGTGTACGGTCTGGTGCCCAGTCTTGCGGAAGTTCAGTATTCACTTGAGCACTTGGGTTACCAGCTCCGCGTGCGGTCGCAATGATTTTGTCAGGGACTTGCCCATATTCCACCCAGTTGACTAAAGCAGTCAGCGCATCAAATTGGTCAGTCGCAATGCCATCACGGGTATGGTTCATGCCCGGAACTCTAAAGAAACGTGCAAATTCAGGCGCTGTACCTTTTGCATCATTTTTATAATGTTGTAGTAGCTGATCGTACCAATTTTGGGTGTCATCCACAGAGAAAACGCCGTCTGCTGTGCCTTGTACCACAATCATTTTCCCACCGTGATTACGGAGTTTATCTAGATTGAGTTCATCGGGTGGCATCATGAATGACATCGAACTTTCGGTGTATACATCATTGGTTGCCGAGAGTTTTGGATAGTCGGTATCGAAGTTAAAATTAAAGGCAAATTGTCTAGAGTTTTGAGTCACAGTTGGGTCGGGTGGAACCTGAAAAAGAATGCCGACTGCAACGGGGTCACGCGCTGTTCCCACCGAAGATTCAAATTTCCAACTTGCCCAGTTACTACCGACTAAACCGGGGTCGAAAGGCTGGGTTGCATAAAGTGCTTGTCCAGCAGAGTTTACAGGGCCGCGGTAAATGTTGGCTAACACATCAATTTGTTCGGTGCTTAGACATGTGTCATCTCTTGTGCTTGAGCAAACGGGTACATGTTGGTGAATATCAAAAGCTGTACGGCAAGCTTCAACATCTTGAACCAAGCCATCTGCAACACCGTCTAGTGCATCGCATCGATCTAAAATCGCTTTTGCTAAAACTTTACGTTCCGAAAGGGTCAGGGCGGTACTTAGGTCACTTTCATCTGTTGCGACACGACGAAGCTGCTGCGCTGTATAGAGTTGAGCTGCGGCCGCACGAGGTAAATGAAAACCCGGTGTGCTTGCTAAAATTCCATCATATTGATCACCTAAACGGGTTGCAGCAATCATGGCATGACGCCCGCCGTTCGATGTACCGCCTGCATAGGAGCGGTCTGGCAATTTACCATAGGCGGCTTTAATTAGGTTTTTTGCCATAGGCGTGAGTTTGGTAATTGCACCGTAGCCGTAGTTAATTCTGGCTTGAGGGTCTAAACCAAACATTGGATTTTGTGAAGCATTATGTCCTGCATCGGAAGAAATAATAGCAAAACCATCATGTAGGGCATTGGTCAGTGGACCGCCGCTGCCAACCTGACCTGTTGCAGGGACTAAATTACCATCGGTTCCACCATTGCCTTGATAGAGAAAACGGCCGTTCCAGTCTATTGGTAAGCGCATTTCAAAACCAATTTGATAGGTTTGTCCATCGACAGGGCTTACCCGTTGGTCCATATAACCTTTAATCAAACAATGAGCGCCAATCGGTTTGTTGGCGACAGTCAATGTGCCTGCTTCTTGAAGGGTAGCTGAGCTAATGACCGTATTGTTGTATTGAAATCCAAGTAAGTCCGTACAGCTTCCTGTCATTTTTACACCCACAGCAGGAGATAACTGCGGTGGTTTGGTTGTTGAGGGAACAGTTGTGTCATCATTATCACTTCCACAGCCTGCCAAAGCACCAAGCATGGCAAGCACTAAAGCGGAGTGGGTCAAAATTCGTTTATTGTTGGTGTAATTCATTATTCATATCCTTATTGAATGAATGGTCGCAATTAATCTAAAACCAGAAAATTAGCTGTGCTTCGTGCAATCATTTTGTTGTTTTGCCAAGCTTCACTTTCGAGATTCAGTACAGTTTTGCCTTGTTTAATGAATCGGCATTTCGTAATGACTTCTCCCACAACACAGGGCCTCAAAAAATCCATCGTTAAGTTGATAGTGGTAGCGGGTTTATGGTCATTGGCGAGAAAGGCAAAAAGTCCCATCACATCGTCAAGCATGGCGCAGATCATGCCGCCTTCAACGGTGCCGCGTGGATTGGTAAAGCTTTCTAGCGCCGTGTAGTGGATGGTGAGTTCAGTGTTCTTGTCATTCCAATGGATATTATGTCCACCCAAATGGTGATGAATGGGGGGTAAGTGTTCTAAAATTTTTTGATCCATAGTTAAGGGTCCATCCTTTTTGTTGGTGTTATAAAAATTATTATTTCAGGGTATAGGCATCATAAATAACCGCTTTGCCCAAACGCATTGCACTACCTACCGCAACGGTCTGGTTAAGCCATGAGTATTTAGGTGAGCTGGTTTCAAACTGCATGGTAATTTTGAAATAGTAATTTTTCGGGTCGACATCTTTACCTTGAGCAAGCTGTTTTAGTGTTTCTGCCGAGCCATGTCGGTAACCTTTGGTTTGAAGATAAATGAGTGCACCGTCATCGGTTTCTAACAAATATCGTGTATCAATAATGGCCAGCCCTTTACTGTCGACGATTTGCCAATCTGCGCCATTATTTAAAATGCGGCCTTTAATTGATTTCCCTTCGAATGTCCCACCGGTAATGGGAATAATTCGGCGTTTACCTGCGTCATTGGTTGTGCCTAATTCCCAAACAGGCGCATTTAAATCAACACTGAATTTTGCTAAAGGTTCAAGCTGAATAGGTGGCGGGCTATATTGTGTTTCGGCATGAGTCAGGCTAATGAGACAAATTCCGCAGAGTAGCGTTACAACTTTCTTCATGATGAATTTCCCGAAATAAAAGGAGGTTCTATGTGTGACAGAACCTCTCGTTTTGAATTATTTAAATTTCCATGTGTAGTCAATGTTGATACGCGTTTCATTTACAGGTTTGATGTTGGCTGTAGAGAGCATGTTGTTGTCATAAATGGCGTAGCGCGCACGTAGCCCTAGATTTTTTAACCAGCCACTTTGAACGGTGTAACCTAAATCAAAGTCGGTTTCGCGTTCTTTTAGATTGGTGCCACCTAAGTTAGGTGCATAAATATTGTGGCCTGTGGTGTAACGAGTCATGAAACGTAAACCCGGCACATAATCTTTAAAGTCATATTCATAGCGGAAGCTATAGGCTTTTTCTTTTGGGTTTAAAAACTCACCTGGCCATGTGTCAATGAGAAGCCCAGTTTCACCTCCAGTCAAATACGGAAAGGCGGTGTCGCCGTGATGCTGGAAAGTTCCAAAAATAAATTTATGGTTTTGATGTTTGAGTTCGAAATGCGCATGATAAAGGTCATTATCGACTAAGCCTGCTTTTGCTTGCCCGTCATCTCGGCTGCGGTAGTAACGTAATTGTGAGCTAAAGTTAGTGGTGTCATTAATTTTATGTTGGTGTAAGGCACCGACCATGGTTTGGTTATAAAGATCATCAACATCCATATAAAAAGCGGTGAGCTTGAGTGCGGGATTAAACTGATAGTTTCCACCTAAATAATAGAGTCCATCCGTTTCAGCACTTTTAAAGCGTCCATTTACGCCTGAAATTTTAATTTTTTCATAGTTGGTCGAATCACGATGATTCACTTTATCGAGGTAGGCTGCCTGTAAATCAAAATCTTTAATATCTTTACTGGTCAGTGAAATTCCTCGATAGGTTTGAGGAAGCAAACGAGCAGGTGAAGCTACTAAAACTGGGTTCATCGGCATTAGCGTACCAATACGTAGCTCAGTCTGGCTTATTTTCGCTTTTGCTGTGACCCCAATTTCCCCATAAGAGTCAGCAGGTTCATTGGTACGCGTGTCTCTAGGTAAGTTTCCTGTACCGCCATGCTCTGCGTCGGCATCGAGTTTAAAACCCGCCGTCGCAAGTACATCCAGTCCAAAACCAACAGTCCCTTCGGTATAACCTGAATTGGCTTTAAGAATAAAACCTTGTGTCCAGTCCTTGGCAGCAGGGTAAGCAGATTGCTCTTGGTAGTCGCGGTCAAAATAGAAATTTCGCGTGGTGAGTTCTACTGAACTGTTGTCAATAAAATTGCCAGCCCACACTGAACCAGAGAGCATGAGGGTAGAGTACATCCATAATTTCGACATAGCATTTCTTCCTGAAATAACATTTTTTTGTTTTAAACAAGGCATAGTTGTTGTGTCTGCCTTGTTTGGTTTTAAATCGAATTATTTTCCGAGCAGTTCTCGGGCCACGATTTCTTTCATAATTTCATTGGTTCCCCCATAAATTTTTTGTACCCGCGCATCGACAAAAAAGCGTGAAATTGGGTATTCCTGCATGTAACCGTAGCCACCAAAAAGCTGAAGTAATTGGTCAATCACTTCACATTGGACATCGGTGATAAAGCATTTCAGTGCGGCAACTTGAGTCACGCTTAACAGGTGTTGTTGATACAGCGCTGCACATTGGTCTACAAAAGCTTGAGCGGCTTTTGCTTTAATTTGCGCGTTTGCGAGTACAAACCGTGTGTTTTGCATTTGACTTAAAGGTTGTCCGAAAGCTTTACGTTCCAAAACGTAGTCTTTAGTCAGTTCGATGGCGCCTAAAATTGACCCCAACGCCATCATCGAAATGCTTAAACGTTCGCGAGGTAACTCTTGCATTAAATAAGCAAAACCTTGTCCTTCTTCACCCAAACGCTGAGTTGCAGGCACACAGACATCATCAAAAAATAGGTCAGCTGTATCTTGGGCATGGAGTCCGATTTTTTGTAATGAACGGCCTTTTTTAACGCCATCTAAAGCAGCATCGACTAATAAAATCGAAATGCCTTTTGCTTTGGCTTGAGGATCAGTTTTCGCCACCAGGACAATCAGGTCGGCATGCAAACCATTTGAAATAAACGTTTTTGAACCATTAATACGATAGTGGTCATTTTCTAAAATCGCTTGAGTGCGTATGGCCTGTAAGTCTGAACCAGCATTCGCTTCGGTCATGGCTATTGCAGTGACAACTTCGCCTGTCACCATTTTCGGTAGCCAATAACGTTTTTGCTCTTCAGTTCCAATATTTTGCAGATAAGGAGAGACCAACTCATTTTGCCCGCCAATGGCAACCGCCAAAGACGCAAAGCCAGCTTGAGCCGTTTCTTGAACCAGCATCAGTGAGTAGTGCACAGGAGCGCCGTAACCGCCATATTCCTCGGGTACATCGACGCACAAAAAGCCATTTTCCCCAAGACGAAGCCATAGATCACGTGGGATAAGACCATCGTGTTCCCACTGTTCGTAATACGGAGCAACCTGTTCTTTTAAGAATCTGCGATAGCTGTCCCGAAATAGTTCAAATTCTGTATCGTGTGGCATGTTGAACCTTTTTTTAGGCAAAAGTGAGGCTATAGCCCAAACCGAAGTTTGAGCTTCCTTTTCTATTTCAATTGCTTATTGCTTTAAGGTAGGCACCCGAATAATCAGCGGGTTATCATTCTGCTTTTGATAAAGCTCATCAATTAAAGCTGCACGACGCTTGGTAATATTGCTTTGATTGAGGTTGCCTTTATCGGTGACTTCGCCTGCATCGAGTTGAGGTGGCTCGGTCATTAAATAAAGCATTGAGACTGTATTTGAGCTACCAGTCGCATCTTTATTAAAAGTGGTTAAAAATTGGCGGAACCATTGCTGGACTTTAGGATGCTGTAGTATCTCTGCTGGAGAATGTTCGCCCAGCTTAAGGCCAGCTTGTTGAGCACAAGCATCTAGTTTTGGAAAAATCAAAAAGCCAACCGCATTCAGGTTTGAACCTGTAATACAAACATCTTGAACCAGTAAATTACCTTGAATGAGTACTTTGTTGCGTAGTGTGCCCACATTCACAAAAGTGCCTGTATTGAGTTTAAAGTCTTCAGCAATTCGTCCGTCGTACATCAGGCCTTTAGTTGGATCATTCACATCGACCAAACGAACAGCATCGCCAGTGTGGAAAAAGCCTTCATCATCAAAAATAGTACTTTGCTGGTCCGCTTTTAAGCGCCAATAGCCTTTCATGACATGTTTGCCACGAACACAAAACTCAAGTTTGTCACCACATGGAACCAGCTTAATTTCACACCCCGGAGCAGGGTAACCAATAAAGCCAGCCATCACCCGTGGACCAGTGGTAAAAGCACAAGAGGGAGCAGTTTCGGTCATGCCCAATCCGCTCATAATACGAATTTTCTCTCCGCAATGCTGCTGAGCAATTTTGTCGAGCCTGTTCCAGCCCGCTTCTGAAAGCGCTGCACCTGCAAAGAATAGAATTTTAACTTTGACAAAAAAGCGGTCTCTTAATTCTTCATCTTTTTCTAACGCTTCGGTGAGTTCTTCCCAGCCTTTTGGCACATTTAAATAAACTGTTGGAGAAATTTCTTTGAGATTACGAATGGTTTCATCAAATTTTCCTGCAACGGGTTTGCCGTCATCAATGTAAATGGTACCGCCGTTATAGAGTGCAATGCCGACATTGTGACTGCCGCCAAAGGTGTGGTGCCAAGACAGCCAGTCGAGTAGGACAGGCGGCGTTTCTTCAAACTCAGGGA
This sequence comes from Acinetobacter sp. AS23, assembly GCF_023612055.1. Taxonomy (NCBI): domain Bacteria; kingdom Pseudomonadati; phylum Pseudomonadota; class Gammaproteobacteria; order Moraxellales; family Moraxellaceae; genus Acinetobacter; species Acinetobacter sp. AS23. The sequence continues at coordinate 2,838,777 of NZ_CP082274.1, read as the reverse complement.
AAGTCTGCAACAACATTTGCTGATTAACACACAGCATTAAATGCGTGGTCGGTACAGCTTTAGGTAATTTGGTTGAACCTGACGTAAATAGGAATTTGGCAATTTGGTTTTCATCAAGGGTTTGGTAAAACTCTTGAACATTTGAAACAGGCGTATCTAAAAGCGATTGAAAAGATGTGCAGATCTGATCGCCCACAATCCCTTTATTGGTCACCACTTCAATGTCAGGTGTAATACATGCCTGAATCGCTTTGGCAAAAGCTTGTCCATCGCTGGCATAAACCATACCAGGTGTAAGCACTTCAAACACATGTTTAAGTTTGCCAAAGTCTTGAGAAATCAGAGAGTAGGCTGGTGAAATTGCTGAAAAAGGCACACCTGCCAGCATGGCACCCATAGAGAGTGTTAAATGTTCGAGATCATTACCACTTAAAATAACCAGAGGTCTTTCTTGGTTTAACTTACGTTCATGTAATGCCTGAGCAATGTGCCATGCACGTTGTAAAACTTCTGCATAACTCAGTTTGACCCATTCACCTTGAGCATTGCGTTTTGCTGCAAAAATATGGTCTGGTTTGGTTTGTGCAAAATGAATTAACCGATCTGTAAGTTTTTGTGGATACGGTTTTAATTGCTCTTTTGGGCTGATATAGAGCATGTCATCTTTATGGTGATAATGAATATCATGTTGCCCTAATTTTACGAACCGTTCGCGGTCTTGTGATTGAGTGGCATTCATTTGCATTTCTTTCACTCCATGGAAAGCGCATCACTGCGCTTTATTTTTTTGCATCATGCAATTTTTATTTAATATGTTGTTGTCTGCATTACCCTGACTAAATCGGGTAATGACGTGATTGGGTTTGAATGGTAATCCAGCGTAAGTCGGTAAATTCGGCAACAGAGACTTTACTACCAAAACGTCCGTAACCACTCGATTTGGTTCCGCCAAATGGCATTTGAGCTTCGTCATGTACGGTTGCGCCGTTAATGTGACAAATACCCGAATCAATCTGTTGAGCGACTTCTAATGCCTGTGAAATATTTTGACTAAACACTGCCGAAGAAAGGCCGAACTCGCTGTCATTTGCCAGTGCTACGCCTTCTTCAATGCTTGAAAAGCGTTGAACTGTGCATACAGGTCCAAATGATTCTTCGCGGTAAAGCAGCATGTCAGGTTTAATATTGAGCACCAGCGTCGGTTGCATGGTGGTGTCTTCAATATGAATGCCTAAAGGTAAGTCAGCACCTTTGTTTTGAGCATCTTCCAGCAAATGCTGAATACGGTTTGCAGCACGTCGACTTTCTAAAACACCGAGTACATTGTCTTTTGAGGTTGGATTACCTGCTCGAATAGAGCGGGTTTTTTCAATCAGTTTTTCAATAAATTGGTCGGCAATATTGTCTTGAACCAAAACACGTTCGGTCGACATACAGATTTGCCCCTGATTAAAGAATGCTCCAAAAGCGACTGCTTTTACGGCTTCATTAATGTCAGCTTCATTTAAAACCACGACAGGCGCCTTACCACCCAATTCAAGTAAAACAGGTTTTAAATATTTGGCAGCAGTCTCGGCAATAATTTTTCCGACTTTGGTTGAACCCGTAAAATTAATACGCTTCACGGCTGGATGAGAGACTAAACGCTCCACGATTTGTGGTGCATCTTCAGCGGCATGCGTAATTACATTCACCACACCTTCGCCAAGACCTGCTTCATGTAACACTTCACCAATTAAACGATGTGTTGCTGGGCAGGCTTCCGATGCTTTTAATACAACGGTGTTGCCACAAGCCAAAGGCATAGCAAGCGCACGTGTTGCCAAAATGACAGGGGCATTCCAAGGTGCAATTCCTACAATTACACCACAAGGAACCCGCACACCCATTGCAAGATTGCCCGGCACATCTGACGGAATCAGACTTCCGTCAATTTGTGTGGTCATGGCTGCGGCCTCACGTAACATGTTGGCAGCAAGATGAACGTTAAACCCATACCATGTCGCAGTTGAACCTGTTTCTTGCATTCCAGTTTGAATGAATTGCTCAGTCTTTTGGTCCATTAGATCGGCTGCTTTTAACAAACGTAAGCGACGTTCGGTAGGCGAGAGTTTCGACCATACTTTAAAAGCTTGTTGTGCCGAATCGATTGCACGATCAACATCTTCCAACGTTGCAGCAGCAGCTTTAGTTGCCACCGATCCATCAATTGGACTGATACGCTCAAAAGTTGCCTGATTTGATGCATCAACAGATTGACCGTGAATAAGTAACTGTACATTTTGCATGGGTTGTGTCCTTACATTGCCATTAAAGAATCAAAAGTTAACCAGTACGTTTATAGCTCTGTAAACCCGGTTTAATTGATTTTTCATCTAAGAATTGTTTCAAACCTTCTTGGCGGCCATTTTCTGTATCGCGGTGGATACATTGATCAAGTTTGGCATATAAGTAGTCTTCGTTTTGATCCCAAGTCAGTTCACGACAACGCTTAAATCCATTTTTAGCGGTACGAAGAACCACAGGGTTTTTCTCAAGTAGACAGTTTGCAAGCTCAGTCACTTCTGCTTTTAATTGTTCAAGCGGTACGCTTTTATTTACAAGGCCCATAGTTTCGGCTTCTTTACCACTAAAGGTTTTACCCGTCATGATGTAGTACAAAGAGGCACGGTGACCAACAGTGTCTGCCATTGCTTTGCTGACCAGGTTACCCGGTGGGATCCCCCAGTTAATTTCAGATAAACCGAAAGTTGCTTCATCTGCTGCAATTGCTAGGTCACAAGCCACTAAAGGTGAGAAACCGCCTCCAAAGCACCAGCCGTTGACCATAGCAATGGTTGGTTTTGAATACATGCGAAGAAGTTGCCACTGCCAACGGCATGAGTCACGGCGAATACGTTCTTGATAAATTTCTGGCTGAGTATCGACTTCACGGAAATATTCCTTTAAGTCCATGCCTGCTGTCCAAGAATCGCCTGCACCTGTCAATACAAGCACACGTGCATTTTGATCAAGTTCTATCGCTTCAAGTACATCAATCATTTCACGGTTGAGTGTTGGGCTCATGGCATTTTTCTTTTCTGGGCGGTTTAGTGTTACCCATGCAATTCCATCTTCAACTTTAACATCTACTGTTTCCCAGCGGTTTTCATAACTCATCTTCATACTCCTTGAATGATTTTTTGCTGTTCTGGGATTTAATTTAATATCAGTTAAACTTACATTCAAGTCTTTTTTATAAAATTTCATAAATATTTTATAAATAATTGTATTTTAAATATTAATTAATTTTATTTCTGATTTAATATAAAAATATGTTGATTTTTTAGTAAGTTTAACTGATATTTTTGGTGTGTTTAAACAATAATACACAAAGGGCTAAATGGAACGACTAGTCAATAAGGGATAACACAATGGAAAAGATATTAGGACAGTCTGCAAGGGCAAAAATCACGTTGCTATTATGCTTTGCAATAGCAATTTTTGAAGGTTTTGATCTTCAGTCAATGGGGGTAGCCGCTCCAAGAATGCGGGCTGAGTTTATGTTGGACAATGGCCAGATGGCGTGGGCATTTAGTGCTGCAATTTTAGGAACACTACCAGGTGCCATATTAGGCGGTAGATTTGCCGATATTGTCGGGCGTAAGAAAATTCTGATTTTTAGTATTTTACTTTTTGGAATTATGTCTTTGCTAACGGCTTATGCTGCTAACTTTAGTTTGCTGTTACTCATTCGTTTTTGTACTGGTTTAGGAATGGGTGGGGCACTTCCAATGATGATTACACTGGCATCTGAAGCTGTACCTGATAAATATAAAGGTACTGCTGTCAGCATCATGTATAGCGGTATTCCTTTTGGAGGATTACTCACTTCTGTTGTTGCCATGTCGTTGGCAGGCGATGCAGAGTGGCGTCATATTTTCTATATTGGTGGGATTGCGCCTATTTTACTCATTCCACTGATTATGCGCTTTTTACCTGAGTCAAATGATTACCTGCAACGTAAAGGTCAAGCGCAAAAAACGACTCCATTCTTGGAAGTTTTATTTGCGAAAGAACGTCGTATGTCGACCATTCAGCTTTGGGTCAGTTTTTTCTGTACGCTCGTTGTACTGTATTTCTTATTGAATTGGTTGCCATTGCTGATGGGCGCGCAAGGCTTATCGAAATTACAGGCAAACTATGTGCAGATGGGTTATAACGTGGGTGGAATTTTAGGTTCGATTCTCATGGGTGTATTGCTGGATAAGTTACGCATGAGTTTTGTGATTAAACTGATTTATCTCGGCATTTTATTTTCGCTTTGTTGTTTAGCGATATCCCCAACCGTTGCTTTACTTGCACTTTCGGCAGTGGGCTGTGGTTTATTCATTGTGGGCGGACAATCGGCGTTGTACGGTTTGGCTGCCATGTATTATCCAACAGAAATGCGTGGAACAGGTGTAGGTTCAGCGGTTGCGATCGGGCGTATTGGTTCTTTTGCAGGGCCTTTAATGGCTGGTTTTTTACTCTCGCTTGGACAAAGCTCGACCATCGTGATTGGTTCAAGTATTCCAGTGATTTTAATTGCAGCGATCTCTGCATTACTTCTTGTCAAAAAACCTAAACAGCCTGTACATTTAGTACAAAGCTCAGGTGCTCGCTAAGTTTTAACGAAAGTATGGGGTTAGAGCCTCATACTTTCACTACAGATTTTCTTATGATGATTGAAAGGTTATGGTACGTTCGAATTCAGTTCCAAAAAAAGTAGAAGATGAGCCAAAGTTAAGTTACATGATTGCTCGTGTTGACCGAATTATTAGTAAACATTTAACAGAACATTTAAAAGAGCTTGAGATTACCTTGCCGCAATTTACAGCACTTTCTGTTTTAGCTTCAAAAAGTAATGTATCCAATGCTAAGCTCGCTGAGCGGTCTTTTATTAAGCCGCAATCGGCTAACAAAATTTTGCAAGATTTACTGGTCAATGGCTGGATTGAGAAAAAACCAGATCCAACACATGGCCGCCGTATTTTAATTACGCTGACTGAAAGCGGTATTGAAAAGCTAAATAAATGTAATGAAGTGGTTTTAAAAGTCGAAGAAAAAATGCTTGAAGGCATTGATATTAACTTGGCTTATTTAATCCGTAATAATCTCGATATTATGGTCAATAATCTTAAAAACCTTTGATGAAAGGTAGTTTGCAATTTAATTTATTAAACTTAATAGAAATGCTTAAGCACTGATTCACACAGAAAATTTATTTCATTTTACAAATGAACTTGCTAGCATCGAAGTGACGTTTTTGGTGATGTGTGGCAGCGAATGTCTTCAGGACAACAAGTTTTACTTAAACTAAGAAAAATGATTATTTCAGGGGAACTTGAAGGCGGTGCCAGAATTGCCGAAATTCCGACTGCCGAGTTACTTGGTGTTTCAAGGCAGCCTGTTCGTATTGCCTTTCGCTTGCTCGAGCAAGAAGGCCTCCTCATTAAAAACCCAACTCGTGGTTACACGGTTCGTGAAATTTCAGAACAACTTGTTCATGATGCGCTTGAAGTGCGTGGTGTGCTGGAAGGATTAGCTGCCAAAACTTTGGCAGAACAAGGCTTAAGCGAAGAGCAGAAAAAGACGCTGCAACATTGCATTCAAGAAACTGAAAAATTATTTAATGATAAAGACGAGTTTGGTGATGCTGAACTAGAACGTTATCACCATTTTAACGTCATTTTTCATGATACCATTATTGAGGGCGCGCAAAACGTCGCACTCATACAAGCCTTGGCAAAAAACAACCAATTACCGATGGCTTCTGCTCAAGCTATTACCTATGACCAGAACCGAGCTTTGTCAGAATATCGCCGTTTGCACTATGCACATTTACAGCATTGCTCGATTTTTGATGCATTGGTCCATCGTCAGGCAGGACGTGCTGAAACCTTAATGCGTGAGCACAGTAGCGTGGTAATTTTAGGTGAAACGCTAAGAAGTGTTCTCAGCGCTTAAGCTGAAATAAGTTCCTTTATTTCTGAATAAAGGAACTTAAATATTAAAGTTCAATCACAAGATTTTTAGTTTTTGCACGAGAACAGCAGGGCGTAAATTGGTCGTTCAAAGCATGTTCCTCATCGGTCATAAACATATCTCGATGATCAGGCGTGCCTTCTACTACGCGGGTAATACAGGTCCCGCAAATACCTTGTTCACACGAAACAGGAATATCAAAACCATTTGCAATTAATGCCTCAGTAGCAGTTTGCTCTGGTAATACTTCAATTCGACGGCCCGTACCTTTAACTTCAATGGTAAAAGCTTCATCGTTAGATGTATCTACTTTTTGAGCGACAAAATGCTCTTGATGTAACTGTTCGCTGTGCCAGTCAGCTTGTTCGGCCGAGCTCATGACAAACTGCATAAATCCTGTCGGACCGCATACATATAAGTGTCTGTTTGGTGAAGCTTGCGCTAAAACCTCTGCCATATTACATTCGGTGTCGGGTTGGTCTTGAATATGAAAATGAACTTGGTCACCAAAGTGCTCGGTTAAGTTGCCATAAAAAGCAATCATTTCATGACTACGAACAAAGTAGTGCAGTTCGAAAGGAATATTGGCCGACTTAAGACGATACGCCATCGACAAAATAGGGGTAATACCAATACCACCAGCAAATAAAACTGCCTGTTTTGTTTGAGGATGAATCTCAAATAAATTGCGTGGTTCACCAATCTTTAAATGGTCGCCTTCACAATATTCGGTGTGGATGCAACGTGAGCCACCGCGTGAATTGGCATCATGTAAAACGCCAATCACATAACGATGCTTTTCAGTGCAGCAGTTTGAAAGTGAATATTGGCGGGTGAGACCGTTTTTCAGGTGCACATCAATATGAGCGCCTGCTTCAAAACTTGGCAGCGCTGTACCATTTGCCGCAACCAATTCAAAAGCACGAATGGTCGGGGTAAGCTGGTGAATTTTTTGAATAATAACGTCCATGTTCATGCTCCTTTAAATAATCCGAATGTTTGGAAACTTCTGTGTGGATGTTTCAGGAGGTGTTTTATTTTCTTCGGCAAGTAGTCGCTCAATCACCTTACGAGACTGTACACCGCCTGCGTCGATGTTGAGCATTAGTAACTTGCGATGTGGATTGTTTAAAATATTTTGCTGCTGTTGCTCAAGCATTTCTAAATCTTCAGTAAAGATTTTGCCTTGGCCTTCACGAATTTGATCGGTGAGTTCAGCATTGTCAGGTTGGAAGTTACGTGCCATTCCCCAGAAATACCAGTGAGAGGTTTCGGTTTCTGGCGTAATAAAATCGACCACGATTGAGGAAACTTTTTTGTCTTTTGGTGCGTGATAACCACCATGTCCAGCATGCGCTACACCTACTTCAATGTGGACATTACTTGGCGCAAAGAAGTGGCAACGTTGCCAACGGTCAACTGGTACATTATCCGCCAAGTGATTACCGCGAAGGGCCATTTGCCAAAATGGAGGTGCAATCACATTTTCCATGTAGCGTTCGGTAATCACATGATCACCGTCAACTTTAGTGACAGGCAATGATTCATCAATCTCTTTTTGTCCGATGCTGCTTGAGTGAACATAGGTCTCGTGGGTTAAATCCATTAGGTTATCGACCATCAAGCGATAGTCACACTGAATATGAAATAGGCCTCCACCATAGCTCCATTCAGCATGATCTGCCCATTCTAAAGTTGGCAGTTTTGTTTCATCTGCTAAAGCTTTCTCGCCCGGCCATATCCAAATAAAACCGAACTTTTCAACAACTGCATATGATTTGTTGCAAGGGAAGCCATTTACACGTTGGGTTGGCATTGAAACAGTCTTTCCATCACAACCCATGACTAAGCCATGATAGCCACATACGAGGTTTCCATCTTCTACATATCCAAGTGAAAGTGGGGCACCGCGATGGGGACAAAAATCTTCAACGGCTGCAACTTGGTTTCCTTTACCACGATAAAAAACAATTTTTTCACCACAAATAGTGCGACCTAGTGGTTTGTCTTGGATTTCTTCTGGGCGGCAGGCAACATACCAAGCATTTTTAATAAACATTTGTGACGACTCCTTATCACTTATTGGATCCAATTTATAATAAATAAAAATATTGGTCAATTGATAGGCAGTATATTTTTTAAAAAATATTGATCTTTATGTGTGGTCATTGTGCATGTGTTTTAATGTTGATAAAGGCTTTTTGTGTTTCTTTTAAATTTTATGGCTGAAATTTTTATTCATCTTAATTTGGATCCATAACGGCTATGGTTAAGCCATTATGGAAAGTGAGAATTAGAAATTAACCGTGTAGTGAAGCATCATGCGCTGTTCATCCAGACTTTTGCCATGTTTGGTGTCGTAGTTAATATTTAAGAAAAGAAACTTAAGATTTTTAATCCAAGCATTTAGGTCGTACTGAATCAACACATTACTTTCTTGCTCAAAATCATTTTGATTCATGGTTTGAAATGAATCGCCATAAATATATTTATAGGTCACTTTTAGGCCCTTGATGTAGTCTTTAAAGTCATACGAGGCAACGAAATGATAAGACTTTTCGTCTGCTTTGGTAAAAGCGCCTAAGGTCCAGTTCATCATATGGGGGATGGGCATATTGTCGAGTTTTGGAATACCATCTTTGCCAAAGTTTTCTTGGTAGCCAATTCCAGTTGTAAAGTTTCCATGTTTAATGAAATGCATGGCCCCTACAGATGTATTGTCATATTCACCAAGCTTTGATTTACCGATATCGTCGTGGCGAAACACACGTAATTTTGTGGTGTGCTGTTTTGTCCATTGATAATCAAAAGCAAAGTAACTTTGATTGATGAGATCTGTTAAATAACCATTATAAAATTTCCAATGATATTGAGGCGTTTTCCCATCCCACTGGAAAAAGTAAAGTCCATCAGATTCATGTTTTGAGATGGCAAGTTTGTGGTAGTCCTCCTCATTTTTTGGCGAATAACGGTTAATCAAACCTAGCTCGAAATTTTGTTGTGGTGTCTTATATTTTAATTCTAAGCCTTTATAGTTCACCCGTAATTGATGTGTATCGACTTGTGGAGTAAGTGGTGAATCGGGAGCGATTTCACCTACATTCATGCGAAAGTTTTGATATTCAACTCCAGCACCTAAGCCATATTTAACTTGGTCTCGTGCTTGTTTTTTTGTGTTAGGGTCAAAGGGTATGACCATATCATTGGTGTATTGGTCGTGACTTAGGCGATATGCATATTGGATGCTTGGATTGAGGTGTAGCTGAACATCATTAAGCTGAGTTGACCAGTTACCACGATAGATCAGACCTTGGCTCAAGCTATGAGTATCGGGGCTAGTACCATTTTCATATTGTCTGTCGAAGTTGAATGTTTTTAGTGTGAGTGTATTTTGAAAATTAACATCTACTTCACTGTGAGCTAAACAGCAGGCAAGGGTTATCGCTGAGAAGAAAATCCCATAAATAAAAATATGCTTCATTTTTAAATCCGTTTAAAAGCGTTTTACTGTTCTAAATCCGACATGGCTGGTGGCAAGGTCGAGTTCCTGTGGATGCCTCGCGGCAGCACGATAACGCGCGCAATAGTTGGTTGCGCATAAATAAGATCCGCCTTTAATCGTGTATTGCAAAATCTGTTCGTGACTTTGCCGATATTTCGATGGATCTCCCATATGGTGATCTCGTGGTCCTGTATAGGGTGTTTGCGTCCATTCCCATACATTGCCAATCAAGTCATACAAACCAAAGGGGTTTTTACTAAAACAACCAACAGGGGCAACATCCTTAAAACTATCTTCCTGAATGTTTTTATAAGGAAATTCGCCTTGCCAGAAATTGGCTACAATATGGCCTTCGTGGGTAGGGCCAATATCGGAATTTTGCTGAAAACCTTTGGCTGCATATTCCCACTCAAGCTCAGTCGGTAAGTCATGACCTAGCCAGTTTGCATAAGCGTAGGCATCATTCCATGTCACCATGCGAACAGGCTCATGAGGCGCGGGTTGTTTAGGGTTGTTTAAGCCCCATGGATGTTTCCAATTGGCTCCTTTTTCAAATTTCCACCACTGTAATTCTTCAATTGGATGATCTGGTTGTATAAACATAGCTGCGCCGCCTTGCTTCTCTGCGTCGGTGACATAACCCGTTTGTTTAACAAACTCTTGAAATTGAGCGTTGGTGACTTCAGTTGCATCAATTAAAAAAGCGGGAACTGAAGTTGCCTGTAAGTTTAATGGGCGTTCATCTTCATAACCTTGTGTGGTGCCTAAAACAATTTTTCCTTGCGGAAGTTTAACCATGCCTGCTTCTTTATTGTTAGGCCATCCCGAAGGAAGGCCTGAATAGGAAGAACATTTAGCTTTAGTGCCTAGGTCGGGCAAAGGATTTTGTTCTAGTCGAGGTGTAGTTTTTTGGCATGCACAAAGTAAGAGGAAAGATGAAAGCATTATGATTTGTTTCATCTGGTTTTCTCTACTTTTTGTTGTATTGCTCAAAATCCACAACGCCGTTTTCATCGGCATATCTTAAATATTTATCATTTAAGACTTTGACGATTTCAGGATGTTCTGCGTAAACATTATGTTGTTCATTAAAATCTGTTTTTAAATTGTAGAGTTCCCAACCATGGCTCTTAAATTTAGAAGGTGAGTTTTCAACAAGTTTCCATTGGTCAGTTTTAGCGTAGCGGCTGCCATGTAATTCTTTAAAGTCATAATAATTAACAGGACGAATACGGGCAGTATTATCTTTAAACGCAGGGATCAGACTAAAACCAGATGGTTTAATTTTGGTGCTTGAAGTTGGATAAACCTGACTATTTTGAATACCAGCTAGCTCCATCACAGTTGGGAATATATCTCTGACTGTCGCAAAGTTATTGTTGATTCCATGTTGTTTAGAAATCTGAACAGGTGATTTAACAATAAATGGAACTCGCACACCGCCTTCTGAAGCGGCTGACTTCCAGTACGTAAATGGAGTGCTGCTCACTTCAGCCCATCGTGGTCCCATATAAACATATGAGCTGGCGTTGCCTATATTTTCATAGCGATTGTCGGCATCACCCATTGGGAAATTATGATCACCACCCTCAGCGCCGTTATCTGACATAAACACAATCAAAGTATTGTCATATAAATGATGCTTTTTAAGATATTGAATGACATCACCCACGCGGTCGTCTAACTGGGTAACCATGCCCGCATAAACTTCCATTTTGCGCGCTTCGTATTTGCGCTCTTGTGGTGTAAGTTCATTCCAGCTTTTGGTGCCTAAAGCTTGATTGCCACGTTCGACTGGGTATTCTGCATTTGCAGGAATTAATCCTAGTTGCTTTTGTCTCTCAAAGCGTTGCTTACGAATTGCATCGTAGCCTTGATCGTATTTACCTTTATATAAGTCTCTGTAATGAGCGGGTGCCTGTATCGGCCAATGTGGAGCGGTATAGGCTAAGTAAGCAAAAAATGGTTTTTGCGCTTTATTTTTGTCTAAGTACTCAAACGCTTTTTGTGTAAAAAAGTCGGTCGAATAGTAGTTGTCAGGCAAAGTGGTCTTTTGACCATTTTCAGTGTATTGGGTGTTGCGCGGATAGTTTTTAGGTTGGTCTTTAAAGTGTAAATCGAAGCCATCGAGCAGAGCAAAAGATTGATCAAAGCCACGGGATTTAGGGTTTTGGTTGGGAGCATAGCCTAAGTGCCATTTACCGACCATGAAGGTGTAATAATCTTTAGTCTTTAAAATTTCTGCGAGTGTGTAAGCATTTTGCGTTAAATGACCTGAATAGCCATCAATTTTGAGGAGTGCACGCGGGCTATCGGCGCCAACCAATTTTTCTTGTCGTTTTGATGTTTCATACATCGCACCTAAACCTACCAAGTGGTTATCTGCACCAGTCATAAGCTGTGCACGAGTAGGTGAACACATTGATGAAGCATGAAAATTAAAAAGCATTTTTCCTTGCTTTAACAGGCTATCAATATGAGGGGTTTTAATTTCGCCACCATAAGCACTGATATCTGAGAATCCAAGATCATCGGCCAAAATAATCATGATGTTAGGTGGTTGTTGATTTTTTGGAGGTGCTGCTTGCGCTGTGTAAAACAACTGGCTGGCAAAAAAAAGTCCCAATGTAAGCTGACTTACTCTTTTGAGTTTCATAACAACAATCCTTTGATGTTTCATAAATGCATCTTGCATTTCCTGGAAATAAACTGAGCTTTTTTTGGCTAAAAAATGCTCTGGAATCGATCATAATGGATTTTTTAATATGGATCCATAAAAATATTTAAGCATTCCAATTTTATGTTTTTAATAATTTTATACTTATATAATTTATGTGTTTATATACTTTTTAATAATCCATTTATAATTTTAGTTGATTTTTTGGATCCAAATATTCAGTATAGAAAAAGAGCAGGATGCTCAAAAAACAAATATTCCTCTAGGTCATTATGGATACGGATGTGCATAACCACCCAATCGCTTATATCAGCAATGTCGTGTGTATGTCTTATCCAAGGGAGATACACAAATGGAAAGAGACGTTCTAAGTGAGATCAATCAAAACAACATGAGCCGCTACCAATGGTTCGTTATTCTGATCTGTATTTGTCTCAATATTATTGATGGCTTTGACGTGATGGTAATGGCATTTACTGCTCCATCTGTTTCGGCAGAATGGTCACTTTCAGGCGCACAAATTGGTTTGTTACTCAGTTCAGGTCTTTTTGGAATGGCTGCCGGTTCAATTTTTCTTGCACCTTTAGCCGATAAAATCGGTCGACGTTTACTCATCTTAGTTTGTCTTGTTATTGCAGGTCTTAGCATGCTGGGCTGTGCTTTTGTACAAAGCCACGGCATGTTAGCCGCACTTCGGTTTATTACTGGAATTGGGGTGGGTGGCATCCTTGCGAGTAGTAATGTATTGGCGAGTGAATATGCCAATGCTCGCTGGCGCAGTCTTGCTGTGAGCTTAATGTCTACCGGTTATGGAATTGGCGCGACACTGGGCGGGGTACTATCACTGGCATTGATTGAGCACTTAGGTTGGCGCTCAATCTTTTTAGCAGGCGGCATTACTACTATTGCAATGTTGCTGATCAGCGCATGGTTATTACCTGAATCTCTAGATTATTTACTCGCGAAACGACCAAAACAGGCACTAGAACGTATTAATGCAACTGTAAATCGTATGGGGCTAAACGAATTACCAGTTATGCCGCGTTATGAAAAAATTAGTACGCAAAATGGTAGTGAACTGGGCAAGTTGTTTGCTGGACAACTTGGATTTCAAACACTTTGTTTGTGGTTTGCATTCTTTTTAGTGATGTTTGGCTTTTACTTTGTGATGAGCTGGACACCGAAAATTCTTATTTCAATGGGGATGTCGCCACATCAAGGCGTAAGTACCGGCATTTTAATTAGTATTGGCGGGATTTTCGGGGCAGCCATTATTGGTTTATTAGCATCACGTATGAAAATTTTCTATGCCTTAAGTCTATTTTTAGGGCTAACCTCGGCATGTGTTTTCCTATTTGTCGCAGTCTCCGCTCAAGTCAGTGTTGCACTCATGGTTGGGTTATTACTTGGCACACTCATTAATGGCTGTGTGGCAGGTTTATATTCGATTTCTCCAACAATTTATGATGCTGAAATCCGTAGTCGCGGCGTGGGCTATGCAATTGGTTTTGGACGAATTGGGGCAATTTTATCGCCAACGGTTGCAGGCATTTTTTTGGATAAAGGTATAGCACCCGCAACGCTGTATGCCTATTACGGTGTGGTGTTTATTTTGGCTATTTTCCTGATTTTAAGTTTGGGTAGTGCTTTTTACCGCAGTCAAAAAGAGCAGAACTACTTGCTTAAAACAGCACCTTAATCCATTAAAAATTAAATAGTTGAGATAAAAAATGAAAAAGACACCATTATGGGTGGGGGTATGCTTGTGCCCATTATTTAGTCAAGTTGTGCATGCCGAATTTCTTGCAGATAGTAAAGCTGAGCTAACACTACGTAATTTTTACTTTGACCGAGACTATAAAAAAGACCCATATCCCTATACAGCAGGTAGAGATTGGGCGCAGGGTTTAATTTTTAAAGGACAGTCTGGTTACACCGAAGGGACAGTTGGGTTCGGTGTTGATGTACTGGCAATGGCAGGTTTTAACCTGATGGGAAGCCGTGCTGATGACTATGCGCGTAGTGGCTTACTTCCAGTTGATACCGATAACTCACGTGACGATTATTATGGAAAAATCGGCATTACAGGGAAGGCTAAATTTAGAAAAAATGAGCTTTTTGTGGGTGATCTGGTTCCGCAATTACCAACCCTATTTTCATCGCCAGCGCGCTTGTTTCCACAGACGTATCGCGGTATTCGCTTTGTTTCAAATGAAATTCCAAATCTTCAACTTGAAGGCTTTTATGTCGACGAAGTACGGCAGCGCGACTCAATTCGTTATACCGATGTTGGAACAGACAATATCAACCATCGTTTTGACAAAGCGGCAACTACTGATTCTTTTTATACATTAGGTGGAAGCTATCAGTTAAAGGATTATCGTCTACGGGCTTATCATGCTGGACTCAAAGACATTTACCAGCAACAATTTTTGGGCTTTAACGGTAAACAGCCTTTAAATGACCAGCTTAATTTTTTAAGTGACGTACGGTTTTTTAATAGTGAGGAAACAGGAAGTAAAAAAATAGGAGAGGTCGATAACCGACATATTGGTGGCTTATTTGGTTTGAACTATCAAAATCATACGCTTTCTTTGGGCTACATGCAGTCATTTGGCTCGACTGGTTTACCATTTTTATCAGGAACTGAAAGTCCGGTTGTGCTTGATTTTATGAGTTCGGACTATTCAAATAAAGACGAAAAAGTCTATTCGATTCGTTATGAATATGACTTTAAAAATGCGCGGGTAGGTGATGTTTCATTAAATGGACTACGCTTTATGACCCGCTATGCAAAAGGTGAAGACATTGATTTGCTGCAATACGGCGATCAGCGTTTCAAAGAAGAGTCGATAGAGTTTGATTTGGGCTATAAAATTCCTGAAGGTAAGCTAAAAGGATTGGGAATGCGAGCCCGTTTTTCTCACTACCGCAACGATATGCCAACGAATATGACCTTTCACTCGACAAATGAAACGCGGTTAAATGTCGATTACACCTTTAAATTTTAATGTTCAATATTTATTAAATTAAAGACAAGTTAAAACATTGTGAGCAGCAATGTTTTAACTTTAGTTATCAACTGCACAAAATCCCTCTATAATACCGCCAATCTTATTAAAGCCAATTGAGTCTCTCATTAAACACATGGCTTTAATCTCTCATTTTTTTAAGTCAATTTCTTCGCTGTGATTCGGCTTATTTTTCAATATTTAGAATTTTATGTGTCTGTGCTGACACATAAAAATATTTAGGTGCCAGCATGGAAATCAAGGTTAATTATCTCGACAATCTTCGACAGGAAGCTAAGTTCGATGACTTTACGGTAATTGCCGATCAACCAATTCGCTATAAGGGTGACGGTTCGGCACCGGGCCCATTTGACTATTTTTTAGCATCGTCAGCATTGTGTGCAGCGTACTTTGTAAAAGTGTATTGTGCCGCTCGAGATATCCCAACCGATAATATTCGTTTATCGCAAAATAATATTGTTGATCCTGAAAACCGCTACAAACAAACATTTAAAATTCAAATTGAATTACCAGCCGATATTTCAGAGAAAGATCGCCAAGGGATTTTACGTTCGATTGACCGTTGTACTGTTAAAAAAGTGATTCAAACGGGTCCTGAATTTATTATTGAAGAAGTGGAAAGCATTGATGCAGATGCACAAGCATTGTTATTGCCAAGCCTAACTTCAGAAAGTCATACTTTTATTCAAGGTAAAGACCTGCCATTAGAAGAAACCATTGCCAATATGTCTGCTATTTTGGCAAATTTGGGCATGAAGATTGAAATCGCGTCTTGGCGTAATATTGTCCCGAATGTATGGTCATTACACATTCGTGATGCGCAGTCTCCGATGTGTTTTACCAACGGTAAAGGTGCAACTAAAGAGAGTGCTTTAGCGTCTGCATTAGGCGAGTTTATTGAGCGTTTAAACTGTAACTTCTTCTATAACGACCAGTTCTGGGGTGAAGAAATTGCCAATGCTGAATTTGTGCATTATCCAGATGAAAAATGGTTTAAACCGGGTCCAAATGGTGAATTACCTAAAGAAATCTTAGATGAATACTGTCTTGAGATTTATAACCCAGATGATGAGTTACTTGGCACACATTTATATGACACCAACTCAGGCAACGTAGAGCGTGGCATTTGCTCGTTACCTTTTGTGCGCCAGTCTGACGATGAAGTTGTATATTTCCCATCAAATTTAATTGAAAACTTGTACTTAAGTAATGGTATGAGTGCCGGCAACACTTTGGCAGAAGCTCAAGTTCAATGCTTGTCAGAAATTTTTGAACGTGCTGTAAAACGTGAAATTTTAGAAGGTGAAATTGCACTTCCGGATGTTCCTGAAGACGTATTAGCAAAATACCCAAGTATTGTTGCTGGTATTAAAGGCTTAGAAGAGCAAGGTTTCCCTGTATTAGTTAAAGATGCATCGTTAGGTGGCCAGTTCCCTGTAATGTGTGTGACTTTAATGAACCCACGTACGGGTGGGGTGTTTGCATCTTTCGGTGCGCATCCAAGTTTTGAAGTTGCGTTAGAACGTAGTCTGACTGAATTACTTCAAGGTCGTAGTTTTGAAGGCTTAAATGATTTACCTCAACCGACTTTCCAAAGTAATGCGGTCACTGAGCCGAACAACTTTGTTGAGCACTTTATTGACTCAAGCGGTTTGGTATCTTGGCGCTTCTTTAGCTCTAAATCTGACTATGATTTTGTTGAATGGGATTTTTCTGGCGAAGGCGAAGAGTCGAACGCAGAAGAAGCTGCAACATTGTTCGGCATTCTCGAAGAGATGGGCAAAGAAGTATATATGGCAGTGTACGAGCACTTAGGTGCGACTGCTTGCCGTATTTTAGTACCGGATTACTCAGAAATTTATCTCGTTGAAGATTTGATTTGGGACAATACCAATAAGGCACTTTCATTCCGTGAAGATATTCTAAATCTGCATCGTTTAGATAACGAACAGCTTGAGGCGTTGGTTGAGCGTTTAGAGGAATGTGAGTTAGACGATTACACCGAAATCACCACGCTAATTGGCATCGAGTTTGATGACAATACAGTTTGGGGACAGCTCACAATCTTAGAGTTGAAATTGCTGATTTATGTTGCTTTACAACAGTTTGAAGAAGCAAAAGAGCTTGTCGAAACTTACTTGCAATATAACACCAACACCGTTGAGCGCGGATTGTTCTATCAGTGCATGAACGTGGTGCTTGAAGTGATGCTAGATGAAGAACTAGAGCTTGAAGACTATCTGACTAATTTCCGTCGTATGTTTGGTGATACACGAATGGACGCGGTATTAGGTTCTGTCGATGGTAGCGTTCGTTTCTATGGTTTAACTCCAACAAGTATGAAACTAGAAGGGCTTGATCGCCATTTACGTCTGATCGAGAGCTATAAAAAATTGCATGCAGCTCGTGCTAAAGCCGTAGCGATGTAATTTAAAAAAGTGAAAGAAAAAAGCCTATTTTTAAATAGGCTTTTTTTATAAAACAACTTGCTGGTTTAAGCAGAAGCTTTGGTGATCTCTATGGTTTCTGCATCTACTGTATCATCTTGCTGTTCATCCAAAGTATGTTTAGCCGGAATATACGACATTGCGCGTTCTGCTAGAGCTGTAATGGTAAGACTTGGGTTAACGCCCAAATTTGCACCTAACATTGAACCATCTACAACATATAAGTTTTTATAGTTAAAGACACGGTTTTGTCCATCCACTACGCCGCGTTCTGCACTTGAAGCGATTGCACAACCACCCATACAGTGGGCTGTAAAAGGCACGTTAAACAAAATTTCGGTAATGGTCGTCATTGGGTGGCCATTAAACATTTTTGCGACTTTTTCAGTAAAAGCATTGGCCTGCGGAATATACACAGGTAGTTTTTTACCTTCGCTCGATAATACCTTGCCAAAAGGCCAGAACCAATTACGTTTCAAGCGCATATTAATAGAGGCATCTGCTGTTTGCATCACCAAGAAAATTAAAGTCTGGCGTGCAAAACTGACAGGGTTACTCATGCGAAGGAAAATAAATGGATGGCAAATAAGTGCCCATAACCAAAAGAAAATACGCGTCCAACCCGGTTTGCCTTTAGCCATGTAAGTACACATGAGGCCCATAGCATCTGAGCCAGTTTGGTAACGAGTCGCTTCAATGTGAGTGTCGTGGTCAAGGTAAATACTTGAACCAATCGCAACCCCTTTACTCATGTCGACATCTTTACCAAAAAAGCGAACGCCTAAAATCGACTCGGCATTAGTACGAACCCGATTGCCCAAATCATCAGAAACATTTGGCAGAGAACCAGACTGTTTTAAACGGAACAGCATTTCTTGCGTACCTAAAGACGATGCCGAAAAAATCACATTACGAACACGCCATGTACGGCGTTGTTTATTAAACCATGAGCTTGAACATTCAGTCGTAACTTCATAGCCATCACTGCCATCGGCTTTACCATTGAGTGGTTTAACATCAACGACTTTGGTTTCTTCGTAAACCTTGGCGCCATTTTTTTCGGCAAAGTACAAATAGTTTTTATCTAATGTATTTTTTGCGTTGTGTTTACAACCCGTCATACAGCCGCCACATGCTGTACAGGTTCCGCGGTCTGGACCTTCACCGTTAAAATATGGGTCGGGGTATGTTTTGCCGCCTTGTTCACCTTCGGGTGGGAAGAAAGTCGCAACACGAGTCGGTTTAAATGTGTGACCCACGCCGATAGCTTCACCCATTTGTTTAAGCATATGGTCGGCAGGACCAAAAATTTTATTATCCGTCACCCCAAGCATACGTTCTGCTTCTGCATAATGCTGTGGCATTTCTTTTTTCCAGTCCGCTGCATCTGCCCACGTGCCTTCATCCCAAATATGTTCAGGTGGAACAAGTAGGGTGTTGGCATAGGTAATTGAGCCACCGCCTACAGCATTACCGCAAATAATGGTGACATGGCGAAAAAAACGCATATTGAAATAACCGAAAAGTTTCATGCCCGGGCGCCAAATCCAACGACGGGTATTCCAGTTATTTTTAGCAAAATCTTTAGCTTCCCAGCGTCGCCCCATTTCCATTACAGCAACTGAGTAGCCCTTTTCGGTTAGACGGCAGGCAGAAACACTACCACCAAAGCCTGAACCAATAATGAGGTAATCATAGTCATAATTGTTTGTTGTCATGCCGAGGGCTCCTCTCTGGCGATATTTTTATATTGACTGTGTATGTTTATCAATGAATTGCCCAATGCGCTCAATCGAGTCATTAGATTCTTTTAGTATACCCGCGTGAAATTGAAAAACATGTCCGACTCGGTCATAAACCTTCAAATTCGTCGGAATACCATACTTTTCGGTTTGTTTAGCGAGCCGTTTTGCATCGTCTAATAAGACTTCTTCGGTACCGACATGAATTAAAACAGGCGGTAATCCAGTTAAGTCGGCATAGAGTGGGGAACAGGTTGGATCGGTTGTCGATTTTTGTCCGCAATAGTTTTTTGCACACCACGCTAACCAGTCTTCTGACAACATCGCATCTTGAGCTGCATGAGTTTTCATCGTGTTTCCTGAAAGACTTAAGTCAACCCAAGGCGAGAGTAAAACTAAAGCCGCTGGTAAAGGTAACCCTGCGTCCCGTATCGCAATTGCAGTACTTAAACTCAGTCCACCGCCCGCAGAATCGCCAGCGATCACGAGTTTTTTCGGGTCCTGCCCTTGAGCAAGTAGAGCTTTATAGACTGCAACCACATCTTCAATAGCAGCAGGACTTGTGTGCTCTGGGGCTAGACGATATTCAGGTAACCAGACTTGTGCTTGAGCTGCATGTCCAGTTTGAGCAGCAAGCTTAGTGTGACTTTTTGAGCTACCCACCACATAGCCACCGCCATGTAAATACAAGATGCCGAGGCCTGATTGAGTCGTTTTGGGCTGAATATGAACTGTCGGTACTTGATCAATTGTTTGCTTTTTTGTTTTATAGCCACGTGGCCCAAGCACAATTGCACTGGCTGTATCGCTACAAAAACGTTGTAGCTTAAGTGGTGTTTTAGGGGATAAAGCTGGACGTAGCGTGGTACGAATAGTCCATGCAAGAAGCTGCTTCATAATAAGGACTCATACTAAGCATTTAATCTCAGTCAGCATCTCTTAAAATAAAGAGTATGCTGACCACTGTTTTTATTTTGCTGATTTGTTGAGTAGACGAGTTTGCAAGGCAGTCGCGGTTGCAAAAATCTTTTGATAACCCTGAGGAAGAATACGTTGAATCACATCAACGGCTTTCGCATCGGCTCCAATGAGTAAGCGGCGACGGTCTTTACGAACAGCTTCTAAAATTTGTTGAGCGGCATCGTCAGCAGGGGTGCGAAGTAATTTATCGAAAGCATCCTGACTTTTTAAAGGATCCATTCCTAAAGACTGGACGCTATTATTCATGCGGGCAGCTTTGGCAATATTGGTACGAATACCACCCGGATGCACACAAGTCGCACTCACTCCAGCATTTTGTAGATCGAGTTCTTGGCGTAGGGATTCAGTGAAGCCACGAACGGCAAATTTACTAGCGTTATAAGCACTTTGAGTTGGTTGAGCTGTTAAGCCAAACATACTGGAAATATTAATAATATGCCCATCACCACTTTGCTTTAAGTAAGGTAAAAATTCTTTGGTGCCATAAACCACGCCCCAAAAATTAATACCAATCAGCCATTCAAGATCTTCATAGCTCACACCTTCAGCCGTACTGCCTATTGCGACACCTGCATTATTAAAAATCAAATTAACTTGGCCATGTTCATCTACAACTGCCTTTGCCCAAGTTGCAACTTCATCACGCTTAGCCACATCGACTTTTTGTGTGGTTACTTTGACTGAATAAGGCGTTAACAGCTCGACTGTTTTAGCTAATCCAGCTTCACTAATATCGGAAAGTGCCAGATGGCAACCTTGTTTTGCGAGTGCAATGGCAATTGCTTGTCCAATACCAGAGCCAGCACCTGTCACAGCTGCGACTTTATTTTTAAAAGACTTCATAAAATTCTCCGTTTATTTTTCTCATTTCCTATGGTGAAGCTTTATTAAGAAATAGCCGAAACCTGAGTGTAGTTTTCAACATCGAAGCGACGAGTGCGTTGTCGATATTCAAGGGTAAAGCCCGGCCAGTTATTGGTATTTTTGCCATCAGCAGTTTGATACCAACTAGTACAACCTTGTGCCCAGACAGTTTTCTTCATTTTTTCTTGAATGCTTTGATTAAACTCATGTTGAACTTCTGTACGAACATTGGTGAACAGAAGTTTATTTTGTAGGGTTGTTTGAATGGCATCTAAAATATAATTCACTTGGCTTTCAATCATATAGACAATTGAGTTGTGCCCAAGATTGGTGTTTGGACCATAAAGCATAAAGAAGTTTGGAAAGCCGCTCACAGTTAAGCCGAGATAAGCTTCTGCACCATCTTTCCATGTGTCTTTTAAGGTGCGACCATCAAGACCTGTAATCTGCATTGGCGCCATAAATTCGGTTGCGGCAAAACCTGTACCATAAATAATGGTATCGATTTCACGTAGCTTTCCTTCCGTATCTAAAATGCCGTTTTCGGTAATTTCTTGAATGCCAGTATTAATCACATCGACATGAGGTTGAGTCAGCGTTTCATACCACTGGTTAGAGATTAAAATACGTTTACAACCAATTGGATAATCCGGCATTAAACGGTGGCGTAACTTCCCATCTTTAACGACTTTACGGATGTGACGTTGGAATAAATATTCCACCAAAGGCATTTCATTGAGTGAAGTAGTAAAGGCCAGCAAACGAATTTCATGGTGTCCATATTGCAAGGCACGGTCCAGACTTTGCAAAATAGGTAATTTACGGAAAGCCTTTTTCTCTAAAGGTTGGTAAACCCGATCTGGTTTTGGAATCACGTAAGGTGCCGAGCGTTGATAAACGTCTAGATGTGCTACTTGTTTTGCAATTTCAGGTACGAATTGAATCGCACTTGCACCTGTGCCAATGACTGCAACACGTTTGCCAGTTAAGTCATAGTCATGATCCCAACGTGCTGAGTGAAACGCTTTACCTTTAAAGTTTTCAATACCTTTAAGTTTTGGATAGGCAGGGCGGTTGAGTTGGCCTACCGCGCCCACTAAGAATTCAGCTTCGAACTGTTCACCTGTCGTACTTTGAATGTGCCATATACCTTGTAGGGCATTAAATTCGGCATTGGCTATTTCAGTGTTAAATTGAACATGTGGACGAATGTCATATTTATCGGCGCAGTGGCGTAAATATTGATAAATCTCTTGAGAGGTTCCGTAGCGATTTTTCCAACCCAGCTCTTGTTCAAAAGAAAAAGAATAAAGATGAGAAGGCACGTCGCATGCAGCACCCGGATACGTGTTGTCACGCCAAACACCACCTACATCGGCAGCTTTTTCAAATAGGGTAAATTGTTCAAAACCTGCTTGTTTGAGGCGAATGGCAAGGCCTAGACCACCAAAGCCAGTGCCAATAATGGCGATGCGTACATTTTTATTTGAATTAGTCGACGAATTAAACATAGGCTGCTCTAAATCCTTAAAAACAGTGGGCGAAAGAATCGCAATTTCCTGTACGCAGAATAGACGTTTATTAACTTGATTTAGAGGATGGATGAGGACAAAATATTGTGATTCGAGGACATTTTGGAAAGTACAGTGACGTACGCTTGGGCATTTGAACGCAGCATACATAGTGTCCGACTCATGGCTGATTTTGCAGTAGAAGCAGGAGCTTCTTATCAGACCATTTTAGATGGAACAGGATTGAGTCAACAGCAGTTGCTTGACCCGAATATGGTGGTGTCAGGGCAACAGGAATTACAGCTCATTCATAATCTGGTTGCACAGTTTCCAGACCGACCAGTGTTGGGCTTAGAAGTAGGTACACGCTATCATTTCACAACATTTGGGCCATTAGGTATGGCGCTGATGAGTAGTGCCAGCATTCGTGAAGCGCTTGATTTAGCTCTCACTTATTTTTCACTTACTTTTGCGTTTACCCGTTTTTTAGTTTCAGATACTGATGCAGGAACACGTGTCGAGATTGAAGAGGAAGGAATTCCATCTTTGGTTAGGCAATTTATTATTGAACGCGATGCTGCCGCTCTTATTACGGTGCAACGCGACCTCGTACAAGATAACTTTTGCCAATATTTGGCTTTTTCTTTTGAACCTACAGATCATTTAGAGGCTTATGAAAAATTATTTGGGGTGATGCCTGAATTTGGTTCTAGCAAAAGTTTTGTTCTGCTTGATGCACAGAAAATTAATCAAAAGCTGCAAATGGCAAATGAGCTGGTGCTACATACGGCAGAAGAACAATGTCGACAAATTTTAGATAAGCGTCAAACCCAAAAGAAATTTATTAATTTAGTACAACAGCAATTGATGACTGTGCGAGGGGAAATGCCTTCTATGGAAATCGTGGCTGAACGTTTGCATTTAAATGTTCGTACTTTACGCCGTCATTTGGCATCTGAAGGAATGACTTTTATTCAAATACGTGAAGAAGTCAGACAAGTTTTAGCTGAGCAATATTTGGCATTACCAAAAGCTTCGGTTGAGCAGATTGCCGAGTGGTTAGGTTATGCCGAGCCTGCCAGTTTTATTCATGCCTATAAAAGATGGCATGGGAAAACACCTCATGCCATGCGTTTAGTACAAAAATAAAAGATGAAGGGGCTTTTGCTTTCCCTTCATTTAAAGAGTGGTTTATTTAATAAAGCTCAGTTGTTTGCTGATTTTTTCTAAAATCGGGGCTTTCTTGGCTTGAAATTCAACTTTGTTTTGTTGAATCAGGTTGTTGCCTTTCGTATCGATAGAAATAATGAGCGGACCAAATTCTCTCACTCGATTTATCCAAAGAGTTTCTGGCATACCTAAATCCTGCCATTCAGCGCCTTCAATCTCTTCAACTAAGGTTGCTGCGAGCACCGCGCAACCACCTGGGAAAATCGCATGAACTGCGATATTTTCCTGACATCCAGCAGCTGTTTCTGGTCCCATGCCACCTTTACCCACGATGAGCTTTACGCCAGTTTGTTTGATAAATTCCCGTTCGAATTTTTCCATCCGCATACTGGTTGTTGGGCCAATAGAAACCATTTCGAAGTCGTTTTCACCTTTCTTGCGCACAATAGGGCCAGCGTGAAAAATCGCTCCGCCTTCAAGGTTAACTGGTAGTTCTCGACCTTGTTCGATCAGTCTGCGATGGGCAACATCGCGACAAGTTACCAAACGGCCAGTCAAATAAACCACATCACCTACTTTAAGGTCTAAAAGATCTTCATCTTTAATAGGAGTTGTCAGAATTTTTTTCATAGTACAACTCCTTCATGAGACAAGATTTCATACGACATATCTGGGTTAATCTTAATTTTGCCACGGCGATGTGCCCAGCAACCTGTATTTACTGCAACCCCAATGGTTGATGGGTGGCGTGCAGAAGATTCAATATTGACTCCCATCACACTGTTATTACCTGTGAGTCCCTGCGGGCCAATACCAATTTCATTAAGAC
Source organism: Acinetobacter sp. AS23 (assembly GCF_023612055.1). Classification (NCBI taxonomy): domain Bacteria; kingdom Pseudomonadati; phylum Pseudomonadota; class Gammaproteobacteria; order Moraxellales; family Moraxellaceae; genus Acinetobacter; species Acinetobacter sp. AS23. Next base: position 2,814,016 of record NZ_CP082274.1, on the reverse strand, counting down.
CTTGTTCTAACAGTTGCTCCATCAAGGCTGCGCGTGGATTATCACTTGTTGAGTCAACCGGACGCATAATCGCGAGTTTAGAAAGACGAGCTGCGGTTTCAACCGAAGTTGATACGCCCACACCAACCAGTAACGGCGGACAGGCATTTACACCACGTTCGGTAATAACATCCATCACAAATTCAGCAACGCCTTCATAGCCTTGACCTGGCATTAAAACTTTTGCCGCACCGGGTAGGGTACAACCGCCACCAGCCATATAGACATCAATGGTACAAGTGTCGAGTTCAGGCACAATACGCCAGTCTAACCATGGAATTTGAGTACCTGTATTGGTGCCCGTATTTTTTTCATCGAAGGTTTCAACAGCGTTGTGACGTAATGGACCTATGCGTGTTGCTTCAGCAGTTGCTTCGCTCAAAATATCTTGAAGTTCACCAAGCAAAGGGAAGTTAGCACCTGCTTCAACGAAATATTGAATGACACCCGTGTCTTGACAGCTTGGGCGGTTGAGCTTATCGGCTGCTTGCTGATTTTCCTCCATCGAATCATAAACTGATTTAGCCAATGGATTGGTTTCTAAAGTACGAAGTTCAATTAACTTGCTTTTCACATCTTTGGGTAAGCGTTTTCCAATATAAGCCGTAAATTTGGCCATGGTGTCCGTAAGGGACTGGACTGCAATATCTTTGTCCATGTTGTGCTCCTTGAAGAAACTTGTTCAGATCTAATTGATGTAAATAGGGTTATTGGGTTGCTTTGGCAGTGTTTACTTTCACTTTTTGGGAGAAGCTCAGCACTAGTGTCAGTAAGGTTGAGATAATGAGTAGGCCTGCAACAAAATAGAGTCCACCTGTGAAATCTCCAGTTTGATCTTTAATCCAGCCGATCATGGCAGGGCCTGCAAACCCACCTAAATTTCCAATTGAGTTAATCGTGGCAATACCTGCTGCTGCGGCTGATCCTGATAAGAACATGGTTGGCATACTCCATAGCGGTGGCTTGGCACAGCTAATACCAACATTCACAATGGTAAGTGCTGCAATTAAACCAATGACGTTGTGTGTGCCAGCTGCAATTGCGAGACCAACCGCTGCGGTTAAGCACGCGAGAGCAACATGCCATGTACGTTCATTGGTGCGGTCAGAGTGTCGAGACCATAAAACCATGGCAATGACAGAAACGATTGGTGGAATGGCATTTAAAAGCCCGACAGTCATAGACGTTACGCCAAGCTGTTTAATAATTTGTGGTGCCCAGATGCCGAGGGTATAAAGCCCAGCTGACGTTCCGAAATAAATCAATGCAAGGGCAAGTACCCGTGGGTTGGCAAGACCGCGAAGAATGCTGTGATGCTGAGGTGCATTTTTCCCTACATCTTCTTCCTTCATGGTTTTTACAAGCCATTCGCGTTCATCCTGTTTTAACCAAGTGGCTTGTTCAGGACGGTCAGTCATATATTTAAAAACCACAACGCCTAAGATGAGTGCTGGTATAGCTTCGATAATGAACATCCACTGCCAGCCAGCGAGTCCCCAAATTCCATGCATTTCAAGTAACGCGGCAGAGATTGGTGAACCAACTGCTGTGGCAATTGGGGCGGCTGCCATAAATAAAGCAATCACACCAGCGCGATGGCGTGCAGGAAACCAGTAAGTTAAGTACAAAATAATGCCCGGAAAGAAACCCGCTTCGGCAACACCGAGTAAAAATCGCATAACGTAAAAGCTGGTTGAGCTTTCTACAAATGCCATTCCCGCTGCAATCAGGCCCCAAGTCACCATGACTCGAGCAATCCAGATACGGGCACCGACTTTATGCAAAATAATGTTGGATGGGACTTCAAATAAGAAATAACCCAAAAAGAAAATTCCGGCACCAAACCCGAGAACTGAGGCGGTAAACCCTAGATCTTCTTTCATGGTGAGTGCTGCAAAGCCAATATTGACGCGGTCGATATAGGCTACAAGGTATAACAACATAATAAACGGTACGATTCTCCACGTGATTCGACGTAACGTTCGCTTTTTAATATCCATTTCCATGTCATGACTCCATATTCATGACTACCAATCCTGATTGGTAGTTTTCGCTTTCTTTACCGCTATTCATTCGGCTAGATGGCTTTTCCCCGTTCATCCACAGCATTCCTTCTGCGGACGTTTTTATGCTCTTAAACAAGAGGCGACTTATGTCGGGAAACAATGAAATGGATGTTAAACCCTTTAAAAAACTGATGAATCGATATAAAGTTAAATCACTATTGCAAAAAACTTAATAATCATGAACGCAGATACGGAATTAGCTTTCTTTTGTTTATTGGTTAAACAAGGAAGTCTTGTCGCGACGGCACGAGAGTTAAACTTGACCCCACCTGCGGTTTCTAGACGTTTAACTCAACTTGAAGAGCGTTTAGGAGTAAGGCTTTTAAATAGAACAACACGCCGAATTAGCTTAACCAGTGAAGGTGAGGTCTACTTTGAAAATGCGGTTCGTATTTTAAAAGAGATTGATGAAATGGAGCGTTTGGTTTCAAGTAGTCGAGCAGCCCCCAAAGGGGTATTACGTGTGAATGCTCCTTTAGGCTTTGGTCGTTCTTATATTGCGCCAGCGATTTCTACATTTGCCAAAATCTATCCTGATGTCGATGTCCAACTGCATTTAACTGATCGCCCGATTAATCTGCCAGATGAAGCCATTGATGTGTCAATCCGCTTTGGTGAAATACCCGATTCACGTCTAATTGCCAAAAAATTGGCAGCCAACCGCCGTTTATTATGTGCATCACCTAGCTATTTAAAAACGGCAGGGCAACCACTCACTCCTCATGATTTAACGCAGCATCAGTGTATTGTGATTCGGCAAAATGATTCTGCTTATGGGAATTGGCGGTTGAGTCATGGCAAACAAGTTGAAACTGTTAAAGTTCATGGGCAACTGAGTACCAATGATGGGGCAGTTGCATTAAATTGGGCTTTAGAAGGCTACGGTATTTTGATGCGAGCAGAGTGGGACGTAGCAAAATATTTAAGAAGTGGCAGATTGGTTCAAGTGCTAGAGGATTATGAAACACCGCCAGCAGATGTCTATGCGGTGTATTTAGAGAGACTGAATCTATCACCTAAAGTCGCGCACTTTTTAGATCATTTACGCCAATTTTTAAATCAGCATGTCGATGGGCCAGAGCCGCGTTCAAGCTGGTAATGATGGTATTAGGCTAGATTTAAAAAAGCCAACTTAAAGTCTAAGTTGGCTTTCAACATTATTTTCTATTTAAACGCAAATGCAATAATCGTGTTGCTGAGGTGTGGCGGATTTCATCGATTCGTGCATTAAAATATCGTTCAGTAATGGCTTCACCTGAAAGATCTTCGACCACTTCAAATCCCATTTGTTCCACTGCATGATGTAAATCTATTGGTTTAAATTGACCTAATAAAGGTTCTTTCAGCAAATGGGTAAACTGTGCAACGCCCATACTTCCAAGTCGCTCAATACCGTTTAATTCCTGAAAATCGGTCGAATAGTCGAGTACCATTTCACTACCGTTTTCAGCAAATTCGGCAATACTTTTTAAAGTTTCCAAGGTGGTTTGCGGATTTAAATAGTGAGTTGTGCCTAACCATGAAAAAAAAGCAGGAGCAGATGAATCATAGACACTTCTGGTCAGAGCTTCCGAAATAGACTCTTTTTCAAAGTTAATCGAGACAAACTCAACAGTAGTAGGAATATTTCCTAACTTTTTTAGCTTAGTCTGTTTGGCAGCTTGAGTATCAGGGTGATCGACTTCAAAAATTTTCAAAGTAGGGTAATGGTGTGATTCACGTAGTGCAAAAGAGTCTAGGCCCGCACCCACTAACACATATTGTTGAATATTTTGTTGAACTGCCTGATCAAGTAAATCTTCGGCATAACGAGAGCGTCCGACCACTTGCCCAGTAAGTAAACCTAAAGTGCGGTTTAACACCGCAGAATTCATGACTTTAACAATAAGTGGGCTAGAGAGCAGTTTTTTCCAGCCTTTACTGGTTAGTTCAAAAGCATAAGGGTCTGAAAATACAGGGTTCTTTGTATTTTGAAAATGATTGGCCCGTAATGCAGCGGCAGCTTCGGCGGTACGACTTGATTGACCTTCTTTCATCTTTATCCTGTTTTTTTATTTCTTGAAGATACTCAACGAAGAAGGCAATGTATTTCATGAAAACCTAAAATACACTGCCTCTTTCTTACAACTGATTTGATCGAAACTACAAATTAGTGAGTTTTTGTCGTTTGATACGTTACTTCATAATCTTTCAAATCTACTTTTTTCAAACGTTGTTTAAGTTTTTTCAATGACCAAGGCCATGCAGCAAAGTTACGCCCGTTGGCATCAAGGTAGTAACTCTTACATCCGCCGCTATTAAATACGGTCGTTTGTAAGTGCTTTTGCACTAAATCGTTATGCTTTTTAATCACATCAGATTTAACATTTAATTTGCTAATTCCTTTGTTTTTAATTTTCAATAAGCCATCTACGATATAGTCGAGCTGCGCTTCTGCCAAACCAATGAAAGAGTCATAAACCAGTACGTTAGGCCCTAAAACTAAAAATGCATTGGGTACATTTTCGATGTTAGTTCCTAAGTAAGCCTCTGGTGAACTACTTTTCCATATATCTTGTAAACATTGGCCTTTTTCATTGTGGACACGTTTACCAATGGGTGGGTGAGATACTTCAAAGCCTGTACCCCAAATAATCACATCCACTTCGTGGCGCTCACCATTTGCAGCAACCACCGTATTGCCTTCTACTTTCACCAAGCCATGCGGAATAAGTGTAGTATTCGGTGCTTGTAGTGCAGGGTAGTAGTTGTTAGCGAATAAAATACGTTTACAACCAATATCAAAGTTTGGCGTTACGTTTTTACGTAGCACAGGGTCATTAATTTGCAATTTAAGTAATTGCTTACCCAATACATTGACTGGTTTTAGGGCAAGTGGATTACGTAAACCAAAGTTAATCGCATTCAGCGTTAACGCTACACTTTTACGCCAGCTCGCCTGAATAGAAGGATATTTAGCAATCACTGATTTACTAAATTCGCCCAAGTCTGTATCTGGTTTCGGTAGTACCCAAGGTGCTGTACGTTGAAATACAAACAGTTCTTTCGCTTTTGGTTGAATTTGTGGCACAAACTGAATAGCAGATGCACCAGTACCAATCACGGCAATGCGTTTGTCAGTTAAATCATAATCGTGGTTCCATTTCGCTGAATGGAACATCTCGCCTTTAAATGTGTCTAAGCCTTCAAGACGTGGAATTTGAGCTTCGGTAATTGGACCTGTGGCAAAAATAACGGTTTTAGACAAATATTGACCAGTACTGGTATCAAGTACCCACACATGACGTGAGTCATCCCATGCTGCGTTGAGCAGTTCGCTATTAAACTCGATTTTAGACGTAACATTAAACTCGTTACTTACATCTTCCAGATAACTTAAGATTTCTGGTTGGCGCGCAAATAAATGGCTCCATTTTGCACTTGGTGCAAATGAATAAGAGTAAAGAGCAGAAGGTACATCACAACCACAACCTGGGTAGGTATTTTCACGCCATGTTCCACCAACACGGCCAGCTTTTTCAATAATCTTATAATTGGTATAACCAACTTGATCTAGGCGAATAGCAGCGGCAATACCTGAAATGCCAGCACCCACAATAAAAGTATCGAAAATATGGCTTGGTGATTTGACAGCTTTTTTTGCTGAAGCATTTGTTTTCATTTGAGCAGTCATATGTGTACTACCTATAAATTTCTTATTTAAATAATTTGTACGATGTGCCAAGGAACTTGTTGTACAAGCTTGGAGATGCACGTTTCATGAGCCAGAATAACTTTGCATCAATTTGAGGAATGGTATACAACTCATCCTGATCAAGGCGATTAAGTGTTAATCTTGCAACATCATCACTTGTCGTGAAGGCATAGTTCATCAGCGCATGGTCTGCTAGCTTTGAATAACGTCCGGGAATTCGACCATTTTTAATGATATTGGTTGGAACCAGCGTCGGGCAGAGTACATTCACTTTAATATTAAACTTATGCAGTTCAGCTGAAAGCGTTTCTGAAAGCGCGCGCACACCCGCTTTAGTCACGTTATAAGCGGTCATTTCTGGTGCAGCCGTATACGATGCAGCAGATGCCACATTAATAATCGCACCGTAACCTAGCTTTTTAAACTTGGGAACAAATGCATGGCAACCATGAATAACACCCCAAAGGTTAATATTCATGACCCAGTTCCAGTCTTCTAGGCTTAGCTCGTCAAACTTGCCACCCAAACCCACACCAGCATTATTAATGACAAGAGTTACAGGATGTCCAAGTAAGATTTCAGCAGTTTCAGCTAGATGGTTAACTTGTTCAGCATTACCCACATCACAACGCATAGCAAAAGCTTTAGCGCCTTCTTGTTCAAGAAGTTTTACTGTTTCTTCAGCAGCTTCGAGATTAATATCTGCACACACTACGCTGCCACCACGTTTTGCAAGTTCAAGTGCAAAACTTCGACCAATCCCACTGCCTGCACCCGTCACTACGGCATAAGCTTTTTGGCTTGGTTTAACTTTCTTTTTGCCAAATAAAATCATGATTCATCCATAAATAGCTTGAAGAGATACCAGCTATCTGTTTGATAGCTGGAAATACAGGACGATTAAGACATGCGTACTGGTGGGGTAAATTCTTTAACAAAGTAAGGTGCAATCGCGCCGCCTTCGTTCAGTAATTTCTGTTTGTAATACTCAAGATATTCAGTTGTATCATGATCATTTGGATGGAAGTCTGGACGTAAATAGTCAAGAATTTGACCAATCGTACTGCCAAAAACACCATCTTTTGGACCAAAAATTAAGCCTACACCACGACGAGCATCTTTCCAGAATTTTAAGGTCAGCATCTCTTGCGGCTTTCTTAATACAGGGACAAATAAGGTAGTCGCAGGGATTAAGCCTAAAATCGTAAATAGCGCAAGGAAGAAACCAGATGCGCGCAGTGGATAGCTGCCATTTAAGATTTGATAAACATCGTAGGCAATGTCTTTATGTTCAGATTCTTCAAGCATATGCCACATCCACAACGCACGGCTTTTTGCATCATCTGAATAATAGAAATTCTTTTCATGCTTCATCATGTATTCAGCAAGTACCGCAGTAAAATGCTCAATACCTGCCATCATTGACAATTTTAGTGGTTGTGGAAATTTCAAAAATACATATTTAAAGAAGTTTGAACCAAGAAAACGATATAGCGCAACAGGATATTCAGCATCTTGAAGGGCATCGTTATATTCATTGTGCAATTTAGAATGAATTGCTTCTTGGCCAATCAGTGAGGTAACACGTTGCTTTAAAACTGGGTCTTTAATAAATTCGCGGTGATGGCGAGCGGTTTCAATAACCAGATCTTCACCATAGGTTAAAAACACCGAAAGTGTGGCAAAAAACAAAGTAGCAAATTGATTGTCCATATAGAATCTGACATCAATTTCCTTTCCATCAAAACCAATATTTAAATGTCGGATTGGAATTGAGCTTTTGCTAGAAAAATCCGGTAACTCAATTTCACGCTGAAATTTAAGTTTGTTGAATGATTTTTTAACTGCGGTCGAGATCATGGCGACACCCTGAGGCAAAGTAGAGGTGCTTTTTGATGAAAATCAATAAACTCAATGATCAACAAAGCACTGTAAAATTCCATTTTCAAAAGCAGATGATTCTCTGCATTGACTACGGTGTTGTTGCTCCGTTATTTGTTTGATTATTTGGCTGAATAACGGAAAGAAGAGTAGAGATAGACAAACTATTTAGTGACTCTTCTTTAATTTTTTCATATTAATCTGACTTTATGTTCGGATTCAATTCGGGTAAATTTTTAAAAATATCAAAGTATTTTATAGACCCATTCTGCAATAAAAATTTTAGATTAAATGATTTTATATAATTGAAAAATAATAAATTAATTTAAATTTTAGCTATTGCGGTGGTCACTTAAAAACACAGTTTCACTCATAGCTTAGGGCATGTTTTTCTCATTTCTTTTTACTAAGTTTGACAACTATTCGGATTTTGTTTTTATATTTCTTCTAAGCCAAATTACATGCTAATCTGACTTTATGTTCGGATTATTGATTAGATCGTATGACTACGCGAAAACCTCGTCAAACTCGAGCCAAAGTCACTGTCGACACGATTATTGAAGCAGGTTTTATTGCAGTGGCACTTCACGGACCGAGTGGCACTACAACACGCCATATTGCAGAGATTGCAGGGGTGAGTGTCGGGTCTTTATACGAATATTTTAAAAATAAAGAAGAAATTTATGATGCGATGAATCACTTTTTTGTTCGGGAAATTCTGGACATGATTACAGAGCTTACACCGACGATTTTACAGTTGGAGTTAGAGCCTGTCATTGAAATGATTTTTTATACTTTTAGTGATTTATTAAAGAAAAATAATGACCGCTATTTGACTGTTTTGCGCTATGCAGGGGAATTGCAGTACGACAAATACATCCCAAAAATTGAACAGGCTTTAATGGAGGTGATCATGAAATATATGATGCACAATCCCAAATACCTAAAAATCAATAATTTGCCTGTAATTACCTACATTTGTATTAATAGCGGAATTTTTAATGTCGCACGGCATCTTATTTTGCCAAACCCTTATATTAGTTTTGATGAAATGGTGCAGGGGCTAACCACGATGATTATGAGCTATATCAATACAGAGATGGCACGTTCAGAAGAGCATTGAGCAGAGATAGATTTTTTATAAGTCCGATCAACAATAAAAAAGCCCTCGCATAAATTTTATGCGAGGGCTTAGTTGCATTATGGCATGGTTGGAACTTCTTCAGGACGCATATCGAAAATCAAAATTTCGGCGTTATCACCATTGGTAAACGATAAACTTCCGCCTTCACGAATACGTGCAGCATCGCCAGTGTTAAATGTTTTACCATTTACATCAACACGACCTTTAGCAACGTGTAGGTAAACATATCGACCCTCAGGAATTACAAATTCAGCAGTTTCTTCACCATCAAAAAGACCTGAGTAAATATTAATGTCTTGTTTGATCGATAAAGTTTTCTCGCCACCTTTCGGTGAGATGATCAAATGCAATTTACCGCGTTTGTCTGCTTCATCAATATGAACTTGTTGATAGTCTGGATCTGTATTCACTTCATTTGGAACAACCCAAATTTGTAAAAAATGAACGCCTTCATGAGCTGAATGGTTAAATTCACTATGGGCAACGCCACGACCTGCACTCATGAGCTGAATGTCACCCGGCACAATCACAGAACCTGTACCCATTGAGTCTTTATGCTCTAATGCACCTTCGAGCACATAGGAAATAATTTCCATATTGCGGTGAGGGTGAGTACCAAAGCCTTTAGATGGAGCAACGTTATCATCATTAATTACAAGTAGATCAGAAAAACCAACTTGTTTAGGATCCCAATAGTTAGCGAATGAAAAGCTATGTTTTGATTGTAACCAACCATGATGTGCTGCACCACGCTCGTGAGATAAACGCATATCAAACATGATGTATTCTCCTGATTTAATTTTCTATCTGAGCGTAGTTTATCGTAGCGTTTATCGTAATAAAGCACTGAAAATGGAAAGCTTGGTACGATTTTTAGAACGATTAAATGAAAATTATTTTTTAGCTAAGAAAAAGGGCTCTTTGGGTTAAAACTGAAATTTTATTTTTAAAGCTAAAGATGAAAATCGAGAAATAGCGAGATCGCCAAACACTTTTAAATAAAACAATTGAAAGAAAAATGAATCTTTTTATCCTATTTAATTGGTAGAAAATTTAGAGATATTTCATGCGATATACACATTAGTCTACCCTGTGTATTTAAAAGAACTTAATAATGAAAATGAATAAAAAGCTAATATTAAAAATAACTAAACCTAAACTGTTTTGAAATAAAGTTACTTTTCAATGGAAATGTTTTGTATTTATCACTTATTGAAATGATGAATTTAAAATCACCTTTCTTTTCAATAGTTTGAGTGAGATTGTGTTATTGTAAATAAATGTGAAAATATTCACAAAGCTATAATTTTTTGTTAAGATCATTAACATTAAAAACATAGAGATAATAATAATGATCAATAAAGTATTAATAGTGTTGTGCGTGGGTATCGTCTTTGTATTGGGATATTGGGCCTATTTAGATACTCAAAATAAAAGACATCAAGAGCTAATGCGGATCATTCAAGAAGCAGAACAAAATTTACAAAGTATCGAACGCAATCCTAATCATGCTCACCACAGCAATTTGGCTTCTTATAATTTGCAAGGATATATAAGTGAGAAAAGAATTATTTTCTAAAAATATTGAATGATAAATTTCTGAATTTTACTTTGTCATTGGTCATATCTTTTCATAAATTTTGATCATGTTTCTGTTGAATCTGTTAAACTTATTTAACGTATAGTAAAAAAGCTGCATAGGGGTTATGCAGCTTTTTTGTGTTTCAAGAGGGGCTGTGGCTATTTCCTATGTAAGAAGTAGAAATCAAATGAGTGGCATATTTGTTGCTTCATAAGTTTGAGATTCTTGTTTATAGGGCTGAACAGAAAAACAATATTGTTCAGCGACCTACATAGACGTAAATATTCCACAGTTCAGATTTTGCATAGAGGCTACTTATGGCGGCGCCCAATTCTTCGGCAGGCTGGTTAGAGCGTTTATTTAAGTTAAGCGACAATAAAACCACTTTCCGAACTGAAGTTCTTGCTGGTGTAACTACATTCCTAACGATGTGTTACATCATTATTGTCAATCCACTCATTTTATCTGAAACCGGCATGGATCATGGTGCCGTATTCGTTGCGACCTGTTTGGCAGCAGCAATCGGATGTTTAGTAATGGGGATCATTGCAAATTATCCAATCGCACTGGCCCCTGGTATGGGTTTAAACGCTTACTTTACCTACTCGGTTTGTATGGGGATGGGCGTGCCATGGCAAACAGCTTTAGCGGCTGTTTTTGTTTCAGGCCTTGTTTTTCTTGCAATTAGCTTCTTTAAAATTCGTGAAGCGATTGTCAATGCGATTCCGATGTCACTTAAGTTTGCAATCGGTGGGGGTATTGGTTTATTCCTAGCACTGATTGCACTAAAAAATGCTGGAATCATTGTTGATAACCAAGCGACATTAGTCGGTTTAGGTGATATCAAACAGCCTACAGTATTATTAGCACTATTCGGATTTTTAATGATTGTAGTTTTACACCAGTTGAAGATTCGCGGTGCAATCATTATTAGTATTTTAGTCGTTACAGGCATTGCTACTGCTTTAGGTCTAAACGAATTTAAAGGTGTAGTGGGTCAAATCCCTTCAATTGCACCAACCTTCATGCAAATGGACTTTAAAGGTCTATTTACAGCAAGTATGGTCGGCGTCATCTTTGTATTCTTTATTGTCGATTTATTTGACAGTACGGGTACTTTAGTTGGTGTTTCACACCGTGCGGGTCTTTTACAAGACGGTAAATTACCTCGTTTGAAGAAAGCATTATTTGCAGACTCTACTGCAATTGTTGCTGGTGCTGCATTAGGTACATCTTCAACTACGCCATATATTGAATCAGCTTCAGGTGTAGCAGCGGGTGGACGTACTGGTTTAACTGCTGTTGTGGTTGCTGTCCTATTTATCTGCTGTTTATTTTTAGCACCTCTTGCTCAATCTGTACCAGGTTTTGCAACGGCGCCAGCTTTATTGTTCATTGGTGTGTTGATGATTCAAGGTATCACTCATATCGATTGGGATGATATTACTGAAGCTGTTCCAGCCTTTTTAACTATTGTATTTATGCCATTTACCTATTCAATTGCTGATGGTATTGCAATGGGCTTTATTAGCTATGCATTAGTTAAATTATTCACGGGTAAGGCAAAAACTGTACCGTACATGGTATGGATTATTGCTGCGCTTTGGGTATTTAAATTTATCGCATTTGGCGGTTAATATGATTTTTTATAATTTTCTTCTTGAGCTATCTTAGTTGTAGTTTCTAATAAGAAGAAAGTTATAGAAGGGTGTGATTTTGACCACACCCTTTTTTCTTTAGATGTGGAGTTAATATGAATCAAGTCGAGCTGATTCGCGCCTTACCAAAAGCCGAATTGCATGTGCATATTGAAGGGACTTTTGAACCTGAATTAATGTTTGCAATTGCCCAGCGCAATCAGATTCAGATTCCTTACAAATCTGTTGAAGAAGTAAAGCAAGCTTATAACTTTCATAATCTTCAATCATTTTTAGATATTTACTATGCTGGTGCGAATGTCCTTGTACATGAACAAGACTTTTATGATTTAGCATGGGCTTATTTTGAGAAATGCGCTGAAGATCATGTCGTTCATACAGAAATGTTCTTCGATCCGCAAACCCACACTGACCGTGGTGTTGCGTTTTCAACAGTGATTAGCGGTTTAAAGCGTGCGTGTGCAGATGCTAAAGCTAAGTTTGGTATCAGCTCTCAACTGATTATGTGTTTCTTACGTCATTTAAGTGAAGAAGCTGCATTTGAAACACTCGAACAAGCTTTACCATTTAAACAAGACATTATTGCAGTCGGCCTCGATTCAAGTGAAGTAGGGCATCCACCAGCTAAATTTGAACGTGTTTTTGCTAAGGCGCGTGAAGAAGGCTTCTTAATCGTTGCTCACGCTGGTGAAGAAGGTCCACCTGAATATGTATGGGAAGCTTTAGATCTACTCAAAGTGAACCGTATTGATCATGGTGTACGTTCTGAAGAAGACGAACAATTAATGGCGCGTTTAATTAACGAAAAAATGCCTTTAACTGTTTGCCCTTTAAGTAACTTAAAGCTATGTGTTGTTAAGGATATGAAAGATCATAATATCCGTCGTCTATTGCAAAAAGGCGTACACGTAACGGTTAACTCAGACGATCCTTCATATTTCGGTGGATATATGAATGATAATTTCTTTGCTATCCAACAAGCTTTAGACTTAAACAATGATGAGTTGAAGCAACTCGCAATTAACTCTTTTGAAGCCTCTTTCATTTCAGATGAAGAAAAACAAAAGTGGATTGCAGCAATCCAAAAAATCTAAATAAAAAAACCGCCTATCTCAGGCGGTTTTTTTATACATACGTTTTATTTAGGTTGTTTGGTCATACTATTTAAAATATTGTCTTTATCAACAAAGTGATGTTTTAAAGCTGCAAGCACATGCCCAACAATAAGCAAGCCTGCAAACCAAGAAATATAAACGTGTAATGGTTTAACAACAGCTAAAAGCTCTGGGTTATCTTGTACTAAACGCGGAATTTCAAATAAATATAAAACAGGGGCAGGGTGACCCGCGCTCCAGCTAAATAAACAACCCGTGACAGGTAAAGCCACCAAAATCACATAAAGCAATAGATGACCAATGTGAGCCAGAGTTTTCATCATTGGAGACATGCTGTCAGGCAATTTTGGAGCTGGGTGTGTGTAGCGCCATAAAATCCGGATAATCACCAAAAAGATAATGGTGGTCGCAATATTTTTGTGCAGCGTAATGACATCGCCTTTAAAAGAGCCATCAACGTCATAACTTAAAAAATTTCCACTATAGAAACCAATAGCCCATGCTGCGATGAAAATGATTGCCATCACCCAATGCAGGATTTGTGCGGTACGGGTGTAATACTGAGATGAAACAGCAGGCATAAAAAACCTATTTTTTTGTCGTTTTGATTTTCAATTTTATGAGAAAGCACTGATTTTGAGAAATGTTTTAAATGTAACAGAGCGTGCTAAAAACAGAACGTTTAAGGAAAAATGCATTTGATGAGCTGAGTTATGCTGGGGAAAAAAGATTGCATAAATGCATCAAATTATTTGTTTCTTCTAAAGTCGAGTTTAGGCACAATACGCGCTGCCAACGTTCAATCAAAGGAAAAAATGATGAAAAAATTGATGCTCGCTCTAGCGCCAGTTGTTTTAGCTTTAACAGCGTGTGCAACGACTACAGGTACGGGTACAGGGGCTACTTCTGCACAAACAACAACTCAGCAGTTGGGTGTTGCTGCATTAAAAGTTGCTGTAAATGCGAAATGTATTACAGAGATTAATAATGTTGCCGCTTGGAAAACAGCAACAAAGCTTATGACTGCTGAGCAACGTGATAGCATTCAAACTAATGTTTGTGGTTGTGTGAGCGAAAAGGCACCAAATAGTGTAACGGCAGTAGAATTGGCAGCGGCTGCATTTGATGTAAATGCACGTGCTACAATTGTAAACCAAGTGGTTTCAAAAACTGTAAATGAGTGTGTGGCAGAAGCTTTACAAAAGTAATTAATGATTTTTGTATTAAAGAAGGCTGATTACTATTGATCAGCCTCTTTTGTTTAAAGGTGAAGAGTAAATGTTTATTGCTGGTGTAGATGAGGCGGGACGTGGCCCATTAGTAGGTTCCGTTGTGGCAGCGGCTGTTATTTTAGATCCGAATAATCCAATTGAGGGATTAAATGATTCTAAAAAATTAACTGAAAAGAAACGTGAAAAGTTGTTTATTGAAATACAAGAAAAAGCCTTAGCTTGGTCAATTGCAGAAGCAACGCATGCTGAAATCGATGAATTAAATATTTTACAAGCGACTTTTTTGGCCATGCAGCGCGCAGTTGATGGTTTAAAAGCTCAACCACAAAAAGTGATTGTAGACGGGAATCAAATTCCAAAAGGAATCATTATTCCTTGTGAAGCTATTGTTGGGGGAGATGCGAGTCATCCAGAGATCAGTGCTGCGAGTATTCTGGCAAAGGTTACACGTGACCGACAAATGGAGGAATTAGATCAGCAATATCCATTATTTGGTTTTGCCAAACATAAAGGATACCCAACTAAAGCGCATTTTGAAGCGATTGCAGCGCATGGGGTAATCGATCAGCACCGCCGTAGCTATGCTCCTGTTAAACGTGCTCTAGGCCTATAAATACAAAGTCCTAAAAAATTTAAAGCGACTAGAAAGTCGCTTTAATTAGGGAGAGAATAACTTCATATTAACGATTGAAGTTTTTCTGTGCATAATTATCATCTTCAAAAGAAACTTGATAATCTTGATCAAGATGTTGAAGGTGTTCATGCATTGCACGTTCATGTTGAATACGTTGATAAATTTCTTCGCGATGAACAGAAACCTCTTTTGGTGCATTCACACCAATACGAACTTGGTTTCCTTTGACGCCAAGCACAGTAACACTGACTTGATCCCCAATCATTAATGTTTCCCCGACACGGCGGGTCAGAATCAGCATGTTTATCTCCTTGCTAAACGCTTAAAACTGCAATATTGGTACCCAAATAAAAGCTCAACCTCAGTTTTCAGTCAGATTCTAACAGAAATATGAGAACAAAGTCATATTTTGATAATCACTGCCAAAAAACTTTCCGTTTAATATAACAGAGCCGCTATAAAAAAAACTATAGCGGCTCTGTGTTTTCTTTGATTATTGTCGGACAAGTAAACATTTTTTAATGAATTATTGACCGTTTGGTAAAATTAAGCGCGGGCGCTGCTTTCACCATGTTCACGATCTAAACCAAAAGCGGTATGTAGACAACGAACAGCAAGTTCAAGATATTTCTCGTCAATAATGACAGAAACTTTAATTTCAGAAGTTGAAATCATAAGAATGTTGATGCCTTCGTCAGCTAGGGCAGTGAACATCTTGCTCGCTACGCCTGCATGTGAACGCATACCTACACCTACGATAGACACTTTAACGATGTCATCACGTGTTGAAACTTCACGTGCGCCAATATTTTTGGCAGTTTCATTTAAGATTTTTTCAGCTTTCGCTAAATCAACACGGTTTACAGTGAAAGTGAAATCTGTTGTGCCATCTTCTTCAACATTTTGCACTATCATGTCGACTTCAATATTGGCATCACTTACTGGTGATAAAATTTTAGAAGCAATACCTGGTTCATCAGGTACACCTAAAATCGTTAATTTTGCTTCGTCACGGTTAAAAGCAATACCTGCAATAATTGGCTGTTCCATAGTATCTTCCGCCTCAGTCGTAATGAGTGTACCTACATTTTCTTTAAATTCTTCGTCAAACGCGCCGTCGTTATCATTATCAAAACTTGATAATACACGTAAAGGAACTTGATATTTCCCGGCAAATTCTACTGAGCGAATTTGTAAAACTTTTGAACCTAATGAAGCCATTTCTAGCATTTCTTCAAAAGAAATACGGTCGATTTTTTTAGCTTTAGGAGCAACACGCGGGTCAGTGGTGTAAACGCCATCTACATCAGTGTAAATTTGGCATTCATCTGCTTTTAGGGCAGCAGCAAGAGCAACACCAGAAGTATCTGAACCACCGCGGCCTAGTGTTGTGATATTTCCGTTAGCGTCAAAGCCTTGGAAACCTGCAACAACAATAACACGGCCTGCATCTAGGTCATTGGTCATGACATCTGTATCAATAGACTCAATACGCGCCTTGGTAAATGCACTGTCAGTTTTAATACCGACTTGACGTCCGGTATAGGATTTAGCTTCCACACCAATCGAATTAAGTGCCATAGCTAACATGGAAATCGTCACCTGTTCACCGGTTGAAACCATTTGGTCTAACTCGCGTGGGTCAGGTGTTTCGGTAATGGCTTTAGCGAGAGCAAGTAAGCGGTTTGTTTCACCACTCATTGCAGATACAACCACAACAACCTTGTGACCGTGATCATGCCAACGCTTAACACGACGAGCAACATTTAAAATGCGCTCGGGGGTACCCATAGAAGTACCGCCATATTTTTGAACGATTAATGCCATAGTTTTTCCATATAAGCCATGACCCTGAGAGGCTTTTCAGGGTCAGTTACACAAAAAGTGAAGTCTTATTTTTGTTCAAGCCATGCAGGTAATGCAGCAATAACTTGTCCAAACTTCTCGTTAAGTGGCGCGCCACCTTGTGCTAAGTCAGGTTTACCACCACCTTTACCACCTAACTCGGTTGCTAGATGTTTGATGATGTCACCTGCTTTTAGATTTGCAGTGTATTGTGATGCAACTGAAGCAAGTAGGCTAACTTTGTCACCCTCTACGCCAGCTAACACAATAACTGCATTCTCTAATTTTGATTTAACACTGTCGTGCAAGTTGCGAAGTGATTTCGCGTCTACACCTTGAACAGTGGTAATAAGCGTTTGACGACCAGAAATCGTTTGTACCTGATCAATCAATTCTGACGCTTGGAAGTTTGCCAATTTCTGATTGAGCTGTTCAATCTGCTTTTGTAATGCAGAAACAAGTTCTACATTAGCCTGTACACGCTCAACAGTTTGGTCTTTCTGTGCTTTTAATAAGCCATTAATGTGCTGGATATCTGAATCAGTTTTTTGTACTACTTCTAAAGCTTTAGTACCAGTCACTGCTTCAATACGACGTACACCAGCAGCTACACCGCCTTCAGAAGTGATTTTAAATAAACCAATATCACCTGTACGCTTAACGTGAATACCACCACAAAGTTCAATTGAGAAGTTTTTCTCATCAATCACTGAACCCATAGCGAGAACACGAACTTCGTTACCGTATTTTTCACCGAACAACATCATTGCGCCTTTTGCTTTTGCCGCTTCAATGTCAAGGAGTTCAGTGGTTACAGCTGTATTTGCAATAATTTCTGCATTAACTAAACGCTCAACCTGTTGTAACTGTTCAAAAGTTACAGGTTGATCGTTAGCAAAGTCAAAACGTAAGATATCACTTGCAACTAAAGAACCTTTTTGTTGTACGTGTGAACCTAAGATTTGACGTAGAGCAGCATGTAATAGGTGAGTTGCCGAGTGGTTGCGTGCAGTAGCTTCACGAATATCTGCTTTAACAATTGCTTCAACGTTTTGATCAGCTTTAAGGTTACCAACAGTCACAATACCTTGATGAACAAAGGCACCGCCTGATTTCTTAGTATCTTGAACTTCAAAAATACCAGTTTCGTTTTTGAAGATACCTGTGTCACCAATCTGACCACCACTTTCTGCATAGAAAGGAGTCTGGTTTAAAACGATAAGTGCTTCGTCGCCTTCAGAAACTTCATCAACTTGTACGCCATCTTTATAGATCGCTACAATTTGGCCTTGACCAGTGGTGTTGATGTAACCATCAAACTGGGTTTCGCCTTCAACTTGTACAATGCTGTTATAGTCAATAGCGAATTTACCAGCATCACGAGCACGTTGACGCTGAGCAGCCATTTCTACTTCAAAACCAGCTTCGTCAATAATAAAGTCACGTTCACGTGCAATATCAGCAGTTAAGTCTGTTGGGAAGCCGTAAGTGTCGTAAAGTTTGAAGACTGTCGCCCCAGGAATAGTCTTGTCTTTTAACTGAGCAAGTTCACCTTCAAGTAGTTTTAAACCTTGCTCAAGTGTTTTTGCAAACTGTTCTTCTTCACGAACTAAAGTTGCTTCAATCACATCTTTACGAGCTGCGAGTTCAGGATAAGCCTCACCCATAACTTCGATTAAAGGTTGCAACATTTTGTAGAAGAACGTACCAGTTGCACCAAGCTTATTACCGTGACGCACAGCGCGGCGGATAATACGGCGTAGTACATAACCGCGACCTTCATTGCTTGGGTTAACACCATCAGCAATTAAGAAACAGCATGAACGCGCATGGTCTGCAACAACACGTAAAGAAGGCTGACCTTCGTCTTCAATACCAATAATGTTTGCAGCAGCTTTTAATAAGTGTTGGAACAGGTCAATGTCGTAGTTTGAATTAACATGTTGCAATACAGCAGAAATACGTTCTAAGCCCATACCTGTATCAACAGATGGAGCAGGGAGAGGGTGAAGCACGCCATCAGCAGTACGGTTGAACTGCATGAAAACGTTGTTCCAGATTTCAATGAAACGGTCGCCATCTTCTTCAGGTGTGCCTGGTAAACCACCCCAAATGTGATCGCCATGGTCAAAGAAGATTTCAGAACATGGACCACATGGACCTGTGTCACCCATTGCCCAGAAGTTATCAGATGCGTATTTTTCGCCTTTATTATCACCAATACGGATAATACGTTCAGGCGCTAAACCAATTTCTTTATTCCAGATGTCATAAGCTTCATCATCGGTGTGATAAACGGTCGCATATAAACGGTCTTTAGGGAGAGCTAACCATTCATCGCTAGTCAAAAATTCCCAAGCGAATTTAAGTGCATCACGCTTGAAATAATCACCAAATGAGAAATTACCTAACATTTCAAAGAATGTATGGTGACGAGCAGTGTAACCAACGTTGTCTAAATCATTGTGTTTACCACCAGCACGTACACATTTTTGTGATGTAGTTGCACGTACATAGTCACGTTTTTCAAGACCTAAGAAGCAGTCTTTAAACTGGTTCATCCCAGCATTTGTAAATAATAAAGTTGGGTCGTTGGCAGGAACAAGAGAACTCGACGCGACACGTGTATGCCCTTGCGTCTCAAAATAGCGCAAAAATGCTTCACGAATTTCAGCAGATGTCATTAAACGAGTACTCACAACCAAGTCACTCCATATTTTCGAATTTGGCTAAATGTATCAATGCCTGTTTGTTTTATGCCAAACCTTAGCATGTGATACGGGGCTTATTTTTTAAAAACGCTAAATTGTAGCGGAAAAACCCCACCGAACCAACGATTTTAAAAGGAATATCTTACAAAACTGTGATTTGGCTAAAAATCTATATTCAATTGGGCGTGACGTGCTTTACTATATGCCTTCTTTAGCCTGTAGTTTTGTAGATAAGGATAGGTCATGCAACGTATCGCCATTAATGGGTTTGGCCGAATTGGACGTAATGTTTTACGTGCCTGGTTTGAGAGCTCAAAACAATTTCAATTTGAAATCGTGGCGATTAACGACATAGCTGATGTGCAAACATTAGTGCATTTATTTAAATATGACTCAACACATGGCCGCTTCAATGGAAATGTGGAAATTTTCATTGAAAATGAAAAAGTTTTTTTGAATATTCAGTCAAATCAACGAACCCTAAAAGTTGAGGTTTTAAAGCAGAAACAACCTGAACTTTTACCATGGTCTAGTTTAGATGTTGATGTGGTGCTTGAGTGTACAGGACTGTTCCGTTCTCACTCTGATGCAACGCGTCATCTACAAGCAGGGGCGAAGCGGGTGATTATTGGGGCAGCGCCTTTTGATCATGTCGATGCAGCCATTGTTTATGGTGTGAACCATCATGAAGTCAAAGTGACTGATCAGATCATATCAAGCGTTTCATGTACTACGCAGGCTTTGGTTCCATTGGTAAAAATCATTGATGATGCTTTTGGTATTGAAACAGCGCTTATGACTGAAATTCATGCAGTAACGGCAGACCAATCTGTACTCGACCACGCACATCGTGATTTGCGCCGCGCTAGAGCTTCAGGACAAAATATTATTCCGACCACGTCTAGTGCACTCGGTGCATTAAAACGTGTTATGCCTAAAATGGAAGACCGTATAGACGGTTATTCAATTCGGGTACCTACTATTAATGTAGCTGCAATTGACTTAACTTTTATCGCGCAATCTCCAATTACTGTGCATCATATTAATGAATTGCTAATTAAAGCATCTCAAACAGACTATGCGGAAATTATGGCAGTAACGGATGAGCCGTTAGTTTCCAGTGATTTTAACCATTCACCTTATTCACTCATCGTTGATTTAACTCAAACTATGGTTGTGGGGCATCAAGCTAAAGTATTTGCTTGGTACGATAATGAATGGGGCTATGCAAATCGATTATTAGATTTGTGCGATTCTTTCTAAAATTGAATTGAAGTAATAAAGGATGTTAAATAAACATCCTTTTATAATTATTAATTTGAAGTATAAAAAGTTAAAAATAATGAAAATTATAAATATTAGTGTTGTGTAAAATTATATCTATTTGTATGATTCGCAAACATTAAAATTTTAATTATAGAGTTCATATGAAATTTAATTCAAAAAGAATAAGTGTTTTTTTAATTTTTACATCTACTATTATTTTAACTGCTTGTGGTGGTGAAAGCTCAGATCAAAATATCAATGGTCAAGCTGAAAATAATTTAGAAAAAGAAGACGAAATTTACCAAGTTTATTATCAATCTTCTGATATTTCTTCAGGTATCTATACTGATTTTTTTGAAATTACTCAATATCCAATTAAAAATAATGAAATATTTTTTGCAAAGTCACATAACCAGCCGTTAGAAACTGAGGTTTTAACTGAAAAGAAAATTTTAAATAAAGGGACGTTACAAACTAATATTGTGAAAAGGTTAACACCTGGTAGTTGGACTTATGAGCTAACTCCTGATTTGAAACAAAATTTAAAGTTTGAAATTGTGAAGTTAGATGGTGAAAATATCTTTGATCGTGTATTGCCAGGCTATAAAGAAAATATAAATTTAGAAACGGGACTTCATAATCAGCTTGATAAAAATTTAATTGAATTTTACCAAAACTATAAGAATGTTTCGTTTCCAAAGAATAGTTATTGTTATCGTTTAAAAGAGACTCAATGGAATCAATCTTATATTTCATATATATCTAGTTTTTATGCCAATCCCGCGTTTAGTGAGAAAAAGCAGTCAATCATCGAAAGATATAATAACCTAGGTCTAGATAAAAAGTATTTTAGGCTTCTAAACTCGCAGTGGTACGGCTATAACTTAACTGTTTTAGAAAACTTAGAAACTGGTGATACTCAAAGTGTAGCAGGTAATAATAATGATCAGTCTGCTTCTATGGAATTTGTATCAAGCAGTTTATGGGATGCCGATAAAAGTTTGGCGTATGAGAAGTCTCACCTTTATTTTGTAGAAGATAACCCGCTTAATGATGTGCATTCATTAATTGCTTTCAGACAAAAGTTAAAAATCGCAAATCTTGAAAAAGGTTGCTTTGCTTTTAATACTCAGGCAGTTCAAGCTATTCAAAAGCTAAATTTGGTTAACTGGAAACAAGGTGATAGTTCAGTTATTGGCCCTTTCTTTGGTCGAAGAACTTTTGTCTATGATATAAACGAAGCAGAGTAAGATATTGAATATTATTATTAATTGTTTAAAACTTCTTTTTGACTTTAGAGTTTATTAAGAAAGATTTATGCAAATTGTCAGGTGCATGGCAGAAAGTATCATGCTACACTAAGAGAAATCGGGTGTGTTCCCGATTTTTTTATGTGGGGTCGTTCCACGTTGATCAGATTTTAGGCTTGAAATATGACCATTTCAGAGACATGGTTGCTGCCTGACGGGGTAGCAGATGTATTGCCGGAACAGGCACAAGTCATTGAAAAACTTCGCCGTGAAGCTTTAGATTTCCTCGCGGTGCGAGGTTATCAATTGGTATATACACCATTTATCGAATACATCGAATCGTTGTCTTCATTATCAGAATCAAATCAAGACTTGGATTTAGTAACTTTTAAGGTTATTGATCAGCTCTCAGGCCGTTTACTCGGTGTTCGTGCTGATATGACGCCACAAGTTGCACGTATTGATGCACATGTAAGACCAGTTGAAGGTGTTGCACGTTACTGTTATTCAGGGACTGTATTACATACTAAACCACAAAATTTCAATGCCACACGTGCACCTTTGCAATTGGGTGCAGAGTTATATGGCCACGATAGTATCGAAGCTGATGTCGAAATGGTCGATGTTATGCTGGGATTGATTGAGAACATCTATACCTTACAAGGCGCGCATTTAGATTTGGGCCATGTAGGTTTGTTCCGCAGTCTAGTGAAGTATGCTGGCCTGTCAAAAAATGAAGAACATGAACTGTCTGATCTTTATCAAAGAAAAGCATTGCCAGAGTTAGCAGAGTTTACTCAAAGCCTCAATATGGGTTCTGATTTCTATGCGCTTGGTCGTTATTCTAGTGATTTAGAAGCATTGCAGACGAATTTAAGTGCCAATATTTTGCAAGATGCTGAATTTAAGTCAGCATTAGATGCACTAAAGACGACACTTGAACAAATTAAAGGTCGTTGGCCAAATCTCAATATCGGTATTGATGTTGTAGAGCTACGTAGTTATCACTATCACACTGGCTTAATGTATGCAGTCTATGCGCCGAACCGTGCTGCGCCGTTAGCGCAGGGTGGTCGTTACGATGGTATTGGTGAGCACTTTGGTCGTGCACGTCCTGCTACTGGCTTCAGTTGCGATTTATATGCCTTAGGTGCAAATCAGTTCGCCGAAATAGAAACTGTTGTTGCTCCAAAAGGCTCAGAACAAGATTTACTCTCAGCAATTTCGAATGCACGCGCTCAAGGTTTACGTGTCGTTCAATTGTTAGGTAATGATGATTTAAGTTCTATTCCATACGCGACCCATCAACTCGTGGCGCAAAATGGTCAATGGAATATTGAAAAGATTTAAACGCCAACGGTAAGTTTTTACTGGTGGTTTCCAATTTTAACAGCATGATGTAATGAGGCTATTATGGGCAAAAATGTTGTGGTACTTGGTACCCAATGGGGCGACGAAGGTAAAGGTAAAATCGTCGACCTGCTCACAGATCAGGCGGCTGCGGTAGTACGTTATCAAGGCGGACATAACGCAGGTCATACTCTTGTCGTAGGTGGTAAAAAGACTGTATTGCACCTCATTCCATCAGGCATTTTACGTGAAAACGTATTGTGCTTAATTGGTAATGGTGTAGTACTTTCACCAGCCGCGTTAATTGAAGAAATGGGAATTTTGGAAGCGGAAGGAGTTCCTGTTAAAGAACGCCTACGTATTTCTCCAAACTGTCCACTCATTTTGCCTAACCACATTGCACTTGATCAGGCACGTGAAAAGAAACGTGGTAATGCTAAAATCGGTACTACAGGTCGTGGTATTGGTCCTGCTTACGAAGATAAAGTAGCTCGTCGTGCAGTGCGTGTTGCTGACCTTGTTCGTGGTGGTGCAGCATTAGAAGAAAAACTGTCTGAAATGCTTGAGTTACATAACTTCCAATTAACTCAGTTCTACGGTGTAGAAGCTGTTAAATTTGAAGATGTATTGGCTCTTTGCAACCAATGGCGTGAAGTTCTTGCTCCATTAGTGATTGACGTGACTAAAGTGTTACATGACTACCGCAAAGAAGGTAAGCCTGTAATGTTTGAAGGCGCTCAAGGCTCACTTTTAGACATCGACCACGGTACTTATCCGTATGTGACTAGCTCAAATACAACTGCTGGTGGCGTAAGCTCTGGTTCAGGTATGGGACCTTTACATCTTGATTATGTATTAGGTATTACTAAAGCTTATACAACACGTGTAGGTGCTGGCCCATTCCCAACTGAATTGGTTTACGATGCAGCTGCTGATGCTGGTGACCCAGTGGGTAAACACCTTGGTACAGTTGGTCATGAATTTGGTGCTTCTACTGGTCGTCAACGTCGTTGTGGTTGGTTTGATGCTGAAATCCTTCGCCGTTCTGTAGATGTAAACTCACTTTCTGGTATTTGCTTAACTAAACTAGACGTTCTAGATGGTTTAGAAGAAGTAAAAATCTGTGTGGGCTATGAAAATACAGACTCAGGTTGTGTAGGTTCTTCTGATGCGGTTTCTTTTGAATGCTTGAAACCAATTTATGAAACTATGCCAGGTTGGAGCGAATCGACTGTTGGTTTAACCAGTATCGATCAATTACCAGCAAATGCTTTAGCTTATGTGAAGCGTATTGAACAATTAATCGAATGTCCGATTGATATCGTTTCAACTGGTCCAGACCGTGCAGAAACAATTGTTTTACGTCATCCATTCTCTGCTTAATTAGCAAAGATTAAAAAGGCCTCCTAAAAGGGGGCTTTTTTATACCCGACTAAAGTGCAGTTTTCGTTTTATTCGATTCAGATTAAAACGTTAGATAGATAAGGAATGATGGGCTCAGGATGAAGCTACAACCAACTATTTCGAAAACAATTTTTTATTCTTTTTTATTCGCTATTGGTGGTTCACCGACACTGGCGATGTTAGTTATTTATGGTCAAGAATATCATGAAGATTTCTTCATGACCGCGTTTATGAGTTTGTCGGTATTGTTCGCATGTGTGTTAATTCCTGTGGTGCTCATACAAAATAGTTATTTACTCTGGAAAAGAGAAAGTCCTAATCTTGAAGAGAAAGTTAAGTTTTTAAGTTATGTTTATCTTGGCTTAAATATAATATGTCTAATTTTCTGGATTTATTTGATGACTTTATCGGCTTGATCGTTACATAAATACTATGATCATGAAGAAATGAGACATTCAAAGTGTAAGCGGTATTTCTTATAATAAGTGCAAAAGAATAAACAGCTTTTTCTCGATTTAGGTGATCCATGTTATGAATAAAAAACTCTTTTTAAGCTTGTGTGCGGCAAGTGTGATGACCATTTCTGGCTGTGCAACAGTAGCGGACATGGCGGGTGCAGATACTGCAACCTTAAATGCCCAATCTGCTCAAGGTTTTAATAAGATGGTGCAGGAAGCACGTGGCAAAGGAACTTTGGATACAAGTTCAAGTACCTATAGCCGTATTAATGCTGTTTTTAACCGTTTAAAACCTTATGCGAACCAGATGAACCAGACTGGTCAGCCTTTTAGCTGGCAGTTGGCAGTACTGAAATCAGATACGATTAATGCTTATGTAGCACCAGGTGGTAAAGTGGTGTTCTATACAGGCATTGTAAATAAATTGAACCTGACAGATGCTGAAATTGCAGCTGTTATGGGACATGAAATGACTCACGCCTTAGAAGAGCACGCAAAAAGTAAAATCGGTGCTCAGGCTCTAACTGATTTAGCTCTTGGTATTGGTTTAAGCTATGCTGGCAATAATGTTGGCCAACTTGGTACTGCTGCGGCTCAGCTAGGTTCACAAGTGGGTGTAGGCTTACCATATTCTCGTAGTTTGGAAAGTCGTGCTGACCAAGGTGGCTTAATGCTAATGGCACGTGCAGGTTATAATCCAAATGCAGCGATTACACTTTGGGAAAAAATGAATAAGCTTGAAGGTGGTGGTGGTTCATCATTCTTATCTACTCACCCATCTAACTCTCAGCGTATTAGCGATATGCGTCAAAACTTGCCTGCAGCAATGGCTATTTATAATGGCCGTAAATAAGATATAAATTTTTTATAGATAAAGAAAACGGATGCTTAAGCATCCGTTTTTTTATTTAAGGAGCAGGGTTGGGCTGTTGGACATGAATAGCTTCAATACCTTGTAAAACTTCGGCAGGTAGTTCAATTTCAAATGCCTGAATATTTTCTTTAAGTTGGTCTAGATTAGTGGCACCAATAATTGTGCTGGTCACAAAGAATTGTTGTTTAATAAAAGCTAATGCCATTTGAGTTAAGCTTAACCCATGTTTCTCAGCTAGCTGTGCATATTGTTCAGTTGCCCACTCACTTTGAGGGTTACTATAGCGGCTAAAACGTGGAAATAATGTGACACGAGCATTCGCGGGACGAGCGCCATTTCTAAACTTGCCAGAGAGATAGCCAAACGCAAGAGGAGAGTAAGCGAGTAAACCAACATCTTCATATTTAGCAATTTCAGACATACCTATTTCATACGTACGGTTGAGAAGGCTATATGGATTTTGAACACTTACAAATTTACTTACACCTAACTTTTCAGCCAAATGTAAAAATTTCATAGTGCCCCACGGCGTTTCATTCGATAAGCCAATATAGCGAATGCGTCCTCGGTTAATCTCTTCTTGTAGAGCAAGTAATGTTTCTTCTAGAGGGGTGGTATCGTAATCATTTTGTGCTTGCTGGTTGCCATAAGCTAGCGTACCGAAAAAGTTGGTATGACGTTCAGGCCAATGTAGTTGATAGAGATCGATATAGTCGGTTTGGAGACGTTTCAGGGAGCCATCTAGGGCTTTAGCAATATGATCGCTGTTGAAGCACGTATGGCCTTCTCTGATGTGTGTTCCTCCAAAGCCTGGCCCTGCAATTTTAGAGGCAAGAAAGACTTTGTCACGTTGACCATTTTGGGCAAACCAATTGCCAATAATCGTTTCAGTTGCACCATAGGTTTCAGGTTTTGGCGGAACCGAATACATCTCTGCCGTATCCCAAAAATACAAACCGTGCGCCAGAGCATAATTGAGTTGTTCAAATGCTTCTTGCTGGGAGTTTTGCTCACCAAATGTCATGGTGCCTAAACAAATTTCTGGAAGCTTGAGACCTGTGCGACTAAGTGGGTTAAATTGCATACAGCGGAATCCTTGGAAATTTTGAGTTAGCCTAACGGAGAATATGTATTCAACTTAAATCATAAAATTAGAATAGTTTGTAAGTTTTGTGTATTAACTCATTGTTGCATATAAAAAAAGCAAACCGAAGTTTGCTTTTTATTAAAAACTTAATAAATATTATTCTTCATCATCATAGTCTTCATCAGAAACTGGAGCTTCTTCTAATGAAACATCAAAAATAAGAATAGCTTTACCATCTGTCTGGATCATACCTTGATCTTCTAATGTCTTAAGTACACGGCCAACCATCTCACGTGAACATCCCACAATACGGCCAATTTCTTGACGAGTAATACGAATTTGACGACCGTTTGGCAAAATCATTGCTTCTGGTTGTGAAGATAAGTCGATTAAACAACGTGCAATACGCCCAGATACATCAATAAATGCAAGATCTGTCATTTTACGAGTTGTATTTTTTAGACGGCGAACAAGTTGTGCAAAAACAGCATAACTTAAGTCCGGATATTGTTTGCTAAGTTCGTGGAAGTTGTCATAAGAAATTTCTGCAATTTCACAGACATCACGAGTACGAACTTCAGCTGTACGTTGAGGGTTCGGTTCGAAAAGCCCCATTTCCCCAAAGAAGTCGCCCGGATTCAAATATGCAACAACAATTTCACGTTCGTCATCTTCACGTAAAATAATTGAAACTGAGCCTTTTAAAATTAAGTATAAAGATTTTGACTCTGTTCCGGCATCAACAATTGTGGTTCGTTTTGGATATCTGTTGATGTGAGCACGTTTTAACAATGCTTTAACGGATTCAGGTAGTTGCCCCGGAGATAAAGCATCTGTGCTGAGTTGTGAAAAATTTGAAGTCATGCTTAATATGTTCCGAATAGGGTAAACAATTCACACAAGCCCGAGATGAGCTATTACACAGAAGAGATGAAATTCCTTATCAACTCATTTTATGTTAGTGTACAAAACAAGGGTCTGTTGACATTTCACAGATGGTTGCGACATAAGACAATTCTTTTAGACGTTACCAAGCAAGAGCTATGAAATTTAGCCATTCTAAATAAATAGATCTTAACAACGGAACGTACAAAATAACATGGTCTTGCGCTGTGCCTGCGCTGCTTAAATGGCAACTCAGATTATGGCTGAAATTTCACAAACTATATAACAAAACTGGACAAAGGATTGCCATTGTCTGGGTTTTGCGTCTTATTTGGATTAATTTTTAGCTCTAACGCAATCCATAGATGAAATGTCAACAGACCCTGCTTAAATTTATAATTTTTTTTAGGTAGTTGCAATGCAAACAAGTGTACATTGGCTAGAGAATGTTGCTTTTGAAGCGAAATCGGATAGTGGGCATAGTGTCATTATGGATGGCTCACCTGAGTATGGTGGTGAAAACCGTGGTCCACGTCCTATGGAATTGCTATTAATGGGACTTGGTGGGTGTGCTTCGTTTGATATTGTGACCATTTTAAAGAAATCTCGTCAAGATGTGACGAATGTTGTATGTAATTTAAAAGCTGAGCGTGCTGACACAATTCCGGCTGTTTTTACTAAAATCCACTTACACTTTGTGGTAACGGGTAAAGCTGTTAAAGAAAAACAGGTTGCAAAAGCGGTTGAATTGTCTGCCGAAAAATATTGTTCAGCGAGTAAAATGCTTTCCGATGGTGGTGTAGAAATTACCCATGACTTTGAAATTATTGAAGCGGAATAAGACAGTTTTTTGATAGCTAAAAATTAAAAGAAGCTGACATTAGGGTTGGCTTTTTTATTGTCAAAAATAACTAAAAAATAAGAGGAGGGATGAAATGAATATTCGTACTGCTAAATGGGAAGATACTCAAGCAATATGCGATTTACTTAAACAGATGGGCTACCCACAGCCACTCACTCTTATCCAAGAAAAATTTGAAATACTGCATAATGACGCTAACTCACAAATTTTGGTTGCTGAAGAAAATGGCAAGATTTGTGGCTTTTTATCTCTTTATTTTATTCCGCAAATTGCCTTAGAAGGTGACTTTGCCAAAATATGCTATCTGTGCGTTGATGAGAATATGCGTAGTAAAGGTGTAGGGCGGTTACTCCTACAAGAAGCTGAGCAACAAGCCAAGCGCCGTGGTTGTGATCGAATGGAACTTCATTCTGGAGTGCAAAGACCTTTGGCACATCAATTTTACCTAAGAGAAGGCTATATCGAAGCACCAAAGTATTTTCGTAAAGCTTTAAATTAACGAGCTGTATTTAGAAAAAGCTGAGGATCTACCCGAGCATTATTAAGGCTCATGCCCCAATGCAGGTGAGGACCTGTCACACGTCCAGTTTTGCCCACTAAACCTAGTGTTTCTCCTTGGCGGATATGTTGGCCTTTCTCTACTTTAATTGCGCTTAAATGGCAGAACATGCTGACTAGGCCTTGGCCATGATCAATCAACACGGTTTGACCATTAAAAAAATAAGATCCGGTTTGGATAACAACACCATCTGCGGGTGCAACAACTTTTTGTCCTATTGGCGCAGGGATATCTAAACCTGAATGGGGAGCACGTTCTTCACCATTAAAAAAGCGCTTTCTTCCAAAAGAGTTAGAAAATTTCCCTGAAGTCGGGCGTATAAATGCTGGTAAGGTTTGCCATGAACTCTTTGTAAATGAGCTATACACATCATTTTGTTCTTTAGCTTCTTGAGCATAACGGTCTAACTGGCTTTGGTTCGGGTTCACATAATCTTGGTTAGTGACTTTAATCCGTTGCTCCGCATAGGGATAGGACTTAATTTCTATTTGAATAGGGGTTTTATTCGTGTCGAGTTGTACATTGCCAAGTGGGGTAGATAAGGAAATACCCACAACAGCATAACGCTGCTGACCTTCCTGACTAATTAAAACTGGCTTTTGTTGAAAAGTGACCTGAGTAATATCAGCGGTTAATGGGACAACTGCGATGCCACCGGGTCTTCTTGAGTCTTGTGGAAGTTGAGCGACTGCCAGTGCTGAAGTAAAAAGACAAGTTGTTGTTAATAGAATGTGTTTAAAGTGCATTTTTCATTTCAAAACGAGTAGTAAACTAACAAGATAAACTAAAGCTTAATCAATAAATTCTCAATGAAGAGTTTGTGAAAAGCGTAGTATGAATAAGCATGAAGCTAAATATTCAAGTATTTTAATAAAATGTAGCTGAACTGTACTTGAAATATATACAAAACAATCCCATATTATAATGGAGTTTTACTCATTGTTATTTTAATAACATTATGAAAAATATATAAAAATTTATTTGAAATCCGAAGAAATGTTCCCATCTATTAGACAAGTACAAATTTGTTGTGAGGAATAACAAGAATGCGTTTTGAAAAATTTACAAACCGCTTGCAGCAAGCCCTTTCAGATGCTCAATCTTTAGCGATGGGTAAAGACCATACCGCGATCGCGGGTATTCATATTTTGAGTACCCTTTTAGAAGAGCCATCAAATATTAGTTTGTTGCAACAAGCAGGTGCACGGTTACCTGAACTTAAACAAAAGCTTGAGCAAGCTATAAAAGATGCTCCGACCATTGCGAATCCGACTGGGGATGTCAATTTAAACCCTGAAGCTGTTAAAGCGCTTAATCTGGCAGATCGATATGCGCAAAAAGCGGGTGATGAATTTTTGTCAACTGACTGGGTGCTATTAGGTCTAGCAGAAACAGGCGAAACTAAAAATATTTTAAGTGCCGTAGGGGTAACTCCCGACAGTCTACGCAAAGTAATTGAACATATTCGAGGTAGTGACAAAGTCATGAGTAATAATCACGAAGATCAACGTGACTCACTTAATAAATATACGATTGATTTAACTGAGCGTGCCTTATCTGGAAAACTTGATCCGGTGATTGGGCGTGATGATGAGATTCGCCGTACCATTCAAGTCTTGTCGCGTCGTACAAAAAACAATCCTGTTCTTATTGGTGAACCAGGTGTAGGTAAAACCGCTATTGTTGAAGGTTTGGCTCAACGTATTGTCAATGGTGAAGTACCAGAAGGCTTAAAAAGCAAACGTGTTTTATCTTTAGATTTAGGTTCATTACTTGCTGGTGCTAAATATCGTGGTGAGTTTGAAGAACGTTTAAAAGCTGTTTTAAAAGATTTGGCAAAACACGAAGGCGAAATCATCCTGTTTATTGATGAGCTACATACGCTTGTAGGCGCGGGTAAGGGCGATGGTGCTATGGATGCAGGTAATATGTTAAAACCTGCATTGGCTCGTGGTGAATTGCGCTGTGTGGGTGCAACAACTTTAGATGAATACCGCCAATATATTGAAAAAGATGCTGCATTAGAGCGTCGTTTCCAAAAAGTGTTGGTTGATGAACCAAGTGTTGAAGATACCATTGCGATTTTACGTGGTCTAAAAGAGAAATATGCCACTCACCATGGTGTGCAAATTTTAGACTCAGCG
The DNA here is from genome assembly GCF_023612055.1 of Acinetobacter sp. AS23. Lineage (NCBI taxonomy): Bacteria > Pseudomonadati > Pseudomonadota > Gammaproteobacteria > Moraxellales > Moraxellaceae > Acinetobacter > Acinetobacter sp. AS23. The sequence goes on along the minus strand of NZ_CP082274.1, from coordinate 2,782,276 downwards.
ATTATTGCAGCGGCAAAAATGTCTCATCGCTATATTACAGATCGTCAATTACCAGACAAAGCAATTGACTTGATTGATGAAGCCGCTTCTCGTATTAAGATGGAAATTGACTCTAAACCTGAAGCACTTGATAAACTTGATCGCCGTTTAATCCAGTTGAAAATGCAATTGGAAGCTGTGAAAAAAGATGAAGATGTCGGCAGTAAAGCTGAAGTTAATCATCTTGAAAAACAGATTGCTGAAGTCGAGAAAGAATATAACGATCTTGAAGAAATCTGGAAATCTGAGAAGACTCTTGTTGAGGGTACTAAACAGGCTCAGGTTGAACTTGATAAAGCGCGTATTGCTTTTGAAAAGGCTCAGCGTGAAGGCGATTTGGCTGAAGCAGCGCGCTTACAGTATGGCGTAATTCCAGAGTTACAAAAACAACTGGAGCAAGACGAAGTTGCTGAAGAAAACGAAGAGCCAAAACTCATTCGTACTAAAGTGACTGAAAATGAAATTGCCGAAGTTGTGAGTGCTGCAACAGGAATTCCGGTTGCGAAAATGATGCAAGGTGAGCGTGAAAAACTCCTTAATATGGAAGAGTTTTTACATGACCGTGTTGTAGGTCAAGATGAAGCTGTTGTAGCCGTTTCGAATGCCGTACGTCGTTCACGTGCGGGCTTGTCTGACCCGAATCGTCCTAGCGGATCATTCTTGTTCTTGGGTCCAACAGGTGTTGGTAAAACAGAATTAACCAAAGCATTGGCTAATTTCTTGTTTGACAGCGATGATGCCATGATTCGTATCGACATGAGTGAATTCATGGAAAAACATTCGGTTAGCCGTTTGGTTGGTGCGCCTCCAGGATATGTGGGTTATGAAGAAGGCGGTGTTTTAACCGAAGCTGTTCGCCGTAAACCATATAGTGTGGTGTTGTTTGATGAGGTTGAAAAAGCGCATCCAGATGTATTCAATATCTTGCTACAAGTATTGGATGACGGTCGCTTAACAGACTCACAAGGTCGAGTAGTAGACTTTAAAAACACTGTGATTGTGATGACCTCGAACTTAGGTTCACAAGATGTACGTGAGCTAGGTGAGGGTGCAACAGACGATGAAGTGCGTACCATTGTAATGAATGCAGTAAGTCAGCATTTCCGTCCGGAATTTATTAACCGGATTGATGAGCTTGTGATTTTCCATTCACTCAAAAAAGCACAGATTCGAGGCATTGCCGATATTCAGTTGGATCGATTACGTTCGCGTCTGGTTGATCGTGATATGAGTTTAACTGTAGATGACACTGCTTTTGATTTATTGATTGATGCTGGTTTCGACCCTGTTTATGGCGCACGTCCATTAAAACGTGCGATTCAACAACAGATTGAAAACACATTAGCACAAAAAATCTTGTCGGGTGATTTTGTCGCAGGTGATACCATTTTAGTGAAAGGTGAAAATGGTCATTTAGTCTTCGATAAAATGAAACTCAGCTAACCTTGTTCTGCTAAAACCGAAAAGAGAATATGGAAACATATTCTCTTTTTTTATGGCGAAGCTATTTGGGTTTTTGATGTGAGTAAAGCAATTAGGGTGTCTGAAACTTTCTGAGTTAATGTCTTTAACTTTTGTTCAGGATGTCCAGATAAAAAATAATGGTAATGATAAATACGTTCTTGATAAGAAATGCAGATAAAAAAGGTACCTACAGGTTTTTCTGAGGTTTCACTTCCCCCAGATTTTAATAGCCCCGTACAGCTTACAATAATATCGGCTTGTTGAAATAAGCTTTGTCCCAGCTTGCACATTTCCTCTGTAACTTGTGGTGACTCAGCTGTGTAAGTCTCTATTAACTTGGGATTAATATTTAAAATACTAATTTTAATGCTGGGGTCATAACTCACTAAACCACCGAGTAAAATATCTGCACCGCTATTTTTATGAATAGAAAATTGACTGGTTAAATAACCGGAACTCGCACTTTCAATAAAGGCAATTTTGAGTTGAAGATTTTCTAATAGTTGGCAGCAGTGCTGAAGCATTATTTCACCTCGAATGGTGTTTATTTATAAATAAAATCAATTTACAGATAAATTATAAAATTACAGTAAGTGATTTAAGGGAGTCATTCAAGTCTGGGATAAAAATCTATAAAACTACTTGAATATTCACAAAATGCCTGTGAAAAAATCAGGTTTTAAAATGTTCAATGTTAATTGTCGGGAAGTTTATTTATAACATTGCGACATGCGTAAAAAATTGTTAATTTTGTTCAATATAACGAACAATAACAATTTTAGGATGAATGAAATGAACAATAAGCAAGGGTATATGCTGGGAATTTTGAGCGGTGTATCTGTATTATTATCAAACACATGGGCAGCACAACCTATGTCGGAAAGTGCGCTTGCCACTCAAACAGGGGCGATAAACGCATCTTTACCCGTAATTATTGCTAAAGCTCAGGATGATGCTAAAAAACCTGCGATAGAACAAAAACAAGTACAGCAGGCGTTAGGAGATAATTATTTGCAGCAAGTTCGATGGAATGCTCTTAGAACTAGCGTACTTTCTCCGTATCAAGAACAAAAACAGAATCATGTTGTTGATAGTAAAGAAAAGAAGAAGTTAGAAATGATTGCGTTACCAGAAAGAGCAGATCGTTTTACTAAATATGATTTTGAGTCAAAAAATGTTCATGGTGAGGTTATTATTACCGTGAAGTAATAATAACCTCTAGTCTCATTAATACTGATCTAAACCAGGGTGCTGAATTTTCCATGCACGGTGGATTTTTTGATTACGTTTAAAATCAAGGCCGATAGTTTCAGAAGTGATTTCTTCAACCTGAAAAATAGCTTCGATCTCTTCGTCCATTTCAAAACCACGATAGTTATTCGAGAAGTACAGCGTGCCTTCACTGTGTAAACGGTTCATTGCACGTTTAATAAGTGAGATGTGGTCACGTTGTACATCGAATGTACCATAGAATTTTTTCGAGTTTGAGAATGTCGGTGGATCAATAAAAATAAGATCGTATTGTTCATGACCTTCTTTTAACCACTCAAAACAGTCGCTAGCAAAGAACATGTGTTGTTCATCTGCATGATCTACAGTTAAGCCATTTAAAACAAAGTTTTCTTTTGACCAGTTTAGGTAAGTGTTAGATAAATCCACACTTGTTGTACTAGCAGCACCGCCAAGCGCAGCATGTAAGCTTGCAGTAGACGTGTAACTATATAAGTTCAAGAAGTGTTTACCACGTGCTTCTTGAGCAATACGTAAACGCATTTGACGGTGGTCAAGGAATAAACCTGTGTCGAGGTAATCAGTCAGGTTAACTAAAATTTTAGCTTTACCTTCTTGAACGATAAAACGTTTTGAAGCTGTACTTTGCTTTGTATATTGAGTTGTACCAGTTTGGCGTGCACGTGTCTTAATAAAGATGGCATCACGGTTTAAACCAGTAACAGCACGAATTGCAGCAAGCGCTAAATTAAAACGTTTTTTAGCTTTTTCTGGATCGATTGTTTTTGGTGGTGCATATTCCTGAACGTGTAAACGGTCACCATATAAGTCCACAGCGACATTAAAGTCAGGTAAGTCTGCATCATACAAACGTAAGCAATAAACATTTTCTTTTGTTGCCCATTTTTTCAAGGCAGTCATATTTTTTTGCAAACGGTTAGCGAAGTCTTGAGCTTCTTCCATTTCAATAGGTTGAGCTTGCCAAGTTGCTAAAAATGGTTGAGTTACTTTTTCAGGTTTGATTACACCGAAACGAATATAAATTGGTAATTTACCATTCATTAAGCGTAAGGTTTCAGGTGCTTCAAATGCTAGAACATCAGATTGTTCAATTTGAGCAGCAATAACTGCTGCATATTGATTTGGAAAATGTTTTTGTAAAAGCGCTGATAAACCTAAGTATAGAGAACGGTTTGATGCTTTTTCACCTAAACGTTCACCATAAGGCGGGTTAGTGACAATAAATGCAGTTTTGCCTTCAGCAGCAAAATCTGGCCAATCCGCTAAAGTACGCTCTTCGATTTGAATCTGACCTAATAAATTTTCAAAACCTGCCGCAATAATATTTTCACGGGTTGCTTTAATTGCTTCCCAATCTGCATCGTAGGCATAAAATTTAGGTAAAGGTAATTGAAGTGCTTTTTCGTGACGTTCTGCTGCTTCTGCTTTAAGTGAAAGCCAAAGTTCACGGTCATGACCATGCCAGCCATTAAATCCAAAACGGCGAACAAGTCCCGGTGCACGGTCAGTTAAAATCATTAATGCTTCAATGATGAATGTGCCTGAACCACACATTGGGTCAAGTACAATCTCTGGATTACGCTGTTTAAGCTGAGCTTTTTGTAAAATTGCCGCAGCAAGGTTTTCTTTAATTGGTGCATCTGTCATGTAACGGCGGTAACCACGCTTATGGAGTGAGTCACCTGATAAATCTAGACAGTAGGTATGCTCAGTTTTACCTGCCAAAGCATAGATCGTAATTTCTGGTTGTTTAGTGTCAATGCTAGGACGACGGCCTACAGCTTCCATAAAGGAATCAACGACACCATCTTTTACACGTAGTGTCGCAAATTGCGAATTGACCATGATTTCACGTTCGGCATGCAAGCGAATTGCAAAGGTACTTTGTGGTGCAAAAACAAGTGACCAGTCAAAGCTCATTGCACCTTCGTAGAGTTCTTCTGCGACATCACGTGCATCATGCGTAAAATCAAGTTCATAAGTATGAATAGGAAGTAAAACACGAGAAGCGAGACGCGACCACATACAGATGCGGTAAGCTTGTTCAAGCGTTCCTTCAATGATTAAACGTCCTGCTTTACGTTCTGTCACTTTGGTGCCAAGCTGTTCTATTTCTTCTTGTAAGAGGGGTTCTAAACCATCAGCACAAGTAATCCAATAGTGGTTTAAACGTAAAGAGGTATTCATAAACTCGATTGACCAAAACATATAAATATTAACGATGCAAAGTTTAACTTATTTTGATGTCTAAAGGTTTTTAAATTATTGCAACCTTTCATTTAGCAACCAATAATCTGATTTTTAAAGAGTAATACCTTGTAATTGGTATGTATTTTGCTAGACCAAGATAATTGATGGTTATTTATTTAACAGACAAAGTCGATTTTTAACCATTTTTATAATTTTAATGGATGGGGACGTTATAAATGAAAGACATGATGGGGAATGGTTTTATTACGAATGCGGATGCTTTCTCAGTGGCCACACAAATATATGTACGTATGCGTCGGGTAACAGGGCGGGTAATAGATGCAATGTATGTGATTCAAAATAAAGATTACGCAAAATATGTAATTACGGTGGCGTTAGAAACAGAGGATGATGAATTAAAACGATGTGTTGAGCGATTAAGAGCGTTAGTTGACACACTGCCAGAACCTTCTCAAAAAGAAACGCTCGCTGTTGCTAAGGTCGATGAGGAGCCAGAAATAACAGCCGAAGACATTTATCGGGCACAAGTTCCACATCATTATATTGGTGCTTTAAGGTAATCTCGAATAAGACCTTAAATTTTGGTCAATTTAGGGTCTTATTCTGTAAAGTTCTTCTGCGAAAAGAGCGGAATTCAGCTACACTATGCACGTTTTCGCGATTCGACCCATAGGAATCCATTATGCATATTGCAGCGTTGCATCAGCCGAGCCAGGTTCAGCTCAATCAGGACGGAAATTTAAAACATTTTTTAACAATTGAGGGACTTTCAAAAGGAAACCTCACGAAGATTTTAGATACCGCACAAAGCTTTTTAGATGATAATAATAATTTAATTAATCGTCCGCTCTTAGAGGGATTGACGGTTATGAATCTTTTCTTTGAAAACTCCACCCGTACTCGTACTACTTTTGAAGCAGCAGCAAAACGCTTGTCTGCCAATGTATTGAATATTGATATTGCACGTTCAAGTACATCAAAAGGTGAAACGCTACGAGATACGCTTTGGAACCTTGAAGCAATGGCTGCCGATATTTTTGTTGTCCGCCATTCATCTTCTGGCGCTGCACATTTCATTGCTAAAGATGTATGTCCAAAGGTCGCGATTATTAATGCTGGAGATGGACGTCATGCTCATCCAACGCAAGCGATGCTTGATATGCTTACAATTCGCCGTGAAACAAAGAAACCTTTTGAAGAGTTGAGTGTTGCCATTATTGGGGACATTAAACACTCTCGCGTAGCACGTTCGGATGTAGCAGCATTACAAACCCTCGGATGTAAAGATATTCGCGTTATTGCACCGAATACATTATTGCCAGTGGGTTTTTCAGAATATGGTGAACACGTTCGCTTGTTCAATAATATGGATGCTGGAATCGCAGATTGTGATGTGATTATTGCGCTACGTATTCAAAATGAGCGTATTGACTCTCCGGCATTATCTTCACAGTCTGAATTCTACAGAATGTATGGATTAAACAAAGAGCGTCTTGGTTTAGCTAAACCGGACTGTATCGTGATGCACCCGGGACCAATGAATCGTGGTGTGGAAATTGACTCAAGTGTTGCAGATGGAGACCAGTCGGTTATTTTGAAACAAGTAACCAACGGTATTGCTGTTCGTATGGCTGTGTTGGCACTGTCAATGCAAGGCCAACTCCAAGAGCAAGGTTTAATTGAAGCGATTACGTTGTAAGGAATGGATCACATGAGTATTGTAAAAATTGAAAATGTACGTGTGTTAGACCCAATCCAAAAAACAGACAACGTACAAACTGTATATATTCAAAATGGCAAGTTGGTTGCTCCAGTAGAGCAAGTTGAACAAACCATTGATGGTCAAGGCAAATGGTTAATGCCAACCATGGTTGATTTGTGCGCGCGTTTACGTGAACCTGGTCAACAGCAACACGGTACACTTAAATCTGAAGGGAAGGCAGCACGTGCTAATGGTATTTTGCATGTGATTACTCCGCCAGATTCAAAGCCGATTGTACAAGACAACGGTGCGCTTATTCATGGCTTGATTGAAAAGGCATGGCTTGATGGCGGCATTCATATGCATATCATCGGTGCTCAAACCCAAGGTTTAAATGGTAAACAACCTGCAAATATGGCTGGTCTTAAAAAGGGTGGTTGTACTGCTGTTTCAAATGCCAACGCTGCTTTTGAAAATGATGATGTGGTTATTCGTACTTTGGAATATGCAGCGGGTCTTGGCTTAACGGTTGTGTTCTATGCCGAAGAACCACAAATTGCTAAAGATGGATGTACACACGAAGGCTTTATTGCTTCTCGCCAAGGTCTGCCAATGATTCCGGCGCTTGCTGAAACTGTAGCGATTGCAAAATATTTGCTTATGATTGAAGCAACTGGTGTAAAAGCTCACTTTGGTTTGTTGTCTTGTGGTGCATCGGTTGAATTAATTCGTGCGGCAAAAGCAAAAGGCTTGCCTGTGACTGCTGACGTTGCAATGCACCAGTTACATTTAACTGAACACTTAATCGACGGTTTCAATTCACTTGCACACGTTCGCCCACCATTGCGTTCTGAGCAAGATAAAGAACTTTTACGTCAAGGATTAAAAGAAGGCGTAATTGATGCAATTTGTACGCACCATGAACCTTTAAGCAGTTCCGCAAAAATGGCGCCATTTGCTGAAACTCAGCCGGGTATTACCGCTTTTGATACTTATGTATCTTTAGGTGTCCAACTCATTAATGAGGGTTTATTTGAACCTTTAGAATGGGTTGCTAAAGTTACTAGCGTGCCAGCCCAGGTTGCCAATATGACTTCGCGTTGGGAAGATGAAGCTGGCTGGGTATTGGTAGATCCTGCTTTAAGCTGGACAGTAAGCAAAGATACTATTTTATCGCAAGGAAAAAATACCCCATTGTTGGGGCAAACCTTGACGGGTAAAGTACTTCAAACTTTTGCTAACTGATAAAGTGCTTAGTTAAAGTAAATTTAAAATATGAACAGGTAGATCAATATGATCTACCTGTTTTGTAAATACTAGATGGAAAATTGTATATAAATTATATAAAAAACAACAAAAGATTGAAGGAAGATTAGAATAAAAAACTATCAGCAAAGAGAAGTATTTGAATAATCAAAAATTGCTGGTTACGACGTATAAGATTCGGGAGAATAACCAATGTCGATAAACCCTATAGAATTGCTTAAAGAAAAAGTATCTTCAATATTATTAAATGAACAGGATGGATACCTAGGCGAAAAATCGAATGCTTTATCTAAGTTTTATCCAATTTTACTTTCATTATTAGCTGCTAAACCTGATCTTATCGGACAATTGAAAAACAGTTTGGCTCCTTCCTTATCAGACCTTTTTTCTCATAATGACCAAATCAAAAATACTGTACTTACCCATTTAAGTGGTACAGCACCAAATAATGAAATTGAAAGCACGCTCAACAGTGCGATTAAACCCAGCCTTAATGCAATTTCAGATGTTGCCGGAAATGACCAGCAAAGTATTGTGAATTACTTGCGCCAGCATGCAGATACTATTCGTTCATATTTACCAGCATGGGCAGTGGGTCTATTAGCTCCGCTAGGGCTTGGTGCAGGTTTATCTTCTGTCACGCCATCAACTGCACCTCCGCTTGCGGCAGCAACTGAAAATACAGGTAAGTCTCGTGGGTTCTTACCGATTATTGCCCTCATTATTCTGGGTCTGATCATTGCTTGGTTATGGCGTTCTTGTCAGCATAAAGAAGCTGTACCAGCACCAGAACCGACCGCTGCCAGTGGTGTTGAAGCTGCTGCTGCACCCGCTAGCTTAACTTTAAGTACCGATGATAAAGGCGCAGTGAGTGAGTGTCAGGCTGGAATTGGTGATCAAGGCTTCTTGGCAACGCTACAAACCAACGTTAAAAAGGTTTTTTCGACAACTCAAGATTGTAAGGTGGATACAAGCCAAACTTATGCAGCTTCATTTACAGACAAAGATGCGCTTGCAGGTGTGTTAGGTGCATTAAAAGGTGTACCAAATGCATCTTTAGAATGGGTAGGCGACAAAATTACTTTGAAAGCGGGTGATGCGGCAGCATTAGAAGCTTTAACTGCAAAAGTAAAAGCATTGGTGCCACATACAGAAGTTGTCGGTACAGCACCAGTAACCGCTGAGCAATCTGTAAGCAATAGCTTAACTGCTTCGCAAACTGCTCTAGGCTCAATTGACCCGAACAATGTCGATGTAAATGCTTTGGTGAAAGCACTTAACTTGCAAATTATTAATTTTGCCAGTGGTTCAAGTGACATACCTGCCGATAACAAAGCCATTCTTGACCAAGCTGCAACACTTTTAAATAAAGTGACTAGCGTCAAATTAAATGTGGGTGGTCATACTGACTCAACAGGTAACGCTGCTGCAAATAAAGCTTTATCTCAACGCCGTGCTCAAGCAGTGGTAGATTATTTAAAATCTAAAGGTGTGGATGCTTCTAAATTAGTTGCAGAAGGTCATGGTTCTGATCAGCCAGTTGCAGAAAACACGACAGAAGAAGGTCGCTTTAAAAACCGTCGTATTGAGTTTTCAGTAGCCCAATAATCGACTGATTTATGAAAAATTAGTTATTTTTAATTTGAAAAAAGCTTCTCATTTTGAGAAGCTTTTTTGTTGAGACAAATAATGTTGGATTGATATGAAAATCAGTTTGGTGGGAAGTGGGCGAGTTGCCTTTCATTTGGCAAAGGCTTTATTGGGCCAAGGTCATAACATCGTACAAGTCTATGCACGTGATTTTGATAAAACCCAAGAATTTGCAGAGAAAATTCAAGCAAAAGCATGCCAAACTCTTCGCGAATTCCAATCAAGCGATCTTATCATTCTAGCGGTTTCAGATAGTGCAATTGCAGAGCTTGTAAAACAAGTTCATGAATTCTTTCCTGACACACTTATTGTTCACACTTCGGGTAGTACTGATATTGAAGTCATCAGTCATGTGCATGAAAAAGCAGGGGTGTTTTATCCATTACAAACATTTAGCTTAGAAAGAGATGTTGATTGGTCTGCAACGCCGTTATTTGTTGAAGCAATAACAGATGTCGATCAGGAACTACTCTTAGATTTAGCAAATAGCCTGAGTAGCCGAGTATATCAATACACCTCAAAACAACGTTTAACTTTACACTTAGCGGCTGTGTTCGCTTGTAACTTTAGTAATTACTGTTTTGATATGGCAAAGCAGGTTGTAGATAAAGAGCAGGTGGACTTTGGCTTGCTCTATCCTTTAATTTTGGAAACAGCTAAAAAAGCGACTGAAAATGATCCGAAACAAATGCAAACTGGGCCTGCGGTAAGGGGAGATCAGAATATCTTGGCAATGCATCAAGACTTATTGGCTCAAGCAAATCAAGATGATTTAAAACAGGTGTATCAACTTTTAAGTGATGGCATCGTGAAACGCCATCACTCGGATTAAAAGTGATTTAAAATTAAGGTTCGCCGTTATTTCCCCATTTTAAGAAACCAGCACGTTGATTTAAACGTTCAAAATATTGGTCGACATTCTTAAGCGTTGGATGGTCAAAAGGGGTGGCCTTCCAGCGCTGTACAGATAGACCAATTGGAATGTCCGCTAGAGTGAACTCAGTACCTGCAACATAGTCCTGAGTTTTTGCGAGTTGTTGATCAAGAATCTGCATATGATGATTCCAGTCATCAATACCTTGTTGCAATAAGTTTGGATCTTGATGATTTGGAGAATGTCTCAAGAGAGACATAATTGTATAAGTCCAACTGTTATTCAGCTCGATCGCTTGCCAATCAATCCACTGGTCGACAAAGAATCTTTCTTTCGCTTGAGTAGGGTAAAGTTGATGCTTTTTATCATAAGCATTTGCCAGATAACGGATAATACTATTGGACTGCCAAAGGACTAAATCGCCATCTAAAACTACAGGAATTTGTCCATTTGGGTTTAATTGTAAATATTCAGGTGATTGAGCAGAGCGAAAGCCTCGTCCCCAGTCTTCTCTTTCATATTCAAGATCTAGTTCTTCACACAACCATAAGACTTTGCGAACATTAATGGAGTTATCGCGCCCTAAAATTTTTAACATGTGTTGTCCTTAGTAATTTTTAGTATGGCAAGTACCAGTTTCTATAAATAGCTAGATTTGGCTCGATTGGCAATTATTAATTAAGAAGAAATAGAATAGGTAAACTATGATTATTTATTTTCTTTTTAATATTAAAATAAAAAGGCCTAGTTTATTACTAAGCCTTTTTTATTATTTACTTAATCTTTTTAAAGATAAAGTCATTAATCTTATGACCTGACTCAATACCACGGCGTTCAAACTTAGTCACTGGGCGCCAGTCCGGACGTGGGTAGCTATTGCCTTTACCTGCCAAGTTTTCAAGATCTGGACGGTTGTCTAATACATCTAGCATCCACTCAGCATACGGTTCCCAATCTGTTGCAGCATGGAACGTACCGCCAAGCTCAAGTTTTTGTTCAACCAATGGCATACGCTCATGAGCGACAAAACGGCGTTTAAAATGACGTTTCTTTTGCCAAGGGTCTGGGAAGTAAAGCTGAACACAGTTAATGCTGTTGTCTGGCATTTCACGTAGAACCTGAATTGCATCTGCATCAAGTACACGTAAGTTTTTAACTTCTGCTATACCTGCTTCATATAGGCATTGAGCAATACCAGGCACATGGACTTCAATACCCACATAGTTGCGTTCAGGGTTTGCTTTTGCCATAAGCACTAATGAACGACCCATACCAAAACCGATTTCAACAGTTAATGGACGCTCTGGGTGTTCGAAGTGTTGACGTAAGTCGCCAACAGGATATTCCAAAATTAAATCGCGATGTTGTTCTAATGCCGTGCGTTGAGACGTATTAAGTGGTGCTGAACGACGCATAAACGTCACAATTTCACGGTGTTCAGGCAAATTGTCTAAGTCTGCAATTTGCGTTTCTAACTGATCGATCGACATAACCTTGGCAATATTGAAATTCAAATGCGGTATTTTAAGTCTTCATGGGATCAAGTCAAATGTTTCGGTGTTTTTCTTCATGTAGATGTCATGATCAATATTTACTCTAAGAGACTAATTAAAACTCATATGAACACTTTTACTCATGAAAACTTTTCAATTAAGAACACTTTCGGTCTTTTTAAGTGCATTAGGTGCATTTTCATATAGCTCAGTTGCTCAAGCACAGCTCATGTTTAGCCAATATGTTGATGGCAGCAGCAATAAAAAAGGCTTGGAAATTTATAATCCAGATGGCGCTACAGTTAATTTAGCCGATTATGAGATTCAACAATTTAATAATGGTGGTACAGCAAAGACAGTGGCTTTTCGTTTACAAGGCACGCTCGCGAGTAAGCAGAAGTTTTTAGTGGGGCGCTCAGAGTTACAAACTGAGCTTGGAAGTAAAGTTAATCAGGTCGCTGCTTTATCTTTCAATGGAGATGATGCGGTTGTACTCGTTTATAAAGGTACGCCTGTAGATCGTTTTGGCCGTATTGGTGAACGCCCAGCAGCGGGATGGGGGACGGCAGTTTCAAGCCTCGGAAATAGTTTTAAGCGTATTGAAACAGAAAATCCAGCTTTAAGTGTTGATGCAACCGCAGCATTTGATTTGGACCATTCATGGTCGGCTTGGACAAACCGAAATGACTTTTCAAATTTATCGGGTTCTACAACTCAGCCTCCTGTTGAAACGGTAAGTTGTTCAAGCTCAGATACACCAATTGCAGACTTGACGGCAGCAACTCAAGACCAGACTTATACTGTGCGTGGTGTGATTACAGCTGACTATCGTTATGCCAATGGCTTCTCTGGTTTTTATGTTCAGACGCCAGATACAAAAGCACGTGCAAATGTCAGTAATGCTATTTTTGTTTATATTCCAAATAGTAGTGCGGTAAAAGGTGGACAAGTTGGTGATGAAGTTATTTTACGTGGTCGTTTAACGTCTTATCAAAATCAGCTACAAATAGATCAATTACAACAAGATATTCAAATCTGTAATAGCAATATGGCAAATCAGGTTCAGCCGATTAGCCTCGAACTTCCGTTTGCTAGTTTAACGGGGGGCTCAACTAATTCACCGCAGCGTTATCAAGGTATGTTGATCAAACTACCTCAGACTTTAACGGTGAGTGAGAATTACAATTATGGTCGCTATGGTGAGTTATCGCTGAGTTTAGGCCGTTTATATATTCCAACCAATTTATATCCAGCTTTATCTCCTGAAGCCAAAGCTCTAGCTCAGAAAAATTTATTATCGAAAATTATTTTTGATGATGGTTATAACAATCAAAACCGTACACCTTGGTTACCAAGTAATTTTAGCGCTGCCAATACGTTACGCTCGGGTTATCAACTTAAAAATGCTGAAGGTATTTTAGAATATCGTTTTAATGGTTGGCGTGTACAACCTGTGCTCGGACGTAATCAGCCTGAAGTTATTACTCAAACAAACCCGCGTCAAAGCGTCCTTACTAAAAATGCTAATCACATTCGTGTAGCTTCATTTAACGTTTTGAACTATGACAATGGTGCAACGGGTTTCCCAACAGAACGTGGTGCGACAACACAAGCTGAGTTTGATAAACAGCATCGTAAAATTGTGAGTGCATTAAAAGCGATTGATGCCGATGTTTACGGTTTAATGGAAATTGCGAACAATGGTTATGGGTCTAACAGTGCAATTGCCAATTTGACCAAAGCTTTAGGTAGCGATTGGAAATATGTGGTTCCTGAAAATCTAGATCGTTTAGGTGGTGATGCAATCGCAGTTGCTATTATTTATAACAGCAAGCGTGTTAAGCCTTTAAATAAATCTGTTGTGCTTGATTTAGGTGATAAGAACCGAACAACTTTGGCGCAAAGTTTCCAAGCAGTTCGTGGTAATAAAACGTTTACTGTTATTCCAAACCACTTGAAATCAAAAAGCTGTAGTGGGGTCGATGCTAGCTCTACTGACGCCGACCAAAAAGATGGTCAAGGTTGCTGGAACCCAACTCGTGTAAAAGCAGTTGATCAAATTGTGCAATGGCTCGCGAAAAATCCAACTCAAGTGCAAAAGCAAAATGCTTTACTTGTAGGGGATATGAATAGTTACGCAAAAGAAGAGCCTATTTTGTCATTTGAAAAAGCGAACTATAAAGTTTTACTTAATGACACTAAGGTCGGACAGGGGACTCAGGCGTATAGCTATGTGTATGGTGTTGCGAGTGATGCCAACGGTAATGGTGGAGCAGGTAACTTAGATCATGCAATTGCTGATGCAGCTTTATATCCAAAAGTGGTTCGAACCTTTGCATGGCATATCAATGCAGATGAGCCAACGGTTCTAGATTACAACGAAGAATATAAAACGGATGAGCAAAAGGCATTATTCTTTGGTGAAGATGCTTATCGTTCTTCGGATCATGACCCTGTAATTGTCGATCTAGATTTAAATGGAAAAGACTCAAGTCATCCTGACGATGATAAGAAAAATGGGATTTTTGATTTCTTAACTGAATTAGTGAATTGGCTGAGCCAGCTTTTTAAACGTAATTAAAGGAAAAATTGCGTGACGCAAATGTGTTTTATCATATTTTAAACAATCGTCACGCAAGACAACTTGCAAGGAATGACTTTTTGAAGAATATTAGATGGTGTAAGTATTTTATAAGTTTACGCTTTTTTACAATTAAAGAATTGTGCAAACCTTGCAGGTTTTCTAGAAGCAATTTAAAACGTTAATATGAGATAACAAGGATCAGATATGAAATTATATTATTCGCCAGGCGCATGTTCTTTAGCTGCACATATTATTTTAAATGAAATTAATGTTGATTTTGACTTAGAACGGGTAAATTTAAAAACTCATAAAACAGAAAAAGGCGCAGATTATTACGAGATTAACCCAAAAGGATATGTACCAGCTTTAGAAATTAATCCGGGTTTAATGTTAACTGAAAACGTTGCGATTTTACCGTTCCTTGCTCAGCATGATCCTAAACAAGACTTAATTCCTCCATCAGGGATGGGCCGTGCGAAAGTATTGGAATGGTTGGGATATTTGAACTCTGAATTACATGATGCATATGCAGTCTTCTTTGGGGCGCCGTTAACGACTGATGAAAAAAATAAAGCTTATGCAGAAATTGATCGCCTTTTAAAATATATCGATAACTATTTGGCTGAGTCTGATTATGATTATTTGGTAAATGATAATTTCGGCCCAGCAGATGCTTATCTATTTGTTTTAACAAACTGGTCAAACTCTATTGAACATGATTTAACGCCATATAAACATATTATTGCTCTACGTAATAAGGTAGCAGAACGTCAATCTGTACAAATTGCGATGCGTGATGAAGGTCTAATTTCTTAATCAGTTTTTTAGACTTTAATAAAAAGCCCCTGTATGAACAGGGGCTTTTTTTATGCTAAAGATGATTAGTGTTGAGCATCTTTTTTCACATCAGCAGCAGTATTTTCAACAGCTTGGGCAGCATCAGCAGTTGCCTTACGAGCAGTTGCTTCAGTTTTTGCAGCAGCTTCAGCGGTTGCGTCAGCAGCATGGTCAGTTGCAGCATCGATTTTTGCAGTAGCATTATCAGTTGCAGTAGCAATATCGCTTGCAGCTTTGTCACCAGCTGATTTGATATCTGCAGTTGCTTGTTGAGCAGCATTTTCTAAGTGTTCACCCGTTGTCGCACCTGTTTCTGGAGCTTTATCTTTATTACATCCAACAAGGGCAACGGTCGCAGCAAGACCTAAAGCAACAAGTAATTTATTCATTGTGTTTTTCCTTCTAATTCATGGCATCCAAATATGGATGTATAAAATATAAACATAAACTAACTGATTAATAAAGATCGAAAATTGTTAAAGAGTTGTAACTCTAATATTAAAAAAGCCTAGCATTTTGTAATGCTAGGCTTGCGTTAAATCATACTGGTTTGACTAAATATTACTGCCCAGAACGAATAATGTAATCAAACGCAGAGAGTGATGCTTTAGCACCTTCACCTGTAGCAATAATGATTTGCTTATAAGGCACAGTTGTACAGTCACCCGCAGCAAATACACCTTTGACATTGGTTTCATTGCGATCATTCACAATGATCTCGCCACGGTTGGTTAACTCAACTTCACTGTCTTTTAAGAAGTCAGTATTTGGGAGTAAACCAATCTGTACAAAGATCCCTGCAAGCTCTACCACATGCTCTTCATCAGTGGCACGGTCTTTATATTTAAGACCAGTCACTTGTGATCCGTCGCCTAACACTTCTGTACTTAACGCATTCATAATCACCGTTGTGTTTGGCAGGCTATGCAGTTTGTTTTGCAACACTTGGTCAGCACGTAGTTTTGTATCGAACTCAACCAAAGTTACATGCTCAACAATCCCAGCAAGGTCAATCGCAGCTTCAACACCTGAGTTACCACCACCAATCACCGCAACACGTTTGCCTTTGAATAACGGACCATCACAGTGTGGGCAGTACGCGACACCACGGGTACGGTATTCTTGCTCACCCGGTACATTCATTTCTCTCCAACGTGCACCTGTTGAAAGGATCACTGTTTTCGATTCAAGTTTTGCACCGTTTTCAAGTTCAACTTCAACCAGACCATTTATCATTTGGTTTGCACCTGTGATTTTACTAACACGTTGCAAGTTCATGATATCGACATCATATTCACGAACGTGTGCTTCCATCTCGGCAGCAAACTTAGGACCTTGAGTCTTTTGCACAGACGTGAAGTTTTCAATGTCCATGGTGTCCATCACCTGACCACCAAAACGTTCAGCTACGATACCTGTGTTAATACCTTTACGTGCTGCATAGATTGCTGCTGTTGCACCCGCAGGTCCACCACCAATTACCAATACATCAAAAGCATCTTTGGCATTGAGTGCTGCTGCATCTTTTTCAGCTGAGTTGGTGTCGAGTTTCGCCACAATCTCTTCAAGGGTCATACGACCTTGACCAATGTGTTCATTGTCTTGGAATACCATTGGTACGGCCATGATTTTGCGTTGTTCAACTTCATCTTGGAAGAATGAACCATCAATCATGGTTGCCGTTGTGTTCGGGTTATAAATCGCGATCAGGTTAAGTGCCTGTACCACATCCGGACAGTTATGACAGCTTAACGATACAAACACATCAAAGTTGGCTTTGAGGTTTAAGCCTTTAATCTGGTTGAGCACTTCACTTGACACTTTAGGTGCATAGCCAGACACTTGTAACAGAGCCAAGATCAAAGATGTAAACTCATGGCCCATTGGCAAGCCAGCAAAGAACACACGAGGTTGTTCACCTGCTTTAGCCACACCAAAGCTTGGACGACGTGTATTGTTGCCATCAAAACGGGCAGTCACTTTGTCAGAAAGCTCAGCGATTTCTGTCACTAACTCTTTAATTTGAGCAGCTTTATCTGATTGATCTAAAGCAGCCACTAATTCGATTGGACTTTCTAAACGTTCTAAGTAAGCTTTTAATTGAGTTTTAATGTTTTGATCTAACATCTGTTTTTACTCCAATGCATCCAAATTCTTTCAATAGATGCATAGTACGTTAAAACACAGAATAGGTGAAACAGTATGTTTTTATAGATTTAATCGGTTTTTTGAATGTTGATTGGCACTTATAAGTAATATCAAGAAGTTAAAATGGAATTTGTCTTTAGGTCGTCTTTATTACTCTTTTTTATCTTTTAAAGTGAAAGTGTTTAAAAATTTATATATGTTATATGGCTGTAAAGATTTTATGTCATAACATTAAAAGGTACTTTCATGTCATTGCAACGCGGCATTTATCAGCATTATAAAGGTAATCTCTATCAAGTTTTTTCTGTGGCAAAACACAGCGAGACTGAAGAGGAACTCGTGGTTTATCAGTGTCTTTATGGTGACTATTCAACTTGGGTACGTCCGCTTGATATGTTTACTGAAACGGTTCAAATGGCTGATGGAGGTATCGTGCCGAGATTCAAGTTAATTCAAAGCACTTAACTCAAACGGCTGTCATATAAAATAACGATTTTAAAGGGTGAAGATATGCCAAATACTTTTTTCTTACAAAGAGTTGCAGATTTATATGACACCTTTAAACGACATGATGCCCAGCAGTCAGATCGCTTGCTACGCTATCGAAATATTGAGGCTGAATCTGCAAAACTTTTGTCGCAATTTATCAGAATGCAGCAAGCCAAATCAATTTTAGAAATCGGGACTTCAACGGGTTATTCTACTCTATGGCTTGCTGAGGCTGCACAATCGACTCACGGAAAAGTAACCACGCTTGAAATTGATGCCAATCGTAGCACCGAGGCGAAACGCCATGCGACTGAATTAGCATTAGATAAAGTGGTTGATTTTTGGATAGGGGATGCCGCTGATTATTTAAAAGAAACTCACGAAACGTTCGATTTTATTTTGTTAGATGCTGAGCGTAATGCTTACGAAAATTATTGGCCCGATTTAAAGCGTCTGATGAAGCCCAAAGGTGGTGTTCTTATTATTGATAAGGTTATTTCACATGCGGCGGAAGTAAGTTCATTCTTATCTTTAATTAAAAAAGATGAAAATTTTATGAGCAGTATTTTGCCGGTAGGCGCAGGTTTAAGTCTGGTGGTTTTAAAGTAGATTCGCTTTCTTAATATATTCTTGGCGATAAGCTTGTGGACTACAGCCCTGTACTTTATTAAATGCACGGGTGAAATTGGCAGGATTGGAATAGCCCAGTTCATAGGCAATATGGGTAATGGTAAAGGTAGAATTCTCTAATAAATCAATGGCCCGCTCAGTGCTGATCTGTTGCTTTAAATTTTGAAATTCAACGCCTTGCTGCTGTAAATAGCGTTGCAATGTTTTGGTCGAAATATTTAATACTTTGGCACATTCCATTAGAGTTGGAACTTGATTGGCTTGCCGCAACATCATGCTAACCCATTCAACAATTTCACCTTGATGATAGATCTTCTGGATTTGTTCCTGACAGCGTTGTTCAACTATTTTTAGACTATGTGCGTCAGCTAGAGGCAAGGGTAGTGCTAATTGTTGCTGATCAATCACCACGCGTATACCTGAAAGCCACGTATAGTTAAAGTGGAAATTGGCTTTTACTAAGGATATGTAACGTTCTTGATAGCTCGGCTCTGGAACACTCAAATACACTTGGTAGCGTTGTAATTGTTGACCTGCCAATTCTAACAGGCTGTAGTAAAACGCCACGGCAATCGCTTCAATATGAAAGGCCAAACATTGCTTATTCATCTGCAAAATCGGTTCAAATAATAGTTCAACCTTTTGCTGATTGGTCGGAAACTGAATGCTGAGCTTAAAACTGGGCATAATCAGTCTAAAATATTGTGCAATCAGCCTAAGAGCATGTTCCAAATTAGGACTGGTCATTAGCGCATAACCGACCAGACTATGTGAGCTGAGCTTGATATTTTTACCCAGTTCAAAGGCTAAGTCTTGGGTATTGGGCAGACTTAAACCCATTTCAATAAATTGTTCAATTTGTTGAATTGATAATAATTCTGTTTTTGCCAGTTCTTGCTGGAATGCCGTCAATAAATCATTATCGTATTGATGTGTGCCGATTAAAATTTCAATCAGCCGTAAATAATAACGTGATGGAATAACAGGGATCTGTTGCTTCTGCACAAGAAAAACTCAGCAAAGTCTTAAAATGATAATAGCAAGTCTTAAAATGATAATATAGGGGGGCTATGAACGAGCACAATCAATTCAAGCAAAACATTTTGTGTTTGATTGGATTCTCTAATGAATATGCATACTCAACTGGATGTCGAGCAAGCGACAACAACATTTAAGGATAAGAAACGTCATTTATGGCTATTGGGTTTGGCTGTACCGACCATTGCAATGGGTGGGTTAGCAAGCTATCAATTTGGTCCTAAAAAAACTAAAAAATTCTTCGCTTCATTTGGGCCATTATTTATTCATGGTGTTATTCCAGCATTAGATAAACTGATTGGAGAAGACAAGGAAAATCCGCCATTAGACGCAATCGCGGATTTAGAAGCAGATCCGTATTATGCTCGCATTGTTAAACTTTTTATTCCTTTGCAATATGCGACCAATATTTATGGAGCATATTTAGCCAGTCGTAAAAATACACCTCTTGCTGATCAGGTTTTACTTGGAACTTTGGTGGGAATGGTTAATGGGATTGCTATTAATACGGCACATGAACTTAGCCACAAGAATGGACAGCTTGAACATTATTTATCGCATTTAGCTTTAGCGCCATCGGGTTATAACCATTTCCGAATTGAACATCCTTATGGACACCACCGTCGCGTTGCGACACCTGAAGACCCAGCATCTTCACAATTTGGTGAAACTTTTTGGAAGTTTTTACCACGTACCGTGATTGGTAGCTTTAAATCGGCAATCGAAATTGAAAAGAATCGTTTAGAACGTAAGAAATTGCCTTTCTTCTGTAAGGAAAATGAGCTGATTCATGGCTGGGCGATGTCTGCTGTTTACCATGCAGCCATGTTTGCGACATTTGGTACGCGTTCGATTCCATTCCAAGTCACTCAAGCTGCGTATGCAATAACTTTGTTTGAATCGGTGAATTATATTGAACATTATGGTTTAAAGCGTGCAAAGAAAGAAAATGGCCAATATGAACGTACTTTGCCAGAGCACAGCTGGAACAATAATAATGTGGTGACCAATCTGTTTTTGTATCAATTACAACGCCATTCAGATCATCATGCCAATCCAACTCGTAGCTTTCAGACCTTACGTCACTTTGAAGATGCGCCGCAATTACCAGCAGGTTATGGTGCAATGATTTTGCCTGCATTTATTCCATCTTGGTGGTCAAAAATTATGGATGATCGCGTTGTCGAGCACTATAAGGGTGACCTTAGTAAAATCAATATGCATATTGATGTGAAGGAAAAAATGTTAGAGAAATATATTGGTCAAAATGACGCGGCTTAATAGCCAAAAGATATAAAAACAGATCAGCCCCATTGGGCTGATTTTTTATGATTAAGCAGAAATACGGAGTCTATTAAAATGCAGATCAAACTCAAGATATTTGTGAACAAATGCAGTTTTATCATTGGTACGTAACAAATTATTGTAGATAAACTCTGGAACTGGATGGTAGAGCTCACCTGAGCCATTGCTATAGAAAATTTTTAAATAGCGTGAAGAAACATCGTATTTCCAAGAGGTTACAACAACAGATTTTTCCATATAACTACTCCTACTTTTGTTTGATCTTTTAATACATATATAAAGCTCTTTTGTTTCATAATTCGACAGTACTCTAAGTTAAGCAGGCTGACAATTCATAAATGAAGATTGCTATAAATTTATAAGTATAAGAATTGTAAAAAATTAGCTATAAAATTTGAGTAGAGAATAGGGCTTAGATTTATAAAAATAACCAATAAAAAAACCACCCTAAAAAGGGTGGTTTTCAGACGTATTGGTCTAATCTAAAAAATTAGATTTTACCAACTAGGTCGATAGATGGAGCAAGAGTAGCTTCGCCTTCTTTCCATTTAGCTGGGCAAACTTCACCTGGGTGAGCGTGTACGTATTGAGCAGCTTTTACTTTACGAAGAAGTTCAGACGCGTCACGGCCGATACCACCAGCGTTAAGTTCAACGATTTGGATTTTACCTTCTGGATCGATAACGAAAGTACCACGGTCAGCTAAACCTTCAGATTCAATAAGAACGTCGAAGTTTTTAGAAAGAGTCCAAGTTGGGTCACCAACTAATGGATATTGGATTTTTTTGATTTCTTCAGAAGTGTCGTGCCAAGCTTTATGAGTGAAGTGTGTATCAGTAGATACAGCATAAATTTCAACACCAAGTTTTTGGAATTCAGCGTAGTTGTCTGCTAAGTCACCAAGTTCAGTTGGACAAACGAAAGTGAAGTCAGCTGGATAGAAGAATACAACAGACCACTTACCTTTAAGGTTAGTTTCGTTAACTTCAACAAATTGGCCGTTGTGGTAAGCAGTTGCTTGGAATGGTTTAACTTCAGTATTAATCAAGCTCATCATTGTCTCCATGATTGAGGTTTATATTTAAACTTGTTTACGAGATGTAGAATAAATAAAAATTCTTTATTGGGGAAATAGTATTTTTACATGACTAAAATCGGAAAATTGAATAAGTGATAAATTTACGATTTTTAAGTCCCCAAACACTGTATTCGATTTGACTGCAAAAACATGTAAATCAAATGACAGTTATAGTAAAAGAAACTTGCATAACAACATGAAGTCTACTTAGTCAAAATTCAAGGGTAAAATTTTAAAAAATTAAAAATATATAAAAAACCAAGTGTTTTACCTGAAGGGCATTAGAGCGTAAAATAGAGGATTGTTGTATTTTCAGGAAAATTTGTCTGTGCAGAATGATTTAAATATTGATCAGTGGGTAATGGCAAGAGATCGTTACCGTTTAAATCGTTTGCGTAAAGATAAAAAAGCCAATACAGCAGAGATTGAAAAATTATTTGAACAATCTAATGCCAAAGTAAGGCAGCGATTTGAACGACTGCCTAAAATTAAACTCAATCAAGAATTACCTGTTTCTCAACATGCTGACCGTTTAATTGATGCGATTCAAAAGCATCAGGTCATTATTGTGGCGGGTGAAACAGGTTCAGGTAAAACCACTCAGCTTCCTCAAATTGCAATGTTAGCAGGCCGTGGCTTAACGGGTATGATTGGGCATACTCAGCCACGTCGTTTAGCTGCACGTAGTGTTTCTCAGCGTATTGCAGAAGAAGTCGGTGAAAAGCTTGGCGAATCGATTGGTTTTAAAATCCGATTTAATGAACAAGGTTCGCAAGATTCAATTGTACGGTTAATGACCGATGGTATTTTGCTCGCCGAGTTAGGCAATGACCGTTTCTTGTCTAAATATGACACGATCATTATTGATGAAGCGCATGAACGCTCACTCAATATCGATTTTATTATGGGTTATTTAAAGCAGTTACTGCCAAAACGCCCAGACCTAAAAGTGATTGTGACTTCGGCAACTTTAGATGTAAATCGTTTCAGTAATTACTTTAATAATGCACCAGTTTTTGAAGTAGAAGGTCGTAGCTATCCGGTTGAAGTGCTTTATCGTCCAATTTCAGAAATGAATATTGGCGGAAGTGACGACGATGAGTTTGATGATTTCGAAGAAAACTTACCTCGAGCAGTTGTACAGGCAGTTGAAGAATGCTTTGCTGATGCAGAAGCAAAAGGTCATCCTGAACATGCCGACATTTTAATTTTCTCAAGCACAGAGCAAGAAATTCGAGAGTTACAAGAAACTTTACAAAAGTATGGGCCTAGACATACCGAAATTTTACCGTTGTATGCGCGCTTAGCTGTTTCTGAACAACAAAAGATTTTTAGTCCAGGTGGTAAAGGCCGCCGTATTATTATTGCGACCAACGTGGCCGAAACTGCACTTACGGTTCCAAATATTCGTTATGTGATTGATAGCGGTTTTGCCCGTATTTCTCGTTATAACTACCGTTCACGTGTGCAACGTTTACCAATTGAAGCAATTTCTCAAGCTGCTGCTAATCAGCGTAAAGGGCGTTGCGGTCGTATTGCGGCGGGTGTGTGTATTCGTTTATATAGCGAAGAAGACTTTTTAAGCCGTCCTGAGTTTACCGAACCTGAAATTAAACGGACTAACTTAGCGTCTGTTATTTTACAAATGCACAGTTTAGGTTTGGGTGAGCTAGAAAACTTTGATTTTATTGAGCCGCCAGATTTCCGACTTGTAAATGATGGCCGTAAGTTGCTGATCGAGCTAGGCGCACTTAACGAGAAGAAAAATGAGCTGACTAAAGTCGGGCAAATGATGGCACGTATGCCAATTGATCCACGACTCGCTCGTATGATTGTTGGCGGTGCTCATTTTGGTGTACTCAAAGAAATTTTAATTGTGGTCAGTGCTTTAGCTGTCCAAGACCCACGTGAGCGCCCAGCCGATAAACAGATGCAGGCTGACCAAAAGCATGCTTTGTTTAAAGAAGCAGATTCAGATTTTCTGTTTTATTTGAAACTTTGGGATACTTTAAATCCTAAAGGTGAAGCAGGCATGTCTGAAAATAAACGACGTCAGTTTGCTAAGCAGAATTTTTTAAGTTGGTTACGTTTACGTGAATGGAAGCAGACACACCAGCAATTGGTTGAGTTAGCAGAAGGTTTAAAACTTAGCTTTAATGAAAAAGCTGCAAATTATGAAAACTTGCACCGCGCATTGCTGACAGGCTTATTATCGTTCATTGCCAATAAAACAGATGAGCGCAATACCTTTATGGCGGTGCGTCAGCAAAAGGCTAAAGTTTTTCCAGCAAGTACGTTGCACAAAACCAATACCTCTTGGGTGATGGCTTTTGAGATGGTTGAAACCTCTCAAGTGTATTTACGTACTTTAGCCAAAATTGACCCTGAATGGATTTTGCTTGCTGCACGTGACTTATTGAAATATCACTATTTTGAGCCGCATTGGTCTAAAAAAGCTGGGATCGTAAATGCCTATGCTCAAATTTCGCTGTTTGGTTTAATTATTGAGCCAAAACGGTTAATTAATTTTGAGAAAGTTGACCAGCCTGCTGCGCATGAGATTTTCTTACGCGATGCATTAACCACTGGTAATTTGGGTACGATCCCACCATTTTTAAAACACAACTTGCTTAAACTTGAAGAAGTAGAGCGAGTTGAAGATAAATTGCGTCGCCGTGATTTAGTGGTCGATGAAGAAACGATTTATCAGTTTTATGCCTCTAAGATTCCTGAAGAAATCGCAAGCCGTCGTAGTTTTGAAGACTGGCGCGCGACGGTAGAAGCGAATCATCCACGCTATTTATTTATTGAAGATGATTCACTCTGGCTCAATGACCGACCAACAACGCAGCAATTCCCAGATCATCTACACAATGGGCAGCTACGTTTAGCAACAACATATCATTTTGACCCGAGCCATGATGAAGATGGTGCCACTGTTCAAATTCCTGTGCAGGCGCTGCCTCAAGTTGATGAAAATATTTGGTCATGGGGAATTCCGGGTTGGCGCCAAGATTTAATTGAGGCATTACTTAAAGCTTTACCTAAAGATAAGCGTCGTAATGTAGTGCCTATTCCTGATACTGCTCGTAAGCTCATGCAAGGCATTGATGCAGTACATTTACGTGAACATATTTTTAGTTATTTAGCTTTTGCCTTACGTGGTGAGCAAATTACTGACAAAGATTTCTCGTTTGAACGCATTGATCCATATTTGGTGCCTTTCATTAAGGTTATTGATGAAAAAGGTAAGCTGATTGCGAAAGGTCGTGATTTACCTGAGTTAAAAGCACGTTGCCGCGTAGAAACACATCGTCCAGTTAAACAGCAAAAAGGTGAGTTTAAGGACTTTCCTGAAAACTTTACTTTTGAGGCTTCTCATAAAGTTACGGGCGTTGTAGTAAAGCAATATCAGGCTTTGGTTCCTACAAAAGCTTTTGCTGACCTCGAAGCTAAAGATGAGTCAGGCATTGTTATTCAAACGTTTAACGATCAAGCTGAGGCGATTAAGCAGCATCGTGAAGGGATTATCCGTCTCGTCCATATGCAACTTGGCGATTTGGTTCGCCAGTTGAAAAAGCAGATTTCAAAACCGCTTGCTTTGGCATATTCACCTTTGGGTGATAAAGCTAAGCTTGAGCAGATGTTGGTCTATGCTACGTTGCAAATGGCAATTACAACTTTGCCAATTAATGCAGATGAATTTAATAAACTGCTTGAGCAAGTTAAAAAGCAATTTTTGACCCATGGTCAGCAAGCACTTGAGCAACTAAGTGATATTTATATTCAATGGCAGCAAATTCGCCGTCAGCTTTTAGTGCTTGACCGAGACATATTTGGCCGTAGTGTTGATGATATTGAAGATCAGCTAGATTTAATGTCACTTGGTAATTTTGTTTACTGCCAACCCGTCGATCTTTGGCAGGAATATCCGCGATATTTAAAAGCGCTGCTATTGCGTTTAGATCGATTGCCAAATAATCTACAGCGAGATCATGCCGCTATTGATGATGTCGATCCATGGATGGACAAGGTATTTAAATTCAAAAACGATCCAAAAATCAAAGAATTGTATTTGATGTTGGAAGAATTCCGCATTTCTTTATTTTCTCAACCGATGAAAACCAAGATGCCTATTTCACCAACTCGACTGCAAAAGTTATGGGATCGTTTGGGAATCAGTTAAGATAGATCGGGGTCTGTTTATGTTGTTGTTTAGCCTACAACGCAATTTATAAATGAAAGATTAACAGACCCTATTCATTTTTTTAGGAGTTTTACATGGGCATTCGTATCACAGGTACTGGGTTATTTCACCCAACAGAAATCATTTCTAATGAAGAACTGGCCGACAGTTTAAATGCTTATGTGGAACAATATAACCAAGAGAATGCAGAGAAAATTGCAGCAGGTGAGCTAGAAGAATTACGTGGTTCTAGTGCTGAATTTATTGAAAAAGCGTCTGGTATTAAGCGCCGTTACGTGATTGAGAAATCGGGTATTCTTGATCCAAATCGCTTGCGTCCTCGTTTGTCTGAACGTTCAAATGATGAACTTTCACTTCAAGCAGAGTGGGGTGTGATTGCTGCAAAGCAGGCAATGGAAAATGCAGGCGTAACTGCTGAAGATATCGATGTTGTAATTTTGGCATGTTCAAACATGCAGCGTGCTTATCCAGCAGTTGCAATTGAAATCCAGTCAGCACTTGGTATTCAAGGTTATGCCTACGACATGAACGTTGCATGTTCAGCTGCAACTTTTGGTTTGAAACAAGCGGCAGATGCAATTCGTTCAGGTGCTCGCCGTGTTTTATTAGTGAACGTTGAGATTACCTCTGGTCATCTAGACTACCGTAACCGTGATTGTCACTTCATTTTTGGTGATGTTGCAACGGCTTCTATTATTGAAGAGACTACGACTAAAACTGGTTTTGAAATCTTAGATATTCATTTATTTACTCAATTTTCAAACAACATCCGTAATAACTTCGGTTTCTTAAACCGTAGCGAAGATGCGGTCGTTGACGATAAGTTATTCCGTCAAGATGGCCGCAAAGTCTTTAAAGATGTTTGTCCGTTAGTGGCAAAAATCATTAATGCGCAGTTAGAAAAAATGCAGTTAACTGCAAACGATATTAAGCGTTTCTGGTTACACCAAGCCAATGCCAACATGAATGAATTAATCTTGAAATATGTGGCTGGTAAAGAGGCAGATCTAAGCCGTGCACCAATTATTCTAGATGAGTTTGCCAATACCTCTTCAGCAGGTGTGATTATTGCTTTACACCGTACAGGCCACGAAGTGGATGATGGCGAATATGGCGTGATTTCATCTTTCGGTGCTGGCTATTCAGTAGGTTCGATTGTTGTACAAAAGCACGTTGCTTAAGTTGCAAAGTTAACTAAAAAACGCTCGTAAGAGCGTTTTTTTATGAGCGAAATAATATAAAAAGCGGGCCAAAATTAGCCCGCTTAGATTGAATCAAAAGTTATTAAAACTTTTTGGTGTAGTTTACAAATAAGCGGTCTTCACCAAAATCATTGCCATGTTTAACGTTGTAATCAATCCGAATATATTGCAGGGCAACGCCTTTTAAGAATGGCTGTTGAAACGCATAGTTTAAAATCACATTCGACTCGGTTTCATGATTTTTCTCACCATTCGCTGCCTTGAAATCATTTCCGTAAACATATTTCACCATCGCATTTAGGCCCGGAACATAATCTTTAAAGTCGTAGCCATACATCACATGATAGGACTTTTCGTCTTCTTTAAAGAATCCGGTGGTATTCCAGTTAATGAAATAGGTCTCTGGTAAGAAACCATCTGGTAATGGATAAGCCGACTCACCGATAATCTGCTGGTACCCCAAGCCAAAGGTATGGTTTTTTACTTTAAGAGTCTCTAGCACTCCAATGTTTTGCGCATCAATATCAAAAGTGTTGCCGTCATCTTTTGCATTAAAGTATTTAAACTTAGAGGTCAGGGCAAAATTAGGTTGTTTCCAATTATGCTCAAGTCCAACATAGTGTTTGTTGTAGAGATCTTCTAAATTACCAAAATAATATTCGCCCTTTAAAGACGGCGTAAATTGATAGCGTAGGTCAATATAATTCAATCCATCGGATTCTTTAGTGATTCCATTTGATGTGAAAGAAAACTTTTTAAAATCTTCTTCATTTCGTGGAGAGACTTTTTCAACCCGACCAATTTCAGCATAAAGCTGATCTGAAAGTTGCGACTTAAGATTGGTTCCCCAATAAGAGGCAAGTAGTTGTCGGCTGGCATCCACAGCCGTTACTGGTAAGTCTAACCAGAGTTCACCGACGCTTAAAAGGGTTTTGTCATAGCCCAGTTTTAACGTGGCGCCGTATTTTAAAAAGTCAGATGCTTGAGATTGTGTTTCTTTATTAAAAGGCAAAACCGTGTCCGCAACGTGCTTGTCTGAACTTAAGCGAACTGCGTATTGAACAGAAGCATCAGCCCCAATGGTGATGGGTTTGTCTGCAATTTGCAGCGGAGTGTCATGCATTTTCGATTTATAAAATAGCGATGCTGCTTGAGACCAACTGCCCGTGTCTTTGAGTGCATCATTATCAAAATTACGGTTGATGTAGGCGTTTTTTAAAGTGAATTTCCATTCATCTTCACTTTGTTGAGCTGTATCTGCTGCCCATAAACTTGGGCTAGTCAATAAACCTAATAATGTGGCTATTGCTAAATTACATGGTTTAAAGCGGTGTAATAATTCCATAATCCATTTCCAAAAAGATGCGCCAGTCCTCGGCACATTTAATTTACTGCTGGGTAAGCGTGTTTTGAGGGTTAAAAGTTGATGGCGTTTGTGCAGCAACAGAGGCTTTTAGATTGACCATAAATATTGCAAGTGCAGCAATCACACCCGGAATTGCAATCGCTAAGAAATTCATTTGGTGAGGAAGCTCAAGCGTGAGTAGGGCTCCTGTTAAAACTGGTCCGATAATCGCGCCAATACGGCCAATTCCAGATGCCCAGCCCATGCCAGTTGAACGAAGTGCTGTCGGATAGAACTGTGCAACGAAAGTGTAGAGTAAGATTTGTGAACCAATTGTGGCAGCACCAGCAATCGCAATCAGGCTATATAAAATAAATTGCGGACTATTAATGCCAAGCAAAATTAAAGCTGCTGATCCCACAATAAACATGATCGTAATAACAGGTTTTAAATGGAATCTATCTGCTAAAGCACCGCCGCCAATTGCACCGACCATGCCGCCAATATTGAGTGCAAACAGGAACAACATGCTCGCACCTAATGAATAGCCCGCTTGCAGCATGAGTTTAGGTAACCAGCTTCCTAAGGCATACACCATGAGTAAGCACATAAAGAAAGCAATCCAGAACATAAACGTGCTGAAAGTACGGCCTTGTTGGAAAAGCGCACGGACAGGTGCATCTGTGGTTGTGCTTTCGTTTAACACCAGTTGTGTATTGGCGTTTACCTGCGTTTCTGGCGCAATTTTACAAACAATACTTTTTGCCTGTTCGCTATGGTTCGATTTCACTAAAAAGGTGAGAGACTCTGGCAAAAATTTCCAAATGAGTGGGAGCAGTAACAGGGGAATACCCGCAATTAAAAACATGATTTGCCAGCCCATATCTTTAACCAGCCATGCACCAAGTAGAGCAGATGTCATGCCGCCAATTGCATAGCCACTAAACATGATTGCCACTAATGTACTGCGGATTTTTTTTGGTGCGTATTCGGTCATAAGCGCAACGACGTTTGGCATAACGCCACCAATCCCAAGACCCGCAATAAAGCGTAAAATAGCAAACTCAGTTGGTCCTTTGGCAAAGGCACCTATAAAGGTAAAACCGCTAAATAAGGTGACACAAATCAGGATGGTTTTTTTACGTCCAAGTTTGTCTGAAAGTGTGCCGAAAATCATGGCACCAAACATCATGCCGAATAGAGCGGCACTGGCGAGTAAACCAGCTTCTACCGCAGTTAATGACCATTGCTGCATTAACACAGGAAGAGCAACCCCATAAATAACTAAATCATATCCATCAAAAATAATAATAAGTAAGCACCAGATTAAAACTTTCCAATGAAAAGATGTAAAACTGGCTTTATCAATTAACTCATTAATATTAACCTTGCTCATATCCATTTTCTTCACCTCCAATTTGTGAAGCATTGCGTTATTTTTTAATAAACTATTTTGTTATTGGATTAGAGTCAAAAACCTAATTGATATATCTTTATGTCTTTAAGGTATTGTGCTTTTATTGGTTTAATTATTTGAAAAATATGTATTTATTTTTATTGCTTTAGTTGGTTTTGTTGTGTCTTTAAAATGGGGTTAAATATTGTATTATGAGAATTTTAAGGATTTTATAGATGTTTTTTTATAGATTTTATTGATGATAATCACAGCTAAAAATATAGCTAAATTTATATTATGAGTTGAAGTGAAAATATAAAAACAAAATACTAAAGTCTATTATTTAATTATTTTAGAAATTGATCTTAAAAATGAAATTTAATCTATATTCAATAAAAAATCGCAAAATCAGAATTAACAAATTATTTGCATCCTGATGTGGCGATTGAGGCTTTATTTTAGTGGCGGGCGCTTAGATAAAAAACTTAATTTGTGGCTGAAGTTGAACGTGGTGTGAGAATGAAATGGGCGATTACACCAATACAAATGCCCCAAAACACTGAGCTTAATCCAAGGAAATGCATGCCTGATGCAGTTGCTAAAAAGGTAATAAGTGCAGCATCACGTTGATTGTCATTTTTCATGGCAACAGAAATATTGGTGGCAATTGCTCCAAGCAAGGCTAAACCTGCCAATGCTGCCACCAACTCTTTAGGAAGTAGGCTAAATAGCATGACAATACTGCCAGCAAATAAGCCTCCTAAAATATAAAAAATCCCGTTGGCGATTCCTGCGATATAGCGTTTTTCTTTCAGTTCATGTGCATCTTTGCCCATACATAAAGCTGCGGTAATTGAGGCAAGCACAATCGTAATACCGCCGACGCAGGCAACAGCTAAAGAAGCAATACTAGTGACAGTAATAATGGGTTTGGCTGGTGTGTCGTAACCGCTGAGTTTCATAATCGCCATACCCGGTAAAAATTGGCCGGTTAGGCTGACTAAAATGAGAGGAACAGCGAGGTTGAGTGTTGAGTTCCATGTCCATTCTGGGCTAATCCACTGTGGAATAGCTAAACTAAAACTCACATCAACCGGATTCATTTTTCCTAAAATGAGGCTTAATAAAACTCCGGCAGCTAACACCCAAATCATGGTGTAGCGCGGCATTAAACGTTTGGCAATTAAAAAGACAATAAGCATACTAAAGACAATAAAAGGCATGCTATCAGACGCGGTAAATAGACCAATACCAAATTGAAAAAGAATACCCGCCATCATGCCCGCAGCGACATCTTGCGGAATCCATTTTAGTAATTTGTCGAAGTAACCTGTAACGCCAATTAAGAATATAACAATGGCAGAAGTAATATAGGCGGCTACTGCTTCATTCAACGAGACGTTTGGAAATAGAGTAACTAACAGGGCAGTACCTGGTGCTGACCATGCGGTGATGACAGGCGTTTTATATTTAATCGAAAGATAAATACTTGAAACGGCAGCACCAATTGAAATTCCCCAAATCCATGACACCATCATATCGGTGGACACATGGGCACGCTGAGCAGCTTGAAAAAAAATAATCAGTGGGCCTGAGTAAGAAATTAAAACCGCGAGAAAGCCCGCAACTGTTGCTGATATGGACCAGTCATTTTTTAATGTCTTTAACAGGGTTGCCATGTGTGATTGCCTCCATGCAAATCATATTATTTACCCAATCATATAAAAAGATCAGTGTTAACCCTGATCTCCACCTCCGACTGAAATAACCGATCCGGTCATATAGGATGCTTCGTCTGATGCAAGAAATAAAATTGCATTTACTTGTTCTTGAATTGTGCCATAACGGCCCATAAATGTTCGATCTATGGTTTGATCAACCACTTGCTGCATCCAGTCTTTTTCATTTTGACTTAACGGATTGGCATTTCGTGGCACTTTGCGAGGTGGTGCTTCGGTTCCGCCAGTCGCAACGGCATTGACTCGAATTCCGTCTTTGGCATGTTCAAAAGCAAGCGATGCTGTTAGAGCATTTACACCGCCCTTAGATGCAGAGTAGGGAATACGGTTAATACCACGGGTGGCAATTGAAGATACATTTACAATCACACCTGATTGTTGCTTAATCATGGCGGGTAGCACAGCGCGGCAACACCATAACGTTGGAAATAACGAGCGATTTACTTCCTTAATGATCTCTTCTTCGGAAAACTCTTCAAAAGGTTTCATCCAGATCGCGCCACCCACATTATTAATCAGGATATCTACCCGACCATAGTGTTCAATGGCTTTTGCAACTACCGCTTGCGCGCCTGCATAGGTTTCAAGGTCGGCATTAATCGTAACAGCATCGCCACCTGTGCTCTGAATTTCTTTAAGAACTTCCTCAACATATTCAGAGCGGTCAGCCATGATGACTTGTCCGCCTTCAGCCGCGACTTGTAAAGCTACGCCACGCCCAATGCCTTGAGCACTACCCGTAACAATCACGACTTTATCGGTAAATCTTTGACGGTTTGACATAGATAACTTCTCCACCTGTTAATTCGCAGAGAATTTTTCAAATAAGAAATTAGCAGGTTTGATATTTTCAGTTTCTAACCAGCCGCGTACAGCTTCTACCATTGGCACTGGACCACATAGATAAATATCGACGTCGCCACCGTTTAACCAGTCACTTTCAATATGACCCGTTACATAGCCTTTGCGTTCATGGTTGCTCTCAGGGCTTGCAACTACAGTTCGATATTCAAACCAAGGGAATTTCGCCTGCAACTCATTGAGTTTTTCTAGAGCAACCAAATCAAAGTCATTGGTGACACCAAAGACTAAACGAACAGGCTGTTCTGAACCTTTCTCTTCGAGTACTTGTAACATCGACATAAATGGGGCAATGCCAGTACCGCCTGCAAGCATCAATACTGGACGCGCTACATTACGTAAATAGAAGCTACCGAATGGACCGGTAAATGTCATTTTGTCGCCAGCTTGGGCATTTTTGCTTAAGAATTCACTCATTTTGCCATTTGGTACGTTACGGACCACAAAGCCCGTTAAGCGATTGCCCGGTTTTGAGCTAAATGAATATGAACGTGTTTCACCAGTTTCAGGAATAGCAACGTTGACGTATTGACCTGCAAGGAAATGAATATCTGGTTGACCTTCATCAAGTTGAATATCAAATGTGATCGTTGAGTCTGATAAGTTTTCAACGCGGGCTAATGTACCTTGGAAGCTATGAATTGCAGTTTTGCAAACATCTGACGATGCTTGAATTTGAAATACAGCATCTGAAGTTGGGCGACATTGGCAAGCAAGAATATAACCTTGCTCAGCTTCTTCTGGTGTTAATGCATCTTCAATATAGGTTTCTTCTGGCATGTCATAACTGCCGGATTCGCAAAATGCGCGGCAAGTTCCACATGCACCGTCACGGCAATCCAAAGGAATATTAATTTTTTGGCGATAGGCTGCGTCAGATAGGGTTTCGCCCTGAGCTACGTTAATGAAACGTGTAACACCATCTTCAAATTGAAGTGCAACATTGTGGTTTGACATGGCATGTATCCTACAAAATATTTGAAACTTTTACCCTCAGCCAACAGTCCGTTTAACTGAGGGGGTATGTCTTAAAGGTGGTAGATATCAATGACTTGATTGATATAGTCATTTTTCAAAACGACATACTTGCTCAAGATTTTTGGTTGATCACCTGAAAAATCGATCACATAACGTGACATACCGAAATAGCTGTAATTTGTCTTGTAACGGAAACTCAAGGTATTCCAGTTAAAGCGCACAGTAACTTTGTCGCCATCGCGCTCTACGACTTCAACGTTGGCAATATTGTGGCTTGTGCGTGTGTCTGGCATGGTTGCAGATGAGCGCTCGGTTTTAATACGGAACACACGATCTTCTAAACCTTGACGGTCTGGATAATAAATAAGTGAAATTTCAGATTGCGGATCTTCAGTTAATCTATCGTCGTCGTCCCAAGCTGGCATCCAGAAAGAAGCTTCCGGTGCATAGCATTCAAGCCAGTCATCCCATTGTTCATCATCTAAAAAACGAGCTTCACGATAGAGAAACTGAGCAATATTTTCTAAAGTTGCTTTGTCTTGAGCACTCATGCTGTTTCTCCCTGATCAGCAATTTCTTTCTCTGATGCAATCGCGTGTTTCATGGTGTGTAACCAATATTGATGTTGGGCCAGATACAGTCCTTCATCTTCAGTTTTGATACCACTTAACATTGGTTTTAAACCGATTTCGTTCGCTGCATCGTCTGGTCCATAAATCCAGTGTTTAGAACCGCGGCACATGTCATTCCATTCAAGTGCAATACCTGCGTAGCCTGCCTGACAAGCACGGAATTCTTCTAAATCGTCTGGTGTTGCCATGCCTGATGCATTAAAGAAATCTTCATATTGACGGATACGACGTGCACGAGCTTCAGGTGCTTCGCCTTTAGGTGCGATACAGTAAATAGTGACTTCAGTTCTATTAACCGAAAGTGGGCGAAGTACACGAATTTGCGAACCGAACTGATCCATCAAATAAACGTTTGGATAGAGGCAAAGATTACGTGAACGCTCAATCATCCATTTCGACATTGCTTCACCGTATTTTTTGGTGTATTCATCTGCTTTCGGGAAGTTTGGACGGTCTTCTGGGTTTGCCCATTGTGTCCAAAGCAACATGTGGCCATTTTCAAAGCCATACGAGCCACCGCCTTGTTTACCCCAAGAACCTGCACTCATCGCACGGATGTTATCGGCAGCTTGTGTTTCTTTACGATGTTGAGTTGTTGCTGCGTAGTTCCAGTGAACAGCAGAAACGTGGTAACCATCGGCACCATTTTCAGCGGTGAGTTTCCAGTTACCTTCATAGGTATAGGTAGATGAACCACGTAAAACTTCTAAACCATGTTCAGACTGATCAACAATCATGTCGATGATTTTGGTGGTTTCACCCAAGAATTCTTCAAGTGAAGGAACATCGGGATTTAAGCTACCAAATAAGAAACCTTTGTAGCTCTCAAAACGAGCCACTTTTTTAAGGTCATGTGAGCCTTCTTGGTTGAAGCAGTCTGAGTAACCAGCTTCGCTTGGATCTTTAACCTTGAGTAATTTACCTGAATTGTTAAACGTCCAGCCGTGGAAAGGGCAGGTATATGTTGCTTTGTTACCACGCTTGTGACGGCAAAGTTGTGCTCCGCGGTGTGAACACGCATTGATCATGGCATTGAGTTCGCCGTTACGGTTGCGGGCAATAATGACTGGCTGACGACCAATGTGAGTGGTGTAGTAGTCATTATTATTTGGAATTTGGCTTTCGTGCGCTAAGTAAACCCAATTACCTTCGAAGATATATTTCATTTCGAGGTCAAATAGGGCTTCGTCAGTAAACACTGAGCGATGAAGTTTAAATTCACCTGTATCGATATTATCTACAAGTAATTCATCAATACGGTCAAGATGGCTAGTATTGATTACAGGAATACGTGGCATGTCCGTTCTCCGACTTTCCAAAAGTGTGGAAGTCACCAAGGCCTTAGCTACGATTTACAAGGTCTTGATATCCTAATATTGTCAATGAAGCGCATGAGTGCGCTGGGTGTTTAACCGTGAATTGATGAAGATGAATCACTGGAAGATTGGCAAGAGGGCTTTTTCACAAAGCAATTCATCACTTCATCGGTTTGTTGCTTGTATATACCTTAAAAGAATGGTTAAACTGTGTCTAAGACTGAATTTGCATTTTTTTATATCTTAAAGGTATGGATGCCTTATGGAACTAAGACATTTACGGTATTTTGTGGCTGTTGTTGAAGAGCAGAGCTTTACAAAAGCTGCGGAAAAACTATTTATTGCTCAACCACCTTTGAGTCGACAGATTCAAAATTTGGAAAGTGAGCTTGGAATTCAACTGTTTGAGCGCGGAAGCCGTCCTTTACAGACAACCCCAGCCGGACATTTCTTTTATCAGCATGCCCTTAAACTTTTGTCGAATGCTGAAGAAATAAAAAGTATGACCAAACGTATTGGTCTCATTGAACGTAGTGTGACGATTGGTTTTGTCGGGTCTTTACTCTATGGTTTACTGCCGCGAATCATTTATTTATTTCGGCAGCAGCAGCCGCATCTGAATATTCAATTGATGGAGTTAAGTACTACTGAACAGCTACAGGCGTTAAAAGAAGGACGTATTGATGTTGGGTTTGGACGTTTAAGAATTAGTGATCCTGCGGTAAGACGTATTTTGCTACGTAAAGAACGTTTGGTGGTTGCTGCACATACGAGCCACCCCATTGCTCAGCGTACAGAAGGGGTATATCTGGCCGATCTCATTGATGAAAAGATGTTTATGTATCCCACTTCGCCAAAGCCTAATTTTTCAACCCAGCTTTTAAATATTTTTGCCGAGCACAGTTTAGTTCCAAAAAATATGCATGAAATACGGGAAATTCAACTGGCTTTGGGCTTGGTGGCAGCGGGTGAGGGTTTATGTATTATTCCTGCCAGTGCCGATACTATTCGCTTTCCTCATTTAAATTACATTCCGATTTTAGATAACGGTGCAGTCAGCCCGATTTTCATTACTGCTCGTGCAATGGACCGAAGTGAAGACTTACAGCTTTTATTTGATTGTATTTATCAGGTTTATGATCTTGAAGGTATTCCATATAAACGCACCGTTTTCACGCTCGATCAAAATCCGATAGATGATTCAGACGGTATCGATTTTTAAATAAAGCAGGGCATAGCCTCAAAAGCTGAAGCTATGCGTTGATGTGTTTTAGAAAGCCCAAATTAGTTTTAGCCAGCTAGTATGTCCTTCGGGACGATATTCGACTTCGGTTTCTTTTAAAAATTTGGCTTCGATAGACCAGTTTTTATCGGCATATTGAATGCCTGGCCCAATTGCAAAAGCTTGTCCTTTAAACCCAATGTCATTTCCGTTTACTTTGTCATCTGTAGTTTGTTTAAAAGCATAGCCTTCAACTGCAACTTTGAGTTTAGGGTTAATGCGGTAGCCTAAGCTATAGTCATCCGCAATATATTGTCCAGACTGGTAGTCGGTTGCATCGTTACGCGTATTCCAGCTATAAGACAGTTTAGTTGAAAGGTCTAAGCCTGCCGCGTTGGCATAACTATAGGCAAGAATAGGTCGAATGGTGTGATAGTTTTTCCCGAGATTAGCTTCAACTGGGTGTGTCGTACTTGGAGTGTCGTATTCACCTGTCCCAAGTACGGTTTCTAGGGCTGCAATCCAGTGATGATTTCCTTGATGCCAGCCGAGCATGCTACCCAAAATCAAGTCTCCGAGACCTTGGTTTGAGTCAGCCATTCCATTTACTTTAAGCCGTAGATCGACCAAGGGCTGGGCTGCATAAAACCCGAGTTGTCCATCCAGAATTTTTTGATCGGTCATCCAGACCAACCGCGGAACCACGGCGTTGACATCAACATGGAACTGATCGGGACCATTTTGAAAATCTGATGCGTAGTAATTTTGATAATAACTAAGTAAGTAGATACCAGCAGGTGGTAAGGCACCCGCCATCATACCTTCGGCACCTAAAGCAAAAGAGTCCGAGCCATTTTCTGTCGCAAATGCAGAAGGAAGGTAAAGGGCACTGATTACACCACATATGATTGCAGCAATTTTGTTATTCATAGAATGTCCTATTCTGTATTGTTTGGCTTGTCACTAAAAAACGTTATTCCTTAACGGTCTTTAAAATTTGAGTCTGTTTAACCTGTAAATTTGGAATGCAGAACTCCTGTGAGCTTTGTATTTGCTTTCTAAATCACAAATACAAAGCTCATTTGAAAAAGTGGATTGTTGAATGGTTTGTCTTTAGATGTGCTTAAACAAAGCCGAACACGATTGTCCAGCAGCACCATCGGCTGCACTTAAGAAACGTTCAGTATGAATGTCTCGTTCGAATAAGCGGCTTTGCATGAGTGTTGAAATTGCCGAGTCGATCATGATTGGTGGGCCGCACAAATACGCTTTGTGTCCACCACATCGATTTTCAAAGTAATCGGCAACAGCCTCATGCACGAATCCGGTAAATCCAGTCCATTGGTCTTCTGCTTTTGGTGCATTCAGGGCAGGGATATAGCGGAAGTTTGGATAGTCTTTTACGAGTTGTTCAAACAATTCTCGATTGTACAGCTCTGCCAAGTCTCGTGCTCCTTGGAAGAGGTAAATGGTGCGACTATCTCCAGATTCAAGCAAATCTAAAATCATCGATTGTGGACTTGAAAGACCTGAACCACCTGCAATGAAAATGGCATTTTGATCATCTGACTTGCGTACGAAAAATTGACCATAAGGGCCTGAAATATCGAGCTGATCACCTGTGGCAAGTTGTTCATGTACATAAGTCGTCGCTGCACCGCCTTCAACTTTACGAATATGCAACTCAACAATGCCCACTTCACTTGGTGAATTGGCAATTGAAAATGCACGAGTTCCTTCAATATCTGGAAATTGGACATTGATATATTGGCCAGCTTGGAATTCGATTGGGCGATCTAGTTGTAGTCGGATTCCTTTAATGGTTGGCGACAAGTCTTTTATATCAATGACGGTCGCTTGATAGTCTTGAACCAAATGACCTAAGAAATCTGGGTCTTCATCGACATCGGCTTCAATGACCATGTCGGACTGTGGTTTGCAGCAGCAGGCAAGCACCTTATTTTCATCACGTTCAATATCCATGAGTGCAAATGGCGAGGCTTCACCAACATCATAAAAACCGTCAGTGACTTGAACCTTACATGTCCCGCAAGTGCCATGACCACAGGCAAAGGGTAACCAAACGCCTTGGCGTAAAGCGGCATCTAAAATTGTTTGGTCTTCTTCTACTTCAATCGTTGTTCCGATCGGTTCAATGGTGACTTGATAACTCATGACACACCTCCGAATTAAACGTAGCTGTCGTTATAGCCATTTAATTCTGGCGTAACGAAACGAAGTAGTGACTTCTGCCCAAAACCAAGCTCTGCCAAGCTTTGTGTACTCTCTGGGCTAATTGTTTGACCATCTAAGGTGTATTGCACTTTTGACCAATCAATTTTGGCAAAATCTGGATGTTGGGCAAAACCACCTGTAATTTGTTGCTCAATCAACTGTCCAAAAGTTTGTTGAGGCGAGGCAAGCATGGCATGTGCCGAGCAAAAAAGTGTGTGATGATCCCAACCCACGTAAAGTAAGAATTGATCACCATAATTTTTTTGCAGATCAAGCGGTTCAAATTGATAGTTGTTGTGTATCGCGCGAACAGTCATGTTCAATCTCCTTATTTCCTATCAGGCAGCTTGATGACTGCCTGAACAATTCCTTGTGCTTAAGCTGCGTTGCCTTTCCATTTTTTCCAGCGCTGTTGGTCTGGTGAACCTTCAATATCCAGATTGTCGGCGCCGACATTCATGCGGTAATAATCGCGGAGCATGGTTTCGAGGTCACCGCCACCACAGTTGCCTTGCAAAATTTGATTTACAGGTAACCATGCTTGTATATATTTCTCAGGCTCACGTTCGAAAATGTCATGACAGCCATCTGAACAGGTATGGTAGCGTTCGCCTTGGTAAATGCTATGGCGATAACTAAATTGAGTCGGATCATCACCCATTTCGGTAAAGGTCATAGGAATCTGACAAACCTGACAAAGCTGTGGTAAACCTGCGCTGTAGAAACGCTTACCTTCAGCTTCCATTTTGCGGGCCAGCTCCCATTTTGGACGGTAGTATTTATCGAAAGTGTCTGGATATTTAGCCGATAACCAATCCATTTCTTCGTCGGTTGGAATCCAAGTATGGAAACCAGCAGCATGACCAAAGTTATAGAAAATCCACCATGCCTGATGTGAGACATGCTCTTTTTCTTTTACAATGACATCGCTATATTTCGGCATACGAATGCCATAACGGCTTAAATCTTTAAATAGCGCACCACCTGCCTGTTCAAAATAAACCTCCCAAGCTTCTTTCCAAGACATCACTTTGTTTGGCAGCATGTAATCCATCATCATGCCTACAATTGAAAGCAAACGCGTTCCCCGCCAGAACCATTTATCAATCCATTCCTGAACAATAGGTACGTTGTCCTCATGTTGTTCGAGCAAGAATTTCACGATTTCCAGACCAAGCGTCATGTGGCGCGCTTCATCTGACTGTGCACTAAAACCAAAGGTCACGGTTGCCATATCGCCGTTATAAGCTGCACCCGACATAAACGGCACAAATAGCAAGTTGGTAAGTACATATTCAAAAGCAAAACTAATCGCTAATAAAAATTCGAAAGGTCCGGCAGAACGGGCATCTTCAAAAAATGATTTAGGCACAGACAAATACCAAACGCGGTCATGCATATGCGCCCAGTCCTGAAAGCCATCAAAGAACTTGTTGTAATGGCTCATGGCATGAATTTGGGTCTGTACATGACGCAGCTCATCAATCGACTGCATCTGAGAAGCAATACGTGCTCCAATACCACTAAACTGGCGACCTACGTGGGCATAACCTTGATAAGCCTGATATTCAAGTGGGGTAACCGCCGTTAAAAAGAGTTTAATCGCATTTAAGTAGCGTTCATTGCTGACATTCATCTGACCGTTGTTTTGAGCAAACGCATCAAAAATGGCATAAAGTTTTTTCTCTTTTTCTGCCTGATATTTCCAGTAAGCATCCATGGTTAAACGGAATGGATCTTCCCATTTAGACCAGTCCGTAATTTTGATGCCTTCAAATTCTTCATAAGGGAAGGCGTCTTTACGGTCAGCATAGGAAAAGTCCCAGTCCAGATCACGGGTTAAAGCGCGGTAACGATCTTTAGCATTTAACTTTTTGCTGGTTTCTTTCGTTTGAGTTGTCATGATTGATCATCCTTAAATCTTTGTTAAACAACGTCTATGTTGTGATTAATTCCAGTGAAGGCGGAAAGTATCGTCATCTTCTTCGACATTGCCGCCCAGCGTAATCATGTTGAGTTGTAACGATTGGATGTCCCAATCTTGGCCTAGCTTTTCAGATACGGTTTCAGCTTTAATCACCAAATCAGTTTCACTTTCAATGCGAATCATGGCGGGTAAATACTGAATTGAAGCTTCAGGGTTATCTTCTTCAATCGCTTCGAGGATGTAGCGTGAAGTATCGTTGTCTTGTAATGCGAGATAGACTTTAGACATGTTGCTTCTCCTTAAGCATTTGTAAGTGGTTGTAGACCTAGTTTTTTTGCACGTTCAATAACGGCTTGTGCTGCTTGATCAACTGCATCTGCTGTTAAGGCTGCTGTTGCCCACGGTGTAAAAGCTGCTTTTACTTGAGCCAAAGACTGAGTGAACCATTCATTTAATAGTTGTTTGTTATGATCAGACTCTGCTGCGGCAGTTTTAATGACGGTGTCTGACCACTTACGTAAATCACCTAAAGTGTCTTTCATAAACTCGGTCAGCATGGCTAAGTCGCGAGCATTTTGACTCACTAACCACTGATCAAACTGTTGATAGACAAGCTCTGTCACAAAGCCGTCAATCACAAGATTTTGTAATAAGAAAAGTTTGAAATAGTCTTGCTCGGTGAGGCTGTCTTCACATAGACGGCGTAAGCCTTGCCATGCAGGATGCTGCATCCAAGCCTGTTTTGCCTGCTGTAGTGAGTCGCCGCTATTACCATCTAAAGCTAAGCCAATCCGTGAGATGTACTGCGCAATTCCTAAATGATCCATCGCGGCATAAATACAAGCTTGGGTAAGCACGGTGCCATAACCATAGGCACTGCCAGACATCATGTGTAAGTTTGCAGTTTGTTCAACGTGGCGAAATGGCAATAGGCACTCAATGACCTTAGCTTTGACTTCATCAGACAAATGTTCTGCAAGCTGACGTTTTTCAAAAAAAGCAAAATTACTTTCGGCGGTGTCTTGTAACCGCGCACGGTGTTGAACATAAGTTCCATAATAGAATTGACGTGGATCTTTAAATGCATACCAATCTTGCATTTGCAGGGCAGTATGGGTTTTATCATTTAAGGTCTTTTCAGGTTTCCACAAAGGACGATAGTGAAAGTTAGTTTCTGCCTGTACATCAAAACTTACTTCTTGATATCGAGTTGCTGGCTTAGTACCAAATCGTCTTTCTATATAGGCGTAGTTTTGGCGGATAGGTTCGACATTTGACGTTTTGATCTCTAAAGTCATGGCTTTATCTCCTTATATTTTTTACATCTGATCATCGTGATCGTTGCTATTACTATTACGTTGTGTGCCGACTAAGGTTGCTTCAGTGCCATAGCGCCATTTTTCTTCCTGAGCATCATTAAAAGCTTGCTGTTCTTGGGTCATTTCAACCACTTGATTGGTCTTACAAAAATCATTAAATGCATGTTTAGGCAAAACCAGTTCCACAAATAGACTTGGGTCGTGAATGGCAAAATCGAATTCGATAAACTCTGCGTTTAAGTCGCCAGTGACCCGAATATATTTGGTTAATACTTCGACTTGAGGTTGCGTCATGCTGTACTCCATCAAGACATAGTCTTGAAATTGATGAATGCTCCTTGCTCTCGCTATAAGCTTTACAAAAGCTATGCCAACTTTATTTTTGTTATTAAAAACATGTATTTATGATTTTTTTTTGAAAGTGAGGTATTTTTG
This sequence comes from Acinetobacter sp. AS23, assembly GCF_023612055.1. Classification (NCBI taxonomy): domain Bacteria; kingdom Pseudomonadati; phylum Pseudomonadota; class Gammaproteobacteria; order Moraxellales; family Moraxellaceae; genus Acinetobacter; species Acinetobacter sp. AS23. Next base: position 2,739,403 of record NZ_CP082274.1, on the reverse strand, counting down.
AAATTCACCATTTCATGAATATTTTTGAATGGTGAAATAGAGATCTTCATGATTTGATGAATAGGGCCGTACAAATTTCTTTTAAGAATGTTTGAGGCTTTAAAGGGAGATATTTAGAAATACTTTTTTAGTATGAAGTTATGTCTTTAAGGTAGTAGGACATTTATCTGGTTCTTCTATAAGATGAGATAACACCCAAATGTGTTTAATGGATTAAAACAGATCACTCATGGCTCGAGTAAAATACGATACAACGGGACGATACGCAGATCATCCGCAAGAAATTCATGATTTGCTATCTAAACTGCACTTTGATACTGCCCACGGCCAAATCTGGTTTGATGAATATCGCATGCTACTTTTACACACCAGCATTATGGGGTATTTGCGTAAAGATTTAGCACACATGATTGGGCTTGAGCGAACCAAGCGTTTCTTTATTCGATTAGGGTATCAAGCTGGATTAAAGGATGCAGAAGTTACAACAAAAATGCGTCCCGATTTAAATGAACACGATGCTTTTATGGCGGGTCCACAAATGCATGCTATTCGTGGAATGGTGCAAGTACAGGCCAACCAGCTCAATTTAAGCCACGATAAAAAACAGTTTTATGCCGATTTAAATTGGCTTAACTCTTTTGAAGCCGATGTGCATTTAGAGCATTTTGGCCCAAGTGATGAACCTGCGTGCTGGATGCTTCTTGGTTATGCATGCGGATATAGCAGTTTTGCGACGGGCATGACCATTATTTATCAAGAAATAGAGTGTAAGGCCTGTGGCGATGAGCATTGCCGTATTATCGGGAAGCCTTTAGAAGAGTGGGAAAATGCAGATGAGCTGATTCAGTTCATGTCACCCGAACCTATGGAAAAAGAACTGATTGCGTTGCAGGCTGAACTTTTTGAACTAAAAAAATCAATTTATAGCGACAGTGAAGCCGATTACCAATTATTTAGTTCTGTGGGTAAGTCAGCCTCTTATAAACAGGTCTGTGCATTACTAACAAAAGCAGCAGGTTCGAAAGTTTCTATTTTGCTACAAGGCGAAACAGGCGTTGGTAAAGAAGCTTTTGCACGAGGAGTTCATGAAAATAGCCAAAGAAAAGACCAACCTTTTGTTGCGGTAAACTGTGCAGCGATTCCACCAGAGTTAATTGAGTCCGAATTATTCGGGGTAGAAAAGGGTGCCTATACGGGGGCACATCAGTCTCGCTTGGGTAAGTTTGAACGAGCCAATGGCGGTACGATTTTTTTAGATGAAGTGATTGAGCTTTCTCCTCGTGCACAAGCAGCACTATTACGCATTTTGCAAGAAGGTGAATTTGAGCGAGTAGGAGATTCACAGACACGTATTTTAGATGTCCGTGTAATTACAGCCACCAATGAAGACCTTGAGCAGGCTGTAAAAACAGGGCGCTTTCGGGCAGATTTGTACTATCGCTTAAATATTTTTCCAGTTCAGATTCCACCTTTGCGGGAGCGCCGTGAAGACATTCCTTTATTGGTTGAACACTTTCTTCATCGTTTTGAAAAAATGTACGGCAAAACTATTCAGGGCGTAAGTGAAAAGACCAAAGTTTTTATGCAGCAATATGAATGGCCGGGAAATATTCGTGAGTTGGAAAACTTATTAGAAAGGGCGGTTTTATTAACGGACGATCAGCAACTGATTAAGTTAAATGCCATTTTTCCACAGATCAAGCATGACCCAGAGCAGGCTGTAGCTGTTGAAACTGACTTTGAGCAATTATTAAAGGCAGAGTTTAATTTAGAAGAACACGAAAAGCAGTTAATTTTAACAGCTTTAAAAAAGGCAAATCATAATGTGTCAGAAGCGGCACGCTTATTGGGACTAACTCGGGCAGCACTGGATTATCGAATTAAAAAATTTCAGCTTTGAGTCAATATCAACAAGCTCAAAAATAAAGGCCTAACTTTAAACGTTAGGCCTTATTGATTATTGCACTTGAGCAGGGAAACCATCTTCTTCAAGCGCTTCGGTAATTTTATCGACGCTTTCACTGCTTTCAACAGTCACGATTTTGGTTGCTAAATCTACATCTACTTTTGCATTTGGATCGATATCTTGAATCGTCGCAGTCACGCCACGAGCGCAGCCACCACAAGTCATATTTTCAATAAGTAGTTTCATGTTCATACTCCATCAAGAATGAGATGTTTGTTTGGATAACACTGAGTCTAAACCTTGTCATGATTGTAAGGTCAAGACCAAATTTTTAAAAAAATATGCTTGACCTTCCCATGATGGGAATCTGTATGCTCAATACAGAATATTAAATTTTGCAAATTTGCAGAGGTGTTTGATGGACTCAAAAAACACAAAATTGCCAGCATATAGTGAAACACTTCCAATCGAAGGCATGACCTGTGCCTCGTGTGTAGGTCGTGTCGAAAAAGCACTTAAGAAAGTTGAAAATGTAGAGATTGCCAACGTTAATTTGGCAACAGAAAAAGCCGTTGTTTATTCAAATCAACCGATTCAGCGTGAAGCACTGGTTAAAGCAGTTGAACGAGCAGGTTATGATGTTCCAAAAGCCGCACCAGTAGAGTTGTCTATTGAGGGTATGACTTGTGCATCTTGTGTTGCACGTGTTGAAAAAGCCCTTAAAAAAGTAGACGGTGTTCAAGAAGCCACAGTTAACTTAGCCACAGAGCAGGCTTGGGTTCAGGCAGATAATTCAGTAAATGTTGAAGATTTGATTCGCGCTGTTAAAAAAGCAGGTTACGACGCAAAAGCCTCTGAAAAAAATCAAGATGAGCAGCTCGATAAAAAAGCTTCAGAGTTAGATCAGCTTAAAAAAGATTTGATCATCTCGATTGTTTTGGCCTTACCTGTGTTTATTTTGGAAATGGGCTCACATCTCATTCCAGCTTTTCACATGTGGGTCATGCACACCATTGGTCAATACAATAGCTGGCTTTTACAATTTGTTTTAACAACTTTAGTACTCGTTTTTCCTGGTCGCCGTTTTTACCAAAAAGGTATTCCAGCCTTATGGCGTTTGGCGCCAGATATGAACTCGCTGGTTGCTGTTGGAACCTTGGCTGCCTACAGTTTCTCAGTCGTGGCAACTTTTATGCCGCAGGTTTTACCACAAGGCACGGTTAATGTTTACTTTGAAGCGGCTGCCGTTATTGTCAGTTTAATTTTGCTTGGGCGATATTTTGAAGCCAAAGCTAAAGGACGAACCTCGCAAGCCATTCAACATTTAGTGGGAATGCAACCTAAAACTGCTCGTATTCAGCGTGATGGTCAAGTGGTGGAAGTTGCTGTTGCCGAAGTGGTCAGTGGAACTATTGTAGAAATTCGCCCGGGTGAACGTGTGCCTGTCGATGGTGAAGTGATTGAAGGGCATAGCTACATTGATGAATCTATGATTACGGGTGAGCCTGTTCCTGTTGAAAAAATAGTAGGGCATCAAGTGGTCGGTGGTACGGTCAACCAGAACGGTACTCTAAACATTCGTGCAACCGCAGTGGGTAGCTCGTCTGTACTTTCACAAATTATTCGCATGGTTGAACAAGCCCAAGGTTCTAAACTTCCGATTCAGGGTTTGGTCGATAAAGTCACCATGTGGTTTGTACCGGCTGTCATGCTAATTGCTGCAATTACTTTCTTGGTCTGGTTTATTTTTGGGCCAGAGCCTGCGCTGACTTTTGGATTAGTGAATGCTGTTGCGGTACTGATTATTGCGTGTCCTTGTGCGATGGGACTTGCAACGCCAACTTCTATTATGGTCGGTACTGGACGTGGTGCTGAGTTAGGTGTCTTGTTCCGTAAAGGTGAAGCTTTGCAGCTTTTACAAGAAGCACAAGTGGTTGCAGTTGATAAAACGGGCACACTTACCGAGGGTAAACCGACACTGACAGACTTTAATGTGCAATCAGGTTTTGAACGTGAACAAGTACTGACTTTAGTTGCTTCGGTCGAAGCCAAGTCTGAACATCCAATTGCTCTTGCGATTGTTCAAGCAGCAGAAAGTGAAGGCTTAAACTTATTACCCGTGACAGCATTTAACTCGATTACCGGTTCAGGTATTGAGGCGGAAGTTTCAGGCCAGAAAGTACAAATTGGCGCAGATCGTTATATGCACCAACTTGGTTTAAACACCACCTCATTCCAAACGATTGCTGCTCAGTTAGGTGAAGAAGGTAAAACACCGCTTTATGTTGCTATCGATCAGCAACTTGCAGCAATTATTGCCGTGGCAGACCCAATTAAAGAAACAACCTATGCTGCGATTGAGGCCTTGCATCAATTAGGTCTCAAGGTTGCCATGATTACAGGAGATAACCGTCATACGGCGCAAGCGATTGCTAAAAAGCTGAACATTGATGAAGTTGTGGCAGAGGTTTTACCCGAAGGCAAAGTGGACACAGTTCGCCAACTGCAAAAACAATATGGTCGTTTGGCCTTTGTAGGTGATGGCATTAACGATGCACCAGCCTTGGCGCAAGCAGATGTCGGCTTAGCCATTGGTACAGGAACAGATGTTGCCATTGAAGCTGCCGATGTTGTGTTGATGTCTGGTAGTTTAAAAGGCGTACCGAACGCAATTGCATTAAGTAAAGCAACCATGCGAAACATACGTCAAAACCTGTTTTGGGCATTTGTATATAACGTTGCTTTAATTCCAATTGCAGCAGGTGCGCTTTATCCAGCATTTGGTGTGTTACTTTCACCTATGTTTGCAGCAGGCGCGATGGCACTTTCTTCGGTTTTTGTTTTAGGCAATGCATTACGCTTAAAACGTTTTCATGCGCCAGTACAGTAAGGGTGCTGAAAATCAACTTTTGGTTTAAGATCATGACAGCAGGTCTTAAACCAAATTTAATATTTGAGGTGTGAGATGAATATCGGTCAGGCATCCAAACATTCAGGCATTTCGGCGAAAATGATTCGCTACTATGAAGAAATCGGTCTACTTGAAGCAGCTCAGCGTTCTGCTTCTGGCTATCGTATTTATTCAGAAACAGATCTTAAAACTTTAAACTTCTTAAAGCATGCTCGGGAGTTAGGTTTTTCATCTGAACAGATGAAAGAGCTTATTTCGCTTTGGAAAAATACCGACCGGCAGAGTGCAGAGGTGAAAGCCTTAACCGTAAAACACATTGCCGAATTAAAACAGAAAATTGCGCATTTACAAGAAATGGTTAATATCTTGCAGGCATCAGCCGATGATTGCTGTGGTAACCAGCAAGCTTCTTGTGCCATTTTAGATCACATTGAAAAAGGTGTAGGTGTAAGCTAAATCTTATTAAAATAAAAAAAGGGAAAATCATGGCTTATACAGCTTCTTGTCTTTGTAATGGGATTCAACTGCACATTAATGCCGAATTAGAACCCATCATGGTTTGTCACTGCACGCAGTGCCAAAAAGCCCAAGGTGCTGCTTTCGCTGCCATTACTCAAGTACAAAAAAATGACTTAAATATTGTGCAGGGTGAAAACCTTTTGCAGGCTTATTTTGCATCGCCAAATAAAAAGAGAGTGTTCTGTAAAACCTGTGGTTCACCGATCTGGAGTGAACGTTTAGATAAGCCAGCAGTGGTACGTTTAAGAGTAGGGCTCATTAATGAAGAAATATCGACATCTGTAATTTCTCATGCTTTTGTGTCTTCAAAAGTGAAGTGGTATCCAATTTGTGATAGTGCTCGCCAATATCAAAATGGGGTAGAAAACCCTTAAATATTAAGGTTAGACCGTATTTTATTCATTTGTAAAAAAACGTGAACAAGACTAGTCATGAATAAATAATGTGCTATAACTGTACCTAAGGTAATCGTAATATCTCCTCGATTCACAGGGAAACTTGGGACAGGGCAAAAGATACGATAGGACCTTACATATAGCTAGCAAAGAGCATGTAAGAGATGGATAGACACAAATCTTAGATTGCTCACCGTTGCAGAAAAGCCCGTGAAACGGGCTTTTTTAATGCCTGTAAAAAGCTATTTAGTGGATGATCAGACTATAAATAAAGTTTTTTATAACGTCATTTTTTACCATTCGTTCTTAAGCAAATAAAAAGATGTAGAAATAATAAAATTTTTTAAACATACAGACTATTCTGTATTGCAATTTAATTTATTTATAGGTACATTTACTTAACGGTTTAAAGTTCAAGTTTAATAATGGACTCATGGTCGTTGTGGGAGATCTAAGAGCCTGCATTCTTCCCCAAGATGCGGGTTTTTTTTATGCCTATAGAAAAGTGGCGATTAATTCGACTTAAATAAAAAACATATAATTTTCTGATATTTATTAGATTTTAATAAACCTACGATCTAACGATTGCGTAGGCTTTACATGTTTAAAAATTTAGGCGCGATAGGCCAAACAAGCTTGAACACAAGCTAAACATGCTTTAGCACAGATCTGACAGTGCTCATGTTCATGTTTGCTACATTCTGCTGCACAGAGTTGACAGGCATTGGCGCACAATTGCATGGCTTGTTCAGCAAGCTCAGAATTTCTTAACTCTAAAGATGTACACAGTTGGCAGGTTTCTACACATGTCATGCAATGCTTAATACACTCTCGCATCATCTGGACATGTTCCTCTTGCAAACATGCAGCTGCGCACGTTTTACAAGCGATCATACATTCAATACAGGCTTGAACTGAGGTAGAGGTGTTACAAAATAAAGCCGAGTTTGTTTCTTGTTGAATTTCCATAAGAGTTCTCCTATCGAAGACTATTATTAAAAAATGGAATATCGTTATATTTTCTATTTTAGAAGATCATTTTTAAGGCATGGCTGTTTGAGATGAAAGGTCTACAAATCGCTAATACATAATTAACCTCGTAGTAGAATGTTACATCCAGCTTTTAGCTTAAATGCTCGTATTTTTTGAAATTGATAGAGGATTTAAATTTAAGGATTGTGTTAAATTTAATTGCATATAATACTTTTGGCTAATTTCTTATTGTGTGAATATTAGGCAAATTAGGAATGTGAACTTTGAAGGACACGAAATGGAAAACGTTAATCAATACGCTCACGGAGCTGAGCATGAAGTCCACATCCATTGCAAACGATCATTAAGCACATTAATACTGAGCATGTTTGTATTAATTACAACTGGTCGTTAAAAGAAAAAGCACCCGAGGGTGCTTTTTCTATATGTGTACTATAAATAGATATATTTAAGAGTCTATAAAACCATGACGTTTTTTGTAGGCTTTACGGTCATAAGAAGGGATATTTGATTGCTGGAGATCAATTGCCAGTTGTTTTTTGCGTTGAAACTGAACTTCATTAAGAAGAGCAGCATAAATTTTGGGTCGCTCAGTTTTAAACTTATCTACATCTAATGGAATCTTATCTTCATTCTTGACAATGTATAGAACAGAGCCATTGCCATTTGTTTCATAAACCGTCCAACCAAGCCGCACAGCATAGAGTCCGGTTTTCTGATTTTTACCTAAATAAGATTTAAAGCCATCGGGATGAGGGCGAACATAAGCATTCATCATGCATCCTCCATCATTTGATTTATTTGATGAAAGCGACAATCAATGAATTGATGGGGAGTGAGACATCATATTCAGTAAAATTACGATTTCTAGTTGTTTATATATTGTTCAATTTTCAAATTTCAAGTGAGGCGGAAAGCTATTATTTACTGAGTTATATACCCTCAAAAATATTAAAAAAAAGCTTATTTTTTTGAGTAATAAATTTTCAAGTTCATTCCTTGTAGGCAAGAAAGAATAGCTCATTATTCCGTATTTGTGTGATCGGTTTTGCATATTTAAAATTGATTAAATCGTAAGTGAATTTAAGGTCAGTTTTAGTTAATTATTTGTTTTAAAAATAAATAATTAAGTTTTAATATTTCTTGTTACAACCATTTTGTCGACAATAGATGCACCTTTTTGACATATTTCGCCTAGCATAATTAAAGAGTTCGTTGCCTATGGTGTCATTTATGTTCATTGGACTTGTGGTCACCATTTTGTTGACTCCAGGCCCAACAAATACATTGTTAGCCTCTGCTGGAATACAGGCAGGAGTAAAGCAGTCTCTTAAACTTATTCCTGCTGAAGTGATGGGATATCTCATTGCAATTACTTCATGGGGTATTTTACTTGAGTCCGTTTCACATTTTATTCCGTGGCTTCCACCTGTATTAAAGTTAATAAGTGCAACTTTTATTCTCTACCTTGCATTTAAACTTTGGACAACATCGACAAACGACATCAAATTAGACAATCCACTGATTACGCCTAAGGCTTTATTTGTCGCGACACTTTTAAATCCTAAAGCTTTACTCTTTGCTTCTGCTATTTTTCCACATGCAGCATGGGAAGTGTTTCACGTATATTTTATTCATATTGCTGTTTTTTTATCATTAATTACACCCATTGCTTTTTTATGGATTGCTTTTGGAACCGTATTAATTTCAAACAAAGTAACTTGGTTAAACCAACGTAATTTACAACGTACGGCTGCATTTATTTTAACTTTTTTTGCTATGCCAATCGGCTATTCAGCGATTAGCTCATTTTAAACTTAACTCGTTATTTATATTAAAAAATTTAATTTTCAGGAGATTTTTATGAAAAGATTAAAAGTAATTATTAAGGACCAGTTTAACCAAGAAACGATTGCTTTGGCAAAAGTTCGACCTATGAATGACCACGCCCTTGAACTTCACAAAAGCGTTGAACATATTGAAATTGATGACGATATTATTTTGCCAAACATGGATTTGCTTTATGAAAACCCTAAAGACGGTAAAATTTATCAATTGATTGGAGCATTCAGCGAGGAATAGCTTTTAGCTAAGAAGTGCTGAAAATAAAGCCAAACTACGTAATAGACACAATTAAAATATTGAAGATGCCCAATACTTGTGGGACTATGCTTTTGCAAAAATGTGACCTAATCCACATTTTTGCATTTCAGGACTAAGTGGTTTTCACTAAGCCCATTCCTTCAATGAGAAGTAGGAATGGGCTTTTTTTATTGCAAATTATTCTTTAAATGTTTCATCTAAAGCTTGTTGAACCGCTTCTATACGTGATTTACACGCTTTATAAGCAGTAATCGATTCTTCAACAATCTTCATTAAATTATCAATATCTGGGCTTTCTTGAGACTCAAGTAGTTCGGCATTTTTTTTCAAAATGTCATGGCCGTCTTTAAACGTTAACTCTTCATTGTTCATTTGGAATTACCTGTGTAATGTTGGCTTCAATCACACCATCTTGCATTTCAATCGCAATGGCAGGGTTTGAAATTTGATGTATAGACCGAATCGCTTTTCCTTCGGATCTAACAATTGCATAGCCTTTGGCTTGAACTTGTTTCGGATTTTGTAAAAGGACTTCTTTCATTAATGATTCGATTTGAGCTAATGAAAATTTAACCTGTTGCTGTGAACTAAATTGAATACGCTCTTTCATTTGGTCAAGTAGGCGATGTGCCGAGTTAAGTTGACCTTGGGCCGAAGATTTAATCTGATGAAGTAGCTGATCATTCTTGCTTTGATAGGTCGTGATTTGATGCTGCGAAAGAAGCTTAATGGTTTGCAGACTATCGACGGCTTCTTGTACGCGTTCAACAATGTGGTTACGGATGCCAGCAATTACTTTACTTGGCGTGTCGAATGAACGATGGGCAATTTCATCAAGAATAGTACGGTCTTTTTCATGACCAATACCGACCCAAATCGGTACAGTGCGTTTGCAGAGCAGGGCTGCAAGTTCATAATCATTTAAATAAGCCAAATCATTCACAGATCCGCCGCCGCGAATAATTACGATAAGGTCTGGTGGAAATTTAAAAGTGCTGGCCCATTGTCTTAAACCTGAACCTAAAGACTCAATCAAACTAGTTGCAGCGGTGTTCCCTTGAAAAGTAGCGGTGTGATACACAAAATGGCAAACACCATTTCTCTCTAGAGCATCGGCATCTTTTTTAAAGTCACCTAGGCCCGCGGCGTTTTGAGGAGCAATGACTAAAACATTTTGAATGTCAAAAGGGGTAGGGAGGAGTTTGTTCTTGTGAATTAACCCTTCTTGTGTGAGTCGCTCAATAATTTGCTGATAACGTTTAGCAATTTCGCCTAAGGTAAAGCTTGAATCAATCTCTTCAATATTGACCGAAAATCCATATTGAGGATCAAAACGCGCTCTAATTTTGATGAGCACATTTAAATCGCTTGAAATCTCAATACCAGTTTCACGTTCAAACTTTAAAACAATTTTACTGGCTGAAAACTTCCAGATCGTAGCTTTACAACTGGCAATGACTTTATCAGTCTCTGCATCTTTTTCTGCAAGCTCTAAATAGTAATGGCCGCCTTTAATATTTAAATTTCGAATCTCTGCTTTTACCCAGACTGGCTCATCAAAAGCCAAACGTATGACTTCCTGAACTGTGCCGAGATATTCACTGAGGGAAAACTGAGGTTCAGACATACGAACTAAACATTAAAGGACCAACCTAGATAGTATAAAAGCCATCCAACCAAGGCAATTGCTGTCTATGAATATCGGGTTCTATTTAAAATAAATACAACAATTTAAAGAATTAAAAATTGGAAATTGATAGGGTTATTTAGACCAAACGGTTAAAATGAAAAATTAATAAAAAGATAATTCTTAATAATTACAACCGATTAAAAAATAAAGTTTGCTTTATGAAATATATGAGCGTATAAAGCTTACTTCCAATTGCGGGGTGGAGCAGTCTGGTAGCTCGTCGGGCTCATAACCCGAAGGTCGTTGGTTCAAATCCGGCCCCCGCAACCAAAATATTATGCTCTGTGATGTACCACTTTTCATAATGCGAAAATTATGAAAAGCAATTAGCTTATAAATAACCCAATATAAAGCTAAATATTAAATTCTAGACTGACTGTCCATACCTTAAATCTAGCGTTCTAATTAAATACCGTTAAATCACATGAGCTCAGTGATGAGTGAATGATTGTGAATATAGTAAATGAGTGGCAAATTGCCACATCCGTAAATGGCAATGAGATTAATGTGAGGATCGTTCCTCATGTGCGTAAGCAAAACTCTCAAGATGGTTATCGTTGGGTCGAAGTTGGTAAGAAAATTCAACTTCAATCTGGTGAAGAAATCGAATTAAACCAAGATGGTAAAAGCTTTTATGCTGGATTTAATCAGCTTTATCGTTTAACAACGTATTGTTGATAAAATGCTTGGCTCTAAAGCTAAAAAACCTATCTCCTTTAAAAGAGATAGGTTTTTTTATATCTCTATGGATATAAAATAATTAAAGTTATAAAAAAAGAAAACTTAATAAATTGATAGAATTATTATTTTAATTATATTTATAACGACCTTAACCCGCTCGCCAGAATTGACGCCCCATGACCTTAAAGTTCTTTCCATTTTCTTCGGTTACACGGCGGTCTCTAAATTTTTCATTCAAACTATGCAAAATTAAAGAGCCATCCGCTTCTTTAAAAATTTGCTTAATCATTCCTTCCCCTGCAAAGTAAACCGCATAAATCTCGCCATCAATTACTTCAGTTTGAGAGATATCAATACCGACCAGATCTCCATCTTTAATGTAGTCCGTCATGCTATCGCCTTTAGCTTTTATAATACGCATGCACTCTTGAGCAACCCGTTTTTCTTTAAAGAATGAAGCAGGGAAAGGGATTTTTCCATTAATTGCATCGAAGTGGAACTCAATCGACTCACCTGTACCACACGAAAAACTAGCTTCTACCACTTCAATCCAAGCATATTGATCGGTGGATTCAGCACTCACAACTGTAGGGCTAAATACATCACTTTCTCTAAAAGCATCTTCTGTATTGCCAGTCGTTAACCAATAACCATCTACACCTAAAAACTGGGCAATGAGTGGAAGAAACGCAGATTTTAAATTTTTGCCAGATTCTAAAGCTTGATAGGCCGGCTGAGACATTTTTACAGCCTCAGCGACTTCAGCCTGAGTTTTTTTGGCTTTAATTCTAGAATCTTTTAAACGGTCTTTAAGAGCCATAACGGTTACACCAGCAAACTTATAACAAATATATAACTAAAGTTATATCGAGTAAAACAACTATAGTTATTGACTAATAATAACTATAGTTATAATATCAGTTATATCTTCAGATGAATAGATTAAGTTTAAATCGTATTTGAACCACTATTTATTGAATTATCAACATGTTGAGATGAAAGCTAAATTTATTTTGTTTCTAGAAGAGGCAAAATAGAAGGGAGATAGCTCAATTATTATTTACAGATAGGCTATCAAAACAAAAAATGGAATAAAAAAAAGCCCGATTCCGTGGATCAGGCTTAATGTTCGTCGATAAAGGGTATCAAGAACATGAAGAATTTAGCAAAGATTGTGAGTCGTAACAAAAGTTTCCGATATACGGCAAAGTCTTATTTGAACTTTTTGGTCAAAAAATTAAAGTTCGAAAAAGGCGTAAATGTAAGCGCTTTCATACTTTTTTACAATTTTAGAAAAAGGAATATCTACTTTTAAATGAATGCTTTAAATGCATACCGTTTAGTTCTTTAGGTTTGTTGTACCAGATGAAACGTTTTGAACACACATTTGTAGTCTTGGCTTCGCTATATTGCTCAAAGAATGGATCAAAACTTCAAGAATAACAAACGATAAAGATGCCTTATTAAACGTGTGAGTTGGAGATAGTGAATGACTACAGCAATGCAGAACAGAGCTAAACAACTTAAAAATGCAAAACGTGGAGGATATGTCCCGACAATTGCAAAAGACGTAAACAAATACAAGGTACAAAAAATAAAAAGGGCGCTTGAAGAGGCAAAGCTAATTGCAAGTGAGCTTGAAGATGATGCATTCGAATTCGATGATCAAGTCTCAATGCAAAAAGCGATAGGTGCAATCACCGTGATTGAGTTGATTGAACAAGCCTTAAACAGTGCACACTAACAGGCTTTAGCATACAAACATTCTTTCTTGGACCCCTGAAATATGGGGTCAAGGATCAGTTCGTCTTGCAATTTAGCGCGGTTAAAAAAGCGTTAGTGTTTTTTATTGACTGTAATAAAGAAAACTAAGGGTATTTAAAGAACCTGAAAAACAACAAGCGATTAAGAATAGCGAGTTTTCAAGTTTTACCCTTTAAAGCAGGACAAGATGATGAAAACAGTTCCAACTGGTGGTTTAGCCACATTTTTAGATTTTTATAGCATCGCAATTATGGTGGCTTTAGCAGTCAGCTTAGTTGTGGCAGTCGTGTTGATGATGCGTTTCCCTCGCTCACCACAAGAATGGATTGTTGGGCTGATATGCACAGTCGTTTCAAGCTTAACAGGTGGCTCATTTATTATCATGAAATGGAATTTACATGAATGGGTATCGGATATTTGGGGAATGATCACACTATGTGGATTCTTCTTTATTTGCGGTTTGCCAGGCTGGGCGATTGTGAGATGGATATTTAATTTCATCAATAAACAAGAAGGGAAAACGATTGTGGAAGTCATCAAAGACTTAAAAAAAGCGAAAGATGATCTGCAAAATAGCTAAAACAGTTTCAATGATATAGGTAAAATAAAATGAATATTGACCAATACTTAGAAGCAATCATAGACAGAGAAGGTGGATATATTAATCATCCATCAGACCATGGGCATGCCACCAAATTTGGCATTACCGAGGCAGTTGCTCGATCAAACGGATATCAAGGTGATATGAGAGATTTACCTTTAGCTGTGGCCAAGTCTATTTATAAACAACAATATTGGTTTGAACCCCAATTTGACCAGATCAATAAAATTAGCCCTGCTATTGCAGAAGAGTTACTTGATACGGCTATAAATTGCGGAGTCAACTTTGCTAAACCTTTATTACAACGTGCTCTAAATCTGCTAAATAAGCAGGGTGAGGAGGGCTGGCCAAATCTTACCTTAGATGGTCAATATGGACCTCTCACTATTCAAGCACTGAGCACGTATTTGAACAGGCGTAATAAAGACGGAGAAACGGTCTTACTACGCGTTTTAAATATTATGCAAGGGCAGCACTATATCGAAATTACAGAGAAGAACCCAAATTACGAAGACTTCTTTTATGGATGGATCTTAAACAGGGTAGCGTTGTAAAAATTGTAGTTAGATAAAAATATGTTAATAGACAAAAGACTTGAAAAGCCTAACCATGAGTTGAGGCTTTTCAAATAATCATATGTCGAGTAATGATTTATTGTGCAATGAGTAAAACAGCAAGAAGAAAGAAAATAGCACCGCTAATTTTATTGAGTATAGAAAAATTATTTCCAGCCAGCATCTTTTCTTTAAAAATTGAAGAGAAATTTGCATAGACCAAATGAATTAAAAATCCAATAAAACAAAAGGTTAAAGATAGAATTAAAAACTGAGTTAAAATTTCTTTCTTGATATCAATAAATTGAGGGAATAGAGCAATAAAAAATACGATTGTTTTAGGGTTAAGCAAAGATGCAAGTAGGCCTTGATAAAAGAGTCTCGATTTACTTACATTTTTATCGCTTTGTTGATCAGTGATTAAATCTTGCGATGGCGATTTTTTGCTGAAGTTTTTATATCCAAGGTACATTAAATAAAAGGCACCAATAAATTTTAAAACCGTAAAAATAGTAGGGTTGCTGGTAATAATAAGACCTACACCACTAGCGGAAATTACAGCAATTACAAACATACCAATGATTAAGCCGCTAATACCGAATAGAGCAGTTTTAACACCATAATTGATTGAATTTGTGACAGTAAATAAAACGCCAGGTCCGGGGCTTAAGAGAGTAAGAAATGCAATTGTTATAAAGACTAAAAGACCGCTCACGCTGATATATCCTATTTATCAATGAGACTAGATTATGCGATTACTTTAAATGAGAAAATAAGTTATGTATACAGACAGTTATGTATATTTAAGCCTGAAATAGATTAAATGTTTAAAATATGCATTTCGATAAATAGGTAGGGTAATAAAAAGCTTATTACTCAAAGCAACATAAACATACAACCCCAACAGCAGGGGGTGTTAGTATGCTAAACCTATACCTCAAGAAATATACAGCATGACGAAAAAAGAACGGCAGTTTAAATCTGGCGAATTTCGATTTTCCTTTTTATCGTTTAAATATTGGGGTATATGGTTTTTAGCATTTATTCTGATGTGTTTTGCGATGTTACCTTGGGCAATTCAATGGCGTCTTGCCGATCTTTTATCAAAAATAGCATGGAAATCTTTAGGTTCAAGACGAAAAACAACATTACGTAATTTAGAAGCCTGCTTTCCTGAAAAAACACCTATGCAAATTGAGGTGAAAGCCAAACAGGTTTTTGTAGATACTCTCACGGGTGTATTTGAAGCCTTAAATGCTTGGTACAGTCCAAACTGGTTTAAAAGCCGTGTTCACATAGATGGATTAGAGAATTTAACAAATAATCAGGAAAATGGCGTACTACTATTAGGCACCCATAGTACGCTTTTAGACGCTGGTGGAGCAGCTTGTACCTTATTTTTTAATATGGACGTGGTTTACAGACCTCAAAATAATCCCTTTTTAGATTTTCTGATTCATCGTAGCCGTGCAAGAGTCTATAAAAACCAGATTGCTCGAGACAACATGCGTGGACTTATCCAAAACCTTAAACATGGTCATGCCATATGGTATAGCCCAGATCAGGACTTTGGCTTAAAACAAGGTGTAATGGCCTCATTTTTCGGAATACAGGCGGCTACCGTGACCGCTCACCGTAGATTGATGGATATCTCAAAAGCAGCAGCAGTACCTTTATACTTTTATAGAAGTGGCGATATTAGAAACCCTCAATATCATGTACTCGTGGAACCTAAATTAGAAAATTTTCCGAGTGGATGTGAAGTGAGTGATGCTGAAAGAGTCAATAAGATTATTGAGAATCAAATTCGTATTGCCCCTACGCAATACATGTGGTTCCATCGACGCTTTAAGACGCGTCCTGCTGGCGAAAAGAAATTTTATTGATGGTTTTTATGGAGAAATAGCACTGATATTTGACTTCTTTCGATTAAAATGAAACAAAATTTGACTTTTAATTGAAAGGAATCTTAATTAAATCAATATGAAAGATGAATCGGGGAGTGGGTAGAGTTTTTCTTGCTTTAATTATTTTGAATATCGATTGCAAATGCTTATGAAGCGTGTATTATCGAGCATAACTAACAAAATATTCTTGTCATAATAAATTTCTATTTGCGCAGTTTTATATTTATAATCCTTGGGTTTCTTCAGATATTTAATTTTTGACATCTATTTTTTAGTTAAATTGGTTTCCCAATAATAAGTTATAATATTTTAAGATTTAGGATATAACATATGTCTACTAGTACTGGTACAGTAAAATGGTTCAATGAAACTAAAGGTTTTGGTTTTATTGTGACTGATGAAGGTAAAGATATTTTTGCTCATTTTACTGATATTCAAACACAAGGTTTTAAAGTTCTATTAGAAGGTCAACGTGTTGAGTTTACCGTAGTACAAGGTAAAAAAGGCCCTCAAGCTTCAAATATTGTGATTCTTCAAAACTCATAAATAAAGCGTTTAATTGATTTGAATATATTGTTTAAATAAAATATATTTAAGTCTAAAGCATTTTATTAGAGTTTAAAAAAAGCCCACTTTAGTCTTGTGGGTTTTTTATAAGTTTTAATTCAACTTATATTTAAAAAAAGAAGTATAAAAATACTCTTATCAAAGTGCTTCTAAATTTTTATGTTAAAATATAACGAATTAGGTGTATGGTATTAAAATGGATATTTGTATTGGCGGTATTTTTGACGGTCAGAAAATAGAAAATAATAATGATTTCTTTAAGGTTGAAGAGCATTATTCAGACAATAGTTCTAAATATATTAGGCAACACTTCCACTTGTTTGGACAAATTTTTAGCTTTTGGGTGTGTGATGAGGTTGATTTAAGTCAAGCAATGAGAAGAGCCGAGAGTATTTTAAAGAAGAAAAATGAAAATATTTAGCTAATAAATTAAAATAATTTTACTACTGTCTATTATTTTAAAGATTTTCTTATTAAATTAATTGAAATAGATTTAATGAGTAAACTTTAATTTTTGAAAAACAATGATTTTATTTTATAGCTTCAAATGATATTTACAATATTTTAGTATTAGTTACAGACCATTACAATTTGTGAGTGGAATTTGGTAAATATAGTTATACATTAGGCGTAAGCTAAAGTTGTTTTATTTATTGCGCAAATAAAACAAAGCCCACTTTAATAAAATCTTTTATTAAAGTGGGCTCTTTATTCAGACGGTCATCTTTAATTCAACATTCATAATTAAACTATAGATAATATTTATTGTTATAGCCTCGCTTAGAAAGGAAAACATTTTAAATGTTAAGTGAAGTACAACCTAATATTTGCTTTATTGGCAGTAGTAATTTAGCTTTGGCTTTAATCGGAGGAATGGTTTTAAAAGGGTTTAACAAAGAAAAAATACACTTAATTGAAGAGAAAAAAATTAATGATACACATGCTTTGAAGCAAAAAGAAAATGGTTTAAAAAAAGCTGATATTGTTGTGTTGTTACTCGATCCAAAACAATTAAAAGAGATACTTGCGCCGTTTAAAAAATGGTTAGCAAATAAGATTATTGTTTCTATGATGGCAGGGATTGATATTGCGCACCTATCCAGTTTTACAGGTTCAAAGAAAATCGTTCGTGTGATTTCAAATCCGCCTGTACTGACCCATGTTGGTACTCACGTGCTGATTGCTTCAGAGCAAATGGACCAGCTTGATAAAGACTTAATTGAAACCTTGTATTCTGCAACGGGTCAGACTTTTTGGGCGCCGTCTGAAACACAAAGTGATGCCATTATTGCATTATCAGGTTCAGGGCCAGCTTACTTTTTCTATATTTTAGATAGCATGATTAAGACGGGTGTTTCATTAGGGCTAGATAAACAATTTGCCTTAGATCTTGCGCTTCAAGCGGCTACTGGCGCAGTCGAAATGATTCGTAAAAGTAATGTTCCACCAGCGGAGTTATGTGGAAAGGTCACTTTAGCAAATGGGATTACCGAATCTGCTTTACGAATGTTTGAATTAGGCAATGTGTCTGATGATATACGTTTAGCAATGAGGGCCGCATATCATCGTAGCAAAGAAATTACTTCAGAAATTATTTCTGAGGCTCGTTAACGCTTTTTAGCAAACTAGGCCTTTAAGAAGTATTCCCAAATAATGAAACCTAAGCCAAACCCAATAAAAGAGTAGAGAGTAATAATAAAGAATACAAAACTGGCCTTATTTTTTTTCTTCAAAATGTTCATGGCGATGCCTCCAATTCAGATTAATTTTATTATGGAGATGAGGAGGCTGTAATCATAGATACAGAATTTTTTAAAAAAAATATAACAGAGCCTAAATCTGTTATCGCTTAAGCCGCTTAACTAAATAAGCATTTTAAAATCAATAGTTTACGTCGATGCGCTATAGGCATTACACCTTTTATTCAATTAACATTAAATCGGCGGTATTGGCAGATTTAAGAGGGCGTAGGGCAAAGGTCGAACGGGTGTGTCGAATTCCTTTAATTGAATAGAGTTTTTTTCGTAAAAAACGTTCGTAATGGTCAGCATCTTTTACTGCTACTTTAACCAAATAATCATAATCACCTGTGACGAGATGAGCTTCTACAACTTCAGGTATGTCAGCTAATGCTTCGCTGAAATTTTCCAGCATTTCATCGTCATGGCGTTCTAAAGTAATTTCTATAAAGAATACTTCATGAATACCAATCGCTTTTGGGTTTACGTTTACCGTATAGCCTTCAATAATTTTTAAAGTTTCCAGACGTTTTAGTCGTGTCCAGCATGGTGAAGATGAAAGACCAACTTCTTCTGCTAATTGAGCAACGGTTAGACGGCCATTACCGCGTAAGGCAGATAAAATTTTCCGATCTATGCGATCTAGTGTGTATTCTGTTCTGTTCAAAATATAAACCAAAGAAGAATCTTCTGATAAAATTAAATATACTTCATTTTTATGCTGCGAACATTTAAAAATATTAAAAAATACAGGAAACATTTTGAGTTAAAGGTACATACACTAGTTCTATGCATCGAACTCTCTGGATAAGGGTTGTGATGGAGCAAAGAGCACTGTTTCAGTAAGGGTGACTAAACAGTGCTCTTTGCGGATCCTTTCTAAGTTCTTAAATCTATTTTTATTAATTGCCGTAGTGTATTAAAACAAATTAAATAATAACTTTTATTTATCAATTGAAGAAAAACTAATCATTATTTTTTATCTAACTTTTGCTTTATGGTGATTTCATTGCAAAGTAGGAAGCAAGGTTATGATCACCCAGCACGATATAAACCAAAAACAATATCAAAATAAATCTTTAGACTATTTGAATAGCCAAGCTCACTCTGAAGGAATTGAATTTAATAAATTTATTCATGAAATTCAGAAATATGAAAAGGCTGTCGTTCTAGATTTAGGCTGTGGTGGTGGTCATGTTTCTTATAATGTTGCTCCACATGCTGATCTCGTCTTTGCCTATGATTTATCTCATGAAATGTTACACACAGTGTCTAAGGCAGCTAGCCAGCGCAAATTAAAAAACATCTTTGTGCAGCAGGGCATTGCTGAAGACATGCCTTTTAGTGATCAGCAGTTTGATGTCGTGATTAGTCGATATTCAGCTCATCACTGGCAGCATGTTCCGACGGCCATGAAAGAAGTAAACCGCGTTCTTAAGCCAGATGGCATTGTTATTTTTGTAGACATTATTAGTTCTAGCTCACCTATATTAGATACGTTTTTACAGACGATCGAAACGATTCGAGACCCAAGTCACGTAAGAAACTATAGTGTGAAAGAGTGGGTCTATTTTATTGAAGATGCAGGCTTTGACTTAGTAGCTTTAGACAAGCAAACGCTTTCTTTAGACTTTGATAGTTGGGTAAAGCGTATGAAAACTCCTGAAGATCAAATTAAAACTTTACGCTATTTACAGGAAGGTTCGTCTGACCTCGTTAAGAAGTATTTCAAAATTCAAAATGACGGTAGCTTTGAAAGCCATGTGGGCTATTTTGTCTTTAAGAAGTTAGGGTTTTAAAGTTGTGTAATGAGTAAGGGTTTTAGTCGATAAGAAATGAATGAAATATCACTAAAACTCTTTACTTGAATAACTTGGATTATATTAAAGAAGATTAGAAAAAATTTAATATCATTTATTTGATAAAAGTTAATCACACAATTTTTTTAAGGTGATTAAATATTCAAAAGAGAAGAGGATTTATCTAATTTTCTTATTATTAATAGACACTTATAAGTAATTATTATTTAATACGCCCGCAACATTATCACTAATACTTTTAATAACTTTGTCGGGGAAATAATGCGTAATATTTTAGTAACAGTTTTCACTTTATTGGTAGCAACATCAGTTTATGCTGAGCAAGAGCCGAAAACTTATATACAGCGAACAACTTGCGAGAGAACAGTACAACTACATGGTTTTTTAAGCCGTGCTCAACTTGATTGTAATTATCACTATACTTCACAAGAATTAGTTCATGAATCTGACAAATGTACTAAACATGAACTAGGTGAAAAATATGGTAGAGAAGTTATGAGATTAGGTATGGATCAATTTGAAGCACGCAAGAGAGGAGATATGAAAGGCCAATTATGTAGTACGGTTTTAAAAGAGTTTCCAAATTATATTAAAAAATAAAATAAGGTTTTAAAAACCTCTTCTAGCAAGCCGATAAAATGGATTTATTTATTCATTTTATCGGTGTATCACCACTTATAATTTGCCAATTAAACCCGATAATAAATTTTAATAATTCACCTAATATCACATTGACACTTAAAACCTCTCTTATTATTCTCTGCGGCGGAACGGGAGGGGGACATCTTCGGATGTGCTGATTTTTGGGTAAATCAGTCTGCTAACCCTTTCTCGTTCTATCATTATGATTCAATGAAGCGGATAAATTATTTTTAAAAACTGTCTGAATAATATTTGTAGCTTTTGAAAAATTATTAAAAGAAATAACCTTTCTCGAGAGTTGATTATTACTACTCAGAAATTTTTCCAAGCGTTTATCAAAACTATGTGAAAACTGAATCAACTCGATTGTGTTTTTTAGAGTCTCTTTAGGGCTTTTACCTGTAACTACAGACTTTAGGTAACGTTGAAGTAGCCTTGTTGTTCTTAAATAAAGAGGTACTTCCATCTTTAAAATTAAAGAGCACTCAAGAAGTAGTGGAAGTAAACGTTTATCGTAAGCTCCCTCTACAATCCAACTATCTTGTAAGGTGATTTTTTTAATACCAAATGAGATAGTTTCTTCGGAATTCTTTACAAATTCAGTTCCACTTAAGTCCCAATAGATTTCATCAAATGCATGAGCAGGAATCTTTAATTCTTTCGCTAATTTCTTAGCGATAGTTGTTTTACCGGCACCAGAAGGGCCTACAATACAAATTTTCATGGTTTATAGAATTGAATTTTGATATTTAATTAACCTATCTAATGCGAACTTAACAGTTTCTATAGAAATAAGTATTCTCAGGGTCATATTTTCGATTAAGAAGAAAAATTCTTTTACCAAGATCTTTCCTTAATCTCTAACTCTTGTATTTTATGTTAAAGAAAACTAGATAAAATTTTCAGTCCATTTTTTATCTAATTCTTTTAAATCATTATATGCTTTTTCAAATTCGCTCAACGGAAAACTTAGGTGAGGAGCAGAAGGCGAGGTTTGCCAGACTACGGATGTCACAACATCGTGAATATGGTTAAATGCGTAACCAAAACGAGTCCATACGACTTTATCTGCTGAAACAACTTGTTCAACCATAATTACGCTGCACTCTAGATCTAAATCATCAGGGCAAATTAAAATTGGAACTACTGTTGAAATAGATACATTTTCATAAGCTTGTGGTTTAAGAAGTTTCCATGCATTACTTAATGCCAACTCACTATCATGATCATATAACCAACCCTGGGCTGGAACTAAACTTTCTGTGCCATCAATAATGGGAATATTTTGATGCACCCATATATTTAATGGAATATTATCAATTGCGAGAATAGGGAAAGGTTTTAAATGGCCATTTGCGTCTTTTATACATCCCTCAATTGGATGTTCATGTAAAAGAGCAGCTGAGATAGTATTCATATTTATGAGTTAATGTGTGTTAATCAAATATAATATATTCTATTCAATAGATTAATGAATCTAATCCAATGAAAATAATATTTATTTAATTGTTTTCTAGCCAACATCACATTGACACTTAAAATCTATCTTATTATTCTCTGAGGTAGAATGGAGGAGGGACGCCTTGTGCGTGCTGGTTCTATATGCCCAGTCTGCTAACCCTCTTTTGTTCTATTATTATTTTTACTAAATAATGAATTTCTAATGAAAGAATTAAATATTTTACTCAAATGAAAAATAATATTTATTCAATTATTTTCTAGCCAATATCACATTGACACCTAAAACCCCTCCGATTATGCTTTGCCTGCTGGCCTACATCGCCAGTCGGCTTTGACAGGCCGTATACCCAAAGCACACGAAAAAGTCTTTCTTTTTTGTGGGCATCCCTGCGTGCCCCCTCTGCGGCGGAACGGGAGGGGGACACCTTCGGGTGTGCTGATCTTTTGGGTATCAGTCTGTCAACCTTCTCTCGTTTCGCCACCATTATTTGACAGTAATGTGGCGAAACTTCTTTATTACCCAAAGGAGTCCGCTCATGCGTACTATTTCTTCTCATTTATTGGTCTTTGCCAAACTCTCTCTAGCCATATCGTCCAACTGGTCTTTAAAACGGTTCAACCGACTCTAGGTTTTTAAAACCTTAGCTCGTTACGACTAAAAAATCATAGCAACAATAAAACCTGAGATAGCTTAGGCACATTTTTGTGCTGCTTTTGCATGCCTGTTTTTAGCACTCATTTTAAGAGTGACGGCATTTCTATCTCTTTTAGATACAACAAAAAATTATTTAAACGGTATTCCTATGCCAAATTTAGAATCTTCATTTAGAGCACTCAGAGTGCTTCACATCGCAAAAGACTTATTTAATCAATATGGGTTTCATAAGGTCGGGGTCGACCAAATTATTGCAGAAGCCAAAGTTGCCAAGGCTACTTTTTACAACGACTTTCACTCAAAAGCACGACTCATCGAGATGTGTCTCACTTTTCAAAAAGACGCGTTAAAAGTAAAAGTGTTTTCCATTATTAATTCTTACCGTGAACAAATGGTGCTCGATAAACTTAGGCAGATTTACCTTTTACATGCCGATTTAAATGGCTTTTATCATTTACCCTTTAAAGCTATTTTTGAAATAGAAAAGCTCTATCCAGTTGCCTATAAAGTTGTGGTTGACTATAGAAACTGGTTTGTAAACGAAATCTATAAGTTGCTCTTAACCTTAAAAGCTACAGCCTCCATTCAAGATGCTTATATGTTTTTATTTATGATTGATGGCGCAATGGTCCAGCTTTTAGATAAAAATGTGGTCGATGAAAGAGATCGGTTGTTGGATTATTTCTTTTTAAATTTTGCTTAAGCGACAAAATTCTCCTAAGAAAAAGCCTCCAATCAAGGAGGCTTTCATTTTAAATAAAATAACTGCTTAGCTTAATGTCGCAGGTTTTGTAGCTTGTGCTATTCCTTCAAAATATTGCACGGCAGGCGAACGAGCCATATAAGCTAAAGCTTGCTCGGTATCACCTTCATGAAGTGGGTTAAATTTTGGAGAAACCCATCTTAATGTCGCTTTCCATAAATATTTAATGGTCGGTAAGTTGTCTGAGCGAGTCGCAGTTTTTTCAAATTCACGAATAATTTTGAAGTAGCCACGACGCATCAATTTTTGAATGTCTTCGTGCTCTAAATCTTGTTGACCTAAACTACGCGCAAAGTCAGCTAGGAAATAAATAAACAGCGGGAAAACAGCCGCCATAATCACTTGGCGCGACACATAAAACCCAAACTTGTTTGTTAGTAGGTGCTCAAATAAGTCGTAGGCAACACAACGATGCTCAACTTCTTCAGCCAAATGCCAACGGAACAAATCTGCCATGGCAGGGTCGGCTTTGTCCCAAGACTTACTGTCGAGTGTCCATTGACCAATGGTTCCAGTAAAGTGCTCAATTGCAGCAATCACACCAACTCGGAAAAGTAACCAATATTCATCGAGCTTTTCGCCTTTTAAAAAGGGCATACCTAAAGGTTTGTCACCCAATAAAATGTTAAACACAAAATGGGCACGGTTGAGTGTTTCTTGAATGTCGTAGCCTTTTTCGCGTAAGAAGTCTTGAGCTTTTTCATGGGCACGTGCATGTGCTGCTTCTTGACGAACAAAGCCAATCACTTCTTGTTTTAATGTTTCGTCGGTAATCAAGGGAAGGGTTTTATTAAACACGCGGCAAAACCAAAACTCACCAGCCGGCAAGAGCATATTAATACCATTGGCTACATGTGAGCATAGCGGATCATTCGGCATCCAACACACAGATGACTCCGCAAAATCAAAATGTACTTTTCGAGCTTTAAGCTGATGATTCCCTGTGATCATATACGTCACCCTATTCATAATTATTCATTTAATGCGAATGCACAATTTTTAGCATTAAGTAAAATCGATCACCATGTGAGTAAAGGACAAAAACATCCAACCAAAGGCTTAAAGAGATAAAAACGGTCTAAGACAGAGATTTCATAAATAAAAAAAGGCTCCTTATGAAAAGGAGCCTTCAGTTTGGGGAGTTAGGCTTTAAAGTTTTTGAGCCTATTTATTTTTTATAAGCTAAAACGCTTTATTATAAATTTCACGTTAAGTCACTTACAGTGCTTTAAAGTCTAGATCGCTTGCCACTGATCTTTAACTTCTTGTGAATTTTTATTCAGAATGACTTGGTTTTCTTTCACTTCACCAATCCATCCAGTAGGAATAAGGTGATGTTGACCGCTTTCGTCTCGAGTCAGCTTTAATTGGTTTTCACCCTCTAGATGGTCGACTGTACCTACTTTAGTACCACAAGAAGCAATAACGTCTGCGTGTTTTTTAATATCATTAATATTTAAAGTGCTCATTTTAGACCTCTTCTTTAGAAATAGAAAAACGGTAAGACTTAAATTACTTTAAATAATTGGATAAATCAGGGGTTTTTAATAAACCTTACAGGATGGGTTTATAAGTTCACTTAATAAATATATTCGAGTAACAATGAAATAATTAGATATAAAACTAATAATATTTATCTTTTTATTACAATTTACATGTTTATTTAAACAGAAGTATTTAGATAAGGTTAAACCAAGTCTTATAAATAATTATTTGCAATGAATATTAAAATACCTATAAATGTGACGATATTAAGTATCTTGAGTGAATTTGAATCTGCCTCGGCTGAAGATAAAAGCAAGCTTCGTATAAATTTACTCTCTCAATTGGTAAATTTAGCCAAAAACTTGCCTCATCCAGCTTCGGGACAGACCTATCAACGCTGGCAGCTTTTTGCTCAGATTGCTGGAGTCGATTTAAGTTTGGCGAAGCTTTTTGAGTCGCATTGCGATGCTTTAAGCATTTTAAGTGAATTGGGTTATCACCCAGAAATAGATGACCAGCTTTGGGCTGTGTGGGCAGCAGACGGTGGACCAGCTCCATTGCAAGTGAAAGATAACCTTTGTAATGGCATAAAGCCTTGGTGCTCTGGTGCAGAGTTTATTCAAAAAGTTTTAATGAGTTATAAAAATCAACAAGGGCAGGCGCAGCTTTGTATTGTTGACTTAAGTCATTCTTCTATTAGCACGGACTCAAGCCACTGGCATGCAGTCGGGATGAATGCGACGCAAACTGCAAGAGTAAGTTTTGAAAATACGCCTGTTAAATTGATCGGTCACCCAAATAGTTATTTAAAACGTTCAGGCTTTTGGCATGGTGCAGCAGGTGTTGCAGTTTGTTGGTATGGTGCCGCCGTTGGTTTAGCTGGTTTTTTACAAGAAAGTTGTCAGGTCAGTCCGAATCCTTTTAAAAAACTGTACTTGGGAGAGGTCGCTCATCAATTAGAAATTACTAAGCAATATTTTCAATATGTTGCTGAACTGATTGACAGCAAACCCATGCTAAATCATGAGCGGGAAATACGAATACTACGTGCCCAAACAGAACAATGCTGTCTGAGTGTGGTTGAGCGAGTAGGCAAAGCATTAGGTGCTCGTCCTTTTTGTGAAGATGCAACTTTTGCACAGCTCATGGCTGATTTGCCTGTGTTTATCAGACAAAGTCATGCTGCTTTTGACTACCAGCAAATTACAGAACTCTGTTTATCGGACCAAAGCCTATGGGAACTTTAAAACATCCTTTGGTCGAAGACCGCATTATTTTTGGTGAGGGTACGTCAAAAGAGCAATGGTTAAATGCATTTCAACAACAACCTTTAGCAGCTTTAGATCTTGAATTGTTTCGCTCAAAAAGGGTGGTGATAGTCGCTCCACATCCTGATGATGAGGTGCTTGGTTGCGGTGGTTTAATGCAGCAACTTATTGCGCTGAATTGTAAGATTCTCATTTTAGCGGTAAGTAACGGCACACAAAGCCATCCTAACTCTACAAAATATCCTCCAGATCAGCTCAATATTCTTCGTCCGCAAGAAAGCTTGGCAGCCTTAAAGTGTTTAGGAGTAGCCGAGTCAGCCGAGCATGTAGAGCTTCATTTTTTAGATGGTCAGATTCATTTACAAACCGATCAACTGTGGCAGAGTTTAGAGCAGATCGTTCAAGCCGACGATATTCTAATTTGTAGCTATGCCTTTGATGGTCACCCAGACCACGAAGCCGTAGGTAAAACCGTACAAGCTTACGCAACAGCTAAGCAACTTCTATGTTTACACGTATTAATTTGGGCTTGGCATTGGGCAAAGCCGTTAGACTCACGAATTGATTGGTACCGAGCAAAAGCATATCACTTAACCGAAGAACAGCTAACTAAAAAACATCAAGCAATTTTGCAGTTTAAAACCCAACTTGAAGCAGATGAAACTACGGGTAATGCTGCGGTTCTCTCTTCTAGTGCAATTAAACGTCTTTTAATGCCTTATGAGGTTTATTTGAGTGATTCATTCTCGCATGTACTTTGAAGATTTATATCGTCATAACAGTGATCCGTGGGGCTATGACTCTCATTGGTATGAAGCTCGTAAAAGACAAATTTGTCTCGCGCTGCTGACAAAACCTCGTTATTCAAAAGTGTTAGAAGTGGGCTGTTCAAATGGACATTTAAGTTTTCATTTGGCGCAAAGAGCCGAGCAACTGTTGTGTATAGATGTCTCTGAATGTGCTGTTCGCTTAGCGTCCGAGCGCTTAAAAGAATTTGAGCATGTGGTTGTTGAAAATAGAAAAATACCTGAAGACTACTCAATTCAAAAATTCGACCTCATTTTAATTAGTGAGATGGCCTATTACTTATCTGCTAATGAGTTGCAGCAGTTCATTGAAAAGTTAAAACATAGTTTAAATGACGACGGCGAGATTCTTTGTTGCCATTGGCGTCATGAAATTCAAGATTTTGAATTAAATGCAGAAAAAGTCCATCAAGGTTTTCAGCAACATTTCCCATTTCATCACTATCTCAGCTTAAACGATCCAGATTTTATGATTGATCTATGGACGGCGAACACTTCCTCTTTAGCACAGCAGGAAAAATTAAGATGAAAATAGGTATCGTCATTCCAGCGCATAACGAAGAGCACTATCTATCTGCCTGTTTGCAGTCTATTCAGGTCGCTATAGAGAACATTAGCGGTTATGACGTAGAGGTGATTGTGGTACTGGATAACTGTACAGATCAGTCGCGGTTGATTGTACAAAGCCATCAAATCAATTGGATTGAATGTAACTATGCATGTGTTGGGCAAGCACGAGATTTAGGAATTCGTCATTTAATTGGGCGTGGCGTGACATGGATTGCATGTACGGATGCAGACACGGTCGTTAGTCCTGATTGGTTGCGCTATCAAATCCAGCACCAACCTACAGATGCAATTTGCGGTACTGTAACGCTCGACGATTTTAGTCATCTCTCTATAACGAAACGGCAAAAATATTTAGCGCATTATAAAGATCAGATGGATCACGCGCATATTCATGGGGCAAATTTAAGTTTTAGTGCAGAGGTTTATCTTTTGGTAGGTGGCTTTGAACCTATTTCATGCCATGAAGATGTGTCTTTAATCAAAAAATTGATCAAGCATTGTTGCAATATTACTTGGAGTAATCTGGTTCGAGTGACAACGAGTAGTCGCTTAAACGGACGCGCACCTCAGGGTTTATCGTACTTTTTAAATAATCTCTAATCACTTAAACCATGATCTCTCCCAATATCGAAATATTCTTTAAATTTTTAGAGTCATATTTAATTTTGATGATGCTACCGACTTTATATTGATCGTGATTTTGCTTAGCAATAAGTACCTTAAGATTTTCAGTAATGATTTCGCCTTGCTCAGTTTGAAATTTCAATTTTATATAACATAACGGGCGATATTGCACTTTAGCTAATGAGTCCTGAAAATACACAACCTCGGCAGAAGTAATCATTCCTCGTTTATAGATTAAAAACTTATGAACCAGACTTTTAAGAAAAAAGGTCCAAGCAATATAGACAAAGAATAAGCTAAACCAGACTACTCCAATAAAAGTCAAAAAATCAGAAAATTTCACTTACTAAAACCAGAATTATTCGTTTAACGCATGATTCTAAATGAACAGATTTGTTCAATCTAGTTGATGTACGTGATCCAAAACATAAGCGGATAAAACCTTATCGTTAAGCGTTAAAAATAATAAGATAAATAGCAGGGTATATAACTTAGTTGTTGTATTTATGCCTACATATGTAAACAAGTCTTATTAACACATGCTTTAGCCCTTAAAATTCTAGAAAAGAAAGTTTTAAGGTGTATAGGTTTGGATTTTTTAAGTTTTTTCCGCGATATTCGGGTTCAGTTAAGCCATTATCCTTGGCTAGAAATGTTTGTTTCACTCACTATTTTGATTTTATTTGCAGCAATAGCAAATTTTATTGCTAAACGCATTATTGTTCGGGGCGTCCGTCACTTGGTGACCAAGCTAAAATCACCCAATCAATCTATTTTTGCCCAGCATAGCGTCATAAAGAAATTTGCAAATATTGTTCCTGCTGTTGTGATTATGAACGGTATTGCAACGGTTCCTCATCTCACTCCAAAGTTCATTTCGTTTGTAGAAATGGGCGCGCAAGCATTTATCTTTCTTACACTCGCGCTTACAGTCAGCGAGCTGTTAAATATCTTTAATCTTATTTATCAGCGTAATCCGAAGTCTAGAAACAAGCCGATTAAAGGTTACTTACAATTGGTTAAGTTAATCTTATTTGTTGTGTGTGGCCTGATGATTTTGGGAACATTCCTTAAAAAGGATGTGTTCACTTTACTGGCAGGTTTCGGTGCGATGGCGGCGGTATTAATGTTGGTTTTCCAAAACACGATTTTGTCTTTAGTGGCGAGTGTACAAATTGCCTCTTACGACATGGTGCGGATTGGAGACTGGATTGAGATGCCGTCGCTTAATGCAGATGGGGATGTAATTGATATTTCGCTGCATACGGTCACTGTGCAAAATTTTGATAAAACCTATACCACTATTCCAACCAATAAACTCGTTACCGATACATTTAAAAACTGGCGAGGCATGAGCAATTCGGGTTGCCGTCGAATGAAGCGTTCACTCTTTCTCGATCAAAGCAGTGTTCACTTTATGAGTGACGAAGAGCAACAAAAGCTCAAAGAGTTTTTATTATTAGATCAATATCTCGATGCAAAGAATTCTGAAATTGAAGAGTTCAATAAGCATTTAAGCAATCAATCTCGTTATAACAAACGCCGTTTAACCAATATCGGTACATTTAGAGCCTATGTTGAATTTTATTTGCGCCAGCACAAGGGCATTGCCCAAAATCAAACCATTATGGTTCGTCAATTACAGCCGACTAGCCAAGGTTTACCTTTAGAAATTTATGCATTTACCAATACGATTGCATGGGTTTCTTATGAAGCAATTCAGTCAGATATTTTTGACCACTTAATTGCGATTCTTCCTGAATTTGGTTTACGTGTTTACCAAGCACCTTCAGGTCATGATTTGCAGAGATTAACCACAGAGATTAATCCAAGTTAAGTTTTTAGCTGTGAATAGCAGGTCCTCAACTATTTTTAAAAGCTCCCAGATGGGGGCTTTTTTAATGTTTCATCTTTAGTGACCTGTGAGAAAAATCTATAAATCTGGTAGTGAATTAAATCGTTCTGTTTAAGGCCTAGAGATTGAGAGGAGCGAAAATCGAATTCAAACTCTTCTCTCTAGATTATCCAGCAAACCAAATCTTCTGATGATCACACATTGGGCTTAAATGTTTAATGCGTAGGTTGTCTCGCTCAAAATCGCCACTCCCACCAGCAATATCTAATTCATTACCTAAGCGGATATGCTTGCCTTTATAACTTAAAGCTTCTTTTTCAGAATCCCACTGAGCGGTGTGTTCAGGAAAGATAATGAGAATATCGTTTACATAAAGGCACTCTTGTTTCTGCTCTAATATTCCTTTTAAGCGCGCTGAAGCAGAAATACCATTAGACTGATAAACAGGGAGTTTCACCGCACTTGCATTTTCGTTCGCTTCTTGCTGCTGACATCCTGTAAGAAGTGCAAATACAACTGCGCAAATCAATTTATTATTAATACCCAATTTTGTTCCTATAGGGATTTCCATATAATTTTGATAGTAATGGACTAATGTTGCATATCAATCTTTAGATTGTTAGAGAAGATTTCATCTCACTACGGTTTAAACTTAAGTACTCAAGCCAAATGTATGCATTCACTGGCATGATTAACTATTGGTTATTATATTTTATTTATTTGTATATTGTTATCTTTTTTCATTTGAGTTTTTGGGTTATATGCATCGTGCAATTTTCTTTGAAAAAGATATTTGTAATTTATTTTTAACCTTAACTTTATCTTAAGGCATAAATATTTAGATAAGAGTTAATAAATACGTATGTTTGGAGAACATACAATGATTAGTCATGAGAATTTATCTAAAACCTTGAGTAAGGTTCCAGAAGTCACCTTATTATTCTGGATCATTAAAATTGCAGCTACAACGCTAGGTGAAACTGCTGGAGATGCGCTATCTATGTCCCTAAATTTGGGATATATCATTAGTACGGCAATTTTTGCTGTGATCTTTGCAGTATTTGTCGGACTACAAATTAAAGCTAAAAACTATAATTCATTTTTCTACTGGGCGACGATCATTGCCACTACCACGTTAGGTACGACAATAGCCGATTTCGTTGATCGAACTTTAGGTGTGGGCTATGCAGGAGGGAGCTTAATATTACTTATTTTATTAGGCATATCTCTGTTTGTTTGGTATTTAAGTTGCGGCACAATTTCAGTAAAAAGTGTTCAATCTGCAAAAAGTGAAGCTTTCTATTGGTTAACCATCATGTTTTCTCAAACATTAGGGACAGCTTTAGGAGACTGGACTGCTGATAC
The DNA here is from genome assembly GCF_023612055.1 of Acinetobacter sp. AS23. NCBI lineage: Bacteria > Pseudomonadati > Pseudomonadota > Gammaproteobacteria > Moraxellales > Moraxellaceae > Acinetobacter > Acinetobacter sp. AS23. Next base: position 2,707,759 of record NZ_CP082274.1, on the reverse strand, counting down.
TCAAGGCTTAGGGTATACCAGCGCTGCTTTAATTTTTGGTACTTTATTATTGGTGTTAGCAATCTGCTATTTTTATACCAAAATTTCAAGAACCTTATTATTTTGGTTGGCCTTTGTTCTTACCAGACCTCTAGGTGCAGTGTTGGGAGATTTCCTTGATAAACCTATCGCACATGGTGGATTAGAGTTAAGCAGATTTAGCGCGTCTTTTGTTTTATTCGCTTTCATTGTGGTCTGTTTAGTGGTCTTTAAACCTAAAGCAGCTCAGTCATCTCATTAAATTAACTGCTCATTAAAAACCACATGATTCTCTTGAGTGATGTGGTTTTTTTATTTGAGAGTAGGCATTTTTAAGAGACTTTACGGGTTATCCACCAAAATAATAATGCCAGAAGGCTAACACCTGCACCGAGTGCACACACGCCAAACCATCCAGCATAGGCGTAAGTGGCTGTTGTACTGATTGCACCTAATCCACTACCAATTGCATAAAACAGCATGTATAGACCAACAAGCCGGCTATGCGCTTCTGGACGAGTGCGAAAAATCATACTCTGGTTGGTGACATGGAGAGCTTGGCCGCCTAAGTCTAGCAATACGATACCAATCACTAGGGCCCACAGTGAGTAAGCCATGAGTGAGAGTGGACCCCAAGCGAGCAGTAATATGACGAGTGCTGCTAAGCTTGTGCGCTGGGCATATCCACGGTCGGCCCAATAACCCGCACGTGCAGCAGCTAGAGCACCAACAATTCCAACGAGTCCAAAAGACCCAATAATAGTATGTGAAAAACTGTAAGGCGGCTCACTTAACGGTAGTACTAATGCGCTCCAAAAAATATTAAATGCTGCAAACATGAGTAATGCTAAAACACCGCGCACTTGTAGCACTTTTTCTTGGCGAAGCAGTTTTAACATCGATGTTAAAAGTTGTGGATAGCGCATGGTAACTGGCTGAATTTCTAAATGAGGCAGACGTTTCCAAAGGGGTAATGCAATCATGAGCATGATGATGGCTGCACACAAGTACACGCCACGCCATCCGGCTAAATCGCTAATTCCCCCTGAAAACACACGGGCAAGCAGTAAACCAATGAATACACCACTTTGTGCAGTACCGACTATATGTCCTTGTTCATGTGGGAGAGCAGCACTTGCAGCATAAGCAATAAGTCCTTGAGTCATGGCTGTGCCGAGTAAACCCACGGCAAGCATTCCTGCTAAAAGAATAATCGTAGAGTGAGCAAAGGCAACCATGAGTAATGCTGAGATCAAAGCCAGTAACTGAATAGCCATTAATCGACGCCGATTTACAAGGTCACCCAACGGCACTAAAAACACGAGGGCAAGGGCACAACCTATTTGAGTAGCTGTCACTACACCACCAATAGCGGCATGACTAACGTTAAAGTCCTTGGCCAATATGTCGAGCAAAGGCTGCGCATAATAGACATTTGCTACGCTTGCACCACTTGCTATAGCAAATAGCAATATCACGCCACGAGGCATGCGTGAAAGCGGTTTATCGCTTTCTGTGTGTGAAATAGAAGATGCAAGAGAAGCTTTCATGGTCTAAATCCATTTAATCTAGTTTTAAAATGCAACTAGTTGAATGTTAGATCGACTAGTTTTAAAATGCAACTAGATAGCTTGTTACTGATGATTGATAAGGAAACTCACAATGGCGAACACTACACTGGTAAAAGACGAACCTTGTCCTGTTGCACGTTGCGTCAATCTGATCGGAGACCGCTGGTCACTGCTCATTGTGCGTGATGCTTTTGATGGAATGCGCCGTTTTGGAGATTTTCAGCGGAGCTTAGGTGTTGCGCGAAATATTCTTTCTGACCGACTAAAAAAATTAGTGGATGCTGGTGTTCTTGAACTGCAAGATGCTTCGGATGGCACGGCTTATCAAGAATATGTATTGACCGCTAAAGGGGAGAGTTTGTTTCCAGTGTTTGTGGCTTTACGACAATGGGGAGAGCAGAACCTATTTGAAAGTGATGAGCGCCATTCTCTGTTAATTGATAAAACTACAGGACAGCAAATTCCATTTATGGCGCCAGTGGCGGCAGATGGAACAGTGCTGAGGGCTTCTAATACTCAAGTGCAAAAGGTGAAATAAAATAAGACAAAACAAAAATAACCTTTTTTAACTTAAATTTGGGCAGATTAGTTGGTACTCTTGCGCGTCAAATTAAGGTGAGATTATGAGATTTATATTCCTCTTTATAAGCGCGATTTCAATTCAGTGTTATGCAGCATCAGAAGCAATGGAACTTCATTACTGTGAAACTGTGAAAAAAGCAGCGAGTGGGGTGATGGATGCTAGACAACATGAAGTGCCAGCTCAAGAGTTACACGACATAGCCAATCATCTTGAAGAGCAACAAGCCAAACAACTTTATCAAGAGCTTATCAAATCTGCATATTCTTCAAAGCTATTTGAAGACCCTCTCATTAAGTCAAAAGCTGTCGAAAATTTTCAAACTACGTGGCATGAACAATGTTTGGCAAAAGAATTGGCTAAAAATATTTGAGGGTGTTAGTGGGAAATGTCTAACTAGAAGGCCAGAGAAAACTCTATTCCTATGTTTTATTTGTAGTTTCTATTAATACTAATTTATATTGCGGCTCTTATTATGAAGTATTAGAAATCTACAGATCTAGACAAGCGTACTATTTGGGGGGGGGCTGTGAGCCGTTGGATTTTTAACTTTATTGACAAACAAGAAGGTAAGACGATTGTTGAATTAATCAAAGAAGTTAAGAAAACCAAAAGAGATATCGAAAACAGTTAACGCCGCCTTCGGGCGGTATTATTAAATAGCTTACTTATATTTCTGTCATCTGTCGGAATTAATCAAATGATTTAATGACTTGTTTATACTAAATGTTCAAAATAAAAATAGGATAATGCCGTGAAAAAGATAATTTTAGTAACAGTAATGGGTTTCAGTGGAGTAAGTAGCACTTTTGCTGAGTGTACTTATAGCTTTGATGCAACCTTACAAGACTTAAAAGCTTATGAAGCAGCAGTTAGTGGAAGTACATCAAATTACCGTTATATTGAGAAGGTTGCCAATGTAAATAGTACTAATCAGTCTGGTTATGATCTTATAAATTATTATTCAAATAAAAATGTAGATTTATATTTAGCCTCTAAGAAATATGCACAATTTAAAACCTTATATCATATTAATACACCGGATAATGTTGTTTTAATTGATAAGCCTATTACCACTTCCAATATCTTTGTTCAGGAATTTGTTTTTAATGTTAGCAATTTGCAAGTCAATCTTGGTACTACTTCGCAAATTTATAATTACGGTTTTTTAGTCACAGGTTCTTCTCAGAGCAAAATAGAATTAGCCTTAAACGTAATTTTTGTTAAAGCAAATAATTATTCAGGCGCGATAAATGGTAATTCTATTACTGTGTTGGGTGTAACTAATAAATCAGATGGTAAAGGTTATCTAGCACCTTTAAGTGCCGCTAGCACAAATACTCCTGTACAAATACCAGCTGATGGAAAGGTCAGAGTTGGCATTTATGTAAACCAAACTAGCAAACAAGTCGGTTATATAATTAATGGTACTAACTATGGCTATCTAAATATTGTTATGGAAAACAAATTAAGTAATATCAGCTTTACTGGTGTAATTAATCAAAATCCATTTGCTAACTCTGCTTTAACTGGAAAAACTGTTGGTCTTCAATTGATTACTGATAAGTCAAAAATGCAGTTTACCTATCCTACTGGAGCTAAGGATATTTGTGGGGTAGCTTTGTAAAAAGCAAATTGAATTAACTAATTTTTATCAATAGCCACCTTCGGGTGGTTCTATTTTATAAAAGAGTAGTTTTGGAGGTTTAATTTAGTTCTTATTAAGTGTTTGAAAGTATTGTATTATTTTTTAGTAATGGTTAGAATCTTCATCACTTTTAATAATATTAATTTTATTAAAATTTCATATAAATATTTGATTAATATAAGGGTGTTTTAAATGTTAAGATGGCTTATCTTTCTTGTTATTCCTATCATGCTTCCAGGTTCTTTATATCCTCTGGTGATTGAGTTAACTAAAGCATTTAATGACATAGCTCAAAGAGTTGTTGCCCTTATAATTATGTATATTGTAGCCGCTTTTATTGCTGCGACAGTAACTTATGAAAATAATCCATATGATAATAAATTGAAACCTGTCATTGTAGTGTTATCAATAGGAGCATTATTATTTTTTATTTCTTCCAAAACTTTAATTGCGATTATTTATCTGATTGCAAGTATATTTATAGTTGTAAAGTGGCATAAGAAATTTAAGGATAAACCTCTGCCAAATTGAGTATTAATTTAACTAGTTAAGAATATTTAAACCTAACCCGCATATGCGGGTTTTTTACGTCTAAAGGAAACTGAAATGAACATTGAACAATATCTTGATGAATTGATTAAACGCGAAGGTGGTTACGTGAATAACCCCGCAGACCGTGGCGGTGCAACCAAATACGGCATTACTGAAGCAGTTGCTCGAGCAAATGGATTTAAAGGAATCATGAAGGATTTGCCGCTTGATGTCGCTAAGTCTATTTATCGAAAACAATACTGGATCTCGCCGCGTTTTAACCAGGTGAACGCCGTTTCTTCAGCAGTAGCGGAGGAGTTATTAGACACAAGAGTAAATTGTGGTACCAGCTTTGCAAAACCTCTTTTACAGCGCGCACTAAACTTATTGAATAACCAGGGTAAAGCAGGTTGGCCAGATCTTGTTGTTGATGGAATTAATGGTCCAGCTACTTTAAATGCACTAAAAACTTTTCTAACCAAACGTGGGAAAGAAGGAGAGAAGGTATTAGTCCGAGTACTGAATATCATGCAAGGCCAACGCTATATTGAAATCTGTGAACGAAATCCATCGCAAGAGCAATTCTTTTACGGGTGGATTGCTAACCGAGTTTCATTATGAAGGTTCTGGTTTTGCTGTGCATTCTGCTTTCAAGATGCACAGCTCATACTATCAATAATAATGTAAGTGTTGGCATTTGTATTAAAGCTCTCTAAGGAGAGCTTTTATAAAATTTTTAACTGTAAAAACCTAGTGCATAATTGTCTATACTAATTTAACTAGCGGTAACTTTCCTGCTAAATGGGTTAGTGGTTTGATCTTTAGCATACTTTTGTTTGATCACCACAGTTCCTGCAATAAAGTCATGTATTGCACGTTTTCTTTTATTAAAAAGTAAAACTATGAACTCACTCCAGAACCATGCTTGATTCAATAGGTTTATTAAACCATACCAACTGGGTAACAATAGTACTAAGTATTTTGCCCGATCTAACAATTCCGCATTAAGATAAATAACTGAATCAGCATGGTTTAAAGCTATGAGTTGGGCTGTAACTACAAAACAGGTAATGACAATTTCTACTGAAGATCTTAGTACAGCTTCTTTAAGACCGATCTTATGACCATTAGGTAGAGTTATCTGGATAGCTACTACCATTTTTCCGATAGTCGCACCAAACTTGTAATGAAAATAAATTATATATAAATAAAATAAAGGAGTTAAAATAATTGTAGTGAGCATTGCGGTTAGCATTGAGATACTTTGAATGTAATAACTGATAAACATTACAGGTAGGAATACAATTATATCAATAATTGCAGCACCTAGACGTTTCCAAAAACCAGCAAAGACCTTTTCACCATTGATTTCGATGGGTAAAAATTCCATTTTTATTCCTTTAGTGAGAATTTATAAATTAATTTTTATTAATGCAAAATATTATATTTAGTTTAATTAATAGTAAACAAAATTAATAAGAACAAATTTTATTGTGATAATCTCTAGGTGATAACTATTATATATATTAGTCCATAGGTCCAGCTAGCCAGTAACCATGATTTGTGCAAGCCTCCGGAACAGAAGGGGTGACTTGTGTAGATTTTACTTCATATGAACCACCTCCTATTGATATCTCTTCGCCAATTAAAGCAGATCGATTTGAAAAACCATTGGTAATTTTAAATTTACCATTACCTAAATTTTCTAATTTGCTTCCATAGCGCCAAATAATTAATGGACCCGTTTCATCGCCCAGTCTGATACATCCATTTTTATCTGCAATAAGCTTTCCATGTGTTGAAGCCATCATTGAAACATTACTTCTCGTATTGCTTGTGATAAGTATCGGTTGAATAAAGATCTCTTCATTGTTAGCTTTACTAGGCTTTACCATGCAAGATGTAAGGCTAATAGTCATTAAAGATGCTAAGAGTTGTATTTTCATATAAGGGCTTTTTCTTTAATTTTTCGTAATTGGTTCTATAAGTTGATTGATAATAATCCCTTTATTTAGATCACAAGTGGTATCAGGTTTAACGATCCAGTTGTAGTCATTCAAATTAAGCGGATAAGCTTCTCCACTACCATAAGCAATAGTGTCACCATCTTTATATTGTTTTGAGTCAACAATTAAAAGATGCTTATTGCTATCCCAATAAGCATCTTTAGTTGCAAAAACGGGAAGGACTCGATCACTTGCAAGCATTAAATAGACACACGAACCTTCAATTTTGATTTGTGCTTCACTATAGCTTGCATTATCAGCACCACCTGCGTAAGTAATTTTCGGCACAATAACCTTATTTTGAGGCTGAGACGGATTGGTACATCCATTAAGCAAGATGACCAATCCAGTTTGAAGAATGATTAAAATATTTTGTTTATTCATACTTAATATACTAATGAAAAGCCTAAATTATAAAATTCGTCAGTAGACAGGTAATAGTATTCATTACATTGCCTAAATCTAGCACACGAGATAAGATTGATAGAATTTCATCAATAAAAGTTGATAAATAAAATGACTATAGCTTAGGAAAGATGAATGGAAAGTGAATATACATATAATTGTCTTTTAGCTGATAGAGGTATTCCACTATCATTAATCAATCCAGGAAGTACTGAAGTAGCTTTATATTTTGATGATGCTCTAATGGCTTTGGAAATGCATAAAAAAAATAAAACTATAATTTTAGGGGGTGATGTACTAATAGAAAAAGATGGTGAATTAATGTACGTGTATCAATTATGGGGAAATGAATATATTTATCTAAATTGGTATTTTGAACCTAATCAGAATACCTTGTCAGATTGTTACATGGCGAGTCATGAAGCTGCTCTTAAGAACCTCTGTGAAATTAAAAAAATTAGTGATCAGTTCAAAACAACTTGCCTTATTGTTTTTGTTATCTAATTGTTGTTTCCAACTAAAGTCACCTAATTTTTACTTTTTCTATAGAAAAAATTAACTTATTTCGGTTTGCAATTGGTTTTATTTATATATCAAAGATTTATTATAAATAAGCTGATATATTTTTTAGATTAAAAATTTAAACTTATTCATTTAAAGAGAAAACTATGGCTAATATCAAAATTCATGCGGGCGACTTCAATAAAGGAAAAGGAACTATAAGTTTCATGTTTGGTAATTGTTCAATTACTCCTCCTTATGGTGACGGTGATAAATGGGCAGCAACATCACATCCTATTGTTTCTGGGAATATTGAGGAAATATCCTTAGCCACGGAAGAGAATGTAAAAAGAATTGGTGGCACAGTTGGATGGGGGATTGCTGGGGCTGCTCTACTTGGTCCTTTAGGTTTATTGGCTGGTTTACTATTAGGTGGAAAAGGAAAAGATGTAACATTCATCTTAAAACTTAAAGATGGTAGAAAAATGCTAGCAACAACTGATAGTAAGTCATATACAAAACTTTCCGCTTTAGCTTTTTAAACCGATTGAAATCTGTGAGCGCAATCCAACCCAAGAGCAATTCTTTTATGGTTGGATAGCTAATCGAGTTTCACTATAATGGTTTTATATTTTCTGAGCATTCTGTTTTCAGAATGCTCAGCTCATATGATTATTATAATGTAAGTTTAGGCTTTTATATGAGAACTATATGATAATTATGAGCACGTAATAAAAGATCCGAATCCCCCTGGCTTTTTAATATTTGGGTACTTTCTTATATTTAGCAGTCCCCAAGCTCCATGATAATTATGTGAATAAAGAGACCCTGTATCCATTCCAATAATAGTCTGGTCGCCAATAGTATAAAGTGTACCATTTTCAACCATGAAGCCATCATTTCCTTGGTGCATAAAATATGCATATGAAATTGCAACTATATTATCTGCAATTCTTACATCCAATATAATTTTTTTTGAATCTTTATCACGTATAAGTATTCTATTACCCTCATATGAAAAGTCAAAAATATTAGTATTTACAGTCAATTCACCTTTTGTAAATTTTAAAAGAACCTCACCTTGTGGGTCGGTTATTTTTAATGAAACTGTTAACCATCCATCATCATCAGCGTGGAGGGTAAAATAGGATTCACCATTAATAAAAAATATGTGATGATCTTTTATTCTCGAAACATTCCATCCTATACATGTATTTGTACCTATTTTAATTTCAAGATTAGATGAAGGTTCAATTTTATAAGCTGATGTATGTTCTTTAGATCCATTAAATGGATTGTTTTTAGCATATATTAATCTTTCTTTGGATAGCTTCTGGGTTGTTTTTGATGCGTGATGGTTCGGGCAAAGTAAAATAATATTTTCTACTGTATGCTCTTTAACCTGAGCATATTCCTCAATATGCTCATATTCATAAAAAGGCATGCCACAAATAACACATCCAAAGAAGCATTTTTGGCGTACTTGTCTTTTAATTTCCACTGGTATGTATCTATCTGAACTCATTTTGATTTTTCCTTTCCTCTTGTTAAGTCAACTATTTCTTTAACAGTTACGTTTTTTTTGTAGCTTCTTTTACTAAATCCAAAATTTGCTTAATATTCTCATTAGTTATATTAATCTCTGAATTATTGGATGATTCTGTATTAGTTCCACCAGTGAAATATTTATGAGCTAATTCAATTTTAAGAGAATCAATTTTAGATTTCTCTATGTCATAAACATATGTAGGCAATGCACTTAATTCAACATGGCATCGGTGAAAATAATCTTGCTGTTGTATTAATCTATTATTCTGTTTAATTAAATAAGCAAGAAAACTTGATATACTTGCAATGAAAGAAACGAAATATATAAAAAATGCTAAGTTGAAGCTGGTTTCATTTATTGTGAATATTCTATATAGAAAACTTCCAATTATTGTTAAAAATAATAATGAAATTAATATATATAAAGTTCTTATGGGTTTTTTGAAGCTATCAACTTTTTCTTTGAAAGCAGTAATTATGAGAGCGTTTTTCGCTGTTTCAATTTCTGCTAAAGCTTGATTTTTATATTGTTCAATATTATTTTTTTCATTATATAACTCGCTTTTAGATCTTTTTATTTCATTGTCGTTGTCTATTTTGTAATCCTTTAGTAAATCTATAATAATATTATTTGATTTGTTGGGTTGGTTGATATTGTTGAAATTAATTAGTTTGTTAATGATTTGAAGCTTTAGAGCTGCATTTTCATTTCTACTTATCTCCTCAATAATATTTTCTAAAAATATTAAATCATATTTGTAGATAATGTACGTGCAAATTTTCAAAAAATTAGCATCTTGAAGATCATATACTATATAGTTTTTAAATTTTGGATTTTTAACTAAATCATATAATTTTATTGTTAAATCTTTTAAAACATTATATTTTTTTTCAAAATCAATTAAATTATTTCCCTGTAGGTCTGGATCAGTGATCTCAATGATTTCTAATATTTGGTTATAAGTTGAAGTTATTTCCTTAATACGTGGGATAAGTTGATTAATATAGTCATCTTGATAGTAATCTGAATATGTATCAATAATAAATATTATTGCGTTTATTTCATCTAGGTGTATACCTTTCCAATCATAAGAAAATTCATTGGATGGAAAGGCATTCATAGTTTCAACTGAACGTTTCACATCAAACTCTTTTAGTTCTCTAAGCTTTGAAAAAACATCAACTAATTGGTCATTTGGCATTTTATTTCTTTTGTGATTAAGTATTCTTTTAAATATATAAGAAAATATAAAATTAATTAATCCTTTATAGTCATTAATTGATCCCATTTAAAAGGATTTCTACTAAGTTTATCTCTCGACATCGACCAGTTCCGACCAGGAACAAAACATGGTCCGACACCAATTTTTTTTTTCCAAACTTACTATGGATACCATCCATAGCTTTCATCAAACATTCCTTTTTCTCTATGTGCTCAAAGTCGGTTAAGAGATCATAAGTGTCGCCATCTTTAGAAAAAATAAGAGGGCAGTCGTAACCAGGATAAACATCGGCTTTATAGTCGAACGTAGGTTCGAATAGATCTAGTCAGTGACCTAGGTCTTAATCTATAAGTTTGTAGTTTGCCATTAAAACATTTTACCTATCCCACTTTAAAGATATGTAAAGTTTACTTTACATCTTGATGTGGGTGAGGTACTTTGTGTAAAGTTTACTTTACATGAGAGATGTATGAAAAAATATAAATATTTGGTTGAACTTGGTTCTGCATTAATACTCTATCTTGTAGTACTAGTATTTTCTTTAAGCTATTTAAAGAAAGATAATCTTGAAAATACAGTACAAATTTTTATTACACTATTACCCGTAATTCCATGTTTATTAGTAGTCTGGAGTGTATTGAGGCAGATCTCTAGATTAGATGAGTTGCAAAAACATATTCAATTATTTGCACTTGCATTTGCTTTTACTGGGACAGCACTGTTAACTTTTAGTTATGGCTTTTTAGAAAATATCGGATTCCCAAGTTTTTCAATGTTTATTGTATGGCCAATAATGGCATTTCTATGGGGGATTGGTGTTGTGGTAGGGTGTTTACGATATAGATGAAAAATATTGTACCTGAATTACGAGGTAAGCATAACTTATCACAGCAACAATTAGCTGAGTTACTTGGTGTATCACGCCAAACTATTCTTGCTATAGAAAAAGGACGCTATAATCCAAGCTTGGAATTAGCATTTAAGATCTCGAAGGTTTTTGATCTAACAATCGAAGTAATTTTTCAATACAACGAAAACTAGTAAAATTATAGGAAAGTTAAACCCGCCTCTGTAAACAAAAAAAGCCCCAATTAAGGGGCTTTTTACTATGCAGCAGCCAACATCTTAGCAATTTCAGATGCAGTAGGGTTGTAATAAGTATTTACTAAAACACTAATCGTTTTATGGCCAGTAATCTTCGCTAGGATCTCTACTGGTAAACGGTAGTCGTGCACAAAACGGGTAATAGCTTCATGGCGTGTATCATGGAACGTAATAACACCGTCTAAGCCAACTCGGCGTAAGTTACGTTGCCATATTAATCGAAAGGCATTAGATGTAAGAGGAACCATACGGTTATCGTCAGGATCGTCTGGTAGCCAAGAAAGTAGCTCTTTTGCCTTAGCAGTTAAAGGCACATCACGAGAAGTACCATTCTTAGTATCTAATAAGCGAATAAAATCAGGAAAGATTAATGATTTCTCTACACTGAGTATTTCACCTTTGCGCATTGCTGTTTCAAGTGCAAATAGAAACGACCATGCAACTCGGTGTCTTGGCTGAACAGGTACTTTTCCCCATTCATAATCGAGCCCAGCTAAAACCTTATCTATATAGTTCTGGTAAATTCGTTGATTACGTGGAGGAGGAGCAGTAGGTTTTGATATTTCTTTGAATGGATTTTCTTTAGTTAGAAATAGTTCTTTTCGAGCAAAGTCAAAAACAGAGCTATACATAGCCATTTCGCGAATGACGGTTGCGCCTTTAACTTGCTTTAACCTTTTGTCACGCCATTGTTTAACTAATGCTGGTGTCAGGTCGTGAATTGATTCATCTGCTAATTTCCCCCAGTTTTTCTTAAGGCATTTAAGCATTTGAACAATTAAGCGGGCACTCTTCATTTTTCTGCCTTCTTCTTGATAGTACTGTTCAAAAAGGGCATAGAAGGAGATATGGATTTTTTCAGGCTCAGGATTAGCCTGTTCAGATTGTAATTCTAATAATTTTTTAGCGGCCCATTGTTCACACTCACTCGCAGTATCTCGAGTAGCTGTATAACGTTTGCCTAAATAACGGACAGTGATGCGCCACGCGTCTCCGCGCTTAACCGGCTTTTGCATAATAACACTCCAAATTTCGTGGTGTCGCCGCGACACCAAAATTCGCGAAAGCCTAAAAGACATCCACTTTTTTGGTGTCGCAACGGAAATATAAAGCGTTTTTTAATGCGAATTTTGACTATTTTAAGTAGTCAAAGCTGACCGATCGACAATAAAAAACAGGCCACATAACTCGTTAAAGTTATGCAGCCTATTGATTTTAATACATAAAATCTTGGAGCGGGAAACGAGACTCGAACTCGCGACCCCAACCTTGGCAAGGTTATGCTCTACCAACTGAGCTATTCCCGCAATGTGAGCACATTATAGAGTGTTTCACTAAAGTGTCAACACTCTTGTGATTTAATTGAACATTTAATCAGCACGACGCCAAACTGTACCTTGACGCGTATCTTCTAATACAACACCTTGGTCGAGCAAAGACTGACGAATACCATCTGCTTTAGCAAAATCTTTTGCTTTTTTCGCATCCACACGTTGTTGAATAAAATCTTCAATTTCAGCATCAGACAAAGTAAGCGCTTCTTGTCCAATATCTGATTTTAAGAAATCATCTACATTGTGTTGTACCAAACCTAAAATGTTGGTGAGGTGACGTAAAGTTGAATAAAGCACAGTCGCTTGGTCAGCTTGCTCTTCTTTTACAGCACGGTTCAACTCTTTGTTCAGTTCAAACAATACCGCCATTGCTTCAGCAGTATTGAAATCATCACACATTGCATTGTTAAAGCGTTCAATAAAGCTTTGATCAAGTGTTTCAGTTGTCTTCTGACCATACACTTGTTGGTAAGCTTTAAATGAATGATAGAAGCGAGTTAAAGAAGTTTTTGCTTCTTTGAGTGCTACATCAGAGAAGTTTACAGGACTACGATAGTGTGAAGACACAATAAAGTAGCGGATCACTTCAGGGTGGAATTTCTCCATTACGTCACGAATCGTAAAGAAGTTGCCTAAAGACTTAGACATCTTTTCACCATCAACATTAATGAAGCCAACATGCATCCAGTAGTTTACATATTGTTCGCCAGTTGACGCTTCACTTTGCGCAATTTCATTTTCATGGTGTGGGAACATTAAATCTGAACCACCACCATGAATGTCAAAGTGATTGCCTAGGCAGCAAGTCGACATTGCAGAACATTCAATGTGCCAACCCGGACGGCCATTGCCCCAAGGAGATGCCCAAGATGGTTCATTTTCTTTGGCATGTTTCCAAAGTACAAAGTCAAACGGATGTTTCTTTTCAACTTCAACGTCTACACGCTCACTTGCGCCAGCTTGCATGTCATCAAGCTTACGGCCAGAGAGACGACCATATTTCTCAAATTTGGTGACTTCAAAATAAACATCGCCATTTGCAGCAGGGTAAGCAGAACCTTTATTAACCAGATTGCCAATCATGTTTTGCATCTGATCGATATATTCAGTCGCTTTAGGTGCTTCATCAGGTGCAGCACAGCCTAAGTTAGCTGCATCTTCGTTCATTGCATCAATGAAACGAGTAGTCAGCTGCTGAATGGTTTCACCATTTTCATTTGCGCGTTTTATAATTTTGTCGTCAATGTCGGTAATGTTGCGAATATAGCGAACATTCCAGCCTTGACTACGTAAGAAACGAATAATGTAGTCAAATGCAACCATAACTCGAGCATGCCCGATATGACAGTAATCGTAAACGGTCATACCGCAGACGTACATATCGATGTGACCTTCTTTGCGAGGTACAAATTCAACTTTTTTTCGTTGCTCAGAGTTATATAAAACAAACGGTTGCATAAGGGTTTTCAAACACTCAACAAAAACAATGTTACATCATAACTGATGCATCATTTTTCACAAAGGTTTATGCAAGAATTTTATAAGCTTGTGAAATCTTATACATTTAAAAACGTGTAGATGATTGAGTTATGTTAGAATGCCCCCAAATCTTTTGATTAAAATCACCGATCTTCATAAGAGATCAGATCAATTATTTTGAGTCAAACTCGTATGCCCAATCCTACAGATTTTCAAAGCAGCGCATTAGCAACCTTGCGTATTGAGCAGCAAGCTCTAGACGTGTTAGCAACACAAATTAATGACAGTTTTAATCAGGCTTGTGAAATATTGTTACAGTGTAAAGGCCGTGTTGTGATTACTGGCATGGGTAAGTCAGGGCATATTGGCCGTAAAATGGCTGCGACTTTTGCTTCAACTGGTACACCATCTTTCTTTATGCATCCGGGCGAAGCTGGGCATGGCGATTTGGGGATGCTGGTTCGTGGCGATGTTTTAATTGCGATTTCCAATTCTGGAAAAAGCGATGAAATCATGATGTTGATGCCACTCATCAAACATCTTGGTGTACCTCTTATTACCATTAGCCGTACTGATAAAGGGCCAATGCCTCAAAATGCCGACATCGCTTTAACTTTAGGTGAGTCTGATGAAGCATGCCCACTAGGTTTGGCTCCAACATCGAGCACGACAGCGACTTTAGTGTTGGGTGATGCGCTGGCTGTTGCTTTACTTGAAGCACGTGGTTTTACTGCAGATGATTTTGCTCGTTCGCATCCTGCTGGGGCATTGGGTAAGCGTTTACTTTTACATGTAAAACACCTCATGCATACAGGCGATGAATTGCCAAAAGTTTCACCAGATACGCCAATGAATCAAGTGCTTTATGAAATTTCTAATAAGCGTTTAGGCTTGACCACGATTGTAGATGAACAGGAACATTTGCTTGGTATTTTCACTGATGGTGACTTGCGTCGTTTAATTGATAAACAGCAAGGTTTCGATGTGAATTTACCTGTTTCTGAAGTAATGACAAAAAAACCGTCAACTATTTCTCAAGAAGCACGTGCGGTAGAAGCTCTACAACAGCTTAACCTGAAAAAAATCAGTCAATTTGTTGTGGTTGATGACCAAAATAAAGTGATTGGTGTAATTAGTATGCATGACCTTATTCAGGCAGGGGTAAATTAATCAATGGCATCTTATGCATTGTTAGAACAAGCACGTCACTTACAGGCATTGGTTCTGGATGTCGATGGTATTTTGAGTGATGGCTTTGTAACTTTAACCAATAGTGGCGATGAAATTAAATCATTCGATATTCGTGATGGTTTAGGCATGAAACTTGTGCAGCAAGCAGGCATGAAAGTCATCATTATTACGGGCCGAAAAAGTAATATTGTTGAAAAACGTATGTCTGATTTAGGCGTAGATCTTGTTTTTCAAGGCCGTGAAGACAAAGGTTCTGCGTTACGTGAAGCTTGTGCACAGTTTAATATTTTGCCTTCCGATTGCTTGTATATGGGTGATGACTGGCCTGATTTATCTGCTTTTGCAATCGCAGGAATGAGCGTTACCGTGCCAAATGGTCATGAAGAAGTGCGTCGTCGTGCGCATTTGGTTACCCAGTCGATGGGCGGACGTGGTGCTGTACGTGAAGTCTGTGATATGTTGCTGATCGCAAAAGGCATTTACCAAGAACTTCTTGAAAAATATCTTGCAGTACCGCATTAATAATAAGATTACTTAAAAAGGTAGGCTATTCCTGCTCATGGATACCAGAGTTTTATCTATTGTTGCTGTAGTTATTGCTGCTATAAGTGGTGGTTATTACTACTATAGTGGCAAAGCAAAAAAACTAGACATTGGTTCTGCGAAGAATATGACATATTCGGCGCAGGGCGTCCATTTGACTCAAACTGATGATCAAGGCAATTTGTATATTCGTGCTGAAGTTCGTCAGCTTGAACAGGATATGCAACAAAAAACATCAAAGTTGGATCAACTTAATGCCTCTATGTATAAAGATGGCAAGGTTGATGCGACATTCTTTGCGAAACAAGCAAATGGCTATGATGATAATCGTAAAGTTATATTATCGGGTGATGTGGTCGCAACTAAACTTGCTCCACAAGGGAAAATCGAATTCAAAACCGATGAGTTAACTGGTTATCCAAAGACCAGAGAGATTGAAACGGATCATCAAGTGATTGTACAGTCTCCACAAGCCGACTTTGTCAGCAAAGGATTAAAAGCCAATTTGAACAACGGTCAGTACGAATTTTTTAATATTCGAGGAAAGTATGCACCAAAGTCTTAATTTAAAACGTTCTTCAGCTTTCCTAAAACAAGCTGCGGTTATTACATTCGTTGCTTTATCATCAGCTTCGACTTTTGCGTTGCCGTCTGACCGTAATCAACAAATTTCACTCGTGGCAGACCGTGCAACTTATAACGAAAAAACTGGTTTGACGACTTACACCGGTAATGTCGTGATTGAGCAAGGTACGATGAAGCTTCAAGCAGATTCGATTGTTGCTACACTAAACTCTAAGCGTGAAATCCAAACCATTACTGCTAAAGGCCGACCATCTAAGTTTCAGCAACAAATAAGTGCTGATAAGGGTGTGGCACGTGGTGAAGGACAGACCATTGTTTATAATGCAGATACGGGCATTATTACATTGAATGGTGGTGCATATTTATATCAAGATGGTTCTAGTATTCGTGGTAACTCATTGAAATATAGTATGAACAAAGGTGATGTTGAAGCTCAAGGTTCATCATCAAATCGTGTGCAGATTATTATTCCACCATCAAGTTCAAAAAGCTTTCCAGGAGCGCGTGACTAATGCAACAAGCTCTTCAACAACCCCAAACTTTGTGTATTAAGCACTTAGGAAAAAACTATAGTAAGCGTTGGGTCGTCAAAGACGTATCTTTTAGTATGCAAAGTGGACAGATTGTTGGTTTGCTTGGCCCTAACGGTGCAGGAAAAACAACAAGCTTCTATATGGTTGTAGGGCTAGTGCGTATGGACAAAGGTGAAATTCACCTTGATGATCTCGATATGTCCGATTTGGCAATGCATGAACGGGCACGTAAGGGCATTGGATATCTTCCGCAAGAGGCTTCTATTTTTAGAAAGCTGACTATTGCTGAAAATATTATGTCCATTTTAGAAACACGTAAGGACTTAAATAAGCAACAACGCCAGCAACGTCTTACTGAATTATTAAATGACTTTAAAATTAGTCATATTAAAGATTCATTAGGAATGAGCGTGTCTGGTGGTGAACGCCGCCGTGCTGAAATTGCACGTGCATTGGCTGCTGATCCTAAATTTATGTTGCTTGATGAACCATTTGCCGGCGTTGATCCAATCTCGGTTGGAGATATTAAAGATATTATCCAAAATTTGAAGGATCGTGGTATCGGTGTACTCATTACTGACCATAACGTACGTGAAACTTTAGCAATTTGTGAACGTGCATATATTGTGAGTGAAGGGGCTGTAATTGCAGAAGGTACACCACAAGAAATTCTGGATAACGAGCAAGTTCGTAAAGTCTACTTAGGTGACGATTTCACAGTTTAAATAACAAAGTTAATCTATTTGTCTAAAAAGAGGTCAATGCCTCTTTTTAGTTTTTTTATATTTAGTTTTTAAAAACAATGATTTAACTTGTTTAATTAATAGAACTATAATGTGTGAATTATTCCTGCAATTATGCTTCTTTATGCAAAAAAATATGTAGAATGTAAAAGCTTTTAAACGATAACAAACAAGATCAACAAGACAAGCATGATTGGATATAACCAGAGAAGAGTAACAAGGACATGTAAAAAGCCAGCTTTCCTGAAAGGGTTGATGCTTTTAACTTCATTGCATGTACCTATGGTGATATATGCTGCTAAACCAAGTGAGCAATATCACACCTTAAAAGACAACTTATCACAGCTTTTTGCCCCAAAAAGTAGTGATGAATTTAAAGTTGCCAAGATGCAAGAGCTGAGTAATTTTAAGTTAGATCGTTCTAGAGTTCAGGAGTTTCCGACTGTTCAACTCAATGATCGATCGGCTGGATCTTATTCAAGTTTGCCATCAAGCAAAATGACTTTGCAGGAAGCGGTGAAAATCGCAATCCAGCGTAACCCTGATATTTCTCAAGCCATTTCTACTTTAGCTGGCCAAAACGCAGGTATTGATTACGCCAAGGCTGGTTATTATCCACAGCTTTCAGGTGGTATCACTACAGGTGACTTGACTAGTGGTGAGCGTGGTAGGCAGTTATTGACCTTAAATGCGACTCAAATGCTCTATGATTTTGGTAAAGTTAAATCAGGTGTAGATGTTGAGCAAGCCAAGGTTCAGGTTGAACAGGCCAATGTGCTGGTCAGCATTGATGATATTGCACTTGATGTTGCGCAGTCGATCATCAATATTCAGCGCTATCTTCAATTAAATAAAATTGCCGAGCAGCAAATTGCGGGTATTCAGCGAATTCAGGAAATCGCTAATTTACGTGCAAATGCGGGTATTAGTAGTCAGGCTGACCCGATTCAAGCTCAGTCTTATTTACAAGCTGCCCAGTCTGGTTTGATTGCACAGCAATCATTATTGCGTCAGTACCAACAACATTTAAGAACATTATTGGGTGCAGATGTCTCGCGCACGGGTTGGATTATTTCAGATGATTTGGTGAAACAATCTGATTTATATGGCGAACCTGAGTTTAATACCATTCCAAAAATGATCGCGGCTCAAGCCAGTGTTGAAGTCGCTAAAGCACAAAAGGAACAGACTCGTTTAACACGTTATCCAACTTTGTCCGTTAAAGGTTCTTTGAGTCAAGCCATCAATGGCAGAAACCCAAACAATGATAAAGATGACGGTCTATATAGTTCGGTCATGCTTGAAGCAAGCAGTCAGTTTTATCAAGGTGGAGCCGTTTCTTCTCAGGTGAAAATGGCAAGTTATGCCGAAGAAGCAGCAAAGTCTAAAGTCAATTCAGTTTATCTGGACGTTCTCGACCAAATTAGAACCAGCCGTGAACAAATTGAAAATAAACAACGTCAAATGTTGGTTTTAGCAAATCGCCAAGCCACTACAGTTCGTACCCGTGAACTTTATCAAGAGCAGTACAAGCTTGGTACACGTTCATTGGTTGACTTACTGAACGCAGAACAAGCCATTCATAGTGCTAACTCAGAACTCGAGACGGCACGTTACGATATCTATAACAGTATTGTTCAGTACATTTCGGCAACAGGACGTTCCCGCCAAGCTTATGACTTAAATAATATTTCAATTCAGGGGTTCGAAGTACAACCATGATGACAAAAATAAACTACCAGCCCTGGTTACAGGCGGTCTTAACGATTGCTAAACATTACCGAATTGAGCCTTCAGAAGAAAGAATCCGTTTACAACTTGACTGGAACCAGAATCAAAACCTTGATGATGTTTTACAGCTCATTACACGTCAGGTTGGACTAAATTTACGTAAAGTACCTTTTTCATTAGAGGTGCTGAATCCGTGGCGCCTGCCTGTTATGGTCGAGTTTAACGACGGACAGGTTGGTGTTGTTGATAAAGCTGATACACAAGGAAATGTCAGTATCCAGTTGAGTGGAGATCACGGCCTTTCCCAAAATTTAAGCTTAGACGTCTTAAAAACGACAATTAAAAATGTCTATATTTTGCGTCCTGAAACTTCTATTCCCGATGCACGTATTGACGAATATATCAAACCGTATGAAGCAAGCTGGTTCTGGTCAATTGTACTCAGAGACTGGAAGCGCTACGTTGATATTATGTTTGCCTCACTGATTGCCAATATTTTGGCACTGGCAACTATTATTTTCTCAATGCAAGTCTATGACCGCGTTGTTCCATCACAGTCTATTCCAACTTTATGGGTTCTTGCAGGCGGTGTACTCATTGCAGCGCTTTTTGAGTTTACCTTACGTATATCACGCGTGTACTTATCCGATATTATTGGTAAACGTGCTGACTTACGGGTATCTGACCGTGTATTTGGTCATGCCTTACGCATCAAAAATAAAGACCGTTCGAAGTCTACAGGTAGTTTTATTTCCCAGATTCGTGAGCTTGAAGGTGTGCGTGAGCTGGTGACTTCTACCACCATTAGTGCAATTGCCGATTTCCCGTTCTTTTTCCTGTTCCTGACCATCTTTGCGATTATTGGCGGGAAATTGTTTTGGGTGATGTTGCTGGTTGTACCGCTTATGCTATTGCCGGGTATTCTGGCACAGAAGAAGCTAGCTCAACTCGCACAAGAGGGTATGAGAGAATCATCAATCCGTAACGCCATTCTTGTTGAAGCGGTGCAAGGTATTGAAGACATCAAGCTTTTACGTGCTGAATCACGCTTCCAAAACCAGTGGAACCACATGAATGAAGTTTCAGCCGATATTGGTATGAGACAACGTAAAATCGTTGGTACCTTAATGGCATGGACTCAAATGCTTCAAGGTCTGACCTATGCGATTGTGGTTTTAGTGGGATGTTTTGCGGTGATGGATGGTGAAATGACGACAGGTGCGTTAGTGGCCTGTTCAATTTTATCTTCACGTATGTTAGGTCCGATTGCACAGATTACAGGCGTTCTAGGACGTTTACAGCAGGCGAAAGTTGCAAAACAAAGTTTAGATGAGCTTATGCAACGTCCGATTGATCAGGCTGACCGTTCACATCTGGTACATAAAGCTGCTTTAAATGGCGATTACGAACTAAAAAATGCCTTGTTCCAATATGGAGAAGAAGATCCGAGACCAAGTTTGGCAATCCGTCATTTAAAAATTCGCGCTGGTGAAAAAATTGCAATTCTAGGGCGTAATGGGGCGGGTAAATCGACATTGCTTCAGCTTCTATCTGGAATGCAAGTCCCAACTCAAGGTTCAGTGCATTTAGATGGTCTGGATCTGTCTTTAATTGACCCATCTGATGTACGTCGTGATATGGGTTTACTTAACCAGAATGCGTATCTTTTCTACGGTACGATTCGTGAAAACCTGACTTTGGGTGCTCCGCTTGCAACCGATGAAGAAATTCTTCGGGCTTTAGTGGTGACGGGTGCATTACCTTTTGTTCAAGAGAAAAAAGAAGGACTAGATCACCTGATTTTAGAGGGTGGCGTTGGTTTCTCGGGTGGTCAGAAACAAGCGTTGTTATTGGCTCGTTTATTGATTCGTCAACCTAACATTTTATTGTTAGACGAACCAACAGCAGCCATTGATGATGTGGCAGAGAAACAACTGATTGATCATTTAAAAGGTTGGCTGGCGCATCGGACCTTGGTCGTTGCGACTCACCGCCGAGCTGTTTTAGAACTGGTGGACCGTATTATTGTCGTTAACGATGGCAAAATCGTGATGGATGGTCCAAGAGATCAGGTCCTTAATCAATCAACAGCCCAACAAAAACAAGTGCAAGGGGGTAATTCATGAGCGAACCACAACAAGAACAACAACTCACCCGTTCAATGAATGTCTCTTATAGTGAGCCACCTTTACCACGTGCCAGCTTAGTGATCTGGATTGTGGGGATTGGTTTAGTTATTTTCTTTATCTGGGCATGGGTATTTAAACTTGAAGAAGTTTCTACCGGTACGGGTAAAGTGATTCCATCATCTAAAGAACAGGTGATTCAGTCTTTAGAGGGCGGTATTTTAACCAAGCTCAATGTACAAGAAGGCGACATTGTTCAAAAAGGTGAAATTCTTGCGCAACTAGATCCAACCCGTTTTGCATCTAATGTGGGTGAATCAAGATCTTTACTCATTTCAGCTCAGGCGACAGCAGCGCGTTTGCGTGCGGAAGTAAACGGTACGCCATTGGTTTTTCCTGAAATTGTGATGAAAGAACCAAAACTTGTACTAGAAGAAACAGCGCTCTATCGCTCACGTCGTGCTGATCTTGAGCAAACACTTTCAGGTTTAAAACAGGCTTTGCAACTGGTGCAACAAGAACTGGCAATGACGGAGCCTTTGGTTGCTAAAGGTGCGGCAAGTGAGGTTGAAGTTTTACGTTTACGTCGTGAAGCAAATGACCTTAGAAACAAAATGAATGATGCGCAGAATCAGTATTATGTTAAGGCTCGTGAAGAGTTATCGAAAGCAAATACGGATAGTGAAACGCAACAACAAATTGTGCTGGGTCGTAGTGACAGCTTAGATCGTGCAGTGTTCAAAGCACCGGTACGTGGTGTTGTAAAAGAAATTGCAGTCACAACCCATGGTGGTGTTATTCCACAGAACGGTAAATTGATGACCATTGTACCGATTGATGAGCAGTTGCTTATTGAAGCGCGTATTTTGCCGCGTGACATTGCATTTATTCGTCCGGGACAAGAAGCACTGGTTAAGATTACTGCCTATGACTACTCAATTTATGGTGGTTTAAAAGGAAAGGTTACGGTTATTTCACCAGATACAATTCGTGATGAAGTGAAACAAGACCAATTCTATTATCGTGTTTATATCCGCACTGATTCCGACAAGCTTTATAATAAAGAAGGTAAGGCTTTTGGTATTACACCGGGTATGGTGGCAACAGTAGATATTCGTACGGGTGAAAAAACAGTACTCGATTACTTACTTAAACCGTTTAATAAAGCGAAAGAAGCGTTACGAGAAAGATAATAAAAAAAGCCCCGAGATTCGGGGCTTTTTTATGGGTTTGATTCTATTAAATTCACGTTATAATTTGATTTTTATTATGCTTTATTTAATTTATGGCTTTTACGATTGCATCACAGATTACATTTGAAGAAGAAATTAAAAAAAGCAGATTTCAGGCTATCGCTGCGCCAGTAGAAAATGAACAGCAAGTTAAAGAATTTTTAGAACTCAATAAAGATATCTCTACAACTCACCAATGTTGGGCTTGGAAAATTGGCCATAACGTACGCTTTAATGATGATGGTGAGCCGTCAGGAACAGCAGGCCGCCCAATCTTAGCCACCATTGAAGGGAATGACCTGACGAATATTATTGTGATGGTTAACCGCTGGTATGGTGGAATAAAACTTGGAACAGGCGGCCTTGTTAGAGCATATGGAGGCTGTGCTGGGCAATGTTTGCTTTTGGCTGAGCGTATTGAACTGATTGCAAAGAAAACGATTTACTTTTCTTGTCACTTTAATGAGTGGGCGATATTTCAATATGAGCTTACTCAACAACAAATTGAATATCAGGAAACCTACACTGCAACGGGTGTAGATATCGAAGCAAGGTTACAAATACATCAAATTGAACCGCTTGCTTTAAAACTTAGAGACGTAACGCGTGGTCGTGAAGAGTTAAAGATTGAAGAGGAATTAACTGATGACTGATTCCTTATTGAAATATCGTGAGCAACACAAGCACCGCTTAAACTATATGCCATGGTTATATTGGACTTTAAAACCTAAACATCGTGCTTGGGCCGAAGAATGGCAAAAAGAATACCAAGCTTATTTGATGGACATGGAAACCGTTGAGATTGGTGAAAACTGTTTTATTTCACCGTTAGCACATATTTTTGCTGAGCCGGGACGCAAAATTATTATTGGTGATAATTGCTTTATCGCAGCAGATTGTAGTTTGCATGGACCCCTTGAAATTGGAAATGAGGTCGCGATAAATCATCATTGTATTTTAGATGGTGGGCGAGCTGGCATAAAATTGCATGACCAAGTTCGTATTGCAGCATATTGTCATTTATATGCATTTGATCATGGGATGCAGTTAGACCGTCCACTTTACCAACAGCCTGTCACTTCTAAAGGAATTGAAGTTGAGCAGGATGTTTGGTTGGGTGCACATGTGGGTATTAAAGACGGTATTAAAATAGGAAAACATGCCATAGTCGGGATGAATAGTATGGTGACCAAAGATGTTGAGCCTTACCATATTGTTGGTGGAAATCCCGCAAAATTTATTCGTTTAAGAGAATAATGCAGTCTTAAGAATGTAATAAAATGTTTGATCTTTAAACAAAAAAGTTGATTTTTATACATAAACCTTAACATAGCAATTTTTATCTATGTTAAGTTAAAGCTAAGTTTTAAGAATAATCTCCAAGGCAATAGACCTGAAGAAGAGAGGCTAACATGAACCGTGTTATTGCGTGTATTGACTCATCACCGTGTATTAATGCTATTGCCGATGCAGCAGCATGGGTTGCTAAAGCAACCGGACGGGAACTTGTATTATTACAAATTCTAGATTATTACCCAGCCAGTTATCATCTTGGTGAAATTAGTGGGGTAATTGGCTTTGAAAGCAATGCAATGCTGCTAAAAGAGTTAGCTGAGCTGGAACAAAAACAAAGTGAACTCGCTTTAGACTATAGCAATAATTTACTCCGTCACATTTCTGATCTTATTCAAGAAAAACATGGAATTACGAGTTCAAAAATTCAAGAAAAAGGCGATTTTTTAGAGCAAAGTTTTAATCTTTTGCATGAAAATGACATCGTCATTTTAGGTCGAGTTGGGGAGCGGGCTGCCGAGAAACAGAAACCAATCGGTAGTAATGTTGAAAACTTTATCCGTGGTGCTAACTGTACAGTTTTGACTATTGGTGAAAACTTTAAAGTGCCAACCCGTTTTATCTTTGCTTATGAATATTCACCAACTTGTCAAAAAATGATGCGCCGTATTGCCCAAAGTGATTTATTGCGAACACTGCAATGTCATTTGGTATATGTAGGTGATCATCCGGAAATATTAAATGAACCTGAGCATTATCTTAAACAAGCGGGCATTGATGTTGTGACCGTATATCGCTATGGTGATGTTGCACAAAATATTTTAGAGTACCAACAAGAACACGGTATTCAAATTATTGTGCTAGGGGCATTTAGTCATAGCAAGATTCATCAATTTTTCTTAGGAAGTATTGCGACAACCATATTCCGAAACGCGACTGTACCGTTACTTGTGGCTAAATGATGAGATTTCCATATAGTTATCCGCAAATCTTGTGGATAACTATATGGAAAAGCAACAGTAATAAAAGTAATTTATTGATTATAAATAATAAAATAAAAAAGATGATTTTTTAACCATTATTTCACAATTGCAATTGCGAAGCCATCATGACCTTTTGAGCCGACTGTTTGTAAGGCTGTACAAGACAATATTTGTGGATGATTTTCGAGAGCTTTAAACATTTCACGGATGCCTTCAATACTCGGTTTTTTATTGTCTGGATTTAAAATATCACCTGCGCGAATTACATTATCCAGCACAATAATCGTACCTGATCTAGAGAATTTTAGGCTCAATTCTAAATATTCAGGATAACCCTGTTTATCTGCATCAATGAAAATAAAATCAAAAGGCTCGATAGATTGAGGATCAATTGCAGACAGAATATCAGCGGCGCGACCAGCTTTAAGATCGACTTCTACCGGAAGGTTAGCATGGTCAATATTTTTTTGAGCCATTTCTGCATGAGTATCACGGCCTTCAATTGTGAGTAAATAACCATCTTCAGGCAAAGCTCGGCCTAACCAGATAGTGCTATATGCAGCAAAGGTTCCGATTTCTAAAACTCGTTTGCATTTATTCATTTGAATAAGCATCTGCAAGAACATACCTTGGTTAGGCGCCACTGCAAGATGATTTGAAAAGCCGTGTTCATCGGTATTCTTTAATGCATATTCGAGTCGCGGGTCTTCAGGAATTAAATGTGAATCGATATATTGGTCAATGTCTGTCCACATCTGCTGCATAATCAAATTTACCTATATGTTGATCGGGCTATTTTAAACGTTTATGCATAGAGTGCAAAAATCTTCGTTTCAAGAAATTTTGGTTGCTTGAGAAATGAACAATAAAAAAACTCCTTTCAGTTGAAAGGAGTTTTTTGAATTAGAAATTACACATCGAACTGTTTCGGGTGAGGTCTGGCCCCCAAGTACGATAGCCTTGAGTATCAATATGAATTTGCCCAGAGCTATATAAGCCAATACCCATATTTAAGCTTTGACCATGCTGAGCCCAGAACTGACAAAGTTTAAACTTGGTATTTTCGATAAAAGCATAATCTTGAGCTTGTGGGAACTCAGGGCCAATACGGAAATCGATTGCCGAGTTAAATAAATGTTTAGATGAGCTTGCGCCACCAGCACATTCATTTAAAGGTAAGTCACGGTAAACCGAGGTTACTTCAAAGTCAGTTAAAACTTTTGCTGCAACTAAATATTTAAATACGCGTAGGGTTGATAAAGAGTTGCCCCAAAGTTCGCGATTAGGCACCGCATATTCTGAGCGGCCACATTTTTGCCAATCACGTGCTGAGCGTAATAACTCAAAACTTGGCACAATGCCTGCGACGTTGTTTCGGGTTAAGAAATTTTCGTATTCACGAACACGTTGGTAATTTTCACCAGAACTTAACCAGCCTCGATAAGACGCAGGCTCAACTTTAGGGGGGATTGGGCGCTCGATAATAACGCGCTCTTGTGGAATAAAGATTCGTTTACCACTTGGAGAGGTTTTGCCTGTTGTTGTGTGTTGGGGAGAGCTGACACAACCTACCATAACCGCTGGGATTATGCATAAGGGCACCAGACTCTGCAAAAACTTCCGCATAAGAAAAATTAAGCACTTATAAATATTGCGGCTATTTTAATGCAAAACAGTGCACAAATTACGAGGAATTTGCAATGAAATGTTTGAATCGGGTATAAAAAAGATCAGCGGTTGCTGATCTTTTTTTGAAATTACTTTTCAAGATATTGTAATTTATCAGGTTTGCCGTTCCATTCTTCACGGTCAGCTGGTTGATCACCAATTTGCGTAATGTTAGGCCATTTTTGAGAAAGATCAGCATTTAATTCAATAAACACTTCCTGACCTTCTGGTAACTCATCTTCAGAGAAAATTGCATTTGCCGGGCACTCTGGTTCACATAATGCACAGTCAATACATTCATCCGGATTAATCACTAGGAAATTCGGACCTTCGTAGAAACAGTCAACAGGACAAACTTCTACGCAATCTTGGTATTTACATTTAATACAATTTTCAGTGACAACAAAGGTCATGGCGACAGCTACCTAAAAAATATGGTTTCATTTCGAATAGCTTATTTTAGGCAAAAAAGGGGTAAACAAACAATTGCTTTTATTGATATTCTTTATTCATGCATATGAAGATAAGTTAATACGTTGATAATCAAATAGATCTTTCAGTCTTATGAACTGCTTGTCTATAAAATTAAAATAATAATATATTTTATAAAACAATAACTTAAAAATTATTTTATTTAATTATTTAGATGTCATTTAAGTCAAGGCATCTATTTTAATAAATACCTTAACTTTTCATTTTTTCTTTTACAAATTTTGATTTTTAGCTTTTTGGGCTGAAAATCCTTAAATATTTAGAGCTAAACGTTACACAGTAAATGAATATCTTCAGGTTCGAGCTGCCAAAGTTGTTGATCTGGAGCACTTAGAGGCTCTGCACCATGCTTCATATAGAAGTCTACAGTGCGCCGACTTGGAGTTGCTGAAATATACAATTGCTTTGCACCGAGTTGCTTGGCGGACGCTTTTGCAGCTTGCATAAGCTTAGTGCCAATGCCTTGACCTTGTAGGTCTGCATCGACATAGAAATAGTGCAATAACTTTGCGTGAGGGTAATCCGCTATAAGTTGATTTGAGACTACGCTTATACCAACGAGTTTTTCAGAAGCATCAAAGGCGCCGACAAATATTGAACCTTGCTCAAAGAGCTGTTTTAGTTTAGGTGGGTCATTTTCTAGATGATATGAGTCCCAATGTTGTACATCAAAAAAACAATCAACTAGGTCTAGATGTTGCTGTTTTTGTATGTAGTTTTGAGTAATTAATTCACGGCGGCTAATATGCTGCCAAATAAGATCGATTTCTGAATATTGCAAAGATCTTAAGATCATATAAATATTATTCTCCGAGATGAATAAGCAGACCTAAGCCTGCTTATTCAGAGGTGATTTATTAAGATTTGAGTGCAGCTTTCAGCTCATAGAGTTGTTCAAGCGCCTGACGAGGCGATAAGTTATCGACTTCAATTTGCTTAAGTAAGTCTAGAGCAGGGGATGAAACTTCGATCTCGACCACTTTTTCTATGATTTGTGAACCAGAGTTTGCATCTGGTGGAGCAAACAAATCATTTTGAAAACTGGTTTGTAGATGTTGTTGCTGCTGTTTTTCCAAAATACGTAAACGCTTTTGTGCTTCTTTAATAACATTGGCAGGAATACCCGCTAATTTTGCAACCTGTAAACCATGGCTTTGACTTGCAGGACCTTGCTGAACCTTATGCAATAAAATCAGATTGCCGTTAAGTTCCTGCGCCGTCACATGATAGTTATCAATTCCTACTTCACTACCCAGTTCGGTTAACTCGAAATAATGAGTGGCGAATAAACATAAACATTTTACGCGCTTGGTTAAATCAACCACGCATGCCCATGCTAAAGATAAACCATCATAGGTACTGGTTCCGCGGCCAACCTCATCCATTAAAACAAGCGATTGATTGGTGGCATGGTGCAGAATTTGCGAAGTTTCTGTCATCTCAACCATAAAGGTTGATTTGCCTGTAGATAAATCATCGGCTGAACCAATACGAGTGAAAATTCGGTCAATTGGACCAAGCTTCGCTGCTTTAGCTGGAACATAGCTACCGCAATAAGCAAGCAAACTAATTAATGCTGTTTGACGCATGAAGGTTGATTTACCGCCCATGTTTGGACCGGTAATAATTGCCATGCGGTGCTGAGCATCAAGGAACGTATCATTTGGGGTAAATGGAGCTTTATTTAATGCTTCAACCACAGGATGACGACCCGCCTGAATTTTAATGCCCGTTTCTGGGGTAAATTCAGGACGCGCCCAATTGTTTAAACGTGCTTGATGAGCAAAGTTTGCAACCACATCAATTTGAGCAATTGCTGAACTCATCATTTGTAAGTGAGCAATATTTTCGCGAAGATTTTCAAGCAAAGCTTCGAATAATGCTTTTTCACGTGCTAAGGCACGCGATTCGCTCGACAGGACTTTATCTTCGAAACTTTTTAGCTCTGGCGTAATGTAGCGCTCAGCATTTTTTAAAGTCTGACGACGAATATAGTCAGTAGGGGCTTGTTCTGCTTGAGCACGAGTCAATTCGATGTAGTAACCGCTTACACGGTTATAGCCGATTTTAAGGGTGTTAATACCTGTGCGCTCGCGTTCTTTGATTTCTAAATCAATCAGGAATTGACCTGCATGATCGCGAATTTGGCGTAATTCATCGAGATCAGCATCATATCCTTCTGCAATTACATTGCCATCACGAAGTAATACTGGCGGATTTTCAACAATAGCCGCCATCAAATGTTGATGAAGCGCTTTAAAATCTCCAAGTTCTTGATCAAGTTGAACTAATAACTTAGATTTTTTCGCTTGAATGACTGGAGTTAAAGCCGTTCTCAAAGCTGGAATTTGTGCACATGCATGACGAAGCTGTACTAAATCGCGTGGTCGCGCACTGCCCAATGCTACACGGCTAAGCACACGCTCAATATCTCCAATTTCTTTAAGCACTAAACGAACAGGACTTTCATGGTAGCCTTGAATGAGTTGCTCAATTGCATCTAAACGAGCATCGAGTAAAGCCGTATCACGAACAGGTTGCATGAGTGTGCGGCTTAATAAACGACCACCCATTGCAGTTTGGCAGTCATTTACCAGTTGGAATAATGAGGTGCCATGTTCAAATAACGGTTCGATAATTTCTAGGTTACGGCGTGTGATTGGGTCGAGCGCTATAAAGTCTGTACTTTGCTCAAGCTGAATTGAACGGATATGCGGTAATGCAGTTTTTTGTGTTTCTTTTGCATAGTGAATGAGTGCAGCGGCAGCAGCTTTAGCTAAAGGTAATGGGTCTAAACCAAAACCTGAAAGCGTTGATACCGTAAATTGGTCACATAAAGTTTTTTGTGCGTTATTTAGATTGAAGTCTACATTTGGACGTTTGGTAACAGGGCATTCTAAGTGTTTTTTAATTTGCTCGATAATATTTGTGTCGACCAAGTCTTCATCAATCAAGATTTCACTTGGCATTAAACGCGCAAGTTCAATAGGTAATTGTTCTGGCTTGTAATCTTGTTGTTGAACTTTAAAAATGCCTGCACTTAAGTCTAGTAACGCGAAACCAATCTGGTTTTGATGAATGCATAATGAAACGAGATTAGAGGATTGATAACTGCTGAGTAATGCATCATCAGTTAAAGTACCAGGAGTCAGAATGCGAACAACTTTACGATCAACCGGACCTTTACCTGTCACTTCTCCCACTTGCTCGCAAATGGCTACAGTTCGCCCAGCTTTGACAAGGCGTGCAAGATAACCTTCTGCCGAATGATATGGAACGCCTGCCATTGGAATCGGATTGCCATTTGCTTTACCACGATGGGTTAAGGTAATACCTAAAAGTTTAGCTGCTAAATGGGCATCTTCAAAGAATAGTTCATAAAAGTCGCCCATACGATAAAACAGCAACGCATGTTGATAGTCTTTTTTAACCTTGAGATATTGCTGCATCATTGGAGTGTGGGTGGAGAGATCAGCCATGATTTCAGCGCTATTCATGCGTAATAAACCCTTAAAAAATCAATAATATTTTACGTTTGGTCATCTAACCAATTCTAACAACTTCTGTGTGAATTGGACTTAATCAAAGAAAAAAGTATACCTTTTAGTGTACCTTTTTTATGTCAAAATTGAGTCAACAGTGTGTGAGAGCTTAACTTAATTTCTCAAGCTTGCCATCTTAACAAATTGAGACTGATTGGCAAAAAGGATTCCTAAAATGAGTGAGGAAATAAACAGCAAAAAGAAAGTGACCTTATCAGCTCGAACTCTCACTTAATTTCTGCTGCATGAAATCAATAAGCGCTCTTGTTTTAGCGGGTAAGTAACGACGATTTGAATAAAGTGCGAACAATTGCAATGGGGCTGCCGATTGTTCAAACTCAATCTCGATTAAACGTCCATTGCTAATGTATGGATGGCAGACTTGTTTCGATAGAATTGCGAAACCGACACCTGCTACAGCAGCTTGTCCGGCCATCTCTCCACTGTTTACCCGATAATGCCCTTTAACCTTGATGGTTTCGAATTCCCCCTTTTTATTGACAAATTGCCAAGGAGCACCTTTAAGTGCACTTACTGTTGTAATACAGGGTAATTCTTCAAATTGCTGGATATGAGTCGGGATGCCGTAACGCTGAATGAGGGGTGGGGCTGCAACAATGGTGCAAGGGATAGTCACCAGATGACGAGCGATGTAGTCACTGTTATCCATCTGACCACGGGTAATAATAATCGCTAAATCCAGATCATCTCGCAGAGATTCGAAACCTGACAAATTGGTAACACAGCTGATCTCAAGGTCTGGGTACTGACAGGCGAAATCGGCAATAACAGAACCCAGCAATGCAGGACCTATTTCATTGGGAATACAGATTCGCAATGGGCCTTTGAGTTGCATTTGCCGCGATGTTAATTCTGTCTCAGTTTGCTCAAGCGCCTCCAGTAATGGTTTCGCGCGAGTGTAGAGTAGCTGCCCCGCCTGAGTGATTTTCATATGTCGGGTGCTACGCTCAATGAGCTGAAGATCCAGTTTTTCTTCTAACTGAGAAATACAGCGACTCACGTTTGATGTCGGCATTTCAAGGATTTTCGATGCTCCAACAAAACTTTCTCTTTCAACCACCGCAATGAACACTTTCAGGGTATTAAAATCCAGAGCAGGACGCATCAATTATCCCATATTTGATAATAATAAGTGCCATTTCTACCATATAATAAACACCATTGATAGCAGCTAAACTCGGATATCTTTCATCCATAGGTTGCTTGCTATGCTCCCAGTCATGCAGATATTTAATCATAAAGCTCTCATGCGGATAGCTATTGTGATTGCTTTTGTCCAGTTCACCAATGCACTGGAATATATGGTGTTCAACCCTGTTTTTGTTTTTATGGCAACGGATTTCGCAGTGCCTGTATCATTCTCAGGCTATGTGTCCGGCATGTACACACTAGGTGCCGTCCTTTCGGGAATTATTGCTTTTTACTGGATTGATCATTTCAATAAGAAACATTTTTTAATTGCCAATATGGCGTTGTTGGGTCTACTAACACTTTTAACTACATATACATCCAGTTTTAGTCTTCTACTTGCACTTCGATTTTGTGCAGGACTGGTCGGCGGTACCACAATGGGTGTGGGTATAAGTATATTAATAAACAACGTGCCGCCTAACTTGCATGGAAAAATGTTGGCGACGGTGATCGCGTCATTTTCAATAGTAAGTATTGTAGGAATGCCCACGATATTATTTTTGTGCACACATTATGGCTGGCATGTGGCTTTGTGGCTCATAAGTGCCTTATGTGTATTGGCATTACCATTGATTGTATCCGTCATTCCCCAAGACCCAGTTTCTTTAGATACGTTCCCTAAGCTGCATCTTGATATGGAAACTTTACTGTTCGCTTCCAGTAATGCACTTGTTCAGTTTAGTCCTATGCTGGTTATTCCTATTTTGGCACCCTTAATGATACAACAGTTGGGTGCTTCTCAAGATCTACTGTCTTGGCTCTTCTTTAGCGGGGGCGTGATAGGTTATCTGTCTACAAAAATCACAGGGGCGTTAACCTCCCGTTTCTCTGCTTTAATGCTGGCTACAGCTTCAACGATCGTCTTTATACTGAGTTTGCTGATACTAATTTTAGGCTATCCGCATGCGACGTTATTTATTAGTTTATTTCTCGGTGCATCTTATAGTCGTTTGGTGACATCTTCGGTGATTTCGATTCAGTTTCCTGATGATAGACAACGAGCTGGATTTTCTTCATTACAGACCTCAATCATGTATCTGGTTACAACCATCGCATTCTTTCTGTCTGCTTTTTTATTACCTGATCATGGCATGGCACCACAAAATGTAAAAAAGTTACTGATGATATGTGCAATTTCCGCAGCAGTGTTTCCAATTCTCGTTATTATTCTGCAAAAGAAACTGGCTAAACGTTTTCATCTGAGACAATTCTAAAGTCGCTATTTTTCGGTACATTAAAAGGACAACGACTAATGTAAGATAAAAAACTGATGGATATTAGCTATCCATCAGCTTGAGTTCTATTTATAAATCACGAGCAACTAAAGTTAAAATGTCGTAAGTTGCGACAAGTTCACCACGTTGGTTTTTGACTTTAATATCCCACACTACAACGCCATGCGCAGGCTGAGACGGGTCTTTTTGTGGTTTAGGCGTTTTTTGTTTGCAGGTCAATTCAACCTGAATCGAGTCACCAATTTTAACTGGTTCAACAAAACGTAAGTTATCCATGCCGTAGTTGGCAATCACAGGACCTTGTGCTGCATCTACAAATAGACCAGCTGCGGCAGACACAATGAAATATCCATGTGCAACACGCTCACCAAAGAAAGACTCGGCAGCTGCAATTTTGTCGGTATGCGCATAGAAATAGTCACCGCTTAAACCAGCAAAGTTGACAATATCTGCTTCGCTTACGGTGCGACGCGCCGTTAATAAACGTTCACCAATCACTAGCTCATCAAATGACTTTTTAAATGGATGTACGCGGTCTTCGTTAACTTTCGAGCCAGCAGTCCACGAGTGGGTAATTTGCGTCAGGCTGTTTGGAGAACCTTGAATTGCAGTGCGCTGCATGTAGTGTTTAACGGCGCGAATACCACCTAACTCTTCACCACCACCTGCACGACCAGGGCCGCCGTGTACTAAATGCGGAAGTGGTGAACCATGTCCTGTACTTTCTTTTGCCGATTCTGCATCGAGTACATGGACACGGCCATGCCAAGGTGCAATTTTTTGAATAATCTGTTCAATATTCTCATCGTTATTTTTAACGACTGAAGCCACTAGGCTACCTTCACCGCGAGAAACAAGATCAGCTAACTCTTCAATGTTGCTATATGGCATGAGGGTACATACAGGGCCGAAAGCTTCTGTGGTATGTACATGTATCGCTTGTAAAGGTTGCTCGCAGAGCAATAAAGTTGGAGCGAAAAAAGCACCTTTTTCAGGATGGTCTGCATTAAATGTAAAGCTATCATTGCCACCAAAAACAATTTTTGCATCTTTGCTGAGTTCAGCAACTTTTTCTGCAACGTCATGTTTTTGCTTAATGCTCGCTAAAGCACCCATGGTGGTTGCTTCTTTTTGCGGGTCACCCACTACAACTTTAGCAAGTTTGGCAGTTAGTTTCTCTTGTACAGTACCTAACAAATTTTCAGGAACAAATGCACGACGAATGGCCGTACATTTTTGGCCTGCTTTTGTGGTCATTTCACGGAAGACTTCACGCACAAATAAATCGATGGTTTCTTCATTTGCCTCAGGGCTTAAAATTGCACTGTTTACCGAGTCGGCTTCCATGCTAAATGGAATCGAATATTTATTGAGGTGAGGGTGGTTACGCAGTTTTTGGCCTGTGTAAGCAGAACCTGTAAACGTAACACAGTCTTGTGGACCTAAGTGGTCGAACAAATCATAAGTCTGACCACAAATGAGTTGTAGCGAACCTTTTGGTAATACATGTGCTTCTTCAATCGCTTTTACAACAGCTTGAGTTAATTGAGAGCCATCGGTTGCAGGTTTTACAATACATGGCACACCTGCAAGTAGCGTCGGTGCAATTTTTTCAAGCATTCCCCAAATTGGGAAGTTAAAAGCGTTAATGTGAACGGCAACACCCGCTTTAGGGCTTAAAATGTGTTTAGCACCAAAAGTCCCATTTTTAGATAATTGAATCCAGCTATCTTCAGTAATAATTTTTTCATCATTGAGTTCACGACGAACCAGACTTGAATAAGCAAATAATGTCTGGATACCGCCTTCAATATCAATCCATGCATCTTTACGAGTCGCACCCGTTGCATAAGCAAGTTTGTAGAAGTCTTCCTTGCGTTCAAGTAAATGCTGGGCAATTTGTTTTAATGCATTGGCACGTTGGTGGAATGTCCAGTTAGCCAGTTCTGAACCATTTTGTTTGGCATAGTGAACAACATGTTTCATATCAATGCCATGACTACTTACGGCATAAATCGATTCACCTGTAATGGCATGATAAACAGGGCGTAGTTCTTCGTCAGACGAATGCCATGTTCCATAGACATAAGAAGCAAGATGAGGCAGTTGATGCTCAGGCTGCTGAAAATCTGTGTCAGTTGAGGTTCCTTCTAGGTGTGCTTGTTCAAGCATGACCAAACTCCTTTTTTATTTGATACGTCAATTATAAAAATTGCAAAAATATGATTCATAATTTCGGATTAATTTGTCTAAAAGTCAACTTTATTTTGATTTGTAAACGTAAAAAGGTTTTTTGTTTTTAATTAATATTTATTAATTTCAAGTATTTAATTCTTATTTTTTGATTGGATTTAATTTGATACTAAAAAAGTGATTGACTTTGTTTTTAGTGTATCGAAAAATGGGTTTAAGGGTGATACCTACAGGGAATGAAAGAATGGAAAACAACTACCAGAAATTTGAACAAAATATTGCCAATGAAATTACGATTGAGGCTAAGGATCAAATGCCCGATGCCTACCGCAAAACATTGATTCGTCAAATCGGGCAACATGGCCATTCTGAAATTGTAGGTATGTTGCCCGAAGGGAACTGGATTACTCGTGCACCAACTTTAAAACGTAAAGCGGTTTTACTCGCAAAAGTACAAGATGAAGCAGGTCATGGTTTGTATTTGTACAGTGCGGCAGAAACTTTAGGTGCTGACCGTGATGACATGATGGAAAAATTGATTGATGGGAAAATGAAATACTCATCAATTTTTAACTATCCAACTTTGACTTGGGCAGATGTCGCTGCAATTGGTTGGCTTGTCGATGGGGCAGCCATTGTGAACCAAGTTGCGCTTTGCCGTACCTCTTACGGACCATATGCACGTGCAATGGTACGTATTTGTAAAGAAGAAAGTTTCCACCAGCGCCAAGGTTTTGAAGCCATGATGGCTTTGGCAGGCGGTACACCAGAACAAAAACAGATGGCGCAAGATGCGGTAAATCGTTATTGGTGGCCAGCACTGATGATGTTTGGTCCAAGTGATGAACACTCTCCAAACAGCGCACAAAGCATGGCGTGGAAAATCAAACGCTTTAGTAACGATGAATTACGTCAAAAGTTTGTCGATAACACCGTACCACAAGTGTTGCAACTTGGCTTGGAAGTACCGGACCCAGATTTAAAGTTCAATGAAGAAACAGGCCACTATGAGTTTGGCGAGATTGACTGGCACGAATTTAATGAAGTGATTGCCGGACGTGGACCATGTAATCACGAGCGTATCGAAGCACGCCGTAAAGCATGGGAAAACGGCAAATGGGTTCGTGATGCAGCAGTAGTCTATGCAAAAAAACAGCAGCTTGAAGCAAACAAAGTGGCTTAACAAGATTTATGGAAAAATTTGAGGAAATCAAAATGGAAGATAAAAATAACTGGTCGCTCTACGAAGTATTTGTACGTAGTAAACAAGGTTTAAGCCACCGACACGTAGGCAGCTTAAGAGCACCTGATGATGAAATCGCATTGCAACATGCTCGTGATGTTTACACGCGTCGTAATGAAGGAATCAGCATTTGGGTGGTTCGTTCTGAACTGATTAAGTCATCACAGCCAGATGAAAAAGCAGAATTTTTCGATCCTTCTTTAGACAAGGTTTATCGTCATCCGACTTTTTACCATATCCCAGATGGCATTGAGCACATGTAAGGGGAATGGCAAATGAATCATTCAGTTTTATCTAAATTCTTATTACATATTGGCGACAGTCAACTGGTTTTATCTCAGCGTTTGGCTGAATGGTGCGGGCATGCACCTGAGCTTGAAGTTGATATTGCTTTAGCAAATATCGGTTTGGACTTGTTAGGTCAGGCAAGAAACTTTCTGACGTTGGCAGGTCAATATGATGAAGCTAAACGTGATGAAGACCAACTTGCGTATTTCCGTACAGAACGTGAGTTTTTAAACCTATTGTTGTGCGAACAACCCAATGGTGACTTTGCACAAACGATTGTACGCCAGTGGTTGATGGACCATTACCATCTTCATTTATTTACTGCTTTAACGCAAAGCTCACTTCCTGGATTAAGCGCACTTGCCGTTAAATCTTTAAAAGAAGTGAAGTATCACATCCGTTTTTCAACAAGCTGGATGGAACGTTTAAGTTTAAGCACAGATGAAGCGCATCAACGTGTGCAAGATGGATTAAATAATTTATGGCGTTTTACCGCTGAATTATTTGAACTAAATGCAGATGAACAAGCATTAGTCGAACAAGGCGTGATTCCAGATTTTTCAAATGAAAAAGAACAATGGAACCAAACCATTGCAGATGAGCTTAAGCGCTTTGAATTAAATGTTGCTGTGAACGGTGCTTATCGCCGTGGTGCGAAACAAGGATTGCATACTGAGCATTTAGGTTATTTGTTGGCTGAAATGCAATGTATTCAAAGAACTTATCCGGGAATGACCTGGTAAGACAAGGAGGTGAGCCATGCAAATGATTCGTCATTGCATCGACCAATGTTGGGATGTTCTACAAACGGTAAGTGACCCTGAAATTCCGGTTTTATCGGTTGTCGATTTAGGCATGATTCGCGGTGTAGAGATTAACGATCATCAAGAGATCATTGTCCGTTTAACTCCGACATATAGCGGTTGCCCAGCAACAGATATGCTCAAAGCACAAATTGTTGAGGCATTTACCGCAGAAGCTTTGACACCGGTCAAAGTCATGGTTGATTTGTCAGAGGCATGGACCACAGACTGGATGTCTGAAGCGGGTAAAAAGAAACTGCAAGTTTATGGCATTGCACCACCTGAAGGGCTGGCGCATCAATGTGGGACTCACGTTCATTTAAATGATGGTGTCGAGTGCCCACGTTGTAAAAGCCGACATACCCGACTGTTAACAGAGTTTAGTTCTACCGCCTGTAAAGCACTTTATAAATGTCAGGACTGTCTTGAGCCTTTTGATTACTTCAAATGTATTTAAGTCTTTAGATAAGGAAATCAGCCATGAGCCAATTTGTACCATTAAAAGTAAAAAGTATTACACCGCAAACCGATCAGGCAATTTGTATTGCATTTGACGTTGTACCTGAACAACAAGAACAATTTCAATTTCAACCGGGTCAACACTTAACCATTCGCCATTTAACCGAAGCGGGTGAAATCCGCCGTTGTTATTCAATTTGTAGCTATGCAGCAAAAGAAGACATCAGCATTGCGGTTAAAAAAATTGATCAAGGTCAATTTTCAAACTGGGCCAATGACCATTTAAAAGTAGGCGATGTGCTTGAAGTCATGCCACCACAAGGTGTGTTTTTCCAAAAAGCAGCCAAGATAGGCGGACAAAACTATTTAGGCGTTGCTGCGGGCAGTGGTATTACCCCAATTTTATCAATTGTTAAGCAAGTTTTATTTGAACAACCTGAAGCTAAATTTACGTTGCTCTATGGCAATCGCTCATGGAAACAAACCATGTTTGCCGAGCAAATTATGGATTTGAAAGATCAGTTTAAAGAACGTTTTCAGCTCATCAATATCTTTTCTCGTGAGTTCAACGATAGTGAACTAATGAACGGTCGTATTGATGAAGAAAAGCTTAAACAGCTTTTTGATTTTGATGTGCTTGAAACGAGTTTTGACCATGTGTTTGCCTGTGGTCCAGACGAAATGATGAATGCCGTAGAAAACACTTTGCCAAACTATGGTATTGCAAAAGAAAAAATCCACACCGAACGTTTCCACACAGGGCAGGCTCGTAAACGTAGCGCTGAAGCTGATGCGAACCGTAAAGAAGAAAAGGTCAACATCATTTTAGACGGTCGTGAACTGATTGTTTCTGTGGCTCAGGACGATGAAAGTATTCTTGATGCGGCTTTACGTGCGGGTGCTGACTTACCATATGCCTGTAAAGGTGGGGTGTGTGCGACTTGTCGTTGTAAAGTTGTTTCTGGTGAAGTTGATATGTTCCTTAACTATAGCCTTGAAAAAGACGAAGTCGAAAAGGGCTATGTACTTAGCTGTCAAACCTTACCAAAAGGCTCAAATGTTCGTTTGAGTTTTGATGAGTAGAGGCTGTCATGCAAGAGTTGATCAAAGCCAGCACAGCAACTGACGGTGTTTTGTTATTAACCCTAAACCGTCCAGAAAAAAGAAATGCTTTAAACAATGCAACATTGCAGTGTTTATGCGAGTTGCTCGAAGAAGCTGAACACAATGCTCAAGTCAAAGCGGTGGTTTTAACGGGTAACTCACAATGTTTTGCGGCTGGAGCAGATCTTAGCGAATTAGCTGCAATGGACGCCGTGACTTTGCAACTCGATATTCGCCCGAAGCTTTGGCAAAAAATTGATGCATTTAGTAAGCCACTGATTAGTGCAGTGAATGGTTATGCCTTAGGCGCTGGGTTTGAGCTGGTTTTACATTCAGATATGGTAATTTGCGGTGAAAATGCCCGTTTTGCTTTACCTGAAATTACCTTGGGTATGTTGCCGGGTGCAGGCGGAACACAGCGTTTGGCTCGCTTGGTTGGACAACAACTCACGATGCGCTGGGCCATGACAGGTGAGATGATTTCGGCAAAACAGGCAGAGCAACATGGCATTTGCAGTCAAGTGGTGCCGATCGAATTAACCGTCGAATACGCCATTCAACTTGCAACTAAAATTGCCAAACAAGCGCCTTTAGCGATTCGCGTGATTAAACAATCAATTAAAAGTATTCATGAAACGACTTTAAGTCAGGGCCTTAAGTTTGAACGTCAAAACTTTGTCTGGTTGGCGGCTACAAAAGATCGAAACGAAGGGATTAATGCTTTCTTTGAGAAAAGAAAGCCAGTGTTTAGAGGTGAGTGATGGACTATCAAAATATTATTGCTGAAGAAAAAAATGGTGTTGGCTACCTGACATTTAACCGCCCAAAAGCACTGAATAGCTTTAACGTTGATATGCATCGCGAAGTGGCTGAGGTTTTAAACCAGTGGACCAAAAATCCGGATGTTCGCTGTGTGGTGATTAGTGGCGAAGGCCGTGGCTTCTGTGCAGGGCAAGATTTGGGTGACCGTGTAGTTGACCCAAATGCTGAAGCTCCAGATTTAGGATATTCCATTGAAACTTACTATAACCCGCTCATTAAAACGATTGTAAATATGCCAAAGCCTGTGATTTGCGCCGTAAATGGTGTGGCAGCAGGTGCAGGAGCAAATATTGCACTGGCATGTGATTTGGTGATTGCAGCAAAATCGGCAAACTTCGTACAAGCCTTTTGCCGTTTAGGTTTGGTTCCAGACTCTGCGGGTACATGGTTTTTACCACGTGCTGTAGGCCATGCGCGTGCTATGGGTTTGACCTTGTTAGGTGACAAGCTCCCAGCAGAAACCGCAAAAGAATGGGGCATGATTTGGGATGTTGTAGAAGACGCTGAACTTAAAACAAAAGTGACTGAACTCGCAGAGCGTTTAGCGAAACAGCCTACATTTGGTCTATCTCTCATTAAAAAAGCCATTCATCAATCAAGTAATAACACCTTTGATGAGCAAGTGCTGTTAGAGCGTGACTTACAACGTATTGCGGGTCGTTCCGAAGATTATCGTGAAGGTGTACAAGCCTTTATGAATAAACGTGAACCAAATTTTAAAGGGCGCTAAGCATGACAGATTTAGACTTATCTCGTGCCCGAATTGCCGTTATTGGTTCTGGCACTATGGGCATCGGCATTGCCCAGTTAGCCATTGTTAATGGGCACTCGACCATTTTATATGATCTGGACGCTCAAAAAGCGCAACAAGCCGTTCAAGGTTTAGGGCAGACATTTAAAAAGCTGGTTGAAAAGAGCAAGCTCACACAACAGCAAGCTGATGAAGCTTTGGCACGTTTAACTGTGGTCAACCAAGTTGAAGCGCTACGTGATGCTGACTTAGTCATTGAAGCGGTCGTCGAGAAAAAAGAAGTTAAACAGTCTTTATTTAAGCAACTT
Organism: Acinetobacter sp. AS23; assembly: GCF_023612055.1. Taxonomy (NCBI): domain Bacteria; kingdom Pseudomonadati; phylum Pseudomonadota; class Gammaproteobacteria; order Moraxellales; family Moraxellaceae; genus Acinetobacter; species Acinetobacter sp. AS23. Next base: position 2,666,731 of record NZ_CP082274.1, on the reverse strand, counting down.
GCTGAAATTTGTAGTGCGCAAACCATTTTTGCAAGTAACACATCTTCAATTTCAGTGACTGCAATTTCGGCTGGCATTGCTCACCCTGAGCGCGTAGTGGGTTTACACTTTTTTAACCCTGCGCCAGTCATGAAACTGGTTGAAATTGTGCAAGGCTTAAAAACCCCAAACAGCTTATGTTTGGCTTTAAAAAATTTGATGTTGGGCTGGAAAAAAATTCCGGTACTCACCAAGTCGACTCCTGGGTTTATTGTTAACCGAATTGCACGTCCGTTTTATGCAGAAGGCTTTAGAGCACTGCAAGAACAAGTCACTAGCTACGACCAGCTAGACTATGCCTTAAAGCAGTGCGGCGGTTTTGCGATGGGGCCGTGTGAACTTACCGACCTTATTGGGCAAGATGTTAACTTTTCGGTGACGCAAAGCGTTTATCAAGAGTTTTTTTACGAACCACGTTACCGCCCAAGCCTCATTCAAAAAGAATTGGTCGATGCAGGTGCTTGGGGCCGTAAGTCAAAACAAGGCTTTTATAGCTATAACGAAAAAAATCAGTACGAGACATTTCAACCTCAAGCTGTGGTTGCCGAGCCAGTCGATGCCCATATTCAGCTAAAAGGCGCTTGGTCTCAGCTACCTGCTTTTGTAACGCGTTTAGGTTTAAAAAGCGGATCTGCGAGTGACGACAATATCCTTCAAATTGATGATATCGACTTACGTTTAAGCCAAGGTGAGTCAGCCAATATTCATTACTTAAGCCGTAAAGTGGTTTTAATGGATTGGCATCATGATTGTGAGCACGCAGAGGCTTTAGTACTCAGTCATAACGAGCTTTGTGAAGCAAGTGATCTGGCTAAAGTTGAGGCTTACTTTGCACAGTTTGGTGTCAGCGTGATGTGGATTAAAGACCATCCTGCGCTGTTAACCTTACGCACCATCGCTTTACTCATTAATGAAGCCTGCGAAGCAAGTTTACATGGTGTTGCGAGTCTGGAAGATATTGATAATGCCATGAAATATGGAGTGAATTATCCTAAGGGTCCTTACCAGTGGTTGACACAAATGGGTGGTGCTTATGTGCTCCAAACCTTAAATAATTTATATGCACTGTATGGAGAGGAAAAATATCGCGCGAGTATCTACCTCAAGCAATATGTAGCGAAAACTCAAAACATTGCTACTCAATATTCACGTGATATGACCGAATTTGCATAATCAGGAGTCAACATGGAAGACGTTTTAATTTGCGATTTTATTCGTACCCCAATTGGACGATATGCAGGTGCCTTAAGTGCAGTACGTGCAGATGATTTAGCTGCATTGCCCATCAAATATTTAAAAGATCAACACCCGAACTTGCCGTGGAATACGGTAGACGAAGTGTTTTTAGGATGTGCTAACCAAGCAGGTGAAGACAACCGTAACGTTGCACGTATGGCGACACTCTTGGCGGGCTTACCTGATACAGTGCCAGCCATGACCGTCAATCGTTTATGTGCTTCTGGCTTAGATGCGGTAGGCCTTGCGGCACGCTCAATTAAGGCAGGTGAAGCGCAGTTTGTGTTGGCAGGTGGCGTTGAGTCAATGAGCCGTGCGCCATTTGTACAAGCTAAACCGACCGAAGCGTTTAGCCGTACACCTGAAATTTATGACACCACTATTGGCTGGCGCTTTGTAAATAAGCAACTTAAAGCGCAATACGGCACCGACAGCATGCCGGAAACTGCCGAAAATGTAGCTGAAAAATATCAAATTAGTCGTGAAGACCAAGATGCTTTTGCATTGCGTAGCCAACAAAAAACGGCTGCGGCACAACAAAATGGTTTCTTTAATGACGAGATTTTGCCTGTCGAGATTGTAGATCGTAAAAAAAACGTGAACGTTGTTAATCGCGATGAACATCCGCGTGAAACGACACTTGAAGCACTCGCAAAACTAAAAGCGCCATTTAAAAAAGAAGGCGGCTCGGTGACTGCCGGAAATGCCTCTGGTGTAAATGACGGTGCCGCGTGTGTGTTAATTACCAACCGTGAATTTGCAAATACACATGGGTTAAAACCTTTAGCACGTGTAATTGGCATTGCAAGTGCAGGGGTTGAACCCAAATATATGGGTATAGGTCCTGTTCCGGCTGTGCAGAAAATTTTAAAGCAAACAGGTTTAACGCTAGATCAGATAGATGTGATTGAACTGAATGAAGCATTCGCAGCCCAATCTTTGGCTTGTATGCGTGAACTTGGTCTAAAAGATGACGATGAACGCGTGAACCCAAATGGTGGTGCGATTGCGTTAGGCCATCCGCTGGGTATGAGCGGTACACGTTTAGTGATTACAGCAACACGTGAGCTAAAAAAACGCGGTGGACGCTATGCACTTTGCACGATGTGTGTAGGTGTGGGACAGGGCGTTGCGCTGATTTTGGAAAACTTAAATTAATTTAGACGGTTTTAAAAATTACATAATGAGGAGAGAGGCGATGGACAGCCTTACAACGGATAATGTTGAACAATTAACACTTGCAGAGCTTAGAGAGCTGCAAACTAAACGGTTAAAACAAACCCTGACTTTTGTATATGAAAATAGTCCGGTCTATAAGAAAAAGTTCGATGATGCAGGTGTACATCCTGATGACTTCGTGACTTTAGACGATCTGGCAAAGTTTCCATTTACCACCAAACAGGATTTAAGAGACAACTATCCGTTTGGAATGTTTGCTGTGCCACAAGAACAGATTGTGCGTTTACATGCATCATCGGGCACAACGGGTAAACCGACCGTGGTGGGTTATACCCAAAAAGATATTAATACTTGGTCAGACATTGTTGCGCGTTGCTTACGCATGGCAGGTTTAACCGCAAAAGATATGGTTCAGGTGGCTTATGGCTATGGACTATTTACAGGTGGTTTAGGCGCACATTATGGTGCCGAGCGCTTAGGTGCAACGGTTATTCCAATGTCTGGCGGCCAAACTGAAAAGCAAGTGCAGCTTATTCAAGATTTTAAACCGACTGCAATTATGGTTACGCCATCGTATTGCGTGAGTATTATTGAAAAGCTCGAGCAACAATTTGGTACTGCACGTAATACGTCTTTAAAAGTCGGTATTTTTGGTGCCGAGCCTTGGACCAATGAACTTCGTCGTGAAATTGAAGAACGCTTAAATATTAAAGCACTCGATATTTATGGTTTGTCTGAGGTGATGGGGCCGGGCGTTGCAATGCAGTGCTTAGGTGAGGGCGAAGGGCTAACCATTTGGGAAGATCATTTCTACCCAGAAATTATTAACCCTGAAACAGGTGAAGTCTGTAAAGATGGCGAACTTGGCGAGTTAGTCTTTACCACCATTACCAAAGAAGGCTTACCGATTATTCGTTACCGTACTCGTGATTTGACACGTTTACTCGCTGGAGAAAATCTGGCGATGCGTAAAATGGATAAAATTGTGGGCCGTAGTGACGACATGCTGATTATTCGCGGCGTGAACGTTTTCCCGACCCAAATTGAAGAGCAAATTTTACAAGTTCCGCATTTAGTTCCAAATTATGAAATTTTGGTGACTAAAAAAGGGCATATGGATACTTTGCATATTCGTACAGAGATGTGTCATAACTGTAATATACAGGCCAATCAACTTGCTCAGGAGTTGATGAAACGCATTAAAACCATGATTGGGATTAGCGTTACTGTAGAAGTTGTTACAGAAGCGACCTTACCTCGTTCGGAAGGAAAGGCAAAGCGGGTAATCGATATGCGTCAGATTGCTTAACATCAAAATCATTCAGGGTATAGAATCTATACCCTGAAACTAAACGCCAAGACATGAGTATGAGTGCAAAAATACAGCAAATAATTGATTCTGTTGTAAAGAATGAGACCTTAAGTGGAACTTCGCTTATTTCGACAATTTTTGGAGATTCAGTACTTCATCGGGGTGGAAACATTAGTCTTGCAAGCCTGATTCAGTTATTAGAGCTGTTTGGTTTTAATGACCGCGCTGTAAGAACCTCTGTTTTTCGTTTAGTTAAAAATGATTGGTTATGTTCAGACAAAATCGGCAGAACCAGTTTTTATCGAATTACCGATTCGAGCCGTTCGACCTATTTGCAGGCTGAGCAACGCATTTATAACGACCAGATGAAAGAGTGGGACCATTATTGGGATCTTATTCTGATGTCTAGCCTCGACACTGAAAATAAAGCGTTGTTAAAGAAAGAACTCGAATGGTTAGGATTTGCCAATATTTCGACAAACTTAATGGCTTATCCGGGTTGTAACCGTATTGAACTGCAACGCTTGTTGGTGGACTTAAATATGAGTGAGCAAGTGGTGGTGTTTAAAGCCGAAACCTTGCAGCTCTTTAATAATTCGGTCGATACCATTGGTCGTATGCTCAGAACCAACTGGCCCATCGATGAATTACGCCAAAGATATTTACAGTTTCTTGATATTTTTAGAGAAATTGGCGTGTTGCTGATGCAGGAAAACGAACAACTGGAACCTGTTCAGGCCTTTCAAATTCGAACTTTGCTAATTCATTATTATCGACGGATTTTATTGAAAGACCCTGCATTACCGCTTGAGTTATTGCCAACTGACTGGCCCGCGATTAGTGCACGAACTTTATCAATGAATATTTATAAAAAAGTATTTGAACCTGCGGATGAATACTTCTTGTCTGTTGCTGCAACAGCAGAAGGACCAATGCCCAATGCCACAGCACATTATTGGCGCCGTTTCGGAGGTTTGGTGGCAACAAATGAGAGGTTAAATCATGCCTTGTTATAGTATTGACGGTGTTATTCCCGTCGTTAGCCCAGAGGCTTTTGTACATCCAACTGCTGTTTTAATTGGTGATGTGATTATTGAAGCGGGCGTATATGTGGGGCCATTTGCTTCATTGCGTGCCGATTTTGGTCGTATTCATATTAAGCAAAATGCCAATATACAAGATAGCTGCACTGTACATGGTTTTCCACAAAGCGTGACTTTGGTTGAAGAAATGGGGCACATTGGGCATGGGGCAATTTTGCATGGCTGCTGCATTGGAAAAAATGTTTTGGTGGGCATGAACAGCGTAATTTTGGACTATGCCGAAATTGGTGAAAACACTATTATTGGCGCAAATAGTTTGGTCAAAACCAAAGATATTATTCCGGCAAATGTATTGGCAATGGGGAGTCCTGCCAAGGTTGCACGTGATTTATCAGAACAAGAAAAAAAGTGGAAAACTAGAGGCACGCAAGAATACATTGAGCTTGCACAGCGCTGCTTAAACTCAATGCAAGAAGTTCAGCCTTTAAGCTCAGAGTTGGATGATCGCCTGACCTATAAGGACTTTAGTTCTTCAAACTATCAGATTAAACAAGATAGCGTTTAACGGCTATTCATAAGTCGATTTCAATACAGATAGATTCATAACATTTAAGGAATACTCGCACGAGTAGGGAGACGTTTGTGCAAAAAAAGGAAACCACTGCGGTTGATCAATTCGCAGAGCTATTGGGTGTTCAAGTGCTGCATCGCAGTTTTGATGAAGCGCGTTGCAAGCTTAATATAAAAGACGAACACATGAATGCCTTGGGCGGCGTACATGGTGGTGTCATATTTTCTTTAGCCGATATTGCTTTTGCGATGGCTTGTAATGCAGGGAATGCGCCATACACTGGCCTACAGGCGGATATTCGCTATATGAGCGGTGCGAAAGATAAGGTGTTATTTGCAACGGCAACCAAGGTTGGTAGTAGTAAAAAATTTGCACATTATGAGGTGGTGATAACAGATGGTTTGAATAATAGAGTCGCTTTATTTACATCTACATGTTACAGACTTGCGCCGTGAATGGGTTGCATACAGTTAGCAAACAAACTAGAGTGTAGAAAAACTACTTCTTTATTTTTCATGTTATCTCGTCGAAAACTTCCGTCCTTAAATGCTTTGCGTGCTTTTGAAACAGCGGGCAGGAAGTTAAGTTTTCGCGCTGCTGCTGATGAATTAGGTGTTACACAAGGTGCTATTGCTCAACAAGTTCGTGCACTAGAAGATCATTTAAACGTTACTTTGTTTCAACGGCTTCCACGAGGACTGTCTTTGACTCCTGAAGGAGCAAAGTATCTGGTCAATATTACTCGTGCTTTCGACATTCTTACTGATTCGACAGAATTACTATTAGATCAGCCTGATAGCGTTACGATAAGTGTCACACCAACCATTGCTGCTAAACTCTTAATTCCTCGGTTAGGCGATTTACATACTCTATTACCTGACATTAACTTACATACATTAGCTACTGAAGCAGTATCTGACTTTGATCGGGATCAGGTTGATATTGCCATCAGGCTTACCACAAAATCATTTCCAGATAATTTAGAAACACAATTATTGTTTCGTCAGGAACTCGTAGCTGTCGCAAGTCCTTATTTTGTCAAAGATTTAACGTTGCCATTAAAACGTGAACAGTTATTATCAATGCCACTTCTGCACGATGCACACGATCAATGGCCAAAATTTCTAAATACATTCACCAAGTTGTCAGGGCCTATATTTAATCAAACCACTCTGGCGTTGGATGCTGCTGTGTCAGGGCAAGGAATAGCTTTAACATGTCGAGCGTTTGTTGAAGCAGATATTAAGTCAGGAAAACTAGTACAAGTTATTTCCGACACTAAAATTGTTGAGCCAAGTTATTTTCTTGTCAGAAAAAAAGTTCTACATCCGAATGACAAAGTAGATCAAATTTGGAAATGGTGTATTGAATATTTAGGTACAGAGCAACCATAAAAGGAGAGTTTTATTGCTGTGATGAGTTTAACTCCAATCTTGAAGGGATAATGGTTTAGCAATTTATCCCTTCAAATTTTTATTAAGATTCATTATACCGAGCGAGTTAAGCCACCATCTACTCGAATATTCTGCCCTGTAATATAAGCAGCACTATAAGATGCAAGGAAAGCAACTGTATCTGCTATCTCTTCTTTTGAACCATAACGCTTCATTGGAACATTGTTAATGCGTTCATCTGTTTCTGGCTGAGTATCAATCCATCCAGGTAAGACATTATTAATACGGATATTATCAATCGCATAGGTATCTGCACAAATTTTGGTAAATGCTGCCAATCCAGAACGAGCAACTGCCGAAGTTGGAAATAGTGAGCTAGGCTCAAATGTCCATGCACTAGAAATGTTGATAATTACACCTTGCTTTTGTTTTTGCATTACAGGAATAACTAAACGTATAGGTCGTACAGCATTAAGAAAGTAAGTGTCTATACCATCATGCCAATCTTGGTCTGTTAATTCTAAAATTTCCTTGCGGGGACCATGTCCTGCACTGTTAACCAAAACATCTATTCGTCCCCAACGTGAAAGAGTTTCATCAATAAGGCGTTGAACATCGTCTATTGATTGATTTGATCCAGTAATACCTAGACCATTCAGTTGGTTTGCGAGAGCTTCACCTTTTCCTGATGAAGAAAGAATAGCAACATTAAATCCATCTGCTGCTAATTTTTTTGCAATAGCTGCGCCCATACCACTCCCAGCAGCTGTAATAATAGCAACTTTCTCAGACATAATTCTCACCTCTAGATTTAATTAAAAATATGAAATATTTAATAAATTTTGAGATGATGTTAAAATTTAAGAGGGTGTTGAGCAAACGATATATATTCGTTGAACCCAGTAGAAAATCTATTGTCTTAATCAATATTCAAATTATCGTTTTTAAAAAAAGTATCCTAAAAATAATTGAAACCGATGATTTATTAGACATTTTAAATTTTTTAGTAAATTTCTAATGGAAAGCTTGAATTCGGTTAATAGGTCTTCACACAAATCTGCATCTGTGTGCTGATAATATTTTTACCAATGTGCATTTACCCAAGCTTTTTTAAGAATTTGGCATTATGAAGTTGTGATAATAGACGGTTTGAATAATAGAGTCGCTTTGTTTACATCTACGTGTTACAGACTTGCACCTTAATAGATGGTTGTTTGATTGTTAGATTCAGAGTAAAACTTAACTAACACGACAGTTTGAGTCGTTTATATATTGATCAATTCAAAGACTTAGATATGATAAGAATTTCTTAACTAATGGGTTTTTATTATGTCTAAAAATGCAAAACAAACTTCAAATAAAGTCGCTAAATTAGCTTCAGAAGTATTGCGAGATCCATCTTCCTCAGCAATTCAGAAAAAGTTAGCTGGATCAGCTTTAGCCCAAACGCACTCCACTAAACAAACTGGAAGTGAAATGGAATCAGAAGCGTCTAGAGTATTACAAAGTGAAAAATATAATGGTACAACAAAGACTTTAGCTGCTTCTTTAGTTTCACAGTCAAATAAAGAAAGATAAGTTATGCCACTCCTTTAGGAGATTAAATAAAAAGATCCGTGGAGTTACCAAAATGAAGTTTGTTACATTACCTTCGTTTCGAAAAAATGATTCTTTAGTTCAATTAACAGATTTACTGACAGTTGTTCCCGAAAATAACTGGACGTGGGCAATATTAGACTTTTATGGGATAGGTCATGCTCCAAATAACCTGTCCATGGATGATTTTGAAAAACTTGTACGGTCTAGTCCACATGGAGTCTTTATGACATGGTCTGAATTAAATGAATTTTCAAATTCATTAGAGCAGATTTATGATTGTTTAATTATCGCAGCTAAATCACCACAAGATATTAGAGGTGATCAATTAAAAAAAGAGATCTTTGATAATTGTGAAGTTGTGATTGAAATGTTTGATAGTACGAAATGGTCTATTGGGGCTAAAGAAAAGGCATTAATGGAAAAAATATTATCAGTATATTGATGATAAATTTTGTTAGTGTTTTAAAAAAGTTGGAACATAGATCATGAGCAATCCATTTCAGAATGTCCTACAAGAGAGGATGCCATCGTAAGAATAGTAGAAGTAGAAAGCTCATATAAAGCAATGAATGTAACAGGTTCGCTTGAGCGAGAAGCTGTCGTGCTGATGGATGATGAATGGGTTCGTGATGAGAAGTATTATTTTCAAATAGAAGAAATATATACATATTATTTAAATTTTCTTGCTCAAAATAATTTCTTCGTTAGTCGTGAAAAAGTATTAGGAAAAGGTGTGAAAAAAGCGGTAGTAACACGCGGTGATTTGACTGATGAGGGTTGGTCTTTCTGGTTGTTTTCTAATACAAAATGGCTCAATTATTATGATAGGAATAGAGACAAACCACGTTTCAATGCACAAAAGAAGCTTGAAGACTTATTTAAAAAATGGCGTGAGAGTCAACAAATTTAGAGCAGTAGTAAATGAATAATCCAATTTCTAATGTACAAATTATGGAAGATCCTGAATACGGCGTAATACTAGTTTGTCCAAATTTGGAGCTTGCAGATCAATTTGAAGATTTTCTAACGGAAAAGCATTCTGTACTTTTCCATATAAAGCTTGAGCCAAATCAAGTTTCATTCTTTTTTGATAAAACAAACACTACTTCAAAGGTTAAAGAGCTATTCAATAATTTTATATTATCTAGTTAATTATAAAAGATGGAAATTGTTTGGCCAAAATAAATAAGAGAAAATGATGACAGTAGATAATTTGGAAAGTATAGATTTCATTAGCACTAGTCCAGAAGGGGATGTCGTGTTAACGATCTCTGATCATTTCGTATGGGGGAATGATGAGCATCTTTATATCCTGCAAGAAAAAATAAATAAGTATATTGATTTTATTGAGAGTGGTGATGTTTATGAAAAGTATGAACAAGCTATTGGCAAAAAATTTGTTATAGAACTTATTTATCGTTTCGATCCTTTTGTGAGTGATCTTAAATTTCTGGATAAGATTAAAAACTTTTTGAGTAGTATAGGCATAAAATTTCAATTTTCTAAGCTAGTCATCGGGTCGTAATTTATCGTTATTACAAACCTGAGTTTGATCATTATATGACTCGTTGAACCAAAGAAAATTTTGGTAAAACTATTTCTATTCCCTCATCCATCGTTACATTTGAACCCGACTCTTTAGAGTAGAGGATTAAATTTTTTACTAAGTTTGATGACTGATTTTTTGATATTTAATAAAAAATAACTAATATTTATCCTAATAGTAAAGGATATAAATGCGATCCAACTTTAGTGAAGTTAGAAATATTAAAGAGGAGTAGAAAATGAAAAAGCAGAATTTTAGTATTGGGGCTTTATTACAAATTGATTTAAAAAATGGTCAATATGCATTTGGTCGGGTCATAAATAAAGAGGAAACACTTTTTTATGACTTTTTTACAGATAATATTTCTAGTCTTGATCTCGATAAGATTTATTCAGCAAAAGAATTATTTCGAGTGCCCGTAATGAAATATGCTATTACTTCTGGTCAATGGGTAGTGATTGACAATAAGCCTATTGAGGCAGATTTGGCGATACCAAATAAATATTTCATGCAGGATGTGATTACCAAGGAGTTTTCAATTTATCACCAAGGTAATATTCTGCCTGCAACATATGAGGAAATTAAAGATTTAGAATCTGCAGCGGTCTGGGAGCCAGAGCACGTGGAAGATAGATTGAGAGATTATTTTTCAGGTGTACCTAATGTATGGGGTGAAGATTTAAAACCAAAGCCTTAAGTAAGTATTCTGATACGGGGAACGAAGCTGTATTAAAGAGATAATAAATCTCTAATTTCCAACTTACATTTCAAAATTAGCACCGCATTAAGCCTAAAAAATCCGTCCTCTATAACCCCCACTTAACAATAACTCCCTCATTATTTAGCCTTACTTTTCTAATGATTTAATTTAAAACAAATGGCATTTTGCGTGCTTGACTGCAATAGGGTTGGGCACTATTCTTTGCCTGCTGGCCTACATTGCCAGACGGTCGTCGCGGACCGTGATGAAAGATCGCATCAGAGTTATTCCTTCTGAGGGATAGTCTTATGCGTGAACTCCTCGTCTCCTCCCGTTGCGGTAGGACGGGAGAGGGACACCTTCGGGTGTGCTGGTTATATCTTTCACCAGTCCGCGAACCCTTTCTCGTTCTGCCACCATAATTTTAATGTCTGGCAGAACTCCCAATAAAAAGGAGTTGGCTTTGCACATCCATTATTTCTTGGCTCTTACTGCCAAAGGCTATAACAACACAGCTTAAAATTTTAAAGCAGCTTGATTGCCCTAAGGTTCTCAGGCTTTAAGTCTTTTTATTTAAAACTTAGCAATAACAAAATCGAGATGTGCTACGCATAGTCTTACGGGCTTTGCTATGCTTTTTTTCTCCCAAAAAAGTATCTCATTTAGAAACAACAAGAATTTATAACGGTAAAACCATGCCAAATTTAGTACTTTCCTCCCGTGCCATGCAAGTCATCAACAAGTCGATTCATTTATTTCACCATTTTGGGTTTCATACTGTGGGGATCGACCGAATTGTGAAAGAGTGCCAAATTCCTAAAGCGACTTTTTATAACTACTTTCATTCTAAAGAGCGGTTTATTGAAATCTGTTTAATCGTGCAGAAAGAACGCTTAAAAGAAAAAGTGGTTTTAATTGCTGAGTCTCACCAAGGTACAAGCGTGACTGATAAACTTAAGAAAATTTATCTTTTACACACCGATTTAGACGGGCTTTACTACCTATTATTTAAAGCCATTTTTGAAATAAAACTAACCTATTCAAAAGCCTATCAAGTCGCAATTAAATATAGAACTTGGCTAATCAGTGAAATCTATAGCCAGTTAATAAAACTAAAAACCGATGCAACTTTTCAGGATGCAAAACTATTTTTATATATGATTGAAGGCGCAATTATTCAGCATTTAAGCTCAGATGGAGCAGAAAACAGAGAAAGCCACTGGAATATGATTTCTAATATCTTTCTTTAGACGTTTGAGCCTTTGTTTGGGTAAGCTCTATATCATAGGGTTTTAGCGTATCTGGATAGGTTTAGACTACTTGTTTATATCCAATAGAAAACTGAATAAAGTTAACCAGATCATCTTCGAGAGCTAATAATTCAGTAAATTTGTTTTGGCAAATGTAGCGGAAAATAATTTCATAAGCGCCGCCAATTGCTGCATCATAAAATAAATGAGGAACGCTGACCCATTGATCTGGGTCATTCATTTTAATGATGTCATGTATAGATTTTAGTCTTTGTCCTAATTCTGCAAAAAATAAATTACGTTGTTCTAGACAGCGACTTCCAGCATTGGGGAACTCGATCGCCCAAGCCTTGGTAAAGTCTTGTTCACTATTGCATAGTTGTAAATAGGCACGAACTGAAGATCTAATCCATTGATCTGCATTCATATTTTCAAGTTTAATTTCAGAGAGAACTTGCTCAAATAAAGCTTTTCTACCTAAATCATCTGCTGCCAGAAAACAATCTTCTTTATTTTCAAAAATTTCATAAAACGCCTGCTTAGATACTCGTGCTCTTTTAACAATGTCTGTAATGCTTGTAGCAGCAAATCCTTTTTCTGCAAATGCACTAATGGCTGCTTTAACCAAACGTCGGCGTTGCTTTTCACGAGTTTCTTCAGTTAACAGGCTGGTGCGGCCTCTGGGTAAGCCTGCTGCTTGAGTATCGTAAGCGCCAGAGAGTTTTTCCACACTGAATCTTCTAAAATTTGAAATCTTGCTAAAACTATCATTAACCGCTTTTTTGCTCAAGATTGTTTTGTTCTCAGAAACTTTTTTATAAATAAATATATGAATTTCAATTGGATGAAAAATAACTATTGACTAAGGATATAAAGAAATTTACAAAAGAACTAATTGGTACTTTTGTAAAATGGAAATAATGATGACTACCCTTGAAGAAGTTAAACCTAAGCCATCCTCAACAGCACATCGTTTGATAGCCTCGTTTCCAGTCAGACGTTTAAGTTTCGATTTCACCAGTTCAAAGCGTTACTGGTTTGATAATGACGCTTATTTCACCCATTTGATGAATGCAATGTCAGCTATTTTTCCGCAAGGAGAATTAATGTTGATTGAGGCTCTGAGAAATATTCGAGATAAAATTGATGATCCTGTACTTCAAGCAGAGATAAGTGCCTTTATTGGACAAGAAGCGATGCATGCTAAAGAGCATTTGGCATTTAACCGTTATGCAGATGAACAGCAAATCAATATCAATGAATTGCAAAATGAAGTTAAAGCCTTATATGCCCTAATGCAAAAAATATTGCCAACTATGCATATCATGTCGGTTGGTTGCGCAATTGAACATATTACGGCAACTTTAGGCGCCGAACTCTTGCGTAATGATGAGTGGAATCATCGCTTAGTCGGTCCAGTTGCTGAGCTATGGCTATGGCATGCAGTTGAAGAAAATGAACATAAAGCGGTATTTTTTGATGCTTATGTAGCATCAGGCGGTGGATACTTATCACGTATTTTTTACATGACATTTGCAGGAAGCATTTTACTTTTCTTAATTGCGAATAACACACGAAGATTACTTAAAGCCGATGGAGTGCTTTCTTTAAATGGCATCACTAAATTTTTTAAAAAGGGCGTAGGTAATCAAGGATTACTGACACTACAAACCGTTAAAGATTTTTTAGATTACTACCGTCCTGATTTTCATCCTTTTGACCACGATACCAAAAGGTTAGAAAACCTTTGGCAAAAGCGTTTAGACCTCAAAATTTAAACTTGATAAAGCTTGCGCTTAGCCGCGCAAGAAAATTACAAGTTAAAAATGGAAAAATAATAGTGTGGCGTGATTACTTGGATTGGTTAAATATTAATAATCTGACCAAACATCAGGCCCATCCTTAATTTCGTCCATTGTTAATAAACAATCGTTGAGTTGCTGCTGGAGTTGCTCCCAATTAACGCCTTGTCCGATAAAAACAATTTCTTGTCGACAGTCACCTGTATGTTCATCCCATTTTTCAAAAATACTATTACGACGATAAACATCTTGAGGCCAATCAGCCTGATGAATGAAATTCCACCATTTTCCGACGTATTCCCAAGCAAATTGATTTCCTGTTTGCACCAGCATCGCAATATCCTGATAACGATTGGCAAACCAGATATATCCTTTACAGCGTAATAAAGCACCGTTACTCCATGCTTGCTGTAAAAAGTTCTGAAAACGCTGAGGGTGAAAGGGTAGACGCTCACTATATACCCAAGAAGAAATACCATAATTTTCAGATTCAGAATGGATCTCTTCATTCGGATCCATCTGTTTCATCCATCCTGGGGATTTCACTAAATCAGGTAAATTAAATTTGTGAGTATTTAGAACTTTTTCCAAATCAATTTCCCCAAAGACCATGGGTAAAATTTCTGCTGCGGGGTTCAGTTCATTGAGCAGTGATTGCAATTGAGAGTATTGTTCTTGCCCAATCACATCAACACGACTAACTAAAATAACATTAGCGTATTCAACTTGTTCAATCAGAAGATCCGAGAGAGGACGTGTTGTCGACAACTGTTCATCTTGATGGGCTGTCTCTACTTTGTCATTGGATTGAATCATTTGAGCAAAGTTTTCGCCATTTACTACAGTGACTAGAGTATCTAAACGAGCTAGCTCACTTAAGCTAAAACCATTTTGATCAAGAAAAGCAAATGTTTCAGCAACAGGCATGGGTTCTGAAATACCTGTAGATTCTATTAAAATATAATCAAACTGTGACTTCTGCGCGATTGTACTAATTTGTTCGAGTAAATCGGCCCTTAAGGTGCAGCAGATACATCCGTTGCTCATTTCAATTAATTGATCAGTACCACGACTGAGATCTACATGACGGCGCACATCTTCAACATCAATATTAATTTCACTCATATCATTGACGATTACTGCTACTTTCATATTCTGCTGATGATTCAGAATATAGTTAAGTAGGGTCGTTTTACCTGAACCTAAAAAGCCAGATAAAACAGTCACAGGAATACGAGACGAATTAAGTTCAAATTCTGATTTTAATGATATTGCTGTCATGCATGACCTCATAGTTCGTGATAGTTAATATAGAAAATCAGGTTAAGAGGTCTGAGCTTTATCTAAATAGCTTTCAAATAAATCAACGACTACCGAACCTTCAAGACCTGCATCTCCCCATAATTCCTGTGTTGAAAATTCAACATGATAAGTGGGTTGGGGTAATGCATCTGCATGACCATGGCCGGCAGCATCCGGGAATGGCCATTTTTCCGTGGTGCGGTGAAGGACAACGCCTGTTTTTCCTCTTACATAGGCGGGTACACGAATATGACCGGAAATCGATTCATCACGGACTGTAACCACGTCTCCAACTTCAAATGGTGGACGTCCTGAAATTGCTTCGCGGCCATTTGAATGATTTGGGGTCGCGAGTTGAAAATGAGATCCTAAAGCTTCATCGAGTTCTTCTTGCGTAATTACACCAGTCTCTGTAAGCAAAGTGGCTGTTGCAATCACATAACGCTCGTAATATTCAGTCCCAACATGTTGCCGTAATCCAATACGCTCAACAGCATGACGAATCTGATCAATGTTAAATTTATTGAGATGTCCTGCGCCTAAAAACATTAATGTATAGGCGAGGTGTTCCCAGTCTTTTTTAAATACAGGTTTATAGCTCTTACTGTTAATTTGGTGATCAATTGCGCCAAAACCTTGCTTACCACCTAAATCATGAAAACCATCCATTATGTTTACTCCACTATATCGTTGCTAAAAAGTGTGCTCAAAAACTAAGGTAATTTTGGCAATGCAACACCAATAAGTACGTCCTTGGTGATGAGCTGTTGAAGCTCTTCTTCAGTCATATGTTCAGTTCCTTCTGGGCGCATTGGTAAGACCAGATAGCGTGTTTCGGCAGAGGTATCCCATACTTTGATTTTGATATCTTCAGGTAGTTCCGTGCCTAGTTCTTTTAGTACCGTGCGGCCTTCACGTACTAATCGTGCTCGAAATTCAAAGCTCTTGTACCATTCTGGCGGCAAGCCTAAAACGGGCCAGTTAGTGCAAGAACAAAGACTACAAACAATCACATTTTTGATTGTTGGTGTATCTTCAAGGGCAACAATATATTCACCCTGTGGGCCGGTATAACCAAACATTTCACAGGCTGCCGTACCATCACGTAATAACAACTCACGATAGGCTGGGTCAGTCCAAGCTTTCGCAACAACACGAGCGCCGTTAGCAGGATCAAACTTATTGGCAAGCAAGTCAGTTAAACCTTCGATAAATCCTTCAGGTATTAATCCTTTATTGCTAAGGACTGTGTGTAATGCCCATGCTCTCTCGCCTGGGGTGGAGTTTGATGTTTTAGAAACAGATGTACTCACGTGTAAGACTCCTTGGTAGAGATGAGTTTCAACGAACCATATTCATGAAGAAATGGTTTGATTGATTGAACGTTTTGGGTTTTGTTTAACTTAAAAAGTTTTCCAGTCAACGGCTGCTTCAAAAGCGGCTGCTGCTTGATAGATCGTGCCTTCGTCAAAGTGACGGCCGATGAGCATCATGCCAACGGGTAAATCATCTACTAGCCCACATGGCACACTCATTGCTGGATGACCTGTAATATCTTGTGGGGCTGTATTTCCAATCATTTCAAAGGCACGGGTAATGTATTCCGTCAATGAACTGTCTGAGTCAGGCAGAGGTTGAGCAACAATTGGCAAAGTTGGCATTAATAGAAGATCGTATTCAGCTAATTTTTGGTCATAACCTGCGCGGGCACGTCTTACAATATTTTGTGCTTTAGCGTAGTAACGACCTGAATAGTTTCGAATGCCGTATTCGCCCACAAACATACAGACTTTTAATGTAGGAGAAAGCTGATCGGCTTTTTGACGCCAGTCTTTGTGTTTATCGAGTAGTTTGACATCGTATAAGCCTGACCAATTGAAGCCCATGCCATTCCCGTGCATCATTTGTGCAGTCAGACCTTCACAGCCTATCGGTGTCCATAATGCACCTGCCAGTTGATGTTCAGGCAAAGAGATTTCTTCAACAATGGCACCGAGTTTTTCAAACTCGGCTGCGGCTTGGCGGACTTTTTCTGCCACTCGTTGATCCATGTTAGGTAGAGCAAAGCCTTCCTTTACAACACCGATTTTTAAACCCTTCACACCGCGATTTAAATAACTTGTATAGTTTTCAACATGAACACCATACTGACGTGGGTCTAGCCCATCTTTACCTGCGATGACTTCAAGCAGTAGCGCATTATCTTGAACCGAACGACTTATTGGCCCTGCATGATCAATAGTATTTTCAATAGGCATAATCCCGCTATAGGGAACCAATCCATGGGTTGGTTTCATCCCATAAACACCACAAAAAGCAGCGGGAATACGGATCGAACCGCCTTGATCACAGGCAATTGCTAAATCAACATCGCCGTTTGAAACAAGTGCAGCACTGCCAGATGATGAACCACCTGCACAATAACCGTGACGATAGGGGTTGTGTACTGGGGCAGGGTCTGAGGTATGGCTGCCACCTGATAGACAAAAATGTTCACAGGTCGCCTTACCTAAAATCGTAGCGCCTTCATCAAGCATTCGAGTAACGACAGTGGCATCATAATCTGGAACGAAACCTTCCAAGGTCGATGAGCCATTCATCATTGGAACTTGAGCAAGTGATACATTATCTTTGAGAGCAACGGTTTTCCCTGAGAGTTTTCCAGTTGGGGCACCTTTGACTTCAGTTTTGTAATACCATGCATTTAGTTGATTTTCGGTGATATCTGGTCGATAAGGTTCTGTACGTGAGTAATGAACTTCCGGAATTTCATCTGCCAGTTCATCAATCAAATCATAAGCATCAAAATTAGCCTGCATAATATTTAGATATTCTTTGGCTTCTAAGTCAGTCAACTGCATGTGCAGGTTGCTTGCAATCTGTTTTAAATCATCGATAGTTGGTCTTTGAATCGCCATAATTTTTTACCCGTCACTTGTTATTCTGACTGAAGATATTCTTTAAATTAGTCTGTTTTTTTCTTGAAAACTTGATTTAAAGCGCCAGACATTTGTTCGAAAAGGACAACATGAGTAGTTATCCTGATATCGGCTAACTTTTAAAAAATGCGTAAATAACGCAAGTTCAGACGAAAATCTTCTTTGAGACCATTTTCAACTGAAAGATCACGTCCCAGCTGCACGACGAATTGGTCTTTAGGCGTCATAAACTTGCTAATAGCAAAGCGAATGTTGGTGGTTTCGGTGGAGTTATCCTGTGAAACATTATTAATTTTGGTTTCGCCACCCCAGTTATGGCCGATACCTAATCCCACCGAAGTTGTGGCATTTGGCATATAACGTCCCATGACTTGTGTTTCAAATGAAGTATCTTGTTTAAGGGTGTCAGAATTTGTCCCGTAATTATCGTTATTGGTGTAAAACACCACATCACCCACCAGATCTAATGCCCATTTTGGTGTGAAATGCTTAACATATGCACCCTGTAAATCAAATTTCCAGCGATTACTCCCCAAATTTAATGCCTTATCATTGTCGTAATCTCCGGTCGGAGCATTAATATAAAGCGTTCCTGCAAGAACATCTTTGGCATCATTTAGACGGTAGCGGACAGGCGCAGTTAAAATAAGATCCCCTATACCAGAGGTGCTACCCAGTCCGCTGGCATTGTCTTTGCCTTCAACGCGACCAAAGGGTAATAAGAACTGTGGCTCAATTGTGACGCGATCACTGAGTTCGAATACATGGATCATCCTTGCGATTCCTATGTTTGATTCGACTTTCATATCTTTTGCAGCGGTTGAACCATTGCTATAGAGTGCATCGGTCGTGGCATGGTGATAATAGATTGCACCGAGAGTTAGGCCTCCAGGAGCTTGTTCATAATCACCCGGCATAACTTCAGCCCCGTGTGTTTCAGCATATGCAGCCAGTAGAGCTATTAACATCATGTAATATTTATAATATTTTGAATTCATTTTCATTTCCTTTAGGCAATAGCCAGCCATGAGCACAGTTAGACTGTGCTTGTGTTCTGGTGAAATAAAATAATTTGGGGGTATTTAGGTGGTTTGTGCGTCGCGCATCATGCCTGTTTGGGAATGGCAATTGATGTATTCAAATATTTGATGTTTGGCATCACTGACTGAAACTTCATGATAAAGACGCAAGTTTTGTAAGCCGGTAACAACTTTGAAGAAAGTAGTAAAAATTCTGAGATGGGTAGGATGTGATTCTGCCCAACGTTCTAGTTTATCTAATGAGCGCCAGTAGCCTATATCGTAAGCGATATCAAGTAAGTTACCTTCAAGATCAACATTTCGAACAAAACGGTTGCTATAGCATCCTACAGATTGGCCTTCATCACGAAGGAAATCCATACCATCCTGCAATGAAGGCAGCATTTCATTAAAATATAATGCTCTTTCTTGCTCATCTGCATTGACCCAGTCCTGACCAGAACGAATTAACGTAATATTGTCATGGCCTTGTATGACCACACGTCCACCTTTTTGAGGGTCACCTGAAAGTATAGTTAATTCGCCATTGGCTAACATGCGATCTGTCTGTGAAATCGGAAAGCGTTCTCGAGCTGATCCCCAATATCCATGTTCTTGAATATCATCGCTGATACGATCCATGACTGCACCAACACCCGGCAAATCTTCTTTAAATGCGTATAAGGTTTCAAATTGTTCAGCCCGCGGTGAAACAATTTCACGAAAATAACCGATACCATCATTTAGTCGATCATCTGAACTCCACCAGTCATTGACCTCTGCTAAACGTGCCCATTGACAGTAAGCAGCTGGGTCACGCCAGTAACCAACCACAATATAATTTTCATAGTTCTGATTATCAGTATGATGGGTTATATCATGGTTTAATGGCCCATTTTCCAAACCAAAACTTTTCACAATATGTTGCATCGCTTTTATAGCAGCAGCTTTTTGATCAGGTTTAAACTGTATCCCCAAATAAGCCATCACAACTTGCTCGAGATCTTCATCAGCACGTGCTACCCACATAGCAAATGGTGGTTCATATTCATCATGAATTCGTCGGCTAAGTGTGCGAGGGCATTTTAGATGTTTGTCGATTGCTGATTCCATTTTCTTTCTCCTACATCTCTTGTTGCAGCGGTTTCTATCGCAAAATTTGTATTGCTTTAACGGTTATCTATGTTCTGGAGCCCCGTTGTTATATTGATATTACGCAAGGCATAAAATGAAACTTGGTCAGAATGGACAATCTCTTGTTTAAAAAAGACAGGTTTTAATTTGATCAAAAAAAATATATCGTTTAATTTATAGTGAGCTGTTGATGATGCAGGATTGCTCGATCAGCATATAAAAGTATAAGTAGATAAATAGAACAGATGAGTCTTATGGAAAAGGCTTCAACTATGCATAGAGATAACAGAAGAGTAGTGGTATGAAAGTTGCTTGATGAAAGCAAGGCCATATTTTTTGACATCTTGCGTAGTCGTATAAGGGATTAAATTGCCATGAATCATTATCAGTCATTAAATCCGATTCATTATTCAACTCAAGATATAAGTGCATCCGAACGTTTCGAATATTGGAATGATGTTGTTCTTCGGCACTGTATTCCAGCTCAAAGTAAGCCTGAAGATGAAAAAAATTTTAATGGTGAATTAAGTGTACGTCAGCTTGGTTTGATAGATATATGCACCGTTTCATCCACTATGCACTTTTGGGAACGCACCGAAAAGCATCTACGGTTTGGGCCAAATGATGACTTATGGCTTGGCTTTATGGAAGATGGCTGTGGACAAATAGCCCAAGGTGGTAGAGCAACCCAATACCAAAATAATAGCCTCATGCTATACGATGCAGCACAAACCTTTCAGTTCAATTTAGCAGGCAACAAAAATCACTTAATCCGAATTCCTCGTCATTTATTAATCAATCGTGTGCCTAACATTGAACATTTAACTGCTCAAGTTTTAGATGAAACGCGACCGGGAATTATTCCTTTGCGTGAAATGCTACGCCAATCAGTAGACGATAAATTTGATTTTACTAACATGGATTTTGCTGAACGCTTTGCTAAATCAGCTTTAGAGTTATTGGTATTAAGTTTAGAAGTACAGGATATTGCTAAAGTAAATATTGAACGGGATTTATATAGTAAAGCGATGAGTTTTATTTTGAGAAATTTACAAAATCCTGAACTTAACCTAGAGAAGATTGCACAGGCACATTGTGTATCAACACGTACATTGAGTAGGGCATTTGCGAGACATCAAAAGACAGTAATGTCAGTCATTTGGTGTGAACGTTTAATAGCGAGTCGTGATGCACTAAAAAGTGGTCGGGTGGCTAGCATTTCAGAAGTGGCATTAGATTATGGGTTTACTGATTTTTCACATTTTAGCCATGCATTCAAAAAAGCTTTTGGTGTAACGCCTAGGGAATATTTTAAAAAGTGTTAGTTCCCCGTATCTCTTGATTCTTGCTGCTGTAAATGGATGTCTAATGGTTAGCACAAAAGTCTGGTTGTTAGCCACGCTTGAATATGTCTTAAAAAAACCTAAGGCAGCTTTAAATAAAAAAAGATTTAAAAATAACCATAAAAAAAGAATAGTTGAGTATTGCAATATCAGACCAATAAGTTGACTTCAAATCGTGGCTTAAGTGGTCTGAGGTCAAGTTTTTTTAAAGATACTTAAGCAATATGGTTTGCGTAACTTCAATCAAATACTGAAATATTTCGAATCAGCGTATGAGTTGCTTACGTCAGTCATCGTCTCGCGCAAAAGTATGCTGAATATAAATAGAGGAGTCATTCATGGGTACGCGTTCAACCATTATGGATACCAATAGCTTTCGTCCAGAACATGCTGCTGAGCTGGACCATGCTACCCGCAAACTGACCGATAAAAGAAATAAAATTTTAGGTGAATCCTATCGCTTGTTTTATCGTAATCCCGTGCATCTGGTGAAAGGACAGGGGCAATATTTATGGGATGCAGCAGGTCATCAATATCTGGATGTTTACAACAATGTTGCCAGTATTGGTCATTGTCATCCTGCTGTGATTGAAGCGGTAAATGAGCAAATGAAAATGCTTAATACCCATACCCGTTATTTACATGAAAATATTTTGGATTATACCGAAGAACTCTTACAAACCACTCCCGATGAAATTGACCGCGCCATGTATATGTGTACTGGCTCAGAAGCGAATGATTTAGCGATTCGTATTGCACGTGAATATAGCGGCGGTACAGGAATTATTGTATCTCAAGAGTCGTATCATGGAACCAGTAGCTTAACCTCAGGATGCTCTCCAGCGCTTGGAACTGAGCAGCCTTTAGATGCGACAACTCGTCTAGTTCCGGCACCTGATTATTATCGAATTCAAACTGATGATTTAGGCACTTGGTTCGCGCAGCAGATCCAGCAACAAATTGATGATATGAATGCAAAAGGGATCAAGTTTGCAGGTTTTTTAGCGGACTCAATATTCTCTTCTGACGGTGTAATGCCTAATCCTGTTGGGTTCTTACAAAAAGCGGTTGATGTCGTCCATGCAAATGGCGGTATCTTTATTGCCGATGAAGTACAACCGGGTTTCGCGCGCACTGGTGATTCTTTCTGGGGCTTTGGTCGTCACAATGTTGTGCCTGATATCATTACCACAGGTAAGCCAATGGGTAACGGAGTTCCAGTGTCAGGGCTTTTAGCCAAGAGTGAAGTCCTCGCTGCTTTTAGCGATAAAATTCCATATTTTAATACCTTTGGTGGTAATCCTGTTTCTATGGCGGCGGCACAGGCTGTACTTAAAGTCATTCAGGAAGAAGAATTGCAAACCCATAGTAAATATGTGGGAGGGCTACTTCTCAAAGAACTCACTAAACTTATGGACAAACATGAGATGGTGGGTGACGTACGTGGCGCAGGTCTGTTTATAGGGTTTGAACTGGTCAAAGATAGAGCGACAAAAGAACCGAATAAAGCATTGGCTTTGAACCTTATTGAAGAGCTCAGAAATACTCATCGAGTTTTAACCTCGGTTGCAGGTCCTTATGGCAATGTATTAAAACTGCGCCCACCTTTGGCTTTCCAAATAAAAGATATCGATTGGTTAGTTGGTGCTTTGGATCAAGCCTTAACAAAATTAAAATAAGTCACTTTAAATATAAAAAATACCCTTCAAGTTGGATTTTAAATCTAATTTGAAGGGTATTTTGTTGTTCAATTATTTTGTGGCTGTAAAAGTTATTTCGAATTACTTAAATAATAAAAAGGCCTTTATTCAAGGCCTGTATTTGCAAGGTTTTAGTGTCTTAATTGACGTGGTGTAACACCAAACCAGCGCTTAAATGCACGAGATAAAGCACTTACTTCTGAGTAACCTAACAAGAATGCCATTTCTGAAATTGGAATATTTTTTTGTTTAATATAATGCTCGGCCAACTCACAACGGACCTGATCGACCAAATGGGTAAAGGTCAGTCCTTCATTTTTTAAACGGCGGGTAAGGGTGCAACTCGTTAAACCAATATCGTGAGCGATTTTTTCAAGGTTTGGTTCACCTTCACTCAGTTCAAGTTGGATGTGAGAGCGAACCTGATCTGCAAGACTTTGGCTTTGAGAAGAGCGATTGAGTAACAGCAGCGTATCTAAAATTACTGTTAATAAAATAGAATCATGCCCCGGCATAGTATGCTGGACGTCTTTTTTTGAAATGATGATGGAGTTAAAAGGCTGATCAAAATAAACAGGCGCGTTAAATAATTTGCTGTGTTCTTGCCAGAATTCAGGTCGAGTATGCTCAAAGTGAATCGCGCGAGGTGAATAATGAGGGCCCATCACTTCACGAATCACGTTCATAAACATGCCCATGGTCAGTTCTGCATCTTGGCGGCGAGTTAAAATTGCGCCGTGTTGAACCTGATAATCTATACGCCAGCTATCTCCTAAATCGACCATTCGATTAAGCGTATCTTTCTGATGCAAATAAAAATTATTGGTCATGTTCATGAGTGCAGACTCTAATGTGTTTGAACAAAGACCAATGTATCCAATCAGCCCTAATGATTTGGGTTGAAACTGTTGACCATAATGTAGGCCAAAATTATCACAACCAGAAACCAGTGCCGCCTGTTCTAGCACTTTGCAATAATTGGGCAGTTGTAAGCTCAACGTTGGGCTAATTAAAAGTTCAGGATTAATACCACTAATACCTAAAACGCGATCAACATCTGCACCTTTTTGACGAATAAACTCGCTTAATCCAGAGGCAGCTGCAGACAATACACCTTGATTACACATATTTGAATCGACAAGATGAGCTGGGTTGAGATGTAACATGTCAAGTCTCATGATATTTATTCCTAACTATTCTTATATTAAGCAAAAGCCATACCAGTTTTTGCTTGCGTCCATGATTTTGTTTTGTTAAAAGTTTTTATAAAATAATAACTTATGTTTTGCTGTTTTAAGTTTCAGGCTTGATTCTTTAAGAAGAGATCAAGAGTTGTATTTAAGGTTGGGTAGCGAACTAAAAGAAGGCAGAAAATGCATTAGAGATAGGCAAACAGGGCAGAACTAAAACAAGAAATTAAGCGGCTTCTCATGCATACAACATGTATTGTAGGCATGAGAAAATAAGTGAAATATTAATTTTTTGTAGTTTTTGCCGTTTGCGCGCCATAACTTAAACTGGCCATTGAGGGTCTAAATTGACCTGTATTGGCATCGCGGCCCTGTAGTAAGAACTTAGTATTGGCTTGACCATAGCTTTGCACAGCCTGCTGAGAAAATTTTCCAATATCTGAACTTGGACTGCGCAATCGGTTGATAATCAGAACCTTCTGAGTCGCCGCAAAATCTTGCATCATATTTTGATCGCCTTCACTGTCACCTGCGATAAAAATTGGTCCGTAACCATATTTAGAGACTAAAAAACGCTGGATGGTTGCAGTTTTGCCTTTACCTTGAGTTTGCGCATAGCCATGACGAAACTCAGGTAAAATTCGATTTTGTGCATCTCGTTCTAACTCCATCGCGTAGGCATTTTTTTCATTAATGTTGTAGCCGATCTCTGGATTAGAAATAATTTCCTTAATTACATCAATAAAAGATGCCGAGCAGACATAGACATCAATGCCATTGTCCTGAAAGGCCTTAAATAGATTTTGCATTTCACGGTATGGCCTTAAACCATTTTCCCAAGTGGTTTTCACAACGCCTGCTTGGCCCGAAAGTGCTACGGGAGAACTCCATGTTACAGGTCCAATCGGTTGCTGCATTTGCCAAGCCACCGTTGCTTTCACCAAATTACGGACTTCTTGTTCGGTAAGCCCGGTAAATAAATAAGTGACCCACGGATATGCAACTTCATGATCAAATGTGTCTCCAATTGCCGCATATAGGTATCTCATTTTAGTAATGAAATCGATATAATGCGGATCTTGTTTAATTTGATCCAGACTTTGCTTACCTTTCAGACCGCTATAGTGGTGATAAAGCCATGAGTAGCTGGCAATAATATCTGGGGCAATTTTATCAATATTGACGGCTTGGCCTTGCTGGTTATTGTAGGCTGCTTCAAAATTTTGCGAGCTAATTCCTTTACGAATAATCTGATTAAGCTGTTCTGGCGTGACATTAAACGCTAAGTGTTCAAGCTGATAAATTAAAGTTGCTTCTTCGATGTCTAAAAATACCGAGGTATTGTCAAAGTCAGTGACTATATACGGGCGTTTGTCAGGATTATAGTTAGGGCTATCTTTTCCATAGCTAGCAATCAATTGGTTAAGTTGGTCAAAGTTAAAAGCG
The DNA here is from genome assembly GCF_023612055.1 of Acinetobacter sp. AS23. Taxonomy (NCBI): domain Bacteria; kingdom Pseudomonadati; phylum Pseudomonadota; class Gammaproteobacteria; order Moraxellales; family Moraxellaceae; genus Acinetobacter; species Acinetobacter sp. AS23. The sequence continues at coordinate 2,640,987 of NZ_CP082274.1, read as the reverse complement.
TCCCATTGACCTTTTTGGATATATTCCTTTTTGGGAATAGCGACTGCGGGAGATGTACTTTGTATAGGGTTGTAATTACATGCGCTTAGAGCAATCATACTTGCCAGACTACTGGTGAGTAATAGTGCTTTGGCAACTTTGCTCAGTTGATGGGTAGCTTGCATAAACCCTTCCTTTAAATTCTATAAAATTTAAAAACTAAAAATTGAAAAAGAGGAAAAGCGATCTAAATCACTTTTCAAATTCCGACAGGCATTTTTCCGTTTAGATATTTTTTACAGAGACGCACAGTTTCATTGGACCATTGATCTCCAAGACTTTGAGCCATTTCTGTTTGTGCGTGAGAACCATTCCAAGCCATCATTTGAATGCGGCGTTGCATGATAAAAGTCGGGATCATTTCATATTCTTCAGACTGAATATGACCTACGCGCTCGTAGCCTTTTAACCAGTAATCAACCCAATGAGGCGCATTTGCATAATGTTCATTGAAGCTAATTGCAGCGGCGAGATCATGCATAAACCAGCTCATGCCGCAGTCATCAAAGTCGATCACACCGATACGTTCTTGTTGTAGTAATAAATTGGTTAAACGCAAATCGGCATGAATCAGGCCATAACGTTCCTGAGTTTTGCCAAAGAAATGTAAATCTTTCGAAATCTGTGCAATCGCTTCTTCAATTACGCCGTGATCTTGTGGTCTTAAATGAGGTGCATTTTTCCAGTTTCCCCAGTGACCATCTGCACCGACCATGGTTTCATGGTTCCATACAATGCGTTGAAAGTTTTCAGGCGCTTGCCATGTCTTACTATGTACGTGCAACTTTGCGGTAATTTGTCCTAATTGTTCAAATGCAGTGGGGTCAACTTCAACAGTCGGCATGTCGCCCTCAACCCAGTTGAAAAGAACTGCATAACGATAAATATCATTCGATAGTTTCAAGGTAATGACGCGTTCACCCGATTGATCTGCAATCGCAACAGGAACTTGGATTCCACTCGCATTTAATGCATCTAACCATTCAAGCTCACTTTGTATATCGAGTTTGCTGTGATAGTTCGGACGGTGAATTCGAAGTGCATAGCGGGCAGATCCAGTCGAAACTTGATAGGTTGCATTTTCAGACTGACACAGTAGTTTGACCTGTCCTTGATAGTCTGATGGATACTGCTTAATTGCTTGTTCTGCCAGTATTTGTAATTGAACTTGGCTTAAAAATTCATTTTGTTCTACAGACATAACCCATCTCCTCAATTTAATTTTTAAACACGTTTCGTGTTGAGATGCCGTCGATCTTATAAAAGAAAAAATGAATCAACTTGACTTCAAGTGGTTGGGGAGATGTTTTGCTGTCAAGTTTTATGAATATCTTTTGCGCAACTATTGGTGGTGTAAATTTAGTCGATAAGGCATACGACAATGAAAGAATCTGAATTAAGCGTAGATGTTGGTGCTTTACAACAGGACGCAGAGTATTTTGCAAAACGTCAGTTAAAAAAGGGGGCAGTAGGTTGGTTACTTTTAGTGGGATTAGGTGTCTCTTACGTTATTTCGGGTGACTTTGCGGGTTGGAATTTTGGGTTGGCACAAGGCGGCTGGGGAGGACTCTTTATTGCAACAGTCATCGTCGCATTTATGTATCTCTGTATGAGCTTTGTAATGTCTGAGATGTCAACGATGTTGCCTACTGCTGGTGGTGGCTATAGTTTTGCCCGCGTTGCATTTGGTCCTTTTGGTGGATACCTCACAGGGACTGCGATTTTAATTGAATACGCAATTGCACCTGCCGCGATTGCCGTATTTATCGGTTCATATTGCCAATCACTCTTTGGAGTTGGCGGCTGGGCAGTTTATTTAGTTTGCTATTTAGTTTTCATGGGCATTCATCTCAAAGGTGCAGGTGAAGCGCTTAAAATCATGTTTGGAATTACCGCCGTTGCTTGTATTGCACTGGTCGTATTCATTGTCGCGATGCTTCCACATTTTGACAGTGCCCGTTTGTTTGATATTCCAGTCAGTTCTCATGCAGGTGCGAGTAGCTTTTTACCGTTTGGCTATATGGGAATATGGGCCGCAGTACCGTATGCCATCTGGTTTTTTCTTGCAGTTGAAGGGGTACCACTGGCAGCCGAAGAAGCAAAAGATCCAGTACGTTCATTGCCACGAGGCTTGATTGGTTCAATGTTGATATTGGCGTCGTTTGCACTTTTAATTTTATTTTTAGGAGCAGGCGCAGCGGGTTCAAATGCTTTAAAAAATTCAGGAGCACCTTTAGTAGATGCACTCATTGCGGTATATGGTCAGCACACATGGTTGGCAAGCTTTGTTAACTTTGTAGGTCTTGCGGGTCTTGTCGCAAGTTTCTTCTCAATTATTTATGCCTATTCGCGCCAGATTTTTGCATTGTCACGTGCGGGATATTTACCAAAAAACCTATCGCTCACCAATGAAAATAAAGCGCCGTATTGGGCCATTATCATTCCGGGCATTATTGGCTTCTTACTTTCTTTAACAGGTGAGGGTGACTTACTCATTTTAATGGCAGTATTCGGTGCAACCATTTCTTATGTGTTGATGATGCTTTCACATATCAAATTGCGCTTGTCTCGCCCTGAATTACCACGCCCTTATAAAACTCCTGGTGGAATATGGACGTCTTGCATTGCCTTGATTCTCGCTGCTGTTGCTGTAGTTGCAGGTTTAATGGTGAACCCAAAAGTTTGGTTGTTAGCTGCGCTGATTTATGTCGGATTTATACTCTATTACTTGTTATACAGCCGTCATCATTTGGTGAAAGGCACGCCTGAACAAGAGTTTGCCATGATTGATGACTGATTTTTAGTGCGATAAAAATAAAGAGGCTTCGGCCTCTTTTTAAGTTTTATAAAACGACTAAAAAGTTTAGAAGCCAAAATAGAAAAGTTTAAATATTTAACTCAAAGTTTACTTTTACACGGTCTAAAACAATTAAGGTTCGATATGTTTTTACATCTTCATTATCCGCAAAATGTTTTCTAACTAAACTTTCAAAATGAGATAAGTTGTTGCTCAGCATGATAATGATAAAAGAGACACCACCATTTACAAAATAGCACTGTTGAATTTCATCAACAGAAGCAAAGTATTGCTTCGCTCTGTCCATCACTACAGAGCGGTCTTCGCTAAGTCGGACTTCAATAATAGAAGTAATTTTTTCTCCAAATTTAAGCGGATTTAAGATAGCGCAATTTTTTAAAATAATTTCCTTTTCTTCCATACGTGATATACGTCTTTGAACGGAAGCAGCCGATAGGCCAATTTTTTCAGAAATTTCTCGATGCGAAGTTTTATTGTCTTTTTGCAGTATTCTTAAGATTGCATAATCAAAATTATCTAAAGAAATATCTGACATGAGTAAATCTCTCATTAAGCTTTAAATATAGAGTTATTTAATCGTTTTATTGAGGGAAATAGAAGAAATATATTGATTACATAGAATTAAAATTTCAATCATTCCCAGAGTGGTAAATATGATGATTGAGACAAACTCCAAGCAAGGCATTGCATTTGCAGCCGCATTTCTATCTTTAGTTTCTGTGCAAATAGGAGCATCAATAGGAAAAGCCCTTTTTCCAATTCTGAGTGCAGAAGGAGTGACCTTAACTCGACTTGCTTTAGCAGCATGTTTCTTATGGATTGTTTATAAACCTTGGAGAGACTGGAACAGACAGACCAATTGGAAAAATCTCATTATTTATGGGGCCATCCTGACTTTAATGAATACTTTAATTTATAAAGCATTTTCTTATATGTCTGTTGGGATCGCTATTTCCATCGAAGTGTTGGGACCGCTTACGGTTGCTATTTTAATGTCTAAAAATAAATTAGATTATTTTTGGGGAGCATTATCTCTTATTGGTTTGCTTTTTTTACCTATGGGCAATTCAAACAATAACTTTAGTTTTATTGGTATGACGTATGCGCTTGTGGCTGCCGTGGGTTGGGGACTGTATATTATTTATGGCTCTAAAGTTGCACAAGGTGGCGGAAGCTCTGTTGCAACTGGAATGTTCTTGGCGGCTTTGTTTGCAACGCCTTTAGGTGCATCTCACATTATTCATATTTTTGATAGTTATAAGATTCTTTTTACATGCTTACTCATGGCGATGTTAGCGAGTGCGATTCCATTTATATTAGATATGGTTGCTATGAAAAAGTTGCATCCACGTGTTTTTGGAATATTAGTGAGCGCATCACCAGCGGTGAGTGCTTTGGCTGGATGGCTGATTTTAGATGAACGATTAAATCATTTTCAGATTATTGGAATAACAATTATTATGGCATCGTGTGCAGGATGTTCTTATTTCTCCTATAAACGTAATACTGCATAAGCCCATTTGTCTATGATGGCATATATCTAAAGCTGGATGAGTCGTTTTGAAGGGGGATAAATAATAAGCCCCCATAAAAAGGCTGTCTCTGTACAAAAAGAATATAAAAACAGCAAGTATCACTTACTCAAGTATCATTTTAATCTGATTGATATTTATACAATATAATTACCAGATCACCCGGATATGAACTCATGAAATTTCTAAAATTTTTAACTTTTAGCACGATTCTTACGTTATCTGCGCATAGTTATGCGACAGTGGGTGGTGGACAAAAAATTGAAGTATTGGGTTATCAGCAAAAAGAGAAGAAACTTTATGTATTACGACACTACGAAGATGGTCGAGGACGCCTACCACAACTATATTATTATCTATTAAATAGTAAATCGCCTGACAAACTTATTGAAGTTAAATCTCTCTATATCAATCCAAAAACACATAAGATTGATTATGATCAAGATAGTACAGCGTTTGATAAAGCGCTTAAAAAAATTAAAAGGAATTTAACTCCTTTGATCGTAAGTAATAGTAAGACTGTAAAAATTCAGACCTTAAAAACGCATCAGAATCAAGTATCATCTTGGTTTGATCCTTCAGGGAAGATCACGCAATATAAAACAGAATATGTTGTAAAATCGCCGTCTTTACAAAGTAAGACGCACATTGCGGTTCATTACACCAAAGCAATAAAAATTTCCCAAAATTATAGTGTGCCTAAACACAATAAGAGACTAGTTGTCGTTAAATATCTGGGGGTTCCAGAAGAAACTGGTTATGACATTGAAGATCCCGTTTTACTACTGCCTGTGAAAAAATAAGTTTAAGAGCAAATTATTTTCTTGGTTCAAATCGTTAGCAGCAGGGCATCACTATCTGGATGTTTACGACAATATTGCCAGTATTGGTCATTATCATCTTAGGGTCATTGAAATTGTAAATGAGCAAAAGAAAAAGCCCATTTGTTATTTTCTAATCATTTTGAGAGTTAAAAACGGTTATATTTCAAGAAGGATTTTAATTTTTTATATAATTAAATCAGTTGTCTATAAAACTAATGAACGAATTAATTTATTCAAGATCAAGTTGATTGTCATCTTTAGTGACTTTGATTTTTAACTTTTTATATTTCCGTTTGTTTGGATCAATTGCAGAATTTATAACCTCATCAGAGAAAGATGAACATAGCATCAATTTTGCGTATGCTCTGTAACCTATCAAAATTCTTCGTAGTGGGTAGTCTGTTCTTGTAGAGTAATAGTCGATTCTGGAGTTTAATTCTTGTAGCAGGGGCTGCTGGGACATTGGAATAATTTCTCTAAGAGGTACATACAGCATATAGAGATTTAACTCCGCTAAGAAGAATTATTTTGAAAATGTTATAAATTCTAGATAAATCAATATTCATATTACATATCAAAGTATTTTAGATATGAAAAATATATATTTATTCCTTGTAAATTTAAGTAGATACACTCCAAATGGCAATATTTTATTATGCTGTAAAAAATATTAGTAACAACTCTTTTTAAAGCCACAGTGGCCTATGTGTTATAGTCAATTTCGATTAATTATTGGTATTAAAATGGATATCTGTATTGGCGGTATACTTGATGGGAAGAAAAGAAAGGATGATCAAAATCATTTCAGAGTAGATAGTCATTATTCTGATCATGGTTCTGAATATAATAAAGAGCATTTTCATTTACATGGGCAGCTTCATACGTTTTGGATAAGTGAAGATATTGATTTTTTTGCTGCGCAAAAAAGAGTTGAATTAATATTAAGTGCAAGATTTGGACTTGTTTAAAAAATATATGTACCATTTTAGATAATTTTTAATATAAAAATTTTAAATTAAATATTTTATAATTAATATGATGTGAAACAAAAGCTCTATTTAATATAGAGCTTTTGAGTTAATAAATTGTTTATTCCTTTTTTTCTTCATTATTATTTTCTGTAGGATTTTTTTCTGCTTCAGGGACTTGTTCGGGGTTTTCAGTTTTATCCTCAGTAGGTTGAGCATTAGAGTCATTTTGATTTTGTGTGGTTTTTTTTGAAAATTCTTTGAAATCAGACATTTTAAACTTCTTAATAATAGTAAGGAAGCTTTATAGTAGGTATTTAATTCAGTTACATTGCGGTGATTATGAGAACTCTATGTAGAGATATGTGCCTAAAAGTGCTTAATTCTCGACATAATGTTTCTTTGTATCAATTAGATTGTTGATATATAACTGGAAAGATATGTTAATCAAATACAAGAGTTAACATATAGTTAAATAGCTATTGTTTTTAATGTTTTCTCAATAATTATAATTTATCTAAACATATTATTTTTAATTCATTAATTAGAAGTAATTGTTTTTATTGAAGGAGGGGGTGATCTATAAATATATTTATACAACATAAAGATACAGTTTTACATGCATACTCAATCAAATTAATTAAAAAATGAGATAAATATGGATGCTGAAATGAAAAAATATTTTGATGTGGCTGAAAGTGTTTACAATAATATTCACTTTAAAAATCAGTCTTCTAAAGATTTAGTTGATTGCCTAAATAGACTATTAGTTGAAATTAAAAAAGAAGCTGCGACAAACAATTTAAAGTTAAAATATAGCGTTATTGATTTTGAAAGCTGTTTAAACAGGCCAATGAAAGAGCGTATTGTTAAAATTGATTTAAGCCTTCTCCCTAATTTTGAGAATGAACATGAATTTATTCTCTGGTTGGTAAGTTTTATAAAAAGTATTTCTGTGTCTAGAAGTTATTATTTTTAAAAGTGTGGTGCAACAATAAATAAAATAAATATTTTTTAAATTTGTTGTATAAATATTTATTCAGCGTATACTCGATTTAACTAGAAAAATAGACTTATTAGTAAATCCTCTTTTAGTATCGTAGTTTTATTCATAATCCTTCGTTTTTTAAGATCTTAAACTCAATTTGTTATTATTTTCAAAGTTCAATGAGTCATAAAATATGGCTTTATATTATTAAAAATCAAAGGATATATTATGTCTAATACAGCAATTGGTACAGTGAAATGGTTTAATGAAACTAAAGGTTTTGGTTTTATTCAACAAGATGCAGGTCCAGATGTTTTTGCACATTTTAAAGAAATTAGTAGTTCAGGTTTTAAAACCTTATATGAAGGTCAACGTGTTAGTTTTAATATAGCTCAAGGACAAAAAGGTCCTTCTGCTATTAATATTGTTGTTCAATAATATAATTAGAACAAAAAAAGCACATCAGGTGCTTTTTTTGTTTTATATATCAATGAGATATATTTTGGTACATTTCTCTGATATTTAAAGTAAAGAAAGAGATCATAATAATTATATTAATAATAAAAAGGACAAAAGACATGGAACTTAGAGCCGTAAAAATGCATAAAATGTTTAGAGATTTTCATGAAGAAAAGGAACTTGGCTATGTAGGGGAATATGATGAAAAACATAACCTTATAGCGATATATGATATTTTTAAAGAAAAGATGCAGAAAATAGAAGGAACTTATCAATGGGTTTTACCCTCATCGGGTGAGGTGTTTTTTGTTGAGGAAGATCCGCTATATAGTCGTTAATGGATTTTGCCTCCTACTTTAAGCAGATAAAAGCCTCTTTATAAATCCCAATTTAACAATAAGTTGCTGATTATTTATCCTTACTTTTTAATGATCTATTTTAAAACAAATGTCATTTCGTGTGCTTGACTGTAAGAGGGTTGGACACTATCCTTTGCCTGCTGGCCTACATCGCCAGTCGGTTTTGACGGACCGTATCATAGAAGCATTAAAGGTTTTATATCTTTAGTGTCTAGCCCCTCGTGCCCCCTCTACGGTGGAACGGGAGGGGGACACCTTCGGGTGTGCTGGCTCTATGACCAGTCCGTCAACCCTCTTTCGTTCTGCCACCATAATTTTAATTTCTGGCAGAACTCCCAATAAAAAGGAGTTGGCTTTGCATATCCATTATTTCTTGGCTCTCAATGCCAAAAGCTATAACAACACAGCTTAAAAATTTAAAGCAGCTTGATCACCCTAAGGTTCTCAGGCTTTAAGTCATTACGGCTCAAAAAACTTATTTGAACAACAAAACTTGAGATGTGCCAAGCACAGTCTTTATAGGCTTTGCTGTGCCTTTTTTTCTCCCAAAAAAGTATCTCATTTAGAAACAACAATAATTTTTTATAACGGTAAAACAATGCGAAAGTTAGTTCTCCCTACACGCGCCATTCAAGTCATTAATAGGTCGATTGATTTATTTCACCATCATGGCTTTCATACGGTTGGAATCGACAGAATCGTAAAAGAGTCCAAAATTCCAAAAGCGACTTTTTATAATTACTTTCACTCTAAAGAACGATTTGTTGAAATCTGTTTGACTGTGCAGAAAGAACGTTTAAAAGAAAAAGTGGTTTCAATTGTTGAGTACGACCAAAGCAAAAGTGCCACCGATAAACTTAAGAAACTTTATTTCTTACATACCGATTTAGAGGGGCTGTACTATTTATTATTTAAAGCCATTTTTGAAATAAAATTGACCTATTCAAAAGCCTATCAAGTCGCAATTAAATACCGTACATGGCTAATCAATGAAATCTATAGTCAGCTTAGAGTATTCAAAACGGATACGACTTTTCAGGACGCAAAACTATTTTTATATATGATTGAAGGCGCAATTATTCAGCTTTTAAGTTCGGGTCAGGCAGATGAGAGAGAAAGGGTGTTGGATTGTTTTCTCATCTCTATGATCAATCATCACTAGTTAACGAGCTCGCTTTTAAAAAGATCACCTCTTCGGACTCTTTCGGTCAATGTGGGAGCTTCTAGATTCTTTGTTCCCATGCTTTATTTATCTCCACTCAAATGTTAATAAGATTAATACTAACCCCGAGGTGCGTACCTTATATGATCGGGAAATAAATATTATATTAAGGCTTATCTCTATTGGATCCAGAATATTTCAGGATTTTATTTACTCAGCTAAGGTTGAATTTGGTTCCATCAATCTAAGAAAAACTCTTTTTACATGATCAAAATCTTCTTTAGGGATGCAGCCATACAATTTACACAGGATGAAGAATGAATAATTTGAATTTTAAAACTCTAAAGAAGTATTGGTTGAGATTCTTGGGTATTGCTGTAATCGCGGGCTCCTTAGTATTGGCATTTGCTTGGGTTGCTGGTCTATTTGGACATCGAACAACAAGCAAAACATTTTTGGGAGACTCATTAAGTAAATTTGATCCCGGATATCGACGTGCACACGGTAAGGGTATTTGTTTTGATGGCACTTACCACAGTAATGGTGCGGCGGCGGCACTCTCTAAAGCGACTGTATTTACCAAGTCTGATATACCAGCAATTGGTCGATTTTCTATTGGGAGCGGTAACCCGCATGCGGCAGATAATTCTACAGCAACAGTGAGTATGGCTTTATTACTTTCCGCAGCTGATCATTCACAATGGCGCATGAAATTAAACAACTTTCCTTATTTCCCTACGCGAAATGCTGAAGGTTTTTTGGCGCAGCAAAAAGCATTTAAACCAGTTCCAGCTACTGGCAAACCTGATCCAGACCTTGTTGAGGCTTTTCTAAAAGAATATCCCGAAGCGCGTAAGTCTATTGAACAAAAGGCAAAGATGCCATTAACCGGTAGTTTTAGTGGTGCAGAATTTTATGTCGTAAATGCTTTTATATTGCGGGCGGCCAATGGACAAGAACAGCCAGTCCGTTGGTCTATGCGACCTCATTCAAAATTTATTAGTCTGACCAAAGAACAACGTGATCAAGCTGACCATGATTTCTTATTTAAAGACATAAAAAAACGTTTGGCTGAAGGGCCGCTATATTGGGATTTAGTTTTGCAACTTGCCGAGCCAGGAGACCCAGTGAATGATCCATCTCAACCTTGGCCAAAAGAGCGTAAAGAAGTTATAGCGGGAACATTGGAAGTCAAAAATGTAACTGAACAGGTAAATGGCGTTTGCCGTGATATTAACTTTGACCCAACATTGGTTCCACCCGGAATTGAGTTATCAGATGATCCAGTACTCGCCGCACGAGCGGGTATCTATGCACAGTCTTACAATGCTCGCTTACGTGAAATTGGATTTGGAAAAGCAACGGATGCCGTGGGTAAATAGGAGAGATCAGCCATGCAAAATAAATCTAACAATAATGCTCCACGTCATTTTAATTTGACTGCTCGAATACTACATTGGGCTATGGCGGTAGCAATTTTGGCTATGCTATTTATTGGTGTAGGAATGACAACCTCAATCACTTGGCGTCCGTGGTTAATCGATATCCATCGTCCTTTAGGAATCGCAATCTTATTACTGGTCATCATTAGATTAATAAATCGACTCTATTATCCAATTCCACCTTTGCCGCTGACTGTACCGCGCTGGCAGGCGTTTATTGCCCATGCATCACATTGGTTACTTTATATTTTGATGTTTAGTTTGCCATTGCTCGGATGGGCAACGCTATCGGCAGGTAATTGGCCTGTAACGTTATTTCCGGGTTGGGACCTTCCACCAATCGCTCCAACCAACTCTACGCTCTATGCTTGGTTTCGTACTCTACACGGAATTTTAGCTTGGCTACTATTTGCTGTCGTTATTGGTCATCTGTCTGCTGCATTATTACATGCATGGGTTTATCGAGATGGCGTATTCTCAAGTATGGCTTTAGGTTCTTCTACTGAGTCAAATAGAGATAATGAAAAGAAGAGTGTGGATTGAGAGAGTTATTCGACTTTAGAGTTTGAAGCACTCACTCAGAATATATAGACAGTGCATTAGGTAGATTAGAACCTAAAGCACTGTTGGAACATTATTTTAGAGTTATGTATTTCGATAAAACCAATTTACACAAGCATCTGCCAAAATTTGTGTGGTATCAAAGCTCACATCTAAAATTGGAGATTGGATAGCATGTAACCCAATTGGAATTTCTGTACAAGCTAAAATAATCGAACCAGCACCTTTATCTATGAGCCTTTGGCTTAACTCTTGAAAAACGATACCCGCTTGTGCCGATTCATTACGTTTTACAGCATAAACAGCGGGCATAAATTCCTGTTCAATTTCTTGATCCGAATTAATGACAAAAGGAATGTCGTGCTTGCTTAACTCAAGTTGATACAACTGAGTAGAAAGGGCGCCTTTGGTTGCCAATATTCCGACTTTATCACCAGATTGATAATTCTTTAAAATCTGTTGCACCGTAATTTCAACCATATTTAAGATTTCAATAGGGGTGTGTTGCTGTAAGTCAGAATGCCAGAAGTGTGCGGTATTACATGGAATAGCGATTTTAGAGACACCGCTACGTTCTAAAATTTTTAGTCCATGTAACATGGCACTTAAAGGACTTTCACCTAGGTTTTTAAGTGCAAGTTGTCGGTCAGGAATACCGCCGTGATTCCAAGCAATTGTTGGAATATGTTCCTGATCTTTCGTGGCAGGGCTTGCATCGAGCAGACGCTGTTGAAAATCAACAGCAGCGCCCGGTCCCATACCACCCAAAATTCCAAGGGTGGGGAGTTGTGAAAATTCTGTCATCTTACAAACGGTATGCATCTTTGTTAGAGAAGGTTTTACGATAACCGAATAAGCCTACGGCACCGCCTGTATGAAGGAAGATCACTTTGTCATCTTTAGTGAAATGACCCTGACGGATGAGGTCGACTAAGCCTGCAAAACCTTTACCTGAGTAAACAGGGTCAAGCAAAATACCTTCAGTTCGAGCCAGCAATTCAACAGCTTCAACCATACTATCAGTTGGAATACCGTAGCCATCGCCAACATAGTCACTATTCGCAATCACTTTTTCACGAGCAATAAGGTCTGCGCTTAAACCAAGATGTTCTAATGTTGCACGAGTAAGTTTATAAACATTTTCTTCTTGTTTGGATTTTTCAGCACGAACGCTAATACCGAGTACTGGTAAGTTTGAGTGAGTTGCCGCAATACCCGCTAAAAGGCCAGCTTGAGTACCTGTGCTACCTGTTGCATGTACAAGATGAGTCGGAGCTAGCTGAATCTGGTTAAGTTGGTTAATTAATTCAATTGCTGTTGATACATACCCTAAAGCACCAATAGCGTTTGAGCCACCGCCCGGAATAATGTACGGACGTTCACCTTGTAGTTCTAATTCTTTTGCTTTGGCTTCTAAAGCCGCCACCATGTCGGTACCACCCGGAACAACCTCAATTGATGTTGCGCCTAAAATCTCGTCGAGCAATAAGTTTCCATTGTTGTAATATTCATCTGTACCGTCACTAACGCGTTGTTCGAGTAAAACAGATGCCTTTAAACCAAACTTGTTTGCTGCTGCAATCGTTTGGCGAACATGGTTAGATTGAGTTGCACCTTGAGTGAGTACATGGGTGGCACCTTTTGCAAGTGCATCACCAATTAAAAACTCTAATTTGCGAGTTTTATTACCACCTGTAGCAAGGCCCGTAGCATCGTCTCGTTTGATGTAAATCTGGGGACCATTTAACGCTTTAGTTAAGTTAGGTAAAAACTCTAGAGGAGTAGGCGCATGAACCAGTTGAACGCGTGGCAAATGACTTAATAACATAATAATGTCCTAAAATTTAATGTATGTAATCAATCATGCGACTTACTTCTTTGCGCATAATTTCTAAAATATGTTTTTTGGTTTCAATAAACTCTTGCTGTGGCGCAATATTTTCAATACTACGCGCACGAGGTAAATTCACTTGAATATCTTCGGCAATGCGTCCGGGATGGCCTGCCATTAAAATAATGCGATCTGCTAAAAGTAGAGATTCATCAATATCGTGAGTAACAAATAAAACGGTAGTTTTATTGTCTTGCCAAAGCTGAGTCAGTGTTTCCTGCATTAAAATACGTGTTTGAGCATCTAAAGCCCCGAAAGGCTCATCCATCAATAAAATCTTTGGCTTCATGACCCACGCACGGGCAAGGGCAACACGTTGTTTCATCCCCCCTGAGATTTGCCAAATTCGATGATTTTCAAACTTCTTTAAACCCGTTTTTTCTAAGTAATATTCAGTTTGTTCAGCAATATATTTAGCTTCAGCTTTTGATTGCTTAAGTGGAAATTGAATATTTTCTTTGACTGTGAGCCAAGGAAATAACTGAGCTTGTTGAAATACAACAGCTCGGTCAATGCCCGGTGCTGAGATAGTTTGACCATCTACATAAATCTCACCTAAAGTTGGTTTTTCAAAACCAGCAAGCAAGTTCAAAATAGTTGATTTACCGCAGCCAGAAGGCCCAAGTAAGCAAACAAACTGACCTTCAGGAATTTTAAGATTAATATCTTCTAAGACCGTATTTTCTGTCTTGTTTTGTTTAAATATTTTCTGAACATTATTTAGCTCAATAAATGGTTGAGTCATTATGCTTTTCCTGTCCAAGGGGCCCATTTTTGCTGTGCTTTCACAATGAGCCAATCTAAAATAAAGCCAATTGTTCCAAGTAAAATAATCCCGACAATCACAACATCTGTTCGTAAATAAGAACCGGCATTAATAATCATCCAGCCTAAACCAGAAGTCGCTGCAACCATTTCCGCTGCAATTAATGATGTCCAACCAATACCAATAGATAAACGAATGGTGGTGAAAATTTCAGGAAGCGAAGAGGGTAAAATGATGCGGAATAAGATTGCTGTTTTTCCTAAGCCCATCGTTTGTGCTGCTTGAATCAAACCATATGGAACGTTTTGGCTTGCTGCGGTTGCACCCACAATGACACTCAGTAAAGTCGCAATAAAAATAAGGAAAAATTTAGATTCCTCACCAATTCCTAGCCAAACAACAACCAATGGAATGAGGGCAATTTTGGGAATAGGACGTAAGAATTGTACAAATGGATCTAAAATGGCATTAAGTACAGGACTACGGCCCATTAATAATCCCAAAGGCACACCAATAACGATTGCAACGAAGAATGCAAAGAAGGCACGCGCCGTGCTGACTAAAATGTGTTGATAAAAGGGAGCATCTCGGTAACCGTTTTTAAATAAATCTAAAACTGTATCTAAAATCTGTAGAGGAGAAGGCAACAAAATTGGTGAGACAAGTTTAAATGTACACACAAGCTGCCAAATAATCACAAAAGTGATTAGCGATAATGTACTAATCACTTTTACTTTAAACGGGTTCAACTGAATCATTTCATAACCTTATTTTGTCGCTTCAATAAGGTATTTACTGTCGATATTAGGCGCATAACTCTTTGGAACATCAGATTGTTTCAACTCGCCAATACTGACTAAAAATTTAGCAATATCTTGAGTTGCTTTAGCCAAGCCAGAGTTTTCATCGTTTGATGTTGCACCTAAATATTTTTCAGAGGCTTGGTCTTTCAGTGGAATATATTCGATACCAGCAAGTGTGGTTTCGACTTGGTCATATGGAAGACTTAAGTATTTAGAGATTTTTTCAGAAGCAGCTTTAGGATCACGTTTATATTCATCAACTTGATCTTGGTAAGCCTTCAAGAACTTAATTACAAGGTCAGGGTGTTTTTCTGCAAACTCTTTACGGACAGCGAAGTTGTTATAAACCAAAATACCTTTTTCATTCAGCGTCGTTGTACGATAAATTTCTTTACCGCCTTCTTTCTCTAGCTGTTGAGTAAATGGTCCCCAAACATAAGCTGCATCAATATCACCACGTGTCCATGCAGAAACAATTTCAGCGGGCTTAAGTGGAATTAATTTGATTTTTGATTTATCAATTTTATTTAATGCAAGCGCTTGTTCTAAAGCATATTGCGCGGTGGAGTTAGCAGGGAAGGCAACTTTTTTACCAACTAGACCTTGCAGATTTTTAATATCAGGACGAACAATTAAACGTTCTGCACCAGAAATTAGACCTTCCAAACCAATGATTTCAATTGGTAATCCGCGAGTAATACCTGCAACAGCCGGGCTGGAGCCAAAACGAGCAATATCAATTTCATTTGAGGCGAAGTAATTAATTACATCAGCACCTGAAGCAAATTCAACCCACTTAATTTTTGTACCTAAAGCTTTTTCAAAATCTCCATCAGCCTTACCAAGAACCCAAACTCGTGGACCACCACCCCAAGCAAAACGTACTTCTTTAGGCAGTTCAGCGGCAGCCGCAGTTTGAGAAGCTTCTGCCTTAGTTTCATTATTTTGCTGTGAATTATTTCCACAACCAGTTAAAAGTGCAAAGCTGAGAACCCCTACTGATAAGACAGCGTTTTTTAAGTGAAAACGTGTTGCAAACAACATTATATTTCCAGTAAGTTTCGAAATTTATTCGATCTTAGTGAAAATTTATGATTAATAAAAATATGAAAAAGTGGAATGGATATATGCAAAGATGAGTTTATATTTATCATTAAAAAAGAATTATTTATCACTTAAAATTGGTAGTTATATTTTGAGCTAAAATCGATGCATGAAAAAAATAAGAGCTTTTAAAAATTATTTATTTATAGGTTAGCGCATGATTAAAATTATTAATTAAATTAAGAATATTCAAAAAATTACATGGCTTTTGAGGTAAATGATCACTTCAAAAAACCATGCAATTTATAAGTAGGGCTTTTAACGATTTAGGAGCTTATTTAATTCGATACCACGTTTGGTTTCGGCCAATTGCAGAAATACCAATGTATCCGCGAGCAATAAGTTTTTCACCATCTGGTGATACGGTGACACTAAATTTATAAGTTTTATCTGACTGAGGGTCGAGGATAGATCCCTTGTCATATTTATTTTGACCAACACTTTTTAAATTTTTGACAATGGTTAGGCCAATCAAAGATTTGTTCTTGTAGGTACCTTCACACATCGTACATTTGTTGGCTTCATTTGGAACAAGTATTTTTTCGATGTTCGCAGACAAATTGCCATTTTTATCTTCGCTAAATCTTACTAGTGCTCTCGGTTGATTGGTTGCATCATCAATTGTTTTCCAAACACTGCCATGTAGTTTGTCCGAGGCAAATGAGTGAATCGAATAAAAGCTAAGTAAAAGTAAGAGTAAATATTTTTTCATATCAAGCATTTCTCAAATTAAAAATGGATGGTTTTAAAGGTCTGAATTATTCATTTTAAATTTAACTTCACAGTTTTCTTAGTATTGAATCTATAAACTAAACAATATGTAAAGTTATAATCTATTTGTATGGATATTATTTTGATCAATTTATTTATGCAATTGCGAGAATGGACAGAATTATTCATCTTTTAAAGATTAAACATGAACTGACAGATTTAATGATTAAAAATATTTTAACTCTCCATGCTCTTTACACACTTCTTAAACGTTCTTTACACAAAGGAATGAATAATGGAATTTATGAATTTTTAAAGTGAAATACAGTTGATGCCAAAACCAAAATTGAATCTCAAAAAGAAAATTGGCTTAGTCTTATTAGGATTTGTAGCTTTGTATTGGATCTCTTTTCCTATTCTTCCTATTTTAGATATTCCCTATAAAGCAGCAGTTATTACAGGGCTTATGATCGTAGGTGAGATTCTCTTTTTAATTGCAATTGCACTACTAGGTAAGGAATATTGGGGCAAGATTAAACAATGGTTTTCTAAAATATTTCGGAAAATGAAGTTAAAGGAAAATTAAAATGCTCTTAAGAGCAATAAAAATCTCAACTAATTTTAAAAATAGTTAGATTGCGTGTAGTACGTCACAGATTTTAAAAATAACATTCAAATCATGTGTTTAGTATTTATTGACAGTGTGCAATATTAAGTTTTATAACTAAAAGATCCTGAAGCTGTTTCTTTAACGAGAACAGAAAAAACACAATATAAAGATGAATAGACATTAGAACAAAAAGTTAAGGAGAAGAAATGAAAGTCCTTAAATACACTTTATTTTCTCTTATGAGTATACTGACAATAAATAGTGCAGATGCTGGAAATGCATCTACATCATTAAGAGTCAGTTTAACGATTATTGAAACGTGTGAAGTTTCTACACAAGGAAATTTAGATTTTGGTTCAGTGGTTCGTTCTCAGCCAGTTGCTGCTGCAAGAACGGATGTATCTGTGCAATGTAGCCAAAATACCCCGTATCAATTGGCGGTAACTTCAGACAATAACTTTGAACTTAAATCTGCTGCTAGCCCAGCATCTGTTGCATATGTACTTTATCAAGATGCTGGTCATACTCAAATTTGGGGAGGCCAGGGAAGTAAAATATATTCAGGAGTTGCCACAGGGATGAAAGAAAATATTCCTATTCATGGGGCAATTACATCAAGTACCAATGTTCAGGCGACCAAGTATGAAGATTGGGTCCGTGTGAACGTTATATATTAATAAAAGAATAATAAATAAAGCGCTTCTGCTGTAAAGCTGAAAGGCCAATATTTTAATCACTATAATTTGATATCAAATTCTTTTGCAGCTCAACAAGGTGCGATGAGTAGAACCTTCTTGAGCTACATAAATGATTTTATTTATTGCTCAACCATTGAATTGAGGCATCAAACAGTTTTAATCCATCGTCAGATAGATTGGTAAATGTATCATTGTTAAGAAAAAACATGAGTCTTTTTGCAGGTGCCAGAGACTCATAATCCATGGTTGCACCTTTCTCATAACCCCAAATCGCCACTTTTTCAGGTTGCCCATACACAGTCGCGATAATGGTGGCACCTAAACCAGGTTTGCCCCAACTCATAGGCGCTTGCGCTTTATACACATTGTGAGTTCCCGCAGAAAGATGCGCAGAGAGTGGATGTGGCGCATTGACCAACCACAAATAACGTTCTTTCTCGACTTCCCCAAAATCGCTATTAATTCGTTTACCTGTCATAGCCAAATCATCAAGATAATCGTTTTCCCACGTCATCAGTGGAATAGCGAGTTGGCGCCAACCCGATTGAAGATTTTTAGAAGCAACTGTAGAAGAAATAATGACTAAATCTGTGTTCTTCAAATTATTCGGTGAAACAGATTGATCTAATACTTCAACTTGATAGCCTTTACTCTGCAAGTATTTTTGAATAGCGACATCTGTACTGGCAGATGAACCCTTGATCTGTGAAATCAGGGCAATTCGTGTTTGGGCGTAAACAGAAGAACTAAACAGTGTGCCAATTAACACCACCGTAGAAAGAAGCTTTTTCATATTGTTCTCGAAAGAGCAGTGATTTAACACTGCTCTGATCCTGTGTTTTAAAATTTAAAGGTTGCGCGTAATACTGCTTGACGAGAGTCACCTTGAGATACGGCCAAATTATTGACACTAGCTGTGTAGTAAGTCGTGTCAAAGATATTATTTAAATTAAATTGGAAAGTAACTGCTTGTTTAGCAATGGTGGTGTCATAACTCACAAAGGCGTTAGCCAGCGTATAGTCAGGTAGGTCAAAGGTATTTTCCGAATCACCAGCACGTTTTCCTACATAATTACCGCTCAAGCCTAAACGTAAGTTACCGTTGTAAAGCTGCCCATAATTATAGGCCAATGCCAGAGAAGCTGTATTACGCGCTACATTGTTTAGGCGGTTGCCTTCTAGACCACTTTCATCTTCAGTCACTTTAGCATCTGTATAGGCATAGGTGAGGGTCGCATCAAGCTGATCTGTTAGACGGCCTGTCAGGTCGAGTTCAGCACCTTTAGAGCGAACAGCACCCGTTGTATGCAGTTCAACTTCATTAGTAGATGAGTTGGTAATTTTGGCTAAAACATTACGTTTTTTAATATCGTAGATTGCAAAATTGGCTTTAATACGGTCATTTAACTCATATTTTGCACCAACTTCATAAGACTTAGCTTGTTCAGGTTGAACATCTGCATTAATAACAGCGTCGCCGCCTAAAGGAGCAATTGAAGAAGATGGCTTAAGTGACTCGGTATAACTACCATAGAATGAAAGTTGGTCATTCCATTGATAGACTAAACCTGCGTGTGGGAGCCAAGCATCATCGTTGGTGTTGGTATTTTCCTTAAATGGTCTGCCACGTCCAGCAGTTTGCTCATAGTTAAGGTAACGACCACCAAGTACAGCAATCCATTTTTCATTTAAATGAATGGCATCTTGAACATAAAAACCATAGGTATGTAGTTTATCAGTTTGGTCGCTATCTGATGCGACAACATTTTGAGATGGTTCAACAGTTCCAAAACTTGGATTTAAATAATCTAAGGTTGAGGTATCACCACGAACCATATCTGGACGGAAATATTTGCGATATTCGATGTCTGAACCGAACTGAATATCATGCTTTAAACCAAATAAGTTGGTTGAACCATTGATATACGCTTGGGCGTTACTGTCTATACTTTCTGCATTTAAAGTCGCATCGGTACGGCGTGTAACCGTATGATTGGCTGTATCTAACTTGGTTACACGTAACTGATTGGCATCATAGGTTTCGTAGTTGTAGGTATAACCAAAGTGAGCCGACCAATTATCATTAATTTGGTGATCTACCAACAGTTGAGCTAAATGATCTTCACCTTTCATTTGGTTAAAAGCTTCATCTAGACGTTGATATTTAGAGATGGGTAGGGCTTTGTTTGTTTTTGGATCAAAAACGGTAGAGCGATCAAAAGGTACATCAAAGTGGCGGTATTGATAGCTCAGGTTCACTTTAGTTTGACCATTATCCCACGCTAAAGATGGAGCAATTAGTGACTGTTTGAGGTTACCAAAATTACGCCAATAGTCTGCATCTGAGTGATCGGCAATAAAGCGATAGGAAAAGTTACTATCACTAATCGCGCCCGTGGTATCGATGCTTGCGCCTAAACCATTTTTGCCCGCAGCAAAGCTTGAACCATATATTGAAAGTTCAGTTTTCTGAGTAGCCTCAGGTTTCTTTGTAATGACATTAACCACACCGCCCGGGTCCATAATGCCATAGAGTAACGAAGACGGGCCTTTTAAAACTTCAACTTGTTCAACAGCCGCATTCATGGTTCGGCCTTGCACAATCGGCATACCATTTACGGTAATTGAACCGTCACGGTTATCACCAAAACCACGCTTCATTACTGTATCTTGCGTACCGCCTAAAGTATTACCCTGCGTAATGCCGCTGACTTGGGTCAGTGCATTGTCCAGATTTGCAGGTAAATAGTCTTTCATATATTGCTTAGAAACGACATTTACGGTTTGTGGGCTTTCTAGATTTTTTTGATTGCCTCGTAAGGTCGATGCCGTTTGATTTTCGATATAGCTTGAGTTCGCTTCCGCCTGAACTTTAATAGTCTCTAGCTGCGCTGGTGGGATCGCAGTTGTTTCTGCCCAAGACATAATAGGGATGAGGGATAAAAGCAAGGGGCTACTATGTTTTAAAATTTCAACAGTAATTAAATTTTTACGCGGGGAGAAAGAAAACATACGTATACCTAAGTGATATAAACATCGTGAAAGGCTAAAAAAGAGCGACTATTCAAGCGAGCAAGAGAGCCGACTAGACTCAAAAAAAGTGTGTAAAGTATATATAAATGAGACTCATTTGCAATGTTTTTAAAGAGGAATAAAAGAGAAGAAAAATTAATAACAATTTAACTTTTTAATAAGATTCTCTTTTATTTTTGGCCACTCTTCATCAATGATACTAAATCTGACAGAATTCCTTTTTCTTCCATCAGGCATAATTCTCTCATTTCTTACAACACCTTCCTTCTGGGCACCGAGTCTTAAAATCGCATTCTGTGATTTTTCATTGAGCACATCTGTTGTAAGCTGAACTCTGACGCAATTTAATTCCTCAAAGGCATATTTAAGAAGCAAATATTTTGCTTCCGTATTTGCGTATGTTCGCTGCCAAGATTTCGAATACCAAGTACTTCCAATTTCTAACTTTAAATTTTTTCTATCTATTTTCCAAAATCTCGTAGATCCAATGATCTTTCCTGTAGCGATATCTTCAACAACAAAAGGAAGAACTGTACCTGCTTGATAACCTTCTAGCGCAAGGTGAATATAGTCATCTATTGTTTCTGCTGAAGGTACGACAGTGAAAGGAAGGTTCCATAGTTCTCCGTCTGATGCAGCGGCGACTAAATCTCTTGAATCTTCAATCTTTAAAAGGCGTAACCGAATACGATCACTTGAAAGTATGATGTTTGGGGTCATAACAGAGGTCCTGTCTGAAAGTTACCAAATAAAGAGATTTATCTAAATCTTATTTAAATCGACTATTTAGATCACCACTTGAAACCGAAGTATTGAGCGAATGAAAATTGCCTGACTTGGCAATCGCACTTGCTGTTTTAATAAAACCATCCCAAGCTGAACGTGCTAATGCACCACCAAGGCTAATACGTCTTACACCCAAGTCTGCAAGTTCTGCCGCTGTTAAATCACTATCCCAGCCAATTAAAACGTTCACGGGTTTTGGTGCAACAGCATTAACGACAGCAATGATTTGTTCACGTGTTTTGATACCCGGTGCATACAGGCAGTCAGCACCAGCTTCTGAATATGCTTTTAATCTGTTAATCGTATCTTCTAAATCTGGCACACCAACAAAAAAGTTTTCAGCACGGCCGATAAGCATTGTATTCGTTCCACTTTGATCGATTGCTAAGCGAGCTGCTCGTATTCTTTCAACAGCATCAGGAATATCACGAAGCGGCTTTTCACTATTTCCAGTCGAATCTTCAATAGAAATACCCGCTATACCTGTATCAATTGCCATCAGAACATTCTCAATAACGCCTTGAGTAGTATCTGAAAAACCACTTTCAAAATCAGCATTAATAGGAAGATTGGTCGACTGAACCATGTAACGTAAATGTGCCAATGTTTCATCTCTGTCGAGTTGACCATCTGCTTTTCCACAAGACCATGCATAGCCTGAGCTTGTTGTTGCAAGTGCTTTATAGCCAAGTTGCTCGAGTACCTTTGCGCTGCCTGCATCCCAAGGATTAGGTAAAATAAAACATCCGTCTTTATGGAGATCACGGAAAATTTTTCTTTTCTCATCTACAGAGGTTTTCATTATTCGGTACTCTTTTTAATGCATTTACTGAAACTTAAACAATTCCATCTAGCTGTTTAAAATAATCTTTTAGAAGGCAAGTTAAAGCTGAATGACTATAACAATTTTTTAACTTATAGAAATATAGCTACTTCTTAATTTGAAATAAGTAAATCAAAATTAAGTCATGTCCATTTGGGGGATATTGATTATAGTTTTCTTTAATTTATATAAATCTGTTTATCGTCATAAAAAATCATAGTTAGCGTTTTATTATTTTTGTAGTTAACGAGGGAGAGCGAACCAGAAACTATTTTATTATTTAGGATTAGCTATGAAAAACACTTATTTAGTTACAGGCGCTACAAAAGGTATTGGAAAAGCAATTAGCGATGAATTGTCTTTACAGGGGCATCACGTAATTGGAATTGCTAGAAATATTAAGGATATAAACTTTTCTGGAGAGCTTTTTAGTTGTGATCTATCAAATATAGAACAAACTGAAGAAACCTTAGCTTTAATCTCTAAATCTCATGTTATACACGGAATAGTGAATAACTCAGGAATTAGTCTACCTCAACCTTTAGGCAAGATTACATTTCCTGCCTTAGACGAAGTTTGGAGCTTAAATGTAAGAGCTGCTATACAAGTGACTCAACACTTTATTGAACAACTTAAAGAACAACGATTTGGTCGAATTATTAATATTGGTAGTAGGGCGATTTACGGGGCAAAAGATAGAACAGCTTATTCAGCAGCAAAAAGTGCATTGGTGGGTTGTACAAAAACTTGGGCACTTGAGTTGGCTGAATTTGGAATAACAGTCAACTGTGTTTCACCAGGACCAATTGAAACGGAACTTTTTAGAAAAACTAGACCAATCGGTAGTTTAGCCGAGAAAGCAATATTGGATAGTATTCCATTAGGAAGGATTGGAACGCCTAAAGATGTTGCACATGCGGTATCTTTTTTACTCTCAGATCATGCAGGCTTTATTACTGGTCAAGTTCTAAATGTTGATGGTGGGGGAAGCTTATAGAACGGTTATTGTGCCAAGTGAAATGCTGATGTGGATAAAGTAAAGTCACTTGAACGGGTGGTGGCACCACTCTGGTAACACTGCGATGATTTTCTTCTTTTAAAAACTCTGTAAGTGGTTAGGCTATAATCCCTAACAAATCAAAAGCAATCGATATTCACCATCTTTTTCAACAGGTGCTCGATGAACACAAGGTAAAACCTTTTGAGTTGGATGATCTACTGCTAAACGCCAAATATGACCCGTGCCTAAATTTACAGGTTGAGCATTGGGTTTGGGCTGATAATGCAAATCAAAAAAATACTCTGCCAAGAAGGCTTCAAACTCAACATCAGAGCCGTCATGTAATTCTTTGAGCTTTTCTCTAATTTCTGGAATTAAAACTTTTTGTTCAACCTGATTATTGGAAACAATATCACTGGCAGCGCCGTGATAGGTACATAAGAATGTATCGGTTTCAATGGGAGAGCGGTCAACATGAAATGAATATACATCTGTTGAAATGAAATCTAGCTCTTCATCGCGTTCATAATGTTTAAGTAAGTTAAGTACGGGCGATGCGCCAAAATCAGTTAACTGCTCGATATCTTCTAAAATAGTTTTTCTTGCCAGATTGCCTTTTTCTGAAAGTTGTAGCGCTAAAAGGTCTTCAACAGAAACCTCTGTAATATTTTCTTTTAAATGAAGTTTATTCACAATCTCTTTAAAGTCGCCAACCAAATTTCTGTGCCAGCAAATCGCATTTGTCTCTTCTTGGAACTTTGTATTTACAAGTTCAGGGAAACTAGACACTTGTCTAATTTGTTTGCTGTCAGAAAACGCATTCTTCATAGGAGAGTTAAATAAAATAATAGAGCATGTCTAATATTATAGCCTGAGCTTAGCCAAAAAATATTCCATTCCAATTGATTAAGCCAGTTTAGTCTTACTTCAGAAGAACATTATTTTCCTCTGAAGTAAGGTCTTTAAATGACGAGTAATTTATTTACCACTCATATTTAACACCCACTCGAAAATTAGTCGGAGCGCCGTAGTAGCTATTTGTGGTGGCTAAATGGTATTTTTCATTAAATAAGTTATTAACATTAAAGTTGAGCATAAGATTATTGTTGACCTTATAACGTGCCATTAAGTCGACCAAAGCGTAACTTTCTTGAGTAAATCGACCTGTTGCAGAGACTGCATTTTTTTCATAAATTTCGCTTTGCCAACGCACACCGCCACCAATGGTGAGGGCTTCATCAAGATAAGGCAGGGTATAGGTGGTAAACAGTTTGGCTGTGTTATTTGGCACCCCAGTATTTAATCGGTTGTCTTGGCTATCTTTTGATAGATTACGGCTAAAGCTTGTAGAAACTTGCCATAAATCAGTTAACTTACCTGTTGCTTCAATTTCAAAGCCGCGACTTTTGGTACCAGATTCTGTACGATAGGCTTGGGAACCATCTGGGGCAAATACATCTGCTAATGCAATCGCTGTATTGTCCTCTTTAGTTTGATAAATAGCAGCGCCAACATTTAATTGATTATCAAAAAACTCACCCTTAATACCCAGCTCGGTACTATTACCTATTAATGGGTCTATGTATTCGCCTGTAACAGCTTTCTTATCTTGTGGTGAAAAAATATTGGTGTAGCTTGCATACGCAGTCCAGTTGTCAGTGAAATCATAGGTAATGCCCACATAAGGAATCACCTTGCCACTTTCTTCTTGTGTTGTGTAGGTGGTCTTATTATCAGCATCTGAATGGTTGCCAGTTACGCGTTCCCAGTCTTCAATTCGAGTGCCTAAAATGACTGCAAGATTGTCGGTTGCTTTAAGACGAACAGCACCAAAAATAGATTGGCTACGATCATCTCCACTGTACCAACCATCTATTTTGGTTTCGGGGCGGTTAGGTGTACTGCCATCCCAAGCAAAAATATTTTTTAGAGTTCCATCCCATGTCATCCCATTATTCCAGCCAGAATAGGTAGGGCGTTTATTTTTACTTTTTGTGTAAGTCGTGCCCAACACTACGTCATGAGTTTGATTAAATAAATCAAATGAACCGTTTAAGGTTAAATTGAATAAGTCTTGAGTTGGACGATAATCCCAACGGGTTGCGTATAACATCGCCCCGCTGCCAGTGACTTTATCAATTCCTTCACTTGAGTAGGTATAACCTACGATTTCATCTGAATCTGTAATGGTTCTAGATACTACACCTTTTAATTTCCAGCGGTCATTAAACTGGTGTTCAATGTCGGCAAAGTAAGATGTCGTTGAGCGATCTGAACCCGTCCAACTTGCTGCCGCTGAATCTGAACGGGACCAATTAATGAGTGTGCCATCTGTATAAAAGCTTGATAAACCACCTCTAGCCACACCAGTCAAATCAATTTGCTGGTAACTTGCACCTAAACTTGCTTTGGTTTGGTCTGTTAAATCAGCTTCTACTACGGCATAAGCCACTTTACGTTCTTCATTGTAGCGTTCGATATAAGAGTCTGACTTTTGGTAGGCAAAAAGAGTACGACCACGGATACTTCCAGACTCATTAAGGGGTGTGGAAACATCAATATCGGTACGGTAAGAATCCCAAGAACCAATGTCAGCACTCACCGACGCTTTAAAGTCCTGTAATGGTTTTTTTCGGACCAGATTAATACTTGCGCTTGCACTGCCAGCACCTGTCATTAAGCCATTTGCACCGCGCACGACTTCGACTCGGTCAAATAAAGCCATGTCCTGACTCTGGAAAATACTTGCATATGAACTCATGAGCTTCACGCCATCGAGTAAATAACTATCTACTTCTTTGCCGCGAGCGTAAATAGGTGAATTATCACTACCAATATTGCCGCCTTGTTTAATAGAGAGTCCTGCTGCTTGACTGACAACATCGGTTAATTGGGTGAGGTTCTGATCTTTCATTTGTTGGTTGGTGATTACACTGACCAGCTGAGGTGTTTCTCGCAAACTTAAAGCTAAGCCATTAGAAGCGGTGGTCGCTTTCGCCGTATATAAACCGGAACCTTCGGTTGTTAAATTTTCTCCATGATCAGCATTGATATGAATTGTTGCTAAATGAGCCGTACCTGTTTCACTGCCTGCCGTATCAATTTCATTATTGTTATTCGCTTTTGTTTTAATGGCTTCTAACTGGAAAACTTTGGGTTCAATTGGAGCGGGTGGAGACTTCACTCGGATGCTGTAACCACCGTTGTTTACTTTAACGGCTTCAAATGGATGGTTTTTTAATAACAGACTTAAAGCATCTTCAACAGCGTAATTGCCTTGAAGCACTTTGCTTTTTGTTTTTGAAAGACTGGCATTATCGTAGCTAATGGTTGTGCCTGTTTGAATAGCCAGTTGTTTAATGGCCTGATCAAGCGTGCTCTGGCGAATTGAAATACTATAAGTTTGCGCAGCGTAAATAGAAGTTGAGGTAAGCGCCGTGACCACCAATGGCGTACTCCATAGCACTGCACGTATAGCCAAAGCCAATTTACTTTTTGCTTGATAATCCTTCATGTGGTCTTCTCGACAGGGAGTGTATTTCTCTATAAGTCGAACCAGATCAAAAAAAGGGTCACATTTTTTTATCTTTTTTTAATATTTAACAAATAGGGACTGTAATAATTCAGTTCAAGTTGATGGCTATAGGCTAAAGTTTCTAAGCTTTGCTCAGGATTTTTTAGAGAAAATACGCCAGAAATTTTTATATTTTTCAATTCCGCATCGAGATGGTAAGTTCCTTTTTTATAACGGAATAACTCATCCAGCACTTTTTGAAGTGGCCATTGATCTACAACCAAAAGTTGTTGGGTCCAATACGGTTGATCGTTATCGAGAGGCAGAGATTTTGAAATATATTTTTCATCAAAAAAAGCACGCTGACCTTGTTTTAATATTTGGCGTTTAGATGAGTTCTCGGGTTCAATTGCGACCGCATGTTTATAGACTTTGACTTTGGTCTGTTCGCTATTTTCTTGGCGAACCGTAAATTGAGTACCTAAGGCTTCTACTGAACCATTCTTGGTTTCGACAATAAATGGTCGATGTTGAGCATCCTTTGCCGTTTCAATATAAATTTCTCCATCAATCAGTTTTATCTGACGTGTCTCTTGCGTGAAATTTACATCGACATAGCAATCACTGGCCATAATCAGTTGAGAACCATCCTTTAACGATACTTTTTTAATTTCACCCACTTTAGTGTGGTAGTCCGACTGCCATTTTTCCCAAGGTATTAAGTAGGTAGACAAACCAACGATCATTAAACCTGAAAGGCTTAACAGCATATTGCGTTTTGCAGCAAGATTAAATTTTTGATTAGACTGAACTAAAGCCTCGGAAGGGAAGTTACCTGCAAGGTTTGATAAACCATGGCTAAATTTTTCCATTTGCTGGAGTGCTAGCTGGTGTTCTTTTTTTTCGACTTTCCATTGCTCAAATTGTTGTTGCTGTAATGCGGTCATTTCACCCGAATGTAAGATTACCAACCAGTCTGCGGCTGCATCTAAAACATGAGGAGGGATTTTAGTAATATCTGACATAAGGTAACAAATTAAGCGCAGCTAACAAGGTTAATTATAGAGGTCTATACAAGCTAAAAAAGCTTGTTTCATATCTCTTTTCACAGTGGCTTCAGAAATATTCATTTTTTCACTAATTTCTCGATAAGTCATACCGTCTAGTTGAGACATCAAAAAGACCTGAGCCGTGCGGGTAGGTAGTTTTTCTAATATTAAATGAACCTGATATAAAGTTTCTTGAATATAAACTTCATGTTCAGCGGAGGGATAATATTCTTCTGGAAGATGCTGTAGAGCATCTAGATAAAGGTTTTCAATATGCTGACGGCGCCAATAGTCAATCATGACATGCTTGGCGATACCCATAAGCCATGCCTGTGGTTCCTTAATTTTTTGAAAACAATATTCACTTTTTAAAGCACGATAAAACACTTCCTGGCTTAGGTCTTCAGATTGATGATGGTGCTGAAGTTTGTGTTTAAACCATGATAAAAGCGTAGTTTGCTGAGAACGGTAAATTTGGCTAAACCATACCTGTTTGTCTACATCGAGGTTCATAGCAGTGAAGTCCACAAATTGGCACTGAGTAGCGCAATTAAACACACATTTAAATTATTCTTAAATAGTAATGATAATTATTATTAATATCAATCATTGGGGCAATATATTCTAGAAACAATAATGTTCTAATTTTTCGCTATTTAGAGCCTGTACCTTAGTCGCAGACACATGTATCGTTAGGGGATGATCCTTTAAAATTATAAGGTGTTTGATAAGCAACATCGTTCAATTAAACAACCAAACTATACCACCACGATAAAACAACAACGTTCTCAAGATGAGTCGTATAAATAACAAGGAATAAAACATTTTGTTTTATTGGTGAATCTTGAAGTGGGGTATCAATGATCCAGATGGGGGTCTATGAAGAAATATTTTATGGTTGATTTATTTATGTTCGCTTCGTCTTTTTTTAAGAAACACAAGAAAAATTACCGCAGCGTAAAGGACCAGCAGCTTACAATTGCAGCCAAAGCAAATATCTTTATTTGCATCATTTTTTGCTTGTTCTGGACCATATATTTTGCATTTGCACAAATGTGGTTGATTGTTTACATGGATATCTTTTTTACATTGATCTCCATATTTAGCCTTTTTCTTATTTATATAAATCGAATTTCAGCGGGTATTCTTCTTTCACAGGTCGTACTGCTGGTTTTTCCAGTGGTGTTCTGCCTATTTTTTGATATAGCTACCGTTGATCGTCCGCAGGTAGCTCATTTATTTTTACCTGCTGGAGCGATATTGGGGTATTTGAATTACCGCAGAGACCCAAGCTATTTACAATTCATTTTAATTTTATTGTCGATTGGGTGTTTTATATTTTTTAGTGGAAGCTCTTTTAATCTTGAGAGTGCTATACCGCTATCTGAAGATATTCGTAATCATGGCGGATGGATTGCAACTTGTGCTGCCACATTAATGATTTGTATTTCAATTTATACCATGCAATTAGAGATACAAATAGAAAACAGCATGGTGAAAGACTTACGCTTAGCTCTTGCTAAACAACAATTTGAGCTTTTTTATCAGCCACAAATCAATTCATCTGAAACGTTGATTGGCGCAGAAGCTTTATTAAGATGGCAACATCCTACTTTAGGTTATGTTCCTACAAAAGATTTCATTCCAGCGGCTGAAACGTTTGGATTAATGCCAGAGATTGGGGAGTGGGTGTTAGCTCAAGGCTGCAAAGTTTTACAAGATTGGAGCAAAAAAGCCGAGACCAAAGATCTTACGCTTTCAATCAATATTAGTGCTGATCATTTTATGCAAGCTAGCTTTGAGCAAACCGTAATTGGAATGGTTCAAAAATATCAAATAAATCCATCGCGGCTCATTTTAGAAATCACTGAAAATATTGCTTTAAATAATTGTGTAAGCATGATCGAAAGAATGCATTTCCTGTCAAAAAATGGAATTCAGCTTTCCCTTGATGATTTTGGTACAGGTTATTCATCTTTAAGCTATTTACAAAAAATGCCCATCAGCCAAATCAAAATTGATCGTAGCTTTGTGCAGGCAGCTTTGGATGATAAACGTAGCAATAAACTCGTAACTGGCATTATTAAAATTGGACTAGATTTGAACCTTCGAGTTTTAGTCGAAGGCATTGAGACGACTGAACAATTTAGTGCTTTTAAAAACAATGGATGTACTGAGTTTCAAGGTTATTTATGGGGATGTCCGATGCCGTTAAATGACTTCTTAAAACAGATAGCCTACTTCAAAAAATAGGCAAAACAACTATTTCAGCAGTTAAGTATAGAAAGTAAAAAGAGAGTTAGGATTGTTTAGAAAAATTTAAATTAATTTCAAATATGTAATAACAGCTAAACATTCATGGTGAAAGATATGGATATTTATTAAACGGATCACACCATGTCAAGCTTTAAAATAAATACACTTTTACTTTCTCTTATTTCTTGTTCGGTCTTTTTTACGGGGTGTAATGACAGTAATAGCTCAGATGATAATTCGACAGCAAACCAAGAAATACCCGCAGCACCCAAAGGCGTAGGTTTTGAAGATACTGCTCCAGTTCCATCGAATATCACCACCATTGTAGATTCGTGGATGACCAATCAACGTGGTGATGCAAGATATGCCACGGTTGAAACAAATGCTGGCGTACGTGTGCTGAGCGGCTTTTTAGATGTATGGACGCCTTCGAGTTTATTTGTCGATGCAGGCCAATCTGCTGAGGCAAGAGATGGTTTTCCGGCAGTAGTCGCATCAAACTGGACAGGTTTACCCGGCGACAGTACGGACGGTACAAAAAAGAATGTAGATGTATTGAACTACAACATTAATTATTCAATTCAAACTACGCAGAAACGTACAGATGAAGAAGCTATTCGGGCCTATTTAGATGATAGACGCGGAAAAAGTTATAGCGTAACGACAGGGATGGGAGCGCTAACCGATCCGTGGAGAAAACTCACTGGGCAGACCACCACAATTAATTCGGTGCCAGCCGATGCTGCACAAGTAAAATACGATGACAAAGGCAATAATAGTGGACTAACCACGGAAGATGGCAATGCTAACTTTGGAAAAGTCGTTGAGTTTGTTCAAGCGATGGGGAATAACTCATCGACAGAGTCAGCAAAACGTTTTTATAAATATGCTCGTCCGTGGCGCTGGAGTTCAGAAGTCATTGTTGTACCTAGCTTAGAATCTGCTAAAAGTAGTACTCCTGCAACTGACGGCGGTTTCCCAAGTGGGCACACCGCCGAAGCTGGCCGAAATGCAATTGCGATGGCGTATTTAGTGCCGCAGCGTTATCAGGAACTGGTTGCTCGCGGTATGGACCTTGGTGATTCACGTATTATTGCGGGCATGCATTCAGCGATGGACGTGATTGGCGGACGACTTCAATCAATTGCCGCAGATGTTGCAAACTTAAATGCCATGACTGCCGAGCAACGAAAAGAAGCTTATCTACAAGCTCAAACACAGCTCATGAAAGAGACCAATAGTTCAACGTTTGAATCATTTTATAGTTTGGCCAAAACACCTTATGACACAAATGACCGTTTCGCCGATCTTGAAAAATTAAAACAGCAGGTGAATCACTGGATGACCTATGGTTTTAACCAAATTGGCGATAAAACAAAAATAGCAACAGTGCCTAAAGGTGCAGAGGTTTTGTTGGAAACTCGACTTCCTTATTTAACAGCCGACCAGCGCCGTGTGGTTTTGAAATCAACTGCACTTGCCTCGGGTTACCCAGTCATGGATGACGTAGAAGGTTATGGCCGTTTAAACTTGTTTAGAGCGGGTGCAGGTTATGGCAGTTTTGATGGCGATGTTAATCTGACCATGGATGCGAGTTTAGGTGGCTTTAATCAATATGATCAGTGGAGTAATGATATTACGGGTGCTGGGAAACTGACCAAATCAGGTACAGGAACTTTAGCACTGACAGGAAATAACACATTTACTGGCGGTATTGATTTAAAGCAGGGTGGTTTAGAAATATTGTCTGAACATGGTGCTGGTCAAGGCGATATTTACATGCATGAAAATAGCCTATTAAAAACCAACTCAGCTAAAACAGTTACTATTGCGGGTAATTTAACTCAGCTTGCAGGAACCACATTCAACATCACGTTTAAATCGAATGTACTTCCAGCAGTTCAGGTGGCAAATACGCTTACTTTAAATGGAACATTGCAGCTCGTCACAAAAGACAATTTAGCGGCGGGAACTTATACGGTGTTATCTGCTAAAAAAGTCCAAGGCACCTATAAAAAAGTGACACTTAATGGCAAAGATATAACGCCAATTTATCAAAATAATAGCGTTAAGTTTACGGTGTCATAAGCAGAACTTGGATAACCAATATCCATAGTTAAAAGTAAGTTGGGCCACTCCAAATGTTTAATTAAACAATTTTGAAGAGTGGTCCGACTAACCGAAATGCTTAAATAATGGAAATAAATCTATCTATATCTGAACTTTACGATAGATCGATTTTACCTTTTCGGGGCTAATTGCCAGCATGTGAATCGCACCGTGAATCATTCCTTCTAACACATGAAAGTTCACCTGAATACCCGCATCCCACAGTTTTTGAGCATATCTTTCACCATCCTCCCGAACAGGGTCATATTCACACACAAAAATCGTTGCATCTGGCAGTCCATCTAAAGACTGAGCGAGTAACGGACTTACAAGTTCATTCTGTTTTTCACTTTCATCTTGCACATATTGATCCCAACAATAAACCATTGTGGATGACTCCAAACCATAACCTTCAGTGTATTGGTCATAAGATTTGCTACTCATCGTGGCATCTAAGGCTGGGTAGAAAAGAAGTTGATGGCTTACCTTAATTTCTGGGTGTTGTTTTGCCATTAGACATGCAGCGGCAGCTATGTTTGCGCCTGCACTATCTCCGCCTACAGCTATACGGTTTGAGTCAATTCCAAATAGTGAAGCATGTTCATGGATATAGCGTAATGTTGTAAAAAAATCATTTAGAGGAGTTGGAAACTTAAACTCTGGAGCCAAGCGATAGTCCACAGAAAATACAACCTGTTGAGTTGATTCTGCTAATAACCGACATGAGCGATTCCATGCGTCTAAACTTCCCAGACACCAACCTCCACCATGTGCAAAAACTAAAGCAGGCCGTTGCTCAGTGTTTTCGAGTGAATAGGGAACATAAACACGCACTTCAATTTCGGCACCATCTGAAACAGCAACATGAAAACTTTGTTGATAGCTTGCATCATGCTGAATGCCTTGCTGATCAATAATGTCTTTGTTTACTTGCTCCCTAAGTTCTTTTAACGAATTTACAGCCTGTGTGGTTGGTCTGGACTTAAGCCAGCTTTCAATTTCAGCAAGTAGAGGCATCGCTTTTTTCCTGCTGCAAAAAATCTAAAATGAGTGAACTGAATATTTCTGACTGTTCTTCCATAATGAAATGACCGCAGTCTTTTACAATCGCACTGGTTAAATGCGGTGAAACCTTTTTCATGGTTTCATAAGGCGCATTGTTTGTGGCATGTTCAGCGCCTATGGCTAAAACTGGCATGTCTAAACTTTTCGTTTCTCTGATTTTATTTTGACGTATGGTCTCGGGAATAGAGCGATAATAATTAAAACCCGCCGTTAAACGACCTGGAATTTTATAGGCTTCAATATAAGTTTCAGTTGCCACTTTATCTTTGTGCCACGACCATTTATCAAACATATAATTTAAATAAGTATCTTCGCGGCCCGCGATTAAGGCTTCGGGTAAGTCAAGGGTTTGGTTAAACATGAAGTGCCAAAGAAAGATATTTTCACTCGGCTCAACAAAAATAGGAGGTGCGGGCGCTAAACCGGGAATCACTGCTTCTGTTACCGCAAGACGAGTCACTGACTCAGGAAAGTCAGATGCAAGTGCATAGGCAACCCACATCCCAATATCATGACCAACAACCGAATAAGTTGGATATTCAAGTTGAGTCATGAGCATCGATAAAATTTTAGCGATGCGCCCCGTATCGTAACTTCCATCCAGTGGAGCTGAATTTCCTGTTCCGGGTAAATCAACAGCGATGGCTTGATAACCTTGTTTTGCCAGTTCAAGCATGACTTTGTGCCACGCGTACCATGTTTGCGGCCAACCCGGAATCAGTAATACAACTGGACCTTCCCCTAAGGTCACGTAGTGTAATTTTTTACTCTCGATGTAAATGTAATGATGTTGGAATTCGTTATGTGAGTTTTCATTGAATAATTGAGTTTTCATGTTGAGTTCTCTTACGATTCCTTAAATACCTAATAACTGATTAATTTGAGTCTGATTCACAGGGGCAGCAGCAAAGTCATCAAACACTTTATCGGTAACATGAATAATATTTTGCTTAATAAACTCGGCACCTTCGCGTGCGCCATCATCTTTATTTTTCAGGCAGCATTCCCACTCCAACGTTGCCCAGCCTTCGTAGTCGTAATGCGCTAACTTGGAAAAAATCGCTTTAAAGTCAACTTGACCATCACCCGTAGAACGGAATCGACCCGCTCGATTTCCCCAGCTTTGATAGCCGCTGTACATCCCTTGGCGGCCTGTTGGATTAAATTCAGCATCTTTAACATGAAACATGCGAATGAAATCTTTATAGATATCGATATATTCCAGATAGTTCAGTTGCTGCAAAACAAAATGGCTTGGGTCAAAAAGAATATGGCAACGTGGGTGGTTGTGAGTCCGCTCTAAAAACATTTCAAATGTAATGCCGTCATGCAAATCTTCACCGGGGTGAATTTCGTAGCAAAGGTTTACGTCTTGTTCATCACAAGCATTCAAAATAGGAAGCCAACGACGCGCCAATTCATCAAACGCCGTTTCGATGAGTCCTGACGGTCTTTGAGGAAATGGAAATACATAAGGCCAAGCCAAAGAGCCTGAAAATGTCCCCATATCTTTAAGACCTAAGCGTGCAGATGCCTGAATTGAAGCGAGCATTTGTTGTTTTGCCCACTCGGTTCTAGCTGCTGAATTACCATGCAAATGAGAGGGGGCAAAGTTATCGCACATTGAGTCATAAGCAGGGTGCACAGCCATTAATTGCCCAAAAATATGAGTCGTTAACTCACTAATTTTTAAGCCATGATTGTTTAAAGTACCTAATATTTCATCGCAATAATCTTGGCTTTCTGCTGCCAAATTGACATCAAATAAACGCTTATCCCAAGCAGGAAGTTGTACCGCTTCAAAGCCTTGGTTTGCTACCCAAGCAGCAATATCTTCTAGACGGTTAAACGGGAAAACATCATCACTAAATTGAGCAAGATGAATACTTGGGCCTTTGATGGTTTTCATAATAAAACCTAATTGGTTGTCGATCGACAAACAATAGGCTTAATTTTTGATAAAAACAACTTTTTATTTGAAAATCAAAATAAAACAGGACTATTTTGAATAAATCTCATTGATTTATTTGTGAAAATATTTTTTTCGAATAATAATGAAAACACGTACTAAGTTTGATAAAGGGTCATTATGGCTGGCAGACCAAGAGAGTTTGATCGAGAAGAAGCCCTCGTAAAAGCGAGAGATTTTTTCTGGCTTCACGGCTATGAAGGCACATCCATGTCAGATTTAGTTGAGATTTTGGGGATTGCCTCAGCTCGAATTTATAAAGCGTTTGGCTCAAAAGAGGCCTTGTTTAGAGAAGCCGTAAATCACTATGAAAAGAACGAAGGTAATTTCGCGCTAAATGCTTTAAAGCAAAAAAATATTAAGGATGCAATCAACCAATTATTTCAAGATGCACTAACGCTTTACACGCAAACCAACCATTCCTATGGGTGCATGGTCGTGTCGGCAGCCAGTGTGCTAGGTGAAGAAAACCAAGCTGTTTTAGACTGGATGAAAGCACAACGTATTGCACGGGGCCAAAGTCTGGTCGACCGATTTGTTCAGGCAAAATCAGACGGTCAATTGGTCACAGATGCAGACCCTAAAACTTTAGGGCAATATTACGCGCTTGTTCTTCATGGGCTATCTGTTCAAGCAAGAGATGGATATTCGCAAGAAGAGCTTTCTCATGTGATTCATTTTGCATTAAAAAATCTAGATCAATATGTTGTAAATGCTTAATTAATTAAGCATTTATCTGATCCGTAGTGTAATAACAGAACTCCAAATATAAGAGATCTGCCTTATATTGAGTTTTTAATTAATCGAACCTAGGATTTTTGTTGGTTCAGAATCATCTATATAGCCATTCATATGTAAGTACATGGTATTTTTAATAACTTCAATTTTCTTCTCATCAAAGCGATGTTCTTTAGCTTTAAATTTACGGTGTTATAAGTTGAGTTTTAGTACTGAACAATGACGGTAGTA
This sequence comes from Acinetobacter sp. AS23, assembly GCF_023612055.1. Lineage (NCBI taxonomy): Bacteria > Pseudomonadati > Pseudomonadota > Gammaproteobacteria > Moraxellales > Moraxellaceae > Acinetobacter > Acinetobacter sp. AS23. The sequence goes on along the minus strand of NZ_CP082274.1, from coordinate 2,604,679 downwards.
AAATAGGGCGGAGTAAATGGCAAAGTTAGATTTACACTTACTCCTTAAGGATTTTAAGCTTTATATTTCACTCAACGTATCTTTAACAATTTTAAAGGCAGGGGACATTAACCGACGGCTCGTATAAAACAAGTAAAAAGGAGGTAAGGTAACAGCGTGTTGGTCTAATAAACTTACTAACTTTTTTTCTTCTAAAGCTGGTTTCACTAGAAAGTAGGGCAAATAAGCTACTGCGCAACCATCAAGTACAGCATCAAGCATTTCATCTAAACTGGTCATGACCAGTTGAACGGGGCCTCTAAAAAATACACTTTTATTTTTATCTTTAAATTCCCATGCCATTAAAGAGTTATCTGTTAAAAGACGGATATAGATGCCTTTGTGCTTTTTTAGATCGTCTATAGATTGCGGCGTTCCGTACTTTTCTAAATATTCAGGTGAAGCGACCAATCGGAAGGGAATTTCTTTACTAATTGGAACCGCAATTAAATCTTTTTCTACCAAGTTTCCAACACGTACCCCAGCATCATATCCTTCTTTTGCAATATCAATTCGTCTGTTTTCGGAAGTCAGTTCCAAAGATATATCGGGATATTGTTTTACAAGCTTTTTAAGCTTTGGCCATAAATAATACTTAATGGTAAATGCATCGGCAGAAATACGCACATGACCACTTGGCAGGTCTTTCATCGAGCTAATTTGTTCTATGCCTAAGTCGATATTTTCAATATTTTGACCAACAAGCTCAATAAGGCGCGAACCTGCTTCTGTAAGGGTGAGACTACGGGTAGAACGGTTTAATAACTTTATTCCTAACTGTGCTTCAAGATTATTAATACTCTGGCTTACAGCCGATTGGGTAACACCCATATATGCCGCAGCTTTCGTAAAATTTTTAGTTTTTACTACTTCAGAAAATGTTTTTAAATCATTCAGATTAATTTTCATGATTCATAAGTTCTACTAATAGTTACGATCAGATTATAGCATCTAATCAGACTAATCTTTGCTTGTTACTATGTTTTTCATGAAGTTCAACACAGGTGAGTCAACAATGAAAAATGTAAAAATCAAAGCACCTTATTGGGAAATCGCAGCAAATCTTCATTTCCCAGAAAATTTTGATGAAAGTATTCAATACCCAGCAATTATTAGTGGACACCCAATCGGAAGCTGTAAAGAACAAACCTCTGGAAATGTATACGGTGCAGCATTAGCAAAAGCTGGCTTTATTGTGATTGCATTTGATGCAAGTTTTCAGGGTGAAAGTGGCGGTGAACCACGTTCAACAGAAAATCCGGTACTTCGTGTAGAAGACTTCCGTTTAGTGACTGATTATTTGATGACGCTTAACTATGTCGATGAAAACCGAATTGGCGTATTAGGAATTTGCGGCGGCGGTGGCTATGCACTCAATGTTGCCATGACTGAAAAACGGATTAAGGCAGTTGCTACAGTAGACGCCGTAAATTTTGGTCGCTTATCCAGAGAAGGCTTTAGCAACTGGAATCCTTTAGAGAAATTAGAGCTTATTGCAAAACAACGTACTGCCGAAGCTCGCGGAGAAACAAGAAGAGTTGATGATTTACTGCCAAGTGCAGTTGAAGAAGCCAAAGCGGCTGGAATAACAGACATTGATGTACTAGAAGCAACTGACTATTACAAAACAGATCGTGGCTATCAACCAAATGGTGTTGCTAAAACATTATTTTCGCATTCGGCTGTGGCAATCGGTTGGGATGCATTTCACCTAGCTGAAGTATTACTTACACAGCCTTTATTACTGATTGCAGGTGATAAGGTTGGTGGTTTTGGTTCATATCGAGACAGTTTGGAAATCTATGGTCGAGCACGTTCGCAAAATAAAGAGCTTGTGATTGTAGAAGGTTGGTCTCACTACGATTTATATGACAAACCTGAACCAGTGGCACAAGCATTAGCAAAACTCATCCCATTTTTTCAAAAGAATATCTAAGTTAAGCCTATAAAGGAGCTAACCATGAATACAGTTAAATTTCAAAATTCAAATGGTCAAGATATTACCATTGCAGCGAATATTCACTATCCATCAAACTTTGATGAAACACAAAAGTACGTAGCAATTGTTGTTGCTCATCCGGGTGGAGGCGTAAAAGAGCAGACCGCAGGTTTGTATGCGTCCAAGCTTGCTGAACAAGGTTTTATTGCAATTGCATTTGATGCAAGTTTTCAGGGCGAAAGCACAGGTTTACCTCGCCAGTTAGAAAACCCTTACATTCGCACAGAAGACATTAGTGCCGTGATTGATTATTTAACCACATTAAGCTATGTCGATGAAAACCGTATTGGGGCGATGGGTATTTGCGCGGGCGGTGGTTATGCCGCAAATGCTGCAATCAATGACCGCCGTATTAAAGCAGTAGGTACGGTAAGCGCAGTGAATATCGGTTCTATGTTCAGAAATGGTTGGGAAAACACAGTTAAAGATGCAGATGCTATTCCATACATCCAAGCGGGTTCAGATGCGCGTACAGCAGATGCAAATAGTGGAAATGTTGCAACCATTCCGCTTGCACCTTTAAAAGAAGAAGATGCACCAAATGAAGAGCTTCGTCAGGCGTGGGAATATTACCATACGCCAAGAGCTGAGCACCCTAACTCACCAGGGGTTGCAACCGCCCGTAGCTTAACTCAAATTATTACTTACGATGCTTATAACAAAGCCGAAGCTTTCTTAACTCAACCATTAATTGCAATTGCTGGAAGTGTTGCAGGTAGTAAATGGATGAGTGAAGACCTAATTCAGCGCGCTGCAAGTCAGGATAAAACTTTACATATTGTTGAAGGTTCAAACCACATGGAGTTATATGACATTCCTAAATATGTAAATGAAGCTTCGGACGTACTTGCTGATTTCTTTAAAATGAAATTATAAAATTACTACTATTCATTTAATAAAAGCCCGTTAATGGGCTTTTATTATTTAAGCGGAATTTGCTCATTTTATTGAAAGAACAATATTGCTTTAGACAGAAAATACCCATTTATAAACCAAACTTTAACAATATCTTATTCATTATTTATCCTTACTTTTTAATGATCTATTTTTAAAACAAATGTCATTTTGCGTGCTTGACTGTAAAAAGGTTGGGCACTATCCTTTGCCTGCTGGCCACATTGCCAGTCGGTTTTAGCAGACCGTGATGAAAGATCGCATCAGAGTTATTCCGTCTGAGGGATACTCTTATGTGTAAACTCCTAGTCTCCTCCCGTAGCGGTAGGACGGGAGAGGGACACCTTCGGGTGTGCTGGTTATATCTTTCACCAGTCTGCTAACCCTCTTCCGTTCTGCCACCATAAATTTAATGTCTGGCAGAACTCCCAATAAAAAGGAGTTGGCTTTGCACATCCATTATTTCTTGGCAACCTTTGCCAAAAGCTATAACGACACAACTTAAACATTTAAAGCAGTTTGATCGCTAATAAGCTTTTCAGGCTTTAAATCGTCTTAACCAAAAAACTTAATCAACAATAAAACTTGAGATGTGCCAAGCACAGTCTTTACGGGCTTTGCTATGCCTTTTTTTCTCCCGAAAATGGCAACGGTTTTTTATATCTCATTTATATACAACAATAATTTTTTATAACGGTAAAAATATGCCACATTCAGATCTCCCATTTCGTGCTTTAAGCGTACTACACACTTCCCGCTATCTTTTTAATAAATACGGCTTTCACAATGTTGGGGTAGACCGAATTGTTGAGTCGGCAAAAATCCCAAAAGCGACTTTTTATAACTACTTTCACTCAAAAGAAAGGCTAATTCAAATGAGCTTAACCTTTCAAACAGATGGCCTTAAACAAGAAGTGATTTCAATCATTCATATTCAAAAAGAATTAACCCTAGTTGAAAAACTGCGCAAGCTTTACTTTTTACATGCCGACTTAGAAGGGCTTTACCATTTACCTTTTAAAGCTATTTTTGAAATTGCGAAAACGCATCCAAAGGCCTATCAGGTGGTCGTTGACTACCGAAATTGGTTTATTAATGAAATCTATAATCTGCTTTTAACAACGAATGAAAATGCTTCGAAACAAGATGCACACATGTTTTTGTTTGTGATTGATGGGGCAATGGTTCAGCTTTTAGACCCTAACAAACCAGATGAAAGAGAGCGGTTACTTGAGTATTTTTTGTTGGGGTTTGGGTAATTTTTTTGATTATTTAATAGCCTAAGTGTTTAAGGGGTATATGTCATTTTTAGACAAAATTGATGTCATTAGCACACAAGTCAAGCCAATATAAATATGTTGAAATCAGATTTATCAAATGGGACTGAAATAAATGAGTAAGCCTAAAGTTATCGATATTTATTAAATATAATTTATTAATTTGTGGTGGAGGAGATTCAAAAACTATCAGAGTTAATAAATATTATATTGAGCTAGAAAAAATCATTAAGCCAAGTTTTTAATTATAAAAATATAAAACTAGGAAGGTGATTAATTATATTTAAAGGAAAGAATTCTATGTATATATCTAAACAAGGATGTATAGGTACACTCGTGCTTTTATATACGATGAGTGCAAATGCAGAAATTAGCCTAAAAGATAATTTTAAGTTCACAGCTAATTTTATTGATTTAGCGATGTATAGCCAAGAAAGTAATGTAGATGACAATTTTACTAATTCAGCAGGTTTGTTTTTAAATACTGAAATTAAATTAGCGAATGAAAGTCAGGATTTTGGGGTTTTAAAAGCACAATATGTGTTTAATGGTTTAAATGATGATGCACAGCTAAATACCTCAAACAATTGGTTTGGCGGAGTAGGAAGTTATGTTGGTGGAGCTATTGCTGCCAATGATTTGGCTTCATCCCAACTCAGTTTGCTGACTTGGGATAAGTATTGGAATGATAAGAAACTCTATACTTCCGTTGGGCGTACTAACCTAAGACGGTATTTCCTCTATAACAATTGTCAAAATATCCTGTTATGTACTGACCCGATCAAAGGGGCAATGGGTTCATTGCCGACTAACTATGCGTATTGGGGTGGTTATGCCAAATATAATTTATCAGACCATATCTATATGCATGCGGGAGTTTTTGAGGTCAACACAGATGATTATGTCTATAAGAAAAAAGGACTAGATTTTTCCTTTCATCATCAGCTAGGTTACAGCCAAGTATATGGTATGGGATATAAAGATAAAAATACTAAAGCAGAGTTATTATATTTTTATAATAATTCTGAATATCGTAATGCATATACTCAAGAAAAATATGATGGTACGGATGGATTAAATTTTAGATTTAATCATGATTTTAATAATCAAAATATTCCAACTGTATTTGGTGCTTACTCATATATTGATGAGAAAAACCAGCCTTATAAAAATTATTGGGAGCTTGGGTTAAGCTACAAAATCAATCAAGGTAAAAATCATTTAGGTGTGAAGTTCGGTCAGTCTCAACTCAATGATGATTATGTTTTAATGACAGAAAAAATTAATGGTAATAATAATAGAACAACCTCTTTTCTTTCTTTAGATACCGATATTAATTACAAACGTCTGACTCTAAGCCCATTCGTACAATACATCTGGAATCCGGATAACTACTACCGCTCTACAGGAAAAGCCTTCAATAGCAATGTGATTGTCGGTTTAGTCACTCAAATTAAGCTCTACTAAGGGAAAAAAAGATGAAGATTACAAAAATGAGCCTACTGTTCACTGGTCTATTCGTCAGTAGTGTCGCTTGTGCTGAATATAGCTGTCAGCAGTTGGAACTAAAGGACTGTCCAACGACCGTGGATAAAAAATTACCTGACCCACATGATATGTTGACATGGACACAACAACAAAGGGTGATTGGTTTTCGAAATACATTCCGTAGTTATGATGGCAGTGTTTTTCACCCTGATAAGAAGAACATACTTGCACTTCCAAAACTAAACAACAGCATTAAAAATAAGGATATCCATTACTCGGTAGATGGCAAAAATTATAATTTAAATGACTACTTAAAAAATCAAAGTGTTGCAGGTCTGATTGTATTAAAAGATGGCAAAATTGCTTATGAATATTACGGACAAGGGAACAATGAAACGACTTTATGGACTTCTCGTTCAGTGGCAAAGTCTATTGTAGCAACATTAATTGGAGTTGCTATTCAACAAGGTAAAATCAAATCGGTAGATGATCCAATCATTCAATACTTACCAGATTTAAAAGGAACTGCTTGGGAAAAAGTATCCTTAAAACAGCTTTTGCAGCATACATCAGGCGTTGAATGGAATGAAAACTATAAAGATCCAAATTCAGATTTTGCAAAAATGACTTACTGTGAGGCAGCTAATAATCCAGATGCTTGTGTCTATAAAAATGTGAAAAACCTTAAAGCGAAATATGAACCGGGAACGGTATGGTCATATAGCACAGGTGGGGCATATCTGGTGGGTAAAGTGTTAGAAGCTGCTACACATGAAAATATTGCTAAATACCTAGAAGATAACGTCTGGAAACGGGTAGGTATGGAGCGAGAAGGTGTTTGGCAATCTTATACCCGTAATCAAGTTGACATGGGTGGACATGGGTTTAATGCAACGTTACGTGATTATGCGCGTTTCGGACAATTTATATTGAATGAAGGACGTGTTTCTAATGGAGACAAGATGTTACCCGATGGTTGGACAGCCCAAGCGACCAAATGGAATCAAGCGAAAGGCTCTGTCTCAGAAAACTACCCAAAAGGCATATATGGTTTTCAATGGTGGAATTCACATGCCAAAAAAGGTTCGCCATTAAGCACACAAAATTCTGATGAAACTTTCTGGGGACTGGGTATTTTTGGACAGATGTTAGCCATTAACCCTAAAGACAACATTGTCATGATGCAGTGGAGTACATGGGAAACTGCAATGCCATCTGCTGAACTTGATAATGAAAAAAGTTTATTTTTTAATGCGGTAACTCAGCATCTTACCGAGCAAAAATAAGCAGTTTTCTATAGCTTAGATTGTCATGAAATTTTAACTTGATATTTAACAACGGTAATTTTAGAATCCGCCCAACAAATTTTTAGGAGCTTCAATGTGAGTACTTGCTCGAGTGACAGTAGTCGATCGGTAATAGTCTAAGTATCCACTGAAGTCCTGACAGACCTCTTTTTGTGGATGCAAGAAGAGGTTTTTTATTTCCATCTTTTCATTTCTATTATGAACCCATCATTTATTCATGACAGGTTGCAGTACTTGCATGTGCTCCGTGACTTATGGGAGTGATGCCAGTGTTATTTACTTTAAAGAAACGCTCACTTATTTCTGGTTTCTGTTTATTCGCATTATCTAACGCTAGCCATAGTGGACGACCTATGGTTGTTGACGATGCCGCTCTTGTTTCGCCAAAAACTTGTCAGCTAGAAACATGGGCACAGCATAACCCTGACAGCAAAGAATATTGGGCAACACCAGCCTGTAATTTTGGTGGGAATTTTGAATTTGCTGTAGGTGTGGGAAGATTAAACGATGATGCTGAGCACGTCAGTTATGCAACTTTACAAGGTAAAACCTTATTAAAACCTTTAGAAACGAATGATTGGGGAGTTGGTTTTTCTTTTGGCACACAAATCAATACTAAAGATTCTTCAAAAAAAGATTGGACGGTCAACGTTCCTTTAAGTGTTTCTACATTGGATGATAAGTTTTTAATACATGCCAACCTTGGTTGGTTACGTGAAAATACTACGCATAAAAATCAAACTACGTGGGGAATTGGAACCGGAACACAACTTGCTCATCCATTAACGCTCACTGCCGAAGTATATGGTAATGACCGAAATGATGCCTTTTACCAAACAGGTTTTCGATACATGGTCTATAAAGACCTTGTGCAATTAAACGCGAGTTATGGCAACCAAATGTCTCATCACAATAATGCTTTTTTCTCTGTCGGATTTGTATTTCTAACACAGCCTTTTTTACCTTAATGGCTTATGTGCATCTAAACCTATCAATAAATGTGACAGAATCTAACTTTTTATATCATGTAAATACGACTATCCTAATTGAACTTGAGCACATCCTTTTGAAGTGTTCGTTTTTTCGTTAGATTTTTAGGTATTTAAAAAATGAATAAAATGCACGTAACTTTAGCGGTCATTATTGGTTTAATTGTTGGTGGTGTAATAGGCGCTCTTGTTTACTCTAAAACTGCTGCACGTTATGACGCAATGACTACAGCCTGTGTCATGGTAAACCAAGCAGTTGAACATGGCATCTTGAAGCCAGAACAAGTGAAAGAGCTAGGTGAGCTAACAGGTCAAAGCCTTAAAAAAGATTATGAGTCAGTTGCATCCAAATTCAAATTCTCTGAAAAGCAATTAGGTAACGCATCTGAAGGTTCTAATTGTAGTCAATTTATTGTTGGGGTAAATGCTGCAAAATAACTACTCGAAAGCCCACAAACTGTGGGCTTTTTTATGAAGCCTATTTGGGGTGTCTACAAGATCAACTGAACATATGATCTATAAACTGCTATAATAATGATCAAAGTAAAATCTAAGCTTGCTCTAAAGGCAGGCTTTTTATATGTGCAGGCAAATCTGCTAGGAAATATGAAACGTTATTTAAAACCAACTCAATCAACCACTTCCACTTGGACCACAGAGCAAGACTGCTTCTTGATCGAAAATAACTTTCTTTCAATTCAGGAACTCATTGAACAGTTACCTTTTTCTGAAGAAGAAATACGAGTACGTAGAGCCGTTTTAGGTTTAGTGACGCGAGATAAACAGATGAAAACATATTAATTTTACCAAACGGTCAAAATAATATGAAAATAAATGTTTCTAATTATCTCTATTCAACCATTCATTTTTGCGGATGAGTTATCAAAACCATAATTTTTTTAGGTATTTTTATGGTGCACTTTACATAAAGTTCTAATTACTTACAAAGCACTCCAATAAGGATACCTTTAATTACACTACTTTAAGCATAATCAAAGACAGAAAACATTCATAGATCAGCACTTTATAACAATAGTACGGAGAGAGGTTAATGCCAAAGTATCTAGCTGTAGCCGAAAAGGTTTATAAAAATATTAAAAAAGATAGCTTATTCACTGATGACATTACTCAGAACCTTAACTGTTTAATTAGTCAGATTCGAAAAGCCATTAAAGGAACGGAGTTTAAGCTCAAGTTCAACTATATAGACTTTGAAGAAAACTTAACGAAACCGTTAAGTGAGTGCAAGGTCCAGATTGATTTGAGTGTTATGCCGAAGTTCGCAAATGAAGGTGAGTATCTTCTTTGGTTAGCTGGTTTTATCGAGCGAATCACAGAAGGGGGAAAACCTAAATTACCACCAATTTCGCATTTTTTGCCACCAGGTTTTAAGATGTCGAAAGATGCGTTTCCTGTGACTGTTGCTCCTGTAAAAGAAGAGCATGCTGACATGATCATCAATTATTTTAAATCTGAGGATTTTATTAAAACTAATAAAACTCCTTCATAAAAGAATATAGAAGTGAACGTCCACCTTGCTTCTATATACTGCTGGTTTTAAAGTTCAGCGACCGCCTTCTGGGGCGGTTTTTTTTACTCAAAAATAAAGACTGAGTTAACTTTTCTTTTTGAGTAAAGGCATATTTTTGACAATATTAAATGTATATAAATATACTCAAGATTAACTAATTTTTATAAATAACAATATATTGGCTGTATTCTTTAATAAAGAGAAATATACACTTTTCACATAAGCCATGTGTCTAGTAACGCAATTAAACATTTAGCTGTTCATAATCTTTAAAAAAAGAGAGATGAATGATATGAATGAAAATGCAGAGCTTATAAAATATATAGACGTTGCTGAAAACGTCTATGAACGGGTCTATGAAAATAACCAAGTTTCCAATAATTTGATTGTTAACCTTAACCGCATTATGGCGGAAATCAAAAAGCAGGCCGAAGAAAAAGACCTAAAGTTGAAATATAAATCGATCGATTTTGAATATTGCTTGAGCTTACCTTTAGCAGATCGAGATATAAAAATTGACCTTAGTTTGATTCCTCACTTTGAACACCGTGATGAATGCATTTTATGGCTAACGAACTTTATTGGAAAAATTAGTGTGCCTAAAAAGATGACGAAGCAGAAATTGAGTTTTAATTAATTTTTAAAGAACCGTTTTAAAATAGAAATAAGCAATTTAATGAATTTTTGTGGTGGCTAATATTTTATTAATAAAGTGACCAATCTCATCTAAAGCTTGATCTGACTTTTTAATAAAGCGATTGAACATTTGAAAGTTATGCCACATATTTTCATAGATAGAGAGTTCTGTGGTGACATAGAACTCTTGCGCACGCTTAGCCAGCTTAATTGCGTCATCAACTAAAATTTCTTCACTACCTGCTTGAATTAACAAGGGTGGAAGATTTTTAAGATTGGCAAAAAGTGGAGAAATACGTGGATCATTTGCTTTAAATTTTCCACGATAGCCTTCTCCGCCACGTTTTAATGCATAGCTTTTTATCATAGGGTCGCGGTCGATATTATTATGTATAGAAGGCGAACTTAAGGTGATATCAACATATGGTGATATCATAATCATTCCTGCTGGCAGCTTCTGCCCGCGATCTCGAAGCTCAATTGCCAAAGCTAGCGCTAAGGCACATCCACCCGAATCTCCTCCAAGAAAAATCTGTTTAGCCTTCCATCCTTCATTTATTAAATATTGATAAAAAGATTTCACGTCATCTAATGCAGCAGGATAGGGGTGTTCAGGAGCACGTCGATAGTCAAGCATATAAACTTTTACATTCGCTCTTGCTGCAAACTCAGAAGATAACGCTCTATGTGTTCTTGAGGAGCCAGCGAAAAAAGCGCCTCCATGACAATGTAGTAATACTCCTTGAACTGGTGTATTGGGTGTTGCAACTTCGGCCTTAATCTCATTAAAGGTTTGGGAATTTTTAATTTTGATTTTATTTATTTTTACATCAGTTCTAGGTTTAAAAATTGTTGAGCCTACTTCCATTGCGCCCCGTAAAATAGGCAATGGTAAAGGTAGACCGCTAGCTAGTTTGAAACTTACTCGTAAACTAGTTTTTACTAAAGATTCAGATATTTGATCAAATATATTCTGTTCCATGATATTTTCCTTTCCCAGTTTTTAACTTGCTTTTTGATTGCTATTAAATTGAGAATTGCTTTTAAATGAGACTATGTAATCTTCAAGATTACATTTAGCCAAACGCGATCTCATTTCAAATGTGGTCCATGGCCATAAAGTACTGTTTTTCCCATTTTTATCAATGAAATAACTACGACAACCACCCGTATTCCAAACCGTATTTTTCAATGCGGCTTGTACTTCATCGTTATATCTATCTAAAACTTCTTTGCGAATTTCGATGCTTGTAATCTCGTCTTTACAGACTTTTTTAAGTGTGTCAATGATATAGGCCAGTTGTGCCTCAATAATGATGAGAGCCGATGAGCTAACCGCAATATTTGGTCCAAACATGACAAAGGCATTTGGACAACTCTCTACAACTGTTCCCAAATAACCTTTAGCACTTCCTTGCCATACTTCATCCATAGTTTTCCCATTTTTATTTCGGATTTTTTTTGCAATTGGTGGGTTACTGACTTCAAATCCTGTACCAAAAATAATGGCATCGACTTCATGTTTTGTACCGTCACTTGCAATTAGAGTGTTTCCAACAATTTCTTTTACTCCACAAGGCAACACATTTACATTCGGTTGAGCTAATGCCGGATACCATTGATTTGACTGTAAAATTCGTTTACAGCCGATAGTAAAGTTGGGTACGAGTTGTTCACGTAGAACAGGATCTTTAACTCCTAATTTAATATTCCATTTTGCTAATTTTTCAATTTGCTCAATAAGTTTAGGGTGATGCATGCTTGAATTAAGAGATTCAAAAATGCCGTACACTCCATATCGAGTAAGTCGTTGAGTAATCGGAATAAGTTTAAATAAGGTGTGTGTTAGTTTTGGCAGACTTTGGTCCATCTTTGGGAGTACCCATTGAGGTGTACGTTGAAACAAAACTAGCTTTTCAACTTTAGACTGTATTTCTGGTACAAATTGAATTGCTGAAGCACCTGCACCAATAACTGCTACCTTTTTTCCAGTTAAATCAAAACTGTGGTTCCATTTAGCAGAGTGGAAACTAACGCCTTTAAACGTTTTAATACCCTCAATTTTTGGAAGTACTGGCTCATGCATTGGACCGCCTGCCATAATCACAAACTGGGCATAAATAGGCCCGTGATTTGTTTTTATAACCCAATGTTTAGCTTGAGTGTCCCAAGCACTTTCAAGCATCTCATACCCGAAGCGGACATACTTTTCGACATCAAATTTTTTAGCTACATCTTGAATATATTCTTTAATTTCTTGTTGCTGTGCAAATACACGACTCCATTTTGGGTTGGGTGCAAATGAGTAAGAATATAAGGCAGAAGGTACATCACATGCGCAGCCAGGATAAGTATTTGCTCTCCACACGCCACCAATTTCATTTGCTTTTTCTAATACGACAAGATCAGTAAAACCAGCTTCCTTTAGTTTGATTACGGCACCAATACCTGCAAAACCAGCACCAATAACAACGACTTGGAATTTTTCAACTTGATTCATAGTATTTATCCTTATTTTGTTTGAGAGAGTTGATTTAGGCGTTGGATATAAGATTTTCTGTCGTTTTGGTCTAATCCTTTCAAAATACGGTCATCACCAATTAACTTGCGGAAACCTGTATTAAGCCAGAATGGAATGAGGCCATATGCTTTAGGTGTGTGGGTCAGGTAATTCGGGACAGCAATTTCAGAAATTTTATGTTCAACAGCTTTGATAATTGCATCAGCTACATCTTGAGGCTCAACTGTGGGAATGGGTAATCCGTCTCCTGTGCCCGATGATAATTCTGTTGTCACTTTTGAAGGTAAAACGGCGGAAAGACCAATAGGTGTATCTCTTAATTCTTGTTGCATCGCCGAGGTTAAACCCACTACAGCAAATTTGGTCGCACAATAAATGCTTGCTCCAGGAATAGGGTATTTACCAGCTAAAGATGCAACATTCACAATATGACCAGTTTGACGCTCAAGCATTTTAGGTAAAACTGCTTTCATGCCATGAATCACACCTCGTAAATTAATATCGATTTGCGCATCCGTAATGGCTTGAGTTTCTTCAATCATGGCGCCCATAGGCATGATGCCGGCATTATTTATAAGAATATCTATAGGACCTAATTCTTTTTCTACTTGCTCTACAAATTCATGAAACGATTTTTGTAAGCGTACATCAAGGTAACCTCCATAACCTTGAACTTTAAAAGCAGCTTGTTTTGCTAATTCTAAATCAATATCTCCTATAGCAACCTTTGCACCCAATTTCCTAAAAGCGAATGCTGTAGCTAATCCTATGCCACGTCCGCCACCTGTAATCAAAACAACCTTGTTCGAAAAAGCTGGTTTCTTGCTCATTTTTGTTCCTTTTCTTAGTCAAAAAAACACCAGTTCGGAACATAATGTCACTATCGGAATGAAGTGTCAATTTTTGATTTTAACGTTCTATCGTTTTTTCCATAAAGTTCTGATAAAATTTTTGATATGAATAATCAAACAACTCTTTCGCGTGCTGAACGCCAACGCCTTCAATTACAAGCAGAAATTATTGAAGCTGCCTTTCTTGAATTTTCTGAACGCGGTTATCATCAAACTGCGATTTCTGACATTGCAAAAAGGTTAGGGATAGGGCATGGAACTTTTTATCGTCATTTTGAGAATAAAAGGGATATTCTTGATAATGTAATTAGCGATACCATGTTAAAAATTACTGCTTTATTAGCTGATGAAAATGCACCTAATGCAGTATCTACACTTGATGACTATATCGCTCAATGCGAAAGGATTTCTTTAAAGTTTCAAGAGTTTGCGATAGAAAATCCGAATACACTCCGTTTAATTTTGTTGGAAGCTACTTCTATCGATAAAGAGATGAATGCTCAAATTAGTAACCTTCTGCAAGTAGGTGGACTTTTTACGGCAAACTATCTACAAAATGGAATAGATCGAGGTTATTTAAAATCTGACTTAGATACACAAATGACAGGTCATGCAGTTGTAGGAATGATTATTGCGGGTGCCTTGCAATTTTTATTGGCGAATCAAGACTCAAAATTTCTTAAACAATACAGTAAAGCAGCGATTGAACTTATGATGTCTGGAGTGGCTTCTAAAAGCGCTTAATTAAAAAAGGTTTAGACTAGGTCTGGCTTATACTTTATTGCAGATCGACATTTCATAATTAGAAAATGACATAGAGCACTTTAAAATGAAAAAGCTTACAATAACCTTTGCTGTTTTGGTTCAACTATCCACCTATGGCTTAGCCAATGATTCTACGGGTTACGTTGGTACAGGTGGAATTCAATATCTCAAAAATTCGCAGATTGCCATGCAAAGCGAAGATCTATTTATTAGTAAAAAACGAATTAAAGTCGACTACTTCTATAAAAACCTAAGTAATAAAGACGTCACTGAAACGATTTTATTTCCGCTACCACGCATTGATAATTTCTTTGAGTCTGACTTTGCTCACACCGAAGAGCTTCTAAAAAGTTTTAAGATTGTGGTGGATGGTAAAAATATTAAACCAGAAATGCACGTGCGAACGTTTATTCAAAAAGATGAAAAATCACAGCTGATTGATGTAACGGATGAGTTTAAGCAGTGTGGTTTTAATGAAAAAGACATGCTTAATCCGTGGACTCGTACTAACTATGATTATGAGTATTATGTAGATAAGTTAAAGAAGTGTAATAAGCCACAAATACAGAAAATTTTAGCCAATTTTAAAAAAGATGACGTGATTCCGTGGTCATCTCAAGTGATCTATAGTTGGAAGCAGACCTTTAAAGCCAATAGTTTGACTAAAATTCAGCATGAATATAAACCGTTGGTGGGTGGCTCTGTTGCTCTCTATCCAGATGAATATAACCAGCAATTTTGTATGGATAAACAATTTAAGCAGGGCTTAAAAAAAGCCAGTTCAGAAAATTCGCCGTTTAGTGCACTGGGCTATATTTTGACGACGGGTGCAAATTGGGCAAAGCCGATTGAAAACTTTAAGCTCACCATTGAGCGCGATAAAGACGAACTGGTTTCATTTTGTTGGGATGGGCAAGTCAAAAAGATTAGCCCAACTCAATTTCAAATGACTAAAACCAAGTTTGTACCTAAAAAAGACCTAGATATTATTTTTGTCAAAGTTAGATAAGCTCATACAAACTCTAAACTGTATAAAATTGCATCACTCTTGATTATGTGACATAACTTAATGATGGCACATAATAACAAGAGGATGTCGCAATGTTACTTAAGGGAAAAGTGGCTGTCATTTTTGGAGGCAGTGGAGCAATTGGCACTGCAATTGCGAAGGTCTTTATTCGTGAAGGTGCACGTGTTTATTTGTGTGCAAGAGATTTAAATAAACTTCAAAATATTGCGGCACAACTTCATCAACTTGGAGGTGCGGTTCATACGGCCAACGTTGATGTGTTAGACAGTCAGTCAATAAATAATACCGTGGCTCAAATTACTCAAGATACAGGTGGGCTCGATTTAGTCATCAATGCGACCAGTTTTATACATAATCAAGGCAAAGAAATTTTGGAATTAAACCTTGATGAGTTCGTTGGGGGAATAAACCCATTTCTTACAGCTCAGTTTAATATCTCTAAAGCTGTGGTGCCTTTTATGGGGGGGGATCGTGGCGGAACAATGATTTCAATTGTGGCACCTTCAGCTCGGATGGCAATACCGGGCCATCTGGGGCATATTGTGGGCTGTGCCGGAATCGAAGCTTTTATTAAAGCACTGGCTAGTGAGTTAGGCCCTAAGAATATACGAGTACTGGGTGTTCGCTCACATGCAATTGTTGATGCTGTTCAAGCTGGTTCCTACACGCGTGAATTATTTGAGTCAAAAGCACAGGCAATGGGACTCAGCATAGGACAATGGCTTGAAGGTGCGGCTCAGGGCACTATGCTAAAACGGTTACCGACACTTTCACAAGTTGCAGAAACTGTCGCTTTTCTTGCCTCGGAGCATGCGAACTCAATGACAGCAACCGTGGTAAACATGACCGCTGGTGCAATAGTTGATTAGTACTGAGCTTGATATTAATGATAAAGATTTAAATCGATTTAAATAAAAATGAATAAATGGCTAGCCTAATCAGGCTAAGAACTTACATACTATAAAAGTAAAGGAATTTTTAAGACAGGATGAAACGTGAATTTAAAGAATCTTGAAGCATTTTATTGGGTTGTGACTTTAAATAGCTTCAATAAGGCTGCGACTAAATTACAAACTACCCAGCCTGCAGTATCTCAAAAAATCACATCTCTTGAAAATGAATTGGGCTTTAAAGTTTTAGATCGAAACTATCGGCAGTTTAAACCGACTCATAAAGGCTTAACTTTATTTAAGTATGCCGAAAAATTTATGCGCCTAGAAACAGATCTGGTGGCTGAACTGACTGAAAATCAGCACCTGACTGGCACTATTCGTTTAGGGGTTTCCGAAACTATTGTTTATACGTGGTTAGTTGAATATATCGAAAAGGTTCAACAAGAGTTTCCAAAAATTTCAGTCGAAATTGTGGTGGACCTGACACCTAACTTACAAGAGGGCGTTCGAACAGGCGACTTGGACATGGCTTTTTTGCTTGGACCAACATTGGCTTTTGAGTGTATTGAACAAGCATTGTGTGACTTTGAATTAAGTTTCTTGGCGTCACCTTCCTTTAAAGGTGGTGTAGCTCAAATGTCTTTTAAAACTTTAATGTCACATACCATTTTAACTTACCCCAAAATTACCTATCCCTATAAAGAATTGAAAGCCAGAATGAAAGAACAAGGAATTGATGAACCACTCTCAATTACCAGTTATTCATTAGCGACTTTATTGCGTCTAGCCGAGCAGGGCCTAGGTATTGCTGTCGTGCCGACCTTAACGGCGCTAAAAGAAATTACCGACGGACGACTAGAAATATTAAATACACCCATTCAGTTAAAGACGTTTCATTTCACCTCAATCTACATTCAAGGAAATGATGTTGCTTTGAAAGAAAAACTAACCGAAGTTGCCGTTAGGGTGTCGGAAAGTGCCATGAAAAGCCTCAATGAGAAAATCCAAAAATAAGCGATACTTTTATTTCACATAAAATATTTTTTCTTATTTTAAATAAGCTGCTTGCATACAAAGTCATAAAAGCAGCTTATCTCGTTCAATAAGTAAAACTTATCCTGCTTTTTTAATAAAATATAAACCATTTAAAATCAAATACTTGGGTTTTTGATTTTATGTAAAAAGTCTTATTGTCCGTAGGGTCTAGCTATGTTTTTATTTTAGATACAAGATTTGATCACCGATTGTGTTGATTGGGGAACAGGGAATCTTTGTCATTTTAAAGGATTAAAGAATATTGTTTGGGAAAAATGATGTTCTTGGTTCAACCTGAAAATAGCGTTGTTAAGCTCAAATGGATGAGGAACGCATTAATATGTCTTTACTGAAATCTTCTTTTTTATCAGATCGCCAATGGGCCATTGTAGCCTCAATCTTTATGATGGCGACCTCTGCAATGGGGCCCGGATTTTTAACCCAAACTGCTGTATTTACAGTGAAGTTAGGGGCGGCATTTGGCTTTGCCATTTTAGTTTCCATTCTGATTGATTATGTGGTTCAACAAAATATTTGGCGAGTGGTCACACTTACTCAAATGCGTGCATCAGACATTGCCAATAAAGCATTACCGGGTAGTGGTTATTTACTGGCGTTTCTGGTGATTTTGGGTGGTTTTTTCTTTAGTGTCGGTAACATTGCAGGTGCAGCTTTAGGTTTAAATGCACTTTTTGGCCTAGACACAAAATGGGGCGGTATTTTAAGTGGTGCGTTAGCCATTTTGATTTTTGCATCAAGAAAAGCAACGCTTGCTATGGATAAAAGCATGATCGTGTTGGGATTGCTTAAAATCCTCCTGATTATTATTGTTGCCGTTATTGTAATGCCTCCAGTTGGGCAAGCTGTACATCAAACCTTTGCTCCAGATCAGATCGACTTTGCCATTATTACCACTATTGTTGGCGGTACGGTTGGTGGCTACATCTGCTATGCAGGTGCCCATCGTTTACTCGATAAAGGTGCTGTTGGCCCTGAAAATATTGATGAAGTCGCTAAAGCTGCAACCAAGGGCATTATTGTTGTCGGCATCATGCGCTACGTGTTGTTTTTAGCGTTTTTAGGTGTGGTGGTGAGTGGCGCAACGATTGATTTAGCCAGCCATGACGCCAATCCAGCAGCTCAAGCATTCCAATATGCAGCGGGTACATTTGGTTTTAAATTATTTGGTTTAATTTTCTGGGCAGCCGGCATTAGTAGCACCATTGGCGCAGCATATACTTCAGTGTCATTCTTTACTGCGTTTAAAAAGAACTTAACACCAAAACAAACCAACTATACAACCATTACCTTCATTGCATTAGCTTTATTGCTCTATGTGTTATTGGGTGCAACTCCAGCAGGTCTACTCATTTTTGTAGGTGGTTTTAACGGATTGGTGTTGCCAATTGGTCTTACAATTTTTGTGTATGTTGCTGCATGCCGTAAAGATTTAATGGGTAATTACAACTATCCAAAATGGTTGCTTATTTTGGGTGGGTTAACATGTCTGTTGACATGGTGGATGGGCTATATGTCATTTACGACAGTATTTAACTATTTGACCAAGCTTTAAGTCAGACTTTGTTAAGTGATAAAGGAATAATGCCATGTTTGTAGATTTAAATAGTGATTTGGGTGAAAGCTTTGGTTCATGGAAAATGGGTAATGATGATCAGATCTTACCTGTCGTGACCAGTGCCAATATTGCGTGTGGCTTCCATGCTGGCGACCCGCTCGGTATTTTAAAAACGGTTCGTAAAGCAGTGGAGCTTGGTGTGACCATTGGTGCTCACGTGTCTTATCCAGACCTTGTTGGTTTTGGTCGCCGTAATATGGATTTGTCACGTGATGAGCTTATTGCCGATGTGCTTTATCAAATTTCTGCACTCGATGGTTTGGCGAAAGTGGCAGGCTCAAAAGTGCAGTACGTTAAACCACATGGCGCGCTTTATAACACTATTGCCCATGACCAAGCTCAGGCAGCCGCAGTGATTGATGCGATTAAAATGTATAACCCTGAATTGGTTTTAGTGGCTTTGGCGGGATCGAACTTAGTCGAGCAGGCACGAGCTGCTGGCTTAAAAGTGGTATCTGAAGCATTTGCAGACCGCGCTTATAACAGCGATGGTTCACTGGTGTCTCGTCGTCTCGAAGGTGCGGTTTTACACGACTCTGCATTTGTTGCGAGCCGTGTGGTTTCAATGCTTAAAAATGGTGGGGTCGAGTCAATTGATGGGGTATTTACTCCAATTCAGGCCGACACCATTTGCCTACATGGTGACACCGACGGTGCATTAGAGATGTCAGCAGCCATTAAAGCCGAGCTTGTAAAAAATAATATTGAAATCCGCCCGTTTGTAAACAAAGCATAAGGATGAGCACCATGTATAAGGATATTAAAGTCGACCCAGCTCAGCTTGAAGCCGCATTAGATGCGCGTTTAAAAATCCGTGCAGGTTTTGATAAACCGACAGCAGGCATGGCTGCGGGCATGACGCAGGTCAACATGATTTCGGTGCCAAAAGAGTGGGCATATGACTTTTTGCTTTACGCACACCGTAACCCGCAAAGCTGCCCAGTGCTTGATGTGCTCGAAGAAGGCATTTATGCAACTAAGCTTGCGGCAGACTCAGACATCCGAACCGACTTCCCACGTTATCGCATTTGGAAAGATGGCGAAATGGTCGATGAAGTGACCGATGCGAGCGAGATTTATAACGCGCATCCTGATTTGGTGACTTTCTTAATTGGCTGTAGTTTTTCGTTTGAAACCGCTCTGCAAGAAGCGGGTATTGAAGTTCGCCATATTCATGACGATACCAATGTGCCGATGTATTTGAGCAATATCAAGTGTGAACCAGCAGGGCGTATTTCAGGAAATATGGTGGTTTCCATGCGACCAATTCCATCGCATCAAATTAGTGAAGCGGTAAAAATTACCGCACGTATGCCAAGTGTGCATGGTGCACCTGTACATATTGGGCACCCTGAAAGCTTAGGAATTTCGGATGTAAATAAGCCAGACTTTGGCGACGCTTCTCGTATTGAAGAAGGTGAAATTCCAGTGTTTTGGGCGTGTGGGGTAACACCGCAAGCCGCCGTTATGAACTCGAAAATTCCTTTTGCTATTAGTCATGCACCAGGTCACATGTTTATTACCGACATTCCTGACCGCGCTTGGATTGGCTAATTGGACTAAAGAAGAATTAAAAGGATAAGCAAATGCGTTTTTTATCGGTAAACGCCGATTGTTTTCTGATTGAGCTTGCAAGCCTCGAAGAAACATTGGCGTTGTACAATAAATTGCAAAATACGCAATTGAATGGAATTAAAGACTTAGTCCCTGCTGCAAAAACAATTTTGGTTTTCTTTAATGAGATCGAAACCAACTTTAAAACGCTGGTTGCTTCAATTCAGAGTCTCAAAATTGATTCTAGATTTGAGCGTAGCAGCCAAGAAGTAATTGTGCCGATTCGTTACGATGGCGAAGACCTTGCGCAAGTTGCCGAACTACAAGGGCTGTCTGTAGCTGATGTAATTAGAAAACATTACCAAAGCGTGTGGAATGTCGCTTTTATTGGTTTTGCGCCGGGCTTTGCTTATATGAGCAGTCCTGATAAGCCTTTTACCGATATTCCACGTTTAACGGTTCCGCGTAAAAAAATACCATCAGGCTCTTTGGGCTTAGCTGGAAAATACTCTGGAATTTACCCCAAAGACAGTCCGGGTGGCTGGCAGTTGATTGGTACAACATCAGAAAAAATGTGGGATTTAGAGCGTAAAAATCCTGCATTGCTGTTACCGGGTATGACCGTTCATTTTGAAGATGTCACACATCGTCCAACGACTGTGACTGTACCGCAGCAAATCACACGTAAGGTTGAGCCGAAACAATCTCTGCCACTATTTACGATCACTGCGCCAAGTTTACAGATGCTCATTCAAGACGAAGGACGCTTAAATCAGACCAATATTGGTGTTGGGGTTGCAGGTGCAATGGATTTATCTGCCATGCATAGTGCTAACCGTATTGTAGGTAACCCAACCGATACACCGGTTATTGAAGTTTTAAATGGCGGCCTAAAAGCCAAAATGCAGCATGCAGGCGTTATTGCAGTTGCAGGTGCCATTTCAAACATTCGTGTGAAATTCGCTGACGGTCAAACCACTGATTTTGCAAGCTATCAACCGATTGATTTGGATGAAGGCGATGAATTTCAAATTCAGCCACCAACAGCAGGCTTAAGAAACTATCTGGCAGTTCGCGGTGGTATAGACGTTGAACCAATACTCAATAGTGCTTCGTTTGACAGCTTGGCGGTATTAGGGCCAGAGCCTTTAAAGCTCGGAGATACCATTTACCAAGGACAGGTTCAAGCAGCCAACATTAGCCTAAATGAAGTGGGCAAAAGCGATTTGCCACGAGCTGGCGAAGTGGTCGAACTAGATATTGTGATGGGCCCACGTACAGACTGGTTTGAACAAGACAGTATTGAGTTGCTCTGTCAGCAAGAGTGGCTTGTGACCAATGAAAGCAACCGAGTTGGTCTCAGACTTTCAGGTGGACAGCCTTTAACTCGCAAAATTACCCATGAACTAGAAAGTGAAGGCACATGCATTGGTGCTTTACAGATTCCACCGAGCGGCCAACCCGTTTTGTTTATGAATGATCACCCTTTAACGGGCGGATATCCGGTCATTGGCTCTGTTGCTAAACACCATTGGGACTTGGTGGCACAGATTCCAGCAGGTTGCCGCATCAAATTTAAAAAAATTGCCGAATTTACAGATTTTGAGAATGAATGATGAATACAGAAAAATTATTGATTGCTAATCGTGGTGAAATTGCCGTTCGTATTATTCATGCTTGCCGTGACATGGGAATTGCTTCGGTCGCATTATATGCAGATGATGATATTGGCAGCATGCATGTCGAACTTGCAGATGAAGCATGGGGCTTGGCTGGTGCAACCGCTAGCGAGACTTACCTAAATATTCCTGCGATTATCGAAATTGCAAAAAAATCGAAAGCAACTATGGTTCATCCGGGGTATGGCTTTTTATCTGAACGTGCTGAGTTTGCCCAAGCCGTAATTGATGCAGGCTTAAAATGGGTAGGACCATCACCAAGTGCCATTGAAAAATTAGGTGATAAAATCGAAGCGCGTAAAATTGCTGCTTCGGTCGGTGCGCCGTTGGTTCAAGGTACACAAGACCCACTTAATAATGCAGAGGAAGCTTTAGCGTTTGCTAAACAATATGGTTTACCAATTGCCATTAAAGCTGCGTTTGGTGGCGGTGGCCGCGGCTTAAAAGTTGCGTGGAAACTCGAAGAAGTTCAAGAGCTTTATGAGTCGGCAGTACGTGAAGCAAAAGCTGCCTTTGGTCGTGGTGAATGTTTTGTCGAGCAATATCTTGATAAACCGCGCCATGTAGAAGCGCAAGTGATTGCTGACCAACATGGCAATATTGTGGTGCTTGGTACACGAGATTGTTCATTGCAACGCCGTAACCAAAAGTTAGTTGAAGAAGCACCGGCGCCATTTATTAGCGATGAGATTTACCAGCAAATTTTAAGCTCGGCAAAAAACATTTGTCAGGCTGCAAACTATGTAGGTGCAGGAACAGTTGAATATTTACTGAGTCGTGATGGTAAGCTTTCATTCTTAGAAGTAAACACGCGTTTGCAAGTTGAACACCCAGTGACCGAAGAAACCTCAAAAGTCGATTTGGTGGTTGAGCAAATTCGTGTTGCGCAAGGTGAAGTGCTTTCTATTAAAGAAACACCAAAAGCCCAAGGCCACGCCATTGAGTTTCGAATTAATGCCGAAGACCCAGCACGTGGTTTTATTCCGGCGTTTGGTGTGTTGAGTTTATTTGAAGCACCATTTGGTAACGGTGTACGAGTGGACACAGGTGTTCGCACTGGATCATTAGTGTCTAGCCATTTTGACTCACTTATGGCAAAGCTGATTGTAACTGGCCCAACCCGTGAAATTGCAATTGCCCGTGCCAAACGTGCTTTGAAGCAATTCAAAATTGAAGGCGTGGCATCAGTTTTAGACTTTCACCGTGCGGTACTTAATGAACCTGACTTTACAGATGAGTTTAATGTACACACGCGTTGGATCGAAAACGACTTTAAACAAGAGTTGAAACCGACTAAACGCGGCATTCCAAACCATCAGCAACCGATGTTGCTCAGTTATATTGAAATTGATGGCAAGTTACATCGTTTAGGTTTACCTGCGGGTATGTTTGCACAAGGCCCAGCAACCGCAGCTCCAGCCCAAACAGCCGAGCCAGAAGTGAGTGCCGAGCATTTACTTGCTCCAATTAATGGTGTGATTAGTGCTTGGAAAGTCGAAAATGGTGAGCAAGTTACCGAAGGCCAAGTGGTTGCCATTATGGAAGCCATGAAAATGGAAGTGCAGGTACTGGCACATCGCAGTGGCGTTATTCAGATTAGTGCAGAGAAAGGCACGACCTGCCATGCAGAAACTGTCATTGGTAGCATTAATTAAGTTTTGAATAAATGATTTGGCCTGATTTTGTTTTTAGTTTGATCGGGTCAAATCAAATGCTTATTTATTAACTCAGTCCGCTATTTTCACAGTCTCGTTAACCATTTTCAACTTGAAAGCCAGAAAGGGTTATGAGATATTTCGCCCTGTTTGGTGATATCAAAATTAATCACTGTATTGAAAGCTCGCTTGTGCGAGCTTTAATTTTTAGCCCAGTTTAAGCATTTCTCACTTAATGAGCTGGCTGCATAAAAAAATTGAGAATTTATCATCCATTTTAAAGGCTAATTGAAGAACGCGAATGAAAATTCTACCTTCATCTGAATATGATCAAATTCTAAAATACAGTGTCTATTGGCTCGTCATCTCGATTGTGATTGGAGTCGTGGCAGGGTTAGCCTCGACTTTAATTTTTGTTGCCTTTGATATTTCAAACAAAGTCAGAAGTCTGCATCACTGGCTCATCTATTTCTTACCTTTTATTGGGTTTGGCATTGGTTATCTCATTAAAAAATATGGTTCGCCGATTGAACGGGGAACTCATTTACTGATTGATGAAATTCACCAACCGAAGTCGTTCATTCCAAAGCGAATGAGCCCCATCATTTTTATTACTTCAATTTTAACCCAGTTATTTGGTGGTTCGGCAGGGCGTGAAGCACCAGCGGTTCAGCTTTCGGGTGCCTTAATTGACCACTTAAGCCATATATTAAAAATCTCGGAAGACAACCGAAAAATCTGTTTAATCGCGAGTATTGGTGCTGGCTTTGCTGGGGTGTTTGGCTTGCCTCTGGCAGGTGCAATCTATGGTTTAGAAATTACTGCTTTAGGTAACTTACGATACTCAGCCATTTTTCCGTGCTTTGTGTCGGCGCTTATTGCATCGACCATCCCTGAACTATTCGATATTGTTCATCCGCATATTTATTATGTCATTAGTGAGTTTCCAGCCATTCATTTTGGCACGCTCATGAGTTTAATTGCGGCAGGGTTAGTTTTTGGTTTAGCTGCACGTTTCTTTATTGCTGCTATTCATTTGGCGAGTGACGTCTTTTATAAATACATTCGCTATTTACCATTAAGAACCATGGTCGGTGGTATTGTCATTATGCTACTTACGTTGTTCACTGCACATCAGCAATACAATGGTTTGGGTACAGATAAAATCATTGCATCTTTTTATGTGCCGATTGAGTTTTACGACTTTTTTAACAAAACCGTTTTTACCGCCATTACTTTAGGTTCAGGCTTTAAAGGTGGTGAAATTACGCCGTTGTTTTATGTTGGCGCGACATTAGGTAATGCTTTAGGGGCGGTTTTAAACTTACCACTTTCATTACTTGCGGGCTTAGGTTTGGTGAGTCTGTTTTCAGGGGCAAGTAAGGCACCATTAACGTCTATTATTTTAGCTGTTGAGCTATTTGGAATGAATGTTGCCACTTATGCCATCATTACTTGTTTATTAGCAGCGCTATTTTCAGGGGATTGTGGATTATATCGCCGTAAAAAGCTGATGGATTGATTAAGGCTTTGTAAGGAGTTGAGTGTTTTCAAATTGCTTAACTCCTATTAACTCTCTTTTTTTTATAACAATGATAAAAATTGGCATATTAAATGCTTAATAAAAATTGATAAGCAAATGAAAAGAAATGAAGTTCTATCTCTTGTTGGGAACTATAATGAGAAATAGAAAATTATTTTAATATTAAAAAAGGAATAACTTAAACTGTGCCAATATTTATTCTAATACTTACGTTTTTTGTGGGTTTGCTTGTTGGGCGATACACTATTTTTTTAATTGAAAAGTCTTTATCTGTTTTTTTATATGTTGTTAATAAATTTTTAAATAAATATTTAGTTCTTTTACTTTCAATTGTTTTTTGCTTTCTCTTTTTCTCTATCTATTTAACAGGAGGATTGATGTTGTGGCACATTCTTAGTGGTGGAATAACAGAACTGGGTAAGCTTATATATTTATCTGGATGGGTAGTCGGAGCAATATTTTTTGGATTTCATCCAGAAGATAATAATTTTAAATAAGGGATAAGTAGTTAATATAAAAAATAATCTTAAAGAGGGTGCTATGTCTATATTAGGTTTCGCTATTTTTTTTATAATTTCACATGTCATTGGATACTTTATAGCTAAAACTAAATGGAAGATTCGGCATTTGGCTGCCCTATCTTTTATTACAACATTTATAATTGTTTGGTTGGGTTTTTTATTACTACTTTATTTTAAAGGAAGATATGTCCAATTTTTTGTGGATGGAAGGATATCTTTGAATTGGCGAGCAGTAGATTTGTTTTTTGTGGCAGGTATGTCTTCAACTTTATTAACATTACTACTAGTTATTGTAGTGTGGAGTATTCGTAATAAGGTTTTCTAAATTAACGTTTTGACAAGTAAGTTATTATTTAAAAGAAGGTACTATGTCTATATTGGGTTTTGCTATTTTTTTTATATTCGTATATGGCATTGGCTATTTTGTAGTTAAAGCACGGTGGAAGCTTCGCTATTTAGCGCCAATATGGTTTTTATCATTTTTTATTATCACTCTATTTATTTTAGCAATTTTATTTCCTAAAGATTGGACCAATGCACAATTTTTTACTATAGGTGGTCCTAATCACTTAGCACTTCTGTATTTATTAATATCTTCATCTTTAAGTTTACTTATTACTTTTATTTTAGTTTTGGTTGCATGGGCTATTCGACATGATGTCATGTAAATTATTTAGATTAAAAAATCTTAGACAATCTAATATTTGTATTAAAGAGCTAAGTCTTCTCTCATTTGGAACAGTAAAATGATTGAGTCCATTCCTATGATCGTTTTGTTAGGTGCTTTTTCAGGTGCTATTTTTGGGCGCTACTATAGACCAGTCTTTGTCTTTTTATATGATAAAGTTTATATACTTCTTAAAGGCCTTCTAACTAATCCTTTCCTTTCAATAGTTTCGATGCTTTTTGCAATAGCTTCTGTTTTCCTATTCGCGCTATGGGGCAATGTCTTTTCTTTGGTTATCTCTGACGAAAATTGGGTGTATTTCTATAGACCATATTTTGTTGGAATATTGGTAGGTGTTTTTTTGCTTAGATTAAGTAATGAAAATAAGTTTTAAGTAATTGAATTTGAATTATTCTATCTGTAACTGGTGATTGAAATGAAAATAATAAAAACAATATTAAAAATACTTAAATGGCTTCTTGTCCTATTTCTAATGTTTGTTATCTTGTTCGGTATGATCGAATTTATTGCAAATAAATTCTTTGACAATGCAGCTACGAAAGATGCATGTGCTGACTCTGGAGGGGCATGGGATCATCAAAAAGATACCTGCCAATTTAGTCCTAATGACCCTAGAAGTAAAAAATAATTGAGAATATAAATGGAAAAGCAATTTGTCGATGAGAAAATGCAGAAATACTTGCGATTAATGCGTTTACGTAGAAACTTTGTATTCTCAGTATTAGTATTTCCATCAGTTGTTATTATTGTATTGATGCTAGCAAGAGTAGATGAAAAGTACTTATCTATTTATTTTCCGATAACCATGATTCCTATCATATTATTTTTGATGTTTAAGCTGCTAGCTAACGATATATGCCCTTGGTGTAAATGTGGTTTTTTCATGAATGATCTAGGTTCTTTTGTTAATGGGCTAAGTTTTATCTTCAGAAAACAATGCTCTCATTGCGGGCAACCGCACAAATTATCAAAGAGTAAAGATGTACATGACTCTTAAAACTATAAAATTATCGTGGGTTGTATCATAGTAAAAAAGCTAATTTACTTATCTTGATGAGTTGAATTTATATAATATTCATTGGCATCTAGCCGAGAAATTGTAGATTAAGAGTTAATTCAAATATGAGAAAATTAACAGAACAACAAATGTATATTATTAACAAATTAATAGGTCAATCTAATTT
Organism: Acinetobacter sp. AS23; assembly: GCF_023612055.1. Lineage (NCBI taxonomy): Bacteria > Pseudomonadati > Pseudomonadota > Gammaproteobacteria > Moraxellales > Moraxellaceae > Acinetobacter > Acinetobacter sp. AS23. Next base: position 2,576,964 of record NZ_CP082274.1, on the reverse strand, counting down.
GCCTGTTAGGCTGCTAAAGCCCTTAACTGATCTTTATTGTGAAGCGACAGATGATGGGAGGTATGGGCTCAATAAAAATATTATATGAGGATTCAAATAGGGAGGTCTTACTGAAAGCAGGTGGTATATAGATCAACTATCAAGATATTGATCATATCCCTGTTAATATTACTTTTCTGATTGATGAAAATTTTAATTTTAGAGAGTTAGATATTTTTAAAGCTGACTTTTCACCACTTTGTCAGCCATGGTATATAAATAATATTGTATCTATATTGAGAATAAAATAATTTCAGCGCTCTAATCTTTATTATTAAAAGTTTTTATTAGTACAATAAGTAAGCACTTATACCTTGCGGAATAATCTTAAAGTATATAAAAATAACTAAACATTAACTTTGTAAAATAAATAGTTAGTTTTTTATTTTTTAATAAGGATTTATATGCTTCATAATCAAACAAAATTATTACCCTTAGCACTTTTTTCTATTCTTTTAGCTGGATGTGGTGGAGGTGGTGGGGGTAGTTCAGCGACATCAGATACACCTATACCGAAACCTATTGTAGAAGCGTCTGTATTAAGCCCAGATTTGGCACATGGCTCTTTTGAAATTGAAAATTCAGGAGTTACTAATAACTCAACTATTAAGTTCTCACCATTTCATACAAACAGTGTAATTGAGGCATCCGCTTCAAATAATAGTATGTGGGATTTAGAGATTCTTACTCCAAGTAATGATTTATCTGCGCATATTAACAATTTGGCTGGTCTTTATTTTTATCCCAAAAGTGATAAAGTTGGGGTTTTCAGCTATTCAGAGAATGATAAAGGGCATTTGGCTGTCCAATGCCGAAACTCATGTAGTGATACATTCTCTTATAAGTTCGAAAAACAAAGTGATGGTAAAACTTACTTTATTATAATCGCAAATGGTGCTGTATCAGGGCGTTTAAATAATATTGACTTTGCTTCGACTGCCAAAATTAAAGGCTCTATTAAATTCGAAGTGAATTCTGATTGGCCAGTATGGAACACGAAACGTTTTAATGAATATCCAGCTAAATCAGATTTAGTCGTTAATGGTAAGCTGGCGACAATACAAAGATTTATGAATTGGACAACCAGTTCTGTCTTAACTTTTAACACAGATAAAGAATATTATTTTAACTTTTCTAATCCTCTGGATCTTGAACATGATAGGTTCATATTAACAGAGGGAAATTATTTTAGTAATGAACAGCCTAAAGAAGTTTATATATACAAAGGATATTTTAATCGGGATTTTACATTAAATACAGATTATGAAAATGGACTAACTACCTTTAAATTTATCAATAATTCATTTACTAACCCTATTGAATATGTTGCATCTCCAGAGTTAAAGGTCTCAGGTGGTTTCGAGAAAAAAATTCCTTATGGGCAAGTTACAGTAGGAAGTGAAGTTTTTAAAATTGATGAGACAGTTGCGGCAGCTGCATATGCAGAAAATGAAAGTAAATATTTTCGTTTTATGAGTAGAGATCATAAATCTGATCTCGAGTTTACGGTGAAATACGATACTATTACTAAAAAAGCAAATGTAGCGTATCAAAGACCTAAAAAGGATCAATTGAATGTAAATATTCATTTGAAATGGAATTGTAAATTGACAAATGATCATTGTACCGGTGTAACTGTCAATGAATCAGAAGGAACCATTGAATTTAAAAATGTGCAGTTAGATGATGGTCGTACCATAAATGGTAAATTTGCCCATCTAGGGGTAAATGATCTGGTAGGCTGATAAGTTTTTATTTGTGTGAAGATTGAAAAACTAGCTCTAATAAGGGCTAGTTTTTTTTTAAAGTATATCCCTTTTTACTATTCTCGTTACGCTAAAAAGACTTATGTTTAAAATAAGCCAATACATAATTCATCTCTAAAGCTAATCTATGGTTTGCTATGTAGAGCTATTAAATTAATAAAGCATGAAAGCTATATTCTTTTTTTATAAATATCAGTCCATTTTTGATGGTCAATTTCTTTGTTTTATAAACCAATTTTTAACAAAAATTTGAATTATTTATCCTAACTTTTTAATGATCTATTTTAATACGATTGTCATTTCACACGCTTGACGACAACAAAAGCGAATACTATCCTTTGCGGGCTAGCCTACATTGCTAGCGGGTTTTAGCAGACCCTATTTAACAAAGACGATATTCGAAACCTAGTTTTGTGTATCGTGAACTCGTTCGCCCCCTTTTTCTCTACGGTAGGGCGGAAGGGGGACACCTTCGGGTGTGCTGGTTTCTTTGTTGCCAGTCTGCTAACCCTCTTTCGTCCTGCCACCATCATTTAGCAGTGATCGGTAGGATTTCTTTTGTTAACAAAGGAGTCCGCTATGCGTACTAATTCTTCTCAATTTTTGGCCTTTGCCAAAGTCTCTCTATTTATGCCATTTAAACAGTTTATAAATAGGTTTAACCGACCCTAGGTTTTTACGCCTAAACATCATTACGACTAAAACATAGCAACAATAAAACTGAGATAGGCGAGCACACCTCTTGTGCCGCTTTTGCATGCTTGTTTTTAGCACTCATTTTAAGAGTGACGGCATTTCTATCTCTTTTAGATACAACAAAAAATTATTTTAAGTGGTATACATGAAAAATTTAGAATCTTCATTTAGAGCACTGCGCGTGCTTCACGTAGCAAAAGATCTATTTAATCAGGATGGTTTTAATAAAGTTGGTGTCGACCGGATTATTGCAGAAGCCAAAATTCCCAAAGCTACTTTCTATAACGACTTTCACTCAAAAGCACGACTCATCGAAATGTGTCTCACTTTTCAAAAAGACGCGCTCAAAGTAAAAGTGTTTTCAATTCTCAAATCTTACCGTGAAGAAATGGTGCTTGATAAACTCAAACAGATTTACCTTCTACATGCCGATTTAAATGGCTTTTATCGTTTACCCTTTAAAGCAATTTTTGAAATTGAAAAGCTCTACCCAAAAGCCTACAGCGTGGTGATTGAGTATAGAACTTGGCTAATCAAAGAAATTTATAAACTACTTTTAACCATCAAAACTACGGCTTCAATGAATGACGCTCACATGTTTTTGTTTGTGATTGATGGGGCAATGGTTCAGCTTTTAAGTGAAAACAGTGTAGATGAGCGAGACAAACTACTCGAATATTTTTTAATAATGCTGTCTTAGCGATAAATTCAAACACTTTCTAAAAGGAAAAAAGCCCGTAACAGGGCTTTTTATTTATTCGAGTTCAAGCTGATCGTCATCTTTAGTGACTTTAATTTTCAATTTTTTATATTTACGTTTGTTTGGGTCTAAAGCAGAGTTTGACACTTCATCAGCAAACTTTGGATTTTGCATGAGTTTTGCATAGGCTCTGTAACCTATGCGAATTCGGGTAGGCGGACAATCTGTTCTTTTGGAATAATATTCAATAAGTGAATTTAATTCCTTTAACAAACTTTGATGTTCCATTGGATTGATTATTTTCTATTAATTAGTAAGTTATTTTTAGCATACTAAACTTTAGAAAGTTTCTAAAGATCTAGTTGATATACATTACTTTTGATAAATGTGATTTAAATTGCACTAATTTTACATATAGTGATTTATTTTACTTTTTACTAAAGATTTTTGATTTCTTTTTAATCAAATAGTCATAATTAAGGGTTAAATTAATTTTAGAAAAAGAAAATAGATAGAAGATTGCCACGAACAAAAACTATTTAAGCAATTTTCTCAAACTGTTGTATTCAGCTGACTTTAACGAGTCGGCTTTTGTTTTTGTGGTTAGGTCCTCAAATTTCCTATTTGTAGAAATTGATGCAGCAGTTCATCCATACATCTACTTAAAAATAAAAGCCCGATAAAGGGCTTTTATTTTATATCTTAATTAAAACTTGAGTTTTTTAAGCCCACGACTCACGCCATTTTGTAAGGCTGCTTTAATAATCGGGCCAATAAAAGGAACGCGACCTTTAAAGCTAATGGTGTAATCCAAACGAGTACGATTATTTCCCAAGTCAGTAAATTTCATTACACCACGGTGACCCTTAATTGGACTAATACCGCTCGTGATCGCGTACTCAATAAGTTCATTTTCTTTGTAGACTAAATTTGTTTCTACAAATGAAGGAGTCAGTGGAATAGACATTTTACGAGCAGAGCCAACACCATTACGGGCGTCTTTGCCGTTGCTAATACGAGTCACTTTAGCAGGAGCGAAAAGTTTGCTTAAGTTTTCATGCTCACTTAAGGTTGCAAAGACTTTGTCTACGGGTGCATCAAATTCTTGTACGATGTTGATTTTTTGAGTTTTTAACATCTTATTCCCTCTGTAAATTCTTTTGACATGGACGATTGTCAGAATTTGGATATTAGCATGCTTTGGGTAATGGGGGAATTCTTCTTCGTCGGAGTTATCTTAAGTCCGAAAAAAGCATTGCGATAAATTTACAATGCTTTTTGGTCTTTTCTTAATTTTTTAAAGAAGGGCTGAATCACAGACCAATTGGTTGAAACCCAGCAAATAAAGGAACCCGTCGTTACCATTGCTGTTCCTTGCCAAAAGCTCATCGATAATTGAGTTTGTAAAACAAACATAGCCAAAATAGACGAGATAATCGGGGTGAAATAAGAGGCCACCACAAGTATGGTAATGTTTCCATGAATGATGCCAATGTTCCAAGCAGCATAACCAAAACCCATGGCAGCAGATGCCACTAAAAGGGTGAGGAGAGCTGGAATATCCATTGATGGAATGGCGAATTGCCCCGAGACAAGCAGCTTGAGCCAGAGAGTGAGAGCGACACCAACAAAGAAAATGGAAATTGGGTTTTGCCCATTGCTCATTTTTTTAGTGATTACACAGTAAAAAGCCCAGATGATGGCACCTGTAAATGCCAAAATATAGCTGAGTGGGTTGCTGTGAAAATTATCGACAAGACTATTTAGACTAAAATCACCGCTTCCAGTTTGAATAAAAATTATGCCAGAAATTGAAATAAGTAAGCCAAGAATAATAAGAAAATTAAACTTTAATTCCTTAAAAATAACGAAAGCCAAAACCGTTAAACTCGGCCACAAATAGTTAACAATACTAATTTCAATTGCTTGTCGCGCTGTCTGAGAATAAGCAATCGCAAATGAAAAGCACACTTCATAAGCCACGAACAGGATTGTGCCAAATATTAAGTATTTTTTAGAGATCTGTTTAAAGTCTGGAACTCTGAAAATGGCAAGCAACAGTAGCGCACTTAAAGAATAAATAAGCGTAACACCTAGCTCAGGTCCAAGGGCGGCGCTGACTTGCTTCATCAGACCGACCAGAGATGCCCACATGAGAATGGCGCTTAAACCAATCAATGTTGCTAGATTTTTTGACATAAAATTCAGTAAATAACGGTTAAAAAATGGTAAAAGATTAAGCTGTACTAATGAAAGGAATCAATTTTCAAGCTAAGGAATATAGGACAAATTATATAAAATATAAACAATTAAATTTATTGATTGGTTGAATCTGCTATGTTTATTTAGCATTCAATTGAGTAAAGAAATTTCGAATAAAACAACATTTTTACGAGGAAAATATGGAAGTCATTAAAACGGTTGGTGTTGTTGGAGCAGGTGTAATAGGTGCAAGTTGGACGGCCTTATTTTTATATAAAGGATTTAAAGTTAAGGTTTACGACCCGTATCCTATAGATGAAGCGGTCTTTAAAAATAGAATATCTGCAAATTTAAATGATTTATTGGCTTTAGATCAGAACGCTGAATACACTCATTCTTTATCAGATGTGCTGCTTCATCTGGAAATTTTTAATAATTTAAAAGATGCTGTTTCAGATGTAGATTTTATTCAAGAAAATGCCCCTGAACGTCTCGATATAAAACAAAACTTATATCAAGAAATCACAGCGTATTGCCCTGAACATACTATTATTGCTTCAAGCTCATCGGGCTTAAAAGTGTCTGATTTTCAAAAAGAGGCGCAACATCCTGAACGTATTTTATTAGGTCATCCTTTTAATCCGCCTCATCTTTTACCTTTGGTCGAGATCGTTGGCGGTAATTTGACAGATCCCCAAATTTTGAAACAGGCTTCTGAGTTCTATAAACAGCTGGGCAAAAATCCAATCATTTTAAATAAAGAAGTAAAAGGGCATGTCGCAAATCGTTTGCAGGCTGCACTATGGCGAGAAGCTTTTTCATTGGTTGAACAAGGCGTGTGCTCTGCCGAAGATGTCGATGTCGCGATTACTAGTGGCCCAGGTTTAAGATGGGCGTTATTTGGTCCCTACATTAATATGCAGCTTGCCAACCAAAAGGGGTTTAAAGAGGCAATTCATCATTTAGGCCCACCAATGATAGAATGGTGGAACGATATGCATGCATTTCAACATTCAGATGAGACAACAGAGTTGTTGGAAGCAGAAACCAACCAGCTTTTAACCCAATATAAAAATATCGATTTATATCAAACCAGAGATAAAGGTCTGGTCGATATCTTAAAGCTTAGACAGCAACTTAAGTTAGATTAATTCAAACTCTTAGAGTAGAGCCAATCATTTTATTGCAGGGATGATTGGCTTTTTAATGGGCCAAATAACAAAAACATGCCTAGCTGAAATAATCCTACATACATTAAATGTTACTGAAATTCCTATCGCGTTGCACTTGAACTATATGTCTTACGTGAAGAGTAAGAATCGTTGCAAACCGTAAAGAAAGCCTCCTCATAATCAAAGGACATCATAGAAAATAGAGGAATAACAATATGCGCGCTCTTACTTACCACGGTGCAGAAGATGTTCGAGTAGAAACAGTAGCAGACCCTATTATTCAAGAACCGGATGACATTATTTTACGAGTGACTGCCACAGTGATATGTGGTTCTGATTTACATTTATATCGAGGCAAAATCCCTAGAACCGAACAAGGCGATATCTTTGGGCACGAGTTTATGGGTGTGGTTGAAGAAGTCGGCCCAGCCGTCACCGCAGTCAAAAAGGGTGATCGAGTGATTGTTCCTTTTGTGATTGCCTGTGGCGAATGTTTCTTTTGCCAACTAGACCTGACCGCTGCCTGCGAAACCACGAATACAGGGCGCGGCGCAATTATTAATAAAAAGCAGATTCCACCAGGCGCAGCTTTGTTTGGTTATAGTCATCTTTACGGCGGTGTACCGGGCGGGCAAGCGGAATATGTGCGTGTGCCAAAAGCCAATAAAGGCCCTTTTAAAGTGCCAACTTCACTGTCAGATGAAAAAGTACTTTTCTTGACTGATATTTTACCGACTGCTTGGCAAGCCGTGACCAATGCCCAAGTGAAACGTGGCTCAACCGTTGCAATTTATGGTGCAGGGCCAGTCGGACTATTAAGTGCCGCTTGTGCCAAGATGCTTGGTGCAGAAAAGATATTTATGGTCGATCACAATGACTATCGATTGAACTATGCAGCGGCAACATACGGTGCCATTCCAGTTAATTTTGATGAAGTCGATGCGGCTGAATTTATTATTCAACATACCGACAATTATCACGGTGTCGATGCGGTGATTGATGCAATTGGTTTCGAGGCAAAAGGCAGTGTGATTGAAACAGTCCTGACCAATTTAAAGCTTGAAGGTTCAAGTGGTGCAGCACTGCGTCAATGTATTGCTGCTGTTCGCCGTGGTGGTGTGGTCAGCGTACCAGGTGTATATGCAGGCCCGATTCATGGTTTCTTATTTGGCGATGCTTTTGATAAAGGACTAACTTTTAAAATGGGCCAAACCCATGTACATCAATATTTGCCGCAACTCTTGGAATTGATTGAGCGTGGTGATTTGTCACCTGAAACGATTATTACCCATCGAATGAAATTAGAAGATGCCGCAGAGGGATATCGCATTTTTAATGAAAGAGAAGAGGACTGCCGTAAGGTAATTCTGCTTCCTTAAGATTCTCAATCTTATAATTTAGTTTTAAGCCTCTTAATGAAAGGGGCTTTTTTATTTTCAAGATGCACAATTTTGAGTGCAGTTTTTTATTTTTGGACTTAAACCGCACCCAAACAGCTCAAGTTTAGTATTACTTTTAATCAAAATCGTAATACTAAGCTGGCATGTCCTTTGCATAGTCATAATTAATTAAAAGTGATCTAGGGTTCCGATACTTACAGTATGTCTGGACCGAGAGTTCACGGTTCCTAGCGAACTACACGGAGGGATAAAAGCCCGGGAGGAAGTCTAAAACTATCCGACAGGAGTAGCTATGAACACTGCAAGTTATCATAACAATCAGGCAATTTGGACCGAACTTTTACCCGGAGGACATCACTGGTCAGGTCGTATTCAAAAAGGAACCATTCTTAGATTTACTTCGCTTGGCGCTCAGGCAAATGTTTCTTTGTTTTGTGTAAATGCTGCCGATGTGCTTGAACGTTTTAACATGCCCGACAGTTTAAAAGGACAACATACCGCTTATTTAAAAGCTTCCAATGTACTGTATTCAGACCTAGGCCGTGTGATGGCTTCCATTGTTCATGACGATCATGGTTGGAATGATGCGCTTTGTGGCCCAAGCCGACCTGAGCAAATTGAAAAGCAATTCGGTGAGCGTACATTTCAAGATGCCCGCAATGATATGTACCAAAATGGCTTAGACAGTTTACTCATTGAAATGTGTAAATACGGACTTGCCAGCCAAGACCTGAGTGCTGCCATTAATCTATTTTCTAAAGTTGTGCCAGATGAAAACGGTGCTTTGTCTTATGTCAGTTCTGACAACACCGATCAAAGCATTGAACTGCGCTTTGAAATGGACTGCTTAATATTTTTATCTGCTGCACCGCATGGTTTAGAAACCAGCCCAAGCTATCAACCTGCCGATATTCAACTTAGTTTATTTAAAGCAAATTCTCTAACAGACAGCGATATTTGTCGTGATGCATGTTCGCAAAATCAGCGCGCGTTTCAAAACACAGCCCGCTACTACGCGCTTAGCAATATTTAAATCAGGAGAAGCATCATGACAGTTTTACAATCATTTGAAAAAGCAGTTTTAAATGAAGTTTGTCCTGCGGGTGAAGCGTGGATGTGCGAGGTTAAAAAGGGCCAATATTTTCGAATTATTGACCTTGAAGGAAACCAAGCCGTCGATACTTTGTTTATGAGCGCCGAAAACCCAACTGAGCGTTATAGCGCAATGGATACTTTGGCCATCAACCAACAAATCTATTTAGAAAAGGGCACCAAGCTCTACAGTAACTTTGGCCGTCCAATAGCCGTTATTCATGATGATAACTGTGGTCGCCATGACACTATTGGCGGTGCTTGTTCATGTGAAAGTAATACAGTTCGCTATGCACATGAAACGTATTCTATGCATAGTTGCCGTAACAACTTTATGTATGCCTTGGCAAAACACCCGATTGCAAAAAAGCATGGTTTAAATGTCCGTCATATCGGTCCAAACATTAACTTTTTTATGAATGTGCCCGTTACGCCAGACGGTCAGCTTAAATTTGATGATGGAATTTCAGGTCCGGGGAAATATGTCGAAGTTCGGGCAGAAATGGATTTAATTGTTTTAATTTCCAATTGTCCTCAGCTCAATAACCCATGTAATGCCTATAACCCAACCAAAATTCAACTGGTTGTCCGTGAAGCGGAAGGGGTGTAAGCATGTTTAAAAAAGTTCTAATTGCTAACCGCGGTGCAATTGCCTGTCGCGTCATTCGCACCCTTAAAAAACTTGGGATCGCTTCGGTGGCTGTTTATTCGGAAGCCGACCGAGATTCATTACATGTGACTTTAGCCGATGAAGCTTTCTTGATTGGTCCTGCGCCTGCACATCAAAGTTATTTAAATATTGAAAAAATCCTTGAGGTTGCAAAACACTCGGGAGCAGAAGCCATCCATCCCGGTTATGGTTTTTTATCTGAAAATGCCGAGTTTTGTGATTTGTGCGAAAGCCAAGGTATTGCGTTTATTGGGCCTACTTCAAGCCAAATGCTCGATTTTGGTTTAAAACATACTGCACGTGAACTCGCAATTCAAAGCAATGTGCCTTTACTTCCGGGCAGTTCACTACTTGCAGATGAAGCTGAGGCCTTAACCGAAGCAGCACGTATTGGCTATCCGGTCATGCTGAAAAGTACCGCGGGCGGTGGTGGTATTGGTATGCGTCTGGTCTGGAATGAAACCGAGTTAAAAGATGCTTATCAAACCGTATCTTATTTAGCGCAAGTCAATTTTAAAGATGCAGGTTTATATTTAGAAAAATTTGTACAACATGCGCGCCATATCGAAGTTCAAATTTTTGGTGATGGGCAAGGGCAAGTTTTAGCGTTGGGTGAGCGTGATTGTTCGGTACAACGCCGTAATCAGAAAGTCATTGAAGAAACACCCGCGCCACACTTAAATGAACAGCAACGTGAGTATTTACAAAAAGTTGCGATTCAACTCATGCAGTCGGTGAACTACCGCTCGGCAGGCACGGTTGAGTTTGTCATGGACACCGAAACCCAAGAATTTTATTTCTTAGAGGTCAACACGCGTTTGCAAGTCGAGCACGGTGTGACCGAGCAAGTATTTTGTGTCGACTTAGTCGAATGGATGGTTACTTTGGCAAGTGGCGACTGGTCAGCACCCACTGAAAAGTTAGAGCCAACAGGACATTCCATTCAGGTTCGTCTTTATGCCGAGGACCCGATTAAACAGTTCCAGCCGAGTGCAGGTCTACTCACACATGTTAAATTTGACCCGCAAGCCCGAGTCGAAACATGGGTAGAAACAGGTTCAACGGTGTCGTCTTTTTATGACCCAATGATTGCCAAAATCATTGTAACTGCTGCAACACGGCACCAAGCCATAGAGGCAATGAGTGCTAGTCTTGCAAATACGCAAGTCGCAGGCATCGAAACCAATCTGGAATATTTGCAAAACATTATTGCTTGCGATGTGTTTGCTTTGGGTACTCAAACCACCCGATTTTTAAATACGTTTGAATGGAAAACTCAAAAAATTGAAGTATTGCAGTCTGGTATTCAAACTGCCATTCAAGACGTAACAGGTCGATTAGGTTATTGGGATGTCGGTGTACCGCCATCAGGTGCTATTGATCCACTCAGTTTAACTGTGGCAAACCAGCTTTTAGCCAATGAACCAAATACCGCAGGGCTTGAATGCACCTTACAAGGGCCGACCTTAAAGTTTCACTGCGACAGCCAAATTGTCATTACAGGCGGTGATATGCCTTCAAAACTTGATGGTGAACTTGTGCCGATGTGGCAAACCATCAATGTAAAAAAAGGCCAAGTTTTAAAATGTGGGCTTATCCGTTCAGGTTGCCGTAGCTATATTGGTGTTAAAGGTGGTTTCGATGTTCCTGACTATTTAGGGTCACAGGCGACTTTTACTTTGGGTCAATTTGGTGGACACGCGGGCCGTAATTTATTAATTGGTGATATGCTGCCGATTACTGAATATTCCGCTCAATCGACCATCGCCTTAGCTCAAGCGCAAATTCCTAGCTTTACCCAAAACTGGGAAATTGCAGTCATGTATGGGCCACATGGCGCACCAGACTTTTTCACCAAACAAGATATTGATACCTTCTTTGCCAATGAGTTTGAAATTCACTATAACTCAAGCCGTACAGGCATTCGTTTAATTGGACCAAAACCTGAGTGGGCACGTGAAGACGGTGGTGAGGCAGGCTTACATCCTTCCAATATTCACGACAATGCTTATGCCATTGGGGCAATTGATTTTACGGGCGATATGCCAATTATTCTGGGACCGGATGGTCCGAGCTTAGGCGGCTTTGTTTGCCCTGCGGTAGTCATTCATTCCGAGCTTTGGAAAATCGGGCAATTAAAAGCAGGTGATAAAGTCAAATTTGTGCCTGTGAGTTATGCGCAAGCAAAAGCACTCGACCAAAATTATCATCAAAGCTTAACCGCGACCGATACAACTCAGATCGATTTCAACCCAGCCATTCAAGCAGAACCCGACACTTTAAAAGATGCTGTTTTGGCCACTTTAGAAGGTGAAACTGATTTACCAAGCGTGACCTATCGACCAGCTGGAAATAGCAATTTATTGGTGGAATATGGCGAGTTAGTACTCGATCTAAATTTACGCTTCCGTATTCATGCGCTCATGCAATGGGTCAAAGATCAAAACATTCAGGGCATTATCGACCTAACACCAGGCATCCGTTCACTACAAATTCATTTTGATTCAATCCAGCTCGATCAACTTGAGCTTTTACAGAAACTTCAGCAAGCAGAAGCCGAGTTACCTGACATTCAAAATATGCAGGTGCCCTCACGTACTGTCTATTTGCCTTTGGCTTGGGAAGATTCACAAACTCAACTTGCCACCGAGCGCTACACACAAATTGTTCGGCCAGATGCGCCGTGGTGCCCAGATAACGTCGAGTTTATCCGCCGTATTAATGGATTGGCTTCCAAGCAAGCAGTTAAAGATGTGGTCTATAGCGCAAACTATTTGGTGATGGGTTTAGGCGATGTGTATTTAGGTGCGCCCGTTGCAACACCACTCGACCCACGCCAACGTCTAGTCACCACAAAATATAACCCTGCGCGAACTTGGACACCTGAAAATGCTGTAGGTATTGGCGGTGCGTATATGTGTGTGTACGGTATGGAAGGGCCGGGCGGCTATCAATTCGTTGGTCGTACCACTCAAATGTGGAGTCGTTATCGTAAAAATGCCGACTTCGAAGATGGCAAACCGTGGTTATTACGCTTTTTTGACCAAGTTAAGTTTTATGAAGTTTCTGAGGCTGAACTTCTGCAAATGCGTGAAGACTTTAAGGCAGGTCGTCTACAACTTCGTATTGAAGATGGTGTACTCAACTTAAAAGAATACAACGAGTTTTTAAAGACGCATCAAGACAGTATTCAAGCCTTTAAAGATACACAGCAAGCTAACTTTGAGGCTGAACGCCGCCGTTGGCACGAAGCAGGCCTGCAAGAATATATTTCTGAAAGCCTAGATGCGGTTGATGAAGGTCAAACCGTGGTTATTCCTGAAGGAGGCTGTACAGTCGAATCACACATGCCGGGGTCAATCTGGAAAATCGAATGTGCATCGGGTGATATTGTTGAAGAAGGTGCAACCCTTGCGGTAATTGAGGCAATGAAAATTGAAATTCCAATTATTGCGCCGGAACGTATGAAGGTAGAAACCATTACCATTGAAAAAGGGCAAACCGTAAAAACAGGACAAGTGCTATTTACCTTAGCACCTGTCGCTTAAACCAAAAGAGAGCATCAATATTGATGCTCTCTTTTTTTATTATGCTTCGGTCAAATGCTTTAATACTTTATGACCATGTTCAACCGCTTCTAATTTAATTTTCGACTCTGGGTTACCTGATAAAGGCGAAACGTCATAAAGCAAGTAAGTGGCGCTTAACTGCATTTGCGTATATTGAATTGAATATTGAACCGCTTTTAAAAAGCTATCGATTAAGTTTTCTTGGTCGTTCACCATGTTGGCTTCTGTTTGGCCGACCGTCATACTAATAATGACTTTTTTGTCTTTTAATTTATCGCCCTGAGAGCCATAAGCAAACTGATAAGTAAAAACTTCATCAAACCATAATTTCAAAATTGCCGGCATATTAAACCAGAACATTGGATATTGCAGAATGATGGTGTCATGGCGTAACAAGGCTTCTTGTTCAGCACTCACATCAATTTGGTAGTCTGGATAAAGTTGGAAAATATCTCGGACTTCAAGGTCTGGATAGGTTTTTACGAGTTCATTCACAATCGTTTTATTTGCAATCGATTGAGCGTAGTAGGGATGAGCTAAAATCAGTAAAGCCATGAGAGTGCCTTTAAACTATAAAAATAATAGTCACTATAATTTTTATAGTATTGGCGTACAATAACTATCAAAGTTGATAGGTAGCGTTTAAAAATGGCAAATACTGAAAATACATGTGAAGTCACGGTAAATGGAAAAACTTATCCATGTCATATTAGTATGGCTATGGACTTGGTGGGTGGAAAATGGAAATGTGTGATTTTGTATTATTTAAAAGATAAGCCGAAACGCTTTAATGAAATCAAGCAACTCATTCCTACAATTACTGAAATGACGTTAAGTCTTCAACTCAAGCAGTTAGAGCAAAGCGGTTTAATCTCTAGAACGGTTTATGGTGAAAAAGCACCGATCAAAGTTGTCTATGAAATGACAGATTTTGGAAAAACTTTTAGGCCAGTTTTAGATTCTTTATATATATGGGCTCATAGTTTGATTAGTCTATCTGAGGTTTCAGAATAAAAGTTCGATTCACAATTATTATAATTAATATAAAAGATTGATTTTTTAATGCTCACTTCAATTAGCCCCATCCCTGTGCATGGGGCTTTTTTTTGCCCAAAAATCACTCATAAATACCCATAAAGCCCAGCAAAACGATGCTTAAAAACTGGCACATTTTCTGCATCTCTTATCAGTAATACAAAAACTGAATTTGGTAATACCAAGCTAGAGGTGCGATATGAACGATGTAAAACCTGTGGTTCAACCAAAGCCAACTTTAAAAGCCTTTTTAGTCGAATTGCTTAGCGTACGTGCAGGCGTATATATCAAGCAAAACAATCAGCCGCCTAAAACAAAAGGATAAGACTGTGGCAAAACAAAAGTTGGCTCGAATCAGTATTACCGTACCTGAAACGACACTCAATGCACTCGATCAAAAAATTGTCGAGCAGAACTATGAAAGTCGCTCGCAAGCTATTGTCGATATGATTAATAAACACTTAATTGCAGAGCAGGCGCAGGCCAATGAAGTCATGGTGGGCACCTTAACGCTGCTTTATGACGCTAGCCAAATGACCTTGCGTAATCAATTGGTCGATTTGCAGCAACAGTTTTTAGCGCAGGTAATTAGCTCACTTCATATTCAGCTCGACCAACAAAAGATATTGCAAGTCATGTTAATGCAAGGGGCTAGTTCTGAGCTCAGACAAATTAGCCAGCAATTTATTGTGCTTAAAGGTGTGATTAAAGGGCATTTAGAACTGATGGATGCCGTCATGCCACCTATACAGCAAAATGACTAAATGAGGAGTAGCGTGTTGAAAAATTTATGGACTATCCAAGACTGGAAAACAGCATATCAAAACGGGCAAATCCATCTTAGAGATCTGATTAGTTATGTTGCAGAAATTAAAAATGATGACCATGCATGGATTGAAATTGCATCGAATGAGCAGATTCAGGCACAAATTGATATTTTACAAGACCAGAGTATTGCTGACTTATCTCTATACGGTGTGCCATTTGCAGTTAAAGACAACATTGATGTCGCTGGCTTTCACACGACTGCTGCCTGTAAAGGGATTCAATATTTAGCTAAGCAAGACGCTGCCGTAGTTGCCAAGCTAAAAAAAGCAGGGGCGATTGTGATTGGTAAAACTAATCTCGATCAGTTTGCAACGGGGCTGGTTGGCGTTCGCTCTCCATATGGTGCAGTAAAAAATAGTTTTAACCCTGAATATATTAGCGGTGGTTCAAGCTCGGGTTCGTCAGTACTGGTTGCCAACGGCATTGTGCCTTTTAGTCTAGGTACAGACACGGCGGGTTCAGGCCGTGTTCCTGCGGGCCATAACAATATTGTGGGTCTTAAGCCGACAAAGGGCTGGTTTTCTACCATAGGTTTAATTCCAGCCTGTCGGACTATTGACGTCATTTCTATTTTTGCACTGCATATTGATGACGCTTGGACCGTTGCCAGTTTAATGCAGGGTTACGATGAAACAGATGAATATTCACGAATGCATCCAGCCAATGTACCGACTCAGTTTTCTAAACGAAAAATTGCCATTCCAGCTCAACTTGAGTTTTATGGCGATCTGGAATCTGAAAAAGCTTTTTTTGTTGCAATTGAGCGTGTAAAAAAACTGGGCTATGACGTTGAGAGTATTGATTTCAGCGTGTTTAATGAGCTTGCTGCCGCACTGTATAACGATGCTTGGGTGGCGGAAAGAACAGTCGCCGTTGAACGCATGACAACACGTGAAAAGGCTCATACAGTCATTGCTCAAATTATTGCGCAGGCAGATAAATTCAAGGCATCAGATGCACTTCAAGCAGAATATAACCGCGCCGTATTAGCTCGAAAAATTAATTTGGCATTACAACCTTTTGATGCCTTGATGGTGCCGACAGCGCCAACCATTTACACCATTGCCGAAGTTGAAGCCGACCCATTGACTAAAAACGCGCACATGGGGGCCTATACCAACTTCGTTAATTTTGCTGATCTTTCTGCTTTAGCTTTACCTAATCTACTTCGTGAAGACGGCCTACCAAACGGCGTAACCTTTATTGCACCAGCTTGGCACGATCAGGCACTTGCTAATTTTGCGCAGCTTTGGCAAGCCGAAACATCGCTGAGTTTAGGTAAATCAACTCAACATTATCAAAAAAGTATAAACATCCAGTCGAATCATTCAGTGCAGCTAGCTGTTGTGGGAGCACACTTAACAGGTATGCCGCTTAATTTTCAGCTGACTAGTCGCAAGGCCACTTTGCTTAAGAAAACCCAGACAGCAGACACTTATAAACTTTTTGCCTTAAAAAATACCACGCCACCAAAACCTGGCCTGCAATACGATGCAGCAGGGACATCAATTGAAGTCGAAGTATGGGATGTTCCTTTAGCAAATTTTGGAGCCATTGTGGCTGAAGTACCTGCACCTCTTGGCATTGGGAACCTCAAATTAAAAGATGGTACATGGGTCAAAGGCTTTATTTGCGAAGCTTATGCCATTCAAGATGCAATCGATATTAGCCATTTTGGAGGCTGGCGAGCCTATATACAGTCACTCAATCAAACCGCTCAAAGTGTTGTTAATAAAAATGTTGGGGAAGTTTCTATATGATTAAAAAAGCGTTGTTATCCGTATCTATTTTATCGGCAGTTGTATTGGGTGGGTGTGACAATACTGCTAAAGTGCCCGAGGCTAAACAAGACACTCAGGCATCCACAAATACAAAACCAATTACGATTGGATATAGTGATTGGCCGGGCTGGGTGGCTTGGCAAGTAGCCATTGAAAAAGGTTGGTTAAAAGAAGCAGGGTTAAATGTAGAGTTTAAATGGTTTGATTATTCGGCTTCGCTTTCAGCCTTTTCGGCAAATCAGCTCGATGCTGTGTTGGTCACCAATGGCGATAACTTGGTAACAGCTTCGGGCGGTACGCAAGGCATGATGATCATGGCAACAGATTATTCTGCGGGCAATGATGTCATTATTGCGAAGGAGGGCATTAATACCATTCAAGATTTAAAAGGAAAATCAATCGGTGTTGAAAAAGGCTTGGTTGATCATCTTTTACTAGCGACAGCTTTAACCGACCATAACATTAAAGCGAATGAGGTGAAGCTAGTAAACTCAGCCACTAACCAATTACCTCAAGTGTTTAATAGCCCTGATATTTCCGCGATTGCTGTTTGGCAACCTGTTGCAGGTCAGGCATTAAAAGCAGTGGCAGGCTCTAAAATTATCTATACCTCTAAAGACAAGCCGGGTTTAATTTATGACACCTTAACAGTCAACATGAGCCACTTAACTGCTCATCAAGAGGAATGGAAAAAAATCATTCAAGTGTGGGATAAAACAGTTAAATATATTAATGACCCTATAACCCATGCCGATGCGGTTAAAATTATGGCAAACCGTTCAGGGGTTGATCCAAAGCAATATGAGTTGATGGTCAGCGGTACGCATTTATTAGATATCAGTGCCAATAAAAAAGTATTTGCTAAATCTCAAGGTTTTGACTCAATTTATGGCTCTAGCTATCACGTCAATAAATTTAACGTTGAAAACGGTATTTATAAAACTGAACAAAATGTAGATGGGTTGATTTATCCAACACTCATAGAACAACTTAAATAAACTCCAGACATAAAAAAGCCCAAGATGAACTTGGGCTTTTTTATGTCTGACTTATTTTTCTGTACTGACCTGAGTCATACGTGGAATTTTTGGTAAGTCTTGTAAAGCAGGGTCAAGCTCATCTTCTTCAGCGTGAACTAAATAATCTACCCGTGCCCGAAGTTGTTTGAACTCAGGTGTGCTCATCAAGTCGAGTGAGCGTGGACGCGGTAAATTAACTTCAATAATTTCCTTAATTTCACCGGGATTGGCTTTGAGCGCCACAATTCGGTCTGCCAGTAAAATAGCTTCATCCATGTCATGGGTGACAAAAATAATGGTGATATCAATGTTTTGCCATAAATCCATTAAGTGCTTTTGCATTTTTTGACGAGTGTGTGGGTCGAGTGCACCAAAAGGTTCGTCCATGAGCAAAATTTTAGGTTGATTAACCAAAGCTCTAGCAATCGCAACCCGCTGTTTCATGCCACCAGAAAGTTGATGTGGATACTGATTTTCATATTTTTCTAAACCAATAATATTGATCCATTCGCGTGCTTGAGCTTCGGCTGTCATTTGGCTAGCCCCACGCATTTGCGGACCAAACATCACATTTTCTTTTACAGTTTTCCAAGGGAAAAGGGTATAGCCCTGAAACACCATGCCGCGTTCAGGACATGGACCCGTAATGCATTCGCCGTCTACTAAAACTTCTCCACTATGGTATGGGTCTAAACCTGCAATAACACGGCTCAGTGTCGATTTGCCGCAGCCAGAAGGACCAATCACACAAATAAATTCTCTTTTATGAATTTTTAAATCGAGCTTATTTAAAACAGTGCGTTCGCTGTGACCATGCTTAAAGACTTGGCTCAGTTGTTTGGCTTCTAAAATAACAGGGCGTTCATAAATTTTTTGAAAGTATTCATGCACGTTAAATGTTGAATCGTTCATTATTTTGCTCCTACTTTCCAAGTGAACATCCGCTCACCTAACTTCATTAATAGCCAATCACAGACCAGACCAATCACCCCGATAATCAAAATAGCTGCATAGACATTGTCAAAGTTTTGATAGCGAGCCTGTTGGGTAATAAACCACGTAATACCCGAGGTCGTACCAATCAACTCTGAAACAATTAAGTAGGTCCAAGCCCAGCCGAGTAACACACGTAAATCACGGTAAATATCAGGTAGAGCAGCAGGAATCACCACATGAAATAAACTTTTGAGCTTATTGGTGCCAAGCGTATAGCCAGCTTCAATTAAGCTTCGATCTACCATACGGGTGGTATTGGCAATAATGAGAATTTGTTGAAATAGCGTACCAATCACAATAATGGCAATTTTAGGTGCATCATTAATCCCTAAAATTGCTACTGCAAGTGCTCCAAAGGCGGGAGCTGGTAAGTAACGGAAAAACTCAACAAAAGGTTCTGTTAAGAGTGATATTCGCTTAGAAAAACCACACAAAATACCCAGTGGAATCCCAATCAGGGAAGAGATAAAAAAGGCTGAAAAAACCAGTTTGATACTGTGCCATAAACTTTGGTGAAACCACGGGGAATCAGGTTGTTCTGGTGGCGTGGTAAAGGCGGTGATTAAAGCCTTAGCGACCTCATGGGGAGCAGGTAAATAAATCGGATTGACCAAAAGACCTTGTGGTGGTGCAGAATTTCGATTGACTGCATTTTGTGCTTCGAGATAGAACACATTTTTATCAATGCGACTTCCTACTTGTAAGTAAGAAACACTTCCCGAACTCGTGATTTGTACTTGAGGATGCCAAACAAAAGGTAAGTAACTGATTGCGCACCAAAGACATATTGGAATAACGAAAGAACAAATACTGAGAATCAGCTTGTTCTTTCGCGTAAATTCCTTTGCAACATAACCCATATCGAGAGCTCCCCATTATGATCAGTATTACGATTTTCATAAAACGTAATATTGTTAAGCAAAATAGGTGCCATCTTTAAGGTGCTTTAGATGAGTTAAGAAGATGAGGGAACTAAAGTTTCATGTAAATAAACCCAATAACATTTTTCGCCGTATACTTTAATGCAGGCTGTAGAGGTACGTACTGTCTCGGTTTCATCAGTTTGCTGATGTTCCTGATATTGCACCCAACAATAATTTTCAAATTCGTATAAAGCTGTACTCTTAATAATGTCGATTTTTAAAGAAGGTTTTTTTCCGATATTCTGACTAAATAAACTATTCACTTCTGCGAAACCAATGCTGTGACCTTGAACCGTTACCATCTTAAAATTTTGATCAAAGCTATCTAAAAGCGGGCTCAGACTTTGCTCTGCATTTTTTCCTGTAAATACATTTTCTATTAAAACATGTAGGTCAATGACACTTTGAATGGCTTGATCCATTTGTTTAGACATGGGTTTTCTCCTTTAAAACGGGCATGAGTGAAAGTAAGCAGAGCAAAGCTGCAATTAAAAAAGTATGTTGATAGCGAAGCAGATCGCTTGAGCCAGACATCAAGTTATATATGGAAATGAGAACAACAGTACCGACACTAAATGAAACTTGTCGATTAATATTCCAGAGCACACTTCCTTGTAATAAATCTTGGCCTGAAAAATCAATCAGTGAGCTAATTTGGGCAATGTTGGCACTTAGACCACCACCCATACCCATCAATAAATAAGCAACAACTAAAAAGCTGATTGGACTAGTGCTTGAAATACAAAACAAAAGAAATATGCCAAGGCTATGTAGGGTTATTCCAATAATAAGAAGAGACTTTTTACCTAACCGTTGATAGAGCAGGCCACCACTAATCATGGCTGCGAGTGCCCCAGTTGCATAGAGCAACATGAATAAACCAGTTTGTTTTGCATTAAAGCCAAAGTTAAGCTGTAAATTAAAAATATTGAGTAAGTTAACGCCAGTAAAAATACCCGGAACAGCGTAATAGACAATAAATGCATTACGTAAATTTTTATTTTTTAATAACTGAAGATTAAGAACAGGATGGGAAATTTTTTTCGCATGTCGAATATAAAAAATGAGCATTCCGACTGAAATTAGAAAACTCGTTATAGCGAATAAGGCGTTATGGTAATCACTATAAAATGAAAAGGAGAGTAATAAAGATAATAGGCTTATATTAAAAATAACCAAGCCTTTTATGTCTGGTTTTTCACTCGATACATTCTCTGTTTTTTTAATCCATAACCATGCCAGAGCTGCTGCCAGTAAAGAAAAAGGAAGGTTTGATAAAAATACCCATCGCCAGTCAAATGAATCAATAATCATGCCGCCAATCGCAGGTGAAAAAGCTGGCGCAATCAGTGCAATTGCCATAATCATGGTAGAAATGCGTTGGCGTTCTTGGTTCGGGAATAAGGCATATACGATAGCTTGCCCGACTGGAATTAATAAGCCTCCAGCTACACCTTGAATAAATCGCCAAAAAATTAAGCTATAAATCGATTCACTAAAGCCAATAAAGCAAATGCTTATCGAAAATAACAGCATTGAATAACACAATAATTTTTGGTTCCCAAGTTTGGTGGCTAACCATAAACTTATAGGCATAATTAAAATGAGGCCGAGAATATACGCATTTGTTACCCAAGCGACCATGGATTGGCTAACTGAAAATGACGATGCAATATTAGGTAATGCAATTGCAGACATAAAAATGTTGATGCAATCAATAAAGAACCCAAGTAAAAACACTGTTGCTATTTTATATCGATAAGACATACCTACCTCCGTGCAGGCAGGGTAAGATCCAGCTCTTTTATTGTCGATGCAAGCGAAGTAAAATCATTGTTTGATAATTTTAAACAATTGGCTTAATTGTGCAAAAAAACCTCAAACAAATTACCAGTTTTTTACAAGTCGTTGATTCCGGCTCTTTTACCAAGGCGGCTGAAATTTTAGGCTTAAGCCGATCAATGGTGAGTATTGATATAAAACAATTAGAAAAGCAGCTCAATACAAGCCTATTAATTCGCAACACCCGTAATATTGCATTAACTGAAATCGGTCAGCATTTTTATGAGGATTTTAAACAAATCCAACTTCAGATTGATGAGGCATTTGAACGAAGCCAACACTTAGGTACAAGCATTACAGGCACTTTACGGTTTTCGTCTACCAATGAGTTTGGCCAACGTTTCATTCTGCCTTTACTTCCTGAGTTTTGTCGGCTTTACCCAGATTTACGTTTACAGTATTCGTTTAATTCATCGCTTGATGATTTAGTGACTGAAAAATTAGATCTGGTTATTCGACTAGGGAATTTAAAAAACTCATCTCTAAAAACTCGAAAAATCGGAGAATATCCAATTTATCTTGTGGCTACTCCGCAGTTTATAAAAGACCATCCTATAAAAAATATATCTGATTTAGCGAATGTTCCTTGGATTGGCCACACCTTATTAAATTGGCAAGATTCACAATATATTTTGCAAAACAATTTAGGGGAGCAATATTCATTACCTTTTATTCGAAGTCAGTATGAATCAAACTCGGTAACAGCCATTCATCAAATGGCTCTTTCATCTTTAGGTGTGGCGATTTGTCCTGCATGGTTAGTTGATGAAGATATTCAACAAAATCGCCTAATTCGGTTATTTCCTGATTTTTCGTTACCGCTACAAAGCATTCAATTACTTTATCCTCATACTTCTAATTTACCGGCCAAAACGAGAGCATTTATAGATTATTTAATAGCCAATCTTTCTTTCAGTTAAACTAAAAAATATCTAAGTCATGGAAGATAAGCTAATTTATATAAATAGACAATTCTGTCTGTTTTTTATAAAATATCGATGATTATGACTCAGTTTTATAATAATGATGTCCCATAAAATATTTCAAATTTTAGATAGTTTAGGTTTGGTCGCACAGAATCGTGTACTTCATGTGCAATTTTCCAACCCATCATTAAACAATCAAGTCTTCTTACAGCGCATTGAGGGTGAACATACCCTCAACCAAGGTAGCGTTGCTGAGTTACTGTGTCTGTCGACGAACGCGCATATTGCATTAAAACAATTTATTGGCTGTCAGGTTGCTGTTGATCAAGTGACGGACACAGGCCAATTTTTTAGAACCACAGGCATTATTACTGAAGCAAGCCAAGGGCAAAGCGACGGTTCATTGACTATTTATAGCTTAACCTTAAAAGATCCAACTGCACTCTGGCATAAACGCCGTAATAGCCGCGTGTTTATGAATAAAAGCGTCCGCGATATTAGCGAAATTCTGTTTAAGGAATGGCAGGGCAAAAGCCCGTTATTTGCCGCAAGCTTAACACTCGACACATCTGGCTTAACCAAAGATTATGATGTGCGTCCATTTGTGATGCAGTCAAACGAAAGCGATTATGACTTTTTAACCCGTCTGTGGCGTAGCGAAGGCATTAACTGGCTAGTCGATGAATCTCAGCTTTTGATCGCTGACCCAAATGCTTCTATTCAGCCACAAGTCTTACGTTTAATTGACGATAACCAAAACTATCAAGCCCTTGAACGTCGAAGCCTACGCTACCAACGCAGCAGTGCGACAGAACAGTTCGATACCCTTACCCAAGTTAAAGCTGAGCGCCGCTTACAACCAACCTCGGTTCATGTGCAACGCTGGCAAGCTGATGCCCTCCAGCAAGAAGAAGGCAGTGGCAGCGTACAAGGCACGCAGAAACACAGCGAACACTATGACAATGCCAGCCTAAACCTTGAAGATGCATGGCACGTTAGCCCAGCTTGGATGCAGGACTTAAACGGTGAAGACCAAGCCACCGCTTCTGGTAATAGCCAGATTGAACAGCTTAACCAGCATATCAATGCTTACCATCACCTAAGTTCTAAACAATTTACCGTTTCAGGTAACGTCCGTGATGCACAGGTCGGTTACTGGTTTGCACTGAATGACCATCCTGAACTCGACCAACATGACAGTGCTGATAAAGAGTTCTTGATCTTAAGCAAGCATTACTATAACCAGAATAATTTACCGAAAGAATTACAACAGCAACTTGAGCGACTATTACCAAAAGACAAGCTCAACGCAGCCGAACTCGACAACCAAAACCCTGAGCAGCGCCACTTTGCTGAACTGAACGTTGTTCGACGCAACATTAAAGCTGTGCCTGAATATAGCCCGTTAGAACACCGACCAGCAGCTTACCCACAGCGTGCTAAAGTGGTGGGGTTGGAAGGTGAAAGTATTCATGTCGACCAGTGGGGTCGTATTAAAGTCCGCTTCTTGTTTACCCGAACTGACGACCATAGCCATGATGGTGGAGCAGGAAGTAACGACAATGACACTGACTCGGCTTGGGTCGATGTGCTGACTCCATGGGCAGGTGCAGGTTATGGTGCACGCTTCTTGCCTCGTGTGGGTGAGATTGTTGTGATCGACTTCTTTGACGGCAACATTGACCGCCCGTTTGTGGTGGGCCGTATTCACGAAGCTGAACGCCATCCAACCCAGTTTGACCAGAAAGGGCAGTTACCTGATACTAAAAAGCTCAGCGGCATCCGCTCAGAAGAAGTCGACGGTAAAGGCTTTAACCAACTCCGTTTTGATGATACCACAGGCCAAATCAGTGCCCAGCTGCAAAGTAGCCATGCAGCAAGCCAGCTCAACTTGGGTAACTTAAGCCATCCAAAAGACAAAGCGGAAAGTGATGGCCGAGGTGAAGGTTTTGAACTCAGAACAGACCAGTGGGGAGCGGTAAGAGCAGGCAGTGGCTTACTCGTTAGTACTCACAAACAAGACCAAGCTCAAGGTGTACACCTTGATGCAAATGAGGCCAAACAACAAATAGAAGGCGGTCTCAACAATGCCAAGGCACTCAGTGAAGTTGCCAAAAATCAGCAAACTGATCCATTGGAAGTTCTTGAGAACTTAAAAACATTCATAGAACAAATTGAAGAAAAAGATCAAGACAAAGCTGCCGCTTTTAAGCAAGCCTTGATGATATTAACTGCACCTAACAGCATTGCCATAGCCAGTAATGAAGACATTCACCTCAGCGCAGATGCTCAGTTAAGCCAAACTGCGGGCGATAGTATTAACCTGTCTACTCAAAAGAACCTGATTGCACACGCCCAAAATAAAATCAGCCTTTTTGCAGCTCAAGAAGGGGCGAGATTATATGCAGGCAAAGGCAAAGTTGAGATACAAGCACAAGGCGATGGCGCAGATTTAATTGCCCGTAAAGCTGTTCAGATTATTTCAACAGAAGACAAAATTGAAATTAGTGCTTCTAAAGAAATCGTTATCACGGCGGGCGGATCTCAAATCAAGATTAATGGTTCAGGAATTTTCCCTGTCACTGGCGGTAAGTTTGAGGTCAAAGCTGGGCAGCATTTGTTTATGGGGGGCGGAAGTGCGAATTTCAGTTCTTCACTACCGCCTCCGCCCAAACGTAGCCCAGGAAATTTAGAGCTCATCCATGATTATGCGCACGGTGAGTTTGTTAAAGGTGGAAGTTATACGGTTGTTGACAACTTAGGAAAAGAAGTCACTGGCAAGTTGGACGATAACGGATTTGCTCGTGTTTCAGGTTTGGCAACAGGTGCAGTAAAAGTCTTCTTTGAACCAGATCACCGTGATCCTTGGGATGCAGCAAGTGACTTTAAACGTCCAGTTGAGTGGCCGAATAAGAATGATGCAGATACTGAACAATCAGATTCATTAATTGCACAAATGAGTAAAACAGCCCAGTCCAAGCTTGGTGAATTATCTAAACAATTAACCAATCCTGCGAATATTATGAAAAATATTCAAACTGCACAAAGTATAAAATCTGAAGGGGCAAAGGCTTTAATGCCAATGTTAAAAACAGAGGCGCAGGGATTAGTGACTGATCAAGTGAAAAGCTTTTTACCCATTTCAGAACTAGGCCAAAAAATAGGGAACAACATTGATCTTGCATCAATTCAAAAAATAAATGACTTCAGCAAATTAAGTTCTGTTGATGGCGGTAGCTTGATAACTAATGCTCTTCCTCAATATTTGCAAAGCCCTTTTAAAAAGAATTCGTAGAGAAATAAAATGTCTGGAAAAACAGAAGTTGTTAAACCATTATCAGAAGTTGCTATTAAAGATGTTAGTCATTCAAAACAAAAAATAGATAATTGGTTAAAAAGTCATACGCATAAAATTGTAACGTTAGACTTGGTTGCAAGTGTAATGGGAACAATTCCAATTATTGGCAATGTCATGGCTGCCATCGATGTGGTTTCCGACATTTGTTATATCTACGATAAAGGTTTTCAAAATGCCGATATTATGGATTGGACCACAATGGGTATCGACCTTATTGGGATTGCGCCTATTCCGGGAACAACAGCAATCCGTACTTCTGCTCGTCCAGCCCTGTTTCTAGTCCGTCAAGAAGTTAAACGTGTTGGTAAAGCTGCTTTAGGTGAAGCAGTTATTGTGGTTATCTCTAACCATTTAAATGATCAGGTTGCAGGGGACATAGAAAAATTCTGCAAAACTGGGTTAAATAAACTAAATTCAATTTTGGCCACTTGTGGTGGAACCGTCCAAAGTGCCACGACACAAATTAATGGCGGAATTGTTCGAGTTGTAACAAAAGGCCAAGTATTTACAAATGCAGGGTCAAATGCAAACCGAGCTCAGCAGCAAGCTGCTGGTGTTATTAAAGGAATAAAAAGTGGTGACTTAACGCGAGCTGGAAAAAATTTAGTTTACATGACCGAAAATTGGGGGAAGGCTCTTATTAAAACAGGAGCAAACTCCAATGCTAAAGTTGTTACTTCTTTAGTTCCTGCACATCTAAAGCAGCCGATATTAAATGTAGGTGCAACGATTAATAAAATTGGTATTACTGCCAATACTAAAATTAAAGGCTTGGGAAATGCAGCGCAGCCGCAAACAATTGGGTGGCTATTTGATGTATTGAGAATAAGTGCTTCTAAATTTAGGAAAAAGAAAGCAGCTCAAGTTAAGCCAACTCAAACTACACAAGTTAAACATGACAAGAAAAATAATAAATTAGAAAAGGCGAATACTGAACATGCAGCGACTAATAATGCGAATGCAGGTAAAAACTGTAAAGGTGGTGCGACTAAACGATCGATTACTTTTGCCATGGGTACTGAGTTTTTAAACCATACCGATGCACAAATTCATCCATTATTGGTAGAGCAATTTTCGAGAACGTATGTATCAAACTTATATCAGTATGATCACTCAATTTTCGGAGCGCGGTGGATTACACCTTTTACAACCAAGATTGCTCGTTGTTCTAGTTACAACATAAATGAACCTAAAGAACCGATTGAGCAAGAAGGTTGGGAGTACATTGGCAGCGATGGTCGTCCTGTTCGCTTACCAGAGCTAAAAGTTGGGCAGAGTTACTATGATGAAGTAGAAACTTTTACTTATACAGTTGTCTCACCTGAAATTAGAGCAATTTCATATGGTGTTTCAGAAACTCGCTTCTATCAAAAATATAAAAATGAGTTTCGTTTAGTCTCCATAGAACGTCTAAATGGATTTAGTATCGGACTACGTTACGACTATGAATTAGAAAATGGTGATAGCTATTTATCCGACATTATATTTAAACAGCAACAACAAACTTTGGCGCATGTAGCATTACAGATTAATGATGTGCAGAAAGTTGTTGCAGCTTGGTTGGTTGAAGATGGTCAACTTCTAAGACAGCTATCAGCATATGAATATAACGAGCAAGGCGATTTAATTAAGGCAACTAATGAGTTTGCTGCTTCTTATGAATATCAATACCAAGCTCACTTATTGACTCGTTATACTGATCTTACTCAAAGAGGAATGAACTTAAAGTGGGATGGCATTTTACCTAGCTCAAAAGCGATTGAAGAATGGGCCGATGATTATAGTTCCGCTACTAAATTAGATTGGGATGAAAATGTTCGAGTAACTTCAGTCATGGATATCGATGGTAACGTGACTGAATACTATTATGGTATTACGGGTTACACCTATCGAATTATTTATCCAGACAATTTGCAAGAATGGTTCTTTAGAGACCAAGCAAAAAATATAACATCGCATATTGCTACAGATGGAACAGAAACATCGTATACCTACGACGAACGCGGTAATGTCTTAAGTATGGTTCAGGCCGATGGCTCAACCTTCTATTATGAATACGACGAAAAAGATAATCTGACTGGTTTTGTTGACGCTGAACAGGGGCGTTGGTTTAAAGAATACGATGCTTCAGGAAATATAATTAAAGAAATTGATCCGCTGAAGCATGAAACAGCCTATACCTATAATGCGATGGGATTGGTGACCTCCATTAAAGATGCTAAAGGCGGTAAAAAGACACTTAAATATGATGATCAAGGGAACTTGGTTACTTATACAGATTGTTCCGGTAAAGAAATGCACTGGCGCTATGATGACCGCGGGCGTGTCAAATTTATTGAAAATGCTTTAAAGCAAAAAGTTGAATATTTCTATACAGAATTAACTGCTGAACCAAGACAGCCTCTAGCAAAAGGCTTACCGTTGAATGCTTTTGGACAACTCGAGAAAATTAAACACGCTGATGGAGCTGAAGAGCATTTTATTCATGATGAAGAAGGCCGATTATTAGTTCATATTGACCCTAAAGGCCAGCAGACACGTTATGAATATGATGCGGCTGGTTTAATTACTAAGCGTATTGACCCATTAAATCAAACCTTAAAATATCAATGGGACCGCTTGAGTCGCTTAAAACGTTTAACTAATGAAAATGGCGCAAGTTACGAGTTTGTCTATGATGCGGCGGGTAGATTAGTAAAAGAAATTGATTTTGATGGCAAAGAAACTGTTTATACGTACGATGAATATAATGGTCGTTTAACTAGTAGCATTGAGGTCGCTTCTGCCTATGGTCAAGATTTCAAAGATCGTGCTGCACCTAAAGACCGTATTCAGCAATTTATTTTTGACAGCATGGGACGTTTAGAACAACGTACAGCAGGGTATGGTTATCAAGGGCAAGAGCTTGAAGAAAAGCAAACAGAAGAATTTTCTTATGATGGCCTAGGTCATTTAGTTCAAGCTAAAAATGCAGAAACTAACTTGCAATGGTTTTATGATGCAGCAGGCAATTTAGTTAAAGAACATCATCAAGACGTTGTGACTCAGAAAACTGCTGTGTGGAAACATGTCTATGATGAATTAAATAATCGAACTACAACCATCCGACCAGATGGACAGAAAGTAGATTGGCTCACTTATGGAAGTGGACATGTCTATGGCGTAGCTTTAAATGGTGAAGATGTTGTTAGCTTTGAACGTGATGATTTACATAGAGAGACATTACGTCACTATGCAAATGGTCTTAGCCAACAACAACGTTATGATGAAGTCGGGCGCTTAACTCAGCAATTAATGTTGAATGGGCATGACAAAGGCTATCAGGCCCAAACTCAAAATAATGCCATCCAGCATACCAACCAATTGATTGAACGCTTATATCACTATGATAAAACAGGTGAGTTAACGCTCATTAAGGATACTCGTCGTGGGGCTATTCATTATAAATATGATCCTGTTGGGCGTTTATTAGAAGCGACCAGTAAACTTGGGAAAGAGACTTTTAATTTTGACCCGGCAAGTAATATTTTAGATCGATATAACAGTACCAAAGAGCAATCCGCACAACCCACTGTCACTGAAAAAGGTTATAGCTATAACCGCTTAGTCAATAACGTTGTGCAGGAATATCTTGACCAACAATATCAATATGATGCTTTTGGGCAACTGATTCGACAAAAGTCATCACAAGGTGATTTAAATCTTGAGTGGGATGTGTTGGGACGTCTTGTTCGTAGCCGAAATAATCAATATACGGCAGAGTATCGTTATGATGCCTTAGGCCGACGTATTCAAAAAAGAAGTAAAAATCACCATACAGGGCAAGAGCAGAACATTATTTATGGTTGGGATGGTGATACTTTAGCTTATGAATCTAGCGCTGATATAACTAAACACTATTTCCACGAAAAAGATAGTTTCGTGCCTTTGTTGCAAGCGGTGTATCATCACTCAATTGAGCTACACCAAACCCAAGACTGGACAGAAAAAACATATAGCATTTATAAAGACCCTTTGTGGAATACCGTAAAACAAAGCCAAGGTTTTGATGATGTATGGTTTTATCACTGCGACCATTTAGGCACACCGCAAGAAATGAGTAACCAGACAGGCGCCATTGTCTGGAAAGCTCAATATAAGGCTTGGGGTGAGTGCAAGGTAGAACAGGCTAAATCAGATTTCTTTGAAAATTCAGAAATTATTAGTAATAACATTCGTTTCCAAGGTCAGTATTATGATGGGGAAACAGGACTTCATTACAACCGTTATCGTTATTATTCGCCGTATGTAGGTCGATTTATTAGTAAAGACCCGATTGGATTGTTGGGAGGATATAACCTTTATCAATATGGTCCTAGTCCTATTGGGTGGATTGATCCTTTGGGGTTAAGTAATGAGACAGACCAAAAAAAATTAAAAAGAAAATTATCGGCTGTAGAGTCTGCTCAAAATAAAGCTGTTAAAACACGAGAGCTAAGTGATGGTAGAATAAGATATTATGAAAAAGAGGCTTTAGCTAAGACTCAAGGTCCAACTCGAGGAAGATCCCATGTTACAGAAATTAATCCTAAAACTGGTACCGTTAGAGTATGGGAGGAAACATATGATCATAATGGTAATGTAAATAGGGTACATCCTAAGATGATAAACGGTGAGGTTGTGGATATTCCACATTATCCACCAACAAAAGCAGATATAGATCAAGGTAAAGCAACTCCATCAGGGCGAGCTATAAAAAAAGGGTGTCCTCTATAATGTTACGTAATATTGATAAAATAGTATTAGATAAACTTCATTTAATTTTAGAAAATGAAATATTTGATTATCGGATAGTTGCTAGAGAAGCATATTTAATTCGTCTTGATATGGATTATTTAGAACTCAATGAGGATTTACAAAATTTGCTTGATGAATTGATTGGAATGGATGCAGGCGAAGCGGGGGAATTTTCACTTACTAAAGATGAGATTATAGCAAAAATAAATTCTATTGAAGATGTGGGGTAAAATTATTAGAACTCTTGTGAAAGTTATCTTTAATCATCTAATAGAGTGGTCGAAAAAGTTAGAAATCATCTTTAATTATTAGTTAAATGAATGGTATTTTGATAAAATCAATAAATGGTGATTTTAATTTTTCTGGGGAATTGAATGGTTTGATATTTCAAGATATTTCTGTTTGTTTTGATAGAAAATATTAGAAAGTCATTAAAATATATCTGGAATTCTCTGTTGTCTGAGAATTTTAGATATATCCATATCTAAATATTATTAAATCAGATAGATCATTATTTAATAGCTTTTCTCTAATATATTTTTCATTTGGATACGTCTCAGGAAATGAGTGATTCCCCATGTCAAATGATCTGTAAAACTTAATATAAGATTGGGATAGTTCGTTTCAACAAAGCAAGGCTTTGCACGAAGAACTATGCTCGAAATGGCAAAGAAGAAAAAGCAAAATCTAATTTCTTCGAAAATAGTGAAATTATTTCAAAAAACATCCACTTCCAAGGCCAGTATTTTGATGGCGAAACAGGGCTTCATTACAACCGTTATCATTATTATTCGCCGTATGTAGATCGGTTCATTAGTAAAGACCCGATTGGGGTGTTAGGTGGATATATATTTATGCTTATTTACCGAATCCAGTAGGATTAGTAAAGAAAAAAACATCTAAATATGCCTTAAAAGATAGTCATAATGCTACTGCTCAAGAATTAGCAGATAGTAAAATTGGTGGAGGATCTCGAAGTGGTCAATCTAAAGTTCGACAAAAATTATTAGATGAAGATAATTCTAACAATAATGGTGTTTATACTTGTGGGCGTTTAATTCATTTTTTTATATTTATCACGGATAGCATCCCCATTCATTCGTGTATTCATATGGTTAAGTTTCCCTTGACAAAATAGACAGATGTTTCTGTATTTTATAAAATAATGCCAATCCTGACAAAGTTTTCATAAAAAAAGATGTTATCTCATATACATAGAATTCTAGAAGATTTGGGTATCAGCTCGCAAAAACGCGTGCTTCATGTTCAGTTTTCTAATCCATCGTTGAATACTCAAGTCTTTTTACAAAGTATTGAAGGACAGCATCAGCTAAATGAAGCACTAACTGCCGATTTATTTTGTCTTTCTACCAGTGCCCATATTTCATTAAAACAATTTATTGGTTGTCAGGTTGCAGTCGATCAAGTAACTGATCAGGGGCAGCTATTTAGAACTACAGGAATTATTACAGAAGCCAGTCAGGGGCAGAGTGATGGTTCATTAACATTGTATAAACTGAGATTACAAGACCCGACCGCGCTATGGCATAAACGCCGAAATAGCCGTGTATTTATGAATAAAAGTGTACGGGACATTACTGAAATTCTATTTACTGAGTGGCAGAACAAAAGCCCGTTGTTTGCTTCTGGTTTAACTTTGGATTTAAAAGGTCTAACCGAAGACTACGATGTTCGACCTTTTATAATGCAAAGTAATGAAACGGATTATGAATTTTTAACTCGACTTTGGCGTAGTGAAGGCATTAACTGGTTAATTGATGAAGCTCCGTTGTTTGCCATTGATAGCTCAGTTGAGATTCAACCGCAAAAATTACGTTTAATTGATAATAATGAATCATATTTAGCATTAGACCGAAGAAATATCCGTTATCACCGTAGTAGCGCTGTTGAACAACAAGACAGTATGACAAGCCTTGTGCCAACTCGAAGCTTGCAATCTACAGCCGTGCATGTGCAACGCTGGCAGGCTGATGCTTTAAGTCAAGAAGAAGGCATGGGTAGTGTTCAGTCAAAGCATAGTCATAGTGCTAATCAGGATAATGCGAGTTTAAGTCTAGAACATGCATGGCATGTCAGTCCTGCTTGGATGCAAGACTTAAATGGGGAAGACCAAGCCACTGCATCGGGTCACCAGCAGTTAGAAAAACTCAATCAGAATCTATCTGATTATTATGCATTTCAATCAAAATATTTCCGTGCACAAACTACGGTACGTGATGCGCAAGTTGGCTATTGGTTTGAATTGGATGAACATCCTGAAATAGATACGCATAGTGGATCAGACAAAGAGTTTCTGATTGTTGGGAAAAGTTTCTATCTGCAAAATAATTTGCCTAAAGATTTGCAACAGCAAATCAATCAACTTTTTAGTCAAAGCCAATGGCAAAACAATCAATTAGGGTCAAATGACCAGACTGAGCGTCAGGGTAATGAGCTCATTTTGTCGCGTAGAAATATTAAAACTGTTCCTGAGTACCATCCGTTAGAGCACCGACCAGCAGTTTACCCGCAGCGCGCTAGAGTGGTGGGCTTGGAAGGCGAAAGTATCCATGTTGACCAATGGGGGCGCATTAAAGTTCGCTTCCTATTTACCCGAACTGACGACCATAGCCATGATGGTGGTGCAGGAAGTAATGACAATGACACCGACTCGGCTTGGGTCGATGTATTAACCGCATGGGCAGGTGAGGGTTATGGCGCACGTTTCTTACCTCGTGTGGGTGAAATCGTTGTCATCGACTTCTTTGACGGTAACATTGACCGCCCGTTTGTGGTGGGTCGTATTCATGAGGCTGAACGTCACCCAACGCAATTCGACCAAAAAGGCCAACTACCCGACACTAAAAAGCTCAGTGGTATCCGCTCCGAAGAAGTCAACGGCAAAGGCTTTAACCAACTCCGTTTTGATGACACCACAGGGCAAATCAGTGCCCAACTAAAAAGTAGCCATGCGGTAAGCCAACTAAACTTGGGGAACTTAAGCCATCCAAAAGATAAGGCGGAGAGCGAAGGCCGTGGTGAAGGTTTCGAACTCAGAACAGACCAATGGGGTGCAGTAAGAGCAGGCAGTGGTTTACTCCTTAGTACCCACAAGCAGGATCAAGCTCAAGGTGTACACCTAGATGCAAACGAAGCAAAAAAACAAATAGAAGGCAGCCTAAATAATGCTAAGGCACTCAATGAAGTTGCTAAAAACCAGCAAACTGATCCATTAGATATGCTTGAGAACATTCAAACTTTCTTAGAGGTTCTTAAACAAGACGACCCTAAAAAGGCTGCTGAGTTTCAATCGGCAGTGATGCTCTTGGCATCTCCAAAAAGTATTGCTGTAAGTAGTAATGAAGATATCTATCTCAGTGCAAATGGTCAGCTCACTCAAAGTGCTGGTGACAGTATTAATCTCAGTACACAAAAAAGTATAGTGGGTCATGCGAGCCAAAAGATTAGTCTGTTTGCCGCTCAGGAGGGTGCTCGACTTTTTGCTGGTCAAGGTAAAGTAGAAATTCAGGCACAAGGTGATGGCTTAGATGTGATTGCTCGAAAGGGTGTACAAATTACTTCAACTGAAGACACGGTTTTTATTACTAGCCCAACTGAAATTAATCTGACTGCAAGTGGATCTCAAGTTAAGTTGAATGGTTCGGGTATTTTCCCTGTTACGGGTGGTAAGCTTGAGGTGAAAGCAGGGCAGCATTTATTTATGGGGGGAGCCAAGGTGGCAACGAAAAACCCAGAATTGGCAATGTTGCCAGATTACCATTTAACTTATATAGCCAAAGATATAACTGGAAATCCATTGAAAAATAAAAAATATTTAATGATTTTACCGAATGGGGAAATGGTCAGTGGTGTGACAGATGGTCAAGGTAAAACACAGAAGATCACAACCAAGGGTCCTCAGCAAATCCAAATTAGTTTAGAAGATCACGTTCATGATGGTTTTGTAACTTTTGAAGAAGAATAAATGATGAATAAGATTAAATTAAAACTATTTATTAATGTATTGCCTGATAATGATACGATTGTTTGCCATGGAATGGATTATTCTGTAACTGAAAAGGGAAAACGGCCAGGACAGGTAAATAAACTTGCGATAGCTATTGGGAGTGCAAAGAATCCTAAACCTCTTGTGCAGCCGTTGGATTTTAACTCCATTTATAAAAATAAACCTATTCCAGCTCAGACGATCGCCCAAAATATGGCGAGATATAAAGATGTACATGAAGGTCCAAGCTTGAGTCAGAACCGAGAAGCTAAAACTGACATGAAAGGTTTTACTAAAGAAATGGATCTGCCAGCTGGTGAGTATGATCTTTGGATTAAAAGAACGGATTCAGAGTGGGAGAAAGCCATTAATATTAATGGTAGTTCAGGTCTCCATATAAAAGAAGAAAAGCAAGGAATCACTACTATAGAATATCAAATCAAACAATATTATCGCTATAAAATAGAAGGATTTAGGGGGAATAAACTATCTGATAATATTCCATTTGAAACTTTTACTTTTGACAAAGAGGGTAAGGAAAAGAAAATTAGTTTACCTAATGTAAAAATGAGTGTTGTAGATAAGAATGGTTTTACTCCACCTTTATATTCGCCAAAAGGTGAAGTTATATTCGTAAAATTTAAATTCGTAAATATGTCTGCTCAACCAGATAAAAAAGACATACAGCATTTTGCAACTATGAGTAAAAAGAATTATGTCACTGTACAGTTGAAGTCTGTTGCGAAGATAACAAAGCAAGATAAGAATACGACAGTAACTTTGCAGGGCAATGGAAAACCGCCTGTTATTTTAAATATGCATCGAGAGGAAATGATAGTTCTTTCAGCAGAGGATTATGCTGAGTTTGAAAAGGAAAGTTCGAAACTAGATAAATTATTTGGAAACTCTTTTGATGCTAAAAATAAATTAGCAGAAGCAATAAAATCTGGTAGTGTTTCTAATGTTAAAAAAGCAGAAGAAGAAATAAAAGAAGCAGAGAAAAAGATCGAAGAGGAGTTAAATAAAAACTTTAAAAAAGCGGCTGATCTAACAGAAGTCATTACTTTTGAAGCGCGTCAAAAGAAAAATCCGAATGGCAACACGCAAGAGTTTGATTTCAGACGTCGATATCTGCGTACTGACCGATATATGCAGTTACAACAAAAGAAAAAGAACAAAGAGAGCTTTAAGGTAACGGTTTTAGGAACAGAGTTAAAGAAACTTAAAGATATAAAACAAGACTTTAAGAAAATTAACCAAGAGACTATCCATAATGAATTTAAAAAAGTTAGTTTAGATCTTGCGAAATATTCTAAGCAAACGGGAACTAAAGTTTGGGATTTCTCTGCTTTTAGTGCGGGTTTTGTCGAACAAATTAAGCTTTCAGACAGCTTAACGGTTGATATTCAATCACAATGGTTAAGATGTGTTGGTGGCGCTGGCTTATCGACAAGTGCAAGCTGGAAACCCGAAAGTGGTGAGGTGAATGCTAAGGCGAATGTTAATGCTCAAGGCAAACTAGTGTTATTTGAAGGGAAGGCAAAAACCACCTATGTAATTCCATGTGATAAAGGTTGGATGCTCAACTTTGATGACATTGATCTAGGTGCATTTCGATTTATTATTGGCATGGAACTCTACGGCTTTGCAGGTGCAAAAGTGGCCGCAGGGATTGGTTTAGAGATAAGCTATAGTAAAAATGGGCAGCAACAATTGGCTGCTAATGGTAGAAGAAATCGAAATCCTTCACTCGCCAATAATATGGGAGAAAACCGCCCAAGATTTGTCCCAATGGATCGAGATGAAACCATTATTCCTGGTAGTGGTGCAAGTTCTGAGGGGCAAATTGAGGCATTTGCTGGCGCTGAGGCAGGTATCAAACCATCGGGTGAATTTCAATGGCTTTCACCGGAAGCTAAAGATTTCAAGGCTTTGGCGAGTTTGGCATTGGATTTTGCTGCTAGTGCTGGATTGGGAGCGGGAGTTAATTTTAAACTATTTTATTGGGCAAAAGAAAATCAATTCCGTTTTAGGGCCAAAGCAGCCTTATGTGTTGGTTTGGGGGCAAAAGGTGCATTAGATTTCGTTATTGATTTTAGTCAGGTACTTGAAGTGTTGAAATGGGTGCACTACCAGCTTATACGCGCTCAATTCACAATATTAGGTTTTATTGCGGAAGATGCTTTTAGAAATTTAAGTCAATTGGCTGTAATTGCTCTGGGTAATGACTCTATAACTGCTAAAACTCTCAATGACATTGCTGAGGAGTTTGATAATTTTAATGGTAAGTATTCCGATGCGAAAAATTCAGTTGATTTAGCCAATAAAATTAAAAGACAACCGGAGTGGCTAAAACAAGCAACCCCTGAAGCCAAGGGAATGCTAATCTACCAAATGACTAGACACAATAAAGTTACTCATTTAGCTGACTACCCGACATCTTTAACGTCTCCATATTTACCTAGCCATAAGCAAGCTGTTATTGCAATTTTTGAAACTATTACAACAGAAAATGAATGGTTAAATGTTCTCCAAAGAATGTCTTTTGATGGTTCAAAATCAACTAATAGTATTAAAAAATTAGAAAAACAACTCTTGGTTTTTTTACATGATGGTGTTTGGTCTCAGGTCTCAGATATTGTAAAAGAATATGCTTTTAATTCAGATACAGTTGGACGTGGAAGTGAATATTTAGAGCAATATGAAAAATTACGCTCAAAAGTTGTAAAAACAATTCCTTTACATGAAAAAGCACCAATGAATAATCCAAGGGAGTTGAAAAAGTTAAGAGAGAAAATGGCTGAAGACCCAAGTATTGTTAATGCGGATACTTTAGTTGCTTTAAATACGGAAGCTGTACCATCACTTGAAGTCGATGGTACTGATGCAGAATTGTTTATTGCAGCAAATTATCAACAAAACTCTGATGGTTCATATATGGCTTAAAGTTATTTAATCGGTTGCTGGATATTGGCAACACAACGAACGGAATATAAGCGATACTTTGATTTACTTTCATCATTTGGAATAGGTAAGGCTTTACTTCTAGCTATATTAAAACCATCAGCCATCATTAAGTTATCGGCTCCCATTGCTAGAGTACCTCGTAAAACCTTTTCAGTACCTGTTTTTGGTCCTATTGGGTTATTGCTAGGTGAGTGTTTGTAATAATCTTTATCGTACCAATCATTCATCCATTCATAATTATTAGTAACAAGATCATAAAAACCTAAAGGGTTTGGTGGTGTTTGACCTATAACCGGAATATTCGCGACAGTTTGTAAGTCATGTAAATGTCTGTAGTTATCATATTGATCTAATCCCCATAGGTTTTTCTTTGGTTCTACTTTACCTGTATTTGTTGCAAATAAAGTATATTGTCCTTTATTTCGGGCTACATATTCCCATTGCGCTTCAGTAGGTAAGTCCATCGGTGTACCTACTTGTTGCCCAAGCCACTGACAGTATTCTTTGGCTTGTTGCCAAGCCATACCAGTTGCTACTTCGTGAGCAATATTTGAACCATAACGTTTATTATCCGTACTCGCAACTTGTCCAGTAGCTTCAGTAAAAGTATTAAAATCCTCTAAGGTGGTCTTATAAGCATTCATATTAAAACTACTAAGGGAAACTTTATGAAGTGTTTTATTATCGGCCCCTGGAGAGAATGGTTGGTTACTAGGTTTTTCAGTATTACCTTTCGGGTTCTTCACTGCCATACTGTTTGGAACCATTTTTTCTAATTCTGGAGTTACTAGTCCAAAGTCACCCATTAGGTAGCTACCACCTTCAACAAAGATCATATTCTTTTTGGTTTTCTCAACCAATTTTTGAATTTTTTGTTGAAGTTCTTGTGAGGGCTTTGATGACTTATGATTTGTTTCAGTAGATTTAGCACACGCACTTAAAGCAAGGCTTGAAAATAAAACAATAGCTATATTCTGTTTCATCATTTTGTTGGAAATCATTACGTTGAATATTGATAAAACTATTTTAGTAAGAGATATAAAAGATATAAAGAGCGGTTTTGTTATTCAACTCAGTGAATAGTCATCAGAGTTTATGAAAAATTAAAATGAATTCAGATATTTTATAAGTGAAATATAGATTAGATGATCTTTTGGGGAGGGAATCAGATATGAACCAATTGGGTAGTTAAAGGAGGATTTATAATTCTTAATGATGTATTTACAAAAAACAAACTTAAATTTTTTCTTCTATTTTTTGATAATTTGTCGAAGAAAAAGCATGCTTAGAGCAGGGTGTGGCACTTTTTAACCTTTAGCTAGAAAATTAAATTTATATAAATAAGTATAATAGATAGACAGATTAGTCTTGACAAGTTTTGTGTTTTTTGCACTTTAATTTTTACTTTACGTTTTGATGATGTGTTCATAACCAAATAGAAATACCTTCTAGTTAATATAAACTTAAATATTGTTAAGCAAATGTTTCATAAAAACTAAATGAATGATATTTATAATAATTTATAAATTAGTTTTAATTTTTATTTAATGCATAACAATCAATAACTTATTTTTAATTACAAAAAATAACAATATTATATTTTTATAAGAATAACTTTATTAAGCTATATTTTATAACCATCTTAACTATTTACTTTTAGTTTAAGTTGATATGATTTTTATATAAAATATGTTTGTTTATATGATAAACTGCGCGTAAATTTTTTGAATATAAGGTTTTTAGACTGATTTTTTAATGTTTTATCAATATTAACTTTTCAGTAAAGCCTTGAATAAATAAGAAAACAGAGGAATAAAAGTTGTGTTGAAACGAAGTATTTTGATACTTTCTCTGACTGGAAACATTATCGGTCTATCAGGTGCTCATGCAGCAGAACTTGAGCCTGTAAAACTTAAAAAAAGTTGTATTAAAAAAAATCCTTTAGCAGAAGGTCAGAATGACCCTGAGCTATTGAATATTTTTAAACAAGTTTGTGATAGTGATAATACGACTCAAAAAAATGATTTATTAGCTAAAGCAGCTATGCGTTTTTATCAAACCAATCAACCAGTTAAAGCATTAAATTTAGCAAGTCAATTGCAAAGTCAAAATATACGCGGTTCATTAATAACAGATGTTTTATTTTTATCTGGTGTAAGCATTGCAAATAACTCTTTGCAGCAAATGCGAAGTCAGGAAATGCGTTATTTAAGCAACGATGTAACTTATCCACCTGCTAAACAATTAATTGAAAATATCCATACTTCAATGCCTGCACCAGATACTTCAAATGTTAAGGCGGCTACAGAAGGTGGCTCAGTTGATAATGAAAGAAGAAGTTATAAAAAACAAACTGTAACACGCAACAGAGTTACTGCTTCCAGAGCAGCAACAAAACGAGTAGCAACTCCAGCAAAAGCAACTGCGGTTAAACCAAAAACTGCCCCTGTAGCCAATGTTAATAAATCAAAAAGTTCGCCTTTTGACCCTTTAATTAAATAATCAGGAATAGAATCTTATGGCTAAGAGAGAAAGCGTACAAAAGAAGCTTCAGCGAATTCGACCTCCACGTGTTCAGCTTACATATGATGTCGAAATTGGTGATGCAAAAGAAGCGAAGGAACTACCATTTGTTGTTGGTGTGATGGGTGATTTTTCGGCAGCTTCTGAGCTTGAACGTACAAAATTAAAAGATAAAAAATTCATTAATGTCGATTTAGATAATATTGATGAAGTTATGGAGTCATTGTCTCCAAGAGCTGCTTTTCAAGTAGATAATACGCTGACTGAAGAGGGTGGAAGAATTGCAGTTGATTTAACATTTAAATCAATGGAAGATTTTCGCCCAGAAAATGTTGTTCAACAGGTTGACCCATTAAAAAAACTTGTTGAAGCACGTGAGCGTTTAACAGATCTAAGAAATAAGATTTCTAACAGTGAGCGTTTAGAAGACTTACTTGATGAAGTGCTTAAGAGTACTGATCAAATCCGTAAATTAAGTGCGGAGGCTGATCATGAATAATGCTCAATCGGCAGCAATGCCTCTTGTTGAAAATGAACAAGTTAATCTTTTAGACTCGATTGTTGAAGAAAGCCGTATTGCCCGAAATGAAGAAGAACATTCGCGTGCAAAAAGCTTAATCGGTGAACTTGCCAAAGAAGTAATGGCAGGCACAATTACAGTTTCTGAAAATATGACTTTATCAATCGATAAACGTA
Organism: Acinetobacter sp. AS23; assembly: GCF_023612055.1. Classification (NCBI taxonomy): domain Bacteria; kingdom Pseudomonadati; phylum Pseudomonadota; class Gammaproteobacteria; order Moraxellales; family Moraxellaceae; genus Acinetobacter; species Acinetobacter sp. AS23. The sequence goes on along the minus strand of NZ_CP082274.1, from coordinate 2,535,982 downwards.
TTGCAGAAATTGATGCTCTGATTTCAAATCAATTAAGTCAGATCATGCACAATGAACAATTCCAAAAGATTGAGTCAACTTGGCGTGGTCTTTACTACTTCTGTCAAGAAACACCTTCTAATCCTCTCATTAAAATTCGTATGTTGAATACGACTAAAAAAGAGTTGGTCAAAGATTTTCAAGGTGCTACAGACTTTGATCAAAGTACTTTGTTCAAAAAAATCTATGAAGAAGAATATGGATCTTTTGGTGGTGCACCATATTCGGCACTGATTGGTGATTTTGAATTTGACCGTACGCCTTCTGATATGTATTTGCTTGAGCAAATTTCTCATGTTGCTGCAGCGGCTCATGCACCGTTTATTTCGGCGGCTAGTCCAAGCATTCTTGGTCTTGAATCATTTACAGATATTGACCGCCCTAGAGATGTGTCGAAAATCTTTGAAACAGCTGAATATGTTCAATGGCGTTCATTCCGTGACAGTGAAGATGCTCGTTATGTCGCTTTAACCTTGCCGCATGTGCTTGGTCGTCTTCCTTATCATCCAAAAGAAGGAACTGCTACAGAAGGGTTTAACTTTGCTGAAGATGTTTCGGGTGCAAACCACAACGAATATTTGTGGATGAATGCTGCTTATGCTTTCGGTACTCGTTTAACAAATGCATTTGATATGCATGGTTGGTGTGCTGCAATTCGTGGTGTTGAAGGCGGTGGTTTAGTCGAAGGCTTACCTGTTCATACGTTTAAAACACAAGATGGCGAAGTGGTATTCAAGTGCCCAACAGAAATTGCGATTACTGATCGCCGCGAAAAAGAATTAAGCGATTTGGGCTTTATTCCTTTAGTGCATTGTAAAAATACCGATTACGCTGCTTTCTTTGGCGCGCAATCAACTCAAAAACCTAAAAAATATGACAATGATACAGCAAATGCTAACTCTGCTTTATCAAGTCAAATTCAGTACATCATGGCCGTTTCACGTATTGCTCATTATTTAAAAGCAATGATGAGAGACAAAGTGGGTAGCTTTGCTTCTGCTGGAAATGTTGAAGCATTCTTAAATGAGTGGTTGTCACAGTATGTATTACTTGATGATGGCGCTTCTCAAGAAGCGAAAGCTCAGTACCCTCTGCGCGAAGCGTCTGTAAAAGTTGTAGAAGATCCTGCTCAACCAGGTCACTACAAATCTGTGGTTTTCTTGCGACCACACTTCCAGCTGGATGAGTTGTCAGTTTCTTTGCGACTTGTTACTGAGTTACCTCAGTCCTCAAATTAATAAAGGTCAGCGAAAGAATAACTTTAAATTACAAATAGGAAAGTTCTAAATGAAAGATATATACGTTGAGTTTCGCGGTAAATATAAAGTTGATGGCGAGTCTCGTGACTCTGAGCACAAAGGCTGGTTAGAAGTTAACTCTTGGTCTCACAACATTCGCCAACCTAAATCTGCTACTTCAAGTAGTGTTGGTGGCCATACTGCTGAACGTGTTGAACATTCAGATATGCTTTTTATTAAAGACCTAGATGCAACTAGCCCGAAATTATGGGAAGCATGTTCAGCTGGTTATACATTTGATGAAGTACAAATTGATTTTTATCGTGCAAATGGCGATAAACGTATCAAGTACTTACAAATTAAATTGAAGCATGTTCTAGTTTCTAGTGTAACTCCAACTGTTAACGAAGAAGGTGTACCAACTGAAGCGTTTGGTTTGAAATACGCAGCTGTTGAGTGGACTTATAACCAACAAGATATTAACGGTACTGCTAAAGGTGCTGTTACTAAGAAATGGTCACTTTCTAATAATACTGCTTCTTACGCAGCATAATTATCTAAGTGAATATTTGGTGGAGGCTGACATAAAGTTAGCCTCTGCTGTCTTTAAGCATGCTTGTTGTGAACTCGAATGAATTTAGATCGGCTTTATCCATATGGATTTCGTTCAACTTTGTTTGATCGCTTAATTCCTGAAAATGAAGATTATGCAAAGGGTCTTTCTATTCAGCAGTTAAGAGAATCGGTAGCAAAAGATTTAGAAGACTTGCTGAATAGTCGAGTCGCTAAATTGGATCATGTGGTTGATGATTATCCGCTAGTTAAAAAATCTATACTTCAGTTCGGGATTATTGATTTTGTGGGGCTTTCTACAGCCAATCCGCTAGATCGAGACAAGATTTGCCAATCCATTGAACAATCAATAGCAGCTCATGAACCTAGATTAAGACAAATACGGGTAGAGATGTTGTTGGATGGACATAATATGGGGGCACTATGTTTAAGTATTCAGGCCTATCTTAATATTCATCCACTGTATGAACCTGTCGTTTTTGATGCATTGCTAAAACCGACAACGCAGCAATATGTAATTTCAGCGAGAACCTAAGCGTAGTGGGTGTGTTGTGATAGAAGAGCTTTTACCGTTTTACGAAAAACAACTACAAGAATTTGGTCAGCAATCTCGTGAATTTTCGCAAAAATATCCGAAAATTGCTCAGCGCTTATCTTTAAATCAAGAGCAAATTGATGATCCGCATATTGAGCGTCTTATACAGGCATTTTCATTAATTGCTGCCCGCATTGATAAAAAGCTTGCTGATAGTTATGACGTATTTACGCGTTGTCTCTTTGAGGTGATGTTTCCTCAATACTTACGTCACTTTCCTGCTTGTTCGGTGGTCAGTTTCGAAGATATAAATAAGATAAAGCAGCTCACAGAAGCCCATATTGTTCCTGCACACACCGTCTTGAAGTCGCGTAGTTTTAAAGGGGTTCAATGTGAGTTTAATACTACACAAGAAGTCAAATTACTCCCGATAAGCTTGCAAGCGCTAGAGTTTAAAAGCACACCTAGTGCACATATGCATTTAAGTCAAAATGCGACTTTAAATTTTAAATTCGAAATTTTTAACAATGCTCATCTATGTTTAAAAGATGAAAAACTACCTATTTATTTAGATGCAATTTCTAATTTTCCACTTCAAGTACTAGACAGCATTTTTAAGAAGGGAACAACTTTTGCTATTAAAATAGGGCAGAAAGTTGTTGAGCTTAATAAAAATCCATTTGAATTAACTGGCTTTTCAGAGCAGGAAAGTCTATTGCCTCTCGATCAGCATACTCATCATGCCTATCGATTGCTGATGGAATATTTTTGTTTTCCTGAAAAATTTAATTATCTAAAACTTGATTTAAGTTTTTTAAAGCTTCTATCTTTAGAAGAGAGTGGTTTTGAGCTGCTTATACATTTTAAATTAAATTTAAATGATCAAGCTGTAGTCCGAAATTATTCTGAATTAAATATCGCTAATTTTAAATTGTTTACTACACCAGTCATTAATTTATTTGAAAAATATGCTGAACCTCAAAAAATTGTACACAAGCAATTAGAGTACCCACTGATTACAGACGCACATCATCCTGAGTTTTATCAAGTCTATTCAATTACTGAAATGAATATGGTGCGTGAAAAAACTAGTCACGAAGAAAGCTATGTTCCTGTGCTACCTTTTTTCGCGATGAGTCACTACCATGCGGATAAGGCTCGTTTTTTCTATTCAGTGAACTATCAAAAATTACAGCCCAATTTCGTCGAAATGGGATATTCAATTATTTCTAAAAATCTAAATCCTTCGTCAACACGTTCGGATTTTATTAGCACAAAATTATTATGCTCAAATCGTGACTTACCACATGAAGCATTGGGCCAGTCTAATAATATATTGAACCTCAATGATAGTAGTTTGGCTCGTCGTGCTATTGTTTTAAAAAGACCTACAAAACCATATCAATTTGGTCAAAGTCAGAGCGAGCAGTGGCGTGTTATTTCGCACCTTTCATTGAATAGTTTAGCTTTAATGAAAGGTGATGCGGTATCTCATATTAAAGAGTTACTTGTGTTATACAACTTACCATTATCAAAAGAAAATTATTTAATTATTGAATCAATTAAGCATCTTGAATTTTCACTTACTCACAAACTTGTAGATGGAAAGCCATTTCCAATGTTTGTAAGGGGTGTGAAGGCCGAATTGCAAATTGATTCATCTGTATTTAGAGGGCATAGCCTATACATTTTTAGCCAATTGTTAAGTCGTGTTTTTAATTTAAAGGTTCAAATTAATAGTTTCGTTGATTTGGTTGTTAAGGATTATTCATCTCAGCAGGAGTTATACCAATGCAGTCAGAACGTTGGTGGCAAGACTCTTCTATAACAGCTGAGCTCTTTACAAAGCCAAAGTCTTTTGAATTTATCCAAGCAACACGGCTATTAAGACACGATTCAAGTCGCACAGCTGGTACATCTTGGAGTGATCATTTTAAGTTTGAGACATCCTTTAATTTAAATTTTCCTGCTACAGAAATTGAAAATTTAGAATTAACGGACGAGCGGATTTATATCACGAATTTAATTGTTGGTCTCACGGGCATACAAGGCGCTTTACCTTATACATATACGAATAAAATTAAGCAGGCCCCGCGTCAGCAAAGAGCTGTAACTAAAGAGTTTCTGAGCTTATTTAATCATAAGCTTACTGCTCAATATGTAGAGTCGAGCATTACCTATAATTTGCCGATTCGATATGAGATTGAGCATAAAAATGATTATCTGGATATTCTGCATGCGTTAAATGGCTATGTACGGTCGCAACATCAGCAAACAGAGCTTGATGACTATTTTGCAGAGTTTTCTGGATTAATGCAGGGCCAGAATAATACAGTTCATGCATTAAAAACGATGTTGTCGTGTATTTTTAAACACGAAATTACGATTAAGGAGTTCATACAAGAGTCTTTTAAGTTGGCGAGTGACCAATTAACAACTTTAGGTGGAACTCAGCCGAGCCTACTTGGTGTTAATACATTTTGTGGCGAAACTATTCAGCAAATTGATGGGAAAATTGAAATTCAAATTGGGCCATTAAAGCGTCAGCAATATCTCAGTTTTTTACCAAATCAAGAATTAAGTTTAAAGCTTAAAAAAATTGTAGAAACTTGGTGCAGTCCAACTTTATCAATAGATCTTCGACTCGTATTGGATGAGTCAGAAATAGAACCTATTTGTCTCACTCACGATAATGAGAATGGTTTGGGGCAAGGTTCTTTTCTTATATCACGAGAACCGAAAGTACATAGTCATGAAACTTGCTATAGCCTTATTGGAGAGCGAATATGATTAAAAAAATATTACTCTCGTTCATCGCTATTTTTGCATTAGTTAGTGGATTTATTATTTTCTACTGGCGTGATGTTCAATATAACCCTGATAAGGGTGATTTTTTCCTTTATTTCCTGCTATTACCAGCAATTATTACCTTGGTGATCTTATCCCCATGGTTAGTTTATAGCGCTTATAAAAATTATAAAGAAAAGAAAGAACAAGCTATAAATCAAGATAAAGGTGATGCTAACCAAAAACAAACTGCGGTAACTGATGCACCACTCGAACAGCTAGATTTTAATATTTACTCTTCTTTTGCTGTACATGCACTCGGTGAGAATGAAAGCATTATTGAGCAGCTACAAAACTTTAAAAGTCCAGAGCTGGATGATCAACTGTTAAATTCTTACGGATTGCCTCTTTTATCTTACCGAATTAAAGACTTTGATGAAGATAATCATGAGGAGAGCGAGTATGCATCTCCACGACAAGTTCGTATGATGTCATTAATAAAACAGCAATTAGAACAAAATATAGAAAACTTATATTTTCTAGCAGAGCATTTAAAACGTTCAACTTTATTTTATGAGTCGCAGCAAGCACGTGAATATCATATGCACCCGGCATGGGTTGATCCTGAGTCTGAATATGATGATGTTCAAATGCCGATAGTCGAAGTTTATCGTTTAAATCGCTTAAATCTACATATCCTTCTTTCGGAGGATTTATTACATATCTGGAATGATGAACAAAGTAATGAATTAATTTTAGAGTTTTTTGCTGAGATCGGCATTCCTGCTCAAAAGATCCATATTGAATATCATTTTTTTGGAGAGCAATTGGCTTATCAAGAGCTGATACACCTATTAAAGGGTATTCATAAAAGAGAACACGAGATATTCTTTTTGCTCGTAGCCGATTCCGAAATTGATCAGGATCTAGTCGATGAAAAGTCTTGGATGATTAAAGATTATATTCCTGCTGAATTTGCAGCAAGCTGTTTACTTGCTGATCCTTTAGTAAAAATTCAAGAATTAGAACCTACAAAAAATCTAAAAGTTGTTGTAGGCCAACAAGATACGGCAAAGCTTTTTACTAATTTTGAATTTCATGACTTACCTCAGCATGAAGGTGAGGAACCTTATGTGTTGATATTGTCAGATCAGACCGATATAAAAGTTTCGAAAAAAATGCAGCAGCACTTTCTTCAAACACCTGTAGAACCACATCACTATATTTATGTGAAATCTTCATTAGGGCATACCCAACATTTAGCTGATATTTATGGCTTTATGCTGAGCATGCATTTCCCTGAACATATCATTCCTTTTGTCTTTGGTGAAAATACAGTGTCAGCACATACATTTGTGCAAAGTGTCACTGAAAATTCAGAAGATGATGTGATGGTGTTGAATAACTAATTTAAACTTTGGACTTAGAACGAGAATAGAATGCATACAATTTTAGGCTACTTGTGGCAGTACATCACGAATCCTAAAGCAATTATCGCCTTGTCATTGTTCGTGGCATTGATGTCTTCATATACTTCAATTCCTCGTCATATATTCTGGGCTTTAGCAACTGCCTATGCTTTGGGTCTTATTGTTTATGGTATCTATTGGCTTATTCAACGAAGAAAGCATGCTGCTCAGGGCGAAGAGCTAGCTGAAGCAATTGAAAAAGACAACCAAGCTGAATATGGCAAAAATAAAGATAAAGAAGAGCTTCAGCTTGTTAGTCAACAAATGAAAGAATCAATTCAACTGATTCGTAAATCTAAGTTGGGTGATAAAAAAGGGAATGCTGCACTATATGAGCTTCCTTGGTATATGGTTATTGGTAACCCAGCCGCGGGTAAAAGTTCAGCTATTTATAATTCTGGTTTAAAGTTTCCTTTCGAAGAAACGCATCAAAAAATGGTATCTGCTGGTTTAAGCGGTACTCGAAATTGTGATTGGTTTTTCTCTACAGAAGGTATTTTGCTCGATACAGCGGGCCGTTATTCTGTTTATAGCGAAGATCATTCTGAGTGGTTAGGTTTTTTAAATATTTTAAAAAAGAACCGTTCTAAAGCTCCCGTTAATGGTTTGATTTTAATTGTTAGTATTGCTGAGTTAATTAGTCAAAGTCCTGAAAACTCGTTAAAGCTAGCTAAAAATTTACGTGCTCGTATTCAAGATCTAACCGAACGTTTAGAAGTAGTTGTGCCTGTTTATTTAGTCTTTTCAAAGATGGACTTGATTGCAGGTTTTACCGAGTTTTTTGAATTTTACGAAGCTCAAGAATATAACCAAGCTTGGGGAGCAACGCTTCCATATGAGCAGAGTTCTTCTCATAACGCGGTAGATTTGTTCGAAAAACATTACACCATTCTTTATGATGGTCTAAAAGGGGTAAGTTCGACTCATTTAAGTCGCCGTCATTCGCAAAATATCTCACCAAGTGTAATGACTTTTCCATTAGAATTTAAAACATTAAAACCAGCTTTAAAAAGCTTTATTGGTACACTTTTTGAAGATAATCCATATCAATTCCAACCTGTTTTCCGTGGTTTTTACTTCACCAGTGCCTTGCAGGAAGGTGTCATTGAAAGTCCAATGACTGAACAAATTGCACAAGAATTCCAGCTCACTCAAATTGCTCAAAGTGATTTAAAAGATCATTCAAAAATTACGCCTAACCATGGCTATTTCTTAAATGGTCTATTTTCAGATGTTATTTTAAAAGATAAAGATCTTGTTAAGCAGCATGTAAATACGGGTAGAAAACGTCAACGCTACATTGCATTTATTGGTGCTTTAGCGGGCGTTTCCATTATTCTTGGCGTATGGGTTTGGTCATATCGTAATAACCAACAATTGATTGGTGAAGTTCAAGCTGATTTAAATAAGGTTGTTCAATTAGAAAGAGCTTCAGGTCAGCAGCTGTCTACTCAATTAGAAGCTTTACTGATTCTTCAAAGACGTCTACAGCAGTTAGACGAGTTTGATGAAAATAGACCACTTAAGTTTAGTTTTGGTCTATATCAGGGCAATGAGCTTCGTGAAAAGCTAAAAGCCGAATATTTAAAAGGTGTTAAGCAAATTGTATTGACACCGACACAGCAAAATATTGCTCAATATTTGCAGCGTGTAAAAAATAATGAAGCGACATTAAAAGCGAATCATACGAATGTGGAGATCAAGCAAACTGCTCAGTCTCAACAATATTTAGAACCTTCAGATACCAATCCTCAAGATGCTTATAATGCATTAAAAGCGTATTTAATGATGAGTAATCCACAATACATGGATGCAAGTCATCTGAGTGATCAGGTTACGCGTTTCTGGCGTTCTTGGTTAGACGCAAATAAAGGTCAAATGCCACGTGCAGATATGATTCAGGAAGCTGAACAAATCTTGTCGTACGCAATGACTTTGGCAAATGATAAACAGTTCCCAATTTTAGAAGCTGACTCTCAAATTGTTGATCAAACACGTCAAGTATTGCTCTCTGTTGTTCGAGGAATGCCTGCGCGTGATCGTGTTTATAACGAAATAAAAATGCGTGCAGCAGTACGTTTCCCTGCGTTGACTGTAAGTCAGATTGTGGGTGAGGCTAATAAAAATGTTGTATTAGGTAGTTATGCATTACCGGGTGTGTTTACCCAAAAGGCATGGAATGACTATGTAGAAAAAGCAATTGAAGAAGCGGCAGATAAGCCAACAGATAGTAAAGATTGGGTGCTAAATAGCCGTCAATCTGATGATTTAACTTTCTCAGGTAGTCCAGAGCAAATTAGAAAGCAACTGACAGCGCTCTATAAGCAAGAATATATTGCGGAATGGAGAAAATTCTTAAGTGGTATTCATTATGCTAAAGCTGGCCAATTTGCTCAGCAAGTAAAAAATATTGATGTTTTAGGTGAGCCGCAGAACTCTCCAATTAGAACATTAATTGAAAGAGTGGCAATTGAAACAAACTGGGATAATCCAGTTGTACAAGCTGAGTTGGCGGCTCCACAAAAAGGATTTATTGCATGGTTTAAGCGTAAGGTTTTAAATCATGATGATAAGACTGCTAATCAAGTGGCAACTAATGCTCAGGGCGCTATTTCTCAAGAATACCAAATGTTCTATCAGTTGGTTCGCAAACGTGATGATCAACAAGGTAAATCATTACTTGATGAATATATGACAAATTTAGCCCTTGTTCGTAGCAAGTTTAATGAGCTTAAGAATGCAGGTGAAGTCGGGCCTAATGCGATGACATTAGTCAAGCAAACCCTGAATGAGCAAACTTCTGTATTTAACCAAACGCAAAAAATTGTAGATGAAAAAATGGCGGTTGGTTTTAGTGAAATTGATCAGCGATTACTACAAAAATTAGTAGTTAGCCCACTGACACAGGCTTTCGAGAGCTTAATTACGCCAACACAAGACGAAATTAATAAATTATGGGTCATGCAAGCCTATCAGCCATTTACAGCAAATCTTGCTAAGAAATATCCATTTAATTCATCAGCTTCTTTACAGGCAACAAGTAGTGAAATTGGACAAATCTTAGGTGAAAACGGCAGCATTTCTCGTTTTGTAAAAGAAAATCTTGATCCATTTGTGATTCGTCGTGGCTATACATTAACGTCTAAGACATGGAAGGATTTAGGAATTAGTTTAAATCCTCAATTCGTCATGAATTTCCAAAGATACGTTACGCCATCTAATGGTATGGCAACAGGTGAGTTGAATAGTCAAGCTCCTGCTGCGCCTGCAACTAATCAATCTAACTTCCAGTTCTACCCAATTCCAAATCCACAATTGCTTTCATATACCGTGGATATTGATGGTCAACGCATGACTTATGAGAATGGTGTGCAACAGTGGGTGAACTTCATTTGGCCAAATCAAGGCAGTATTCCAGGTGCTCGAATTACCGCTGTAGATTTACAAGGTCAAACGCATACGATTTTTGATGAGCCGGGTGAATATGGTATTAATCGCTTAATTGATAGTGCTCAGCGTAAAGAACAAAATGGCGGATTTGAAATGCTTTGGCGTAGTAAAACCGACCCATCATTAGTTGTAAAAATGAATTTCCGTCTGATCAGCAGTAATTCAGGCAGTATTGGCTCAAGCCGTGGTTATGCAGGTATGCAACTAGTGGATAAAGTCACTGCCGACAAAGCTGCTCGCGTGGTGTCTGCTCAGCAGGCGCCAGCTCAAGCAGCAGCTCCAGCAAAAACAGAAAATCCTGTTTCAGCACTTGCTCAGCCTTCTGCGGGAGTTAAACCATGACATGGAAAATAACCTCTATGCGAAAGGAGGAGCAATCATGCAAACATTAAAAACAACTCCTTTGTATTACGGCAAAAGTCCTGCACGAGGCGACTTCTTAAAAACAAAAGGTCAGAATGCTTTAATACAGTTGCTTGATCAGTGGATTACTGAAGCATTGGAATATGCAATGCAATCGGGCAGCTTTAAAGAAGCTTATAACACGTTGCCTTCGCTCGACTTCTTTATTGCGAATCCTAAAGAAAATATGTTTTTAGCGGCGAACCTTCTCGCAAGTGAAGATAGTTCGGGTCGATCTTTTCCAATGGTACTCAGCCATTTATTAGAAATTGATTTACCGTATGATAATTTGCTATATGCGCCATATAGCTATAAACATGTACTTGTTGATTTATTTCAAAACAATCGTACTTTAAAAGGAATTAAAGATTCCGATCTGTTACTTGGAAAATTAGGTCACTTACAAAATCAAATTCAGGTTTTAACTGAACGCGAGTGTGTAGGTTTCTATGAAAATCATACGATGCATTCATTTGCTCAATTAATGAAACTCAGTATTTATGAGTTAGCGCAAAGTATGATTGGGCTAGGATTATTACTTCAGCCAATTCTACAAAATGGAACTAGTCGCTTAAATAAAGTTTTAATTTTGCCTATTAATAATCCTGCTTACAGTTATGAAATAGCAGCCTTTTGGGTCAGTATTATTTGTCGCTTTTTAAAGGAACATAATACTGAGGTGTTGATAGGTTTGTTACATCGAGAGCAACCCGTATTGTTCTTCGGTTTTCAAGGGGCTGATATTTTAGCCCTGAGCGATATTTTTACTCAGAATATGGATAGTAAACATTGGGTTTCTTTAATAGAAGCTCAGTGGATTGATACTTATTTGGAGCAAAATGCTGGTTTAGCTACGCTAGAACAATCATTATGCCAACGCCAATTAAGTTTAAATCAAGGCTTAAAACTATTTAGACAGACTTTTTTGGGTGAATAATAATGAATCAACGAAATCAAACTAAACTTACACAGCTCATAAAAGGCTGTTTTATCTATGCGATTGCTAATTATGCTTTGGCTCAGCCTATTGTTGTAGAAGGTGTGGTTCCAAATGAGGCGAGTAAACAGGCTATCTTATTAAAAATGCAATCTGTTTATGGTGCTGATCAGGTTGTAGATAAAATACAGGTGAGACCCGTCGCTGCTCCAAATGGGTGGAGTGATTCTGTTACACGAGTTATTACACCTGACTTAAAAAAAGTTTCGCAAGGCAAATTAAGCGTAAATGGTACTCGATTTGAGCTAAGTGGAAAAATGCTGAATCCAGCAGATATTCAACCTACTATTCAATCTTTTCAAGGGTTAGTACAGCCACCATATCAACTGTATTCACAGTTATCAGTCAATCAGGCTGAGCAGAAAATCATTGATGACGCACTTAAAAATCGAATTATTGAGTTTGAATCTGGTAGTGCGGTTTTAACTGATGCGGGTCAAAAAATTCTAGACGAGATGGCTGTTGCCTTGAATAAAGTAGGAGGCAAAAAAGTCAAAATCGTAGGACATACAGATAGTTCAGGTGATGCGACTAAAAATTTGAAACTTAGCCAAGATCGTGCGTTAGCAGTAAAAAACTATTTGATTAGTAAAAGTATTCCTGCCGACCATTTATCTGCGGAAGGTTTAGGTTCATCTAAGCCTGTTGCAGATAATACTTCTCCAGAAGGCAGAAAGAAAAACCGTCGAATTGAGTTTACTGTTCTATAAATATAAGGAGAAGAACATGGCTAGCCCTTACATTACGATTGGATGCCCAACAACTGGTGGAGGGCAAGTCATTTCAGGAAACAGTACATTTTTAATTGATGGAATTGCAATTGCCTGTGTAGGAGACAAGGCGACTTGCCCGTTACACAAAATAGTTGCAACGATTGTATCTGGAGATCCGAATATGCTTGTCATGGGTAAATCAGCAGCGCGTGTAAATGATTCATTATCATGCGGCTGTAAATTATTGCCAAAACAGAGTTTAGTTAATCAAGGATAAGGGCCGAGATATTTTTATATACATATAAATATCTACCAAAACATATTAACGCTTGAAATGATGAGTAGTTTGTCTGATAAAGCTGAATTTTGTTAATATACAGGCATTATGATTTTAAGCATTAAATTATTTAAAAATATTGAGAGTAATGATGAGTAATTTAAAAATTTTAATTACAAAACTTTCTACAGTTGCGCGAACTGCTTTAGAAAAATCGGCTAATGCTTGTGTTATTCAACAAAATTATGAAATTGAAATTGAGCATTTATTCTTAGAGTTACTTAATCAATCTTTAGAGAATGATTTAAAGATTTTATTAAAGAAATATAAAATTTCATCTGAAGCTTTGGCTGATGATTTAAAAGAAACAATTTCTCAATTACCGAAAGGTAATTCAAGAACTCCTATTTTTGCTAAATCTATTGTTCGTTTGTTTGAACAAGCATGGTTATTGGCTTCGGCTGAGCAAAATCCAGTTATTCGCAGTGGTCATTTATTAGTTGCGTTATTAACTGCACCTGATTTATATCAAATTGCGACTCGTGCTTCGAGTTTATTTGATCTCTTACCAATTGATTCAATGAAACATAAGTTTCTTGAAATTTGTGAGAAGAGTGTTGAACAACAAGATGAAACAAAAGCATCTTTAGGTGAAGCTGAAGCAACAGACGCGAATGTACCAAATACTAAAACTGCTAAAACACCAGCACTTGATCAATATACGATTAATTTAACTGAAAAAGCGAAAAAAGGCGGTATAGATCCAGTTATTGGGCGTGAATATGAAATTCGCCTAATGCTCGATATTTTAATGCGTAGACGCCAAAACAACCCAATCTTAACTGGAGAGCCAGGCGTTGGTAAAACAGCTGTGGTCGAAGGTTTAGCTTTAAAAATTGCTCAAGGTTTAGTACCAAACGCCTTAAAAAACGTGCATTTACATGTATTGGATATGGGACTTTTACAGGCTGGAGCAAGTGTTAAAGGAGAATTTGAAAATCGTCTAAAACAAGTGATTCAAGAGGTTCAAGCTTCTGCTCATCCTATTATCTTATTTATTGATGAAGCGCATACTTTAATTGGTGCAGGCGGACAAGCTGGGCAAAATGATGCTGCAAATCTTTTAAAACCAGCACTTGCGCGTGGTGAGTTGCGTACCATTGCTGCGACTACTTGGGCAGAATATAAACAATATTTTGAAAAAGATGCTGCATTGAGTCGACGTTTTCAGGTGGTAAAAGTTGAAGAGCCAACCGAAGAAGTTGCCGTAGATATGTTGCGTGCGATGATTCCTGTCATGCAGCAGCATTTTAAATTACAAATTGATGATGAGGCGATTGTTACAGCGGTTCACTCTTCACATCGATATATTAGTGGTCGTCAACTCCCGGATAAAGCAGTTAGTGTTCTTGATACGGCAGCAGCACGTGTTGCGTTGACCCAAAATGCCCAACCTGTAAAGCTTGATCAGTTAAAGGCTCAAGAGCACAACTTAAAGCTTGAACAGCAAATTTTAGAAAATGAACATCGTCAGATTCCAATTCATCATGAACGATTAGAAACTTTAAAAGCTAATTTAGAATCTTTGCAAAAAGAGATTCATGAAACTGAAGAGCAGTGGAAAAAAGAATTAGAACTTGTTCATAAAATTCAGGAATTAGAAGCACAAAATCATTCTAATGAATCTGAAGCTTATGATCAGATTAATCTACTGCGTAAAGATCTTGCTGAAATTCAAGGCCAGCAACCATTAGTATTTGAAAGAGTAAATTCTCAAATCATTAATGAAATTATTTCTGATTGGACTGGAATTCCTGTTGGAAAAATGGTTAATGATGAAATTAAACAGATATTAACGCTTGAAGATAAATTGGGCGAGCGTGTAATGGGGCAAGATTATGCACTTACACAATTAGTTCAAGGCATTAAAACTTCAAAAGCAAGACTTGAAGATCCGAATAAGCCACAAGGTGTTTTCCTTTTGGTGGGACCAAGTGGTGTCGGTAAAACTGAAACAGCATTAACGTTGGCAAATGAATTATATGGTGGCGAGCAGCATTTAATCACCATCAATATGTCTGAATATCAAGAAGCACATACTGTATCTTCGCTTAAAGGGGCACCTCCTGGGTATGTGGGATATGGTCAAGGTGGTGTTTTAACAGAAGCTGTTCGCCGCAACCCTTACAGTGTTGTGTTGCTTGATGAAATTGAAAAAGCACATAGTGATGTTCAGGAACTGTTCTATCAAGTATTTGATAAAGGTACTTTAGAAGATGGCGAAGGACGAGTAATTGACTTTAAAAACACCACTATTTTGTTGACTTCTAATGCTGGCTCAAGCGCGATCATGCAAGCTTGCTTAAATACACCAGTCGAAGACTGGCCGACAGCTGAAGAGTTGATTGACCATTTAAAACCAAGTTTATATAAGCAATTTAAGCCTGCATTTTTAGGTCGGATGAGAGTTGTGCCATATTTCCCATTGCATGACGATCTACTTGTACGAATTATTAAACATAAGTTAGGCAAGATCACAGCAAGAATTGAAAAACAATACGGTACACAAGTCCAGTATTCTGAAGATTTGGTAGAGCTGCTTTTAAGCCGCTGTACAGAAGTCGATAGTGGTGCACGTAATGTTGATAATATTTTAAATTCTACGGTGTTACCTGCATTGGCTACAGAAATTTTAGTGGCTTTAGCAGAGCAAAAGTTGCCAAAAATTATCATGATTGATGCTAAAGATGACGAAATTCAATATTTACTAGATCCGGTCGCAAAAGCTGCTAAAAAAAGGACCAGTAAAAAGTTGAAGTCAGAAGTTTAAAATTGAATAGAGCTAAAATTAGATGAATATTGATATTTCTGAACTCCTTGAACCCATTAGTGATAGCTTACCTTGTGGTGATGACTTTTCATTTTCTAATGAATTTCATGAAATCAAAAAGGCGAAAACACAAGATGATCTATTGCTAGATCAAGGCGATTGGGTTGCTGAGCGAAAACAAGCTGACTGGGATTTTGTATCAAATAAAACGAGTGTTTTGCTAACAGAGAATACTAAAGATATTCGTCTATTAACTTGGCTCATAGAGGCTTGGACTCATCTTTACGGTTTTGAAGGTATGGCGAAAGGCTTAACTTTAAGCCATACCATGCTTAATCAATACTGGCAGGAAATTCATCCTGTTATTGAAGATGATGACTTAGATCAACGCATTGGTTTATTACAGGGTTTAATTAATCAGTTGCCTGGCTTGTTGAAGAAAGTCTCTTTAACCAATACTGTTCCTTTTTATAATTTGCTTGATTACGATAATTTTCTATATCACGAGAACATTCGTCGTAAGCAAACTGAAGAGTACGATAGTCAGTCGGGACCATCGGAGTTAGAGCAGTTCGATCAAGCTATTTTTAATACGTCTAAAACTTTTCAATATTCTAATTATCAAGATTTTAGCTCAGTCTTAACCGAGTGGGATGTTTTAAAGCAAACCCTTGACCATTTAATGGGACTCGACTCACCAAGTTTTGGTGCAATTGATTCAGCATTTGAAACCATTCACAGCACATTACGCAAGATTTATAAAGCAGAAGCTTTCGGTACTGGACTTACGCCAGTCCAAGAGCAGGCGACTGTCATCACGAGTTCATCTATGGAAAATCAAGTGCCTGTACAAGTTGTTTCAGACCAGCCTGCTTTTCAGCCTCAAGCTCAAACACACTTGGCGAACCGTGAGCAAGCAATGAAAGTGCTGCAAGAAATTGCGGATTACTTTCAGGCAAACGAGCCTCATAGTCCTGTGAGTTATATGCTTCAAAAAACCATTAAATGGAGTCAAATGCCGTTACATGAATGGCTAGCACAAGTCATTAAAGATGAGCATCCATTACAAATGGTTCAGGAAATGTTAGGTGTGCAGCCTAAAAATGAATACGAATAAAGATTGGTAAAGACATATGTTTAAAGCTGAAAAAGTCCTGTGGGGCGAAGGTTTATTTTTAAGACCTCAACATTTCCAAATTCAAGATACTTATCATGAACAACGCTTGAACCATACGGTTCGTGCGGTCGTACCTTTTTCATATGGTATTCAGAAATTAAGTTTCGATGAGGCTCAATTGAGCACACATATTCTTGCTCTTGAGTCTGTAGAGATGATCTGGCAAGACGGTGAAATTTATCAGGCGCCTGCATATGATCTATTGCCTGAGCCAATTTTATTGGATGATCTTAATTTACGCGGTGAGATGCTAATTTATTTAGCATTGCCACTCTTACAAGCAAATAAGCAAAATCTAATTGATCAAAATCAAGCACAAAAGGGCAGATATCAATCACATCTTGTCGAAACGCATGATCTATTTACGAATGCTACTGAAGCAGATATTAGTTTGCTACGCCGCCGTGCTGTTTTTAAATTATTAGATGTACATAGTAATCCAGACAATAATCTGGATGGTTTCTTATATCTGCCGATTGGAAAGATTAAACGTCAAAGTTCGGGCGCTTTTGAAATTGATCGAAAGTTTATTCCACCAATTTTGCATGTGGATGCATCAGAAACACTTATTTCAAATTTAAAAAGAACATTGAACGTTATTAAGGCAAAAATTAAGACGATTCAAACCAATAACCGAGAAAATGAACAGAAATTAATTGAATTCCGTTCTGGTGATATCGTTTCGTTCTGGTTGGTAAATGCCTTAAATACAGCTCATGCTGGTCTAAATCATTTTGTGCAATATCCACAAATTCATCCAGAGCGTTTGTTCTTCGAATTATTGCGTTTAGCAGGTTCATTATTAACGTTCTCGACGGCTTATGATGTCGATCAGTTGCCTGCCTATAAACACCATAATTTACAAGAAAGTTTTTCGCAGTTAGACACGATTCTACGTGATTTGCTCGATACGATTATTTCGAGTCGTTATATCAGCATTGCGCTTAAAGAAATCCGACCGTCATATTGGGTGGGAAGTCTTGAGACCGATAAGATTACTCGAGACACTCGACTTTATATTGCAGTATCAAGTAGTGCAATGCAGACACATGAGTTAATCCAGATTGTGCCTTTACGATTCAAGATCGGTAGCACTTTAGATGTAGAACAACGTGTAGTTGCGGCATTGCCTGCGATTCCATTGCATCACTTAATTCAAGTTCCAACTGCAATACCAGTACGTTCTGGTGTGAGTTATTTCGAGATTGAACCACATCATGAGCTTTATCAGCGTATGTTAGATTCAGAAACGATTTGTATTTATGTTCCGGCTGGTTTCCAAGATATCAGTATTGAACTGATTGCGGTCATGAACGCTTAAGGGTAAAGGAGAGAAAAATGTCACAATCCACAGGTGCTCCTTCTTTATTTGATGATGGGCAGATTGGAACGGGTGGGAACAATAATAGCCAGTCTCAAGCAAAACTACAGGCAATCAATCTTATTGATTTATTGCATGACGGCTTTTATTTGGTTTTCTTGATTCGAAATCAGTATGTGCCAGCAGATGCTCAGCAGTTTCGTGAAAAAATCTTAAATTTACTCAATCAATTTGAGCAGCAAGCTAAAAAGTTACAATTTTCAGCTGATGATATTCATGATGCTAAATATGCATTTTGTGCTTTGATTGATGAAACGATCGTAACGCAACAAGACCCAAGTTATTTTAATTTGCAAAATGCTTGGTTAATTAGCCCGTTACAATTGAGCTTGTTTGGTTCTCAGTTAGCGGGTTATCGCTTCTTTGAAATATTGGAGCAATTACGTAGCCGTGGAAAAGAACGTCTAGCTGCTTTAGAAGTATTTCATTACTGCCTTTTATTAGGTTTTCAGGGTAAGTACCGAATCGAATCTACGGAAAGTCTCAACCATTTAGTATCAAGAGTCGGTGACGAAATTGACTATTTGAAAGGGAAAAAAGTTGCCTTTTCGCCGTTCTCGGCCATTCCCGATCAGATACGAAATATTATTCATCGGGAAGTACCTTTCTTTTGGATTTTGATCTTTTTATTGATTTTTGCATTGCTTACCTTTGCAGGGCTAAGATTTATGCTGAATAATCAAAATGATAAAGCATTATCTAATTATCAAAATGTGATTTCTGCTCCTCAAGAGCAAGCACATATTACAATTTATTTACCTTGATGATGGTACGAAATGGCTCAGGAAAAACCAACTTCTATTCGAGTTTTACAATCGAATAAAAAAAAGCCGAAATCACCAATACTTTATATTGTCATTGGTGTTATTGCCGGGGTGTTTGTCAGCATCTCGCTATTCCTGTTCTTGTCTCAACCGCATTCGTCAGAATCAACAGCAATTGAGAGTAAATCAACAGAAGAACAGATTTTAAATCAAGAAACTGCTCATTCTTCTGATGAACAAAATCAAGTTGCTGTCAGTCAAGACAACGAAACAGATTCAATGAGCCGTGATGGTTTTGAACAACCTAAAGATAATGAATTAAGTAATATCTTTAAACCTGCTCAGCATAAGCCTGCTACTGTCAATCAACAGCGAGTTTCTCCATTTGACGAACAGCTCACGGGTGAAAAGAAAGTTCAGGTTGTGCCTCAACCACAGACGGGTGCAGCTAAAACGGCTCAACCGAAGGTACAGCCGGCTCAGCAAAAGCCAGTGACTAAAACACCGCAGCAACAAGTGGCACAGGCTAAACCTGTTGTTGAGAATAAAGCTCCAGCCGAACCCGAAGCTGAGGTTGAACCACCTAAAGCATCGGTAGATATTAAAATTACACGAAGTCCTTTTGCTGTGAATTAATGAACAAATGATGATTTTTCTCATTTTCTTTTGCTTTACATGCTTAGCAATTGGTTTAGCGTTTTTAATGTCTTATGAGCTAAGGACGAGAAGCAAAGATTTTGTTTTGTCATTACTGCCGCAAGGCCGTAAACAGCTTAATCAGGTTAGACAATTTGCTCAAACAATGAATCAGGCGGCTGCGCCTGAAAAGCTGCAATCCCATTGGCATTTACAGCAGTGGTGGATTGTTATTGCAGGATTTTTCTTGTTTGCCAGTATATTAGTTTTTGCTTTTACTCGACCTATTAGCTCAACTCGAATTGAAGCTGAATATCTCAAAAAAACAGATCCTCAAATCTACGCGCTTTTGAACGGTGAAATACTATCACCGCCACCAGAAGTAGATGAAAGCCTAATTGAAGCCGCAATTGTAGAGGCTACACAATTAGAGCAACAATATTCTGCTCAAAATAGTGGAACCATTAATTCTTCACCTATTGATAATACGAGTTTTGATGGGCGAGCTATTTTAGATACCAGTTTAGTAGATCGTAAATGGAGCAAAATGAACCCCCGTTATAAGCAACGTTTACTCATGGTTTTTAAAATCATGAAAGAACAATATGGCTATGAGTTGGTTCTATTAGAGGGATATCGTAGTCCTGTACGTCAGAATATGTTGGCAGGTAATCCGAACACGACAAAAGCAAAAGGGTATCAGAGTTATCATCAATTTGGTTTGGCAGCAGATGTCGCCTTTAAACGAAATGGAAAAGTGGTTATTTCTGAAAGAGACCCTTGGGCTATGCAAGGCTATCGTTTATATGGGCAAGTTGCTGAATCGGTTGGGCTTACATGGGGTGGACGTTGGAAATCTATTCAAGATTATGGCCATACCGAGTTCCGTATGCCGGGCTTAAGAAAAACACAGGAAATGGCTGAAAAACTGATCGCTGAAAGTTTGAATGAAGTAAGTTAAACACTTATTGACGATTGAAAACGTTCTTGTAAAACAGTTGTCATCTTGTCTACAAGCTGGGAAATGATCCCAGCTTTTTCCCATGTATAAATTGAAACAACCATAGGGGGGGCAGTCCCTAATGAATCATATCGACGTACTCGACGTCCGCGGGTTGTTGCCACAGGCAATAAAGATAATCCTAATCCAGTTTCAACACTAACTAACACGCTTTCTAGGCTACTACCCGTAAAGGCAATATACCAACGTCGCCGTTCGCGCTCTAACGTTGCGAACATCTCATCCCGATAAAGTCCGCCTTGAGGAAAGGTCACTAAACTCATGGGATCAGACCATGTCGTTGTTGAATTCTCACTTTGAAACCATGCCATTTCTTCTGGGAATGTAGCGTGGTGATCAGCACTGGCAGCAGGTTCTTTGACAATAATAATATCGAATTCACCATTCCGATAACGTTCTGTTAAGTTGCGACTCAAGCCAGAGGTTACGTCTAAACGAATGGAACGATGCTCTTTGGCAAATATACCAAAAACTTCAGCCATTGCTGGACTCATCATATCTTCTGGTAAACCAATACGAATAGGAATGCTTCCTGCCGGATCTTTAAGTAGTGCTTCAGCTTCTTGTTGAAGGCTCAAAATCCTTTGCGCATAACCAATGAGATATTCTCCAGATACCGTCAATTTAAAAGGTCGTGCTGTTCGATCTATAAGCGCATGTCCCACTGATTCTTCAAGTCGCGCTAACTGCTGACTAATTGTTGATTGAGTCAGGTGTAATCGATCGGCAGCTGCGGTAAAACTGCCGGTTTCAAAAATAGTGACGAAAGCACGTAAAAGGCGAGGATCAAACATTATTAGGTACTGCCACGCTTAAAAGCTGATAAAAAAGTATTCATAATCTTAATAGTATCGATTAAATAATTTAATTTCCAAATACTTTTGGTGAAGCTTATTCTAATTGCAAAATGTTTTGCCATAAATTTCTATTGGGAGGCCACCATGCGTAAGTCACTGATATGGATGAATCTGATTGTCGCACTGGGGACTTTAGGTTTTACAAATATGACGAATGCAATGGGTGATTATCCTTTACATCAGGCAGTGATAAATAATGACACTCAATCTATCAAACAGATTTTATCGCAAAAGACTTTAATTGATGAGCGAGATGAAACTGGTTCAACTGCTTTGATGGTCGCAACAAGAGCAAATAATGTACATGCTGCCCATATGCTGATAGAGGCTGGCGCTGATGTAAATGTAAAAGACAATATTCAAGACAGTCCATATTTATATGCTGGTGCACAGGGATATTTAAAAATTCTAAGAATGACACTCATGCATGGTGCGGATTTAAAAAGTATTAACCGTTACGGTGGGACTGCGCTCATTCCAGCAGCGGAACGAGGCCATGTCGAAACAGTTCGTACATTAATTGCCGCTGGTGTAGATGTTAATCATGTCAATAATTTGGGGTGGACGGCATTACTTGAGGCCATCATTTTGGGAAATGGAGAACCTAAATATCAACACATTGTAGAGCTTTTATTGAAAGCAGGTGCTGATCCGAACTTGGCAGATAAAGACGGGATAACTCCCTTACAACATGCGCGTTCAAGAGAATACCGCGAAATTGAAAGAAGACTTCTTGCAGCTGGTGCAAAATAGAAAGTGAGAGTATGTGATGGAAAAAGGTGAACAGTTTTTACGTAATGCGATTGAGCTTGCCTATAACAATATTGAAAAAGGTGGCAGGCCATTTGGCGCTGTGATTGTAAAGAATGGAGAAGTTATTGCTTCAGGCGTAAATCAGATTCTGACAACGAATGACCCAACTGCACATGCTGAATTATTGGCGATTCGTGCAGCCAGTCGAATTTTAGGATCTGCCAACCTAGAAGGCTGCTCTGTGTATGCAAGTGGTCATCCATGTCCAATGTGTATGGCAGCAATGCGTTTAGCCGGTATAAAGTCAGTTAGCTATGCTTATTCTAATGAAGACGGAACACCATTTGGTCTGTCTACAGCCGAAATATATATTGAGCTTGCCAAGCCGTTTGCTGAGCAATCAATGAAAATTCAATATATACCGATCAGAGTTGAAAACCGCACTGATCTTTATGCGCATTGGAAGAATTATCAAACCAATCATTCAGGCTCAGAATAATGAAGCAGTCTGGCGTCTTTTTGACTCGTCCCATGCTTGTTGTAACGGTAGCTTTGGTGGGCCTTAATTTAAGACCATTTATCACAAGTATTGGACCATTGATTGCCAATATTCGTACAGCCACTGGCTTAAGCTTAGAAGGGGTGGCACTGCTCACTTTGTTACCGATGATGCTTATGGGAATCGTTGCATTTGTTGGGCCAATATTGCAAAACTTTGTCGGTGAAAGAAGGGCTATTCTTGGTGCATTGCTGACCATTTGTGCGGGGTGTACTTTCCGATTTTTATTTCCTACTGCCGAAGGATTAATTCTTAGTGCCATAGTGATTGGATTCGGAGTCGCGATGATACAAGCGGCATTTCCCGGCATGATCAAAAGAGAATTTAGCCAACATATTGGTCCGATGATGGGTCTTTACTCAGCCATGCTTATGGGAGGTGGTGCCTTAGGAGCATGGTTAGCGCCTGTAGTTTCAAATATAACGGGCTTATGGTCTATTGGACTGGCTTTTTTTGCTATTCCAGCTTTGTTTACATTTATATTGGCGCTGGCTTTTTTACCTACAAAAGCTAGTTCATCCATTCATCGTGCGCCTGTAAGAAAATTATTAAAGCAACCTCGAACTTGGTTATTAATGACTTGCTTTGGGCTTGTAAATGGTGGCTATTCATCAGTCGTGGCTTGGTTAGCACCTTCTTTTCAAGATCACGGTTGGAGCGCAGCACAAAGTGGGAAATTACTTGCTTTTCTAGCCTTGAGCCAAGCAGCTTCAGCACTCATTTTGCCTATTTTAGCTAGGAAATATAAAGACCGACGTCCATGGCTATGGTTTACGTTAGTAATGCAAATGGTTGGTTTTTCAGGAATGGCTTTTATGCCTGAGTTTGCCGCTATGCTTTGGGCAATTTGTTTAGGCGTTGGCTTAGGAGGATGTTTTGCATTAACGCTTATAGTTGCATTAGACCATTTTGATGAACCCATTCATGCAGGTGCTTTATCAGCACTGATGCAAGGCGGTGGTTTTTTACTGGCAGCAATTCCGCCGTGGATTATTGCAATTTTGCATGATCTTACGGGAGCTTACAAAGCAGGATGGCTTTTTCATTTAGCCAGTGTGATATTGGTTGTTATTTTAGTGAGTAGATTGGCTCCCAAAAGTTATTTTAAGATGAATCTGTAAAATGTTGAGTTGGCCGAGATTCTTTTTATAAAGAATTACTGATGCTAAAGCACAAGCAAATTAGGAAATAGTGATAGGATAGAACTGAAATTTTTCCGCTTCTAAATGAATATAACAATATTTGATTTCTATGACTTCTTCTTTAAAACAGCTCACTTTATTTAATCAAGGCTTAGGAAAAACCAGTCGATTTACAAAAGGTGTGGATGGCACTTTACAGGCGATTGAGCATTTAGGATATGTACAGATTGATACCATATCGGTTGTAGAGCGAGCTCATCACCATATATTGTGGAGCCGAGTGCCAGACTATGATTTAAATCATTTAAATAGTTTGGTTCGTGAGCGCCAGATTTTTGAATATTGGTATCATGCGGCGTCTTATCTTCCTATGAAAGATTATCGCTATGCATTGCCTGCTATGATGTCTGTCAGAAACGGAGAAAGCCGTTATTTCAATAGAGGTGATCAACACCTTATGAATGAAATTTTGGCGCGTGTTCATGCCGAAGGAAAAATTCGTCTCCGTGATATTGATAAGAATAATAAAAAGAGTTTGGGAAATTGGTGGAATACAGGTCCAGGTCGCCGTGCTTTTGAGCAGTTATATATGCAGGGTGACTTGATGATCTGTGAGCGTAATGGAATGGAAAAAGTCTATGATTTGACCGAACGCTGCCTACCTGAAAATATTGATTTAAGAATGCCCACGCTTTATGAATATGCGCAGTATTTATTTAATAATACGCTTCGAGCACATGGAGCATTTACATGGAAACAATTAGTTCATTTAAAGAAAAATGATCTAAAAGAGGCTATGCATGTTGTGCTAAAAGAGCAGGTTGATGCTGGTGTTGTATCAGTGGTTAAACTTGCCGATGGTCAAACCCTATATGTGGATGTAGCTGCAATAGAACAAAAAGTGGAGACTGATTTTGGTTTAAAAATACTTTCGCCTTTTGATAACTCGCTTATTCATCGTGACCGCTTAACTTCTTTATTTGAATTTGATTATCGGATTGAATGCTATGTACCAGCAGCCAAACGGGTATATGGTTATTTTTGCTTACCTATTCTTTATCAAGATGAGTTAGTAGGCCGACTAGATTGTAAAGCTCATCGGTCTATCAAAGAATTAGAAGTGATTAGCTTGCATCTAGAAAAAACAATCAAAGATAAAGAGCATTTCTTTTTTGAACTAGATCAAGAGCTCAAACGTTTCGCAGCATTTAACCAATGTTTAACTGTTAATGACAAAGTGATTAAGCTTATTCGTACAAAAATTTAAACACCAAAAGCACACCAGCTTTTGGTGTTTTCACTTTTTTAGTTCAAGGACATACGATATTCAATAATCCCTGGTTTTTGTGCAATCCAGTCATAAAGCTTTTGTGCTGTTACATTGGTTTCTTGAGTATGCCAATATAAACGGTCACAGTTGTGTTCAATTGCTTGCTTCTGCACATATTCAATAAGTTGCTTACCAATGTGTTGTCCACGAACTTCGGGTGAAACATAGAGGTCTTCTAAATAACAATAATTATTTTCTGCCCATGTTGAACGATGAATAACATAATGCACAATTCCCAAAACTTGCTCACATTGTTTGGCAACAGCACAATAAACGGGTTCATTTTCATCGAAAAAGCGTTCCCAAGTCACTTTTGTGACATGAAGAGGTAAATTTACCTGATAAAAATTTTGATAAGCAAGCCAATATTTTTCCCATTGTGAATAGTCCTGCTGTTGAACAGGGATGATTTGAATATCTTGATTTTGCATAATAATTACACTCTATTTTAAAGTAATGGAAAATGGACAACTAGAGTGTAGTTTTGATAGTGGTATTTTTATAAGGTACACTTTTGATATTTTTTACAGTACCAGTTTGTTATGGCAGCTTCGATTTCGGCATCTTTCCCACATTTGATTTTGCCAAAAGGTCAGATTAAAGATGGGCTATATTCGGCTTTGCGTGATGCTATTTTAGATGGAAGGCTATCTGCTGGAACAAAATTACCCTCAAGTCGTGCCCTAGCAGAGGTGATGTCAATTTCAAGAAATTCTGTATTGGCAGCTCTTGAACGATTACTTGATGAGGGATATTTATTTACCAAACCAAGTTCGGGTACCTATGTTGCTGAGGTTGTGCCAGATCATTTAATACATGTCCAAGAAAATTCAGAAAAAAAGTCTAAAAATAATCATCAATCCTTAAATATTAATCCGAATATGGAAGCATTATTAACTTCATGGCGAGAGCAGTCGTGGTCAAGTCAAAAGAAAAAAATGTTCCATGTAGGTGTAGGTTGTGTTGATTTATTTCCTCATCAACTTTGGGGAAAGTTATTAAATCAAGCTTGGCGACAGTCGTATTATCAGCTTGGTCAATTTCACGACCCGCGTGGTTATCTACCTCTACGTCAGGCAATTTGTGAATATGTCCGCTCCACCCGAGGGCTGAACTGCAACGAAGAGCAAATTATTATCGTAAATGGGACGCAGCAAGCTATTCATTTAACGGCCTATGCTTTACTTCAAGCAAATGATGAAGTGTGCCTAGATGAGCCGGGTTATGATGCGGCTTTTAACATTTTCCGAAGTTTTGGTGCACAGGTAAATTTAATTGAAAGTGATGAAGAGGGAATGCAAGTCTCTGACATTATTCATCGTTATTTAAAAAGCAAACTGGTCTATACCGCGCCTTCACATCAGTTTCCTGTAGGTGGAACCTTAAGTCTCGCCCGCCGTTTTTCGTTACTCGATTGGGCATCTCAACAAGGGAAATGGATTTTTGAGGATGACTATAATAGTGAATTTCGCTACGGCACACATCCTATTCAAGCTTTACAAGGTTTAGATCAGCAGCAAAGAGTCATTTACTCTGGTACTTTTAGCAAAATGATGTTTCCAGAGTTTCGTTTAGGGTTCATGGTTGTGCCTGAAGCATTGATCGAAACGTTTAGTGCAGCTAAATACTATACCGATGTTCGAAGTTCTTATTTAGAGCAAGTGGCTTTGTCTCAATTTATACAAAAAGGTCACTATGCTCGGCATGTACGTAAAGTTCGAAAAGCTTGCTATGAGCGCCAACAAGCCTTAATTAAAGCGATTGATGAGCATCTTTCAGATGTACTTAGTGTTCAACCCACAGATTCAGGTATCCATGCAGTGTGCTGGTTAAAAGATAAGTGGACAGAGCAAGAATTTGTTGATCCGTGTTCAGCTCTAAACTTGGCTGTTCAGCCATTATCAAGATATTGTCAGAGGCCAAACAAAAAGGGCGCGGTACTTTTTGGCTATGCGGCCCACACACCTAATGAAATTATTGAAAATATTCAAAAAATTGCACAATATTTACAAGAAAAGTAATAGCCTAAGTTTTGTTATTTAGATAAATTTAATCATTCTTTAAATGCTTAAATACGAATTTCTATGATGATCAATTGGTTATATGAAAATAGAGATATTATTAAAATTTTTAAAAATTAATTTTAATTAATATTATTTTAAGCTAGCACAATTAATCTAACTACATCAAAGCTTATTTAGTACACCTTTTGGCCACATTCTCCAGATGTGGCCGTTTTTTTATCAAAAATAAATATAGTTCCGAATAACTTAATTAATTCTTAAAGAGAAATAAAAATTAATCTTCTTCCATGGCATTACTATAAAACTTAACGCCCAGTTTAATACGATCACGCCCATTACCCATGCGCCAGCGATTAGTATCTCTTAAAGAATATACACAGCCACAATATTCTTGTTGATAAAACTCTTCTCGTTTACTGATTTCAATCATACGGCTTGAGCCACCGTTTTTACGCCAGTTGTAATCCCAGTACTGAATTTCAGGATAGTGTGCAGCAGCACGAATTCCGCAGTCATTGATTTGCGCCATATTTTTCCAGCGAGAAATTCCTAGCGAACTACTGATGAGACTAAAGCCGTGTTCATATGCGTAAAGGGCAGTTCGTTCAAATCGCATATCGAAGCACATAGTGCAACGAATACCACGTTCGGGTTCATCTTCCATACCTTTTGCTCGAGCAAACCAATTGTCAGTGTCATAGTCTGCATCAATAAATGGAATATTATGCTTTTCGGCAAAACGAATATTTTCTTCTTTACGGATGAGATATTCTTTTACTGGATGAATATTAGGATTATAAAAAAATATTGAAAATTTAATGTCTGATTCAATCAATGCTTCCATAACTTCTCCTGAACAAGGAGCACAACAGGAGTGAAGTAATAATTGATCATGTCCAGATGGGAGTTCTAATTTTAAACGTTGAGTTGACATAATAAAAAAATTAAATTGTAATGCAATTCATTATATATTTATTTTTTATATAATGTGAAATGAATTGTTTTCAATTTTACTGTGAAATTAATTTAATGTTATCTATTAATATGTTTAATACTATGCTAAATATAATGAAATAAATATTGTGTCAAATATTGAAGTCATCTTTATAATTAACCTTAAAATTATTGTTAAATATACTATATGATTAAATAAATTATAGGTGGATTTTATATATTAAAAAATAATAAACCTTAAATATTTTTGATAAGTGATTGATGTATCTGAATATAATTTTAAGTTTTTATTGTGATATGTGTCACAAATAAACCTTATTTTTTCAATTAAAGTATTTCTTTAGATTTATATCTTTAATAAATTTATACTATAAAATTCAGTGTGTTTTTTTAATTTAAGCGTGTGATAATTTGAGATATGAAAGATTGGCAATGTAAGTATTGTAACGGTTACATTATGGTTAATCATTCAAAGATTAGCGTAGGAGAAAAAGTTTACTTTTTGGTATATAAATTTGATGCAAAGAATGAAAGGAAAAAATTATATAAAAAGGGAATTGTGATTGCACGTCACGATAATATACTTCACATTGAATCACGTAAAAAAACTTATAAGATCGAGCAAATTAAAGTCTATCCATTAGGCGCCCCAATGCCTTTCGTTTACAACATGTTTTGGATTTGTGGATGTCCGTGTACTCTACAAAACTAATTTCTTAAATTTGATTGATAGTAAGTTATTTTATAGATCTAACTGGATTAATCATCAGATACATTTTTTGTCTTTTGCTTTTACAGATAAGAACTATAGCTTGATAAAAGCGGCACATACATATAACAAAACCCGTGTTATTTATTTGACAAAACAAAGACGTACTCTTATAAACCTCAAGTAAAGTTGAGGTCAATTGTGATGAGTGAAAATAAAAAAGCAGACCCTAGTCGCGTTTTGACTGTGGGTGAAGTTGCAAAAAGGAGCGGGGTTCCTGTTTCAACCCTTCATTTTTATGAAGCAAAAGGCCTTATAAAAAGTATAAGAACGAATGGTAATCAACGTCGCTATCCCTTAATTATTTTAAGATATATTGCGATTATTAAAGTTGCTCAAAGAGTAGGTATTCCTTTAAATGAGATTAAAGAAGCTTTGAGTCAGTATCCGATTGGTAGCAAATTAACAGCTAAGCAATGGAGGGATTTATCGAGTCATTGGCGAGAAAATTTGGATGATCGAATTCAAAAGTTAACTCGGTTAAGAGATGAGATGGACTGGTGCATTGGCTGCGGTTGTTTATCGTTAGAGCAATGTCCATTAAGAAATCCTGAAGATATTTTAGGACAAGACGGATCAGGGGCCCGAATTTTAGAAAGACCTGAATAGAATAGTTCAAAAATGGCTTTTAATTGGGAATATCTTAATTTCCAATAAATTAAATTTATTTTGCTATAACATTCAAGTGAGTTTTTTATTGTAAACAAGTCATATGAAACATGAATTTTTTTGATATCTTTAGTTTTTTTAGTAAGAAGCAAAAAATTATGAAAAAAACTATCTTTCTTGGCTTAGCGCTTGTTTCGTTAACGGCTTGTTCGTCTGTACAACATAAAGATTCAACTCCACCAAAAATTGGTTCACCAAACCCAGCTAGTCAATATTGTGTTGAACAAGGTGGGAAATTAGAAATTAGAAATGAAGCAAATGGTCAGGTTGGGTATTGTCATTTACCAAATGGCCAAGTCGTTGAAGAATGGAAATTATTCCGTGATAACCAAGCGAACTGTGTAGCAGAAGAAGCTCAAAAATTAGTGGGGCAATCTGGCCTGACTGATGATCAAATTAAACAAAAAACTAAATCAGAAATTGTGCGCACAGTAGCTCCAGGTCAACCAATGACAATGGATTATCGTACAAACCGAGTTACAGTTACTATTGATCCTGCTTCTAAGAAAATTACTCAGGCAACTTGTGGTTAATTTGTTTAATTAAAGTTTGCTAAACCAAATCTTGAAGTACAAAAGCCTGCATTTCAGCAGGCTTTTTTATGACTTTAATTTTGGGAATAATGAATGACTGGATACTCTTTTTGTTGAGGCAGTTGTTGCAAAGCCTGATTAATTTTGATGAGAAAAATATCAACTTTATCTTGGCTTGGATTGTTGGTGTTGTATGAAGCTCTTTCTTGATAGTTAATTCCACATCCAATAATTTTCATATTTGCGGGATTAAAGCTCCAGTCATTTTTATTTTTGATCGAGATATCTAAATCACTATCACATTCTTTCCAGAGTTTTAAAAATTGATTGGAATATACAGCGGGAGCTTCTTGTGCTCGATAGGCTGTAAATCCTTGCATTTCAGAGTTAGCAAATTGAAGGAGATGATTGGTGGGCATTCCTCCCCAAAGCATAGCGCTATCTTTTGGTAACTTTATTCCTGTTATATGTTCTTCTTTAAGGGGGGCAGTTTGCTCATCTTTCTGTTTGGACTTTTGAGATTTATAAACCAGTTTTGTTCCAACAGGAACTGTTACGCCTTTGACTTGAGTGATTTGTTTTGTATAGAAATAAGGCGAAGTATCACGGTTACAGCCTGTCGGGTTATAACAGCCAATACAACCACTTAACAATAAAACCGGAAAACTAAAAATACTTAATTTGAAAATTCGATCCATTTTTCTTGTCTTTAATTATGTCTAGAAATTTAATATATCAGCATTTAAATCAATAATAAAAAAAAGCCCCTAGCGGACTAGAGGCAGAAAAACATCAGATGCAAGAACAGGTGAATTATGCATCTGAGTTAAGTAGGTTGTATCAAACCATGTAAAGCACTTTACCAGCAAAAATGAATAAAAATAGGGAGGTGCGACTAATGGCTAATGTTTCGTGGTCGTTTCTTAAGCACCTATAAACTCAGATTTAGTTTCTATTCTGAGCACTAATTTTTAAATTCCATAAATTTTTACATCCAATTTTTAAAAAAATATGAGTTAAATTTTGCTTTTTAATTCGATTATTAAAATTAATATTTGTTTTATATGAATTTTTTCGTCGGTAAAGAATTTGGAAAGGAAGACTATTCTTTTTGTTGTATATCGTATACGATATATGAAGAATGATTAAGCAGCTATTAATCCCATTCCATAACTTTTGAGATGGATTAACTCGAAAGTACGACTACCAAGAGTTTTATTTGTATTACTGAGGAATAATTATGAGTAATATCTTCACAGGATGTATCCCGGCGCTAATGACTCCATGTACTCCTAACCGTGAGCCAGATTTTGACGCGCTTGTGAAAAAAGGGCATGAGCTGATTGAAGCTGGCATGAGTGCGGTAGTGTATTGTGGTTCTATGGGTGATTGGCCTTTATTGACAGAAGCTCAACGCCAAGAAGGTGTAGCACGACTTGTTGCTGCTGGCATTCCAACAATTGTTGGTACTGGTGCAGTTAATTCAAAAGAAGCAGTTTCTCATGCAGCTCATGCAGAAAAGGTAGGTGCACAAGGGCTTATGGTTATTCCACGTGTACTATCACGCGGGGCATCACCAGCTGCACAAAAAGCTCACTTTTCTGCCATTTTAAAAGCAGCTCCAAGCTTACCTTCGGTGATTTACAATAGTCCATATTATGGATTTGCAACTCGTGCAGATTTATTTTTTGAATTACGCCGTGAGTTTCCAAACTTAATTGGTTTTAAAGAGTTTGGTGGCGCTGCCGATATGCGTTACGCAGCTGAGTTCATTACTTCACAAGATGATTCAGTTACCTTAATGGCTGGTGTAGACACTCAAGTTTTCCATGGCTTCGTCAATTGTAATGCAACTGGTGCGATTACAGGGATTGGTAATGCTTTACCTAAAGAAGTTTTACTGTTGGTTGACCTTAGTAAGAAAGCTGCAGCAGGTGATGCAAAAGCCCGTCGCTTAGCACAAGAGTTATCAAGTGCATTAGAAGTTTTATCTTCTTTTGATGAAGGAACGGATCTTGTTCTTTACTATAAATACTTAATGGTACTTAACGGTGATAAAGAATATACCTTACACTTTAATGAGACTGATGCATTGAGCGAATCGCAACGTAAATATGTTGAAACTCAGTATGAGTTATTCCGTACGTGGTACCGTAACTGGTCAGCTGAAATCTAAGTAAGTATCCATAAAAAAGAGGCTAACAATTCAGCCTCTTTTTTTTATTTCTATGGATTACTTTTTGGTCAAAACAATAACGCATAGGAAAATGAGAATTAAACCTAAATAACTATGCATTGTTAAACTTTCACCCACTACAACAACTGCTAATAATGCTGCAACTGGAATCTCAACTAAAGCTAGTGTCATAGCCTGACTTGCGGGAATTCGTTTAAGACCAAAGCTAAAAAATAAATAGCCTAAAAACATAGGAACAATCGGAATATAAATCGCAACCCAAATGTTAGTTGGGTAAACAAAAAGGTTTTGTGCCGTAATGAATAATGTAGGTAGTAAAAGCACTGCAGAGATACCAAAAATCACTCCCATGGCAGCTCTTGAGTCGACGTCTTGGCGAATTAGGTTTCTCATTATCCAAGAATATGTTGCATAGCTCAGGCTAGAGAGTAAGCCAAAAAATACCCCTAAAATACGATCAGATTGTACGATTTGGTGCTGCGCATGATCACCTGCATAAGAGAGTAAAATAATTCCTAAAAAACCGAGAATAAAACTGATGAGCCATTTTAAAGAAAGTTTTCGTTTATCTAAAATCCATTCCAAAAGCACTGAAAACAAAGGCGCACAACCAATAGAAATCACGGTGCCAATAGAAACACCAGCCAAAGAGACAGATGAATAAAATGCAAATGGACAAAGAATTGAAACAATGACCGCAATAAAAACTTGGGATTTATAGTTAAATAGTTTTTGGTAATTTTTTTTAATGGCTTTTAAGCTTAAAAACGTATGAATTAATCCACCGAAGCCAACAGAAATGGTAGCAATTACAAGTGGACTAATGCCTTTTGCAAAAGATGCCGCTGTACCTGCCGTACCCCATAGAAAAGCAGCAAATAGTACAGATAAGAAACCCGTATAATAATTCAGGGAAAATTTTGCTTCTGTTGGCGTACTCATATGAAGTGACTCAAACTTTAAAAGTTTTATGCAGCATGATTTTTACAAGATAAAAATTTTATCTTGCAGGCAATAACTCAGCTAAATGGATAGGAATCTTTTTTGACAGTTGCCCATCAAGAGAACAGGGTAGTATGCTGCTATTTATTATGATTTGCTTGGTTAGATACAATAAAATGATGACGATTTCAGCATAGTCTAATAATAGTTTTGTGAATTAAATGGTATAAAGTATACTTTAGCTATTAATGCAGTTAAAAATTATTAGCTCTAATAAATAGAGAAAATGAGTTTTAGCAGCATTAAAATAAAGGTAAGCCGTGCCGAAAATAATGCTTGAAAAGCAATGATTTCATTATGGCGGATGAATAAAAATTATCATCCTTTTATTTGTGTCATATTTTGAGGTTAAGAGAATATTCGTGACGCTACCATCTTTTAATGTATCAAATCTTGGTGCAATGCCTTCGGTATCTGAAGTTATTGTCAAATATATTAGAGAAGCAATTATTGCAGGGCATATTGCTGAAGGCGAACCGATTCGTCAGGATGAAATTGCCAAACTTTTTAATGTCAGCAAAATTCCGGTACGTGAAGCCTTAAAGCAACTTGAAGCTGAAGGCTTGGTTGAGTTTATAAAAAATCGTGGCGCAATTGTGACCCGCATCTCTGAAGAAGAGTTGGCACAGATTTTTGAAGTCCGAGTGATGTTGGAAACGAAGCTGATTCAGCTCGCCGTGCCGAATATGACGGAGGAAACTTATAAAAAGGCAGATGAAATTTGTAATGCCTTTATCGATAACATGGATATTGGAAGCTGGACCACACTCAATTGGCAGTTACATGCATGCCTTTATGAACCAGCACAACGGCCTTACATGCTTGGATTAATTCGTTCTATTTACGATAAAATTGAGCGCTATTTAAGATTACAAATGAATGTTTCAGAAGGCAAATCACGTGCAAATGATGAACATAAAGAAATCGTGAAAGCCTGCAAAGCCAAAGATGTTGATTTAGCGGTTAAATTAATTGAAGAGCATATTAATGGTGTTTGCCAATCACTTTATGAACATCTACCTCACCATAAAAATGTGAAAAAATAAGCGCTCCATTCTTAATCATTTCAGTGTTATTTAAATTAGGCCAATGGCCTAATTTTTTTTGTCTTTAGTTTAGGTGAAGCAAGTTTTCACTATGCTGATTTCGTCATCGATTCATAAGAAAACGATCAAGCTTGCTGTTTTGAGATCAGTCATCCTAGAAAAAAATGTAAGGATACTTCTATGAAAACAGTAAAAATTTTGGACTCTCATACTGGTGGCGAACCAACACGATTAGTACTTGAAGGTTTTCCTGATTTAGGCACAGGAGATATGGAAAGCCGCCGAAAAATATTATCAGAACAATATGACCATTTCCGTAGAGCAACCATGTTAGAGCCGCGAGGTAATGATGTGTTGGTTGGCGCATTATTGTGTAAGCCAGTGAATCCTAAAGCGAGTGCAGGCGTAATTTTCTTTAATAATACAGGTTACCTCGGCATGTGTGGTCATGGCACGATTGGGTTAGTGGCTTCGTTAGCACATTTGGGAAAAATACAAGTAGGCACACATTTAATTGAAACTCCAGTCGGCGATGTTGAGGCGACATTGCATGAAGATCATTCAGTTAGCGTGCGAAATGTACCAGCATATCGTTATAAAAAAGCGGTCGAAGTTGATGTTGAAAAGTATGGAAAAGTTACTGGTGATATTGCATGGGGCGGTAACTGGTTCTTCTTGATTAATGACCATGGTCAACGTGTTGCAAGTGATAATTTGGATCAACTGACTGACTATGCGTGGACAGTCAGACAGGCACTTACGGCACAAGGAATAACTGGTAAAGATGGACAAGAAATTGACCATATCGAGTTATTTGCAAGTGACGCCGAAGCGGACAGTAAAAATTTCGTACTTTGCCCAGGCAAGGCCTATGACCGTTCACCATGTGGAACTGGAACCAGTGCAAAAATTGCTTGCTTAGCTTCAGATGGCAAACTTGAACCAGGAAAGTTATGGAAACAAGCCAGCATTATCGGTAGCCAGTTTATTGCCTCGTATGAGCAAGCAGGGGAATATGTTATTCCAACCATTCGTGGTGAAGCTTACATGAGTGCCGAAGCAACTTTATTTATGGATAAAAATGACCCATTTGCTTGGGGTATTCAGCTATGAGAACCGATGCCATCGTCATTGGGGCAGGCATTGTAGGTGCGGCATGTGCTTATGAATTGGCTCGGCAAGGGTTAAATGTACAAGTTTTGGATGCTCGTATCGGTGGGGCAACAGCTGCGGGCATGGGGCATTTGGTCATTATGGATGACTTGGAAGCCGAATTGAAACTTAGCCATTGGTCAGTTCAGTTATGGCATGAATTAGGGCACGAGCTTTCGGAAGAATGTGCCTATCGCCAAACGCCAACTTTATGGCTGGCAAGTAGCTCAGAAGAAATGCAGATTGCCGAGGAAAAATATCAACGTCTCACTGCACAAGGTGTCCGTTGCCAACTTCGAAATGCAGAGGAAATCCGTCAGCTTGAACCTCACTTAAAGCATGGTCTCTACGGTGGGTTGGAAGTTTTTGATGATGGCATTTTATATGCACCCTGTGCTGCTGAATGGTTGTTAAAACAATTCCCGCAAAAGATTCAGGTTCAACAAGTTAAAGTTATTCATATTGAAGAAAATCGGGTTCAGTTAAGTGATGGAGCATGGCTCGAAGCTGCGCATATCGTTTTGGCTAATGGCATTCATGCGATAGATTTTTTTCCAGAGTTACCGATTGAACCTAAAAAAGGTCATTTGGCTATTACCGACCGTTATCCCGAATTAAATGTAAAACATACGTTAGTGGCTTTGGCTTATGCAGCTAGCACTCAAGCGACAAGTGGAATTTCGGTCGCTTGTAATATTCAACCTAGACCGACAGGTCAGCTATTCATTGGGTCATCTCGTCAGTTTAATACGGTTGATCCGACCGTAGAGCCAGAAGTGTTTACGCGGGTGCTTAAAGAGGCTGCTGATTATTTTCCAGCTTTGGCTGATCTTAATGTTATTCGGGCATGGACTGGTTTTCGTGCAGCCACTCCAGATGGTATTCCAGTAATTGGACGACATCCTGCATTTCAATCGATTTATTTAGCGGTAGGCCACGAAGGATTAGGTGTAACCACAGCAACAGGTACAGCAAGACTTATTGTCTCACACATATGTGGATTAAATTTTGATATAGATCCTGAACCTTTTTTACCACATCGTTTTATAGGAGCTGCATAGATGATTCAGCTTTTTATTAACGGACAATCAGTTTCTGTGATTGAGGGCACCAGTGTTGCTGCTGCTTTAGCACAAGCAAAGTCTTACAGTCGTCTATCTGTTTGTGGTGAAAAACGTACTCCATTTTGTGGAATGGGAGTTTGTCAGGAATGCCGTGTCAATATTAATGGACTCAGAGTGCTTGCTTGTCAGACGCTGTGCCAGCAAGACATGAAGGTGGAAACACAATAATGGAAAAACAATACGATGTAGTAGTTGTAGGAGCAGGCCCTGCTGGGTTATCAGCTGCTATTGCGGCCGCCGAGAGTGGTGGGCGAATTTTAATATTAGATAATAACCCACAGGCGGGCGGTCAAATCTGGCGTGCTGGACCGATTTTTCCTGTACCTGAAATGGCGCAGCAGAAATATCAACAAATCAAGGCTTATCCTAATATTGAATTTATGTTTGGTGCCAAGATTGTCGCTGCACCTTTTGTAGGCCAATTACTCGTTGAGCGACCTCATGACAGCCTAAATTTGTCTTATCGCCAGCTTATATTGTGTACGGGTGCAAGAGAACTATTTTTACCTTTTCCTGGGTGGACCTTATCTGGAGTAACGGGTGCAGGTGGTTTACAAGCTTTAATTAAAGCAGGTACACCTGTAAAAAATGAACGTGTTGTGATTGCTGGTTCCGGACCATTACTCCTAGCAAGTGCGGACACAGCAAAAAAAGCAGGTGCTCAAGTTCTCTATGTTGCTGAACAGGCAGCTTCATCTTCCGTTCGTAAATTTGCACTACAACTTTGGCGCTGGCCTGCGAAAATAATACAGGCGTTATCTTTACCTTATCGTCTATATCACCCTGACAGTTATGTGATTGAAGCGATTGGTCAGGAGCGTCTTGAACGAGTAAGACTACAAACGCCGAAAGGAATTGTTGAAATCGAGTGTGATCGACTCGCTTGTGGGTTTGGTTTAGTACCGAATACTCAATTAGGGCAGTTAATGGGTTGTCAAATTAAGGACAATGCGATTGCGGTCGATGACTATCAACGTACATCACAGCCGCAGGTTTGGGCAGCAGGTGAGTGTACAGGTTTTGGCGGAAGTGAGCTGGCGATGGTTGAAGGTAGCATCGCAGGTTATGCAGCTATAGGCCAAAATGAAAAAGCCAGTCAATTATTTGCTCACAGACAACGGTATCGTTTATTTGCAGATCTCCTTGAGAAAAGCTTCAAATTACGTACGGAGTTAAAAACGCTTGCTCGTCCAGAAACTATTTTTTGTCGATGTGAAGATGTGACTTTTGATAAGGTTGCCGAGCGTAGTAGTTGGATTGATGCAAAATTACATACACGTTGTGGAATGGGAGCATGTCAGGGAAGCACTTGTGCAACAGCTGCCGCCTGCCTGTTTGATTGGCAGCTACCTAACTCTCGACCGCCATTACTGCCTACCCGTGTAAAAAGCCTCATGGCGATGTCTACTTCTCCTTTAAATCAAAAATGAAATGTTCTAGAGTAGACAAGTTATTACTTTGTCCGCTCTAGCTCATGACTTTGGTTCAAATTCCGAAACTAACCACAACTTTGGAAGATTTCTTAAAAAATCTGGAAAGTATTGAACCATTATTTGATGCTTTATCTTCGGTGGTATTTTTCATCAAAAATACTGAAGCACGCTATGTCTTTGTTAATCAAACATTGGTAAATCGCTGTGGTCTAAAAGATAAAACTGCGTTACTTGGAAAGACCTCGGAAGAAGTCTTTCCTCACTCTCTTGGAAAAATATATACATCTCAAGACTTGCAAGTCATTCGCCGTGGTAAAAAGTTAACAGAGCAATTAGAACTGCATTTATATGCAAAGAACCAGTCGGGCTGGTGTTTGACTTATAAAGAACCTTTATTTGATGCGGATGGAAAGTTAGTAGGAATAGCGGGTATTTCTAATGATTTAAATGTGCCTGAAAATACACATCCTGCTTTTTATAAAATGGTTCAGGTTGAGGAATATATTAAAAAGAATTATGCCGAAACGATTACGTTGGCACACTTGACCGCAATTGCTGGTGTGTCGGTGGCTCAGTTAGAACGCTATTGCAAAAAAATATACCATTTAACGCCGCGGCAAATGATTAGCAAAATTCGTCTTCAAGTCGCAACTGAACTATTGGCCACAGATTTACCCATTACTCAAATTGGTTTGCGCTGTGGTTATACCGACCATAGTGCTTTTTGTCGTCAGTTTAAGCTGCATACAGGGATGTCACCTACCTTGTATCGTGCCTCTATCAAAAATATTTAGATGAAAAAAATGGGTTGTTTAGGACAACCCACAATCATCGTTAAGCGCTTAATTTATATCTTAAAGACTAATCTTTGAAAGCCAATGACCGGCCTTGGGTTTCTTTCACCAGCAAAATCGAGACAATAGAAATCAGACTTGCGGCAACTAAATATAAAGAAATTGGAACCGAGCTATTAAATTCTTTGAGTAAGGTTAAGGCAATTAATGGAGCGAGTGAACCTGCCATAATGGGTGCGACTTGATAACAAAATGAAAGTGCCGTATAGCGAATGTGAGTTGGAAATAACTCAGTCATTAAAGCAGAGTAAGGCGAGTAGGTCATCGACTCAATAAATAGACCGAGCACAATCGCTAACATGATGAGCCAGTTATTGCCTGTATCCATTAAAGGAAAGCCGACAAAGCCCCAAAATGCAGTGAGTACAGCTCCAATAAGGTAAATTGGTTTACGGCCAAATATATCGCTTAAATGCCCCATAACAGGAATAATAAAGAAATGGATCAGGTGAGCGCCGAACATAAGCAGTAAGATCTGCGAAGTATCTTTATGGACGACCAACTTTAAATAACTGATCGAAAAAGTAACCACCATATAATACAAAATATTTTCTGCGAATCGGGCACCGATACCCGCAATAACAGATTTCTTATGATATTTTAAAACCTCAATAATCCCGAGTTGTTGTTTTGCAAGAAGCTGTTGTTT
This sequence comes from Acinetobacter sp. AS23, assembly GCF_023612055.1. Taxonomy (NCBI): domain Bacteria; kingdom Pseudomonadati; phylum Pseudomonadota; class Gammaproteobacteria; order Moraxellales; family Moraxellaceae; genus Acinetobacter; species Acinetobacter sp. AS23. The sequence goes on along the minus strand of NZ_CP082274.1, from coordinate 2,496,646 downwards.
GGCCTGTGCTTCTTTAAACACCTCGGCATCGTCTACATTTTTTCGAATCCATAAACCAATCAGTACCACGACCGCCGAAAACCAGAATGCACAGCGCCATCCCCAATCTAGGAATTGTTCGGGTGAGAGGTTTTTTGAAAGTAGTAATAAAACCAGTGTGGCTACTAAATTGCCGAGCGGTACACCAGTTTGTGGCCAGCTTGCCCAATAGCCTCTGCGATCATCTGGACTGTGCTCTGAAACCAAAATAACTGCGCCGCCCCATTCACCACCAAAAGCAAAGCCTTGAATTAAACGCAGCATAACCAATAGTGTAGGTGCCCAATAACCAATTTGATGGAAGGTCGGAATACAGCCCATCAAAAAAGTAGTGATACCAACAATAATCAGGCTAATTTGCAATAATTTCTTACGTCCAATTTTATCGCCGTAATGGCCAAATACGAGGCCACCAATCGGTCTTGCTAAAAAGCCAACGGCATATAGGGCAAAGGCCGCCAAAATACCATCTATAGCGTTGCCCGTTTGTTGAAAGAAAAGTTCGCCAAAGACAAGGGCAGAAGCGGTTCCATAAAGGAAAAATTCATACCATTCAGCTACGGAGCCGACCATAGAGGCCGCGACTACCTTTTTTAGTGTTGTCGTCATATACCAATATCCTTATTAAAAAATATGTTACGCAATGATTTGTTTGAGCATCTTGCTATTCATTTTTTGCACTTTTTTATTTAAATAATGTGCGGTTACGTTGTGAGGTTTTGATCTAAATAAAAAGGAGTTCATCACTTAGATAAACTCCTTTAAAAATATTAAAGAGCAGCTTTACTCATTTCACCATTTACTAAACGCGCAATACCAAGCGGATTGGCATTTTGAAGGGCGAGTGGCAGTAAGTGATCTGGATAGTTTTGATAGCATACTGGTCGTAAATAACGCTCAATTGCTAAGGTTCCTACCGAAGTACCACGTGCATCTGAAGTTGCAGGATAAGGTCCTCCGTGTACCATGGCATCACAGACTTCAACACCTGTTGGATAGCCATTTAGAAGTAAACGTCCTGCTTTTTCTTCAAGTAATGGAATAAGGGTAGAGAAGTTCTCAAAATCTTGCAGCTCTGCAATTAATGATGCGGTAAGCTGACCACGAAGTCCGTTTAACGCTAGAGCAAGTTGCTCTGCTGATTCAACTTCAATCACAATCGTCGTTGGGCCAAATACTTCTTCTTGAAGTAACTCATCCTGCTCTAGTAAAAGAGCTGCATCAGCTTTAAAGAGCTGAGGATAGGCTTGCTGGCCTTGTTGTGGTTGACCTGCTAAATGCTCAATTTTGTCGTGTGCGAGTAATGCTTTAAGGCCATGTTCATAGCTTCTTAAAGTGCCTTTGTTAAGCATGGTTTGTGGTGGCTGCTGAGCCATTGCAGCCGTGAACTGCTCAAGAAATTGGCTAAATTCAGCTGATTTAATTCCAATAATTAAACCCGGATTGGTACAGAACTGACCGCAACCTAAAACCACTGAACCACTAAGTTCGGCTGCAATTTTATCACCACGCACTTTTAGGGCTTCGGGTAATAAAACCATTGGGTTAATGCTCGACATTTCGGCAAAAACAGGAATTGGTTCAGGGCGTGCAGCAGCTAAATCGCAGAGAGCACGACCACCTTTGAGTGAACCTGTAAATCCAACTGCTTTAATTGCAGGGTGTTTTACCAGGGGTTCACCGACACCTTGACCATAAATCATGCTAAAGATGCCTTTTGGCATAGCGCATTTCTCAATTGCACTACAAATCGCATTTGCAATTGATTCGGCGGTTGCCATGTGGCCGCTATGCGCCTTCACAATGACAGGACATCCAGCCGCAAGTGCTGAAGCGGTATCGCCACCAGCAGTAGAAAAGGCAAGAGGGAAATTACTCGCGCCAAATACAGCAACTGGCCCAACACCGATTTTATATTGACGTAAATCTGGACGTGGAAGTGGTTGACGCTCAGGTAAAGCCAAATCAATACGGGCACCTAAATAATCACCACGGCGTAATACTTGAGCAAACAGACGTAATTGGCCAGTAGTTCGCCCACATTCACCGCGAATACGAGCTTCAGGTAAAGCAGTTTCTTGACAGACAGTGGCAATAAACTGGTCATCAAGCGTATCAATTTCATTGGCAATTGTTTCTAGAAAAACAGCGCGCTGTTCTGGTGTAGTCTGTCTAAAAGCTGGATAAGCCAATGCAGCTGCTTGAGCTGCCTGATCAATTTCTTCAGGAGTGGCTTGAGCAAATTGATAGGGTAATGCTTCATCTGTTGCAGCATCATAACTTAAGACAAATTTACTGCCCGAACTTGAACGTTGACCTGCAATAAAATTTTGACCAGTAATATTTAACATTATCAACCTCACTTTAGAGTGAACGTCAAAAGTAGTTCTTCTGACGTTGGAGAATTATCGAAGCCTAGGTTTTACTTTTGAGAAATATAGTATTTTGTATACGTTATTAATCAAAAGAAAACTCCAACCTATATGTGTTTAAGCAAGTGATTGCTAAGCTTCATCATCATTTTTAATGAGTGCTTTTGGTAAACCTGAATGTATTCCCCAGTAGTAACAACCAAGAGAAATCACCATAACTAAAAGTGTGTCAAACGGAGCTGCCAATAGGTGTGATGCACCATCACCAAAGCTGCCAAGGTAAGAAACAATAATCATTAAAATGTAGTAAACAAGAAGCCAAGCTGATGACTTTAATTGTTGGGCTAGGCTGACTTCTTGGGTTGGCACATAGCGTTTAAAAATGACATAGAGTGCAAACAATACGATTTGTGCGCCTAATAACCATGAAATGACATTCCAGCCAGACCAATAGACAATAAAAGAGGCAATCACGAAGGCAAGTGGGCCAAGAACGGTAAAACCTTTTACATAGAATGGACGTTCAAGCTCAGGAGCATTACGACGTAAGGCACCCACTGTAACAGGAGCTAGGGCATAACTTAAAACTAACGCTGCCGAAACTACAGAAATTAATTTATCCCAAGATGGAAACGGCATAGTCCAAAATACAGAAAGTGCAAATGTTAACCATAATGCATAACGTGGAATGCCTGATTTTGGATCTACACGAGTAAAAATACGGAAGAACGTATTACTGTTCGACCATGCATAAATGACACGTGGAGTTGCAGCCATATAGATATTGCCGCAGCCAGACGGAGAGATAATAGCGTCTGAAACAACTAAAAGCGCTAACCATCCCAAACCTAATAACATGGCAATGTCGCGGTAAGGTAATGGGAACTTGTCACTGAGTCCTGACCAACCATTTGCTAACATATCGGTAGGTACAGCACCTAAGAAAGCAACTTGAAGCACGACATAAATAATCGTTGCTAAAACGACAGATAAGATGAGTGCAAAAGGAATGGTAAATTGAGGACGCTTTACTTCACTGGCTACCGAAATAATCGGCGTTAAGCCTAAGTACGCAAAAATAATACCGCCAGCAGAGACGGCACCTTGTACGCCGTGAGCACCCATTGGGGCAAACTCGGTCATTGAAAAATTTGCTGGTTTAAAGTGATAGAGAAGTGCAACCATCACTAAAACTGGAACCGCAAACTTCAATGCACTGATGAGGTTGTTGGCAATTGCAAAGGTTTTTACGCTGTAATAATTCAAAGCAAAAAATACGCATAAAAGTGCAAACTGAAACAACCAACCAATGGTAGTTGGAGATCGGATGCCATCATGTATTTCTGTAAGTGAAGGGAACCATGCCGCTGCATATTCACGAGCAGCAACGACTTCAATTGCAATTAAACTTGAAAAGGCAATGACGGTCACAGAACCAAGTAAATATCCTTGTAAAGGACCATGTGAAAATACGGGATAACGGATAATACCGCCTGCTCGTGGTAAGGCTGCACCTAACTCACAATAAATAATTCCCAGAATTAAAACGGCAAAGCCCCCAATAATCCATGACAATATACCTGCAGGGCCGGCTTGAGAGGCCACATGACTTGCTGAAAATAACCATCCAGAACCGAAAATGGCGCCTAAGCCAATGAATGTAAGATCCATTAGAGATAACTGCTTTTTAAACTGACTTGTCATTACGTTTTCCTTAACGACAGAACTATTGTTCTTTCATATATCGTATACGATATATGGTTATTGGTAAATAGGGGAATTTTTATTCTATTTAATGGCGAAGAGTGATCTGAATATTGAGTAAGTTATTGTTTTTAATTTTGTTTAAATAATTTAAATTCTAAGTAAATAGCTTGAAAACCAAATTTTTTTTATAAAAAATTGGGAAAGGTTCGCTATTTTATTTGTTAAAAAGAACAATTCTTAAATATTTGTTGAGTAATTTACCATTTAAATTAATGGAAAATTCCATTTTTTGGAAAATATTGAATTAGAAATTGATTGTGTTGTTTTTAGGCAATGACCCATTTATTTTCAGTGCTTTATGGATGGCTTAATGATAATTTTAGAGTTATCCGAAAGGACACAATAACGACGAACATACGAATAATAATGAATTGAAGGTAGGACCCCGTGTTTATTAGTGTATTTGATCTTTTTAAAATTGGTATTGGTCCATCTAGCTCCCATACAGTTGGACCCATGCGAGCGGCATACAGTTTTGTGGATGATTTATTGAAACAAAATGATCTACAAAACACGCTTAGAGTTCAGGTGAAGTTATACGGTTCGCTTGCAGCAACGGGTGTTGGTCATGCGACAGACAAGGCTATTCTGTTAGGCTTAATGGGCTTTGACCCTGAACATGTCGATACTCAAGCAACTACAAACTTGATTGAAGATGTTCTTGAAAATAACGCTATCCAGCTTAAGCAGCAAAAGAGTATTTCTTTTGACTATAAACGTGATGTGCTTTTTTTAGATGAATCTTTGCCTTATCACCCAAATGCAATGGAGTTGATTGCGTATAACGAGGCGGAAGAAATCTTATATGAAGAAACCTATTACTCGATTGGTGGCGGTTTTATTGTTAGTCAAAGACAATTAACACAAACCCAATCTGAAACCAGTGACGTTAAGGTTCCATATCCATTTCACAGTGCAGCTGAACTTTTAAGCTTATGTAAAACTCATCGTTTATCAATCAGTGAATTAATGCTTGAAAACGAAAAAAGCTGGCGCAGTGAAACTGAGATTCGCACCAAAATTCTGGACATCTGGAAGGTGATGCAACAGTGCATTCACAACGGGTTAATTAATGAAGGAATATTACCGGGTGGATTAAACGTAAAACGTCGAGCTAAAAAAATTCACGATAAGTTATTAAATAAGAAAAATTCAAACTTGATTGTGACGACTTTTCATGCCATGGAGTGGGTCAATTTATTTGCTTTAGCGGTAAATGAAGAAAATGCCGCTGGCGGCCGAGTAGTCACAGCTCCTACAAATGGTGCAGCTGGAATCATTCCAGCGGTCTTATATTACTACGTGACTTTTTCTAAAGATTTTTCCGAAGACAAAGTGGTTCGTTTCTTTTTGAGTGCAGCAGCAGTCGGCATTTTATGTAAGCTCAATGCCTCTATTTCTGGTGCAGAAGTGGGATGTCAGGGCGAAGTAGGCTCAGCTTGTGCGATGGCTTCGGCTGGTTTAGCCGAGATTTTAGGTGCATCACCTGAACAAGTGGAACATGCAGCTGAAATTGGCCTTGAACATAACTTAGGTTTAACGTGTGACCCGATTGGTGGCTTGGTTCAAGTTCCTTGCATTGAGCGAAATGCAATTGCAGCCGTAAAAGCCATTAATGCTGCACAAATGGCACTTCATGATGAAGGTGAGCATTTTGTGACGCTCGATAAAGTCATTCAGACCATGAAAGAAACTGGCAGAGATATGTCTGAGAAATATAAAGAAACTTCAAAAGGTGGCCTCGCTGTTAATGCAATTGAGTGCTAAATAATCAGATGGGGCGAGGTGCCCCATTTTATTTTAAACATTAAGCCTCACGAGCCTGAATTGAGCTTGCGCAGCGATGCTTAAACTCAATAGGCTGCTTTTATTTTATCTAATACCCATTGTATTAATAGGCATTTCATTACCGAATCATATCTTCTATCCAAGTCTTAAAGTTAGGATAAGAACTTTGAGCATCGTTTAAAATTTCAGTAACTGATCTAGAATTAGATTTAGAATTCTGTTTTGCAAAAGTCAGAAAATCATTATTAATTTGAGTGTTAGCTTCAGGATATTCGATAGATTCAAATGGACCATGATTCTGTGACAACAACCAAAGATAATCATTAAAATCTTTCGCTACAACTCCCATTTCTCCTTCTGATCCTAAGAATACAATTGGTTGATCTAATATATTTTTGTCTTTATTTACTATCCAAAAAGCAGCACACCCACCTGTACCATCTTGGCCAAAAAATAATAATGTACTAGCATCAGCTTGAGGATTCCCAGTCCAAGCTGTTAAAAATCCAGCTGTTTCTTCAGGTGATAAGAAATCTTGGTATGGCTCAAAATCAATGCCATCTCCATCAGCATAATCAAAATCTAGTTGGTGTAACTTCTTAAGTAAATCGGGAAATTGAGTCATAAGTTCTCTATTCATTATTTTAAAGAATTTCTAAAATTATATACCTTGTATGAAATTTATCAGTTCAATAAGTAAAAACCTGAGTGTTTCTAATTGGCTGATAAACCAGATTGTATCTAAATTGCCGCATTAAATCTTTGGAAATTGGTTGAGGTTGTTGTATTTGCATCATCAAAAGCTGTAAAAACTGTCCGTGGCTAAATACAGCCAAATTCTTTTGGACATAGTTTTCATTCAAAGCTTTTAACTTCTCAAGAAAAGCTTGAACTCGCATATATAGATCTTCAAAAGATTCTGCATCGTCGGCATCTTTATGCTGATAATCCATTTTTTCCCAATATGCATTTACCCAAGCTTTACGGTCGTCCATATTGGTATTGGCACATTTACGCTCAGACAAATAGCTAAATTCATGCAAATGCTCATCTACTTCAAAAGTGAGATGATATTTTTCTAATAGTGGGGCGGCGGTTTGATGTGTACGTAAATATTGAGACACAATCACATGATCAATCTCAGGCAGTTTTAAACAGAGTGCTTGGGCTTGTTTATGCCCATTTTCACTTAAAGCAATCGAAGCATGTGAAAGGGCTTTTCCATTGATATTGGCTTTACTTTCAGCATGTCTGATGAGAAAAATACTCATATTAATTCCGTTGAATTCTTTAGATTGATAGAGCTTATCAAAGGGGCATCTGAAATTTTTTGCTTATAGAGTGTGTAATATAAACTAATAATAAAAACAATAAAAAGTAGAGAGTTAGTAGGAAAGGAAGTGTATTAATTATTTAAAAAGCTTTCTTTAAGTATAAAGGCTAAAAGCTTGAAAAACTCTGATTTTTGTTTAATTAATAGGTATAATTAAGAAATTATAATTTTATTCATTATAGCAATGCAAAATAAATTTTCTTGTTTTTATCATCCAACTGAAAACACTGAATTGAAAAATATTTGGGAAGATCCTGAGACAGTTTTCATTTTTGATACTAATGTTTTATTAAGTTTATATTCCTTTCAACCAGAAGGTCGTCAAGACTTTTTTAAAATTTTATCTAAGATAGAAAATCGTATATGGATTCCATTCCATGTTGGATTGGAATTTCAAAAAAACAGACTAATTGTAATAAAGAAAAGAAGGAATACTTTCCATGAATTAAATAAAGATATTGATAAATTAATAGATACATTAAAATTTGATAAAAAACCTTTTACTGCTATTTCAAATCTTTTCTCTTTAAAAAAGAATTATCAATCTGTCCAAGAAAAGTTAGATTCAACTTTTTCTGAAATTAATAAGCTATTTGATGAGTTGAAAATTAACTTAAAATTACATCTCCAAGAAATTAAAGATGAAGTTGAAATTTTGGATAAAGATAAAATTTTTATTAATTCTGATGATTTTATTCGAAAAGAAATAGACGAATTATTTCATGACAAAAGGATTGGTTTTAATACATTTGATACACAAGAAAAATTAGATCATTTATATAAAGAGGGAGAAAGACGTTATGCAAATGGAATTCCTCCTGGCTATAAGGATATATTAAAAGAAGAAGAGTTTTTCTTTGATGGATTGCGTTACAAAAGTAAATTTGGGGATCTAATTATTTTTAAACAGATTATTGAATTTTCTAAGGAAAAAAATATTAAAAATATTGTTTTTATTTCTGAAGATATAAAAGAAGATTGGCGAAGTGTTGAAGAATTTGAAGGAAGAAAAGTTTTAGGAGCAAGGCCGGAATTAAAAAGAGAACTCTATAGGGAAGCTTCTGTTAAAAATTTCTTAATTTATCAAATAGAAGAGTTTATGAAGAAAACTGATGAATATTTAAATATAAAAATAAAAGAAGATACTCTGAAAAATATTAAACTTTCTTTAGAAGAAGATAAACATTTACAGTTTCAACATGCAGAAAAGTTGAGAAAAAAATATACCTTAGAGAAAGTAAAATCAGAACGTGTAAGAAAATACCTTAGAGAATCCTTTGAAACACATGAAGACTGGCGAGATATACCGATTGATGAATATATTAGAGAACAAGATATATTTGAAAAATATATACAAGATCAAGAAGAGAATGAAAGATATATACAAGAACAAGCTCATATAGAAGAGCAAATTGAAAGATATTTTAGAGAGCAAGAAGAGATAGAGAAAGAACAAGCTGAATTAGAACAGCAAGTTGAAAGGCACCTTAGAGAGCAAGAAGAGATAGAAAAAGGTTTTTTAAAAAAACAAGCTGAATTAGAAGAGCAAGCTGAAATGTATTTGAAAGAATGATTGTATAAACATAGACTTTAAATTTTCCTGAAACTCATATTAAACATTTATTTATCCCCAAAAATAAAGACAGCCTCCCAAGGCTGTTTTTATTTCCCCACTTAACAATAACTCCCTCATTATTTAGCCTTACTTTTTTAATGATTTAATTTAAAACAAATGGCATTTTGCGTGCTTGACTGCAATAGGGTTGGGCACTATCCTTTGCCTGCTGGCCACATTGCCAGACGGTCGTCGCGGACCGGTTTTTTCGACCACATCAGGATTATTTCTTCTGAGGAATAGTTTTGTGTGAGCATCTCCTCGTTCCCTCCCGTTGCGGTAGGACGGGAGAGGGACACCCTCGGGTGTGCTGGAGTCGAAACCAGTCCGCGAACCCTCTTCCGTTCTGCCACCATAATTTCTATTCATGTCGGCAGAACTCCAAATAAAAAGGAGTTGGCTTTGCACATCCATTATTTCTTGGCTTTCAATGCCAAAAGCTATAACGATACAGCTTAAAATTTTTAAAGCAGCTTGATCACCCTAAGGTTTTCAGGCTTTAAGACTTTTTTATTTAAAACTTAGCAACACAAAACTTGAGATGTGCCAAGCACAGTCTTTATAGGCTTTGCTGTGCCTTTTTTTCTCCCAAAAAAGTATCTCGTTTAGAAACAACAAGAATTTATAACGGTAAAACCATGCCAAATTTAGTTCTCCCTGCACGTGCCATGCAAGTCATTAATACGTCGATTCATTTATTTCACCATTTTGGGTTTCATACTGTTGGGGTCGATAGAATTGTGAAAGAGTCAAACATTCCAAAAGCGACGTTTTATAACTACTTTCACTCGAAAGAGCGTTTTATTGAAATCTGTTTGACTGTGCAGAAAGAACGATTAAAAGAAAAAGTGGTTTCAATTGCTGAGTCCCATCAAGGCGAAAGTGTGGGGGAGAAACTCAAGAAACTTTATCTTTTACACACCGATGTAGACGGGATGTACTACCTATTATTTAAAGCTATTTTTGAAACGAAACTGAGCTATCCAAAAGCCTATCAAATCGCGGTGAGGTATCGAACATGGCTCATCAATGAAATTTATAGCCAGCTTATAAAACTAAAAACCGATGAGACTTTTCAGGATGCAAAACTATTTTTATATATGATTGAAGGCGCAATTATTCAGCTTTTAAGCTCAGATGGAGTAGATGAGCGGGAAAAGGTGCTGGATTGTTTTCTTAATGCTAATTAGAAGGTCAAAGCGTTTGAATATAAGCAATAAACTTTGGCTTCGTGTATTAAAAAAACCTTGATGAAATGGACAAGGCCTTATTTACTTTAAACTTATTTGTTCAGCTCAGGTGGTAAATGCTGCGCCAAATAATCAATTGCAAGGCGGGTTTTCAGTGGCATAAAAGGCAGCGTAGGCCATACCAAATGAATCGGAAAAGCAATGCTCGACATGGTTTCTAACACCTGTACTAGCTTACCATCCTGTAATTCATTTTGAATAAGCCAATCGGGCAGCCAAGCGATACCAGCTCCAGCAAGCGCTGTATTTTTAATGGCCTGCAAGTCATTTAAAAGAAGCTTTGCTTTGGGTTTAATAACTAAAGGCTCGCTATTTTCCTTTTGAAGTTGCCATTTTTTTATTTGACCAAAATGCGGATCGGCAATTGTGGCGTGGTGGTCTAAGTCTTCAATATGTTCTAGGGGACCTGATTCATTTAAATAGTCAGGTGAGGCACAAAGTAGCATTCGATGCTGACCAATCAGTTTGGCAACCAACTGCGTGGTGTCAGGTAACGTTCCGATTCGGATGCATAAATCAAAACCTTCTTCGACCAAGTCTACAGTTCGATCATTAAATGAAATTTCTAGCTGTAAGTCCGAATGCTGTTGAGCAAATTTAACCATGAGCGGGGCAGCAAAGAGTTGACCGAACAGCACTGGCACAGACATTCGTAAACGGCCTGTTGCATTAATTTTCCCTTGGTCTAATAAAGCCGCTGCATTTTGTATTTCACTTAACGCTCGGCGGCTATGCTCATAAAACAAAGCACCTTCGTCAGTCATACTAAGCGAACGTGTTGTTCTTTTAAATAAAGCAACACCAAGCTGATCTTCAAGGCGAGCAATATTTTTACTAATGGCTGAGCGGGTTAAATGCAATTGCTCGGCAGCTTTTACAAAACTTCCAGCTTCAACCACAGTCACAAATATAGAAATTGCACTTAGCTCATGTTGCATGATTGTTGCCTAAAAGGAACCAATATAAAGAAATAATATCACCACTGTTGAATTTATTGTGGAGTTAATATGGTTTCATCAAAAATGTGGAGATGGTCATGGCTAAAATATTGGTATTAAAATCCAGCATTATGGGTGAGGGTTCACAGACCAATCGCCTAATCGATGTCATGCTTGAGCACCGTAAAGGCCAAGGTTTGCAAGATGACATCACCATACGCAATTTAGCGGAAATGAATCTGCCTATATTAGATTTGGAAATTTTCCAAGCGCTGCGTGGGGCTGAAAATAACAATCAAGACATTAAACAAATCGTCGCTTTGTCTGATGAATTAATTGCTGAACTAAAAAGTGCTGATTTACTCATTATTGGCGCACCCATGTACAACTTAAATGTCCCGACTCAACTCAAAAACTGGTTTGATTTGGTGGCAAGAGCAAGACAAACATTCCGCTACACCGAAACTTATCCTCAAGGGTTGGTTGAAGGGGTAAAAGCTGTGATCGTAAGTAGTCGGGGCGGCATTCATGTCGGCCAAGAAACTGAGGCAGTCACGCCTTATCTCAAAGCGGTGTTAGGACTAATGGGTATTCATGGCGTTGAATTTATTTATGCAGAAGGCTTAGATATGCAAGCTTATCGCAGCAATGCTTTAGATTTGGCAAATCAGCAAGTCAAAGAATTCGCCATTTAAAATCATGAGCTGAAACTCTTGTATTCATGATTAGAAGACAAGAGTTTCTAAGTCTATTTAAATCACATTTCTAAGTTCATTTGCCGTGTTGCGTAGCAATGGCAAAATTTGCTGAACCAAATAATCTTCTTGTACACGGTTAGTTTGAGACATGCAGTTAAGTGCCGCTATGGCTTGACCTTGCGCGTTAAATACAGGAACTGCAATCGCAATTACGCCAAGCTCATGTTCTTCTTTGGAAAGGCAATAATCCGATAACGTAATGTCCTTAAGCACTTCAAAAAACTTTGACTCATCTACAATGGTAAAAGGGGTTAAGCGCTTTAAACCATAAGTTTTTACCCATGTGTGCTGCGCTTCTTCGGGCAGTGCTGCCAGCAATACTTTACCTGTAGACGTGGCATGGGCAGGGAGTCGGTTTCCTAAATGCATGCCATAAGGACTAACGCGCAAATTATCTTGCTGCGGTAAATAACTACGGGCAATCGGCACGACTTCGTTATCATCCAAAACTACAATCGAAAAAGTCAGAGACGTCTGCGCACACAAAAGATTTAAAAAGGATTGAGCAACTTTAGGCAGGTGGGCAGAGCTTAAATAAGAACTCGAAAAGCGCAGCACACGATGAGTGAGCCAAAAGTAATGTTCGTCTGTCTCTAAATAGCCTAAGTATTTTAAAGTTTTCAAATACCGCCTTGCCGCGGTACGACTAATACCAGTTCGCTCAGCCACTTGAGTGACGTTAAGCCGTTGTCGATCTGTTCCAAAAGCTTCCAGTAAAGCCAAGCCTTTTGCTAATCCTGCAATATAGTCTTCTTGACGAATTTTCTCATGCGAGTTTGGGTGCTCTAAAAAAGCATCGAGAGAAGGCATCCTTTCATTCCTGTTATTTTGGTTGTTTCTGTCCGCTATTCGGACAAACTAAATGATAAACGGTTATTTTCGTCTTGGATACATAGTGCACAAAACTTAAAGCCAGTAATTTAAAAGTCAGGATGAAACAAGGATGAAGTTATGGACATTTTAAAGACACAGGTTGCAATTATTGGTTCTGGACCAGCAGGGTTATTGCTTGGGCAACTTCTATATAAAGCTGGTATCGACCATATTATTGTTGAGCAACGTAGTGCTGAATATGTGGCTTCACGGATTCGTGCAGGAATTTTAGAGCAAGTTTCAGTCGACTTACTGAAACAAGCAGGCGTTGACCAAAACTTAAAAGAAAAAGGATTACCGCATTCGGGCATTGAAATCTTAACCAATGGTGAATTGCATCGAGTTGATTTAGCCGCACTCACGGGTGGAAAACAAGTAACCGTATACGGTCAGACCGAAGTCACCAAAGATTTAATGACTGCGCGTGAAGCGGAGCAGCTCACTTCATTTTATGAAGCTCAAAATGTACAAGTGAAAGATTTTTACACTGCACCAAAAGTTGAGTTTGAGTACCAAGGTAAATCTTTTCAAATTCAGTGTGACTTTATAGCAGGGTGTGATGGCTACCACGGTGTCTGCCGTGCCAGCGTGCCAGAAGATAAAATTAAGACCTTTGAAAAAGTTTATCCGTTTGGCTGGTTAGGGGTATTGGCAGATGTTCCACCTGTAGCTGATGAACTCATTTATGTACAGTCAGAGCGTGGATTTGCTTTATGCAGTATGCGTTCTGAAACGCGTAGCCGTTATTATTTACAAGTCCCTCTAACCGATCACGTAGAGGACTGGTCAGATGAAAAGTTTTGGGATGAGTTGAAAAATCGCCTAGATCCTGAAAGCCGTGAAAAGCTAGTAACTGGGGCCTCTATTGAAAAAAGTATTGCGCCGTTACGAAGCTTTGTGACCGAACCAATGCGCTTTGGAAAATTATTTTTAGCAGGTGATGCTGCGCATATTGTTCCACCGACAGGAGCAAAAGGCCTAAATCTCGCTGCCTCTGATATCGCTTATTTATCAAGTGCGCTTGTTGAATATTATGTCGAAGGTTCCGAGCAAGGGATTGATGAATATTCAGAGAAATGCCTGCAAAGGGTATGGAAAGCAGAGCGTTTTTCTTGGTGGATGACTCATTTATTACATCGCTTTGAAACTGAAAGTGAGTTTGATCATAAAATTAAACAAGCCGAGTTAAGTTATGTACTTGGCTCAATTGCGGGTAAAACCACATTGGCTGAAAACTATGTCGGTTTGCCTTATGAGATTAAGCAAATTGATAGTTTTAAGCACGCAAGTTAAAGGTTAGTTAAAAATAAAAAGGGCATGAAAATGTCCTTTTTTTATATAAAAACTTAAGTGGGACGTAATAGTTTAAGAGATTGTTTTGCTTAAAAGATCAGCATTAATAAAAGCTTTTGTCACATTTTTTCAGTATATTGCTATTAATTTCTTTATTTATAAATTCTAAGTTTGTATGGAACAGGACCAAGCACGCATACCTAAATATATTCCTATCCGCGATGCAATTGCCCATGATATTGAATCTGGTGTATTAGAAGCCCACGCAAAACTCCCATCAGAAAGAGTGCTTTCGGAACAATTCCAAACCACTCGAGTGGCTGCACGTGAAGCTTTACTGGCTTTGGAAACTGATGGTTTGATTTATCGCTTGGACCGCCGTGGTTGGTATGTTCGTTCTCCTCGTATTATTTACCACCCACAATCGACAAAAAACTTTAACCAGTTTGTGATTGAACAAGGCTATGAACCTTCGACCGAAGTGATTTCGAGTGAACTGACACAAGCCACTTCTTGGGATGCCAAGCATTTAAAAGTTGAAAAAGGGCATCCGATTTATTCAGTTTGGCGACGTCGTTGCATTAATGGACGACCTGTTTTGGTTGAACATTTACGTGTGAATGCTGAGCTTTTTCCTGAGTTTTTAACTCATGATCTCAAGCAATCCATTACTTTACTTATGGCAAATCAATATAACTGCCATATCACAAGAGCCGATATTAACCTGTATCCAACAGCTTTATCTGACCAACAGGCTAAAGCATTGCATGTAAATACGGGCGCACTCGGTTTATATATTTGTCGTAGCAACAGAAATGAAAAAGGCGTGATTACCGATGTTGACCAGGAATATTGGCTACACGACGTTCTAGATTTGCACTTCGAAGCTCGAGCATAAAAATACAATCTGGTTTAAACCAGATTAATCAAACTGTCATATAAAGCTGTTGAAATACAATCATCAAATAATTGCATTCGATGGTTTGCAGATGAAACAGTATGTTCAACAGACAATTAAACTCGGCACTGCATCAGTTTTAGGTGTGGTGGTCGCTATTCAAATGGGATGTTCATCAGCAACATCAAAACAATCAGAAGAAATTACAGTCTATACGGCAGTGGAAGCCGACCAGCTTAAGCAATACCAAGAGGAATTACATAAAGCCTATCCTGAACTCAAAGTAAAATGGGTACGTGATTCAACAGGTGTGATTACCGCTAAACTTTTGGCAGAGCAGAAAAATCCTCAAGCGGATGTAGTTTTTGGTGTGGCTTTAACCAGTTTGCTGGTCATGGAAAAGAAAGACATGCTTGAGCCTTTTAAACCAGAAGGCATCCAAAATTTAAAACCAGAATTTGTCAGCCAAAAAACTGTACCGACTTGGACGGGTATGGATGCATGGGAATCTGCAATTTGTGTCAATAAAGTTGAACTAGAAAAACGTAAATTACCTATTCCAAAAACTTGGAAAGATTTAACCAACCCGATTTATAAAAATCTGATTGTCATGCCAAACCCAGCCTCAAGTGGCACAGGGTATTTAGATGTGACAGCTTGGATGCAGATCTGGGGTGAAAAGCAGGCATGGCACTATATGCAGGCTTTAGATAAAAACATTTCACAATATCCTCATTCGGGTTCAAAACCTTGCAAGATGGCTGCACAGGGCGAAATCCCAATTGGAATTTCTTTCGGTTATCCAGCCTTTAAATTAAAAGCAGAGGGTACACCTTTAGAAGTGGTTTATCCAATTGAAGGTTTAGGCTGGGAAATGGAAGCCTCAGCAATTGTGAAAGGAACCAAGAAATTAAATAGTGCGCAGAAATTTATAAATTGGTCGGTAAGCAAAGCGGCAAACGAAGCCTATGCTCATAACTTTTCAATGGTGGCCTATAAAGGCATTGAAAATACCACTATGGACTTCCCGAAAAACCTTCCCCAAATGCTCGTAAAAAATGATTTTTATTGGGCGGCCGAGCAGCGTGAACGTATTTTGGCTGAATGGTCAAAGCGTTTTGAAAAGTGATCTTTTGGATAAGGGCCTCATTATGCAAATTCCTTCGTCATTGCAATCATCGCTGCTGGGTCAAAACCAAAAGGGCGAGTTAGCAGGGCATTTATTGTCGACATTAACGACTTATAAATATCCTGAACATGGCCCTTCGGTTTTAGAAGTGGTGGATATCCAAAAGAAGTTCCAACATTTTCAGGCCCTAAGTCATATTAATTTAAACCTTAAAGCTGGCGAGTTTGTAAGCTTTTTGGGGCCTTCAGGTTGTGGTAAAACCACATTGCTACGCATTATTGCGGGTCTAGAAAAACCTGATTATGGAAAAGTCATAAAAAAGGGCACAGACATTACCTTGTTGAGTGCTGAAAAGCGCCACTGTGGCATTGTATTTCAGAACTATGCGTTATTTCCAAACTTAAATGTAGAAGAAAATATTGCATTTGGCTTAGACAAAAAAAAGTGGGATAAGGCACAGCGTAGCCAAAGGGTTCAACAGTTATTAGAACTCATTGAATTACCCGATATTGCTAAGAAATATCCGAATCAATTGTCGGGCGGGCAGCAGCAACGTGTTGCGCTTGCTCGGGCAATTGCACCGAATCCTGATATTTTACTGCTCGATGAACCCTTGTCTGCACTCGATGCTCAGGTACGTCTGAACTTAAGACAAAAGATTCGCTCAATTCAATCACAGCTTAATTTGCCAACCATTATGGTCACACACGATCAAGAAGAAGCTTTAAGCATTTCTGACCGTGTGGTTGTCATGAATCATGGTGTCATTGAACAAATTGATACGCCGCACAATATTTACTACAAGCCTCAAACCCAATTCGTTGCAAAGTTTATTGGC
Organism: Acinetobacter sp. AS23; assembly: GCF_023612055.1. NCBI lineage: Bacteria > Pseudomonadati > Pseudomonadota > Gammaproteobacteria > Moraxellales > Moraxellaceae > Acinetobacter > Acinetobacter sp. AS23. The sequence goes on along the minus strand of NZ_CP082274.1, from coordinate 2,479,755 downwards.
ACTATGAACTTTTTAAAAGCTACTTGTTCAGTCACCAATCAGCTCGAGGTTTTAGGTTTTATTCCTTTAAATTTGGAGCAGCAAAAACTTAAAGCAGGGCAAAACTTCAGCATTGGTTTTAGACCCGAAGCTGTCGAGTTGGTTGATGATTTTGGTAGTGATAAAGAGTCGTTGTATTTGCCAGTTAAAGTAATAAGCACTGAATTTTTAGGCGCAAAACGTCGTTTGTTTTGCACTATTCATATCGATGGAATTGAGCAGGCAAAACACCTTTTGCAAATTGAAATTGAAAATACCAAGTTCAAATCTTTGCAAGAACTCATGTTTATAAAAGTGCCTAATCAGCTCATTCATGTCTTTGACGAACAAGGATACGCACTATGTTAAATGAAGCTGCTTCAGCGGTTTTAAAAACACAGCCGCGTCGGAAAACTGACTATTCATTAAGATCAAATATTGCTTTGGCTAGCGTCGCAATTGCTTTGACTTTAGCGATTATCGCTCCTTTAATGATGCTATTTGAAACTGCATTTTTTGATGAAAATCAAAAATTTGTTGGCCTTGAAAATTTTTATAACTATTTTTCAAGTCCAGCTTTACTCAGCTCTGTATTTAACTCGGTGTGGGTTGCTTGTGCTGCCACTGTCATTACAGTGTTGCTTGCCAGTATTTATGCTTTTGCACTTACCAACGTCAATATGAAAGGCAAAGGCTTCTTTAAAGTGGTCGCTTTTTTACCCATTTTAGCGCCGTCACTTTTGCCCTCTTTGGCACTGGTTTACTTGTTTGGTAAGCAAGGTGTATTAAAACCTTTACTGGCCGATATACAAATTTATGGCCCAATCGGTATTTTAATCAGTTACTGTTTTTGGCTATTTCCAGCAATTTTGATGTTGATGATGGTGTCTTTTCGCAGCGTCGATCAGCGTTTAATTGAAGCATCTTTGTCGCTCGGCAAAAATATCTGGAAGACACATTACCATGTCACGCTACCTGCAATTCGCTATGGACTCATCAGCGCAAGTTTAGTGGCTTTTATTTATGTACTGACCGATTTTGGGATTCCAAAAGTCATTGGCGGTTCATTTAACATGATGGCGCTTGATGTCTATAAACAGATTATTGGTCAGCAGAACATGAGCATGGGTGCGGTCATTTCCATCTTGTTATTGCTACCAGCAGTTTTTGTATTCATTTTCGATCGCATACAAAGTAAGCGTCATGCACGTTTTCAAGCTTTTCAGGCTAAACCTTATATCTCAACATCGAATAAAAAACTTGAAGTCGTTCTGAGCCTATTTTGTGGTTTGGTTTCAAGTGCGATTTTACTCATTATCTTAACGGCTGTGTTAGCTTCATTTATTCAGTCTTGGCCTTATGATTTGTCTTTAACCTTAGCACATTATAGTTTTGAATATGTCGATGGCGGCGGTTGGGCTGCGTACTTTAACTCGGTTCGCATGGCACTCTTTAGTACGGTTTTTGGAACGGCACTCATTTTTATGGTGGCGCTATTAACCGAACGTTTTAAAGCACATCCTGTCATTAAAAATTATGTGCAAGCTTTAGTTTTATTACCCCTTGCTGTACCGGGGCTAGTTCTAGGTATTGCCTACATTTTGTTTTTTAACCAGCAAAGCAACCCGTTAAATGTGCTGTATGGAACCATGACCATTTTGGTGATTTCAACCATTGTGCATTATTACACTGTGCCACACCTCACTTTAACCAATGCCATTAAACAAATTCCGCTACAACTCGATCAGGCAGCAGAAACTCTAGGAACATCGAAGTGGAAAACTTTTTGGAAAGTGTATTTGCCTATGTGCTTTCCAGCGCTATGCGATGTGTCGGTCTATGTTTTTGTCAATGCCATGACCACTGTGTCGGCTGCCATTTTCCTCTATTCACCAGACACCAGTTTAGCTGCGGTAGCTGTTTTAAATATGGATGATGCGGGAGACACGGTTGCTGCTGTTGCGATGAGTATTTTGATTTTGACCACTTCATGTGTTGTAAAACTCATTCATTGGTTATTTACCCGAAAAATTATGGCAAGAAGTCAGCAATGGCGCGAAAGCGCTCATTAAGTTTTAGCTAAACACAATTTTTATTTAACCGACTGAAACGAAATGCTTTGTTCAACAAGGCAAGGGTCTGTTCATCCTAAATTTCGCAAATTGGAAGTCTTATGAATAACGAACAGTTTGATCTAATTGTTGTCGGAGCCGGTATTTTAGGTCTATCCGCTGCCATACAAGCGCAAGAAAAAGGCTTAAAAGTTTGTATCTTCGAGAAAAATGCCAAGCCTGTGGGGGCAACTCGTCGTAATTTCGGCATGGTCGGAACTTCGACATTAACCCATCCAGAGCAACAGTGGCGAAAGTACGCGCTTGAAACGCGTTCTTTTTATCAGCGTATTCAAGCTGAAAACGATATTTCGTTTGCTCAAAGCCAAGGTATTTATCTCGCAAACACTGCACTTGAATGGCAGGTTTTAAATGAGTTTGCCGAGCGTGCAAATAACTATCAAATTCCAGTTCATTTGCTAAAGCATGAGGAACTGGTCACCCAATTTTCTTATTTAAACCCCGCGCAGCAGTTTCAAGGCGGCTTAGTTTTTGAAGAAGACTATTCGGTCGAACCGCATGTGGTTGGGCAGCGACTATTGGCATATGCCGAAAGAAAAGGCGTAAAGATTTATACCAATGCTTGTGTCGTTCAAACCCAATATCAGCATGAAATTTGTCAGGTTCGCTTGGCAAGTGGCGAGGCATATCGGGCAAATAAAGTTTTGATCTGCCACGGTGAAATCATCGATGTTTTATATCCAGATCTCTTACAAAGCTTGAATCTGAAACGCTGTGGCTTACAAATGGCCCTGACTCAACGGTTTCACCAAAAATTAAATGCTTCTCTTTATTCAGGCTTATCTATTTCACGTTATCCAGCTTTTGAAATTTGCCCAAGTCATGCGGAGTTGGTTAAAGCGTCACAACAAGGTTTCATTAAAGAATTCGGTATTCATATTCTGATTAAACAAAACGAATTTGGTGAACTCATCGTAGGTGATAGCCACGAATATCATTCGATTAATGAAGCGCCTCAGTTTGAGCAGCGTGAAGAGATTAATGAGTTTATTCAAACGTATTGCCACGAAAAATTAGGCCTGAATTTACCGCCAATTCAAAAACGTTGGAATGGTTATTACCTGACCCATGAACATGAGTTGGCCTGTGTCACTGAAGCTGAAAAAAACATCTTTCTGGTGAGTGCGATTGCCGGTAAAGGCATGACCACAGGGGCCGGATTTATGAAAGAAATATTAGAACAAAATATTTACTAATTTGTCATCTGGTTTAAACCAGATTGATGTATATTGAAATTAACACGAAAGAAATGAGCAACATTATGAACATGCAACCCCAACTCGATATGGATTTAGAAAACAAGTATTTGCTTCTTACCCCAGGACCATTATCAACATCGACAACAGTACGCCGTGCCATGCAAAAAGACTGGTGTACTTGGGACCAAGAATATAACTTGCTGGTACAGGATATTCGTAATCGACTGGTCAACTTGGCGACCAGCCAACCTGAAAAATATACGGCTGTGTTAATGCAAGGCAGTGGAAGTTTTGCTGTGGAGTCTGTACTTGGGTCAGCTATTCCGCGTGATGGCAAAATCTTAATTATTAATAATGGCGCATATGGTGCACGTATGGTGCAAATGGCACGTTGCCTAAATATTGAAGTTGTAGAACTGAACTATTTAGAAACCCAAACACCAGATTTACAAGAAATTGAGCGTGTTTTACAAGATCAAACCATTAGCCATGTCGCTTGTGTGCACTGTGAAACCACCACAGGAATTTTAAACCCGATTCAAGACATTGGTCGTTTAGTGAAAGCAGCAGGAAAAAGCTGGATTGTAGATGCGATGAGTTCATTTGGCGGTGTACCAATGGATATGGCTGAGCTTGAAATTGATTTTCTAATTTCAAGTGCAAATAAATGTATTCAAGGTGTTCCGGGCTTTGGTTTTATTTTGGCGAAGCGTGATTGCCTAAAGGCATGTAAAGGTTTAGCTCGTTCAGTTAGCCTCGATTTGTATGACCAGTGGCATACCATGGAACAGCATAACGGTAAATGGCGTTTTACCTCGCCAACCCATGTGGTACGTGCATTTTATCAAGCATTGCTTGAGCTTGAGACAGAGGGCGGAGTAGCTGCACGTTATCAACGTTATTTACAAAACCAGCAAACCTTATCTAAAGGTATGCAACAACTGGGCTTTGAATTGGTATTAGGTAATCAAGCACCGCAATCACCAATTATTACCACATTCCTTTACCCGACAGTTGAAACATTTAGCTTCCAGTCATTTTATGAAACCCTGAAAAAATCAGGCTACGTAATTTATCCGGGCAAAGTCACAGATCTTAACTGCTTCCGTATTGGCAATATTGGCGAAGTTTATATTCATGACATTGAAGGGCTTCTTGCTGCGATTGAGAGTTACTACAAAAGCGATCTAAATCAAGCTGTAACAGCATAACTTTTATTAAAATATTTGAATTAAAGGAAATACACCATGACGACCAACAATACACAAATTCAGGCTGTTGTTTTTGACTGGGCAGGGACAACTGTAGATTTTGGTTCACGTGCACCAATTTTAGCTTTTATGGCGTTATTTAAAGACAATAAAGTTGAAATTACGGTTGAAGAAGCGCGTGCTCCAATGGGTTTAGAAAAACGTGACCATATTGCCGCTGTTTTAAAAATGCCGCGCGTAGCTGCCGCATGGCAGGAAGTTTATGGTCAAGCGGCAACAGAAGCAGATATTGACCGTTTATATAAGGACTTTATTCCTTATCAATTAGATTCGATTCCAACATGCTCGGCTTTAATTCCGGGTGCATTGGCGACTTTTGAAAATATTAAAAAGCGTGGCGCAAAAATTGGTAGTAACACTGGTTATGCATCCATGATGATTGGACGATTGATTAGAGATGCTGCCGATCAAGGCTACCGTCCAGACTGTATCGTTACTGCCAGCGACGTGAAATTTGGCCGTCCATATCCTGAAATGCTATGGAAAAACTTAATTCAACTTGATGTATCTGATATCAAAACTGTTGTAAAAGTAGATGATACTGTGGTGGGGATTGATGAAGGTTTAAACGCAGGATGCTGGACGGTAGGGCTTGCGATTAGCGGTAACGAAGTCGGTTTAAGCTTTGAAGAGTGGAGTGCATTATCGGCTGATGAACAGATTATTCTAAAAGATAAGGCATACCAAAAAATGAATGCGTCGGGCGCTCACTATGTGATTGATAGTGTCGCTGACTTGCCAAATGTTTTAGATGATATTGAACGCCGTTTAGGGCAAGGGGAACGACCTTAAACCAAGTCTAGGTCTATATATTTTTAAGCTTAGCTCCCTTGGGAGCTAAGCTTACCTAAAAAATTAAAATGAAGAGTAATAAACTCTACATATATGGAAATAAGGAGTAACTTTAATGAGTAGATTCCTTATTTCCTGCTAACCATCTAAAACACTTGTTTAAATGATTAGAACTATCAACCATATAGGTCTATGACCTATGTGATAGATCTTTTTATGACTTTTGAGGGTCATATAATTTTTCTTTAATGAATAGGGCGGGCATCACACCACAAATCAGGTAGGCAGCACCCATGACGACAAAACCTAAACCAATAGACCCGCCAGAGGCTAAGAATCCAATCGTTGCAGGGGCTAATGCAGCGCCCAAACGTCCGACATTATAAGCTCCACCAATGGCTGTACCACGGATGGCTGTCGCAAAGCTTTCTGTCATATAAGTTGCATTTACGCCATAAGGGATGCCGTAGAGGAAACCAAAGGTGACCAATAAATATAGAATGTTGCTTGGTGAGTTATAAAAAACGATGAGTGGTAGGAAAATAGCAGTACCAATTGCACCAAAAGCATAGGTAAAACGACGCCCTAATTTATCAGCCATCATGCCCGCAAGAACTTTACCTAAAATCATGGCGGTATATGTACCTACCATATAGGCAGTCATTTCTTTAAACTTCATGCCCAGTTCACTTTCAAGGTATGACGGCATCCAGTTATTTACACCATAGTAGCCAAACTGTAAAAAGCCTGCTGTTAACGCCCATAGGATAAACATATTACGGTTTCGTTTATCTTGGAAAATAAGCTTAAATGCCGAGGTTTTTTGAGCATTCTGAGCCACAACAGGTTGTTTTAGTCGAGACTTTTGCCATGCTTCTGGTTCTGGTACAAGAATATGCATGAGCACAGCAATAACAACGGGAATAATCGCAACATAAAACAGCATGCGCCAGCCATGATCAGGAATAATCCAACCTGCAAGCAAAGTCGCAACAATATAGCCTACGGTCCAGCCAGCTTGTAGCGTGCCGAGTACAGTTGTACGGAAACGTGTTGGTACATATTCGGCCATGAGCGTATTACAGGCAATATAAAGAGAACCCAAACCCAGTGATGCAAAAAATCTTAAAATACCAAATTGAAGAAAGCTCTGGGTAAAACCTAAGCCACAGGTGAGGAGTGAGAAAATTAAAATAGAAATAACAACAATGCGTACACGACCAAATTTATCGCACGCCCATCCCCCAAAAATTCCACCAACAGCCATACCTGCCAATGTAAAACTGCCAAGCATACCTGCTTGTACTGAACTTAATCCAAAATCTGCCTTAATACTATTTAAGCTATAAGACAGCAGCATCAAATCTGCTCCATCTACCAATAGTGCTAGAAATGCAAAAATAAAAGCTATTTTCCACGTATGAGGTTGTATACGAGAAAGACCTTCTTTGTAATTTGTAGCCATAATCCATTACCTACATTTGATAAAAAGCACTTCAAGTCGTTTTGAAGTGCTTTAAATTTGATTAAGACGCAGCGCGAATCATATTTCGGGCAATAATCACTTGTTGAATTTGAGTAGTCCCTTCATAGAGACGGAACAAACGAACATCTCGATAAAAACGTTCGATGGCATATTCACTGATGTAACCCGCACCGCCATGAATTTGTACGCAGCGATCAGCAACGCGGCCACACATTTCGGTTGCAAACATTTTTGCGCATGAGGCTTCAGTACTAACGTTTTGTCCTGCATCACGTAGGTGTGCAGCGTCTAAGACCATACATTTGGCCGCATAAATTTCAGCTTTCGAGTCAGCTAGCATGGCTTGGATGAGTTGAAATTCTGCAATTGGTTGTCCAAATTGCTTACGTTCGATAGCGTAATGTAAAGAATCATCTAGCATTCGTGTTGCTGCACCGACACTCAAAGCAGCAATATGCAAACGGCCTTTATCCAGCACTTTCATAGCAGTTTTAAAACCAACACCTTCAATACCTCCAATGAGCGCTGAAGCTGGAATGCGACAATTTTCAAAAATAACGTCACAAGTATGGGCGCCTTTTTGCCCCATTTTTTTATCGCGTTTGCCAAGAAAAATGCCCGGAGTTTGGCTATCGACAATAAACGCAGAAATACCGCCAGCGCCTTTAATATCAAAGCTTGTACGAGCCATAACTGTAAATACGCCAGCATGAGGAGCGTTGGTAATAAAGCGTTTAGTACCATTTAAAATGTAAAAGTCTCCATCTTTTACCGCGCTGGTTTTTAAAGATGCAGCATCAGAACCTGCATCTGGTTCGGTTAAGCAAAAAGAACTGATCACTTCACCACGTGCTAAACGTGGTAAGAAAAATGATTTTTGTGCTTCGGTCCCATCAATAATTAGGCCACTTGAACCAATGCCATTATTGGTTCCAATGAGAGAGCGAAATGCAGGAGAGGTACGACCTAACTCAAAAGCCACATAGACCTCTTCTTCCATTGTTAGTCCAAGACCTTCGTACTCTTCAGGAATGGTTAAACCAAATAAACCGAGAGCTTTCATTTGCTCAACAATATCTTGAGGAATTTCATCCGTTTCAGCGACTTCATTCTCATGAGGAATTAATACACCTTCAACAAATTGTCGAATCATATCAACAAGTTGATCTAAGGTTTCCTGATCTCGAATCATAGTCTCGTCCTTTTACTACATGCAGAAAACATCAATGTGATGTTCGTAAAATCACCAATATTTGAAGCGATAGTAATCAAAGGATGAACGCAAAACAATATATTTTGAAAATTAATTTCGCAATGCGATACTTTGTTGTTGATTTATATTTGGCTAATTTATTGATTTATTTAAGCTATATTTTCTTATAAAAAATCATTATTTTTAGTGGAAAATTAAAGTTTGATTTTTAAAAAGAGGTGTGTATATTAAAAATATATATCGCTATGCGAAATTTTAAATGGATAAGTTTTCCTATAGGAAATAAGTCACAAAATATAGTGGGATGAAGATGGGTGCTTTAAATGGAATTCGGGTACTTGACTTAAGTCGGGTATTGGCTGGGCCTTGGTGTGGACAGATTCTTGCCGATTTAGGCGCAGAAGTAATCAAGATTGAACGACCGAAAGTCGGTGATGACACCCGTTCTTGGGGGCCACCTTGGATGAAAGATGACTCAGGCCAAGATACTCAAGAAGCTGCTTATTATCAGTCCACTAACCGCAATAAACTATCCGTTGCTATCGACATTGCGAGTCCTGATGGCCAAGAATTGATTAAAGCCCTTATTCAAGACACCGATGTCGTGATTGAAAACTACAAAGCGGGTTCTTTGAAAAAGTACGGTTTGGACTATGAGTCTTTATCTGAGATTAACCCTAAACTGGTTTATTGCTCAATTACAGGTTTTGGTCAAAATGGCCCAAGAGCAGAAGAGCCCGGTTATGACTTTATTATTCAGGGCATGGGCGGACTAATGTCAGTTACAGGTGAGCGTGATGATTTGCCTAGTGGTGGACCACAAAAAGTAGGGGTCGCATTTTCCGATTTAGCCACGGGACTTTATTCTACGATTGCCATACAGGCTGCTTTACTCAACCGCCATGTGACAGGTTTAGGTCAATACATTGATATGGCTTTGCTTGATGTTCAAATTGCTACAATGGCAAATCAGGGAATGAACTATCTTTCATCAGGAAATATCCCTAAGCGTTATGGCAATGCACACGCTAATATTGTGCCTTATCAAGTGTTCAAAGCTTCTGACCGTGATTTTATTATCGCGTGTGGAAATGACACTCAGTTTATACAACTCTGTCGAAGTATAGGTTTACCCGATTTACCAAATGATGCTCGCTTTGCCCGAAATGCAGACCGAATTAAGCATCGCGATGAAATTATCGGAATTTTACAAACTCACTTTTTAACAAAAACAGCAGATGAATGGGTAGATTCTATCTATGCGGCTAAAGTTCCGGTCGGTGTGATTAATAACTTGGAACAAGCTTTTCAAGAGCCACAAGTCATTGCCCGAGAAATGTTAGTCGAGATGAACCATCCTCAACGTGAAAAGTTGAAGGTAATTGGCTCACCAATCAAACTTTCTAGAACGCCAGTTGAATACAAAACAGCTCCTCCGTTGTTGGGTGAACATACGCAGGTGGTTTTAGGTCGAGTGGTTTCTTCAGACAAGTTAGCCGAGCTCAAAGAAAAGGGCGTAATTGGGTAATTGATTTAAAAAGCGGAAGGTTAAAATTATATTTAAAATCAGAAAATAAAATATTTAATCTTTCGCTTTAATGAGTTAAATGAGGTTATCTTTTAGATGCAGACTCGGATGTTTGCTCTTTTGCTATTTATAGAAAAAATAGATTATAATTTTCGCAGTGCGAAACAAAATATGGATTGGTATGACAATGAATGATGCAGTTGATGCAGAACCGACAGAAAAATTATTAGCGCCATTAAGGCATGAATTATTACATCCGATTGAAGACATGCAGGATGAAAATGATCGCCAATTTATTACTGCATTAGCACGTGGTTTAGAGCTATTACGTTGTTTTACGCCTAAGCATCAGCATTTGGGCAACCAAGAACTTGCTCAAATGACAGGTTTGCCAAAACCAACCATTACTCGCCTTACACATACCTTGTCGCGTTTGGGTTATATCAAACAAGTACCTAACTCAAGCAAATTCCAGCTTTCAGTGGGTGTTCTTGCATTTGGTTATTCCATGCTGTCTAACGTGTCGATTCGCTCTATTGCTCATCCATATATGAAAAATTTGGCAGACTATGCGGGCGCTGCTGTTGCAATGGCAACACGTGATCGACTGAATATGATTTACCTTGATGTGGTACAAGGTAAAGGCAATATGACCATGCGCCGTCAAGTTGGAACCTATTTACCGATCCATTTAAGTTCGATGGGACGTGCCTGTTTAGCTGCAATGCCTGAAGATGAACGAGAGTTTTTACTTGATGCCATTCGTAGCAAGCACAAAGAAGACTGGATCAAAATTAACCGTGATTTAGATAAGGCATTTAAAGACTATCAAGATTTTGGATACTGTTTTTCAATCGGCGAATGGCATAAAGATGTCAATTCAGTTGCAGTTCCACTGATTCATGGACAACATGGTTTGCTGGTGTTCAACTGTGGCGGCCCAAGTTTTATTATGAACCGTGAAAAACTCGAAGAAGATATTGCACCGCGTCTTTTACACATGGTGAATAATATTCGTACTGAGATTAGCTAAACCAATCTGATTTACTTATAAAAGCCAGCTTTGATTTTCAATGCTGGCTTTTTAGTAGGTGTATCTAGACTGTTTGGTTGTGAAAGTTTGGTTTCCGTTTTTCTTTGAAAGCACTTAATGCTTCTTTAAACTCGGAACCTTGTAAACAGTGTGAAAAAATAGTCGACTCATGATCAATACGATTGAGTAGATCATCGATTGGCATATCTCTTAGTAACTTTTTACTCAGCTGTAAGGCTTGGCTTGGCTTGTGGGCGAGTTTGATTGCGATATCTTCAACCACCTGATCCAGCTCATTTGCCTCAAATATTTCATTGACCAGACCATAATTCTTTGCTTGGTCTGCCGAAAATTTTTCACCGAGTAAAATAAGTTCCGAAGCGCGAGCAAAGCCCAATAGTCTTGGCAAGATGTAACTTGAACCCGCTTCAGGTACAAGCCCCAAATTCACAAAGGGGAATTGGAAAATAGAGTTTTGGCTTGCATATACAAGGTCACAATGTAGAAGCATAGTACTGCCAATACCAATTGCTACACCATTTACTTTAGCAATAATTGGTTTTGGAAACGTTGCTAAGCTTTTTAAGAAAACAATCGAAGCGGGTGGTTCTGAACTTGATGCGTCGCGTTTTTCAAATGCATTGACATCATTACCACTGGTAAACGAAGAACCTTCACCAGCAAGCACAACGACATGAACATTTTGATTAGTTGCGGCTTGATTTAATGCCTGACTTAGGGATGTATACATTTCATAATTAATTGCATTCTTTTTAGTGGGATTGCTCATGGTGAGCGTTAGTATATTTCTATCTAAATGTTGTTGAATTGTGCCTGTTTTAAGCTCGCTTTGGGTTTTATTGTCCTGCTGCATTATTCATTCCTTTAAATAACTTTCCGTCTAAAAAATAAACTCATTAAAAGAATGCTATCGAAAAACAATTCCGATATCAATTATTTTGTTTTGTATTGTGGTATAAAATTTTGTATTGTGAAATTTTAACATTAAATCAATTAAATGATTACAGAATTTATGCGTAAATAAGCATCTAGCTCTGCTAAGGAAATGAGAAGCTAGTTATAGAACGGTGAGTGGAAATAATATGAAGACCAAAATTACAGAATTATTTGAAATCGAGCATCCAATTATTCAAGGTGGTATGCATTATGTTGGTTTTGCAGAGCTGGCTGCTGCGGTTTCTAACGCGGGTGGGTTAGGCATTATTACTGGCTTAACTCAGCGTACACCTGAAAATCTGGCAAAAGAAATTGCACGTTGCCGGGAAATGACCGACAAGCCTTTTGGGGTAAATTTAACCTTTTTACCTACGGTAAATACCCCTGATTATCCGGGTTTTGTAGAAGCAATCATTAAAGGTGGAGTCAAGGTTGTAGAAACAGCGGGGCGTAATCCTGAACAAGTCATGCCATATTTAAAGGCTGCTGGCATTAAAGTAATTCACAAATGTACTTCGGTTCGACATAGCTTAAAAGCTCAGCAAATTGGGTGCGATGCGGTTTCTGTAGATGGTTTCGAGTGTGGTGGTCACCCCGGTGAGGATGATGTACCAAATATGATTTTATTGCCTTTAGCAGCCGATGCATTAGAAATCCCGTTTGTTGCTTCAGGTGGTATGGCAGATGGGCGCTCACTCGCCGCTGCTTTAGCGATGGGAGCAGATGGAATTAACATGGGAACGCGCTTTATTGCGACTCAGGAAGCTCCCGTACATGCAAATGTGAAACAGGCGATTTTGAATGCCACCGAACGAGATACGTGGTTAATTATGCGTGCTTTGCGAAACACAGAACGTGTCATGAATAATGCGGCCGTAGAAAAAATCGTAGCAAAAGAAAAAGCGCTAGGCGATAACATTAAATTTGAAGATATTATTGAAGAAGTTGCTGGCGTCTATCCAAAAGTCATGATTGATGGCGATGTTAATGCGGGTGCATGGTCATGCGGTTTAGTCGCAAGCTTGATTCATGATATTCCGACATGCGATGAACTGGTTAGCCGAATTGTTAAAGATGCAGAAGACATTATTCGTGGTCGATTATTAGGGCTTTTATAGGATTTTTATTTATTTTAATTAGGATTGTTAAAATGCCCATTTTATAAATTCAATGGGCATTATTTTATAAATTCGATTAGCTATTTTTTTAGTTTATAAAGTTTATTTTAACGTAATGGATAGATAGAACCTCCTTTTTTCTTTTTCTTACGTTTAAAAAGACTTAAAATACTTTTGATGATTCTCATTTTTTTCTCCTTTTTAAATAATTTTATAGTTTTGCTGAAATAATTTGGGCCAATTGGTCATTACCAAGATCATTAAAATGCACACGATCAACAAAAATCGTGTCGTTAAAAGCTGGAGAATCTCTTAATAGTGCATTCATATCAAAACAAGGTATACCATTAGCTCTATTCTGGATATGAGAAAAGAATGGGATGTGAACTTCTTTACCCAAAACCCCACTGAATAATCGATAGAAATTATTTGGACAACTTTCTATAGCATGAAATACAGCATCTTCCTCTGGAGTAAGAAAATCTCGACACCAATGTGATAATGGTTGGAGAATAAATGTTAGAGTTGCTCCATGAGCTGCCAGTAACAGTTTCCATTGCTGCAAAGCAATTGTGATTGCATCTGCTGCACGAATTAATCGGTCATCTAATGAAACACCTGCATCTGTAATAATCTCATCTGCTGGATTACTTTTGGAAAATGCTTTTTTGCAACGTTGAAAAAATGAATCTCCATTTGCTGTATCAAAAGAATCTTTTTTGCGTTTCATATCCTCATTAAATTTATTCATGTAATGCTGAAATTCGAAAGAATAATAATAGCGCCCATATTCACTTGCAAACTCATCTGGGATACCTTCTAGAGCAAGGGTATTCATACCACTAAAAACGACCACATGACCAATCTCTCCAACTTGTTCTTGATTCATTAAGTATAAAAGTAGTTCTTGAGTTGCATTATAGCCACGGCCTGCGAAAGTCAACCATCGTTCTCCAGTAATCTCGCTCAAACGCGATGCAACTGTATTTTCATCACAAGTAGCTCCAACACCTAATGCAGTGGATCCACCTACCAATAAGTTTACACGGCCATTTGACGGACGCTCAGCGACAGAAAAACGATTCCCATTTAAAAGGCTATAGCGAAACCCTAATGAATCAGTGTTAACTGTTTCAGAGCGAAAGTTTTTTTCATGAAAATACATTGTATAGGGGACCCATCTGGCTCCTATGTGCATAAAGTTATCATAATCACGAATTTGTGGAGTCCAACGATAGACTTCTTGAACGGCTTGTTTATGGTCAAGTATAGGTTTATTAGTCAAGCGCATATTCTTTTCTCCAATCGGTTTTTTCTTGCCATTCAGGTTGCTCAGTTTTTATTAAAAGAAAGTCACCAATAACCAAACCATCCATTTCTGTTCGCATAAAGCAACGATATGCATCAGTTGGGCTCTCAACGATAGGTTCCCCTCGGACATTAAACGAAGTATTGATTAATATTGGGCAACCTGTAATTGTAGAAAACTTACTTATCAATTGTTTAAAGCGATAATTATGTTTTCCATCTACAGTTTGAATCCTAGCTGAAAAATCAACATGAGTTACAGCTGGAATCTCAGAACGGGTAAGTTTTAACTTCTCTATACCGGAGTAATTTTGTTCATTCTTAACTGTTCTGCGTTTATTGGTATGTATGGGAGCGACTATGAGCATATAAGGAGAAGAACAATTGAGGTCAAACCATTGTTCTGCAGCTTCTGCTAGTACAGCAGGTGCAAATGGACGGAATGATTCACGATTTTTAATCTTTAAGTTCATAACACTTTGCATTGTCTCAGATTGAGGATTTCCTAATATTGAACGTCCTCCCAATGCACGAGGACCAAACTCCATTCTCCCTTGGAACCAACCAATTACTTTATTATTTGCCAATAATTCTGCTGTTTTTTGTAGTAATGTATTCTCATCAAGATATTGATATTTAGCACCCCATTGATTTAAGGCTTCTTGAATCTCAAAGTTTTTATAGGCATTCCCAAGATAGGCACCTTGCATATTGTCACTGAACTCATCAACTTTCCTAGTTGCTTGCATTTGCTTGTAGTAGCATAGATATGCTGCTCCAAGAGATCCACCTGAGTCTCCAGATGCAGGTTGAACAAAAATATTCTTAAATAAACCAGAACGTAGCAATTTGCCATTCGCTACACAGTTAAGCGCAACACCGCCAGCCAGACAAAGATTTTCAGCTTGAGTAAGAGACTTAATTTTTTTGGCTAGCATCAACATAATTTCTTCAGTAACAACTTGTATTGACGCAGCGAGATCCATTTCCTTATTTGTAATAATACTTTCAGGTTCTCGGGCAGCTCCTCCAAACAATACTTCGAATTTATCGGTGATCATCCGATTCCCGACTTCATAATCAAAATACTCACGATTTAAGTAAAAACTGCCATCCTGATTGATTGTTATTAGTTTTTTTAAAATAATATCAACATAGCGTGGGGTACCATAGGGGGCAAGTCCCATCAATTTATATTCACCTGAATCCACTTTGAAACCGCAGTAATAGGTAAAGGCAGAATATAGAAGTCCTAAAGAATGTGGGAAACGAATATCAAATAAAGAGCGTAACTCTGTACCACAACCATGCCAAGCTGTAGTTGTTGACCATTCTCCAACACCATCAACACATAGCACAGCAGCATTAGCATAAGGTGAGGGATAGAACGCCGATGCAGCATGACTCTGATGGTGTTGACATATATAAAATGGAGGTAAAACATCTTCTTGAAAAATATCTGTAAGTTCTTTTTTTATGAGAGAAATAATATTTTTTTTAGCAATAAAACGTTTATATTGTTTTGCAAAACTTAATGCACCTTTTGGAAAGTTCTTTTTATAAGTTGTATATATACGTTCAAATTTGATTTCTGGATCTTCATAATAGGCAATATAAGAAATATCTTTAAGAGTAATACCAGCTTGCTTAAAACAAGCAAGTAATGCTTGGCGGGGAAAGCGATTGTCTTGCTTAATGCGAGAAAAACGTTCTTCTTGTAATGCACATATAATCTCACCATTTTTAAGTAAGGTAATAGCGCTATCATGATAAAAAGCGGAAATGCCTAGAATGTAACTCATAATCCCTCCCGTGTGATAGTTAAAATAGCAATAGATAAGAATAGAAGGGGCGGTATATAATCAAACCAAGATGCTCTTTGTATAATCGACTTTAATTTGCGAGCCATCACACCAACAGTCATATTTATACAGATACCGCCGAAGTTGAAAATTAGGCCATATAAGAGAAAATATAGCCAAGCTGGGTGGGAGCCTGCAGGTATAAATTGTGGTAATAAGCTAACAAAGAATAGACCTATCTTAGGATTAGATAGATTAATCAACATACCTTTGCTAAATGAGTAGCGGCCTGATTCTGTAGAGTTTTGTGAAAGAACATTTGAACTTTCTACTGATTTACGCTTGGGCCAAGATGCATAAGCTAAGTACAGTAAATATAAAGCGCCAATGAATTGAATAATTTTGTATAGCAACGGAATTTGTTGGAAGATAAACATTAATCCAAATGCTGATAACAAAACATAGAAGAATACGCCAAATTCAACTCCTGCCGCTGCTTTTAACCCTGCTTTTACTCCATATTTTAATGATTGATTCATTACATAAAACATAGCAGGGCCGGGTGCTAAATTAATTACTAATGCTGTGAGAACAAAAGATAAAAAATTATAATTCATTACTTATCCTTTTCATTAAGTGCTTTTCCATTAAATGCTTTTTTGAGAGTACGATGTAGAAGATGGTTCATACCGCTTCGGAACCAATTGTCTTTCGGTGGATGGTTAAGCGAACGATAACCTGTCCATATACGTTCCCAGTGTTGTTCTCTCGCTTGTTCACCACCTTGTTGAAAAATATTGTCGAGGTGATGCTTAATAGCATCTATAGCCCAAGCTGAATGTCCTGTTACTACATTGTCGATAGTGTTGTGAAGACTGGTGAAAAGTGAGCTAAAACCGTAATAACTTAGGATATCTCCCGATCGACGATATTCTCCACCCACACCAGAAAGCTCCATTGCTAGATTCAAACCAAGAGTCTCAGGTAAAAACGAATGTGGAAATAAAGATATGGCCAGCCAAAAAGTTGGAACTTTGAGGTTTTCTTCATTAAATAAGATAGAAGTGGCAAATTTTTTATCAGTAAATTTCCCAATATCTATTTCCATACTTTTTAATAGTTGTTTATAGATATTTCCATGATGGAGATTTATATCTCCACCTCCGAGTTCATCAAGAAGTGTTCGGTATTGTAATGCTCCAATATATGTATTGACTCGTGCAGGAATTGAGGTATTACGCAGCCATGCCCCATCAATTAGAGTTAATGGTGCTAAACCTATGGCATCATTAATAATATCCTCTCGACTTTCTTCTGGTATTCCTTCTAAGGGAATATAACTATTCACCTGGTGTAAGTGTTGAACATCTAGCCAGTTATCTAGTCGTTCATGACTATATGGATAAAATGGTAGTCCCTCTTGTTTTAAAGCTTGTTTATGTGCTGTAAGCCAATTTTGAGCAAAATGTTTTGCTGTAGGTAGTACATCTGGATAACATCCAGCATGTAAAAATAATGGATACAGTTCTTGGAGAGTGAAGTTACTATATTTATCTAAGGCTTTAAGATTTGCTTGTTCTATTATTTGTTTATCCAAATCTTTAATAGGTGTTGAATTATCTTTATTATTATAATTATTAGCAAAAAAATTACTTTGAGCGGTATCTTGATTGTTTAAATCTCTAATCCATGTTTCCACTATGTCAATGTCTTGTTCTGAAAATACACCAAACATTGCACCTTTAGGATTTTTGATAAGTTTTACAAAAGTACTTTTCTCGGGGTGGCCAGGTGATACATATCTGGAAGAAGCTAATACATTAAGAAGATGCTTCGGAGAAAAATTATCTGATATAAGCCAATCATCAATTGGTTTTTCAGATAACTTGCCACGTTTATGGTATCCATGACCATATTTTCCTAACTTCTGTATTAAAGATAACATGGCTGTATCATTACTAAATTGTTTAGGATCTACTAAATCTGAAAAAATAGAATCTTCAAATTTTCTAATAATATTTAGTGTTGTATTGTAGCCATTATTAATCTTGTCTAATGCATCATTATCTTTAATATATTGATTAATTGCTAAAATAGACCTTCTAGTAAAATCCTTCTGTTTCAAATGGCTAAAAATACTTTTATCATATTGATTAATTGTACTTAAGTTATCTATGTATCTACCCATTGCCAAATTAACACCTAAAGACTCTGGATATAGTTTTTCAGGAAATTGGGAAATACTAAGTAAGAATACTGGAAGATTAAAGGCATAATCTTGAATATTAAGATTTTGTGTAAAACTATTATTAAATACATCAGGGAAAATTAAGTCTACCGTACTGGCGTCTAACTCAAATTTATGGGATAAACTATGAGAAATATTTCCATTCCCAACCATGTCTGCATGAATTTTAAGTAGTATTCCACCTTCTTCTTTCCATGCATAATTAATAGAGGAGATACCTGTAAGCCAACTACCAATTGTCTTAAATAAAGGACTAAATTGAGTATAAAAAAATTGATAATAAGCTTTGTTTTTTAATATATTTATATATTCGCTTGGTTGCTTTAGTATATCTTTATCAGTAGTAAACTGACTTTCAGCAAGAGCATATGATAAGTTGTTAGGGTTAGTTTTAATTTCTTTTGAAAATAAAAAATATAAATTTTTCCAAATAATTCCTAGATACGGATAAACCTCCTCAAGATGGACTAATTTAGTAAACCATTGGCGATCCTTAAGATGTATATCTTTTAATATAGTACTTGGGATAGGAAGAAATGCAGGTTCTGTATTATTAATTTTTTCCTGATAAAGTTTAACCATTATAGATACTCTATGTAATAGCTTTATTTGTTAAGAATCCCCATGTTTCAAACTAATACATGAAGAAATGATTATTGAATGTTTTACTTTGTAATAATAAAAATATTTATTCTGTCTCCTTGAGGAATAAATCTTTTAGTAATGATATGGGTTGATTTTTGATTACTCAAAATACTTTTATTTTTTTAATATTGCAAGTAATTTATATAGAATATTTATATTTTATATAAAGTTAATGTATTTGATTTATTTTTAATTTATATTAAATATTAAGTTGAATTTAAGTGTGCTTTTTATTATGGAAGTATTCTTTAAATTTTATTAACAACACATTGTAGTGGAGTTGTTTTTAATGATAAAAATTTAACTAAATTAATTTTCTTTGTAAATGTTATTAATAAATTTAAAGAATTAAGGGTGTTTTTGTGGTTGTGTGTTTTTGAAAAAGTCTAAAAAATTATATAGAAGATAAATCGATTAAATAAGATTTAATTAATTCTTATAATTACTCAATCTGCTTTGGTTTTGGAAAGAGCCTAGTTCTATTTAATTTTATAAAAAACCCAACTCAAATTATTAATTTTAGTTGGGTTATGCCTCATCATATAACTATAAATTTCGATAGCTCATGGAAAGTAAACTATAGAAGCTTATACTATAAAGACGATAGAATAAATTTATTCATCATTAGTGCGTTTCATTCAAGGCATCTTGAATATTGTGCACCATGTGGATTAAACGTGGTCCAATTTCACCTTCAAGTTTTTCCGGATTTAAATGAAAACTTGGCGCACCACAGTTAAAGACATAAAGACCGTGTTTAGAGCTAACCAAAGGTACAGCTACTGAGTTTACTTCTTTATGCCACTCGCCTAAAGACAAACAATATCCATAATCTTGGTAATCACGGAAAGCTCGTTCTAAAGAACGTTTTATAGCTGGCCAGTTTTCGGGATTCTTTTGTTTCAATGCATCAAGTAGAAAGTTGCGTTCACGTTCAGGGGTCGCAGCCAAGCATGCTCGCCCCATTGAACTACTATGCAGTGGTAAAGTCGAACCAATTGGACGGCGCATATTTAATGCAGTTTCAATTTGCACAACATCGATATACACCATATTTAATCGGTCACGCGTTGCCATTGCCACAGGGGCCTGAACATACTGACTCAGCTCTTCCATATATTGATGAGCAATATTACGAATCGAGATGTTAGATAGTGCTGCGTATCCTAAAGATAAAACACCAATGTCTAATGTGTATTTGGTTGAGTTAGGCAATTGTTTTAAATAGCCTAATGACACAAGGGTATTGGTAATACGTGCAATGGTCGGTTTAGGTAAACCTGTCATTTTTGCTAATTCTTGGTTACCTAGCACCTGATTATTTGCAGAAAAGCATCTTAAAAGTTCTAAACCGCGCGCTAAAGAAGCAATAAATTGCGGGTTATTTTCCCGATGTATATGCGAAATAGGATCTAAACGTATCTCATCAAAATTTATTGGTTTTTCAGTTTCCGTGTTTTGAGACATTCGATCCTCAAATATAATTAAAGCAAAATAGTTTTGCCATTATATTTCGCTATGCAAAATAAATCCATTCATCACTGCGCTGTTGTGATGAATGGATATCTGAATCAATGGTTATGAAACGTTTTCAATCACCATCGCAAGACCTTGACCTACACCAATACAGAGACTCACCACGGCATATTTCCTCTTACGGCGAATTAACTCGCGAGCTACTGTTAAGCTAAGACGAGCGCCAGAGGCACCAAGTGGATGACCAACGGCAATTGCACCACCGTTCGGGTTCACACGCGGGTCATTAAAATCAACATTTAAGCCTTTTAAACAAGATAAAACTTGTGAAGCAAAGGCTTCATTAATTTCAATAATATCCATGTCATCTAAAGTAAGCCCCGCACGCGCAACTGCTTTTTTAATGGCTTCAATAGGGCCTGCACCCATAATGCGTGGTTCAATACCAGCCGCCGCAGCTGACAAGATTTTTGCCATTGGTTTTAGGCCATATTTTTGACCTGCTGCTTCTGAACCAATCAAGAGGGCTGCTGCACCATCATTAATACCTGAGGCATTACCAGCAGTGACCACGCCACCTTCAAAGAGTGGTTTTAACTTTGTGAGTGCTTCAACAGTTGAGCTTGGGCGAGGGTGTTCATCTTCTGAAACGAGTTTGGGCGGTAATTTTTTGCCTTGGAAAACTTCAATTGGAGTAATTTCATCAGCAAAGAAACCTTCTTCTTTGGCTTTTTGATATTTGGCTTGTGATTGAGCTGCAAATAAGTCTGATTGCTCACGACTAATACCAAAATCGGCTGCAACGTTATCACCTGTTTCAGGCATTGAATGGCCGCCGTACTGAGCAATAATTTTTTTATTTGGAAAACGAGAGCCAATGGTGGTGTCATAAATTTTTGCATCGCGGCTATAAGCACTTTCGGCTTTGCCCATTACAAAGGGAGCACGTGACATACTTTCTACACCACCTGCGATATAGAGTTCGCCTTCACCACAAGTAATAGCACGTGCTGAGTCAATCACAGCACCTAAACCACTAGCACATAAGCGGTTTACTGTCTGGCCTGGCACAGTGACTGGTAATCCCGCAAGTAATAAAGCATTCCTCGCCACATTACGACTGTCTTCACCTGCTTGATTGGTATCACCTAAAATCACATCTTCAATATCAGCACCCGGAACACCAGTTTTTTCTAGTAGTTTTTGAATGACAGTTGCGGCTAAATCATCAGGGCGAATTGAGGCAAGTTCACCTGCATGACGGCCAAATGGGCTACGTAAACCATCATAGATATATGCATTTAACATTGAGAAATTCCTTTTCAAGACTCGTGAGTAAAAGTAAGAGGTAAATGAAGTGCGACACGGCGCTGTAACCACGGGCTAGGGCGGTAACGTGGGTCATGCGTAAGCGCTGTTATACGGTTCAGAATGAGTAAGATTTTTTGGCTGCCGACTTGATCGCCCCATTCAATTGGACCAAATGGATAGCCTAAGCCAAGACGAACCGCGGCATTAATGTCATCTACTGTTGCAACATTTTGCTGGGCAATATCACAGCCTAGATTAATCACCATCGCTAAAACACGCTGAGCAACAAAGCCAATACTTTCATTAATCATGCTGACCAGATTTCCATCTAGATTGAAAATAGAGTGAGCGGCTTGTCGGTATTCAGGTTTGGTAATAAGTGATGGCATTAAGGTTCGATGCTTTGTAATGCCATAAAGCATGTCTATAGCAACAGCATGTTCAGGGTTAACTCCTAAGCGGGTCGCCGCTTGGGTTGTGTCTTCGCCGTAACAAGCAAGTAAACATAAGCTATCTGTTTGTGGTTCAGGATTAGCGTCTAGGGCAATATTTTGCTGAGTTAAATAATCTTCGAGTTGTTTCTTATCTTCAGGGAAATCGGCAGCTACCCAAACTTTTGGATATTGTGCTAAACGCTCTACAAATTTGGCAGGTTGTTCACCTGTTTTTGAACCGGTTTCATAGTTATAAAAACCTTGATTGACTTTACGTCCAAGTTGTTTGGCATCAAGCATTTGCTTGGTTAACGGGTTTGGTTTGTAGCGGGCTTCTTCATAGTACTGATGATAAATCGACTCCATAACTGGATGAGAAACATCAAGACCAGTTAAATCGAGTAATTCAAAAGGACCCATTCTAAAACCAACGCCGTCACGTAAAATTCGGTCAATTTCACTGATGTCGCAGACATTTTCATTTAAAATTTTGAGTGCTTCGGTGCCATAAGCTCGGCCCGCGTGATTAATAATAAATCCAGGGGTGTCCTTCGCTACAACAGGGCGGTGACCAAATGCACGAGATAAATCGTTTAAAGCATCAATAATAAGTGGATCTGTTTTTAAACCACGAATGACTTCGACCACTTTCATGAGTGGAACGGGATTAAAGAAGTGATAGCCCACAACACGTTCAGGTTTTTTGCAGTTCGCCGCAATGGCTGTAATAGAAAGAGAAGAGGTGTTTGAGGCTAAAATAGTATTATCCGAAACAATGTCTTCAAGCTGTTGCATCAAGTTTTGTTTGATATCGAGGCGTTCAACAATTGCTTCTACAATGAGGTCACAATTTTTTAAATCTTCAATTTGATGAGCAACAACTAAATGGCTATTTGCCAGAGCTGCTTGCTCAGGTGTAATTTTATTTTTGTCGACTAACTTTTGAAATGTAGCAGCCAGTTTTTCTTTAGCCTGTTCCGCTGCACCTGCTTTGGCATCATATAAATAAGTGGTATGACCTGACTGCGCAGCAATTTGAGCAATACCGCTGCCCATAATACCGACACCAATCACAGCCATGCTTTTAATATCATAAGTCATGTCGATCATCCTGATGATTAATCAATATTTGAAATTAAACGGAAAAATAGGGTTTGGTGATTTAGCTTAAGCATTGTTTATCACCATCAATCGGTAAGATTTGACCTGAAATTGAGCGACCACTGTCTGATGCTAAAAACAGGCATAAATCTGCAATATGCTTTGGATTGACAAAATATTTGAGCGACTGATTTTTCAGTGCATTTTGGGTCACTTCTTCAAGTGAGGTATGCGCTACATCGGCACGGGCCTGTAATACGCGTTGAACTCGATCACCATCTACCGCTCCAGGAAGAATAGCGTTAACCCGAATGTTATCTGCACCCAGTTCCATAGAGAGCGTTTTGGTAAAACCGATCAACCCCCATTTTGAAGTGGAATAGGCCAATCGATATGGATAGCCTAAGCGGCCAGCAATAGACGACATATTAATAATCACACCTGCCTGTGCTTGCTTTAAATAGGGAATGGCTAACTGGGTAATTAAAAAAGTGCTATTCAGGTTTAAATTAATAACTGTATTCCAGTCTTCAAAACTTAGCTCATCTGCTGCAACGGTCGGGCCTGAAATGCCTGTGTTATTGACTAAAATATCAATACCGCCAAGTTTCTGAATTGCTTGGCTAAACATGAGTTTAATTTGTTCATGGTCAGCCAAATCACAGGCATGTATATGCAGCTTTGGATAATCTTGTTGAAATTGTTCTAGGCTTTTAGCATTAATATCGCAAACAAAAACTTCATTATGATTGTTTAAAAATGCTTCAGCAATGCATCGTCCAATCCCTGAACCACCTGCACTAATTAATACTTTTCTGGTCATATTCATTCCTTTGTTATTATGGTTTTGAGTTATTTACCTTGATAAGATGGTTTACGCTTTTCAATAAAAGCTTGAACGCCTTCATTTTTATCTTCGGTAGAAAACAGTAACTGGAATGCTTTTCGTTCTAGAGTTAAACCTGCATTTAATGGAACATCTTCGCTCATCAACGCAACTTCTTTAATTTGTTGCAGGGCAATAGGAGGCATTTTTGCAAGGCTTTGCGCCATTTGAATCGCAGTTGGAATAGTTTGGTCATCTTCTGTGACTTGTGAAACAAGCCCAATGGTATAAGCTTCTTCGGCTTTCACCATGGCACCCGTCATAATCATGCGCATAGCATGGAATTTACCCACAGCACGGAATAAACGTTGTGTACCACCAGCACCTGGCATTAAACCAACTTTAATTTCCGGCTGGCCAAAGGTTGCGCCTTTACCTGCAATAATAATGTCAGCGTGCATTGCAAGTTCGCAGCCACCACCTAATGCATAACCATTTACAGCAGCAATCACAGGTTTAGGGCACTGAGCAATCGCGTTCCAATAACGTTCGGTATGACGCAATAACATTTCTGTGGAAGTTGCGGTTGCCATTTCTTTTAGATCTGCACCTGCGGCAAAGACTTCTTCACCACCTGTGAGCACAACTGCATTGATCTCATCGTTAAAACTTAATTCGGTAAAAGCTTGCGCTAGTTGTTTGCGAACCTCTGTATTCAATGCATTTTTTGCTTCAGGTCGGTTAATTTTAACAACCGCTATTTTTTGATTAGAAAAGTCGACTTCTACGAAATTATTCCCTATTGATACACTCATTTTTGAATTCCTTGTTTCGCACATCAAAACTATATTCCTTTTATGATGCTTATTTTGGAATTTATTTCAAGTCTTATTTAGTCCATTAGAGCAATTATGATTTATTAAATAAGCTAAGTGATTGATATTACGTAATGGTAATTTTTTAAATTTCGTTTAACGAAATTAATTTTCAAAAAAGCTTGAAATTTGTATTTTCGTTCTCGTACTATGAAACACATCCGCAGTAAACAAGATTTAAAACATGGTATCCAAACAAGCTGGAGATGGCTGATGGGTGCGATGGAAATACATAAAAAGGGAGATCACAGATGATCCGTGATGAAGGGATGTTGGAGCAGTTACTTTCAACAATTCGAGATTTTGTAAAAAATGAATTGATCCCTCGTGAAAACGAAGTGGTAGAGAAAGACAAAATTCCAGATGACATTGTGCAGCAAATGCGTGAGCTTGGTTTGTTCGGTCTCACAATTCCCGAAGAATATGGCGGCCTAGGCATTACTATGGAAGAGGAAGTCAGAGTTGCATTTGAACTTGGACAAACATCACCGGCTTTTCGCTCTTTAATTGGCACTAATAATGGTATTGGCTCAAGTGCAATTTTGATTGATGGCACAGAAGAGCAAAAGCAAAAATATTTACCTCGTTACGCAAGTGGCGAAATTATTGGTTCATTTTGTTTAACCGAGCCTGAATCTGGTTCTGATGCTGCCTCTTTAAAAACCAGTGCAGTAAAAGATGGTGATTTTTATGTGTTAAACGGTACCAAACGTTTTATTACCAATGCGCCCCATGCTGCAACTTTCACTGTAATGGCTCGAACCAATCCTGAAATTAAAGGGTCTGGTGGCATTTCAGCTTTTTTAGTTGAGGCCAATACACCAGGCATTACATTGGGCAAAATTGACCAAAAAATGGGGCAAAAGGGTTCGCACACCTGTGATGTGATTTTTGAAAATTGCCGTGTACCTGCTTCTGCACTCATTGGTGGGGTAGAAGGTGTTGGTTTTAAAACGGCCATGAAAGTGCTTGATAAAGGACGCTTACACATCGGTGCATATAGCGTGGGTGTTTCTGAGCGTATGTTAAACGACGCACTGAACTATGCAATTGAGCGCAAACAGTTCGGTCAGCCTATTGCGAATTTCCAGCTGATTCAAGCGATGCTTGCTGACTCAAAGGCCGAGATTTATGCAGCTAAATGTATGGTTTTAGATGCAGCTCGCCGCCGTGATAATGGCGAAAACATTAGTACAGAAGCGTCTTGCGCAAAAATGTTTGCAACTGAAATGTGCGGACGCGTTGCTGACCGCTGTGTACAGATTCACGGTGGAGCGGGTTATATCAGTGAATATGCCATTGAGCGCTTTTATCGCGATGTGCGTTTGTTCCGTTTATATGAAGGAACCACGCAAGTTCAACAAATTATTATTGCCAAAAACATGATTAGGGAAGCTACTACCTAATAAAAAACAAATGCCATGAGGCATTGGATGCCTCATGTTCCTTCTGAGGATATGGACATGACAACAGAAACAGTTGCACAAAATACGGCTAGCAGTGAAGCTATCCAGACACCAAAAAAGATTTGGATTACCGCATTTATATTCGCTTTTTTAACATTGTTGTGTGATGGGGCAGACTTAGGTTTTTTGGCATTAAGCCTGACCAGTCTTAAAACAGAATTTCATTTAACGGGTGTACAAGCCGGAACATTAGGCAGTTTAACACTTTTAGGTTCAGCAATTGGTGGCTTGATTGGTGGTTGGGCTTGTGACCGTTTTGGGCGGGTCCGCATTATCGTATTCTTTATTGCTTATTCTTCAGTTTTAACCAGCGCACTGGGTTTTACTGATTCTTATATGCAATTTGCAGTTTTAAGAACTTTTGGAGCGATGGGCTTAGGTGCGCTCTATATTGCTTGTAATATTTTAATGTCAGAAATGGTGCCAACAAAACATCGCTCGACTGTTTTGGCTACCCTTATGACGGGTTATACCTTAGGTTCCTTGCTAGCGACCTTATTAGCAGGACATATTATTCCTGAACACGGCTGGCGTTTCCTATACTGGATTGCAATTACGCCTGTAGTGTTGTCAATTTTAATGCACTTTTGTGTACCTGAACCTGAGTCTTGGAAAAAAGCGCGACAATTAAAAGCGCTAGAAGTCGCTCAAAGTAGCCAGCCTAAAAAACGTCAAAACCCATATCTTGAAATTTTAAGAGATAAGAAACACGGCACCATGTTTGTACTTTGGATCATTAGTACAGGTGCATTGCAGTTTGGTTATTACGGCGTAAGTAACTGGTTACCAGCTTATTTAGAGTCTGATCTTGGCATCAAATTTAAAGAAATGGCCATGTATATGGTCGGTACTTTCCTAATTATGATGTTTGCCAAAGTGATTGCAGGGATTGTTGCCGACAAATTAGGGCGCCGCGCTGTATTCGCTTTCGGAACCATTGGTACAGCCTTATTTATTCCGGTCATTGTCTATTTAAATACACCAACCAACATTTTATGGATGATGCTGTTCTTCGGTTTCCTTTACGGTATTCCATACGCAATTAATGCCACCTATATGACGGAAAGTTTCCCGACTTCAATTCGAGGTTCGGCAGTAGGCGGTGCTTATAACATTGGCAAAGTACTTTCTATTTTCTCTCCATTAACAATTGGTTTTCTATCGCAAAATGGTTCTATTGGCTTAGGGCTTTTGGTGATGGCTGCGGCTTATTTTATCTGCGGGGTAATCCCATTGTTATTTATTAAAGACCGACTATTTAACCCGCAAAAGGCAGAGTGACAGATCAATCTGTCACCTTAAATTAAGGATGAAAAGGGACAAGTGAGATGATAAATAAAATCACCAGTGACATTGAACCGATTTTAAAAGCTATTCCTGATGGTGCAACCATCATGACAGGCGGGTTTGGTGTGACGGGGCAACCTGCTGAATTAATTGAAGCCTTAATCGATTTAGGGAAAAAAGAACTCACCATTGTAAACAATAATGCAGCTTCGGGTGACCGTGGTCTAACCAAGCTGATTATTGCCGGTTGTGTCAAAAAAATGATTAGCTCATTTCCGAAATCTGCAGGATCAACCGTTTTTCAAGACTTATATAGAGCGGGAAAAATTGAGTTGGAACTGGTTCCGCAAGGTAATTTGGCATGTCGTATTCAAGCCGCAGGGGCAGGTTTGGGTGCTATTTTTACTCCGACTGGTTATGGCACTAAAATTGCCGAAGGCAAAGAAACCCGAACCATCAACGGTAAAAACTATGTGCTTGAATATCCACTTGAAGCTGATTTTGCACTGATTTATGCCGATAAAGCCGACCGCTGGGGCAATTTAACTTATCGCAAAGCGGCCCGCAATTTTGGTCCAATCATGGCAAAAGCCGCCAAGACCACGATTGTTCAAGTGAATGACACCGTAGAGCTAGGAACGCTTGACCCAGAGTGCATTATTACACCGGGAATTTTTGTTCAGCACGTTGTAAAAGTAGGAGATATCTAATGTCAGTTCAAAAGCGTTCTCGTGAAGATATTGCCAAACTCATTGCCAATGACATTCCGGAAGGTTCTTATGTCAATTTAGGCATTGGCTTACCGACCAACGTTGCTAAATTCTTGCCAAAAGACAAAGAAATTTTTTTACATTCGGAAAATGGTGTTTTGGCTTTTGGGCCTCCACCACAACCGGGTGAGGAAGATGAAGATCTGGTAAATGCCGGAAAAGAACTTGTCACTTTGTTAGATGGTGGATGCTTTATGCATCATGGTGACTCGTTTGACATTATGCGTGGCGGTCATTTGGACATTTGCGTGATTGGTGCATTCCAAGTTGCGGTCAATGGAGACTTGGCAAACTGGCATACCGGTAAAGCAGATGATGTACCTGCAGTTGGCGGTGCTATGGATTTGGCAGTTGGTGCAAAAACGATTTATGTCTATATGGAGCATGTGACTAAAAAAGGTGAGCCCAAAATTGTAAAAGAACTGAGTTATCCAATAACGGGTGAGCAGTGTGTAAACCGTATTTACACTGATTTATGCATTATTGAACTCAAGGACCAAAAAGCTTACGTCAAGGAAATGGTAGACGGCTTAACTTTTGATGAATTACAGGCAGTCACTGACTGTGAACTAATCGATGCACGTGTAGCCTAAATACACACGGAAAAAACGCTTCTTTAAGGATTAAAAGATGAAAAAATTAATTTTAGCTGCAGCTTGTGCTGCGGCTTCAGGGACTATTTTTGCAAATTCTTCAGATACCACAGAACAAAGAATCAATTTGCTAGAAACCGAGCTGCAAAAATTAAAAGCAGAACTTGCTGCTCAGAAACAAACTCAAAATAATTTACAGGTCAAACAGGTAAAGATCGAAGAGAACATTGAAAAAACTAAAGCGACTGTAACAGAAAAGCCTGTTGCTCCTTCGTGGGTCACTTGGACGGATAACGTTAAGGTTTACGGTATTGCCCGTATTGATGCAGCGGTCGATTTTAAATCATCACCTGATTCGGGTGGTAGAACGACCAGTAGTTTGTACCGAACACCTTTTGAAAGTGAAAAGCGTTCAAATCATGCACGTTCCGATGCCATGATTAATGCAAGCCGACTAGGTGTTTATTTTAATAGTCCTAATAAAGCTGTGACTGGAAATATTGAAGCCGATTTCTTTGATAGCTCTAACATGGGAACGGGCGATGGTAAATTCCGTATTCGCCATGCATTTTTTACCTATAAAGATTGGACTTTTGGTCAAACATGGTCACTCATGTCTAACATGGAAACCCGTACCGAAGCTGTCGATTACACCCAATTTGTGGGAACTTCTTATACACGTACTCCACAAATTCGCTATGACTGGAAAATTGATGCCAATAATGATTTAAAAGTAGCTTTGGAATATACAGGTTCGAGAGTCTCTGCATTTCCAACTTTAACGGGTCGCTATAGCTTTAAACAAGGGCCTGTAACGGCACTTGCTCAAGGGTTTATTAATGAAAAATCCGCAGATGTCGCAACTGCCACGGTTAAGAAAGTAAGCTGGGGCGCTGGAGGCGGCTTAAAATATCAACTCACGCCACAACAATCGGTACAAGCAAATTATCAATATATTGTCGGCGATCAAAAATTTATGCCGTACACCACTCAAAGTGGACTGGCAAATTCAACAAGTTTAAATGCTGCGGGAGATTTCTCCTTAAACGAAGACAAAACAGATTTGGTTATGAATAAGTTGAATAGCATCAATATTGGTTATTCATATAAATTCAATGAGCAATGGCGTGCAAACTTATCGGCTTCAATGTTTGATTATGATGACGACACGGCTTATGCCAAACTCAACCCAGATGCTAATAAACGCTTAACGGACTACGCAGCTAACGTCTTTTATTCACCGATTGAGCAAATGGATATTGGTATGGAATATCATCAAGGCAAACGAGAAGTATTTGATGGCAGAACCGCTGATGTATCACGCGTAAACTTTGTATCGATGTATAAATTTTAAAATAGGGCGTAGTTAAAAATGGAAAAAATAGTTGAGCCCAATGCAGAAAATATACTGTCAAAAAGCTTTATTTTTATCATGGCAATGACATGTGGAATTTGTGCGGGTTCAAACTATTATAACCAGCCCTTAATCTATTCGATTGCTGAAGCATTAAAAGTTAATGCTGATCAAGTTGCTTTAACTATTGTTATTAGCCAACTGTCATATGCAGTTGGCCTTTTTATATTGGTTCCTTTAGGCGACTTCTTTGAAAAGCGAAGTTATATTTGCTTGCTCATGTGTTGTACCGGCCTTGCCCAAGTAGGACTATCCTTAAGTCAAACCTTGCCAGCTTTATATGGCTTTACCTTTTTAGCCACATTCTTTTCGATTGCGACTCAAGTTTTAGTTCCTTTCGCCGCAGGTTTAGCTAGTCCTAAAAAAAGCCCTCAAGTTGTAGGTACTCTCATGAGTGGTTTGTTTTTGGGAATATTGTTGGCGCGTTCTATTGCAGGCTTACTTTCTACAGTTTGGTCTTGGCATGCGGTTTATTTAATTAGCGGAATCGTCATTTTGGTATTTGCTTGGGTAATGTGGGTGAAGTTGCCAGTTGCACGTAAGTCTCATCAACTCAATATTCTACAGATTTATGGTTCATTATTTTCATTAGCAGCTCATCAGCCTCATTTACTGCGCCGTGGTTTGGCAGGGGGAATTGGCTTTGGAATTTTGGCTCTGATTTTTACCACTATGACTTTTATTTTGGCGAATGAGCCTTATCACTTTAACGATTTCCAGATTGGTTTATTTGGGATTGTTGGACTGGCAGGTGTATTTGCGACTCCATGGGCAGGTAAGAAAATTGCAGCAGGCCTTGAGAATAAAATTGCAGTGATTTGTATGGGCTTATTAATAAGTGCATGGATACCACTATTTTTTGCACAGCAGTCTCTGGTTGCCTACGCTGTTGGAGTTGTTATGGCTTATTTCGGTTTGTCGGCATTTCATGTACTTAATCAAAATCTGGTCTATCGAATTTCGGCCGAGGCTCGTTCGCGTATTAACTCAATTTATATGACCTTATATTTTGGTGGAGCCGCCTTGGGTTCTTTTATTGCGGTGTACGCATGGAAACATTGGGGATGGGAAGCGTGTGCTGCTTTAGGTTTAGCGATGGCAATATTAAGTTTTATGATTGATCGCTTAGATTTTTATGAAATGAATAAGGTTGCAAAGCAAGAAAAAGCTCCATAAACAGGAGCTTCAATATTTTATTATTTGCGAATAATCATTAAGGTTGCCGAGGCAAAGGCATACACTTTGCCGTTTTCATCTACGATTTTTCCTTCGGTACTAATAATATTGCGGCCCGCATTAATCAACTCGGCTGTCGCATAGTAAGATGTATCAACCTGCATGGGGCGGATCATTTTTACATTTAAATCAATGGTTCCATAGCCGATGCCATGTTCGAGCAATGTATGAGCTGCACTGCCAGTAGCTGTATCTAAAGCTGTAGCGCAGAAGCCGCCGTGTACACCGCCTTGAATATTTCTATGTTCTTTGCGAGGGGTAACTTTATAAGTTGCTTTACCTTTGGATACTTCAACAAGTTCCATCGGTATGGTGTGAGCCATAGGTGATGGAGAAACTTCACCATTTTTTAAAGCGGTTAAAAACTCAAGACCTGTGTATTTCGGGCTTTCCATGAATCGTCCTTGGATGATTAAGCAGTCTATTAACCATACTATAAATTGAATTTTTACGGAATAAAATTTTGCAATACAAAATATAAATTTATTCTATTTAAAACGAGACTAATAACTTTTTATCTTATATCTGTATTTAAAACATATATTTATATTTTATTCCTATGGTTAAGTTATGATAATTTTATTAAATTAGTGAAAATATATTTTGCTATAAGAAATTTTTTGATATTTTGGTGAGATTGAAACAATAAAAGTCCATTTTAAGGAAAAATGATATCTGCCCATGACACAGGCAGTGAGGTGAAAGGAAAAAACTATGCCATTATACAAAGCTCCATTACGCGATATGCAATTTGTGCTGCATGAAATGCTTCAAACAGAACAGAACTATCAAGGTTTAAGTAAATATCAGGAAAGCGTAAATCGAGAATTAATTGATCAATACTTAGAGGCAGGAGCAGATTTTTGTGAAAATGAATTGGCACCGATTAACCAAAATGGCGATCAGGAAGGCTGTCATTTAAATCAAGGCGTAGTCACAACTCCGAAAGGTTTTAAAGAAGCCTACCAAAAATATGCTGAGCTTGGGTTTACCTCATTAACTGCTGACCCCAAATATGGCGGGCAAGGCTTACCGACCTTATTGAGGATCGCTATTTCTGAAATGTTATGTGGTTCTAATTGGGCTTGGGCAATGTATCCGGGCTTGTCTCATGGGGCAATGAGAACCATTGAGCACCATGGCACCGAGCAACAAAAACAGAAGTTTTTAACTAAGCTCATTAGTGGTATCTGGACCGGAACGATGTGTTTAACCGAATCTCATGCGGGTTCGGACCTTGGGTTAATTAGAACGAAAGCAGAGCCAAATCCAGACGGTAGTTACTCAATTACGGGTGAAAAGATTTTTATCTCGGCAGGTGAGCATGATCTTTCTGAAAATATTATTCATATTGTTTTAGCCCGTCTGCCTCAGGCACCCGCAGGGACTAAAGGTATTTCTTTATTTATTGTGCCTAAATTTAATGTGAGTGACGACGGTCAGGTGCTGGACCGTAATAAAGTCGTTTGTAGCGCGATTGAACATAAAATGGGAATTCATGGCAATGCCACCTGTGTACTGAATTTTGATGGTGCGAAAGGTTATTTGATTGGTCCTGAAAATCGCGGGCTTAATTGTATGTTTACCTTTATGAATACCGCACGTATTGGAACGGCAGTACAAGGGCTTGCTGCTTCTGAAATTTCATTTCAGGGCGCATTAAGTTATGCCAAAGAGCGTCTTGCTATGCGATCGTTATCAGGTCCTCAATATCCTGAGAAAAATGCCGACCCAATTATTGTGCATCCCGCTGTACGCTCAATGTTATTGACGCAAAAAGCTTTTTCCGAAGGTGGTCGTGCACTGGCTTACTTTCTAGCTCAGCATGTCGATATTGTCGAAAGTTCAAACGATCAGGAACAGCAAAAACACTCTGATGAGTTACTGGCTTTTTTAACACCAATTGCTAAAGCTTTTTTAACAGAATCAGGCAATGAATCTGCAAAGCATGGTGTTCAAGTATTTGGCGGTCATGGCTTTATTGTTGAGCATGGTATGGAGCAAATTGTACGTGATGCGCGTATCTCAACATTGTATGAGGGAACAACCGAAATCCAGTCTTTAGATCTACTTGCACGTAAAGTCCTTAAGTCAGAAGGCAAACTTCTAAAAAATATGACCGATCTAATTGATCAATTTATTAATCAACAGCAATCAAATGAAGTCTTAAAACCTTATTTAGAAAAATTAGCTGAGCTTAAGCAACAATGGCTGTCACTGACTAAAACGATTGCAGAGAAAGCCAAGCACAACGCTGAAGAAATAGGGGCAGCTTCGGTGGATTATCTTTATTTTTCCAGTTACGTCGTATTCGCTTATTTGTGGGCTCGAATGGCACAAGTTGCCCATGCAAAATTAGAATCGGGTACACAAGAAGAAGCTTTTTATAAAGCAAAGTTAAAGACAGCTAAGTTTTTCTATCAAAAACTTTTACATCGTACACAGAGCCATGCTGCTTCTATTGAGTCTGGCGCTGAATCGATCATGGAACTCGATCCAGATGCTTTTGCATTTTAATGAAGAGGCATTTTTAAGATCACTGGGTGAAATTGACATGCGAAATTTTACCTGGTGATTAAATTTGTAATTTTAGACTCATCAGTTTTTGGTAGGAAAAACCAGTTGAGCCAAATAAATAGAGGGTTAACATAAGCATTAAAATGTGAATTTTCATCAAATATTGATGTTGGATAAGGACTACGGAAAGAAAATCATGAATGCTTATTATCAATTACTGAATAGAACAATTGGTCCTCAAGGTGAAGTTATTGCTCATTATTGCTCAACTGTCCATGCACAAGGGGCTTGGAACCCTCATGAACAGCACATGGCACCTGCAAGTGGCGTAATCGCAGCAGAGTTAGAGCAATTTTCACCACGACAAGATATGCGAATTGGCCGAATTAGTTTTGATATTTTTGGTTTGATTGCTTTTGGTGAATTTACGGTTAAGACACATGTCATTCGCGCTGGCAAAACCATTGAATTGATTGAAGCTGAAATGCAGGCACAAGGTAAAACCTGCATTGTGGCTAGAGCATGGCGCATGTGTACTCAAGATAGTTCCGATATTGCTGGGCTTGAGGATCAGCCAGTTCATCATCCAGATACCTTTACTGAGTGGACTGGTATGAAAAGATGGCCGGGTGGTTTTATCCAGACACTCGTGACTAAAACTGATGATCAGCATCGCGCAGGTAAAGGCATTGTTTGGCTCAATAATGATAAAGAAATGGTTGAAGGGCAGCCGACGACAGATTTTGCCCATTTGATTGGCATGATAGATACCGCAAACGGAATTGTACCCAGACAAGCAGGTGAATTTACGTGGGGCTTTCCAAATCTTGATTTACAAGTTCACATGCACCGTTATCCGAAAGGTAAATGGTTAGGTTTGGAAACTGTTCAGCAATATGGCTCAGATGGTATTGGTTTAACTAGTGCAGTTTTACATGATGTGTATGGTCCATTTGGACGAAGCGAGCAGATTTTAACTTTACGTAAAATGGCTAAATAAATTTTAAGCCAATAAAAAAGTCATCCCTAAGGATGACTTTTTTATTTTGAGATTTAATTTTTAGTTACGGACTTTTAGCAGTGTTGGTGTAAGTTCATCCCAACGCTGTTTTGCAGCATCCATTGCTTTCATTTTGATGTGCCCATAACCACGAACTTCTGCTGGTAATTTTGCAATTTGTTCAGCAACTGCCAAGTTATGATTGTCTGGTGCTTCAACAAGTGCTTCAACAAATGAGATGTAACGGTCACGCCATGCTTGTTCGTGTTGACGCTCTTCTTGACGTGCAAATGGATCAAGGAAAGTTTCACGAAGCCATTGTAAGCGAGCAAGCATCATCATTGGGAAGCGCATCCAGTAACCAAACGCACGTTTACGAACATTTTTCAGGCCACCAAGTAACGCTGGTGGAGCAAGATGATATGTTAAACGTAAGCCTTTACCGAACTGGGTTTCAATTGATTCTTTGAAGCTCTTACCTGTTAAAAGACGAGCAACTTCATATTCATCTTTATATGCCATGACTCTGTATAGCTGAGTTGCAATCGTACCTGTTAATTCTTCAGGTAGTTTTTTAGCAGCCAGCTCTACAAGCGTACGGTATTTAGCTGCATAAGCTTCATTCCAGTAGTCTGTTAGACGAGCAGAGCGGTCTTCAACAAGTTCAGCCAAAGTTTGCGGAGTTTTAGTTTTTGCCATTGCCGCAACTAAACGTGCAGCTAAAGTTGGATCACTTGCAAGATGACAACCCACACGGAAAGCTTCGAGGTTCTTTTCAACAGCCGTACCATTTAGGCGAATTGCTTTTTCAATGCTTTCACGTAGTAATGGAATACGGCCAGATTGCCATGCCATACCGAGTAATAACTGGTTGGTATAAATTGAATCACCTAAGAGTTGTGTTGCAATGCGAGCGGCTGGCAAAGAAACCAGTTGTCCTTGACGAACACGACCACGAAGACGATCAATTAAATCGCTAATCGGTGCATACCAGTCACGAGATTTAATAAACTCAGAAGTAGGTGTGCTGTCTTCATTCACAATAACCAAAGCATCATCTTTTAAGCGAGAAAGAGCAGCGCTACCACCAGCGACTACAGCATCGGCACCAATCAATAATTCACATTGACCCGCCGGAATTTTGGTAGAAGAAATTTGTTCATCAGTTGCTGCAAGTTGTACGTATGAATAAACTGTACCGCCTTTTTGCGCAAGACCTGCCATATCCATAACACGTGTTGCTTTACCTTCGAGGTGAGCCGCCATACCAAGCAGTGCACCAATAGTCACAACACCTGTACCACCAATACCACCAACCATAATACGACTTGGAACATCATATAACTGAGGGATGACAGGTGAAGTAGGCCAGCCTGCACCAATACCCTCAAATTTAGCAGGACGTTTCATATCACGTGTATGAACAGTCACAAAACTAGGGCAGAACCCTTCGGCACAAGTGAAGTCTTTGTTACAGCTACTTTGGTTAATTTGACGTTTAGTACCTAAAGCAGTCTCTACTGGCTCAATCGATAAGCAGTTTGATTTTTTCGAGCAGTCGCCACAGCCTTCGCAAATATCACTGTTAATGTATAAACGCTCAGCTGGGTCAGGGTAGGCATCACGTTTACGGCGACGGCGTTTTTCACTGGCACAGGTTTGGACATAAATTAAAGCGGTTACACCTGAAACTTCACGAAGCTCGCGTTGAACTGCATCGAGCTCATTACGGTGACGAATTTCTACACCTGGTGCAATGCCGTCTTCTTCATTTAATAGTTTAACTTCATCAGTAACAATAACTTGTTTTTTAATACCTTCAGCAGCGAGCTGACGAGTTAACTGTGCAACGCTCAAATGACCATCTACATGCTGACCACCTGTCATAGCGACTGCATCGTTGTAGAGGATTTTATAGGTAATATTAGTTTTTGCAGCGATGGACTGACGGATTGCTAAGTAACCAGAGTGGAAGTAAGTTCCGTCACCAAGGTTCGCAAAAATATGTTTTTCATTGGTAAATGGTGATGCACCCACCCAACTTACACCTTCACCGCCCATTTGCGAGAATGTTTCGGTACCACGGTCAAGTGAAACTGCAATATAGTGACAACCGATACCGCCTAATGCACGGCTACCTTCAGGAACTACGGTTGAAGAGTTATGTGGGCAACCACTACAGAAATACGGTTTACGTTCAGCAAGATCAATAACACGTTTTGATTCTTGCTCTGCTTTTAGCAGTAAATCGATTCTGCTTTGGATTTGTGTTTTTAAACTTTCTGGAATATCGAGTTTTAAGAAGCGAGCAGCCAGCATTTTTGCAATAGGTTCAGGCTGGTACTCATAGTGTCCAATGAGCGGTGCTTCTTCAATAGAAGTACTCCATTCACCTTTGCCGTCAGTTGCTTTACCAATCACATGTGGACGTTTGCCATCAGGCAGTGAGTACAGCTCATCTTTAATTTGTGTTTCAATAATTGGACGTTTTTCTTCAATAACGATCAGTTCTTGTAAACCTTCGGCAAATTCACGAACGCCTTGAGGTTCTAACGGCCAAATCAGTCCGACCTGATAAACACGTAGCCCAAGCTGTTGGGCAGTTTCATCTTCAATACCTAAAATACGTAGTGCTTCAATGGTATCTAAATAACCTTTACCACTTGCAGCAATACCAATACGGGCATTTTCACAAGGCCATGTAACGGTGTTGATTTTATTCGCGCGGGCATAGGCCAAAACAGCAGGTAAGCGATATTTATAAAGACGTTCTTCTTGCTGAATGCCATGATCTGGCCAACGAATATTGACGCCGCCCTCTGGAAAGTTAACATCTTCTGGTATAACCGGAGTCACTCGGTCTAGGTCAACATGTACAGAAGCAGAAGTTTCTACAATTTCACTGACTAGCTTCATTGAAGACCAAAGGCCTGAAAAACGTGAAACTGCAATGGCGTGAACACCAAAGTCTAAAATTTGTTGAACGGATGTTGGGTAGAAAATTGGAATACCGCAACCAATCATGACATGTTCAGACTGGTGAGGGATTGTAGAAGATTTACATGAGTGGTCATCACCAAATAAAGCAACGACACCACCACGTTCAGAGGTACCAGCTAA
This sequence comes from Acinetobacter sp. AS23, assembly GCF_023612055.1. Lineage (NCBI taxonomy): Bacteria > Pseudomonadati > Pseudomonadota > Gammaproteobacteria > Moraxellales > Moraxellaceae > Acinetobacter > Acinetobacter sp. AS23. Next base: position 2,441,579 of record NZ_CP082274.1, on the reverse strand, counting down.
GTTAGCATGGCGGAGTACATCGCCTGAACGGTCAACACCCGGGCCTTTACCATACCACCATGAAGACACTCCATCATATTTGCCTTGGCCTGAAAGATTAACTTGTTGGGTACCCCAAATAGCGGTAGCAGCCAAGTCTTCGTTTACACCAGGTTGAAATACGACATTATGGGATTTAAGTAATCCTTGAACTTGCCAAAGGAAACTATCATAGTTACCAACAGGAGAACCGCGATAACCAGAAATAAAACCAGCAGTATGATAACCATTAATCGCGTCACGGCGAGTTTGGGCAAGAGGCAAGCGAACAAGTGCCTGAATGCCGGTCATATATGCTGTACCGTTATCACTTACATATTTATCTTCAAGTGACACATCCTTTGTTGCAATAATATTTGGAGTGACTTTTGTAGCTATATTCATTTATATCTCCTTAGAATTTTTAGTAGCTCGGACTACTTTCTTTTTCAACATCCAGTTGAATATTTGGAGCAAGTGACATACGAAATAAAAAAAGATCGGTTCCTCTTCTTAAAAAGAATTAGTGCCAATGTATGTACATTTAGTCATTGTGGTTGAACTAAACTGGTGCAACAATCCGTAATTTAGGAAAACATATTTACGTTATGCGCAAAAATCTCGATGGTGGACTATTGCATGCAATGCATGCATTCCTGAAAGTGATTGATAGCGGGAGTTTCACAGCAGCAGCTGAGCAGATGGATCTGACCACAGCACAGGTTTCACGTCTTATCAGCGAGCTAGAAACACGCTTAGGTACAAAACTCATACAACGCTCAACGCGCCAGCAGGCACTGACCGATATTGGTGCGACTTATGCAGAGCGCTGTCGCCAAGTCATTTCAATGGTGGATGAAGCAGAATCAGAAGTAACAGGAACGGCATCTAAACCCAAAGGGCGTTTACGCGTATTAAGTATGGGAAGCTTTGGGCATCATTATGTTTTTCCCGTCATGGCCGAGTTTTGTAAGCATTACCCTGAACTAACCGTGGAATATACGACTTCACAGTACGTTCCAGACCTATTGGCAAAAGGGGTGGATGTCAGTCTTTATCTGACTGAATCATTAACAGATTCTCGGTTTGTTGCACGCAGAATTGGGACCATTTTTTCTGTTTTATGTGCATCACCTGCATATTTAGAAAAACATGGTGTGCCGAAGTCCCCAGAAGACTTAAAAAACCATGCCTGTTTACGCTTAGTAAACCCATCTATTACACCAGATTGGCACTTGTTAAATGCAAAGGGTGAGTCTTACCAAATTGATACTGGCGGGCAACTCATTGCAGATAACCCTGAGTTATTATTAGATGTGGTGCAACAAGATATGGGCGTGGCGTTATTGCCGATGTTTTCGGCTTTAGATGCAGTTCAGAATGGAAGATTATGTCATATCTTGCCAGAGTGGCGTTCGCCTGATATAGGAGTTTATACCTTATTGCCTTCACGCCATTTTATTGATGCTAAAACGCGTGCATGGTTAGATTGGGTGGAAGAATATATTTCCCCAAGAATTGAAATGGATGCATCTTATTTTTATAAATAATGAGATAAATTTTTTAAGGACTAAGATAGAAAAGGATGAACAATAATACGGATTTAGAATAAAAATAGGGTAGAAAATGCTTCTGTTGAGAGAGGCATTTAATACAGAGATGAATGATAAATTTTAAAAAAATTACATGAGGGATTTAGTCCCAATTCTTGAACGAAATGAGATAAAGATTAGACGTGATAATCTGGTACTCGGCCTAATATTAAGCCTTATACCAGATGCTGAGCTACTTTAATTGATGACTAGGCACACTTGGTTTGCCAATAAGCATTTGCATAATTCGACAAGCTTTTTCGGTTTAATACATTGCTAATATTTTGGCTGGCTGGCATTAGCTTTTCTAAGTCAATGCCAGTTTCAAAGCCCATGTGTGACAGCAAATAAAATAGATCTTCGGTCGATACATTGCCAGAAGCACCTTTGGCATAAGGGCAACCGCCAAGTCCTGCAAGAGACGAATCAAAAACACGAATGCCTTGTTGTAAAGACTGATAAATATTGGCAATCGCCATGCCATAGGTGTTATGGAAATGCCCAGCCAAAACCTTGCTGTCGAGTTCAGCGAGGCATGCTTGCCAAACCTTTTGAACGCGATCTGGTGTTGCGGTGCCAATGGTTTCACCTAAAGACACTTCATAGCAGCCCATGTCATAGAGCCGTTTAACAACTTTTACCACTTGTTCAGGAGCAATTGCGCCTTCATATGGACAATCGACTATACAAGAGACATAACCACGCACACGGATGTTATGTGCTTTTGCTGCGCTCAGAACATCGCTAAATTTTTCAAAGCTTTCATCGATTGAGCAGTTGATATTTTTACGGGTAAAGCTTTCAGAAGCTGCGGTAAACACCGCAACCTCTTTGCATCCTACCGCTTGAGCAGTTTCAAAACCTTTGATATTGGGAGTGAGCAGGCTAAATTGCACATCGGTTGTTTGGGGTAACAGCTTAAATAGCTCGTCACTTTGAGCCATTTGCGGCACCCATTTTGCCGAAACGCATGAACCCACTTCAATTGATTTTAGGCCCGCATTTATCAAGTCATTAATAAAGTTTAAGCGTTGTTCAACCGTTAAAGCCTGCTTTTCATTTTGGAGGCCATCTCTCGGACCGACCTCCACAATTTTGACAAACTCACTCATGCAACTTCCTCCTGAGCGGGCTGAAATTCTACAAGCTCATCGCCAGCTTTAACCTGATCGCCAACTTGGAAATAGGAGTCCACAATCACGCCATCTTTAGGGGCACGGATGGTGTATTCCATTTTCATCGCTTCAAGCGTCATTAAAATATCGTCTTTCTTCACGCTATGATTTGCACTTACTAGCACTTGTGTGACTACACCCGGCATTGGTGCTTTTAGGTGGCCTTCGTCAGCTTGGCTATCTGCCTGGTTAAAGTCTTGGCGAATATAAGCAAACTTATAGCTTTGTCCATTTTGGAATAAGGTAATGCCTTGCTGACTTTGGTTAAAAGACAGTTTTTGCTTAGTCCCAGCAATTTGAACAGAGGCCGTATGCGCATCAATCAATTGTCCAGAAATCGGGTAGCTTTGACCGTTATATTCTGCGGTGAAGCCATCTTCATTTGAGGCAAATTTGATTTGGATATTTTGGTTTAAATAATTCAGTTTAATGCTGTGCTGATAAGCAATATTTAAACGCCAAAGTGGTTGAGCCTGCCAAAGCTGTTTTTGGCTTGAGCTATTGTTATTAAGTTTACTTAGAAACTCAATAAATGCCGCTGCTACCACAAGTTCAGGTTTGATCTCTTCAGGACTAAACAAGAAGTTTTGTTCACGTTGAATCAGGTTGGTATCAAGCTTGGCTTGTTTAAATGATTCGCTACGAACAATTTTTTCAAGAAAAGCAATATTGTTGCCTAAACCATCGACATGGAATTGGCTTAAAGCATTTTGCATTTGAATAAGCGCAGCTTCACGGTTTTTACCCCATACGATGAGTTTGGCAATCATTGGGTCGTAATAGGTCGTGATTTCATCGCCTTCAACAATACCGCTGTCTACACGTACATATTGGTTTTGAGTTGGGTAACGCAAATAGTCAATTTTACCGATCGCAGGTAAAAAACCTTTTTCAGGTTCTTCGGCGTAAATACGTGCTTCGAGCGCATGCCCGTGAATTTGCAATTCATTTTGTAATTTAGGTAAAGGTTCGCCATAAGCGACACGAAGTTGCCATTCAACCAAGTCTTCACCTGTAATCATTTCAGTGACAGGGTGTTCAACTTGTAGGCGGGTATTCATTTCCATGAAATACGCCGTACCGTCTTGTTCCACAATAAACTCAACCGTACCGGCACCAACGTAATTTACCGCACGTGCAGCATCAATTGCAGCTTGGCGCATTGCATCGAGCTTTTCGCTTGGCATTTGTGGAGCAGGGGCTTCTTCTAACACTTTTTGGTGGCGGCGTTGTACAGAACAGTCGCGTTCAAACAAATGAACATAGTTGCCATGTGTATCGCCAAACACTTGAACTTCAATATGTCTAGGCTGAATCACATAACGCTCAATTAAGACGTCATCATTACCAAAGCTTGATTTTGCTTCACGTTTACAAGAGGCTAAGGCATGCAGAAAATCTTCACTGCGTTCAACCAGACTCATGCCTTTACCACCGCCGCCCGCACTGGCTTTAATTAAAACAGGATAGCCAATTCGGTCTGCCTGTTGTTTTAAAAAGTCGGCATCTTGGTTGGTTCCGTGATAACCCGGTGTTAAAGGGACACCAGCTTTTTCCATTAAAGCTTTCGAGGTCGCTTTTAAGCCCATCGCTAAAATGGCATCCACTGGTGGGCCTATAAAGCAAATGTTGTGTTGTTGGCAAGCGAGTGCAAACTGGTCATTTTCAGAAAGGAAACCGTAGCCTGGGTGAACTGCTTGGCTGCCTGTATCAATCGCTGCTTGAATAATGCGGTCGGCTTGCAAATAACTTTGTGTTGCAGGGGACTGACCAATATAAACCGCTTCATCTGCAAGTTTGACGTGTTGTGCATTTGCGTCTGCATCGGAGTAAACAGCAACCGTTCTAATACCTAATTTTTTAGCTGTGCGAATTACACGGCAGGCAATTTCGCCACGGTTCGCAATTAAAATCTTTTCAAACATGATGATCGTCCTTAATTGTTGTTATTCGAGTTAGAAACCCAAGCAGGCTGTTGTTTATTTAAAAAGGCACTCAGACCTTCTTTTGCCTCGCTACCTTGACGAACTTGAGCAATATGATGTGCTGTCTGTTGCAGCAAGTCATTACTCATGGTCTGGTTGCTCACCATTTGAATGAGTTGTTTTGAAGCCGCTTGAGCGTGCGGGCCACCAAGTAATAGAGCATCAATAATTTCTTGAACTTTTTTATCTAAATCTTCGGCATCTGCTACTTCGTGTGCCAAACCAATGTGTTTAGCTTCACGTGCTGAAATTCGCTCGGCAGTTAAGAAGTAACGAGAGGCTTGTCTTGCACCAATCGCACGAATCACATAAGGACTAATGGTAGATGGAGCAAGTCCTAAACGAACTTCAGAGGTTGCAAACTTGGCATCAGTGCTGGCAATGCAAATATCACATGCCGATGCCAAACCCATGCCACCACCAAAGGCTATGCCATGTACACGAGCAATAGTCGGTTGTTTTAGCGTTGCAAGTGCATCCAACATTTGCGCAAGTTTTAATGCATCTGCTTCATTTTCTGCTGAAGATGCTTGACCTGCCTGTTTCATCCAGTTGAGGTCAGCACCTGCTGAAAAGCTTTTGCCGCGACCTGCTAAAACCACAACGCGAATATCATCACGTGTATTGATTTGTTTAAAGCAGGCATGCAGCTCTTCAATGACTGTCGTATTAAAGGCATTGTGCAATTCAGGGCGGTTCAGCCAAACATAGGCAACCTGACCTTGTTGTTCGAGTTGTAAAAATTGATAGCTCATATACACCTCTTACATGCGGAATACGCCAAATTTGGTTGGCTGGATTGGAGCATTCATCGCAGATGCAAGACTTAAACCGAGTACTTGGCGAGTTTGCGCTGGGTCGATTACACCGTCATCCCAAAGGCGGGCAGATGCATAATATGGATGGCCTTGGCGCTCGTACTGTTCACGAATTGGTTGTTTAAACTCGTCTTCTTGTTGAGCTGACCACTCAGCACCTTTTTGCTCAATCTGATCACGTTTTAAAGTTGACAGCACGCTTGCTGCTTGTTCGCCGCCCATCACTGAAATACGAGAGTTCGGCCAAGTCCATAAAAAGCGTGGTGAATAAGCACGGCCACACATGCCGTAGTTACCCGCACCAAACGAACCACCAATAATCAGGGTAAGTTTTGGTACATTTGCGGTTGCAACTGCCATCACTAATTTGGCGCCGTTTTTTGCAATCCCTTCATTTTCATACTGGCGACCAACCATAAAGCCCGTAATGTTTTGTAGGAATAACAATGGAATATTGCGCTGGGTGCATAACTCAATAAAGTGCGCACCTTTTTGTGCAGACTCTGAAAATAAAATTCCGTTATTGGCAATAATGCCGACTGGCATACCATAGAGTGAAGCGAAACCAGTAATCAGTGTTGAACCAAAGCGTGCTTTGAACTCATCAAAACGAGAGCCATCTACAATGCGGGCAATCACTTCACGTACATCGAAAGGTTTACGCGCATCACTTGGCACCACGCCATAGAGTTCTGATGCATCAAACAATGGTTCATCAACTTGTTTATTTAAGTCATTTGGCTTTTTATTTAGGTTAGCGACAATGTTTCGTGCAATGGCAATCGCATGTTCATCATTTTCAGCTAAATGGTCAGCTACACCCGAAAGCCGTGTATGGACATCACCACCGCCTAAGTCTTCACTGCTCACCACTTCGCCAGTTGCAGCTTTTACCAGAGGAGGGCCACCTAAGAATATTGTACCTTGATTACGGACAATAATCGTTTCATCCGACATGGCAGGTACATAAGCACCACCTGCGGTACAGCTACCCATCACCACAGCAATTTGGGCAATACCTAGGCTCGACATGCGTGCCTGATTATAGAAAATACGCCCAAAGTGATCACGGTCTGGGAAAACCTCATCTTGCATTGGTAAATAAGCACCGCCAGAATCCACTAAATAAATACAAGGCAAGTGATTTTGTTCAGCAATTTCTTGTGCGCGTAAATGCTTTTTAACCGTAAGGGGATAATACGTTCCGCCTTTAACTGTTGCATCGTTGGCAACGATCATGCAAGTGATGCCGTTGACTTGACCAATACCCGCGATCACACCTGCGGCAGGAACATCATCTTCATAAACGTTGTACGCTGCCAATTGACCAATTTCTAAAAATGCCGTGCCGACATCAATGAGTTGATCAATACGTTCACGGGGTAAAAGTTTACCTCGAGCCAAATGTTTCTGACGGGCATTTTCACCACCACCTAAAGCAATACGCTGGGCAACTTGTTTTAGATCTGTGACCAATGTTTGCATGGCTTGCTGGTTTGTTTTGAAGTCTTCACTTCGAACATTAATCTTGCTTTGTAATTGGTTCATAAGATGCGTCCTTATTTATAATTATTATTTGGTTTCATTGAAAAGTTCGCGGCCAATCAGCATGCGGCGAATTTCAGAAGTTCCTGCACCAATTTCATAAAGTTTTGCATCGCGCCATAAACGGCCAGCAGGGAATTCATTGATATAACCGTTGCCGCCTAAAGTTTGAATTGCTTCACCAGCCATCCATGTTGCTTTTTCGGCAGCATATAAAATGGCACTTGCAGCATCTTTACGTAGGCTGCGGTCATGGTCAGCTTTATCACATGCAGCGCCAACAGCATAAACAAGAGCTTTACATGCCAACCAAGTTGAATACATATCGGCAAGTTTGCCTTGCATAAGCTGGAATTCACCTAAAGCTTGGCCAAACTGTTCACGTTGGTGTAAGTATGGAATTACCACATCTAGGCAGGCATCCATAATGCCTAAAGGCCCAGCACTCAAAACTGCACGTTCATAGTCCAAACCACTCATCAGTACTTTTGTGCCGTTACCAACACCACCGAGTACGTTTTCAGCAGGTACTTCTACATTGTCAAAGAACAGCGGGTAAGTGTTAGAGCCACGCATACCGAGTTTGTCTAAATGGTTACCGTGACTAAAGCCTTTCATGCCTTTTTCAATTAAGAAAGCGGTCATGCCTTTCGCGCCAGCTTGTGGATCAGTTTTAGCGTAAACCACCAATACATCTGCATCACCGCCGTTAGTGATCCACATTTTTGAACCGTTTAAAATGAAGTGATCACCTTTTTGCTCTGCACGTAATTTCATGCTGACGACATCAGAACCCGCATTTGGTTCAGACATCGCAAGGGCACCAACATATTCACCGGAAATCAATTTTGGTAAATATTTCTGTTTTTGCTGCTCGTTACCGTTACGGTTAATTTGGTTTACACATAAATTAGAATGAGCACCGTAAGACAAACCAATGGCTGCCGAAGCACGAGAAATTTCTTGCATGGCAATAATATGAGCTAAATAACCCATATTGGCACCGCCATATTCTTCAGAAACCGTCATGCCTAAAAGGCCCATATCTCCGAATTTTTTCCAGAGATGTGCAGGGAATTTGTTGTCTTGATCAACTTGTTGGGCAATTGGTGCAATTTCTTTTGCACAAAATGCGGCTACCGAATCTTGAAGCGCAATTAAAGTTTCATCTAGACCGAAATTCAAGCTGCGTAGGTTCATGATATTTTCATCCTATTGGTTATATTTGTTGTCCATAAAATATTTTGTGGGTATTTGATAAGTAACATACAATGATTTTTTGAAAAAGTGAATACAGATTCATAAAATGATTTACAATTCATTTTATTTGTTAGAGAATAAATTATGAGCTATAAACGATCATCTTTAATGCAAGAGCGGATGGAGCAAAATCGTAAATCGATTTTGAATTCAGCCAGAAAAATAATTTCAGAGGGAGGATTTAAAGACGCGCAAATACAAACAATTGCAGAGCAAGCGGGTGTATCTAGTGGACTGGTTTATCGCTACTTTGATAATAAAAGCCAAGTGCTAATTGAAGTTTTGTCCGAGGCTATTAATACAGAACTATTGGTGATTGATTCGATTACCGAAAGTGAGTTATCGGCAAAGCAGAAATTACACAAGGCGGTGGCAACCTTTGTAAAACGGGCACTGAATAGTCCTCAGCTTGCATATTCACTCATGTTTGAACCCGTCGATTCAACGGTTGAACATGAGCGTTTTCGTGTGAAGCAATTGATTAAACAAAGTATTAAAAAAATACTTGCGGATGGAAATGCAAGTGGTGAGTTTGTCTTGGATGATTTAAACACAGCCGCACTTTGTGTTGTCGGTGCCATGACCTATGTGGTGGTTGAACCCCTAGACCCAGCTCAAAATACAAAGTTTGATCATGCGCACAAAGACTATTTTTCAAAACAGATTGCTGACTTTTGTGTAGATGCTGTGCAGAAGAAATAGGGCATATAAAGGATAAACATTACAAGGTAGGCGGTTTGGAAAAGTAGTTGCAGTAACAACAATTAGATCAGGTAAGAAGAGAATTAGAAGAATCAAGGAGAATGATTCAATGCAACAAGAACGGTTAAGCTACGCCTCGGGACCAAGCACACAGCCCTTATTGGGTATGACTATTGGTGAACAATTTGATCAGGCCTGTCGGCAATATTCTGAAAAGGAAGCAATCGTCAGTTTCCACCAAAACAGACGATTAACCTATAAAGCTTTGCAGGATGAAGTAAACGCTTTTGCGTGTAGCCTTTTAAAATTGGGATTAAAAAAAGGAGATCGATTAGCCATCTGGTCACCTAACTGTGTGGAATGGACGGTAACCCAATTTGCAGCTTTTAAAGCAGGGATTATTTTAGTCAATCTGAATACAGCTTATAAAAGCCATGAACTTGAATATGTGTTGAATAAAGTCTCATGCAAAGGATTGATTATTGCTTCTCAATTCAAAACCACTGATTACCAAGAATTACTCACAAAAATTGCCCCTGAGTTAACCAACAGTTCAGATAAAGTGCTCAGTTCAGCGCGACTGCCACATTTAAAATTTGTCATTAAAATTGATGACCAACAACATACGGGTATTTATCGTTTTAGTGATTTAGTCACTAAACCAACTTCTGAACAGCTAGAACAATTAAAACAATTAGCGAAGCAACATCAGTTTGATGAAACCATTAATATTCAATTTACCTCAGGCACAACAGGTAACCCTAAAGGGACTATGTTGACCCACCATAATATTTTAAATAATGGTTATTTTGTCGGTGAAGGGATACGTTTAACCCCTCAAGATAAAGTCTGTATTTCTGTGCCTTTGTTTCATTGTTTTGGCATGGTGATGGGGAATCTAGCCTGCGTTACACATGGGTCAACCATGGTATATCCATCGGCGGTATTTAATCCTTTAGAAACTTTAAAAGCGATTCATCAAGAACGCTGTACGGCGGCTTATGGCGTGCCTACTATGTTTATTGCCACTTTAGAGCATGAACAGTTTAATGAGTTTGATCTATCGAGTTTAAGAACAGGAATCATGGCAGGTAGCCCTTGTCCACGTGAAATTATGCAGCGTGTCATAGACCGTATGCATATGTCTGAAATCACCATTTGTTATGGCATGACTGAAACCTCACCAGTAAGTGTACAAAGTTCGGTAAATGATTCGATTGATAAACGAGTAAGCACGGTTGGGCATGTTCATCCGCATGTTGAAATTAAAATTGTCGATTTAGAAGGGCAGATTGTTCCGCAAGGGACTTTGGGTGAGCTATGCGTCCGCGGTTATTCCGTGATGGCGGGTTATTGGGGCGAAGAAGAAAAGACCCGTGAAGTGATTGATGCGGCTGGCTGGATGCATACGGGTGATATTGCCGAAATGGACCAAGACGGTTTTATTAAAATTAAAGGTCGTATTAAAGATGTGGTGATTCGTGGTGGGGAAAATCTGTTTCCAAAAGAGATTGAAGACTTTTTATATACCCATCCAGATGTAAGCGATGTTCAAGTGATTGGCTTACCAGATGCGAGATATGGTGAAGAACTTTGTGCTTGTATTATTTTGCATGAACATCATCAAATTGATGAAGACAGTATTCGCCAATTCTGCAAAGAGCACATTTCTCATAATAAAGTACCGCGTTATGTCCGATTCTTTAATGAGTTTCCAATGACTGCTTCAGGCAAAGCGCAAAAGTTTAAATTGCAGGAAATTATGCGAGCTGAACTTAATTTAACTGGAAATGTTTTTGACTAAAGAAGTCGTAAGCCCATTCAAAGTGCAGCAAACTATAAGTTGAAAGGCAGTTTAAATAGAGGATAAGCAAAATGGCAAAAGACTTTAATAACCCAAAAGTAGTCGAAGGATATGACGAACATATTCGTAAATTAATTCCAGGTTATGAAGTGATCCATCAACAGGTGGATGCCATTTTGCAATCAGTGTTGAAACCTAATGCTCATATTTTAATTGTAGGCTGTGGTACGGGTTATGAACTCGAATATTTACTTAAACGACATCCGAACTGGAAATTTACAGCAGTTGATCCATCTTTGACCATGCTGCAAAAAGCTCAGGAACAGGTTGAACTTTTAGATAAATCTTCACAAGTTACCTTTGTACATGGTGAAACTTCGGCTTTGCCTCTGGAAAATTGCTTTGATGCTGCACTTTCTATTCTCGTGGCTCATTTTATTGCAGATGAGATAAAACCTGTTTTTTTTAAAGATATTTATGCTCGCTTAAAGGAAAAAGCGGTTTTACTTACTTACGATTTAATGACGTGTGTAAACCCACAGCAGCTTCAAGCACTACGTTATTTATGCTTGGCTCAAGGTTTAACGGAAGAGCAATGTCAGAAAATGTTAGAGCGTATGGCACAAGACTTTTTTAGCTTAACCACTGAAGGATATATCAAACTTTTGCAAAAGACTGGTTTCGAGAGCGTACAGCCGTATACGCAAATTTTGACTTATCAGGGTTTTATTGCAAAAAAATAATGTCAGTAGAGACAAAGGAATGTTGTCTTAACACCTAAATATTCTCAATGAGGATGAGAATATAAAAAACGAAAAAAATTAGAAGAACTAGCTTTACCTATAACACATTAAAAAGTGGCCTCAATGCTGCTTAAGGGAGGTTTTGTCTAAAAAATATGAGGAAGACTTTCTAGAGGAAGAAAGTCTGATGTTTAAGAGCCTGTTTTAGATAGGTACATAACAAAAAGGATGTCGAGATCTTTAAGTCTAATTAAAGATCAAAAAAGGAAAGTTTTATGATAAATGCTTTAAATACAACGGTTAAAAAAAGCCTATTGGCAGTTTCTGTGACCCTGTTTGTGTCTTCTGCTTTTGCAGGTCAAACAGATTCTGAAATAGAACAACTTCGCCAAGAAGTGAAAGAACTACGGGCTATGCTACAAGCCAACATGCAAGCTCAGAAATCTTTATCGCAACAAAGAGTAGAGCTAGCAACTTCTGCAATGCCCCAAGCTGCTCAGCCTACAAAACAAGTGTTAACTAAGTCTGGTGCAGAATTTAATTTATACGGTTATATACGGGCAGATGCTTCTTATCAAATGAAGGGCGCATCTACCATGTATAACAATATTAGTGGGGTTCCACTCGAAAATACGCCTGAAGAATCTGCTCAAAAAGACCAATTACACAGTACCGTTAATGTGACACGTTTTGGGTTGAATTTTAAAACCCCAACGGCTGTGGGTGATGTGGGTGGGAAACTGGAAATGGACTTCTTTGGGGCTGCTACTCGGGATCAGTTTCGGATACGCCATGCTTATTTAACGTTTGATAAATGGCTCATTGGTCAAACGTGGTCAACATTTATCGCACCTGAATATTATCCGGAAACGATTGATGCAGGCACATTTGTAGGCAGTGCATTATTAAGATCACCGCTCGTCCGTTATAGCGATAACTTAACTGCCAATACGAGTTTTGCAATATCGGTTGAAGACCCGAAATATACTGCAACAACTGACCCTGACAATAAAATGCGCTTACCAGCTTTGGTAGGACGCTTAAATCATAAATTTGCCAATGGTTCGATGTTATCTGCCCGTAGTTTAGTTGCTGAAAAAAGAACTAATAATGATGAGCAAGTCGCATGGGGTGTGGGCTTCGGCGGTAAATATCAAATTACGCCTGATACCTTACTCAAAGCGGATTATTACCATGTCAAAGGAGATGGGCGTTTCCTACTATGGAGTAACAGCGGCTATGCAATAGATGATCAAAACAATATGCATAGCAATGAATTTGATACTGTTTCTTTCGGTATTACCCATCAATTTACGCCACAAATTCGTTCAACATTAGCTTATGGCTATATGAAAGCCAAAGATGATAACCGTTTTGCTGAATTACAACGTAATAGCACCACCCAAAATAAAGAGCTTTGGCAGGGCTGGGTGAATGCACTTTATAACCCATACAAACCAATTACCTTGGGGGTCGAATATGTGTATGGCGAACGAGAAACTTTTGATGGCCGTAACGGGATTGATAACCGCTTCAATATGATGGCGAGTTATGACTTTTAATTTATTCAACAAGACCTTGAATAATCTGTTTTTTCTTTAGGGTACAGTATGTCGTTTTAAAAAATTAAATATGAATTTATCTCACAGAGGAGGTGAGTAAATGACAACATCTAAATTAAATGTAAATGAAGTTATTGATCAGGCCCGATTTACCCCTTTTCACTGGAGCATTTTGCTTTGGTGCTTATTAATTATTGTTTTTGATGGTTATGATCTGGTGATTTATGGCGTTGTACTGCCTTTGCTAATGCAAGAGTGGTCGTTAACAGCTGTACAAGCGGGGATGTTAGCAAGTACGGCACTATGTGGAATGATGTTTGGGGCAATGTTCTTTGGAACATTGGCAGACAAAATAGGCCGTAAAAAAGTAATTTTAATCTGTGTGACTTTTTTTAGTGGTTTCACCTTTTTAGGTGCTTTTGCATCAAGCCCACTTGAGTTTGGGATACTTCGGTTCTTGGCGGGACTAGGCATTGGTGGGGTTATGCCAAATTTAGTTGCACTTACATCAGAATATGCACCTAAACGTATAAGAAGTACGCTGGTGGGGAGTATGTTTAGTGGTTATGCAATTGGGGGAATTCTTTCAGCATTGATCGGTAGCTATTTGGTTGAAAGTCAAGGGTGGCAAATCATGTTTTTAATTGCTGGTATTCCATTATTTTTATTACCTGTAATCTGGAAGTTTTTACCCGAGTCTTTAACCTTTTTAGTTAAAACTGGAAAAACTGAACAGGCACAGCGCATTATTCAAAAAATTTCATCTGAACCAACCCTAACAACACATACGCAATTAGTGCTTAATGAAGATAATGTTCCAACAGGCAGTTCTGTAAAAGGATTATTTCAACAAGGCCGTGCTTTCAATACACTCATGTTCTGGCTCGTGTTCTTCATGTGCTTACTCATGGTGTATGCGTTAAGTAGCTGGTTACCAAAACTCATGCTGGCAGCAGGGTATTCATTGGGCAAAAGTATTTTATTCTTGCTTGCCCTAAATGTTGGTGCAATGATCGGTTCAATTGGCGGTGGTATTTTGTCTGATAAATTCCATCTAAAACCTGTAATTATGGGAATGTTACTAGCAGGAGTTTTAGCATTAATCGGTTTAGGCTTTAAGTCACCAGCCTATGTTTTATATGGTTTGGTGACTGTTGCAGGAGCGGCAACGATTGGTACTTCAATTCTTCTTTATAGTTACGTTGCACAATATTATCCATTAAGTGTGCGTTCTACTGGAATTGGCTGTGCCTCTGGTGTTGGTCGAATTGGGGCAATTGTTGGTCCAATCTTAACGGGCTTGTTATTGGGTTTAGAATTGCCACATAAAATGAATTTTGTGATGATCGCAATTCCTGCAATTTTGGCGCTTTTCGCTGTCATGGTTCTAAGAAGTTATGCAGCTGAAAAACAGCCGATTACACCAAAACTTACCGCCGAGTTAGAGGGTAATTAATCCATATGGATACAGGTAGGGAGCAAATTCCTACCTGCATCTGGCGTTTTATTGATTAACTAGCTGGTTTAAATCAACCAGATTTGCCATTTGTTGATTACCGCGATCATTAGGATGTAAATGATCTCCCGAATCATAAATTGGATTTAATCGGTCTGAATGTTTTGAATCTTTTAAGCCTTGCTCAAGATCAAGTACACCATCAAATGTTTTACTGGTTTTCATCCAGTGGTTAATGCGCTGGCGTAATTCATCTTTATTCGGTTGGTAATAATTATCTAAAGGGGTATTGGGTAAGGCACCTGAAAATGGAAGTAGCGTCGCGCCAATCACTTGAATGCCTTGCTCATGAGCTTCCTTTACAACACGTTTATAACCTTCGGTTAAGGCTTCAAACGACGGTATTTGTTGTTTAGGTGCAAAAGCAGTACCAGGCCATGAAATATCATTAATACCAACTAAAACAATTAAAGTTTTAACACCTGAGTATTGGAACACTTCACTGTTTAAACGTTTTAAAGCACTGTCACCCATACCGTCTGTAAGTAACCGATTCCCTGAAATTCCACTATTAATAACCGCTACTTGATGGGGCGATAAGCGCTTAGCTAAAAAATCAGTCCATCTCGTATTTGCATCTAAAGTTGCAGTTGCGCCGTCGGTAATGGAGTCTCCAATGACTGCAACAACATGTGTTTTATGCTTAGGTTTTACTTCAATAGCCGATAATAATAACCGTGCAGTTGTTGTTTTGGCACTGCTGGGCGTATTTAAGTTCGCGGTCTGATTGCCAGCAATAATCCAACTGGTTTGTTTCGCATCCCAATGAAAAGTTTTAAATGTAGTCGGCTTTTGAATAAAGCTATTTACCATTAACTGCGCATGATCGGGAACTGATAATTGGATTGGATCACTAATCAGTTGTTTGCCAGGTAAAATTTGTGCTTTAAGTTTCCCAGAAAAATAAACAGGATAAGCACTCTTAGCTTTTAGACTTTGTCCTTTGAATATTCCCACAGTTGTTTTATCAATAGATAACGGTTGATTCCCATATTGATTTGTAAAGACAAGCCTAACAGCTTCACCACCTAAACTAATTTGGCTGATTTGTTTGATGGTCTGATTAGATATTTGCTCTGGAATATTGGTCGGGAAAACGAAATCTTTATTCCAGACTTTTTGGGGGCTGGCTGCCCAAGTGGTAATCCATTCGCTCTTTTGTACTTCTGCTTGTGCAAAGCTCGTAAATAAAACGAGAGAGAATAGGGCGGGTTGATAAAGTTTCATCTCGTGAACTCTTTAAAATGAATTAAAGTTATCTTGAAACAAATTGGTGGCTTGTTATAGCGACATAAGCGGAATAAGATTTGTGAATGAAATTCATAAATAGCTTTTGTTATGTCATATTTTGATATTAATCGGTCTGGCGAGTTGGCAATTTTTATTCGAGTGGTTGAGCTTGGGAGTTTCTCTGCCGTTGCAAGAGCTTGTGACATGACGCCGTCTGCGGTCAGTAAGTTAATTTCTCGGTTGGAAAAAAGACTTGGTGTAAGGTTATTGAACCGTTCAACACGCCAGTTTCAGCTTACCAGTGAAGGATGTCAGTTTTATGAGCAAGGCATTCACATACTCAATAACTTAGATGAACTAGAACAATCAGTTACTGCAAATCATATGCCGCAAGGGCGAATTAGAATTCATACTAGTCTTTCATATTGGACGCATTTTTTATTGCCTTGTATTTCGCTATTTAACGAGTGTTATCCACAAATTGAATTAGAGGCTCATTTGAGTGATGAAGTTATTAATTTAGTTGAGCAACGGATTGATGTTGCAATTCGTACAGGGCCTTTAAAAAGCTCAAATTTGGTTGCTCGCTCACTCGGAAGCACGCAGAAACATTACGTCTGTTCACCTGCATATATTGAAAAGTATGGTTGTCCGCAGCACCCAGAAGAGCTTTATGAACACCAGCTTTTAGATGTAAGTTATCAGCGCCAGAATAAAACATGGTTCTTTAAAAGAGACGAGCAAGAAATCACGCTTGCACCTACTAAAGTTCTGAGAGTAAATCATGGAGAAGCAATCTTACAGTTAGCACTTGCAGGTCTTGGCGTTGCACAACTTAATGAATTCCAAGTCCGAAAAGCGCTAGAGCAGAAACTATTGGTTAAAATTCTTGAAGACTGGAATATCAATGCTTCTGAAGAATTTCATGCTGTTTGGATAGGGCATGACAAATATGTCCCTAAACGCGTAAGGGCATTTTTAGATTTCTTGGTAGAGCAGGCAAAGATTAGTTAATTAAGTTTTTTCTGGCACTTAACTGACATTGGTGCATGGTTTCATTCATCGTTTCCACAAAGTGCATATCCGCATCAATATTTTGTAAGCTTACTTTAGGTAAGTTTTCTACAAATTGTGGCGAATAATGTTCTTCTAAAGAGTTATAAATACAATTACATTGTGAAAGTGCGCGTCCTGCCCAAACACAATGTCTGTTAAATTCATTTTTACTGATAGATCTGCAACCTAATAAACTTATAGAACTTATTAATAGGATGCACATTAAAACAATACGATATAAAAAAAACATCATAATTGCTCTTAGTTGGTTGTTGTTATCGTTCGATTTGGTATAGAGATGTTCTAATCTTTAATTGGCGTTAAATCTTGAGATTTTTTCCGTATAAAGATAAAAGTTTGGATAGGTAAAAAGATGGTAGGAATTCTTTAAAAGTGTTTTAAGCTGAACGATAAGATAATAAATTTTAAGAAAAATAAAATGATATAAAATAATAGTCATTAGAGACTCCTTGATAAAAGAAGTTACGCCCAATCACTGCTATTAATTATGGTGGTGAAACGAAAGAGGGTTAGCAGACTGATACCTAAGAAACCAGCACACCCGAAGGTGTCCCACTCCCGTTCCTCCGTCAAAGGCACGAGGGGCTCCACACCAAAAAACGTGTTTTTAGTGCTCTTAGGTAGACGGTCTGCTAAAACCGACTGACAAAATAGGTCAGCCGGAGCATCATAAGCTGAGCATTAAAGCGGGTCAATTGCAAAAATAAAAGATTGGTTTATATAAACAAATATTAATATTTTTAAATTTTTATTAATAAAATAACTGATTATTTGGAATTTAAGCGATTGATTAATTATTATACCTAATCTTAATAATTGAGTTTTAATGTTTATATATCAAATATTTATTAATTGTTAATTTATATATTGTTTGCAATCATTGACTTAATAAAACACGAACTCGGAAAGGATGAATAATTTTACTTTCATGAATATGACAATCTGAATTAATTAGCTAATGCCAAAATTTAATTAAAATATCAATTGCAAGAATGATATTTTTTGATCATTTATTTAATTTTGATTTTTACAAAAGCTTGCATAATCTACAAAAGTTAAGAGAACCACTGCGGTAGGTCAACAGAAGATAATGTTATTCATAAGCTTACATCTTAAGATTAATCAGGGTGATCTCAATGTTAAGAATTTTTTGTGCAGTGAGTATGGTATTTGCAATCGCGATGGGTATGAGTGCTTGCCAAGATCGAAATTCAACAGATGATGATGGAACACATGGCTCTAATGATCCAACCGTTCCCCAACAAATGAATAAAAACTCATAATTATTTCATCTAAGAAAACTCACTTTTACGTGAGTTTTCTTATCGTTATTTTCTATAAAATATGTAACACAATAAAAAAGATAATTTTATAAAAATATTAAATTAATCAATGGATTAAGTTGGTATTGTCTTTTTGATAATTTGCTGTTAATGAATTGTTTTTCTAGTAAATTATAGTTTCAAAAAATTAATAAAATAAACACAACAAGTTACTTATATTCATCCAAAATTCATTTTAGTGATAACAGTTTTATAAAGGTAAGGATATGCCCCAGTACTTAAGAATAGCTGAGAAAATCTATCAAAATGTTAAAGAAAAAAAAGGCTTTACAGATGAGCCTATGGAGGATCTTAACAATTTGATGATTGAACTCAGACATGAGCTTAAGGGGACAAAGCTTAAGCTTTTATACAATTATATTGATTTTGCTGAATTACTGATTAAACCATTACAGGAATCTAAAATTAAAGTGGATTTAAGCCTTATTCCAAAGAGTAAAAATACACAAGAATTTGTGCTGTGGCTTGCAGGTTTTATTGAAAGAATTACTACAGGCGGACAAGAAAAATTACCGCCAATTCAGACTAAAGTTGCTTTATCTGACTACGCCTATGAAGAAATACATTCGTCTCCAGTAAAACCAGTTAATAATGGAGAAGAAATTATTGAATATTTTAAGAAAAAAGAAAGCTAAATAGTAACATATAAAAAAAGAGCTTATTTCCGAGGGCCGATCGAAAATAAGCTCTTAATTTGGACTAAAAGAGAATGTTATATAAATAACTTATCTTCCATTCCATGCATCTTTAATTGCTTGTTTAGCATGTTCCCATTTTAAGCGAGATTCAGCTTTGAGTTCTTCCCATTTTTGTTCCAAACCGCCTTCGACATCTTCAAACTGAGTGCCTTGTTCCGATTCAGCACGTGCACGATGACCTAATTCATAGGCTGTCGAAAAGTCTCGGTCATAATCGAGATCGGGAGTAGTAAGCTGAGCTTCTTGATAATAAGGACGAGTAAGGTAACTTTCGCGCCAATAAGTGTCAGAATAATTATGGTCGCCGGCTGGCAGTCGTGCGTGATCGCTATTTTGATCTGTCATCAGTTTTTCCTCATCTATTATTTAATTTTATGCTTATGGTAAATTTAGGAAGGTGAGGGCACCTTCCTAAATAAAATGAATGACCGCATCAAATGACATTTAAGTCAGCATCGGATTAGCGTTGCTGATTATTGTTATTTGAGTTTTGTTGGCCTGAATCTTTTTGATTCGAGCCTTGTTGTTGGCGGCGATTGTCATTTTGCTGTTGTTGCTGATTGTTTTGTTGCTGTTGATTGCCGTTTGGCTGTTGCTGATTGTTGCGGTTGTCATTTTGCTGTTGTTGTTGCTGTTGATTATCGCGTTGATTGCTTTGATTATTAGTAGTGCTCATCTTTAATTACCTCATATCATTTATGATGTGTGTTTTATCTGAGAGCTTCAGATAGGTTTATTAAAACATGAAAATTTTTAATGTGTAGCCTTCGGGTGTTACCCTATATTTAACTGTAAATTTAAAAATTAAATAAAACATTGATTTCTATAAAATGTAACTTTTATCATTAAACATAATTAATATGAAGATAGATAAAATTACATTTGAGCAAAATGGTGTTAAATAAATGCAATGGTCATTTCTAAATGTGTATATGTTATCTTTTATTAAAATGAATTTATTTTTTATTATCTAATATTATGTATTCTATATCTTTAGAAATGCAATAAATAAGTTGTCTAATTTTAAGACATGGTAGGCCTTTAAATAGTCGTCTAAAGTTGTAAAAATTATTTTTATAATAAATAGAATAAAAAAAGGTGCCTACTGGTTTTTCTTTAGTCTCAGAACCTCCCTTTTTTAAGAGGCCTGTGCAGGCAATATAAAGATCGGCATGTAGGAGTTCTTTGCCTTTTTTGATCATCTCTACAGTGACTTGCATCGACTCCGGTGTATATTTTTCAATAAGTTCTGAAGAGATATGAAGTGTATTTTCTTTGACACGTAAGTCATAGCTGACTAAGCTTCCAATAAGAATATCACCTGAGTAGGGACTTAAAGAGAAGCGATAAGCTAAATAGCCAGCCGAAGCACTTTCAAAAAGTGCAATTTTAATTTTTTCTTGTGCGAGTAACTTGCAACATGAATTAAACATTGGTTTTCTCCTTAAAACTGTTTTTAATTTAGTTATAAGATTATTTTTAATTTATTTTTGTTAAGTTTTTAAACTTTATGATTTTTAAAGTAACTTAAATGTAATTGAAATTTATTATTTATATATTTTTTATAAAAACAGATGTTTAAATAATTCTAAAGGTGAGAATGTAATTTTGTGTTATTTTTTATCCAATTGAAATTTAACACTTTTAAAATTATGAGTTATTTCTTAATAACGTAATATAACAAAGATAGGCTGGGATTATAGTTTAGCTGAAGTATGGTAATTTATATCTCACTAAAGGAGAATAGAAATGCCTGTTGTAGTGAAAGAAAGATTATTAGACTTATTACAAGATAATCAACAAAACTATTACGAATTATTTGTTTTTTTCCTTGATCCTGATATTTCTAGTTTTGAAAAAGAAAAGAAAGCAAGAGATTTTCTTAATAAAGAAATTGATAAAATAGATCAGAAGGAAATTGATTTTCCTGCAACTATAAATACGGTTAAAGAATGGTGTGAAAACGATAATAAACAAAATTGTGAATTATTTCAGACTTACCTAAACCGTAGACAAAACGGGGGGGAGAGAGAGTATTTTAAAAATGTCGGTCAGGCATTCGAATTTTTAATTAAGGTTTCTCCAACTAAAAAAGTAGATGGTGCATGGCTATATAGTTCAGTTCACTACTGGAATGATCCGGTTTTTCATGACCTCATTATTACTTATTTGGAAGAGCTGGGACTAGGTGAGCCGAAAGCAAACCATGTCTGTATCTATGATGACTTGCTACGTAGTCTGGGACTCGATAGTTTTGATCTGCTATTAGAAGATGAATATTATCATAATGCCGTGATTCAGCTGGCGCTTGGTTATGCTCCACCTGAGTTCATTCCTGAAATTGTCGGCTTTAATTTAGGTTATGAGCAACTGCCACTGCATCTACTCATCAGTAATTATGAGCTTGCCGAACTGGGTATTGATTCTAAATATTTTAATTTGCACATTACTATCGATAACATTGATAACGGGCATGCAGATAAAGCAATTAAAGTTATAGAAAATATTTACGATAAATACAGAGATAAAGAACTTTTCTTTAATAAATTGAAGCGTGGTTTTGCGCTTAATGGTCACGGTGTTTCATCTTCAAAAATTATTAAAAATTTAAATCTTGAAGATTTAGTCCTTAAAATTTTAAAAAGAAAAGCGCTCGTGGGTCAGCTCATTCATAACGAAACTAGACAGTTTGGATGTAAAACGATTAACCAATGGTTATCAAATCCAGAAGACGTTAACGGGCTAGTTACACATCTTATTGATCACAAGTGGATTAAATTTAATACCGACCCTGAACAGAGTGTGTTCTGGCGAATGATTAATGAGGAAAATGGAAAAATGTTTGGGGTATTTAACCCTGTAGAACGTCAAATTATTCATGATTGGATTGCTGGTAGTGATCATTCTTCTAACTTCTTGGCCTATAGCAGGGAATTAAAGAATAGCCAGCGTATTCAAGATTATCTCTTTAGCTATATTTCCGATGGCGAACTGGATGCACTCCAAGAGCGTGTTCAGAAATCACATGATCTTGCCATAAAAATATGCAAGCTAACTCCGTTTTTGGCCCCCGATTCACATCATAAAAGCATTGGACTTTGGAGCACACGTAAATACGTCGAACTCCTTTTTCCATATTTAAGTTCCTTTAACAAAACTAACTCTTGAAGTTTTTTAATTCACCCCACGTTTAACTTTAAAAACATAGGTAATGAACATGACTGATAATGTTAAATCAACAAATAAAACAAGTGAAATGGCTGGTGCTGATGCTGCAAATAAAGCCAATACTACCCAAAAAACTGAACAATTAGACTCAGTCAGAGACGATGCAACCAATGAAGCATTAACCACAAACCAAGGTGTTAAAATAGCGGATAATGAGAATAGCTTAAGAGCGGGCATTCGTGGTTCGACGCTATTAGAGGACTTTATTTTAAGAGAGAAGATTACTCATTTTGACCATGAACGTATTCCTGAACGTATTGTGCATGCGCGCGGTGTAGGTGCGCACGGTTACTTTCAAGCTTATGAAGGAAATGAGCGCTTAACAAAAGCGGGATTTTTAACCGATCCAAGCATTCAAACACCAATTTTTGTACGTTTCTCAACAGTGCAGGGACCACGTGGCTCTGCTGACACCGTTCGTGATATTCGTGGTTTTGCGATTAAATTTTATACCCAAGAAGGTAATTTCGATTTAGTCGGCAATAATGCACCAGTGTTTTTTGTACAAGACGGTATTAAGTTTCCAGACTTTGTTCATGCGGTAAAACCTGAACCAGATACAGAAATGCCAACAGGAGCAACTGCCCATGATACTTTCTGGGATTTTGTATCTTTAGTACCTGAGTCAGCTCATGCAGTAATTTGGGCAATGTCGGACCGTGCTATCCCACGTAATCTACGTTCAATTCAAGGCTTTGGCGTTCATACATTCCGTCTTATTAATGCCCAAGGTAAATCACATTTTGTGAAATTTCACTGGACACCAAAACAAGGTTTAAGTGCTTTAGTGTGGGATGAGGCTCAAAAACTTGCAGGTAAAGATCCAGATTTCCATCGTCGAGACCTTTATGAAGCAATTGAGAATGGAGTTTATCCTGAATGGGAATTGGGCGTACAAATTGTCGAAGAAGAAGATGAAATGAACTTTGACTTCGATTTATTAGACCCAACCAAAATTATTCCTGAAGAGTTGGTTCCAGTGACTCCAATCGGCCGATTTGTTTTAAATAGAAATGTAGATAATTTTTTTGCAGAAACAGAGCAGGTGGCTTTCTGTCCGGGACACATCGTACCAGGCATTGATTTCACAAATGATCCACTTCTACAAGCACGCTTATTTTCGTACACCGATACACAGTTAAGTCGTTTGGGTGGACCGAACTTCCATCAAATTCCGATCAATAAACCGGTATGCCCATTCCATAACAATCAACGTGATGGTATCCACCAACATACGATTCACAAAGGGCAGGCTTCATATCAACCAAACTCAATTGATAATGATTGGCCAGCAGAAACGCCACCTGCTGCTTCAAATGGTGGCTTTGAAAGCTATCCTGAACAGATTAGCGGACATAAACTTCGTCAAAGAAGTGAAACCTTCTCCGATCATTTTTCACAACCGCGCCTTTACTACAAGAGTCTTGCGCCTCATGAGCAAAAGCATGTGGTCGATGCCTATACTTTTGAATTAAGTAAAGTGCAAAGAAAACACATCCGTGAGCGCCAAGTTCAACAAATTTTGGCAAATATTGATCTCGACTTAGCTCGACAAGTAGGTGCTAATTTAGGAATTGAAGTTCCTGATTTAACTCTAGATTATAAGAAAACCGCAGTTGAAAAATCGGCTAAATTATCTTTCTTGGCTTTCCCACCAGAAGATATTCAAGGCCGAAAAGTTGCTGTGCTTATTCATAACCTTGTGAAGTCAGATACACTTGAAGCTATTAAAAATTGGGCGATTAAAGAAGGTGCGGTTGTTCATTTACTAGCGCCGAGCTTGGCTCCAGTAAAAGACCATAAAGACAACATTATTGTGGCTGATGGCATGCAGATGGCTGAACCTTCAATTGCTTATGATGCGGTGATTATTCCTGATGGCGATAACTTAAATGCCGTGCTGCAAGATGGCGTAGCGCGCCACTATGTACTCGAAGCTTATAAGCATTTAAAACCAATTGCGTTTTTAGGTAATAAATCTGACTTGCTTGAACCGCTAGGTTTAGTTGCCGATGAGGGTACTTTAGTTGAAGATGAATTCCAGCCTATTGCTGAAAAATTCAAAAAACTGATTATGGCTCATCGTGTTTGGTCACGAGAACAAATAGCCGCTCAGGTACCAGCTTAATAAACAAAAAAAGCCCTGAAAGATTTATCTTTCAGGGCTTTTTTATATCTTAGAGATTAACCATTTACAATTTGACCACCGTTTACATGAATCACCTGACCTGTAATATAACTTGCATCATCTGAGGCAAGGAATAGGTAAGCAGGTGCAACTTCACTTGGTTGTCCCATTCTTCCCATTGGTGTGTCTTTACCAAATTCCTTAACGGTTTCTGCATCGAAACTGCTTGGGATTAATGGGGTCCAGATCGGACCTGGTGCAACACCATTTACCCGAATTCCTTTTTTCTGCTTCATTAAATTGTTCGATAAGCTACGTGTAAAAGTCGTAATCGCACCTTTGGTACTTGCATAATCAATAAGCTCATCATGACCTTGATAGCTGGTAATACTAGTCGTATTAATAATACTGTCGCCTTCTTCCATATAAGGAATAGCTTCTTTAGTAAGATAAAACATTGGAAAAATATTAGTTTTAAATGTCTTTTCTAATTGCTCATTACTAATACTTTCAATTTCCTTTTGTTGATATTGCACGCCAGCATTATTCACTAAAATATTAATTTTTCCATAATGTTGTAGAACTTTATCAATATCGAGTTTTGCAACATCTGGGTCAGAAATATCACCTTTTAATAAAAGACAATGTTGTCCTTCTCTTTCAACGAGTTGTTTAGTGATTTCGGCATCCTCATCTTCTTCAAGATAAAGGATTGCAATATCGGCACCTTCACGGGCAAACAATACTGCGACAGAACGGCCTATACCGCTATCGCCACCACTAATAACGGCAACTTTATCTTTTAACTTATCGCTACCTTTATGAGAACTTTTTATAATTTCAGGTTCAGGATGCATTTTTTCCTGATCGCCTGGTTGATGAGATTGAACTTGTGCAGGTGCGGATGTTGGATACTGATTTGTTGAGTTTTCCATACTTCAAATACCTCAGTTAAATATCTAATTTATAAATAGTGCGCTGTTACTACGTAAATATGAGTAAAATGAATTTTTTAATAAGTTGCCTTTGTTATTTTATTTATAAGGATGTAAAAAAATATTTTATATTTAAAAGTTAAATAATATCCATTAATTTGATTTTGTTCTTATCAATCATACTTTCAATAATAGATCTATTGCCTGTATCTTCTAACCAGTTTTCAATAGGTATATTGTTAGATAAGTCTAAAATTTCTTTAATAATTTTTTTAGCACCTTCAATATTTTGTGTCTCTTTATTATTTTTAATAATGATATTGTCAAGCAATAACTTTATATCTTCTTGCTCTATATTCTTTGACTTAATAATATATAAATCTCTTTGGAAGGGGTGACTCGCATGCGGAGGATCTAATCTATAGCTCCATTCTTGGTCATAATTTTGCCATGAATTCTTAGACTTAATATGGCCGAGTAAAATTTCTGGAATAGAAATATGGATGTATTGTAGTGTTGACTCTTGATCTTCTAATTGCATGGCTAAACTACTCAAATTGCCTTAATAAAAATAGTTTTAAATATTAATATTAATCTCTCAAGTAAATTCCCTTTGAAAATGTAATGATATATATTATTGTTTTTTATTGAAAATAAGTGTTTTGCTCTGTGTTTGTTTAAGTAAGTATGTTTCATTATTTTACTTTTTGTTTATAGTTAATCTGTTTTGTTGTTTGTATAAATATTTTAAATCTGTTTGTAAAAATATATTATAATGTGCAGTTAAGTAATAATAAGTGAGCTAATTATTTAAAAAGTAAAATGTGAGAAAAATTAGAATGTATAAATCTTTATTTAAATAATGAAGTTATAGAATTTTTAATCTTTCATTTTATATACATTTAAATTGATTGATACAGTGCATCGGTAGGAAAATATTATAGATCTTCTATCTTTATTAAATCCGTTAATCAAAAGCGGTAGTGACTATAATTAAATATAGGAAGATATAACTATGGCTAATACTAGATATGAAGATGATGATAACAATAGTACAGGTACTTCAAATCGTGGATTTGCAAGTATGGATCCTGAAAGAGTTAGAGAAATAGCCAGCAAAGGTGGGCGAGCAGCCCATGCCAGTGGTAATGCGCATGAATTTACCTCTGAAGAAGCTCGTGAAGCTGGTCGAGCAGCGCATGCAAGCGGTAATGCACATGAATTTACATCTGAGGAAGCTCGTGAAGCGGGTGCCTTAAGCCATAAAAATGGTGGTCGCGGTCGTAGTCGTGATGATGACGACGATGACGATGATCGCGGTAGCCGTTCAGGTGGCCGAGGACGTGGCCGCAGCCGTGATGACGATGATGATGACGATCGCGGTAGCCGCTCAGGCGGACGAGGCCGTGGTCGTAGCCGTGATGATGACGACGACGACGATGATGACGATCGCGGTAGCCGTTCAGGTGGTCGAGGCCGAGGTCGCAGCCGTGACGACGACGATGATGACGATCGCGGCAGCCGTTCTAGCGGACGAGGCCGTGGCCGCAGCTGTGATGACGACGATGATGACGATCGCGGTAGCCGCTCAGGCGGTCGCGGTCGTAGCCGTGATGACGACGATGATGACGATCGTGGTAGCCGTTCAGGTGGCCGAGGACGTGGCCGTAGCCGTGATGACGACGATGATGACGATCGCGGTAGCCGTTCAGGTGGCCGAGGACGTAGCCGTGATGACGATGATGATGACGATCGCGGTAGCCGTTCAGGTGGTCGAGGCCGAGGTCGCAGCCGTGACGACGACGATGATGACGATCGCGGCAGCCGTTCTAGCGGACGAGGCCGTGGCCGCAGCTGTGATGACGACGATGATGACGATCGCGGTAGCCGCTCAGGCGGTCGCGGTCGTAGCCGTGATGACGACGATGATGACGATCGTGGTAGCCGTTCAGGTGGCCGAGGACGTGGCCGTAGCCGTGATGACGACGATGATGACGATCGCGGTAGCCGTTCAGGTGGCCGAGGACGTAGCCGTGATGACGATGATGATGACGATCGCGGTAGCCGCTCAGGTGGTCGCGGTCGTAGTCGTAGTCGTGATGACGATGATGATGATGATGACGATCGTGGTAGCCGTTCAGGTGGTCGAGGTCGCGGTCGTAGCCGTGATGACGACGATGATGACGATCGTGGTAGCCGTTCAGGTGGCCGAGGACGTGGCCGTAGCCGTGATGACGACGATGATGACGATCGCGGTAGCCGTTCAGGTGGTCGAGGCCGAGGTCGCAGCCGTGACGACGACGATGATGACGATCGCGGCAGCCGTTCTAGCGGACGAGGCCGTGGCCGCAGCCGTGATGACGACGATGATGACGATCGAGGCAGCCGCTCAGGTGGTCGAGGACGCAGTCGTGATGACGATGATGATCGTGGCAGCCGTTCAGGTGGTCGAGGTCGTAACCGTGACGACGACGATTATGACGGTCGTGGACAAAACTCTCGTAATCAAAAACGTGATGCTTCTGGACGTTTTACGTCTTAAGCATAATGTTTTAAAAACGAAGGAGGCTTTTGCCTCTTTCGTTTTTTAATTTATTTACTTTACTGTGGGAGCAGTTGTAGTCCTTTTACAATATCAATGTATTCAGAACCGTTTAACCAAAAAGATTTTTTTAAAAATAGCGTCGTCATAATACTTTCGGCTGCTTCGCTATCCGGATTTTCACAGAATAATCCGTAGCTTTCACCTAAAACCGCATCATTTTCAATTAGGCGGATATAGTAAGCATGTTGCTCATTTGCATAACCTAAAACCGCATCACGTTGATTTTTCATTTTGCATGTCTCCATACCAAAAAACTGAATTTAACCAGAATGTTAAGTGTTCAGAATCTCATTTGATAAAAATCAAAAAACAGTCAGCAATAATGACTATCTCGAAATAGGTTTTGATTTTCTTCAAATTGCCATTTTGGTTAAAACATCCCTGTTAAAAGCAAAATGGATTAAAATCTGATCATGAGATTTATTGTTATGCAAAAAAAATATTTCGTCAACTTGAAAATGTAACTTTTTCAAGTTACATTGTTTGTGTAGGATTTGAACAGTGAAAAGGGAGGCAATATGCCAAAGAAAAAAGAGTTCGAGCATGGCGGTGTACGAGAAAATGCCGGACGTAAAGCACAGTTCAATGAACCCACCAAAGTCATTCGTGTTCCCGAGTCTCAAGTTAACTTTATCAAAAATTGGTTACTGAATAATGTCAAAACCAATAATTTAACCGACTTTAACTCAAAACTTAATGTTCAACAGGTTCACCCGAATAACGATAAAATTTACCACATTCCTTTAGCAACAGAACGTGTTGCGGCAGGTTTTCCTTCACCTGCACAAGATGATATTGAGCAAGCACTCGATTTAAATGAATATTTAATTAGAAATGAAAATGCCACGTTTATTGTCAAAGCCAATTCTTTATCCATGCTAGATGCTGGAATTGATATTAATGATCCGCTTATTGTGGACCGTAGTATTTCCGCTAAATCGGGTGATATTGTGATTGCACTCATCGACAATGATTTCACTGTTAAGCGCTTAATGATTGATAGTCAATTTCAGCCACCTAAAGTTTGGCTAAAAGCTGAAAATCCTGATTATGAGAATATTTATATTGAAGAGGGGCAAGAACTGGTGATTTGGGGAGTGGTGACTTATAACCTCAAACGAATGAGATAAATTTTTCTTATATTTTACTATTCAAGTTACTGACCCGAAAAGTGAGTCAGTAACTTTTTCCTGAATGATTTTTAAATTTGCCCAATCAATAAACATGTTGCGATAACAACCATCAAACCACCTGAAAAACGGCCGACTAACTGTGCTGCTTGTGGTCTGGTTTTCAAAATAGCCTCTGAACCATAACCCACCATTAAGTAAATAATTGCGCAGCTAATCATGTGTACAACACCAAAGGCAAGAATTTGTGTTGTCACTGACCATGAAGCAGTAGTATCAATAAACTGAGGAAGCAGCGCTAAAAAGAGTAAAAAAACTTTCGGGTTTAATCCACTCACGTAAACGCCTTTGGTTGCCCAGCTCAACCATGACTGAGCTTTTTCAGAACCAGACTGATTTGGAGTAGGAGGGGTAAGTAATAAGTTTATTCCCATCCATAACAAATAAGCAGAACCTGCAATTGTTAGGATCATGAGTGCAGTTGGATTATTTGCTACCAGTAGACCAACACCAGCCGCTACCAATAAAATCGTAACAAAGTGTCCAAATAGCATACCTGCGACAGCGGGTACGACGACTTTGCCTTTAATCCCTGCCGAAATGGCATAGGCCCAGTCTGCCCCTGGCGTAATAATAAAAAGAATGGAGACACTCCAAAATGTAATAAAAATGTTAAAAGCCATATGCTTATCTCGGCAAACTATTTTTCAAAGGTTTCGCTCGTGGTTTAGAAAAAATCCCTATTTATTCGAGCTTGTTGAAAATAATATGCTCATGTATTTAGAATGTGCTTTTAAATGTTTGCTCATATCACACTCATTTGGGGTAAATTTTTCTAAATGGATCGCACAGATAAAAAGATTCTTGCTGAATTGCAATTAAATGGCCGATTATCTATCACTGAGTTGGCAGAAAAAGTAGGTTTGAGCATTTCACCTTGTCATAGACGAGTGAAGGCTTTAGAAGAGTCGGGAGCCATCAAAGGCTATCGGGCAGAACTCGACCCAAACTTAGTGGGATTTGAATTTTCAGCGATTGTTTTTATTACGCTTAAAGAAGGTGATAAACAGGCAGTCGAGAAGTTTGAAAATGCCGTGATAGACATCCCGCAAATTATTCAAGCGCAGCGTTTGTTTGGTGAGCCAGATTACTTGTTGCATGTGGTCGCTAAAGATTTACCGGCTTTTCAGCGTTTGTATGATGAAAAATTATCTGCTATTCCAAGTGTGCAACGACTCATCTCAACCATTGTGATGAAAGATGTAGTGCCTGAACGCTTATTTCCGATTGGCTAAGAATAATCAGATATAAAAAAAGAAGCTTTAAAGCTTCTTTTTTAGTTTCGATAGTATTTACGCGTCGAGTGTTTTACACAAAGAACAGATCGTGCCGTTATGTTTGTGAGAGAACATAATATCTGGACGCTCATAGCCTTGTTCACATACGCGGCAGTGGTAAACCGTTGCAACTGGTGTACCTTCAGCATCGTAACGTGGTTCTTTAATACCGTCATCATGTGACTTGATGTAGTATTTTCCTTTGGTTAATAAGCCCATGATTGGAGTTAAGACAAAAGCAAGCACAAGTGCGATAAGCGGTGAGTAAGGCGCCAAGAAACTACCAAGTAAGCCGAAGAATGCTGCAATTGATAGGCCTGCTGATACAAGGAATGCAACCATACCGACAGGGTTTACGTTGTAGAGCATGTCACGGCGATATTCAGGTTCTTTAGGTGAAAGTTTTAAAACATATTTGTTGATTGAAATGTCTGTTGCAACAACCACAACCCATGCAATCGCAAAGTTTGAATAGAACCCTAAGATTTTACCTAGTACCGCAAACATGTTGCCTTCCATTAAAGCAAGCGCAATTGCCAAGTTCACCATCACAAAGACAATACGACCCGGATAATGTTTGCTAATACGAGTGTAGGCACTTGTCCATGCAAGGGAACCAGAGTAAGCATTGGTCACATTAATTTTAATTTGAGAAATAACCACCAAAATCACTGCAAGTGTTAAAGCTGCCCAGCCCGGAAGCATGTCATGAAACGCTGCATTAAACTGTTGAACAGGTTCAGTGCTGTTTACGCCCGGTATTTTAGTGAGTAAATAGAATCCTAAAAATGCCCCAATAATTTGTTTAATTGCCCCTAAAATCACCCAACCCGGACCCGCTGAAATAACCGCTGCCCACCATGCTTTGCTATTTTCTTTTGTTTTAGCAGGCATGAAGCGTAGGTAGTCAATTTGCTCACCAATTTGCATGATTAGCGATAAACAAATACCAGCACCTAACATGATTGCTGCCATGTCTACGGTTGCAAAACCTTCTTTACCTGTAAAAGTAGCAAATTGGCTGACTAAGGTTGGTTCTTGATAAATCAGGTAGGCCACAGGACCAATCATCAGAATGAGCCAAAGTGGGGTAGTCCAGACTTGTAATTTACTCAAGGCTTTCATGCCGTAAATGACGAGTGGAATGACCATAACGGTTGAGATGAGGTAACCAGCCCAAAGCGGAATGCCTAAACCAAGCAATAACCCTTGTGCCATGATTGAGCCTTCAAGGGCAAAGAAAATAAATGTGAAACTGGCGAAAATGATACTAGTAAGAACCGAACCGATGTAACCGAAGCCTGCGCCGCGGGTAATCAAGTCAAGGTCGATGTTATAGCGCGCTGCGTAGTAAGCTAAAGGAATGCCAGTTAAGAAGATAATAATCGCTGCAAATAAAATGGAGAAAACAGCATTGGTTGTTCCGTAAGACATACCAATACTGGCACCAATAGAAAAGTCAGCAAGATAGGCAATACCACCAAGTGCAGTAATAGCGACAACTTTGGGACTCCAGCGCCGAAAGCTGTGTGGAGCATAACGTAAAGTATAATCTTCTAAGGTTTCATTCACTGCTTTTTGTGAATCTGTACCTTGCACAGTGTCCAGATTTGGATGTTCAGATACACTCATAACATCAACCTCCCAATCATTTTCGGTCAATCAACACAAATATTGATCATTGTTTTTTGATGTTTTTGAGTGTGTGATTTTTGGGAAAAATTGAAAATACGTTATTTTGCGTATATGTGCGTATTCGAGAAAATCGCCATGATAAATGACTTTTGGCATAAGGATTGCTGGGTTTAATGCAGCCCCATCCAAAACATGAGTGTTATGCCAGATTCTTCACGCCCCCAACAAGCGCCACAACGTGTGATCAAAACACGCCGTGAATATAATATTTGGGTGGCCGATGAAAGTATCGAAGATTATGCGCTCCGCTATGCACCTACCTCTGTACGTAAATGGTCACCTTGGACTGTTACCAATACCGCAATTTCGACTGTTAGTTTTCTGGCGATGGAAGCCATTGGGGCAACCATGCTTTGGCAGTACGGCTTTAGCAATGCAGTCTGGGCAGCAATTGTCGTATGTACCATCATATTTTTAACCAGTTGGCCGATTAGTTACTACGCCGCAAAATATAATGTAGACGTCGATTTGCTTACTCGTGGTGCAGGTTTTGGCTATATTGGCTCGACCATTACTTCTCTAATTTATGCCAGCTTTACCTTTATTTTGCTTGCGTTTGAAGCCGCAATTATGGCGATGGCACTTGAACTGGCTTTAGGTATTCCGCAAGTTATTGGTTACTTAATTTCTGCCTTAGTGATTTTGCCTTTAGTGGTCAAAGGCATTGGTTTTATTAACAAAGTTCAGGCGATCACACAACCAATCTGGCTCTTATTACTGTTATTACCATGGTTTTTTGTACTTTGGAAACAGCCACAAATTTTAAGTAGTAGCTTGCATTTTGTTGGGGCAGTTTCAAACTCAACCGATTTTAACCTGTATTACTTTGGTGCAGCGTGCACTCTTATTTTTTCTTTTGTGATCCAAATTGGGGAGCAGGCCGACTATTTACGTTTTTTACCCCAACAAGAAAAGAACAGAACTGCATGGCGTTTTGCCGTTTTTTTAGGTGGACCATCTTGGATTATTTTCGGTTTTCTAAAAGTTTTGATGGGCATGCTGCTGATGGTATTGGCTTTTCAGCTGTTTATTCCTGTCTCTGAACTAGACAATCCGACATATTTGTATTGGGTTGCCTATCAACAATTTATTCCAAATCCTCAGCTTGCTTTAATATTGACTCTAGCACTGGTTTGCTTGGCGCAAATTAAAATTAATATGACCAATGCCTACGCTGGCTCATTGGCATGGTCAAACTTTTTTGCCCGTTTAACTCATAGTCATCCGGGACGAATTGTCTGGCTTCTTTTTAACGTTTTTATTGCCATTGTTTTGATGGAAATGGGAATTAGCCATGCGGTTGAACGCATTTTGGGATTATATAGCAATATTGCTTTGGCATGGATTGGTGCCGTTGTTGCCGATTTAATTATCTGTAAACCTTTAGGTTTAAGCCCAAAGGGAATTGAATTTCGCCGTGCTTATTTATATGACATTAACCCCGTAGGTGTGGGTGCTTTACTGATTGCCTCAGTGCTATCGATGCTTAGCTATTTGGGCTTTTTTGGACTCATGGCAAAAGGATTGGCGAGTTTCATTGCTCTAGGAAGTGCGGTGTTATGTGTTCCTATTATTGCTTACTTAACCAAAGGCAAATATTACATCGCACGCCAGCCTGAAAAAATTCAGGCGACTTCGGTTGCTAACTGTGTGGTATGTGAAAGGGACTATGAACTTGCCGATATGGCGGGCTGTCCAGCCTATAACGGTACGATTTGCTCTCTATGCTGTTCACTTGAAGCACGCTGCCACGATTTATGTAAACCTGATGCACGTTGGTCAGTACAACTTAAAAAAGCCATCTGGCACTATTTACCTGAACGCTGGGCGAGCCGTTTAAATAGCAGGGTTAGTTTGTATCTATTGTTGACTCTAGGGTTGTCTATTGTTTTGGCAGTGAGTTTAAGTCTGGTTTATATTCAAGAAAAAACCTATTTAGAAACAATCAATGCCGCAGCCGTTCCTCAGTTATTTACGCTGTTTGTGAAAATCTACACCATTTTATTTCTATTGATGAGTGTTGCTGCTTGGTGGCTCGTATTAAACGATGAAAGCCGTCGTAATGCTGAAATCGAAACGCATCAGCAAACAGCATTATTGATTGATGAAATTGCTGCCCATGAAGTCACTTCAAAAGACCTGCAAGATGCCAGAATTTCAGCAGAGCGAGCAAATGATGCAAAAAGCCGTTATGTCATTGGCATTAGCCACGAACTAAGAACACCTCTAAATAGTATTTTGGGCTATAGCCAATTACTTCAAAAACAAGAGCAGCTTTCAGAACAAGGCAAAATGGCGCTCGGTGTGATTAGCCGTAGTGGGCAGCATCTGACTTCACTGATTGACGGTTTACTAGATTTAGCACGAATTGAAACAGGTAAAATTTCTTTAAATGTGGTGGATGTTCATTTCCCAAATTTTATAGAACAGATTATTCAAATGTTTCAGCCACAGTTTGAACAGAAGAATTTACAGTTTATTTATGAAATTGGAGAGAACCTGCCGCACTATGTTCGTACCGACAAAAAACGCTTAGAGCAAGTGCTCATCAATTTACTGGGCAATGCTTTAAAGTTTACGACGAGCGGCACAATTACCTTGAAGGTCGAGTATCGTTTTCAAACGGCTTATTTTGAAATTAGAGATACGGGCTGTGGTATTGCCGAGGCAGATTTAGAGCGAATCTTTAACCCGTTTGAACGGGGCAGTAATGTGGTTCAAGGCGGATTTACCGGAACAGGACTCGGGCTACCCATTGTCAAATTATTGGTCGATTTACTGGGTGGCCAGCTATCTGTGACTAGTCAACTCAATCAGGGTTCACAATTTAAGATTAAGTTTTATTTACCTTCAAAAGAAGTAGTTCATCCGATTTCTAATGTTTACTCCAACCAAATTACAGGCTATCAAGGCGAACGAAAACGAATTTTGGTTGTCGATAATGAAGCGGTGGACCGAGGTTTAGTCGCTAATTTTCTAAAACCGTTAGGATTTATTATTGAAGAAGCCGAGTCGGGCATTGACTGTTTAAGACGTGTACCTATTTTTCAGCCTAACCTGATTTTGATGGATTTAAATATGCCTTTGATGGGCGGCTGGGAAACAGCGCGATTATTACGTCAGAATAATATTACCAATGTGCCGATCTTAATTATTTCAGCCAATGCAGGCGAGCGCGAAGTCAATCCACAAGATGCGGTCTTAAGTGAAGACTTTATGCTAAAACCAATCGACCTCAATTTGTTGCTGAGTAAAATTGGAGACAAGTTAGGTTTGATATGGATCGATTCCAAATCAGATGCAAACCTTGAAAATAATGAAGTTCAAGCATTGGATGTAAAAGTGTTTAAGCAAGAGCAAGCTACTGTTCATACGCCAATCCAACAACCGGAAAATAATGATCTGCTCGATTTAACTCAAAGCTTGCAGCAATTAAATGATTTAATTGGACAGGGGTACATTCGTGGAATTCAACAGAGTTTAACGCAATGCCGTCAAAATTTTCCAGAGCATAACGAGTTATGGGAACAGCTTGAACAGGCTATTCAAAAGTTTGATTTAAAACACGCGCAACGATTAATTCAGGATAAGCAATGAGTACGCAACATGTTTCTTTTCAGCAAGCTTCGCCAAATGAGCAGGCTGTTATTCTGATTGTGGATGATGTGCCGGAAAATTTAGGCTTGCTACATGAAAGTCTGGATCAGGCAGGTTATCGCGTGCTTGTCACAACTGATGGGTTAAGTGCAATTGAAATAGCTCATCGATGCTTACCAGATATGATTTTGCTCGATGGCAATATGCCACATATGGACGGTTTTGAAAGTTGCATACAGCTTAAAGCAAGTCCAATTACGCAGTTTATTCCCGTCATTTTTATGACAGGTTTGTCTGAGACAGAACATATTGTGCGTGGTTTTCAGGTCGGTGGGGTAGACTATGTAACCAAACCTCTGAATATTGAAGAAGTATTAGCAAGGGTAAAAACACATTTGGCACATGCCAAACTATTGCAGCAACAAAAACAGGTGATTGATGCAACGGAAACAGCCATTCTTGCGCTAGATGTTCACGGTAAAATTGTTTGGAAAACCCAAAAAGCCAGTGATTTACTGAATCAATATTTACCTGAGTTAGAGGGCTTTGAAGCAGGCTTAAAAGCTTGGTTTTCAGACTTAGAGCAAGAAAAAGACCCCAAAAAATTAACAAGCTGTTCTTATTCAACACCATCTCAGCAATTACAGCTTTTATTGCTTACACCGTGGGAAACTGAACCAAGCGTGGCAAAAAATTATCTGATACAGATTAAGACTTCTACGCCGGCTTTGGAAATGGCTGATATTTTGAAATATTGCCCACAGTTGACTCAACGTGAGGCCGAAGTCATGCACTGGCTGTTGTTAGGCAAAACCAATAAAGATATTGCAGAAATTTTGGAGCTGAGCCCACGGACGGTGAACAAGCATTTAGAGCATGTTTTTGAAAAACTTTGCGTTGAAAACCGAACTGCTGCTGTGGCTCACATTAATAGTCTGGTACAAGAGTTTCATTAAAGTTAATTAAAAAGCTAGAGGCCCGTATTGAGCCTCTATCATCTGTATTACTTCAAGTTTTGTTTAAAGAAACTGGTTAATTTATTAAATGGAATGAGATCGACCCGATCATATAAATCAACATGTCCAGCGCCTTTAACGTAGTAAAGCTCTTTAGGTTGGCCTGCGAGTTTATAAGCTTCCTCACTAAACTCTTTTGAATGGGCCTGATCACCTGTAATAAATAGCATCGGACGTGGTGAAATCGTTTCAATGTCGTTAAATGGGTAGAAGTTTAAAAATTTGACATTACTTGTCAGTGTCGGATGCGTTGTGAGGTCTTTTGATGAACTTTTCGGCGTATATTCTCCGCGTGGGGTGCGATAAAAGTCATAAAATTCACGTTGAATAGGGTGTGTATCTGCTGTTAGCTCATGCGTAGTTCCGCTGGTATATTTGGTTTCACCACCTTTAAATTCAACGTAACGCTGTGCAGCGGCTTCTGCAATAATTTGCTTTCTCTGCTCTAGGGTTTGTGAGTGACGTAAGCCATTGCGATTTGCTGCGCCCATATCATACATGCTGACAGTTGCTATCGCTTTCATACGCGGATCAATTTTTGCTGCACTAATGACAAAACTCCCACTTCCACAAATACCTAATACACCAATGTTATTACGGTCAATGAAGGATTGTGTTCCCAAATAATCTACAGCGGCACTAAACGCTTCTGCATAAATGTCTGGTGCCACCACATTTCTTGGTTGGCCCGCGCTTTCACCCCAAAATGATTGATCAATTGCTAAGGTCACAAAACCTTGTTCAGCCAGTTTTTGTGCATAAAGCATAGAGCTTTGCTCTTTTACAGCACCCATAGGGTGACCAATTACAATTGCAGAGGCTTTAGTTTTTTTATTCAGTTTTTTGGGAATAACCAGATTGCCGACAATATCCATGTTGTATTGATTTTTAAAAGTCACTTTTTGAATAGTCACTTGCTGACTTTGATAAAAGTTATTCGCACCATTAGACATATCGGCCGCCATAGCTGAAGTTGAAGAAAATAGACCAATAGTTGCTGCACAAATTGCAGCCGCCGTATGGGTTTTAAGCTTTTTAAATAAGGGAGATGTACTCATAAATACCTCAATTTAAACAATGTGAATGGGTGAGTAGGTGCATGCTTATTTGATTTGTGAAATTGAAATTTTGATGGGTTGTTTTTGCTTGAATGCTTGGGGAATAGCATCTAGTTTTCCAAGAAAAATGAGGCCATTGGCATAACCAACATGAGAATCTTTATAGAAAAAAGCTAGATTACCCCAAGGAGCATAATAGGTAAGATCACCTGCTTTTCCGGCATATCCATGAGGCGCGTTTTGTGTAGTTAGCTTGGTGGGTAGATCAGCTATTTTTTCAGTAGAGTCATAATCTTTAAGGATTAATGTCAAAGGAAGCTGTTTGGCAAAATCTTCAACAGTAGGTGACATGGCTAATGTGGCAAATAGCGGTTGCTGTGCTCCATCTATATCAATACGGATTTTCATCATCGATCCCCTTTGTTGATTTTTACCTTGAGGCTTTATTGCATAAGAAGCGGAGGTCACTGAGAACAAAACACATAGGCTGACTAAGCCTTTAAAAAACTTATAACTAGCCATATCAACTCACCTCGCTTCTTTAAGAAAAAGCACATAAATGCAATGAAGCTATTTATTCTTTAACGTAAAGATATGAGTGGAATTTATTAATTTTTTACAATAATAAAATGACTCATAATAATCGCCTCAGTTTATTTAAATCTTCATATTTACTGCTTGATATGGATTTTAACGAATCTTCTTTTTAATAATTAGTCTAAAAAACAAACATGGACTTATGAGTAATATTCATGAATAGTTTTATCCTTTATAATGAGGTTGACTCCCCAATAAGAGATAAAGCAGATGATAAATAAAGAAAACTATAATGATCTTTATGCTTTTTTAATGGTGGCAAGAGAGGGTAGTTTTACTAAAGCCGCAGGGAAAATGGGAATTTCACAATCTGCGCTAAGCCATACGATTCGGGGTTTAGAAGAACGTTTGGGAATGTTACTCCTGACCAGAACTACACGTAGTGTTTCACCTACAGCAGCAGGCGAAAGGTTGAAACAAACGATTAGTGCTAGTTTTGACCAAATCGATAATGAATTAT
Organism: Acinetobacter sp. AS23; assembly: GCF_023612055.1. Classification (NCBI taxonomy): domain Bacteria; kingdom Pseudomonadati; phylum Pseudomonadota; class Gammaproteobacteria; order Moraxellales; family Moraxellaceae; genus Acinetobacter; species Acinetobacter sp. AS23. The sequence goes on along the minus strand of NZ_CP082274.1, from coordinate 2,402,725 downwards.
CCCTTTTAACTTCATTTCGAGACCAACCCGCTGGTACGGTTCGGATTAATGCTAGTAGCCATGCGATACGGGAAGTGCTGATTCCAAAACTTAAAAAGATTGCGGGTGATTACCCAGATGTGCAAGTTGAACTAACTGCCAATAGTGGGATGGTCGATATTGTGGCAGAGCGCTTTGATGCAGGCGTTCGTTTCGGAAGCCGCGTAGCTGATGGTATGATTGCAGTACGTATTAGTCCAGATGTCAAAATGGCGGTAATAGCAACACCAGCATACTTTGAACAATATGGAATTCCTAATACTCCTAAAGATTTGGTAAATTATCAATGTGTTGGCTATCGTTTAACCACCCAAGGCAGCGTGTATGCGTGGGAATTTGTGAAAGATGGTCAAGAGACAAAAATCAAAATTCAGGGGCAATGGATATTTAATGAAAGCTACGATATCGTCGAGGCGGTTAGAGCTGGATTTGGACTTGCTTATATTCCCGAAGATTTGATTCGAGAAGATTTAAAAGAAGGGACGCTGATTCAAGTTTTAGCAGAGTACAGTATCCAGTTTCCCGGATACCATTTGTACTATCCACATCGAAGACAACTTTCACCTGCATTACGATTGGTTATCGATGTACTACGTGAGTAGCATTTCGCCATGTGAGAAAAGCAGTAATTGCGCCTAATAGCAAAATAGTTGCGCTCATATAGAACGTGGCACTATAGCCATATGAGTCATATAATAATCCACCTATAGTTGCACCTAGAGTAATTGCAAATTGAATAATCGCAACCATCAAACCACCACCAATTTCGGCATCTTGATGTAGTGTTTGGGCAAGCCAGGTATTCCATGCAACAGGTGCCGACGTTCCAATAAAGCCCCATAAACCCATCAATATGGCAACAAACCATAAATGCCCACCACCTAGCACAAAAGCTCCAGCAATCAATGCCATGATGAATGGAATAAGAATCAGATAACGATAAACATGTTGGTGGAGGATTAAACTAATTACAAATGTACCCACTAAACCTGCTAAACCCAATATTAATAATAAAATGGATAGCATTGTCGCATCGACATGAGTAACGGTTTCTAGAAATGGGCGTAGATAGGTAAATAGCGCAAATTGGCCCATAAAGAGTAATAAAATTCCGGTCATCCCATAAAGTACAATTGGGCGTTTTAGTAAACCAAATGGATTTTTAGATTTCTCAACTGACAATATTGCAGGAAGAGAAGGCATACTTTTAAATTGCCAAATAAGTGCAACAATCGCGATGGGGACAATACAGAAAAAAGCACCACGCCAGCCAATAATTGAACCCAAAAAACTTCCTAATGGTGCTGCAATTGTGGTGGCTAGAGCATTTCCGCCATTTAATAAACCGAGTGCTTTAGGTGCTGAAAGCGGAGGAACGAGTCGCATGACAATTGATGTCGAGATTGCCCAAAAACCACCAATAACTACACCTAAGATTGCACGACCCAACATAAACAAAGCCGCAGAATGGGCAAATGTAATGACTATGCCAGAGACAATCATCAGTAGGGTGAGTAATAAAATGATATGACGTCGGTCCCATGCCTTAAATACACGACTAATAGACAGGCTAGTAATAACAGCAAAAATACCAGAAATTGAGATTGCTTGGCCCACTTGGCCTTCACTCATATTTAAATCTAAAGAGATGGGGGTGAGTAAACTTACGGGCATGAACTCAGATGCAATTAATACTGCGCAGCAGAGTGACATTACAAAGACGGCACCCCAAACAGGTGTTGAATGTTCATATGTGCTTTGCTCAATTTGATGAAAAGAAGGCATAAAAGTTCCAATCTCAAAACCATTGAATTTTCATAAATGAAATGAATAAAATCTGGTCGCAGAGCTTAACAGTAATGATTTGAGAGCATTAGACGCAGAATTACGAATAGAATTATGAGTTTTATGCATGAATTGTATTTAAAAAGCATACAGACTCGCTGCTAAAAACAGGCTATTTTTTTACACTTAGATTTGTTCTTATAGATAAAGATTATACAAAGTCATTTCTAAATAGATATGAGTCGTAATACGAGGAATTCATTGTGAATATTCAACAAAAAGATGATACAAAACACGGCAGCTTTAGCTTACTTGATGGTGAAACCATTGCAGGTGAAATGACTTATACATGGGCAGGCGAGAGCATGCTAATTATTGATGCTACAGATGTGAATGAAAATTATCGTGGACAAGGTGTAGGTCGCCAATTACTTGATGCCTTGGTGGCTTTTGTCCGTGAAAAAGACGTAAAGGTGATTCCACTTTGCCCATATGCAAAATCAGTTTTTGATAAAGACCCAAGCATTGGTGATGTACTTAGAAAGTAAGTAATAGATTAAAATCATTTAATAAAAATCGGGCCTTGGTGTCCGATTTTTTTATTGGTTTTATTATTCATCTTTGTTTTAGTGAATATGTTTTAAGCAGTTGTATTCAACTGATTTGAAGGTTTTCGATTGCCAAATCAAATTTATCAAACTTATAGAAAAGCTTATCTAATAAAAATAGTTTTAGACCAATTGGGAAAAAAATAAACTCGTTGCACAAATATTTAATAGCTGATGAAAGCTAAATATTTATAACGTTTTAATATTATTTTTTGGAATTTTCCTTGAACTGGCAGTATATCCATAGTGTGTTGCCGCAATTTTTCTCTGCAACTTTGACCACGCTGAAAATTTCAATTATCAGCATTATTTTGGCAATTATTGTAGGGTTAATTTGCAGCATTTTAATCACATATCGCGTGCGGGTGCTAAATAGAATTGCCCAGTTCTATATTGAGTTATCTCGAAATACCCCTTTATTAATTCAACTATTCTTTTTGTATTACGGTTTGCCAAAGCTGGGTATCAAAATTGATGGTTTTGCCTGTGGTGTGATCGGACTAACCTTTTTAGGCGGAAGCTATATGGCTGAAGCTTTCCGAGCGGGTTTGCAGTCTATTGCAAAAGGGCAGATTGACTCAGCAAAAAGTATTGGTCTGCAACCGATTCAAATTTTTAGATATGTCATTTTTCCTCAAGCACTGGCTATTTCAATTCCGGCAATAGGGGCAAATTGCCTATTTCTAATTAAAGAAAGTTCTGTGGTCAGTGCCATTGCTGTTGTTGAGCTGCTTTTTGTCACCAAAGACTTAATTGGCATGGACTATAAAACCACCGAAGCTTTGTTCTTACTCATTATGGCTTATCTGATTATTTTATTACCCGTGTCTATTTTAACCAGCTATCTGGAGCACAGAAGTCGGAAGGTGAGCCATGGAACTTGATTATCTATTTCAAGCGAGTCACCTCGAACGTTTAATGTGGGGACTTTGGGCAACTGCAAAAATTGCTTTTATTTCGGTCTTTTTCTCTGCAATTTTCGGCACAGTGTTCGGCGTCATTATGACTTCTAAGAACATAGTGGTTAAAGCATTGTGCCGTCTGTATTTAGAAGCCATTCGAATCATTCCAATTTTAGTTTTGCTGTTTGTTTTTTATTTCGGCTTTGCGACATGGTTTAACTGGCAGTTTTCAGCAATGTGGGTATGCGTTGTTGTATTTGTTTTATGGGGTACGGCAGAAATGGGTGATTTGGTTCGTGCAGCTATTACTTCAATTGATCAGCATCAACGCGATTCAGCTTATGCGCTCGGACTTACCCATGTTCAAGCTTTGATCTACGTCATTTTCCCGCAAAGTCTAAAACGAGTAACGCCAGGTGCGATTAATTTATTTACTCGAATGGTGAAAACCAGCTCTTTGGCAGTCCTGATTGGTGTGGTTGAGGTGATTAAAGTTGGTCAGCAAATTATTGAAAATTCGCTGTTAACCGTGCCGAGTGCTTCTCTTTGGATTTATGGTTTTATTTTTATTTTGTATTTTCTGATTTGCTATCCCTTATCGCGTTTGGCGGCACATTTAGAAAAGGTCTGGGAGTAATTATGCCTTTGTTATCGATACAACAATTACAGAAATCATTTGCACAAAGTCATATTTTACAGGGCATTGATCTGGATGTAGAACAAGGAGAGGTGGTTGTTATTTTAGGCCCATCAGGCTGCGGTAAAAGTACTTTATTGCGCTGTATTAATGGCTTAGAACCGATTCAGGGTGGTGAAATCCGTTTAACAGGCTCAGGTGTGCTTGGTAAAGATGTGGACTGGACTAACGCTCGTCAAAAAATTGGCATGGTTTTTCAGAACTATGAGCTATTTGGGCATATGAATGTTATTGACAACATTTTGCTTGGGCCACTCAAAGTACAAAAACGCCACCGTGATGAAGCAGAACAAGTAGCAGATGAATTGTTAAAGCGAGTTGGACTGTTTGAGCGAAAACTTGATTATCCACGACAGCTTTCAGGCGGACAAAAACAGCGTATTGCCATTGTTCGTTCACTGGTCATGCAACCTAAAGTCATTTTGCTTGATGAAATTACCGCTGCACTTGATCCAGAAATGGTTAGGGAAGTACTCGATGTGGTACTCAAGTTAGCGAATGAAGGAATGACTATGTTGATTGTGACACATGAGATGTCCTTTGCCCGTAAGGTTGCCGACCGCATTATTTTTATGGATAAGGGCAAGATTATTGAACAGGCTTCACCAGAAGAATTTTTTGAACAGCCGAAAACAGAACGAGCGAAAGCCTTCTTAAATATTTTGTCGTACTAAATTTTTATTATTTGAATCATGAGGAAGTGAATGTTTAAACGTAATTCAATAAAAATATTAAGCAGTCTTGCCGTTGCTGGGGTGTTGTTAACTGCATGTAGTAAAACGCCATCAACTGAACAGGCAAGTAATGCTCAAGCAGACCATTCTTTAGAACAAGTCAAAAAAAATGGAGTTCTAAGAGTTGCCGTTTTTGCCGATGATCCGCCGTTTGGTTATGTAGACAGTGCAGGTAATAATCAGGGCTTTGATGTGGCTTTAGCAAAACGCGTGACTAAAGATTTGCTCGGTGATGAAAAGAAAGTTGAGTTTATTGTGACTGAAGCTTCAAATCGGGTGGAGTTTTTAAAATCAAACCGTGCCGATGTCGTGTTCGCGACATTTACGGTAACGCCAGAACGTAAGGAAGTTGTCGATTTTGCCGAACCTTATTTAAAAGGTGCTTTTGGTCTAGTCTCACCTAAAGCCAAACCGATTACAGATATTGCCCAATTAGAAGGTAAGACATTAATAGTAAATAAAGGCACAAGTTCAGATACCTACTTTACCAAGCATTATCCAAAAGTGAATTTACTGAAGTTTGAAAGAAATTCAGATGCCTTTAAAGCCTTAACCGATGGTCGTGGTGACGCAATTTCACAAGATAGTACTTATGCATTAGCGTGGGCCGCGAAGAACCCAAGTTATGTAGCAGGTATTCAGTCTATTGGTGATCAAGAGTTTATTGCACCAGCAGTTAAAAAGGGCAATACCCAATTATTGAATTGGCTTAATACTGAAATTAAGCAGCTCAGAACAAGTGGTGAAATTAATAAAATTTATGATGAAACCTTGAAACCAATTTACGGTGACTCGGTCAATCCGAATGTGTTTTTAGATGTAGGCCAATAATTTTCGATATCGCTAAGCAGTGTCTGAAAGTAGGCGCTGCGATTTTAAATAAGACTTTTACAAGAACGATAGGGTGAAATAATGACAACATTAACATTTCAAAACGTGAAGCATATTTTAGCTGCGTCTTTACTGAGTTTAGGTTTAGTTGCATGTGACAAAGGAACTCAGTCTACTGAAAAAACAGCAGATACTACACAAACTGTGTCGAGTATTGAACAGATCAAAAAGAATGGCGTGGTAAGAATTGGGGTATTTAGTGATAAACCGCCGTTTGGATATTTAGATGCTCAAGGTAAAAATCAGGGTTTTGATGTAGAGATTGCCAAGCATGTTGCTAAAGATCTGCTGGGTGATGAAAACAAAGTTGAGTTTGTTTTAACTGAAGCGGCTAACCGTGTCGAATACTTAAAAGCCAATAAAGTGGATATTATTTTTGCCAACTTTACCGTTACACCAGAACGTAAGGAAGTAGTCGATTTTGCTAAGCCTTACCTAAAAGTGGCGCTAGGTGTGGTTTCTCCTAAAAGTCATCCGATTACCGATGTTGATCAACTTAAAGATAAAACTTTATTGGTAAACAAAGGTACAACAGCTGATTCATTCTTCACCAAGACTCATCCTGAAATTAAGCTACAAAAGTATGAGCAAAACACTGAAACTTTTGATGCTTTAAAAGATGGTCGTGGCGCTGCGCTTGCACATGATAACTTGCTGGTTTTAGCTTGGGCTAAAGAAAATCCAAATTACACTGTTGGCATTACCAATTTAGGTGAGCAGGACTTAATTGCACCAGCAGTGAAAAAGGGTGATAAAGAATTATTGGACTGGTTGAACCAAGATTTAGAGAAACTGGCGAAAGAAGGCGTGATTCATCAGGCTTATGAAAAAACGTTAAAACCAGTGTATGGCGATACCATTAATCCAAAAGATTTATTGGTTGAATAATTCTAATAAAGAGGAATCTAGATAGGATTTGCTCGAGCTAAGATTCATCTACAGCCTGCCCATAATTTATAAAGATAATGTTTTTGTAATATTTTTTATAGATGGAAACAGTGGTCAGGTTCTGTAGATGAGAAAGTTTTTTGGTTACTTTTTTCAAAAAAAGTAACAGTATTAGCTGCTTGCTTTAGAGGTTAAAAGGTAGGATTTCATCGTGCTAACTCCTTGATTATATATTACTTTAACTTAAATAAAGTTGGCTCTGCTGCTAGTTTATCTGCCAAATATTGAATCAATACACTTAATTTAGGCGGGACATGCCTTGTGGGTGGATAAAGTAACCACAGCCCACCACTGTAATAGGTTTTAAAATACCAATCTGGTAAAACCTGAACTAAGGTACCTTGTTGTAGAGCATGGCGTGCAACGAAGTAAGGTAAGCTCGCAATACCTAAATGCTGTAATGCCGCACTCAAACGCACACCTGTATGGTTTGCTGCATAACGCCCACGCACAGCCACACTGATCGATTTATTTCCTTGTTGAAATTTCCATTTTGAGTCACTGGCTTGTTCGCCCAAGTAAATACATTCATGCTGCTTTAAATCATGAGGGTGGTTCGGAGTGCCATGCTTTGCCAAATATTCAGGCGTAGCACAAACCAAGTGATCAATATCAATCAGCTTTCGACCCATAAGGCCACCCGGTGGTTGCTCTGTAATTCGAAGTGCTAAATCTACTCCATCATCAATCAGGTCTACATAGCGATCTTCTAAAAGCATTTGTATATCAATTTTCGGGTAGCGTTCTAAAAACTCGGGTAAATGCGGATGAATCATAAAATGCCCCACAGCTTTCGGAACACTCATACGAATAATACCTTCGGGTTCGACATGAAATTGGCCTGAACTTTCCATGACCGCTTGCGCAGCATTCACCATATCTAAACAACGTTGATAGACTTGTTGTCCACTTTCACTTAAACGAAGTTTCCGTGTAGTCCGATAGAGTAAGCGGGTACCTAAAGCACGTTCTAAACGGGCAATCGCGCGGCTCACAGCAGAAGGTGTTGTACCAAGCTGGCGTGCAGTTTCAGAAAAGCTTTCCGACTCGACAACCTTAACGAAAGTCGCCATTTCATTTAATAGAACCAGACTTTGATTTGTGCTCATGAGGCAAAAGTTATTTGGATTTTGATTGGATTATCGCGTCTAAAAAATCGCAATACAATCTTTTAGGTGATTTTCAGGAAACTAAATTGTTATGTGGCAGTTGTATGGACATGAGTTTTTAACGCTAGCTCTTATTCATTTTATGGCGGTGATTTTACCGGGACCAGATTTTGTGATTACGGTAAGACAAAGTGTACGTTATGGCTACTTAATTGGATGTCTAACCGCAATTGGTATTGGTGTCGGAATTTCAGTCCATGTGTTTTATACACTGGTTGGTATTGGCTTTTTGATTCAACAAAGTGAATGGCTGATGTCACTTATCAGAACAGCAGGGGCAGCTTACTTAGTGTATTTAGGATGGCAGTGTTTACGTAGCCAGCCGAATACCAATATTGAGATTAATGGCCAAGCAGACAGTGACACGCCGAGTTTATTTAAAGCGTTTACCATGGGTTTTCTTACCAATGCGTTAAACCCAAAAGCCACTATCTTTTTTCTGGCAATTTTTACGACGATTGTAAGTACGGCCACACCGATGAAAGTTCAGGTTTTTTATGGGGTATGGATGTGTATGGTCAATGCCATCTGGTTTATGGTAGTGAGTGTGCTGTTTGCTCAGCCTATTGTACGTAAAAGGTTTTTGGAGTTCGGGGTTTATTTTGAGCGGGTGATGGGAGTTTTATTAATTGGGATTGCATTGAGATTGATTTGGGGCTTGTTTTTTTAATTGTCGTGAGTATTTAATGGGGATGCAGAAGTACGATTTTAGATTGTATATATAGTTTTTACAGCGTTCATACCAGTATTTGCTCGTGCTAAATGTCATCCACAGCCTGCCCATAATTTATAAAGATAATGTATTTGCAATATTTTTTGAAAAATAAAAACAGAGAACAGGTTCTGTGGATGAGAAAGTTTTTGGTTACTTTTAAAAAAGTAACAGAATTAGCTACTTTCTTTGGAGATAAAACGGTAAGACTCCGCCGTGATAATTACTTTAAATTGTCTAGAGTATTAATGACTCTTAGCTCGAGCCGAAGGCTAATTCAGAAATTGAATTTAAGATAATAAGACTCCGCTGTGATAGCTACTTTGACTTGTTCCTATATATGAAGTTGTGATCAATAAGGTCCAGTAAATAATTTATAAAAAAGACCGCTCGAAAGCAGTCTCTTCTAGTCTAGAAATAGATTTAATTGCTACGCCTATTACGCGTCAGTTGATGTAACACTGACACCAATAAATCAATTTCTTCAGTCGTATTATAAAAAGCCAAAGACGGACGCACGGTCTGTTCTACACCAAAACGACGTAAAATTGGCTGTGCACAGTGATGGCCAGAACGTACGGCAATACCATGTTGATTTAACGCTTTACCGACTTGTTCAGTTGAATAGCCTTGTAAGGTAAAGGACATAACACTGGCTTTGTGATGCGCCGTTCCGATCAAACGTAAACCTGACACACTGCTCAGTGCATTTTGACCATATTCGAGTAGATCATGTTCATAGCGAGCAATGTTATGAATGCCTAGACTTTCGACATATTCAAGCGCAGCACCTAAACCAACAGCATCGGCAATGTTTCCAGTTCCAGCTTCAAACTTGTTTGGTGCAGGTTGGTAAACTACTTGTTCGAAGGTCACATCCTGAATCATGTTACCGCCGCCTTCCCAAACAGGCATGCTTTCTAGCAACTCTGGTTTTGCATAGACCGCGCCAATACCCGTTGGACCAAACACTTTATGTCCAGAAAACACAAAAAAGTCCGCATCGAGAGCTTGTACATCGGTAGGGATGTGCGAAACAGATTGAGCACCATCAACTAAAACACGTACACCTTTGGCATGCGCAATTTTAATGACTTCAGCAACAGGTGTGACTGTTCCTAATGCATTCGAAACTTGAGTAATCGACAGCAGTTTAGTGCGCTCATTAATCAGTTTTGGCAACTCTTCTAAAATAATCTGGCCCGTGTCATCCACAGGAATGACTCTTAATTTTGCTCCAGTCTTTTTAGTGAGTTGATACCAAGGCACAATATTGGCATGGTGTTCCAAGTGAGAAACAATAATTTCATCACCCTCACCAATATTTTGCTCACCCCATGTTTTTGCAATCAGGTTAATGCCTTCGGTTGTTCCTCGAACAAAGATAATTTCTTTAGAAGAGGGTGCACCAATAAATCGGGCAACTACATTTCTTGCATGTTCATAGGCATCGGTTGCACGAGCCGCTAACTCATGGGCAGCACGGTGAATATTTGAATTTTCATGCTGATAAAAATAAGCAATTCGATCAATCACGCGCTGCGGTTTTTGTGTGGTCGCAGCATTATCCAACCAGACTAGAGGACGACCATTTACGCGTTCCTGTAAAATTGGGAAATCGCGACGTATAGCATGTACATCGAGTGGTTGAGCACTACTTGCTACAAAGGTAGGTTGCGATGGTTGATAGTGACTATAACTTTGTCCACTTTGAGGCAAGTCTAAAAAATAAAATGCAGAGCTTGCCGAACTTTGGGGAGGCGTGTTCGTTGCAAAACGATCTTCAGTTAGCAATGATTTCAGCTGGTCACCATGTGGCAATTGAAAAGACTGTGCAACCGAATAATTATCTTCAACACCTTTAACAGATGGCTCTGCTGCATTTGGAGCAGAAAAATCATTTAAAAAATAATAAGGTGATTCACCTGCACCAGTAGGTAAGTTTGGTTCAATGCGTGGCACATTGGGTTCACTATGAGCAGCTTGTGGTAAATGTGGCTCAAATGGTGGGCGTGGCAAATTAGCTCCACCAACCACAGGCGCAGACGCTACAATTCGACGTTCAGGGTAGTCTGGCAAATTTGGAATATGCTCAGGAAATTCTGGATTGAGACTTTTCTGGAACGCGATATTGGGCGCACGACCACTGAGTGCAGAAAATGGTTCACCCGGTTGCGGTGGGTGAGGTGGCGCTCCGACAGGTAAGTCCAAGTTAAGGCCCGATGGAGAAGCTGAACTGCTTGAGCTTGGTAATGCTGAAAAAAACTCATTAGCAAGTCGAGCAATAGTGGACTCATCAGGGAAGTTGGCTGGTGGGTTAACACCAGTCACTTCAGGCCCCGTTGGACTACCTTGCAGATTACTTGTAGTTAACTGGGTAGTCATGATATTTGTCCACCTCCACATCATCTAATACTGCCAACGCATCATCAGTGAGTACTGCAAGTGAGCAATATAACGAGATTAGATACGACGCAATCGCGTTACGGTTAATTCCCATAAAGCGTACTGAAAGCCCTGGTGACTGTTCACCAGCAAGACCTGGTTGGAACAAACCAACAATTCCTTGACGCTTTTCACCAACACGAAGCAGCAAGATTTTAGTTTTGCCATCTTCTACAGGAATTTTATTTGATGGAATGAGTGGAATACCACGCCATGTAATGAATTGCGAACCAAATAAGCTAACCGTTGGCGGTGGTACACCACGGCGTGTACATTCACGTCCAAATGCTGCAATCGCATCAGGGTGTGCTAGGAAAAATCCCGGTTCTTTCCAGACTTTACGTAGCAAATCATCAAGATCATCTGGAGTAGGTGGGCCATTTAAAGTCGAAATACGTTGGTCATCTGTCACACTTGCCAGTAAACCGTATTCAGGGTTATTGATAAGCTCACTTTCTTGACGTTCTTTAATGGTTTCAATGGTTAAACGGAGCTGTTCTTTAATTTGGTCGTGTGGGCTGCTGTAAAGGTCAGCAACACGTGTATGTACATCTAAAACAGTAGATACACCATTTAAAAAGTATTCGCGTGGCTCTGGGTCATAATCGACAAAAGTTTGAGGTAAAGTTGCTTCATCACGTTGTGTGCAAGCGACTTGAATATCATCGGTATTACTTACACGGTTTAAGCGGTAGATACCTGCTTCAACAGGAAGCCATTGAAGTAAGTGAGTCAGCCATCTGGGAGTAATTGTAGAAAGTTGGGGAGCAGTTTTGGTTGCATTGGCCAGTTGACGGGCTGCGTGGTCCCCCAGCGCAAGTTGGGCTTTGTCAGTATTTTTCGCCATGAATCATTTTTCCTTATTACAGTGGCTTGGTTATAAAATGTTAAATTTTTAAATTATCGTGTTAACAGATTAGAATTAAATATTCGATTTTCAAAATATGAATAAGGTATAAATAAATGAACACAGTTCACTTATTATGAATAAGCATATGTTTATGAAAATTTAATATAAATAAGTAATAAACTGATTTATATATACCAAATTCATATTTTTAATATATTGGTTAAAACTCTTATATATAAAATTGTGAATACGATTTATTTAAATTCTGGATTTTTTTGATAAGCCTCCAGTGGTGACTGTAAAATCTGGCTTCCTGCAGGAATACTATGTGTAAGCCAGACATTTCCCCCAATAATGGACCCTCGACCAATCGTAATACGACCTAAAATAGTGGCACCTGCATAGATCACCACGTCATCTTCAACAATTGGATGGCGTGTATAGTCTTTTTTCAAACCACCATCATCATTGGTTTCAAATCGTTTTGCTCCAAGGGTCACTGCCTGATAAATACGAACACGTTCCCCAATAACGCTAGTTTCACCAATTACTACACCTGTACCATGATCGATGAAGAATCCTTTACCGATTTTTGCACCCGGATGAATATCAATACCAGTTGCAGAATGCGCCAACTCGGAAATAATGCGAGACAATAAAGGCACTTGGGCATACAGTTGATGCGCTATTCGATGATGAATAATCGCAAATATGCCCGGATAGCAAAGTAATACCTCATCCACACTATGCGCCGCCGGATCGCCTTCATAAGCAGCACGCACATCGCCGTCTAAAAGACGTCGTATAGAGGGCAAGGTGTTGGCAAAATCCTGCACAATATTTTGAGCAAGTTCGTCTGGTTGTTGGACTGTGTTCGAATGACTCAAATGACGTTTTGCTTCATAATTTAAAGCCAGTTGTACTTGAGCATGTAAGGCTGTGAGTACCCGATTTAAAGTATAGGCAATATAAGAATCTTCAGTTTCTTGACGTAAGTCAGCAGGGCCTAAACGCATTGGAAATAAAATTCCGCACAGGTCATCTAAAATGGCTTTTAACGCTTCTTTAGATGGAAGTTCACGGCCCCCAAATTCTTTGGTTCTGTGTTGCTGCTGGCGCCAGTCATGCCTTGCTTGTTGTAAACCTTGTACAACAGCATTAATGTTCCATTGAGTCACAAGCTTTCCTTGATTCACTGAAAATTGATTAAAATATTAGTCTTGTTGCCAAGGAAGTTGATGGATGCGCCAGCCATTTTTTTGATTACGCTGTTGCTGATCATTTAGATCGCCTTCGAAGCCTTCAAGAACGTTATAAATATGCTCAAAACCAGCATTAAATGCGGCCTCGGCAGCTTGTGCTGAACGGTTGCCACTACGGCATAACAAAAGAATGGTTTTGTCTTTGCCAACTTTTGATTCGAGTTCTTTTAAAAAGCGTGGATTACGGTTAAACGATGTGCCTGTTGCCCAAGCGACATGAACACTTTCAGGAACATAACCTACAAATTTACGTTCTTCATTGGTACGCACATCAACTAAAACAGCTTCGCCTTGCTGTACGAGCTGCCATGCATCAGTAGGTGATAAACTGCCACTAAAATTAAGTTCATGGTCTTGTGCGTATTGCTGTGCTTTACTAAGAATAGTGTCTTTTGACAAAGATGTATTAGAACTCGAAGAGATAAAACCAGATGGGTTTTCTGTATTTAATTTGGCATTCATTTAAATAATTCCTTATCTTCGATTCAGATTGTTATTGTTCAATTTACGCGTTTTTAAATATAAGCAAAAATAAGTAATATCTATTTATATATATTTTTTTAATAAATAAGCAAGCTAAATATTTTATATAAAACAGTATTAATTAATCTTATAAAGTTCTTCTAATAATATGTTTAATGGATTTTAACATTTGGTAAAAACCATATGGATTATAATAATCCATATGGTTTTAAACATTAAGCAAATCCACCATTTACTCGAATGACTTGTGAATTTACCCACCGTCCATCTGGGCCAGCTAGCATGGCAACTACACTGGCAATTTCTTCAGGTGTTCCGATTCTTTCCAAGGGAGCGAGTTTTGCAATTGCTGCCACTTGCTCATCACTTTTTCCATTATAAAAAAGGTCTGTTCCTGTCGGGCCAGGCGCAACAGCATTTACAGTAATATTTCGGCCGCGTAACTCATTTGCTAATACATGTACTAAGCCTTCTACACCCGCTTTCGAGGCAATATAGGGACCATATGCCGGAAAAGATTTAGCAATTACACTGGTTGAAAGCGTAATAATTCGGCCACCATCTGGAACTGTTTCGGCTGCATGCGCCAATATTAAAAATGCACCACGTAAATTGGTATGAATTACTTTATCGAAATCTGGCACACCTTCAGGTGTAATTTTTGCCATAGGCATAATGCCAGCACTATGAACCACAACGTCTAATTGACCGTTAATGGCTTTAGCTTCTTGAAATAAACGACTCACCTCATGTTCATTTGCAACGTCTGCTTGAATAGCAGAGGCTTGGCCACCTTGCTCAATAATGTGCTCTACAGTGGCTTGGGCATGCACTTTATTGCCCGCATAGTTAACAATCACATGAAAACCATCTTGAGCTAAACGTTCTGCAATAGCACGGCCAATACCACGTGATGCGCCAGTAACCAGAGCTGTTTTTCTTGAAATATTCATTTTTAGATTGCCTGTTTGAGTAAGTATGGCTTATTTTAATAATATAGAAATATGGGATAAATCTTTATAATTGGATAAGATAATTCCATATACATTAATAATGGATAGGGTTAAAAGCGAGCACTATGGATAAATTTGATACCTTGCAACTTTTTACCCGCATAGTAGAGCTGGGTAGTTTTAGTCAGGCAGCCGATCAGCTAAATATCCCACGTGCTACTGCAAGTAATGCCATTAAGGAGTTAGAGAGTAATTTACAGTGCCGTTTGCTAGAACGGACGACTCGGCATGTAAGACCATCACTAGATGGACAGGCATTTTATGAACGTTGCACACAAATATTATCGGAACTTGATGATGCCGAATCATCTTTACGGAATGTAGTTGCACAGCCTCGTGGTTTATTACGTGTCGATTTATCAGGCGCACATGCGACTAAAATTGTTTTACCCAATATCGACCAATTTCACGAGTTATATCCCGACATTGAACTTGTAATTAGTACGGGTGATCGTTTGGTTGATCTGATTCGGGAAGGGATAGACTGTGTGGTGAGAGCAGGACGTTTGGATGATTCCACTTTAATTGCCAGACATTTGGTCGATATGCCGCAAGTCATTTGTGCAAGTCCTGACTATTTAAATAAACATGGAACGCCTCTGCAACCAGAGGATTTGTTATCACATTATTGTGTCAATTTTTTCTCGACATCAGGCGGGCGAAATTATCCATTTGAATTAATGGTGAATGGCAAGAAACAAGATTATTTTTTGAAAAGCTGGATCGCGGTAAATGATGCTGAAAACTATGTATTATCTGCTTTACGTGGGGCAGGTTTAATTCAGGTCCCGCGCTATCATGTGGCGAATGAACTAAAAGACGGGCAACTGGTTGAGGTTTTATCTGCGTGGCAAATCCCGAAGATGTCAGTTTCTGCTTTATATCCGCAGCATCGGCAGCTCTCGCCACGCGTACGAGTTTTTGTCGCTTGGCTGAGTGAGTTATATACAGGCTATTTTTCAAAATAACGATAGCGTATAACGTTTAGGTGGAATGCTCTCTAGCACATATAAAATTTTGGTGAATATGTGATTGAATTACCCAATGCAAATGATTGGATTGTTAGAAATTCTGACCCTAATAGTCTCGAACGAATTGAAGCCTTTTTTACCGATCATGCTTATGAGTCACATCGCCACGATACTTTTGCCATTGGTCGAACATTAACAGGTGTTCAAAGCTTTCATTACCGTGGAGAGATGAAACATAGCCAGCCGGGTATGACGATGGTTTTACATCCTGATGAAAAACATGATGGAGAGTCAGGTAGTCGAGATGGTTTTAGATATCGGATGGTGTACGTAGAACCTGCAACCCTACAGGAAATTATGAAAGGTAAACCTTTACCATTTTTTGAAAATGGCTTGAGTCAGGATCCCCGTTTATTTAAAGCAACTGATGTTTTATTACAGGGAATGGATCAACATATTGATCCTTTAGAAAAACAAGATGCTTTATATGATCTGGCAACCACACTGTACGAAATTTCTGGTAATAATCAGCGCACCTCACATTCTTATGACTATGTCGCAGCAGAGCGCGCTAGAGAATTTATACATGCCTCTTTATATGAAAATATCTCTTTAGATGATATTGAAAAAAATGTGGGACGAGACCGCTGGAGTCTTTCACGCGATTTTCGACTACTGTTTGGTACAAGTCCACATCGATATATGACCATGCGTAGGCTGGAAGTTGTGAAGTCCTGTTTGATGTATGGAGAGTCTTTAACTCAAGCTTCATTGATTGCAGGATTTTTTGATCAAAGCCATATGACACGTCATTTTCTAAAAGCATTTGGATTGACTCCAGCCCGATGGCGGATGATCAATAAGCTCTCTTCTTAAACAAAAGCCAGCCTGTTTAGGCTGACATAGACTTTAACTTAAATTAGGCTCATGCCTTTCAAAAAATCATAAAACATAAATATGCCAGAAACGATTAGCATCATTCCCATGACTTTGTTTATACGATTAAACCAGATTTTATTTTTAATTTTTTTACCTAACACTGCACCTGCCCAAGAATAAAGACAGGGCGCGCCAGCTGCACCCAGTGAAATGAGCAATGATACTAAGAATATTTGAACGCCAATGATATGTGCTGTCGGGTACATAATGGTTGTAACAGGCAGAATCACTAAAATTCCTTTTGGGTTTAAAGCTTGTATCCAGAAACCATTCCAGAATGAAAGTGCCTGAACTTCAGTGGCTTCGTCACTAATATCAATATCTGACTTTAGCATTTGATATGAAAGGTAAAACGTATAACACGCGCCAAACAAAGCAATATAGTGCAAGGCATTTTGTGGAATGATCGCGGCACCGATATATCCAAAAATCATGAATAACATCAGCATTGCACAACCGACACCTATAAAAAAATAAATTGTTCTTTTGAATTGTCCGGTTAGCCCAGCGTTTAGTCCCATAAAATTTACAGGACCAGGGCTATACATCACACTCAAGGTATAAAAAAAGATTTCCATAACGTATCTGCTGAAACAAAAACAACCCAGCATAGTGACTCGCAAATTTATGGTCTTGTACGTTTGTGATGGCTCCTGCACAAACGTACAAGACGAGAAAAATCTAAATGAGTCATGATGAGCGAGTTAAAGTTATGATTCAGGAAAGAGGTTTATGTTTGACACAAAAATTGCGCTGATTGTCCGTAATGATCTTGCGACGTGGCAGAGATTAAATGTGGTGGCTTTTTTGGCAACGGGGATTGCCTCTGCTGTACCTGAAATGTTGGGGAAACCTTATATCGATGCGAATGGCTATGAGTATGGCAACATGTTAGGGCAGCCGATGTTGGTATTTGAGGGGGACTTATCTGGTCTACAAAAAGCACATCGGAAAGCAATTGAGCAAGATTTAACGATAATTCCCTATGTACATGCCATGTTTTCTACAGGAAATGATGAGGATAATCGGGCGGTTTTTTTAGCTGACGATGCGAATCAACTAAATTTGGTCGGAGTGGCGTTAAGAGGACCTAAAAAGGCAGTTGATAAAGCAATTAAAGGACTTTCTTTACATCAATAAGATTTTTATTGGAAGAATGATAAAACCCACTTTTTGAGCAAAAGTGGGTTTTATTTAAAAATGATGATTAAACTTTATCTTGAGTCTTGGTCTCAAAATCACTCGCATCATGGCGTTCATGCAACTGTGTAGCTAAATCACCAAAAGTACGGTTGACCATACGACCACGTTGAACCGCAGGGCGCGCTAAAATCGCATCTGCCCAGCGCTGAACATTTTTATATTGATCGACACCTAAAAACTCCGCGCCGTTATACACCCAGTTTTTAACAAGACCACCATACCAAGGAAACGCCGCAATATCAGCGATGCTATATTCAGAACCAGCCAAATATTCATGCTTTGCTAGATGCTGATCTAACACATCAAGTAAGCGTTTTGTTTCCAAGGCAAAGCGGTTAACCGCATATTCAACTTTAATGGGTGCATAAGCATAAAAATGCCCAAAACCACCACCTAAGTATGGCGCGCTACCCATTTGCCAGAATAACCAATTAAGGCATTCAGTACGTGCAGCAATATCAGTTGGAATGAAAGCTTTAAACTTTTCAGCCAAGTAAAGCAAAATTGAGCCAGATTCAAACACTCTTAATGGTGGGTTTTGGCTATGGTCAACTAATGCTGGAATTTTAGAGTTGGGATTAATTTCGACAAAGCCACTGCCAAATTGCTGTCCTTCACCAATTTTAATCAGCCATGCATCATATTCAGCATCTTGATGACCTAATGCTAAAAGCTCTTCTAGCAAAATAGTGACTTTTTGACCATTAGGCGTTGCTAAAGAATAGAGCTGGAGCGGATGTTTCCCTACTGGAAGTGTATGCTCGTAACGCGCACCTGAGGTAGGTTGGTTTAAATCGGTTTTCTCTCCAGTCCATTGCCAAACTTGTGGAGGAATATAGTTTGAATCGCTCATTTTTTATCTCATGTTTGGTGTAAATATAAGGATTTATTTATGTCGCAAGGCAAGCCATTTTTGTACGGTCGGTCGTTGCCATTGCTGTAATGCATAGTTTTTTAAACGTTCTGGTACAACATCACCATTTTGAATAAGGCGTTGCAGCATCAGGGCAAGTTCAGCATCCACAATGCTCCATGAACCAAAAAGAAATTCGGCATCAGACGCAAGAAGTTTTTCTGCAACAAAGAAAAGTTTCTCCGCAGCTTTTTTGCCTTCTTCTGAAAGTGGAGTGGACTTGGGCTGAATAAAAATAACATCGGTTGGTCGTTCAGTTCTTAGTGCAATTAAGTCTGATCGGAGCCATGCCTGAATTTGTCTTGCTCTTGCGCGTGCTTGAATATCTTTTGGATAAATAGATGTGTTTGGATAAAGCTCTTCAAGATATTCCAAAATGGCAGATGATTCTGATAAGGCAAAATCATTATGCTCAAGTACAGGCACTTTGGCAGTTAATGACTTTGCTACATAAGATTTTTCAAACTGGCCTTGCTGGCCTAAGTTGATGGTCGCTATTTCAAATGGAATTTGTTTTTCATGTAGCCCTACAAAAACTGTAAACGCGTAGGGGCTTAGAAATTGTGAATCTGTGTACAGCTTAAAATGTTCATTATTCATTGTTATTGTCCATGTCATAAAACAATCGGATCTAGTCTAAGTGAGCTGATCCAAGATTGGGTAGCTTTTTTGTGGAAAAGCTTTATCGGTTTTTGAATTAAGCCATTTCAGTGTTCTACGTTAGGGCTTAATGTGCTGAAAATGTTGACGAACAATGTTCAGCCATGCCTGTACGGCTGGTGAGACAGGAAGATTCTTTTTCCAAGCCATGACTAAGTGCCACTGAATATTTGGTTTTTCGAGTGGTACCGCTGCAAATAAACTAGGGTCAAGCATGTCGGTATAATACTGTGGGAGAAGCGCAATCCCCATACGTTGTAGCACCATATCTGCCAAGAGGTGCCATTGGCTGGTACGGCAAGCAATGGTTGGATAAAAACCATGCTGTTTACAGGCATCGAGAATAATACTGTTTAAAGAGAAATTTTCAGGAAACATTAAAAATGATTGGTGTTGTAGCTCTTCTAGATTTATTTTTTTGCGGGTTGCCCAACTCGCATCCCGACGTAAAAGAACCATTAAGGGGTAGTTACATAGCTCAATGCTATTAAAGATTTGCGTATCAAAAGGCTGCAATAAAACGCCAACATCTAACTCGTTATTAAGCAAAGCTTGTTCAATACCACGTGAACCCACTTCCATAAAAGCTAATTCAATAGCTGGCAATTGTTGATGATAATCAAATAGAGCAGTCGTTAAGAGCTGTGAGCCTAAAGGCGGAACGCCAAGTTTTAAAGTTCCTGTTTTTAATTGTTGGTAGTTTTCTATCTCAAGAAAGATGTTCTGTTCTGCTTGAAGAAGCTCAATCGCATGTTGATAAATCCGCTCTCCAATTTCAGTTAATTCAATTTGTCTTTTACGGCCATGATCAGGTTTAACCAAAAGCTGTACCTGAAGTTGCTCTTCAAGCTGCTGTAATATTTTACTAATGGTGGGCTGAGTCAGATACAACTCTTCAGCAGTACGGGTAAAACTTTTAGTTTTGACCAATGTAACGAAGCACTGTAATGATTTTAGTGAAAGCATAATAAAGAATAGATTATTCCATTTTGGAATGATATTAACATGAATAATTCATATTTAGCAGCTTTAACCAAGATAGCATAATGGTGTAGTTAACCATTTAATTTCGCAAAATGAGTACTGAATCTGCTTCTGGCACACCCACACAACCTTCACTTTTAGTTTTAGTTAAACAAATTTTGATTTTGGCTGGATTTTGGTGGGTCGGATATCTCTTACATCAAAAACTTGGTGTACCTGTCTCAGCAGGCATTTTAGGTATGTTTTTATTGCTTTTATGCCTGTTCTTTAAAATTATCAAAATGGATCAGGTGGCAATGGGAGCAACTGTTGTTTTAGGTGAACTGTTACTGTTTTTTGTGCCCGTTGTAGTCGCTGTAGTGCAGTATAAAACCTTGTTTATGACCGAAGGATGGCAAATTGTCTTGAGCATTGCGGTTGGGACCATTTCGGTCATGCTCAGTACATGCCTGACGATCCACTATTACAATCGTTTGAAAGCTTATTTACAGGCCCGAAAACGTCTTCAACATAAGCATATCTAAAGAGCAAACGACATGAATATTTGGTCAATTCTTTGTCTGATCTGGACCTTGGCAGCCTATGTTGTGGCAAAGCGGATCTATCAGAAAAATCCGAAACTTTGGTTATCACCAGCAATTAGTGTGCCTGTACTCACCATCATTTTGATGACGATTTTTGGAATTTCATATCAAACTTACGCAGAAGATACGCAGTGGATTGTTAATTTATTAGGGCCTGCAACGGTTGCGTTTGCTGTACCGATTTATCGCTATCGGGAAACGATTCGAAAAAACCTTGGGGTCCTTTCGATTGCGATTATTGTGGGGATGAGTGTAGGTGTGATGTCTGCCTATGAAATGGCACAGTGGTTCCACTTTAGCCCTGAAGTCACCAATAGTTTGATGGCACGTTCTATTTCCACACCATTTGCCATGATTTTAGCGGAAGATATTCACGGTTCGGCAGCTTTGGTTTCACTATTTACCGTTATTACTGGTTTGGTCGGTATGATTTGCGGCGATGCGATTTTAGCGATTACTAAAATCCGTTCTAATGTGGCAAATGGGGCAGCCTTTGGCAATGCAGCCCACGGTTTTGGTACAGTTAGAGCCCAACAGCGTAATAGCGAAGAAGGTGTAATTGCCAGTTTGACCATGGTTATTGCTGGTATTTTAATGGTACTGATTGGACCATTTGCGATTCATCTATGGTTGCTGTTGTAGATTTTATCTAACTTGATTTGTCATGTTGTTGAATAATTCTTGATAATTTTTTTATGGCTTGCCTCATCAGTTCGGGTTCAAAATCGCCTAAGCCAACAATTAACCCCGAACGTTGTTGCTCTTTTGAAAATGTCGGTGAAATTGCTTTAATGGCAATGCCTGCATCGACTGCTGAGCTTGCAACGTCAATGTCATTAATATGATGAGCAAGCCATAACACCATATGCATGCCTTGATCGCCCGGCTGTAACCAAGCCAGTTCTTGAGGTATGTATTTTTCAATCAAGCCAATAATGTATTCACGGACTTCCGCATAGACATTCCGAGTCCGTCGGATATGCCGCTCTAAATAACCCTCTTGAATAAAAGCAGCTAAAACATGCTGGTCGGCAGCAGGTGGGTGTCGATCAATTAAGACTCTAAGCCCACAAAAAGGTGCCACCAATTCTTTAGGCAACACGGCATAGCCAAGTCTAAGTGATGGAAATAGGACTTTACTGAAAGTCCCAAGATAAATGACTTGATCGGGTGCCATGCCTTGCAAAGATGGGAAGGGCTGACCGTTGTAACGAAGTTCACTGTCATAATCATCTTCAATGATCCATGCATTTTGCTGTTTTGCCCAAGCCAATAAAGCTGTGCGTCTTGCTAGGCTCATTGGCATGCCAAGTGGATATTGGTGAGACGGTGTCACGAAGGCAGCACGTGCATTTTTCGAAAGTCTAATTCCGGTTTCAACTTGAATACCTTCTTCATCGACAGGAACACGCACCATCCGAATGTTTTGTACAGCATGTTCAAAAATGGCTGTTGTACCCCGATAAGCTGGATCTTCAATCCAAACTTCATCTTTTGCTTCAAATAAAATCTGGCTACAAATATAAAGTGACTGTTGAATACCGGGTGTAATCACAATTTGGTCAGGTTCGCAGTGGACAGAGCGTGATCGGCGTACATAGTCTGCTATAGCAATTCTTAGTGATAGTACACCTTGAGGTTCACCATAACCCGAAGGAGCACCTGCACCTCTTGATCTAAATTTATTACCAAACTTACGCCAGATGTCGCTCGGTTGGGTGCGGGCAATGGGAACAGACACTGCAAAAGGGGCATGAGGAAGCGGTTTAAACTCTTTAAGCACTTGGGCATAGGAGAGTGCCGACTTCGTCAAAGGGATTGAGTTAGGTGTGGTCTCTTTTTGAGAATGTTGCGGTGTAGTTTTTTTAGCTAAAGCATGAGACACATAGGTGCCCGTTCGTGCTTGAGAGTCAAACACACCTTCGGCTAAAAGCTGATCGTAAGCTTCGATAATCGTTCCGCGAGCGACCCCAAGTGTTAGAGCCAATTCACGTGAAGAAGGCAACGGATCGCCAGGCTGTAAATCACCACTTTGTACAGCTTCACGCAAAGCTTGGGTTAGTTGAGCACTTATCTTTCCTTGGCTTTTATCAATCTTTGCAATAGACGGAAGTTCAACAACTTTTGCCATTCTTGCCATAATTCTGGTCTACTTAAAAAAATACAAAGTGGTTCTTTTTAATAAACCACAGAAACCAGAAAATTTACAACACAAAATATAAATAATCCTGATATTTACAGTGAGGTTTTGAGCCATGTATATCCCCGATGATTATGCAGAAAACCGTTTGGATGTATTGCATTCTCTTATTACCGAACATCCGTTTGGTGTGCTTTTTAGTCATGGAAGTAATGGCTTAGATGCAAATCATCTTCCATTCGAATTACAGGCAAGCGAAGGGGGATTGGGTGTACTACGTGCGCATGTGTCTAGAGTTAATCCAGTCTGGCAGGACATTAAAAATGGAGATGAGGTGTTGGTCGTGTTTCAAGCGGGCGATGCTTATATTTCACCAAACTGGTACCCATCCAAACATGAACAGCACAGACAAGTGCCGACATGGAACTATAGGGTTGTGCATGCTTATGGCAAAGTAACCATTCGAGATGATGAACGTTACGTCCGTGATGTTGTGGCTCGTTTAACTCGTACCCATGAAACATCTCAACCTGAACCATGGAAAATGTCCGATGCACCAAAGGACTATCTTGAACCGATGTTAAAAGCCATTGTAGGTATTGAGATTGAAATTACCAGGCTGCAAGGCAAATCAAAACTTGGGCAAAACAAAGAACGTCGAGACATTTTGGGCGCGGCAGATGGCCTATCGAAATCTGGTCATCAAACCATAGCAGACGCTATGTATAGTGTGGCTGAGTTAAATAAATAATTTTGAAAATATAAAACTTTAATATCAATTGAGGAGACAAAGATGTCTTTTACTACACCTGTTGAGTTGGTAGGTGAGCACGTTATTTTAAAGCCCTTAGACTTAACTCAAGCTGAATTACTGGCGGAGGCTGTTTGTGATGGGGAACTCTATAATCTTTGGTATACCCGTGTGCCAAGACCTGAACATATGACTGCTGAAATTGAAAGACGTCTCGGTTTGCAAAATTCTGGTTCTATGTTGCCTTTTTATATTGAAGACCGAAAAACAGGTCGGGCGTTAGGTATGACAACTTTAATGCATATTGAAGAAGCCCATCGCCGTGTAGAAATTGGGTCGACGTGGTACCGTAAGTCTGCACAGCGTTCGCCTGTAAATACCGAGTGTAAAAAGCTATTGTTGGCTCATGCATTTGAGACTTTAAACTGTATTGCGGTTGAGTTACGCACATCTTCTTTAAATGTTCAAAGTCAAACTGCAATTCTGCGTTTGGGAGCAAAGCTTGATGGTGTGCTGAGAAGCCATCAAATTGTGAAAGATGATATTTTGCGAGACACCCATGTTTATAGCATTTTAAAACATGAATGGCCTGCGGTTCACCAAAATCTGGAATGGATGTTGAATAAACCGCGTTAGGAATGATTTAAATAAGCTGCTTTTCTCTTTTTTGGCTTAACCAAAAAAGAGAAACCCCTGCAATAACCAACCACGGTACTAAAGCAATATTCATTGCTTCCCAGCCAAATAAATCGAGTAAAGCACCTGCGCTAAAAGAACAAATTAAACCGACAACAAAAACAGTCATGTCGTTAATGGCTTGAGCCTTGGCTTTTTCAGCCGCTGTATACGTTCCGGTAAGCAAAGACGTGCTACCAATAAATAAAAAGTTCCAACCCACACCTAATAAAATGAGTGAGATTGCAAAAGATGCGAACTGAATACCCGAGAGGGAAAAACCAATATAGCAAGCAAATAATATAAGACCGGCAAACATGATTTTAAGCACACCAAATCGGGCGATTAAATGTCCAGTAAAGAATGAAGGTAGGAACATACCAAGCACATGAAGCTGAATGACGGTTGTAATCGTGCCTAGTTCATGATGTGAATGTCGCATGGCTATGGGTGTTGCGGTCATACCTAAAATCATGATGCCGTAGCCTGTTACGGCACCAAACAAAGCAACTAAATAGGTAGGCTGAAAAACAATCTTTTGCCATGGGCGACCAGCAGTAAAATCAGATTTTTGCTCAACTGTATTGGCAATATGTAGGCTAGATAAAATGCCCATTGCCACAAGTGAAATGATACTAATAATTAAAAATGAACCGATATATTCTAAATGTTGAAATAATGGGCCACCAAAGCGCGCCAAAGTCGGACCAATCAGTGCGGCAACAATTCCACCTGCCATAACCCAAGAGATAGCACGTGAACGGAATGCATCATCTGCTACTTCACTGGCAGCAAAACGATAAAACTGGGCAAAGGATTGATATGCGCCAATACATAACGTGCCTAAGGCTAAGAGAATAAGTGAACTATAAAAGATACCAATGGCGGCAATAATACCGCCAATTACACCTAAAAAAGCGCCGAAAAGAAAACCCTTACGCCGTCCCACATGTGCCATCAACATTGATGCAGGGAACATCATTAAGGCTGTACCCAAAAACATAGATGCGATGGGTAAAGTTGCAAGTATCGGTGTATTAGAAATATTTGCCCCAGCCAAACCACCAATCGTCATGACCATGATCGATACGGTTTGGTAAAGTGACTGAGAACTCGCCAAAATAAGAACTTGGCGATGCATCGTATTTTGAAGCATGAGAGCCTTTAATTATATGTGTTAATCGATGAGTTTGGGTGCTGAGTTTTTATATAAGAAGAAAGTATCAACAGCTCAGCTTGAAAATGTTGAGGTGTTCTTGGTGGTAGTTATAACAATATTTCTTTGGCATAAACTATTTTTTATCAAGTAATTGCAGCTGAATAATCAGACTTAATATTCTATCATCTGATAGTTTGATACAAAACAATTGAAGCCCCAATTTTTCTAAATAAGTCTATTTATTTAAGACATTTAATATGTCTATTCTCTCAAATTCTTTTTCAGCCACCTTAAAATAAATCATTAACCTGAAGTTAATAACTGCTCATGTAGGTTGATTGATCGAAACTCCATAAAGCGTTTTTATAGATACAGAACAAAACTGCGATCTATATAGGTAAGCACATGGAAGGATCAGTTCAGAATAAAGAACGGTTATGGACAAAGCGGCGTCATGCCAAACAATTAAAACTAGAGATGGCAAACCAATATACCGACGGTGTGGTGATTCCAACTCAAGACATTATTAAAGTTTTAGAAACCTTAATTACACCGGGTGACAGAGTTGTACTCGAAGGGAATAACCAAAAGCAGGCAGATTTCCTTTCGCGTTCTTTAGCACAAACCAATCCAGATGTTTTGCATGATTTACATATGATCATGCCAAGTGTTGGGCGTTCGGAACATCTTGATCTGTTTGAAAAAGGCATTGCGCGTAAGCTCGATTTTTCTTTTGCTGGCCCACAAAGTTTACGCATTAGCCAGTTAATTGAAGATGGACTGCTAGAGATTGGTGCCATACACACTTATATCGAATTGTATTCACGTTTGGTGGTTGACCTTATTCCAAATGTGGTGCTCTCGGCGGGCTTTATGGCAGACCGTCAAGGCAATATCTATACAGGTCCAAGTACCGAAGATTCTCCAGCACTTATTGAACCTGCGGCTTTTAGTGACGGTATTGTGATTGTTCAGGTGAATGAACTGGTCGATGACGTCTCAGAGTTACCACGTGTCGATATTCCTGCCTCTTGGGTGGATTATGTAGTGGTTGCAGACCAGCCATTTTATATCGAACCCTTGTTTACCCGTGACCCGAAACATATCAAGCCTGTGCATGTACTCATGGCAATGATGGCAATTCGCGGAATTTATGAGAAGCATAATGTGCAATCGTTAAACCATGGGATTGGTTTTAATACGGCAGCAATTGAACTGATTTTACCGACCTATGGTGAGTCGTTAGGTTTAAAAGGAAAAATCTGCCGAAACTGGACTCTGAATCCACATCCAACCTTAATTCCAGCGATTGAAACAGGTTGGGTTGAAAGCGTGCATTGTTTTGGTACCGAACTCGGTATGGAAAAATATGTTGCAGCTCGTCCCGACGTGTTCTTTACAGGTCGTGATGGCGCTTTACGTTCCAACCGTATGATGTGTCAGCTTGCAGGTCAGTACGCCGTTGATTTGTTTATTGGCGCAACTTTGCAAGTTGATGGCATGGGCCATTCTTCGACTGTTACCAAAGGTCGTTTGGCTGGTTTCGGTGGTGCACCAAATATGGGGCATGATCCGCGTGGCCGTCGTCACGATACGCCAGCATGGTTAGATATGCGTTTGCAAGGTGCTAATGAAACAGAAACTTATTTGGCACGTGGTAAAAAACTGGTGGTGCAAATGGTGGAAACTTTCCAAGAGGGCGGTAAGCCAACTTTTGTAGAGCGTCTCGATGCAATTGATGTGGCTAAAACGGCTGGCCTACCTTTAGCACCGATTATGATTTATGGCGATGATGTCACTCACTTACTCACCGAAGAAGGCATCGCTTATCTATATAAAGCAAGCAGCCAAGAAGAGCGCCAAGCCATGATTGCTGCGGTGGCAGGCGTGACCAGTATTGGTTTAACTCAGGACCCTAAAACAACAGCACGTTTAAGAAGCGAAGGCTTGGTGGTATTCCCTGAAGATTTAGGCATTCGTCGTACCGATGCAACACGGGAGCTTTTAGCTGCAAAAAATATTGCCGACTTGGTGACATGGTCAGATGGTTTATATCAACCACCTGCAAAATTCAGGAGTTGGTGATGATGGCACAAGTTCAATATCAAACACTTAGCGATAGTCAGCTTTTAGCAGATATGGCGGTCGAGGCTTTAATTGATGAAGTTAATCTGACGCCTAAACCAGCCTTGGTAGATCGCCGTGGCAGTGGTGCACATGATGACCTGACTTTGGAATTAATGGAGCGCTCTGCGAAAAGTTTAAGGCCTATGTTTGATGCAATAGCCCAAGCTGCAAAGCATCATGGAAAAGTCTGTTTGGCCTTGCGTGAAGACATTGGTGAAATTGGCCGCCAAGGTGAAAAGACCATGATGTTGGCGACAAATAGTGTCAACACACACCGCGGTGCAATTTGGGCGTTGGGTTTAATGGTTACGGCAGCAGCATTGGCACGCACGAATCAACAATACTTATCGGCTGTTGAGCTATGCCAGTTAGCAGGCCAGATTGCTCAGCTTGAAGATCGTTTTATTCCAAAGCAGGCCTTGAGTCATGGTCAACAAGTACAAAAGAAATTAGGCATCTTAGGTGCCAAAGAACAGGCTCAACAAGGTTTTCCAACCATCGTAAATTTTGGTTTAAAGCAGCTTTATCGAAGTCGTAGTAAACCTATGAAAGAAGAGTTTGCTCGTTTAGATGCTTTACTTGCCATGATGACTGATCTAACCGATACCTGTGTGCTTTATCGATCTGGAACAAATGGCTTAAAGCATATGCAACAAGGTGCTCAGCAAGTACTTGATTTGGGCGGCAGCTCAAGCTTGGAAGGTCGACGTGCTTTGCATCTTTTAGAGATTGACCTGCTTCGGATGAAGGCTTCTGCTGGTGGTGCAGCAGATTTGTTGGCAGCAACATTGTTTATAGATCGTGTTGAGCAGTCATCTGTGAAAAATAAAAAGGGATTTTGATTATGGAAACACTTCATTTTGAATTTGTGGCCACAGAGCCACCTGTAAAAAAAGCGTTGGTAGGATGTGTCGGCTCGGGTGATTTAGAAATTTTGATGGAACCCGGTGAAAAAGGAAAAACCTCTATTCAGGTAGTGACTTCGGTAGATGGCAGTGCAGCACGTTGGCACAATCTTTTTGAACGAATTTTTACTGCGCAAATACCGCCAGCGGTCAATATTGATATTCATGACTTTGGTGCAACTCCCGGTGTCGTTCGTTTACGTCTAGAACAAGCATTGGAGGAGATTGCTCATGACTGATATTCAAAGTTTGTTAAATAAACAAGATTTTATTGAAGTCAGCGCAAGAGAACGCGCCAAAGCATTCTTAGATGCTGGTTCTTATAAAGAATTACTCGACCCATTTGCACGTGTTATGTCGCCTTGGCTCGTTAAGCAAAATATTGTCCCGCAAGCCGATGATGGTGTAGTGATTGCAAAAGGATCTATTCAAGATCGCCCAGTGGTTCTAATTTCTATTGAAGGCTTATTTCAAGGCGGAAGTTTAGGCGAGGTAGGCGGAGCTAAAATTGCGGGTGCCTTAGAACTTGCGGTTGAAGACAATCTAAAAGGTATTCCAACAGCGGCAATTTTACTATTAGAGACGGGAGGCGTTCGCTTACAAGAAGCAAATCTGGGTTTGGCAGCCATTGCTGAAATTCAGGCTGCAATTGTGAACTTACGTCAGTATCAACCCGTGATTGCAGTGGTTGCAGGCAGTGTAGGGTGCTTCGGCGGTATGTCAATTGCGGCTGGCCTATGTAGCTATATTGTAATGACACAAGAAGGACGTTTAGGCTTAAATGGCCCGCAAGTGATTGAACAAGAAGCTGGTGTACAAGAATATAACGCCAAAGATCGTCCATTTATATGGAGTATTACTGGTGGTAATCAGCGTTTCGCTAGTGGTTTGGCAGATGCTTATGTTGACGATGATCGCCAGAAAATTCGTCAGCAAGTCATCGATTATTTAACTCAAGGCGTACCACAGCAGCACCGTAGTTCAAACTACTCATTCTATTTAGCGAAGCTACAACAAGTCGATACTGCTGAGCAGATTACCCCAGCACAGGTTCAAGCTTTGTATCAAGGAGAGCAAGCATGAATATCGCCGTTGATACATTAAAAGCATCTACACGTGGTGCACATTGGTTTAAAGCATTTACACAGGACTTTAAGACAGTTGAAGGTTTTCCAGCTTCTGTTTGGGTGGCTGATGGTCTGATCGATCAGCAAGCAGTACGTGTGATTACAGTTGTCCAAGACAGCAATAATCTGTTCCCACGCGCGAGACAAGGTGAAGTTGGACTGCTGGAAGGCTGGAATTTAGCAAAAGCAGTTGATGACGTGATTCAAGCCGATGCTCAGACTGAAAATAAACGCGGCATTTTATGTTTGGTTGATGTCCCGAGTCAGGCCTATGGGCGCCGTGAAGAATTATTAGGTATTCATCAAGCTTTAGCAGGTGCAGTAGATAGCTATGCTAGAGCCAGATTGGCAGGCCATCCTATTGTGAGTTTATTGGTAGGTAAGTCGATGTCGGGAGCTTTCTTGGCGCATGGATACCAAGCCAATCGTATTATTGCCTTAAAAGATTCAGGTGTTATGGTGCATGCGATGGGTAAGGAATCTGCTGCACGCGTTACCTTGCGATCGGTTGATGAGTTAGAGCAATTGGCATCAAGCATTCCTCCAATGGCTTATGACATTGAAAGTTATGCAACTCTAGGTTTGTTATCTGAACTGTTATCTGTTGAAAACCCTGAACAACCGACAACCGATGATCTTTTGTTAGCGAAACAGGTGATCGCTCAAGCATTTAAAGAAATTAATGCTGATCAATCGAGAGGATTGGAACAAAGGCTTCACGGCAAAAACCGTCAAATGTCTAAAAAGGTCCGTGAATTATTGCGCGAGCAATGGTCATGAAACTTAAGCTCGAAGCCCATGATTTATTGTGGGGTATGACGGTCGATTGCTTGGCCGATGATGCTCCGCATTGGGTAAAAGAGGTACTACTACGAGGTGATCCAGTTGTAGTTCGACGGGCAATTACTCCTGTAGATCAGGTGGCTGTGGGGGTAAGAGGGCAATTTCGTCATCAACGATATGCAGCTCAAATGCCACGATCAGCAATCAGCAAACAGCTTAAGCCAGAAGCACTGACTCGCGTAGATACGCAACAGTTTGAGCACTTGGCAGAACGTTTACAGACCATTTCCAGCATTATGAAAAACTTTTCAGGATGTTGGGGATATACAGGAAGTTTCGGGTTTGAGTTGGCAACGGGCATTGAAACAGTAACTGAGCAAAGTGACATTGATTTGTTGATTCGAGCTGAACAACCTTTTGCCAAAAAGGAGGCAGTTGAGCTACTCGAAAATTTTCAGCAAGCAGGGCTGAATGTGGATATACAGCTACAACTTTCACAAGGTGGGTTGGCGTTAAAAGAATGGGCTGGGAACAGTGGAAAAGTTCTATTGAAACGTCCTGACGGTGCTGTTTTAGTAGAAAACCCATGGAATTAGGGAATAGATATCATGGCTTCAATTTGGGTATATACAGGACAAGGTGTGCAACGAAGCAATATGTTGCACGACTTAGCTCAAACCGCTCTGGTTAAAGAACACCTTGAGCGTGCATCGAATGCACTCAAAGAAGATGTCTTGATGTTGGATAGTTCGGCTGCATTGCAATCGACACGTGCAGTACAGCTTTGTTTACTTATTTCAGGTGTGGTGAGTTCTGCACTATTAACTGCGGAAAACTTAACGCCTGATTATGTTGCGGGTCTATCGATTGGTGCATGGTCGGCTGCGGTTGTAGCAGGGGTTTTAGCCTTTGAGGATGCCGTTCGCTTGGTTGCCTATCGAGGTGAACTCATGCAAAACGCCTATCCAACTGGTTATGGTATGACTGCCCTGATTGGTACAGACCGTGCAGCTGTTGAAACATGGGTCAAACAGATTTATGAAATAACGCCAGAGGTGTTTGTCGCAAATATTAATGCACATAACCAGATCGTTATTTCAGGAAGTTTTGAAGCCATGAACCAAGTTGCTGTTTTGGCAAAGCAACAAGGCGTGGTGACAAAAAAATTAGATGTATCGGTGCCATCGCACTGTGAGTTATTAAGTCAGCAAGCAAAGCAACTTGCAGCGTCTATGGAGGGAGTGACTTTAAAGCAGCCTAAAATACGTTATTTAAGTGGTACAACGGCTCGTACGCTTAGCAGGCCAGAACAGATTGGTGATGACTTGGCCTTTAATATGAGTCGAACTGTAGATTGGGAAAGTACCATCCAAGCTGCATGGGAGCGAGGTGTGAGGTTACAGATCGAAGCTTTGCCGGGAACGGTGCTTACTACACTTGCACGCCGAACATTTAAAGAAGGAACCGTGTTGTCATTTCAAGGGACACGCATAGACACTATTCAGATGGCAATGCAAAAAGAACAGGCAAATAGTTTTTCTTTTTGAGTCAGATTTTACAAAAGCATAAATGATCCAAGGATATGAGGGATTGTCATGATTATATATGGAGTTGGTTTACTCGCACTTTGCACCTTAGTGGGTGTTATTGTTGGCGATTTGTTGGGCGTTTTATTGGGTGTAAAGTCCAATGTTGGTGGTGTGGGTATCGCCATGATTTTACTCATTTGCATACGGTTATGGATGGAAAAACGTGGTGTTATGACAGTTGAAACCGAAAAAGGCGTTTCATTCTGGGGCACTATGTATATTCCTGTTGTTGTTGCCATGGCAGCACAACAAAATGTGGTTACAGCATTATCTAGTGGACATATGGCACTGTTTGCGGCGGTAGTTTCAGTTATTGTTTGCACACTCACCATTGCGGGCTTAAGCCGCTATAACAAGGCAAGCCCTTTACCGAAGGAAGAAGACATTACATTAAACCGCATTGGAGGCAAAGTTCATGGTTGAATTATTATTAAAGGACTTAACCCATTTAGGTTTAATTACAGCTTTTGCCTTAATTGCTTTAATTATGTGGTTGTCGACTAAGCTATCTAAATATTTAACCAAGGGACGAGTGCATGCTTCAGCAATTGCGATTGTAATTGGTTTAATCTTGGCATGGTTTGGCGGAAAAATGACAGGTGGTGAAAAAGGTATAACCGATCTTGCACTCTTTACCGGTGTCGGACTCATGGGCGGTGCAATGCTTCGTGACTTTACCATTGTCGCAACTGCATTTGAGGTACAAGCGACTGAGGCGAAAAAAGCCGGGTTTATTGGTGCCTTCTCTTTATTTCTCGGAACTATTTTGCCATTTATTGTTGGTTGTATGTTTGCTTGGATTTTTGGTTATCGTGATGCTGTGAGTATTACTACAATTGGTGCGGGTGCAGTGACTTATATTGTGGGACCAGTGACAGGTGCTGCCATTGGAGCAAGTTCTGAGGTCATGGCGCTTTCCATTGCAACGGGGCTGGTGAAAGCGATTTGTGTAATGGTTTCAACACCGCTTACAGCAAAATTTATGGGATTAGACAATCCACGTTCTGCCATGATTTTTGGTGGCTTAGCTGGAACTGTGAGTGGTGTGTCGGCTGGTTTAGCAGCTACAGATCGCCGTTTGGTTCCTTACGGTGCGCTTACAGCAACGTTCCATACAGGTCTTGGTTGCTTAATGGGACCGACTGTTTTGTTCTTCGCGGTTAAAGCTTTAGTCGGTTAATCAGTATTTAATATTCAGTCAAAAAGGCCGTTGCTATTAACAACGGTCTTTTTTATTTTTGAAATTAGAGGCAAACATTCGACATTCAGCAATCAGAGCAAGTAAGTTAGGGTCTCGTTCCTTACTTTTTAAAAAGACCAGACCGATTTCTTGTTGCATGTGATATTGCTGTTTTAGTGGAATAAGTTTTACTGAGCTTTCATAAACTGCAGAAATACGGCCGGGTAGTAGAGCAAAACCGACACCTGAGCTGACCATACTAATTAAGGTAAAAATATCATTGACCTGTAAAGCAACTTTAGGTGAAAAACCTGCTTTTTTAAAAATGATGTCACTATCGTTATGAGTTGCAAAACCCTTGGTTAAAGTTAAAAAAGTTTCTTCTTTTAAAAGACTTAAATCAATATCTTTAAAATCGGCATATTTTGAATCTTTATTGACTGCCAGAAAAATATCGTCTGAAAACATTGGCAAAATTTCAAAGTCATCATCTTGAGTGGTTTCATTTAAAGCCACGATAATGGCATCCAGCTCGGTTGCTTTAAGCTTTTTCACCAAATCCTGATTTGAACTCAGCAATAGTTGAATATCAAGCTCACTACGTCTGAGTTTAAGACCGCTAATCACATTTGGAATGGTGTTTACTGTCAAAGAATAAAGAGAACCTAAATGTAAAACCTTAGCTGCAAAACCAGCGGCTTCTCTGGTTTTATTTACGGTAATAAAAATGTCTTGTACGATTTTTTGTGCCCGTTCTTCAAAGACATAAGCACTTTTTAAAGGAATGAGGTTACGGCCTTCATTTTTAAAAAGAGGGCAACGTAAAGCGCTCTCTAAAGAGTGTAAAGCTTTATGAACACTGACATTGCTCAACTGCATTTCTGTGGCTGTTTTAGACAAATTTCCGCAGCGCATGAAAGCTAAAAAAATCTGTATTTTTTTAAGGGTGAGTTCCTCATCAATTTCCATATTAATCCTTTGAACCTGCTTCCCTAAAACCAATAGATTTGAGCTATAAAGTTACCACAAAATAAAGTCTATAAAATTGTGCTTAGGTCGAAGCATGTCTTTAGAGACTTGCTTCAACTCTTTGTTGAATGGTTTTGATAACCTGATCTAATGCGCTTTGAATTTTAGTGTTCCATTCAAAAGAACAGTTAATTCTCAAATAATGCTGCTGTGCAGGTAAAACACTAAACAGAGGGCTTGGCGCAACGCCAATATCTTGCTGAATCAACTCTTCATAAACTTGCATACTGTCTAGCGTACTAGGAAGTTTGACCCATAGAAAATAGCCACTTGGGTAGTAATACACTTCGCAAGAGGTAGGTAAATGCTGCTTTAAATAGTGATAAAACTGCTTTTTATAACGCTCAAGTGAAAGTCTAAGTGTACGCAAGTGCTTTTCATAATGATGATGAGACAAAAATTCAACCAATGCATTTTGAATGAGAGCATTTACTGAAATGGTGCTCATGAGTTGCAAGTGTTGAATATGGTCTGAAAATTTACCCGCATAGACCCAACCAACCCGAAAACCTGCACCTAATGTTTTAGAAAAAGAAGAGCAGTGAAGCACCAGATTTTGTTGGTCAAAATACTTCATTGAAAGTGGTTTTTGACCGCCATAAAAAAGCTCTTCATAGACATCATCTTCAATCAAATAAATTTGGTGTTCATGAAGTAACTTGGCAATTTTATATTTAATGTCATCACTGACTGTAAAACCAATCGGGTTATGGGCATTCAGCATGAGCCAACACACCTTGATTGGATATGTTTGAATGACTTGTTCAAAAGCTTCTAGGTCAAAACCATGTTGAGGATGTTCAGGAATGGTAATCACTTTAAGTCCTAAACGCTCTGCAGCTTGCCAAGCGCCATAAAACACGGTTTGCTGTAATAAAATATAATCGCCAGGTTGAGCAACAGCTTGCAGCGAAAGGTTTAATGCGTCCAAACCTCCAGATGTAATGACAATGTCATCTGGATCAGTCTGTATGCCTTGCATACAGTAGCGCTGAGCAATCAGTTTTCTTAAGGCTAAATTGCCTGGAGGTAGGCTTGTGGTCTGGTCATAACTTTGTCTTTGCCGCGCAAGCTGTCCCATAATTTGAATGAGTTTGGGAGCTGTTAAAAGCTGACTATCGGGAAAAGCTGAACCAAAAGGTACGATAGATTCATGTTGAATTGACTTAAGATATTTAAAAACTAAGGAATTAATTTCAATTTTAGAGTTCAGTGAAACAACTGAATATTGTTCGAGTGGCTTTAGTGCAATTTGCTCGGCAACAAAGTACCCAGATTTTTCTTTTGAATAGATCAGACCTTGTGATTCAAGCTCCTGATAAGCATTCATTACGGTCATTAAACTAAAGCCAGAGCGTTGCACCTGATCTCTTAATGAAGGTAATTTTTCATGCGCACTTAAAGTGCCACTTTCAATGAGTTGGCGAATGCTATGAGCGAGTTGTTCTGATTTATACATGTAGGGGCTGCACGAAATAACAAAATGAAAGATGCGCTTAATCAATAATAAATGCCGTTTGCAGAATCTACAAACGGCATTTGTTTAGAAAGTTGGAATTACTTTAAGTAAGGGGCTGCATAAATCAATATCACTTTAAACAATCCTGCAATCACAGCTAAGGCTAAAAAACCACCGAGCCATAGCAGAATAAACCATTGGGTTTGATTGAGTTTAACTGATAACTTTTTCATAAAACCCTCCATACTTAATGATAGCCTTCATCACCTACACGGACTTTGTCTCTAAATACCCAGTAAGACACAATGGTGTAAGCAATAATGATTGGAATCAAAATAAGTGCACCGACCAAAGCAAACATTTGGCTTGAATGTGGTGCTGCGGCCTGCCAAATTGTGACTGATGGCGGAATAATATATGGCCATAAACTAATCACGAATCCAGTAAATGCAAGGAAAACAAGAGCCAATGTATATGCAAATGGTTTGAGGTCGTGATCTTGCTTTTTACACGCTGATAAAATCAGACCAACAAACAATAAGACCAAAATAGGCACAGGGCTAAAATAGAACAGATTTGGTAAAGAGAACCAACGATCTGCAATTTCAGGATGAGTCAACGGCGTATATAAACTCACACCACCAAAAATAATGAGCAATGCAATAATCAGCTTTGGCATAAGCTCATACATACGTTGCTGTAAACCTTTTTCAGTTTTTAAGATAAGCCAGCCACAGCCTAAAGTGGCATACATAGCCACTACGCCGATACCTGTAAAGATCGTAAATGGAGATAACCAGTCAAATGGACCACCAGCATAAATACCATTTTCGGTTTTAATCCCTTGGATATAGGCACCTAAAATAATCCCTTGCAGGAAGCTGGTTAAAATTGAACCCCAAATAAAAGCCAAGTCCCAAAGATGTTTAGTACGATGGGCTTTAAAACGGAATTCAAACGCCACGCCACGGAAAATCAGGGCAATCACCATGAAAATGATCGGTAAATATAGTGCTGATAAAACTGTTGAATAGACCAGTGGGAAGGCAGCATATAGACCAGCGCCACCGAGTACCATCCACGTTTCATTACCATCCCAGACAGGGGCCA
Organism: Acinetobacter sp. AS23; assembly: GCF_023612055.1. Lineage (NCBI taxonomy): Bacteria > Pseudomonadati > Pseudomonadota > Gammaproteobacteria > Moraxellales > Moraxellaceae > Acinetobacter > Acinetobacter sp. AS23. Next base: position 2,365,899 of record NZ_CP082274.1, on the reverse strand, counting down.
CGGTATTCATCATCACGTCACGTTCTTGGCTGTTCTTAATGAAGGGGAACATAATCCCGATTCCTAAGTCGAAGCCATCCATGACCACATAAATCATGACACCTAAACCGATAATACCGACCCATATTAAAGAAAGATCAATCATGACGGTTCTCCCCAGAGTTTTGTTTGCTGTCAATATTTTCATCGACTGCACTAAGTGGACGCATTGGTGTTTTAAAATGTCCTACGCCACCAGTTTCAACATTTGGTGAATCAATGAATGATGGACCTTTGTTAATTAGTTTTAAGGTGTAGTAAATACCGCTACCAAATACGATGGTATAGACCACCACAAAAATAAACAGGCTCAGTCCGACTTGTTCTGCAGAAACTGTATGTGAAAGTCCATCTTTAGTTCGCATAATGCCGTACACCACCCATGGCTGACGGCCAACCTCAGTGGTTACCCAACCTGCAAGCATTGCGACATAACCAGAAGGTCCCATCACTAAAGCAAATTTATGGAACCAAGAAGTTTCATAGAGTTTTCCGCGTTTACGTAGCCAAAGTGCAATGAGTGACAAAGTGACCATGAGTACACCAAGACCCACCATCACACGGAAGCTCCAGAAAACAATCGTTGAATTTGGACGATCTTCAGGTGCGAAATCTTTTAAGCCTGTCACTTGGCCATCTAAGCTATGCGTTAAAATTAAGCTACCCAAATAAGGAACGCCCACTTCGAAGTGGTTACGTTCTTCTTTCATATCTGGAATTGCAAATAGCAATAATGGCATAGGTTCATTGTGGTTGGTTTCCCAGTGACCTTCCATTGCGGCAAGTTTGGCTGGTTGATGTTCACGGGTGTTTAAACCATGGTTATCGCCAATTACCACTTGTAAACATGAAGTCACAAGCACCATCCAGAGACCCATCGAGAACGATTTTTTCACCAATTCATCGCGACGGCCTTTTACTAAATGCCATGCAGATGTTCCGACGACCAATAATGATGAAACTAAGAAGGCTGCTGCACCCATGTGGGCAAAGCGGTAAGGGAAGGATGGGTTAAAGACAATTGCAAACCAGTCTTTTGGCACAATAATGCCATTTTCGATGGCAAAGCCTTGAGGGGTCTGCATCCAGCTATTAGAAGATAAAATCCAGAACATGGAAATACATGTTCCGATGGCCACCATAAGTGTTGCAAAGAAATGGGCTCGAGGACCAACACGTCCCCAACCAAATAACATAATGCCTAAGAAACCTGCTTCTAAGAAGAAGGCACTCAAGACTTCATAGGTAAGTAAAGGACCAGTAATACTTCCGGCGACGCGTGAAAATTCACTCCAGTTAGTACCGAACTGGTAACTCATGACCACGCCCGAGACCACACCCATACCAAAGGCAACGGCAAAGATCTTAATCCAGTATTTAAATAGATCTTTATAAATCGGGTTTTGGGTTCTTAACCATTTCCACTCTAACACTGCCAAAAAGCAGGCAAGACCGATGGAAGTGGCTGGAAAAATAATATGGAAGGATACTGTAAAAGCAAATTGTATTCGCGCTAATTCTAGAGCGGTTAGACCGAGGCTCATAAACTTTCCCCCTGTGAACTAGCTGATGATGGTTAAATGAGTTAAATACTTATTTTCAGGCAACAAAGTATTCTGACGATTAAACTTGCATCTGTGATAAATGTTCTTAGCAAGTAAAATGCCAACAGGGTTAAGCAATATAATTGCTTGATATTTCAAGAGAATAGACTGATTGATTGTTCTCAGTCTGTTAACAAAGTTTATGCTTGATGTTGCATTTGTAAAAATGCATGTTGCATTGAAACATTGATGAAATATCTGGCGATATGCAATAGATCGTCTCATGAAAACTACCTACCTTAAGAAGTTTCCTTAATCATGCACTTACTATTTTTGTATATGTAGATACAGAAATTTTTTATAAAACTATAACAGTCTGAAGCACTCATGCGGTGTGCTATAGTTTTTTTTCAAATATCTGTAGCTATGTATCCATTCTTCAAAAGTCCAAAATAAATGAACAAGATTTACGAATGGCCAAAATCACTTTCCAAAACAAAGTGAATGCGACTTTGGGTAATAAGCGCAGAATAGTTTCTTCTCTTTTATTCCTTTGTTGTTTTGCGTGAGGTCTGGTTGTTACGTAGGTTATTAAAGACCTGATTTAAGTGTAGCTCTTCTAAAATAGCTTGGATGTTAAAAAATGTTTATTACTTCTCAACTCAATGTCCTGCATAAAATTATTAAAAATCAGCCTATTCCTGTATCTATATTGGCTCAATTAGAGCAAACCTACGTTAATTTTGAAGCTACTTTATTAAGAGCGAAAGTACTCAGAGACTTTTCTAAATCTGAAACAGTATATTTAATTCAATCTCATATTGAGGCACAGCAAAGTAGTGTGGCCTATCTATTTTCACCATTTATTTTTGCTAACTTAAACAAGGCCGCTATTTATACAACGCCTGCAACTGCGCCTGTGCTTTCTATTCTTAATAAATATTACCAAGCTGAGAAGAAAGTACTCTTTAAAGTAGATGACGTTTTAGAAAGTCTAAAAATTTATATAGATTTGGAGCTTGCAGAGCTTAATGAGGTTGAGTTTATTTATTTAAGCCTAATCAAGGCACTGTGCCGAAGTGATCTCTCTACAGTTTTTTTAATTACGAGTTTAGACGTAGATGACGAGCATTTAAAAGCACTGGAGCAATTTTTAAAGATCAAAATTTATTGGATTAAAACCACAAAAGATGATGACTTAAAAAACCTAAATGGCTTAGAAATGCGGAAATTATTATTCAAAAATAAAGATGAAACTTATGTCAAATTATGCGCAAAGTTTGCTCAAATGAACGCAGCGCTGGTGGGTTTATGCGACACCTTTACTGCTGGGCAAATGACACATTTAATTGATGATATGTTTTATTCAGAACATATTTTTGAAAAGTTATCTGTCTATTCAGAATATATACAAACACTTCTACAAAGCCAGCAGAGCATTAGACAAAAAGAACTATCTTAGGGCTTGGGAGATGAGATTTTTATCTTTGTGTTTGGGTTCTTATATAAAGAATGAATACAGTTATAAAAAAATAATCGTTTTCATGTGAAATAAATATTTTATGGTAAAAGCAAAGCAATATTGGTTTTACTTACATGACAAATTTAAATTTTGAGCATCATCTCGGTTCACTAACACATGCAGCACTTAGTCAGGCCTCAATTATTTCTCGCGTGTGGGGTGAAGGGCCTTCAGAACGTTATGATGAATTGGCAAAAAATTTTAGACCGACTTTTGCGCGTATTAAAGAAGGGGCTTTAATCCGTGAGCAACAGCATATTTTGCCCTATGAACAACTTCAGTGGCTTAAAGATGTTGGTTTTACACGGCTAAGACTTCCAAAAGCTCATGGTGGCTTTGATGCAACCATTCCTGAATTATTTGCATTACTCATTGAACTTGCAGAAGCTGACTCAAACTTACCGCAAGCTTTACGTGTGCACTTTGGTTTCACTGAAGATGTCTTGGTAAGTAAAGACAAAGCGTTTCAACAGCGTTGGCTTAGCCGAATTGCCAATGGCGAAACAGTCGGCAGTGCATGGTCTGAAGGCGGGAAAGAGTCAATTGATCAGTTCGAAACACATTTATATCGAGACAGTGAAGGAAAAATTCACGTTAAAGGTAAAAAATATTACACCACAGGTAGCCTATATGCAGACTGGGTGGATGTTGGTGTAACAGATTTAAAGGGTGAATCTGGCTCGGTCGTTGTTCGCCGTGAAGATGAAGGTGTTGAAATTGTTGATGACTGGAATGGCTTTGGTCAGCAACTCACTGCAAGTGGTACAGCATATTTCCATGACGTATTGGTCGATGAAACTGAAATTTTACCTGATGATGACCGTTTTAAATATTCAGCGGCTTACTATCAACTGGTCCAACTGGCAATCATTACAGGTCTAGGGCGTGCTGCAACCTATGATGTTTCTCAAGCTGTTGCTAAACGTACCCGAAACTATACGCATGCGAATGCTCAATTTGTAAAACAGGATCCGCAAATTTTACAAGTAGTAGGGCAAATCCGTGGTGCAGCTTACAGTGCAGGGGCAATTGTTGAAAAAGTCGCACAAAGCTTACAACGTGCTTACTTGGCTGCATTTCAAAATAATGAGCAGCTTGAAGAAGAGCAAAATGCACTTGCTGAGCTTGAAAGTGCACAATCTCAAACGGTTATTACCGATTTGATTTTAAATGCTTCTACGATTTTATTTGACGCTTTAGGTGCTTCTGCAACAGACAAAGATTTAGGTCTAGATCGATACTGGCGTAATGTACGAACTTTATCTTCACATAACCCGAGAGTATTTAAAAATCGAATTGTCGGTGATTTTAGTGTAAACGGCACATTACCACCGTATCAATGGCGAATAGGAAATGTTGCTAAACAATAAATTATAGTTTTAGATATTAAGCTGCTATTTTTGGCGGCTTAATGTTATTTATATTTTTTTAAATAAATTATAAAAAACTATTAGAATAAAATCATATTTTGTTTGGGGTATATATTATAAAGAAAACATAAAAATTGCTTTAGTATAAAAATTAAATAAAATGCTGGCTGATATTTTATGACTAAGAAAATTAGTTTTAATGCTTTTGAAATGAATTGTATTGCCCACCAATCTCCTGGATTATGGCGACATCCTCAAGATCGATCTGTTGAATATAAAGATTTAGAATATTGGACAGATTTAGCACAAATTCTTGAGCGTGGTTTTTTTGACGGTATTTTTATTGCAGATGTGCTTGGTATTTATGACGTTTATCATCAAAGTGCTGAACATGCCTTAACAGGTGCAGTACAAGTTCCAGTCAATGATCCGCTACAGATTGTGCCAGCGATGGCAGCAGTCACAAAGCACTTGGGCTTTGGTGTCACGACCTCTATTTCTTTTGAACATCCTTATCCTTTTGCTAGACGTATTAGTACGCTAGACCATTTAACCAAAGGACGAGTTGGATGGAATATCGTGACGTCTTATTTGGAAAGTGGTTCGAAAAACTTGGGCCTAAAAACTCAGGTTAATCATGACAATCGTTATGATATTGCTGATGAATACTTAGAAGTCCTTTACAAACTTTGGGAAGGGTCTTGGGAAGAAGGTTCGGTACTTCGTGACCGTGAAAGCGGTATCTTTGCTGACCATAAAAAAGTGCATCCAATTCAGCACGAAGGTAAATACTTTACTGTACCGGGCATCCATATTTGTGAACCATCACCACAGCGGACGCCTGTACTTTACCAAGCAGGTGCGTCATCACGCGGGCAGAAGTTTGCTAGTCAAAATGCCGAGTGTGTATTCATAGCAGCGCCGTCTAAAATTGCCACTAAAAAAGTGGTACAAGGCATTCGCCAGAAATTGGCTCAGGAAGGCCGCGACCCGTACTCAGTTAAAATTTATGCACTCTTGTCGATAGTCACTGATGAAACTGATGCAAAAGCACAGGCTAAGTTTAAAGAATATCAAAGCTATGGAAGCTACGATGGCGCTTTAACATTGCTGTCTGGCTGGTCTGGTGTCGATTTTTCACAATATCAACCGACCGATAAAGTTGAATATATTCAAACCAACGCGATTCAATCTTTATTAGATTCTTATGTAAATGCAGATCCAGAACGTGTTTGGACCATTGAGGAAATTGCAAACTGGAACAGCTTAGGTGGTAATGGGCCTGTGTTAGTGGGTTCGGCAGAAAAAGTTTCAGATGCTCTACAGCAATGGGTTGAAGATACCGATATTGATGGCTTTAACCTTGCCTATATTTTGGCACATCAAACTTTTGCCGATGTGGTTGAGTTTATTGTTCCGGAGTTGCAAAAACGAGGGGTATATCAAACCTCTTATGCACAAGGAACATTAAGAGAAAAATTATTTGGTGCTGGGCCATATTTGCCTGAAAATCACCGCGGTGCAAAATATCGTAATCTAAAAGAGTTAAAACTTGCTGAGGCGAGTTAATATTTTAGGAAGCCGTTAAATAAATAGCTGGTTAAATACCAGCTTTTATTTTGTCTTTTTATATCGGTTTTACTGCTGAGTTAATAATGAAAAGATAATTCTATAATTGAGATTAAAACATCAGATTATTTTGTTTTTGTATTATGTGAATAATCATTATTTTGTTCCTGTTATTAAAGTTTAGGAATTATTAAGTGAGCACACAAGAACTCGATCATAACCATCGTTATGAAATTAAATCTCCAGATGATGTTTCACAATTAATTTCCAAATTTGCAGGGAAGGGTAAATCGAATAAAGTTATTTGGTTGGCACTAATAGGGGTGTTTATTGATGCCTATGATTTAACAACGCTGTCGTTTGGTATTGAGCAAGTCATCTCAGAATTTTCTTTAAGCCCTGTGATGACTGGGGTGGTGGCTTCAGCAATTGTCTGCGGAACCATTGTGGGTAACCTGATTGGTGGTTGGCTGACAGATAAAATCGGCCGTTATCGAGTCTTCATGGCGGACATGGTGCTGTTTGTCATTGCGGCAATTGTCGCAGGCTTTGCACCAAATGTTTGGGTTTTGATTTTAGCCCGATTTATTATGGGAATTAGTGTTGGTATTGATTTGCCTGTCGCAATGTCATACTTATCTGAGTTTTCCAAGTTTAACGGTAGTAGCAATAAGGCAGCGCGTTTAGCCGCATGGTGCCCAATGTGGTATGCCGCTTCTTCGGTATGTTTTGGTCTGGTTTTGGCGCTTTATTTTCTTTTACCCCCTGAGCATAGCAACTGGTTATGGCGAGCATCTTTAATTTTCGGAGCAGTGCCAGCGTTACTCATTATTTTTATTCGCGGTAAATATTTAACTGAATCACCAATCTGGCTTGCAAACCAAGGCGATTTAAAGGGGGCAGCTAAAGTTCTACAAGAATCCTATGCAATTAATGCAATTGCTACAGTTGAAAAAGTAGAAAGAGCTGCTGAAAAGAAAAAGCGTGAGGGTTTTGCAGTTTTATTTAATAAAACCTATTTGCCAAGAACGATTGTGGCAATTGTGATTCACATTTCGGTGGCATTTCAGTACACGACCATTGCCTTCTTTTTACCTTCTATTTTAACGCGTTTCTTCCATACCGATGTCTTGACGACCATTACCACCACACTCGGGCTTAATTTATTGTTTGCATTCACTGGCGGGCTGTTGGGCGTATTTGTTGCTAGCAGATTTAAATCTCGACATGTGTTGCTTACAGGCTTTTTACTCCAGTTTATAGCCCTCATTGCTTTGGCATTAATTGGTGAACCCGGTAATAGCTTTCTACTCTACACCGCAATTGGAATGCTAGGTTTATGGCTTTTTGCCGAAGGCTTTGGGCCTGGGGCACAAATGATGGTTTATCCAACTATGGCTTATCCGGCTTCGATTCGTGGCGTTGGTGTTGGCTTTAACCGTGCAGTAACGGGTGTAGCTCAAGCAATTGCTTTGTTTGTTTTACCGATCTGGATGGCGGGATATAAAACCGATGTATACCTCATTATTTCTATCTTTGCGTTTATTCCTTTAATTGTGATTGGGCTACTGATTAAGTTTGAGCCTACCGCCCAAGATGTCGATGTGATTGATGAAGATAAAGCAGAACTTCCTCTCAATAATTCACCAGTAATCGACTAGAGTAAAATTAGATATCTAAATAAAATAAAGGCCAACATCTGTTGGCCTTTATTTTTGGAGTTAGAAGTAATAAGCAAAAATTACAAACGCTTTTTTATTCCATTTATCATTGCTTCCGCCAGCTGCAAGGCCTTCACTGTCTCCTAGATATGGATCGTGTTTACCCACCAGCAACTCGGCTTGTACTGTCAGTTTTTGATAGTTAAAGGCAATGCCGGGAATAAAACGGGTGGAGTCTTTAAAGCCATCTTGCTCTTTTCGATAAGAACTATAGTTTAAGTACGGGCGAACAGAGGTAATTGGGCCAAACTGCTGAGGAAATAAATAGCTCAGTTCGGCTGAGTAAATCTGACCTTTGGTTGCAGAGTTGAATGAATAATCGAAACCGCCCAAAGTTAGGTGGTCTTTATATTCAGTGTCGGCATTATCAATGTCTTGATAACCAGCTAAAAGCTGTAAATTCCATTGATTGTAATTGGTATTGCTAAAAACTGAATAGACTTGGCGATCCCCATCTTGTCCTGAACGTTTATTTTCAATGGTGGAGTACCATGCAGAGGCGCCCAGTTGGGTAGAGAAATTTTCTTGGCCTAAGACATTTTTAAAGGTATGAGCACCGCGAACAACAATGGAGTTCTTTTCTTTAGTATTGGTGCCTTGTGGTACAGAGTCATCTGCATTGACGGGGTTGATACTAAATCGACTCGAATCTTTGCTTTTACCTCTATAGGTGCCACCATCGGTAGGATAAAAGGCGAGTTGTGCTTCATTAATTCCATCATTAAAATCATATTTCACCCCAAGGTTATGTACATCTTCCCAACCTGCACTATTGGCAATGCCTAAATAATAAGTATTTCCCCAAAAGCGACCCAAGCCAAAAGGAACTGGGTTTAAGCCAGCAATAATTTTACTGTTGTCATTAAGTTTATAACCCAACCACGCATCGGTAAGCCAATTGGCATCGCCTAAACGCCCGTAATATTCATAAACCCGATAATCTAGGCGGCCAATCCATTTCGGGGAGTTGTAATCTAGCCATAAGACCGCGTCATTAAAGGAAAATTTACTGGTAGTGGGATCAGAGTCAAAGTCATAAACATATTTAGCTCTAACAGTACCACTCACTTTAAGTTGACCTTCTTCAGCATTACCAAAGGTAAGGGCTGCATGACTTGAGAGGCTGAGTGTAATTAAAGACGCTGTAATTAATGTTTTTTTCAGAAATTGAGAATGTTTAAACAAAAGAATTTTTCTCCTCTTAAAAATAAAAATTAAATTTGCGTCATGTATAAACCAGAAAAAGATTTGTTCAAATCTTAATATTTGCAGAAGTTTTAAGATAAAAATATAATAAAATCTGAACTTTATATAAAAGAATGAAAATTAATTAGATGCAAAACTCTGGATGCGATAAGCAAAAAATAAAAATGACGAAATGAGTAGGATAAAATAATTAGAGTAGATGTGTCAGTTTTTTCTCATCATGTGTTTTTTGAATATCTTTTTTATTTATTGATATATAAGTATTTTAATTTTATGGCTAATCTGTAAGTTTAGTTGATATTTGCTTTTTACCAAAAGATAAAAACTTATATGAAAAAGTTATTTATCAAAAATAGATAAGCAACTCATATTTTTTTATTTTTCATTATAAAGCCAGCTGCATACCATGAGCTTATATTATTGAAAGATCATGAAATTATGAGCACAAAGACCAAACCGTTGATTATCACGGCAATTGTGGTTGTAGCAATTGTTGCATTTATCGTATGGCAAAATAAAAAAGACAATAATACAAGTGCTTCAGTTCGCGACAGTAAACCTGTGATCATTGCCTACCAAACAGGGGTGGACCCAAGCAAAGTTGCCCAGGCCAATGGGGAATATGAAAAACATAGCCAACGTAATATTCAATGGAAAAAATTTGATGCGGGTTCAGATGTTGTCAATGCACTTGCTTCAGGTGATGTCGTACTTGGCAATATTGGCTCAAGTCCACTTGCTGCCGCGGCAAGCCGTGATTTACCGATTGAAGTCTTCTTAATTACATCAAAACTTGGTGGATCTGAAGCATTAGTGGTAAGTAATAAATCAGGCATTAAAACTCCTCAAGATTTAATTGGCAAAACCATTGCTGTACCGTTTGTTTCAACCACGCATTACAGCCTTTTGTCTGCACTTAAACATTGGAACATTCCAGAAGACAAAGTAAAAATTATTAACTTGCGTCCACCTGAAATTTCAGCTGCTTGGGAACGTGGTGATATTGATGCAGCATATGTGTGGGAACCTGCTTTAAGTAAAGCCAAAGCATCTGGTACGGTTTTAACTGACTCAAAACAAGTGGGTGAATGGGGCGCTCCAACTTATGACTTATGGGTTGTGCGTAAAGATTTTGCAGAGAAAAATCCTGATTTCTTAAAAGTTTTTGTTAAAACTACGCTTGAGCAGCTTGAAAAATATAATCAAGATCCAGCCGCTTACGTTAAAGATGCCGATAACGTGCAGAAAATTGCGCAGCTCACAGGTTCTGATCCAAAAGATATCCCGCTTTTATTAAGTGGAAATATTTACCTAGACCACGCTCAGCAAAAACAAACGTTAGATGGTGAATTTGCGCAAAATATTTTTGACACAGCGAAGTTCTTAAAAGGTCAGGGCAAGGTCGATCAACTTAAAGCCGATTATAAAGGCAACGTGAATTCTTCATTTTTGCAGCCTTAAGGAGTTGTCATGAGTGTACTAGAAGCCAAACATATTCATCTGACTTTTCCTAAACAGCAAAAGCCAGTTTTACAAGACATTAACCTAACCATTGAAGAAGGTTCTTTAACCGTGATTTTAGGCGAGTCAGGTTGTGGCAAAACAACTTTGCTTAATATCTTGGCAGGGTTTCAAAAGCCGAGTTCAGGTGATGTGCTTGTAAATCATGAAGTGGTAAATGGACCAGATGTAACCCGCGCTGTCGTGTTTCAGGATCATGCACTCCTTCCTTGGTTGAATGTTGCAGATAATGTTGGCTTCGCTTTGCAGTTAAAAGGTTTAAAGCGCGCAGATATCGAAGCACAAGTGAACGCAATTTTAAAAATTGTAGGTTTAAGTCACGTTGAAAAAGCCAATATTTGGGAACTTTCCGGTGGTATGAAACAACGTGTTGGTATTGCCAGAGCTTTGATTAGTCATGCGCCGTTTATTTTGTTAGATGAACCTTTTGCTGCATTAGACGCTTTTACACGTGAAAACATGCAGCAGTTAGTGCTCGATTTATGGATTCAACAAAATAAAAGCTTCTTTTTAATTACTCATGATATTGAAGAAGCATTATTGCTCAGCAATCAGTTAGTTCTGATGACAGCGCATCCAGGCAAAATTGTAGAAACTCTACATCTTGATTTTGCTAATCGATATCGTCAGGGCGAGTCTATTCGCTCAATTAAATCGGATCCTCAATTTATTCAGCTCAGAGAACAGCTATTTGAAAGTTTAAGGGCACAAAAACAAAGCGGTAAGGAGGCGTTAACCACATGAGTACTAAAGATAACGTCTATGAATATGACAAAGCAGGGCTAAAACTTAAGCCAGATGTGCAAACAGAAAATGCTTCATTTCTATCGTCTTTTTTTGAGAAGCATCGCACTTTGGCAGTTAGCATAACTAGTGTGGGAAGTGTGGTTGCACTCTGGTTCCTCATTACTGCTTTGCATGTCGTACCTGAACTGTTTTTACCGAGCCCACAGGCAGTCTGGCAAAAATTTATATCGGTTAGCCAAGAAGGCTTTATGAAGGCTACTTTGTGGCAACATTTGGCCGCTAGTATCTCGCGTGTGTTTTTAGCATTGATTGCTGCTGTTGTAATTGGTGTACCACTAGGTTTATGGATGGGCCTGAACAAATGGGTTCGCGCTGTTCTAGATCCTTTGGTTGAATTATTACGTCCAATTCCGCCGTTAGCTTATTTACCTTTACTCGTAATTTGGTTCGGTATTGGTGAAACCACAAAAGTACTTTTGATTTTCTTCTCGATTTTGGCGCCGGTCATCATTAGTAGTGCGCATGGTGTGTTAAGCCATCAGCTTAATCGTGAACGTGCTGCACTGTCGCTAGGAGCAAGTCAGGCACAAGTATTTTGGCATGTCATTTTACCAACGGCTTTACCTCATATTATTACCGGTATTCGTATTGGTCTTGGGGTGGGTTGGTCAACATTAGTTGCAGCAGAATTGGTTGCAGCCGACCGTGGTATTGGTTTTATGGTGCAATCGGCAGCACAGTTCTTAATTACCGATACGGTGATTCTGGGCATTATTGTGATTGCGATTGTCGCAGTTAGTTTTGAGCTGTTTTTACGTTGGTTACAAAAACAGTTTTCTCCTTGGTATGGTCAGCAGTTGTAGTAAAGAAGATGAATACAGTAGTAGCAAACTTAAATATTGAAGTGATCAAGCCTACCATTGGCGCAATTATTCACGATATTGATTTGAATGCGTTAAATGAACAGACAACGCAACAAATCCAGCAGGCTTTGCTTGATCATCAGGTTATTTTTTTTCGAAAGCAACAATTAGCACCGCAAGCACAAGCAGACTTGGCACGCAGTTTTGGCACCTTACACGTGCACCCGATTTATCCTTCAATTGAAGATGTACCTGAAGTGATGGTGCTCGATAGCTGGAAACAAGATTTGCGTGACAATGAACTTTGGCACACAGATGTGACTTTTAGTAAAAATCCACCTTTAGGTTGTGTGTTGCAAGCCATTAAAATTCCACCTGTCGGCGGTGACACCCTGTGGTCGAGCAACACAGCAGCTTTTAAAGGGCTTTCGCTTGAGTTACAGCAAAAATTGCGTGGCTTAACTGCAACACACGATATTCGTAAGTCTTTTCCACTTGAGCGTTTTGCTCATAATGAAGAAGAGCGTGAAAAGCTTTTACAAACCTTTAAGCGTAACCCGCCAGTGATTCACCCAGTGGTGCGTACCCATCCGGTTACAGGTGAACCTTTGTTGTTTGTAAGTGAGGGCTTTACCACTCGAATTAATGAGTTACCTGAACAAGAAAGTGAGCAATTACTTGATTTCTTGTTTGAACATGCGACCCAAGAGCAATTTCATTTGCGTTGGAAGTGGCAAGATGGTGATATCGCGATTTGGGATAACCGTTGCACACAACATAAAGCATTATTTGATTATGGCGATGCTCATCGCATCATGCACCGTGCAACTATTAACGGTGATGTGCCATTTTATAAAAATGAACAACAGCCAGAGTTAGCTGAAGTTTAATTCTTTGGTTTTCAGCCGTTTCAATTCCAACGCAGCGTTTTGAGTTGGAATTGAAACAGTAATTTATTTCTAATGTGCTCCAAATCCTGACAATATGCCTGTGTAACTCTTTACAGGAGGTGAGGCCCAATCACCAACTTTGCTGGTTTTTAAATTTAACTGGACTAACATTTCAGCTTGTTTAACTGCTGCTGCAACGCCATCAATAACAATCACGCCCAACTCGTTTTGTAGCTTTTGGCACAAATCACTCATACCTGCACAGCCCAAAACAATCGCATCGCTTTTATCTTCTACTAGTGCTTTTTTGCACTCATCTCGTATGGTTCGATAAGCATCTGAGTCAGGAAGCTCTAACTCTTCAACTGCAATGTCACAAGCTCGAACATTTTTGCAAAATGGCGTAACCCCATAACGATGAGCCAGATGCCAACTCATATTCACTGTGCGTTGTAAGGTTGTGACGACACTAAAACCATTACTGACATAACTTGCAGTTCGCATAGCTGCTTCGGCAATCCCAATCACAGGCGCTGAAGTAATTTCACGGGCAGCATAAAGCGCAGGATCACCAAAACAGGCAATAATATAGGCATCTACATTTAGCTGTTCACCTTGTCGGATTTCCTCCAGCACACCTACTGCACTTAATACTTCATCATAATAACTTTCAATCGTTGCAGGGCCCATTTGAGGACTCACTGCAATAATTTGAGTACCAGAATCTGCGACTATCTTTGCTGATGCAGCAATTTTGTCTGTCATGCTTTGAGTGGTATTGGGGTTAATAATTTTAATTTTCATTGTACTTTTACCTTCGTCATTGCCGATTTAGCATGAGTAAGCGGTTGGTTAAGAAATCGGTAGATCACGAAACCAAATCCCATACCAATAAACCAAGTGAAATTAGCCAGCGCAGATAATTGTGGTAAAAGCACGCATAAAACAGGAATTAATGAAGCTGGAATTAAGGCATAGAAGGCAGAACGGTTATAACCATTTTTGTACCAATACAAACCCTTAGGGTCTAAGGTATATAAATCATCCACCATAATTTTTTGTTTTTTAACGAGGTAAAAGTCGGCTAGAAGCACGCCAAAAAGTGGGCCGATAAATGCACCTAAAATATCAATGGTGTAGTGAATCACTTGAGGATTATTAAACAGATTCCATGGGGTGATGAAAATTGAACCTACTGCTGCAATCATTCCACCCATGCGCCAGCTAATTTTGCTCGGTGAAACATTCGAAAAATCAAAGGCAGGCGAAACAAAGTTAGCGACAATATTAATCCCGATGGTCGCAATCATTAAGGTCAAGCTGCCTAAAATGACTACAAAAGTGTTATCCAATTTGCCAACCATCTCTACTGGGTCGGTAATGAGTTTGCCGTAAACAGGTAGCGTTGCTGCAATACAAACCACGGTAAGTAAAGAAAAGCCTAAGAAATTAATCGGTAGTCCAAGAAAGTTACCCATTTTAATGGCATTAAAACTTTTGCCATAACGAGAGAAGTCACCAAAGTTCAGCATAGGCCCTGAAAAATATGAAACAACAAGCGCAATAGCACCAATCATGACTGGTACAACCGCAAAACCGTCGTATTGAACACCGCTCAAGTTTAAATCAATATTCTGCCAGCCAGCTTTCCAGATGAGCCATACTGCCATCGCAAACATTACAACGTAGACAGCCGGACCTGCCCAGTCAATAAACTTACGAATACTGTCCATGCCAGACCAAAAAACAATCGCTTGCAGTAGCCAAAGCAGCATGAAGCCAACCCAACCTAGATAGGAAAGCCCAAGAAAGCCATAAGTTGAAACATCGGCATACACCGACCATTCTGGAAAGAACTTTAAAATGACCAATAAAAAGGCACTTGAGGCTAAATAGGTTTGAATGCCATACCATGCGACAGCAATAAGACCACGAATAACAGCAGGAATATTTGCACCAAGTACACCGAAGGTTGCGCGGCAAATAACAGGATAGGGCGTACCCGTTTGTTGGCTAGACTTGGCAATCAGGTTTGTAAAAAACTGAACTATGGCAATGCCGATGAGTAAAGATAAAAGTACCTGCCAGCTATTGAGCCCGAGTGCAAAAAGGCTTCCAGCCATGACATAACCGCCGACACTATGAACATCAGACATCCAGAAGGCAAAAATATTATAAGCGCCCCATGTTTGCTTTTTTAAAGGAGCTAAATCTTGATTTGTCAGTTTTGCATCATAAGAAGGTTTAATTATTGCTTCGGTATTATTCATCTTGAACACTCACTTCCTTAAGATGGAGGCACTTTCAGCAGCATTGTTTTTCTGTCTAAAAGAATGAAATTAAAATTGTGTACAATATGATATTTAAATTGTGCACAATCTTAATTGAGCAAAAGTTATGCCAAATTTAGGAAGTAGCGCTTATGAGTTATTTAAACTGGTGTGAATTTTGGATATGAAGAGACAGTTTTATAAAATGAGAAGTGCTTAATTTTTTATAAAAAGTAAGTAAATTTAGGTGTATAAGTGGATATTTAGAGATCTAATATTGAATTATTCGGTTCAGTATATTTGTTGTGGGAATGAGAGCAATATTCCAAAATGCTTAAGTTAAACTTACACTATTGTCATTAGATAAAGTTTTAAAAAGAGGGAGCATTAATAAAAAATGGAAAAATCAATGCCATCGAATGCACCAAAAAAAGCCGTAGAAATGAGCAATGATGAAATTGATGACCATATATATAACGCTATTGTAGATGCTATTTTAAATCGACAACTTGCCCCTGGCGCACGTTTAGTTGAAGCACCTTTGTGTGAAGCATTCGGTGTAACGCGAGGAGTGTTAAGACGTGTTTTCGTCAAACTTGCACATGATAAGGTCATCGAAATTCAGCCCAATCGTGGAGCACTCATCGCAAAACATAGTGCTCATGAAACAAAAGAGGTCTTTGAAGCACGCAGCATGCTTGAAATCGCCACTGTAAAAAAGCTAGCTCAAAAGTCACATAGCCTAGATTTTCGTGAGCTTCGAGGTTTAGTCGATCAAGAGTCTCATGAGCGTTTAGCTGGCAATTGGGCCGAGTGGATTAAGCTATCAGGGCAATTTCATTTAAAGCTGATTGAAGCAAATCAAAATACGATTATGACCAGTTATTTGCAGACGCTTATTGCAAGGACTTCGTTATTAATTGGGTTATATGAAATTCCCAAACATAATAATTGTTCGGCAGATGAACATCGTGCAATTTTAAATGCCATTGAGCAAGGCGATGAAAAGCGAGCAACTCAATTGATGGAAGAGCATTTAGAACACTACGCTACGACATTTGTTGAAGAAGACAGCACAGCAACAGCAGAGCAAAATTTATTAAATTTATTTAAAAATAAGAAAATTGAAACCATTCAAACTAACTAAAAAATAATGGGCCATTTCCTATGGAAAAGGCCCAGATGGTTATTTTATAGGAATGATTTGATGCGTTAAAAAATCAATAAATAGTTTTACTTTCTTCGACAAAATTTTACGATTTGGCCATGTCACATATAAGTGAAGCGGCTGACTGGTGTAGTCCTCCAAACATTTCTGTAATTTACCTTCTTTGTAGTAAGGCTCTGCAATAAACTCTGGAAGAAAAACGATACCGTGATCTTTTAAACACATATCTAATAATAATTCACCATTATTACAGGTCATCACAGGGAAACAATTAAAGGACACTTCTTTTTGATCTTTTTGGAAAATCAGTTTTTTATGTCGGCTATCTTGATAATAAATCAGAAATTTATGTTCTTTAAGTTCTTCTAATGAGTCTGGTAATCCATGCTGATTAAAATACTCAGGTGTTGCATATAGATACCGCTGATAGGTATTTAAAATTTTACTATTTGCTAAGTTTGGAGGAGAGCCATCTACGCGAATGGTTAAATCAAATTTATTATTATTCATGTCTAGTAGTTGATCAGTCATGAATAGATCAATTTTGATGCTAGGATATTTCTCAATAAAGTCTGAAATAATATTTTGAAGAAAAATATTGCTAAAAGACATTGGTGTATTGAGCTTGAGTTCGCCTTCTGGGTACTGCTGATTATAGCTAATTTCGTAGGCAGCCCATTCAAACTCACTTAAAATGACTTTACTATGCTGATAAAACTTTTCTCCACAAGAGGTGAGGTTCATCTGTCTTGTGGTTCGGGTTAACAGTGTGGTTTTCAGGTCATTTTCGAGGTAGCAAACACGTTTGGCCACTAAATCACGTGAGATGTCGAGTGCTCTGGCTGCGCTACTAAAATTCCCATGTTCTACGACACTTACAAAAGTGGAAATACAGTCTAATCGATCCATGGATAAGCAAAAGTTAAAAAAATATATATCAATGATTAAACTATAAAAATTAAAAAGCAATCATTGATTTTATTGTATTCGTACAGCATACAGATTCGTGCTGATTTGCTGTCTATGCTTTTACATTTTTATCTGTTTTGATAATGACCAGTAAGCAATTTTAATGCATTACTCATAAGGAATAATGGAGTTTACCCATGAATAAGTCACTTTTAGAACAACTTTCACCAACAAATTGTCAGGTTATTTTTATTGATCATCAGCCACAAATGGCTTTTGGGGTACAGTCAATAGACCGCCAAGTATTAAAGAATAATACGGTAGGATTAGCAAAAGCAGCTAAAACATTCAATATTCCTGTCACCATTACCACGGTTGAAACTGAAAGCTTCTCTGGTCATACCTATCCAGAACTTTTAGATGTATTTCCAGATGCTCCATTACTAGAACGTACTTCAATGAATTCATGGGATGACCAAAAAGTACGTGATTCGCTTGCAAAAAATAATCGTAAAAAAGTGATTGTTTCAGGCTTATGGACTGAAGTGTGCAATAACACCTTTGCTTTTGGCGCCATGCTTGAAGGCGATTATGAAATTTATATGGTTGCAGATGCTTCTGGTGGTACATCAAAAGAAGCACATGACTATGCCATGCAACGTATGATTCAAGCAGGTGTTGTTCCAGTAACTTGGCAACAAGTCTTACTCGAATGGCAACGTGATTGGGCACATCGTGATACGTATGATGCAGTTATGGCAATTGTACGCGAGCATTCTGGTGCTTATGGTATGGGCGTTGATTATGCTTATACGATGGTACATAAGGCGCCTGAACGTACAACATCAAAACACGAAGTACTTGCACCAGTTCCTGCAAAATAAAACAGTACTGATTTAGGTAAAGGCATGTCTAGTATTCAATATTTAAGTGATATTAATACAGATATGCCTTTATTTTTTAGAACGATAATTCACAAGAATGGAGTTCAGAATGACCGAAATAAACCTCATACTCATAAACGGTAAAATCACAACACTAGATCCTCAGAATCCCGAAGTACAAGCAATTGCGATTGCAGACGGTAAAGTCGTACGTACGGGTACAAATGATGAGATTATGAAGCTCGCAACACCAACAAGCAAAGTCGTAGATTTAAATGGCCGTCGCGTTATACCGGGTCTAAATGACAGTCATCTGCATATTATTCGTGGTGGCCTAAATTACAATATGGAACTGCGCTGGGAAGGTGTGCCATCCGTTGCGGATGCACTACGCTTACTTAAAGAGCAAGCAGATAATACGCCAGCTCCACAATGGGTCCGTGTAGTCGGTGGTTGGACTGAGTTCCAGTTTGCCGAAAAGCGGTTACCGACTTTAGAAGAAATTAATAAAGCTGCACCAGATACTCCCGTATTTGTTTTACATTTATACGCCAGTGCCTTGTTGAACCGAGCTGCGCTTGATGTATTGGGCTTTAACAAAGACACTCCAGATCCACCCGGAGGCAAGATTGTACGAGATGAAAAGGGTGAACCAACTGGTCTATTGCTCGCAACTCCATCCGCTATGATTTTATATTCGACCTTAGGTAAAGCGCCGAAATTGCCAGTTGAAGACCAAGTCAATTCAACTCGTCATTTCATGCGTGAGTTGAACCGATTAGGCATTACTTCAGCAATTGATGCGGGTGGTGGTGGTCAAAACTATCCTGAAGATTATGATGTGATTAAGCAATTGCACGATCAAAATCAGATGACAGTGCGAATCGCTTACAACTTATTTGCTCAGAAGGCAGGCCAAGAGCTTGATGATTATCGCCGTTGGACAGAAATGACATTTCCGGGTGATGGTGATGAATTATTTAGAATGAATGGAGCAGGTGAGAACCTGACTTGGTCGGCAGGTGACTTCGAAGATTTCTATGAGCCACGTCCGGATTTACCGGAAAAAATGGAAGGCGAACTCGAAGCCATTGTAGAGCACTTGGCCGAAAAGAAATGGCCATTCCGTATTCATGCAACCTATGATGAAAGTATTAATCGTTTGCTCAATGTATTTGAGCGCGTCAATTCAAAACAGCCATTTGCAACACGATTTATTATTGACCATGCCGAAACTGTATCTGAGCGTAATATCGAACGTATTGGTGCGTTGGGTGGTGGTATCGCCATTCAACACCGTATGGCATATCAAGGTGAGATTTTCGTGAAACGCTATGGTGCCGAGGCTGCTCAAGCAACGCCACCAGTTAAGAAAATGTTAGAACTTGGTGTTCCTGTGGGTGCGGGAACAGATGCGACTCGTGTTGCCTCTTATAACCCTTGGGTATGTTTGTATTGGCTAAGTACGGGTAAAACAGTCGGTGGTTTACCACTCTATGATGAAAAAAATCTATTAGACCGTCAGACTGCACTCAAACTCTGGACTAAAGGTTCGGCTTGGTTCTCAGGTGAAAAAGATGTTAAAGGTTCACTCACAGCAGGGGAACTTGCTGATCTAGTCGTATTGTCCGATGACTACTTCAAAGTGGAAGCAGAAGATATCCAATGGATTGAGTCTGTACTCACTGTTTTAGGCGGAAAAGTGGTATATGCAGGGGCTGAGTTTAAGCAAGACGATCCTCCATTACCGCCAGCATCTCCAACATGGTCGCCAGTAAAACGCTTTGGTGGTCAGTGGCGTTTATCCGAAAATCGTAATGCGCCTTCGAATCAATCATTACAGTCACAAAGTGCATTGTGTGAATGTGCTAGCAGTTGTGGCATGCATGGGCATAGCCACTCTTGGATGCTTGATGTTCCTGTAAATGATAAGGATAAAAAATCATTCTGGGGTGCACTTGGGTGTTCTTGTTTTGCATTTTAAATAAAACAGTATGGGAACCTGCCTCATTAAATGGCTTGCTTCCCTAAGGTATGTACGATGAAAATGTACTTGTTATCTTTGGCTGTAGGGTTGCTCGTTGGTGTCTTATATTACGTTTTAAATGTTAAGTCACCAGCTCCACCTCTTGTTGCATTAGTCGGTTTATTAGGCATGGTAATAGGAGAGCAACTGCTTCCTTTTATCAAATCCTATTTTTAATCCGTTTCATTCAAAAAAGCTAAATGGTTCAATGCCATTTAGCTTTTTATATTAATAAATATCTTCAATTACTTTATACGACGGCCCTGTTCGTCAATAATCACTTCGCCATCTTCTTTTGCAAAATAGCCTAAGTTTTGTGAATCTAAAATGTCGAGCACCACTTCAGAAGGGCGGCAAAGTCGTGTGCCTTTTAGTGTAACCACGAATGGGCGATTAATTAAAATTGGGTACTGAACCATAAAATCAATTAACTGATCATCGGTCCAATCGGCTTGTTCTATCTCTAAATCTTTATAGGGATCAACATTTTTACGAATTGCTTTACGTACAGTTAGGTTTGAATCCTTAATGAGTTGAATCAATTCATCTTTACTTGGTGGTGTTTGTAAATATTCAATAACGATAGGTTCAATTCCTGCATGACGAATAAGCGCCAAGGTATTACGTGAGGTTCCGCAAGCAGGGTTATGGTAAATCTTCACTAGCTCAGTCATGGGAAATTCAGGGTCGAATTAAGATATTGCATTTATATATGGATATCCGTATATTTGCAATAACGAATATATTCTGTTGAAGATATGATCAATCAAGTCGATTTCTTTAAATGTCTATCTGATCAAACTCGGTTAAACATTCTTAAATTAGTTCTAAATAAACAAAATATTTGTGTCTGTGAGCTAACTGAACAACTGGATTTGAGCCAACCTAAAATTTCCAGACATTTAGCTTTACTGCGTACCCACGGTATTTTACTAGACACGCGGCAAGGACAATGGGTGTATTACAGTGTCAACCCTGATTTACCAAGTTGGGCCGTTGAAGTTTTGAAAATTATAGGAAACCAAGATGAAAGTTTAGTGAATCAATCATCTTCACAGTTTTCGTCAATTTCTACTTATTGTGAGTAAAAACATGAAATTTTTATTTTTATGCACTGGAAACAGTTGCCGTAGCATTTTGTCAGAAGTTTTATTTAACAGTCGTGCACCAAAAGGTTGGAAAGCTTATAGCGCTGGGAGTAAACCATCAGGGCAGGTACATCCACTCACGCTCGAAACGCTTGAAAATTTAGATCTTTCAACAGAAGGCTTATGGAGTAAAACTATTGATGACTGTGAACAATATCAACCGGATGTTGTGATTACAGTTTGTGATGCTGCTGCTCAAGAAGCTTGTCCACTTTATTTAGGTGGCGCAATCAAAGCACATTGGGGACTGAGTGACCCATCACATCTTGATTTGCCAAAAGAAGAAAAACTCAAAGCTTTTCAAGATACAGTGAATCATATTAATCGTCGTTTAGATGCCTTGTTTGCTTTAGATGTGGCACATTTAAATCGCTCACATTTAATTGCTGAGATTAATAAAATCTCTAATATTGAGTAAGAGAGTCGAGATGACTAAGCAAAAGCTTTCTTTTTTAGACCGGAACCTAACGCTATGGATTTTTATTGCTATGAGTTTAGGTGTGGCAATAGGTGTTTTTTTCCCTCAGGCCTCGGTTTCTTTGAATCAGATGAGTGTGGATAACGTTAATATTCCAATCGCAATCGGCTTAATTTTAATGATGTATCCGCCTTTAGCAAAGGTAGATTATGCTGCGTTACCAGAAGTATTTAAAGATAAGAAAACCTTAACTTTATCGTTGGTACAGAACTGGATTATTGCTCCAGTTTTAATGTTTATCCTTGCGATTTTTTTCTTACATAGCTATCCAGAGTATATGACTGGCCTTATTTTGATTGGCTTGGCACGTTGTATTGCAATGGTATTGGTCTGGAATGGCTTGGCTTGTGGCGATAACCAATATGTCGCAGCGTTGGTTGCTTTTAACAGCATTTTCCAAATTCTGTTCTTTAGCACTTATGCATGGTTATTCTTAACCTTTTTGCCGCCGTATTTTGGCGTGGCAGGGCAAGTCATTGATGTGAATTTTTGGACTATTACACATGCGGTTTTGGTGTACTTAGGTATTCCATTCTTAATGGGGTTCTTGACGCGTTTGATTTTAGTCAAGTCGAAAGGTTTGGAATGGTATCAAACTAAATTTTTACCAAAAATCAGCCCGATTAGTTTAATTGCTTTACTTTTTACCATTGTGGCGATGTTTAGCCTAAAAGGTGGCGATGTGGTGAGCTTACCTTTAGATGTATTACGTATTGCAATCCCACTGACGATTTACTTTGGGGTGATGTTCTTCATTAGCTTCTTTATGAGTAAACGTATGGGGAATAACTATCCACGTACCACAGCCATTTCCTTTACCGCTGCGGGCAACAACTTTGAGTTAGCTTTAGCGGTTGCGATTGCAACATTTGGTTTAGCGTCACCTGTAGCATTTACCACAGTGATAGGACCATTGGTTGAAGTTCCGGTTTTAATTTCACTCGTTTCAGTTTCTCTTTGGCTCAAGAAAAAGTATTTCTCACATGAACAGTCTTAACAATGATTTATCCAATGTGGCATTAAATCTTTTAGATAAGCCTACCTTTGAACAAGTGCAAGCACAGCAACTTGAACATCCACCACGCATTCTATTGCTATATGGTTCTAATCGTGAGCGTTCTTATAGCCGTTTTGCTGTGTTGACGGCTGGGCGAATTCTTGAATATTTAGGTGCGGAGGTCAAACTTTTTCATCCTAAAGGTTTACCTTTACCAGAGGATGCAGAAACAGATCATCCGAAAGTGCAAGAGTTGCATGAGCTTTTGGCTTGGGCAGAAGGTATGGTGTGGTGTTCACCAGAACGTCATGGTGCAATGAGTTCGATTTTAAAAGCTCAGATTGATTGGATTCCCCTAGCTGGTGGAGCAATTCGTGCAACACAAGGTAAAACATTAGCTGTTATGCAAGTTAGTGGTGGTTCGCAGTCGTTTAATGCGGTCAATCAAATGCGTATTTTAGGGCGTTGGATGCGCATGATTACCATCCCAAATCAGTCTTCAGTTGCTAAAGCTTTTTTAGAGTTTGAAGAAGATGGAAGTATGAAACCGTCCTCTTACTATGACCGAATTGTCGATGTAATGGAGGAACTCTATAAATTCACTTTATTAACACGTGGACAAAAACAATATCTGACAGATCGCTATTCGGAACGTAAAGAATCTGCAGAAGAATTATCTAAACGAATCAATCAAAAATAGTAGATTGATGATAATAAAAAGTGCTCACATTAGAGCACTTTTTATGGTCTAGCTTTTACACTCAGGCCATTGTGGGCAAAAGTTTTTGCAATAGTTCAATAAAGTTTGAAACTTTCGCTGAATTTTCATTTTCACGTGTAATCAAGTAAATAGGAGCATTCATTTTTATAGAGTCATCAAACTCGCGATATACAATTTCATGTTCCCAAAAGTTATGCATTGAGGCTGGCACAATCGTTATACCAATTCCAGCAGCGACTAAATTTAACGTTGCAGTAGGTCGAGGCGCTTCTTGAATAATGCGTGGACTAAAACCTGCTTGATAGCAACTATATAAAATATTGTCATATAAACCTTGTCCTGAAGAACGACGGTATAAAACAAAATTTTCATCTGATAAGTCATTTGAGCTAATTTTTTCTTTTTGTGTAAGTGGGTGGCCCATAGGTAATGCCACTACCATTGGCTCATCTAATATATGAAGATGCTTTAGCCCAATATCACGGCTGATGGGTGCTCTTAAAAAAGCGATATCAAGTTTCTCTGAGATTAATCGATCTAATTGTTTTTGGCTGCCTGCTTCTTCAAGTTTGGTTAGTACCTTTGGATATATTTCTCGATATGACCGCAATACGAGTGAAATGAGCGGATGCAAACCTGCAGAACTTGTAAAACCAATATTGAGTTGTCCTGTTTTACCTTGGCTAACATCTTGGACTAATTTTGGAATATGTCTGGCATGTTCTAATAAAAGCTGTGCTTCTTTAAATAAGGCTAAACCCGCTTCTGTGGGTTCAATGCCACGAGGCTGGCGAATAAGTAACTGTGCACCGAGTTCTTCTTCAAGTTTTTTGAGTAAACGCGTTAGAGGCGGTTGTTGAATAAATAATCGGTTTGCGGCATGCGTAATATTTCTTTCTTCTACCACCACGACAAAGGCATGAAGCTTATGTAAATCTAGCATAGGAATACCTTTAGGGTATGGTTAGTGAAAATAAAAGCATTTGTAGATATATCATAAAAGTAGCATTCTATCTTGGTCAGATAAAGTGAAAAGTAACGAAAATGAACCATGTTGAGATTGCTGTGCAGAAGGAGACCGTACCGACTTGCACAGAACTGTTTTTAGGTTTTTTAACATTAGGTTTAATCGGATTTGGTGGCGTATTGCCTTTAGCTCGTAAAGTCGTTGTAGAGCAACGACAGTGGCTAAGTCCTGAAAAATTCACTGAGTTACTGGGTCTGTGTCAATTTTTACCGGGCGGCAATATCATTAATTTATCTGTTGCTATTGGCATGGAGTTTCGCGGTGTCCGTGGCGCGGTGAGTTCACTGATTGGGTTGATCCTTGCGCCTACGATAATTGTTGTACTTTTACATTATGTCTATGAGCAGTTCCAAGACAATTTAATGGTTAAGCATCTTTTTGAAGGGTTGGGAGCAGCAGCAGCAGGGCTTCTGGTGGCAACCGGCTTAAAAATGTTGAAACCATTATTACGTAACCCAATAGCGATGTGTGTTGTTGTGGCAGCAATTCTTAGCATTGCTTTTCTAAAAATCTCCTTGCTTTTGACCATGCTGATTTTGTTGGCACTTTATTCAACTATTATTTGGAGACGTGTGTAATGGGTGCAGTTCTACTTACTTTAGCCATCATTTTTACTCAATTGTCTCTTATTGCATTTGGTGGCGGCAATACAATTTTGCCTGAAATGCAACGTCAAGTCGTTGATATTCATCACTGGATGACAGCACAAGAATTTAGTGCATTATTCGCCATGGCTCAAGCTGCACCCGGTCCAAATATGATGATTGTACCGTTGGTGGGATGGCATGTAGCAGGGTTGTCAGGTCTACTTGTAACGTCTACCGCTAAATTTTTACCTTCATCTCTTATTACTGTATTTGTGATGAGAGGCTGGTCAAAATTTAAAGATAAAAAATGGAGACGTGTTTTACAGCTTGCTTTACAACCTGTCACTGTGGGAACTGTACTTGCCAGTGCTTGGATTATTTCTGAGGCAGCGGCAATAAATACGTTACTCATTATTATGGTAGTCATTGCGACTTTATTATCTTTAATTAAAAAGGTTCATCCTTTACATGTCTTGATTGCTGGGGCGGTATTTGGTGTGGTCTTACTCTAGTTGAACCAGTTTGCCGACCTGCGCTGGATGAGTTCAGGTTGGCTTTTTTTGATGAAGTAAATAACAATTAAATCTAAAAAACCGATTAAATCTATAAAAACATACTGTTTCACCTATTTTGTGTTTTAACGTACTATGCATCTATTGAAAGAATTTGGATGCATTGGAGTAAAAACAGATGTTAGATCAAAACATTAAAACTCAATTAAAAGCTTACTTAGAACGTTTAGAAAGTCCAATCGAATTAGTTGCTGCTTTAGATGAATCAGATAAAGCTGCTCAAATTAAAGAGTTAGTGACAGAAATCGCTGAGCTTTCTGACAAAGTGACTGCCCGTTTTGATGGCAACAATACACGTCGTCCAAGCTTTGGTGTGGCTAAAGCAGGTGAACAACCTCGTGTGTTCTTTGCAGGCTTACCAATGGGTCATGAGTTTACATCTTTGATCTTGGCATTGTTACAGGTGTCTGGTTATGCACCGAAGGTTTCTGATGAAGTGCTCAACCAGATTAAAGGTTTAAACCTCAAAGCTAACTTTGATGTGTTTGTATCACTCAGCTGTCATAACTGTCCGGATGTGGTACAGGCGCTTAACCTGATCGCGATTTATAACCCGAATACAACAGCAACCATGATTGATGGTTCATTCTTCCAAGACGAAGTTGAACAACGCAAAATCATGGCTGTACCAATGGTGTTCCAAGACAATGAACACATTGGTCAAGGTCGTATGACCCTTGAAGAGATTGTGGCAAAACTTGACACCAACTCAGCTGAAAAAGATGCAGCAGCACTCAATGCCAAAGATGCTTTTGATGTATTGGTGATTGGTGGTGGACCTGCGGGTGCAACAGCAGCAATCTATGCAGCACGTAAAGGTATTAACACAGGTATCGTAGCTGAACGTTTCGGTGGTCAGGTGATGGACACCATGGACATTGAAAACTTCACATCTGTGCAAAAGACTCAAGGTCCTAAGTTTGCTGCCGAGATGGAAGCACATGTTCGTGAATACGATGTTGATATCATGAACCTGCAACGTGTCAGCAAAATCACAGGTGCAAACCAAACGATCAATGGTCTGGTTGAAGTTGAACTTGAAAACGGTGCAAAACTTGAATCGAAAACTGTGATCCTTTCAACAGGTGCACGTTGGAGAGAAATGAATGTACCGGGTGAGCAAGAATACCGTACCCGTGGTGTCGCGTACTGTCCACACTGTGATGGTCCATTGTTCAAAGGCAAACGTGTTGCCGTGATTGGTGGTGGTAACTCAGGTGTTGAAGCTGCGATTGACCTTGCGGGGATTGTTGAGCATGTGACTTTGGTTGAGTTCGATACAAAACTTCGTGCTGACCAAGTGTTGCAAAACAAACTGCATAGCTTGCCAAACACAACTGTGATTATGAATGCGTTAAGCACAGAAGTGTTAGGTGATGGCTCACAAGTGACTGGTCTTAAATATAAAGACCGTGCCACTGATGAAGAGCATGTTGTAGAGCTTGCAGGGATCTTTGTACAGATTGGTTTATTACCAAACACTGACTTCTTAAAAGACAGTGAAGTTGAGTTAACCAACCGTGGCGAGATCATTGTGAATGACCGCAATGAAACCAATGTCAAAGGTGTATTTGCTGCGGGTGACTGTACAACCGTACCTTACAAACAAATCATTATTGCCACAGGTGAAGGTGCTAAAGCATCACTCTCTGCGTTTGATTACATCATCCGTTCTGGGCAATAAAATTTAATTTCAAAACAAAAGAGCCAAAGGACAACCTTTGGCTCTTTTTTATTTTTATGGTTTATATAAACCGTGTTCAACTAAATGCTCTCGTAGAATACGACGTAGCTCTAGTACAGCTTGAGGTGTTAACTGAATAGAGTGTCCACCCGGAAGAACTTTCTCAGATTTTGCACCTTCTAGGTGAGCGCTCTTATAGGGAACGATACCGTCGGTAATCACATTTGGATCATCACTTTTGGTAATATTGCCCATAATAGAGTGGAAGACTAACCCTTGGTGCGGATTAATATTTTCTGTAAGTTCCATAAATTTAGATTGATGACTCAAATCACTTGGACCATTTTGAATCAAACCATTATCAATATTACTCAAAAAATCTTTAACATCTAAATTTTCAGTGGTGAGAGAAGTCGCTACAGCCGACAAAAATGCACCCGGTAAACGAATAATTTTACGTGCAGCTAACGTAAACCATCGATCTGCATAATCTGTACCTCGATGAGGAGAAGCCAAGAAAATTGCACGATCAAAATTATTGATTGAATGCATTTGCAATCGCTCAGTAACCATTGGATGTTTCTTAAAGCGGTTTTGCTGGCGAATTGTCATCAAATCTAAAGCAGGCTTGGTAATATCACCATCACTGACCAGTAAGCGGCTAATAATACCCCCCATACTATGGCCCACAAGAACAGCATCATGTACAGCAGGGTCACTAGGGTTCAACGAACCAAAAGCTTGCTTAAGAAGGGCATAAGTTTGGAAACGGCTTTCCAAAATCGGCATATTGGTTGAATAAAAAACTTGCCAAACTTGATAGTTATCTCTTAAAACCGTGTCACCCATAACATCATTGGTCAAAGCAATCCATGCCTCAGGGCTACTTGCTAGCCCATGAACCAACACAATAATTTTCTTATTGGGGTTGTAGGGTTCAAGCATGTAGAGATGTGGCATGGTCAAGTGCTGGTCACGATCAATTAGGCTTAAATAAGCTGCCACACCTAAGTTATTTTCGGCCAGCCATAGGCCATAAGGTGCAGAAAAGTTGGCTGCTAGAGGATATTGCTTACCAGCGACATTAATATTATCGGTGCGATAAGGGTCGTAAACGCGAATCACGAATTCAGAATTATTAATAATTTCTTCAACAGTGGTCGCATGTTTTGGTTCAGCGACAATCGTTGCAGCCAAATAACGTGCATGATGGATATTGGGGTTAACACCATTTTTATAATTGTATTTAAGCGGGTCTAGAATATATTCATTAATATCTTCTTTTCCTGAGCTAGGAAAAACCGCTACAAATTCAGAGCCAAAACCATCGCGGCGGTTAATGGTTCTTAACCCTGAAAAATTTAAGTTATAACTAGAAATTAACTTTTCTAATTTTTGTCCAGCAAGTTGCTGGTGAAATTCAAAATCAATCGAATAGACACTCTTACCAATATGTATTTGAGGTTCTACGACATCTTTTTTTGGATAGCGTAAATCATAAACGCTCACCATTTTTGCTATGGCTTGATTGTAAAAGTCCCGAATCTGAACTTGTCTATTATCAAAAATACGGTCGGTAGGCTTACGTTTTGTTGAAAATAGATAGGCGTAGCTATAACGAATACTTTTATCGAGTAAATTTAATTGTTGGTCTAAGCAATCATCATATTTATTCTGAATATTGGTTTGTTCTTCTTCGGACTTGTGTTTAGTAAACCTACTAATTTTACAATCCGAGGAATCTGACAAAGCCATTGCTTTTGCCAGATACATTTCACTTGCAGCTGATAAAAACTGTTCATCTAAAATTTGAGGAAGTTTTTTGAGTTGATTTACACAGTTATCAGGGGTTTCAGTGCAGACTTTAGCTTCCTGACCAGACATTGATAAAACATTCAGACTTGCTTCGCTGAGTTTATCTTGCGTAAGAATACTATTACGTTCATTTGCAATAGTCACATTCAAAGCTTGCTGTTTAACATTAACGACCTGACAACCACTCAGAATTGAACCGAGTAGCATGACCGTCAATACTGTTTTGCTTCTTTTTATTGAAAACATTATGGTCAAAATTTAGTGGCTCAATGGTAGGTAGATCATACAAATTTTAAAATATTTTTCAAATGATCAAATAAAAAAAAGGGCTGTCAAAACGGCCCTTTTTTTAACTATTTAAGCTTATTTTTTAGGTGTTGCACTTGGTGTTGTAGTTGCAGACATTGCAGGGTTAGTCAAAACTTGCCATACATTCCAACGACCTTGTTTTTCAATTTCTTGAATTAAACGATCAGCAATTTCCGATTCATCTGGATATTTCACTTTATAATTTTTAAGTGTCTGAATCGCATTTTTCTTTTGCTCCATTGCAATATAGTTGTTTGCAGCAGCTAAATACGCTTCTTGAACATTACCTTTAATGGCTTTATCTAAGTAAGGAATAGCTTCACGTTGACCACCACCTTCAGATAAACCGAAACCAAACCAGAAGTTCGTTTCTGCATCATCTGGGCTAATTTTTAGAAGTCTTTGAGCATATTCTAAAGATCTAGTGGTATGAACGGTACCTAAATCAAGATTACGTGCAAGAACGCTTGCTTTGAAAGCACGAAGCAAAATATCAAATGATGCATTTGGGTTTGCAGCAAGTGTATCAAGTTGTTGTGTTACTTCTTTAAGTTTACTTTCGAAGCCTTTACGTTCTTGGCGATCAGTAAAGCGAGGTGGGTAGTGACGAGCTTTGCCTTCTACTAACTGTAAAAAGTCATCAATACTTGTAACATCAATTTCATTTTCACCAGCTAAAACTGCGTATTTCATTGAACGCTGTGAATTATTTACAGTCGGAACAATCAGTTTATTGACATCGAGAGTAAGCTGTTTAGTTGGGTCATCTTGACGATTAACGACCATTTTGGTTACTGGCTGTGCAGCAGCGTCTTTTAAGGCAACTTCAAATGCTGGCGGTTGATCGTAGTTAAAAGGATTTAACGCATAAAAAGGAGGAGTAAGTTCTGGTTCCTTGAAAACAAAAGGCTCAATTTTTTGTTGTTTTACAGGTGCCATTGTACAAGCTGTTAAACTTGAGGTCGCAAGGATGATATATGCCAAAGGCTTAAAATTCATAGGATCTTCCGTTCATTTTAGTAAAGTCAGATTTGGTAGTGACAAGTCTAGAAAAAGCTAAACCGACATGCAAGGGTAAGCGTGTTACATTATGAATCAAGAATATTACGTTTTTGATATCTTGTTTTGTGCACCACATTCACGACGCACTTCTTCAAGAATTTTTAGCTCTTCATCACTAAAAGGTTGTTCATCTTGACTTTCTTTTTCGAAGCTAGGATCTAGCTCTGATAAACGCTGACATAAATTATTCATACGCGTTTCATTGTGTTGAATACGATCAAGTAAAACACGCATGCCTTCTAAAATAGGGTCTGACTGATCAGCAGTTGTCGCATATGGGGCAAAACCAATACTTTGTGCATAATCGCGGCGACGTTCTTCATCTTTATCTTTAGTTTTGTTGGCATCTTTATAGATATAGCGAGCAGGGTTTCCTACAGCAGTCACTCCAGCAGGAACAGCTTTGGTCACTACAGCATTCGAACCGACTTTGGCACCTTTACCTACAGTAAATGGACCCAAGATTTTCGCACCAGCACCAACAACAACACCGTCTTCTAAAGTTGGATGGCGTTTACCAGTTTTCCATGTGGTACCACCTAAGGTAACCCCATGATAAAGCGTAACATCATCACCAATTTCAGCAGTTTCACCAATCACAACACCCATGCCATGATCAATAAAAAAACGCTTACCGATTTTAGCGCCAGGATGAATTTCAATTCCAGTTGCAAAACGGCTAAATGAAGAAAGTAGGCGAGCTGCACCTTTACAGTCTTTTTGCCATAATTCATGCGCAACACGATGCATCATAATTGCATGAATACCTGGGTAAGTCGTAAGAACTTCTAGTGTATTGCGGGCAGCAGGATCTCGCGCAAATACAGCTTTTATATCTTCTTTAAGCTGCTTAAGCATTGGGTTGATCCTCCTTGTCAGATAATGCTTTTTTCCATTTACCACTTGTTAAAGCTTGTACGCGACTAAAAATACCGCGAAGTAAATGATATTCCATACGATCTAATTGTATACGACCAAATAAACGACGCAAGCGTAAAGGTAATAAACGTGGATTTTTTGGATCTAAAAATTCGATTTCAGTCAGCATTTTTTCTAGATGAGGATAAAACTCTTCCATTTGTTGCTGAGTCACCAAAGGTTCATCCCATTGCATGCTTTGGCCTTGCACTAATGGCATTTCATCTACATTCTGATCGACTTGCTCTTGCTCGAGAGCAGACATGCGAAGTTCGTAACATACAACTTGAATCGCTTGCGCAACATTCAACACGCCATAGTCTGGATTGACAGGAATGGTTAAATGATAATTTGCCAGTGCTAATTCTTCATTTGTTAAGCCACGGTCTTCACGGCCAAAAACAATAGCGATTTGTTGTCCTTGAGTGGTGGCCTTAATAGCTTCTTTAGCCGCAGGTCTCACATCAAGTAAAGGCCAAGGAATGGTGCGGCTACGTGCACTTGTTCCAAATACTAAATGACAGTCTTTAATCGCATCTTCTAAGGTATCTACAATCTCAAGATGTTCAAATAAATCTTGGGCACCTGCGGCAAGTGCTTGTATATCTGGATGAGGGTATGTTTTTGGTGCTACTAGAACTAATTTAATTAGTCCCATTGTTTTCATGGCACGTAAAGCACTACCAATATTGGCAGGCAAAGTCGTATTTACCATGACAATACGCACTTGTGCTAATTGTTTTGACACGGTGGTGTGGTCAAACGAACTCATAAGATTTCCAGAAATTACGAATATTGAGAAACTTCGCTTTGGTATAAATCCAATGCATCATCCATAGACATACCCGCAGGAGGAGGGGCAACAGCATGTGGACGAACAGGGTCTGCTGCTTTAGCTGCTTTCGACTTTACTTGATATTCAATATAAATATTATCTTTACCAAAATAATCTCTGAGTTTAGCAAGTAATTCATCTAGAGGAGCGACTTTCCATTGCGGTCCAAACTGAAGTTCGGCTTGAGCATAGGGTTGATCAATCTGTAACTGTAGAGTGATATGTTGATGCATATCTACATTGCAAAATGGCAAGATCATGTTTTGCAGATCTTTTGCCAGTGTTGGCTGCATGAACTCTTCTGTTAATTTGATTTGAATACTGTTAGCACGTTTTTGTCTTATTTCATTTAACGTGAAAGCCTTGGTTAAACGTCCCATTGGACGATCAAAGCCTTCTCGCTCATAGATTTCGCCTTCGAAAACTACAACACGTTCAACTTGCACAATATCTTTAAAACGTTGGAAGCGCTCATGGTTACAGCTGACTTCAATACGTGCCGTACCATCATCCAGTACAATAACCACACGGTTCGGGAAGTTTGCGACATCAATGACCAAACCTGCATAAACTGTCGTAACACCACGACGCGTCGCAGTAATTTCATTTAGTTTTACAGGAATAAAAGCTTTGAGTTCCTGTCGGTAAACATCAATTGGATGACCGGTTAAATATAAACCAAGCGTGTCTTTTTCGCCTTTGAGACGAACTTCGTCACTCCATGGTTTTACTGGTTTAGCTGGCTTGCGTTGAACTTCTTCAACCTCACCAAATAAATCCATAATTCCGCTTTCACGGTTACTGCGAGCTTGTTCAGCGGCTTGAACAGCTTCAGGCAATTGTGCCATTAAGCTTGCACGTTCAATTCCTAAGCAATCGAGTGCACCCGCGCGAATTAAAGCTTCAAGAGTACGCTTATTGATTTTCTTCAAATCAATGCGATGGCAAAAATCGAATAGATCTGTATAAGGACCAAATTGTCGACGAGAGTCAATAACTGACTGCATTGCTTGTTCGCCGACACCCTTAATTGCACCTAAACCATAAACAATCGTTTTATCGTTACTTGCATGGAAATGATAAGTCGACATGTTGACTGATGGTGGTAAGACTTCAAGATTATTGTTTCGACAGTCATCAATCAAAAATACAACACTGTCCGTGTTTTGCATTTCCGATGTCATTACGGCTGCCATAAACTCAGCAGGATAATGGGCTTTTAACCATGCAGTATGGTAGGCAACTAGGGCATAAGCAGCCGCGTGAGATTTGTTGAAACCATAGCCTGCAAACTTTTCCATATAGTCAAAGATATGGTTTGCTGTGCTTTCGTCAATCCCTTTTTCAGCAGCACCTTCTAAGAAGATTTGGCGCTGTTTGACCATTTCCTCAGGTTTCTTTTTACCCATTGCACGGCGTAGTAAGTCTGCGCCACCTAATGTATAACCTGCACAGATCTGTGCAGTCTGCATCACCTGTTCCTGATAAACCATAATCCCGTAAGTTGGTTCTAATACACCTTCTAAAAGAGGATGGAGATATTCAAAATCTCCACCATGCATACGGTGAATAAAGTCAGGAATCAGGTCCATTGGACCCGGACGATACAAGGATACGAACGCAATAATTTCTTCAAATTTGCTTGGACGTGCTTCTTTAAGCATCCGTTTCATGCCGACGGATTCAAACTGGAATACCGCTGTCGTATTTGCATCGGCAAAGACGGAATAAGCTTTAGCGTCGTCTAGAGGAACATGCAAGATATTGAGTTGATCATTACTGTCGCGGTTTTTATTAATATTCTGAATCGCGTCTTCAATAACGGTTAAGTTACGTAAACCCAAGAAGTCGAACTTGACTAGACCCGCTGCTTCTACATCGTCTTTATCATATTGAGCAACGCGGTTTGTTCCATCTGCATCACAAAGTACAGCCGAGAAATCGGTAATTTTACCTGGTGCAATGACTACACCTCCGGCATGTTTACCAGTATTTCGGGTTACACCTTCTAATTTTAATGCCATTTCCCAGATTTCGCTTGCATCGTCGTTATCTGGGTTAGATGGGTTGGTCACAATATCTTTAAGCTGGGGTTCCATATCAATAGCGGTAGCTAAATCCACACCGAGCGGTTTGGTAGGTACCATTTTTGAAATACGGTCAGCTAAACCGTAAGATTTACCCAATACACGTGCAACGTCACGGATTGCACCTTTTGCTGCCATGGTTCCGAAAGTTGCAATTTGTGAAACGGCTTCACGACCATAAGTACGCGATACGTAATCAATAACGCGGTCACGTCCAGCAATACAGAAATCGACGTCAAAGTCAGGCATCGATACACGTTCTGGGTTCAAGAAACGTTCGAAAAGTAGATCGTAACGAAGTGGGTCAAGGTCTGTAATTTTTAAGCTATATGCGACTAATGAACCTGCACCTGAACCACGACCTGGCCCAACAGGAACACCATTATTTTTTGCCCATTGAATGAAGTCCATGACGATGAGGAAGTAGCCAGGGAAACCCATCTTCAGGATAATACCGACTTCATAATCAATTCGTTCATCGTAAGGCTTACGAATCTCTGTCCAATCTTCACCACGTTTTTCAACAGGGTAAAGATAATTTAAGCGTTCTTCTAAACCTACTTTAGATAAATGTTCAAAATAAGTGTCGATGGTAAAACCATCTGGAATTGGATAGTCAGGTAAAAAGTAAGTGCCGAGTTGCAGTTTAACGTTACAGCGTTTAGCAATATGATAGGTGTTCTCGATAGCACTAGGAATATCGGAAAACAATTCGATCATTTCATCTGAGGTTTTAAAGTGCTGCTCAGGACTATATATACGTGGACGGCGATTATCTGCTAGTACATAACCATCAGCGATACAAACACGCGCTTCGTGCGCTTCGAAATCTTCCTTTTCTACAAAGTGCACATCATTATGTGCAGCTACACCAACATTATATTGTGCAGCAAGTTTAGCTGCTTCTTGAATAAAGTCTTCTTCACCAGGACGGTCGGTACGTGTTAAAGCAAGATAAACACGGTTACCAAACTTTTCGAGCCATGCTTCTAAAAGGGGAGCTGCTTTTTGCGGGTTAGATGAACAAAGCATCTGACCAACATCACTATGCTGGCCAAGTAAAACGATAATATCTTGATGCTGTTCAAGTACCCATTCTTTTTTGACACATGGAATACTGAGCTGTTGTCCTTCAATAAAACCGCGTGAAACGATTTCGGTAAGACTTTTCCACCCAACATCACTCATTGCAAGTAAAGTTGCACGGTGTTGAGCATCATCAAGGCGAATCGTACTGCCTAAAAGAGGCTTAATGCCTTTTTTTAAACAAGAATTATAAAACTTTACCGCCGCATGGAGGTTAGAGAGGTCAGTTAATGCCAACGCAGGCATTTGGTCTTTAACCGCAGCATTGACCAAGTCAGGTATGCGAACTATCGACTCTGTAATCGAAAATTCTGTATAAATACCTAGATGAACAAACTGCATAAACCAATCCTTAATGCGACCGAAGCATAGTTTAACACGCAAAGTTAAAAGGAAATGGTTAATATTTTGGCAAACTGTTAAGGATTTTATTATTTAAGAAGAATGAGTTGAACATCTATTGTACAGTTTTAATATAAAAGACATTATTTTTATAAAATATGACCAGCTCAAACACCAAGGTTTGAGCTGGTTGAAAAACTTAGTACTGCCAGAACATACGTTGAATTTCTTTAGCGTCATTAGTCTTAGTAAGAGCTAATGCAGCAAGAAGCCGTGCTTTTTGTGGGTTTAAGTCATGAGCAGCTACCCAACCATATTTATCATCAGGTTGTTCAGCATTACGTAATACGAAACCTTGTGGTACACGTGATGAACGGATAATTTGAATACCGTCTTTATCATGAAGTTTTTGTAAAGTTGGAACGATATAGTTTGCAACAGAACCGTTACCTGTGCCAGCATGGATAATCGCTTTAGCACCAGCTTTTGCATATGCTTCATAAGCATCAGGAAGCATAGAGTCTGAACCGTAAACGATTTGTACTAGAGGAAGTGCATCACCTTTAATATTTTCGATATTAAATTCTGAAGCATTTGTAAAACGTTTTACAGATTGTCTGAACCAGTATGGCTTGCCTTCAACTAATGTACCTAAAGCGCCCCATTGGCTAACAAAAGCATTTGTATGAATGTTAATACCTTTAGTGACATCACGCGCTGCAAAAATAGAGTCGTTCATAAGAACCATAACGCCTTTATTTTTTGCATCATCAGAAGCTGCTAAAGCAACTGCGCTATAAAGGTTAAGTGGTCCATCTGCTGAAAGAGCAGTTGAAGGACGCATTGAACCAACAATAACAATCGGTTTATCAGTGTGAACAACAAGATTTAAGAAAAATGCTGTTTCTTCTAAAGTGTCTGTACCGTGAGTAATCACGACACCATTAACAGATGGTTTTTTTACCAGCTCATTTACTTGACGAGCAATTTGTAATAATTCCTTGTCAGTAATACTTTCAGAAGCGACCTGTAATGCTTGAATACCAGTGACATTCGCCAAATCTTTGATTTGTGGAACAGCATTAATTAAGGCATCAACTGGAACTTTTGCAGCAGTGTAGGTTGCACTGTTTGCTGAGCTTGCGCCAGCACCCGCGATAGTACCGCCAGTGGCTACAACAACTACATTATTTTTTGCGTAAAGTGGGAGAGAGCAGGCCAATAAGCCCATCGCTAAACCTAAAGATTTAACAGTTTTAGTCAACATCGAAAATATCCTTATGAAGTGACGAAGTAGAAGTTTGCCGAATACGCCTGCTTTTCCTAAGCAAAATACATACCATGTAAAACATATTCGTAACTTGTTTGAATAAGAAGCATCCCTGAATAGCATTTTGTTTTATCAACAATTGCTTAGTCATTGCCTTTATTTAGCGTTAATAAATATCATGAATAAAATAAAAAATCTATTAAGTTTTTCTAATTTATCTCAATTTTTTTGTTTTTAATATAAATGATACAAATGATTTTCTCATTATTATAAAATTTAAAAATAATGGGCGTGATATGCTTTTTCTTTACCATTTGGTATTTATATATCATTGATTGTATATCATATTGTTTGTAAATAAAATTATATAAATTTTTTGATAGATAAACTAAATAATAATTTCAATCGTTTAATATAATTAAGTGGTAATGAAATGAATTAAAAATTAATCAATTGATGTTTATTTCTAAGAATATAAATTCTGTTTGGGTGAATTTTATTCTCTTTTTAAGGTTTGTTTTAAGAAAATTTAATAGCCGTAAAAATACATTATTGGGTTCATTATTTAATATGGAAATACACATAAATTTTTATTGTTTAATTTTAGAATAAAAAGAAGAGCAATTTTATAAGGTCATATAAAATTGCTCTTAAGTTGGGAGAGTGGGAGAAAAGAGAAACTTAAGCGGGCGTTTGTTCTTGAGTTGATTTAATTAATACAGGCTCTGGTAGCTCTTCAGTATCTGCTACTTTTTCGCCTTCAAGCTTAGCAACAACTGCGGTAGCAATACTGTTACCTACTACGTTTGTTGCAGTACGACCCATATCAAGGAACTGATCGATACCAAGCAATAAGAGAATGCCGGCTTCAGGTAAATGGAACATGGTGAGTGTTGCTGAAATAACCACAATTGAAGCTCGTGATACACCTGCAATACCTTTACTTGTCACCATCAGAGTTAACAGAATTAAGATTTGTTGAGTGAAGCTAAGATCGATGTTGTAAGCTTGAGCAATAAACAATACTGCAAACGTGGTGTACATCATTGAACCATCTAGGTTAAATGAATAACCCAACGGTAATACAAAGCTAGTCACTTTTTTAGGTACACCAAATTTATTGAGTGCATCCATTACTTTAGGGTAGGCAGACTCACTTGAAGCTGTTGCAAAAGCAAGAGTTACAGGTTCGCGAATTAATTTGCCTAAGCGGAAGATATCTTTTTTAAGTACGATTGCACCAACAGAGAACAAAATGATCCAAAGTAACAGAAGACCGAAATAGAACTCAGCGATTAAAATACCGTAGTCAACAATTAAGCCTAAACCTTGTACTGTAATTGCTGAAGCAATTGCAGCAAATACTGCAAAAGGTGCAAACATCATGACGTAATCGGTGATACGGAACATGATCTTGCTAAGTTCTTCAGTCAAACGAACAATAACTGAATCTTTTTCGTTGCCTTGATTTACAAAAGCGAGTGCTGAGCCAAAGAAAATAGCGAAAACAAGTACTTGTAAAATATCGTTATTTGCCATTGCTTCTGCAATGCTGCGTGGGAACACATGGCTTAAGAATGATTGCAGTGTAAAGCCAGTAGTTTCTGGGAGAGAAGCGCCACTAAGTTGTTGAGCTGTTGGTAGTGCTAAATCTAGAGCTGCCCCCGGTTGGAAAAAGTTTGCTAAACCCATGCCGATGGCAAGCGATACAAACGAAGCAGTAATAAACCAAGTCATTGACTTAAGTGTGATACTACCAATCGATGTAGATTTCCCCATTGATACAATGCCTGAAACAATTGTGGCAAATACCAATGGAGCAATAATCATTTTGATGAGGCGTAAAAAGATGTCTGTGCCGATGCTAAAATAAGAAGCGATTTGTTTGAGTTGGTCACCTTCATTAAAAAAGTGGTGACAAATCCAGCCTGTCAGTACGCCAAGTAAAATAGCAATAACAATATATTTGAGCAATTTCTTTTGCTTCATATGAACCTCTATCCATTTGATTCAATCATTCTTTGATGGGATTTGAATGATTGAAAGCTTTCCTTGTTAGTTCAGTCCGGTCGTTCTACCGATTTTATCTTCCTAGATATCTGAATCTGTTTTAACCGAATCGAATATGGTGATGTTGTTATGGGAAGGGATTGTTGCTCGATTTTGAAGCAGTGTGAAATGCAAAAAAATATTGATCCATGCAATTTTTGCATAATGAAGATTGCGGGAAATGTGAAATTACGCACAAATTTAAACGTATGGTAAAAAATATAGAAATGAATTGTTAAACAGATTTTAAAGATTAAATGAATTAAATTTTTAATTAAAATTGCTTAAATTCAAATAGTTATTTAAATGTAAGTGGAAGTGCGGAAGAGTTTGTAATTATTCTTTTTTTAAATTAGTCAAATAAAATTATCAAAAAAGGCATCTAATTTAAGATGCCTTTTTTGATATGCATTTTTTTAACGACGATTGGCTAAGAAACGGCCTAAACGAGTGATTGCTTCTCGCAATTCATTTTCAGCTGGTAAGAAAACCACACGGAAATGATCTGGAGTTGGCCAATTAAAGCCCGTACCTTGGACCAATAGCACTTTTTCTGCACGTAGCAAATCAAGCATTAATTTTTCGTCATCTTCGATTGGATAGATGTTTGGATCGAGGCGAGGGAAGCAGTACATTGCTCCATCTGGTTTTACGCAGCTTACACCAGGAATCTCATTTAGCATTTCCCAAGCAATATTACGCTGTTCGTACAAACGGCCACCCGGACGAATCAGGTCATTAATTGATTGGTAACCGCCTAAAGCAGTTTGAATCGCATATTGAGCCTGAACGTTTGCACATAGACGCATTGATGCCAACATATCTAAACCTTCGATATAGTCAGCAGCGCGGCTTTTATCTCCGGTAATTGCCATCCAGCCTGAACGGAAACCTGCAATGCGATAAGCTTTTGATAGACCATTAAAAGATACGCAAAGCTGGTCGCCAGCTAATGATGCTACTGAAACATGTTCAATACCGTCATAAATAATTTTGTCGTAAATTTCATCAGCAAATAAAATTAGATCATATTTTTTTGCAAGCACTACAATTTGTTCAAGAATATGACGTGGATAAACTGAACCAGTAGGGTTGTTCGGGTTAATGATGACAATACCGCGAGTATTCGATGTAATCTTGCTTTCAATGTCAGCAATATCTGGATACCAGCTATTTTCTTCATCACATTTATAGTGAATTGCTGTACCCCCTGAAAGATTAACAGCTGCTGTCCAAAGCGGATAATCCGGCATTGGAATCAACATTTCGTCGCCATCATCAAGCAAGCCTTGCATCGCCATTACAATAAGTTCAGACACACCATTACCGATATACACGTCATTCACGTGCATATTTAGGATGCCTTTTTGTTGGTAATATTGGCAGATAGCTTTACGTGCTGGAAAGATACCTTTTGAGTCAACATAACCAATCGCATTTGGTAGGTTTAAAGCAACGTCATTAATAATTTCTTGTGGGGCTTCAAAACCAAATGGAGCAGGGTTGCCGATATTGAGCTTGATGATTTTATGTCCTTGCTCTTCCATTTCATTGGCGGCTCGTAATACTGGTCCACGAATGTCATAACAAACATGCTCAAGCTTCGATGATTTCTTTATTTCTCGAGAAGTTGGCATGGATTGGAGGATAGCAGTATTTTTAGACATAGCTGGATTCACTTTTGCATATCGGTATAAATAACTTTTAAATGTTTTAACTGTTACCAAATTCAGATCGTGTTGATCTTTTAGTAATTCAACAATTTTTTCATGGGTAAAGCCCGATTGCTGATACTGTTTGATAACTGGTAATAGTTGCTGGAAAAGCACACTTTTTTTCTGAGACATGTTTTGTCCTATACAACCGTGCCGAACAAGAATAGCACCATCTTTGCTTCCTTGGAAGAAAATAAAACATAAATTTGCTTACTTTTAATTTTGAATTTTGCTTACTTTTTGCTTTCTATTGCTTAGGTGATTAAATTCCAACAAATTTTACGTTCAGAGACTAGTGTTTTTGCGAGGAATGGCGTAAATATAAAACTCAATCATCAGAAATGTTTACTTCAGAATAAAGGTGCATGTCATGGGAAAAGTCAATAAAACAGACCGGGAATGGCAAAGAGAGTTATCACCAGAAGAGTATCGGATCACACGACAAAAGGGCACTGAACCTGCATTTACGGGGCAATACTGGAATACTAAGCAACATGGTACCTATGTCTGCCGTTGCTGCGGTGCAGAATTGTTCTCCTCAGATACTAAATATGACAGTGGTTGTGGTTGGCCTAGCTTCTTTAAACCGATTGAGCCAACTGCAATTGAAGAACATGACGATTTATCGCATGGTATGGTCAGAACAGAAATTGTTTGTCATGATTGCGAAGCCCATTTAGGGCATGTTTTTGAAGATGGACCACAGCCGACTGGTTTGCGCTATTGTGTAAACTCGGCATCATTACAACTTAAATCACAAGAAAAAAATGATGAGGAAACCTATCCATGAGTAATATTTATCAGTTTGAAGCTGAACTGTTAGAGGGTGAAGTTAAGCAATTAGCTGATTACAAAGGTAAAGTTTTACTAATTGTAAATACTGCAAGTAAATGTGGTTTTACACCACAATTTGCTGGCCTTGAAAAACTTTATGAGAAATATAAAGATCAAGGCTTGGAAGTTTTAGGGTTTCCCTGCAACCAGTTTGGTGGGCAAGATCCGGGTAGCAATAAAGAAATCGGTACATTCTGCCAGCGTAACTATGGGGTGAAATTCCCGATGTTTGCGAAAGTAGATGTAAAAGGACCAGAAGCTCACGTGATTTTTAGATATTTGACACGTGAAGCTAAAGGCATTTTAGGAAGCAGCACGATTAAATGGAACTTTACTAAATTTTTGGTAGGGAAAGATGGTGCAGTGCTTAATCGCTATGCGCCTACGACTAAACCAGAAGCATTAGAAGCTGATATTGAAAAAGCATTAGCAAGTTAATGAATTCAATGAACGCTATTCCTCAAGCATTTGAGTTTTGGCAAGATGGGCGAATGCCTTATGTTGAAGCCAGACGATCTTGTTTTAGTCGAACATGTTATAAGTCTCATAGTCATCCAACATTTTCTATTGGAGCTATAGATGAAGGGAATAGC
The DNA here is from genome assembly GCF_023612055.1 of Acinetobacter sp. AS23. NCBI lineage: Bacteria > Pseudomonadati > Pseudomonadota > Gammaproteobacteria > Moraxellales > Moraxellaceae > Acinetobacter > Acinetobacter sp. AS23. Next base: position 2,323,521 of record NZ_CP082274.1, on the reverse strand, counting down.
GTTTTTCAAAGTTCATTTGGTACAGCACAAAAGATTTCTGCTGGTACCTTAGTCATTGTACCTGCCCACATAGAACATTCTTGTAATCCATTACCTGATCAGGCTTGGAGTTACCAGATGTTGCATCTGGATATATCTTGGCTTAATCAATGGTACGCTGAATTTCAAAAAGAGGGCTTTGATTTAAATTTACCCCAGCATAGACCTCTCATTATTAAAGATGAGTCTTTATATCAGGCTTTTTCTGGTATGAATGAAACTTTATTTGATTCTGAAAAATTGATTCTTGAAAAAGAACAGTCGCTTATCTATTGCCTTACTCAGTTGTTACTCCCTCATTTTATATTAGAAGAAATACAGAAAACTCAATATTTGTATGAGGACTTCTTGGCCTTAATTCATATTATTAAATCATCAGAACGATTTATTTCTCTAGAAGAGCTTGCACAGCAGGTAGGTCTTAGTCGATATGCAATTATTCGTCTATTTAAAGCCAATGTTGGCTTAACACCCCATGCATTTCAAATTAATTTAAAGATAAATCAAGCCAGAGCTCAATTAAAACAAGGGATTTCGCTTGTGGAGTTGGCAGTAAATTTAGGCTTTAGTGATCAGAGCCATTTTCATAAAGCCTTCAAAGCGCATACTGGAATCACTCCTCGTCAGTTTCAACTCGCAGCCGCGCAATAATTTACAATAAATTATTTTTCTCTATTTTTAAGCTATTCCATACAGTTTTAAAGATGAAATCGTTATGGAAGTTTTTTTAGTTATTGCCTTTACCCACTTTTTAGCGTTGCTATCTCCGGGACCTGATTTTTTTCTTATTCTCACCAGTCTTTTGCAAAAGGGTTCGCGTTACACCTACGGCGTCATTGCAGGAATTACGTTTGGTAATGCCTTAATCTTAATGGCATGTATGTTCGGATTTATGTTACTTGGAAATTTGAGTACGACCATTCTTTTAGTACTTAAATGGCTTGGGGCGGGGTATTTGGTTTATTTGAGTTATCTTTGTTTTAAGGCTGCTCGCGCTGGCACCTTAACTTTTGCTACTGAAAAAAATGATTTGATTGATCAAGAGTATCAACATCAGGATAAAGTTAAGAGCTTAATGTTGGGAATACAATCTAGTCTACTTAATCCCAAAAATATTATGTTTTATAGTAGCTTGATGTTGCTTATTCAGCATCAATTTAGTTTAGTTCAAAAATTGCTGATGAGTACGTGGATGACTGGAGTCGTACTTGGTTGGAACTTACTGTTGGTTCGGCTATTGCTTCAAAATCGAGTTCTAGAACAGATTAAACGTTCAGCGATAGGCTTATATTATTGTTCTAGTCTGGCTTTTATATGTTTTGCAATCTTACTCATTGCTTATAGTTAATGTGGGTTGTATAGCCTTCATGCTAAATAATCGTGAAGGCTATACAACTTATGTACGCTTAAAGAATTGCTTTTAAGCGCTTAACCACTTCTTCACATTGCGCTAAATCGGCGACTAAAGCCATACGTACATGATTTTCCCCAGGGTTACCTTGATCTGTGTCGCGAGATAAATAACGACCCGGTAAAACTTTAATATGGGCTTTTTCCATTAGCATCTTGGCAAAACTTTCATCGTTATCGACTTTTAACCAATAATAGAAACCTGCATCTGGCTTTTGCAGAGGTAATAAGTGACCTAGTTCGTTTTGGAATAAATCAAACTTTGCACGATATTGCTTACGGTTTTCTTCAACATGGTTTTCATCATTCCATGCCGCAATTGATGCAAGTTGATGTTGAACAGGCATTGCTGCACCATGATAGGTACGATACTGCAAATATGGTTTTAATAATTCTGCATCACCCGCTACAAAACCTGAGCGTAAACCCGGTAAGTTTGAGCGTTTAGAAAGTGAATGAAATACGACACAGTTTTTATAGTCATCACGACCAAGTTCTGCACAAACTTCTAATAAACCTGTAGGTGCTTGCTCGAACCAAAGTTCTGAATAGCATTCGTCAGAAGCAATAACAAAATTATATTGATCAGATAACGCGATTAGCTTTTTGAATTGTTCTTTAGAAAGCACAGTGCCAGTTGGGTTGCCCGGCGTACATACAAAAAGAAGGGCAGTTTTTTCCCAGACTTCTGCGGGTACAGCATCAAAATCACCTAAGTAACCATTTTCTTCGGTGCAATTGATGAAATAAGGTTTTGCGCCCGCAAGTAGAGCTGCGCCTTCGTAAATTTGATAAAACGGATTCGGCATTACCACATACGGTGCGTCTTCACGGTTAATGAGCGCCTGAACAAATGAGAAAATCCCTTCACGCGTACCAGACACTGGCAAAATGTGGTTTTCAGCACTAATACTGTTAAGTTTAAAACGCTTAGTGAGCCAGTCTGCAATACTTTGGCGAAGCTCAGGTAAGCCTTTGCTATTTGGATAAGTTGAGAGGTGATTGAAGTTGTCAATAATTGCCTGTTTAACAAACTCTGGTGCTGGGTGCTTTGGTTCGCCAATTGATAGAGGAATCAAGGGAAGGTTAGCAGGGGTAGTATCCTTAAAAAGTTGGTTTAACTTTTCAAATGGATATGGGTGCAATAACGACAAGCTAGAGTTCATTAAACAGTTACCAAGTAGTTGAGTTTCAGTGCTGACAAATTTGATTAGATGCTTCATCTAATGCAGCTTTAAGCTTTTCCGAGAAGAGTTTAACCTCTTCGTTATTTAACGGTTTTCCATCTTTTTTCGTGACAAAGAAAATATCTTCTGCACGTTCACCTAAAGTTGCAATTCTAGCTGAATGGATGTCTAAACCTTGCATCATAAATAAGCCACCTACACGTGCAAGTAGTCCGGGGTGATCGAGTGTTGAAATTTCAACCATATTTTGCTGTAACGCTTCATTCAATGTAACGTCAACTGTATTTTCAATATCGAAGTGACGTAGCTGACGTGGAATGCGGCGTTGCATAAGGCCCGGATATTGGTCTGGCTGACTAAGCGCCTTCACTAATGCGGTTTTAACTGTTTCTTCGCGTTCAGGATCGGTTAGCAATGTACCAAAGCGATCGAGAACAACATAGGTGTCTAAGCTAAACGCGGTACTTGCTGTGATAATTTTTGCATCCTGAACGTCTAAGTTCATGCGGTCTAAAACTGCCACAGTCGTTGCAAAAAGGTTCGGTTGGTCACGTGTATATATAAAGATTTGCACGGCATCTTGCGCAGCTTTACGGTGAGCACGTAATAGTACTAATGGCTCTGGGTTATCGCCGTGTTTCAAAATTGCTTGAGTGTGCCATGCAATTTCATCTGCCGATTCTTTAATGAAGTATTCATCGCCCAGTTCTTGCCATACTTTTTCAACGTCTGCCAATGAGAAGTTATTCACCAGTAATTCACTTGCTGCAAATTTGGTGTCTTCAATTAGCATTTGATAGTCAACAGGACGGCTTAAACCTGTACGAATGACATCACGGGCATGTGTATAAAGTTGACGCATAAGCGAAGCACGCCATGTGTTCCACAGTTTTGGATTTGTCGCATTAATATCTGCAACTGTTAAAGTATATAGATAATCAAGATGTTCCATATCGCCAAGTTTTTCAGCAAAATCTTTAACAACATCCGGATCGGAAATATCCTTTTTCTGAGCAGTTAGCGACATAAGCAAATGGTTGTGAATGAGCCATGCAATTAATTTACATTCACGCTCTGTAAAGCCGTGCGCACGTCCAAATTCAATCGCATCTTCTGCACCAAGTTCACTATGGTCTCCACCGCGGCCTTTGGCAATGTCATGGAATAATGCAGCAATAAACACAATATCTTGACGTGCAAGACGTTGGAAAACGGAGCTTACAACAGGGAACTCTTTAGCAAATTCTGGTTCTTTAAAACGGTTTAAATTGCGCAGTAATAATAATGTGTGTGCATCGACTGTATAGATATGGAATAGATCATATTGCATAAGGCCCATAATTTGACCAAATGCAGGAATATAGTTTCCTAAAACACCATATCGTTTCATCGCTACCAAAGTATCGTATAAACGATAAGGAGAGCGAATAATCGACATAAATAGGGCTTGATGCTCAGGATTATCTCGAAAATTTTGGTTAATACGTTTTGCAGCAAGAATAAGTAAGCGTAAAGTACGAGCGCGAATACCTTCAATATCTGGTCGATTAGCCAAAATATAGAATAGTTCTAAAATAGCACTTGGATGTTCTGCGAAGATTTTGTGGTGCTGTACGGCAAGTTTATTGTCGACAATCTTAAAGTGGTCATTAACGACTTCAATTTTACGTTCGTAATTTGGTAAACGTGGAGTAATAACTGATTCGCTAAAATAGGCCAATAACATTTCATTGAGTGTTGAAACCTGTTGAGCTGTACGGTAATAGCGTTTCATGAACTGCTCGACACCGTAGTTTACAGGCTGACCTTCTTGACGGGCGTAACCAAATTGAGCCGCAATTTCTCTTTGATGATCGAACAGAAGACGGTTTTCATCACGCTTCGCTAAACGATGTAAATGGTGACGAATTTCCCAAAGAAAACTCTCAGCTTCTTCTAAAACGTTTAATTCGAATTCTGAAATAAAGCCTAAATGAACTAAGTCATAGATGCGGTTTACGCGGAAATGACGCTTAGCAATCCAACCAATCTGGTTAATATCACGAATGCCACCAGGCGCATTTTTAATGTCGGGTTCTAAATTGCTTTCAGTGTTGTTGTGTTGGTGGTAACGCTTAGCTTGTTCAGCCATTTTTGCATCAAAAAATGTTTTGTCTGTCCACGTTTGTGAAACAATACGACGCGGCCATTTTGCAAGTTGACTATTACCGGTAATTAAACGAGCTTCGATGAGTGTAGTTGCAACAGTTAAATCGGTAGCTGCTTGTTCAACACAACTTTGAATGGTGCGAACGCTAATACCAGGCTTGAAATTGCCAACATCCCATAAAGAGGAAATGAATGTAGAAATGCGTTTTTCATTTTCTTCGTTAATTTCATGTTCCGATAAAATCATGATATCAACGTCGGAATAGGGCAACATTTCACGGCGCCCATAACCACCCACAGCAAAAAGACCTAGCCCTGTCTGATCAAGTTCGGCATGTTTCCACAAAAAGATCAGTGCTTCATCAACTAGGTCTGAGCGCGCTTTAATGACTTCCCGAATAGATTGCCCATTTTCATATGAATCCTGCAATTGCTTTTCTACATCCGTTCGCCATTGATTAATGGCTTTAATATCATGATGGCTTGTAACGTAGTTCAGCAATGGCGATGTATTGATCATGAAAATGGGTCTACCAAAAAGTAAATATTAAGAGTTGGTTTTTACGCTTACTTGATCAGCGGTTTCTTTCGCTAAAGTACGAGCAAGGTCAGTATTTTCTGCACGAGCAGTTGCAACACCCATACGACGACGTTTGAAACCTTCCGGTTTCCCAAACAAACGTAAATCGGTATTTGGATTAGCTAATGCCGTATTTAAGCCGCTGTAGCTTAAATTGTTGGCATCGACCCCAGCATAAATAACTGCACTCGCAGCAACACTATGGCGAGCTGTATTTACTGGCAACCCTAAAATTGCACGAGCATGCAGTTCAAATTCGCTTTGAAATTGTGACGCTAGAGTAACTAGACCAGTATCATGTGGGCGAGGTGAAACTTCACTAAACCAGACCTTGTCACCTTTAATAAACAGCTCTACACCAAAAATACCACAACCACCCAGTGCTGTTGTCACTTTATTTGCAATACGTTTTGCTTCTTCAAGTGCAGCCACAGTCATTAGTTGAGGCTGCCAGCTTTCTACATAATCACCAGCATCTTGACGGTGACCGATTGGATCGCAGTAGTGAGTCTCAATTTCACCAGTTTCAGGATTTTTAGCACGAACGGTAAGTAATGTAATTTCAAAATCAAAATCAATTTGAGATTCAATGATGACCGTACCTTGGTTAACACGACCACCTTGCATCGCATATTCCCAAGCAGCATCGACTTCATCGAAACTTTTTACACGAGACTGACCTTTACCGGAAGATGACATTACTGGTTTTACAAAATTTGGATAACCAATGTCATCAGAAGCAGCGCGGAAGCTTTCTAGTGAGTCAGCAAAGCGGTAAGCAGAGGTAGGTAAACCAAGTTCTTCAGCCGCAAGACGACGAATGCCTTCACGGTTCATGGTTAGGTTTACAGCTTTAGCAGAAGGAATAACAGTTGCAGTTTGACTCGCTTCAATTTCAAGCAAAACTTCTGTAGCAATGGCTTCAATTTCTGGAACAATTAAATTCGGTTTAATTTTCTCAATGAGCTGTTTTAACTCAGTTGGATTAGCCATATTTAACACATAAGAAAAATGTGCAACTTGCATGGCTGGCGCATGATCATAACGGTCGGCTGCATGTACTTCAACACCAAGGCGTTGTAAAGAAATTACAACTTCTTTGCCAAGCTCTCCTGAACCTAACAATAAAACTTTAAATGCAGAAGATTGAAGGGGGGTACCGAGTGTCACGCTCATGCGAATCATCCTGACAAAATTATTTTTTTAAGCATAGCAGAACTTATGAGGGAGTTAAGCTTTATCACACATAAAAAAATTAATTTTGTCGGACAATTAAGATGTGACTTTTTAGATATTAACTTGATAGTTTAAAAGTAACTCATCTGCATTTTTGCCGCGGATACCCCAATTTTCTTTAGGGGTTTCAAAAATCGTAATTTCAATATCTTGCGGAGCTATTTTGCATTGTTCTTCAATATTTCGAAATAAAGTTTGAATGAGTTGTTTCTTCGTGGCTGCGCTACGTCCTGCAAACATTGATAGTTCGATAATAATGTAGTGCTGGCTGCGGTCAGAAGGATAGATAAAATTTCCAGGCTTAAGACTGATAAAACGCTGAAATCTTTTCTCGATAGGATATTTCAACTCTTCAATGAGCGCTTGATGGATTGCATGAGAAAGCAATTCTCGATACTGCATAATCGTTTGTTCATTTGCGTAAATTTTAACTTGTGACATTTTTATCTCTATTAAGTAGGCAAGATTATCTTTTTAATCAATTCAAAAATTAGATTTTTACGCCAGAAGTTTCAATCTTAAAGGCTTCTGGCTAGGTTTTATTTTATATAAGGAAGATCAGTTTATCTATTTATAAAGGTAAATAAGTATAGATTAGGCCATAAACAATTGCGGCAGTTAACGTTGCCGGAACAATTTTCTTAAATTTAAAATATAGACCTGCTAGCACTAGAAAACCGATAAGCATGGCTAAGCTTTTATCTGGATTCTCAAGAAGTGGTGGAAGAGTGGCAACAATAAGCATGGCGCTAATTGCAGATATACCAATGCTTCCCAAAGCAATTTTTAGCCAGACTGAACCACGTCTTTGCTGTGTACCTTGTAGCTTTTGTATAACAAAGAATGGTCCAAAACGTGAGGCGAAATTGGCAATACCAACAATGATACCAACCAGAATAATCTCTAGATTCATTTTAAACTTCGACCTCTTCTTGTTGTTTCAGCACATAATGTTTAAACAAGCCGGCTAAAATACCTGAAAGAATACCAATAAAAATAGCCGCAGAGAGGTTAATCCAATAACAGGACAACGCTGAAACAACCAAAGATACAGCAACTACAAGGCTATGTTTTCGCTCAAATGCTGCTAATAAAAAACTTAAGAATAAAGCCGGTAGTAAGAAGTCTAAAGCTGCTTGTAAAAACTTGGGAAGATGAGAGACCTGATCTGCAAATAATCCGCCTAACAATGAGCCAGTTGCCCAAGCCATCCAACTAAATAGACTCAAGCCTAACATCCAAGACTCAGACCATTGCTGACGACGTTGAGACAGTTGAATCATTCCACTTGCAAAAACTTCATCGGTTAAGCCCCAAGCCCACACCGCCGTTTTCTTAAGATTTAATTTGTTTGGAATCAGGTTATATAAAGCTGGTCCATAAAGTACATGGCGAATATCAAGTGCAATGACTGTTAATGCAGTTAACCAGATAGAAGAACCACTTGCTAAAAGTGCGACAACTAAGAACTGGCTGGCTCCGGCATACATTGAACAAGATAGAAAAAAAGCTTCCCATGGTGTAAAGCCAAACTGAGATGCAGAAACGCCAAAGGCAAAAGAAACAGGTAAATAGGTGAGTACGATAGCTTGGCTATCTTTGGCGCCTTGCCAAAAAGTTGCCGTTTGGGCAGGCATCAATTGTTGTTCGGACACAATACACCTTGGCAATAAACCAAATGATAAAAATACTTGAAAGATTGAGTATTGTAGCCGAATTTAATAGCATAGTGCCGAAATGTTTAATCGGCAGTTTGCTATGTTCAACGCAAAGATTCGTTTAGTTTATATCGCCATGTTGAGTGCAGGTATTTTTACATTGCAGGGCTGTGACAATGGTAATCATAAGGCAGAAAAAAAAGTAGAAATTAAGCCTGCACCTAAACTAACCAATGACGCAACTGTTTATGCTCAAAAAGCATGGACATTGATTAATACGGTTGAGCATTTGGTTTATGAAAAGCAGTTGAGCCAAATCGATGACAAAGTTCGTAAACCTTTACGTCAATTGAGTACGGACTGGCGCATTAATGTGAAAATGACTGATTCGGTGACAGAAGGGAAATATGCACTTTGTCGTAAAGCTTTAACGAGTCTAGATGTATGGGCACGTGAAACACTTGAAAATAATGATTCAGTTGCTAAGAAACAAGCAGATTATGAGCGAGATAAAGCGCAATGTAAGGATGCGATCAATACGCCAAATCTTGGAAATACATCTCCAAAATAAAAACTTATAAATATAAAAAGCGAGATGATCAATCTCGCTTTTTTGCTTTTAAAACGATAATGAGTGAATGTTAATTACGGCTTTGTCGCAGCTTTAGCTGTGTTTGCTGTTTTCACTGCATCTTGTTTCATTTGATGAGTCATTTGCTGTGATTCATGTTGAGCATGCGTAGATTTCATCATTGCTTCATGCTTTTGTTCAGTCATATCTTTTTTAACATCTTGTTTTGCTTTTACTGCTTCTTTTTTAGCAGTTGCTTTGCCGTGTGCAGCAACACATTTTCCGCCTTTATGATTCGGCCCTGTACCACCTTGTAATTGAGTTCCTTTTGGACATGCAAATGCCGAAACACTTAACATAGCCAATACGCCAGCTGTAAGAATTGTTGATAATTTTTTCATGTTAATCAGCGCCTTGTTGAGTATTATTGCTCAGCTTGAGTGTAAAATGAAAATATCTGCTTTAAAACATTTATTTTGTGAAATAGAGTTTGAACAATGTGTTGTTTTGCAGCGTTATCTATTTTTTTAATTTGGTTTTAAGTTTTTGTCATATAGCTGGTTGTGCAAAGATTAGGAATGGGCTTGAGCAACTACTTTCAATTTCTCAATATCTAGAATCTCAATTTTTCTAAAAGCAATTTTGATGATTTTCTGTTTTTCGAGCAGGCTCAGCTCATGGTTGATCGTCTGTCTAGATGTGGTCAGCATATTTGCCAATTGTTCTTGAGAAATATGGATGTGATGATCTTGAATAAGAATATGATTCCCATATCCTTCTAAAATGAATAGAAGACGTTGAGCAAGCCTTTGAGAAATACTGCGTGTTTGGATAGCAATCTGTTCTAAGAAAACGTACCTGAGTTTTTGGCTGGTTAAACGAGCAAAGTAATACCAGTAATATGGATTGTCTTTGAGTAATTCATTTAATGGTTTTGCAGGAATATGCAGAACGGTACTTTTTTTCAAAGCAATTGCATCGTGTGAGCGCGGTTCATGGTCAATCAGCGATATTTCACCAAACCACATAATTGGCTCAGCAATTGCGGAAAGAGCTTCATTACCATTTACATCGACATAACCTAAGCTAATTGAGCCTTCAAGCACAGTATAAATGCCATCAAACACATCTTGGGCACGGAACACATAATTATTTTTTTCAAAGGTTCTTTGCTTACCATGCTCTAGAATAAAGTTTTGGAATGCTTCTGGAAGCAAACTAAACCAGGTATTTTCTCTTAGTCGATTAATATAAATAAGATCCAATATCAGCCCATCCATGAAAAAATCATTACTTTGTCAAATAGCTGACAACTTTAAATTTTCCTTATTTGTACAGTATGACTATAGATAGATGAATAGGGAACAACTCATGTCAAATTTGGAGCAACAGCTTAGCAAATATGCGGCTTACCACTTAAATCATAAAAATATTTTGACGCATTTTATCGGTATTCCGCTCATTGTGTTTTCAATTTTATGTTTAACTGCGAGAGCTGGAGTCGATATTGGCAGTTTTAAACTGACTTTAGCTATAGTGTTGATTGCAGTTAGTACGATCTATTATTTCATTTTAGATAAAGTTTTTGGTTTACTCATGCTGATTCTTTTAGTCGCTGTGTATCCACTGGCGAGCCAAATTGCCCAGTTATCTTTGGGGCAATGGTTAGCAGCAAGTATTGGATTCTTTGTGGTGGGTTGGGTCTTTCAGTTTGTTGGGCATTATTTCGAAAAGAAAAAACCAGCTTTTGTTGATGATGTAATAGGACTTGCGATAGGGCCTTTATTTGTATTGGCAGAATTTATATTTATGCTAGGTTTTAGAAAGCCTTTGCATGCGCGTATTTTACAAGAGGCGCGCAGTAAACGAGAGGCGATGGATTTAAGTCATTAAACATAAAAAAAGCCCCAATATGATGGGGCTTTTTTTGAGTTTTAACTTATACGTTAAAACGGAAGTGCATTACATCGCCGTCTTGAACAACGTAAGTTTTACCTTCTAAACGCCATTTACCAGCTTCTTTAGCGCCGTTTTCACCGTTGTATTGTACGAAGTCGTCATATGCAACAACTTCAGCACGGATAAAGCCTTTTTCGAAGTCAGTATGAATCACACCAGCTGCTTGAGGAGCGGTTGCGCCAACTTTTACAGTCCATGCACGGACTTCTTGTACACCAGCAGTGAAATAAGTCTGTAAACCTAAAAGTGCATAACCTGCACGAATAACCACATTTAAGCCTGGTTCTTCCATGCCCATTGCTTCTAAAAACTCAGCACGATCTTCATCTTCTAATAATGAAATTTCAGCTTCGATCTGGTTGCAAAGAGGAACAACAATTGCGTTTTCTTCCGCAGCTAGTTTTTTTACTGCATCTAAATGCGGGTTATTTTCAAAACCATCTTCAGCAACGTTTGCAATATACATAGTTGGTTTTAAAGTCATTAAACCAAAACCACGAACTAATTTACGTTCGTCATCAGACAAATCAGCCGCGCGAGCTGGTTTACCTTCGTCAAGTAAAGGTTGGATTTTTTCTAAAACTGCTTTAGTTGCTACAGCTTCTTTGTCACCGCCTTTAGCAACTTTAGTTAAACGTAAAATTGCTTTAGCAACAGTTTCAAGATCGGCAAGCGCAAGTTCAGTATTAATAGTTGCGATGTCGTCTAATGGATCAATTTTACCATTTACGTGAATTACGTTTTCGTCTTCGAAACAACGTACAACATGAGCGATTGCATCAGTTTCACGGATGTTAGCAAGGAATTGGTTACCTAAGCCTTCACCTTTTGATGCACCAGCAACAAGACCTGCAATGTCCACAAATTCCATTGTAGTTGGCAAAATACGCTGTGGTTTAACAATCGCAGCAAGTTTGTCTAAACGCGGATCTGGTACAGGAACAATACCTGTGTTTGGTTCAATGGTACAGAAAGGGAAGTTTTCCGCTGCAATCGCTGCTTTCGTTAATGCATTGAAAAGGGTAGATTTCCCTACGTTTGGCAGACCAACAATACCGCAATTAAAACCCATGAAAACCACTCACAAATGTGTAAATTAAAAATTGTCGCTGATTTTACATGAAAGCCATGACAAAGTCATGGCTAGAGCAGGGTTGTATTGCTTTTAAACTTTACGTTTATCAAGTTGCTGGGCTAATGCATCGCCAGTTGCTTGTACTAACATGACTAAAACAATGAGCACAAAAATTACAGCCAACATAATTTGCATATCAAAACGTTGATAACCATAACGATATGCGATGTCTCCTAGGCCACCTGCACCAATAGCACCAGCAATCGCAGAGGAGTTAATCATAGTCACAATAGTCACGGTAAAGCCTGCCACAATACCCGGTAAAGCCTCGGGTAAAAGTACATGCCAAATAATTTGTTTACGGTTACAACCCATGGCTTGTGCAGCTTCAATTAAGCCTTGATCGACTTCACGTAAGCTGACTTCTGCAATACGGGCAAAGAAGGGAATCGCCGCAATCGTCAATGGAACAACGGCTGCCCAAACGCCATAACTTGTACCCACAATCCAGCGAGTAAGTGGAATCAGAGCGACCATTAAAATTAGAAAGGGCACAGAACGAGTAATGTTGATAACCCAACCCAAAGCCTGATTAATCTTTTGTGACGGATGAATGCCATGCTCAGAAGTGCTGACTAAAACAACAGCAATCGGTAAGCCAATTAAAAAAGCAATAAACGCAGATGCACCTACCATGAGTAAGGTGTCTACAGTTCCAGTAATTAATAAATCAATGAGCTGGTCGTGCATAGCCAAGTACCTCAAATTGTGCAATTGCAGTTGATGCATCTTGTCGTATAGATGAAAGATCAATTTCTACGTTAGGAATACCGACTAAAAGAGAACCAATAATGTGCCCTTGAATGGTATCGACCTGGCTTTGATATAAATTGACGGGTGCTTTAAATCTAGCAAGTAGCTCTTGTATATCGGGTACTTGATGCGCTTCAGCCTCATATTTCAGTTTTACAATAATATGAGTCGAATCTTCATCGGGGAGTGGACTGATTTCAAAAGGCAGAGTGATCTGCTCAAGGTTTAACAATTCTTGAGTAATTTGTTGCTCTGGTCGTGAAAATACGGACCAAACTTGTCCAGCCTCGACAATTTCACCTTGGTCAATCACCACGACTTGATCACAAATTTCTCGAATGACCTGCATTTCGTGAGTGATGAGTACAATCGTTAGACCGAGTTCCTGATTAATCTTTTTAAGTAAAGCCAAAATAGTAGCGGTACTTTCTGGGTCAAGTGCAGAGGTTGCTTCATCACACAGTAAAATTTCAGGGTGGTGAACAAGTGCACGTGCAATACCGACACGTTGCTTTTGTCCGCCTGAAAGTTGTGATGGATAATGACCAGACTTATCCGCAAGGCCTACGAGTGCTAGAACTTCATTTACACGTTGATCGATATCTGCTTTGTTGTAATTGGAAACTTTTAAGGGCAATGCCACATTTTCCCAGACCGTTTTTGCAGACATCAAATTGAAATGTTGGAAAATCATTCCAATACGTTGGCGAGTTTGAATAAGCTCGACATGACTCAATTCAGCAATGTTTTGTTGATGAATATGAATACTGCCTGTATTCACTTGTTCTAAGCCATTTAAAGTGCGGAGTAGGGAAGATTTTCCCGCACCACTTTTACCAATAATGCCTAAAATCTTACCTTGAGGAATATCAAGGTTAATCTCTTTTAAAGCATGCAGCTTTTGACCCTGCGATTGGTAAAACTTATTTAAACCACGAATTTTGATATGGGGTAGAGAAAAATCAACTTGTGATCCAAAACTCACCATTGTCATTCTCCTTATTTCCAGCCTTGAAACCACATACCTTGGCCAAAGTCTTTATCCAGAATATCTTGTGCTTGTTTTGAGTTCTGGAATGCTTTAACAAAGGTTGCAAGTTTTTGGTTTTTATCTTGGTAATCGCGACGGGTCACAAACAAAATTGCATATTTTTTATCGATTGGATCTAAAAATAATGCGCTATGTGGGTCGGTTACCTTTGCCATTTTTAAGTAGTGAGGGAAGCCGAAAATTAAATCGACATCGTTATATGCATGTGCGGTTTGAGGGCCTTCAACCTCAACAAAGCTTAGCTGTTTAGGATTAGCAATAATGTCTTGAGTGGTTGAAAGTTCATTGTTAATGTCTTTAAGCTGAATTAAACCTGCACGGTGCAATAAAATTAAAGCGCGAGCTAAATTGACGGGATCGTTTGGAATAGCAACACGTGCATTTGAAGGTAAGTCTTTAAGTGATTTATATTTTTTTGAATATAAACCTACATGACTTCCTGAGCCCACGGCAAATGCATGTAAGTCATAGCCCGTTTCTTTAACAGCATTACGTAGAAATACGCTTTGCTGGAAAAAGTTTGCATCAATATCACCGTTTTGTACGGCAACATTTGGTGCTCGCCAGTCAGAAAATTCAACGAGTTTGACATGAACACCTTGCTTTTCTACTTCATTGGCAACGCTTTGTAATAACTCAGCATACGGTGGGCTAATGCCAATCGTTAAAACATCATCGGCTTGTTTATTTTTAATATAACGGTAACCGACAAGGCACAGAACTACGATAACAATCGTAATTCCGAGTAACCAAGGCTTATGCTGTTTGAACTGAATCGCCATAATCTTTCCGTTATTACTTCCAGCCAGGGAACCAAAGTTTTGGCCCAATCTCAGCATCTAACACAGCTTTAACTTTTGGCGAGTTTTGATAGATCTCAACAAATTTTTTCAATTTGTCGCCTTTATCCTGATAGTCGTCACGTACTACAAACAAAATTGCATAACGTTTATTGGTATTGTCATCAAGTAAAAGAGCACTATCTGGATCAGCTGTTTTTGCTAAGCGCAAGTAGTGTGGGTAGCCAAAAGCCAAGTCAACATCATCAATTGCACGAGCAGTTTGTGGTCCTTCAACTTCAATGAATTGCAAGTTTTTAGGGTTTGAAACAACATCTTTAAGTGCAGATAAATGATTGTTTGAATCTTTAAGCGTAATTAATTTAGCTTGCTGTAAAAGTAGTAGGGCACGACCTTGGTTCACTGGATCATTTGGAATGACTACACGTGCGTTTTGTGGCAATTCATCAAGGCTTTTATATTTCTTTGAATAAAGTCCCACATGTGATGCTGCACCTACTGCAAATGCTTTTAATTTAAAGCCAGTTTCTTTAATTGCATTGTCTAAGAAAGGTTGATGCTGGAAAAAGTTCGCATCAATATCCCCATGATTTAAGGTAATATTTGGTGTGTTCCAGTCAGAAAACTCAACCAGTTTCACATTTAAACCTTGTTGCTTTGCTTCATCGGCAGCAGCTTGTAAAGTTTTTGCAAATGGTGGACTAATACCAATCACAAGTTCATTTGAGCCACTTTGACGGTGTTTATTCCAAAAGAATAAAGCAACAAAAAGGACTACAACGACTAAGCCTACGCCTAGCCATTTTTTTGAGGCTGTTTGAGCCATGTCTATCTCCAAATTTAAGCGGTTATTTCTTCAATTGTTGTTAGGTTTTTGCTGTTGTTATAGGGACTACATCGAAACGCTTGAACAGGGTGTTGTTTTGGTAATTGATCACCCCGATTAAAGATTTTGTTCCGCAGTGAACCCGTTTTATATGTAGTTTTATAGCGACCACGTTGTTGTAGCTCAGGAATGACCAAGCGAATAAAGTCATGGTGAGATTCAGGTGCAACAGTACGTGTCAAATTAAAGCCATCAATATCTGTCTCATCTAAAAGATGAATTAAGTATTCAGCAACTTCTTCGCCACTACCCACGATGAGAGGATAACGACCACCTAGAACATGCTGAGCTTTTAAGTCATTTTTTGTGATTTGTTGCTCTTTAAACTTTTCGGTAATCGAAACAATACTGTTACTTTTTTGGTAAGGAATCGCTTCATCGTCGGCAAATTTACTTAAGTCGATACCAGTTGAACTTGCATAATGCGCGAGGCCTGCTTCAGGACTTGCATACTGACGATATTCATTAAGTTTCTGTACAGCGAGATCATGTGTTTCGGCAACAACAACGGTTATGCCAACAAAGACTTTAATGTCATCCGCTGAACGGCCTTGCTGTTCTGCAAGAGCACGAATCTTTTTCACTTGTTCGCGTATTTTTTCGGGTTTGTCGCCTCCAATAAATACACATTCAGCATGGCGAGTCGCAAACTGCATGCCTTTTGGTGAAGCACCTGCTTGAAACAGTGTTGGGGTGCGTTGCACAGAAGGAGACACCTGAAACACACCTTCACTTTGGTAATATTTTCCCTGATGGTGAATGGTGTGAACTTTAGATGGATCTGTAAAAACACGCTGTACTTTATCTTTTTTAACGGCGTCGTTTTCCCATGAACCTTCCCAATACTTGTAGCAAAGTTCTAAAAATTCTTCGGCTTGTTCATAGCGAGCATCGTGGTCTTTTAAACCTTTTTGACCAATTAAGCGTTCCGCACTATCTAGATAACCCGTAACGATATTCCAGCCAATACGACCTTGAGTTAAATGGTCGAGGCTCGCAAAGCGGCGGGCAAATTGATATGGATGCTCATAGCTTAAGTTCACAGTGACCCCAAAACTTAAGTTTTGAGTGACTGCCGCCATAGCAGAAATGAGTGTAGATGGGTCATGGCTCGGAAGCTGAATTGACTCTTTTAAAGTCAGATCAATACCATTTTGATAGACGTCATAGACACCTGTAATGTCCGCAATAAACAAACCATCAAATAAACCACTTTCTAGAGTTTTGGCTTGTTCTGTCCAATAGCTCAGTTCATTAAAGCGGTGTGATTCATCACGTGGATGTGTCCATAAGCCATGATTGATATGACCAACACAGTTCATATCAAAAGCATTGAGTAAAATTTCTTTCGCTGTAAAATCTGCCATTACAATGTCCCCCGACGAGGTGGTAGAACACCGTTAAGTACATAGTTCCCAATAAAGTAATATTTCCATCGTGCAGCATCATGCAACGTATGCACACGTGCATTGCGCCAGAAGCGGTCTAGACCATCTTGTGATTGACTACCACGACTACCAGCAAGTTCAATCAGCTTAGACGATGCTTTTAGTGCGGTATCGCTACTATGAGCACGTACTTTGGCAACATCAATTGAAGCTTTTGCAATGCTTTCAGGTGTGGTTTCAATTTTTGCGGCATCAATTGATTGAGCAGCTTGTTTTAATAACACTTCACTTGCCCGTACATCTACGGCAATGCGTCCTAATTCATAAATCGTTAAAGGATCTTGATTTGCCGTTTCTACATTTGAATCAATCCATGGGCGGGCTTGATGCACTCTTTGCAAGCTTTCTTCAAAGGCTCCACGTGCAATGCCTACCTCAATTGATGCATGCATAATTTGAGCAAAAGGGCCCACTAAGGTTGGTTGTAAAAATGCAGTATCAAAAGGAATAACATCATCTGCATCGACAAAAACCTGATCAAATTTAACTGTGCCGCTGCCTGTGGTTTTCTGACCAAAGCCAGACCAGTCATCAACAAGTTTCAATCCTTGCGAACCACTTTTTACAAAGGCTAAATACTCTCGGCCTGCATCATCTAAAACTAAGGTTGGAATACGATGAGCAAATAAACTTCCTGTGCAGTAAAACTTTTCACCCTGAATCAAATACCCATTTTCGTGAGGACGAATGTTGGTTTGTTTATGGGTTGAAGTTTTAGTTTTAAACTCAGCAAGTGCATTACCAAAGCGAGTGCCATTTAAAACTTCGCTATATAAACGTTGTTTTTGAGCTTCTGTACCTGTATTGCGCAAGACTTCTAAAGCGTAAAAATGGTTTTGTGGAATTTGTCCGATTGAACCATCTGCACCACTTAAAAGTGCAATCACTTTAGCAACTGTATGACTTGAAACTTCGGCACCACCATATTGCTTTGGCACTGTAATTGCCCAAAGACCAGATTGGCTCAAGGCATCGATTTCGGTATACGGTAAAATTCGTTTAGAGTCTCGCTCAACTGCGGTTTTTTTAAATTGCTCAGCAAACTGTTTTGCAATTTCTAAAGCTTCTGCATCATTTTGAATAATATGTGCTTGGCCAGATGCCGAGGTTTGTTTCGTTTGAACCGATTGATATGAAGTCATGACAATTTCTCCTTAAATCCAGGCATGGCGGGCAGGGAAATGACCATTAAGGTAATAATTGCCAATGGCATGTAATTTCCAACGAACAGGGTCGTGTAAGGTATGTACACGGGCATTTCGCCAATGTTGATCTAAATTGTGTTGGCTTAAGCTTGAACGGCTACCGCCTAGTTCCAGCAATTTTTCAGAGATTTGTAGAGCCGCATCATTGGCATAGACTTTCGCTTCTGCGACCAAAATTGAAGCTTTAGCTACTTGTTCATCAGTCACAGTTTGAAGTTGGTCGAGTTCATCTAAATATTCAGCAGCGTCATCAAGCAGTAAAATTGCAGCATCGAGCAAAATATTTAACTTACCTACTTCTTGCAGGGTGTAATGTTCAAAGCTGGCTTTTTCAACATTTGCATCAATAATTGGACGTGCTTTATGAATAGTCGATAAAGTATCGTCAAAAGCGGCTTCTGCAATCCCCACATCAATGGCAACTTGTAATAACTGAGAATAAGCACCACGATAAGTAGGGGCTTTAGTTAATAGGCGTTCATCAAAAATGAGTTCTGGATTAACTTCAACGTGATTTAATTTAACTGTACCACTCGCTGTAGTACGCTGACCAAATCCATTCCAGTCATTAATGACTTCAATACCTTGAGCTTCTCGATTCACAATGACTAAAACTACATGACCTTCAGGATGAACCGCTTTAATTGCGAGCCAATGCGCAAAACTTGTACCTGTGGAATAAAACTTTTCGCCGTTTAAAATATATTTGCCGTTTTCAATGGTAAGTGTAGTTTTTAAAGTTTTTGAGTCATGTGTATTACGTTCTGGTCCACCGTTAGCAAGACGTTTGCCTGCCAATATTTCTGAAAAGATAAATTGTTTTTGTTGTTCTGTGCCCATAATTTCGATCAGGTTTAAAAGGCTAATCTGATTTTGTGGAATCTGACCAACGTTCGCATCACCTTTACTTAAAATACGGAAAACTTGAGCTAAAGTTTTATTGGAAACAAAAGCTCCGCCATATTTTTTCGAAATTCGAATTCCGCCTAAGCCTTTTTGGCTAAAGCTTTCGATTTGCTCATGCGGTAGTAAGCGTTGTTGATCACGTGTATTACGACCCTCTAAAGCATAATCAGCCACTTGATAAGCAGCATTAATAGCTTGTTGATCATTTTGAATGATTTGGACGTATGCCGTCGTTTTAGATAGAGAATTAGACATAATGACACCTTGTATTGCTGTCATTACCTTACAAAAGAAATATTTTTCCACTAAACGAGGACTTATGCTCAGCTTATGAAATAAAGTGCAAAGCATTTTTTTTGATTTTTAATGGAGAAATAGAGATATTAAAAGTATTTATAAATCAATAAATTATCGTTTTTATGTGAAAAATTGATAATAAAATTAGTTTTAATATGAAAAAGAGCAATAAGTACGGTAAAAAAAGATATAAAAAAATAGACCTAACTGTCAGCAAAAAATGAGCACAATATCCATTGTTTTAAATAAAAATAGCTTCTAAAGTATCTACTTACCATCGACCATTTTTGTACAAATAGTCAAATAAAAATAAACGTGGAGATTTTATGCGGGTTTTGTATCAGTTTCCTTTGTCCCATTATTGTGAAAAAGCTCGCTGGTTGTTAGACCATAAAGAACTTGATTATGTGGCTCATAACTTAATTCCAGGGTTTCATCGTGCTTTTGCACAACTCAAAACAGGCCAAAATTTATTGCCAATTTTGAAAGATGACCATCAATGGATTGCTGAATCAACCAAGATTGCACTTTATCTGGATGATACTTACCCAGAACATGCGCTTTTGCGTCGTGATGAGCAACTTAGACAACAAACTCTTAAAATTGATAGTTTAGCTGATGAGCTGGGTATACATGTGCGCCGTTGGGCTCTAGCTCATACGTTGGCACAAGGAGACCATGCTTTAGAAATTATGATGGGTGAACAAGGCTATTTACGTCAGTTTGAAAAAATATCGAAACCTTTTCTCAAAACACTCGTAAAGAAGAACTATAAACTTGAAGAGGAGTTGGTGGGTCAGTCCAAAGAGCAGATGGACGAACTCATAAATGAATTAAACCGTTATCTCATAGAAAATCAAGCACGCTACATGGTGGGTGATCGCTTAAGCCTTGCTGATATTTCTGTGTGTTCGATGCTTGCACCATTGTTAGAGGTGAAGGGTACGCCATGGGAGCGTGAAGAAGCAGAAGAGGTTTCTGAGGAATGGAGCAACTATCAAAAATATTTGCTTGATTTACCTCTAGGCCAATATGTTTTAAGAATATATCAAACTGAAAGAAACGCACGCGTAGATTGGCGAGGAATTTAAACTTTATAAAAAGCCCTGATTTTTCTCAGGGCTTTTTTGTAATATTTCTAAGTTTAGTCATTAACTTAAATATTACTATCAATTTTCTAAATGATTTTTATTAAATCATTTGCATATATTATTTTACTCCTGCAACTTCTTTATTTAGCTCATTATTCAAACTTCTTCTAAATACTTAATAATTTTAATTTTTATAATTTTTTGCAAAATCCAATTTTTCTAAAAACAGTTTTTAGCTGAAGTTAAGCCACTTTATTGTGCATGTGTTTACATTGTAATCAATAATTGCCACATTTAAGTGTAAATAGATGAGCTTAATAATAGACAGAAGATTAAAACATAGATTAAAGTAGAAACATGTTAGCAGTTTTAAAGGTATTAACTCTGCAAAACAGACTGAATAAAATAAGTGAAGCAAATGGATGTGTCCTACTTGGAAAAGTTGGCGCGATAATTGCAATTTAATAATAAATCACTCTATTGCTCTATATGAATGATTCTATAGATAAATAGAGGGAATGATCATCAAGGAGTTCTTATGAAACGTTCTGCAACCTCTCTCATTATTTCAACATTTATGCTTTGTACGGTTGGTGCTACTTCTCAAATTCAGGCAGCAGATACATTAGCTAAAATTAAAAGCAGCGGAAAAATCGTTATTGGCCACCGAGAATCTTCTGACCCAATTTCATATGTTGTTGCAGGTAAACCAGTAGGTTATGCAGTCGATATCTGTAACCAGTTTGCAAATGACATTAAAAAAGAATTGAAAATGCCGGGGCTAAAAGTTGAATACAAGGCAGTAACTTCATCAACACGTATTCCTGAACTTTTAGCAGGTAATATCGATATGGAATGTGGTACGACCACAAACTCTAAGCAACGCCAAGAACAAGTGGGTTTCTCAACTAACTATTATGCAACAGAAGTACGTATGGCAGTTAAAGCCAACTCTGGCATTAAGAGTTTGGCAGATTTAAACGGCAAGGCAGTTGTAACAACTCAAGGCACAACATCTGATAAATACATTAAGATGAATGAAAAGGGTCAGTCAATTAATGTCCAAAATATTTATGGTAAAGATCATGCAGACTCTTTTGCCATGATGGCATCTGGCCGTGCTGCCGCATTTGTTATGGATGATAATATTTTAGCTGGTTTGGTTGCTAAATCTTCTACACCTAAGGCATTTGCAATTGTAGGGCCAGTACTTTCATCTGAACCTTACGGTATTATGCTTGCTAAAGATGATCCAAAATTTAAAGCGATTGCAGACCGTACTGTAAATAATCTATGGAAAACTGGTCAAATGGACGCTTTATATAAGAAGTGGTTCTTATCGCCAATTCCACCAAAAAATACAAATTTGAACATGCCACAAAGTTCATCTTATAAAAAACTAAAAGCTCACCCAACAGATGCAGGGATCTAACAAGATCTTTTTGTCCTAAATTTACTTAAGCAAGTGAGACTCACTTGCTTAAGCGGTCTATTTTCCTAAAGATATTCATTTAAGGGGCAAACATGTCAGTCGGCTCGCTAAACTGGACTATATTCTGTGCGGAGTCTAATGAATATGGTGTCGATAAAGCCGCATGGGCAGAATCAGTCTGTAGAGCAATTGGTAGTACAAGCTACAATGCTCATGCTGAAGCGCCCACATGGTTACAAATGTTAGGTTCAGGCGTCTTTACTATGGTTTGGACAGCTGTTATAGCCTTTCTTATCGCATTTTTATTAGGTTCTCTCCTAGGGGTAATTCGTACATTACCTAACAAACCTCTCGCATTTATTGGCAATTGTTACGTTGAAATCTTCCGTAATATTCCACTTATTGTACAGCTATTCTTCTGGGCATTTGTTTTTCCGGAATTTTTACCGGACAGCTTAAGTGCAGGCAGTGGGGACGTTGTTGCTGGTGGATGGTGGAAAAATATTTTAAATCAGCAACCTGCGGTTATTGGTGTTTTTGCATTAGGTCTCTACACTGCTGCGCGTGTATCTGAACACATACGTGCCGGTATTAATACTGTTTCTCGTGGACAAAAGTTTGCAGCTTCTGCAATGGGTTTTACTACTGCACAAAGCTATCGTTATGTCATTTTACCTGTTGCATATCGTACAGTGTGGCCAACGATTACTTCTGAAGCAATGAACGTTTTCAAGAACTCGGCTGTTTTATATGCTTTGAGTGTTTTGAACTTCTTCGCTTATACAAAAACCATGCGGGAAGAAACTTCTCAGGACATCATTATTCTTATTCTCTCTACACCTGTTTATTTAATTATTACTTATAGTATTAAATTTATCATGGCATGGATTGAGAAAAGAATGGCTGTGCCTGGCTTAGGCTCAGGAGGGAAGTAATTATGGATTTTTCTTTATTACATAACCCTGACGTGATCGCGGCACTCAAAGAAGGTTTCATTTTTACCCTGACCGTGACTGTATTGGCGATGATGGGCGGTATCCTAATCGGAACCCCATTGGCAATGATGCGTTTATCAAACAATGCCATCGCAAGTAATTTCGCAAAATTTTATGTCGATCTGTTTCGTGGTATTCCACTGATTCAGGTGATCTTTATTTTCTACTTCTTGTTACCGAAAATATTTGAGTTTCAATCTGATACGTATTGGGGACCATTGTTTTCAAGTGTTGTGACTTTTGCTATTTTTGAAGCTGCATTTTTCTCGGAAATTGTACGTTCCGGAATTCAGTCTATTTCAAGAGGGCAGGTCAATGCAGGCTATGCGCTAGGTTTTACCTATGGTCAATCAATGCGCTACGTGGTTTTACCTCAAGCCTTTCGTAACATGCTCCCAGTATTGTTAACTCAAACAATTATTTTATTTCAGGATATCTCATTAGTTTATGTGATTAGTGCACCAGACTTTTTAGGTCGTGCAGATACATTGGCTAATACATATGGTCCTGAAACCAAAGCAACATTCTATTTAATCGTCGCTGTAGTTTACTTCTGTAGTTCGTTTGTGCTGTCGCAATTAGTCAAACGCTTACAGCAAAAAATTGCCATCATTCGCTAATTGGAGATTTTAAATGCCAATGATAGACATCCAACATATCTCTAAATGGTATGGTGATTTTCAGGTTTTAACAGATTGCACGACGAGTATTGAAAAAGGTGATGTCGTTGTTGTTTGCGGACCGTCTGGTTCAGGAAAATCAACACTCATTAAAACAGTAAATGCGTTAGAGCCATTTCAACAAGGCGATATTATTGTTGATGGAGTTTCTCTGAAAGATCCAAAAACGGATCTTGCTAAATTCCGTTCACGAGTAGGAATGGTCTTTCAACACTTTGAGCTTTTTCCGCACATGACTGTTTTGGAAAATCTAACCATTGCTCAAGTTAAAGTGTTAAAGCGTTCAGTTGCCGATGCTCGTGAAAAAGGTCTGAAATATTTAGAGCGTGTAGGTTTACTTGCGCACAAAGATAAGTTTCCGGGCCAATTGTCTGGTGGTCAGCAGCAACGTGTAGCGATTGCTCGTGGCTTGTCCATGGACCCAATCTGTATGTTGTTTGATGAACCAACTTCTGCACTCGATCCAGAAATGGTCGGGGAAGTACTTGAAGTGATGGTGCAACTTGCACATGAGGGCATGACCATGATGTGTGTTACACATGAAATGGGTTTTGCTAAAAGAGTATCTAACCGTCTAATTTTTATGGATGAAGGTAAGATTTTAGAAGACTGTCCAACGCATGAATTCTTTGATAATTTAGATGCTCGCCACGAGCGCGCGAAGCTCTTCTTAGAAAAAATTCAAGCCATGCACTAATACAATTAATAAAAAAAGAGCCTTTTAAAAGGCTCTTTTTTTATTTCCAATTTTAGAAACTATATTTTGCTAATAAATTGACGCGAGAGTAATCACCCTTATCGCCTGCGAAAGTTTCTCGTTGGCCATATGTATATTCTGCACCTAAATCAATATTTTTAACCGGATTCCAGATTAAATTGACCAAGGCATTATAAATTTCTTTGTTATAGCTAGTGCTGGTTAAATTGCTATTTGCATAGATGCTATCATCTTTGTATTGAATACCGCCTATTGCAAAAGTAGAGCGGAGGATAGGGCTCCATTTCCGTTGATAGCCAATAACGGCACTATCAAATTCACCTAAATTAATATCCTGAGTCGTTGTGTCATAGGCATAAGCTGAGTTGCTATAAAGTAAATAGCGGCCATCTCCTTTAACATGATAGTAATTAGCAACCAAGCTATCTTGAGGCGTTAAATCATATTTACCACCAACGCCGACACCCCAACCAAATTTTTCTTCAGAAGTACTATCTTTGGGAGCCACGCGGTTTTCATGGGCAAGACCATGTAACTGTAATAGGCCTTTATTATCTGTAGTTTTGAAATCATATCGTGCTGTTAAAGCAGCAAAACGGCTTCCACCGGCAGCATTACCAGCTTTTTCAACATCACCGCCTTCTAAGGCAACTAATATTTTCTGTTGTGCATTAATTGGCTGAGTGTACCTAACCTGTACTGTACGTGTAGTACCTGTACCAATGGCACCATTAAAATCTACCGTTTCTGGTGATGTATCGGTATTTACAAATGGTGAGGTCGTTTGACCAGCTAACCATTTTCCTAAAGACATATAAGCATGGCGAACACGGAAGGTACCATTACCATTATCGCCATTTCCGCCCATGAAATCGGCTTCAATTTTGCCGGTTAAATCTCCGTACTGAGTAGGTCGAGTAATGTCTAGACCAATTCTTGAAGTTGCGGCAGATACATTAAGTGAGTCTTGTTTAGGATCATCTTTATTTAATGGATAGTTAGCGCCATTTGAAATGCTGCCATTTGAACCTTTAAAGTCATAGGTTGCATCTGCGCGGACACTACCATAAAGCTTAACTTGGGTTTGCCCATCCGCCATCGCCATCCAACCTGGTTTTGATACAGGAGGTGTAGCTGGTGCTACGGGAATTGTTGCAGGAGCACTAACCGACAAAGCTGTTTTTTGCTGATCAGATAGTTTCTGGACGAGTTGTTTTAACTCCTTTACTTCATCACGTAAGGCGTTAACTTCAGCATCTGTAGCGGCATGCACAGGCATCGTCACGCTAATTGCGCCTAAAGAACTCATTGCTAGCACGAGTGTTTTGATCTTATTCACAGGAACTCCCCGACATGGATAAAAAATTTTCCTGCAAATACATAACAATAATAATGCCAACTTTAAGAATTTAGAAAAATAGTCAAATTTCTATGATTATCATTGGCTTATATTCAAATAATGGGGCGAGTAAGATATTATATTGAAAAAAATAAATGAGAGCATGAAATTGACTTTCTAAAATGCGCCATATGCTCCATTATTTGCACGGTTAAAATGCACGTCTTCAATAAAATATGTAAAAGGAATAAACGTTTTAGCTATTTTTAAACCTTTGTATTTTAAATGCAGGGGAGTTGTATAGGGTATACTGTCCTTACTGTAAAATTCTGGCTGGAGATAACAATGGAGTTAGATCGTTTTGATAAACAAATTCTAGAAATTTTGTCTCATGAAGACTTAAATTTGAATGAACTTTCAGAACGGATCAATCTGTCAGTCAGTTCTGTACATCGCCGGATTAAGCATCTGATTGAAGCCAACGTTATGGGGCAGCTCAAAAGGGAAATTAATTTTAGTAAACTTGGATTTACCCTACACATTTTATTGCAAGTGTCACTGAGTAAGCATGACACCGAAACATTTGATAAGTTTCTTTCTGAAATAGAAGCAATTCCAGAAGTGACCAATGCATTTCTTGTGACAGGGCAAAGTGCCGATTTTATTTTAGAACTTGTAGCACGTAACATGGATGACTACAGTGAAATTTTATTAAGACGTATTGGAAAAATTGATAATGTTGTTGCGCTGCATTCGAGCTTTGTGATTAAAAAATATAATGTTTTTAACTGCTATAACTTACTCAATAAACTATAAAAAAACGCACCAAATGGTGCGTTTTTTCAATTCAAATGTTTGATTTAGGCATCAAGCTGAGCCAAAACTTCATCTGTGAACTCAACGTTTGTATAAACGTTTTGTACATCATCAAGATCTTCAAACATATCAATCATTTTAAGAATTTGTTTTGCTTGGTCGACATCAGTAATTTCAGCTTTAGTTGATGGACTCATAACAACTTCTGCGTTGTCAGATTTTAAACCAGCAGCAGTTAGAGCATCTTGAACTTCACCAAAAGTTTCTGGTGAAGTGATTACTAAAATTTCATCTTCTGAAACTTCAATATCTTCAGCGCCAGCTTCTAAAGCAATTTCCATGATTTTGTCTTCTAAAGAAACATCTTCAAAAGTAATTTCACCACGTTTAGTAAATAGATAAGCTACAGAACCCGCAGTTCCTAGGTTACCATTTGTTTTACTAAAACAGTGACGTACATCTGGTACTGTACGGTTTAAGTTATCTGTCATTGTCTCAACAAGAACAGCAACACCGCCAACACCATAACCTTCGTAAGTTACTTCTTTTAAATCATCATTATCTTCACCACCGGCACCACGTTGGATTGCACGGTTGATGGTGTCACGTGTCATATTAACTGAAAGTGCTTTTTCAACTACTGCACGCAAACGAGGGTTACTAGCAGCATCTCCACCACCAAGTTTGGCAGCAGTCACAATTTCACGAATATATTTAGTAAAAACTTTACCGCGACTTGCATCTTGTTTCGCTTTACGATGCTTAATATTGGCCCATTTAGAATGACCCGCCATGGACGTGAACTCCAAAAAAAGAAAATGCAAAAGTGCTGGAATATTAGCATAGGCTTGGTTTTGTTGAAAACTGTTGCCCTGCGTTTTGTTAGCCAATTGAATAAGAATAATAACCTTAAGGCCTAATGAGTGAGATCAGGCCGAATCAAATCCAATTTGATCTAGTTAATTTTGACATCTATGTCAAATTGCGCATATAGCTCTTTAATCGTTTCCAAATCTTTTTGTAAGTCTGTTGGGTAAATTTTGCCTAGAATCCCGCCTTGTTTGCTTCGAGCGTTGGCATACATAAGCACAATTGGAACATTCGCTGCTTTTGCTATATGCCAAAAACCTGTACGGATAGGTTTACGTTCTGAGCCATCTTTCGCACGAGTAGCTTCAGGAGCAATCACCAAATTAAAAGTTTCATGAGTTTGAAATTGTTCAACCATTTGAGAAACAATATCTTTACTCGCTTTGCGGTCAACTGGAATGCCACCAAGTTTTTCTAAAACTGGCTTAAGGGGACCCTTAAAGAGTTCTTTCTTTATTAAAGTATGAATCTTAATGTCTAAAATTTGGAAGAGAGCAATAGAGAGCACTGCATCTAGATTTGAAGTATGTTCAAATCCAATAATAACTTGTTTTTTTTCAATAATTTCGGGATCTACATTATAGGTCCAACCAGCAGCTTTAAAGATAGAGTTAGCTAGAAATTTTTTCATAGATCAGTGCAAGGTGATAAATTTGCAGGATTCTAATATGAGTTTGTAAAAAAGCCTAGAAAAATTATGAAAGCTAAAGTAGTCAATTAAAAATGAAGATTATCTAAGCTTGAAGATTTAAAAAGTTCTTTTTTATTTTTCTTTAAACATAATAAACTTAGATAATTTTAAAATTAAGAAACCTGTTGAGGTATTTCTTCATTAATTAAAAACTCAATATACTGCCAAATTTTTTCAGCGTTAATTAGTTTTTTATCTGTTGTTCCATCAATAATCATCCCATCAATAATAGAAATAATAATATGAGTAAGGGGAGTAGGGTTTTCTATACCTAATTGAGTGAGCTGGTCTTGTAGTAAATGAGTTAACCACTTTGTATACTCGTAAAATGGTTCACGAATTGAAGTATATTGTTTAGATACTTCAATAAATGCTTTTTTAAATAAGCAACCATTAAATGTTTCGCTATTAATCCATTCAATATACCAATTAAAAATAATACGAATTTTCTCAAGCGGGTTAGCATCTTGACATAAATTTAATTGTTCATTAATTGAATTTTGAATATTTAAGTTTCTATGTTGCAAACACTCCATAATTAAATTTTCTTTTGAAGGAAAATATTTATAAAAGGTCATCTTTGCAACATTAGATTCAGCAATAATACGGTCAACACCAGTTGCATTGTAGCCAATCTGATTAAATAAATTTAAAGCAGTATTTATAATATCTTCTTTTTTTGACATTACTATTCCATATAGTTAGAACTAATTATAACTTAATCGAAAAAATTAAAATTTTAATATCAATGATCATAATAAAAAAAGGGATTGGATTCAAGTTGATATTTTGATAATGATAATCATTAACATAAGTTTTTTTTAATTTTCTATTTGATTTCGTACGATTTTAATTCTAATATGGATTGAGAAAGGAACATATTTAAATATTAATTTAAGTCATTGTTTTTATAATAAAATATGTAAAAATCGATCAGGCTTCAATAAGTTTAATGAGAGTAGATATGCCTAAGAAATTTGAGAATTTTAATAATCCTAGAAAGAAAGCACTCGCAGGGATGAAGCAAAGCATTTCTACTGAACTATGGGAAAAAAATTCAGACTTTTTGACCCAATTAAGAGAAAAAATTGCTAAACATGCGGTGTCACACCATCCTGCAATTGATATTTTAAATAACGGAGAAATTAATAAAGAAAATTTAAAAAAAATACATTTAGAATATCGCCATGCAATTGTACAAACTTTTACTGATGCATTGCTCATGGCCCAATTTCAAACTAAACAACTAGAGCCAAGATTGCATGCCGGTGCGAAAATGTTTCCGCGCTTTCTTTTAAGCCTAAATATTTTTGATGAGTTTGGATTTCGTCCAGGTTTAGACAAAGATGGTTATTATCAGGGAAATCCTGAATATGCTCACTATCCTTTATTTGAAGACGTATTAAATGATTTTGGTATTACAGAACAAGATCGTCTGACTTATCAGCCGACTGAAATTGCAAATCAAGTTAGAGTGTTTTTAGAAAATACTTATGATGACTATAAAGCTGTTTCAGCCTTATTAGCAGTCGCAGAAGAAGAGGTAATTCTTTATAGCCCACCGTTACGTAAAGCGACTAAAGCTGTAGGTTTAGAGGTAGAGGGTGGTGGTTATTATCATGTACATGGTATTTCTGAAGATGAAAGTGCCGAAGCCGCAGACGATGATCATGAAGAAGACTTATGGTATGTCTTAATGCAAGCTTGTACAGAAGAAGATTATAACTATATTGAAAAATTGTGCTTAGAGTATTGTGATTTATGGGAAAAATTTTGGGATGCTCAATTAGAACATACAGAGCTTATGCGGAAGAAAATCTTAGCTTAATAGAAGAAATAGAAGTATTGAGTTTAGAAAAAACGTATTTTAAAGCAGTTAAAATTTTAAGATAAAATAAAATTTACATTTTGATAATTAAATTTTGAATATTGTTTATAACGGTAAAACGAATTCTATTTAGATAAGCATTAAAAAACCTCATAAACTTTTTAGTTTATGAGGTTTTGTATTTGGTGGGCCCACCGTGACTTGAACACGGGACCAACGGATTATGAGTCCGCTGCTCTAACCAACTGAGCTATAGGCCCTATAAGTCAGAAAAGCTTTAAATCTCAAGGCCTTTCAGTGCGTGCAATACTAATCAATTTTTTAATCAAACACAAGTCATTTTCTAAACTAGGCGCATACAAGACCCAAAAAATATTGTGTTATTTTGGTTAAATATTACGAGCGAGAGTGATTCTAGCGTATGAGCACTTCATGAGTAAAGTGAACTTAGTTATTTATCGATCAATTAGAACTTATGCCAGTCAGAAGTTTATAGTGATTGGGTTTTAGTTAATTATCAGTTCGAATAGTTAATTCTTTTAAAACATCTTTTGTTTGAAAAATAATCAAATTTCAGGTTGATTGAATATTGCTTAAAATGTGACCAAATTGGTTTTTCAAAAAAATTACACACATAATTTATACATTTATGTCTTACATAGAATTTATAAATATTTGTTCAATAACGACTATAGAATATTCTAAATAAACTTAATTTAAGAAATATTTATCTACGCTAAATATTTAGAAAACGTATAACTTTATAAAATCCTATTTATAGAATGATGTACTCTTATCATAGTCAACTTTATATCATTTTAATGAGGGTTATTCTTTGCAGTCTAATAGTTACTGTAATAAATCTAATGAAAGTAATTAATTTTTTGAGTAAGGTGAATCTAAAATTCTAATTAATTTTCAAAAAACTAATAATACAAAGATAATATTTATGAAATTAATTTTGTTTAGAGCATAGGGAAAAAATCCATAAGCTTTAACGAGGAAATACAAAAAATAAGGGAGCAGAGTGAGCCTCCTTAAAATTAAGACCTTTATCTGATTTTATTAAAAAATTAGAACTTTTCAGTGGGAGAATTGGAAATTTTTAATTGAAACTTCTTTCTTTTTCTCATGTGTTTTCTATACAAAACTTAAAGTGTGACTACTTTCACGCTCGATACAAATGATTGTATTTTATTGAATTTATTCTTGACTAAAATGCTGGGTTTTAATAAAGTACAAATGTATTTTCCCAAAATAAAAAACTATTGCTTAGTCCTGAAATACAGCAAGAAGCCTGCTTTTTAAAGTAGGCTTCTTGCTTTTTGTAATATATAGAAAATAGGAAAGAGCAATAATCTGAATTTTAAAAGTAAGTATATAATTAGAAATAAAACTATAGAAAGATCATGTGTGCTCAGAGAGCTACAGTATAAGAAATTATAAGTTTTCTTGAATAATCTGAATGAGTTCTCGAGCCGCTTTAGATAAGGGGCGGTCTTGAAGCCAAATTAAGTAAATGGATAGAGGTAAATGATTTTTAGTATTTTTAAAATCTAAAAGAACTAAATGACCTTGAGCAATTTTTTCTTGTACTAATGATAATGGGAAGTTTCCCCAACCGAGTCCTGCTTCAACCATATTAATTGCTGTTTGTAGACTATTCGTTTTCCAGTACATCGCACCAATAATTGATCGAGAATCAGTCATTTCATGGTCGCTACTCGCCACTACAATTTGTCTAATATTGATTAACTCTTCAATAGAAAAATGCTTTGTTTTTTCTTGTAGAAGAGTATGACTAGACGAGATAGTAGCAACGACTGTTTCAGTCATTACTAATTGCAGATTCTCACGCATTTTTATATTGAGGTCTGAACCAGCTAAGCAAAGACTAATTTCTTCCCTATAAAGTAAATTAAGAATGTCATCTTGAGGTGCAGTAATAACCTCTATATTTAGTAAGGGGAATTTATCAGCTAACTTCTTTATTGAAAAAAATAATAGTTTTGTATTTACGTCTGAGACCACACCAATACGTAATTTACTCTCTAGTCCTAAAGAAAGTTCATGGGCATGAGTACTAAATAGCCTAAGTTGTTCGGAAATAATTCGTGCTTGAGGTTCCAAAGCTAATGCGGTAGGTGTAGGAATGACCTTGCGTGGAGTACGTTCAAATAAAGTGTAACCCAATTCTGCTTCTAGATTAGCAACTGCCATACTGACTGCTGAAGGTACTCGATTTAGTTTACGGGCGGCCGCAGAGAAAGATCCTGTATCTAGTACAGTAATAAAAAGTTCAATATTTTCGCTGTTAAAATTCATTTTGATATCAGTAAAACTGAAAGCTATTAACTTTATATATGATTTTGACTGAAATTAAAATATAAAGAATTAGTTAGAGTTTGCCTATTATGCAAGGTGTAAAGCGAAGAATAGTCTATGTTTCTTCTTATGAAGTTATCGGAATGATTATTTCATCAGTAGGTTTAGCGATTTTGGCAGGTGATAGTGTTGAACATACAGGACCACTCTCTGTCATGATTACGACCATCGCTGTAACTTGGAATTTTATCTACAATATTTTATATGAGAAGTGGGAGGCTAGACAAAGCAGTAATGTTCGTACAGTTAAGCGTAGAGTTGCACATGCTATTGGTTTCCAGCTGACTTTAGTCCTATTTTTGATTCCTCTTATTGCATGGTGGATGGATATTTCTCTGATTGCTGCTTTTTGGTTAGATGTGGCTTTTATTATCATTATTCCTATCTATACTTTTATATTTAATTGGAGCTTTGATAAGTTATTTGGATTGCCTGTTTCGGCACAAGCTAAAGCATTGAAAGAATAGTCACTAAATCAGCTTAATAAGCTATCAAGGTGTGTGACTTTGATAGCTTATCTCTAGTTTAATTATTTGATTTGATCAATGACTAACTGCTTTGAAAACTTAAGTTGAGCTTTCTTGGCGAAAATATAATAAATCACCGCTGTAGAAATAAGTCCTACCAGCCATGATAAGTCGATCCCTCCTAACATTGCAGCAATTTGTCCCGTATAAAATTTACTATCAATAAAAGGCAGTTGGATCAAAATACCGAGAAAGTAGCAGGTGATACCAATTCGATTCCAACGGCCATACTTGCCATTTGGATCATAGAGCGCATCTACATCACATTCTTCTTTAGAGATAAAGTAGTAATCAACCAGATTAATAGCACTCCATGGAATAAAGAAGGTAAGTAAAAACAAAATAAATGCTTTAAAAGCACTTAAAAAAGTATGTTCACCTATAATAGCAATGAAAGTCGAAATCACAACCATAGCAAGGACAATGAGTAATCTTGTTATTTTTGAGATTTGATTTGTCGATTTGAAACTATTCCAAACCGTAGCAATGCACATAAAACTACCGTAAGCATTTAAGGTGGTCAGAGTAACTTTGCCAAAAGCGATACTAAAATATAAAAAGATCACGACGACGGCAATTGGGTTCATACCCACAACATATTGAACTTCATTTCCGACAAAATTGCCGTTTGCGACTTGAGCAATCAAAACACCTAGGCTCATGGAAATTTGTGAACCCAATAGAGAACCTAAACCAACGGCCCAAAATACACGAGATGAAGACGTTTTAGTTGGAAGATAACGGGAGTAGTCTGCAACATAAGGCCCAAAAGAAATTTGCCAAGAAGCAGAAAGTGAAACTGCTAACAAAAATGAAGACCAACTGAAATGACGTACTGCTAAGAGTTCTGATAAATCAGAAAGTGCTAAAATTTGAGTCAAGATAATCACAAAAGCGATTAAACCAATAATACTGGCTACTTTGCCTACCAAATGAATTAAACGATATCCAATCGTTGCAAATATAATGATTAAACATGCGTAAATTAAGATACCAGTTGTATTGCTGACATGTGCTAGATGTGCAATTGCTTTACCAGCTAATACCTCTCCAGTTGCGGTAAAGCCAATATACATGAGGCAAACAAGTATGATTGGAATACAAGCACCATATACCCCAAATTGCACACGGCTTGAAATCATTTGAGGAAGGCCAAGTTTAGGACCTTGGGCGGCATGTAGCGCCATAACGGCAGCACCAAAACATTGTCCCACGAATAAACCAATAATGGACCAAAAAACATCCCCACCTAATACAACTGCTAGCGCACCCGTCACAATGGCTGTGATTTGTAAATTAGCACCAAACCAGAGGGTGAATTGAGCAAATACTCCGCCATGTCTTTCATTTTCTGGAATAAAGTCAATACTTCGGTTTTCAATAAAACTACTATTGGGTTTCTCAGCCGATGAGTCCATTACACTCTCCTTGTCCTTTAAGAGTCCACTCTATTTTTATTAAGTCAGTATTTGTACAAACAAATACAAACATGTATATACAAGTAATTTGAAAAATAATCAAACAGTTTTTGAGGCTGTAAAAGCTAAATGTGGCTTAAATAATTCATAGATAAATAGAAAATATATTTGATTAATTTTATTTTTTAAAAAGTTAAATAATTGAAAAATAATATATAAAAAGCCCTCTACAGAGGGCTCAACTTTATGCGTTTGCATCTAAAACGATTTGGAAATAAGTAGGAAGTTCAGAAAATTGCACGAGTTGGGTTTTATCTTCTTGCTTAAAATAATATTGATAATTTGGAGTTTCTAAATGGTTATCTAGATATTGTGTTGCATCAGTAAACTGGGCTTTTGCAATGGGCTTATCTTTCTTGCATTTAATAATAACAGGATTTACCGAATTTAATTTTACAGGAACACCATTTTCAAATTTAGCAGTTTCAATCAACAAAGAAATTTTGAAATCACCAAAATTTACACAAAAGTGGCCTCCATTTTCTGTCTTAACTTCTCGGTCAGAGAAAAGATCTTTAAATAAACTCTTTAGGGATTCCCGGTGTTTATCTAAAGCAACTTGAAATTCATGATCTCGTTGCTCGATCTTTTCTTGTTCTTCTTGTAGCAATTTGGCTTGCTTTTCAATAGTTGTAAAATCCAGCTTCATTTTAATATCTCCTTTGGTTGTTTTAAAACTATATATGGCAATTTTTTATTAAGTTTTAAAGAAACATACAGTATTTGTTACAACGGAATAATTAAGATGAGCTTTTGTATAAAACTTCAAAAATGTAAAAAATATTTTCGAAAATATAGGAACTTAAAGAGATTGTCGGGAGGTGATTTTGTATTTTATATTTGAAAATGCTGTTACATATTAATAATAGAATTTTAATGTAGCAGCATATTTCTTATTTTGTACAATGTTTTGCCATAAGTGGAGTACTTTTAATTTTTAAAAAACCTCCGCTACTCATTACACCAAGCATCACCAAACCTGTTCCTACCAACTGCCAGATATTAAGGGTTTGCCCAGCAAGCAAAGCAATTATCATACTGAACACTGGTACAAAGTTAAAAAATACCGAAGCGCGACCAGCACCTAACTTTTGTATGCCATTAAACCAGAATAAATAAGCAATCATGGTAGAGCAGATAACCACATATCCCATGGCTAA
Source organism: Acinetobacter sp. AS23 (assembly GCF_023612055.1). Taxonomy (NCBI): domain Bacteria; kingdom Pseudomonadati; phylum Pseudomonadota; class Gammaproteobacteria; order Moraxellales; family Moraxellaceae; genus Acinetobacter; species Acinetobacter sp. AS23. Next base: position 2,288,242 of record NZ_CP082274.1, on the reverse strand, counting down.
ATGTGCATTTAGGGGTGCAGATGCAATGGCTGAAAGAGGATTTTCAAATATCACACTCAACAAACCAAGTGTTATTGCTCCAAACATCATAGAAAAAGTCGTTGTTTCTAGCGGAGTAGCATTTTTTACATAACGACGAGATAGTACATTTGCGAAACAAAATCCAAATGCACCCAATAATATAAATAGATCTCCAATGTCTATTTTGAGGTGAAGTAAAGTTGTTATATGGCCCTGACTAATCACAAGTAACACGCCACTTAAACCGAATAAAACGCCTAAAAATTTACTAGTGGTAAGTTTTTCACCATCTAGCATGATTGTCATTAATAGAGTCATTAACGGTGTAGTTGCCATAATTAAAGCACCGTTCACGGCAGATGTCGTTTTTAAGCCGTAAAAACAGCCTATGTTGAATCCTGCAATTCCAATTACCCCAATCACAAGGTAGATAACTAAATTCTGGCTTAAAGCTGCCCATCTTAATTGGCCTGTTATTGAAAAGATCAGAAGTAAGCCTAGGCTTGCAATTGAAAACCGTTCAGATGCAGCAGATAGCGGAGGCATATGTTGAATGATATAAGACATTGCATTAAATGCTGATCCCCAAAAAAACATTGTTAAGACAACACCAGCATAGGCATAAGCCACCGTTCTGTTCATGGACAGGCTCCCATCAAGAAAGGTTTTATTCTCGGCAATTACATAAAGGTGTACAATTCCATATTAATACACTTCTAATGTGAAAATTTGCACAATGATTGATTGGGAAAATTTACATTACTTTTCAGTTTTTACAGAAGAAAAGTCACTGTCAGCGGCTGCCCGAAAATTGGGAGTAGATCATGCAACTGTATCTAGAAGAATTGCCCAGCTAGAACAAAACTTAAAACTTAAATTAGTTGATCGTAGACCACGTACTTACATCCTAACTCCTGATGGTGAACGTCTTGCGCAAGTGGTTGCTCGTATGATGGAAGAAACTTTTTCTATTGAACGTTTAACTCAGGCTGGTCAGCAAGAAGTGATGGGAAGTGTTTCTGTTAGTATGCCCCCTTTAACTGCGGCACATCTCATCATGCCTCATCTAGGCAGATTTTATCGTCATTATCCTCAATTAAAATTGCGCGTGCTCGGTGATGTCCATTATGTTTCTTTACAGCATAGTGAGGCTGATATTGCGGTAAGATTTGGCCGTCCTAAAGATGAAAATTTAGTAGCTCGTAAAGTAGGGGAAATACCCTTTGGAATATATGCCGGTCCAAATTATTTGGCTTCAACGGCTCCTGAAAATTATGAATGGATTAGTGTAGAAGTAGGGGGAGTACATGGTCAAAAACAGCAAAAATTAAAAGAAAGATTAAATCATAAAGAACCCATTATGGTGACCAACCATCCTGAGTTACAGTGGAGAGCTGCATGTGGAGAAGTGGGGTTAGCGGTCTTACCAGATTTTTTAGGTGCTCTTAGCAATTTAGTTCGATTACAAGATGACCATCCGATGAGTGCTGAAATTTGGTTAGTTACACATGAAGATTTACGGCATAGTCCAGCAATAAGAGTAGTAATGGATTTTCTTGTGAGCTGCTTCGAACCCTTTAAAGTTTAAGCTGTTAACTATCGATTTATATAAAAAGCTGCTGGAGTCCGCAGCTTTTTTATTTTGATATATTTAGGTTAAACTGACTTCTATTCCGTTGCGTAAATTAGATTGATCCTGAACAGAATTTAAATCAATTTTGGCATAGGATTTGGTGAGTATACGTCTAGCAGTAAAATTAATTGGTTTTTCTAAAAACTTTGGTAATTTAATACCAAGTGGATTGGTCTCGGTTTGAGACACTTCGGTAGTGACTCTAGTTCCCATAATATAGTCAAACCAAGGTTTAGTAACGCACCAATTAGCATTTTGATTACTTGTCATGTGATGATCATAGTGCCAAGGAATACGTTTTTTTGCATATTCTGAATCTAAATGTGCTTTTGAATGTACACGCCAATAATTCCATAAACCATAATAGAGCCCAGCTGTAAAAAATGGAGCGACAGGCAAAAAAATTGTAGCAGCTCCAGCTAATCCAATTAATGCTGTTTTTTCATTATAAATTTCAGCATTTTTAAACATTGATTCAGCATAACCGTCATCTTGAAAACCATTTAAGCGAGCGCGTTTAGGATGAGCGATGTGAGTGAAAAATGGGCTATTACGATACTGACTTGGATATTCGTGTAACCAGACTTTATGAAAGTACCATTCAAGACCATTAGCAACAAAAACACCTACAGGAAAACCAAGCATATTGGGAACTTCTTAATTACAATTTAAAATGATTGTAAAAGAAGAATGTTTTATCCCTTTGACTTAGCAGGCAGCTAGATAAGTGTCATTAGAATCAATTTAACTATTTTGTTTACGCTGGCGATAAGCACTAGGAGTCTCACCAGTCCAACGTTTAAAAGCTCGCGTAAAAGCAGAGGGTTCAGAAAAACCAGTTAGATAAACTATTTGATCAATGGTTTCTTGTGTGTGAGCAAGTAAACGTCTGGCTAGTTTTCCCGATGCTGATTTAAAATTTTCTCATAATTTATATTAATTGCTTGTAAATCTGCTCGAAGGGTACGAGGGGTACGATTTAATTGTTCAGCAATAAATTTTTGATCAAAATGCCCAGATTCAAGTAATCCATTGCTAAGCAAACGCTCAATAGCATAAACGAGTTGATGCTTTTCTAAAGTCAGTAACTGTTGTTCTGCAAGCGTTTCATGAATTCTTAATAATTCTGGTTCAGCAGCTGGTGAAGCTTTATTTAAAAGTACGCTAGGAAAAATAATAGAACCTTCCATTTGCCCTAAAATCACGGAGCAATTCCATATTTCCTCATATATTTCTGCTGATGCCCCTTCTTGATGGGGCAAGATAATTTGAGTAGGTCTAAACTCTTTATTTGTAATATATTTAAAAAAATTAAGAAAAATACCTATGGCACATTCAAGATAATGTCTTACGGGATGCTTAAAACCAGACAGTATTGCTTGATCTTCCTTAATTGTTAATTCTAGGTCAAATACATCTGTAAGTATGGCTTGATATCTTAGGGTACGCTGTAAACCTTCTCCAAAAGTTGAGCTACTCAAAAATAGATATTCAATTACTAATCCCCTGAATGGTGGCATTTGACTACCTACATGCAAGCCAATATCAGGGTCTTCACTTATTTCTTCAGCCGCTGTCCAAAACCTTTGTTGAGTCGAATTATCTCTACGAATATTTTTATCGGGAGGCTGATTGGGTAAATTTACACTTGCAAAAATAGATGCTGCATCTAAGCCCATCTTTTGCATAGTCTGATAAGTCATCCACAAAAAAATTCCAGCATCTGAAGAACTTTTTGACATATTTTGATTACAACCATCCCTATAGACTCTATGGTGCATTCAATCATGATTTTACTATTGATGCTATATCCTAGAAATTCATAGTATTTTAATCATCGGGAAAGAAACCAGCATCTTCACGTGCTTGCTTTAAAGCTAAGATAAAGCAGATTAATAAAAGGAAACCTATAAAAAAAAGAAAAAAATCGATGTTACTAATCGCAAAACCTATACTTGTAGCGCCTAGACTTAGTAATAAGATACATAATATTTTCCAAAAAATGAGCATGTTACGTTCTGATAAAAAGTCTAAAGATATTATTTGCAATTGAAGGGGAATTCTAAATTTTTTTATGTTTTTTTTATTATAAATTATGTAATTCAGTAAAATTTTAATTTTTATGGTTTTTGATATAAAATTATGAAAATAAAAGAATTTTTGTTTTATTTGGCTTGATGAGTGAATTTTAATTTTTCTTAAAATTAAGTTTTTATTAATTAATAGAATGATAATTCTTTAGAAACACTATAAAATAGTGCTCATGAATTAAATTTATTTTTTTAATTTATTTAAAACAATATGTTATGTTGGCTATTAGAATCTTTGTTAAAAAAAAGACTTGATCTTTAAGCTATTTTTTGAAATTATAGTCATGCAAATTGTGATCTATTTCCCACAATTTGTATTTCAGGTTAAGTGGTTATCACTAATGCTCATTTGCTATTTTTGCTTATGAGCATTTTTTTATGTGATTTTTTAATAGAACTACAAAGTTTTAAAAAATAGCCTTTGTGTTCCCTCGGTAGCGTTAAGCTTATTTGTTTTTAGTAATTTTATAGAGAATAGTTAATCATATTGAATCGTCACCGTCGCTGTAGCTTTAACCTCACCTGCGGTCACATTAGTGGCGGTCTGATAATAACGGGCAGTTAAAGGAATATCATATTCAACAGTTTGGTTGGAGCTCACGCTACCTATATTGAGTTTGGTTGCTTTTTGAATCGGCTTATTTGCCCCATTCATATTCCATAACAGTTCAACACCGACGCCGTTAGCTTTTATTGCATTCGCAGCACTGTTGTTAATCACCTGATTATTGGAGGTATCAGAATTATAATCAAAACTTAAGCTGATCGTATTGCTCGTAGCGATACCAGAGTTGTTTTCGCCACCATTACATAAGATCGATAGATTAAAATTCTGTTCTCCTTGGGTTGACCCAATCGCTCTAAAGCCTGATTTCATCACGGTTGGAAGTTGAACTGGTGAATCTACACCATTTTGAATTTCACAAGATGAAGACGCAATAAGAATAGGGGCATTACTTAATACAGTAGTGGTTAAAAATGGGCGGTTCTGTTGCCCTGATACGTAATAGGTACTATAACGGCCTGCAACTAGTGCGCCAGAACCAGTTGTCATGGCTGTTTTAATAACTTCCATAACAAAATACCCTGGGGAAAGTGTATAGGTTTGATTAGGTGTTAATGTACGTCTATAAGGATAATATCCTGAAAAATCTGAAGCATCGGCAGCTTCGCGATAAAGTCGAATACCAATACCTGGAATATTGGTGGCATAAACATTATTGCCTATTGGGCTAATTGGATAATTTAAGGGGAGAGCTGCAATAATTTGATCACTCGCACGATTACAAGTTGCAGTAGAATTATTAGGAGATATTGTAAAAGTATTCTTTTGTAAGATCGTTCCTATTGGATCGTTTGGTTTTACCACGATTTTACCTATCGTCATTGGAATATCGACGGTAGTAAATCCTTTACTTAAATTGCAATTTGCATTTGTATGGCTATAAGCAAATAGACTCACTGCCAAAAATCCAATTTTTTTTAAAATATTATTCATTTACAGACTGCCTTTGTCATAATAATTGGTTGGTTGTTATGCTTTATTTGATCCGCTATATCGTATTCAATTTCGCATTTTTCAGTACTCGTATTTCCCCATTTCACATATAAACGATCATGGGTTAAGGGTGTTCGTAAATAAATGCGACTGCCTTGTGCGACAATGCCTATTACTTCGTTATTCTGGTTATATACCTGTGCGGCAAAAGGTAGATGTGAACCATCTAATGTTGTTGTACTAATAAAAAGTGCATTACCTTTTTTTGTTGAGAATTGGACTTTAGTGATTGAGCCTGCATAGGGCGCAATCCGTAAACTACTTTCAGCAAGTTCAACTTGGGTAGACATGCCTTGTGGGTCAAGACTAATGTCATTCATACGGTAAGGCGTAACATAGGGAATAACGGCATATCCATTTTTGTTAATACTTAGCCCAGGTGTATTATCGACTTGTGCTCCAGTAGCATCCGGCGCATAGACCAACACCATGGTTTGGGCTTGATCTGGCCCAAACAAAATTCCTTGAGAATGTGCAACCACATTGCCACTAAAGCTAAGCATTTCTTGTTGGTATGAATCTGCATGACTGAATGAAGCACCAAGTGTTGTATAGTTGGTTTTATAGGTACCATTAATATTTAGGTTGGTTTGATCATGGTCCTGATTAGAAATTGATGCGCCGTAGTTTAAGCGATTTCCTGTAAAGCCACTGAAGCTCAAAATCTGACTGTCATCACCAATAACACTATTAAAAGTCAGAGAATTTTTCTTAAAATCTAAAGGAAAAGAGAAAGAAGCAAGGTACTGGGTATCTTGTCCTGTGTGAGCGCCGTCTTCTTCAATCTCGCTGCTCATTGCAGATAAACTATAAGTTAAATCTTTAAATTGATTGCTATAACCTAATTGGAACTGTTTATTGGTCTTGGGTTGATTCCAATAATTTATCCATGAACCGACTAAGTAAAAATTTCCCCATTGCTTTGGAAGTACCTGATTTAAAGTAATCTGAAATTCACTTTTTTGTTTGCCTACGGAAAAGCTATCAATATTTTGCTTTTGTAAATCTTGAATTAAAATTGCATCACGCAATTTGAGGTAGTTTTCAGTTGAATAGCGATAAGTCGCTAATGTTAAATTAGTATCTGTTGGTGAAAATAACTTGCTGTAGCTTAAGCGATAACTTTGCCCAGTCATTGTAGGTTGATGATCAAACTCAGTTTTTGACTGGGTAGCATTAAAAGAAATCGCTCCAATAGGTGTTGAAAAAGCCGTACCTAGTAAGAGTGAGAGATATTGTTGCGTTGCTTGAAGTGCGGTGTAAGTTGTTAGGTAATTATTAATTCCCCGTTGATATTTACCTTGTATTAGCCAAGGATTTAGACCTAGATTTGAATCTCGAAACTGTCCTAATGTGAAAGAGTATCGACTCATTTGCGGGCGTAGCATTTCGACGACAGAAGCATAGGGAATAGCGAATTTCTGAATTACGCCATTAGATTCAATTACCGAAACTTGTAGCTCCCCCCCAAATCCTGTTGGGTAAAGATCATTAATTTCAAAGTTTCCGGGCGGTACTGTTGTTTGATAAATTAAGTTGCCTTGTTGCCTAACCTCGACTTTCGCATTGGTTTTTGCATAACCTCTCACTCTGGGAGCATAACCGAGCATACTGTTTGGAAGCATTCGGTCATCACTTGAAATATTTACACCGCGATATGGTAAAGAATCGATAAAATCACTATTAGTAAAATAATCACCTAAAGTCACAACACCATGAATTTTCGGAAATGCTTTTTGTATATATGTATTTGTTGAAGTATAAGAAGAATTATCAGATTGAAAATCAGTATGGTCTTGCCATTTCCATTGTCCATTATGGCGAAATTGCCAACTCGCTAAATTTGCTCCAAGATTAGTCCCTATAAAAGCATATGTACTTTCATGTTGTTCGTTAACTATTTGATAAGCAGTCGCGTTATATGTCAAAAAAGCTGCATTAATACCTCGATCCCAAAGATGTGGATCGATATAGCCCTGTGCATTTTTTTCTAATGTGACTTGGGGGATAGAGATATCAATTCTTAAACGAGAGCTATCAAATAAATAAAAAGCATTATCTATCCAATGACCTAGTGCATCACAAGAAAGAGAGGATGTATGAGAATGTTGGCTAAGCACATCAGCTTTTACGCCATATTCTAGTAACATAGCTTCTGTAAAACAGGTTTCGGCATTTACGTTAGGAGAGCTGGCATTAAAGCGCATGCGTCGTTTACCCAACCATTGACCATTAATATAGACATCTAAGCTATATTCGCCAGCTAAGACGGGGTTTCCATATTTGAAACGACCAATATCAATTTTTTGTGCATTACCTACTAAAAAATTGCTATCAAATTCTGCTTTTGAGAAACTTGAAACATCAACATTATTTTGTGCATATGCTGCCAAAGGCATAAATAACGCAATACTTGAGGCCACATAACAAGTAAAAGGGCTTTTTAAACATATATAAGGTATAAACCATTTAGACATAGTTTTAGAGCCTATTCATGATAGGTATTTAGGTTTTTTTAAGTAATATAGTAAGGTTAGAACTTTATTGGATGCTCAACTCTTCCGCCGTAATCATTGATATATACAAAGCTCATATCTGCTACATTTTTATTCTTTAGTTTTATTTTATCTTCAGAAAAAGGGGTAACCATTAAACCTTGTTGTAACAAGTCTGCTTTATGGCCTTCAGTTCCTTGTAAAATGGAAGTGATAGTGAGGAAAAAGGGGGTTGGATTCTTCACTACTAGATATTGATCATTTATTTTCCATTGAACTTTTTCACTTAGCTGTTCAATATTTTCTTTTAGATCTATAGGACGATAAAAGAATTTAATTCGCGAACGAACAGCGAGCTGTAAAAAATTATTAGAAATTGGGGTACTTTGGTCTTGTTGAGTTTTGCCTTCGGGTTTAGGAGGTATATCTAAAACATTAAGCCAGAAAATTGATTCTTGTTGCTGACTTAATTGAGACGAATTAGGTAGAGCTGTAATTCTTAAAGTTTGGCCCTTAGTTGCTTCTACTCGTGAAATCGGGGGAGTAATAATGAAAGGCACATTTGCTTCATCGGGAGTTGATTTTGCATTTCCATCATCAATCCAAGCTTGAACAAGAGACGGAGCTGTGCCGTTATTGCTTAGTTGTAATGTGATCTCACGTGCATTTGAAGGATAAACGACACGAGTTCCATGCAAAACAATTTCAGTATGACCTGTGGTAGTCAGTGCTACCTGTAGGCAAACTAATCCCCAAAAAAACTTACGACCACGAAAAAGCATGAGCCATATTCTCAATAATGAATAATAGATAGGAGATAGCTTCTATTTAGAAATAGAAGCTTCAGTTTTAATTTTATTGATAAATAATCGTGTATTTGACTTGCGACGTTACCGTACCAGCAGTAGAAGCACCTGTAGCATAATATTCAGCATAATAGTTAAGGTCAGCATCACCACCTGCTGAAACATTTACCCATTGCGAGTTGGTCTGCGTGCTATTCGTGCTTGTAGCAAGTACTGGGATTACAGCATTATTACTGCCTAGCAACTGGATATTCACGTTTGTTGCCGCACCCGAGGTTGCTTGGTTTAATAAACGACCAGTATTAAAGTCAACGGTAGCGCCCGGTTCAAAATAAGTGGCTACTTTACCAGCAGAGGCACAGTTCGTTAAATTAATTTGAAATGGGGTACGACCAGCCACATCACCTGTATTTTTTAAAGTTTGAGATGAAACTGTAGGTAAATTAATTGTTAGATTTTTATCTCCAGTATCAATAGTACAAGTATTATCCGTGACAAGACCATTAATAGTAATTGTGCCATCTGCTGCTTGTGCATTTGTTATATTTAAGAGAGAAACCGCTGCTATAAAAATAAACTTTTTCATAAAATCCCCAGAATAGCCTTTTAAAATAAAATCCATTACTTTTCAGCAAGTTTATTCTGCTTAAGTAAGGCGAAAGAAATATATCACTTTTCAATCAAAAAACAAGAAGAACATTATATTTATATATATTTTGATCATTTGTTTTTATAAATAAATTTTTTTGAAATATATTTTTTATCAGTTGGTAAAATACTTTATGATTCATTTTTAAAATAAAATTAAAAAACTCGTAATATTTAAGTATTTGTATTTTATTAAATTAATCCAACTTTAAAATATTTCTGAGAGTAAATGTTTATTTTATTTGTATAACTATATGTTTTTTAATAATAAATTATTTTTTAATTTATCTTGTGAATAAATTTATTTTTTAAGAATTTTTTAAGATTCAATTCCTACTGTTTTAGTTGTAATTCAATAAAAGATAATCTGGAGTTCCGTTCCATGAATAGTATGAAGTATAGCTATAAACCAAATTACTTTTTCTTTGCTCATAAACTAGTTTTATTTTTAAAGGATTATCTGATTAAGCACCCAACGGAGCAGCAGACAACGTTTAACCTACAGACGATTTATGACATCTTTAGTCATGATCTTGCTTCAAGTACAACTAATCTTGAGGGTATCTTAAATATTGCAGATGAATACGTCTTTGAAACAGAAGATGGTTTACTTCCATTGATTAGTAAGCATTCTGTTAATCTCAAGAATCATGTACTTTCTTTGGAATTTTCACCGCAAGCTTTAACAAGCTTATTGTCAGGTCGCTCTTTAGTGAATCCTAAAGCAGCTTAGATTTTCTTTTAAGGTAGAGTGAACTCATATAAAATTCATAAAATTTATTTTTAAGAGTTATTTATGAGTAAAGACTTTAAGGCCTTAACTTATATTGCGGATGATAAGATAGCAGATACAGTGACTTGGCTCTTACACCATCAAGATGTTTTTGATTCTTTTAATTTTGATGTATTGAGCCAAGAGCTGTCTGTAACGCATGCAGCAGGAAAAGACATTATTCGGGTAGGGACATTTCTTAATGCCACTTACGGAATTTTAGTTACTTCTGTATAAATAAAAAAGCCCTGAAAAATCAGGGCTTTTTGTTCTACTGCATTAAGTTATGCACTCATTGCATTTACTGATAAGTCAGCAACTGTAGGTTTTGGTTTTTCTGCGGTTAAGCCTAGTTTATTAAACAACGCTTGGTCTTTACCTTCACCAGCATTTGGTGTGGTGAGTAATTTATCACCAGAGAATAATGAGTTTGCACCTGCCATAAATGCTAATGCTTGATCTGAATCACTTAATGACTCACGACCAGCAGATAAACGAATATAGCTATGCGGCATAATAATACGTGCAACGGCAATAGTACGGATCCACTCAATTACATCAAGCTTTTCAACATCTGCTAAAGGTGTTCCTTCAATTGGAACAAGCATATTAATTGGTACTGATTCAGGATGAATTGGCAAGGTAGCTAGTTCATGCAATAAACCAACACGGTCATCACGGCTTTCACCTAGACCTACAATACCGCCACTACAAACTTTCATACCAGCTTGGCGAACATAATCTAGGGTATTTAAACGATCATCAAAAGTACGTGTGCTAATGATGTGAGAGTAGTACTCACGAGATGTATCTAGGTTGTGATTGTAATAATCTAAACCAGCAACTTGTAGACGTTCTGCTTGAGATTGGTTAAGCATGCCTAAAGTCATGCATGTCTCTAAACCTAAAGCTTTTACTTCACGTACCATTTCTAATACATAAGGCATATCGCGCTCATGTGGGTTACGCCAAGCAGCACCCATACAAAAACGAGACGAACCTGAATCTTTTGCAGCTTTTGCTTCGCTAATCACTTTTTCTACAGCGATACGTTTTTCTGCTTCTAATTTTGATTCGTAATGTGCGGATTGTGAGCAGTATTTGCAATCTTCAGGACATTTACCCGTTTTAATAGATAAAAGGGTACTGACCTGAATCGAATTGGCAGTGAAGTGCTCACGATGTACTTGCTGAGCCTTGAAAACTAAATCCAAAAAAGGTTGTTCATATAAAGCTTGGATTTCTTCACGATTCCAATCATTACGTAGAGTCATTGTCATATCCATGATGATGGCATTAATTCACTACACATAATCATACAGAATTCGTATTAAAGCTATAGGGCAAAAAACATCATTTTTTTAATTTGATAGCTGAAGTTGATTAAGTTGCTGTTCAATTGCCCAATCAATATGCACATTGACGATTTCGTCATGTAAATTTTTGCCTTTGTGTAGCTGATCTACAATTTCTTTTGAATAAGGAGCATTTCCTAATCCGATAGCAATATTACGTTTAAATGATTGATAACCTGTCCGGCGGATAGGGCTACCTTCTGTATTGGCTAAAAAAGTGGCTTCATCCCACTGCCAGATATCCAGTAGACTAATATTGTCTAATCCATTTCTAGGATTGAAATCTCTAATGGACGCAGTTTTGGCAAAACTATTCCATGGACAAATTAATTGGCAGTCGTCACAACCAAAAATTCGATTACCAATACCCGCACGTAATTCTTCAGCAATAATTCCTTTGTATTCGATAGTTAAGTAAGCAATACATCGTCTTGCATCTAGCATATAAGGCTCGACAATTGCTTGCGTCGGGCAAATATCAATACAAGCGCTACAAGAACCACAATGTGCTGTTGCAGGTTCGTCGAAAGGTAAATCGAGTGACGTAAATAGCTCACCTAATACAAAAAAAGAACCCGACTTTTTATGAATGAGCAAAGTATGCTTACCTGTCCAACCCATTCCTGCACTTTCAGCTAATGATTTCTCAAAAATAGGAGCGGAATCTGCAAAAGGGCGAGATTCAAAATCGCCGACTTTCTCACGAATTCGTGTTGCTAAAGTTTTCAATCTGCCACGCATGACTTTATGGTAATCACGGCCACGTGCATAACGGGCGATAATCGCAGAGTTGGGTTCGAAAGGTACATATCGAGGTTTTGGAGATTCCACAAGATAGTTCATACGAACACAAATAATACTTCTTGTGCCCGGAACTAATAATGTAGGGTCGGCTCGTTTTTCTAGATTTTCTTCTAAATAGGTCATGTCTGCATGATAACCACGTTCTAGATATTCTAAAAAACGTGGCATTTGCTCTTGAGCATCTGGTTTTGCAATGACACAATCAGCAAAACCCAAGTCTAAGGCTTGAGCTTTGATCCATGCTTTTAATTCATGAGGATCAAGTTGTTGTACTGCAATGCGTGATGTGTCGGAAGATGTCATAAACCAAAATGCAAGAGGATAATAATATGCAGGCGGTAGTTTATCATAGCGATGATATTCGAGCATGGGAGCAGCGTTGGTTTGCTGCACAAAACTCCTCATTAGGTTTAATGCAACAAGCAGCTTGGTCAATCGCTCAGCAGTTCATCAAGCTTTTTAAAGATCGCAGTATTAATAATATTGCTGTTTGGTGCGGGCAAGGCAATAACGCAGGTGATGGCTACTTTATAGCAGGTTATCTAAAGCAAGCTGGATTTCACGTTGAAATATTTGCGGCTCAATTGGGTGAATCAAACGATTTACATTGTGCAGCACAATTTGCTATAGAAAAAAAAGTTCAAATTCATTCAGATTTTGATATTAAAAGAACATTCGATTGCCATATTGATGCTCTATTTGGCATAGGCTTAAATCGTGAATTAAATACTAATTGGCAACAAGCTATTCAACAATTTAATGAACAATCTGGTTTAAAAGTTTCGATTGATATACCAAGTGGTTTGCACGCAAATACAGGCTGTGCTTTACCTTTTGCAATACGAGCTGATCATACCTTTACTGTTTTAGGTCTTAAGGCAGGATTATTTACAGGTCAAGGTAAAGAATATGTGGGGCAAGTTCATTTAGTTAATTTAATTCCAATAGATGTAGAGCTGAAACCATTAGCTTATTTGACATCTACAAATATTAAGCTTCCTAAACGTTTGGCTTTTGGTCATAAAGGGAGCTATGGTCATGTCTTGGTGATTGGTGGGCATGAGCAAATGGGTGGCGCTGTTATTATGGCCGCTGAAGCTGCTTTTCATGCGGGGGCAGGTAAAGTGACTGTGATTTGTCATCGCAACCATCATCAAGCTATTTTGTCGCGGGCACCTAATATTATGCTCCGTGATATTAATGCTTTAGATGAAGAAAATATTAGAGAGATTTTATCTCAAGTTGATGCAGTATGTTTTGGAATGGGGCTAGGCCGTGACGATTGGGCAAAGCAAATTTATCAGCAATGGTTTAATTTGTTAAATCAAATTACACACCTAGAAACTGTTTTAGATGCAGATGCTTTATGGTTTCTTGCCAAGCAGCCTGAAAAATTGGGTCCACATGTTTATGCGACGCCTCATCCGGGAGAAGCTGCTACCTTACTTGGTTCCTCTACAGCGAAAATTGAAAATGACCGAATTGCTGCAATTTATGCTTTGCAACATAAATATGCGGGTCAGTGGGTACTTAAAGGAGCGGGTAGCTTAATTTTAGAGGATAACTTGTATATTTGTACCGAAGGTAATGCCGGTATGGGAACTGGTGGAATGGGTGATGTGTTAGCTGGAATGATTGCAAGTCTAAAAGCTCAGTTCCATAAAGCAATTGCATTACATGAGATTGTTACCCTTCATGCTCAAGCAGGTGATGAACTTGCAAAACAAGGTATGCGTGGTTTACAGGCTTATCAAATGAATGAAGCAATTACTCAAGTAGTGAACTAAGAAAGTTTTAACGTCTACGACTACTAGAGCGGCTTCGTCCACGCGCCATACCACCTAAGGCATTAAGGACAGAAAGTTTACTCATACTTCCCGATGCATGAGCATGGCAAATAGCGGCAGCAAGAGCATCAGCTGCATCGGATTGAGGTTTAATCGTCAAGTTAAGTAACCGCATGACCATCATTTGTACTTGTTCTTTGTCTGCTGCACCATAACCAACGACAGACTGTTTAATTTGACGGGCAGTATATTCTGCAACTTGTAAATCTAAATTAACTAATGCGGCTATGGCAGCACCACGAGCTTGTCCCAGTTTTAAAGCAGAGTCTGGGTTTTGAGCCATAAAGACCTGCTCAACCGCAGCTTCAGTTGGACCATGAAATTTCACAATTCGCTCAACGCCAGCAAAAATGCGTTTTAAGCGTTCTGGCATTTCTTGAGTTTCAGTTCGGATTGTACCAGCATCAACAAAACGTAGTTTACTACCATCTTTTTCAATGATTCCATAACCTGTTAAGCGTGAGCCTGGGTCAATACCAATAATCAATGCCATGTGAAGACTTATATAAATAGTTCAGTGAGTATTGTTACATAGCCAAAACGGTTATGCATGAGTAATTTAAAGAATGCTGTGATGAATGGTTACTTTTCGGTTTTTATTGAACCAAATTATATTTTCTAAAATCATTTGATGTAATTCTATTTTAATGGAATACTTATCTATAATTTTGGAATTAAAGTCTGTCGGCAGATGGAAGATATTAATATACGCATTGCGCAGCAAGTCCGTGAATTGCGTTTAGCCCGTGGATATACCTTAGATATTCTTGCAACTCGATGTCAGGTAAGTCGTTCTGCAATTTCGTTAATTGAACGAGGTGAGGCGAGTCCTACAGCTGTTGTCCTTGAAAAGCTGGCAAATGGTTTAGGTGTGCCTTTGACTCAGCTATTTGATGTCCCACAAAACAATCAATCACCTCAACCCCTAATTCGGCGTACTCAACAATCAGAATGGAAAGATCCCGAAACAGGTTATATTCGCCGTCAGATTTCACCACCAAATTGGAAATCTCCATTTCAAATCGTTGAAATCGAATTCCCACCTCAGTCACGAATTACGTATGAAATTAGTGAAACCTCCAAGGTGGTACAACAGCAACTCTGGGTAGTTGAAGGAGAAATTGATATTCAATTAGGTGATTCTTCTTATGCTTTAAGCACAGGGGATTGCTTGGCAATGCAACTCAACCAGCCCGTCATATACAGCAATAATTCATCTCAAGTCGCTCGCTATATTTTAGTCGTCTCTAATCAACTTGTTTCTGCCGTTAAGGAATCTTTATGACTTATTCCCTCAATTCTAATTTTCGTTTAATTGATTGTAATGAAACAGAATATTCTGGGGCCATATTAGATATTCTGAATGAGGCAATTATCAATTCAACCGCTCTATATGACTATTTACCGCGCTCTGAAGAATCGATGAAAAACTGGTTTTCAGTGAAACGAGAAAATGGTTTTCCAGTGATTGGTATTATTGATGAAACAAACAAGTTATTAGGTTTTGCGAGCTGGGGAACTTTCAGGGCTTTTCCTGCCTATAAATATACTGTTGAACATAGTATTTATATTCATCATGAGCATCGTGGTTGTGGGCTAAGCAAAATTTTAATGCAAGAGTTGATTAAGCGTGCTCAAGAGGCTGAGCTACATGTATTGATAGGCTGTATTGATGCGACCAATCAGGCAAGCATTGGTTTACATGAAAAAATGGGCTTTATCCATGCAGGTACTTTTAAACAAGTCGGGTTTAAGTTTGGACAATGGTTGGATGCTGCTTTTTATCAGTTAAATTTAAATACACCACAGCAGCCAGTTGATGGGTAAATCATAAAGCTCAATCTCAAGTTTAAGAAAATAGCCCAGTTTATGATGAAATAAAAACAGGGCTATAGAACCTAAATTATAAAACACCGAGTTGTTCTAATCCTTTATAAGCAATTTCTTTTCGAATAGAACTAGGAATTCCTTTTTTCATTTCTAAATTGAGTGAGAATGCCACAATTTCTCCTTGCGGTTGAACGACCCAGCCAGTTAACCAGCCAACTTGTGGTTCAACATCCCATCCCCAACCACTTTTAGCATAAATTTTACGTCCATTTTTTTCTTCTATGAACACCATTGATTGGACTTGTTCTTGTACATTTTTACTAAATGGAAGAGTTTTATTAGCTAATTCATAAGCAAATTGGGTTTCTTGCTCAGGAGTAATTTTAAGTGGGCCGACAAGCCAAAAATTATCTACTTTTGAACCAATGTCTGCATTACCGAAACCAATACGTTTTACCTCTTTAGACATAAGATCAAGTCCAATTCTTCGCGCTAGTTCTTGATAAACTGGAATAGCAGAAGCTTTCATTGCATCGCCTAAAGTCATGTCCTTTTCCCAATCAGGAAATAAACGCTTTTGCCCGTCCCATTTAAATACTTCAGTTGTCGTTGCTTTATGATGTTCAAGTCCAATTAAAGCATTTAGCATTTTAAAGGTAGAGGCGGGAACATATTCTGTTGATGCTCTTTTAATATCATTGCCATAAATTTCTTCGGTCTGCCTACGCTTAATCACTAAAACTCCCGTGGTCTGTGCCTGATCAAACAGAGATTTAATTTCTTCTGAATTTTTATTGGCAGAAATAGAATGTATTTGATGTTGTTTTACCGTGTTAGAAGAGCAGGCAGATAAAAAAAGAGTAGCTATTGCAACGACAAGGACTTTTTTATACATAGTTCTGACTAAGTTTAATTTGTGAAGTGTTATTAATTAATTTAACTTGAATAGAACTGACTTTAGATAGGTAAAATGTAAGCTCTTTAGGGAAGTTTACATGTCTGTGGAACTTTTAAAGTTCTCTATATGTATAGCGGAAATAAAGGAATACTCATAACTTTGCTAAGTAAATAAGACCTTCATTGACTAAATACGTCCTTTTCCGAAGAGTTTTTCGCTCAAATAAAGTAAAAAATTTAAAATCTGATTGAAGTGGCACTTGATAAACCTGATACAGCACTCATTAATAAGAAAGCATGTTTGTTTTTATCGAGTTAAAATCAAATGTACTCCAGTATTGCAGACTCTTATTGATCCGATGGTATTGTTAATTTTTAGAAATTAGACAAAACAATCAGAGTTAAGAGAAATGCTTAATCCTTATATGAAACTTAGATAGGGTTAGGTCAAATAAAACTGCAATGAATTTTCTTTTTGAGATAGATAAAGTTTTACATGAATTTACTTCTTATTGTAGTTCTGGGCGCGATTGTTGAAATTGCCGTATGGATTGGCGTAGCACAGTTCATCAGTGGATGGTACGTGTTCTTTTGGTTCATTATTGCTTTTTTTATTGGTTTGGGGCTTATTCGCAGAAGTACTGCTGGTATTATGCCTCAATTACAGCAAATGCAGATGACAGGCCAGCTAGGTAGTGACCCAACTGTAACTAAAAAACTTGCTTACGCTTTTGCAGGTTTCTTATTAATGTTGCCAGGTCTTGTATCTGATGTTTTGGCTGTATTAATTTTGATTCCTGGCGTTCAAACCGCATTCCGTAACATAGCGATGAGAACTCTTGCAAAACGCCAACAAGCCATGATGAATAAAATGATGGGTGGTATGGGCGGTAATGCTTCGGGACAAAATCCATTTGCTGATTTAATGCGTCAAATGCAAGATATGCAGAATCAGCAAGGTGTTGGTCAAGGCCAATACCATGATTCAAACGTCATTGATGGCGAAGCGCGAGATGTTACGCCAAACCACAAAACAATTGAGCATAAAAATAAAGATTAATAAGTGATTATGTTATGAAAAAGCTTAAACCTCATGGGTTTAAGCTTTTTTTATTTCTAAAATTATTATTGATTCTGAGAAACCGAAGTAGATGAATCACTATCGTCTATTTCTAATTTAGTTTCTTCTTGTGGTTTTGGCTGTGGTTGATATTTATTTGAAGATAGAGCGGTTTGCTTGTTTTCAGATTGTTGATAACCTCGACTTCGGTTTGCTCTTTCGCGAAAGCCACCTTTATTAATCAGCTGTGTATGAGACATGCATTTGCCTAAAATGTGAGATTATTCGCTTATTTTAGCAAATTTGGCAAAATATCAAAATAAGAAAAATAGTGCCAAAAAAATAATATTTAACTTATCTATCTGTATTTTAATAATATTTTTTAATTGACTCAATTGTTCATTCAGATTGAATTATCTTTTCATTTCACATAGGATAAATATAAAGGATGTATAAATTAAAAATGCAGCAAACCTATTAAAAAAACAACGGTTGAAATGAGGGAAGGAGGGTTACCTATGCTATATCAATACCATTGTGCGTGTTGCGACAAAGTTGTGGCATCAACTGATAAATCATGTCCATATTGTGGTTCGCAACATATTCGAAGCCCGTATGGTTTGTGGATGTTTTGTGTGATGGCTTGTCTAGCGGTTGTCGTTGTATTTAAAGTTGTCCATATTTATGTCCAGAATCATCAAGATACTCCGACGCAGTCAACATTACTTGATGTATTAAATCAGGATGATAAAACCACAAGACAATAAATTTTGATCAGAGCTACAAATGATATGGCATCAAGGATGGTTGCTAGAAGAATAAACCCTACATATTATGAAATTTGAACTGTAAAAAAAGCCCGCTCATTGGCGGGCTTTTTTATGACTTTATATTAAAGGCCAGCAGCATCTTTAAGAGCTTCAACTTTATCAGTTTTTTCCCATGTAAATGCAGTATCTGATCCTTCGCGACCAAAGTGGCCATAAGCCGCAGTTTGTTTATACATTGGCTGAATAAGATCCAGCATACGAGTAATACCAAACGGTCTTAAATCGAAATGATCACGTACAAGTTGAATAATCAACTCATCAGAAATTTTTGCTGTACCAAATGTATTAATTGAAATTGAAGTAGGTTCTGCTACACCAATTGCGTAACTCACCTGAATTTCACATTTATCAGCAAGACCAGCTGCTACAATATTTTTTGCAACATAACGGCCTGCATATGCAGCAGAACGGTCAACTTTAGATGGATCTTTACCAGAGAAAGCGCCACCGCCGTGACGAGCCATACCACCGTATGTATCAACAATAATTTTACGACCTGTTAAGCCACAATCGCCTACAGGGCCGCCAATAACGAACATACCTGTTGGATTAATGTGGAATTTAGTCGCAGCGTGGAACATTTCCGCAGGAATGATCGGCTTGATAATTTCTTCAATAACAGCTTCTTTAAGCTGGCTTTGAGTAATTTCAGGATCATGTTGAGTAGACAAAACAACTGCATCTAGACGTACAGGCTTGCCATTTTCATATGCAAAAGTAACTTGGCTTTTTGCATCTGGGCGTAACCATGGAAGTGTGCCTGAGCGACGAAGTTCAGCCTGACGTTCCATTAAACGGTGAGCATAAGAAATCGGAGCAGGCATTAAAACATCTGTTTCACGGCTTGCATAACCGAACATTAAACCTTGGTCACCGGCACCTTGGTCTTCAGGTTTTTGGCGATCTACACCTTGTGCAATCTCTGGTGATTGTTTACCAATCATATTGATTACAGCACATGTTGATCCATCAAAGCCAAGATCAGAGTGGTGGTATCCAATACCGTTAACAGTATTACGAACAACAGCTTCAACATCAATATTAGCAGTCGTTGTTACTTCACCAGCAAGTACAACAGCGCCTGTTTTTACCAGTGTTTCACATGCAACACGTGCGTATGGGTCTTCTTTTAAGATTGCATCCAAAATAGCGTCGCTAATTTGGTCGGCCATTTTATCGGGATGACCTTCGCTTACAGATTCCGAGGTAAAAACAGCGTACTCGCGCATGAAAGTCCTATCTTGGTTATTTCAAAAGACATAATATGTTACATCGACTTGAGCTTAAGGACCAGTTCATACTGACCAAAAAGCATGAATTTGTTTCATTTATACTGTGTTTTAATTGATAAGTGTATTAGTAAAATTGATATAAAGAATGTTTATTTAAAGTATTGGTATTTTAATAACAAGTTATTAGAGTACTTTTTAGACATATGAATTAACAAAAAGATTATGTCTTCTAAGTGGGATTTTAAAGAAAAGAAACATGATCGACCTAGATAGAAATTTCAAAATATTTTATCTATATATCAAAGTCTAATAGAAGTGCCTGTTCGTATAGGGGAGCAGTATTTAAGAAAATGAGTACTGTTTTGTATAACTTAAAGGTCCAAATGATTTTTGTGTAACCAAGAAACGGTTAAAAATAAAGAAATATACTATGTTGGGGTTTACCCTCAGCCTTTTTTTTAAGACAATATAGCGGCATTGAATTGTTATTCATCTTCTTCTTTTCATCAATCTATTAAAATTGGATTCTGATCTTATGACGACCCCTTTAAACGAACGTCGTATTGCAAATGCAATTCGTGTATTGGCAATGGATGCTGTGCAACAGGCAAACTCAGGGCATCCTGGTGCTCCAATGGGGATGGCAGATATTGCTGACGTCGTCTGGCGCGAGTTTTTAAATCACAACCCAACTAACCCACAATGGGCAAACCGCGACCGTTTCGTTTTATCAAACGGCCATGGTTCAATGTTGCAATATGCTTTGCTTCATTTAACAGGTTATGATCTTTCAATTGAAGATTTAAAACAGTTCCGTCAATTACATTCAAAAACTCCTGGTCACCCTGAATATGGTTATGCACCAGGTATCGAAACTACGACTGGTCCTTTAGGCCAAGGTATTGCAAACGCTGTTGGTTTTGCATTGGCAGAAAAGACTTTAGCTGCTCAGTTCAATAAAGATGATTTAAAAGTAGTTGATCACTTTACTTATTGTTTCTTGGGCGATGGCTGTTTAATGGAAGGTATTTCTCACGAAGTATGTTCTTTAGCAGGTACTTTACAGCTTGGTAAATTGATTGCTTATTATGATGACAATGGCATTTCAATTGATGGTGAAGTAGAAGGCTGGTTCAGCGATGATACAGAAGAGCGTTTTAAAGCCTATGGTTGGCAAGTTCTTCGTGTTGATGGGCATGATGCTGATGCGATTCGTCAAGCAACAATCGAAGCAAAAGCTGAAACTCAAAAACCAACAATCATTATGTGTAAAACGATTATTGGTTTAGGTTCGCCAAATAAGCAAGGTAAAGAAGATTGTCACGGTGCGCCATTAGGTAAAGATGAGATTACTTTAACTCGTGAAGCATTAGGCTGGAAAGAAGAAGCATTCGTTATTCCTGCTGATGTATATGCTGCATGGGATGCGAAAGCAAAAGGTACTGAATCTGAAGCAGCTTGGAATGCGGTATTTGCACAATATCAAGCAAAATATCCAACTGAAGCAGCTGAGTTACTTCGTCGTATTAGTGGTGACTTACCAGCAGAATTTGCAGCGCAAGCAGATGCATTCATTCGTGAAACAAATGCGAAAGGCGAAACCATCGCAACACGTAAAGCGAGCCAAAACACGTTACAAGCATTTGGTCCTTTATTGCCTGAATTACTAGGTGGTTCTGCTGACTTAGCTGGTTCTAACTTAACGCTTTGGAAAGGTTGCCAAGGCATTCAAGAAAACCCAGCTGGTAACTACGTATATTATGGCGTACGTGAGTTCGGTATGACTGCAATTGCGAATGGCGTTGCATTGCATGGTGGTTTTGTTCCTTACGTTGCAACATTCTTAATGTTTATGGAATATGCGCGTAATGCAGTACGTATGTCTGCATTGATGAAACAACGCGTAATTCATGTTTATACACACGACTCAATTGGTCTAGGTGAAGATGGTCCAACTCACCAACCAATCGAACAAATTGCTTCTTTACGTGGTACACCGAATCTAAATACATGGCGTCCTGCTGATACTGTAGAAACTGCTACTGCGTGGAAATCTGCTTTAGAGCGTAAAGATGGCCCTACAGCACTTATTTTCTCTCGTCAAAACTTACCATTCCAAGCACGTTCTGAAGAACAAATTCAGAATGTTGCAAAAGGTGGTTATGTTCTTGCTCAAGAAAAAGGCGAATTGAAAGCAATCATTATTGCCACTGGTTCTGAAATTTCTTTAGCAATGGAAGCTTATGCTCAACTTGACGGTGTGCGTGTAGTTTCTATGCCATGTGCAGAAGAGTTTATGAAACAAGACGCTGCATATCGTGAAGCTGTATTACCAGCTCATATCCGTGCACGTGTTGCAGTTGAAGCAGCTCATGTTGACTACTGGTGGAAGTTTGTTGGTCTTGATGGCAAAGTAATTGGTATGACAACTTATGGTGAATCTGCACCAGCAAAAGACTTGTTCCAATTCTTTGGTATTACAACTGAAGCTGTTGTTGCAGCGGTAAAAGAATTAACTGCTTAAATATTAAAGTAGTGTAAAAAGCGCTCCATGAGGAGCGCTTTTTTATATTTGAAAGCTTAAATATTAAGTTCGGTTTGAATATTGATTTGAGACGTCAGTAATTTATGGATAGGGCAGTTTTCAGCAACTTTTAATAAGCGCTTGTGTTGATCTTCCGTGAATTCACCTTTGAGTGTGATTTTGCGTTCAATATTATTTTGGCCTTTCTCTGGTTCACCATTCGGGTTTAATGCTAAGTCCACTTGAACATGATCAATCTTAATACCTTTAAGATTCGCATACATCTCTAATGTGATGGTAGTGCAAGCACCTAAAGCAGACAGTAAGATTTGAACTGGGTTTGGTGCAGTATCTTGCCCACCTTTATCAGTTGGTTCATCAGCAAACCATTGGTGACCTGAAGGATCGGTCAGAGTTACTCGATATGGAGTGGAAGTACTTTGTGCTTGAGCAGTGTTAGCCATGTTTTACCTTATTATTAATCAAAAATCGAAGTAAAAACGAATTAATTTAAGAGTCCAGACACGGTACGATAGTACCTATAGTTTATAATATTGTTTTTAAATAATAACTGTAACGCTTTTATTGTTGCATGGATGAAACATATCGTTTTATAAAGAATAGTGAATTAAATTACTTGATGTATACACTAACGACTATATCAATAAAGGATACGAAAAATGCATCTTAAAACATTAAGCTTCGGTTTGGCAGTAGCATTAGCTAGTTCAGTTACTTTAGCTGCACCAGTCGACTACAAAATTGATCCAACACATACAGCTACTGTTTTCTCTTGGAATCACTTTGGTTTTTCTACTCCAAGCGCTAACTTCTCGGACATCCAAGGTGTAATTAAAGTTGATAATGCTAAACCAGCAAACTCATCTGTTAATGTTACTATTCCTTTAAGCAGCGTAAATACAAACGTTCCTGCTTTGGATAAAGAGTTCCAAGAAGAAGCATGGTTTAATGCGGCTAAATATCCAAACATTACTTTTAAAAGTACTAGAGTTGAAACAAAAGACAAAAAACACTTTAAAATTACTGGTGACTTAACTGTTAAAGGTGTAACTAAGCCTGTTGTACTTGATGCTGTTTTAAATAAGCAAGGCGAACACCCAATGGCAAAAGTTCCAGCGATTGGTTTCAATGCTACAACTTCATTCAAGCGCTCTGATTTTGGTCTAGGAAACTATGTGCCGAATGTTGGTGATAAAATCACTGTAAACATTACAACTGAAGCAACTGTTGCTAATGCAGCTAAAAAATAAGTTATAAGTTTTCTAAAAAGCCCTCATCTTTGAGGGCTTTTTTATTTAGATTGGTTCTTTTTTATCTGGATCTATAAATACCAAAGGGACTGAAGGATCAATATTCCTTTTTTCAGATTTTTCTCTGAGAAATTGGTAAGTAGGAACCTTCATTTTTGCTTGATCACGCAATTTCTTTTTAATATAAAGAACAAGAGCAAAACATGTTGTTGCAACAGTGAGCATCATACCATTCATATAGCTCATGATTGAGCTTACATAGCCAATCGTCGTTAATCGGTGCATCATACGTTCAACTTGAGTACTACTTTCAATTCCAGTAATGGCCCAACTACATAAATGTTCGCAGTTGTTAATAATGAGATGATAGTGGTTTTCATGCATACGTGAACGCATCCGACGCACGACTGCTTTTCCTTTATAGCGTGGCGTGTCATAAGAGCGAACGTGAATTTTTTTGCCATGCGAGAATGCATCTATTGATGTGATCTCAATCGGACGCTTTTTGATGAAATGCGCTAAGCCAGAATAATGGATAACTCGACCTCTCCCAGCATATATACCATGATGGCTATAGCCGAGATGCTTTACGATGAGATGAGCCCCTAGAGGGTAGCGTTTATTCGATTGCTGCATGCTTACGCTGATCCAATAAAGTGTAAATGGCTTTTATTGAAAAGCTGCCAACCATTATAACCAATATCAGCAATGTAAGTGTATTGATTACGTCGAATGAATGAGTTTGGCTCATACCCAATCTATTTGTCTTTATTGTATATAATTTAAAGATTTCATATGAAGGAAAAATGTCATGCTTGGTGGTACTAAATGAAATGGTTGGTGTGGTGCTTAATGATATATGGTCTTTTGATTCAGTCTGTCTATGCCATAGAACATCAGCAAGTTAAAATGGCGGAAGGCGATCAATATGATGTGATTGCAATTAGCAATTTAAAACAGTTACGTCTTTTTCTTAAGAATTCCACTAATCAACAGTATTACAAAAGCTTTAATAATATTCAGAAAAATTTAAAGCAATGTGAGCGTCTTTCTTTTGCAATGAATGCAGGGATGTTTCATCCGGGATTTTCTCCAGTAGGGCTGTATGTTGAGCAAGCTAAAGTAATTCAGCCATTAAATGAAAATAAAGGATGGGGAAATTTCTTTTTACAGCCGAATGGTGTACTAGGTTGGAATAAAAATCAGGCCTTTATTTTAACAACGCAGCAATATAGTCGACGCGATTTCAACGTTGAATATGCGACACAATCTGGCCCAATGTTAGTTATTGATGGGAAGATCAACTCCCTTTTTTTACCAGACTCTCAGTCGAATAAAATTCGTAATGGTGTTGGTATTCGAAATAATAAGCTCTACTTTGTAATATCGAAAAATAGCTTGAGTTTCTATAGATTTGCTCAGTTCTTTCAAAGAAACCTTAAGGTAGAGCAGGCTTTATATCTCGATGGTTCTATTTCTAGTTTATATATTCAAAAAAACAAGCGTAATGATCAATTATTTGAAATGGGGCCAATAGTTGGTTCGGTTGATCAGACAGATTGCCAAATAAAGTGAAATATAAAAAAGCCAGTACAAGACTGGCTTTTTTATTAGTGAATAGATGGTTTTTGAGTGAGTTCATTTAACTCTTTTCGGCTATAACCACGGGAAATAAGAACTTTTTTTATTCCCTTAATGACATCTTCATCTGTTGCTAGTGCAAGTGCACTTAGAAGTTGTTCATTTGTTTTACATGAGCAGTCATTTTCAACACAAGCAGTTTGGTTTTTATGCTCGTTATGCTGTTGATCTGCTAAGAACAGCTTTTGCCAAAAACTCATAGAGCCTTCATATACAACCTAACATAGCTCGAAATATAGCCAATTTAAAATAAAATACAAGTCTCTATAAGTGATAAATCCACCAATTGAACTCAAGAATTTTCGATAGGAATGCTCGAGTTAAACGAAATTATGACGAATAGATGACTTGATATTTTTTGAAAATTTAAATACTTAGCTAATAAAGTGTTAAAAAATAAGGAGGTACAAAACCTCCTTATTTTAAACTTTACAATGAAAGATTTTGTTTAAATCTTCTCAAGTAATACACCTGACTCAACATGATGCGTATAAGGGAATTGATCGAACAATGCAAACTTAGTAATACGGTGAGTTAAACCTAATATTTTTAAGTTCTCATACAGTGTATCTGGGTTACATGAAATATAAATAATACGTTCAAAACCCTGTAATAATTTCAAAGTTTCATCATCAATTCCTGCACGTGGGGGATCAACAAATACGGTATCAAAATCATAACTTTGAATATCAATATTTGCTTCTTGTAGACGGCGGAATTCGCGCTCACCTTGATAGGCTTGGGTAAATTCTTCAGCTGAAAGACGGGCTACTTGAATATTATCAATCTGATTTTGTTCAATATTCCATTGAGCAGCATAAACAGAGGATTTTGCAAGTTCTGTTGCCAAAACGCGTTCAAACTTTAAAGAAAGCGGAAGAGTAAAGTTACCATTACCACAGTACAGCTCTAATAAGTGTTTTTTCGACCCTTCTGCTGCATCACATGCCCATTGCAGCATTTTTTTGCAAACCTGTGCATTTGGCTGAGTAAAGCTACTTTCAATTTGTTTGTATTTAAATGAACGGTTTAAAAGTTCGAATTCTTCAACGACGAAATCATCGCCAATAATAATTTTCTGGCCACGGCTGCGACCCATAATTTTAATGTCTAACTTCTCAGCAAGCTCTTTAGCTGCCTGTTCCCACTCTTGATCTAGTTTACGATGGTAAATTAAGGTAACTAACATTTCGCCGCTAAGTGTAGCGAGGAAATCAGCTTCAAATATACGGCTAGAAAGCTTGGGTTCCGCTTTGAGTTCTTCCAAAAGTTTTGGCATTAAATTATTAATGCTTTGGTCTGCAATAGGAAACTCATCAATGCGCACAACTGTTTTTTGCTTGTCATCATCGTTACGTTCAAACATGGCATAGAACATATCATTTTCTGTATGCCAGATACGAAACTCAGCACGCATACGGAAATGTTGTTCAGGTGACTCAAACACTTCTAATGTAGGTGGAGTAAATTCAGAAAATTGGGCAGTAATGCGGTCAATTTTAGTTTGAAGTTGTTGATGATAAGAAGAGGTCATAGACAAAGAAAATTTAGACAGAATCAAATAGTGAATGGTATCAAAAAAAACGGGGTTACAGGAGCCAATTTTAGCTAGATATCAATAAGCAAGACTAACGTTAAAATTAAGGATGTTTCAAAACGCGATTAATAAAATCTGCTTTTATTGTTCTATATTGATCATGGTCTAAATGGCTACACTCTAATTTTAATTGGTTATATTCGTTGACTAGAGCTGGAGAATCCATAAGCTTATTTCTAAATGTTAAGAAAAATGTGAATACTGAATCCGTTACTACAATTTGAAATGCCACATCATCGTTATTGAGTGATTCGAGCATACAAAGCTCATCTGTCCTTAGTGTATTTTGCTTCTCTATAAAATTAAGTGTTTTTAACTGAGCTATTGCGAATTCAAATTGATCAGGTTTAACTTCAACATAAATATCTAGATCACCTTTTGAAATTGCATTAGGTATTGCAGATGAACCAATGTGCTCAATTTTGGCAAAGGATAGAAGTGTGGAAATATCTTTTTTATACGCATTAAAAAGTTGAGCGCATCTTTGTTGATATTGTTCTGGTTCTAAAAAGACCATTATGAAAATCTCAATTTGATAAAATTTATATATTTAAGAATAGATTACTTTATTAAATAAAAAAGCCCAAATACTGAGATTTGGGCTTTTTTAGAAAAATGATGGATTAATCAGTCATTGTCATTAAGCTTGCGTTACCACCAGCTGCAGCTGTATTCACACTAATCGCACGCTCAATCACTAAACGTTCAAGTGGAATATTTTCATTTGGCTCAACGTGCGTAATACCAACAATTGCACCAGAACGTTTAGCAACTTCTTGCTGTAATGAGAAGATTTCTTCACGGTTACCATGATGTAAAATTGCATCAAAATCATCTGATGTAATATTTTTAACCGTAGTAATTGCTGCAAGTACATCTTTTGGCAAAGTTTGTTTGTATTTTGCCAATAATGGACTATTTGGCATTACTGCTGCTTGGCTACCCACTGCAAAAATTGCGAGCAACTGATGCAATTGATTTTGTTCAGTGTCTGCAATTGAAAGCACACGATGGCGCGGCAAAATAATATATTGGTTACTTTCCCCAGTAGGGCCTTGTAACTCATAGAATTTACCCACACCAAATGGTTCAATCTCACGATTTGCTTGCGGTAAATGCTGTTTCGCCCAATTTTGTAAGCTCTGATAAACCTCACGGTTAAAGCCTTCAAAAGCAGTTTGCTCATTCTTCATGGCAAATGGTGTTGCCAATACTTTGTTTGAACAGTGCTGCATTAAGCGGTACATATAAAGTGGACCACCAGCTTTTGGACCTGTACCAGATAGACCTTCACCACCGAATGGTTGCACACCAACAACTGCACCGACAATATTACGGTTGATATAGAGGTTACCAACTTCAGCATGTTGAATAACAGTCTGAATGGTTTCATCAATACGGGTATGTAGACCCATTGTTAAACCATAACCTTTGGCATTAATACGCGAGATGAGTTGTTCGAGTTCACCATACTTATAGGTAATGATGTGTAAAACTGGACCAAACACTTCACGTTGCAAATCATCAAGATTAGGTAACTCAATTGCCGTTGGTACAACAAAAGTTCCTTTATCTAATTCATTCTGGCTTGTTGCACCGAACATCAACTGATGTACAGGGTAGCCTTTAGACTTCATTTTCTGGATGTGCTGGTCAATCGTCTGCTTTGCTTCGTCATCAATAACAGGACCAATGTCAGTTTTTAAAATTGCAGGGTTACCTACGATCAACTGTTGCATTGCACCTTTAAGCATTTTAATAACGCTTGCAGCACTGTCTTCTTGCACACATAAAATACGTAAAGCCGAGCAACGTTGACCCGCGCTATCAAAAGCAGAACTTACAACATCAAGTACGACTTGTTCAGTTAATGCTGATGAATCCACAATCATTGCATTTTGACCGCCAGTCTCTGCAATGAGAGGAATAGATTGACCATTATCAGATAAACGTTTCGCAACAGTTTTCTGTAAAATTTTGGCAACTTCAGTCGAGCCAGTAAACATGATGCCATCGATACGACTATCTTGGCTAAGCTGAGCACCCACTGTTTCACCACGGCCAGGAAGTAGCTGTACAGCACCATGTGGAATACCTGCTTCCCATAAAATCTGAACGGCTTGAGCTGCGATTAATGGCGTTTGTTCAGCAGGTTTAGCAATAACGCAGTTACCACTCATTAATGCGGCAGCAATTTGACCAGAGAAAATTGCAAGAGGGAAGTTCCATGGGCTAATACAAAGTACTGTACCTAAAGGTTCAATCACTGTATTTGTAGGAAGATTCTCGACTTGAGTTGCGTAGTAACGTAAGAAATCTACAGCTTCACGAACTTCTGCGATTGCATTGGCATAGGTTTTACCGCTTTCACGGCAAAGCAAAACCATCAATTCTTGAATGCGGCTTTCCATGAGGTCTGCTGCACGTTTTAAATATTGAGCACGTTGTTCTTTAGACGTATTTGACCATTCAGATTGAGTTTGTTCAGCCGCATTCAATGCAATTTCAACATGCTTAAGATCAGCTTCTTGCACATGCCCAACAATTTCATCATTTTGTGCTGGGTTTGTAATTGCAACAGAATGACCTTGCTCTAATGAATCGTTATTTGCCAATAATGGATGACTTTGCCAAATACGATTACGGAGCTGTTGAGCTGTGCTATCTAAAGCTTCAAGTGGAGCATCATTTGCTAAATCATAGCCTTTAGAGTTTTTACGGAGTGATCCGTACATATCTAAAGGTAATGGAATTGATGGGTGTTTTAAACCAACTGAACCTTCAAGCTTAGCAGCATGACGAATGTCGTAAATTGGAGACTGGATAAGATCTTCAACTTTAAGTGTTTTATCGGCAATACGGTTAACGAATGAAGTATTCGCGCCATTTTCAAGTAAACGACGAACTAAATAAGCTAACAATGTTTCATGGTTACCAACAGGAGCATAAATACGGCATGGCACGCCTAATTTATTTTGCTCGCGTGGACCAACAACTTGTTCATAAAGCGGTTCACCCATGCCATGTAAGCATTGGAATTCATATTGACCCGCATAATATTTGCTTGGATCAGCTAACTGATAGATCGTTGCCAATGTTTGAGCATTATGAGTTGCAAATTGAGGATAGATGAACTCTGGCGCAGCAAGTAATTTTTTAGCACAAGCGATATAAGATAAATCTGTATGTACTTTACGCGTGAAGACAGGGTAGTCATCCATACCTTCGATTTGCGCTTTCTTAATTTCGCTATCCCAATACGCACCTTTCACAAGGCGGATCATGAGACGTTTTTGGCTGCGTTTAGCAAGGTCGATAATATAATCAACCACGAAGAAGCAGCGTTTTTGATAAGCCTGAATAACGAAGCCAATGCCTTTCCAGTTTGCAAGTTCTGGCTCGAAACAAAGACGTTCAAGTAACTCAAGCGAAATTTCTAAACGTTCTGATTCTTCTGCATCAATATTTAAACCAATATTGTAATTTTTAGCTAAAAGAGCGAGTTCAAATACTTTGCCGTAGAGTTCTTGATGAACACGTTCAATTTGTGCACGTTGATAGCGAGGGTGTAAAGCAGAAAGCTTGATTGAAATACCCGGGCCATCATAAACGCCTTTACCATTCGATGCTTTACCAATTGCATGAATGGCTTGCGTATAATCGTTAAAGTAACGTTCAGCATCATGTTCGGTTAATGCTGCTTCACCCAACATGTCGTACGAATAGCGAAAACCTTTGTCTTCGAGTACTTTCGCATGGTCTACAGCTTCTTCAATGGTTTCACCAGTTACAAACTGCTCACCCATCATACGCATTGCAACGTCAACAGCTTTGCGAATAATGCCACGCCCACTGCGTGCCAAAAGGCCAGTAAGTACACTTGAAAGACTAGTTTGCTTTGGAGTTTCCATAAGCTTACCAGTTAACATGAGGCCCCATGCCGCAGCATTTACAAACATTAAGCTGCTTTGGCCAACGTGTTCTTTCCAGTTACCTTGATTGATCTTATCTCGAATAAGCAAATCACGTGTTGCTGAGTCTGGAATACGAAGCAAAGCTTCAGCAAGACACATGAGTGCCACGCCTTCTTGTGAAGAAAGAGAGAATTCTTGTAATAACCCTTGAACAATACCTGCTTTACCCGAAGAGGTTTTACGTTCACGTAAATTATTAGCAAGATTAAAAGCAAGGTCATAAATTTTATGATCTAAATCATCAGATACCGCAGCAGCTTGTAATAGCTCTTCTACAGCTTCTGGTTCAGCACGTCTCCAAGCTGTATTGATGCGTTGTTCAAACTCACTTTTATCGTTGAATTCGGTGATATAGCCTTGGTGAGATTTATCCATTTGATGAAAAGTATCCATTGTGTTCATATCTGTTTCCGCCAACCGACTCTCGTACAAAGATCTTGAATAGAGAGGTTTAGATAATTTATCATTACAGAAGAAACACCGAATAACTCACTATATTTAGCCCATTTTTTAGAGGAAAATTCAGATGAATGGCCCGATACTAAGCCTTGATCGCACTGATTTAAAAATTTTGGATATTCTTCAAACAGATGGGCGTATTTCTAACAGTAAATTAGCCGAACTTGTGAATTTATCTCCAACTGCTGTGATGGCCCGAGTTCAAAAGCTGACAAAAGATGATTTCATTTTGGGTTATGAAGCAAAATTAAATCCAGTCAAATTAAATGCAAATTTTTTGGTGTTTGTTGAAGTATTACTAGATAAAACCACACCTAATGTTTTAGATGAGTTTATTGATGCCGTGGTTCACTATCCGGAAATTGTTGAATGTCATATGGTGAGTGGAGGATTTGATTTTTTAATTAAATTACGAAGTGGCAGTATGGAAGAATTTAGACGTATTGCGGGTCAGGTGCTATGGCAGTTACCGGGCGTGAAAGAAACTCGCAGTTATCCAGTAATGCAGGTAGTGAAAGATACTTCAAAAATTAAAATTAAAACCAAAAATAAATAAAGGGGCTAAAGCCCCTTTATTTATTTCAATGATTTATACGCTTTCTTTGTAGAGTTTATCTGCTTCTTCAAAGCGTCCAGTTACAGTCGTATTTGGCGCTTTAGTTAAAAGACTCACTACAATGATGCTGATAAATGCAAGGATAAAGCCCGGAATGATTTCGTAAACACCTGTGCTTGCGAAAAGATTTTTCCAACCAATAACCACAACTGCACCAACGATCATACCAGCTAATGCACCTTGTAAATTCATACGTTTCCAGAACAATGACAAGATGATAAGCGGACCAAACGCTGCGCCGAAGCCAGCCCATGCATAAGCAACAAGACCAAGAACCTTGCTATCAGGGTTGCCTGCAAGAATAATTGCAAGAACAGCAATAACAAGAACCATGACACGGCCAACCCATACAAGTTCTTTTTGAGATGCATTTTTACGAAGGAAACCTTTGTATAAATCTTCAGTTAAAGCACTTGAACATACTAAAAGTTGACAGCTTAGCGTGCTCATAACAGCAGCTAAAATTGCAGCCAAAATGATACCCACAATCCATGGATTGAATAAAATTTTAGTCAATTCCATAAATACAGTTTCAGGGTTCTTACTTACAACTGCTGCTAATTCAGGATGTTGCTCGAAATAAGCAATACCGAAGAAACCAGCACCGACAGCCCCACCTAAACACAAGATCATCCAAGTCATGCCAATACGACGAGCAGCAGGAATAGATTTTACTGAGTCAGCTGCCATGAAACGTACAAGGATATGTGGTTGACCAAAGTAACCAAGACCCCATGCCATGGAGGATAAAACTGCTACCACACCAAAATCTGAGATGAGATTAAATGCATGCGGGCGTGCAGTTTCAATGAGAGTAACAAAATGAGTTGTGTCCCCGATCGCAAGGTAAGTCACGATTGGTGTCAAAATCAGGGCAAAAATCATCAATCCAGCTTGGAATGTATCAGTCCAGCTAATTGCTAAGAATCCACCGATACAAACATAACTGATGGTTGCAATAGCACTGAGCCAAATAGCTGTGTTGTAAGACATGCCGAATAGATTTTCAAATAAACGGGCACCCGCTACCATGCCTGAAGCACAGTAAATAGCGAAGAAAACCAAGATGATAACGGCAGAGAAAATACGAAGTACTTTTTTCTGGTCATCAAAACGGCTTGTAAAATAATCTGGCAAAGTTAATGCATTGTTTTGAATTTCAGTATGAACGCGTAATCGACCAGCAACCAGTAGCCAGTTAAGCCAAGCACCGATAATAAGACCAATTGCAATCCACGCTTCAGATAGACCAGAAAGATAAATTGCTCCTGGTAAACCCATGAGTAGCCAACCACTCATGTCTGATGCGCCTGCGGATAACGCAGTAACGAAACTGCCTAAACTACGACCACCGAGAATATAATCTGAGAAGTCGCTTGTAGCACGGTAGGCGAATAAGCCAATAAGTACCATTGCTACGATGTACACCATAAACATGATGAGGGTGGGATCAAAATAACTCATGATGGATGTGTGTCCTTATATCCATAATCCGTGATTGTAACCTAATCCAGGTCGCTGTTTTCTTGTACGGCATTCAAGAGGTTGAGATTCAACCACAAAAGATTTTTTTTGCTCTGTTATTTTTATATTGTACTTTTGTATCTTTGTGTAAGTTAAAATAAGTGGGTTTTTTAATAGAAAAATTATAATATTAATCATTAACTTATAATTTTTTAATATTTATTTTTTAAAGATTTTGTGAAGAATAAAAATATTTTTAAAAAAATAACTCTAAATTTAGTTACAACGGGATTAAGTGATAAAGTTTTATTGAGCAAAATTAGAACAATGTTAAAAAATTTTATCTAAAAAATAGTAATTTTTATTCAAATTAAATTTATTTAGTCCTTAAAAATAGCAATTAATTGGTTAAATTTTCAAAAAGTTCATGCATTCCTTGAGTCGCTGACATCTTTAATAATTCGTATTGTTGAGGAACACGTCCATGATCTGCTTGGGGATCTATATAGTAAGCTTTACATTGAGCTGCAATTTCATGCACTAAACCCGCAACCGGATATACGCTTAATGTGGAGCCGATTACAATAAAAATATCTGCACTTTGCACGACTCTAATTGCTTCTTCATAAGCAGGTACAGCTTCACCAAACCAAACAACATGTGGACGAAGGGGATAACCATTTGGACACAGGTCATGTTCTAAATCTAATTTCCAACCGTTAATGTCATAAAACTGAGTTGTAAATTGTGCATTTGGGCCAGAACTCTTTGCTAAACGAATATTTCCATGCAAATGTAAAACTTTGGAACTTCCGGCACGTTCATGTAAATCATCAATGTTTTGAGTAATAACCTGAACGTCAAAATAGTCTTGTAACTTTGCAATATATTGATGAGCTGAATTGGGTTGAGATTCTAAAATATTTTTACGTCGTTCATTGTAAAAGCGTTGAACTAGAGCAGGGTTCTTTTGCCATGCTTCAGGTGTGGCAACTTGTTGGATGTCGTAATTTTCCCATAGACCATTACTGTCACGAAAAGTGCTAATTCCACTTTCGGCACTCATGCCAGCGCCAGAGAATACAACAAGCTTTGTCATAGAAGTCACCGATTCGTAAAACTGAATTTGAATAGATAAAGAAAAACCAGTTTAAGACTAAACTGGTTTTTATTAAATATGAAAAGCTTTAGCTATCTTTTATAAGCCAGCTTCATATTCTGCATTTGTTAAAAGTTTTTCAACATCTGCAATGTTGTCTGGTTTGATTTTATAAATCCAACCTTTACCATATGGATCATCATTTACAAAATCAGGATCATCTTCAAGGTCAGTATTTACTTCTACTACAGTGCCTGAAACAGGAGCATGGATATCAGAAGCAGTTTTTACTGATTCAACCACACCAGCTTGTTCGCCAGCAGTAACTTTACTCCCAACTTCTGGAGTTTCAACGTAAACCAAATCGCCAAGTTCATCTTGTGCATGATCGGTAATCCCTGTAATAACAAGATCACCCTCAATCTTTACCCACTCATGTGTACGTGCATACTTCAGTTCTGAAGGATGATTCATGGTAACTCCTTAAGCTTGTGTCCAATAGTTTTAAAAATTATAAGTATGGGTCTTTACGCCAGTTGCTCGGACTGCGGCCGCTCCAGCGTTTAAAAGCACGGCTAAAATTTGCGACATCCGAATAGCCAAGTTCATCAGCAATTTGTTCAAGACTATAATCTGTACGTGAAAGTAAAGATGTTGCATGTCGATAACGTACTTCATCAACTAACGTTGAAAATGATGTTCCTTCCGCTGCTAATTGACGTTTGAGCGTTCGATCAGACATATGTAGACATTCAGCTACATTTTCGATGCTTAAATAATGTTGTTCAGAATTACTTAAAATATCACGAACTCGCATTGCTAAACGACGGCGTTCACCTAAAGCGGATAGCTCAGCTTCGCACTGATTAATAGCAACTTGACTTGCGATAGGGTCAGCATTAACCAATTTAATTCCTAAATATTTTTTATCAAAACTTGAAATTAAATGAGGTTGGTTAAAGCGAATTGTGCTGCTTAGCTTATTTCTATATTTGTCAAAACCTTCTGGTTCTGGGAAATCTAAATCTACATCACCAGCTAAATCTTCAATACCAGTAATCGCTTTAGCCATGCTCATGATACCAATGGTTAAACCTAAAACGATTTCTGTACGTAAAGGTTCAAGTTCAATATCACACTGTAATTGTAAGGTTGCTTTAGGCCCAAAAGTTGAAAAATATAATTGTAAAAAGGGTAAGCGTAGCTGAATAAAGCGAGCCGCAAGAGCAATTGCTTCAGTAATATCTTTGGCTGTCATAATTGCATAGCCAATGAAGCCATGAATTGAAATACGCATTTGAGTACCAAGATGGTAACCCAACGTAGTTTCGCCAGTTAAATTAAGAGCGTGTTTTACTAGTTCATTTGCTACTGGTGTAGAAATACGATAGTCAGGGTCAGCCAGTTGCTCGCTGGTAAGATGAAATGGAGCAAATAATGTTTCGTCGTTGTATCCCCAACGTGAAACAACATCTAGTAGCAATAAGCCATAGACACCCGGAATACCCTGATCTTGACGAGCTGAGGTAATTTTCATATGCGTTCCATTGCTCTCATCAATTTTTCACATGCATTTCTTACACATCTTGTCATGAAATATAATCTGAGTTTATAAAAACTGTTAGACAATCATATCAACCATTTTTAAACATTTTTTTTAAAGACAACAATTTTTGTTGTTGAAATAAGTAAAACATCCCCGTGTTGATTTAAGGCTTGCGTAACGTAACTAACAATACCACGATCTAATTTTGTTTTGGATGGTGTGATAGCTGAAATTTCAGCTTCAACATGAATTCTGTCACCAGGTCGGGTGGGGCGTGGCCATCGTAGGCTAGATTCGGAACCTATGAGGCCGCCATGAATTGGCATGCATTCTGTCCATAAACGCATAGTGATGGCTGACGTATGCCAACCACTGGCAGCAATCCCCTGAAAAATAGGGTCATGCTTAGCTTGCTCTTCATCTGTGTGAAATGTTTGAGGGTCATAGGAATTTGCAAATTTTTTGATTTCATCTAAGGTGATTTCATATTCACGGCTAATGAAACGATCACCAATTTTCAAATCTTCTAAATAAAGCATTAATCTTGACCCTGTAAAACTTTTTGTTCAAACAGGAAGCCGCCTGTTTGGCGTTTCCATAATTGTGCATATATTCCATTTTGAGCAATTAACTCTTCATGTGTTCCTTGCTCAGCAATTCGACCTTCATCAAGAACAATTAAACGGTCCATTTGTGCAATAGTAGATAATCGGTGTGCAATTGCAATAACAGTTTTATCAACCATCAGGTCATTTAAACTGGATTGAATTGCTGCTTCAACTTCTGAATCTAGTGCACTGGTTGCTTCATCTAAAATGAGAATAGGTGCATCTTTTAAGAATACACGTGCGATAGCAATACGTTGTCTTTGACCACCAGAAAGTTTTACACCACGTTCACCGACTTGGGCGTGGTATCCATTACGACCTTTTAAATCAACCAATTGAGGTATAAATTCGGCTGCTTTTGCTTTATTTACAGCATTCTCCATCTCGGCATCAGATGCATCTGGACGGCCATATTTAATATTTTCAGCCACTGAGCGATGTAATAAAGACGTATCTTGGGTTACTAAGGCAATATTTGCTCTAAGACTATCTTGAGTCACATTTTCAATATTTTGCCCATCAATTAAAATTTCACCGTCTTTAAGATGATAAAAATGTAAAAGTAGTTGGATTAGTGTTGATTTACCTGCACCTGAACGCCCAACAATACCAATCTTTTCGCCTGCTTTAATATGTAAATTGAAGTGATCAATTACATTTTTATTGTTATAAGCAAAACTCACATCTTTGAAAACAATCTCACCTTTGGCAACTTCAAGAGTTTTTGCATCGGCTTTGTCTTGAATATTGATTTTTTTACCTAATGTTTGCATACCATCTTGAATGGTTCCGACATTTTCAAATAACGCGGACATATGCCACATCATAAATTCAGCCATACTATTCAGCTTTAAAATCATGGCAGTAGTCGCGGCAATGACACCTAATGCTGCTAAACCTTGAGTCCATAGCCAAACGGAAGTGCCAATAACGCCAATAAATAAAACAGCTGATAGCATGTTGATACTTATTTCAAAAAGAGTGCCTAAACGCATCTGAGCATAGACTGTTGTCATAAACTCTTTCATTGATGCTTTGGCATATTGGCTCTCACGTCCCGCATGAGCAAACAACTTAACAGTTTGAATATTGGTGTAAGCATCAGTTATGCGGCCGGTCATCACTGCTCTGGCATCAGCTTGTTGCTGCGAAACTTTACTTAAACGAGGAATAAAGAACCATGCACTTAAGAGAAATAAAGCTAACCAAACTAAAAGTGGTATTAACAAAATAGGGGAAATAGCCCCAAGGACAATGCTAACCGTAATAAAGTAAATAGCGACATAAGCCAACATGTCGCCCAAAATAATCCAGAATTCACGGATTGCCAGAGCAGTTTGCATAACTTTTGCGGAAAGCCTTCCAGCAAAGTCGTTATGGAAAAAATCTAAGCTTTGTTTCAATAAAAGATTATGAAACCGCCAACGCAAACGCATTGGAAAAGTACTATATAAAATCTGGTGTTTAATAATAGATTGAATATTTACGAAGAAGATATTGGCAAATAAAACACCAATTAAAAGCAATAGATCAGTTGCATGTTGACTTAAAAAACTTTCAGGATGACTTTTACTTAACCAATCTACGAGTTGTCCAATCTTTGAAAAAAGTAAGGCTTCAAAGCTTGCAGCACCTGCTGTAAAAAGAATAAGTAATAATAAGTAAGGGCGTAAGCCTTCCGTCGCTTGCCAAATAAATGGAAAAAAACGAGTTGGTAAAGGTTCATCCAGACCTTTTGTTGGGTAGGGATCTACAAGTTTTTCAAACCACTTCAGCATGAATTACTACCTTTAAGACAAAAGCCACTTAATTAAATCTTTGCAATTAAATTTACAAGAAAGTCAGTCAGATCAATATCACTTAGTTTTCGATCTTTTGAGTATGTGTAAATACACAGAACTGATTACGTTGTACGTCATTCATTAGTACATGACGTAAAATTTGGATACCTGAAGAAATCTTCAAGAATGTCGCGAGGACTTAAAAAATTATGATTTATTATATCGGGATTAATAGATAAAGTGGTGAAGGAATTTATTCTTTAAGTATTTTTTCTTAATATTTTGAACATTTGTTAAATTAATACTTTTAACCCAAATCAAAAAAGGCCTTTAGATTTGCATCATAAAGGCCCTTGTATGTATTACCACATTAAATCATCAGGAATAACATACGCTGCATAAGGATCTTCTTCATCAGTGGCTTGTTCATTCTTCTCGGCATTATTCATTAAAATGAAACCTTGCATTTTTTGATCGATTTTTTCAGCTAAAGCTTTTGGCAAATAAGCGTATTGATCTTGATCTTTAGCAATGACTAAGCTACCGCTAACAAGTGCATTATATACTTGCTGAGAAATGTATACCTTCTTGATCTTACCCTCATCAATAAATTGATAAACACTATCACCATCAGTATTTGAAATTTTATGATGTTTAATCATTTGAATGATTGATGCTTTGAGGGCTTTTTCCTCAAGTTGTTGTTGTTTTTCTAAGTTTAAAGCCTGATCTTTAGCTAACTTTTCTTGTTGAGCTTTTTCAATATTCGCTTTGATTGCTGGTTCATCACTTTGACCGATACGTTGCTCATGATGAGCTTGTTTTGTTAGTTTTTTTGCTTTTTTATTATCCACTAACCCAGCTTTTAGTAGCTGTGCTTGTAAGGCATTTTTAACCATGACTTAATCCTTATGAGATGTTGAAGGGCTATAGAGATAAACTACCCAGTAAGAAATACTTAAGACTAAGCTTAAAGTTGCTGGCAATAAAAATGCTTGTAACTTTAAATATGGATGTACGAGCGCTGCGAGAATCCCACCAAGCAGAAAACCTGTAAAAA
The DNA here is from genome assembly GCF_023612055.1 of Acinetobacter sp. AS23. NCBI lineage: Bacteria > Pseudomonadati > Pseudomonadota > Gammaproteobacteria > Moraxellales > Moraxellaceae > Acinetobacter > Acinetobacter sp. AS23. Next base: position 2,248,724 of record NZ_CP082274.1, on the reverse strand, counting down.
TAAGTAAGTGTAAAACAATACGTCGGTTTTCTACTGGTAAGCCTCTGGCTTTATATCCGAGTGCTAAACCAATATCTGTTAAAACTCCAGATAGATGGGTAGTTCGAATAATGGTTCCTTTATAATGGCTTACCATCGCATTTTGTAAGCCCATCGCTGTACAAGCCCATAATAATCCATAGCGTGGAAAATAAGGAAGTAATAGCCAACAAAGAAAAATGAATAAGGCAACGAGACTCAAAGGTAGTCCATAGCGACGACCTAATCGAAAATGGCTGCTGCCTAAAATAAAACCACTATAAAATGAACCGCAAACATAACAAATAATTACCAGAAGCAAGAAAATGATATGTTCTGGCTGCCACTCTACCAAACTCATAGCTAGCATACTAACGTTGCCAGTCATATGTGAAATAGATTGATGTAAAAGGGTAATTAACCCTAATACATTAATCATTCCGGCATTGAATGCCAGTAAAAAGGCTCCGAGCTGGAACCAGTTTGGTAGACGTTGAAATGGCATGTGTTTAAGAAGCTTGTTTAGAGCGAATATCTACAGCTGCGGTAAATAAAACATCCGTAGAAGAGTTAAGCGCTGTTTCTGTAGAGTCTTGCAATACACTAATGATCATACCAATAGCCACGACTTGCATAGCAATTTCAGTTGAAATGCCAAATAGACTGCAAGCTACTGGAATTAGAAGTAAAGAACCACCAGCTACACCAGAAGCACCACATGCTGAAACTGTAGCAACAACTGATAAAATAAGCATTGTTGCAAAATCAACATGAATTCCAAGCGTATGTACAGTTGCTAGCGTAAGTACAGTAATTGTTACTGCTGCACCCGCCATATTAATTGTCGCACCTAATGGAATGGACACACTTGCTGTAGATGGATTAACACCTAAGCGTTCTGCTAAATCTAAGTTAACTGGAATGTTGGCTGCTGAACTTCGTGTGAAAAAAGCAGTAATCCCACTTTCTTTAAGACACTTAAACACAAGAGGGTACGGATTCCCGCGTATGGTAAGTGCAACAAGAATTGGATTAATAACTAAAGCAACAAAGAACATCGTACCCAATAGTACTATTAATAATTGCGCATAACTTTCAAGAGTCGCGAGGCCAGCGTCAGCAAAAGTTACTGCAACCAAACCGAAAATACCAACAGGTGCAAAAGCAATTACTTTATGAATAATAGCGCTGACAGCATGTGCAACATCTTGCATTACTTCTTTTGTGGTATCTGAACTATGGCGCATAGCTAAACCTAAGCCAATTGCCCAAGCTAAAATACCAATAAAGTTTGCTTCACTAATTGCTTGAACAGGGTTCGCAATAAAGCTCAAAAGCAGATTTTTTAAAATATCCGCTAAACTTCCTGGTGCTTGCAAATCATTGTGCGAAACAGTGTTAAGGAACAAAGTACTAGGAAAAGAAAGACTAACAATCACAGCTGTGAAAGCAGCAAGCAACATACCTACTACATATAAAATCAAGATTGGACGTAAATTTGCACTATGACCGACTTGGAAGTTGGCGATAGAGGAAAGTACTAATACAAAAACTAAAATAGGCGCAACAGATTTTAATGCTTTAATAAAAAGCTCACCAAACAAACTTAAATATGGCGTAACGTCTGGAAATAATAATGCAACGCCAATACCTAAAATAATGGCGAAAATAATCTTGGCTACCAAGCTTAATCGAGAAAAGAATTCAAGCATATAAAGACCTTATTAACCTATTCATGGCTAAAGGTTGAACAAGCGAAGTATTTTATACTTAAGTTAAGTGAATCTTAAGCTTTTTTATGCTAACTAGATTTTTTTATAGTGCTTGGTAATATTAAACTATTGTTTTAATTTTATTTATTGTTGAAATTTAACTTTTCTCGTTAATTGTTTTGCTTGTTAATTGTTCGTCAGAAAAAGAGTTATATCAAATAATTATCAAATCGCAGAGAAATGAATAGATGAAATAATAAAGGGGATCAGTGAGACTTTGGAAAAGCTACGCGAATTTTCAAAACTCTGTGCTTGGACTAAACTCTAAGCTTTCAAGCTGAAAAATCGCATATTTCAGGAAATTACTAATATTATTATAAATTTATAGTTTAAAGATATTATTTACTTGCACAGTACAGTTGGTGAAGCGTATTTAAAATTGAATGCATATTGTCGTCCTTAATAGAATAAAAAATTTGCTTACCATCACGACGAGTTGATACAACGTCACTTTTACGTAGCATCATAAGTTGTTGTGAAAGAGTGGGCTGTGTAATTTGGGTCTTCTCTTCAATTTGTGAGACATTTAGCTCTTCATAAGCTAAATGACATAAAATTAATAAACGATCTGTATTCGCCAAAGATTTGAGAATTCCAACGACTGAATCAGCCGCATTTTTCATTTCTTCAATTTGGAGTCCATCTTTCATACTTTATACCTATATCAATATAGCGGGCATAGTATAGATTGATCTTGCACAAATGAATGTAGCAAAACTAATCAATCCAATTGTTTTTGTTGAAAAGCAATATAAGGGGAACTGATAAATAAGTAGTATTTTTAATTAAAAACAGTTGTTTGTAGTTCTTTTGTGTCTAAAGTGTTGCATTGTGTTATAAGTTTAATTGTTAAGTATAAGTGAATTGAAGCTAATATGAAATAACTGCTATTCCACTCTGATAAATAGTTAAATCTAATTTATCTTTAAATGAATCATAAAAAATGATTGAGTTTTTATTTTTTAAATATATAATCTGTTTTGTACAGACAGGTCTGTATATTTTGGTTCGGTAGGGTCGAAAAAAACGTCTAATTTTGAACCAAAATGACTTTCAGACGCAGCGTGATAGATAAGAAGAACATTAATATAAGAAGAAGAACATCACGCTTTATTTTTAAGCGGCTCTTTCAAAGTCGATTAACTTTTCAACTCGATTCCAATAATCATAAATTTTTATTGAACCATGTTCGACCTGAGCTTGAATGGTCATACCTTCCAATATATTAACGAGTAGTAAAGATAAAGGACCAGGTTCTTTTACATCATATTGATTAAGAAGATTTTGCATAAGTTGAGTCAACCAAGCTTTATACAACGTAGCAGGTTGGTGTGTTGACGGATACTGTTTTAAAACTTCTTCCAAAGCTTTTTGAAACATACAGCCATTAAAATCTTCACTATTAAACCAGTCGGAATACCATAAGAATACTGCTTTAATTCTCGCGAGAGGGTCTAACTCATCATGTTGTGATAAGGCTGAAGTCAGAGAGTTTTGTAAAAGCGTATTCCGTAGAAGTAGGCATTCTTCAATTAATTTTTCTTTTGATGGAAAATGCTTATAGAAAGTCATTTTTGCAACGCCAGATTCATTAATGATGCGATCTACCCCTATAGAATTATAGCTATACGAGTTAAAAAGTCTTAATGCGGTGTTAATAATGTCATCTTTTTTCGACATATTTTTTTAGCCTCTCACAAATGAATTGCTATTCGCTTGAACTGTGATCTGTATTAATGAGAATCTGGATCTTTAATTTTACAAGGTATTGTTTGTTATTGATAGAAAAAAGATATTATTTTTTTAAATGGTATCGTTTAAATTTTAAGGAAAAAGTAAGTAAGAGGTATGCTATTTCTTTAATAATAAGGTTTTCTATTTTTAATTTTGATTTCAAAATTTCTTACGCTTAATAACTTTGATTACGCGCTATTTAAGGATTTGCAGGTAAATTTAAGGGGCAATAATCGAGTTTATTTTGAGGTAGGGTGTTAATTTAAAAAGTAGACTTTTCCACGTTCATGTAAAAGTCTACTTTTATTAAGATGTTTACTCTGCAGGAGGTAAAAGCATCAGAATAGATTCATTTAACAAGTGAGCAACATTTTCTAATGTTTCATCATCATTAAATTGGCTATCGAAAGCTAGACTTTCTCCATTAGCTATTCCTTTTAACTTTTGCTCAAAGGACTCAGCTATAAATAGCGCTTCACCATTGCCCCAAAAGTTTAGGGTTCCGTTTTTTTCTGTATAGAGTAGGCGAGAGGCAGGCTCTAAAAGAACTTCGTAACCTTCGTGTAAAATTTCCTTCAAGTCATCGGCTTCGATTTCATCAGCCTCTGGAATATTATCCGGATATTTAGGTTCACTCATATAAGACATGATAGCGGCATCAAGTGCTGCCGAATCTTGTAATTGAGCTAATACTAAGTCTTTTAGGTGGCTAAGTTCAGAGGTATTAATTTCACCGATTTGACTTATCTGTTGGCGCGCGATGTCGACAACAGGATTTTGCAATAAACTATTAGCTGAAAATTGATCACTAATACGTTCCATCATCCCTGCAACGTTTGGCATGCGAAAGCCAAATGAGAACGTTAGGCACTCATCTTCAGCAACGCCATAATGTGCCATTCCAGGTGGAACATATAGCAAATCACCAGGTGCCAAAATTTCATCAAATTGTACATCTATTTCTGGCAAGAGTTTTAATGGTTGATTCGGTACAAAGGCAGTATTTGCATCGCACATTTGTCCTAACTGCCAGCGACGATGTCCATGACCTTGAACTAGAAACACATCATAAAAATCAAAATGCTTTCCTACTGAACCACCTTTAGGAGCGTAAGAGACCATAATGTCGTCGCGGCGCCATTGAGGAATAAATGGAAATTTTTTCCAAAGTTCAGACAAATCAAATGAATAATGATCTACAGCTTGTACTAAAAGCGTCCATAGTTTTGGTAGCTTTTGAAAATCACCCTTGGTTAAAGGTGAAGACTTGACATGCCATTCATTTGGATTTTTATCTTTTTGGCGAATGAGTCGGGCACTCGCATGTTCTTCCAAAGCAAGTTCTTGCACATCTTCGGGCTCTAAAAGACCGACAATTTCTGGCAACCCGTTACGTACCAGTAAAGGTTTTTTCTGCCAATATTCTGCTAAAAATTGTTCGGCAGTAATACCGCCTAAAACTGCTAAAGGTTCTGTCATGGAAATAACCTATTTATAAAAACATCTAAAATTAAGGAATTTGTAGACCAAGCTGCCTTAAAATATGGCAAAGTTGAATCATGGGTAAACCCATAAGTGTCGTCTGATCTAGGCCAGTCATTTTTTCGAACAAACTAATTCCTAAACTTTCACACTTAAAGCTACCAGCACAATGGAGTGGTTGATCTAATGCAATATATCGTTCAATTTCAGCTTGAGTTAGGGTTCGGAATTTAACTTGATAATGTTCAACAAGCGTTTGCTCAAAACTCCCATCAAGCCATTGCACACTGAGTGCCGTACTAAAGAAGACAGTTCGACCTGAGTTTTCTGCTAACTGTATTTTGGCATTTTCAGTGGTCATTGGTTTACCAATGAAGTCGTTAGGAGCGTGTTCTCGCCATGCGACTTGATCGGAACCAATAATAATTGCATGTGGGTTTTGTGCAGCAATCACTTGAGCTTTTGTGAAAGCTAGCCTTTTCGCAAGTTCATCGGCATGGGTTTCACTGCGAGGGCTCTCATCAATATCAGGACTCACACAGATATAGCTAATCCCTAGGCGATCCATTAAAGCTTTACGGGTTTGACTGCTTGATGCCAAAATAATTTGTGGCTGAACCATTACACTGCAAATTCCATTAAAACATCTAAAGGCACATAGCTTAATACAGCTTGGTGACATGCATGTATTTTGATAGGAGGTGCTTGACCTGCTTGATATGCTTCAACCCAACGGGTTACACAGATACACCAGAAATCACCGGGTTTTAGACCAGGGAAATCTACTTCTGGTAACGGGGTAATAAGATCATTACCTATTTTTTGTGAAAAATTTAAGAAATCAGAGGTCATTTGCGCACATACGGTATGCTGACCAAGGTCTGTTACTGCCGTGTGGCAGAAGCCATTTCTAAAATAGCCAGTAATAGGGTCGAAACAACAACTTGCTAAAGGTTCCCCTAAAACATTTAAACGATTGATTTGTGGATCTGGATGAATAGACATAATGGATGAAATATCAAATGACTATCTCTATCATAATCAAAACTCAGGCTTTCTACAGCTTTTATGCAAAAAAACTAACCTTTTTTGATGTAATCATTTAAAATTGGCGCGTTTTTAAAATCATAAAGAGAGCTTTACATGAATTTTCAGCGTATGACTGACCTTAACTTAACAGGTAAACGTGTCCTTATTCGTGAAGATTTAAACGTTCCTGTCAAAAATGGTGTGATTACTAGTGATGCTCGCTTACGTGCAGCATTACCAACTATCAAGGGTGCTTTAGAAAAAGGCGCAGCAGTGATGGTGTTTTCACATCTAGGTCGTCCTGTTGAAGGTGAACCAAAGCCGGAACAATCACTTGCACCAGTCGCTGCTTATTTAACAGAAGTATTGGGTCAAGAAGTTAAATTGTTAACAGATTACCTAGATGGCGTAGAGGTTGAAGCTGGTCAAGTTGTATTGCTTGAGAATGTACGTTTTAACCATGGCGAAAAGAAAAATAATCCAGAGCTTGCACAAAAATATGCTGCATTATGCGATGTATTTGTAATGGATGCATTTGGTACTGCTCATCGTGCTGAAGCGTCTACTGAAGGTGTTGCTCGCTTTGCTCCAGTTGCAGCAGCTGGCCCTTTATTGGCAGCTGAGTTAGATGCACTAGGCCGTGCAATGCAAACTCCTGAAAAACCAATGGTTGCAATTGTTGCAGGTTCTAAAGTTTCAACTAAACTTGATGTTCTAAACTCACTTTCTAGTATTTGTGATCAACTTATCGTTGGTGGTGGTATTGCAAATACATTCTTGGCAGCTGCTGGTTTCAATGTTGGTAAGTCACTATACGAAGCTGACTTGGTTGAAACTGCAAAACAAATTGCAGCTAAAGTAAGTGTTCCACTTCCTACAGATGTGGTAGTTGCGGATGCTTCGCAAATTAACTTTGAAGATTTCTTGGGTTCTTTAGCAGCAGCGCAAGCAGTTGTGAAGAAAGTAGAAGATGTAACATCAAATGACATGATTTTAGATGTTGGTCCGGAAACAGCTAAAGCATTTGCAAATATTTTAACAACATCAAAAACGATTCTTTGGAATGGTCCTGTAGGCGTATTTGAAGTTGATCAGTTTGGTGAAGGTACGAAAGCGCTTTCGCTTGCTGTTGCTGAATCTGCTGGTTTCTCTATTGCTGGTGGCGGAGATACTTTAGCTGCGATTGATAAATATAACGTTGCTGATCAAATTGGTTATATTTCTACAGGTGGCGGTGCCTTCCTTGAGTTTGTTGAAGGAAAGACTTTGCCAGCAGTTGCGGTTCTACTTGAGCGCGCTTAATACTGTTATCTAAAAAGAAGGAGGGATTGGGTTGCCAATCCCTTTTTTCATGGATAGGTCATTAAACTGTCATATATCTGCAATAAAATAGCGAGCATTAAATCACCAACTGTGGACAATAGTGATGAATTTAAAGCTTACATTTGCTGCTGTGTTAATTGTACCGATGATGTTGACTGCTTGTGCTAAGAAAGATGAAGCATCTCAGGCTGGGCAAGAATCGGCAGCTTCTACTGCTGTTTCTGAAAAAGTAACGCCTGAGCAACAAGCAGCAATTGATGCGATTGATAAGCCAGTTTTAGATGAAAAGAATACTGATGTGGTTGAAGGTAGTGCATCAAGTGAGGCTGCTGCTTCAGAAACACATTAATTTGTTGTTTTTTGTTAAAAAATCCCTGCATATGCGGGGATTTTTTTTGAAATACTGTGATTTGTTGCTGAATTGAAATAAATGAAAGGGTAGAATAACCCGCACTACCTGGGAGGATATTATGGCACTCATTTCAATGCGCCAGCTCTTGGATCACGCTGCTGAACATAACTACGGCGTACCAGCATTTAACGTAAATAACTTAGAACAAATGCGCGCAATCATGCTTGCTGCGGATGCAACCAATTCACCTGTAATTGTTCAAGCATCAGCTGGAGCTCGCAAATATGCAGGCGCTCCATTCTTACGCCATCTTATTTTGGCTGCAATTGAAGAATGGCCACATATTCCAGTGGTAATGCACCAAGATCATGGTACAAGCCCTGATATCTGTCAGCGTTCAATTCAGCTTGGCTTTAGTTCTGTAATGATGGACGGTTCATTAGGTGTAGACGGTAAAACACCTACATCTTACGAATACAACGTTGATGTAACTCGTAATGTTGTTGCTTTAGCACACGCATGTGGTGTTTCTGTCGAAGGTGAGATTGGCTGTTTAGGTAGCCTTGAAACTGGTATGGCTGGTGAAGAAGATGGTGTTGGCGCAGAAGGTGTGCTAGACCACTCACAACTTTTAACTTCTGTTGAAGAAGCGACTCAGTTCGTTGCTGATACAAATGTTGATGCACTAGCAATTGCAGTTGGTACTTCACACGGTGCGTATAAATTTACGCGTCCACCTACAGGCGATATCTTGGCAATTGACCGCATTAAAGAAATTCATGCGGCATTACCAAATACTCACCTTGTAATGCATGGTTCGAGTTCTGTTCCGCAAGAATGGTTAAAGGTAATCAATGAGTTTGGCGGTAATATTGGCGAAACTTATGGCGTACCTGTTGAGCAGCTTGTAGAAGCAATCAAACACGGTGTACGTAAAATCAACATTGATACTGATTTACGTTTAGCTTCAACTGGTGCGATTCGTCAATTTTTGGCAGAGAATCCATCTGAGTTTGATCCACGCAAATATTTTGCTAAAACAGTTGATACAATGAAGCAAATTTGTATCGATCGTTATGAAGCATTTGGTACAGCTGGAAATGCTGACAAGATTCGTCCAATTTCTTTAGAGAAAATGGTTGATCGTTATAAATAATTCCCGTTAGGGTTTAATTTAAAAAACCGGTTATTTATAACCGGTTTTTTTTAAGTGAATTTTATTCATAAAAAAACCTGCGATGAACGCAGGTTTTAATGAAGACAAAAGACTTACTTTTGTAAGTTCTTTTTGTCTAGACTTGGATCTTTAATTTCTACATAAGCATTCGCACGCACTTCACGCAACCAGCTGTCGATTTCAGTATTAAATTGACGTTCACCTAAAATTTGACGTGCCATACGCTCTTGATATTCATGAGTCATATCTTTTTCACGTTTTTCAGTTACTTGTAAAATGTGCCAACCGAATTGAGTTTGGAATGGTTCGCTGATTTCACCGACAGGAATTTCCTGCATTTTTTTGTCAAATTCAGGCACCATCATGCCAGGCGTCACCCAGCCTAAACTGCCGCCATCACGCGCTGACCCTGTATCATTTGAATAGGTCGCTGCAAGAGTTGCAAAATCATCGCCAGCTTTTAAGCGCTTATAGATGTTGTCAATAATTTGCTTGGCATTATCAAGGCTAACCACTTCAGACGGTTGAATAAGAATATGGCGAGTTTGATATTGAGGTACTAAAGCTTTTTGCTCATTTTGTTTACGTTCAATAAGCTTTAAAACATGTACACCATCACGTACTGAAATTAAGTCGGTTGTTTGACCTTCTTGTAATGGGGTAATACGGGCTGCAAGCTCGGCAGGAATATCTGAAAGTGGGCGGAATCCCATGTCAGCCCCATCAACTTTTGCATTTGCAGTTGAAAGCTTTTTCAATGCGTTTATATCATTACTTTGTGCAAGCTTCGAACGTACTTCTTGAGCTACAGATTGAACTTCCTGCGGATTATCACCAGTAATACGCATATGAATTACGTGTGCTTGGTTGCCTAAAGCAGCTTGTCCCTGAGGTGATTTCAAGAAGTTTTCTACGTCTTGGTCACTAATTTTAATACGGGACATGACTTGTTGTTGGCGCAAACGGCTAATCGCTAAATCCTCAGCGATTCGGCCACGTAAACTTTCATAAGTTCCTGGTGCCATAGCATCCAACTTTTGCTGGAAAGCTTCTAAACTTTTACTTCCAGATTGACTTGCTACTTTTAAGACTGCTTCATTTAAGCTTTTTTCATCAGGTTTGATGCCATATTTTTTAACTTGTTCAAGTTGTGCCTCACGCAAGATGAGTTGATCTAACACCTGAAATTGTAAATATTGCTGAGGTGGAACCTCTTTTTTTTGTGCTTGTAGTTCGTGAGCGGCTTCAGCCATTCCTTGTTGAAGATCACTTTTTAAAATTACGCTATTGTCCACAATTGCCACAACTTCATCAGCGGGTTGGGCAAAACTATGCATTGATGAAGAGATTAGGGCAGCAAGGGTAGTTGCTTTAAAAAACTGTTTAAGATGCTTTGTCTTCATTAACGTTGTGTCCAAGATTGATTAATTTTGTTAAAACCTAAAACGCGATTTTCAAGTAAAGACGCGAGTTTATTGTTTAAACCACCTAAACCTTTTAGCGTAATTTCGGCCATAATGGCACGTTTTTCACTAACATCTGGAGATTTTGGATCATCTAGATCGTTATAGTATGAGCGACCATAGACAGAAATGCCCCAGCAACATGACTCATAGTTAACCCCTAGTAATATCTCGCGGGCAACATCATTGTCCATGTCATATTGTACGTGGCCCATAATACGCCAATTATCTTTAACTGGTTGTATAAACGATGCAACAACCTGATCGTAAGTATCTTGACGTCCTGCAATGTCTTTACGGTAGAAATAGCCTAAGTTATATAGGTTTCCTTTATCTCCAGTATAATAAACTTGGAAATCACGCTGAGCATTGTCACCATTAGACATCCATGCTGAGTTGGCAGCAATGGTGAAGTTTTGGTTTAACTGGCTTGTTAAACTTACAACTGGACCAGTGTTACTTTCAGTATCAATCTCATCTTGTTGCTTTAATGTCACACGACGATCTTCAAAATAATAACTTTGACCAACACTTGCACGTAAACGCTCTAAGCCGACTGTGTCAAAAAGGCTATAGCTTACGCCAAGTGATAGAAAGTTGTTGTCTTCAAGACGGTCATGTCCGTAGAAGCGGTAAGGGTTAAATAATTGATCGTAACTTACTGATGCTGAAGTTGAGTCAAAATTTGGATAGTTGTCTTGGTTTTTGTATGGAGCATATGCATAAAACGCACGAGGGGTAAGTGTTTGTAGGTACTTGCCCTCACGTTCAAAATTCAGTCCAGTATCCAATGTGAATTGAGGTACAACGACTGATTTATTTTCAGAACCGCCATCCAGACCTTGAGATGCGATACTGTCCTTATCGTAGAATGTTTGAATAGAACGTACTGAAACTTCAGGGATTACAAATGCAGCTGGTGTGCGGTAGTTGTAGCGTGTTGCAAACTGGTTGTAGATACGTGTACCGCTACTTTCCTGAGCAGAATCATCATTAATTGATTTCTTGAAGTATGCAGTATCGTTATTAAATTCGTATTGTAAACCTAATGGATTACCCGTGACATAATTTAATAAGAATTGTGGCAAGCGTGCATAAGGCTTATCAACATCGGCAATGTCAGGATCAAGTGTCTGGAAATCTTCGACTTTAAGCTGAGCTTTTAAACCCGGAATACCGTGTTGATAGTTAAGTTCCCATGCTCTGCGTAAGTTTAGGTCTGTTTTAGAGTTAGGGCTGCTATCTAAATCTGAGAAATAGTCTTTATCTGAAGCATAGTTGTACTCTAGATTGGTCGACCATTGATCGTTGATATTCCAGTTATGTAAGAAATGGAAATCTTTACGATCTTTATCATCATATTCTTTGTCAGATGGCAACATGCCACCCCATATTTCACCCGCACCAAAGCCATCGGTTAAATATCTAAAGTCACCTTTTAACATTGCACCGCGGTCTGCTAAATAGCGCGGAGTAAGTGTCAGATCATAGTTAGGTGCAAGGTTTAAATAAACCGGAACAGAAAGCTCAACACCACCATCGTTTGAGAAACCAAACTGTGGATTAAGAATACCTGTAGTTCGGCGATCATCAATTGGGAAGTTAAAGTAGGGAATTGCTAGAACTGGAACATCTTTAACATATAGTTTTGTTCCGTGGGTTGTACCACGTCCAGTTTCCTGATTTAACTCAATTTTATTTGCTTGAATTTTCCAACCAGGTTTTTGACCCGGTGGACAAGTCGAGTAGGTCGCATCGTTAAGAACCATCACATTTGGTGATGTTCTTTCGATTTTCCCTGCGTGACCATGAGCATGTTGCTGTTCAGAAATATAAAAACTATTTTCTAAATTACCAGTCTGGTTTTTTAGGTTGTAATTAATTTCGTCACTCTGTGAAAGCAACCCACCTTGAGCGAGTTGTACTCGGCCTTGTGCGTGTGCAAAGGTTTGGGTCTTATCAATCGTAACCTTATCAGCACGAACTGTGCGTCCTTCCTGATCAATAACGACATCGCCTTCTAAAACCGAGTCGCCGGCAGGATTATAATGTCCATAATTAGCCGTAACGACAGAAGTCGTCTTATCGGCATCTACGGCTTTGGTCTGTGGGTTAATCGGTGTAACCCAAGTACCTTGGCAAAATGCCGAGCTTAAATATTTATTGTCACGAAGCTGGGCCTCAGGTGCAGATTTATCAACATAGTACTGTTGAAAGAATTCTTGACCCGGGTAGGCTTCTTTGATGCTCGCTTTAAGTTGATTATTGTCTATATTGGAGACAACATCAGCTGACTCAGCATAACTTGATTGTATGGAGCCACATAAGAGCGTAAAAATAGCTGTCGCTAAAGGATTAAATTTAAACTGATGCTTCATTGTCTCATTAACCAAGTATGCTAATTCACAATTAATTATTGTCGCATCATAGAGAAAAAGTTTATAAGTGGCTACACTTAACCCTTCAAAAATCTCAGCTTGTTTTAGATTTTATTGCAAATGAATACACAACGTGAACAATTGATATATACATGGCTTACATCTGTTCTTAAAAATGATCAATTTAAGATCGCTTTTTTAGCAGGTGATGCAAGCTTCCGACGTTATGCGCGTATCCAGTTACAAAATAAAACGTATATGCTTATGGATGCCCCTCCAGAAAAAGAAGACTGTGTTCCGTTTGTGACCATTGACGAATTTTTTGCAGGCCATGGTGTACGCGTACCGCAGATCGTCGCGAAAGATTTGGCTCAAGGTTTTCTGCTATTGGAAGATTTTGGTGATGTACTGTTGTCTACATTATTAAATGATGAAACAGTCGATAAATACTATGAACAAAGTTTTAAACAACTTATTCAATTGCAATCTATTGATGGGACTAACCAGTTTCCAGCTTATTCCTACGAAAAATTAATGTCGGAAATGCAGTTGCTCACAGACTGGATGTTGCCATCGCTTGCTATTCAGCCGACTGCTGAGCAGAAAAAAACGATTGATGATGCATTTGATTTCTTGGCTCGTGCCGCAGTAGCCCAACCACAAGTTATTGTACATCGAGATTTTCACAGTCGTAATCTGATGAAAATTGAAAATGAACTAGAGCTTGGGGTAATTGATTTTCAGGATGCTGTTATTGGGGCTGATACATATGACTTAATTTCGATTACTCGTGATGCATATGTTCAATGGAATGCTGAGCATGTTTATCAATGGTTTAGAACCTTTTATGACTTATTGCCTGAGTCTGCCAAACAGAACCGCAGTTTTGAGCAATTCAAGCGTGATGCAGATTTAATGGCTATTCAGCGCCATATTAAAATTCTTGGCATTTTTGTTCGTTTGTTTGAGCGTGATGGTAAGTCTGGATACTTAAAAGACTTGCCGCGAGTCATGTGGTATTTACTCGAAGAAAGTCGTGGTTACGCTGAACTTGAAGAATTTATGGTATTTATAAATAACGTAGTCATACCTAAATTTATCGAGAAATATGGTAGCTATGAGGTGGCAGCATAATGAAAGCAATGATTCTTGCTGCTGGCTTGGGTAATCGTATGCGTCCACTTACGCTATATACACCAAAGCCTCTGCTTGAGGTGGGCGGTAAGCCTCTAATTGTGTGGCATATTGAAAAACTTAAGAAAATTGGTGTAACTGAAATCGTCATCAATTCTGCATGGTTGGCAGATAAACTCATCGGTAGCTTAGGTGATGGTTCGCAATTTGGTGTGGATATCCGTTGGACACGAGAGGATGAGGGGCTAGAAACAGCTGGTGGAATTATTAATGCTTTGCCACTACTTGGAACAGATCCGTTTATTCTGGTGAATGGAGATGTATGGACCACAATGGATTTTGAAGTTTTACCCCATATTAAGTTAAATGATGATTTAGCACATCTTGTATTGGTTGATAACCCTAAACAGCATCCTGAAGGTGACTTTACATTATTGGATGGACGCGCTTTTACATTCGATCAAGATGTGACAGGTGAGAACCTCACTTTTAGTGGTGTATCTGTTATCCATCCTAAGCTTTTTGATGGATTGGAACCTGGTAAACGTCCTTTAGCTCCACTCTTGAAGCAAGCGATGCACAATCAAAAAATATCTGGTGAAAAGCTTAAAGGTGCATGGGTCGATGTGGGAACGCCTGAGCGTTTAATGGAGCTAGATTTGCAAATTCGTGAAGGCTTCTACGATTAAGTGTGTAATCCCTAATCGTTAACTAGTGTTCCACGATGCATAAATGGGTATACTTTGTTTTAAATTTTACTTAGATGTTATCTGTTTATGCATCCGTTTTTTCAAGAGTTACAACAGGGTAGTCAAAAATTAGGTTTATCGCTTAGCGATGAAGCTTTGGCATTATTGTTAAAGTATCAAGATGCTTTGGTACTTTGGAATAAAGCATATAATCTGACAGCAATTCGTGATCCGAAAGAAATGTTAGTGAAGCATTTGTTGGATAGTCTAAGTATTTTAAATGACTTACCTGAAGGTAGACTACTTGATGTGGGTACAGGTGGTGGAATGCCTGGCATGATTATTGCTCTTTGTCAGCCACAACGCCAATGTGTTCTTTTAGATTCTAATGGTAAAAAAATTCGTTTTTTGAAGCAATTTATTGCTGATCTAAAATTGAGTAACGTTGTGGCAGTGCAAACACGTGTTGAGAATCAAGATACAATTGATGAGCTTGGCCAGTTTGACGTCATAACAAGTCGAGCTTTTGCTTCTTTAACGGACTTTGTAGATGCAGCTCAGCCATATCTTCATCAGAGCAGTATAATCGCAGCGATGAAAGGTGTAGTGCCAGTTGAGGAAATTGAGCAGCTCAAGCAGGACTTTTCATGTAAAGTGATTGAACTGCGCGTACCAAGACTTGATGAACAACGTCATTTACTTTTACTTCAACGTATCTAAATAAAAAGTATTAAGGTTACCATGGCTCAAATTATTGCGATTGCAAACCAAAAGGGTGGTGTTGGTAAAACAACGACTGCAGTAAATCTTGCAGCGTCTCTAGCTGTATTAAAAAAACGTGTATTACTTGTAGATATGGATTCACAAGGTAATGCTACGATGGGGTCTGGTATTCAAAAGAACGATCTTTTGTATTCAATTACAGATGTTCTTCTTGGCGAAGTTCCAATTGAAACAGCCATTCAAAAAGCAGAAGTTGGATATAAAGTTCTAGGCTCAAATCGTGAGCTTTCAGGTGTAGAGCTCGCTATCGCAGAGCAGGAAGGTCGTGAATACATTCTAAAGAATGCTTTGAATGAAATCAGAAACTCATTTGACTATATCATTGTGGATTGTGCTCCAAGCTTGAGTTTGATTACTGTCAATGCTTTGGCGGCTGTAGATAGTGTAATTATTCCCATGCAATGTGAATATTATGCGCTAGAGGGTTTGGCTGATTTAACTCAGACTATTGATCGTATTCAAAAAGCACTCAATCCTGATTTAGAAATTATTGGTGTATTACGTACGATGTACGATGCACGAAATGCTTTAACACGTGATGTGTCTGCAGAACTAGAGCAATATTTTGGCAAGAAACTTTATGATACTGTTGTTCCACGAAATGTCCGCTTAGCAGAAGCACCAGCACACGGTTTACCTGTTATCTATTTCGAAAAAAGTTCTAAAGGTGCAGTTGCATACTTAAATCTTGCAGCTGAGATGTTAAAGAGAAGTAAAGTGAAGAAAGGAAGTAAAGTATGAGCATCAAAAAACGCGGATTGGCTAAAGGACGTGGTTTAGATGCATTACTTGGTTCAATTCAAAAAGAAAAACTACAACTGGAAGCGCAGGCGTTAGACCACGGACAGTTAAAGCAAATTGATGTGAATTTACTGAAACGTGGTGAATATCAACCACGTCGTTTTATTCATGAACATGATTTACAAGAGTTAGCATCTTCCATTGAAAAACATGGCGTGATGCAGCCTATTGTAATCCGTCCAGTTGATGATGAAACACATCCATATGAAATCATTGCCGGTGAGCGTCGTTGGCGTGCAGCTCAACTTGCGGGCTTAACCGAAATTCCTGCAATTGTTCGTGATTTAAATGATCAGGTTGCAATTGCATTAGCGTTAATTGAAAACATTCAGCGTCAAGATTTAAATCCAATTGATCAAGCAATAGCTCTACAACGCTTTCATGATGAATTTGGTTTAAGTCATCAGGAAATTGCCGACACAGTTGGTAAAGCACGCACCACTGTCAGTAATCTACTGCGCTTATTGAGTTTAGCTGATGATATTAAAGATTTCATGCAGCAAGGGCAGCTTGATATGGGGCATGCTCGAGCAATTTTGACATTGAAAGGTAAAGATCAATTAGAAGTTGCTAAAATTGTAATCGAGAAAGGATTGTCCGTTCGTCAAACAGAGCAATTGGTGCGTGATAGAAGTGAGCCTAAGCAGGAAAAGGAAAAAGCGCCTGTAGCACCAGATATTGAGCAATTGACACAAAAATTATCAGAGCGTTTTGGCGCTAATGTAAAAATTGATCATAACCAAAAAGGTAAGGGTAAACTTGTTATTCATTATCATACCTTGGATGAGTTAGATGGCATTTTAAATATTTGCTTGCCAGAATAATTTGCAGTTGGGTCATGTATTTCTAATTTTATATTCTTGGGGAAGAACATATGTGGGAACTTGTGAGAGCGGGTGGCTGGTTGATGCTGCCCTTAATTCTATGCTCAATTTTAACTGTTGCGATCAGTATTGAACGTTTTGTTCGGTTAAGACGTTCACAAGTTCTACCCGAAGCATTAAGCGGTAAGAGCTCTTTAAGAGCTGAAGATATAGTGGAAAGTTTAGAACAAAATGTAGAAGTGCAAAATAGTGCATTGGGACACATTTTAAAAGCAGGCTTTGAGCATCGCGAACATGGTGAGCAATTTGCTCGCGCGCAAATGGAAGTTGCTGCTTCTCAAGAAATTTCCTATTTAGAAAAAAATATTAATTTCTTGGGCACTTTAAGTGCTGTAGCGCCGTTACTCGGATTGCTTGGCACTGTGGTGGGAATTATTGAGTCATTTCTTGTGATTGATTTTGGATCGGCTGGTAGTCCAAGTTTAATGATCCCTGGTATCTCTAAAGCATTAATTACCACGGCTGTTGGAATGTTAATTGCAATTCCTGCTCTAATTGCTTATCGGTATTTCCAAAGAGTAGTGCAAGATTATATTGCTGAATTAGAACAGCAATCGACCTTGTTTCATGCTTCATTGTTCTATAAACGTTCTTCGTCTGTAGCTGAACACCGCCGTGTTGGTTAAGAGGTGGACGCCAAATGAAGTTTAAACGTTCTCAAGTTGAAGACATTCATATCAATTTAACGCCTATGATTGACTGTTTGTTATTCATTTTGGTTTTTTTATTGCTGTCGACCACTTTTAATCAGCCAAGTCGCATCAATTTAACATTACCAGATGCACAAGGTGTTCCACCAAAACAGTACGATCATAAAATTGAAGTCGTGGTAGACTCTGCTGGTCATTATGCTGTGAATGGTCAAGCGCTTTCATCTAAAGAGGTTGCTGATCTGAGTACTGCAATTAAGCAAGTTGCTCAAGAGCACCGTGACTTTATGTTCATCATTGCTGCGGATGCCAAAGCGTCTCATCAGGATGTTATTCGCGTTATGGATGTGGCAGGACAACTCGGTTTTGTTAACATCAATATTAGTACCAAAGTTCCTTCTAGAGGTTTTTCTGAGTGAATCAAGATTTTAAGGTTTATACGCGTCTCTTAGCCTATTTAAAACCTTATTGGGGCGTGGCCTTATTAGTACTTATCGGGTTCGGTATTAACTCAGCAACAGAAGTTTCCGTTGCTAAATTGATTAAATTTATTATTGATGCAATCCAAAACAGTAGTAGAGCAGATTTGGATTGGTTCCCGTTATTAATTATTTTATTAGTATTCTTCCGCGGCTTAGGCCTATTTATGGGCGGCTACTATACTGCTGTGATTTCCCGTAGTTTAGTTTTTAGTATTCGTCAGGAAGTTTACGCCAAACTTTTAAGACTCCCAGCACAATATTACTTAGATAACTCATCTGGCCATATTACTGCCAAAATTATGTATAACGTTGAACAGCTAACAGCTGCTTCTTCAGAATCATTAAGAACCATTGTTAGGGATGGGATGATTACTATTGGACTATTAGGCTATCTGTTCTATACCAATTGGCGTCTTACCTTATGCGTTTTTGTGTTTTTACCAGTAATTGGTGTATTGGTACGTAAAGCTTCGAAACGTATGCGAAAGCTTTCGTTACAAGTTCAAGATACGATGGGTGATGTGAACCATGTTGTCCAAGAAAGTATTAATGGTAATGCTGTAGTAAAAACTTTTGCTGGTGAAGAATCTGAACAAAAACGTTTCTATAAGTCATCGGAAGAGAACTTAAAACGTGGTTTAAAAATGGTGATTGTACAAAACCTGAATAGTCCTGTTGTTCAGGTGGTAATGGCTTGTGCTATGGCCCTTATTGTATGGTTAGCTTTGCGACCTCAGATTTTAGGTAATACAAGTGCTGGTGAATTTGTAGCCTATCTTACCGCTGCTGGTCTATTAGCAAAACCAGTTAAAAGCTTGACTGATGTTAATGAAAAGTTACAACGTGGTTTAGCAGCAGCTCATTCTGTTTTTGAATTACTAGATTTACCTGAAGAGCAAAATAATGGTCAATTGAAGCCTAAATTAAATGGTGCAATCCGTTTTGATCATGTGACATTAAATTATGCTGATGGTGTAGCAGCTATTAAAGATTTTTCTTTAGATATTCTCCCAGGTCAAACAGTAGCATTGGTTGGTCGTTCAGGAGCTGGTAAAAGTTCATTAGTGAATATGTTGGTACGTTTTCAAGAAGTATCGAGTGGACAAATCTATTTAGATGATTTGCCAATTAATAATATTGAACTTTCTTGTCTGCGCACGCAAATTGCAATGGTAAATCAACAGGTTATATTGTTTAACCGTACTGTTCGTGAAAATATTGCATATGGTCAGTTGGAAGGCGCATCAGATGAAAAAATCTATGCAGCGGCAAAAGCAGCCTATGCACATGACTTCATTATGAATTTGCCAAATGGTTACGATACTGTTTTAGGCGCACAAGGTTTAAATCTATCGGGTGGCCAGCGTCAACGAATTGCAATTGCTCGAGCAATCTTAAAGAATGCTCCAATTCTAATTTTAGATGAAGCTACAAGTGCTCTCGATAATGAATCTGAACATTTTATTCAGCAAGCATTTGATGAAGCGATGCAAGACCGTACAACGATCGTTATTGCACACCGTTTATCAACAATTGAAAATGCTGATCGTATTGTAGTGATGGATCAAGGGCAAATCGTTGAGCAAGGTACTCATAAAGAGCTTCTTGAGAAACATGGTGCTTATTATCAATTACATCAGCGTAATTTTGAGGATAACTAAGCATGTCATTGGCCCAGCTGATCCAGAATGCATGGAATAAGCAATCAAGTTGGTTGATTGCTTTACGTCCATTATCTTGTTTGTATCGTGCTGGGTTTCTATTAAATCGTAATTTTTATACTGCGGGTTTAAAGAAAGTTTATAAGGCACCTGTACCTGTCATGGTGATTGGTAATATTACTGTAGGTGGAAGTGGCAAAACCCCATTATTAATACAACTGGTGAATTATCTACAACAGCATAATGTCAAAGTTGGGGTCATTAGCCGTGGATATGGTGGTATAGGTCCTTTTCCAATGTTGGTTACTTCGGGTGCTCAAGCAACTCAGGTTGGAGATGAGCCTGCATTAATTGTTCAATCGACAAGTGTACCAATGGCAGTGGGGCCTAATAGGCAGGCTGCAATAGAACTTTTATTAGCATCAACATCAGTAGATTTAATTATTAGTGATGATGGTTTGCAGCATTGGGCATTGGGACGACAAATCGAGTGGATTGTACTTGACCAAAATCGAGGCTTAGGAAATCAAAAACTATTACCTGAAGGATATTTGAGAGAGCCAGTTGAGCGTTTAGAAACTGGAACAGTAATTGCACATGCTTATAAACCAACTACAAAATTAAATATGCATCTTGAGACTGGGCAGCCATATTTACTCAATCCTTCGCCAAGGGACGAACACCGTTTTAATCCTCAAAGTAATTATCACGCTGTAGTGGGTATTGGCTTTCCACAGCGTTTTTATCAAACACTTAAAGATTTAGGCCTGAAACAATTTCAAGAACATGCGTTTCGCGACCATCATGATTACTCAATCGATGATTTAATTTTTAATGATGAACTGCCACTTATTACAACTGAAAAAGATGCGGTTAAATTATTGCCATTGCTTGAAAAATATCCAGAATTTAAACAGCCTATTTGGGTTGTTCCTGTTAAAGCTATCCTGTCTGTAGAGTGTTATCAGGTTTTAAAGCAGCAACTGCAACAACTTGATATCCAATTATCTTAGGAAGAAAAAATGAAACACATCGTCATTCCAGCACGCTTCTCAAGTTCGCGTTTGCCAGGTAAACCATTGTTGCTTATTCATGACCGTCCTATGATTTTACGCGTAGTGGATCAAGCCAAAAAAGTCGAGGGTTTTGATGATCTATGTGTGGCAACAGATGATGAACGTATTGCTGAGATTTGTCGTGCAGATGGTGTAGATGTTGTTCTTACAAGTCCTGATCATCCATCAGGAACAGACCGATTAAGTGAAGTTGCGCGTATAAAAGGTTGGGATGCTAATGACATTATTGTAAATGTTCAGGGAGATGAACCTTTATTGCCAGCCCAACTTGTTAAGCAAGTTGCAAAACTTTTGGTTGATAAACCAAATTGTTCAATGTCGACGTTGTGCGAGCCTATTCATACCTTAGATGAATTTCAGCGCGATAGTATTGTAAAAGTAGTCATGTCTAAACAAAATGAAGCCTTATATTTTAGCCGAGCAACTATTCCTTATGATCGGGATGGAGCTAAACATGATGAACCGACTTTACATACACAAGCATTTCGTCATTTAGGTTTATATGCGTATCGAGTGAGCTTATTACAAGAATATGTGAATTGGGATATGGGTAAGCTTGAAAAATTAGAAAGTCTTGAACAATTACGTGTTTTAGAAAATGGACATCGTATTGCGATTGCTGTTGCTCAAGCAAATTTACCACCTGGTGTAGATACTCAAGCTGATCTTGATCGCTTAAATAATATGCCAGTCGAATCTTTTGAATAAGCGTTAATTTTTAATGAATCCGAATGTAACTTCAAAGATTTATCCTTGGCAGAAAACAACTTGGGACACCTTAACAACAAGGTTTCCCAATATTGGACATGGTCTGTTATTTTATGGCAAGGAAGGCTGTGGGAAACATGCTTTTGCTAAGCATTTCTTGGCTTGGGTGCTTTGTCTAAATAAGCAGCCTCATGGTGCTTGTGGTGAGTGTAGCAGCTGCCAATGGTTAAAATCGGATACTCATCCAAATTATGTCCATATCACAACAGATGAAGAAAATAAAAAGCAAAATGCAAAAATAAAAATCGAAAAGATTCGAGATTTACTGCCTTTTGTGCAACAAACAGGAGAGGGTTGGCGCGTTATTCTTATTGAACCTGCTGAAGCTCTTAACTTGGCATCTTCAAATGCGTTATTAAAAACCTTAGAAGAACCAGGTGAGCGTGTTGTTTTAATTTTATTGGCCGATCACTACCTTAAATTACCAGCTACTATTCGTAGCCGATTGCAGCACTTTGCTTTAGATCGCATTTCATATGAGCAGGCTACTTCATATTTGAATGAGCATTTATCTGAACTTGCAGAAGTACAACCTGATTTATTGCTTGGTCTATCTAATGATATGCCTTTACAAGCCATAGAAATTGCAAAAAGTGATTGGTTTACTAAACGACAGATTTTCTTAAATGATTGGCTAAAAATTGTAGCTCAAAAAAATATGCCTTTATTTTTCTCAGGAAAATGGCAAAAAGAATTAAGTTTTAGCGATTTTATCGTACTTTTTGAGTACTTGTTGGGAGATTTAATTTGTGTCAAGCTAAATCAACCGCAGAAAAATACAGATTTAGATTTTGATCAATTAATTCCATATTACGATTTGGAAAGCTTATTCAATATTTATAGTGAACTACAACAAGCAAAAAAGCTTGTTGAGCAAAATGTACAAAGTCAACTTATTATAGATCAATTGTTTATAACGTTAATGAATATTTAAGGGGAAGATTATGCAGCCACAAATGGGGGGGATTATTCAGGTAAATATTCCTGATAGAGCTACTTTACAAGCAAGCTATATGGGATATGTGCAAGGTGGAGGCCTATTTGTGCCATCAAAACAAAAAGTAAAAATGGGACAAGAAATTTTCATTTTAGCTACTTTGCCTGAGCAGTCTCAAAAAATTCCTCTTACGGGTAAGGTGATTTGGATATCGCACAAGCAGAGTGGATTTAAACCTCAAGGTTTTGCTATTCAATTAAGTGGAGATAAGGGAATTTACTATAAAGCTGAGGCAGAAAGAGTTTTGGCTGGTAGTATGTCTCTAGATCGTCCAAGTTATACCATGTAATTAAATAGGATAGAAAAGTGTTTGTTGATACGCATTGCCATTTAACGATGTTAGATTTAACGCCTTATAACGGCGATCTGGACCTTGCGCTTGCAGCAGCGCGAGCAGAAGGTGTGTCTAAATTTATGGCAATATCCGTTGATCTTGATGACCACATTGCACTAGCAGAGATTGCAAAGAGACATGAAGACGTTGGTTATACGGTAGGTGTTCATCCTTGTGAAGATGTCGATACGATAGCTCGTGCCACGACCGAATACTTGATTGAATTGGCTCAGTCGAAAAAAGTATGGGCTCTGGGTGAAACGGGACTGGACTACTACCACAGTACAGATTTTGTTGAAGAGCAAAAGGCATGTTTTGCAAGACATATCCAAGCTTCGAAAACTGTAAAAAAACCGGTTGTCGTTCATACGCGTTCAGCAAAGCATGATACGGTAGATATTATTCGTGCTGAAAACTCCACTCATGGAATTTTGCATTGTTTTACCGAAGATTGGGAAACAGCAAAGGCTGTTTTGGATTGTGGTTATTACATTTCTTTTTCAGGTATTGTGTCATTTAAAAATGCACAAGACTTGCGTGATGTAGTTAAACAAGTGCCATTAGATCGGCTTTTAATTGAAACAGATAGCCCTTATTTAGCACCTGTTCCATACCGTGGAAAAACAAATGAACCAAAATATGTACCTTATGTAGCCAAAGCACTCAGCGATGTATATGATAAATCGGTTGAGGAAATTGCAATGATCACCTCACAAAATTTTGAGAACTTGCTAAAAGCGATTTAAGTTATAGAAACTATATAAGAGAGTAATTGCGTGAAGATGGATCGTCAGGCTCAGTTCCGAGCAAGAGAAGTATTAATATTTCAGGTTGCGGAGCAATTATTGCTAGAAAATGGCGAAGCCGGAATGACACTTGATGTCTTGGCTGCTGAGCTTGATTTAGCAAAAGGAACTTTGTACAAACACTTTCAAAGTAAAGATGAATTGTACATGCTGTTGATTATTCGTAATGAACGTATGTTACTCGAAATGGTTCAAGATACTGAAAAGGCCTTTCCAGAACATTTGGCCTTTTTTATGCTGCATCATTTACACCATCCTGAACGGACAGTTTTATTTCATCAAATTGAGGAAAAACTTTCGATTACAGCTCAAGGTGTGCATCACCTTTTTAATGAGCTTTATCAAGTGCGTAAACAGCGATTACGAATTATCATTCGCATGACAGATCACTATTTAGAATCGATTCAAAGCAATATGACAACTCGAGATTATCTGGCTTCTATTTGGTCGTTAACTCATGGTGCAGCAGCTATTCTCAACTCAAGTTTTTACCAACGCTATTTAGGTTCACGGGACACCTTAAGAGTGGCTTATATTGATCAGGCATTAGCCTTACCTAAACAAACTGCTGAACAATATGCTTAATAGGTCGATATGAAATCTCAATCACCGCCTAAATCACAAAAAGGTTTTACCCTCATTGAAGTGATGGTAGTGATTGTTATTATGACGATTATGACCTCTCTTGTGGTACTTAATATAGGTGGCGTTGACCAAAAGAAAGCGATGCAAGCAAGAGAGTTGTTTTTGCTTGATGCACATAAAATTGGTAAAGAGTCACTTGATCAGTCTCGTGTTTTAGCCCTATCTACTATGAGTGAAACTGATGTTTCTCCATTTTCTTATGAGCTGTATGAATACCACGATCAGAGTAAATTACAGGTACAAGATTTAAAAAATCGTTGGCAGAAATACCCAGAATTTACTACACGCCAATTGCCTAAACATGTATCGTTTACAGTACAACCTCTAGATGGTCAAACCTATTCAAAAGCTACAAATACAGATTTAATTGGTGGGCAGGCTCCGCAGTTAATCTGGTTTGGAAATGGTGAAGCTAAAACAGTTAAAATACAGTTTTACTTTGAACAAAAACCAATTGGTTCAGAAATACAGATTGATCATTTGGGTAAAATAAATGAAATCTAAAGGCTTTACTCTATTAGAGGTAATGGTAGCTTTAGCAATTTTTGCGGTAGCTGCCGTCGCGTTAACTAAAGTGGCCATGCAATATACCCAATCTACCTCAAATGCAATTCTTAGAACAAAAGCTCAGTTTGTAGCAATGAATGAAGTTGCCTTAATGGAGATAAATCAAGAGTGGCTTCAAGGTACTCAAAGTAAGCAAGTTACTTCTCAAGGTGAAATCTGGCAGATTGATAAATCTGCTGAATCTACAGTCAGCCCTAATGTTCAGAAAGTAGATTTGCAAATTAGCTTATATGATTCTGATAAAGGGAAAGTTCAAAATGGTATTACCCACTTGGTATTTTTTAATTATCCAATGAAAGCAAAATAATGATAAAAAATAAATATCTTCGCTCGAGAAGTCCAGTTTCTCATCTTGCTGCACGATCGGAGCAGATGATGAGAGGTTACTCCGAGCACAGCTCTTCGTCTTGCGCTCAGACAAAGCTTCGCTTTGTTAATCCTCGCTCAGGATTTACTTTAGTTGAGCTTTTAGTCGCAATTGCAATTTTTGCTGTTCTATCTTTGTTGGGTTGGAAGATTTTTGATTATTTATTAAAAGTCCGTGATCGTAATGCACAACACGAAGTGCAGTTATTTGAATTACAAGATGCTTATCAACAAATTTTACGTGATACGTTGCAAATTATACCTTTATCGGCTAATCAAGGCGGGCAACTACGTCCAGCTTTAGAACTTGATAATCAAGTTCTTCACTTTAGCAAGGCAGGTGTTACGGACCCCTTAAAGCAAGGGTTATCACCTTTTGAGCGTATCGAATATCGATATGATCCTGATCAAAAAAAGCTTTATCGTCTTAAGTATAGTAATTTAAATACTTCAAACAGAGAGCAACCACTATCAAGTACGCTGTTGAGCCAAGTTGAACAATTTCAAATTATGGTACTCACGCCTCAAGAAGTGACAAAGTGGCCAGAAATTAATATTGATCCTACAAAACCTGAAGAATTTAGAAAGTTGCCGAAAGGAATAAAAATACAACTCACAGTTGCTGGTGTAAGTTATGAGTGGATTTATAGCTTAAATCAAGGTGATTTATCGCTCTCCAATAAAGGAGTGGGATAGTGTTGCATTATAAAAAAAGCCAGCAAGGCGTTGCTTTGCTCACCATTCTAATTATGGTTGCTTTGGCTACAATTTTAGCTGCTTCTATTGCAAAGCATCAAACTAATACCATGGAAAATACTGGCTATTTGATGCGTCAAAATCAGTCATTACTGTATGCAAAAAGTGCAGAGGCCTTTTTTTCTGAATTATTAATTCAAGATGCAAACAATGCAGGTGGCGTTGATCATTTAAAAGAAACATGGGCACAGCCGATGCCACCTTTTCCAATAGAAGATGGATCAGTATCAGGACGTTTATTGGATGAGTCAGGCAAATTTAACCTAAACAATTTGACGACGAATGAAGGTAAGGTAAACGAAGCTGCTAAAAATTGGTTTGAGCGACTACTTATACGTGTAGGCTTGCCAGCAGAATTAAGTCAAGCAGTCATCGATTGGCAAGATTCAGATGACGAACCATCTGGGCCTATGGGTGCTGAAAGCAGTTATTATGAAGGTCTTGATCCTAGCTATTTAGCTTCAAATGCTAAATTTCATCGTATTGAAGAGCTAAAATTAGTAAGAGGGTTTGAAGGTAAGAAATATGATTTAATTGCTCCTTATATTTCTGCATTACCTGAAAATACAAAAGTGAATATTAATACCGCCTCGCCATTAGTTTTGGCGAGTATTGATCCAAAATTAGATTTAGGGGCGGTAGAAAAAGAGCTTCAGATGCGTCAACAAAATTTAAAATTCTTTCAAAATGTTGATGAATTATGGCAATTGAATGCTTTTTCAACAGTCGACACTCAAAAGAGAACTGAGGTGAATAGCTTGTTAGATGTGAAGTCGAGTTTTTTTCAAGCACAAATTGAGGTCGTGCTAAATAATCGAAAAAGACAATTTACAAGTGCACTAATGCGTAATGATAAGCAGGTTTATGTTTATTCTAGAAATATGTCACCATTTAACTAATTGAAAAGTTTTGAATTATTTATTTTTATCATGTTGTTAAAAAGTCATAGTTAGAAACTTCTCTAATGACAAAATAAAATGAAGATAAATTTTCTATATATTTATCTTCAATATTTCTTCACAAGTCTTATCATACTTTTCGCTAATTGTTTCTAATTGAAAAGTGGTGCGAAGTTTTCGTCTTTTGCTTTATAATAATGTTCCTAGAAGGAATGATCGATTTGGCACATGTTAATTCGTAAGTTATTTAAGTTTGAAAATGCACATGTTGTACGAAACTGTACATCGGATCGTTGTAAGCGATCAATTCATGGACATAGCTATAAAGTCGAATTATTGCTTAAAGCTTCGAAATTAGATCATGGACAAATGGTTTATGATTTTGGGCTTCTAAAAGGGGTAATAAAAGACCTTATTGACAGCTTTGATCATGCAATCTGTTTTTGGGAAAAAGATGATTCTCAATACATTGATGCTTGTCAGACTTTTAGTGCTCGTTGGATTTCTTTACCTGTTTCACCTTCGGCTGAACAGTTTTCACGTATTTTCTTTTATCTAGCTCAGCAAGTTTTACAATCAACCATCACTCAAAATGGGGAAGGTGATGTTGAGGTTTATTCAGTGATTGTTCATGAGACTGATACTGGATATGCACAAAGCTTTATTGAAGATATTCAAAATGAACAAATGGGGATTTTAAGTCTCGATGGAATTGTTTTTTCAGAACAAATTCAGATAGAGTGGGCAAATCCTCAAATGTATGAAGACTTGAAAAATGGGATTAAATTTAATAATCCTCAAGTTGATTTACAAGTCGAAGTATAAGTCGAATTACTTACAGTATTTGTAGAATTGAAAATTGATCTAGGATGACATTAATGCAATTAACTGAGCAACAGCAAGATAAACTCAGTAAAGTTCAATTAGAAGAAAGCTGGAAACTATCTTTAGCGCCTTTTTTGTTAAGCCCTCAAATGGATAATTTGCGCGATTTCTTATTTCAAGAGAAACAAGCACAAAAAATAATATATCCACCGAGTAAACAAATCTTTAGTGCTCTAAATACGACACCATTGGCTGATGTGAAGGTCGTTATTCTTGGACAAGATCCATATCATGGACCAAACCAAGCAAATGGATTAAGTTTCTCCGTTCAAAAAGGTATTGCATTACCACCATCTTTACGTAATATTTTTCATGAATTACATACAGATTTGGGTATTCCAGCTCCTCGTCATGGCGACTTAACGAAATGGGCTATGCAAGGCGTACTTTTACTGAACAGTGTGCTTACTGTTGAAGCTGGGCAGCCAACCTCACATCAAAAGCAAGGTTGGGAAGCATTTACTGATGAAGTCATTGATGTCCTGAATGAGCAAAGAGAACATATAGTATTTATTTTGTGGGGTGCTTATGCACAGCGCAAAGGACAACGTATAAATAGAGATAAACACTTGGTTTTAACCGCTGCACATCCATCGCCCCTTGCTGCAAACAGAGGTGGTTTTTTTGGATGTAAAGTGTTCTCAAAAACAAATCAATATTTGAAACAACATGGCATTGAGCCCATAGACTGGCAATTGGACGCATGATGAACTCTCCCAATCTAAATAACTATCACCCGGACTTGGTGGTCGAAGAAGCAAAAAACGGCTGGCGTATAGTACGTTTGAATCGTCCTAAATCATTGCATGCTTTAGATGAATCAATCGTAACGGCATTATTACGAGTATTTGAAGATTTCCGTGATGATGAGAGCGTTAAAGCAATTTGGTTAGATTCAACTACACCAAAAGCTTTTTGTGCAGGTGGTGATGTTAGAAAATTACGTCAACTTGTTATAAATCAAGAAGTAGACACGGCGAATAAGTTTTTCCAGCAAGAATATGCTTTGGATTTACTCTTACATAATTATGCTAAGCCTGTAGTTGTTTGGGGCGAAGGTTATGTTATGGGTGGTGGTTTGGGCTTGTTTATGGCAGCACCATTCCGTCTAGTAACTCCATATTCTCGTTTAGCAATGCCTGAAATTAATATTGGTTTATATCCGGATGTAGGGGCGAGCCGCTTCTTGGCAGATCGTGGTCCAATAGGCTTGTTTACTGGTTTAACTGGTTCAATCATGACAGCCGCTGGCGCATATAGCATCGGTTGGGCTACACATATTTGTGAAGCACAGCGTGATAATGTTTTGCAAAAAGTTTTAAATATTAATTGGGCTCATTATCCTGCTGGGGATTTCCGCGCAATTGATGATACTTTAAATAGTTTGCATCGTCCGGTTGCTGCAGGTCCATTACAAAACTCACTTGATGTGATTCATAGCGTTTGCCGCGGTTTTAATTTTGAACAAGATTATCAAGCTATTGTGAGCTTGCGTGATGCGAGCAGTGATTGGTTACGCCAAGCGAGTGAGAACTTACAGAAAGGATCTCCTAGTACTGCGGCAATCACTTGGTTGCTGTGGCAATGGGGTAAACAGATACATTCTTGGGATGAGGTATTTGATCTTGAAGCTCAGATCTCTGAGTGGAAAATTCGTCATCCTGACTTTGTTGAAGGGGTTCGTGCACGGTTAGTTGATAAAGATTTATCACCAGAATGGAAACCATGTGAAGACTTAAGCTTAAGAGGCATATTAGCTGATTGTCCGCCAGTGACTTCAATAGATAGCTGGAATGCGTTACTTAGACAACACGGTGTGATCACCTAAATACATGACTGAATATAGTGATGAATATTGGATGCAGCTTGCTTACGAGCAAGCTGAATTAGCTGCACAACAGGGTGAAATTCCTGTCGGTGCGATTGTAGTAAGTCAAAATCGAGTGATTGGATCTGGCTATAATGCTCCAATTAGTTTGTTAGACCCAACTGCACATGCAGAAATTCAAGCTATCCGTGCAGCATGCTTATCATTAAATAATTATCGATTACCTGACGATGCGACTTTATATGTCACTCTTGAACCATGCACAATGTGTGTAGGTGCATTAGTACATGCAAGAATTAAACATGTGGTTTTTGGTACAACAGAACCGAAAGCGGGTTCATTGGTAAGTGCTCGTCAGTTACTACAAGATGGTTATTACAATCATCGATTTACCTTTCAACAAGGTTGTTTACAAGAAAAATGTGCCCAACAACTCAGTCATTTTTTTAAACAAAGACGCGAGCAAAAGAAACAAGAAAAACAACAGAAAACGTCCTTAAATGATTAAAAAGTAACACGAGTTTATGGCAAACTAACGCAATTTTACTGCCATGTTTTTTTAATAAGGAATATTCAATGCGTAATGTAATTACCGTAAAAAAAGAATTTAATGCTCCTCTTAGTGACGTATTTAATTTGCTTTCTAAACATGCAACTTACAATACTGCTTTTGCGCCATTACAAGTCGTACGTGTGAAAGACTCAGCAGATTCTAAAAGACCTGATGGTTTGGGTTCAGTTCGTCGTATGGGGTTTGGCCCAATCAAGCCAATCAAAGAAGAAATTACCTTGCTTGAAGAAAATAAAAGCATTGAATATAAATTAATAGACAATCCTTTGATTAAACACCATTTAGGTCGAATAGAGTTTTCTGAAATCACCCCATACATAACTTTAGTTACATATCGCATCGAGTTAACGGCAAAAGCTCCAGTGGTAAGTAAATTAATCCTTGCACAGCTAAAACTAGCCATTACACTAGGCTTTTCGAGATTAGCTAAAGCAGTTGCTTCTTAGTGAGAGTTCAATGACAGTTCAAATTATTACTATTGATGGTCCGAGTGGTTCGGGTAAAGGGACATTGGCGGCAAAACTTGCAGCATATTATCAATATCACTTACTCGATTCTGGTGCCTTATATCGTTTATTGGGGTTGTCATTACATAAACACGATTTATTAGAGAAATTAGACAGTCAACTCGACGAATGTATTCAATATGCACGTCAACTAGATATTAAATTTGAAACTTCCGCAACAGGTATTCTAGTTTTTCTAGATGGTGAAGATGTATCTCAAACAATTCGTACAGAACATGTGGGTGAATATGCATCGAAAGTTGCGGTAATTCCTGAACTTAGACAGGCATTATTTGAGAGGCAAAGAGCTTTTGCACAAAAACCTGGCTTAGTTGCAGATGGCCGTGATATGGCTACAGCTATTTTTCCAGAAGCAAATGCAAAAATTTATCTGACTGCTTCGGCTGAGTCGCGTGCTGAGAGAAGAGTAAAACAGTTGCAGGGCATGGGCCTAGATGCTAAAATAAACGACATTTTAGCTAATATACAGGCGCGTGACAAAAGAGATATGGAGCGAGAAGTTGCTCCGCTCAAGCCAGCCAAAGACGCTTATATCATTGATAGTTCGGAATTAACGATCGATCAGGTATTTAAGTTGATGGTTGATTATGTCGATAGCCGTACCATTTAGCAAATAGAATTATCAGTTGAAGCATAGCTTGATCAGTCTATAAAGACTATGTTGATACTTAACTAAACCGGCCTTGTCTGATCCAAGACCGCTGAATTTATCAGGTATATCATGACCGAATCTTTTGCAGCCCTCTTTGAAGAAAGTGAATTAAACCTCAACGTTGAAAAGGGTGCAGTCATCCAAGGTGTTGTTGTAAACATCGATAGCGACTGGGTAACTGTTGACACTGGCCTAAAGTCTGAAGGCATTGTTGACCGTGCTGAATTTTTAAATGAACAACGTGAACTTGAAGTTCAGGTTGGTGATACTGTTGACGTAGTTGTTGAAGCTCTTGACAACGGTATGGGTCAAACAGTTTTATCACGTGAAAAAGCTAAGCGTGCTGAAACTTGGACTAAACTTGAAAAAATCTTTGAAGATGGCGAAATCGTTACTGGTGTTATCTCTGGTAAAGTTAAAGGCGGTTTCACTGTTGACATCGGTCCTGTTCGTGCATTCTTACCAGGTTCATTAGTTGACACTCGTCCTATCCGTGACACTACTCACCTTGAAGGTAAAGAGTTAGAGTTTAAAGTAATCAAACTTGATGCTAAACGTAATAACGTTGTTGTATCTCGTCGTGCTGTTATGGAAGCTGAATCTTCTGCTGACCGTGAAGCATTACTTGCTCAACTTGAAGAAGGTCAAACAGTTACAGGTACAATCAAAAACCTTACTGATTACGGCGCATTCGTTGATCTTGGCGGTATTGACGGTCTTCTCCATATCACAGATATGGCTTGGAAACGTATCAAACACCCTTCAGAAGTTGTTGAAGTTGGTCAAGAAGTTACTGTTAAAGTACTTAAATTCGACCGTGAGCGTAACCGCGTATCTTTAGGCCTTAAGCAATTAGGCGAAGATCCATGGTTAGCGATCATGAGCCGTTACCCTAAAGGTTCTATCGTTAAAGCTCGTGTAACTAACTTAACTGACTACGGTTGTTTCGCTGAAATCGCTGAAGGCGTTGAAGGTTTAGTTCACGTTTCTGAAATGGACCACACTAACAAAAACATCCACCCATCTAAAGTTGTTCAGATTGGTGATGAAGTTGATGTTATGGTTCTTGAAGTTGACGAAGAACGTCGTCGTATCAGCCTTGGTATCAAACAAACTCGTGCTAACCCATGGGAAGAGTTTGCTAAAGCTCATGAGAAAGGCGAAAAAGTATCTGGTACTATCAAGTCTATCACTGACTTTGGTATCTTCATTGGCTTGAACGGCGGTATCGACGGTTTAGTACACTTGTCTGATATTTCTTGGAACGAGCAAGGTGAAGAAGCTATTCGTCGTTACAAGAAAGGTGACACTGTTGAAGCTGTTATCTTGTCTGTAGACGCTGAAGGTAACCGTATCAGCCTTGGTATCAAGCAATTGAACAGCGATCCGTTCAATGATTTCTTAGCTGCTAACGAACGCGGTGCTTTAGTTAAAGGTACTGTAACTGCAGTTGATGCTCGTGGCGCAACTGTTAAGTTGGCTGACGAAGTAGAAGCTACTCTTAAAGCTTCTGAAATCAACCGTGACCGCGTTGAAGATGCAACTAAATTCTTAGAAGTTGGTCAAGAAGTTGAAGCGAAAATCATCAACGTTGATCGTAAATCTCGCTCTATCAACTTGTCTGTTAAAGCAAAAGACGAAGCTGAAGAGAAAGAAGCAGTTGCTAGCTTGCGTACAGCAACAACAAATCAAGAAAATGGTCCTAAGACTATTGGTGATTTGATTAAAGCACAAATGAAGTAATAGGTTAACAAAGTACAGTTTCATGTAACGGAATTGTACTTTTTATACAAATTACTGTAAACGGTAGCCTAGTATTCAACATACTGCGCTACCGTTTTGTATTTAAACAGGTTATTATCAGACGACATAGAGTAGCAATAAATAACGAGGTCGTAG
Source organism: Acinetobacter sp. AS23 (assembly GCF_023612055.1). Taxonomy (NCBI): domain Bacteria; kingdom Pseudomonadati; phylum Pseudomonadota; class Gammaproteobacteria; order Moraxellales; family Moraxellaceae; genus Acinetobacter; species Acinetobacter sp. AS23. Next base: position 2,215,336 of record NZ_CP082274.1, on the reverse strand, counting down.
ATGACTACTGAAGCTCTTAATAAGTCTGATTTGATTGAACGCATTGCGCTGAAAAACCCACACTTAGCTGAACCTTTGGTGGAAGAGGCGGTTAAAATTATGATTGATCAAATGATAGAGGCCCTATCAACTGATAATCGAATTGAAATCCGTGGTTTCGGTAGCTTTGCTTTACACCACCGTGATCCAAGAGTTGGTCGTAATCCTAAAACAGGAAGATCAGTAGAAGTGGCAGCTAAAGCTGTTCCACATTTCAAACCCGGTAAAGCACTGCGTGATGCAGTCAACGAATCCGGGAAATAAATAAAAATTTATAAGCGGGGTGCCTATGCGTTATATTTTAATTGCATTGCTTATTGTTGTATTTGGTTATTCTTTAGCACTTGTATTGCAAAATCCAACAGAGCTGTCTGTTGATTTGTTATTTACCCAAGTTCCAGCTATGCGTTTAGGCTTATTATTGCTACTCACATTGGTGCTTGGAACAGTGGTTGGTCTTTTGTTAGGTGTGCAGGTTTTCAGAGTATTCCAAAAAGGTTGGGAAATTAAACGCCTGCGTAAAGATATTGACCATTTAAGAAAAGAACAAATCCAAAGTGCTCAATTAGCAGCAGCTGAGGCAGCTGCAAATGTAAGACATGAAAAAACCGTTGTAGATATTTATCCGCAAGATAAAAACTCTACTCCGCTATAATCCCCGTACTACTCTTTATTAATGAGTAAAGAGTAGTATTTTCCTTAATTTATTAGCCTGTTCTTGTTTGTATTTTTCTAAACATAAGTCTCTATAAAATTATTGTCTCTAAATTTGAAAGCCTTCCTTATACATTCCTTTATTACTTGATGACTTGTCTATTATAATGATGCTGATTTTATATGATGGAAGAAAGTCTCTTGAGTATCATTGTTGCGTTAGATGCAAAAAGCCAATATGACGCTTTAAAAATTGTTGAACAACTTGATCCTACTTTATGTCGTGTAAAAGTGGGTAAAGAGCTTTTTACTCATGAAGGCCCATCTGTTGTAAAAAAACTTCAAGAACAAAACTTTGAAGTTTTTCTTGATCTTAAATTTCATGATATTCCAAATACTACCGCTCAGGCTGTTTGTGCAGCAGCTGATTTAGGCGTGTGGATGGTCAACGTCCATGCTTCAGGTGGCCGTAAAATGATGGAAACTTGTGTAGAACGCTTAAAAGCAGGTAACTATCAAACTCAATTAATTGCGGTTACTGTGTTAACTTCAATGGGGCGTGAAGATTTAAAAGATATTGGTTTAGATATTGAGCCAGTAGAGCATGTAAAACGCTTAGCTAAACTCACGAAAGAAAGTGGATTAGATGGTGTGGTTTGTTCTGCACAAGAAGCTAAAATTCTACGTGAATTGATTGGACAAGATTTCTCTTTAGTAACACCTGGTATTCGTCCAGAAGGTTCAAATGCGGACGACCAAAAACGTATTGTGACTCCCAAGCAGGCTATGCTTGATGGTTCTACATACTTAGTCATTGGTCGACCGATTACTAAAGCAGAAAATCCAACAGAAATGTTGAAATCTATTCTTACTTCAATTGCTTAAAAATTTAGGAATAAGCTAATTAATAGCGGGGCGAGTAGGCTTAACAATAAGCCGCTCATCATGGCATGTGGTACATAATGTGTACCACATGACTGTTTTACCATGGCTAAGGTAACATCCATTGATGTTGCGCCAGCACTTGAGATAGCAGGGCGTGGAAAACGCCATCCCATTGTATACATTAAAAATATAGCCACAATTTCTCTAAATAAATCAGTTAATAATGCAATACCACCTAGTTCTGCCGAGTGTAATTGGGTAAATAAGATCCCTGACATTGAATACCAGCCATAACCTTGTGCTAATGCTAACGTCTCATTCAGTGCAAAATGCTTGCTAAGTAAAAAGTAGTTAAAGAAGCCGGCTATACATGAACCGATAAAAGCGGCTAAGGGTACAATTAAAATCTTCCAGCTTAACCACGTACGGTTGAAATGAGTGAAGGCAAGTTCAATACCAATTAAGAAAATAAATAGTAATAATAAATACCAACTATTAAAGGCCATATGTGAATTGAATTGAGTGGCAATAGCTCCTAATAGAACACCGACGCCTAAAGCAAGAAAGGCCTTTGCAATATTTTTTAAAGCATTTACAAAAAGTTGAAGTGAAATTTTGCCTTTGACACTTTGTTTATCAAAAATTGTATAAGCCAATAAACAGGTAAAGAAAGAACCAAAAGATGTTGTAAGTGCAATAATGATAGCGGGTGGAAGTATGGCAGAAGGATTCTCAATTTGATCAAGTGCTAGTGTTAATTCTAAAGCTACACTTGCTAAGAGAATATAAGAAAAATAGGGCAGTATTTTAAAAATAAACTTTTGGATATTTAAAGATAGTTTGGGTGCTAGAAAATAGCCGAAAGCGAGTGCTAAAAATATTTGAATGATGAGATAAAAAGATTGCATATAATAATAGGTGGATTGTTTTAACCCACCTATTATGTCTTGAACATTTTAAGCTGCATAGCTCTGTGCGCTTTTATTTAAGAGTAAATAATCTTTAGGATTAACTTTGCGTGTTTCTAACCAGTACTTCCATGTATAGGTGGGCCATAGTGAAAAGTTTTTTCCATCGGCAGATTGATACCAGCTACTACAACCTCCAGCTTGCCACACAGTTCCTTGAAGCTGAATTTGAACCCGTTCGTTAAAAGCATCTTGAACTTCTGGTTTAATTTCAACAGCTTTTTGGCCTGTTTTTTCTACAAGTTGGATGAGTTGTAAAATGTAATTTACTTGAGATTCAATCATAAAAATAATCGAATTATGACCTAATACTGTATTAGGCCCGACTAACTGGAATAGATTAGGAAACTTTTTAGTCATAATACCGTAATAACTTTCTGCACCATTTTTCCACGCCTGTTTTAACTCAACTTGATTACGTCCAATACAAGTGCAGTGTTTCAAGTAAATACGTGGGTCAGTAATAAAACCAGTACCGTAAATTAAACAATCGATAAATCGCTCTTTACCATCTTTAGTAACAATACTATTTTCTTTAATTTCTTGAATACTATCCGTTACTAGCTCAACATTTTTACGGTTAAATGTAGGGAAGTATTTATTTGAAATAAGAATACGTTTACATCCCATCACAAAGTCAGGTGTAAGTTTCTTGGCTACTTCTTTATCTTTCACTTGGAAGCGAATGAAAGCTTCTGCCAATTTTTGACCATATTTCATAATTTGTGGTTGAACAATGGGTACAACGCGCGACTCATTACTCCAATAAAGACGACTACGATGAATTTGGCGATAAAGATTAGAAGATTTGAATAATGCTTTACTCAAACGAGAGTATTTGCGTTCATCTCGTGGTATTACCCAAGCTGCTGTTCTTTGGAATACATAGAGCTGTTTAACATTTCCAGCTATTTCTGGAATATATTGAATCGCGCTACCACCAGTACCAATAGATGCGACTGATTTACCATTTAGGTTATAGTCATGTTTCCACTGTGATGAATGAAAAACTTTCCCTTTGAATTTTTCGATGCCTTGAATATGGGGGATTTGTGGGATGTGTAAGGGACCTGATGCAAAAACTACAAATTGAGCTTCAATCGAAGGCTGATTTTTAAAATCAAGAGTCCATACGTGACGCATTTCATCATATTGGACATGAGTTACATCGTGATTGAACTTACAGTAATTTTTAATCTTATATTTTTCTGTAATATCTTGAATATATTCAAATATCTCTGGTCCCTCAGCGTAACGTTTCGACCAGTCTGTTTTAGGGGCAAACGAGAGAGAATACATATGAGATTGAACATCACATGCCGCACCAGGGTAGCGATTTTCACGCCAGGTTCCACCAACATCATCTGATTTTTCTAAAATAACAAAGTCTTGCTGTTGATTTTGCAGTAAGCGTATTGCCATTGCTAGGCCACCAAATCCAGCACCAATAATAGCGATTTTAGTTTTTTGAATAGCATCTTGCTTTGTGTTTAGCATTGGAAACCCTGCATAAGCTGAAAAGAGGATTGCAGGCAAGACTAACGTTTTTTGATCAGTTTAAACATGATTGTATCGACGTGAAAATTGATAGATTCGGCAATTAATTTTCTTTCTTCTTTATAGTAAAACATTTGAGTCTAGGGAAATTGATAGAAGAATGAAACGGTCGATACTTGGTTTAATGTATTTAATTCAAGGAATGCGCAATGCGGGCATTGATGTCGACTCACGTTTGGCTGGTATAGGAATTAAAGTTGATGCTTTAGATCCGAGCTCCACAATTCATGATCGCCTAGAATGGGATATACAACAAATTATTAGTGAAAATGTTGAGCCTGAAAAGGGTCTATTCATTGGACAGCATTATGCTTTGGCCGGTTACGGGCCACTACTTATGTTGCTTGTAACAAGTAATGATGTTCAAACTGCATTAAGTAAAGGGATAAAATATCAAAGACTTACTCATTTGTTTGGTGCTTTAGGGCTTTATGAAACGGATGAGCGCACCATCTTAAATTATTTGCCTGTTGATTTGAAAACCCAAGTGGGACAGTTACGGGCACAATGTGAAGTTTCAGGAACTTATAAATTTATTCAAGATATTTATATGATGATGGGATTAGAAATGCCCGCTATGCGTATAGAACTTCCATTTGAAAAACCAACGGATTCAGAGACCTTATCTCGCTATTTTGCATACTATGGCGATGATGTGCACTTTAATGGTAAATATGCAGCATTTAGCCTAAGCAAGGATGTACTTGAAATCAAAATTCCTTCTGCAGACATCATTACACATCGTATTTATGAATCAAAATGTATTACAGAAATAACAAGATTAAATCAACAAGATCACCAAACTCCACATATCATACAATGTGTGCAAGATTATCTTGAGTTGCAACAAGGAATTATCCCGAGCATGGCGGAAACAGCTTTTGCATTGAAAATGCCTGAAAGGACATTAAGGCATCAATTGCAACAGTTAAATACGAGTTATAAGCAAATTCGTGAACAAATTATCAAGAATAAGGCATTAAAGCTTATGGAATATAGAGAATACTCAATAGAAGTTATTGCCGACTTACTCGGTTATTCTGAACCAGCGGCATTTAATCATGCATTTAAACGATGGTTTGGACAGAGTCCTCGACAATATGGCAAAGAGTCATCGTCGTAATTCTTGATGCTAAAAGCTAATGTGGTTGAACAAAATGTTCGCTATACTCCTATCAGTTAAAATTGAAATAAAACGATATGTTAAATTTAAAATCTTCTCATAGTACTGCATTCTCACCTTCTTCCCCAGCAGAACGCTATGCTGAGGCTTTAGCTTCAGGCCAGTTTATGGCAGATGAAGCGCAAGCACAGGCAGTGCAAGAATTAGACCGTGTATGGAAAGAACTTTTAAACCGTTATAAAGCCTCTAAAAAAGCTTTCCGTCGTTTTCGCCGCCAAACCTCACCTAAAGGTGTCTATATGTGGGGTGGAGTAGGCCGTGGAAAAACTTGGCTTATGGATCAATTTTATGAGTCAGTGCCATTTCGTCGTAAAACACGTATGCACTTTCATCATTTTATGCAACATGTCCATAAAGAATTAAACAAGCTTTCTGGTCAACGTAATCCACTTGAAATTGTGGCTGACCAAATTTATAAAGATGCAGTGGTTATTTGTTTTGATGAGTTCTTTGTATCAAACGTAACTGATGCAATGATCTTGAGTGATTTATTCCAAAAATTGTTTGTTCGTGGCGTGACATTGATTGCTACATCAAACATTGCACCAGACGGTTTATATAAAAACGGTATTCATCGTGACCGTTTCTTGCCAACAATTGAAATGGTTAAAAAGAATTGTACTGTTTTAAACGTAGATGCAGGTGTGGATTATCGTTTACGTGTCTTAAAACAAGCTCAATTATTTAAATCTCCATTAAGTAATGAAGTCCAAAGCTGGATGGCGGAACGTTTTAGTGCTTTAACTCACACACAAGCTCATTCTCAAGAGCCGATTGTGATTAATAATCGTGTGGTCGAGACTCTAGGTCATACAGAAGATGTGTTGTGGTGTGAGTTTTCTGAACTTTGCTTTAAACCACGCAGCCCAGCAGATTTTATTGAAATTGCAAATATCTATAATACGGTTCTGGTAAGTAATGTTCCGCATTTAACAGATTTCTTGTCTGAAGGTACACGTCGTTTTATCTACTTAGTCGATGAGTTTTATGACCGTGGAGTAAAGTTACTTTTAACTTCACAAGATAGTATTATTGATATTTATCAAGGTGAAAAATTAGCCTTTGAAATTGAGCGTACTCGTTCACGTTTACTGGAAATGCAATCGGATGAATATTTGCATTCTGAACATCGTCATATTGATGAAGCTAAAAATGCATAAAAATAGATATGAAAAGCGCTCTTTATAGGGCGCTTTTTTTACAACAAAAATAGATAAATTTAGTTAAATAATGCTTTTTCAGACTGCAAAGTTTGATATAACTAAATACGCTTTAGAAAAATAAGATAGTGGAATTTTTTGTCTGTTAACAAAAAGTCTAGTTTCAGTATCTTTAAATATTGAATAAATTGTTGGGAATCCTAGTTAGAATTTTAATATTTCCTATATAGAAAAATTTATCTTTGTCAATAGTTTTACAAGGGAAAATGCTTACTATTTAGGAATGTGATATTAGTATTCAGCTTAATTTAAATCGGTATACTAGGATTCTCTTGGTATAAAAAGTAGCAACTTCAGGAAAGACAATGACTGCACGTATTCAAAAAGGCAAGTTAGCGATTGCTAAAGAACTTTACGATTTTATCGAAAATGAAGCTTTACCAGGTTCTGGTTTAGATAGTGAAACTTACTGGAAGAACTTTGAGCAAGTTGTTGTCGATCTTAGCCCAAAAAATAAAGCATTATTGGCTAAGCGTGATGAATTACAAGCAAAAATTGATGAATGGCACCGCAACAATAAATTTGAATTAGGTGCTTATAAGGCGTTCTTAACAGAAATTGGTTATTTATTGCCAGAAGTTGAAGACTTTCAAATTACAACTGAAAACGTTGATGAAGAAATCGCATTATTGGCAGGGCCGCAGTTAGTTGTACCTGTACGTAATGCACGTTATAGCTTAAACGCAGCAAATGCTCGTTGGGGCTCTTTATATGATGCACTTTATGGCTTCGATGTAATTTCTGAAGAAGGCGGAGCTGAAAAAGGTAAAGGATATAACCCTGTACGTGGTGCAAAAGTAATTGAGTTCGCTAAAAATTTCTTAAATGAAGTTTTCCCACTTGCACAAGGCTCACATGCAGATGCGACAAAATATGCGATTGAGCAAAACAAACTTGTTGTGACTTTGAAAGATGGTTCAAAAACAGGTTTAGCTCATGAAGCTCAGTTCGTTGGTTTTAATGGTGAAGAAGCGAACCCTACAGAAGTTGTTCTTTTAAGTAATGGCCTTCATGTCATTATCGAAATTGATGCATCTAGCCCAGTTGGTCAAACTGATTTAGCGGGTGTTAAAGACCTAACATTCGAAGCGGCTGTAACTACTATTCAGGATTTAGAAGATTCTGTTGCGGCAGTAGATGCTGAAGAAAAAGTTGAAGGTTACCGTAACTGGTTAGGTTTAATGAAAGGTACGCTTCAAGAATCTATCGAGAAAAATGGTAAAACGATTGTTCGTGATTTAAATAAAGATCGCGAAATTAAAAACTTAATTGGTGGTACAACGAAACTTCATGGTCGTTCACTTATGTTACTTCGTAACGTAGGTCACTTAATGACTAACCCAGCTATTTTGGTAGATGGTGAAGAGATTTTCGAAGGCATTATGGATGCATTGGTAACACCATTGTTGTCAGTTGCAGACATTCGTAGTGAAAACGAAAACAAGAACTCTCGTAAAGGTTCTATGTATATTGTTAAGCCAAAAATGCATGGTCCAGAAGAAGTTGCTTTTGCTGTAGAGTTATTTGAACGTGCTGAACAGGCGATTGGCTTACCGCCTAAATCGTTAAAAATCGGTATTATGGATGAAGAGCGCCGTACATCTGTAAACTTGAAAAACTGTATTGCTGCTGCAAAAGACCGCACAATCTTTATTAATACTGGTTTCATGGACCGTACTGGTGATGAAATTCATACTTCAATGGAAGCTGCACCAGTTGTTCGTAAAGAAGCCGTAAAAACACAAAAATGGATTGCTGCTTACGAAAACCGTAACGTTGCAATTGGTTTGAAGACTGGTTTACAAGGTAAAGCACAAATTGGTAAAGGCATGTGGCCAAAACCAGATAGCATGAAAGATATGTTGGCAACTAAAGCTGCACATCCAAATGCGGGTGCTTCATGTGCTTGGGTTCCATCTCCAGCAGGTGCCGTGCTTCATGCGATGCATTACCATCAAGTGAATGTTAAAGCACGTCAAGATCAGTTGAAAGCTGAAGAAATGTTGTCATTAGATGACTTGTTGACTCCTCCGTTTGCACCAGAAACAAACTGGTCAGCAGAAGAAATCAACAATGAGCTTGAAAATAACTGCCAAGGTATTTTAGGTTACGTTGTTCGTTGGGTTGACTTAGGTGTAGGTTGTTCGAAAGTTCCTGACATTAATAATGTGGGCTTAATGGAAGACCGTGCAACATTACGTATTTCTTCTCAACACGTTGCAAACTGGTTACGTCATGGTATTGTGACTCGTGAACAAGTTGAAGAAGTGCTTAAACGCATGGCAAAAATTGTTGATGAGCAAAATGCAAATGATCCATTGTATAAACCAATGGCTGCTAACTTTGAAACCAATATTGCTTTCCAAGCAGCTTCTGACCTCATCTTTAAAGGTTGTGAACAGCCTTCAGGTTATACTGAGCCGTTACTTCATGCTGCTCGTTTAAAGTTAAAAGGTTATACAGGTGACTAATTTTAACCTGTCATAAAAAAAGCCTCTTCGGAGGCTTTTTTGTTCTCGGTATATTTTTTGCGTAAACTAAGAAAATGTATCTCTAAAGGATTTTTGAGTTTGATTAATTTGAAAAATCTAGATCGTAAGAATTGGATTCAATGTGCAAAATTATCATTGGATGAATCTCAAAAAGAATATGTTGCACCAAATGTATATTCTATTGCTGAGTCTAAAGTGGAAGAACATTACTGTCCAAGAGTGATCTGTTTCAATAATGATGTCATTGGGTTCTTAATGTATTGTGTCGAAATTGATCCACCTGATGAGACTTTATTTTGGTTGTTTCGTTTTATGATTGATAAAAATAATCAAGCTAAAGGTTATGGTACCGCAGCGTTGCAAATTGCAATCGATGAAATATTTACAAAAGGAGCTAAACGCATTCGAACTATGTATAAATCATCTAATGATTGTGCTGGAAAACTTTATAAAAAATTGGGTTTTATAGAAACTGGAGAATATGATGAATGTGGAGATATTATTTTAGAGTTGAATATTTCCCTTCAAAAAAAACGCTAACTGAAAATTCCAGTTAGCGTATGAAGTAATAGAATAGATTTAAAAGCAATTTTAGTTACTGCTCACAATTCCAATTTTGGTGACACCTAAACGCTGCGCTGTAGCCATGACCATCGCTACATTTTTATATTCAGCCATTTGATCTGGTTTAAGTTTGATCTGGTCTTGATCTTTTTTGGCAACCACACTTTGAAATAAAGTCTCTAGTGCGGTGCGGTCTGAAACCTGCTGATTATTCCAAAACACTTTACCTGCTGCATCAATTCTTACATCAATCATTTCAGGTGGTTTTTCATTTGTTGGAGGCGGTGTGCCATTTGGCAAATTAATATTAATCGAGTTGTTTGGTGCAGGGATGGTAATAATGAACATAATAATAAGTACCAACATGACATCAATAAGAGGTGTCATGTTGACCTCTAACATCACATCGTCATCATTATTTGAACCGACATTCATACCCATAAAATTCTCCTTAAAATAATTACTGGGAGGCTGGTGGGGTAGTAACAAATGCAATTTTGCCAATACCAGCTTGTTTGGTCGTGCTAATGACCTGATCTATCGCCTCAAAATGAGTAAGCTGGTCTCCACGAATATGAACTTCTGGCTGAGGCCTTTTTTGTGCAACTGCTTGAAGCTTTGATAGCAATATTTCTTTATTAGGTACATAGCTTTCATTCCAGAAAATATCTCCTTTCTTGTTCACAGAAAGTTGAATATTTTCAGGTGTGGTGGCATATGGCGTATTTTTTTCTTCTGGCAGTTTCACTGGAACCGTATGTGTAACTACCGGAATCGTAATTAAGAAAATAATAAGTAAAACCAACATGACATCAACTAGAGGCGTCGTATTAATTGCGCCAATCATTTCGTCATCATCTTCAGAACCAACACTCATACCCATAACGTTTGCTCCTCGTTATTTAATGCTGCGGTTAACCGAATTATTGGTACTAATTTCTCCGCTTAATAAAACTGCGTGTAAATCTGAACCAAATGAACGAACATTTTCCATAACGGCTTTATTACGGCGAGTTAGCCAGTTGTAACCAAGTACAGCGGGTACTGCGACTGCAAGACCAATAGCTGTCATAATTAAAGCTTCACCGACAGGACCAGCAACTTTATCAATAGATGCCTGACCTGAAATTCCGATGGCTGTTAATGCGTGATAAATTCCCCAAACCGTACCAAAAAGACCAACAAAGGGTGCCGTTGATCCAACGGTTGCTAAGAAAGCTAAACCACCACCTAAGTGATTTTGTATTTTTTCAATTGCACGTTGAATTGATATGCTCACCCATGTATTAAAATCGATTCGCTCAAGTAAAGAGCCGCCGTGCGATTTAGTTGAGTTAATGCCTTTTTCTGCAATAAAGCGATATGCGCTACTTTGTTCTAAATTATCAGCTGCATTATCTAGTGAAGTTGCTTCCCAAAAACTTTTCTCTGCTTCTTTACCTTGGCGTTTTACTTTAGCTTGCTGTAAGAATTTTGAAATAATGATGTACCACGTGCCAATAGACATTAGCACTAATATAAATAAAGTAGATTTAGCGACTAAGTCTCCTTCACGCCAAAGCGCTTCTAGACCATAAGGGTTTTTAACAGTTTCGCTTGTTGCTGGTTTCGGTGGTGGAGTTGGAGTATTTGCATTTGAAGTAGCTTCAGTGGTTGCAGTTGCCACAGGAGCATTACTCGTTTCTTCTGCAAAAACCGAGTTTAATGGAAGTAATGAGCAAGCTGCGATTAAACTTGCAGAAGCGAAACGTACTAGCGGTTGAGTTGATTTTTTCATCATATTATCTCCAATATTTTTTAATTTCTGACTAATTCAATTGTTTATTCAATTACGAATGGATATTCAATTTCATACCAGTCTTGCTGAGGCACGCCATCTTTCATTGCTGGTTTGAATGTACATAAGCTGTAAGCTTTAGTTGCTGCTTTATCTAGGGTTTTGCTGCCACTTGATTTTTTTACTTTGGCATCAATGACTTTGCCTGAAGTATCAACCAAAACACGTATACGCACCGTACCTTGTTCTTCATTCATCAGTGCTTCACGAGGATATTCCGGTTTTTCACAGCCAGCAGAACCTTCCGAAACACCGCGAGTTACGCCAGCTGGTTTAGGAGCTGGGGCCGCTGCCACTGGAGCTGGTGCGGCAACAGGGCTTGGTGATGGGGTGTTAGGTGCAGCAGGAGCTGGGGTAGCAACTTTAGTTGGTTGAGCTACTGGTGTCGTTTTTTGTACCGGTGTCGCTACTTTCTCTACTTGTTTAGGCGGCTCAGGAACTTTGGCAACTTTTTCTACCATTTTAGGAGGTTCAGGCGGTTTTTCCTTAGGTTTTGGCTCCTCTGGTTTGGGTGGAGGAGGCGGTTTAATATCTTGAATAATTTGTAATTCCACAGGTTTTTCTGCTGGTTTTTGAATATTGTTTGCTAAACCTGACATCAGAATATAGGCAACAATAAGATGCAGAAAAAGTACTGCGGCAATACCAATAAGGCGCTTTGCAGATTTATTTTCTATGTCTGTAAAAGTCATGCCCATAGTTACTCCTGAAACTTGAGACAAACAATTCTTAAATTAATGTTTGACTAAGGGTGAGTATTCGGTCTGCAAACACGATGTTTAAAGTCATGTTTGCAGAACAACCATTTAGAACTTATATGTACCTCGTACAAAGTACGTACGCCCTAAAGGATCTGCGTAACGTGGGTCATATCCCATTTGAAAGTTATCAATTACATTAGAAGCAGGAGGGTCTTCATCAAAAATATTTTTAATACCAGCGGTCACTTCTAGATTTTTAAAGCCTTTATAAGTGCCTGAAATATTGTATGTTGTATAGTCGCTGACTCTATGGTTTTGGTCGTTAGAGTTTTGATCTTGGTACCCACGAGAGAAGTTTTGTTGCAGGTTTAAAGCCCAGTTTTCATAATTCCAATTTAGGTTTGCAGTATGTTTCCATCGCAGAATAATAGATTGATAGTCTAAGCCGCTATATGACCCAGCAACACCTATCCATTCTCCATCTGGCTCGGCTTGGTATTTGTAATCAGTTATATATGTACCATCAATGTTGAAACCGAAACGACCTGTAGCAGTCATTGGAGAAACCCAACTTAAGCCGACGTCGAAACCAGAAGTTTTAATTCCACCTAAATTTTGTTGTGTTGTAATAATATAATCTAATGAGCCATCAGGATTACGTACAAATTTGTCTGCATATTTCACAGGGTCATTAAAAATAGCAGTTTCTGAAAGTGTAGCAATTTGCTTGTCGACTTCGATATTGAAGTAATCAAGAGTGAAGGCTAAATTTTTAATTGGTTCAAATACTAAGCCTGCAGTAAAAGACTTTGACTCTTCTGGATCTAGAGTTTTATTCCCTCCATTTTGTCTGTCGAATTGCATATTACAATCGCGTTCTTTTTTCCCTCCTGGTTGTACAACTCCGCCAGGGCAAAGTACTGGATCGTCATATGCTGCACCTGTGTTGGTTACTGAATTTGGCCCATTCACTTCCCAAAGTGTTGGAGCTCTGAAGCCCGTACTATAAGTTGTACGGAACATTAATTGTTTAATAGGTTCCCAACGAAGTGCAAATTTTGGATTAAACGTATCACCAAAATCATTGTAGTCATCATAACGAGCAGCAATTTGAGCTTCTAAAGTTTTAAGAAGTGGGATATGAAATTCGGTAAATACCGATTTAATATTACGATCGCCAGTATTTACTGGCTCATCAGGATCGACACCTGTACTAGGTGCCACTCGGGCAACATCAGTAACGACTTTTGAAGTCCAGTCTTCATAACGATAGCTTGCTCCAACTGCAAAACCAACGTCTCCAGCTGGTAATTTAAATATAGGTCGACTTGCAGTGAAATCAACGGTAGTTGTATCTAAGTTGGCTTTTAAGTATTTACCTTCAACTCCTAACTCATTCCATACATTAGCATCTTCAGGGTTTTGTGGTCCGAATGGGTTTAAAATACCATTATTTAAAGCTTCTTGTGTTTTATCAAAGTTTAAATAGCCACTTACGATAGCATCCGATGCACTACTATGTGCATAGGTAACGCCTGAATTAATGTCCCAACCATGAGTTTCACCCTCAATACCAGCAAACAATCTATGTGATTGGTTAATACTGTTACTTATACGATTACCCGATTGTGAACGCAGATATAGAGGGATAGTTCCCTTCGCGCCTGCTAAAGCTGGAGTTATGCCGTTTCCTGGATAATATTTACTACTAGAGTCAAGCGTCAGATCAAAAAAAACATCTGGCGCAACTGAAGTAGTGACTTCACTTCTTGCATATAAATATTCTGCAATCGCGTTAAAATTATCATTTAGTTTAAATGTTGCTCGGCCCATAGCTGAGATGTCTTCTGTTTTTGGAACAATTCCAATCACAGCTTGACTGTTATATCGACAAGTTCCATCATCGACACTATTAAGAGGGTTATTACCACAACCAGTGGATGCGTAAGGGTTACCTAAACCTGGGACATTGGCAGGGAATGAACCACTACTGGTTCTATTGACACCTAATTCGGGTAATATCCCTCCACGTCGACTAACTTTACGGTCTTTGGCCATGACATCATCGCCTTTGCGATAGTCCACCACACCAAAAACGTTATAGCCATTTTCGTCTAAATCACCGAAGCCACCAAAGATGCTGTAGTCTTGCTGCTCACCGCCTTTTTGTTCTGGTTTTTGATAACCAGCGGTCAGATTAAGTCCGGTAAATTGCTTTTTGGTAATAAAGTTAATTACCCCGCCAATTGCATCTGTTCCATAAATGGAAGAGGCGCCATCTCTTAGAACCTCAATGCGGTCTAACATTGCAAGTGGGATAATATTTAAGTTTGTGACGCCACTGTCATATGCATTTGCAGCTAATCGACGACCATTAAGTAAAACAAGTGTTTTATTAGCACCTAAGGCTCTCAAGTTTGCCGCTGAACCAGCTGTTTTACTTGCACCCACGTTACTGGCAGTAACAAAATTAGATTGGTTTGCACTAATTTTGGCTAAAGCTTCTTCAGTTGTAGTTACCCCTTGTTTTAAAATTTCATCCACTTTTACAATAGTAATGGGTGAAGCACTTTGAGCTGCAACTCCCTTGATTGAAGAGCCTGTCACAGCAACTTTTACAACTTTGACGGGTTTATCATCATTGCTTGATTGTTCTGTTTCTGCTGCTTGTGCCATGGTAAGACACATCATGCTTAAACTAAGGGTACTTAATTTAAGAATTGTTCTGCCAATCTTGGGGGTTACCTGAGATCGAACATTGTATTTTTTTTTCATCGTGGATTTGATCCCTTTTTGTTGTAGTTAGCGATATTGCTGGAAAGTTTTTAAGCAAAGCAAGTGCCAACTATATATTTTTCTTTTTTTAGTTTATGCAAAATATTGATATATATTGATTTTATTATGTTTGTGGTGAGGATTTAGTGTTTTATCTTCACCTAAAAAATTTTCCATTTGGTAAGTTTTTATACAGTGGCCAAAAGTTCCAAAAATATTTGTACAAAAAGTAATCATTATTGGATTGTTCATGTATCGATTCGTATCTTTTGTATCTTTTTAGAACTTTTTTAAATGTAATCATATAATGTAACATTTCTTTTGTTTTTTAATTTTTTAATATAAATTAATAACTTGTGTTGATGTTTATTGTTTGATCTATAAAAAAATTATGAACTAGAATGAAACATTCATGACTTTTAATTGTGCATTATGGGCTAATAATGAATAAGTTATATAAATATAATATTTGGCAAAAACTTACTTTTATTTATATAGTCCCAGAAGTTTTAAGTGCCTAATTAAAATGTAAATTTTAAATATTTCTATATGAATTATTCTTGATCATAAAATATGGCATGAAATTCGCTTTATATTAGATAGTTACAGCTTTCTAATTTCATTATGATGTTTTCCATTCGATCAAATAAAAGATTGAATAGAAAGATTAATAATTTACAAAGAAGAAAGTAGTCCATTGAGAAAGAACTTTTCTTATTCGGATTTAGATGTTACTCAAAAGGATAATATCTTTAAAAAATTAATTAAGTAGGTAGGAACTTGAAATTAAAAATTTTTAAGCTCGCCATTTTAAGTCTGGCTATTACATCAGTTTCTTGTGCTTTCGCCCAAACGCCTGCGCAACCAAACAAAATATTACACGTTGCCTATGAAGCCCCAGATGATGGTTTTGACATGGTTAAAACCACCAATTTTTATAGTGCCAGTATCGCGGAAACTATATTTGAGCCTTTACTCAAATATGATTATTTAGCTCGTCCCGTACAGTTAGTTCCATATACGGCTGAAAGCCTGCCTAAGGTGGAACAAGATGGTAAAGTTTATACATTTAAAATCAGGCCAGGTATTTATTTTACCAATGACCCTGCTTTTAAAGGTAAACGCCGTGAGCTGGTAGCTGAAGACTACGTCTACGCAATTAAACGCATTTTAGATCCTGAAAATAGGGCACCTTCAGTTTCTTTTATTGAGGGTAAGTTGTTAGGTGCCGATGCAGTTGTAGCTCAAGCAAAGGAAACGGGAAAGTTTAATTATGCTACTCCAATTGCTGGGGTCAAAGCACTTGATCGATACACTCTACAATTCACTTTGACTCGGCAAGATTTTAATCTTCCTTATATTCTTGCCTATATTGCATTTGGGGCCGTTGCTAAAGAGGCTGTTGACTATTACGGTGACCGTATTGGCATGCATCCGGTTGGTACCGGACCTTACATGTTAAGTAAATATGTTCCAAGAAGTAAGGTCGAGTTAGTTGCTAATCCTGATTATCGTGGTTTTATCTGGAATTTTAAATCAACAGGAACACCTTGGGATAACCAGCTCGTTAAAGAAATGAGCGGTAAGAAAATGCCCCAAATTGGTAAGGTTGTAGTCAGTATTATTGAAGAACAACAGTCACGATGGCTAGCTTTTCAGTCTGGTCAATTAGATTTTGACAGACTTACAGCAGATGCTGTTCCTCAAGCTTTAGATGGAAATCAACTTAAGACTTCTTTTCAGAAAAGGGGAATTAAGCATTTTCCAAATAAAGAACCTGAAATGACCTATACGATGATGAACATGCGTGATCCGGTCATTGGTGGTTTTAGCCCAGAAAAGATTGCACTTCGTAGAGCAATTACGTTGGCATATAATCAAAAAGAAAGTATAAGACTGGCTTACAAAGGCCAAGCTGTTAGAGCAGAAATGTTCATACCTGAAGGTGTAAATGGATATAACCCCAAGTACAGAAGTAGTGTAGGGTACAATCCATTATTGGCAAATAAATTACTTGATTATTATGGTTATAAAAAAGGGGCTGATGGCTATCGAAACTTGCCAAACGGAAAACCTTTAGTTTTAAAAATTAATAATGAAAATAGCTCAGCATCGGTTATTCACTCTGAACTCTGGAAAAAAAATCTAGACGCGATTGGTATTCGCGCAGAATTCAAAGTGAGTAATTTTGCAGATAACTTAAAGGCTGCAACTCAATGTAAATATATGATTTGGAGCGGCGCATGGATTGCTGACTATCCTGAAGGAGACAATTTTGCACAATTACTGTATGGACCAAATGCTGGTCAGGGAAACCATGCTTGTTACCAGTCTAAAACATATGATGCCCTTTATAATCAAGCCACTCATTTACCACCCCAACAACGTCTACCATATTATGAAAAGCTTAACCGCCAGATTGAAGCTGATAATCCCTGGATTATTCATGTAACGCGAATTCGTAATTGGTTGATACGGCCACAAGTTCAGGGTTTTAAACCTCATCCAATAATGAACACAAACTGGCAATATCTTGATATTACCCCTGATAAAAAATAATTTTAGATAAAGATAAATATGACTGAAAATTTAATAAAACAGCTCAAGCATTGTGGTGTCAGTTTTTTACTTGCTAGCATGGCATTAACTGGTTCTACAGCTCTATGTGCTAAAAGCCCAGCCGATCCCAATAAAGTTCTACGTTACGTATTCCCGACAGCAGAAACAGGTTTCGACCCAGCTTATATTCATGATCTATACTCAGCACATGTAACCACTTCAATATTTGAAACTTTATATACCTATGATTACTTGGCAAGGCCAGCAAAACTCGTTCCGAAGATAGCTACAGCCATGCCAGAAGTCAGTGCCGACGGTCTGACCTATACCATTCACATAAAAAAGGGTATTTATTTTACACAGGACCCTGTTTTTAAAGGTAAACCACGAGAATTAACAGCCAATGATTATGCGTACTCTTTTAAGCGTTTATTGGACCCGAATTTACGTTCTCCAAATAGCTGGTTGCTAGAGAACAAAATTGAAGGTATGGATGCACTAATAAACGCAGCCAATAAAACTGGAAAATTTAACTATGACGAAAAGGTAATTGGTTTACAAACACCAGATAAATACACCTTGGTGATTCGTTTAGTTAAGCCAGATTATAACTTTCCTTTGTTACTGGCACATGACCCTACAGGTGCGGTGGCACGTGAAGTCATCGAAAAATATAAAGATAAAGCAGGTTATGTAATGGGCCATCCTGTAGGGACTGGACCTTATGTACTCAGTAAATGGGTACCAGCATCACGAATTGTTTTAAAAGCGAATCCTGATTTCCGTGGTTTTACTTGGAACTTTGCTGCCAGTAGTCCTGAAGATGAGGCAATTGTAAAACGCCTTAAAGGTAAAAAAATGCCTCAAATAGGCACAATTGATATTCAGGTTATGGAAGAAAATCAATCACGATGGCTGGCATTTCAGCGTGGTGAAATTGATATATTTCAGCTTGAAGGTCAACTGGTCGCAAAAGCAATTAAAGACGGTAAATTAAGACCTGAACTTGCTAAAGAAGGTGTGCAGCTATCTCGTATTGTTGATCCTGAAATTAGCTATATATATTGGAACCTTAAAAATCCGGTTGTTGGTGGAATGAGTAAAGAAAAGGTTGCTTTGCGCCGTGCAATAGCCATGTCTCGTTCAATAGATCAAGAAATTAAATTAGTAAGAAATGATGATGCTCAGCGTTTAGATTTTCCAGTTCCACCAGGGGTAGTGGGTAACGATCCACAGTATAGAACCAGTACGCCATATTCCGTGAAAGCAGCAAATTTACTATTAGATCGATATCACTATAAAAAAGATGCTTCAGGTTGGCGTACACAACCAGACGGTAAGCCTCTCGTCATTGAATATATGGCGCGCAGTGACAGTATTGGTCAGCAAAGCGCTGAGCTTTGGAAAAAGAACTTTGATAGTTTAAATATTCGCATGGTCTTTAAACCCATGCTTTTTGCAGACCTCATTCGAGCGCAAAAACAATGTGAAGGTATGTTTGGTTCTTCTGCATGGATCGCTGATTATCCAGATGGGGATAATTTTATGCAGAATTTTTATGGACCCAATACGCATATGACGAACTGGTCTTGTGGTTCGACACCAGAGTTTGATCAGTTATATCGTCAGACACAACAAATGCAAGCAGGTCCTGAGAGAGATGCGCTTTATCGAAAAATGACACGTTTATTAGAAGTGTATATGCCTGTTCAGGTCTCTTATGCACGCTACAGAAATATGCTGGCTCAACCACAAATCATTGGGTATAAAAAGCATCCAATTTTACATGCTGAGTGGATGTATTTTGATATCGATACACATACTAAATCTAATCATTAAATGAAAAAAATTGGAGATATGATGAAAAATAATGCATTGAAAATGACAACTTTATGTATGTTGACCATAGGTATAAGTCAGTTTGCAACGGCAGAGACAACACGTCCTACTTTGCCATTACTTAAAGCACAACAGCTCCCAGCATGGTGTGATGCTAATTTAAAAAAGATTCAACAACAGATTACTATTTTTGAAAAAACGCCTGTGAAAGATAATGCAGCAGCGGCACCTATATTGGCAAAATGGGATAAAATTTTTGCGCATTTTGAAGATTTCTCAGGTCCGATAAGTCTATATAGTAACGTAGACCCAGATGCAAAATTACGTAAGGCAGCTGAAGACTGTGAAATCAAAATTAATCAGTTTCACACTGATATATTTCAGAACCCGAAGCTATATAACTTAATTAAAAATACACAAGCAACAGACCCAATTGACCAAAAATACCGCCAAGATATTCTAGATCAGTTTGAAGACACAGGTGTTCAACTTGAACCAGTAAAGCGTGCACGAATGAAGGCCATTCTGGATGAGTTGACCAAACTCGAACAAGAATATGCCCGTAATGTCCGTGATAATCCGGAGAAACTTGAGTTTACTCCTGAAGAGATGAAAGGCTTACCTCAAAGTTATATTTCAGCATTAAAGAAAAATGCTAAAGGTAATTATTTATTAGGTTTTGAATATCCTGAATATCGTCCTTTTATGGAGTTGGCAGATAATGATGATGCTCGGAAAAGATATCAAATTGCCTTTACTCGACGTGGTACTGAGCAAAATTTAAAACTACTTAAACAAGCAATTGATTTGCGTTATGAGCTTGCGCAGTTATTTGGAAAAGCAAGTTATGCAGATTGGGTTTTAAAAGACCGTATGGCTAAAACGCCTGAGGCTGTAAATCAATTTTTAGCAGAAGTCCAAAAAACAGTAGCACCACTTGAACGTAAAGAAGTAGAAGAACTCCGTGCATTTAAAGCACAAACTTTAAAAACACCATTAGAAAAAACCGAGATCACACGTTGGAGTGAAGCTTACTGGAGCGAAAAACTTCGTAAGAATAAATATCAGATTGATCAGGAAAAACTTCGTGATTATTTCCCAACTTTAGCTTCTCAAAAATGGTTATTTGCTATTTCATCTGACCTTTACGGCATTGATTTTAAACCTGTCAAAGTTAAAGCATGGCAGGATGAAGTTGAATATTACGATGTAGTTGACAAAAAAACAGGAAAGCTTCTTGGCGGCTTATATATGGATAAATTTCCTCGTGAAGGGAAATATGGCCATGCTGCCGTTTGGGGAGTATATGGTGGCAGTACTTTAACCAATCGATTACCAGTTTCAGCATTAGTCACCAATTTTAACCGTAAAGGTTTAAATAGTGACGAGCTAGAAACTTTTGTTCATGAATTTGGTCATGCTTTACATGGCATTTTATCTAATACACGTTATGCAAGTCAGTCAGGAACATCCGTAGAGCGTGATTTTGTAGAAGCGCCGTCTCAAATGTATGAAGAGTGGGCACGCCGTAAAGAGACTTTATCTAAAGTGGCTGATTACTGTGATCCAGCATGTCCACGTGTTGATGACGAACTAATTGCCCGTTTAAAAGCTGTACATAACTATGGTCGTGGCTTGCGCTATGCGCGTCAGACTCTTTATGCACAGTACGATATGTCACTGCACACTGCTGATGCCTTAAAGGTAAAACCTTTAGAAAATTGGCAAAAAATGGAAGCTGCTACAGCCTTAGGTTATGTACCAACAACAGAATTTCCTGGGCAGTTTGGGCATTTGATGGGCGGTTATCAAGCAGGTTATTACGGCTATATGTGGTCTGAGGTTTTAGCTTTAGACATGCTTTCTGCATATGGTGACAACCTTAATAACCCGCAAGTTGGACAGCGTTACCGTCAAACCATTTTGTCACAAGGTAGCCAAAAGCCGGCTGCTGAATTAGTTAAAGATTTCCTTGGCCGTGAACCTGATAACAAAGCGTTCTTTAATGAAATTACCGGACAACGGGTTAAATAAGGAATTATCACTATGGTGGCATATGTTATTCGGCGTTTATGGCAGATGATTCCAACGATGTTGGGGGTAGTCTTACTTATTTTTATTCTTTTTAACTGGGTTGGTGGCGATCCTGCTTATATTTTAGCGGGTAAGATGTCTAATCCTGAGCAGATAGAAAACATTCGTAAGCAGCTTGGTGTCGATCAGCCTTATTACGTTCAGCTCTGGATTTTTATTAAGCAGATTCTCACTTTTGACTATGGGGCGAGTTGGAGTACTGGCGAACCTGTTTCTCAAATTATTTTAACCCGATTAGGACCATCGCTCACGCTTTTAATTCCACTGACTATTTTACAGACGGTTATTTCAATTATTTTGGCATTGGCTGTTGCAGCTGTACGTGGTTCTCTAACCGACCGTATGGTCATGATGTTATGTACCATCGGCATGTCGATCAGCATCTTAGTTTACATTATCGTTTTTCAATATGTTCTGGCTTATCAGCTAAGTTGGTTTCCTGTACAAGGCTGGAGCGATAGCTTTACTGATAATTTATTTAAGTTTGCCTTACTACCGATTCTAATCATGCTGGTAGTGAGTATTGCACCGACTTTACGTTTATATCGTAGCTTTGTGCTTGATGAAATTAATCAGGACTATGTTCGAACAGCACGTGCTAAAGGTGTAGGTGAAAGCCGAATTTTAGGTGTACATGTACTGCGGAACGCTTCAATTCCTATTATTACCGATGTGATGTCAACTTTACCTGCATTGCTCATAGGCGCATTTTTAATTGAACGTTTTTTTGGTATTCCCGGGATTGGTCGAGAGGTGATTATTGCAGTTGAGCGGAGTGATTTTCCTGTAATTAAGGCAATTACAGTTTATATCGCAGCTGCAACCATGATTTTTAACCTGATTGCCGATTTGGTCTACAAAGTGGTTGATCCACGTGTACAGTTGAAGTAGGTGGGCTATGCTGAGCGTTTTATCAAAAAGAAAACAACAAACAAAAGCCGAAGCTCATTCATCTGGCCTGTGGAAACTTGCCATGCGTCGTCTTCGGGCCGACAAGATCGCAATGTCATCGCTAGTGATTGTATTGCTTTATTTTATTATCTTAGTTCTATCAATGACGGGGGTGATTGCATCTGACTGGAATAAAGAGGTTGCAGTAAGTTATGCACCACCTACATTTATAGGCGCAGATAAGACAACAGGTGCGGGGCAAAATGCAGCAGCGATTGAAGAAGAGTTACCGATAAATCCAGTTGATCCTTTAAAAGATGTAATTCATCAGCTCAAGGCTGAAATTAAACAAGAAAAGAGTGCGGGAAGTGCAATTGATTATTATGGTGTAGTTGACCCTTTAGCTGATGATATGAAGGCCATTGATCAGCAACTTGGTGGACATTTACTTGATCAGCAAAGTGAACTTAAAAGCACACTTATATTTGGAGCTGACAAATGGGGACAAGATGTCCTTAAAAAGACCATTAAAGGTGCCGAAACATCAATTATTGTTGGGGTGATATCCGCTTTACTTGCTGTAGGCATCGGTACACTTTTAGGTGCAATTTCTGGATATTTTGGTGGTTGGGTTGATGACATTCTCAACTGGTTTTATAACATTTTTACTTCAATCCCATATTTATTATTAGTGCTTGCTATTGCTGCCGTACTTCAACAAAAAGGCATTTTATCCATTGTTCTGATTTTAGGTTTAACGGGCTGGACGGGTGTTTATCGTTTAATTCGTGCCGAATATATGAAACATACCGCACGTGAATATGTTCTTGCCGCTAAAGCAATTGGCGTTGGACACTTCCGTCGTATGTTCATTCATATTTTCCCTAATGTCAGCCATATCGCTTTGGTCCAAATGTCAATTTTGGTGGTGTCTTTCATTAAATCTGAGGTCATCTTGAGTTTCTTAGGTTTTGGTGTGCCAGTAGGCGTAGTGTCTTGGGGTAGCATGTTAAATGAAGCACAAAGTGAACTTCTTTTAGGTAAGTGGTGGCAGCTTGTCGCAGCCTCTGTCGCGATGGCTGTTTTGGTAACGGCATTTTCAATGTTTACTGATGCACTCCGTGATGCATTAGATCCAAAACTAAAATAAGAGGAAATCCTAATGTCAGAACTTGAAAATAAGAATGCGCCGTTGCTTCATGTTAAAAATTTACGAGTAAGTTTTAAAGGTGAAGATAAACAATATATTGAAACTGTGAAAGGAATTAGCTTTGACATTCCAGAAAACACCACGGTTACTTTAGTAGGTGAGTCGGGTAGCGGAAAATCGGTTACTTCCTTGGCAACTATGGGATTACTGCCGGTAGGTCAGAGTAAAATTGATGAGCAAAGTAAAATTATATTTGAAGGTAAAGATTTACTGAGCTTATCTCGTACAGAGATGCGTAAAATTTGTGGCAAAGATATTGCGATGATTTTTCAGGAGCCGATGTCATCATTAAATCCTGTTTTTACGGTTGGTAATCAAATTGCAGAAGTGTTGTGTTTGCATATGGGATTGAGCCGTAAACAGGCCCGACAACGCGTTTTAGAGTTGCTTAAAGAAGTAGGTATTCCTTCACCTGAAACTAAAATTGATGCCTATCCAAACCAACTTTCGGGTGGTCAACAACAACGTGTCATGATTGCTATGGCGATTGCGTGTGAGCCTAAACTGCTCATTGCCGATGAGCCGACTACGGCACTTGATGTCACGATCCAAAAACAGATTATTGATTTACTTGAGTCATTGCGTAAGCGCCGTCAAATGTCGATGCTTTTTATTACTCACGATTTAGCATTGGTCGGTGAAATTGCAGATAAAGTCATTGTGATGCGTCATGGCGAGATTAGAGAGCAAGGCGTTGCTGAAGAGGTTCTTGAGCAGCCTAAAGATGTATATACGAGAGCTTTGCTCTATTGCCGCCCGCAAATGTCACAACGACCTTATCGTTTACCAGTGACCAGCGATTTTATGCGTCAAGAAGACAACATATTGGTCGAACAAAGTTTTGATGCTTCAGAAATTCCCGAGCGCAAACGTGGCTTAAAGGGTGATGAGCAAATCATTTTAGAAGTAAAAGATCTGAAAAAAAGCTTTTATAGCCGTAAAGGTCTATTTGGCAAAGAAGAGTTTCAGGCAGTTAAAGGAGTTTCTTTTAAACTCGCTAAAGGAAAAACCTTAGGTTTAGTCGGTGAGTCAGGTTCAGGTAAAACGACTGTTGGACTATTACTCATGCGCTTACATCAAGCATCTGGTGGGCAGGCTTTCATCGAAGGTAAAGATATTCTTTCATTAACTGAAAAAGAGTTTGCAAAATATCAGCGAAAGATACAGATCATTTTTCAAAACCCGTATGCTTCTCTTAATCCACGTTTTACCATTGGGCAGATATTATTAGAGCCTATGCAAATTCATGGTATTGGTAAAGATGATGCTGAGCGCAAACAAATTGCACTTGGTTTACTTGATAGAGTGAATTTACCTGAACAAGCTTATTATCGATATCCGCATGAGTTTTCAGGTGGGCAACGTCAACGTATTGCGATTGCACGCTGTTTAACGCTAAAGCCTGAAATTTTGATTTGTGATGAATCAGTTTCTGCGCTCGATGTTTCAGTCCAAGCGCAAGTACTTAACTTATTACAAGACTTACAAGATGAGTTTGGGCTCAGTTACATCTTTATTTCACATGACTTATCGGTTGTGAAATATATCTCTGATCAGGTGATGGTCATGAACCATGGAGAAGTTGTGGAAATTGCCAATTCAGATGAGCTCTATGCACATCCTCAACATGATTACACTAAACGTCTATTGCAGGCGATTCCTCAAGGGATTCAACACATTTCATAAGCGTAAAGTTATGTCGTTAAGGGCACTTTCGAGTGCCTTTTTATTTGGTTTATGTGGTAAATGCTTATAAAATAACAGAAGTAAATATAGAGTATTTTATTCTTGCTATGTGTGCCAACTTTAAACCTTTAACTCTTGCTCAATTACAGCAACTTCAGTTGCCTGTGGTTGGCTTTAGCTATGCCGAAGAGATTTATCCTGCAGGAACAATGCCACTATTATTCAAATCACCACAAGGTCTTGAATGGCGTGAAGTCATGTTTGGCTTGGTTCCAAAGTGGGCTGAAGATACCAACATAGCGAAACATACCTACAATGCCCGTCATGAAACGATTTTCCAAAAACCAAGTTTTCAAGAGGCAGCTCTTAAATGTAAGTTTGGTGTAATCCCAGTGACCGAGTTTTATGAAAGTAAATATATAAATGATAAGCCGGAACGATGGGGTGTACGCCGTAACGATGGGCAAGCTTTTTTCATTGCAGCGATTTATGAAATTTGCAAAATTAATGAGACGGTTATTCGTTCTGCAAGCATGTTAACTATGGATGCCATCGACCATCCCATGATGAAAGACTTTCACGAACCAGGCGATGTCAAAAGATCAGTGATTGTGATTCCACATGACCGACTAGAAGAGTGGTTAAGTTTAGAATCACCTGATATTTCCAGCTTTATCGAAGGCTTTCCGGTTGAAGAATTTGAATGCTCTCATGTGCCAAAAGAAAAAGTGATAAAACCGACACCACAGTTAAGCATGTTTGACTAATCTATCTAAAATAAGATGAGGTTATTGATATCAACTCTGAATCAATAACCTATACTGTTTATTCAATATTCTTACTTAATGTTTGTACTTCAGAATCTTGAGCTAGATAACTCAATTCAATGGGTGAAATAACAAAAGTTGTATTATCTGAGGTCTGTTTAAATACAAAACCATATTCAAAAGACTGGCTACTTTTGTTTGGTAACCAGAATAGATAAGGACATCCTGTATAACTACCATCCCAACCCATTTCTCTTGCTAAAGCTAAAGCTGTATCTGATTTTGCAATAATTTCTTTAAGAGATTCTTTATCTCTTGTTGAAACATCACCATCATCATCTGCAAATGTTTGTAAGAACTCATTTAAGGGAGTAAGTTCTTCCCAGTTACGTTCTATTGTCGAGAAATGATATCCATATAGCATCATGTGCCCTTTCTTCCATCTTGTTATTGTGAGATTGAACATAACAAGAAATACATGAAAAGGAAATGGATGAATCTGATTTAAGTTGTTTATTTTTCATAACTTATAGATTATTTTTTGTACATAATAATAGTTTTTCTAACATCATCATTATTCATATTAACTATATAGTGTGCATACAAAGTCTCGTTCATCTAATCATTAAGATAAATTACTTTTTTAGTAAATCAAACTGTTGGCGAATATTGAATTGTTCATAATTCACCTATAATAGAAATGAAACTATGTAGAGCATATTTATGTTTATAACAACTACACGCCCACAAGATACGTTGATTAATCAGCTTCTTCCAGTTTTGGAACAAGCGAGCCAAATTCTATTACAAGAATATCAAAATTATTCTGCGGGTTATGAGTTTACTATTCATGAAAAACAAGACGACTCACCTGTAACTCAAGCAGATTTAAAAGTGAATCTTTTCTTATTAAAGCACTTGGCAGAGATTACCCCAGACTTGCCTGTTTTGTCTGAAGAAAGTGATTATAGTGCTCGCCATGACTGGTCTACCTGTTGGATGTTAGATCCTCTTGACGGAACTAAAGAATTTATTCATGAGCGTGATGAATTCACGATTAACCTAAGCTTGATTAAAGGTAAAGAGACAATCTTTTCAGTTATTGCTGTGCCATGTGAACAAGTCGTGTATTTAGGATATCTGCAAGATTTACCTTTTAAATATAGTTTTAGTCAAAAGCAGTGGTATCAATATCAGATAACTTCGCCTTCGCTAGATGCCCCTATACAAATAGGACTTAGTCATGGCAGTAAAAATCCTAAATATCAGAAATTTATTCAACCTATTGAAGAAAAACGTAACATTATTCGAAGAGAAGCAGGAAGTGCCTATAAATTTTGCATGATGCTGGAAGGTGAAATAGATATTTACCCGCGATTCCATCCAACTTCTGAATGGGACACAAGTTCTGGTCAAGGGTTGTTGGAAAGTATAGGTGGTGGTTTACTTACTCTTGATGGAAAACCTTTTAAATATAACCAGAGACACACGGTTTTAAATAAGGGCTTTATCGCATTTCGTGATCAGGAAAGCAAAAAAATAGCATTTGAAGCATTAGCCCAATCAGGTGTTATAGATTGAGAGTTATGCCAGACATGTTATAGTGGCAAAGTATTGAAAAAAGATGACAAGATAACAATGGCACTCGATTTATTGCCTAAAAGTATGTTTGAAGCAATTGATTTATTGCCCGATGCTTCAACTCCCGTGACCTTATTTACGCGCCATTCTCTAAGAGAACTTGTGGACGGGCAGGGTTTAGCAGGATATGACCTCCAACTTACTCCTCAAGGGCGTGAGCTTGCGCAGGCATGGGGTAATTATTTAATTAAAAATACAGATCGTGTTATCCAGCATTGTATTTCAAGTCCAATACAACGTTGTGTCGATACGGCTGCGCTCATGATTGAAGGGGCTGATGATGTAAGTCCCGAATCTAATACGCATACCATTGAAATTATTGAGCAGGGACTACTGGTTGAACCCGGTAGCTTTGTACTAGATATACAGCAAGCTGCTCCTTATTTTAAAAAACAAGGCGCTTTGGGTTTTATTAATAGTTTTGTTAATAATGCATTACCTGGTATGAAACATCCCATTACTGGGGTTTTAGATGTGTTGGAACTTATTTATCAGACTCATCCTAAAACAAAAAGTGGGCTGAGTTTAGCTGTTAGTCATGACACAATTATTGCTGCCATAGTTGCCGTAATTTCAGGCAACAATCAAATACAAAAAGCAGATTGGCCAGAAATGATGGAAGGCCTGTTTGTGTGGTTTGAAGGGGATGAATTTCCAAATTGTAAATTGAAATGGATTTGGCGAGGTAAGGCCTATGAGCTAAATGTAGCCAAATTTAACACAGGGCTATAAGCTCAAAAACGATAAGTAATAAAAAAAGCCCAATAGGGCTTTTTTTACATGCTTCAATTAGTTAGCTAACGCTTTAACTTGAGCATTTAAACGGCTCTTATGACGAGCAGCTTTATTTTTGTGGATGATGCCTTTATCAGCCATACGGTCGATTACAGGAACAGCTTTTTTGTAAGCTTCTGTAGCAACAGCATGATCACCACCAGCAATTGCACTTAAAGTACGTTTGATGTATGTACGAACCATAGAACGCAAGCTTGCGTTGTGTTTACGTGCAGTAACGTTTTGACGCGCACGTTTTTTAGCTTGAGCAGAGTTTGCCACTCTTGCACTCCTTGAAAATAAGTTGGTCTGGGCGGGCTGTGGTCAATCCAGTAAACTGGTGCAACCATCACCAGCCCGTAAACAAGTGCCATATTGTGATGAATAGACACCGCGAAGTCAAGCCTTGAGAGCATTTTAAGCGGTTTTAGGGGCTGCTAAAACCGTAAGAAAAGGTTAAATTTGATACAAACTTAAAGAGGGTTGGATAAAAAATGACTATAAATACGAAAAAAGCAATTGTGATAGGTGCTACAGGACTTGTGGGTTTAGCTCTTGTTGAACAGCTTGAGCAAACACCAGAATTTGAAGCGATTACTGTTGTGGTAAGAAAAGAATCACAACTACTTAATACATATAAAAAAGTTAATCAGCTGGTTATAGAAGATTTCTTAATGTTGAATGATGAAGATGTGAGCGGTCATACTCATGCATTTAGCTGTTTGGGAACAACATTAAAAAATGCAGGCTCAAAAGAGGCCTTTTACGCTGTGGATTATGAAATCAATGCTCATTTGGCAGATTTAGTACAAGATAAACATATTCATTTATTGTTAGTGAGTGCACTTGGTGCAAATGCCAATTCACCGATTTTTTATAATAAAGTGAAAGGACAACTAGAAGATTATATTGAAAGTCTACAACTCGAGAAATTATCTATCTTTAGACCATCTTTACTTATTGGTAAACGTAGTGACGTACGGTTTATTGAAGATTTAGGGCAAAGTTTATTTAAATTTATTGAGAATAAATTACAAAAACCATTCAAATATAAACCTGTAACTGCGGAGCAATTGGCTCATACGATGGTCGTAGCGGCGCTAACGCAAATTGAAGCCTTTAAACGATATGATAATCTGAGCATACAGAAAACTCGATAAGGGAGAATAAAAGTGTCGACAGTGCCATTTGTAACATGTGATTTATTAGATGATAACCCTGAAAAAGATTTACAGGTTGTAATTCCTTCAATGGATGGAAAGTTCTTTCAAAGCTATGGTGCACGTAAAACTTTTGGGGGGCAGGTTGTAACAGTAAAGTGCTTTGAAGATAACTCACGTGTAAAAGAGTTATTGGCAACAGATGGTACAGATAAAGTATTAGTGGTAGATGGCGGTGCATCTATGCGCTGTGCACTCATGGGTGATTTGATTGCTGAGTCAGCAGTTAAAAATAACTGGAATGGTGTCGTGATTTACGGTTGTGTACGAGATGTAGATGCGCTTGCAACTTTGGATTTAGGCGTACATGCATTGGCTGCAATTCCGCAAAAAAGTAATCGTAAGGGCATTGGTGAAGTAGATATTAATTTGTATTTTGGTGGTGTCACAATTCAATCAGGTGATTTTATCTATGCTGATAATAATGGAATTGTGATTGCAAAAAAAAAATTAGTCTAATTCTCTAATATAAAGGAACGCATGATGGTGATTCATCAAATTAAAGTACTTCAAGCAGTTGTATCTGCAATTGCTGAAGGTGGTAGGGGCGTAACAGGCACTGCTTTTCCTCAGCAACCTGTAAAAGCTTTGAAACTATATGAATTTGAAGGTTCACCATTTTGCCGCCGCGTTCGTGAAGTGATTACACTTTTGAATCTGGATGTCGAAATTTATCCATGTCCTAAAGGCGGAACAAAGTATCGTTCAGTTGTAAAAGAAAAAGGCGGGAAATTAAAATTTCCTTTTTTAATTGATGAAAATACTGGTGATCAGCTATACGAATCACAAGATATTATTCATCATTTATTTAAACACTACGGTAAGACTGGAAAGACACCTCAGAAATTTTCGAGTTACCCGAACATGCCGTATGTAGCATTTGCAGGGACCATATTAAATGGTGCTCGTGGAGTTTGGATAAATAAGAAAATTGTTGATAGAGCTGCGCCTGAGCAAAAACTTGAGTTATGGAGTTTTGAGGCAAGTCCTTATTCAAGAGTCGTAAGAGGTTTACTCTGTGAACTTGAGCTTCCATATATTTTGCATAATGTGGCAAAAGAAAGATGGCAAGATATGGGACCTGCCATACTTCGTTTAAAGCCAGGTAAATATATACCTTTAAAAGATGGTAAAAGAGAAAAAATATTGCCTGTTATGCAAGGTAAAATGCAGGTGCCGTATTTGGCAGATCCGAATACAGGAGTGAAGATGTTTGAGTCTGCTCAAATCGTAAAATATTTAAAGAAGCAGTATGGGCGTTAATTAATATCTATTTTAGTAAGAGTTTAAGGCGCTTTACTTAAACTCTTACCAATCTCAGATTTCATTACAAGATGTATGAAAAGAAAATGAGTATGCTAAATTAATAAGGTTAAATACCTAAAAGGCATATTTTATGGAATGTATGAGAATTCAGCCTGTAACGAGCGCTCCTGGTGAAAATGCATTATTTATTGTATTAGGACTGGCTCAAGGTGATTCTGTAATAGAAAAAGTAAAAGATTTTGCTGCTAATTTTTCAGCACTAACCAGAAGTCTATCTAACCGTTATCCAGAAAGTAAATTTAATGCTACGTTGGGTTTTAGTTCAAATGCATGGGATATTTTATTCCCAGAGCAAGCGAAGCCTCAAGAGTTACAACCATTTCAAGAAATTAGAGGCCCGAAATATACAGCTGTCTCAACTCCAGGTGATTTATTTTTTCATATTCGTGCCGATCGTCAGGCTTTATGTTACGAGCTGGGCAATATAATTAATCAACAGCTTGGTAAAGTAACGTATCCAATTGATGAAGTTCATGGTTTTCGTTATTTTGACGGACGTGCAATTATTGGCTTTGTTGATGGGACTGAAAACCCGGAACCCGTTATTGCAGCGCAGTGGGCGTTAGTGGGTAATGAAGATCCTGATTTTATCGGGGGAAGCTATGCTTTTATTCAAAAATATACACATGATATGGAGAAATGGCGTTCATTAACCGATGAAGAGCAAGAGAAAGTGATTGGACGCAAAAAGTTCAATGATGTTGAACTTGGTGATGATGAAAAGCCTTTAACTGCTCATAATGTTGTAAGTAAAGCTCATGATGCAGAAGGCAATGAACTTAAAATTATGCGAGCTAATATGCCTTTTTCAAATCCGTCTAGAAATGAATATGGCACATTCTTTATTGGGTACTCGCGTAAATTTAGTACAACCCGACAAATGCTTGAAAACATGTTTTTAGGCAATGAGGATGGTAATCTTGATAGGTTGCTTGACTTTAGTACTGCTCAGACAGGTACCTTATTTTTTGTACCGACTATCGATTTTCTTGATGATTTAGGCGATGAATAGTCATTAAATTAGAAGGCTTAAGTCATGGAAGTAATTAGATTGCTTCCATGACTTAAATTTAAAATTAATATGATGTGATGAAATGTTTAAGAAGATAACTCAGCTTTTTCAAGGTTCCAAAGAAACGCCAGAACAACTTTACTTGCAAGAGAATCAATTAAAATTTGATTCTGAACAAGGACCTATCATTAACGATGTAGTAATCAATGAGAAATGGTCAGAACATCTTGAGTATTTCTCAAACCGTAAATTACAAAATTTTGATAATCTTCAGAAGTTATTCCTCATTACTCCACAAATTAATGAAAAAATTGATCTGGAAATCGCAACCCAGCGTTATGTAGAAAGATTAGGAAATACACAAGAAAAGCTACTTCAGCTTAAAGCGATTATACAAATATTAAATCAATATTACGTTTTGTTTTTGCGTGATAAATAATCATAGTTGATTGATTAAAAAATATAAAAAGTAGGGCTAACTAGTAGTTTGATTTTCAAAAAAATAACTCAATTCACTAAAAACATCATGCTACTATTAGGCCTATATCTTCTTAGCTGATAAAAGCCATATACATGTTTCAACAAGAAATCTCTCAATTGAATTTACAACAGCTCAAGGCCGGTGAAAAGCGTTGGGTGGGGTCGTTATTAGGTTCATCTGCTGCATTACTATTTAAGGAAATTGCTATTCAGCATTCGTCTTTACTTGTTGTGGTTGCCAGAAATAACCAGCATGTAGCTCAATTAGAAAGTGAACTTGAATTTTATGGCATAAAACCAACAATTTTCCCTGATTGGGAAATCTTACCGTATGATCGTTTGTCACCTCATCAGGATATTGTTTCAGAACGCCTCGCAATTTTATCTAATATGCCTCAGAAGGGGGTATTGCTCCTTTCAGCAAGCACTTTAGCCCAAAGAGTTGCACCATATTCATGGGTTTTAGGTGAGCATTTTGATATTCGTGTAGGTCAAAAATTTGATTTAGAGCAACAGAAATTACGTTTGGTACAAGCTGGTTATCATTTGGTAGATACTGTTTATGATCATGGTGAGTTTGCTGTGCGTGGCAGTATTATGGATATTTTTGCCTCAGGACAAGAAGCACCTATCCGTATTGATCTGTTTGATGATGAAATTGATACATTAAAATTCTTTGATCCAGAAACACAAAGAACGACTACAGCTTTAAAAAGTTTTACAGTTTTACCCGCAAAAGAATTCCCATTAAAAGAAGCTCGCTCAATTTTTAGAGATCGATATTCTGAACTTTTTCCTACTGCTAATCCTAAGAAAAACCCGATTTATCAAGATGTCTTAGAGGGAATTGCTTCACCAGGAATTGAGTTTTATTTACCATTATTTTTTGATAAAGCACAAATGCAATCGCAAAGTACACTTACAACGTACTTACCAAAGAATTGCATTGTAATTACAACAAGTGATGTAGATAATGATTTAACTAATTTTTGGAAAGAAGTTTTCCGTCGTTACGAAGACAGACGTCATAATGTAGATCAGCCAATTCTTCCTCCTGAAGAACTATTTATTGCTCCAAACCATTTGCTGAGTGCTTTAAACCAGTTTCCTCGTATGCTTGTAAGTGCCGAATTGGTTGAAGAAAAAGCTGGAGCATTAAATCTTAAGGCTGAGCAGCCGCCAAAATTAGCAGTCGATCCTAAAAAGGAAAAACCGTTTACCGTCGTCAAAAAATATATTGATGAAGCCAATCATCCCGTTTTATTGGTTGCAGAAAGTGCAGGCCGACGTGAAAGCCTAAGAGATGGTTTACGTGCTAGTCTGGGAGATATCCCTAGTGTAGACAGTTTTGAACAATTTCAAACGAGTCAGTTTGCGATTGCGATTACAAATGCACCGCTCGACCGTGGCTTACTTTTAACAGACCAATTAACTGTTATTTCAGAAAATCAGTTATATGAACATCGGGTAGTTCAGCGTCGTCGTAAACGTCAGCAAGAAGTTTCTGAAGAGTTCTTAATTCGCAGTTTGACTGAACTCAGTATTGATGCTCCAGTTGTTCATATTGATCATGGTGTGGGACGTTATGCAGGATTAGTTACTTTAGCAATTGAAGGGCAAGATTATGAATTCTTGCAACTCAATTATGCTGAAGGGGCAAAAGTTTATGTTCCTGTGACTAATTTGCATCTGATCAGTCGCTATAGTGGTGGCGATCCCGATCTAGCGCCACTTCATAAAATTGGAAGTGATGCGTGGAGTAAAGCTAAACGTAAAGCTTTAGAACAAATTCATGATGTTGCAGCCGAATTATTACATATACAAGCACGTCGTCAGTCAAAACCTGGTTTTGGTTTCGAACTCGATCAATCACTTTATATGCAATTTGCCAGTGGATTTGCCTACGAAGAAACACTCGATCAGGCGAATGCTATTGAAGCGACGCTTCACGATATGCAACAAGCCAGACCTATGGATCGACTTGTTTGTGGTGATGTAGGTTTCGGTAAAACAGAAGTGGCAATGCGAGCCGCGTTTGTTGCTGTGCAAAATGGCAAGCAAGTTGCTGTTTTAGTGCCTACGACTTTACTTGCACAACAACATTATGAGTCTTTTAAAGATCGTTTTGCTGATTGGCCTGTGCGTATAGAAGTGCTATCACGCTTTGGCTCAAGTAAAACCCATACAAAAAATATTGAAGATCTAATTGCTGGTAAAGTTGATATTGTGGTGGGAACACATAAACTTTTACAAGAAAATGTGCAATTTAAAGATCTGGGCCTAATGGTAGTCGATGAAGAACATCGATTCGGTGTGCGTGATAAAGAGCGTATCAAAGCTTTACGAGCAGATGTGGACATGTTGACGCTTACCGCAACGCCTATTCCACGAACTTTAAATATGGCTTTTTCTGGAATGCGTGATCTATCTATCATTGCTACACCGCCAGCCCGTCGTTTAGCTGTTAAAACCTTTGTGCAAGAGCATACAGAAGCCTCTGTGAAAGAGGCGATTTTGCGTGAGTTACTACGTGGTGGCCAAGTATATTTCTTACACAATGAAGTCGATACGATTGAACGGGCTGCTGAAAACATCCGTGTTCTTGTACCTGAAGCTCGTGTGGCAGTTGCTCATGGGCAAATGAGAGAAAGAGAGCTCGAACAAGTGATGCAGCAGTTCTATCACAAAGAATTTAACGTATTGGTATGTTCAACCATTATTGAAACCGGAATTGATGTTCCAAATGCCAATACAATTTTGATAGAACGGGCTGACAAACTCGGTTTGGCTCAATTACATCAATTACGTGGACGTGTAGGGCGCTCACATCATCAAGCCTATGCTTATTTGTTAGTTCCTTCTATAAAACACTTAAAAGGCGATGCAGAAAAACGTTTGGATGCAATTCAGAGAGCTTCCACTCTCGGTGCTGGCTTTATGTTAGCTACAGAGGATTTAGAAATTCGTGGTGCTGGTGAACTTTTAGGTGAACAACAAAGCGGTTCAATGCAGGCAATCGGATATAGTTTGTATATGGAGATGCTGGAAAAAGCCACTAAAGCAATTCAGCAAGGTAAAACACCGAATTTTGATGCACCTTTATCGCTGACTGCGGAAATTAATTTACATATTCCGGCATTGATTCCAGATGAGTATTTAGGAGATGTGCATCAGCGTTTATTGTTCTATAAACGTATTAGTAATACAGATACACAAGAAAAACTCGATAATATCCGTATGGAACTTATTGATCGTTTTGGGGTTCCGCCGCAATCGGTTAAACATTTGTTTACTGTCCATCAGATTCGCTTGAAAGCAGAGCAACTGGGTATCACAAAAATCGATATTAATACTCAAGGTGGTAATATTGAATTCTCACCTGATACACCTGTTCAAGCGATTAGTATCATTCAGCTGATGCAAAAGCATCCGACCTATTATCGTATGGAGGGCGGACAGCGTTTAAAAGTTATGGTTCAGTTAGAAGAACAGGAAAAGCGCATCCAATTTATTAATGATTTATTAGCTAAATTATTAAATGAATTACATGCTTAAATAGTGTTTCAAAGTGATTTTAATCTCATACAAATTTTTTAAAAGCTGATATCAGAATTTTATGCACGATTTCTCGGATCAGAGGAGGAATAAGTGCATAAAATCATTGTTATTTGTAATCAAACCAGCCACTAGCAATACTCACATCAAAACTGATGTGATAGTATTAGCCATTATTGTTTATTGTCATTTATAAAAGATATGTTTAGTTTGCATCCACAACTTGCTCAAGATACTTTTTTTGTCGGCGATTTTCCGCTTTCAACATGTCGTTTAATGAATGATATGCAATTCCCGTGGTTGATTTTAATCCCTCGTGTACCGGGAATCACAGAATTATATGAATTGAGCCAAGCTGATCAAGAACAGTTTTTACGTGAATCAAGTTGGTTATCTAGCCAGCTAGCTCGAGTATTCCGTGCTGATAAAATGAATGTTGCAGCTTTAGGTAACATGGTACCTCAGTTGCATTTCCATCATGTTGTACGTTATCAAAATGATGTTGCATGGCCTAAGCCAGTTTGGGGAACACCTGCAGTTCCATATACAAATGATGTACTGGCTCATATGCGTCAAACCCTTATGCTTGCTTTACGTGGTCAAGGTGATATGCCTTTTGATTGGCGCATGGATTAAATCAATGAAATGCCACATTTATACGAATGTGGCTACATTGAGGTATGGAGGACAGGGTGCAATTAGAGAGGTTTATCGATAGAGAGCCTAAGCAGTTTGCATATTTTCATCGTTTGATGGGATATTCAATTCTGTCCTTAATTTTAGTGATCTATGCTTTTACCTCACCTAATACAAATTATCAGATCTACGTTCCTCCTTTTTTTCTCTTTTTACTTTTTATTAGTTCGAAGTTAGAACATTGGCTTCAATACCAATTCGATAAGAAAACTCAAAAAAGTGTCTTTTTTGCAATTGATGCAATTGTTGTAGCGGTTACCTTGGCAGGGTTGCATCTTAATTTAGTCCCTACATTTATTGCGGTATTTGCATTATTTTATTCTGCAATTAATAGTCGTATTTCTTTCGCAGTTATTTGTTTGACGAGCCTGCTAGGCGCGATTATTTTTTATTTAAGTACTTTTTTCCTATTCGGTTTTTATACATATTTTGAACCTACTAGCCAAGAGTTAACTGTAATTACACTCTTGGGTTTGGTCATGTTTATTACCATTGGAAATTACTACCAACATCGTTGGGTTAAAAAAATCAGTCAGCAGCGTCAACATTACTATGACCAAATGACCCGCTATATTGCTTTTGCTAATCAGTTAAGCCGATATGCACCACTACAGTTGTGGCAATCTATCATGCGCGGTGAGGCAGAAGCAAAAATTGAATATAAACGAAAAAAAATGACTGTATTTTTTTCTGATATTCAGGGTTTTACAGAATTATCAGAAACTTTAATTCCTGACGATTTGGCATTTTTGCTTAATGACTATTTAAGCCATATGACGGAAATTGCCAAGCAGTATGAAGCTACGGTCGACAAATTTATGGGGGATGCCATCCTCATATTTTTTGGTGATCCGAATTCTCAGGGTGTAGAGCAAGATGCAAAAGCCTGTGTAGAAATGGCAATCGCTATGCGTCAGCAAATGAAATTGCTGCGTGAGCGTTGGAAAAAAATGGGCTACTCAGCCTTACATATTCGCATGGGAATTAGTACTGGTTACTGCCACGTAGGGAACTATGGGGCAACACATCGTATGGCTTATACTATTGTAGGTCGTGATGTGAATTTGGCAGCTCGTTTACAATACGCTGCTGAAATAGATGAAATTTTAATTTCAGATGATACTTATCAATTAATTAAAAGTGATTTTCTTTGTGCTCCAAAAACACCAATTTACTTAAAAGGTATTCAAGGTGCTGTGAAGACATGGCAAGTAATGGAGAAATATACAGGGAATAAGTCAGATCATCAGCAATGGTTCGACTATGAATATAAAGGCTTCCATTTAGTCCTTAATTTAGAAGAAGTACAAAACTATGAGTACCCTGAATTAGTAGAAGTACTTGAGAAAATGATTCAACGACTTAAAGTTCAACAAACTTTAATTAATACTCAAGGTATTGCACGTTTAAGACTTGAAGATGAAGTTAAGCCTATTGAAATTGATCAGCAAGATCAGGTGTAAAGCTTAAAACGTGAAGTAAAAAAAAGCTGCCTTTAAAAGCAGCTTTTTTTATTTTAATGGCTTTCGGAAGCGTGATTGATTGTATATTTAGGAATCTCAATTTCTAAATCTTCATCAACAATCTTCACTTGGCAAGAGAGACGAGAATCTGGTTCAAGACCCCAAGCGCGATCTAAAAGATCTGCTTCAACATCATCCATTTCTTCTAGGCTGTCAAAACCCTTGCGAACGACTACGTGACAAGTTGTACATGCACACGACATGTCACAAGCGTGTTCAATTTTAATTCCTCGATCAAGCAAACTTTGACAAAGATTTGCATTTTGTTCAACTTCAAATTCTGCACCTTCAGGACAGAACTGAGCATGAGGAAGTACTTTAATACGGGGCATATTGATCACCTATACCTTTAGTTTGAATTTGACCAATCTTCAAGTTTTGTACCTTTTAAGGCGTGGTCAATATGTCGATTCATACGTAGTGCGGCAAAAGCATCACTATGTACTTTAAGTTGTTCTACAGCTTTTTCAATTGCTTGAATATCATTGCCTTCAAGCTGAACTTTTAGCAAATTTTCAGCAGTTTTAAGTGCTTCAAGCTGCTCATCATTAAGCAAATCAGCATCAACTTTGAGAGCTTGTTCTAATGCTTCAAGTTCACGTTGGGCTTCAACTTTGGTTTCTTTTAAATGGCGTAGATTTTTATCTTCTTCCGCGTGTTGGAAACCTTCAATTAATAAGCGCTCAGTGTCAGATTCTGATAAACCATAAGATGGTTTAATATCAATTTGAGCCTGTACACCAGAAGTTGTTTCACGAGCTGAAACAGTAAGTAGACCATCTGCATCTACCTGAAAGGTAACTTCAATACGTGCTTGACCAGCAGTCATTGGTGGAATGCCGTGAAGGACAAATTTTCCTAATGAACGACAATGTTCTACCAAATCTCGTTCACCTTGAACCACATGAATAAGCATGGCGGTTTGGCCATCTTGATAAGTTGTGAATTCTTGACGACGAGCAACAGGAATAGCAGTATTACGTGAAATAAGGCGCTCTACTAATCCACCCATGGTTTCTAGACCAAGTGAGAGAGGAGTTACGTCTAAAAGTAATGAACCGTCTTGACTGTTTCCAATTAATTGGTTGGCAGTAATCGAAGCACCAATTGCAACCACTTCATCAGGGTTGATCGTGCAAAGAGGTTCTTGATTAAATACATTACGAACCGCTTGTTGAACAGCATACGAACGCGTAGAGCCACCAACTAAAACAACATTTTGAATATCTGATAATTCAAGTTTTGCATCACGTAAAACACGCTTACAAACACTGATTGTTTTATCTAAAGCAACTTGAATAATACTTTCAAAAGTTGGACGGTCCAGTGTTAATACATTTTCAAGTAATTTTAACTGAACTGATTCTTGAGTAGATAATTGTTCTTTAGCTTGACGAGCAGCAACCATAAATACTGCATATGCTTCATCGCTCAAAGTATCAATATCTAACTGCTTTTTAGCCCATTTAACAATGAGACGGTCTAAATCGTCACCACCTAGAGCAGTGTGGCCACCGGTAGCTAATACTTCAAAGACACCTTGTGAAAAACGCAAGATTGATACGTCAAAAGTACCACCACCTAAATCATAAATTACATAGTTATGATCTGTAGCTAAATTAGTTTCTTGGTCTAAACCATAAGCCACAGCAGCAGCGGTTGGCTCATTTAATAAACGTAATACATTCAAACCGGCAAGTTGTGCTGCATCACGAGTTGCTTGGCGCTGAGCTTCATCAAAATAGGCAGGAACAGTAATAACTGCACCATTTACTGGATTTTGTAGGCTAGTTTCAGCACGATCTTTTAATTGTTTTAAAATTTCTGCAGAAATTTCAACAGGGGTTTTACGACCAGCACGTGTTTCAAAAGCTGGCATCTCATTTTCAGAACCCATTAATTCATATGGATGCTGAAATTTGATATCTGCTTTTGAACGACCCATAAAGCGTTTTACAGAAACAATTGTATTTTTCGGGTCGGCAATAAGGAAAGGCTTTGCTTCTTCACCATAGTGAGTTGCATCATTTCCATAGTGCACAATAGAAGGAAGGAGTCTTCTTTCTTTTTCATCATTGAGTACTTTAGGCTTGCCTGATAACACTGTCGCAACTAAGGAATGTGTTGTTCCTAGGTCGATACCAATCGCAATGCGGTGTTGGTGTGGGGCACTGGATTGACCCGGTTCAGCAATTTGCAAAAGTGCCATGAGTTAAATCCCTTGAATATAAATTGGAAAAAGCAAAATTAAAAATCGTCGTCTAAATCAAAGTTGTTTTCGTCATCCAACATTTGATCTTCTGCTTTATCAATATCATTAAGAACGCGCTGAAAGAACCGTAATTTACGTACAGTATCGCGAGCTTCACCCCAGTCTTCATCTGAGTAATCAATTTTAAATTCGCGAACTAAACTTTCTATCCATTGAAACACTTCTTGTTTAAGAGTGCTTAGATGTTCTGGGGAGGTTGCTTCATCCAGTTGCTCACGAAGTTCCAAAGCTGATTGTAAGAACTCAAAATCGCTAATAGATTGATCAAGGTGATGATCTTGCTTTTTTAATGCTAAAAGATAAGCTGCGCGGCTATCTACTTGCGATAATGTTTTAAAAGCTTGATTGATTTCACTTGATTTGATCAATGCCTGATTTTTATCTTCTGCTTTATCTGGATGATATTGCTGCTGCAAATTCAAGAAACTAGATTTTAAGCTCGCCAAATCGATATCGAGTTCTACGGGTAAATTGAACAACTCAAAATGATTCATTAGAAAGGAGGTCCACGTTAATTAAATACATTAAAACAGTGCTATAAAAGACACTGTTTTAATGAGAGATGGAAGGAGATGGGTTATACAGTGAAAGACTCACCACAACCACATTCACCTTTTTTATTGGGGTTGTTAAATTCGAACCCTTCATTAAGGCCATTTTTGACGTAGTCCATTTCTAAGCCTTCTAAATAGACATGACTTTTTGGATCTACAAATACCTTAACGCCAAATTGTTCGAAAACTTCGTCATGTTCATCGACAGAATCAACAAATTCAAGAACGTAAGCCAACCCAGAACAGCCAGAAGTTTTCACACCCACGCGAATGCCTTCACCCTTACCTCGGTTTTTGAGGTAATTGCTAATATGAGTAGCAGCATTTTCAGTTAAATGAATCATGAAAACTCCAACGTTTACAGTAATAACAAATTAAGCTTTTGATTTTTTAGTGCGGTAATCTTCAATCGCAGCTTTAATCGCATCTTCAGCTAGTACAGAGCAGTGAACTTTTACTGGTGGAAGAGCAAGCTCAGTTGCGATATCAATATTCTTGATTGCTTGAGCTTCATCAAGAGTTTTACCTTTTAACCACTCAGTTACAAGTGAGCTAGAAGCAATTGCTGAACCACAGCCATAAGTTTTAAAGCGTGCTTCTTCAATCACACCGCTATCGTTTACTTGAATTTGTAAACGCATCACGTCGCCACATGCTGGTGCACCCACCATGCCTGTACCTACATTTTCAGAGTTTTTGTCTAAAACACCAACATTACGAGGGTTTTCGTAATGATCAATTACCTTTTCGCTATAAGCCATTTCGCTTCTCCAAACCTCGGGGTCAGCCTAATATTAATATGAGGGTAAAAACACTAATTTCAATGAATTAGTGTTCAGCCCATTCAACTGTAGAAAGATCGATACCTTCTTTGTACATATCCCAAAGCGGAGAAAGTTCACGTAATTTCTCAACAGCGGCTTTGGTAATTGTAAGCACATGGTCAATATCTTCTTCAGTTGTGTATTTACCAAAACTGAAGCGGATCGAGCTGTGTGCTAGCTCATCAGATAAACCTAATGCGCGAAGAACGTATGAAGGCTCTAAAGTTGCAGAAGTACAAGCAGAACCACTTGATACTGCAGCATCTTTGAGCGACATCATTAAAGATTCACCTTCAACAAAGTTAAAGCTGACATTTAAATAGTTAGCAACGTTTTGAGTTGGATGGCCATTTAAGAAAACTTGTTCAAGATCTTGTAAACCATTCCAAAGCTTGTCGCGAAGCTTGCGAATACGCTCTTGTTCTGCTTGCATTCTTTTGCCAGCAATTTCAAAAGCTTCACCCATACCTACAATTTGATGAGTCGCTAAAGTACCAGAACGCATACCACGCTCATGGCCACCGCCATGAATTTGTGCTTTTAAACGAACACGTGGACTACGACGTACATATAATGCACCGATACCTTTTGGACCATAAATTTTATGAGCTGAGAAACTCATTAGGTCAATTTTCATAGTAGATAGGTCAATTTCAACTTTACCAGCAGCTTGAGCAGCATCTACATGAAAGAAGGTTTTATTGGCACGTGTTAATTCACCAATTGCTGCTACATCTGTAACTGTACCGATTTCGTTGTTTACCATCATAAGAGAAACAAGAACAGTATCAGGACGGAGGGCAGCTTTTACCATTTCAGGGGTAATTAAACCAGTTTGTGGTTCTGGTTCTAAATAAGTAATTTCAAAACCTTGATCTTCTAATTCACGACAAGGATCTAGAACAGCTTTGTGTTCAATTTTACTTGTAATGATATGCTTGCCTTTAGATGCATAAAATTGCGCTACACCTTTTAGAGCAAGGTTATCTGATTCAGTTGCACCAGAAGTCCAAACGATTTCACGTGGATCAGCTTTAATTAAATTTGCAACTTGCTCACGTGCATATTCAACTTTCTCTTCTGCCTGCCAGCCATAAGCGTGGGAACGAGATGCAGCATTACCAAAGGTACCGTCGAAAGTTAAACACTCCATCATACGTTCTGCAACTTGCGGATCTACTGGAGTGGTTGCTGCGTAATCAAGATAAATTGGACGTTTCATATCAAATACCTGTACCCGATAAAAGAGCTGAATCTATGCCAGTCACATTTTGGCGTAATGCAACAGTTTGAACGTTGTCTCGGCTAATGAGGTCGGCAAGAGAGATTTTTGCTAAATAGTCGGCAATATGATGAGAGAGTTCTTGCCATAAATCGTGTGTGAGACACATTGCACCATTTTGGCAGTTACCTTTATGGTCGCAACGAGTTGCATCAACAGTTTCATTTACAGCTTCAATAATTTCTAACACAGTAATTTCATCAGCATTTCGAGCCAAATGATAACCACCATTTGCACCACGAACACTAGAAACTAACCCATGACGCTTAAGTTTTGCGAATAACTGTTCTAAATAAGCAACTGAAATGGATTGGCGAGCTGCAATTTCGGCGAGCGTGATCGTTTGTTCAGTTGGCTGCAAAGCTAAATCAAGTAGAGCAGTCACTGCGTAGCGACCGCGAGTTGTAAGGCGCATGATTCGATACACATGTTAAGACTAGATAATAGGATTTTATGAATCCCGACTAAAATAGTCAAGTTTTTTTATTTTTAATTCAAGTGCAGGAACAAAATGGAAAAATAATTTAAGCAACCCACAAATTATATATGAAATAAACAATAAATATCAGGCTAATTATACCAAAGGAGAAGTTAATATTCCGTTGACGCTGCTGTAAGCGAGTAATTCGATTTTGATATTGTTTAATTTCTACATGAAGTGAATTGATTTCTGATCGTTGTTGATCAATTTTTTCAAGCAATGGGGCAATTCTTTTGCGTGAAGAAAGAGCTTCAGCTTCATCATCAGGTGTATTAAACCATTGCTTCCAGTCTGCTAAAAGTTTAGGCAGAGTAAGGTGTGAAATTAAGTCTAATAACTCTTTTTTAGTTTCTTCA
Organism: Acinetobacter sp. AS23; assembly: GCF_023612055.1. Classification (NCBI taxonomy): domain Bacteria; kingdom Pseudomonadati; phylum Pseudomonadota; class Gammaproteobacteria; order Moraxellales; family Moraxellaceae; genus Acinetobacter; species Acinetobacter sp. AS23. The sequence goes on along the minus strand of NZ_CP082274.1, from coordinate 2,171,419 downwards.
TCCCCATCAATACGCATATTTTTAAGACTGCGCTGGTTTGAAAAAGCGAAAATCTTAATTAAGTCGATAAGAGTACTATTGATTTCAAGATCAATACGTCGGTCAAAAGAATGGATATCGAATAACAAACCCTTTTCTGTAAATTGAACATAAAAGTCAAAAAAAGGTAGATAGCTATTGATACGAATAGTCGTTTTGTTTGAAATAAACTTTTTCGCTTGCAAGCGAAGAACACCATCGTGGGTGAGAATAAATGAAAAGAAAGTTTCTAAAATAATTAGAACGATATTCAGCAACAGACGGGGATGTTTTTGTCTTTGTTGCGTTTCACTCATAAAAGTTTATCCTTACAAATAGCAGTTAACCGAAGAATGGGACATCCTATCCCAAACTTAACACAATGTCGTGTTAAATATATTTACATGACTTAATTGCTTTGTAGAACAGTTTTGTAAATGGATCAAGTCTTTACTTTGATATTATAGAAATATTTTGTGGTCAAATCAGTCATCATCTCTCTCATCTGATTAGGAGTTTAGATTAATGGATAATGCAAATATAGATACGCAGGCAGAAGAGTCGGAAGAAAAAAATAAATTAAAATCAAGAAGTTCAAGAAAATCAGCTCTGGATTTTAGAAAGTATACCAAGCAAATTTGGCTAGCTGGACTAGGAGCTTTTTCTCGCGCAGAAGAAGAGGGCAACAAACTCTTTGATTCCTTAGTCAAAGTTGGTGAAGAACTAGAGTCAAAAACTGGAGACTTAGCAGATAACACTGTAGGCAAAGTCACAGAAAAAGCAAAAGAATCTGTATCTGAAACAAAAGATAAAGTAGAGAAAATTCTTGATACCAGTGTGAACCACTCTTTAAACCGGATTGGATTGGTTACTCCGAAGGATTTACAGCACATTGAACAGCTCTTAGTACAGCTTCATATTAAGGTGGATGCTTTAATAGAAGAAAACCAGCAATTGAAAGAAAAATTGAATAAAAAGTAAAAAATGTTGGGATTTAGCAAATATATAACAGTTTTTTAGCATTTATTTTCGCTAAAAGCCCTGCTCTAGTATTGCGTTTTCCCCCAAAGCATTGCTATAAAGGCGTCATGGCCTTTTAAACTATAGCCTTGGACCTTAAACAAACGATATTAAGAGGATGTTTTATTCATGAATAAATCAGAATTAATCGATGCAATTGCTGAAAAAGGGGGAGTATCTAAGACTGATGCAGGCAAGGCACTCGATGCGACAATTGCGTCAATTACTGAAGCACTTAAAAAAGGTGACACAGTAACTTTAGTTGGTTTTGGTACTTTCAGTGTTAAAGAACGTGCTGCACGCACTGGTCGTAACCCTAAAACTGGTGAAGAGCTTCAAATTAAAGCAACAAAAGTACCTAGCTTCAAAGCTGGTAAAGGTCTTAAAGATTCAGTAGCTTAATCTTTTAAGATGATTAAACGCGCCAATATAGGCGCGTTTTTTATTAAAAATCTGAATTGACCAATATTGCTCATTCATTGATTGTGGTTTTTCAGTTAAAATTCTCCTCGAAATAAAATATTGGAATACTTATGGAATCGTTTCGTACAGTCATTAAGGGTTGGCTCGGCAAAGTCCTTCTAATTTTGTTTTTGACCCCTTTAGCACTTGTAGGTATTGAAGGATATTTTAATAGGGGAAACAAGGCTGATGTTGCAAAAACAGTAAATGGCCAAGAAATATCTAAAAAAGACCTTGAAACTTTAACTCAGTCTTACAAAGAACAATATTTAGCTGCTGTTAAAGGCGATGAGAGTTTACTTAATTTGCCTGTTATTCAGGCTAAGGCACTTGATATTTTAGTGTCGCGTAATTTACTAATTCAACAAGCTGAAAAATTAGGTATCTCACTTAGTGATACTCAAATTGAGCAAATGTTAGCTCAACAGCCTAGTTTGCAAGAGAATGGACAGTTCTCGCAAAAACTCTATGAAAATTACTTACGTTCTATTGGTATGACAAGTCAGGGCTTAATCGCTAGTCTTCGTCAAGATCATGCTTTAAAAATGCTAACGTCAACTTTTTCTGATTACTCTTTAGTAAGTAAAGTTGATTTAATGCAAATTGCGAATTTGCAAACTGAACAACGTACATTACATTTGGCTAGTATTAAATTAGATGGTTATAAAACTGGTTTAACTGCCTCTAATCAAGAAGCTACAGATTATTACAACAAACACCAAAATGAGTTTAAACAACAATCTTCTGTTGATGTGGATTATGTGGTTGTGTCACCATCACTAATGGCTAAACCAGCTCCGGCAACTGAAGCTGAACTTCAACAAGCGTATAGCAAGTTTGTTGAAACTCAGAAAAAAGATGCTAAACGTACTGTGAAGCATATTTTAATTACTACTGATGCTCGTGATGATGCCGCAGCTCAAAAACTTGCTAAAGAAGTATATGCGAAAATTCAAGGCGGTCTGACATTTGCACAAGCTGCATCTCAGTTCTCTGAAGATCCAAGTTCGAAAGCAAAAGGTGGTTTAGTTGAAGCGTATGCACCAGGTGTTTTTTCCGATGCATTTGATAAAACTGTAGTGAGCTTGAAAAATGGACAGATTTCTCAACCAGTAAAAACTCAATATGGTTATCATATTATTGAGGCAGAAACTCAAGCTAGTCAAATCCCTTCATTCGAAGCAGAGAAGGCGCGTTTAACTGCTGAGGTTGAAAAGAATAAAGTTGCAACTGTTTATTCAGATACCGTAAACAGTTTAAATGAAACGATTGTTGGTAATGATTCTTTAGAAGCTGTTGTACAAGAAGTAAAAGGTACAAAAGTTGAATCATTAAATGGCGTAACTTTAGCTACACAAAATCCATATTTAAGTGATCCAAACGTTAAAATTAAATTGTTTAATGATGACGTGAAAAATGGTGACCGTAATGCATCCTCTAATATTCAGTTAGCGAATGGTGATACGGTATGGGTTAAAGTACGTGATTATCATGCTGCTGGTGTAAAACCTTTAGCACAGGCGATGAATGAAGCAAAAGCAAAAGTTATCGATGAAAAAGCGCGTAAAGCTGTTCAAGCTAAAATTGCTACAATGCTAGCTGAATTTAAAACTCAACCAGCAGATCAAGTAGTTGCTAAAAATAAAGTAGCATTTGAATCGGCTGGCGTATTTAGTCGTTCACAAGGATTAAAGCGTGAAATTGAGCGCGCGGCATTTAGTGCAGCTACACCTAAGCCAGGTATGTGGTCTGTTACAACTGCAAATTTACCAAATGAGCTAGTTGTTGTTGCAGTTTCAAATGTAAATTCATCTGCTGCGAATGCTATTCCTGCTGATCAGTTGCAGCAGTTAAAGCAACTTTATCGTCAGTCACGTGGTCAACAAATATTAGAAGATTACAGTCAATATTTAAAATCACATGCAAAAATTAAATAATAATTTGATTCAATAAAAAAAGCGCCTCGGCGCTTTTTTTATTGGCAGTTAATCTAAGCTGTGCCCAATATATTGCTGTCTATATTGTTTAGGAGATAAATCAAAAATTCGTTTAAATGCCTGACTAAATGCTGTTTCGGATGAATAGCCAACCTTATTTGATATTTGCTGAATTGATAAGTTACTTGTACGTAAATACTGGCTGGCTAAACGGAAACGATAATGTTGTAAATAAGTTAGAGGTGGCTCACCAATAATACTGCTAAATAAGTTTGCAAATTTAGAACGTGACATACAGCATTGTTCAGCTAAAGATTCAACTGTCCATGTGACTTCTGGCTGGCTATGAATAGCAGATAGCGCATTGCTTAGTTCGGGATGAGTTAAAGCACTTAACCAGTTTTGTTGATCTGTCATCTGCTGAATATGATCACGAATGCATTCGATGAGCAAAATACTGACTAAATGATCAATAATTTTGTCGTGACCCGGCCTGATTTTTTGAGTTTCGATTGCTAGAAAATAAAGTCCAATTTGTAGCCATTCAGGTGGGGTAGTTTGATTTTCATGCTGAATATGCATGATGGACGGCAGGGCATTAATGAGTGGCCCAGCCATATGAGTATCGATTTGACAGCGTAAAGATAGCAATAATGTATTATCTGGAGATGAAGTACCAAATTCGATGGCATCTTGTCTATGACCATTAAAAAGCGAAGTGATATCCAAAGAATCTACCAACTTACTCGCTGTTGATTTTGAGTCAGTCGCACTATGTGCTTTTCCTGAAGGAATTAAAATAATATCGCCAGCAGTCGCAGTTATTTTTTCTGAAGTGTTAAGTTGAATATATACAGAACCAGTTAAAACAATATAAGCAAGTAAAGCAGATTGATCTTGTGTTTTAAAAGCCCATTCTCCTTGCGCTTTTAAATAGATGTATTCAGACTTATTCAGGTGAATATCATCAAAAAATTTACTTAGTGCATCCATATTTAAATGATCAATCATTATTTTAATAAAATTATAGTGAGCTATAAGAATAGATCAACATGTGTTTTTAGGACAGAAAAGTGGAAGAAAATGCCAAAGACTTTAACATAGGTTTTTTGGACGGTTACTACTGTTAACTAAACACTATTTCTTTAACTATATAGACATATAGAAAAAGGAAATATAGCTATGAATGCACCAGTAAATGTTCAGCAAGAACTTATGCCAGTGCCTGCGTCTATGCGTGAAATAGATCGCAAACGCTTTTTATGGATGATTAGTCCTGCTTTACCTGCTATCGGTTTAGCTATTTTAGCTGGTTATCAGTTTGGTCCACGTCCTTTGAAGAAAGTTTTCGCATTAGGTGGTCCACTTTTATTACATGTCGTGATTCCTGCAATTGATACTATTATTGGGAAAGACGCTCGAAATCCGACAGATGAAGAAATTAAGCTTTTAGAAAAAGATCCATATTACTCACGTCTTGTGAAGAGCTTTATCCCTCTACAGTATGCTGCGAATGTTTATGCATGTTATTTAACAAGTCGTAAAACAACATCTTTTATTGATAAGATTTTACTTGGTATTTCAATGGGTGCAATCAATGGTATTGCGATTAATACAGCCCATGAGTTAAGTCATAAGCATGACCGTATAGACCATATTCTGTCTCATCTTGCTTTAGTTCCAACAGGCTATAATCATTTCCGTATTGAGCATCCTTACGGTCATCATAAGCGTGCAGCAACACCAGCAGATCCAGCTTCATCACGTATGGGTGAAACATTCTATGAGTTCTGGCCACGTACTGTTATTGGTTCTTTTAAGTCTGCAATAGAAATTGAAAAAAATCGTTTAAAACGTAAAGGTAAAGAATTCTGGTCTTCAGATAATGAACTATTGCAAGGCTGGGGAATGACTGCTGCTTTTCATGGTTCTATGGTTGGAATCTTTGGTAAACGTACAATTCCATATTTAGCGACACAAGCATTCTATGGCATTAGTCTTTTTGAAATTATTAACTATATTGAGCATTATGGTTTATTACGTCAGAAAAAAGAAAATGGTCAATATGAACGTACAATGCCAGAGCATAGCTGGAACAATAATAACGTTGTAACAAACTTATTCTTGTACCAATTGCAGCGTCATTCAGACCATCATGCTTATCCGACTCGTCCATTCCAAGCATTACGTCATTTTGACGAGGCACCTGAGCTACCAAGCGGTTATGCCAGTATGCTACTACCAGCATTAATCCCTTCATTGTGGTTTAAAATAATGGATAAGCGAGTTTTTGATCATTATAAAGGTGATTTAAACAAAGCAAATATTTCGTCAAAACGACGTGCAAAAATCTTTAAGAAATTTGGTGTAGTTGATAAAGCATTAGACAGTACAACTACCGAATAAATAAAAAAATTAATTCCTGAAATACGAAGCCCTCTAGTTTAATCGCTAGAGGGCTTTTAAGTTTTTACATAAAAAGCTAATAAAAGAAGGGGAAATTTCCCTTAATTATTATTTTAGTTCGCTAGAGGATTTACCCAGTTCTCGGCGGGCAATGATTAATTGCTGGATTTGCTGAGTACCTTCAAAGATATCGAGAATTTTCGAATCACGAGCCCATTTTTCAAGTAACTCATCTTCGTTATAGCCCACACTTGCTGCTAATTCGACACATTTTAAAGTGATCTCATTACCCACACGACCTGCTTTAGCTTTTGCAATAGAAGCTTCCTTAGAGTTTGGTTTTTTGTTATCTGCCATCCACGTTGCTTTTAACATGAGTAGGCGAGCAGCTTCCCACTCAGCTTCCATACGGTAGATTTGTGCTGCAAGGTTAGAAGCATGTAGGTAGGGGGTAGAGTAATCAAGATCAAGTTGATCTTTAAAAATCTCTTTAATACGTTCTAGTGAAGCTTTAGCACAACCGATTGCCATTGCTGCAACTAAGGGGCGAGTGTTGTCAAAAGTTTCCATTACTCCAGCAAAACCTTTAGCGACGTCTACTTCGGCATTACCTAAAAGGTTTTCGGCTGGCACACGGCAATCAATAAAACTAATCACTGCTGTATCTGAAGCTTTAATTCCTAATTTATGTTCGAGACGTTCAACTTTCATTCCCGGTGTACCTTTGGGTACCACAAATGACTTAATAGCTGCACGTCCAAGTTTGCGATCAAGCGTGGCCCAAACGACGACAGAATCTGCACGTTCGCCAGAGGTCACAAAAATCTTTTCACCATTTAAAATATAGTCATTGCCATCTTTTGTTGCAGTGGTGCGGATAGCAGCAGAGTCAGAGCCACATCCTGGCTCAGTAATTGCCATTGCTGCCCATGTTCCGTTGAACCGCTCTAATTGCTCATCATTTGCGACAGCAGCAATTGCTGAGTTCCCAAGCCCCTGACGTGGCATACTCAGCAATAAGCCTGTATCGCCATAACACATCTCAATAATACCAAGAGCGGTCGACATGTTGGTTCCGTTACGAACACCCTCACTGTCTGTATGACCGCGCTTTCCAGCACCTGCAGCTCCAGCATTAATACCTTCGCCACCTTCATTCATACCATCAATGAGTGAAGCGAGCATATCCAGCTCTTTGGGATACGCATGCTCAGCTTTATCATATTTACGAGAAATAGGGCGTAAAACATTGATCGCAACATCATGTGCTTGATCAATCATCATTTTGAATTTTTTAGGATTTTGTAAATTCATTAAAGTATCCTCTGATTGATCATTTAAGCATGTAAGCCAGATTGTAAAATTGCAGTAGCGCGTAGATCACGGTACCAGCGTTCAACTGGATGTTCTTTTGTGAAACCATGTCCACCAAGAATTTGCACACCATCTGTACCGATTTTCATGGATTTTTCAGCACAGAGTAGTTGGGCTAGATAAGCTTCGCGGTGAAATGGCTTGCCTGACTCTGCAAGACTTGCCGCATTTAAAATCAACATACGCATCGCATCAATTTCGATAGCCATATCTGCAATCATGAAAGCGACACTTTGGCGATGAGAAATTGGTTCACCGAAAGCAGTTCGTTCATTGGCATATTTAATACAGTAAGCTTTAACAGCTTCACATGTACCTACAGCCATTGCACACCACATTAAGTTACCCAAATCTAAAAATGCAGTGTAATCAAAATCTGTTGCACCTAAGCGTAGAGCAGGTGTGTGATTAAAGCGAAGAGTTGCAGTTTCTGTGGCTTTAAGACCCATAGCTGGAGTGTTTTTAATTGAAATTGTGTCACCGCATTGCACGACAAATACGTCTGGCTTGCCGTTAAAGTCTGCACTTACTAAAAATACATCAGCTAAATCACCTAAAATTACTAATGTTTTTTCGCCATCAATGAAAAACTGATCATTTTCAAGTGATGCTTTTGTTTTTAAAGCATAAGGATTAAATGCTGGAGTTGCTTCTTGAACTGCAAAGGTTGCTGTAATGTCTGAGTCTTCTGCAAAACATGGTAGGTACATTGACTGAACTTCAGCAGAACCCCAACGTGTGATTGCATTGATAACGCTAAATGTACTGAGTAATCCTGCTGTAAGGCTAAAATCACCTTCAGCTAGTTTTTCAGCTATTAATAGATTACTTACAATATTTTGTTCGGCCGCGACACCACCTAATGCCTCTGGAAGTGCATAGTAATTGAGTCCTAAATCTTCCACATATTGCCAAAGACTTTCAGGAAACTGAGCTGCCTGATCAGCATCATGCGCTAATCCTAATAGAACCTCTTGAGCAAATTGAGACATTGCATCAGAAGTCATTTGTTGTTCTTCAGTTAGGCTTAAATCAAATAGATTTTTTTGTTGGCGAGGTAATCGCTGTTGTGAGATCTGTTTTGGTTTAAATGCTTTTTGAGTCTGGCTTAATGCTTTAAAACCAGCTTTTGAACCTTGATAAAGAGATTTTTCAACAAATTTACGCAACTTGAGTTGATCAAGTACATCGCTTCCAGCCAATCTGGTGATCAGCGATAAACCCAAACCCTGAGCTTTATTGATCATACTTGTCATGATTATGGTGTCCTAACACGTTGTTATTGTTTTATGCTGACACGCCTCATATTAAAAAACTATGTCGTTACTGACATTCAAAAAATGAGTAGATAAATGGCAAATAGAAAATAATAAAATTATAAGTTTTTGATTTTATTTGTTTAAAATTATTTGATGATTGGGTGGATTGAGAGGTATTGACTAGAATGACATGGAATCATTCTAGCCCTTTATTAAATTAAGCAAAGTTACGAATCATACGTCGCACATTTGTTTTTGCATCAATAACTGTCATAAACGTATAGGCCCCAATAAACTTACGGCTAATAAACATAAATTCTTTTGGAGGAACTGAGAAATAACGTGACGCCATTGATTTACTTGCTTGCTGCATAACACGGCTATGTAACTGACTTTTCTTCCAGTCATAACGTTCATGTTCATCCATAAGGCCAGCGGGCATATCTGGATTATTTGCAGGGGTACTAAATGCTTCTGTCGCGATTAAAAACACATCAGCCATGCCGGGTTTAATACTTTCAGGCATTGCATCAAAAAATTCATATCCAGTCATGGCTTGTACCATCGCATTTTTATCATGCTGATAACCTGCTTGAATGAGTTGACGTGCAACTGCTAACAGATGTTCATCAAACTGACGGATAGCACCAAAATCTAATAACACAATTTTGTCTTGAACGTCTTGGCCATTACCCAAACGAACAAGGTAATTACCAAAGTTAGGGTCAGTCTGCATTTCACCCCATTCAAAAATTTCACGAACTGCAATTTCGAGTGAAGCTTCACCGAGCTGATTACGACGCTCTTGAGGTAAAGACAACATCACAGGGCTATTGATTGGAACACCACGTTCAAAAGTCATGCAAAGTACTTGATTAGTGCAGTATTCATCTACAATTGTCGGAACAATATAACGCTCGTCATCTTTTAAGCGTTCACCGAAACGACGGGTAGTGGCAGCTTCAACATCATAATCAACTTCACGATGCATCATTTCACGTACTTCATCAAACCACTGATCAAATTCACGGGTTTGTGGCACCATACGTGTCAGTTTAAGCATGTTTTTAAACAAGCTCATATCTGAATCAATTGCATTTGCAACGCCAGGATATTGGATTTTTAAAACTAACTCTAAGCCGTCTGATTTACGTGTTGCACGATGTACTTGTGCGAGAGATGCAGTACCAATTGGTTCATGATCAATCGTTAAATCATTTAATTTAGCACCCAATTGCTCTTGTAAATGTGGCTTAATTGCAGGCCAATCTAAGGCAACGGTTTGGTTATTTAGGGTATTTAATGCTTGTGTAATCTCTTCTGGTAAAAAGTGTTCACCATAAAGAGCCATCATTTGGCCAATTTTAACAATAGAACCCTTAAGTTTACCTATTTCAGAAACCAGATAGTTAGCTTGTTCGCTCATCGCTTTTTTGCGTTTCTTTTCTTTTTCTTCTTCATTAGAAAATAAAGAAGAGGCACTTGCAGTTGCCCAACGTGTTCCTGCAAGTAAAGAAGCTTTCGCGATTGATAAGCGTCGATCCATGGAAGAAGTTTTTAAACTCTTAAGCTTATCTTTCTGATTTGACATGAAAATAGAATCCTATGCGCATCATGCAGCCAAACGCTGGTGATCTAAAATTGTAACGAATATTACATGTTTTGAGCGTATTAAAATAGTTCTCTCAGACTGAATGATAGGCCGAAATGGTCATCTTTATTCCAATAATTCTTAAATAGCCTAAGCAATTCGGAAATTTAAGAAATTAAAACAATTCAGATGACTAAAACTAAGATAAAACAGATCTTTGATAACAAAGTGGATTACATTTTAAATTGAATCTTTAATTCAGATTTCTGCATCAAATGCAGGCGATTGGTCTGAATATGTTGCAATAACATCTGTTTGACTGAATCATGCATAAAGCCAAGTGCATGAGCTTTTACTATAATGATGCTAGGAAGGGTATAAAAGAAGTACTTAACATCATCAAGAGTTGCGTTATTAAAAATACCTTGTTCAATTAACGTCTGCTGCAAAAAATGCTTTTCATTTAATACAGAATCTGAAGATTCATCCCAAAAACGGTGACGCATCGCCATCAGATTGTTGTGTTTATAACTCATAAAATTGTCAGCTCAGACTTCAAATCTAAATAAAATATATGGAGTCGAGCAACGAATATCAAGTTGAGATTATTTTTTCTTCAGTTGCTGTTTGAATTTTTATGTAACTCTTGTAAATAGCCTAAGCAAATTTAAAAATTTTTCTAAAAAAACTATAATCGAAACAATTTCATCTATAACACCACTTATCATGACTCCTGCATGTAGATTGTTAAAAAGTAATAAAATCGAATTTTCTATTCATGAATATGAACATGATTCAAATGCCAAAAGTTTTGGATTAGAAGCAGCCGAAAAATTAGATTTAGATGTAAACGAAGTATTTAAAACTCTAATGGTAAGTGACGATAAAAATTATTTCGTTGCTGTCTTGCCAGTTAATCACCAATTAAATTTAAAAAAAGTAGCTACGGCGTTTGGATGTAAAAAAATACAGATGGCTAATCCTAAAGATGCCGAACGTTTAACAGGATATTTAGTAGGAGGGATTAGTCCTTTAGGCCAAAAGAAACGATTAAAAACGGTCATTGATGCATCCGCTCAAAACTTTAATAAAATTTATGTAAGTGGGGGAAAAAGAGGGCTGGATATTGGTTTAAATCCAAAAGATTTAGCTCAGCTTTTAAATGCTCAATTTGTTGATGTGCTTGATCAATAATAATGACTGAAAAACATACTTTAAGAACCAATCATGATTCTCTATCTATATTGAGAAAATACTTTATGCAGATCTTTTTTTAAAAGAGAGAAGCACAAATAATGAAGAAAAAGCTTGAACTATCAAATGAAAATGATTATCATTATTGTTAGTGGCGATATAGCTATTTTCTAAAGGAGCAAAGACATTGGTTGTAATATCAATCTTATATTCTATTCGTTCATGCTCATTTTCTTACGAATTTTAGAGTTATACCAGAAGCACCAATAATGAGAATAGCGAAAGGTGAGTTGATTCCTGGTATGTGACACCTGCGAGACATTATAAAAATATGCAGGTTCAAGTAGCGGTAAATGGAACTAAGAAAAATAAATACTATCAGCGCAACAAAAAGAATAAACCAAGAGTGGCAAGCGAGGATGGCTTGCTACTCTTGTATTTACAGTTAGCTTCATACTTATTCATATTGTTCAACCTTTTTAGAGTTTTAACTCTGCTCAGTAACAGATCTCTTATATTTTTGATTAAAAAATAACCACTAATGTTTCATTTATTAATATCCCGCCTTTTTAACCAATTTTTTGTATACCCTGAATAAAACATGATCAAAAAAGAGGAAAAAGCGTGCTTATTTTTCATGGAAAACCTGTTCATGGAGCAATTTTTGATATGGATGGGACAATGTTTGATACTGAGAGGTTGCGGTTTCAAACATTGCAACATGCATCTCAAGAACTCATTGGACAGGAGTTTTCACACGAATATTTAATGCAATGTTTAGGTTTAAGTGCAACTACGGCTGAGCAATTGGCTCAACGGTTATATGGTGTAAATGTTCCCTATAAAGAAATTCGAAAAAAAGCTGATGAAATGGAACTCGAATATATTCGAAAACACGGCGTACCGATTAAAAAAGGTTTGGTTCAAGTTTTAGAACGTTTACGAAAATCTGGCTTAAGAATGGCTGTTGCGACTTCAAGCCGTAGAGCAATTGCCGAAGAATATTTAATTAATGCGAATGTTTATAAATTTTTTGATGTGGTTACCTGTGGTGATGAAGTAGAGCAAGGAAAGCCACATCCAGAAATCTTTTTAAAAGCTGCTAGTCAACTTCACTTGGACGCTAACCAGTGTCTTATGTTTGAAGATTCTGAAAATGGTTTAACTTCAGCTCACACTTCAAAAGGTTTAACCATTTTATTAAAAGATATTAAAGAACCAAATGACGAAATGCTGGAAAAAGCACATTTTTATTATGATCAGATGTATGACTTTTTAACCGATCTCGACCAATTTATTCCTGTTATGGATATGCCAGAGATGCAGGAACCTTTTCCGCAAAGCCTAAATCAACTGACGGTTGGAATACATGGTTTCGGTGCTATTGGCGGTGGTTATATAGCGCAAATCTTGTCACATTGGGATGGGTACACAAAACCCAAGAGAATTATTGCTTCAACACGTAATAGTCTTTTTCGAGAAGCTGTGAATGCATTTGGAACTTATAGTATTCGCTATGGACAGTTTTCTTATGATGAACGTATTGAGAATATGACCATTGTTGATTCTGACAATGAGCAACAAATGCTAGAGATGTATACACATTCAAGTTTGATTGCACTTTGCTTACCTGAACAAGCGATCGAGACTGAAGCAAAAATAATTGCAAGAGGATTATATGCGCGTTTTAACTCGCCACTTGAAACATGTATTGAACCGCTAACTTTTCTAATTATTTTAAATAAAGTTGGTGCGAAATATTTGGTTATGAAGCATCTTAGAGAAGCTCTACTAGAGTTAACCAACGATGAAGATGTAACTGAGCATATTTTAAAAGAACATTACTTTTGTGACACCGTTGTAAACCGCATGGTTTCAAAGCTATCTAATCAGAATTTATATCGTCAACTTCGTATTAAGCATCACTTTCTTGAACAGCATTTATCTGATGTGGAGCATGAAGAACAAGTCGAAATTGAAGATTGCAATAAACTGTCCCAAGATCAGCAAAATCAGGCATCTTTATATGTTGATAACATGCGCCGTAATTTCCAGCCAGGTCATATATTACAAAGCATGGACCTAATTCTGTTTCATAGCGAAACGGATATGCCAATTTATGTAGAAAAAGGCAGCCCTCTACTCGAAAAGTTACGTCAACTTGTCTTGGTTAATCAGATTACAGATATTCAATTAATCAAAAACCGACTATGGAATGGCGTGCATGCCATGCTTGCTTGGTACGCATCTTTACTAGGTTATGAATCTATTGGTGTTGCCATGGGTGATCATTCAGTTAAAGCCTTTGCAGAAAACTTAATTATAGAAGTAAAACAGGGGCTTGCAATTGTATTGCCTAACTATGCAAAAGATCTGAACCGAATGGCTCAAAGTTTTCTAGACTCATGTGAATACGCATTTAAAGATCCGTGTCAAAGAGTAGCTCGAGATCCATTACGCAAACTCAACCATAATGAACGTGTCATGGCATCAATTGAAATGAACATAAATCATGATTTACCTTATAAAAATTTATTAAAAGGTACTGCTCTAGGTTATGCCTATGCGATTCAATTTTTAGAAATTGAAGAGGCTGATGCGATTAAACATTTACAACAGCAAATTCAGAAATTGGATATGAATACTACCCAGAAAAGGCAACTTGACGTTGAGTTAACGCAATTAGTTCAATATTTATTTTCTGAACAAGGCAAACAGCCTTTAAATATGAATATTACCAACTCCAAAAGTACGCGTACTCAGTATGCTTAAGTTCGTTTAAATAATTAATGTTCTACAACTGAAAGGCAAATGTGCTTTAATACGAAAATTGAATGATTTTGAATTAAAGCTGTGCTGCTAAAACCTTCGACGTTCATGGTGCCAACATCTATACGGGATTATCCCGAATGGCATCTTGGGCGCCAAAATTATGCTTTATGGTATTTAGAAATTAATGATCAAAAAATAGTTGATTATTTAGATGCGTTACGCGCGCATTTTTCAGAATTCTTATTAGAACCCAATAATCGTCAATATCATATCACGCTGTTTATATGTGGATTTTTAGACCACGAAACCAGAGTCTATAGTGATGACTTTAGTTTGAGTGAATTTGAGCAGCAAAGAGAAATCTTAATAAAAGAAGATTTTGCTCCGTTTCATTTAAGAATTGGTTTAGTCGATAGTTTTAGTAGTGCTTTATTTGTAGAAATCCAAGATACCGATAATTTTTTATCTCACATACGTCAAAAATTAGGCATAGTTTCTAATGAAATTGCTGCTTTAGAGTATTGCCCGCACATTACATTGGGGTTGTATAAAAAAGACTGTAGTAGTGATTTGATTTTACGAAAAATTTCTCAATTACCTGTACAATACAAACACGCTGAATTTGATCTTAAGATCGAGCATTTAACGTTTGGTTATTATCAGGCTCAAACTTTACAAGGTAAGTTATATCCATCTCAGCATTTGTTTTTAGGTGATTCATGTTGCAACTGATTTTGGGTGGAGCCCGTTCTGGCAAAAGCCGACTGGCTGAACAAACAGCAATAAATACGCAATTAGCTGTGACTTATGTTGCTACGGCGCAAGCGCTTGACCCAGAAATGCAAAGTCGAATTGAACACCATCAAAATCAGCGTCCTGCTCACTGGTCTTTGGTTGAAGAACCATTATATTTAGCAAATGCTCTACAAAAAATTGATAGCCCTAATCAAATTATTTTGGTGGATTGTTTAACGCTTTGGCTAACCAATTTGTTACTTTTAGATGATCAAAGTGTTCAACAACTTGAGTGTGAGCAGCTGTTAAAAGTTTTACCTACGCTTGAGTCAGAAATTATTTTAGTAAGTAATGAAACGGGTTTAGGCGTTGTGCCACTCGGTAAGATAAGCCGCCAGTTTGTAGATGAAGCAGGCAGACTACATCAAGCTCTAGGGCAAATTGCAGATAAGGTTGTATTTTGTGTGGCTGGTTTTCCAATGATTTTAAAAGGTGAGAAATAAAATGAACTGGTGGTTAGAGTCTGTACAGCAACCAAATTTGGACGCAAAACAACAAGCAGAGCAACATCAACTCCAACTCACAAAACCTACTGGTGCCTTAGGTGATTTAGAACTGATAGCAGTTAAACTTGCCAGTTTGCAGTCAAATGCACATCCACAAGTTAACCATCCATGGATCACCATTTTTGCGGGCGATCATGGCGTGGTTGAAGAAAATATTTCTGCATATCCTCAAGCCGTAACCCGTCAAATGCTGCAAAACTTCACGACCGGTGGTGCAGCAATTAGTGTCATTGCCAAATATCATCAAGCTCATTTGCAAGTGATTGATTGCGGTACCGTAGGTGAAGCATACCAATACGCAGGCGTTGAACGTCATTGTATTCGAGCTGGTACAGCAAATTTTGCTAAACAAGTTGCAATGAATACTGAGGAATGCCGTGCTGCTCTAGAGTTAGGTAAAAATAGTGTAGACACGGCTAAAGCCGACGGCGCGGATATTTATATTGCCGGTGAAATGGGAATTGGAAATACCTGTTCTGCTTCTGCCTTAGCATGTCTTTTATTAAATGATACTGCTGAGCAATTAACTGGAGTAGGGACAGGAATTGGTGCCGATCAGTTAAGACATAAAATTGAAGTCATTGAACAAGCAATTGAGCTTCATCATAAACATGTTACTGGTGATGCGTTCAAAACATTGTGTGCAGTTGGTGGATTGGAAATTGCGGCAATTGTAGGTGCTTATATTCGATGTGCGCAGATTGGTTTACCTATTATTGTGGATGGCTTTATTAGTTCGGTCGCAGCTTTGTGCGCGATACGGATGAACCCTAAAGTACGTGATTGGATGTTATTTGGCCATCAATCGGCAGAGTATGGACACCGTCGTATTTTGCAAGAACTCAATGCAGAGCCGATTTTAAAAATGAATTTACGGTTAGGTGAAGGTAGTGGTGCAGGTACTGCTTTGTCATTACTTAAAATGGCATGTGTATTACACAACCAAATGGCTACTTTTGCTCAAGCTGCCGTAAGCGGGGATAAAATTGGGTAAATTCAGAATTGATTTGCTCAGACATGGCGAGAGTCAATATAGCCATACTTTACGTGGACATTTAGATGATGAGTTAACGGCAAAAGGTTGGCAGCAAATGCAGTCAACCATTGAGCAAGTTGCAAATCAGTCATGGGATGTCATTATAAGTTCATCATTAAAACGTTGTGCTTGTTTTGCTGAGAAACTTGCAAAGACAACTCAGCTACCTTTACTTTTAAACCATGACTTAAAAGAAATGTATTTTGGTGAGTGGGAAGGTGTCTCAACTCAGCAAATTTATGAAACTTCACCGGAATTACTGGCAAATTTTTGGCAAAAACCGAGTCAATATTGTCCACCGCATGCAGAAACATTAATGCAATTTCAAACAAGGGTGCTTAAAGGCTTTCAAGAACTACTCGTAGAAATGCAAAACCAAAACTGGCAACATGCATTGGTTGTTACCCATGGCGGTGTGATTAAGCTATTAGCTTGTTTGGCCACGCAACAACCTTTAGATGATTTGCTAAAAATGCCGGCAGAGCTTGGGAAATTATATTCATTCGAATTTTCTGAAACAGATGGTCAATTAACTTTCATGTTGAGATAGCAACCTTATATTTCTCTACACATGTAAGTTATTATTTTTATAAAAGATATTTGAGTGATTGTAATAGAACTGTCATTGCTAAAAATTAAGCTATTGGCATTTCTTATTAATCACTCATCTAACTTATGAATATTTTATTTAAAACGACTGTGCTCGCAGCATCATTATTACTTGTGGCTTGTAACAATAATGATGATCAAAACATTCAAACAACTGCCCCAACAAATTCATCAAAATATTATCAAACTAAAACGCCTTACCAACCACAACAAGAAATAAAAAACTATGAACAAGCACCCAATGGGTTCCAGCCAGTTTTTACAGAATTAGTGGCACGTCACGGTTCAAGAGGTCTCTCAAGTCTGAAATATGATTTGGCACTTTATAATTTATGGAAACAGGCAAAAGCAGAAAATGCCTTAACACCATTAGGTGAACAATTGGGTGCTGATTTAGAAGCAATGATGAAAGCCAATATCTTATTAGGCTATGGCGTGGAAGGAATCCGCCAGTACGGTTATGGAAATGAAACCACGACAGGTATTTTAGAACACCGCGGCATTGCAGATCGTTTATTACAACGCTTACCAAGTCTTTTAAATTCGCAAGCATCTATATTGGTACAAAGTTCTGGGGTGGATCGTGCGGTAGATAGTGCTAAGTTCTTCACGGCTGAACTCATTCAACAACAACCGCAACTTAAAGATAAAATTGTACCAACGTCTTATACCAATTTATCGAGTGCAAGCGTTCCAAGTGTTGAAGATGGTGGCGTTGATCGTTTTAAGCTCTATTTTCATAGTTTGAATGCAGATGAAGACTTGGTCCAACCACTTAGTGCTGGTCAACAAAAAATTTATGATGCTAGTCAGTCCTATCAAGATTTTGAAGAAAATAATAAAGATTTAGCCCAAAAGTTAGATGAGTTATCAAAAAATACAGAAGCTGAAAAAACTGCCCAAACAGTGCTTAATCCGATTTTTAAAGCAGACTTTATTAAAAAACTGGGTACAACAGGTTATAACTTTAGCAATACCGGATCCTTTACGGTAACTTCACCAAAAGGTGAGCAAATTACAGAAAAAGGTAAGGGGAAAAATACGATTGCTAGTGCAGTTGATGCAGCAGCTTATATTTATGAGCTCTATTCAATTTCTGGTGGTATGAAAGATGAGTTAAAAGGTATAGATTTTGATAAATATATGCCGTTAGATGCTGCGAAATTCTACGCTGAATTTAATGATGCAAACGATTTTTACGAAAAAGGTCCAAGTTTTACAGAGTCAAATCAAGTCACAAGTGAAATTGCTAAAGGACTTAAACAGGACCTGTTCCAACAAGTTGACGCCGTGGTGAATAAAGCTCAGCCTTACAAAGCAGTTTTACGGTTTGCCCATGCTGAAATTATTATTCCTTTGGCAACCAGCCTAGATTTACATAATATGATGCAGCCTTTACCACTACGTCAAACTTATAATTACTCAACCAGCGAATGGCGCGGTGAAGTAGTTTCACCTATGGCAGCAAATGTCCAATGGGATATTTACCAAAATAGCCAAGGCAATACTTTGGTAAAAATGCTTTATAACGAAAAAGAAACTTTGTTCAAATCTGCATGTAACTATGCACGTTATACACCAACAAGTTTTTACTACGACTACATTAAATTGAAACAGTGCTATCAAATGCAATAGATTTTCAGTTTTTGGAGTCTTTAATGGGAATAGGGATTGCTATTCCCATTTTTATTTCTTCATAATCCAATTTGCTTTTAAATATAGATCAGTTAGAGACTTGGATATGACACCTTTTTGGATTGCATTGCAATTTTTAACTGTTCTGCCTATTGAGCTAAAGACAATGCCAACGGCGCAACAAAATGGTCGAGCTATTTTGTTTTATCCTTTAGTCGGGCTGATTATTGGTGGCATTCTTTTTCTTATCTCGTGTCTTTTAGTTAAATTACCCGTAATTTTGCTTGCTGCTATCATTATGACTTTATGGATTTGGCTGACAGGGGGATTACATTTAGACGGGCTAGCAGATACGGCAGATGCATGGGTAGGTGGTTTTGGAGACAAACTACGCACTTTACAAATCATGAAGGATCCAAGTTGTGGTCCAATTGGCGTGCTAAGTTTAGTTATTATTTGTTTGCTCAAGTTTGTACTGATTTATGTGTTGATTGAACAGCATCAAACGTTATTTTTAGTCTTTGTCCCCGTACTTGGGCGTATTGTGCCGTCTATTTTGTTTTTAACTACGCCATATGTCCGTGAAAAAGGTTTAGGCCGTTCATTGACTGATCATTTACCCAAAACAGCGTCATGGATAATAACTGCTGTAGTTTTGTTATTGGCTTTATATTGGGAATGGCAAGGGCTCATCGCCATTATTGGCTTTTTGATCGGTCTGGTTTATTTAAGACATCTTTTTATTAAAAGAATTGGCGGTATTACAGGTGATACAGTAGGGGCAGCAATTGAGCTTAGCGAAATCGTGCTACTTTTTGCTTTTGTGGTGAGTCATTTTTATTTAGTTTGATGTTGAATTTCGACAAAGAAAAATAAAAAAGCCCTCAAAAATGAGGACTTTTTTGATCTTCTTAAAAGATGAATTAACGATTTGGTAAAACTTCTTTTAAAGCTTCATGCATTTCAAGTAATGTTTTTTCAGTCGTTTCCCAGTCAATACAGCCATCAGTCACTGATTTGCCATATTCGAGATCACAAAGATTCTCAGGAATATCTTGGCGGCCGCCTTTTAAGTGACTTTCAACCATAAGACCAACAATTGACTTATTACCATCTAAAATTTGTTCAGTAATATTTTTGAGAACAAGTGGTTGTAAGTACGGGTCTTTATTTGAGTTTGCGTGGCTCGCATCAATCATGATTTTTGTACTAACTTTTGCTTTTGCTAAAGCATTTTCTGCTTCTTCAACAGAGCCAGCATCATAGTTTGGCTTGCCATTACCACCACGTAATACTACGTGTGCGTAAGGGTTACCACTCGTATTAATAATCGAAACTTGTCCGTCTTCATTAAGACCTAAGAAGCTATGACCATATTTAACAGACTGCATCGCATTGGTTGCAACAGTTAAACCGCCATCTGTACCATTTTTAAAACCTACTGGTGATGATAGACCAGAAGACATTTCGCGGTGAGTTTGGCTTTCAGTTGTACGTGCACCAATTGCAGACCACGAAATTAAGTCTTGGTAATACTGCGGAGAGTTCGGGTCAAGTGCTTCAGTTGCACATGGTAAACCTTTTTCATTTAATTCAAGTAAAAGCTTACGACCAATACGTAAACCTTTTTCAATATTAAAAGAGTCATTCATGTCAGGGTCATTAATGAGACCTTTCCAACCAATTGTTGTACGTGGTTTTTCAAAATAAACACGCATAACTAAATACAATGAATCTTTAACCTTTTCACTTAATGCTTTTAAACGATCGGCATATTCGTGGGCAGCTTTTGGATCATGAATAGAGCAAGGACCAATAACGACAAACAAACGCTTATCTGAACCATCTAAAATATTACGAATGGTATCGCGACCTTTTAGAACAGTTTGTGAAGCAACATCAGATAAAGGAAGTTCTGATTTAAGCTCGGCTGGTGTTACAAGAGTTTGAATGCTTTTAATATTAACGTCGTCGATATCTGGCTTTGAAACGGAATTTGAATGTGTAGTCATTGCTGTCACTGGTTCGATCATACTAAAGGTTGTTTTGTGTACTGAATATACCATGAAATAATTATGAAAATCCTACATCTCATGGTATTTCAGTTTGGAAAAATCTTATTGATTTTGCTATCTTTCAGTTGAGTTGCTTGTTTTTTCAGCAACCACAGCTTGTTGTTGTACCACAGGTGCTTTCGGTTTTGCTTTGACTGGGTGAATCATAAAGTTAACACCGAGGGCAAATAGGGTAATCCCTAAAATTTTTCGGATTAAACGTTCTGGCATACGAGAACTAATGAGCGTACCAACAATAATTGCAGGAATTGAACCCACCAATAACCACATAAGAAGCGTAAAGTCGACGTTACCAGCACTCATATGTCCAAGGCCAGCCACTAAAGTGAGCAATACGGCATGTACAACATCGGAACCAATAATTCGAATCATTGGTAAGTTTGGGAACATGATCACGAGTGCCATAATCCCAAATGCACCAGCACCGACTGATGAAAGCGTTACGAATACACCTAAGATGATGCCCATAACCACGATAAAGCTACGTTTCTTATGGATAGCTAAATGCTCAGTCTCAGTTTGAGTGACTTCTTTATTTCTAAAACGACTGAAGAACTTCTCAATACGAGAGCGGAAAATGATAGATACACCAGTTAAAGTCAGCATAAAACCTAACACCATGGTGAGTACAGCTTTATAGTGTGTTGACTGACTTAAATAATGCTCAAGTACCCATGTAGTACCGAAAGATGCAGGAATACTACCTACTGCTAACCATAAAACAATTGGCCAGACAATATTGAGCTTTCTAGCGTGAACCATTGATCCACAAAATTTTGAAATTGCGGCATAAAGTAAATCGGTACCAATTGCGATATGAGGTTCAATTCTAAAAAGGCCAATTAAAATTGGTGTCATTAATGATCCACCACCAACTCCTGTAATCCCTACACAGAAACCAACTAACATACCTGCTAAGATAAATTCAAAAGCACCAGACATCTTTATCGCCACTTATCACGAAACGCACATATCTTATTCCTTTTAGAGATAAACAGTTGTCATGAATAATGATTTGCTTATGCAAAAAAAAGCTAAGCAATCAAAATATTGCTTAGCTTGTTCTATTTTTCATCATTTTTTAAAGAAAAAGATTATTTTGAAGACTTTAGAGGATTAACTAAAAGTATAAGAATAAAAGTTAATGGCGTTGCAAAGATCCACCAACTGACAAAACCAATTGAAAATTTATAGTGTTGAATAAGAATAAATGCACATAAACCAAATAGCATGAATGCAGCTATTTTAATGTGTCGGTAATATTTTTGAGCTAACGATTTGAAATGACCTGTTGATTTAGGCGATCGATATTTTTCGCTCGCCATAAATAGTAAATACATACCTAATAAAATTAAGATGAAAGCTATAAGAATCATGAGCTCACCTCAGTATTTAATTTATTCAACTTTTTTTGAATCTTTTCTACAGCTTTATGCTGGATAGGTTGAATTTTGCAGAATATAAAAATTGCTAAAGCTGCAAAGATCCACAAAAATACATCTACACGTGCAAAGGTCCAATAATCTCTGAGGCTTTGAACATACTCATGTTTAAGTAAATAACTTAGATTTAAGATGGGAAGTGCAATACTGAGCATAATAAAAAAGCAAAGTTGAGTTCGCCACAAATGCTGCTTTCTAGTGATTAAAGCAATGATTAAGCTGATTAACCAAACTAAGAAAAAGCTATAAATTTCATAATTGATCGTGGTTGAAGTGACTATAAACAATCGATTCGCGCTTAAATAGGCGACAGTTGCACAAGGTAATCCAACAAACGCTGCAACATTCAATCGGTCAACTAAATAGTGCCCGAAATGAAACTTACTATTCTTATTTTGAATTTGTCGTTTAAGACTCCACAGTAACAAACCAGAGGCAATCATTACACAGCCTAAAATGCCTGAGAAAAAGAATCCTAAACGAAGTAAAGGCTGAGCAAATGTAGCCATATGTAGCCCATAGACACCCGCATTTAACGTTGCAATAGGACTATTATTACGTGTGTCTTCTAAGACTTTGCCAGTTGAAGCATTTAATGTAATTTGAGCTTGATTACGAGTAATAGAGCGGTCTTCTTGCTGAATAAATGTAATTTGCGCCTGATTGGTATTCGGGTTTTTCACACTAATCGTTGATAAAGGTTGATTACCCCAACTTTGTTGAACTTGGTTCAATAGCTTATCAATAGCTAAGTTTTGAGCAGGCTGAATTGATTGATTCTCAAGTACAGTCTTTGTGCGTATCTCGGTAAAATATTGATAAGGGTTTTCAGGGTAAATCTTTTGCATTCCCCAAGGTAGATATAAATAAAAGAAAATAGCTAAGCCCGTAAATGTAATGGTTAAAAAGAAGGGCAGTGCAACGACAGAAGAAATATTGTGAAAGTCTAGCCATGAACGCTGAGACTTAAATGTGCGTAAAGTAAAAAAGTCAGTGAATATTTTTTTATGGGTAATAATGCCCGAAACCAAAGCAATCAGCATAATAAATGCTGCAAGACACACGACTAATCGCCCAACTATTATTGGAATGCCAAAAAGTTGGTAATGGAAACGGTAAAAAAAATCGCCGCCTAGAGTTGCCGAAAGTTGAAGTTCTTTTCCCGTGTTAGCATCAAGTGTGGCATTGCCATAACCGCCGTCAGCTTTTTCCCAATACATAGTGTTGACGGGACTTTCTGGTGAAGCAACTGTTAAATACCAAGATTTGGCATCTGGAGCGTTTTCTTGTAAATATTGATATGCTGTTTTAATGGCAATATCTTGCTTTACTTCATATTGCGCAAGTGCAGGTTGCATCCATAAATTAATTTCGTGGCGGTAATAGGACAAACTTCCCATTAAGAAAATGGCAAATACGAGCCATCCAAATATTAAGCCAGTCCATGAGTGTAGCCATGCCATAGATTGACGTATACCTTTATGCATAACCCACCATATGTGTCACAAAAAAGAAAAGGGCGCACAAAACAATTGATAGCCCAGTGAGTTTCAAAAGTGATTGAACGCAGAAACCAACAATTACAAAGATGACGTAAAATAGAATTGCTATAAATGCTGCGAGATATATAGCTTCAGCTTTGTCGAGGGTCAAAAGGAAAATTCCAATGAGTCCAAGGCTTAAATATGCCATACAGGCAAAGCCCATACCGAAAACTAGCAAGAATCGATAGAAAACTTTTATACGATATGACACAGGGAGATTTACAGTTTTGGACATCTTTACTGACACATACACAAAGAATAATAAGTAAAGCCAATCCCTAAATTGGGATTGGCTACGATATTAATATTTAAACTTTACAGCAACTGTATAGTTGGCAGAAGGACCATAAAAAGCTTGGCCATCTGGAAAACTATTTAAATATTTCTTGTCAAAAATATTATTACCATTTGCTTGAAGCGTAATATGATCGTTGACTTCATAGCTCGCCATTAAATTAACTAAAGCATATGCATCTTGTTTAATCGTACTATTAACATTTGAATCATATAACTTTATCCCATCTTGCCATTGTAAGCCTGCACCAACTTTTAGCTTCGGTAAAACTGGTGGCGTGTAGGTGGTTAGCACGTTAAGTGTCTGGTTTGGATTATAAGTTCTTGCCTCGCCGCCATTTTTAATATCTTTAATACTAAATTGAGCATAGCCGAAAGAAAAATTCACATTATTTGTGATTTGACCTGATAAGCCGACTTCTACACCTTGTGATTCTAAATCACTCGTTGGTACTTTTCGATTAAGTGGATTTCCATCAGAGCTGCGTAGAGGGTAATTATTTTGTTCAGTTTTAAATACTGAAAGTGTTCCTGTTAAACGGTCATCTAGCCATGAACTTTTTACGCCCATTTCATAGCTTTTACCATCAATAGGTTTTAAAGCTTGATTGGTGTCTTTATCAATACCAGTTTGAGGACGGAAAATTGAGGTGTAACTCATATAACCTGTATATTCAGGTGTAAAGTTATAAGTTAGTCCAACATAGGGTGAGACTTTACTTTCACTATATGACATTGGTGAACCATAACTTTCACCTTTACTTTCAGCTTGGACATAGTTTGCACCAAGTAAAAGTTTTAAATCTTCATTAAGATGTAAGCGTGTCGCAGCATAGATGGAGTTAATATTTTGCTTATAGTTTGCGGCTTCTGTGAAGTCTGACCAAGTTACAGATTGCGGTGTCCAACTTGACCAATCCGTAGTGGTTGATTTTATAACGTTACTATCGTTAATCGTTCCTGTAGATTGTTTATCTTGCTGATGACTACGTACATAGCTATAGCCTAAAGATGCCTCATGTTCTCGATTGAAAAGTTTATATGTTCCTTCGAGATTAAAATCGACAGCATGTTTTTCTTGGTGCTCTTGACCACCCCAAGGAGTTAGAGAAACACCTGATCCATCAGCTTTTGGATAACCATAATAATAAAGAAGACGACTATTATGCTTGGTATCAAGATAGTTATAGGTCAGCTTAGCGGTCCACTGATCATTAATTTTTTGCTTTAATTCAACGAAAGCATTTTGTGTTTCATTATCCCAGTGTGCCCAGTCAGGGTTAGGGTTATATGAGCGGTCATATAAAATTTGTTTACCATTGGCATCTAACAAAGGCAGAGCACCCCAGTTGTTTGCATTGGGTTTATTTTGTTCTTGGCTATAACCTGCGGTCAGTAAAGTACTATCTGTCAAATCAGCTTCAATAATACCTGCGAAACCATTTCTCTCTGATGAATATCGATCAAGGTAAGAATCACCAGTTTGCTCATAGCCCATAATACGGCCACGTACTTTTCCACTCGGTATTATTGCGCCAGAGACATCAGCTTCATAACGCTGCGTATCCCAAGAACCATAACTTACACCGCCACTTGCTTGGAATTCTTGAGTCGGACGTTTTCTAATATTGTTGATTGTTGCGCTCGGATCACCGAAGGCGTTAGTTAAAGAATCAGCACCTTTAACGACTTCTACACGATCATAGAAATAAGTATCAGGATTCGTATTGTTATAGTTATAACCTGAGAGGGGAAAACCCACGCCGTCAGTTAATATATTTGAAATCTCGAAGCCGCGAGCCATATAAGTAGTTCGCTCAGTTTCTTGATTAGATACGGTTACACCTGGGGTATTTTTTAAAACATCTCGTGTACTAGTCAGTCCGAAATCTTCAATTTGCTGACGAGTAACGACATTAATGGTTTGAGGAGTTTCTTTAGCCTCAATATTAAGCTTGGTTGCGCTACTCGAGTTTTTAACATTATATGCTTTGGTTTGTTCAGAAGACTGCTCAGCATTTGATGCTTTAACTTGGATCGTCTGTAAAGATTGTACCTCTGAGTCTTGAGCATAAGAAAGGTTCGCATAACAAATCGCGCAGGCGATTACGGTAAGCTTAAATGGTCGAGGTGGGATATTCATAAGATTAAGGATAATGTAAATAATTCTCATTTATTTTATTGTTTGTAAATGTAAGCTACAATTCAAATTGCATTGTTAATTTAGATTAAAAGATGGTGAATGAATGTAATTTTAGATAGCTTGTGCTGTGACTGCTCTTGGTAAGTACATATACATCAAGTTCAAGATTGATAAACCTCTATGCTAGAATGCATTATTTTCAAATTCTTGGGTAAATCGCCTTGGCAAACCGAAAACTTAAAATAGGCATTGTAGTTGGGGAAGTTTCTGGAGATACGCTTGGTGTGAAACTTATGCGTAGTTTTCGAGAACAAGGAATCGATGCCGAATTTGAGGGAATCGGTGGTCCTCAAATGATTGCTGAAGGTTTTAACAGTTATTACCCAATGGAAACTCTGTCTGTGATGGGGATTGTTGAGGTATTAAAAGACTTAAAAAAATTATTCGCCGTGCGGGATGGTTTAATCACTCAATGGACTCAAAATCCAGTTGATATTTTTATTGGTATTGATGCGCCAGACTTTAACCTCAGACTTTCTAAAAGTATTAAAGAAAAGAATCTTCCAATAAAAACAGTTCAATATGTCAGTCCTTCTGTTTGGGCGTGGCGTCAAGGACGTGTTCATGGCATTAAACAGAGTATAGATTTAGTACTTTGCTTATTTCCTTTTGAAAAAGTTTTTTATGAACGATATGAAGTTCCAGCAGCATTTGTAGGCCATCCATTAGCTAAACAATTGCCACTTGAAAATCCAATCCAAATTGCTAAACAGCAATTAGGTCTTAATGAAAATCAAAAACATATTGCGTTATTACCAGGCAGCCGAAAAGGTGAGGTAGAACGACTTTTGCCTATGTTGCTTGGAACTGCCAATATTCTGCATAAGAAATATCCAGATATTCAATTCTTAATTCCCGCGATTAACGATGCACGAAAACAACAGATTGAGCAGGGTGTTGAACAATTAGCGCCTAATTTGAAAACTGTAATTCATATTTTAGAAAATACAGATAGCGAGTCTAAAGTTGGCCGTATGGTCATGAATGCAAGTAATATCATTGCTTTAGCTTCTGGAACGGCGACATTAGAAGCCATGCTCATGCATAGACCAATGGTCACTTTCTATAAATTGCATTGGTTGACCTATATAATTGCTAAGCTTTTGGTGAAAATTCCTTATTATTCTTTACCCAATATTATTGCGGGTAAGAAAGTCATTGAAGAGCTTATTCAGGCTGATGCAACACCAGAAAATTTAGCCGCTGAAATAGAAAAACTAATGAATGTTGAAACAGCTCAAATTCAAGTGATGCAACATTTAACCATGCA
This sequence comes from Acinetobacter sp. AS23, assembly GCF_023612055.1. Taxonomy (NCBI): domain Bacteria; kingdom Pseudomonadati; phylum Pseudomonadota; class Gammaproteobacteria; order Moraxellales; family Moraxellaceae; genus Acinetobacter; species Acinetobacter sp. AS23. Next base: position 2,143,977 of record NZ_CP082274.1, on the reverse strand, counting down.
TAAACAACTTATTTCTGGAAATACAGAAGATCCAGTACAGGCAATTTTGCAATGTTTAAATAGCTAATTTTTAAGATTTGATTGGCTAATTGCTTTTAAGCCAGCTAATGAAAATTTTTTAAAATGTTCAACTAAATCGTGTAATGGCATCTGAGCAATATTTTTAAGGGGTTCAGGTGCTTGAGCATTAGGTCCTGCAATAATGAGCATCATGCAAGGTGTTATCACGCTTAAAATACAAGGCAACACCGCTGGATCATTTTCATCTAAACCAGCAACTTGACTAATGAGCTTACGAATAAGAAAAAATTTTCTCATACCTGCAAATTCAATAAAATTTAATAAATGCTCAGAAGGTGAAAAGAGTTCACGAATAAAGACTTTGCCATGCCAAACATCTTTTTCGGTTAATTTATGCAGCAAGGTCTCAAGTAATAAGCTTAGCTTTTCTTCTGGTGATTGAGTGCTTTCAACAAGTTTTAGTAAATATTTTTCATCTAGATAGTGAGCGTGAGCTTCCACTAACACAGCTTGATATAATCCGTCTCGACCATCAAAGTGATAATTAATTGCAGCCAAATCTACATTCGCAGCGTTAGCAATTGTTTTGTTCGCTGTCTTTGCAAAACCATATTGGGCAATTAAAGGTCCTGCTGCCTCAATAATTTTGGACTTGGTTAAGTCACCATCACTTCGTCTAGATCTGGACATATTTAACCCTAATTTTCATTCACCATAAAAGTATATCTTTTATTCAAAGATTGGAGTAATTTAAATTTAAATTGAATTTAAACTAATAAAATTTGAATTTAATAAGAAGGCCAATAAGATGAATAAAAAAGTGATTGCCGTCGTCTTGGTTGTTATAGCTGTGGTTATCATCGGCTTTTGGGTATGGAAATATAACAATAAAAATCAAAAAGATAATGTATTAACTTTATATGGAAATGTTGATATTCGCCAAGTTTCACTTGCATTCGAACAGTCTGGCCGTATAGAGAAGCTTGTAGTTCAAGAGGGCGAGAAAGTTAAAGCTGGTCAAGTACTAGCGACTCTTAATACCAATGCACTACACATTCAGGCAAAGCAAGCTCAAGCACAACTTAAAGCTCAACAAGAGGCAATTGTTAAACAAGATGTGGGAGCTCGCCCAGAAGAAATTAGTCAAGCAAAAGCACAACTTGCATCTGCCCAAGCCGAGCTTGATAAAACCAACAAAAACTTGCAACGCTTACAAATTTTGGTAAGTAGTACGGATGGTCGGGCAATTAGCCAACAAGAGCTAGACTATGCCAAAAGTAATAAAGATAGCGCTGAGGCAGCGGTCCGTGAAAGACAAGCTAATTTAGAATTAATCATTAAAGGTGCCAGACAAGAAGATCGTGAAGCGACCAAAGCACAGTATGAAGTAACTAAGGCTAATTTAGATCTAATTAACTATAACCTTACTCAAGCTGAACTAAAGTCTCCTGTAAATGCAGTGGTACGAGCTCGGTTACAAGAAGTTGGCGATATGACAACTGCACAAAAGGCCGTTTATACATTGGCTTTGACCGATCCAAAATGGATTCGTGTATATGTAAACGAACAAGATTTAAGTTCTATCAAGATCGGGGGCACGGCCCAAGTTATTCGTGATTCTGATCCTAATCAGCCCATTAATGGAAAAATTGGCTATATATCTTCAGTAGCTGAGTTCACGCCGAAAACAGTACAGACCGAAGAGATTAGAACAACACTGGTTTATGAGGTTAGGGTCTATGTAAATGATCCGAATGATCAATTAAAAATGGGCCAACCTGTGACTGTAAACGTGCCACTTGCTTCAGGTGAGAAAGCTCATGACTGATGAAAAAGTAGTGGTTCAAGTTAAAAATTTATTCATGACTTTTAAGGCTGAGAATAATAAGGCAGAAGATATTAGTGCAATTGTTGATTTGAATATGCAAATTAACAAAGGAGAGCTTACAGCTTTAGTTGGTCTAGATGGTTCGGGAAAAACAACCTTATTAAGGTTAATTGCAGGACTATATAAAGCAACTTCTGGTTCATTAAATGTACTCGGAGTTGATGTGAGTAAAAATCCGCAAGCTGTACAAGACTGCATTAGTTATATGCCACAACGCTTTGGACTCTATGAAGATTTAAGCGTACAGGAAAATTTAGATTTATATGCCGACTTACATGGCATTCCAAAGGATGTATGGGAGCAAAGATTTAAGCGGTTATTAGAAATAACGGATCTTACTCAATTCACTCAACGTCTAGCAGGCCAACTTTCTGGCGGGATGAAACAAAAACTAGGGCTGGCATGTACGTTAGTCCGGTCCCCAGAGTTACTGTTACTTGACGAGCCTAGTGTTGGAGTAGACCCTTTATCAAGACGAGATTTATGGATCATTATTGAACAACTTGTTCAAGAAGAAAACTTAAGCGTAATTATAAGTACTGCTTATATGGATGAAGCAGAAAAATGTGCCCAAGTCTATATAATGCATGAAGGCAAAATTTTAAAACAAGGTTCACCTGAACAATTAAAAGAAATAGCAAGTGGACAAACGTGGAATATAAAACCTTCAGAGCTGATTAAGGCTCGGACCTTACAAGCTCAGTTACTTGATAACCATGTAGAGATTATTGATGCTGTTCCAAAGGGTGAACAAGTGAACTTTATTAGTCGTCAAAAAGAGCTATCAGCCGATATTTTACCTGAAGGGCTAAAAGCAAATACGCGACCACCTGAACTTGAAGATGTGTTTATGCTGCTGTTGCAGCAGGCTCAAAAGCAACCAAAACATATACCTATTTCTGAGCAAGCTTTTCAATTAGAACAAAACGATAATTTAAAAACAGAGCAACCTATCATTGTAGTTAAAGATTTAGTCCGAACTTTTGGAGATTTTACTGCTGTTGCCAATACATCATTTACTGTACAACGTGGCGAAATATTTGGATTACTTGGACCAAATGGCGCGGGTAAAACGACAACATTTCGAATGTTGTGTGGATTGCTACCAGCAAGTAGCGGGTATTTGGAAGTTGCTGGTAAAAATTTACGGACAGCTCGTGCTGAGGCAAGAGCCAAAGTAGGGTATGTCTCTCAAAAATTTGCACTGTATAGCAATTTAACTGTCTTAGAAAACTTGAAGTTTTTTGGTGGAGCATATGGGTTATCTGGCAAAAAACTAAATCAACAAATTGATAAAGCCTTACAGCAATACGATTTAAAACCTCATAGTAAAAGTGGTGATTTACCGGGTGGGTATAAACAACGACTATCTATGGCTGCTGCACTATTACATGAACCAGAAATTTTATTTTTAGACGAACCCACGAGCGGAATTGACCCGTTTGCACGGCGATCATTTTGGTACAGCATTGGTGAACTGGCAAATCAGGGCATTACCATCATTATTACGACGCATTTTATGGAGGAGGCAGAATATTGTGACCGCATTGCCATACAAGATGCTGGAAAGTTATTAGCCTTAGGTTCACCCCAACAAGTCCGTAAACTGGCAAGTAAAGATAAACATATTGCTGATATGAATGAGGCTTTTATAGCGATTGTGGAACAAGCACGTGCATTAAGGCACGCTGGTTAGGAGGTCTACAATGAGCTTTGGATTTTGGAATCGGCTGACAGCATTAGTTCGTAAAGAAACTAAGCAGCTCATTCGCGATAAAAGCAGCCTCGGGATTGGTCTGGTTTTGCCTGTTATTTTAATTCTACTGTTTGGTTATGGACTTTCTTTTGACTTAAATCAGGCTCGAGTCGGAGTTGTCGTTGATCAGTCTTCACCACAGATCAATCAGGCTTTAGCTGGTTTAAATGGCTCACGATATTTAGCTAGTCAAGAGTTTCATAATTTGCCTGAAGCAGAGCAGGCCATTCGAGATGGCGAAATTGATGCCATTTTGCATTTTCATTCAGATTTTGCCAGTCAGGCACAGCAAGGTAATGCCAAGGTTCAACTATTATTAAATGGTACATCCACTACCATAGCAACAGCTCTAGAGGGATATGTTGCAGGTGCTTTAGCTACCGCGCCGTCTATACAGTTTGACCGTAGTCCAATATTAGCAACGTCAAGTGCCGTTAATATTGAACAACGAATATGGTTTAACGAATCTGGTAACAGTACTTGGTTTTTAGTCCCTGGCTTAATGGTACTCATTTTAACTTTAATTGGCGCATTTTTAACTGGTTTACTTATTGCTCGTGAAAGGGAACGGGGAACTCTAGAAGCTTTATTTGTCACACCTGTACGGCCATTTGAAATTGTATTAGCAAAACTCATTCCTTATGTGGTGATCGGCATGATTGATATCGTGATCTGTATTGTTGCTGCATATTTTATTTTTGAAGTGCCTATACGTGGTTCATTATTTTCAATTTTATCGGCTTCATTTCTCTATTTAGTTGTTTCTTTATTACTTGGTTTAACTATATCAGGCTTTGCTCAAAGTCAGTTTCAGGCCAGTCAAATTGCCTTATTGGCAAGTTTTATGCCCGCGCTGATGCTTTCTGGGTTTGTTTTTGATACACGCAACTTGCCTTTGGTTGTTCAAATTATTAGCCAGTTATTACCGGCTACACATTTTATGATTTTAATTAAAACCTTATTTATGGGAGGTGATGATTGGAAGCTATGGTTTAAAGAATGCGGTTTTCTGGTGGGATATATCGTTGTTTTGATATGTGCTGTGAACTTGTCACTCAAAAAACGGTTGAGATAAAGATATGTGGCAGCAACTAATCGCTTGGCTAAAACATTTAAGTTTTTTGGTCAAAAAAGAATTCTTAACCATTTTTAGTGACCCTGCAAATAGAGTTATTCTATTTGTACCAGCCCTTATGCAGGCACTTTTGTTTGGCTATGCTGCTACTTATGATGTTAACCATGTCGATTATGCAATTTTAGACCAGAGCAATGGGCAGGTCTCACATGAACTCATCTCAAAATTAGATGGTTCTGGTATTTTTAAGCGTGTTGCAACACTTGAATATACCGATCAAATCAAACAAGTTATTGATAACCGTCAGGCACTGGTTGTAATTACGATACCATCCGACTTTGAAGACAAATTAAATAATAACCAAAGTTCATCTATACAAGTGATTGTTGATGGCAGGAACTCATCAACTGCTGTTGTGGCTGGTTCATATCTAAATAAAATTGTTGGTCAGTTTAATCAGCAAAAATTTAACTCAGCTTTGCCGATTAGCCTTGAAACAAGAACATGGTATAACCCAAATCAAGAGTCTCGATGGAGCCTAATGCCTTCATTAATTGCGGCCTTAAGTATGATGCAAACATTGCTTTTATCTGCTTTATCAGTTGCGCGTGAACGTGAGCAGGGCACATTTGATCAGTTATTAGTGACACCGTATACACCATTACAAATTATGATTGGTAAGGCCTTGCCGCCAATTTTTGTAGGCTTGATGCAATCAACCATTATTTTATTGATTATTTTGTTCTGGTTTAAAATTCCCATGAATGGCTCTATTGGGCTACTTTATTTTGGTTTATTGAGTTTTAACGTAGCTGTAGTCGGTGTGGGTTTATCAATTTCAGCATTATCTTTAAATATGCAACAAGCTATGTTGTTTACGTTTTTACTCATTATGCCTTTGATGCTACTTTCAGGCTTATTGACCCCAGTAGAAAACATGCCGGAAGCATTACAAATAGCAACGTACGCAAATCCTTTAAGGTTTGGAATTAACTTGGTACAACGAGTTTATTTGGAAGGTGCAGGCTTTGCACAAATCAAATTCAACTTTATTCCAATGATCATACTTGGACTGGTCACTTTACCTTTGGCAGCTTGGCTATTTAGAAACAGATTATCTTAATTAAAAAGCCCCATTTTAGGGGCTTTTTAATTTCACTTATGCACGTACGATCAGCTCGTAACCCGTATATTTACGGATATTAATAACACCAATATCAAAGATTAAATATTGCCCTTTAATACCTTGTAATACACCACGAATTTTTGGTGTTTTATCTAAGTTTAGAGACTTAATTTTTTCAGGATATTGTTCAACTGGATAAACAAACTCACGTGGCAATTCATTTTCTAGTAGTTCAACCGTTTCGTTAAATTCAAGATTTTGACTAAATTCTTCACGAATAGATTGAATTTTTGGTGCAAACTCTTCGATTAACTGATCACGTTGTTCTGTCAGTTTCAGAGGTTCAGCTTCACCCTTAAGAAGTTTACGCCAATCAGTTTTGTCAGCAACTAAAGAACCAAACATAGTTTCAAGTTGACCAGATAAACGGCGTGATCCAACTTTTAAAATTGGTAAGGCTTGGGTTGCACCTTGATCTAACCAACGACCTGGCATATGGCTAACACGAGTAATACCCACTTTTAAAGCACTCGAATTTGCTAAATAAACAATATGAGGTTGGAAACAAACATTGTGGGCAAAGTCATCTTCACGACATGTACCTAAATGATAGTGGCATGTTTCAGGTTTCATAATGCATAGGTCACATTCTGCTTTAGTTTTAAAGCATTTAAAGCAGTGGCCTTGAGAATAAGATTTTGGTGTTTTAGTGCCACAAGAAGTGCAATAAATATTACCTGTCCATTCGATTTCTAGTTCTTGTCCTAAATTAAAAGGAAGATCAATTTCTGAACGGTCTAATACAAATTTGTATTCAACATTTGCCTTGGTTGTCTGTTGATCAGTTACACTAGCATCTTTTAGGCCTGCATGCATTTTATGGCAAATGCCTTGTAGTTCCATAAAGTTTAAACTCACATCTTTCAATTAAGGGTTGCAGTTATGGCTGAACAAAATGTCATCACTTCTATGCTAGACGATTTATCAAACGAACAGCCCATTCATACTGCACTTTGTATTGGCCAGAAAATTGACCAGAATAACGCAATTCAATGGCACTATTTTACCGTAACTGAGCTTTTAAGTCTGCCTTTTACTCAGCGTTATGATTTGGGTTTTGTATTGTTTGATACAGATGAAATGCAGAACATAACTGAAGTACAAAAGTCACAATTATTAGTGAAGCTAAGAGATTTATTAGCAAAACGAATTGTTGTAGTAAGTAAACGCAGTGATGAACAGTTATTACGTTCTTTAGGTTTCACGCAACTCATTGATAAAACTTCACATGATAGTGATTTTGCTTTATGGCAATTTAATATCTTGACCTATAAGCATGTTCCAGATTGGTTTAATTCAAAGTTCTGGGCAAACCCAGAGAATTGGAATAAATTCCGCTGGTAAAATGGCACCAAATCTCTTTCAAAATTTAACAATTTGGCTTTTGCTGTCTTAACAAGAATCCGCGTATGCTCGTGTATAAACCATACATAAGAGTTACACATGACAAATTTAAGCAACATTGTAGAAGTTTTGGCTCAGCAGGCTTTAGGTGGGAACCAGCAAGCATCAGGTCAAGGTGGTTTAGGTGGAATTTTAGGTTCAGTACTCGGACAAATGGGGGGCAATACTTCTTCTGGCGCACAAGGTGGTCTTGGAGGAGTACTAGGTTCTGTATTAGGTCAAGTGACTGGAAATAATAATAACGCACCTCAAGCAGGTGGTGGCGTACAAAGTTTATTAATTGCAGTTGTACCTTTAATCTTAGGTTGGGTTCAACAACAAGGTGGTTTGCAGGCTGCTTTAGAAAAGTTAAAAGGTGCGGGTTTAGGTAACCAAGTTCAAAGCTGGGTTGATCCAAATCAAAGTAATAGCGAAGTTCCTACTCAACAATTGCAGAGTTTATTTAATCCAGCTGACATTGAGCAAGTTGCTGCGCAAGCTCAAGCTCCAAAAGAGCAAGTTTACGGTGCAATTGCTTCAGTCTTACCTCAAGTCATTGACTCATTAACACCTCAGGGTGAAAGTACCGATCATCAAGAAGCAAACCAAGACATTCAAAACGTTATGAATCTTGTAAGTGGTTTCTTAAAGTAAGCTACAAATTAAAAAAAGCCGGTATAAAAATATCGGCTTTTTTAATCTGAACAATAAAATAAAAGGGCGTTAGCCCTTTTATTTTAGATATGAATCAAAGATAACTAATTAGAAGTTATATTCGATACCTGTACCGACAACAGTTTGCTTGTCATCATCATTCAACCAGTCGCGTTTTTGTTGAGCAACGATGCCGTAGAAGCGAGCTTGTTTGTTGATTTGGTAATCAAGACCTAAACCGTACAAGTCGATTTTACGGTCTGATTGACCAGTTACTTGGGTTTCAGCTGAAGCATATTCAGCTTTCACTTTAAGTTTAGTGTTAGGAATTTTATAAGCAGCTGTTACTGCATATGCTTGTTCCTCTAAACCGCGGTAGGCTTTACCAGCTTTATCGATTGAACCATCTGATTTATATGATTGACCATATGCAGTCAATTCATCAGTAGGTTCAGCGTGTTGCCATAAAGCACCTACAACAAAACCTGATTTTGCGATGTCATAAGAACCAGTTACACGGTAAGCATCTGTATAAACATCTTTCAAACCGTAAGCAGCATATTTACCTTTAATACCAAAGTCACCAGCGGCAGCTACTGCTAAGCCAAGGTCTTTGTTCTCATAACCAAGCGCAGTAGACACAGAGTCAAAGCTGTCATTCTTACTGTCTTTACCAGTTTCACCTTGTTTGCTGTCAGAGGTGCTTTCACCAGTTTGAGCCATGATGTTGAAAGTTAAACCAGCTAATAATTTAGGGTCTAATTCAAAACCAACTACGTTATCTAAGCGGTTTTCACCGTACATGATATTGGTAATATCTAAACGTGTATCGTCATTAAAGATGTCTTGGTTACCACCAGCAGCAGTTTTAAAGTAAGAGTCGTATTTACCTACTTTTAAAGTACCAACACCTTCAGTTTTTAAACCGATGAAACGGTTACGAGCGCTAAGGTCACTATCAGAACCTGAACCATCAGTAGAAATTGCCCATTCAGCTAAATAAACAGCAGATAACTTGTCAGTTAATTTCTCTTCGCCTTTTACCCCAATGCGAGAAGAGTTTGAGTTAACTTCGGTAACATCACTTTTACCATCGAAATTTTTATTATCAACTTGGTTAATAGAAACATTTAGTTTGCCATACAAAGTTGGCGCTGCTTGCACCGCGTTTATGCTCAAAGTTGCAACTGCGGCAGCGAGTAGCAATTTCTTCATTGAGATTTCTCCAAAAGGTATTTAAAAATGGCGTATGCCTAGTTAACTATTTATTTTGTAGTTGACTTATGTACAAAAAGTTACAAAAGCTCACCAACTTGCTAAGCAGTATCGGCAAACTTTGTGACAGGGGAGTGAAAAATAAATGACAGTTTTATGACGATTAAAATTTAGAAATAAATTAATTATTTTAATTTTTTATAGTTTTTAGACGAAAAAAAGCGGAGTCAAAACTCCGCTTTAATATTTTAAAAATCAAAGAGCTGCTTTAATTTTCTCAGCTAAAGCTTTAATTTTTTCTTGATCGCCTAATTCTACAGCATGTCTTCCAAGTTGATGCACATTTGTAGGAATAAGGTGAAAATGAACATGCGGAACAGTTTGTCCTGCTGCTGCTCCAGAAAGCTGCATCAAGACAATACCTTCTAAATTGAAGGCTTTTTCCATTGCTTTCGCAATTTTCTGAACAATTTGGATGGTATATGCGGCTGCTTCTGGGGGTAAATCAAGCAGGGTTACAGCAGGTGTTTTTGGAATAACTAATGTATGACCATCGGCTTGAGGCATAATATCCATAAAAGCTAGAACTTGATCATCTTCATAGATTTTTATCGCTGGAAGTTCATTGCGTAAAATTTTTGCGAAGATATTTTGATCATCGTATGCCATGTATTAGTCCTTTAAAATTATTTACATTTCAATTCTTTCTGACGCTCTTTAATAGCATCAAGACGTTGTTGCTCTTTGTCAGAAAACTTTGGTTTTGTCGTATGACAGTTTTCATTACCATATTTTTCTTTAGCATCAGGATCTTTAAAACAAAAGCCTTTTGATGCATAAATCAAATTATAGTCGTCTTGCAATTTCTGACATTCTTGCTCAGGCGTTGCAGCTTGAACGCTTAAACCAGCCATGCTCACCATGCCAGTAAAGACTGCAACCATAAATTTATTCATGAGCGTTTCCTCAGTTAAAGGTATGAACCTGTACTCAATATAAGGTTTATTACCAATATTTCAATGATTATTAATTACTCAAATGTCATTTTGGGTGATAATTTGTTCATAAAACAAATAAAAACTTTAGATATCAATAATTTATAAAAATCAAATAAAAACATAAACTTAAGAGAAATTATATATATTTTTTTAGAATTTGATTCTTTTTAATTCACTTTTAACTTTCATTGGCAATATAAAAATATGCTTCTGATTGAGGTAATCAGATATAAAAAATTTTAGAAAAAGATGAGAACTTATAGCCTATTCCATTTGCTAAATAGACAGATGAAGTTTGAAATTAGGTCAATGAAAAAGGGGATAAGCAATGACATCATCAAAAACACAAAACGTGATAATTATCACAGTTTGTGTTTTTAGGATTAAGTGGAATTCACTGGGCCCATTTTAATTTAGACGGAAATGGGCTTTTTCTTTTAAGCTGTAAAATATTAATAGGCCAAAAGTAATCTTATTTTACACTTCAAGTGAAAGATGTATTGATTTTGCATGTTTTAACTTCTATTATATAGTCCTTAAATTGCTGCGTTTGATAGTTTTTTGTTTTTGTAGCCCATTTCTAAAATTGAGATGGGTTTTTTTTATTTAAGTTATTTCGAAATATATTAATTTAGCCTCACTATTGAGAGTTGTAATTAGCTATATGTTTAATTAATGTGATGCATTTCGCATACAACTTTCACTTTTACTATGGTGGTTACTTTTTAGTCTAACCTACTTACATATAGCAATGTTATATTCATCATACTTCCTTAAAGGATCTGATTATTTATCGGAGACAGGATTAAAAGGAAATAGAGAATGTCACAGTTTTTACTCGTTGCTGAAAGAGTTTATAAAAAATCTGAAGAAGAAAAGCTTTTCTCAGAGGATATTATTGAGCACTTGAATCGCTTAGTTAGTATGATCCGACAAGAGATAAAAGATACTTCATATAAATTAAAATATAACTTTATTGATTTCGAAGAATGTTTAAATAAGCCAGCCAATGAATGTTCAGCCAAACTCGATATCAGTTTAATGCCAACATATAAAAATAAAGGAGAATATATTATGTGGTTGGCTAGTTTTATTGAAAAAATAACTTTAGGAGGAAGAGAAAAGTTTCCACCACTTACTAATACTTTGCTTCCCAGCTGTATGCTTGCCAATCCTTATTCAGCAAAAATGGAACAAGCTAAGGTTGTATCCGAAAAAAGTGCGCAAATGATTGTAAATTATTTTAGATCCTCAGATTATAAAAAGGTTAATAAAGTACCTACGTAGTATAAAAATAATAATCTTTCAGTTGCTTAGTGATTCCATATATACAAAAAATTTCGTAATGAATGAAATGAGTTTGCATGTTTAAGGTTTCATAGTATTTCTTAGTGAGCCTATTAAAATTAAGTTTAATAGGCAGCCCTCTAAAAGATTAAATTTACTCTAATGTAATCTTTGTCCACGCTTCATACATTTTAACTGCCGCAGAGAAGTCACTGTTATCTTCAGCAGTTAAGTGAGCAGCTTGGATTAAACTTTGCGTTAAAGACAAAAGCGGGGCAGGAAGCTTTGCTTGCTTGACTAAATCCAAAGCAATTCCTGTGTCTTTGGCAAGAAGAGGTAAGCCAAAGGTTACTGGAAATTCACGACTCAATACACGCTGTGGGAAGATAGTCTCTGTTACCAGACTTTTACCACTTGAAGCGTTAATACACTCTAAAGCTTCGTTCAAACTTACCCCATGCGCTTTTAAAGCACTGAAACCTTCTGCAACAGACCAAAGGTTGACCGCAAGTAGCATATTATTAACTGCTTTTACTGCAAATCCAGCACCCGATTTACCGACATGTTTAATTAATTTTCCTACCACTTGTAGAGCTGGTAATGCGCGTTCGAAAGCTGCTGCATCACCACCCACCATTACAGTCAGAGTTGCATTTTCAGCTCCTACTGTTTGACCGCTTACTGGAGCATCCAGAAAATCAACATTTAATTGCTTTAATGAGCTAGCTAATGCACGGGCAGAGTCCGGAACCCCGCTGGTACAGTCTATCCAGATTGCTCCAGATTTAATTTCTACATTGCTAATTAGCGTTTCTACATCAGTGCTTGTCGGTAAGCATGAAAAGATAATATCTGCTTGTACAGCTTGCTCTAATGAGACAGCCTTAGTGCCATAGTCTGCTGCATGTTGTTTGGCTTTTTCAAAATTTCGATTCCATACATAGACAGTATCGAAGTGTTTTGGTAAATGCGCTGCCATACGGTAGCCCATTGCACCCAAACCAATAAATGCAACAGATTGACTCATGACCTTATCCTTAAATTTGTGTTGAACGTTCGGCGAGCCATGCAGCTAGTTTCGGCCAAAACTCCAGAGCACTTGCTTGACTCGACATTAGGCCTAAATGACCACCGGGGATGAGAGTAAACGTGACATCCTGGCTGCTTGTCAATTGACTTAATGGCGAAGCAGCGTCAGCAGTGACCAACTGATCACTACGACCCGCGCCAACTAAGAGGGAACAATCTATATTTTTTAATTCGATTTTCTTATCTTTTAACTGAATAAAGCCGCGTTTTAGCGGATTTTGTAGCCAGACATTAAACAACATGTCCTGATTAATACCACCCGGATAGTCAATCATATTATTTAAAAAGTTACTTAAAGTTGCATGCTCTTGTACAAATTGCAGGTCATCAAGATTCTTCAGCAATTGCACATGTCCATCAAACCATCCTTTAGGATCAAGAATTTTAAAACCTAATGAATTTAAAATTCCGGGACTATGGATCAGACGTTTTGGCAATCCAGAGTAAATACGTTCCTGTATTTTCTTATTGCGACTAATCAACTGATTTATGGTTTGATAGAGCTTGCCAATATGGCCAGATGCATAACTATCTATTGGGCTACCAAGAACAATTAAATTTTTAATATGGTTGGGCTGGTTCAGAGCAGCATATAAAGTAACGAATATGCCTGCCATACTCCAGCCATGGAGCGAGATTTGCTCACTTCTTGAATGTGCGCGAACGAGTTCTATTGCTTTAGGAATGAAATCTTCAATAAATGATAAAAAGTTAAGGTGTCTATCTTTAAACTTTAAGCGTCCCCAATCGACTAAATAAACATCAAAACCTGCATTTTGAAAGTATTTAATAAGAGAGCGATAAGGATATAAATCATAAATCGCCATATTAATTGCGAGTGGTGCAACAAACACTAATGGTTCTTTAAATTTTTTTTGTGTTGCTGCGTAATAACGAATACGGGTTTGATTGAATTCGCCAATCACCTCAAAGGGGGTACTTTGTGATAGTACCAATGTTTCTGAATGAAATAGTCGGGCAGAAAGGTACTTGATTTGGCTTTGTTCAGAGACAAGGGACTTTAAGCGTTTCATCTTGCTTTACCAACTATTTACTAAAATTAAATAAAGTCTAAGCGATAATTTTCAGGTTTACCTTGACCTTAAATACCTTAGACACTCAAAATGATGATAGTTTTTTAGTACATGACCAGTAAAGGCGAACATTTAATGAACCAGTCTGATGATTTAGAATACCAACTTGATACTTTAGCCATTCGTACCGGACATACTCGTAGTTTTGAAGGTGAGCATGGCGAACCGATTTTTTTGACATCATCTTTTGTATATGAAAATGCAGAAGAAGCTGCAGCAAAATTTTCTGGTCAAGTTCAAGGAAATATCTATTCTCGTTTTACCAATCCGACTGTATCGATGTTCGAAAAACGTTTAGCAGCTTTAGATGGTGCTGAACGTGCTGTTGCGACAAGCTCTGGAATGGGCGCGATTTTGTCAGTTACTATGGCATATCTCAAAGCGGGTGATCATGTTATTTGCTCAAGAGCAGTATTTGGTTCAGTTGTTGCCTTGTTTGAAAAATATATTGCCAAGTTTGGTGTAGATATTACATTTGTCGATTTATGTGATTTGGACGATTGGAAAAACGCGGTACGTCCAGAAACTAAACTTTTATTTGTTGAGTCGCCGTCTAATCCTTTAGCAGAGATCGCAGATATTCAAGCGCTTGCAGATATTGCTCATGCGAATGGCGCATTACTTGCGGTTGATAACAGCTTTTGTACGCCTGTTTTACAGCAACCATTAAAGTTTGGGGCAGACCTTGTCATTTACTCGGCGACTAAATATTTAGATGGGCAAGGGCGCGCATTAGGCGGTGCTGTTGTCGGTAATCATCAGTTATTAGAAGAAGTTTTTGGTGTTGTCCGTACGCTTGGACCATCAATGAGTCCATTTAATGCATGGGTTTTCTTAAAAGGTTTAGAAACTTTACGTTTGCGTATGAAGGCACACTGTGAGAGTGCTCAAATTCTTGCAGAATGGTTATCTACTCATGAAAAAGTAGAAAAAGTTTACTACGCTGGTTTACCAGCTCATGAAGGCCATGAACTTGCCGCTAAACAGCAAAATGGTTTTGGTGGGATTGTTTCTTTCGTTGTTAAAGGCGAACGTGAAGGTGCTTGGAAGGTTATTGATAATACTAAGTTTATTTCGATTACTGGTAACCTAGGCGATGTGAAGTCAACAATTACACATCCTGCAACGACTACACATGGCAAACTTTCTGCTGAAGCTAAAGCTGCGGCGGGCATCCAAGAGGGTTTAATACGTGTATCGGTAGGCTTAGAAGATATTAATGACATTATCCGTGATATCTCACGTGGTCTTGATCTGATCTAATTATCCTTATCTAAATAATTCTTTTGTGTTATTTTTTCATGAAACCATCTCTTTAATCGAGATGGTTTTTTTATATTTAAATGTTACTCAAATTTCAGAATTACAATAAAAAAACTACATTTTTGTTTAAATGAGAGCTAAGTGTACAAGGTATAAAGACTGTAAATTTAATTAAAAGAAATGTGAGTTTTAAAATGCTTAAGCCTATTGCTATTGTCGTTGTAGTGGGGGTAATCGGGGTAGTTGGATATAAATTGCTGACGAAACCGAGTCAGAACCCAGTGAATGAGACAACTTTATTGATCAACAATGCAGAGAAGTCTGTTCAAGAAGCAGATAAATCTATTCAAGAAGCAAATACCTCCTTTAAGAAAGTTCCTTTAAGTGAATATAAAACAATTGATAAAGGTCTACAGGCATCTCAATAGTGCTATGAGTTTTTATTAGACTTTAACGTATTCCATCTAAGTATTTAGGAAGTGTACCTAAGTATGAGCATGTTACTCATGTCGCTACGTAAAATAGAGCTAGAGATACTGATAGAAAACATTAGCCTATTGTGTCAGAATTACGGATTAATTTGAGTTCAATGCACTAATCTGTA
Organism: Acinetobacter sp. AS23; assembly: GCF_023612055.1. Classification (NCBI taxonomy): domain Bacteria; kingdom Pseudomonadati; phylum Pseudomonadota; class Gammaproteobacteria; order Moraxellales; family Moraxellaceae; genus Acinetobacter; species Acinetobacter sp. AS23. The sequence goes on along the minus strand of NZ_CP082274.1, from coordinate 2,128,464 downwards.
TGTATTTTAATCGCATAGGTTGGTTCAATGAGATTAAGTTTTTATAAAGTATTACCAGATAACGCATAATACTTTAAAGATTTGATAGAGATACGGAGTAAAGTTATGAATATCAATATGCTCATGCAGCAAGCGCAGCGCATGCAAAAAGATATGGAAACAAATATAAAAAAGGCGAAAGAAGAGCTTGCTCAAACTGAAGTTCATGCAGAAGCTGGTGGCGGTTTGGTTAAAGTAACCATGACTGGGCGCTATCTTGTAAAACGTATCGAAATTAACCCTGAATTACTTCAAGATGAACCAGATATGATTGAAGATTTGATTGCTGCAGCGGTAAATGATGCTGTACGTCAAGCAGAAGTTATTTCTGAAGAAAAAATGCAAAAAGCGAATTCTGGTATGGGCTTGCCACCTGGCTTAGCGGGCATGTTCTAAGGAAATTCTGTGTTTAGCGATAGATTTGAACAACTCGTTCAAGCTTTACGTATATTGCCTAGCGTTGGTCCGAAGTCGGCTCAACGTATGGCATTACATCTTTTGATGAAAAATCGAGAAGGTGCGTTTGCATTAGCCCATGCTTTACATGAAGCTTCAAGTTATATTCATGAGTGCAGCGTTTGCCATTCTTTAACTGAACATGAAATTTGTGATATTTGCGCCTCAACTGAGCGAGAAGATCAACTATTGTGTGTGGTTGAATCACCAGCAGATGTAATGGCGATTGAGCAAAGCGGAAGTTTCCGTGGTAAATACCATGTTTTAGGTGGGCATCTATCGCCTTTAGATGGTATTGGTCCAGAAGAAATTGGTATTCCTTATCTGATTCAGCGTTTAAGCCAAGGCAAAATTGAAGAAGTGATTCTGGCAACAAATGCGACTGTAGAGGGACAGGCGACCGCTCATTATTTGGTAGAGGCGACTAAGCATTTACCTATACAAATGACACGTATTGCTCAAGGTGTACCGCAAGGTGGTGAACTTGAGTATGTAGATAGCCATACCTTAAGTCAGGCAGTTCATAATCGTATGAGAATGAAATAAGCATTTCGATGCTTGTTTCATTGATGTCATATAAAATTGAATTAGATTTATTAATTTAGTTATAAAAGATGAATGTTATTTTGTCTTTAATTAAAAAAGTTTAAATAAAATATGAAAGCCCATAAGAATGAAAAAGATCTTATAGATTTTAAACAATGAATATTTGGAGTTAACTTTAAAAATATAAATAAAAGATCAAAAAATTATCTATTTTCGAAAAATTGTTCAAAAATAGAGTATTCATAAAGGTTTAAGTGGTAATTTCCTACTTCTATGTTATATATACCAGAGTTCTAAGCACTCTTTGCATTTACTTGAGAAAGCATGTTTCAGTTTATCCAACAGCAAACCGATTTGGTTGATGTTCTTCAAAAAATGGATCAATGTTCGATATATGGACTTGATACAGAATTTATTAAGGTTGACACACTCTGGCCTAAACTTGGAGTATGCCAAGTTAATGTAAATGGCGATGTCTATCTGTTGGATGGTGTTTCATTAGATCTAAGTCAGTTTTGGAAAAAAATATTTCTCGCTCAGCAGAACATTTTTCATGCATGTGGGGAAGACATCGATTTAATCTATCATTACGCTGATCAAGAAGATCTGCTTAATGTGTTTGATACTCAAGTGGGGCTTTCTTTCTTAGGCCATGGACTGCAAGTAAGTTACCAAGGCGCGTTGAAGCTTTGCCTCGACATTGATATTGAAAAAGATCAAACAAGATCTGATTGGTTAGCTCGACCTTTATCGCCTCAGCAACTTTGTTATGCGGCAAATGATGTTCTATATATAATGAAGTTAGCGCATCATATTCAAGAACAGCTTAAGCAGAAAGGGCTTTATGACTATGTTCTTGAAGATTGTAGTAGTTTAACTAAAGAAATTATTAGTGAAACGCCGACAGAGTTGCTTTATAGCGATGTTGGTAATTATCGTCATTCGCGCCGTCAATTGATGCAACTGCAAAATTTAAGTGAATGGCGTGAATACATTGTTAAAGCAACGAATCAGCCACGTAGTTTCATTCTTAGAAACTCGACCATGATTGATATGGTTGAAAAGAATCCACGTAATAGTTTTCAACTCTCGCAAGTTAAAGATATTCGCCCAAATGTAGTTCGTGAATATGGAAAAACTATTTTAGAATTACTTAAAGATTTACCGATTGAAAGTGAATGGCCAACAAGAATTGCTAAACCTTTTAAAGTAACATCTAAAGAAACTTTGCATAAAATGGATATGGTACTTGCCCATGCAATAAGTGAAACTTCTATTCCTAAAGAAGTATTGCTTAGAAAGAAATGGCTAAATGCAATTCATCAACATGTTCTTTCTCAAGGGGATGAACAAGATTTGCCTGATTATCTTTTGGGTTGGCGTTATGAGCTATTAACTCAACCGTTAATTCAGTTATTTCAAGAAGAAAAACAAAGTCTATCCATTTAAAATGATGTGATTGTTAAAATTTAAAAGCTCATCTTCGTGATGGGCTTTTTTAATGAAGAGTAATGAATAATTTAAATTGAGTAGTTTTTATTTATAAATAATAGATATTCAATATTAATATTTAATAAAGTAAATGTTTATGTTAGCTATATTAAATAATTAACTTTATTAAAAAGCTAGTAAAGTGATGGGTTGAAGTAATTTTAATTTGTAAAATTGATAATGAATTAAATTAACTGATTCAATGAGAAAAATTCAATTGATTAAACATACAGGTCTGTATATTATTGGTTGTAAGAAAAACAATTTCAATATAAATAATATATAACTATAAGTTTGTTTCGGTGCAGAAATAAAAAAGCCAACCCAAATGGGTTGGCTTTTTATTTTTAACCATATAACTCAGTTAAAATGTCAGTAGATTCTTAAATTTTAAAAATTAAGGATTCATATTTTACTAACTTTCTGTATATGAAATGGAAAGTTCAGCTACGAGGTTCTCTGCTTTTTGAAAAGCCTTTTCTAATGATTTTATATGTCTTTCATCTCCAAATTCTTGATATTCTGAAGCAATTTCATAAATTTTCTCTACGCCTAAATATTTGCTGAGCGTGCGAAGGTGAGGTACCAGATGATTCATGTGATGGCGGATGCCATCTTTCTCAAAACCAAACTCTCCACTAGAGGTGATAATGATTAAAATTTTTCCAGATAGAAGTGGTTGTAAAGGAAAGTCTCCTCGAGCAAGGTCAAAATCAAATGTTTTATTAATCCGAATAATTTGGTCAAACCATGCTTTAAGTTGAGCAGGCATACCATAATTGTACATAGGTGAAGAAATTAAAATAATATCTGAACTCGAAACTTCTGCTATTAACTGATCTGATATAGATAAAACATCACATTGAGCTTGGGTTCTTTTATTTTCAGGTGTAAATACAGCATCAATCCAGTCTTGAGTAATAAATGGTGGCGGATTCATTCCTACATCACGATAGATATACTCATCTATAGCCAGTTGCTTTTTCCATGAGCTGACCAATCGGCTGGCAATATTTTTAGAAATCGAATTATGGTTTGGATTGGGGTTAATCGCAGCTCTTACACTAGCATCTATATGTAATATTTTACTCATCATAAATTCCAAAAAAGTTAAGGTTTAATTTATTTTGAGTTTTAAAAGATAAGTAGACAAACGAGAAAATTACATTTATAGATGAGTTTAGATCACCTATAAATATAACTTTGGAGAAAGCATGCAAGTCTCTTTGCAAGCACTTAAGGCATTTGAATCAGCCGCTCGATTGGGAAGTTTTAAATTGGCTGCTGAAGAACTTTCGCTAACACCAACTGCGATTTCACATCATATTACTAATTTAGAAAGCAGATTAAATGTTGATTTATTTCATCGACAAGTAAGAAAAATAACGCTTACAGCCACCGGAGAGAGACTTGCTGGGGCAATTTCTGAAGGGTTTCGTAAAATTGAAGATGCATTAGATGAAATAACAGTAAATGGAAATGTAGTGAGAGTGGCTAGTACGTCTTCACTCGCTGCAATGCTGTTAATTCCTTCTATAAATGAATTCTATCAATTGCACCCAGATATCTCAGTTGAATTCTCTACAGGCGAAACTTTAGAAAGTCACTTATATACATTGCCTATTCGATATGGTGATGTATCTTCAGTACCTTCTAAAGATATCCTTAAATATGAGTCTTTTAATGTATTTGGTGCATCTAAAATTGCTCTGACCAAAGATGTGAGTGAGCCAATAACGTTATTCACCACTGAATGGAAAAATAAAGCATTACCAAGTCCACCATTAGACACATGGCTTGAGGTGAATGGATGGAAAAAGGAGAGGGTGATAATTAAGAAATTTGATCAGGAAATTTTTGGCATACATGAGGCTTTATCTGCCAATGGATTAGTTTTTTGTTCTGCTACACTTACCCATAGGTTCGTTAAGGCGAATCTTTTACAGGAGTTTAAAACCAAACCCATTCAATCAGAACTGTGTTACTACATTCCAAATAAGGAAGATTTTAAAAATAGAAATGCGAGAAAATTTATTGAATGGGTAGAAAGTTTATTCAACCAATAAACTTATATCTTTGATTGGTTTTAACTACACAACACTAAAACTCATATAGCCTTTTTATGCTATAAACTTAGATAAATTAATAATTAGAGAGATAAATATGCTTAACAACTTTAATGCTGAACAAGCTCGTCAAAATGCTAAAAACTTTAAAATAAATCAAGACGTCATATTGGAAAAAATTTTAACTGGTACTGAGTCTGAATCTAAGGAAGGGAAGCGAAAAGCAACTTTCTGGTTTCCTGTTGATGCTATAAGCCCTGATCATCTTACTCTGGTTGAAGAGGAGCTTAAAAACAGAGGGTTTAATGTCTCAACTGATATTGAGCACTCTGGTACTACTATCACAATTGAAATAAGTTTCTAATTATCGTTGTGTTTTAACCAAACCATCCTTAAAACAAGGGTGGTTTTTTGTTGCATGTTTTTTCGTAATGTATGGAGAGTAAATATAAATTTATTTACAATTAAATTTATATTAATCAGGATATTATTTGACAGCTTCCATCTTCTTCTGTAGCTTTACTTTTTGAGTGGAATATGGATATGAACTTCCAAACAATACTTTTATCTTTCAAAAATCAATCTACTGGTACAGATGCATTTAAAGATTTAAAAAATGCTTGTGAACAGTCTCTTAAAGAATCTCAAAATACAAAAGAAAAAGCAGCCGTCTATTTAATCTATGGTTTTGCGCGTAGCTACGTGATCTTATATGAAGATGAAGCCGTAACGTCTGAATTTGCCAACACCTCTAAGTCTATGCTTATAGACTACATGGAATGTTTAAATGAAGCTCTATTAAGCCAAAATGATAGCGCTATTTTGAATGCCTTAAATCAAGTAAGCGATGACTATATAAAGAGCTCTCGAGTTTTCTAAACACTATTAATTTATTTTTGATGAAAATACTTCTTTAGCCCAAGCTAAAGAAGTATTTAATGTTTGTTTTAGTAAGACTTTTTCTTACCGCCACCATCTTGTTTATTGACAGTAGACCATGCAATTCGTTCGGCTTCTTCTTGAGAATGACCTCTATCTACTTCACTCTCAACAATATGTTTAGCCTGACGTTTTTGCTTTGCTGTATAAGCTGTTTTATCACCGCGAGGCATAGGTTCATCCTCCACATCTATGATTAAGATACTTAATATTTAAACATGCTGAGAATTTAAACCAGTTAAGTAATGTCTCCCAATGTGTATTAAGTGCTTAGAAGTTTTACTTAAATGTGAATTTAAAAAGGTAATACCTCACTTTAATATCATAAATTTCATAGTATTAAAGTGTGAAAGTATTAAAAATAGATCACAAAAAGTGCTCAGGAACAAACATTTTTTCTTTTTTCCTAAAAATTGTTTTTATTTTATTAAAGTTGAAAATTAATTTTAGTATTTAAAATCAAATATTTATTAATTTGTTGTGAAAACCAGTTTTTATCTGGAACAAAGTTATTATCGACCTTAATCAATGTTGTAGGTTAATATTTCCCAAGAATTAAAAAAACGACTGATGCGTAAACAAACCTGCGTGTGTGAGTCGTTTTTTTTCATGTATGCTGTCCTTAGTTCAAGAGTTGATTTGAAATGCACTGTGATATTTATAGATCGAGCAAAAAAGATGAAATGTACATGTATATTGCTCGTCCAAACTATCCTGACGATGCGGAACAAGCTGATCCGTTTGAAAATGTTCCTGAAGCTGTTTTACAAGCGTTTGGTCGTGCAACGTTTGTCATGCATTTAGAATTAGCTCCAACACGTAAATTGGCGCGTGCTAATGTTTTACATGTTTTAGACTCATTACAAACAAAAGGTTTCTTTATTCAGATGCCGCCAGAAGGGTTAATTAACCCAAATGCGGTTGAACCAGAGGGCTTACGTGGTGCGTGAAGATCAAACTGGAATAATGAATCAATTATTCTCTTTTTTGGATGTTGTTCCTGAAGGTGTTATTGCTTTAACAGCTTACGGAATAGGCGCTATTATTGCTTTATGGTGTTGGTGGCGATTAATGCGTCGCCTTCCTACAACTTTTGGTGCAATTAGCTGGCTTATTGTATTTGCTGTTTTAGTTACCCCAACAGTGTCTGAAGGACCGAATGCATCAGTAGCACCGGCTATTTTTGGACTCCTATTTGGTGTTTTAACCAAAGATAGCCCTCTGATTTGGTCAAATTTATCTTTAATTCTGTTTGTAGTTGGTCTAGGTTTGGTTGTTGGCTATTGTTGGTCAAAATATTCAACAAACAAAAGCATGCGTTCCATCTAACCATTGAAATAGAAAAATAAGGTCTTTACATGTCTGCTGATACCCAACATTTTACCGGTACAGATCAATATATCGCGACTGATAGTCTTAAGCTCGCTGTAAAAGCAGCTCGTGCTTTACAAAAACCTTTACTAATTAAGGGTGAACCTGGCACGGGTAAAACTTTACTTGCTGAACAAGTAGCACAAAGTTTGGGTTTAAAACTGATCACTTGGCATATCAAATCGACAACCAAAGCGCAGCAAGGGTTGTATGAATATGATGCGGTTTCTCGTTTACGAGACAGCCAGTTGGGTGATGATCGAGTTTACGATATTAAGAACTATATTAAACCCGGTAAACTGTGGGAAGCTTTCACGAGTGAAGAGCGTTGTGTTTTGTTAATTGATGAAATTGACAAAGCCGATATCGAGTTTCCAAATGACTTGCTGCATGAACTCGATAAAATGTCTTTTTATGTTTATGAAACCAATGAAACAATTACGGCAACACAGCGCCCAATTGTAATTATTACTTCGAATAATGAAAAAGAATTGCCAGATGCTTTCTTGCGTCGTTGTTTTTTTCATTACATTGAGTTTCCAGATGAAGCTACAATGCGAGAAATCATTGCAGTTCATTTCCCAAATATCTCTGCAACACTAGTAAACGAAGCTTTACAGGTTTTCTTTAAACTACGTGAAATCCCTAATTTGAAGAAACCACCATCAACCTCTGAGTTAATTGATTGGTTAAGCTTACTCATGGCAGATGATATGCCAGAGGATGTATTACGCAATCGAGATACATCAAAAGCGATTCCACCTTTATATGGTGCGCTGATCAAAAACGAGCAGGATGTGCAACTCCTCGAACGTTTGGCTTTCATGTCTCGACGTTAAAGGAGGGAATAACCCATGTTTGTGCGGTTATTTTACACCTTACGTAAATACGGTGTTCCAGTTACAACTCGTGAACTCATTGACTTAAACCGTGCTGTGAGTGAAGGCTTAGTTTTTGCTGATCAAGAAGAGTTTTATCAACTTGCTAAAACAATTTTAGTTAAAGATGAGCGCTTTTTTGACAAGTTTGATCGTGCCATGAAAGATTATTTTGACGGCATTGAAACCTTTGATCTGGACGAGTTACTCAAGCAAGTTCATAAGTTGCCAAAAGACTGGTTTGATTTAGAGCTTCTAGAAAAGCATTTAACTCCTGAACAACGGGCAGAACTCCAAAAAGCAGGTTCCTTAGAAGAACTGATGAAAATGCTGGAAGAGCGGTTACGCGAACAGCATAAAAAACATCAGGGGGGTACCCGCATGGTGGGTACTGGTGGTACTTCACCTTTTGGGGCTTTTGGAGATCATCCAGAAGGTGTCAGAATTGGTGGACCAGGGCGTAAACGTTCGGCAGTTAAAGTCTGGGAACAACGTAAATATCAAAATCTGGATGATGACCAATTTCTTGGTACTCGCCAAATGCAAATTGCTTTGCGCCGTTTGCGGAAATTTGCGCGCCACGGTGCAGCTGAAGAGTTGGACGTTGACGGTACAATCCGTGAAACAGCTAAGCAAGGTATTTTAGATGTTCAAATGGTACCTGAGCGTCGAAACCGAATAAAAGTGCTGATGTTGTTCGATGTGGGCGGTTCGATGGATGCTCATATTGCACAATGCGAAAAACTGTTTAGCGCCGCTAAAAGTGAGTTTAAGACACTCGAATATTTCTATTTCCATAATTGTCTCTATGACTATGTCTGGAAAGATAACTACCGAAGAACTGCAACCCGCATGAACACATGGGATTTGTTTCACACCTATGGACGCGACTATCGTGTAATTGTAGTGGGTGATGCCAGTATGGCACCGTATGAGTTGAAATCGGTGGGTGGCTCGGTTGAATATATGAATGATGAAACAGGCGAGGTTTGGTTACGTCGCCTACGTCAACATTTTGATAAAACAGCGTGGTTAAACCCTGAAACAGAAGGGTATTGGCATTACACTCAAACCATTGGTTGGATTAAAGAGATTTTTGAAAATCATATGTATCCAATGACGCTAAAAGGCATTGAGGATTTGACGCGTTACCTTTCTCGATAAGCTTAATAACTTTAATAATTTAAAAAAGAGGGATGATATGCAACATCAAATTAACGGTATTGCTTTGCCGAATGAACAAGGATTTTTTGGTGAATATGGCGGACAATTCATTCCTCCACATCTAAAAGAAGCAATGGATGAAATTAATGTTGCCTATGAAGAAATTCGCAATACAGCTGAATTTCAAAATGAACTATCAGACCTCTTTACGAATTATGTAGGCCGTCCAAGTCCGTTATTTCATGCGAAGCGTTTGTCTGAACAGTTAAGTGGCGCACAAATTTACTTAAAACGTGAAGATTTGAACCACACGGGCGCCCACAAAATTAATCACTGCTTAGGTGAAGCTTTACTTGCTAAATATATGGGCAAAAAGAAAGTTATTGCTGAAACAGGTGCTGGTCAGCATGGGGTCGCTTTGGCAACCGCTTGTGCATTAGTAGGAATTCCCTGTGAAATTCACATGGGTCAAGTCGATATCGAAAAAGAACATCCAAATGTGGTCAAAATGAAAATTTTGGGTGCTCATTTGGTGGCAGTTACACGTGGTACAGCAACATTAAAAGATGCTGTAGATAGTGCATTTGAAGAATATTTAAAAGACCCAAAAAACTTTATATATGCCATTGGTTCCGTTGTGGGTCCACATCCATTTCCTAAAATGGTTCGAGATTTTCAATCTATTATTGGCAATGAAATTAAAGATCAAACGCATCAACGATTTGGAAAAAGTCCCAATTATGTTGTGGCATGTGTAGGTGGTGGTTCAAATGCAATAGGTGCATTTACTGCATTTTTAAATGACTCAGACGTAAAACTTGTTGGGGTTGAGCCAGCTGGACATGGTTTAGAAACCAATATGCACTCAGCAACGCTAACTTTAGGTAAGCCAAGTCAAATTCATGGTATGGCGTGTTATGTGCTTGAAAATGAGGCTGGTGAACCTTTACCCGTGCATTCTATTGCCTCAGGACTAGACTATCCGGGTGTTGGGCCACAACACAGTTTTTTAAAAGATTTAGGTCGTGTTGAATATAGCACTGCAACTGATCAAGAATGTTTAGATGCTTTTATGACACTTTCTCGTGTTGAAGGCATTGTTCCTGCACTTGAAAGCTCACACGCTGTCGCATGGGCAATTCGTGAAGCACCAAAACTGCCTAAAGAAACCATGATTGTGGTGAATCTATCAGGTCGTGGAGATAAAGATTCTGATTATGTTGCTGAAAAGCTTAAGCTTTAAGCCGACTAATCTCGAAAAGCGGTCAGTATTTAAAGGCCGCTTTTTTATTTTAAAAATTTAAATCAATCTCTAGTGAAAAGTTCATTATTTCTTAATTAAAACAAAGTATTCTGATTTTAACGTGTGATTGTTAGAGATCGGCATGTAAAACTCCTGTTCACAAGGCAAAGCGTTGCTTTGCTGTACCTCACTCAGTAGAATAGTCACTTTGCAAAATTTGCCTTTGGAGACGCCTAAGTGGAGCGACCGACGATTAGCCCTGAAAATTTACAGGAAGCGGCTGAAAATTTATCAACAATTCGAGATTTTATTCGTTTTGGGGTATCAGCATTACGTCAACATGATGCACATTTAGGACAAGGTACTGAAGATTATTTTGCAGAAAGCTCTGCATTAGTTTTACAAACCTTATCTCTTGAATGGTCAGCAGACGCAGAAATTCTAGATGCGAAGTTATTACCAAGCGAAAAAGCGGAATTTTTAAGTTTATTGGAACGTCGTATTAATGACCGTATTCCAACATCTTATTTATTAAATCTTGCTTATTTCTTTAATAAGCCATTCTATGTAGATGAGCGTGTACTCATTCCACGTTCACCAATTGCAGAATTAATTGAGCAACGTTTTGCACCATATTATTTAGATGAAAATGGTCAAATGCGTGAAGCTCTCAATAATTTGCCAGAAAATGCAAAACCTAAAACTCCACAACGTATCTTAGATATGTGTACAGGTTCTGGTTGTATTGCGGTTGCTTTAGCTTATGCATATCCAGACGCTGAAATAGACGCAACTGACATTTCTAAAGAAGCTTTAGAAGTTGCTTCAATTAATACAGAACACCACAATAAGCAATATCAAGTTGCATTACTTGAATCTGACTTGTTTGCCAAGATTCCAGCTGAAAATCAGTATGATTTGATTGTAAGTAATCCGCCATACGTTGATGCTGAAGATATGGCTGACTTACCAGAAGAGTTTTTACATGAACCTGAACTTGCATTGGCAGCAGGCCAAGATGGTTTAGATTTAGTTCGTAAAATGCTTGCACAAGCGGCAGATTACTTAACTGAAGATGGACTTATTGTCATTGAAGTAGGTAATTCTGAATGGTCGATGCGTCAAAACTTTAATACGATTGATTTCAACTGGCTCACTTTCCAAAAAGGTGGTTCAGGTATTTTTGCTTTGACTGCTGAACAATGTCGCCGTTATAGAAAACTATTTGAAGAGCAAATATAAGGAGTTGGGCATATGGCAGGGAATAGTATTGGACAACTCTTTCGTGTAACCACTTGTGGTGAGTCTCATGGCGTTGGCTTAATGGCAATTGTTGATGGTGTGCCACCAGGCCTTGAGCTAACTGAAGAAGACTTGCAAAAAGATCTTGACCGTCGTAAACCGGGAACTTCTAAATTTGCGACTCAACGTAAAGAGCCAGATCAGGTTAAAATCATTTCAGGTGTTTTTGAAGGTAAAACGACAGGAACGCCAATTGGTTTATTGATTGAGAATACTGATCAGAAATCAAAAGATTACGGCAATATTGCCCAAACTTTTAGACCTGGCCATGCCGACTATACATATACGCAAAAATACGGTTTCCGTGACTATCGTGGCGGTGGCCGTTCAAGTGCTCGTGAAACTGCTATGCGTGTTGCAGCGGGTGCAATTGCTAAAAAATATTTGGCAGAAAAATTTGGCGTCTTGATCCGTGGTCATGTTACTCAAATCGGCAATGAAGTTGCCGAAAAACTGGATTGGAATGAAGTTCCGAATAATCCATTTTTCTGTGGTGATGTAGATGCTGTTCCACGTTTTGAAGCTTTGGTGACTTCTTTACGTGAACAGGGAACAAGCTGTGGCGCGAAGCTAGAAATTTTAGCTGAAAAAGTTCCTGTAGGCTGGGGTGAACCTGTTTTTGACCGTTTAGATGCTGATATTGCTCATGCGATGATGAGTATTAATGCGGTTAAAGGGGTAGAAATTGGTGATGGTTTTGCAGTTGCGGGACAGTTTGGTCATGAAACACGTGATGAATTGACCAGTAATGGCTTTTTAGCGAATCATGCTGGTGGGATTTTGGGTGGTATCTCAAGTGGTCAATCCATTCGAGTTGCTATTGCACTAAAACCAACAGCAAGCATTACGACACCAGGTAAAACGATTAATTTAAATCGTGAAGATACCGATGTGTTGACTAAAGGTCGTCATGATCCATGCGTAGGTGTACGTGCAACACCGATTGCAGAAGCAATGCTAGCGATTGTTTTAATGGATCACTTCCTACGCCATCGCGCTCAAAATGCAGATGTTATTCCGCCATTTGCGCCAATTGAACCTTAATCATATTTTTTGATTATAGTACATAAAACCCCGTATTTAATTTAAATATGGGGTTTTAATTTTTTATTACACTGAAGTTTGATTAAATTTTAAATTATTGTCTTGTCTTATAATATTTATATAAATATAATATTCTGCGATTTATTTTTGAATATATTCATCTGTAAAATCAGCAATTAAATATTGTTAATTTTTACTACACCAGATTTTTATATTTATCAAATAAAGTTAATTTAATCAAATTGCTTTTATATAAGCTTACTACACATTTAAATTTTTATTACTTTAAACAAAGAATTTTCAAAGTCATCATTGAAATTGGGGAAATATCAATGAATCAATGCACATATAGAATTGGCTGTATGTCAAAGGATAGGCTATTGCCTAAAAATTTAGAGGCAATGATAAAAGTTATTCATGACTTATCTTTGTCATCTCATCTTTTAGGGAATTGGATATACAGCGAAGACAATCCAGACATACATATTATTGATTTAGATAGCGGTTACACCAATATACTTATTCCAAAAAAAATTAAGATCGTATTAAGTAATAATCCTGAACTTTTAAAAGGCTACCAATATGGTTTGAAGAGACCAATAAGGTATCAGGAGCTTCTAAATATTTTACAAGATATTGAGAAGAATGAATATTTTAAAATTAGTCATCAAGAACGTATAACAAATAATGAGAATATCGTTTCTAAAGATCATTTAGAGACAAAGATTCTTTATAAACTTGTTTGTTATCCAAACTTTAAAAACATTCATGCAGAGCAGATTGTTAATGTTACTAGAGTTTGTGCTTTATTATCTATTGAGTCAAAAACAGCTCAAGAAATTAAGAGGTTTTTGAATTTATCCCTTGATGAAATACAAAAAATTATAGAAATAATAAAAAAAGAAGCTTATCCAAATTATGAAACAATACATGAAAATATTGTTTCGATTTTACCATTTTCGGCTGAAAATATTTCTACTGTGCCGCAGAGAATAGAACAAAATTCTTTTTTTTATTTTTTAATTAAATTTTGGAAGAAACTGAAGAGAGGATTCTAATGAAGTGGAATTTTTCTACATTATATGGATTGGAGCCTGTAATTTTTATTATCTAAAATAGAGTGTTGATTAATTGAAAGTCGCTAAATTTATTAAGTTTATATAAGCTATTTTTAACAGATGGTTTAAATTTAAATAAAAGAGGTTTTCGTATGTACTGATTCTAAATTATTTTTTAGCTTTGCCACGGATGGAAAAGCTAATTATTTATATTGAGTCATTTCAAATGGAAGTCAGACTTTTTAAGTTAAGTCTACAATTTGTTCTTCGTTTACAGCAATCTTATATTGATTACGCCCATTCGTTTTTGCCTTATACAAAGCATGGTCAGCGCGAGCTACGAAAGCAGAAATTGAATCATTTAGACGTGGAATCGTGGTTGCCACACCAACACTAATAGTGACTTGTGGTGAAACATCACTACATGGGTGTTTAATTGCAATTTTATCAATAGCATTCATTAAACGTTCAACCTGAATCAAGGCTTGCTGAGAATTTGTCATCGGAAATAACAGTAAAAATTCTTCGCCACCATAACGAGCAACTAAATCACCACTGCGTGCAGCAATAGAGGAAATAGCAATAGCGATTTCTTTTAAGCATTCATCACCCTTTAGATGTCCTAAAGTGTCGTTGTAAGCTTTAAAATAGTCGATATCGACCATCATGATGGTAAGCGATGTTTCATGCCGTAAAGCACGGCGCCATTCGTTATCCAGTGTTTCGTCTAGATAGCGTCGATTGGCTAAACCGGTGAGTGCATCTTGCTGGGAAAGCAAAGATAATTGCTGTGCTTGCTGCATCAGTTCAATGCGATTCAGCTCGATCATGCAGTTTTGTAAGTAGTTTTCTCGATGTTGGCGGTCAGTTGCATAGGCAAGGGTCATGCCCAAGAAGCTACTGAAGGTGTAAGTTCGGTTCAAGAAAGTCCAGTCGATCACCCCATTTAAGTAGTTACTTACCAAAATTCCAACAAGTCCTCCAACCCATCCAGCAAATATGGCGGTATAAAAACGCATACCTACTGCACCATAGATAATTACAATCGCATACATCATCGCCGCATGAAAAAGAACGTTCTCTTGGCCATTTTCTATAACGTTAATTAAAATAAAAGTAATTGCTACCGCTAAAGCTGAGCCAATTCCTACATAATAATCAAAATACTGATTTAATTTTTTAATAAACGATAAAATCCAGGCAAGGAAAATAATTACACCCACCCAAGAATAATAACTAAACCAGGGTAAAACTTGTTCAGTTGGCAATACTTGATATATACCAAAGCTTAAAAATATATATAATATTAAAATAATAGGCGCTCTATAGCGGAACTCATAGGCAGCACCGTTTTGGTATTGAAAACGATAAATCGTTTCAAGCTGCTTTGGAAACCATACGAAATTTAATCCTCGTGTGGTTAATAAATCTATTTGTTCCTGTCCCAATATATTGGAACCCTGCAACTTCATAATTAATGCTCTCTATATTGGAAGTTGTCATAAAATGAGACTTATTTTTAGTAAAGTTCCATCTAAAAATATTGATTATATAATGTGTGATTTATTCAAAATAATAATACAGATTTTTAAAAAAAGTAATGATTTTTATCTGAGTTAAATGTGATAAAAATCACGACATTTCAATGATTAGCGTAACAATTATCTAAAGCGTCGCAATCCATCGAAAAAAGTTACAAATGGTCGATTAACGATTGTATCTTTATCATTTTCGGATAGACTTATAGCGTGAAATACAGATGATTGCTGTCATATAAATAGGAAAATTAGCAATGACTGCTCTAAATCAATATGGAATGCATTTAGAAATTACACCGCATAATGGATGGTCACAGCAGTTCTGGGATGACCTGCTACCAGCGAAAGAACGGGTAAGTAAACATCCGTTTTTTTCGGAAATGGCCAATGGGGGATTGAGCCTAAATAGTTTCCGTTATGCTTTACTTAATTTCTATCCATTAGTCGCGCATTTCCCGTCATATATGGCTGGGGCGTTAGGCAAAGCAACAGGGTTTTCTGAACCTGGCGTTACAGAAGCACGAGATTGGTTAATCCAAAATATTAAGGTCGAAGAGCGGCACTTAAAATGGTATCGCGATTGGGCTGGAGGTTTTGGTTTAACTGTAGAAAAGCTTGATAGTGTGCGGCCACCAGCTGCGATGAATGCAGTAAACCATTTCTTATGGAATATAAGTCATCGTGGTAATTTGGCAGAGTGCCTTGCTGCAACAAATCTGGCAATTGAATGGGCAACTGGAGACTGGTCTATTCAGGTCTATAAGGGTATTCATGCATACACTGATCATCCTGAAGTAACGATTGATAAACGTTCTTTGGCTTGGTTGCGTGCACATGCGCATTATGATGATCTTCATCCTTATGAAGCCATGGAGCTGATTAAGCGGTTATGTAATGATCGTCCTGACTGGCAGCAAAAAGCATTTCATGCTGCTGAAGAAGGGCTGCGTTATTATGAATTAGCCTTAGATGATTGTTATCGGGTGCAGCTTCAAGCTTCTGCTTGATCTTGCCTCAATAAAAGGGAGAATATCTATACGATATTCTCCCTTTTATTTTATTCGAGTAATTTTAAAAGTTTAGTTCGATAAGGTGTTTCTTCAGGTAATAATTCAAGTAAACGTTCAACAGCATCTACACGATCTGGCACACGACTGACCACTCGTAATAGTTGATCAACATCTTCAATCTGATAAATCACATGACTCAAGCGAGCATCAAAGCAATCTCTCCATGCACACAAAAATGGGCTTTCTGATTTAGCTAAAAAACTTCCTCTATAGAGCGTAAGAGTAGTCGATGTGAACCCTAGGTTTAATGCTTGCTCTGCCATTAAGAAATCACATTGAATTTCACAGTTAAGTTTATAAGGGCGAGACTCGATAACATCGGGGATTAGATTTCTAAGTTGAGAAAGCTCTGCTTTTAAAGTAGTGGTACTAACTGGTCGATCACCATATAAAGCATAGTGAAGTTCTTCAAGATTAATCCCTTCGGGACAAAGCGTCAGAATGCACAGAATCTCAACCTGACGTTGAGTCAATGTAAGACTGTGTTGGTTATATTGAACTTTAGGAGTACCAAAGGCCTTAATATATAAAATATTTTTCTGATGAAGCTGAATTGCTTGTTTCACAATATCAGCGCATCTTTCAACAGCTAAAAGCCCAAGAGAATTATGTTTTTGATATTTTGTCGACAAATTCATAATGCCATAAAACTGGCCTGTATTTGTATCGGTAATTGGTGCTGCATAGCAGACCCAATCTCTTACACTATTCATTTGGTTTTCGTGTGAGTAAACGCAGTTAGCTGAATGAGTATTTAATGCTAAACCAATTGCATTTTGACCTACTGCCTGAGTTGACCACTGACCACCTTCAACAAAATGAACTTGCTCTGCCGATGAGCGCATAGGTGTACTACTCCATGTCCAAAGTAGAGTGCCATGTGGGTCGGTCACACCAATTGCCATATCAGCATCTTCGGCAATATGCATTAAATTCCGATGGCACTCGTGAATCGAACGACCAAACAATGAATGTTCCCATTCTTCGGTTAGGTCAAATAACGGAGCCGCTTCGAGGTCAACTGGTGGTTTTTTTACTAATTGTTGAGAATGAGATGACTTTTCTGGCCGGAATAATGACGGCGTGGTATCTAAAAAGGGTGATGATAATTGTTTTGACATATCCATATCGAAATTCCTTTATCATTGAAATGGCGTATCCGTAGCCGCTCAACCGTTATAACTTTCTTATTGTGACTATTTCCTGATTATCTCCTTACCTTAAATAATTTTATAAGCCTTGACCATTATCCTATTGGATAAGTTTTGTTAATTATCTGATCTTTAAGATAAGACATCTTGTCGGCTGAAAGGCTTTGGTACTTCTTCTCCCAAATATTGTCGATCAGCAAAGTAGCTAGAGCGGACCATAGGAGCACTCCAAATATTTTTAAAACCTAATCGTTTACCGTGTCGCGTGTATCTTTCAAATTCTTGTAAATTTACAAACCGATGAATAGGTGCATGTGACTTTGATGGCTGTAAGTATTGTCCAATAGTAATAAGGTCTACCTGATAATCTTTTAAGTCGTTCAGTAGAGCAAGTACTTCTGCTTCAATTTCTCCTAATCCAACCATCAGGCCAGACTTGGTTTTGATATCGGGACAATATGCTTTAAAGCGTTTAAGTAACTCTAGTGAATGTTGATAGTCTGAGCCAGGGCGCATCGCTTTATATAAACGCGGAACTGTTTCAATATTATGATTAAACACATCTGGAGGAGATAAGCTCAAAGTCGAAAGCGCTGTCTCTAAACGACCGCGAAAATCTGGTACTAAAATCTCAATCAAAGTTTCTGGGCAGCTTTTTCGGATTTCTTCAATGCACTTTACAAAATGTGCAGCGCCACCATCGTGTAGATCATCACGGTCTACAGAGGTAATCACAACATACTTTAAGTTTAGATTTGCGACTGTTTCTGCAAGATGCTTAGGTTCATCTTCATCTAAAGGTTTTGGGCGACCATGAGCAACATCACAAAAAGGGCAACGTCTAGTACAGATATCTCCCATAATCATAAATGTTGCCGTACCTTCACCAAAACATTCAGGTAAATTGGGGCATGCTGCTTCTTCGCAAACACTATGTAACTTCTGTTGGCGCAGCAAATTTTTTATGCGTTTAATTTCTTCAAAATCGGTTATTTTGGCTCTAATCCAATCAGGTTTAGTCGGTAACTCTTCTGTAGGTAAAATTTTAATCGGAATGCGAGCGACTTTATCTGCTCCTCTTAATTTTATACCAGTTTCTACTTGTCTTTTAAAATCCATATTCATAATTCCATTTTATTTAAAACCCGCTTAAAATCCTATATTTTTAATTTAATTAGATCATATTGAAAAGCGCAATTAATTAAAAACACAGGGTGTGGCGAGTATTATAAAATAAGAAAGGTTGGTTAAAGGTTTGTTTTATAAATTAATGAAAATTATAAAAATTTTTTAAAATTATTTTTGATAATTAAGTTTTTGAAATTTAAAAAATAATTACATATATTTTAATTAAAAACTTTTTAGTCTAATAGATTGATTATTAATTTTGAGTTTAAGTATTTATAGCGAATTAGATTTTCGCTTGAAACTTGGTTGAATTTTTAAAATCAAGATAATAAAGGAAAAGGATATGCAATTAACGGAAGAGCAATTACTCGCAGCATATAAACGTATGCGTGATATTCGTGAATTTGAGGATCGACTTCACGAAGAAAATACCAATGGTGATATTCCAGGTTTTATTCACTTATATAGTGGCGAAGAGGCTGTAGCAGTCGGAATTTGTGAAAACCTAACCGACAAAGACTATATCACTTCAACCCATCGTGGACATGGGCACTGTATTGCAAAAGGTTGTGACATTCACGCCATGATGCTGGAAATTTTTGGTAAAGATGACGGACTGTGCCGTGGAAAAGGCGGTTCTATGCATATTGCCGATTTGGATAAAGGTATGCTCGGTGCCAACGGGATTGTGGGTGGTGGACCTCCTTTAGCAATTGGTGCGGCGTTGACAGCGAAAACTTTAAAGACTGGTGGCGTCGGACTATCTTTTACAGGTGACGGCGGTTCAAACCAAGGTCTTACTTTTGAAGCAATGAACATGGCGGTTGTTCTTAAACTTCCAGTCATTTTTGTTTTCGAAAATAACGGTTTTGGTGAAGGAACTGGTCATGATTACGCAGTAGGAAGCAAAGACATTGCTGGTCGTGCAGCAGGTTTTGGTTTACCAGCGGTTAAAGTTGACGGTACAGACTTCTTTGCAGTTTATGAAGCAGCCCAAACTGCTATTGAACGTGCACGCCGTGGTGAAGGTCCAAGCGTGATTGAAACCATTACAAACCGTTTTTATGGCCACTTCGAAGGTGACCCTGGCTTGATTCGCTCTAAAGAAGAAGTCGAGTTCATCAAAGAAAATAAAGATCCTTTGAAAATTTTCCGAGAGAAAGTTAAAGGCAAAATTGATGAAACTAAGCTAGATGAGATTGATGCAGCATCTAAGGCGAATGTTGATGACGCCGTTGCTAAAGCTCGTGCTGCGGCATATCCACAACCAGAACAACTCCTTACCGACGTCTATGTCTCTTACTAAAGGAATAGTAAAGATGCCAAATAAAAGTTTTCGTAATGCAATTAAAGAAGCCATTGAATCAGAAATGCGCCGCGACCCAACGGTTTTTGTAGTTGGTGAAGATGTTCGCGGTGGGCATGGTGGTAAAAATACCGAAGATAACGCGCTTGAAGGTTTCGGTGGTGTATTAGGCGTAACCAAAGGCTTATGGACTGAATTTGGTTCAGAGCGTGTTATTGATACGCCAATTACCGAATCAGCAATTATCGGTATGGCTGCCGGTGCTGCTGCAACAGGTTTACGTCCTGTTGCTGATTTAATGTTTATGGATTTCTATGGCGTGTGTCATGACATGCTCTATAACCAAGCCGCTAAATTCCGTTATATGTTCGGTGGAAAAGCAAAAGCGCCCATGGTTGTACGTGGCATGATTGGCGCAGGTTTCTCTGCGGCAGCTCAGCACTCGCAGTCACCATATAACGTATTCGCTGCGGTTCCGGGCTTAAAAGTTGTGGTTCCGTCTAGCCCATACGACGTGAAAGGGCTATTAATTCAGGCTATTCGAGATGACGACCCTGTGGTGTTCTGTGAGCATAAAATGCTTTATGACATTAAAGGCGAAGTTCCAGATGATGCCTATACCATTCCTTTTGGTGTAGCAAATTACACCCGTGAAGGCACAGATGTGACCATTATTGCTTTAGGCCTGATGGTACATCGCGCTAATGAAGTAGCAGACAAACTAGCAAAAGATGGTATTTCGGTTGAAGTGGTAGACCCCCGTACAATTTCACCTCTTGATGAAGAAGGAATTTTAGAGTCTGTTGCGTCGACTGGGCGTGTGGTTATTGTGGATGAATCAGCAGCACGCTGTGGTTTTGGTCATGATGTTGCTGCACTGGTCGCACAAAAAGGTTTCCACTATTTGAAGGCACCTGTTGAACTCGTAACGCCACCACATACGCCTGTTCCATTCTCTCCAGTTTTAGAAAAAGAATGGATTCCAAGTGTAGAGCGTATTGAGCAAGCTGTGCGAAAAACATTGGAGGCTTAGGATGAGCGAAATTAAAACGCTGGAGATCCCGAAATGGGGATTATCCATGGAAGAAGGCACGATTGCCCAATGGTTGATTAAAGAAGGCGATAGCTTTAATAAAGGCGATGAAATTTGTGAAATTGAAACCACAAAAATCGTCAATGTATTAGAAGCGCCTTTTGCAGGAATGCTCCGTAAAATTTTGGCGAAAGACGGTGATACTTTACCCGTCGGTGGTCTTATTGCAGTATGTGCTGATAGTGAAGTTTCTGATGCAGAAATTGAAAAGTTTATCGCATCACTAGGTGGTTCAGCAGCTCAAGCCCCCGAAGCACCTTCGGAGCAAAGTAAAGCGGAAACATCTGCACCTGTTGTTGAAAAAGCAGAACAACCACAGACTGCAGCAGCTAGCGCTCCAGCTCCTGTAAAGGTAGCTAAGGATGACTATGCTGTACCCGAGTCATTACAAGGCTATCAAACATCTGATGAATTGTTTACAACACCGCATGCCTTAAAGCTTGCAGAAAAGCACAATGTGAACTTAGCAAAAGTCACAGGTTCTGGTCGTGAAGGACGTATTAGTGTTCAAGACATCCAGAAAGCTGTACAAGCTGCTGGTGGTCAATGGCCTGATGTTAAGCAGCAAACTCAGGCTAAAGTGGTTAAATCTACTGCTGATGATAGCCGAGTTTCAGCGACACCTGTAGCACGTCGTTTAGCAAAGCAGTGGGGCATTAACCTAAATGATTGCCGTGTTTCAGGTACTCGTGGCCGTGTCTGTAAAGAAGATGTTGAGGCAGTTTACTATCGTAATAACCCAACGCCAGTAAATGAACAACCTGTGCAATGTGCAGCTCAACCACAATCGACAATTACGACTGTGGCGATGAATGGGATGCGTAAAGCGATTGCTTCACGGTTACAGGCTGCAAAACGTAACGCACCGCATTTCCGCTTAGTGGTTGATCTCAACGTAGAGGCTTTGCAAAAACTACGTAAGCAGATTAATGAGACTGTTCCACAAGTGAAACTTTCTATTAATGACATGCTAATTAAGGCAGCTGCCGCCGCGCTGATTAAAGTACCTGAGGTGAATGTTCAATTTGATGAGGCGACTCAATCAATTTTACAGTTCTCTCAAGCGGATATTTCGGTGGCCGTAGCGATTCCAAACGGTTTAATTACACCCATTGTAAAAGCAGCGAATCAGAAGTCTTTAGCACAGATTTCCGACGACATGCGTGATTTGGCAACGCGTGCTAAGACTGGCAAGTTACAACCTGACGAGTTTCAGGGCGGTAGTTTTAGCATTTCAAATTTAGGAATGTTAGGCATTAAACAGTTCGATGCCATTATTAACCCACCGCAAGGCGCAATTATGGCATTAGGCGCTTCTGAATCTCGCGCTGTTGTTGAAAATGGCAATGTAGTGGTTCGTGAGATTGTTACAGCGACGTTGTCATGCGATCACCGAGTCATTGACGGCGCAGTTGGGGCGAAATTCTTGGCCAGCTTTAAGCAGTTTGTTGAAAACCCTGCTTTAATTTTGGTGTAGGAGAACCCGCATGTCAGAAACTCAATTTGATTTAATTGTGATTGGCGCGGGACCGGGTGGGTATGTGGCTGCAATTCGTGCAGCCCAGCTCGGGTTAAAAACCGCAATTGTAGAAGAGCAACATTTAGGTGGAATTTGCCTAAATTGGGGCTGTATTCCAACCAAAGCTTTGCTTGCAGGGGCAGAGCTTGCAACTCAGTTTAAACATGCCGGACAGTTTGGTTTTCAGGTATCTCAACTCGATTTTGATATTCAAAAGCTTGTGCAACATAGCCGACAAGTATCAGCTCAGTTAGTACAAGGCATCGATTATTTACTTAAAAAGAATCAGGTAACAGTGTTTAATGGCCGTGCTCAACTTATAGCGAAAGAAAAAATTGAAGTGACCGATGCTCAAGGTAATAGTCAGGCTTTGAGTGCACCACACATCATTTTGGCAACTGGAGCTAAAGCTCGACATATTCCTCAGCTTCCTGTCGATGGAACGTACGTCTGGAGCTATAAAGAAGCGCTTGTACCAGAGCAGTTACCAAAAAGCTTACTGGTTGTGGGCTCAGGTGCAATTGGCAGTGAGTTTGCTAGTCTTTATCAAGACTTGGGTTGTCAGGTCACGCTTATTGATTTAGCCAAGCAGATTTTACCAACCGAAGACGCAGAAGTTGCTCAATTTGTCAGAAAACAGTTTGAACAAAAAGGAATGAAAGTCTTAACCGATGCTGTCGTTCAAAGTATTCAAATTGAAAATGGTCAAGTTCACTGTGTGGTTGAAACTGCACATGATGTTCAAACGATCGTTTTTGACCGTGTACTTTCGGCGATTGGTGTACAGGCGAATACCACGGGGCTAGGACTGGAACGTTTAGGTGTAGAACTGAATCCACAAGGTTTTGTGGCAATTGATGACTATTGTAAAACCAATGTAGCAGGGCTTTATGCCATTGGGGATGTTGCTGGAGCACCGTGTCTTGCCCATAAAGCAAGCCATGAAGCCATGATATGTGTCGAGAAAATTGCTGGTGTGGCAAACGTACATTCGCTCGACCGTAGTCAGATTCCGGGTTGTATTTTTACTCATCCACAAGTAGCGAGTATTGGTTTAACGGAAAATGCAGCAAAAGCTAAGAATTTACCTATACGAATCGGCAAGTTTTCTTTAACTGCAAACGGCAAAGCTTTAGCAATTGGAGATGCATTAGGTTTCGTTAAAACAGTGATACATGCAGAGACGGGTGAATTACTTGGTGCACATATGGTCGGCCATGAAGTGACCGAGCATATTCAAGGCTTTGCGATTGCCAAATATCTAGAAGCAACTGATGAAAGTTTAGCTCAAGTGATTTTCGCACATCCAACCTTATCAGAAGCCATGCATGAGTCCATTTTGGCCTCAATGCAACGAGCGATTCATATGTAGAAATTCTACATTTACAGGAGTTGAACATGGTTAAGGGATTAAAAAATAAAGTCGTTTTAGTGACTGGGGCAGCTCAAGGCATTGGCCGTGGGATTGCCCTGCGCTTGGCGCAAGAAGGGGCACATATTGCATTAGTTGATATGAAACAAGATCGACTGAACGATGTGCAGCAGGAAATTCAGGCTTTAGATGTAAATGCGAGCATATTTATTGCCGATGTCAGTGACCGCGAGCAAGTATCTGACGCTATAAATCATGCTGAACAGACACTTGGTGGATTTGATGTCATGATTAATAACGCTGGAATTGCACAAGTTCAGGCAATTGCTGATATCACACCGGATGAGTTTCAAAAAATAGTCGATATCAATATTGGTGGAGTGCTGTGGGGCATTCAGGCTGCTGCTGCAAAATTTAAACAACGCCAACATAAAGGTAAAATCATTAATGCTTGCTCAATTGCAGGCCATGATGGGTTTGCTTTACTCGGTATTTACTCGGCAACCAAATTTGCGGTACGAGCACTTACCCAAGCTGCGGCAAAAGAATATGCCAGTCATGGTATTACGGTAAATGGATATTGTCCCGGAATTGTCGGAACAGACATGTGGGTTGAAATCGATAAACGTTTTGCTGAAATTACCAGTGCAGCAATCGGTGAAACTTATAAAAAGTATGTGGAAGGCATTGCTTTAGGTAGAGCCCAAACACCAGATGATGTAGCTGCATTAGTTGCTTTTCTGGCAAGTGAAGATTCGGACTATATTACGGGTCAATCCATTTTAACAGACGGCGGCATTGTCTATCGCTAAAACAACATCCTGATTTGAGGGAGATAATAATGAAAGCAGCGCGTTTTTATGACAGAGGCGATATTCGCATTGAAGATATCCCTGAACCAGAAGTCACTCCCGGCACTATAGGCATTAAGGTAGCTTGGTGTGGAATTTGTGGTACAGATTTACATGAGTTTATGGAAGGGCCAATTTTTATTCCACCATGTGGACATCCACATCCTATTTCAGGTGAATCTGCACCGATTACGATGGGACATGAGTTTTCAGGTGTGGTTTATGCCGTAGGTGAAGGTGTTGATGATATTGAAATTGGTCAACATGTCGTCGTAGAGCCCTACATTGTGGCCGATGATGTGCCGACTGGACCGGGCGATAATTATCATCTTTCCAAAAATATGAACTTTATTGGTTTAGGTGGTCGTGGTGGTGGTTTATCGGAAAAAATTGCGGTTAAACGCCGTTGGGTGCATCCAATTTCTAATAAAATTCCACTGGATCAGGCAGCCTTAATTGAACCGTTATCGGTGGGTCATCATGCTTTCGTACGTAGTGGTGCAAAGGCTGGTGATATTGCACTGGTTGGTGGTGCAGGTCCAATTGGTTTGTTGCTTTCGGCAATTTTAAAAGCGAAAGGGCTTAAGGTCATCATTACCGAGCTAAGTGCAAAACGTAAAGAAAAAGCCAAAGAGTCGGGTGTTGCAGATTATATTTTAGACCCGTCAGAAGTTGATGTTGTTTCTGAGGTCATGAAAATTACTAATGGTAATGGCGTTGATGTCGCGTTTGAATGTAGTAGCGTTAACAAGGTGTTAGATACCTTGGTTGCAGCAGTAAAACCGACAGGCGTTATTGTTATTGTTTCGATTTGGAGTCACCCAGCATCAATTAATGTGCACAGTGTGGTAATGAAAGAGCTTGATGTACGAGGTACAATTGCCTATGTAAATGACCATCAAGAAACCATTAAACTGGTTGAAGAAGGTAAAATAAATCTGGAACCTTTTATTACGCAGCGTATTCAACTTGATGATTTGATTTCACAAGGTTTTGAAACCTTAATTCATAACAATGAGTCAGCCGTTAAGATTATCGTACATCCATAAATAGACACTTAAACCTATAAAAAAAGAGCGAATCATCGCTCTTTTTTTATTAAAGTAAGTTGTTGTTTTGAGCTTCAATAATAGGGGGTAATGGTTGTCCTAAAGAGCTTAAAGACTCCCGTTCAATTAAACGTACAATTGAATCGAGCGGTAAATCATTTTCTTGCAAACCAAAAGGTTCTTCAATTTGAGCACTTAAGGCATCTAAACCTAAAAACATATAAGCGATTAAGCCCACAATAAGCGGTGTCCAAATACCTAAAGCAGCTTCAAGGCTAAACGGTAAGATGAAACAAAAACAATAAACAGCACGATGTAAAAGTACTGAATATGAGTAGGGTAAAGGTGTTCCAGCAATCCGGTCACAACCTGCTTGGATATTGCCTAGCTCAATAATATGTCGATTTAAGGTACTATAGATAATGTCACTGATTTCGCCATCTTTTAGTATTTTAACTAAATCTTTTTGAATATTTTCGAGTACAAATTGTGGTGCATTAATATGCTCATTTAAATAGTTAAGTGAAGAGTTATTTAAATAAGCATGTTCAAGAAATTTTGTGGGTTCGACTGTTTGTTGACGTAAACGATCACGCAATAAATTACTAAAAATTAAGACCTGATGGATTAAATGTTCACGTTGTTCATTAGATAAAACATGGCTATCTCTAACGATATGTCTGGCATTGGCAATTAAAGCACCCCAAAGTTTGCGGCCTTCCCACCATCGGTCATAACACGCGTTATTTCTAAAACCTGTACAAATCGAAAGAATCACACCAAATATTGTAAATCCGATCGCGGGTACGGTAGGGATTTGAATCCAATGATAATAAGAGAGCCAGACCACACAGGCTGAAATAAGGACAACAAAACTCAGTGCTGGCAAGACCTTCGGTAAAATTGTTCCTTTCCAAGCAAATAAAAGTTTAAATACATTGCTTTTATCACGAACAATCATATAAAGCCTTTGAACTAATGAACCTAACCAAGTGTAATATGATACGCCTTAGACGAGTTAAATACCTAACTAAAGCTTATGCTTTTGTCTATAGCGCCAAAGGGTAGTACGGCTAATACCAAAAATATTCGCGACCATATTCAGGTTATGGTTATATTTTTCTAAAGCAGCTTGTACATTTTCTGGACTAAGCTCTGTATTTGTCTCGGGTAATTTAACGTAATCCTCTGCATTTAATAGCTCATTTGGTAAGTCCTCAACTTCAATTTCATCCTTACCATTTGCCATGGTTAAAGCATAAAGCAGGGTGTTTTTAAGTTCACGAACATTCCCAGGCCAGTCATAGTTCAATAAAATCTGCATGGCTTTTTGATTAACATGACGAGGCATTGTGTCTAGTTGAGTGGAGCTTTCTTTTAAAATTTGATCAACAATAAGAGGAATATCGACTTTCCGCTCTCTGAGTGGTGGTATAAAAATTGGAATTACGCGTAAACGGTAGAGCAAATCATGACGGAAACGCCCAGCCTTAGCCTCTTCGCGTAAAGCTTTATGTGTTGCGGTAATAATTCGGACATTGGCTTGAATCGGTTTTTCACCACCGACAGGAGTAAATTCACCTGTTTCTAAAACCCGTAATAATTTAGCTTGAAGCTCTAAAGGAATCTCTGCAATTTCATCCAAAAACAGTGTTCCGCCTGCGGCACGTTCAAACACGCCTTTATGGTCACGGATTGCTCCCGTAAAAGCACCTTTAACATGTCCAAAGAGTTCACTTTCTAAAATATTAGAATTTAGAGCTGCGCAGTTAATAGCTACAAAAATCTTATTTTTACGTTGGCTATAATCATGAATGGCTTGTGCTACAAGTTCTTTACCGCTACCAGATTCGCCGCGGACAAGCACTGGAAACTCAGTAATTGCCACTCTTTGAATAATTGAAAACATACGAGCCATTTCTGGCGAGCAGCTATTAAAAACCTTGGCTAAGTCTTCTAATTGTTCTGTTAGCTCTACTTGATTAGCAATATCATTCTCTATGCTAACCGGCTGTAAAATATGTAACTTCCCGATAATACGATGCTTTGCAATGTAAATATCATTTTCCTGATAGATGAATCGCTTTCTCATTTTAGGAGTATTAATTTCGAGATATTGATTGTGATGATCTTGAGTAAGCGCTGCCATGCTCTCAACAGAAAGATCATCTGTATTAAATTTATAGTGAATTGCTTGAGTCGTTGTGTCTGCTAAAAACAGACTCGCACTTGGGAATAAAACTTTTAATTGCTCAAATAAAATAAAAAAATCTTGTTCTGACTTAAAATTTAACTTTGCCATTTCATGTGTTTCACAATCGTTTCATTGAAACATACTTGAGTTTCATAGGAACATCAAGCTGCGTTTGTTTTCTAACTTTAATTTCACTTTTTATTTTAAACATTTGATTTTTATATTTATTATTTAATTTTAAATAATTGGCACCTTATTTGCAAAATATAGGAAAGAAATAAATTATTGGGGTATAAATCATGTTCTTTAAGCAGTTTTTTGAGCAGGAAAGTTCGACTTATACATATATGCTTGGGTGTAAAGAAACACAAGAGGCTGTTTTAATTGATCCAGTTGCATCAGATATAGAGATTTATACAAAAGAATTAGAGCAGCATCAATTTACGCTCATCTATACATTAGATACCCATGTTCATGCAGACCATATTACTGCTGCGAATTTGCTTCGTGAACGTTTCCATTGCAAATCGGTTTTACACCGTAATTCAGATGTAAATTGCGGAGATATTTTAATTACAGATGGTTGCATGCTTAAAGTCGGCAATCTCAGTATTGAAGCACGTTATACACCAGGTCATACGAATGCTTGTACGAGTTATTTGGTTGAAAACATGGTTTTCACTGGTGATGCATTATTAATTGATGGATGCGGTCGAACTGACTTCCAACAAGGTAATGCAGGCACACTCTATGACAGTATTCATAAGCAACTTTTCAGCCTACCTGACGAGACTATTGTGTATCCGGGACACGACTATAAGGGGCGTTTGTCTTCAACGATTGGTTATGAACGTTTAAAAAATTCACGTTTAGGTCAGAATCGCTCACGAGAAGATTTTATTAAATTGATGAATAATTTAAATCTGCCATATCCAAAACAAATCGATAAAGCACTACCTGCCAATCAGGCCTGTGGTTCAACTTCACAATCATAAGGTGGCGATATGGAACTTAAACGAGTTAATCAAGAATTTTATGTTGCTGACCAGATTACTGCCGACGATATTGCGAAAATTGCTGATCAAGGGGTAAAAACTCTGATATGTAACCGTCCAGATGGAGAAGGTGCAGACCAACCCAATGTGATTGAAATTGAAGAAGCAGCTCAACAATATGGTCTAAACGTAATTTATCAGCCTGTGACCAGCGGCAAAATTACCGACCAACAAGTTACCGAGTTTAAGCAGCTTTATCAGAATGCTCAGAAACCTGTTTTAGCGTATTGTCGTTCTGGTATGCGTGCAATCAGTTTGTGGGCTTTGGCTGAAGTTGCTCCACAAGATGTAGCGCTGTTAGTAGAATCGGGTAACAAACTTGGTTTTAACTTGAAAGGCTTAGTGCCACGTATTTTAAAACGTGACCATGAACCAGCGACAATTCCTTGTTATAGCGTTGTGATTGTGGGCGCTGGAGCAGCAGGAATTTCTGTAGCGTCTAGTCTTTTATGTCGTGAACCTAATTTAGATATTGTCATTATTGATCCGGCAGATACCCATTATTATCAACCGGGTTGGACCATGGTTGGTGGTGGTATTTTTAAACCTCAACTAACCGCACGCTCAATGGCCAGTGTGATTCCTGCAAAAGTAAAATGGATGAAAGCCGCCGTTGCTGGATTTGACCCTGAGCATAATCAGGTCATTTTGGAAGGATGCCAACCGATTCAATATAAAGCGTTGGTTGTCTGTCCTGGTTTAAAACTCAATTGGCATGGCATTGAAGGCTTAGTCGAAACCTTAGGAAAAAATGGGGTGACGTCTAACTATCGTTATGATTTAGCGCCGTATACATGGGAATTGGTGCAACAACTAAATGGTGGAAAGGCAATCTTTACCCAGCCGCCTATGCCGATTAAATGTGCTGGTGCTCCTCAAAAAGCGATGTACCTTTCAGCCGACTACTGGTTAAAGCAAGGCAAACTTAAAGATATCTCTATCCATTTTTATAACACTGGTGCTGTTTTATTTGGTGTGAAGGAATATGTACCTGCACTAATGCAATATGTCGAAAAATATGGCTCTGAACTGCACTTTAATCATCAACTGGTCAAAATAGATGGTCCTGCAAAAAAAGCATGGTTTAAGGTGATGAACGATGAAAATGCAGTATTGGTCGAGACTGATTTCGATATGTTGCATGTTGTTCCACCGCAACAAGCCCCAGACTTTATTCGTGCCAGCACACTCACTGATGAAGCAGGCTGGGTGAGCGTGAATCCTCAAACCCTACAACATACACAGCATGCCAATATTTTTGCTTTAGGCGATGTGATGAATGCACCTAATGCCAAAACTGCTGCTGCGGCACGGGCACAAGCTCCTATCGTTGCTGTGAATGTTCTAGCACAACTGAACGGTGAGCAAAACTTCTGCGAGTACAACGGCTATGGTTCATGTCCACTTACTGTAGAGCGTGGAAAAATCGTTCTGGCTGAGTTTGGTTACGGCGGCAAATTACTTCCAAGTTTTCCAAAATGGGTGATTGATGGGCAAAAGCCATCTCGTTTAGCCTGGCTGCTTAAAGAACAGATTTTACCGCCGATTTACTGGCAAGGCATGCTCAAAGGCCGTGAGTGGATGGTCAAACCTGAGCGAGGTTAAGCAAAGCAACGCTTTGTACGAGCGCAAGACGAGAGCTGTGCTCGAGTTAAGAGGATAAACAAAGCAACGCTTTATCCTGAGAAGCGGCTGAAGCTTCGCAAGAAGACGAGAATCTACGTCCTCATTAATCCAGCAGTCTACTGCAAATGATGTATATGCAATTTTAGGCTTTTGATATGTTATTACTTGTCGTTGAAGGCATCGTGATTGGCTTTTTACTTGGTCTTACTGGTGCAGGTGGCGGTATTCTTGCTGTACCTGCGCTCATGACGAGTCAAGGTTGGAGTGTGGCACAAGCAGCACCGATTGGTTTACTCGCTGTTGCGTTATCTACACTGATTGGAACGATTGAAGGGCTATTTAAAAAGATGGTTCGTTATCGTGCTGCAATCTGGATTGCCATTATTGGCGCACCTATGGCACATATCGGCATTTTAATAGCCAACGCGATTTCACCTGTTTGGCTCATGTTAATGTTTAGCTTGGTCATGTTTACAGTAGGTTATCGACTTATTAGTAACCGAGTATCAGACTTTCATAATCCGCCGTGTCAGGTTAACCCAAGTACGGGACGTTTTATCTGGAATTTTAAAACGGGAAGCGTTCTTGCCAGTATCGGAATTATTGCTGGGCTTTTAACTGGCATGCTAGGGGTTGGTGGCGGCTTTGTAATTGTGCCAGCGCTTAGAAAAGTCACAAATTTGGATATGCATAGTATTGTTGCAACGTCACTTATGATTATTTTTCTCATCAGTGGAATGAGTATTGTGATGCATATTGCAGAGGGTTTTCACTATCCAGTAGGCATTACTAGTGCGTTTGCGCTCGCATGTGCAGTTGGTATGTTATTAGGGCGCAGAGCTATTCGTTTTATTCCCTCTGCAATTGTACAAAAAGTCTTTGCTTTAATGGTTTTTGCTGTCGCAATTTATATGGTAGTTAAGATTGTTAATCTCACAAATATCTAAGTGATATAGTATTTTAACTTACCTTTATAAATACAAAGTTTCCAAATGAAGCCTTAAAATTAACTTTGGAAAGTTTTTATTTAAACCCT
Organism: Acinetobacter sp. AS23; assembly: GCF_023612055.1. Taxonomy (NCBI): domain Bacteria; kingdom Pseudomonadati; phylum Pseudomonadota; class Gammaproteobacteria; order Moraxellales; family Moraxellaceae; genus Acinetobacter; species Acinetobacter sp. AS23. The sequence goes on along the minus strand of NZ_CP082274.1, from coordinate 2,096,879 downwards.
TTAAGTTTTTGAGAAAGCGATATGAAGCGAGTCAACGTGGCAATTTGTGGTTTTGGACGGATTGGGCAACAAATTGCAGAGCTTCTTTTAAATCGATCGACATACTATAAACAAAAATATCAAATTGATGCCCGTTTAGTGGGGGTATGTAATTCATCATCAGGCTTAATTGACCAAGACGGTTTGCAAGCTGCCAAATGGCTAGATAAAACTCAATATCAAGCAGGCCTCACTGAACAAAAGTTTTTAGAGCAGGTACAAGCGGATGTCATTATTGAGACTGGGGCAAGTGATTATGTGACAGGTGGAAAAGGCCTGTTTTATTTAAATTATGCTCTAACACATAACATGAATGCGATAGCAGTATCTAAAGGTGCTTTAGTTGTAGAGGGTAAAAAATTAATTAATTTGGCACATCAACACCATCAAAAATTATTTTTTAGCGGCGCGACGGCTGCGGCTTTACCGACAGTTGATTTGTTTGAATATAACTTGGCTGGCTGTCAGATTTTAGAAATAGAAGGTGTTTTTACAGGCACCACAAATTTTATTTTAAATGATATGTTGCAACATGAATGTGCGTTTGTAGAATCTCTTGAAAAAGCCCAAGCAAAAGGTATTGCCGAACCTAATAGTTCTTTTGATGTAGATGGATGGGATACTGCTGCTAAAATTACGATATTGGTAAATACCGTTTTGGGAGCTGATATAAAAATTCAAGATATTCCAAGACAAGGAATCAGCCATGTTACTGCCGATCATATTCGTGATTGGAAAAAAGAAGATCTAATTCCTCGTCTGGTGGGTTTTATTCATATTGAAAATCAGCAAATTCAAACAGGGGTTGAATTACGTTTAGTCCCAGCAAATCATCCTTTTGCCCATCTTCAAGGTTCTAATAAATGCATTCGCGTGTTAACCCAAGAAATGGGTGAATTTGTGGTTAGTGGAGGAGCATCTGCGCCTTTAGCCACAGCAGCCGCAGCTTTAAAAGATTTCGAGTTGATGCTAAAAACGGGCTGCTAGAATTAATCATGGTTTATAAAAAAGCAGGCTTTTAGGCCTGCTTCTCACAACTTTTTTGAGTATTAAATAACTTTTTTCCAATTTCAAACTTACTAAACATTAAGTAATTGCCGAGTAAGATCAATAAAATTCCAAATAATGCATTTAAGGTCCACTCATATCCTTCAAAGAAGGTAGAAACTGTTAGAGCGACTAAAGGGAAAAGTAATGTGCTATAGGCTGCTTTGGCTGCACCAATTCGCCCAACCAAAGAAAAATAAGCCGAGAACCCAATAACCGTACCAAATACAGCCAAGTAAAGTACCGAACTTAAAAATGGGAAATTCATTGGAGGCATTAGATCTTGGCCTGTAAATAAAGCTAGACTTAACATCACCAGTGCACCATAAGTCATGGCATAACAATTTGTTGAAAAGATATTTAGACCACGTTTTTGGTGTCTAACACTAATCATATTTCCTAAAGAAAAACCGTAAGTGCCTACTGCACATAACCCAATACCCATTAATAACTGCGCGTTAAATTGGCTATTAATGAGGTCATGCCAAAATAGTAAAACAATACCACCTAGGCCTAAAAGTGCAGCTGGAGCAAAGTTTGAGGAAGGTTTTTGCTTTAAAAAGATAAGCGCATTAATGGCATTAAAGAAAACAGCCATCGAAAAAATAACGGACTCTAAACCGCTATTTACATATTTAACGGCGGTATAAAAACAAATAAAGTTTAGGCCGAAAACACAAAGGCCTTGCAGTATACAAAACAAGTGATCTTTTAAAGCAATTCGCTGTAATTTTCCTGAAAATAGTAAAACAACCCAAAGTAATAAGGCTGAAATGGCAAAACGCCATAAAATCGCGACAACGGGTGTTGCATAATGGCTTTGAACGGCAATTCCAATCCATGTTGTTCCCCAAATCAACACCACCGCAACATAGAGTAAAATATTCATAAGTTCATCCTCGATTACCAAACTTAAGTATCTAGGAATGCTTAATTTTTCACGTATATATTCTTGTGTTATACATGCAAGATCTTGCGCTTTTTATATAACTAAACTAGCTGAATTTTGCTGAATATGGTTAACTTAAGCTCAATGATATTCGTTTTAATTTTGCATGGCCTATCAAACTTTAGAACAGCTACAGCAATCTAAAGCCAAGCTTCACGAAACTGTGGTGCTTGATGAAAATATGCAACTTGCATTTTGGTCTAATGAGCAAGATCGGGTAAGTGTCTGTAGCGATCACCATACTTTAAGTCTTTATATTCAAGATGGCTATGAAAGCTATCAAAAAACACCTGCTGGCTGGAAAAATGGCGGTGGGCCGGGTCGTTTTTGCTTATTGCCTGAACATCAGGAGTCGACTTGGGATATACGAGGTGGGCTTAAATTCGTTCACTTATATTATACCGACCAACATTTGCGTGATGTTGCTGAAAAAATATGGGACAAAGAGCCCAATCAAATTGAACTAAACGAAGTTGTCTTTAATGACGACGAAAAGATTCGTGCGCTATATCAGTTTTTCTTGCTAGATTGTGATTGGAAAGATTCAGCAAACCATTTACAAATGAGTACAACTGCCAGTTTATTGCTGAACCATTTAATTCGAAGATATAGCAATGTTAAGTGGCAGCAACCTATCATTAAAGGTGGGCTCGCTCCTCATAAACTCAAATATATTCAAGACTGGATTGAAGGGCATTTAGATCAAGCACTCACTTTGTCAGACTTGGCAAATGTTGTGAATTTAAGTGAATACCATTTTGCCCATATGTTTAAACAGTCTATGAATATGGCACCTCACCAATATGTCATGCAAAGACGTTTAACTAAGGCAAAAGGGCTAATTCAGTCATCTCAGCTTTCTTTACAAGATATTGCCCTAGTATGTGGTTTTAGTTCAGCAAGCCATTTAAGCCATCGCTTTAAACAGTTTTATGGAATGAGCCCTTCACAATTAAGATAACTGATCCACCTTTAATTTTTTATAAAAAATAAACAATTAATTTAACTAGTAGGTTGCTAACTCTTGTGCTTCTGCATTGGGTAACAACATGCAGTAGTTAATAATATGTTCAAATTTCTTGGGCTATCTAGAGTTTTTATTCAACACAAATACATATATCTTTTTTATAACAATAATTAAATTCCATAGATAACTATTTACTAATTTATTGATATTAATTGAAATTATTTTTTTAACTAAAGTTATCGCTTTAAATTATTTCCAAAGCTGAAACATTTTAAACATTATTTGCTCAAGTTGTTATAACAGGTTGTAAGCCGTGAGCCAGCTACCCCACGATCCCAAAAATCACAAGCCTCTTTACGATCAGTTAAGGGAACTCATCCTTAACAAAATTGTAAATGGCGAATACGCAGTGTTGAGTCAAATTCCATCTGAAAACGAATTTGCTGAACAGTTTGGTGTAAGCCGAATCACAGTTCGCCAAGCACTCAACCAATTACAGTTGGAAGGCTATATTTTTAAGGTGCCAGGTAAAGGGACCTTTGTAAGTAAGCCAAAAACATTCCAGAACATTTCAAGTTTGCAGGGTTTTGCAGAAGCAATGTCATCTGCTGGTCACGAAATTTTAAACCGTGTCATCTCGGCCGAGCTTAAACAGATCCCGATGCACGTAGTACCCAAATTAAAGTTACCAGTTAAAGCCAATGTGTATGAAATTCAACGTGTTCGTTTGCTCAACCGTCAGCCAGTGTCTTATGAGTTGACTTATTTGCCAGAACATATTGGTTTGAAGCTTAAAGAAAAAGCGATTGATTTACGTACAACCGATATTTTCAAGGCATTAGAACAAGAGTGTGGCATCCCTTTAGGACATGCGGATTTAAGTATTGATGCCACAGTAGCGGATGAAGAATTAGCAGCTTTGCTGCAAGTTGAAATCGGAACTCCTGTATTACGGGTCGAACGTTTGACTCATGATGCAAATGGCCAACCGATTGACTATGAATATCTCTATTTCTCGGGCGATACCTTCCAGTACCGTTTACGTATTCATCGTTAATAACTCAGATAAAAATAAGGATTTTACAATGGAAACTAAATATCTTGAGTTCGATATTGTGGTGATTGGTGGTGGAACTGCTGGACCAATGGCTGCGATTAAAGCAAAACAAGAAAACCCGAATTTAAAAGTCTTGCTCATTGAAAAAGCGAATGTAAAGCGCAGTGGAGCAATTTCAATGGGAATGGATGGGCTGAATAATGCTGTCATTCCGGGCTATGCAACACCTGAGCAGTACACCAAAGAAATTACGATTGCTAATGATGGGGTAGTTAACCAAACCACTGTATATGCATATGCAAAGCATAGTTTCACAACCATTCAACAGCTCGACCAATGGGGCATTAAGTTTGAAAAAGATGAGACAGGTGAATTTGCAGTAAAAAAAGTACACCACATGGGGGCATATGTTTTACCAATGCCCGAAGGCCATGACGTTAAAAAAGTTTTATATCGTCAGTTAAAGCGTGCTCAAGTCAAAATTAATAATCGGATTGTCACCACGAAGCTTTTAAAAAATGAGCAAGGTGCAATCAATGGTGTACTTGGTTTTGACTGTCGTAGTGGTGACTTTTATGTCATTAAAACGAAAGCTGCCATTTTATGTTGTGGTGCCGCAGGGCGTTTAGGTTTGCCATCTTCTGGCTACTTAATGGGTACTTATGAAAACCCAACCAATGCAGGTGATGGCTATGCAATGGCATACCATGCAGGTGCTGAACTTGCCAACTTAGAATGTTTCCAGATTAATCCGTTGATTAAAGATTATAACGGCCCAGCTTGTGCCTATGTGACCGGACCTTTAGGAGGTTATACGGCCAACAGTAAAGGTGAACGTTTCATTGAATGTGACTACTGGAGTGGTCAAATGATGTGGGAGTTTTATCAAGAATTGGAAAGTGGTAATGGTCCAGTTTATTTAAAAGTAGATCATCTGGCCGAAGAAACAATTCAAACCATTGAAGAGATTCTGCATACCAATGAGCGCCCAAGCCGTGGTCGTTTCCATGAGGGCCGAGGAACCAATTACCGTCAAGATATGGTGGAAATGCATATTTCAGAAATTGGTTTCTGTAGCGGACATAGTGCTTCTGGCGTATGGGTAAACGAAAAAGCCGAGACTTCGGTTAAGGGGTTATATAGCGCTGGCGATATGGCGGCTGTACCTCATAACTATATGCTTGGTGCATTTACCTACGGATGGTTTGCGGGTGTAAATGCCGCGCAATATGTGAATGCAATTGAAGATAGCGAATTAAACCAAAGCGAAATAGAAGCAGAAAAAGCTCGAATATTTGCACCACTAGATTGCTCAGAAGGTTTACCTCCAGAACAAGTGGAATATAAGCTGCGCCGTTTTGTAAATGACTATTTGCAACCTCCTAAAACTCGCCAAAAAATGGAAATTGGGCTCAAGCGTTTTGAAGAAATTAAACAGGATATTAAGCAAATTTCTGCAAGAAACCCACATGAGCTGATGCGTGCTGCTGAAGTTTCTTTTATCCGAGATTGCGCGGAAATGGCAGCAAGAGCTTCACTGTTTAGAGAAGAAAGCCGCTGGGGACTGTACCACTATAGAGCAGATTTCCCTCAAAAAAATAACTCGGATTGGTTCTGTCACGCGCATTTGAAAAAAGATGAACACGGCAACATGGTCAGCTTCAAAAAGCCAATCGAGCCTTATGTGGTTCCGATTAATCAAGATGAAGCTGTGTCCTATGACCGTTTACGCATTCAAAAAGACGTTGCTCTAGCAGACTAAATAAATCAGGAATTCAAATCATGGCTTTTATTTTTAAAGAAGTACAGCACCGTACTGTTGCACCCGTCATTATCGATGAAGATAAATGTATTGCTGATAAAGGATGCACAGTCTGTGTAGATGTTTGTCCAATGGACTTACTGGCAATTGATCCAACAACTCAAAAAGCTTTCATGCAGTTTGATGAATGTTGGTACTGCATGCCTTGTGAAAAGGACTGCCCAACGGATGCAGTCAAAGTAAATATCCCATACCTACTCAAATAATTAATTTGGAATACTCAACATGAGACAAAATAAATTAATCAATAAAAAACTATTACTCAGTAGCTTAATTGGTGCCATTGTACTCGGCACTTTGGGGTGCGGTAGTAAAACAGAAACTGTGCGTGTAGCCATTGGTACACAAGACACGACCATTAACTGTGCAACAGGTGGGTTGCTCATTCGTGAATTGAATTTATTACCAAAATATTTACCCAAAGATGGTGAATACAAGAATGTTAAATATGACATTCAATGGAAAAACTTTACCTCTGGTGCACCACTTACCAGTGAGATGGTGGCTGGGCGTTTAGATTTGGGAGCAATGGCCGACTTTCCTGCTGTTAATAATTTAGCGGCATTTAAAAAAGCTGGAAAAGAAAGCATATTTTTAGCGCCTTTGTCAGGCAGTATTAATGGTAGCGGCAATGCGATTGTTGTTCCAATTGACTCAAAAGTAACCTCACTGAAAGAACTAAAAGGACAAACCATTTCCGTACCTTTTGCGTCAACTGCTCATGGCCTGTTGCTGCGAGGGATTCAAGCAGAAGGCTGGCAACTTGATAAAGATATTAAAGTGATTGCTCAGGCGCCAGAAGTAGCGGGACCTGCATTAAAAAGTCATAAGATTGCTGCGCATGCTGACTTCGTACCATTTGGAGAGTTATTTGCTTACCAAGGTTTTGCTAAAAAAATCTATGATGGTTCACAAGCAAAATCACCTACATTTCATGGTTCACTTGCCAGCAAGGATTATGCACAGCAGCATCCAGAAGTCATAAAAGCTTATTTACAAGCAACCATTGAAGCAAATCGTCTGATTCGCGAACAACCTGAAAAATATAGTGAATTTATTGCTGAAAAAACTGGTATTCCTGCCGAAGTTGTCTATCTGTTTCATGGTCCATTAGGTCTGCAAACTCGTGACTTAACGTGGAAACCTGAATATCGAAAAGCGACTCAAATTGCGATAGACACCTTAAAAGTTTTAGGAAAAAACGACGGTACGCTTGATGTAAATAAATTTATTGATGACCAATATATTAAAGATGCATTTCAGGCATCTGGACTTAATTACAGCCAGCAACTGGCCGACTATGCAAAATCACCTTTGGTTGCCAATGACGCTTTAACGGGCCAACCCATCAAAACATTTGATCGGGTGACTCAAATTTGGCTAAAGGGTGAAGAAAAAGTTCGTAGCTATGAAACGCCTGAGCATGCTTTTTCAGATTTAAAGAAAATACAAGCAGCTGGAAAAACGGTGCGTGTGGTTTATAGCCAAGATCATCAGTCCGACATTAAGTTACTTGCCAATCTGGCATGGTATGCCACAGATAAAGCAGGACAAATTCAGGCCTTTTTATTAAAAGATGATGCTGAAAAATGGGCTAAACAACAGGGCGGAAAAGTATATGACTTTAAAGCTATTCAGCTTGTAACACAGAGCTGATGTGTTGTCTTACCTAATGAGCAGGAGGTGACGAATGAGTAGTTTAGTCCAAACAAAACCTAAAAACCAAAGTACATTTTTGGTTAAATTTTTCCAACAATTGAGGTTATATCCGGCGCATTTAAAAAACTATGCCATTGCTTTTACATCTATAGCTTTCTGGATAGTCATTTGGCAAGGACTTGCTCAGTTTAAAATAAATTTAGGCATTGTGAACTTTAGCAATGTCCCGACACCTTTAGATGTCATTCATGCGCTATGGGCTTTCTTTCAACTCAGCACTGCATTTGAACATGTTGAATCTAGTGTCTTTCGCGTAGTAGTTGGTTTTGTATTGGCAGCTCTAATTGGTGTAGGTATTGGTTTGTTAGCAGGACGTTATCAAAAACTTGCTGCATTTCTAATGCCGCCATTAGAAGTACTACGCCCAATTCCAGCAGTTGCATGGATTCCTTTAGCGATTCTGATTTTTCCATCCTCAGAAGCTTCTATGATTTTTATCACTTTTATCGGGGCTTTATTTCCAATTTTATTAAACACGGTACATGGTGTTGGTGCAGTTGACCCAAGACTCGTTGCGTCAGCGAAAAGTCTAGGTGCTTCTGATCTAGCTATCATTTATGAAGTCATTATTCCGGGTGCATTACCTAACATTATTACGGGTTTATCTATTGGAATGGGCACTTGTTGGTTTTGTTTAGTGACTGCCGAAATGATTTCGGGGCAACACGGAATTGGATACTTCACATGGGAATCGTTCACCTTGCAAAACTATAGCAATATCGTGGTTGGCATGGTGCTGATCGGAGCGTTAGGTATGTTTAGCAGTACATTGGTACGTGTGATTGGGAACCTATTTACCCCATGGTATCAATTGAGGAAATCATAAAATGTCAATTACACAAGGCCATGTGCGTATTCAAAATCTATCGCTACATTTAGGGCAAGCTAAAAATCGTTTTCAGGCATTAGATCGGGTTAATTTTGAAATACAACCGGGCGAGTTTATATGTCTACTTGGCCCATCTGGTTGCGGTAAATCTACATTATTAGGTGCTTTGGCAGGACACTTACCCATTAGTTCTGGGACTTTAACGGTCGATAATGAATCTATACTTGAACCACATCCAGACAGAGGTTTGGTGTTCCAGCAACATACCTTATTTCCATGGAAAAGCGTGCTTGAAAATATTGCCTTTGGTTTAAAAATGAAAGGCATCGCTAAACAAAAGCGTATTGAACAAGCTCAGAAAATGATTGATCTGGTCGGGCTTAAAGGTTTTGAGCATAAATTTCCAGCCGAACTCTCTGGTGGCATGCAGCAACGAGTTGAAATTGCGAGAGTACTGATTAATCAACCTCGTATTTTATTAATGGATGAGCCTTTTGGTGCGTTAGATGCTCAAACTCGTTTAAAAATGCAAATGCTATTACTCGAAATTTGGCAAGAAATCCAAACGTCGGTTTTATTTATTACCCACGATATTGATGAGGCACTTTTTTTAGCCGATCGAGTGTTGATTATGAGCCATCGACCAGGGCGAATTATTGAAGAAATTCCGCTTAACTTTGAACGTCCACGGGATGTTGAGCTTGTAACAAGTAGTGAATTTACAGCCATTAAAAAACATTGCATCCAGACATTAAAAGAAGCCACTCAACAAGAAGAGTTAAGCCGTTTAAATCCATTAGGGCTTGGAAAGAAATCACAAATTAAGGAATACGAATGAGTTTTTATTATCAAGCTTTAGATGACCTCGATGAATATAATCAGGAATTTCTTGCACAGCTTAATCACGAAGATGAAAAGATTCGCTTTGTTGCTTTAATGAATATTGGTGATGAAGAAAATCCGGATTTACTTCCTTGGTTGCATGCAGCACTACAACACGATTCTTCAGCTTTAGTTCGTGAAGAGGCGGCAAAAAAACTAGAAAGTTGGGAAGATCCAACCAGTTTACAAGTATTGGCCCAAGCCTTATTTGATGCTGATCTGAATGTGAGACAAGCTGCCAGTCAAAGTTTAAGTGAAGTAAAAAATGCGGCATCAGCCCAGATCCTTGCGCCTTATTTGAAGCATACGGATACTTTTGCTCTTAGTACAATTTTACGTGCTTTAAAACCTTTACGCCCACAGTCATTATTCACAGAGATATCTGCTTTGGTACATCATGAAGAGGCTCTTGTGCGCCGTGAGGCAATCAGTGCATTAAGTTGGTTACAGCAAGACCAAGCGATTACGATATTGGCAAAAACAGCTGAAACAGATGTAGATGATGAGGTTCGCCGCATTGCAACAGGTGGTTTGGCCTATAGTCAGACCATATCAGCTGAGGTGATTCAAGCACTTCAACATTCTTTAACTTCGGAAAGTTGGCAATTAAGAGTCGAAGCTGCACTTACGATTGGAAAATTACATATCGTTCAGCTCGAAACTCCCTTAATTCATGCTTTATCTGACTTATATTGGCAAGTACGTATTGCCGCAGTTCGAAGCTTAGGGTTACTCAAGTCGCGTCTGGCAGTTGCTCATTTGTCTGATAACTTTAATCATGAAATTAGTAATTTACGTAAAGAGGTCGCTTTAGCACTCGGTGAAATTGGCACATCAGAAGCTCAGAATCTATTAGAACAACATCAAAATGACTCCGACCCAGAAGTACGAAAAGCGATTCGTATTGGATTAAATCAAATTGGTGAGGTGAAATATGCAAACCAGACCTGATATTCGTGTCGATGCTACAAATAAACAGGTTCACTTTATATGGACTGATGGTTTAAGCGTATGTCTGAGCCATCAAAATTTAAGGGAAATTTGCCCATGTGGCTTTTGTCGAGCGAAGCGAATTAAGCAAATTAAAATTGAAGATCAAAATGTCGAAGTAACAGCTATGTTCGATCAAGGATATGGTGCCCAAATTTGTTTTAGTGATGGGCATGATAAAGGGATTTTTCCGTGGGCTTTTTTAAAAGAATTTGCTAAGTGCTAAAAAATGCCTTCTGCTTGGGACAGAAGGCATCTCATTTACTTAATGATCATGTTCTAAATAGTCTGGTTTTTTCGGAAGCGCAAGGCTACACAAGAAACAGATAATCAGCATGACAATCACATATATAAAGAAGGTATTTTCGATTCCGGCAGCTTTGAATTGCAAGGCAACCGAAGGTGCAGAACCGCCAAAAATAGCATTACCTACCGCATATGAAAATCCTACCCCGAGTGCACGTACGTGAGGTGGGAACATTTCAGCTTTTACTAAGCCACTAATAGATGTATAGAAACTTAAAATCATCATCATAAAAATGAGTAGCAAGGTAATAATGATCGGCGAATCTATATAGTTAGGCATCCCAATTGCCATCACTGGATAGATAAAAATCGCAGATAATAAGCTAAATGCCAGCATTGAAGAACGTCGCCCAATACGATCCGAAATGGAACCAAATACAGGTTGAGCACACATATAGACAAATAGCGCGAAGGTCATGATATAACCAACGGTTTTTCCATCCATACCTAAATTAGTTAAATAGGTTTTTGAATAAACAGTTTCTACATAAAACGTTAATGAACCAGCAGAAGTGTATCCGACCACCAATAAAAAAGTTTTCCAATGCTTCTTAAAGAGCTCTCTTAAGCTACCAGACTCTTTGCGTTCACTATCTTGATGTGAAAGTGTTTCTTCTAAACGACTCCGTGCAAGTAAAGATAGAATGGCCGCAATACCACCAATAATGAATGGAATACGCCAACCGCCATCAAGTAATTGTTGTTCACTTAAAAATGTTAATAAGATTACGCCAAGCAGGCTGGCAAGTAACTGGCCACCAGAAAGGGTGACATATTGGAAAGAGGAATAAAAACCACGTTGACCTTTTAAGCCTAATTCACTCATATATGTTGCTACTGCACCATATTCACCACCCACCGATAGACCTTGAAGTAAGCGTACTACCAGTAAAAGGAAAGGGGCAAATAAGCCAACTTGTTCATAAGTGGGTAGGGCTGCAAATAGAAAAGAGCTCAAAGCCATTAAGCAAATTGAGACAATCATTGATTTTTTTCGACCGTGTCGGTCTGCAATGCGTCCAAATATCCAGCTACCAATAGGACGCATAAAAAAGCTTGCTGCAAATACACCCCAAACATAAATTGATTTGGTCGTACTATCCATGTCTGGTGCAGTTAGAGCTTGAGTAAAATAAGCAGCAAATACTGCATAGATATAAAAGTCGAACCATTCGACCAAATTACCTGAAGCTGCGCCTACAATCCCTCGTATTCTGCTGCTCTTTTCTTCCTTAGTATATGTCATAGATATTCCGTCAGTTAGCAGAAAAAAATAGAAATTTTCAGATGTACTGAACAGGAAATAGAATGAATCTTTAAATATCACTCAATCCTGAGTACTTTCTTAGAATTCCTCTCCATTTATTTTTTATAATTTTAAACTTCCATTCTAGTGATTCTATGATCTTTTGTTCGATTTAAAGATATTTTTACCGATTATCGAACAATTCCTTAATTTAGTGAGTTGATCAATCCACCATAAACTTTATTTAAAATCAAACATCTAATTTATCAAGCATATTGATTATTGTATTCCTCCTTGGTCTAGACCTATTTCTGAGCTTAGTTTTATTTTGACTATTTGGTAATACTTAAAAAGTTATAGTCCCAATTTCAAAGAAAATAAATGAAATTTATATAATGATGATGCTTTATTACACAAAATTTACTTAATCTAAAAAATATATAATTTGTTGTTTATGGCTATTTGTAGCTGTATTCTTGCGTGGCTAAAAATATGGAATACTTCCGATTTTTAACACACTTATATTATGCACGGTATGGGCAGGTAGTTATTCAATGGACAGACACACGCTAAATCTTCACTTCATGACATGCTCTAAAACAGCATTGGCTTCATCTATTGCACTGATCACATCTGTCGTCTATGCAAATGAAGCGGAGGTTTCGCAGCTCCCAACCATTACTGTGAACGCTACACAAAATAGTGATGCGCTATATACATCTAAAAAAGTTAATTTATCTGGTTTTCAAACAGGCGATGTAAAGAAAGTTCCTGCATCTATTACCACCATTACATCTGAGCGCCTAGCAGATCAACATGCAAAAACGCTAACTGATGTTATTAAAAATGATTCATCGTTAGGAGATGGCTACGCTGCTATTGGCTACTATCCAAACTTTGTAGCACGTGGTTTTGCCCTCGATTTAGGCTCTAGTTATCTCATTAACGGCCATACCATACGTGGCGAGCAAAATGTAGCTTTAGAAAATAAAGAGCAAGTTGAAATTTTAAAAGGCATTTCTGCGATTCAAAGTGGAATGTCGACACCAGGCGGTGTGATTAACTATGTAACCAAAAGACCTGCCGATATTAAAACTATTACGGTCGATGCAAATTCAGAAGGTGGTTATACACTAGCAACGGATGTAGGCGGCTTTTTAAATGATAATTTTGGCTATCGAATAAATTTAGCGCATGAAAGTATTCACCCAAATGTCGATCATGCAAATGGTAAGCGTGAGTTTGGTTCAGTTGCTTTAGACTGGAAAATTAATGATCGCTCTAAATTACTGTTTGACATTGAAGCACAGCATCAAAGCCAACGCTCAGTACCGGGTTATCAACTGCTTGATGGGCAAGAAGTACCAACAAATGTAGATCAAGACCGTTTATTAGGGTATCAGTCTTGGAGTAAACCGGTTGTAAATAACAGTGTAAATGCGAGTTTAAAATATCAATATGCATTTAACGATCAATGGAATGGTAGCTTAAGTGCGTCTCAAAGCCGTGTTGTGATTGATGATAATAGTGCTTTCCCATGGGGATGTTATAACGATATTTGTGAATATTCTGGTTTGGGAAATACTTTTGATAAACACGGTAATTATGATATTTACGATTTCCGCAGTCCAGATGATACGCGTATTATCAACCAGTTCACTGCTGGGTTAAATGGTCAATTCAACACTGGCAATATTCAGCATCAAGTAGGTTTCGAATTACAACGTACATATAAAACCTTAAAGCACCATACACCACTAAATGTAGCGGTAGGAACAGGCAATATCTATGAAGATACGATTGACTACAGTCCATCATCAGAAAGTCCAGGTGATCGTTACAAAGCTCTAGAGAGTGATCAAACTGCATTTACTGTATCTGACCGAGTTCAATTTAACGATCAGTGGTCAACTTTATTGGGTGGGAAGCTTATTCATCTTGATGAGCAAGCCTATCAGCCAGATGGACAGCAAAGCCGAGACACAGATTTAAATAAGTTTTTACCGCAATTAGCGCTCATGTATAGCCCAACTGCTACGACTAATCTTTATGCTTCATATGCCAAAGGTTTATCGGATGGTGGCGAAGCTCCATGGTTTGCTAATAATCCTCTAGAAGTTTTATCGCCTAGAAATTCTGAACAATATGAAATTGGTGTTAAGCAACAAATACGCAACTTCTTAGTAACTGCAGCTATTTTTGATTTAAAACAAGACAATCAATATAGTAAAGTAAATGCAGATGGAACTTTCGATTTTATTGAACAAGGTGAACAGCACAATCAAGGGGTTGAATTAGGTTTAACTGGTGCCTTAACTGATACAGTTGACGTAAGCTCTAGCATTACATACACGAAATCTCGTCTTGTTGATATTGATAGTGACAGCTACAAAGGTCATCAAACTCAAAATGTACCGAAAGTACGCGCAACTGCGCAGTTATCTTATAAAGTACCTTCAGTTGAAGGGTTAAGATTACTTAGTGGTATGCAATACAGTAGCAGTAAATATGCAAACAAAGAGGGAACTGCAAAAGTAGGCGGCTATAGCGTCTTTAATATTGGTGCTGCCTATAAAACAAATTTTTCTGGGCATGACACGACCTTCAGATTCAATATTGATAACTTATTTAATAAGAAGTATTGGCGTGATGTGGGTGCATTTATGGGTGATGACTATTTATTCTTAGGTAATCCACGTATAGCCCAGTTCTCTACAACTTTCAGTTTTTAAAATATAGAACAAATAAAAAAGGAGCTTATAAAAGCTCCTTTTTTATTTTCAGGAATTAAGCCGACATTTTTGGTTTAACCATATTATTAATCGACAAGATCTCATCAAGCACTTGTGCTGATAATAAACCTTCATTTTGAACTAAAGCCAATACGCTTTGACCAGTTTCGTTTGCAGTTTTAGCAATACGAGTTGTAGTTTCATAACCTAGGTATGGGTTAAGTGCGGTCACAATACCAATTGAGTTTTCAACTAAAGCTTTACAATGCTCAGGGTTCGCCGTAATCGTATCAATACATTTACTTTGGAACATTGCCATCGCGTTACCAAGCAAATCCATAGATTCAAATAGTTTGAATGCAATAAGTGGCTCCATTGCATTTAACTGTAATTGACCAGCTTCAGCAGCTAAAGTTACAGCCAAATCATTTGCAATAATTTGGAAGCAAGCAAGGTTCATCGCTTCAGGAATAACAGGGTTTACTTTACCCGGCATGATCGAACTACCCGGTTGACGTGCTTCTAAGTTAATTTCATTGATACCAGTACGCGGACCACTTGAAAGTAAACGCAAGTCATTGGCAATTTTTGAAAGCTTAGTTGCGGTACGCTTTAATAAACCAGATAAAAGAACAAAGTCGCCCATATCTGAAGTTGCTTCGATTAGATCAGGTGATGATTTAATTTTCTTACCAGAAATTTTTCCAAGCGCTTGAATCGCAAGTTCACGGTAACTATATTCAGTGGTAATTCCCGTACCAATCGCCGTACCACCAAGGTTCATATAAGCTAAAACATTTGGAATAAGCGTATTAATTTGTTCAAGATCTTTTTGTAGAGTTACTGCAAAAGCACCAAACTCTTGTCCTAGTGTCATAGGCACAGCATCTTGTAACTGAGTACGACCCATTTTTAAGATGTGAGCAAATTCTTGAGATTTATTACGGAAACTTAAGATTAAATTATTAAAAGGAAGGTTTAATTCATCTAAGCTTAATAACAAACCTAAGCGAATCGCAGTAGGGTACACGTCATTTGTTGACTGTGACATGTTAATGTCGTTATTAGGATGTAGATATTGATATTGACCTTTAGAATGCCCCATATATTCTAAAGCAACATTCGCCAATACTTCATTTGCATTCATATTGGTTGAAGTACCAGCACCGCCTTGCATCATATCAATCGGGAACTGGTCGTGAAAATTACCGCGAATAAGTTGATTACAACTGTATTCAATCGCTTCAAATTTAGTTTGATCTAAGCTTTTAAGATTATAGTTCGCTTCAGCACAAGCAAGTTTTACCATTGCTAATGCTTTAATTAAATGTGGGAAATTTCCAACTTTGCTTTGTGTTAAGTTAAAGTTTTCTAGAGCACGTAATGTTTGAACTCCGTAATAATCATTATTATTGATTTCTCTATAACCAATAAGATCCTTCTCAATACGGGTGGTAATTTCAGCGTTCATCATTAAACTTCGAATTAGTAGAGTAGATAATTCATATTAGATTTCGAAATGCTTCACTTCTAATGCATTTATCAAGTTAATTATGCATTTTTTGCATATCAGTTTTTTCCTTTTCTAAACCTAAAAATAAAAAAACTTTTTTATTCACAAATTATATCGAAATTTTATTTTATAAATTAATGGTTTACTTTTTAGATAAATTAAAAATAAAAAGTTCGATGATGAACTAAATGAAGATGTAATTTGAAAAAGAGCTGCATGCAAAATTTTAGACTTGTTAATTTAAGTGAAATATCAACTAATTTAATGAGGGCAATTAAAATGGAAGTGTAGTTTACCTAACAAATTTATATAAAAATGTGATGCATTTCACATAAAAGACACTATAATACGAAAAAATCTTAGTTTTTAAGTTTATGTTAAAAGTCACAGCCGCATTAATCATTTTGGGTAGTTTTACATACTATGTACTTTTTCATGGTGAAGAGAAAAGTGAGTCTAAAACTTCCCGTTTACTTAAAGACGCGGAGCAATCGATTGCTTCTGCTGAAAGTTCAGTAAACAAAGCAAATAGTATTGTACCAATATCTTATAAATAGCCACGGTTACTCAGCCTAACTATTTTATATTAACCATCAAAATATTGTTTTATCTAAATTTTATTGAAATTTAGATAAAAGACTGTATGTATAGAGACAAAATTCATGAGAATGAAGTTTATCGCCTATGATCCCAATTCTGGGGAAAAATTAAGCTTAAAAGAGCATATCCATCACATGGATAAATACACCACTTATATCTTTTTTAGTGATGAAAAAGATAATATGGTATTCAATCCGCAGAAAAAGCAAGTTTTTGAAATTACTCAATATACAGCGAATATGATGGTTGAAATTTCAAGAAAGCTATATTATTTGATTGGTGAATATTAAAAATTTATTTCAGGTCAATATAGGGTAGATACTTTAGTAGAATAGTCAGGTTTATTTAGTTGAACTATACTGCAAATATATCTTCTGATTTGAACTAGTTGATTAGGTCAGAAAGCTTAAATCCTGAAATAATCAAATTAGCAAAATTTTAGTTTTACAGTCCGTATTCTTCCCCAAGGTGCGGACTTTTTTTATAAAAATTAAGACTTGATAAAACGATGAGGGTATTTTTAGTTTTTATTAAAGCTTAAATGGTTATTTACTTGATTTATATCAACCTTACTTTTTGATTTAAAATAATTTTTAGAATAATAATTTTATATTTGTATGAGTTGTTGCGCTAAATGAAAGTCTTTTATTCTCTTACACTCTTTTCTATGTCAGAATTATTAAATACTTACTTTTATCGTTTGGCTTTGCCATCCTTCCATCGCATTTTTGCAGGTACTCCCATGTTTTATATTTTTCATTCATCTATTCAGCTATTTATTCAGCTTCC
The DNA here is from genome assembly GCF_023612055.1 of Acinetobacter sp. AS23. Taxonomy (NCBI): domain Bacteria; kingdom Pseudomonadati; phylum Pseudomonadota; class Gammaproteobacteria; order Moraxellales; family Moraxellaceae; genus Acinetobacter; species Acinetobacter sp. AS23. The sequence goes on along the minus strand of NZ_CP082274.1, from coordinate 2,079,392 downwards.
CAAGCAGACAAATTAAGGACATAACTATAAAAAGGGAATGCAAAAATGAACTTAGAAGTACGTTGGGTAGAAGACCTTTTGACACTTGAACGAGAGCGTTCTATTTCAAAAGCAGCCGAAAAACGATTTATTAGCCAATCTGCTTTTACGCGTAGAATTCAGCAAATAGAAGAGATGATTGGAGCTGAAGTCATTATTAGAAATAATAAAAATAATATTGAATTTACAGACATCGGTCGAATTATGTTGGTCATGTCTAAAAATATTGAGAAGCAGGTAGAAGAAACAGCCAAGCTGATTAAAAACATCAAAAATGAAACCGAATCTACGATTCGTTTTTGTGTAGTCCACTCATTAGCATCTGGTTTTTTAACGACTTTTTTAAAAAAATTTCCAACGTTTATGCGTGATTTAAAAATCGAAATTGTCGCAACGAACAGTGGTGAGGGCTTATCTCTTTTAAAAGAAGGTGCCTGCGATTTTATGATTTGTTATGCAGATCGATCTAATATTAATCGTGTGGGTGATGATATTTTAAGTGGGATCAAGATTGCTGAAACAGAGATTGTTCCTGTGTCAGCTACTGAAGCAGACCATACGCCTAAGCATACAATTCAAACTAATTTTTCTTTGCTTGCTTATAGTAAACATGCTTATTTGCGAAAATTAGTAGATCAGCTGATTGAAGGTAAGCTGATTTATAAAACCTTATATGAAACTGATAATGCCACCAATTTGAAAGAGCTTGTATTACAAGGTCTAGGTGTGGCATGGATTCCAAAAATCAATGTAGAGGAAGATCTCGCTAACGGAAAACTGGTCATGTTAGATCATCATGAGTATTGTCTTCCTCAAGATATTTATATTTTTAAAAATAATTTGAGTGATAACAAATCAGTCCAGCAGATCTGGAAAGGTTTTCAAATTCAGCATGATTAAATTTTAAAAAATTTATAACGATATGAGCTGTATTCACTAGATTTATATACAAAGTAACCAAATAAAGAGGCAATGCTTTTGTCTTTATGATGAAAGGCTTTATAAAGCATTGCCCATGGTCTAGATTCTTTGTTAATTTAGGCGATATATCAATAATCTAAAAACAGGTTTAGCATTTTTATTTAAGTTATATCTGTTTTCAGTCCTTTTTGAATGGATTATTTGATCCAGACGGAGACAATTTTGTTTGATCTAGATAGTAGATTACTAAATATTTTTTATCATATTTATCGGTTTAAAAGCGTTTCAATGGCTGCCGATGCTATTGGCCTTACACAACCGAGCGTTAGTAATGGACTGAACAAAATCCGTCAGCATTTTAATGATCCACTTTTTATTCGTGTTGGAAATGAAATGATTCCAACCGAATTGGCTAAAGAAATCTTTCCACTTATTAGTGAAGTGATTGATAAAGTTGAAAGCATTAATAACTTTAGTGTGAACTTTGACCCACTTACCTCAGATCAGCTTTTTACAATTGCGATGACAGATGTGTCTCATCTTGTCTTATTACCGCAACTAACCAACTATTTAAAAGAGAAAGCACCTTTAATTCGGTTAAATATTCGGCCGATTACGCCAGAAACTAGCTATCAAATGGCAAATGGTGAAATTGACCTTGCAATTGGCTTTTTACCCCAATTAGAAGAAGGCTTTTATCAACAAAAGTTTTTCAAACAACATTATGTGGTGATTAGCTCTAAGAGCCATCCTCGTTTGGACCCAAATAATTTCACTTTAGATGATTATATGCGTGAATATCATATTGATATTGATGCAGGAATCGGGCACTACCATATTAAAAATGAGTTACAGAACAAAGGATTAGATAGAAATATTTTAATTAGATTACCGAGCTATCTTGGGGTAGGATTAGTCGTTCAAGAAACAGATGCGATCGCAACGGTGCCGTATTATTTAAGCCAAGTCTTATTGGTGAGAGAAAATTTACAGATTCTACCAGCACCTCTAGACTTCCCAACCTATGATGTTAAACAGCATTGGCATATGTCTTGCCATCATAAAAGTAGCCATAAATGGTTCCGCCAAACCTGTTATGAACTTTTTAAAGTCTAAAAAAGGTGTAAGAAAAACTCTTACACCTTCTGCACGGTTTGACTCTTAGATTTCAATTGCGACAGCTGTAGCTTCACCACCACCAATACATAACGCAGCAACACCTTTCTTTTTACCCAGGCGTTTTAAAGCATAGATAAGAGAAAGAATAATTCTTGAGCCAGTTGCACCAATTGGGTGTCCTAAAGCACAAGCGCCGCCATGTACGTTGACTTTTGCTTCATCGATACCTAAATCATGAATTGGTGCCATTGCTACCATTGCAAAAGCTTCATTAATTTCCCAAGCATCTACCTCGTCAACAGACCAGCCAGCGCGCTCAAGCACTTTTTGAATTGCACTAATTGGAGCAATGGTAAATTCGCTTGGATGCTGTGAGTGAGTAGAGGTTGCAACTATTTTCGCCAAAGTATTTAAGCCATGGCTTTGAGCATATTCTTCTGTGGTAAGTACTAATGCAGCAGCACCATCAGAAATGGAGCTTGAGTTAGCAGCTGTAATTGTTCCGTCTTTACTAAAAGCTGGGCGTAATGTTGGAATCTTCTCAAGATTAGCTTTTAATGGTTGCTCATCTTGATCAATAACTTCGACACCTTTACGTGTTTTGACTTCAACAGGAACAATCTCTTCTTTGAAGTAACCTTCGGTAATGGCAGTTTGCGCTTTTTTCAAAGACGAGATCGCAAAGTTATCCATTTGCTCACGTGTAAAACCTTTGGTGTTTGCCATGTCTTGAGCAAATGAACCCATTAAACGGCCTGTTTCAGCATCTTCAAGACCATCTAAAAACATATGGTCTTTAATTTCACCGTGACCCATACGGTAACCACCGCGAGCTTTCGGCAAAATATAAGGCGCATTGGTCATAGATTCCATTCCACCTGCAACAATAATATTGGCACTACCAGCTTTTAAGGTGTCTGAAGCCATTAACACCGCTTTCATAGCAGAACCACACAGTTTATTAATGGTGACGGCACCCACATGATCTGGTACACCAGCTTTACGCATCGCCTGACGAGCAGGACCTTGACCTATGCCTGCACTCAATACACAACCAAAAATAACTTCATCTACTTGGTCAGATGTAACACCTGCACGTTGAATAGATTCACGAATTACAGCCGCGCCAAGTTCTGGTGCAGTTAAAGCTGATAGGCTGCCTTGAAAACCGCCCATTGCAGTACGGCTACCTGAAACTATAACAATTGAACTCATCTTAATATCTCTTATTGATGTATTTGTTAAAATTGCCTTTAGCTGAAACTAAAGACTCCAGTAAATTAAAAAGTGGGTGGGGTGTAGCTAAGCGTTCTTCCAAAGAACCACAATAAAAATAAAACTAATGGAAAATGCACAACGAGCTGAGTGACTGTAAAACCAATCACATCTTTTGCTTTTAGTTTTAAAATGCCTAACATTGGAAGCATAAAGAATGGATTGATTAAATTTGGTAAAGCTTCAGCTGCATTATAAATTTGTACAGACCAGCCCAAATGAACTTTTAAATCATTTGCTGCTTGCATGACATATGGTGCTTCGATAATCCATTTTCCACCGCCAGAGGGTACGAAGAACCCAAGGATGGCAGAGTAAATTCCCATCACAATTGCAAAGGTTTCTTTTGATGCGATTGAAACGAAAAACTCGGCAACATAATGAGACAGCGATAAATCCTGACTGTTTAAAGCTTGCGTCATAATAAAGGCGATGCTTCCGTAAAGTGGAAACTGAATTAAAATTCCTGATACGGCTGGAACTGCTTTTGCAACGGCATTTAAGAAGTTTCGTGGTGTTCCATGCAATGCTAGACCAAGCATTAAGAACACAAAGTTGTATGTGTTTAAGCTTGAAATAGCAATGATTGGATTACTTTTTGAAAACTCAAAAAACATCCAAATTACACCTAAAGCCACTACAATAATCGTTAAAATAGGTGAGTTTTCTAACCAGTCACCCGGACGCGTTGATTTCTCCTCATGTGGTTTGTCTTCTTCAAATTGCAAATCAAAACTATCAATCGTTTTAACATTATTGCCTTTTGGAGCTGAAAAATATGCAATCGCGATTGAAACAATCACTAAAATAATAGTCATCGCAATTGATTGCCAAAGGAAAATCGTTTCGGTAAATGGAATAACGCCAGTCAGATTGTAAATTGATTCAGGTAAACTACTTTTATTTGCCTGAAGCTGTGCTGCTGAAGAGCTAATTCCAAGTGCCCAAGTTGCACCCATACCAATAATGGCCGCTGCCGCAGCAGCACGGTAATCCATATTCAGCTCTTTACGTTTTGCTAATGCAATTACTAAAAGCGCTGTAAGAATTGTACTAACAGCCCAATTGACTAGTGAAATTAACAAACTAACCGTTGCTACCAAAACAATAGCACCACGTCCAGAATTTGGAATACGCGCCATTTTTTGAATCAGAAATTTTACGGGCTTAGAAACAGAAACGACATAACCTACAATAATGAGCATTGTCATTTGCAGTGTAAAGGGAATAAGACTCCAGAAACCATTCCCAAAAGAAGTCGCGACATCGTGAATTGGCGCACCAATACCTAAAGCAGCAACTGACACGATAATGACGCCGAGTAATGCAAAAATATATGAATCAGGAAACCATTTTTCAGACCAGTCACTAATCCGAAGAGCAAATCTTTCAAAAATTCCTTGCTGTTTTTCCATAGCTGAAAAATCCTTCTCATTCTTATTTATAGACAGCACATCCGGTGCTTAAAAGGGTTAAGACTCAAGCTCACTTTCTAACTTAAGTCTTTATTTCTTACTAAAAATTTAATTTTATGCGACTAAGGTTTTATAAAATTCGACGCCTGTAACAGCTTGAATCTGTTCAAGCGTGACATCTTTAGCAAGTTCAATCAGCTCTAAGCCTTGTGGAGTAATGTCCATTACACCTAGGTCAGTAATTACGCGATGAACCACACCTTTACCTGTTAAAGGCAAACTACAATTTTTCACAATTTTTGGCGTACCATCTTTTGCGCAGTGTTCCATAAGCACTACAACTTTTTGGACACCAACAACCAAGTCCATTGCGCCGCCCATACCTTTAACTTTCTTACCTGGAATCATCCAGTTAGCCAAGTCACCATTTTCAGAAACTTCCATTGCACCTAAAATGGCAATGTTGACATGGCCACCACGGATCATGGCAAAAGATTCTGAGCTTGAGAAAAAAGCAGCACCAGGGCGAGCAGTAACTGTTTGTTTACCAGCATTAATCAAATCAGCATCTACAGTTTCTTCAGTTGGAAACTCGCCAATACCTAATAAACCGTTTTCAGATTGAAGCCAAACATTAATATTTTCAGGGATATAGTTGGCAACTAGAGTAGGTAAGCCAATACCTAAATTGACATAAAAACCGTCTTCAAGTTCTTTTGCAGCACGTTGTGCCATTTCATTACGTGACCAAGCCATTTTATACTGCCTCCGTGCTTAAAGTTTTATGCTCAATGCGTTTTTCAGGTGATGCATTCAGTACAATACGGTTTACATAAATTCCCGCTAAATGGATTTCATCCGGATCCAATTCACCAATTTCAACAACCTGTTCAACTTCTGCGATTGTAATTTTTCCAGCCATCGCACATTCAGGATTAAAATTTTGAGCAGTTTTACGAAATACTAAATTACCCGCTTTATCTGCTTTATAGGCCTTAACAAGAGCAACATCTGCTGTTAAAGATTCTTCTAAAATGTAGTTTTTGCCATGAAAAGTACGTTCTTCTTTACCTTCGGCAATGAGTGTACCGACGCCAGTCTGAGTATAAAATGCTGGAATTCCTGCACCGCCAGCACGTAACTTTTCAGCTAAAGTACCTTGTGGTGTAAGTTCTACATCAAGTTCACCATTTAAATATTGGCGCTCAAACTCTTTGTTTTCACCAACATATGAAGAAATCATTTTTTTGATCTGTTTGGTTTGAAGCAAAATACCTAAACCAAAATCATCTACACCTGCGTTATTCGAAATACAAGTAAGACCAGTCACACCACTTTGTTTAACTGCAACAATCAGTTTTTCAGGAATTCCGCATAAACCAAAACCGCCAACGGCAAGTGTTTGATTATCTGCAATAACGTCTTTCAGTGCTGACTCTGCATTGGCATAAACTTTATTCATTCTATTGTTATCCTATATCCCTTAGTAATCTTAGTTTTAGCATCTCAATTCGTGTTATAGAAGTTAATTTTTTTAAAGGATTAATGAGTATATTCAATGAATGCTATCAAATTACCTACAAAAGATTAGAAGCATATAAAGAAAAATACTTTAAAAAATTATTCCATAGTATTGAAAATTATAATAATTAATAAATTTAGCTTAAGCGTATGCTTAGTTCACCCTAAGATGCAGTCTTTAATTTTTTAAAATTTATATCGAACTAATGCCTCAATAAATTGAGTCGAAATATTTGAAATTTCAAAGTTCTTTTTATAAACAATTCCTACAGTCTTATGAATAGATTCATCCTTTAATTCAATCAATACGTTATGTTCTTTATCAATGTGTTTAGCAAAGTGTCTAGGAATAGCACTTACACCAATTCCATAAGCTACAAAACTTGAAAGTGATGAAATTTGATGACATTCAACTTTTAAATCGAGCGTTATATTATTTCGCAAACAATTTTGCTCAACTAAATATCGAACAATTGAAGGTTTTTGTAAGGTCACGAATGGATTTGAACAGAGCTCATGCCATGTAATAGAAGATGATTGAGCAAGTGGATGAGTCTTAGGTAATAAAGCTAAGAAATCTTCTTCAAACAGAGGCTTGAATTCTAAGCCCTCGGTGAGATCAGGTTCAAAGCAGATACCAAGTTCAAAAATACCGTCTTGTACTTTTTCTATAATAGTTTCATTTGGAATATCTTGAATTGAAAAGTTCAGGTTGGGATGAAGTTCTAAAAATTGATGAATCACCTCAGGTAAAATTGCATGAGTCACAAAGGGCATTGAGGCGATACTTAAGGTTCCACGATTGAGCTTAAAACGTTGTTTAACATCATTTTCCATTTCATCCCAGTTGGCGAGTAATTTTTTAGCATAGGGAATCAGGGATTTACCTTCTTGGGTAAGCTCAACGCGACGTGTGTTACGGTTAAACAATTTACCGCCTAACTCTTCTTCTAAACTCTTGATGGTGAGACTTAAAGCAGACTGGCTTAGATGTAGCTCTAAAGATGCATTGGCATAGTTGAGTGTACGCGCAAGTGCTAAAAAAGCTTTTAATTGTTTAAGCGTCATTTCATTCCTTTAGATTGCTCAGCTTACATTGGGGTGAATTACTTCAAATATAGTATATTGATTTAAACAGTCAATTGGTTCACGTTCTTACTCAAGCTTTAAAGTAATGTTAATAGCCGTTTGAGGTATGAAAACCAGAATATTTGCGATTTGTTGATGGTTTTATAAAACCAATTAACTATAAGAAAGGCCCGGACTCTTATAAATTTTTTTGATGAGCATATTGGCGATTTTTTACGCTGTTAGGATAATTTTATCAGTTTTATGCTGCATTATTACAGTGCAAAGATGTAATAATGCAATTTATATTAAATGACCATATAAGCAACAAAACTAATTTTTGTAATTGGCTCGAATTAATTCGAGCCAATTACAAAATTATTTTTAATTTTTATGTTCTGATTTTTTGTATAATCTGTGCAAAATTTACTTGATTTGAAATTATTCTTTTTATCCTGAGTTATATTGTCTAAATTAATAACTAAATTATTGTTTATAACATTTGTGAAGCAATAGTTTGAATGGCGACTATTCAAATAATCAGAATTGGAAACATTAATACTACCAGATATAATAGGCTTGTTTATTCCATTTATAATTAAACCAAAATAAGATCCATTATCCTCATGATTGTTTAAATTAATTTTAACTTTTTTTGAGGTATTGTTGTATTTAGTTAATGAAATCTGCATTCCATTACCTTTGTTGTTCATAGTTCTTATATTAGTAAAGTTTAAATTATCTAAAAAAGCCTTATTATCATTTGGCTCTATATCAATTCCATTGGCAGGAGATGTCCCTTTTGTATTAGATATTACTAGATCATTGGCATAAAGATTTTTTGCTGAAACAATGGTTAAACCTTGTCTTCGGTTATCATCCATTTTTACATTTTTTAAGGTAATCTGATTATTTGGATTTCCTCTATAATTTGTTCCAAGATAAATAGCATCGCCCCACATCTGGTTAATATTTATATTCGAAATATTAACATTTTGAGAATCCTTAATATCAATTCCCATTCCCCATTCCCCAGATTTTTTTAAATGGGAGTATTTGTCACCTATTAATGTTCCACCAGAAATAGTCACATTTTTTACATCGTGGATTTTAAAAAATTGATAGCTTTTTTCAGCATTAGGTATGGCTATTAACTTAGTCTGTGGATCCAATTTTAATGTAGTATCACTTTTGAGAACTACTGACTTAATGGTATCAATTTTATAGATACCTGCAGGAATACTTACTATTCCACCTTTCATAATGTCTTTATTCAATTGATCAGTAATATCCGTATTCTGCTCATAAGTATCAGCAAAAGATGAAGTATTAACCACAATAAGAAAAAAAGCCATTTTTTTTAAAATCTTATACATTGCAAAATACTAATGTTCTATCTAGAGGAATGCATAGTATTCTAAAATTTTAGAAGAAATATTAAAAATCGATAGGGAAATTGTAAAAAATATTATTTCGTGAAGTGTAGTAGAAATTAGACTATTTAGATCGTCCGCCTTACTTTAGAGTGGTGCATGCATCAGATGGGCCAGCATAGCCCAGAATGATGTTTGAACATAGTTCTAATAATTTTGTAGAGGGAGATGGACTTCTTTTCCAGCTCTTTTTATTTATTGATGGCATGTATACTGTTAGCAACTCAGAAATGTGTTGTAAAGCTGATTTTTAGAGCCGCATCAAGTTTAGTTGGTAGTTTCCATCATTGTGAAATGGAAACTACATGAATAGGGCTATCGCATTTAGGATTGGGCTCGCGTCTGACGCTTCTTAAATTTTATTGCGAAACAAGAAAGCAAAAAAATTGTTAAATTCATCGATCAATATTACTAATCAATCTATTTATTATTTTATAAACTATTACTCCAACAAAAATATTGATTTATATTTAGCTTCTAAAAGTTATACTTAATTTTAAACTCAATATTATCTTAAAAATCTAGATAATGTTATTTTAATTGATAAACTTATTAATACTTCAGATATCTTTGTTTAGAAATTTATTTTTGATGTTAGAAATTTACAAGTCAACCTAAGTGTTACTTCGCAAATATACAACTATATTTTTCTTAAAGAAAATAATTATTCTGGCATCATAAATAGTGATTTTATTAACGTATTAGACGCAACCAAAAAATCAGATGAAAAGGTTATCTAGTACCTCTAAGTACGGCGAGAGGCAATAATATTATAAAAGTAATTGCTGATAGAACGGTCAGGTTAAGTATTTTGCAAATCAAAACAGTAAACAAGTTGATTATATAATTAATGGTACCAACTATGGCTATCTAAATCGTGTTATGGAAACAAATTAAGAGATATCCGCTTTACCGTTGTAATTTGCCAAAACTTTTTTGCTAAATCTAATCTAATTTGAAAACTTTGGCACTTCAATTCATTACGGATAATTCAAATTTTTTTTAATTATCTTGCTGGGCTAAGGATATGTGTGAGGTAGCTTTATAAAAAGTAAATTGAATTAATTAATTTTTCCATCAATCAGCTTTTTGTGGTTTTTTATTTTCTGAACTGTTAAATTTTACTCACAATTAAAATGGATAATTATCATGCAAAAGATAATTGCATTAAGCTTAGTTTTTTTAATAAGTAGCTGTGTAAGTCCAACCGTTCATATGATGGCTAATAATAAATTTAACGAAGAGCAGCCTTCCATGCCTCTAGTCTCAGGCATATGGACGATTTCGATCGGTCCAAGCATATCAACCATAAAACTAGAAGCAGATGGCAATGGAATACTTTGTGACGATACGAGTGGACAGGTTGTATTCAACAAAATTAAGTATGCAAATAATATGATCTACATTCAAAATGGTATGGCCCTACAAGTTAAGATTCTGAACAAAGATATAATTGAAGCTAGAACAATTTTAAGTGCCTCTAATTCAAATATGCTCTACAAAGCTGATAATGACTTAAAGGTAGCTTCATTAAAGTGTGTAAAAGAATTATAGATACTACTTTCCGTATCTATAATTATATTTTCTCCTCTCTTAGATTGAACTTCATCTAAATTCCCTATCATCTTAATATTCTCTTTATTTGTATAGAGTTATTGATATATGATTGTTTTTTTAATATCTTTAAAATAAAATATTTTTTTCTATTCTTTTTCTATGCTGTTAGGGGTATGCACCGTAGGTATGATAATTGCTTTTAATGCAAGCCATATTTTTAACATAATGAATCCTTTTTCATAGCGTTATTTGGAATAGTGGCGCTGACTACTTCAGATTATATTTTCACTGCTAAAGCAACTGAAAATAAGTATAAAAGTGCTCTTTATATCTCAATCATTCTTTCACTTATACTGACGATATTTTCTGTAAGGAAAAATAACGATATTACTAGCATCTTTTCTAGCTTTATTGCTTTAGTAATAACATTCCAATTGGGTTCTCTTATTCATTATTTAATTCACTGTACTAAAAAAACAGTTGTTTAATTTTTACCATCTTTCATAAAGTTCAAGATGTAATTAATTACGTCTTATTTTATAAATTGGATGTAGGCTATGTAGCAGAGCCTTTGTCGATAGAACTTCAGTATGGAGTAGCTCTGTTAGCTCATTATTAATTAGGATTAGCTGAGTATTTCTTTGTGTGACATTTAGTAAATAATTTGTTAAGTTATGTGAACTTTATAACAAACGGTTAAAAACTCATGATGAAAATATTAGCTACAAGTTTAATTGCTTTAAGTTTAGTTGGGTGTGCAACATCAAGGGGCTTAATTGAAATACCTCAAGGTCAAAAACTAAATCAATCCCAAAATATAGTTGCACAAGGCAAATCGATTATAGTGAAGGTTGAGGATGATCGAAAATTTCAAGATAAGCCTGCATCAGCTGATATTCCATCTTTAAAAGGTGAGCAATCTAATGCAACAGCAGAAGAAAAAGCCCGAGCCGTTGCTCGTAAAAGAAATGGATATGGAAAGGCTTTAGGGGATATACTTTTAAAGGATGAGACTGTATCGCATTTGGTTGATAAACGTGTTTCTGATGCATTGCAGCAGTCGGGATATAAGGTTCTTACAAATAACCCCACTAATGAAGCAAATGCTGATCTGATACTTAATATTAAAATTAATAAATTTTGGTCGTGGTTCCAGCCTGGATTTGCCTCAATCAAAATCAATTCTGAAATTGATACCGAAATTTTAGATGCCAAACACCCTAATCGCCCACCATTTAAAATCTATAGTAAGGTAACTAGATCTGCGCAAGTAGCGAACGAGTCGAAGTGGGTAGAGAATATTGACAAAGTGCTCAATGACTATCAGGAGAAGTTGATTGTTGAGCTTTCTAAACAAAGTCAGTAGTTTTCATTAAAATCTTTGAAATATATTAAAATTGTAAAAGCATCTTAGGGTGCTTTTTTACATCTCATTGTTGTTGATTCTCCAGTTGCATTACCATTACCAGCTTTATAAAAGGTAATTAATTCTTCCAAATAGTTTTTGTAATAAATTGTGGTAGATTATTAACAAGTAAGGTTTTGACAATATTTTCGTGTAGCATTTTGGAATTAAAAAAATAAAATCTCAAAGGTAAAATGAAATGAATAAGATAACCCTAGTTTTGCTAGCCGCTCTTCTTTTTTGTATTTTAGCTAACTATGAAAGTTTCAACTTATTAAAGCTTCATGAAACTGCCAGTAGTGAAATTAACAAAACTCTTCCTAAAAACTAATCTACCTAATGATGTTTTTTTTTATATCTTAAGCTCTTAAATTTTAATTATTAATAATAAAGGGTAATTTCATGAGGAAAACTTTAATTGGAGCTTTATTCTTGACGTTTGGAGCCTCGGTAAGTGCAGCATCAAAAATTGAAAAAGAGGAAACAAAAAAATTCTCAACTATGAAGCAATGTATTGAATGGTTAGATTCTAAATATCCAAATAGCAAATGGCATAAAGATGGAGGTACATCTTGGAGTTTAGAAAATGATAATTCAAATTTTTTATCTGGGATTACTCATGTGCCTAGTGAAGAAAATAAAAAGCTGATACATCCGATTGCGATTTATTGCAAATTAAAAGAAACAAGTGCAGATGGTGTCTTCTATGAAGGAAAATATATTGTCATAGAGGCTATTTAGTCTAAAAATTTAATTGAAAAAAACCACTCAATGAGTGGTTTTTCCATAACTGAAAAAATTCAATAAGCTCATTACCAAAAAATAATTTCTATATGATTGGCTTGCTAATCCAGTAATGATTTAAAAACTTTAAGGAGTGACCATTTCCTAGGCTTTTATCTTATTCGTACAGCTATATGTTATGACGGCCAGACTTGAGTTTTCTTTGTCAAAATCTTGATAATTTTAAAAACTTGATTATCTAGCTTTATCTTTTGATGAACAGTTGCATTGTCGAGCTGATCCCACAACTCAAATGGGAAAAACTCTGAACTATGATCAAATACCCATAACCATTGATAACTATTGTTAAGCGTATTTACATCAAAACGTACATCCTGAACTTTGACAATCTTAAGTTGTTTATGATGTTCGTCTTGAAGAATAATTTCATGGTTCTCCATTAGACATCCACAAATTAAAGACAATTCTTGATTTTACTGAAAATAATATTTTCTAGTTAGTTTGTTAAGTTGAGATTAATTTACAAAAGATTTCTGGTTGTTAAAGTTTGTCATTTTCAAAATGATAATAATCTTTACTCTTGAAATACAAGGTTTTAAATAGGTCAGGTTGTAAGCGTAGTATGTAGCTGTCAGAATGCCTAACTGACATATATCTTCGAGTTATCGCTATGAGTTTAATAGGCTTTATGTATGCAAGTAAAACCAATAGTGAACATAGTCAAGTAAAACAAGATTTAATTGATATCCTCACAGAAGCAGTCAAATTCAACTCTTATAATGATATTACGGGAGTACTTTACTATGGTAATGGGTATTTCTTGCAGTATTTAGAGGGCGAGAAAGAGCAAGTTGAATTGCTGTTCTATAATTCAATTTTGAAGGATTCGCGACATCAGAACTGTGAAATTATCTTTTCAGAACCGTCCGAGCAGCGGTTATTTAAGCATTGGAATATGAAATTTGCGCCTATAAATACGAAAATAAAAGATTTCTTTTTTCATCATCATGTCGATGAGTTTAACCCGTATTTGCTTAACACTACATCAATTCCATCTTTTATTGAATTGCTTGTAGATCAACCAAATCTTAAAGCTGATCAATATCAAATTTAATCAACGACATGATCTGAATAAAAGTAGTTTTCTACTTAAAAATATGAGCCCTCTAAAGAGGGCTTTTGTTCAGTCTGTTAGTAAGGGGATTCGGCTTAGCCGTGAAGTTGATCGAAATATAGATATTCGATTGAAAAGGTTACAACTGATGATATAAGTCGAGCTTATACAATATAAGTAACCAGTAAAAAAGATGTCCAATTCAGCATCTATGCTGAGTTAAAGATCAATAATCCTGTGCAGACAGTACTTCTAAATTTTTATACTGCTGCTATGATAGATCCTATTAAAATCAATTTGATCAGTTCAGATTTACCATCTACTTTCATATGGTGACGATCAACTCCATATTACATTCGTGTCACTGGAAGTGATGTATGAGAAAACACAGCCTGGAATGCAGATCAGATTACTCCGATTATGACTGAAGGTTAATTTAAAATATTTAATTAATACTTAATCAAGTGCTAATTAAATTTCATTTTTTATAATCTATAAAACTGCACATTAAGTGCAGTAAAATTTTATCATATAATAAATTTAAGATATTTAATTAAATTTTAATTTTATTTGTTGCTATGATATTTCTTTTGTCTATAATAAATATTAATTAAGTATAACTTTAAATTGTCAATAAAATAGGGTTTTAGGCAGTCTTTAATATTTTATATGTAGAAGTTTTAATAATTTCAAGTGGTTGGAGATTTTGATTTGAAGAATATTGTTCATGAAAAAAAAGGAATATTAAATCCAAAAAATAAAATTAAAATATTTGGAATAAATGTTATTCCACTCCAAGTAATAGTGGGGGTGATAAGAGAGAAACGGAGCGTTGAATTTATTTGGGGTGTTTATTGTTTTGTAAGATACAAAGCGAAAAAGTCACTTAACTATAAAAAAAAATTACATGAAGTAGAATTTTTAAATTTTAAAATACTAAAAATTGATGGTGAAGAAATTGTTTCAAGAAGTTGGTCCTATAATAGTGATTCAATTGTTTATGTGGAATATGGACAACCTGGTGCAAGAATAATATTAAAAAAAAATCAAATGCTAAAAATTTATGATCCATATAAGAATGACAATAGAATTTATCATATACATAACATTATAAATACCTCAAAAGATAAATATCTTATTTCTACAGGTGATAGTAGTAAATACTTAGATGAGTTTATAATTAATGAAAATGAGTGTAGGTTGCTAAAAAGACATTTGAAGTACTTAGGTGGTTTTACTGCTTCGTTAGCAGTTAATGGTTGCATATTAATGGGTACAGACTTCTCTGGTAGGCCGAATTATATTTTTAACTTCGAAACTAGAGAAAAATATTTTTTACCGAAAGAGGCCTGGCTTGAATATATTATTGATATACGCGAGAAAAGTTCAAACTATATTGAAATCACCACTAAAAGGTTGAGTAAATCAAGAGGACATAAATTAATTTTTAATATACCTTCTAAATCTTTTGTTTCTGTATCTGAAATTACAGTTATGGAGGGATTTCTTTATGAAACCATTTAATATAGATGAAAGATGGGTATATGAAAATGTTATATATTGGACAGATGAGATTTTAATCAATTTATCATATTTGAATTATTTTTATAAAAAAGAGACTGGGATGATATTAGATATTGGTGGTGGATATGCACCTTTTTCTAAGATTACCAATTTAACAAATTATACATATATCTTAGTAGACCCCAATAATTATAAATTAAATCTAGCACCAAATAATATTATAAAAATAAATGGCTATGCAGAAAATATTCCTGTTGATAATGAGTCTGTTGATATAATTTTGACATCGTCATGTCTACAATATATAGATCAAAACGTATTCTTTTTTGAATGTCAGAGAATACTTAAAGAAGGTGGAATTATAGCAATACATGAAAATGGACCCTACAATCCACTTATAATAATTGCACGTATTATTCAACGCTTTATTGGGTTGTTTAATAAACAACATTGGGAATACAGGAATACAATATTAGAATATTATAAATTTAGAGAAATAGAGGGTTTTGAAATTTTAAGGTATAGTCAGACTGGTTTTATTACACCAATTTTCCTTTATATGCAAATATTAAATTTTAAGTACCCTAAGTCACTCTTCAATTTCATTACTTCCATAGATAACTATTTATTGAAAAAAATCCCATTTTTAAAAAAAATGACTTTTTTGAATTCTGTTATATATCGTAAAATATAATTTTATGCATTTTACATATACTCAAAATGACAAGTATTGTACGGATTAAGAAGGTATGCCTTTACATTTATGCATGTTAGGCAAGATGGTATACCTCTTGATGATCTACTTGAATATATAGAAGCTGAAAAGAGTTTTTATAATAAGAAAGAAGCGAATAGGATTGCTAAACTGGCATATGAATGGCCAATTCCAGAAACTTATAATGAAAATGAACTTCCTCCGATTCTTAAGTTTGGTGACAGTATCGAAAACGCATGCTTAGGAAAAGAGACAACAAATGAAGAAGAGTAATCACTTTCTAAAGTATTTTGAAAATAGTTAAACTGCCTTAAGGCGGTTTAATATTTATTACTATTAGACTATTGGTTATATAGGCTGATTTTTATTTTTAATTACACCCTGTTACAGTAAGAAAAATATAAAATAAATGGTAAATCATGAAAAAATCTACTTTAGGCTGGGGTGCCGCAGGAATAATTGCTTTAGGAATTTTTGGTTCTGGAAATGATAATACCTCAAGAAACAATTCAAGCTCAGGGCAAGCACAAAGCTCAGTTGAAGAGATTGTAGAATCAAAATATATCAATACCAATACACTTAATATTAGAGATAAGCCTAATGGTAGTGTTGTAGCAAAACTTGGACGTGGTGCAAAAGTTGATATTTATGAGAAAAAAGGAAACTGGGTACGTATTTCTCTAAATTCATCATCACCTCAATGGATCTCCGAGAAACTTTTATGTGAAACAGAAGACTGTTTTAAACAAAAGACTAGAAAGGCTAAGTCCAATAATTATCAGGCTTTAAAATCGCAATCGCATCATTCAGTAAAAAAGCAGTCTCAAAAATACTATGATAGTGATTGTTCTTGTGCTGTAGTTGATTATTGTGTGGGACCAAGAGGTGGACACTATTGTATTACGAGTGGAGGAAATAAGAGATATAAGCCAAGATATTAACAAATTTAAATTTATTTAAACCTTCTTTTTTGAAGGTGGTAAAGATTTGAAAAAGTAGTGGCTTATAAGCGTTAGATAATTTAGTTTTAGACGAATTCCGCAAAAAAGCCAAATTCTTTTCTCTGATGATTAACGGTAAACCTTATCCTATTATTGATATTACAAAATTAACACTAACTAAGTTTTTACTCTCACTACTAAAATATCTTTAAGTTTTAAGACACCTTTGGGTGGTTTTTCGTTTTCTGAACTGTTAAATTTTACTCATTATTAAAATGGATAATTTCATGAAAAACATTATTTTTTTAGGACTAGTTCTCAGCTTAATTGGGTGTTCAACAGCTCCAGTTGCTTCAAATACAGCTAAGCCAGTACCTAATGAGAGAATATACAATCAGAACTATCTGAAGAAACACACTCCAGAACAAGCAAAAGTTACTTTTTTGAGAGATAAAGGTTTTTTAGGATCTGGCTGTAGCCATGATATGTATGTTAATAACGAAAAAATATTCTCAATTCGTTCAAATGAAATAGCTACGATTTATCTTGAACCTAAATATTATATTTTTAGATTAGAAACAGGCGGTGGAATGTGCCCAAATATTGCCACTTCTCAAGAAACTGAAGTCAAACCAGGCTCGGAGATAGAATATCGAATTTTACTTCCATCTGACTTTAATTTAAGACTAACCCGAATGAAATAAAAGCGTAAGAGCTTGTGTCTAAGGCAGTCGAGTAATATTAAATTTTAATTGAACCCACTCGTCATTAAGTGGGTTTTTTATTACTTATAAAAGATTACTGACCTTAGCTAAGAAAATATTCACCAAATTATTTTAAAAAATATATTATTTAATTGTCTTTATTAAATAATGTAAAGAGATTAATTTAATTTACTCAACAATTAATAAGTTTTATAAAATAATAATAATTTTTTAAATAATTAAATTTTACCAATTAAATAACATAAGTATTTGTATTTTATTGTTATTTTAAAATTTAAATAAATTACATTGTTTTTAAATATTTTAGTGATATTTTATTTTTAAGCTCATTTACCTATTACCACTTATAGATACTGTGATTTTTATCATTTTAGGTTTGGGATAACCTAAATATCTTTTGGTAATTTTATTGAACCTAATATCTATTCTTTAGGGAGAAAGAATATATGTGGGAATTATTTGTAATTCTACTTTCGCTTGGGCTGTTAATGTATACAGCTTACAAGGGCTTTTCTGTCATTCTTATGGCACCAATTTGTGCCTTACTTGCAGTTTTACTCATTAACCCAGCTAATGTTTTACCATTTTATTCGGGTGTCTTTATGCCGAAAATGGTGAACTTTATTAAAGATTACTTTCTTGTATTCTTGCTTGGGGCAATTTTCGGTAAAGTCGTTGAAATGTCAGGAATTGCTGAGTCTATCGCTAGAACCATTGTAAGATGGATTGGGGCGAAAAAGGCAATTTTAACCGTTGTACTTTTAGGTGCAATTTTGACCTACAGTGGAGTAAGTTTATTTGTTGCTGTATTCGCAATTTATCCATTTGCAAACCAGCTATTTAGACAAGCCAATATTCCAAAACGTTTAATTCCGGGAACCATCGCGCTCGGTGCATTTACATTTACCATGGATGCATTGCCGGGTACGCCACAAATTCAAAACGTAATTCCAACTACATTCTTTGGTACCAATATTTATGCTGCACCATTTCTAGGAATTATTGGCGCTATTTTTGTTTTGTGTATGGGTTTGAGCTACTTAGAATGGCGTCGTCGCGCTGCTGCAAAAGCTGGAGAAGGGTTTTCTGGTTTTGGGGGAGACAGTACGCCGTCTCAAGAAATTGAAGCCGAAATGACTCTGCAAAATAATGGAAGTACGGCACGTCAGTTTTTAGCGTTTGTACCCCTTATTCTTGTTGCAGTAATGAATAAATATTTATCTAAAGCAATCAAAGAGTGGTACCCAAATGGCTTTGATTTTGCCACTGTCGGTTTAGCTGATTACACTGTAGATGTTGCAAAAACTGGTGCGATCTGGGCGGTTGGTCTTGCGCTCATTGTCGGGATTATTTCTGCGATTTTGTTTGATTATCAACGTGTCGTGACGAATTTTAAAGAGGGCATTAATGCCAGTATTGGTGGCTCACTTTTAGCAGTAATGAATACGGCCTCTGAGTATGGTTTCGGTGCAATTATTGCGTCATTACCGGGCTTTGCCATGATTAGTCATGCAATGAGCAGTACTTTTACGAATCCTTTAGTGAATGGGGCTGTGACCACAACCGTATTAGCAGGTATTACCGGTTCAGCTTCTGGTGGTATGAGTATCGCTTTAAGTGCGATGGCTGAACACTATAATGCCGCGATTTTAGCCGCGGGTATTCCACCAGAAGTCATGCACCGTGTGGTTGCAATGGCATCGGGGGGTATGGATACGCTTCCGCATAATGGTGCTGTCATCACTTTACTCGCCGTTACAGGCTTAACTCATAAACAATCGTATAAAGATATTTTTGCAGTCACAGTAATTAAGACATTAGCGGTATTTGTGGTGATTACGGTCTTTACCGTAACGGGTATTGTTTAAATCAGCACGTTATAAGTATTAAGGAGTAAATAAATGACAAAACTTTTAGACGGTAAGGTCGCTTTTATTACAGGTTCTGCAAGTGGTATCGGTCTAGAGATTGCTAAGAAATTTGCTCAAGAAGGTGCCAAAGTTGTCATTTCTGACATGAATGCCGAAAAGTGCCAAGAAACGGCGAACTCACTTAAAGAGCAAGGTTTTGATGCGCTATCTGCACCATGTGATGTAACTGATGAAGATGCTTATAAACAAGCCATTGAACTCACTCAAAAGACCTTTGGAACCGTTGATATCTTAATTAATAATGCTGGTTTCCAGCATATTGCACCGATTGAAGAGTTTCCAACGGCTGTTTTTCAAAAGCTAGTTCAGGTCATGTTAACAGGGGCATTTATTGGTATTAAACACGTTTTTCCAATCATGAAAGCTCAAAAATATGGCCGTATTATTAATATGGCTTCAATTAATGGCCTAATTGGTTTCGCTGGAAAGGCAGGTTATAACAGTGCTAAACATGGCGTGATTGGCCTAACAAAAGTTGCGGCATTAGAATGTGCACGTGACGGTATTACAGTAAATGCTTTATGCCCAGGTTATGTAGATACGCCATTGGTTCGTGGTCAAATTGCTGATTTGGCTAAAACGCGTAATGTGAGTTTAGACAGTGCACTTGAAGACGTAATTTTGGCAATGGTTCCTCAAAAACGTTTACTCTCTGTTGAAGAAATCGCTGACTATGCAATTTTCCTTGCGAGTGGTAAAGCTGGTGGAGTAACAGGCCAAGCTGTCGTTATGGATGGTGGCTACACCGCTCAATAATTTATTGTTTTATAAAAGCCGCTTATTTTAAATGGGCGGTTTTTTTATTCGTTAAAATTTACGATAGTCTAGTATTCAAAATAATAATTTATCTCTACTCTATTTATTTATAAAAAATCTAATAAAATAAGTTTGTTAAGGTATGAAATTATACTTTAAAGGTATTTAACTTATTTCCATTTTTAAAATTTAATAGAGTGTGAGAAAGTAATCTTTACTCTCTTTCTTGATTAGATATTTTTCAGGAAAATTCGTCAATTAAAGGATATTAATTGGCATACAAGTTGCTTTTTAAGCAATAAGTTATTTAGCTAGGTGAAAAGGATATGATATCACTCAGCCAACAGATGGAACTCAATCATTATTCACGCAAAGCTGAATTTGCGCAGAATTTGATGTCCACGATTTGTGGTGAACACCGTCTAGATACAATTTACAAAGACACTCTCGATTTTCACTATGACGGAATGCGTTTGCCTAATAAAAAAATGGCGATCGGTACAATCAGTTATGGCGCAAACGTTGCCATTAACATCTCAAATTTAAAAGCGTATAGCATTAGTTTGCCTATACAAGGTCGACAAGCTCTCAATATTCGTGGTGCTCATTATCAATCTGATGAAAACAAGGGCCTTATTGTTTCAAATAACGATCAGCAAGATTTGATTATCGATAAAGATTGCAGAAAATTTCAGGTGGTTATTCCTGAACGAAGTATGCAGATTGTCCTTGCGGATCTACTGAATAAACCCATAGAGACGCCTATCATTTTTAATCCTGAAATGCACTTAGACTCTGAGCAACTTATTGGTGCATGGTGGAAGAACATTCAAAATTTTGTACAGTTAAAATCGCAATATAGCAATTTTTATGGTTTGCAGATGTTGTCTGAAGACTATGAAAATTTTGTAATTAAAGCGTTATTGTTGTCTCAAGAGAACAACTACTCTGAAGCCTTAAAGTCACTCTCACATCAAGATGAGCCAACTTATATCCGTAAGGTTCGTAATTTTATTATTGAACATGCGCACGAAGAAATCTGTGCAGAAGATTTGCAACGTCTGGCTGGGGTTTCAAAATCAAAATTGTATGACGAATTTCAACAATACTACGGCACAAGCCCTATGTCGTATTTAAAAAAATATCGTCTCCAGCAAATTTATAAAATCTTGAGCACCACAGGAGCAGATAGGAAGGTTTCTATTTCAAAGCTTGCGTATGACTGGGGCTTTAACCATTTAAGTCGTTTTTCTCAAGAATATCGCGAAGAATTTGGCGAAAATCCAAGTGAGACTAAAGGCAAAATTTTCTGATATTTAATTTTCCCAATAAAAAACTGATTTAGGCAACTAAATCAGTTTTTTATTTATCGCTTAATATTTATAGACTTTCTTCGAGCTTTAACACTTGTTTGTTTTTAGATTTCTCATAAATCACTTTCAGACTAAGCGCAATAAATGAGATGAAGGTTGGTAATGCGAGAATAAAGAAAATACCGCTTAAGCTTAGGTTGAAAGTAAATATAAGAGAGCCAAAGAAAGCACCTAAAATTGCACCAATACGACCAATACCATGCATCCATGAAACGCCAACCGCGCGGCACACTGCTGGATAGAACATAGCTGCAAGTGGCAGTAATGAAGACTGTGCGCCAGCGAGTAATGCACCAATTAAGAAGATAGTAAGACCTAACAAGAAAATATTTGAGCTCACCAGACCTGCAACAATGAATAGTCCAAAAGCAATGAGATATGAATATTTAATGACTGTAGTTGGATTCAGTTTATCCATGTACCATCCCATAATGGTTGCACCAATTACACCACCAAAAGGGAAAATCGCGGCAATTAAACTAAACTGTTGCGTACTAAAACCTGCTGTTTTTAAAATCGTTGGCATCCAGCTTGTTAAAAGATAAAACACCAAAAGACTGGTAAAGCAGCAGAGCCAAAGCATGCTTGAACCCCACAGATATTTTCCTAAAACCACTTTAACCGGATTTTCATCTGAAGCATTTTCTGCTTGAGTTAAAACAAGTTTTACAGGTTCTTGGAACGAATGGCCTTGAATATTTTCTAAAATACGCTGAGCTTTGTCTTGTTGATGACGTGTAATTAAGTATTGAGTTGATTCAGGTAATTTAAGCAATAAAGCAACCACTAAAATTAGGGGAATGCTTCCGCCAATAATAATCACCTTAGCCCAGCCATAACTTTCTAATAGATAAGCTGACAGCACACCGCCACAAGAAATACCCAGCATAAAACCACAGCCAGCAAGACCTGTTAGGAATGCTTTACGTTTTACAGGCATATATTCAGAGACAATCGTACTGATGTTTGGCATGGCTGCGCCTAAACCAACACCTGTAATAAAACGATAAATCATTAAGTCTTGAGTTGAATTAGCAAAGCCACACAAAATCGTAAATATGGAAAATAAAAGACTTGTAAAAACAATGACGCCTTTACGTCCAAATTTATCGGACAAAGGCCCAGAAATGATTGCACCGATCGACATACCGACTAAGGCAGCACTTAAAACCGGAGCAAGTTGAGGCTTAGTAATACCCCAATCATCCAGTAAGGCTGGAGCAATAAAACCGATAATTCCTGTGTCTAGACCATCACAGAAAAAGACGAAAAAGCCTAGGATAAAAACCATCCACTGTAGCGGAGACAGTTTCTCACGGTTGATAATCGTGTTTGCATCTATCGTTTTCATACGTATTCCTTATTCATTAAAATTTTTTGCTGTAATTGACGAAGAAACGGTTTTCAGAGAAATCGTTTCCATGCTTAACGTCGTAATTGATGAAGATGTACTGAAGAGCTAGACCTTTGAGAAAAGGTTGTTGAAGGGCATAATTGACAATAACGTTTGCTTCACTTTCTTTATTTTTTGAGCCATCTGCTGTTTTGAAGTGATCGCCGTATACATATTTGAAAGTCGTATTTAAACCAGGCACATGATCTTTAAAGTCATAGCCATAGATGAAGTGATAAGACTTTTCATCTTGTTTAAAGAAACCAGTAGTGTTCCAGTTAATGAAATAAGTTTCAGGTAAGAATCCATCTGGTAACGGGTAAGCAGACTCACCAATAATTTGCTGATAACCCAAACCAAAGCTATGATTTTTTACTTTAAGCGTTTCTAGTAACCCTACGTTTTGTGCGTCGATGTCAAAAAGATTTCCATTATCTTTAGCATTGAAATATTTAAATTTTGAATTAACTGAAAAATTAGAGTTTTTCCATATGTGGTCAACGCCGACATAATGTTTGTTATATAAATCCTCCATATTTCCAAAATAATATTCACCCTTCAATGTAGGCGTAAATTGATAGCGAAGATCTATGTAGTTAAGGCCATCGGAATAGCCAGTCACACCTTTTGAAGTAAAAGAAAATCGATGGAAATCTTCTTCATTTCGCGGTGATACTTTTTCAATACGGCCAATTTCAGCAAAAAGCTTATCGTTTAGCTGACTCTTAAGATTAGTTCCCCAATAAGACGTCAGAAGTTGTCGGCTTGCATCTACAGTGGTTACGGGTAAATCTAGCCATAATTCACCAATGCTTAGTAGTGTCTTGTTATAGCCTAACTTTAAAGTCGCGCCATATTTTAGATAATCAGGTGCTTGGGACTGCGTGGCTTTATCAAAAGGTAACACCGTATCGGCAACATGTTTATCTTGGCTTAAACGAACCGCATATTGTGCTGAAGCATTTGCGCCAATTTGAATTGGGGTTCCGCCAATTTCTAACGGCGTATCATGCATATTTGAGTTGTAAAATAGAGAAACTGATTGTGACCAGCTACCTGTGTCTTTTACATCTGGATTGTCATAGTTTCTGTCTATATATGCATTTTTTGATGTAAATTTCCATTCTTCATCCGCTGAATAAGCCTGAGTAGAAAATGCACTACAACATAAAATATTGATGAGCATTAACGTTTTTTGTTGTCCATAAATTGGCCATGGTCGATGCATAAATAAACGCCTTAATTTAGAAAATGACTGGGCTTTTTTATGTAATCAAATTAATTACATGACTTGATTGAACTATTTTTAGCCAATCGTCACTATCCAATAAGTCCTAATCTTCATCCATTTTTTCCAAATTAGATAAAAAGTATTAATTTAATTTTTTAATTTAAAGTTATGAAATTTATTAGTTTTCTTATTTTTTGTGTTTTATCCATTTTTATTGATTTTGATAATTGCGCAGAGATTGGATAGTGCTTGCAGCTTTTGGACAGCCTAAAAAAATATTCGGATAGAAGATAAAGCCATAACAATGTCAGGAGTTGACACTATGGCTGGTCAAACCGTTCAAATTAAAACAGCATCTGGAAAGCAGTTCAGTGCATATCTAGCAACACCAGAAACAGGAAAAGGACCTGGAGTGGTGCTTTGTCAGGAAATCTTTGGGGTGAATGCAGCCATGCGAGAAAAAGCAGAATTTCTTGCAGAAGAGGGCTATACCGTTTTAGTTCCTGATTTATTTTGGCGTGTAGCACCTAATATCGAACTGGGTTACACACAAGAAGATTTTCAAAAGGCTTTCGAGCTTTATCAGCAATATGATGAAAATCTTGGGGTTGAAGATATTCAGGACAGCTTATCTTTTTTAAAGACTCGACCAGAATGTGACACTTCTACAGGCCTCGGAGTTGTGGGGTACTGTTTGGGTGGAAAGCTTGCGTATCTGGCAGGTTGTCGACTTTCGGAAGTGGCATGTGCTGTAGGTTATTACGGTGTAGGCATTGAAAAAGCGTTAGATGAGTTAGCTAACGTAAAGGGTCGTTTGGTTTTACATATTGCCGAACTGGACCAATTTACACCGCCAGATGCAAGACAAGCGATTGTTAATGCAGCCAACCAATATTCAAATGTACAGACCTATGTTTACGAAGGTGTTGATCATGCCTTTGCACGCCCTAAAAGCAATCATTATCACAAACCTTCAGCACGCTTTGCCCACGAGCGTACAGTAACAGCACTACATGAAACGATTGGGCCGAAATATGACTTAGTTGCGCTATGGGAAGAGCATATTCGTCATGAGTTTGATACGCGTGATGTGCCAGCAACCATGGCAACGATGGTTGCAGAACCTTATGTCAACCATATTCCAACCTTAACTGGTGGTGTAGGCCAAAGCCAGCTTGCCCGTTTTTATCAATATCATTTTGTTCATCAAAACCCGAAAGATATGAAGATCACTTCGATCTCTCGTACGGTTGGTTCAACGCAAGTGGTAGACGAGTTCATTATGAGCTTTACCCACGACGCTGAAATTGACTGGTTATTACCGGGTGTAAAACCGACTGGTAAATATGTCGAGATTCCAATGTTGGGTGTAATTCAGTTCAGAGGTTCAAAGTTGTGCCATGAGCATATTTACTGGGACCAAGCATCGGTGCTTGTTCAAATTGGTTTATTAGACCCGACAGGTTTACCAGTTGCAGGTGTCGAAACAGCACGAAAACTTCTTGATGAAGATCTTCCTTCAAATACGTTGATGCCATCTTGGTCAAGTAGTGAAGGCAAACCAGTCAATTAAGGAGTATCTGCAATGAATATAGATTTAAAAGGAAAAGTCGCTGTGGTAAGTGGCGGTGCAACACTGATTGGTAAAGCTGTTGTACAAGCTTTGGTAAGTGCAGGTGCTCATGTCGCTATTTTAGATATTGATGCCAAAGGCAAAGCGATTGCAGAAAGCTTTAATCATGATGTGATGTTTATTCAAACCGATTTAACCAGCGATGCGGCTATTCAACAAGCTGTGGCAGATATTCACCAACATTTAGGTGAAGTGAGCTACTTGGTGAATTTGGCATGTACATATTTAGATGATGGTTTTAAATCTTCACGTCAGGATTGGTTACAAGCACTTGATATTAATCTGGTTTCTACAGTTGAGCTGAGCCGTGCTTTATACAATGACCTAAAAAAGCAGCAAGGTTCAGTCGTTAATTTTACTTCAATCTCGGCCAAAGTGGCACAAACAGGGCGCTGGTTATATCCAGTGTCTAAAGCCGCGATTCGTCAACTCACACAAAGCATGGCAATGGATTTTGCTGCCGATGGTATTCGCGTCAACTCTGTTTCACCGGGCTGGACATGGTCTCGTGTCATTGCAGAAGTCAGTGGCAATAACCGTGAAAAGGCCGATAGCGTGGCAGCCGATTATCACTTGCTAGGCCGATTGGGTCATCCCGAAGAAATCGCCAATGTTGTTTTGTTTTTATTGTCACCCGCTGCGAGTTTTGTCACCGGAGCAGATTATGCGGTCGATGGCGGATATTCAGTGATGGGCCCTGAAGGATCACAGCCCGCTATTCCACGTTTAGCCGAATAGCACAGCGTTTTAAAAGCACATTTAGAAAATTATGGAGAAGATTATGCGCCGTATCGCAATTGTTGGAGCAGGACAGTCTGGTTTACAGCTTGGTTTAGGCTTATTAGATACAGGCTATGACGTGACAATGATCACCAACCGAACTGCCGATGAAATCCGCCAAGGTAAAGTCATGTCAAGCCAGTGTATGTTTCATACCGCTTTACAAACTGAACGTGACTTGGGACTGAATTTTTGGGAAGAACAATGTCCAGCGGTAGAAGGCATTGGGCTAGCTTTAGTCAATCCTGAAAATGGTGGTAAAGCATTTGAATGGAGTGCTCGTCTTGAGCGTTACGCTCAATCGGTCGATCAACGCGTCAAAATGCCATATTGGATGGAAGAATTTGAACGCCGTGGCGGTCGATTGGTAATTCAGGATGTGGGAATAGAAGAGTTAGAACAACTTGCAAATGATTACGAGCTTGTATTACTTGCGGCTGGTAAAGGTGAAGTCGTTAAACAGTTTGAACGTGATGATGCACGTAGTGTTTTCGATAAACCGCAGCGCGCTTTGGCATTGACCTATGTCAAAAACATGAAGCCAATTTCCCCATACTCTCGTGTGACTTTTAATATTATTCCAGAAGTGGGCGAATACTTTTCATTTCCAGCACTTACCGTGAATGGGCCTTGCGACATTATGGTCTTTGAAGGTATTCCAAATGGACCAATGGACTGCTGGCAAGATGTCAAAACGCCCGAACAGCATCTGCAATGCAGTTTATACTTACTCAAGAAATTTGTGCCTTGGGAATATGAACGCTGCACAAATGTTGAGTTAACCGATGCTGGTGGATATTTAGCAGGACGTTTCCCACCGACAGTACGCAAACCAATTTTGACATTACCGTCTGGCAAGAAAATTTTTGGGATGGCAGATGCCTTGGTGGTGAATGACCCGATTACTGGTCAAGGCTCAAACAACGCTGCTAAGTGTAGCAAAATCTATTTCGATGCCATTTTAGCCAATGATAATCAAAACTTTAGCGAACAATGGATGGTTCAAACCTTTGAGCGTTATTGGGCCTATGCAGAAAAAGTCGTGGCTTGGACCAATAGCCTATTAGTGCCACCACAGCCTCATGTTGTTGAACTATTAGCAGCCGCAAGCCAAAACCAGAGCATTGCTTCAATTATGGCCAATAACTTTGATGACCCGCGCTCTTTTGCCCCTTGGTGGTTTGATGCAAATCAGGCTCAGGCATTCATGGCCTCAAAAACCGCAGCAAAAGTGGCTTAAGGTCAAAATATCAAAGGGAGAATTAAAAATGGACACAATTGAAACTCAAGGTTTACAAATCATTAATGCTGAAAATCCAAGAGAAATCCGTAATTTACTTGGTCAGTTTGCAACTGGCGTTACCGTGATTACAACCCGTGGTAAAGACGGTCGGAAAATAGGAATGACAGCGAATTCATTTTCATCGCTGTCTTTAGATCCACCATTAATTTTGTGGAGTCTTTCAAAAACAGCGCCAAGTTTGTCTGATTTTGTAGAAGCTGAATATTTTGCCATTCACATGTTGGCACAGGAGCATCACCAGCTTTCGGGACATTTTGCTCGAGGTGCTGAAGACAAATTTGCAGGCATTGCCCATCAACAATGTAATGCAGGCGTTCCAATTTTGTCCGATGCACTCGCAACCTTGGTTTGCCGCAATGTAAATCAGTATGAAGGCGGAGATCACCTGATTTTTATTGGTCAAATTGAACAATACCAACAACGCCAAGGTGAACCATTGGTATTCCATGCAGGAAAGTATCGGATTGCTGCTGAGCATCCAGAATTAGCACATTAATACACCACAATCACGATCAATCCGGTCGTGATTTTTTTATAGGAAATAAGAAGATGAAAAGCACTTTAATTAAACATGGATTTTTAGCAGGAACATTGTTGGGTTTGCCGTTGGTTACACATGCCTATGATTTACCGACCGTAAACTTAGGTATGACCAGCTTTCTCGATGGCGGCTTACCCGCAGGGCCCGGTTGGTATGCTCAAACCTATTTTCAAAATTACGATAGCAATAAACT
This sequence comes from Acinetobacter sp. AS23, assembly GCF_023612055.1. Lineage (NCBI taxonomy): Bacteria > Pseudomonadati > Pseudomonadota > Gammaproteobacteria > Moraxellales > Moraxellaceae > Acinetobacter > Acinetobacter sp. AS23. The sequence continues at coordinate 2,050,742 of NZ_CP082274.1, read as the reverse complement.
GGTCGATGCCAATGGACAAAAATTAGGTTTACCTAAAACAGATTTAAATTATCAAGTACTGGTTGAGCAGATTAGTTATTTATCGAATGTCCGAGTAAAAGATAAAGCCAGTCTAGGCATAAATTTTCTGGTTCCTTTTGTCAGCAAAATGGATATGGATGATGGCTTGAATAATGCTGCCATTAAGGCCCAAAGTGGCTTTGGGGACATTATGATCGGACCTTTTATTCAGTTCGATCCAGTCATGGGTGCACAAGGGCCGAAGTTTGTACATCGTTTTGAGTTTCAGATGAATTTACCTACTGGGGAATACGATCAACAAAAAGATATTAATCCCAGTAATAATGCTGTTTCATTTGATCCTTATTGGGCTGCAACGTATTGGTTTAATCCAAAGTGGACAGCTTCAACGCGTATCCATTATCTCTATAACTTTAAAAATGATGACCCAAGCTATGCTTTTGCTGGAGCAAATGATATACAAGCTGGGCAAGCAATTCATGCAAACTTCGCAACAGACTATGCCATTACTGAACAGTTCCGTTTAGGACTAAATGGCTATTGGCTAAAACAAGTGACAGATACTGAAGTGGATGGTGAAAAAGTCAAAGGCCGACGTGAACAAGTCTGGGCAATTGGTCCGGGTGCGATGTATAGTTTTTCTAAAAATGATCACTTGGTTGCAAATGCTTATTTTGAGCAAGATGCTCAAAACCGACCAGAAGGAACACGATTACAAGTCCGTTATGTCCATCATTTTTAAATCATAAAAAAAGCCTTTTATATTTATTGATATAAAAGGCTTTTCTCTATTTGTTTTAAGAAAAAATTGAAGTAATTAAGCCTGAGCCTTCACTATGACCAGAACGGCGGGTAGACGAAGGTAACTCTCCATAACGGCGTTTATATTCTTGAGAAAAACGTCCTAAATGGCTAAATCCCCATTTAAATGCAACGTCAGTGACAGAGAGATTTTCATTGTGCATGAGTTCTAAATGAGCCTGTTCAAAACGTAATTCTTTTAAATAAGACATTGGGGTTGTCCCCAAATAGTTTTTAAAACCAGTAAATAGGGTTCTTACGCTCACGCCTGCATGTTCAGCTAAAATTTCGACATTAAGTGGCTCATGTAAATGTTCTTTTATATAGGCTTCTGTACGCTTCACGAAATAAGGAGAGACTGTTTTTTCTTTATGCTGATCTATTTTATGTAATGCGTTATTGGGTTGACCATAAATGAGGGCATTAAACAAATTTGACTCAAATTGTTTAAAGGCTAAAGGATGATGGAGTGGATGTTGATCACATGCTAAAGCATCCATCAGTGTTCTAACGAGCTGTAAAAAGTAGCTTCCACTTTGTGTAGCAAAGTCTAATTTAGGGTCAAAAACAAGTAAGTTATTTTCTGAATCAGCAATGTGTTGACGGCAATGGTAGGTAAAATCATCCTTTGAAACTTTTAGAATAAGCTGTGGTGAGTTCGCATGCCAGCGCATACGTAAAGATTGCTGAGGAGAAATAAGAGAAGCAACTTGAGAATAAGAAATAAACTTTTGTGAACCGAATTCGATTTCTGCATAGCCTTGAGTTGGAATTTGAATTAAGTAAAAGCTATCAAGGTGATCTGGTTCAATAATGACATCCGCGCCATATTCCAAGCGACTAATAGACAATGCGCCTGTTTTAACATGGTGCATAGTTGCACTGAAATCTCGCTTCTGCTGAGAGATTTTAAGATCATGCGGTTTAAAAATTTGGCCTACATTGCGGCAGGTTTCGCTTAAATCGTGGTGATCAAACACCAGATTATGATTGGTAAAGATAGACTCATTTTGAAAATGACGTCCACTGAGTTCTGGGGAGTTGGCTTGGTTCATATTTATCCCTTTTGGCTCACTCCTGTATTTACTTGTATTGCAAGAGCTTTAAAACTTCGCTGCACAGCAAGTAAATACGGCACTTAAAAAATTAAGTTACTCGCAAATTACAATGAGATATAAGCAAAATACAGACCAATTTAACCGCTAGTTAATGTGATTTTCTCAAATTTTTACATCGGATTTTGTCCATCAATTTAGTAAATTCGAGAAATAGAATAGGGGGATATAAAAGGTGCTATAAGTTAATCTCATCATGATCTTATTCCTTAAGATCTATCAAAATTTATAGCAAATCCGAGTGAGCTGGTCAATTTATTTTGTCGGGATTTATTATTTTATATTATTGATATATAAAAACTTTTAATTTAAATGCAAAAATTCAATATACCCCCTACAGAGTATATTGAATCATTTCAGGTTTTAGTGGTTTTTAAATTATTTATACTTCAACGTGATGTATTACTCTGTAAAAACTTCTCGCTGTAAATACGGTAGTTTTGCAAAGATTGTTCATCTAACCAATTTTTAACAGCTTCAATCATTGGCGGTGGACCACATAAATACATATCAAAAGCCTGCTCGGCCAATTGATCTTTATTTAAGTGCTCATGAATATAGCCAGCTTTACCTTGCCAAGCTTCGGTTGCTTTAGTCACAATCGGGTGATAACTAAAGTTTGGTAGCTGCTCCGCGTAGGCATGTAAACGCTGTTGTTCGCATAGATCGGTTTCATTATTTACGCCATAGTACAATTGAACAGCAGGTGAGTTAGGCTGCTCAACCAAGTTATCAAGCATTCCCAAGAAAGCTGATAATCCTGTTCCACCAGCTACAAAAACCAGTGGTCGCTGTACTTCACGTAAATAGAAACTACCAAGCGGCGCTTCAATGAGTAGGGTTTGTCCAACCTGACAACGATCACGCAAATAATTACTCATAACACCGTCTGGCAAGAGACGAATTAAAAACTGTAATTGATTGGTTGCGTTCGGTCTGTTTGCAAATGAATATGAGCGCCAATCTTCAGTATCTGGAATTTGCAAACGAGCATATTGACCCGGTAAAAACTGAAGTTGTGCAGCATGACCGCTTGCATCAAGATGCAAAATTGCTGTCGTTTCAGAAACCAGCTCAACCGCAGTCACTTTGGTTTCAATTTTTAAGGTATCACCAGCGTTACAGATCGCAGAATCATGATCGAAATAAAAAGCAGCATCGGATTTCACACGCGTCTGGCAAGCTAACATTTTACGCTCAGCCAAATCACGCTCACTTAATGCATCTTCATCAACATATTCTTGTTCATAAATACCAGTTTCACATTGACCCTGACAGGTACCACAAACACCTTCACGGCAGTCTAGCGGTAGGTTAATTCCTTGGCGAACTGCTGCATCAAGCAACAATTCGTCGTTATTTACCGAAATGAAAAAGGTTTTGCCATCGGCAAAGTTAAGTGCAACTGAATGTCCCATTTTCATTCCCCTTAAACGTGATAGAAGTCTAAAACGGAATCAATTTTGTCATTAAGCAAAATGCTGTGCTGACGACGAATACGGAAACCATCTGCGGTTTGGCGTAAAAGATAAGTCGCATGTCCGTAAAAAGAGCCTTCTAAACCTTGACGGTTATAAAGCGTTTGCCATACAACTTTTGCTTCAATTAATCCATCTTCCAATGTTTTAACTCGGATATTGTTTATGCTATGCAAAGTACGTGGTAACGGTGTTGCAGACGCAGCTTTTCCGGTACGAATACGGAATACACGGTCTTCAAGTCCTGTACGGTCCGCATAATAAATATAAGACAAGCCATGATTTGGATCTTGAACATAGTTATGGTCATCAATCCACTGTGGAATATGATATTCACTATCTTCATCGTAAAGCTCTATGTAGGCATCCCAGTCATAAGCGTCACAAAGTTCTGCTTTTTTGTACAAAAACTGAGATACAGCAAAATGTAGTTCTTGTGACATGGTTACACCTCATCCATTACGGCATTGTTTTCAAAAGTAATATCCTGCATTTTTAATGCTTTCTTGTTTAATCCGTCGAGCATTAGACGTTGCCAATGTCCATGCTGGTTTACATAGAGTCCTTCATGGGTAAACTCACGGCCAGTAATGACAGGTTGAATGCCTAAATCTTGTGAGTTTTTGGTCGCGCCATATTCCCAAGACTGACAGCCACGAGAAATATCGCTCCAACGTTCAAGACGTGCTTGGAAACCTTTTTGCTGTTCACGGAATTCAACTAAATCGTCTGGTGTACCGAGGCCTGATACGTTAAAGAAATCTTCAAACTGGCGAATACGGTTACGGCGTGCTTCAGCAGATTCACCTTTAACACCAATACATTGACTAATGACTTCGGTTTTATTCCATGCCACAGGACGAACAATACGAAGCTGTGAACTAATCTGGTCCATAAAAAATAGGCTAGGGTACAAATTCAAGTTTCTTAAACGGTGCATTGCCCACTCAGCATATTTGTCGCCATATTTTTCGACCATATACGGCATAACTGTGCTGTAGCCCGGACGAACAGTTGGGTTCGGCATGTCACTAAATAATACGCTATGACCATTTTTGAAGCTGAACCAGCCATCGTCAGTTTCTGAGTCACCGGCCCCTAACTTGCTATAGTCAAGCGTATCGAGTTCTTCACCTTTTGATGCATTGACTTGTTGGCGGTGTTGGACTGTAGAGACATAGTTATAGTGAACGGTACTTACATGGTAACCATCTAAGCCATTTTCATTTTGTAGCTTCCAGTTACCTGCAAAGGTATAAGATGACTTGCCTTGAAGTACTTCGAGTTCACCTGTTGGCGACTGATTAACCATTAAATCAAGGAACAGTTTTGCATCGCCCAAAAAGTCTTCTAGAGAATCTGTTGCTTGAGTATCAAGGCTTACAAATACAAATCCACGGTAGCTGGCAATACGGCCTTGTTTTAAGCCACGGCTTGATTTATCAAAATCTTCACAATATTCACCAGGTGCTTTGACTTTCACCAAGCGGCCATCTGACTTATAACACCAAGCATGGAACGGACATGTAAAGGTTGACTGGTTGCCTTTAGCAACGCGTGTTAAGGTTGCGCCGCGATGCTCACAAGCATTGACCATGGCATGTAGTTCGCCTTTACCATCACGGCTCACAATAATCGGTTGACGACCAATTTGAACTGTTAGGAAATCATGATTGTTTGGAATCTCACTTTCGTGACATGCATAAATCCAAACCTTTTCAAAAATAAGTTCCATTTCCAAGTCAAATAGTTCAGGCTCAGTAAACATATTACGTGCAATACGAAACACGCCATCGTTAGGACGGAAGTCGATACATCCATCTACAAAATCATTCCATTGTTTTAAATTAGATGAGGTCATTTGCTCAATCCTATTCATTCAGCTTTTACCTGATTGAACCGCGATTAGGCTTTGGCCTCTATCCGTTTTTTCCAGATCTTTATCCACTTTGTGCAGTTTTGATTTTTTAATAAGACTATTTTTAAGAGCTAATCGAGATTTAAATTTGTATATGTCTTAGCTTGTTAAACTTCCCTATAATGTTAATGAGCATAAAATAAACTTTTGTGAACTAAGTCTATGAAAGAACAAAATTTAAAATTACAGATTAGAATTCTTTTAGAGCAGAACATTGCATTTGGACCGGGTAAGGCCGACTTACTTGAAGCAATTGAGAAAACTGGTTCGATCTCACAAGCCGCAAAATCTATGAATATGAGTTACCGCCGTGCGTGGCAGTTGGTCGACACCATGAATCAATGCTTCGAAACAGCTCTAGTCGAAACCCAAACGGGTGGAACACATGGTGGTGGGGCAGCCATTACAGCTTTGGGCCAGAAAGTCTTGCATCACTATCGCCAAATGGAAGTTAATGCTAGACAAGCCTTAGAACAGGAGTATCAAATCATGAGTAGCTATTTAAAGAAATAAGATGAGAAATACTTTATAAATTAAAGAATTTAAGCGCGAATCAGTTTTATCTACCAATAGTTTTCAGTTGCTCAGAAAAAATATCCATCTTTATAAATAATTTCTACTTTTCATCGTCTATGCTTATCGCTATATTCTTGGGTATATATCGCTGCAAAAAACGACAAAAAGGTAAATATAATGGTAAGTGATACGAAGATAAAAAAGTTGGCTTTAGCCTGTTCAGTCCTCAGCATAGGATTGGTCTTTAATGTTCCAGCCAAGGCTGAATCGGTTACCATTTATGCAGCAGCGAGCTTAACCAATGCGATTAACGATTTAGAAAAAATTTATGAAAAACAAAATAAAGTAGAAGTTAAAACTTCATATGCAGGCTCATCGACATTAGCCAAACAAATTGAAGCTGGGGCGCCAGCTGATGTATTTATTTCAGCAGATACCCAGTGGATGGATTATCTGCAAAATAAAAAATTAGTTGCAACAAATGACCGTATAAATTTATTAGGTAACCGTCTGGTTCTAATTACCCCTAAAGGTCAGTCACTAAAAGTAAAATTAGATAAAACGATCGATCCAAATAAAGTGTTTACAGGCAAGATTTGTACAGGGGATACCAAAAGTGTGCCTGTAGGCAAATATGCTAAACAAGCTTTTACTAACCTAGGTTGGTGGAGCCGTATTGAGCCAAAGTTAGTTGAAACAGAAGATGTTCGAGCGGCATTAAATTTTGTTGCGCGTGGTGAATGTCAGGTTGGGATTGTCTATGCAACCGATGCAGCGATTAGTAAAGATGTAACAGTAGTTGGCGTATTTCCAGAAAATACACATTCACCAATTATTTATCCTATAGGGTTGATTAAAAAGAATCCGAACTCAGCAAAGTTCTATCAATTTTTACAAAGCAACCAAGCCAAAGCTGTCTTTAAAAAGTATGGCTTTAGCGTGTTGGCTCCAGCAAAACCATGATGTTCTCTTTAACCCCAGAAGAGCTTAGCGTGCTACAACTCTCTTGTAAGGTTGCAGCAAGTTGTCTTGTCGTCAGTATTATTCCTGCAATTTGTGTGGGATGGTTTTTGGCACGTAAAGAGTTCTGGGGTAAGTCATTCATTGAAACTTTGGTGTTCTTACCTTTAGTGCTACCACCAGTTGTTCCTGGTTATTTGCTATTACAGGTATTTGGGAGCCGTGGCATTATTGGGCAATATTTGGCACCGCTCGGAATTGATTTTGCATTTAACTGGAAAGGTGCCGTTCTGGCATCAGCAGTGATGGGTTTCCCGCTATTGGTTCAATCTATTCGATTAGCGATTGAACTGGTCGATCAGCGTTTAGAAATGGCAGCAAAGACATTAGGTGCCTCATCTTTAGGGGCATTTTTTCATGTCACTTTGCCTCTTGCCAGCAGTGGTATTTTAATTGGTGCTATTTTATGTTTTTGCCGTAGTTTAGGTGAGTTTGGTGCGACCATTACCTTTGTGGGTAATATTTCAAATGAAACGCGTACTTTGCCTTTGGCTATGTATAGCTTAATGCAACAGCCCGATACAGAAGCAGCTATTCAAAGGCTTATTGTTTTATCATTAAGTGTGGCTTTTTTAGCTCTATGGTTTGCACAGTGGTTTCATCGTTATCAAAAGAAGCGTTTAGGACGGTAAGGTTATGTTGATTGATTGCCGTTTTCAGCTACAGATGGGTCAATTTCATATTGAGCCTAGTTTCCAGTCAGATGCTTCTGTTATTGGATTATTTGGTGCCTCTGGGTCAGGTAAAACATCAATTTTACACGCCATTGCAGGGCTGAACACTCCATGTAGTGGGCTCATTAAAATACAGGATCAAACATGGTTTGATTCAGATCAAAACATTAACTTGAGTACCCAAAAGCGGCATGTTGGATTAGTTTTTCAAGATGCTCAGCTTTTTCCGCATAAAACGGTAAAGCAAAACTTATTATTTGGTCTTAATCATCTTTCCCAACAAGAACGTCACTTCGAAGCAGATTATATTATTGAATTATTAAAGTTAGGACACTTATTACAACGTATGCCCATCAAACTCTCAGGAGGGGAAAAACAGCGCGTAGCTTTAGGGCGAGCATTGTTATATTCACCTAAGCTGTTACTGCTTGATGAGCCGTTATCAGCACTAGATGCGAATCATAAAGCTGAAATTATTCCTTTTTTTCAGAAGGTAAAAGAGGGAATAAAAATTCCGATGATTTATGTGAGTCATGATATTCAAGAGATTAAACAACTGACCGAAACAATGTGGATTTTATAATTTTTCATATTTCACACATTATTTCAGTCTTGCCGATTTATGGTTGTTAACTAGCCCATAAACTGCCCGTTGGAGCAGATTTTCGGCGATCTTGGGCTTGTTGATAAAAACGCCAGAAAGCGAAAGCAAAAATGATAGCTAAGAAATCAACGACTAAGATTTCTCCGCCATGTACCCATAAGCCACTTTGAGGAATGAAGTAGGCTAAAAGGGATGTAAGCGGAATCGCAAATAACACCAAAACCAAGGTTAACAGCAGTTCTGGTAAAGCTTTTGCATAGCCAATCACAAAGGTATAAATCAAAGTCAGTAGGAAAATCGCATAATAACCATACATAAAGAGGTGATTCATGCTTTCAATATTGAGTGTAGCGAAAAGCCAACGACTGGCCAACATTGTACCTACGACAGCTAAAACACACCCTAAACATGCACCTATCGTTAAGTTCGCAAGGAACACTACATCTTTACGTTGAACAGGAACAGGGTCTTCAGCACGCTTTTGTTTACGTGCGCGAGTTTCAACCCAAAGGATGTTACCTGTATAAAACAAGAAAGCGCCACCGACACCTAATACAAAATAAATCCAACGTACGCCTGTACCGCCAAAACTTCCAAAATGTAGACTAAACATGGCGTTGATTAACTTATTCCCAGCATCAGTCTGTGTGTTAATGCCTTTATGATTAAAGTGCTCAACTGCATATGGGTTCATACGCATAAAGTCATGATTTGCACCACGCAACATCTGATCTGAACTATAAAGAGCAATACGTGCATTGGCTTTTTCAGGTTTATCTAGGCCACTGAACTGGATATAGTCAACTGAATATTCAGGTGCTACTTTTTTAGCTTGAGCTAATATTTGCCGCACATCGATCTGTGTTTGTTTCGGTTGAATCAGCGCTGGGGGAGAACGCTGAAAAACAGGCTGTCCTTTGAGTGCAAGTTGTCCAATCGCATCATAAAAAAAGTCATGAAAAGCAAACACAATAACGCTAATACTAATAATGATGTGAAACGGTAAACTGGTAATTCCAATCACATTATGCGCATCTAGCCAAAAACGCTTTTTATTTTTACCAGGGCGAATAACAAAGTAATCCTTTACCAAGGTTGGTAAAAGTATGATCACTCCTGAAAGCAGGGCAAGAAAATATAAAATTGAAACCACACCCATCACATAGAGACCTAATCCGTGATGGCCTGCCATGCCCGGTATGCCTGCTGTTTCATGCAACTGTTCGATTAGCCAGCCTGCTTTAGATAAGTTTTCTTGAGCAACGATTAATTGACCTTTATTATCTAAGCTTGCCATCCACGTAGACTGAGCAGCATTAAAGCCATCTCCACGTACATGCTCGCTCCACGTAATGGGTGCATAGTGAAATTCATTGGACGATAAATTGAGTGTGAAGTTCTTTTGTGCAGCAGGATAGGCAGTCTGTACTTTTTGAATGAGTTCATTATATTGATCGGGTGAGACTTTCGGTAAAACTTGCTGTGTTGGCGTAGCCCACTTACTAATATGGTGCTGAAACATGCTGAGCCCACCAGCAAAGAAACAGATGAAAAGCAAAATCCCTGCACATACACCCACCCAAGTATGCATGCTTTTTGCTAATTTCATGATGTCTGAACGTACTTTCATGTTTAACCCCGTAAGACAAAAATACAGCTATACGCTACGGCATTCGCAATCAATAAATAGATAAGCGCTTTTCGTCCAGTCGTAAAAAAATAACTGCCAAACATAATAGGCATCCAAAACCAAGGAACACTCCACATTCCCACTTGCACCAATAAATCCATGGCAACATAAGGTTGGCCTAATAAAACAATCAAATTACCAATCGCGATAGAAAGACTTAGACCAAAAACTCCACCTGCAAACGTTTTACTCCACCAGTCTGGCTGGATCGGAGACTGAATTTTAGCTTTCATGAAACCAGTTTCCGTTTAAAAAGCGCCATAAAAGGGAGGAAAGACCACGCAAAAATGATGAGCATGAACCAGCAAAAAGCGGCAACCACTTTCGGTAAGCTTGCAAAGAGCGTAATAAATCCAATGCCTAATAGCACTAGACCCAAATACTTAAAGAAAGTAGGAAGATGTCGAGACAACAGATTTTGGTTGCTATGACTACAATAGATACTGACCGCTCCCAACAGGGTCAAAAAAAGTCCTATAAGTTTCATAATCAATATTTATAAGTAAATTAAAGTCAAAATTTACCCAATAGTATAAGTAAATAATAATTATTATCAAATGATAAATATAATTATTTATCTATTTATGGTGAGTAAGTTAAGATAGGAGATAACTCATTAAAAATATTTATTTTGAAGTCGAATACAGTGAGTCATTATCTATACATTCCTAAACAAATCAGTAAATCAATTTATGAAATTTCGAGTCCTATTTTTCTTACATCAGAGCTATTTTGTTATGGGCTAGATTTATCGCAAACAACGCATTTGCATATAGACCAACGATTAGAGCATCCGCTAAAAATTGCTCAAGCGCGTGTCGAACGTAAAAATGAGTACTTATGTGGCAGGGTCTTAGCTCAGGCTGTTTTAAATCATCATTTCGGTTTAGATCAGCCAATAACCTCTATGTATGAACATTTACCCATTTGGCCCTCTCGTATTTTGGGTAGTATTAGTCATTCACAAAATAAGTTAATTGTTGCGCTATTTAACCATGCGGTTTATTTGGGAATTGATATTGAGCACTGGGTGACCTCAGAATTTGCTCAAGAGAGTGCACATCTTGTTTTAACGCCATCTGAGTTTGATTTATGGAAAACTAAAGCCTGCGAGTTTTTTGATTTTGCCCGCTATGTGAGCTTAATTTTCTCTGTAAAAGAAAGCCTGTATAAGGCGGTTTATCCCACTGCAAAGCAATATATCGATTTCTTAGAAGCATCTATCGTTGATATTAATTTTGAAAATCAAACATTAACGCTAACTTTCTTGCCAGAAATTCAACAACGTTATCAACTCTTAGAACAATATCAAGGTGGCTGGGCTGTAGAACAAGACCATATTATGACTTGGGTTTTTCAAGCACGAAATTCTTCTTAAAAAGAAAGAAGGCAACAAATTGCCTTCTTTCTTTTTTAGGGTTTAATTTTCTTGTAACTTAGGATCTTGGAAGCCTGTTTCACGCATATCTTGAGAGTTGAATAAGAACATAAATCCTACTGCAAAGCTTAGTATGCCAAAGAAGAGGATACTTCCTGATATTGGTAAAAACCGAGTTAAAAGGCCTAAAGTTGTAGTGGCAATCGAATCGCCTAATGCATCTTGTGCGAGCCAGATTGAATTAATACGTCCTAAATATTCATCAGGCGTATGTCCTTGCACAATACTGTATTGAAGCAAGTTGGCAATCGACATCAAATATCCGAAAACACATAAAATCGGTAAAGTCACGATTAGCCAAGGTGAAAGCCCAATCATAATCATGCAGCTAAAAACACCTAAACACGTATAGAGCATGACTAAGCCGGGTCTGAGTAACCTTGTTGTCCATCCACTCAGTAAGGCACCTAAAGTCGAGCCTAAAGGCACGGCCGAATACATAAGTCCGAGTTCAAATGCGCCGCCGTGAAAAATTTCATCTGCCATTTGCGGAAAAATAATACGAATAGCGCTGCTAAAACTGAGCAGCGTTCCAATTAAAATGGTGCTACCGACCACTTTATTTTTAAAAACAAATTTAAATCCTTGAGCCAATTGGCGAAGAGGACTTTCACCATTTGATGCATGTTGTGGTTTAAGCGCAGGTAGTCCCATCAATAAAAATACAGTAAGTAAAGTACCCACCGTTGATACCCAATATACGGTTGCAACACCGCTAGCAGCAATTAAAATACCACCGATTGCTGGTGAAATAACGGTTGCAAGACGTACGGATACCATACTGATCGCACGGGCTTGTACAATATTCTCGCGCCCTACAATCACAGGCATGATCGCCATCATTGCCGTTACGCCTAGTGCACCAAAGAAACCATCCCATGCTGATAGAAAATAAATCGCATAGAGCGAAGGGTGCTCAAACATGGCGTTGATGGCGAGGCCTGCAAAGCCTAAACCACACACACCACGTGCCAATAAAATTAGCCATTTTCGGTCTTTGCGATCTGACAGCAAACCACCAAGTAACAAGCCAATAAACATGGCTATGCCTTCAAAAGCCATTGCGACGGCAACGTTAAGCGAGTTACCCGTAATGTCATAGACCTGTTTTGGAATAGCCACGACCAACATGCCAATGGTTAACAATGACAATGTGCGGGCAATAAATACATGTCGGAAATGAGCATTACGTTTTAAAAGACTAAAATCGGTCAATATAGATTTGAAGCTCATGGCGTGTGCTCCTCTAAACCGCGTGCCTGACAAATCATACGGTTTAAAATTGGGCCAAGTGTTTCAAGTTGCTGTGGAGACAATATATCGGTATGGTCCGCTTCGCTTAGTCGAACAATATTGAGTTTTTTAACTAAAGGGGACCATTGTTGTTCTGGTTGGATATACGGAAGCAAGTCTTTTTCAGCGACAACTAAGTGTAGTTCACCATCAAAGTTTGGCATTTTATAAGGTTTTAATAAACGGACGGCATCGCGATAGTTTGCGAAAATATCCTCTTGTAAACGTCGAGTTTCTTCACTTAATGCCGTATCTGCATCGGCCAGAATATCATTGAAGAATTGAAGCTGTTCTTGTTCGGCTTCAGCATTCATTTCCTCTACCGATAAATCTAACCACTGATGAATTTCGGCTGGGTAAGTGTCTAACAAGCCGAGAAAATCAACCTGCTCACCTTGTTCAGTTAACTTTGCAGCAACCGCATAGGCTACAGTGCCACCAAGTGAATAACCTAATAAGGTATAAGGTCCTGTCGGTTGTTGCTTACGAATAATCTCAAGTTGTTTTTCAACGAGTTCATCCATATCAGTGCTATTTGCCAATAGGCCATCTGGTCGAGGTGACTGCAACCCGATAATTGGTAAGTCAGAATGCAGATAACGATTAAGCACAGTGTATTGCCATGCCGAACCAGAACCAGGGAAGAAACAGAACAATGGATACCCAGAGCCAGAACGGATTGGTAAAACAGGTTGCATACCAGTTTGTTCAACTTCTTCCAAACGTTCTTGTGTAAGAAGCAAAGCCGCTAAACGCTGAATCGTGACATGACTCATTAACTGACCAATTGGAATGGTCCGCTTAAATACTTTTCGGATTTCAATTGCAAGCTTCATGACCAAAATGGAATGTCCACCAATGGCAAAGAAATCTTCATTTACACCAATATTTTGTTCTGTATTTAAAACTTGTTGGAAAATACGTGTCAGTTCATGTTCAAAGCCAGTTGTGGCGTACTGTTTTTCTGTGTTTGAAGTATCAAGTTGTGGTCGTGGTAGTGCTTTACGATCTAGCTTACCATTATGACTTAATGGGAATTTCTCGACCAACATATAGTGTGTCGGCACCATATATGCAGGAAGCTGTTTCGCCAATTGTTTCTTTAATTGGTCGATGTCCAAAGGTGCTGTTGTTTGTAAGTAAGCAACCAATTGAACATCAGCTTTATTTTGTTCAGTAACGATAGGATGTACAACCACATCAAGACCGCTGATTAAGCGTAATTGTTGTTCAATTTCACCCAGTTCAATACGTTGCCCACGTATCTTTAACTGGTCATCAGCACGGCCTACATATTGAATACTTCCGTCTGCATGCCAATGGGCAATATCACCAGTGCGGTACATGCGTTGACCTGCTGCGAATGGATTTGCCACAAAACGTGTTGCTGTTAAGTCTGCTCGATGCAAATAACCCATGGCCAGTTGATGGCCTGCCAAATAAAGCTCACCGTCCACTCCAACAGGAACAGGGCGTAAGTATTGATCTAAAATATAAAGCTGGGTATTCCAGACTGGATATCCAATTGCAACGCTACTTTCTTCTGGGTGTAATCCGAGTGTTGCGTCCATATAACTCACATCTACCGCAGCTTCGGTTGGGCCATATAAGTTATGTAGCTCACAGCTAAAGTGCTCGGTAAATGATTTTGCTAAAGCCGTTGGTAATGCCTCACCACTACAGAATACTCGGCGGATCGGTAAACTTTGACGCTGAGCAGATGACAAAATTTCGGTAGCAGCATTTTCAAAAACAGCCAACATTGACGGTACAAAATGTAATGTTGTTACCTGATATTTTTGAATGAGGCTTAATAATGCCAATGGGTCACGGTGTGCATCTACAGGTGCCATAACCAATCGTGCACCTACTAAATATGACCAGAAAAACTCCCATACCGAAACATCAAAAGTACATGGCGTTTTTTGCAAAATCGTATCGTTGGTTGACAGTGGATACTCTGATTGCATCCATAAAATACGGTTCACAATGGCTTGGTGAGAAACCATGACACCTTTTGGTTGGCCTGTTGTACCCGATGTATAGATTAAATATGCTGGATGCTGTGGCGTAATGACTGTTGTTTTATAGCTGCTTAAATCAACCTTTGTTTCATCAAACAATTCATTAAAAGTAAAGGTGGCTATTGATGGAGAGGCAATAGCAGCTAGATCTTTTTGTTCACCAATCACAAGTTTAGATTTGGCATTCTGCAACATAAATTTGATGCGTTCAGACGGATGTTGTAAATCAATAGGTAAATAAGCTGCACCTGCTTCAATCACCGCTAAAATAGCGATACTCAATTTGACTGATCTTGGTAGAGCAACCGCAACAATATCCCCAGCCTGTACGCCCGCTCTTTGCAATTGCTGTGCTAACGCACAAACTTGCAAACGCACTTCACTGAAACTGAGCTGATGATTTTCATCAGATAATGCCGTTTGTTCAGGAGTAATTCGAGCTTGTTCTCTGAGTAATTGCTGTAACGTGCTCTGGCGAACATAGTATTGGGTTTGATTCGTTTTCTGGATTAAATCGCGTTCTTCGGCCAGTTGTAAGCGATAGTGAGCTAGAGAAGTCTCTGGTTCATTTAATGCAATTTCAATCAATTGAACCATTCGCTCGAGGAAATGCTCTGGTTGATCAATTACACCACGCTGTTCGAGTAATAGTTCAATTTGATGATCAGGAATAACCAATAAAGCAAGTGGATAATGGCTATAACCACGATTTGTGAGTTTGGAGATCGTAGCATCACCAAGTTTTTGCTGTAAATACTGGTTATCAGGATAGTTTTCTACGACTAACAAACTATCGAAAAGATTGCCTTGCCCCACTAATTGCTGAATTGCACCCAGACCCAAACCATCATGTTCTAAATGTTCAACATGTAATTGTTGTAACTGAGTCAATTGTTCCCAAAGCGTTTGCTGCATGTTGAGTTTTACACGCACCGGAATCGTATTTAAAAACAATCCGATTTGCTGCTCTAAACCATTAATAGGTGCTGAACGCCCAGAAACAGGTGTACCAAATACAATATCTTCACGATGAGCATAAATATTTAAAGTCATTGCCCAAATCATTTGCATGAAGACATTGAGCGTGATGCCTTGCTGGCGTAATTTGTGTTGAAGTTTCGCGCCCAACTCAGCACTTAAACGATATGAAGTTTCCTGTACAGCTTGCTGTGCTTGATTAAATAAAATAAGTGGCTGCAAATCAGCTAAATCACGTTGCCATATTAAGTTTGATGTTTCATGGTCACGTGCAGATAAAGCTTTAATCACTGTTTCATAACTATGTTCAAGCACTGGCAGTTGTTGGTTAGTTTGCTGATAGGCTTTAATAAAGTCTTGTAAAAATAGCGGAGTTGACCAACCATCAGTTAACAGATGATGCACCATAATCAATAATTCTGACTGTTCTGGAGCATGTTGAATTAAGGTTGCCCGAATTAAGCCATAGGATTGGTCGAGCTGAATCGGTTGCTGCAATGCTTCTTGAATGGTTTGCTCAAGCAAATCGGGAGTGACCGAACAAAACTGAACTGGCCAAGCTTGAGTAGGATGTAATGAATAAATAAAAACAGGTTCTTCAGCTAATTCGCTATCAAAATGTCCACCTAATTGTGGGTGACGTTTTAATACGGTAATCAACGCTTGCTGTAAACGTACCGGATCAATGTCTCCATTTAAACTAAGACGAGTAAAGGCATTATAGTTCGATTGATTTTCTACTTGAGATAAGAACAGCATGCCTTTTTGCAAAGGAAGCAAAGGTAAAATAGTGCTGTTTTTGCCATATTTTTCTTGAACTTTTTGTTCTAGTTCTGCTGAAAATAATGGTTTTGAAATGGCTGCTTGTTGCTCATCTAAACGGGTGAGTTGCGGTGCCATAGCGGCCACTGTTTTAAATTGGAATACATCACTTGGTCTTAAGCCGTAACCACGTTGGCGCAATTGAGTACAAAGCATAATGGCCGAAATACTATCGCCACCCGTCATAAAGAAGTCGTCATCAATTCCAATTGCGTCAAGCTTAAGAACAGATGCAGTAATTTGACATAAAAGTTGTTGTTCAGACGTTTCGGCCATTCGGCTATGGGTACGAATTTGAGGTTTTGGCAGTGCTTTTTTATCAACTTTACCACTTACATTTCGTGGAAATTCGGACATAACAGTTAGAGCAGAAGGCACCATATATTCAGGTAAGTTTTGACGTAACTGACTTAAATATTGCTGACTTAATTGCTCACTGGTTTTTTCATCAAGTTCAATGTCTTTAACCACACAATAACCAAGTAAACGATGACTGTTATTAATCGGTTCTGCAATCACGACTGCGCTTTCAACATTGGCTAAAATCGAAAGTGCATTTTCAACTTCACCGATCTCAACTCGATAACCACGAATTTTAATCTGGTCATCACATCGCCCCATAAATTCAAGTTTACCCGAACTATTCCAGCGGACTAAATCACCCGTACGGTACATGCGCTGTCCATGTTCAAATGGATTCGCTACAAAACGGGCAGCACTTAAATCAGCTCGACCTAAATAACCATTGGCAATACCAAAGCCAGAAATATAAAGTTCACCAATCACGCCTGTAGGGCATCGTTGTAAATGACGATCTAGTACATAGGCCTGTGTATTACCAATAGGGTTACCAATGACAGGGCGAGCTGTCTGTTTTAATTCGGCTCGGAAAGTATCAACCGTATATTCTGTTGGGCCATATAAGTTATGTGCAAAAAGCGCTGGCTGAGCATTGAGCTGTTGCCATAAAGCTAAAGGTGCAGCTTCACCACCAATCAAAATAAGACTTGGGTGATGCTGATTTTCAGCAAATAAACCATTCGTCATCATTTGCGCACAAAAAGATGGCGGTAAATCAAGTGTATCGATTTGTCGTTGCTGAATTTCTTGCACTAAACCAAATGCATCACGACGCATGTTTTCATCAAAAATATGTAGCTCTTGGCCCCATAACATCCAGAAAACTTGCAACCAAGATGAGTCAAACGAGAAAGAGTGTGTATGCGCTGCACGTAACGGACGGTCAGGGAAACGCTGATTTACAGCTTCTAATACTGGCCAGTAAATGGTTGGTTTATGTGACAAAATGAGGTTGAGTAAAGAACCATGTGTGTTCATTACCCCTTTAGGACGACCAGTACTACCTGAGGTAAAAATCACATAAGCAATGTCTTGGAAATCAAATTTACGATTTTCGGCAGGAATATCACTCGCATCTTGCTTTCGAATTTGTGTTTGAACATCTCCATGATCAAGATATAACTGCTGAATATTTTGTGGTAGTTGCTGTGCAAGAGCTTGTGTGGTTAATACAAATAATGGATTTGCATCTTCACACATCATTTGCATACGATCGATTGGATAATCTAAATCGAGAGGTAAGAAACTCGCACCAGAATTGAGTACAGATAACATCACTACAACTGAGTCAATCGAACGAGGAATAGCTCCAGCAATGACAGTTTGCTTTTTGGCACCATTTTCTTGTAAAAAACGAGTGAGTTGATTCACTTGTACTGCAAGCTCAGCAAAACTAAGATGCTGAAGGTTTGGACGTTCACCACTCACAATTGCGGTACGTTCGGGATACTTCTTAACTTGCTCATAAAAAATATCTAGAACATTATTATATTGTTCAGGATGGCTAACACGTGGACCAATACCACTTTGGGTCAGGGCAGCAAGCTCTTGTGGTGTCGTAATATTAAAATTGCTACATGCCTGTTCTGGACGAATTAGAGCCTGTTCAAGTAATAAAGTTAAGCGTTGACCATGGTTAAATAGTTCATCTTGTCTATAACGCTGCGAATCTGCACGTAGTTCGATAATGAGTTCATGATCTTGAACAATAAAGGAAAACTCAAAATCATCAATTGGTCCTGTAGAAATATGGTGTGTTTTGACCTTTTCACCATCTAAGATCAAGTCTTGATCAAAAGCTTTATAGTTTAAAATAGGGCCGTACATTCGTTCATGAATATCGATACTATTTAAATCTCTTAAAATTTGTTCGGCATCGTATTTCTGATGCGGACGAATTTGTCGTAATTGCTCTTGTACATGTTGAGCCAAGCTTACCCAACTGTCTTTTTCAGCAACTTTAAACTTCACAGGCAATACATTTACCGTAGGTAAGGTTGAGCGAATCGCTTTTGAACCTAAACGGCGCATGAATGGAATACCGTTAACCAAATCGGCTTTATCTGTCATTTTGTAAATATAATGTAATGACAATGACATCATCATGTCATTTAAAGCTAATTTAGATTGCGCAGCTAAAGCCTGAATTTGCTCTAAAATTCCTTTCGAAAAACGGAGTTGATGCTTAATAAATGTCGCTGTGGTTTTTGCCGCTAAATGATGAGTACTTAAACTAACTGGACTAGGTAAATCTTCACAATATGCCTTCCAGAAAGCTTGGTCTATTTTAAATTGATGACTATTTTCATAAGCCTGACGCTCAGAAATAACGTCATTGACGCCAATGAACGGAGAAACTGAAAGGTCTTTTTCTTCTTGTAATTGTTGATAGAGTTCAACAATACGTTTGGTCAGGTTAATCATGCTAAAACCATCAAGCATGATGTGGTGATAGCGTTGATACCAATACACTTTATCATGCGTCGTAAATAACACCTGACGAAACAGTTGAGATTCACCCGCTTTAAGTGATTTAGCACATTGACGATCTGATGGCATCCAGTCCCATAAACGTTGCTGAGCTTTTTTAGGCGTTAAATGACAAAAATCAAATTCTTCAATTTGAAACTGAACTTGGTTATTAAGCTCAATAAACGGTTGAGATGGGTCAGATGAATACGAAGCAATGACCGTGTCAGCTTCATTTAAGCCGATCTGAATTGCTTTTTTAAACGTTGGGATATCGACAGTTTTTGGTAGTTCCAAACAATGCGCAATGGTATATAAATCTTCAATTGAACTTAAATGATCGGCAAGGAAAATGCCGAGCTGAGTAGATGCCAATTCAAAACGAGCTGGTTGAGAAAGGTCCGGAGTAAATTCATTGTTTAATGCCTGATTCATGACAATACTCCTTTACGCTTGTTGAAAGGGGTTAATTGCAAGCCAGTGCTTTTCTACATATGCAATGCATGAAGCCCGCGTATCCGGGCCATGCTGAATATCCCACCCCGATGGCACCTGATGTTGAGCAGGCCATAAACTGAACTCACCTTGTTGATTTTTTAAAACCTGAAAAGACAAACTTTCATTATCGAAAGGATTAATATAGTTTTCCTGTAAGTTGCTCATGATATTGTTATCCTTGATGAAACAAATGGTTATAGTGAAAGAGTTTTTTGCAATGCCTTAAGCAAGTCAGTACGCCAGTTCACGGCATCATGTCCGCCCTGAAAAGTGTGAAAACTCACTTGATTGAATGATTGCAATTGTTGATAAAGCTGAAGGGCATCGTCCCGCATATCGGTTTCATACGTGCCAGCACTGATATAAATTTGAGTTGTTTTTGATAATTGATGAGATAGGTTTTGAAGCAGTTCTAAAATATTACCTTTGTGTTTTTGCCCTAAAATACTGTTTGAAAAATCTGACCACCAATAAGATCCAGATTGCAAAATCAGGGAAGTAAAAATGGTCGGAAACAGCAAAGCGCTATGTAAAGTGCATAATCCACCTAAACTTTGACCACATAACGTAATGTCTGTTTTAGAAATAAAAGAATATTCTTTTAAGAGTATTTCAATGAGTTCATCAACCAACGCCTGACTAAATGCATCATGGCAGCCATAATCTTGTTGGCGTTGTTGACTATTTAAACTATGAACAAAAACATAAACTGCTGGACGAATCTTATTTGAATCAGTCAAATGTTGAATTTCGGACAGAATTGAAAGCTCTCGACTCCAGATTTGGCCATCAAGTAATATAACGAGAGACAAGACTTCTTGAGTCGATTGATGACTAATAAAAATGTCGACCAAATAGTCCTGTTGGCATAAGCGACTTGACCATTGAAATGTCTTTGTAATTGGGCAATCGTCTATGAAAGCTTTTGTGTTTTCGAGTTGAATTTGATTGATGTATCGGGCCAGATGTCCTGTATAAAACTTATTTTGATTAAATGAGTCAATTTGAGCATTTTGTTTAAGCTGTGTTTGCCACCATGAGCGTCGTGTTGACGCACAATCTGTTTCTGGCGCTTCTTCACTAGCGGTCACTACAACATAACTACCAGTCCAAGTTAAGGGCAGCTCTATTTCAAAGAAGTACACATCTGTCCCAGCTATATGGCTAAAACGATTCCACTTTTGATAGATAGAAGGGCTTTGTGAATAAATATCAATATAGACAAAGATACTTTCTTTAGGCTCAGGACTACGCCATACAAAGGTACAGAGCACTTTATTTTTTTGTAGGTTAACTAGCGGACTACCTAATTTGTTAACGGTATTCCACCAGACCTCACTCCCAACATTGAGTTGTTGAAATAGGGGATGTAAGGGATGAGAAAATGGCTTCATTTTGAGTCCATCTCGACAAGAAAGCGCGGTCAAATTAACAAAATGATTCTCATTAGTAAATGAAAACAATTATCATTATAATCAATAAAAAAAGATGAGTTTTATTAAAATTTTTAAAAATCAATAAAATAGGTCGAAATCTTGGTTAATAAATAACTTGATTTAGATTGTAATCTTATGTTTGATATTTATCGCACTTGATAATAATGATAATTATTTGCAATTATGTGGCGGAATTTACTATTCGAGTCAAACTGGAGTAAAACATGAGCTCTACCATCGTAGTCACAGGTGCTGCAAGAGGTATTGGAGCTGCTATTGCAAAAAAATTATTGCAGCAAGGGTATCAAGTGATCGGCATCGACCGACAGGAAAATCCTGAACAATGGGAAATCAAACAAAAGATAGAAAGCAGTGAAATATCGCGTTGGCAAGGCTTTCAACAAGATATTACTGATCAAGAAACAACAGCGAAGCTCATTACAGATATTTTAAACAACCATAGCGTAACGGGTTTAGTGAATGCAGCGGGCGTTTTGATTATGCGTTCTATGCTTGAAGCAAAAACAGAAGACTGGCAAACACTTTTTGCTGTAAATGTCATGGCACCCATCGCAATAAGTCAACAACTTGCCAAGCACTTTTGTGAAAAAAAGCAGGGAAGTATTGTCACGATTAGCTCGAACAGTTCACGTATGCCACGTATACAACTTGGCATGTATGCAACGAGTAAAGCTGCACTGAGCCATTACTGCCGTAATCTTGCGCTTGAAATCGCACCTCACCAAGTAAGGCTTAATATTGTTTCACCAGGCTCTACGCTAACTCAAATGCAGCAGCAGCTTTGGACAGATAATTCACCTCCGCCTGCGGTAATCGATGGAGATTTAAGCCAATACCGTACAGGCATCCCCTTAAGAAAATTAGCCCAGCCTGAAGATATTGCCAATACGGTCAGCTTTTTACTTTCTGATCAAGCTGCACAAATTACCATGCAAGAAATTGTGGTTGATGGAGGAGCCACTTTAGGCGTTTAAACATTCATTCATTACAACAAAATAACTGTATAAGGAGTTGCGAGATGTCGGCACAGCATCCGTATTTTATCCAACGAGAAAATTTTACTGAAAGCCGCGTTGCATTAGCCCAAGAAATTTTAAATTGTGGAAATGACGCAGGTTTTATTTTCACAACGCCAGAATACACCATCAATAGTGATCAAAAATTACAAGATATTCAAGTTGCTAAAAATAGCCTTTTAAAAGATTGGTTAGATGAAGCACGAGCTCAATTAGAACTTGCAATGAATGACGGTTATAAAGACGTCAAGATTATGGGTGGACTACCATTTTGTTCGGCAGCCGATGTCAATTTAATGCTGATGCAAAATGCAAAAATCTATCAGAAAGTACTCTATGCACAGTCTGATATTGATTTTGGTTCTTTATCTTTAGAAAAGGCGGATTATTTCCCTTTAGGTGAACATTACCAACAGCAGGTTGAATATTTAGTTCAGCAAATGCAAGCAAAAAAACTTGATAAAGCCGTACTTGCTCGTATTTTACAACTTGAATTTGAACAAAATATTTCCGTCTCGGACCTATTTTATAACTTAGCCAAGCATAATCCCGAAGGCTATAACTATGCAGTCGCGAGGCATCCTCAAAGTGAAGGATGGTTTGTCGGTGCAAGCCCCGAACTTTTAATTGCAAAGCAAAATACAAAAATCTGGAGTAAACCGGTTGCTGGCACATTGGCTCGTGATGACGATCCAACCCTAGACCAAAATAACGCTAGAGCATTACTTGCTTCACAAAAAGATCAACATGAGCATGCACTCGTCATCGAAATGATTGCCGATGAGCTCACACCTTTTTGTAAGCAGTTAAAAGTACCTACGCAACCATCACTCATTCGTACCAAACGCCTTTGGCACTTGGCATCACACATTACTGGCGAACTTAAGAAAGCCGATACACATGTTTTTGACTTAATTGAACGCTTGCACCCAACCCCTGCAATTTGTGGGGAGCCTAGTCCAATTGCGAAAGAACTAATTCAGCAACTTGAACCATTTAACCGTGAATTATTTGCAGGAACTATGGGTTGGGCAGATGAACAAGGTAATGGTGAATGGTCGGTAACTGTGCGCTGTGCCCGAATCTATCAAAACATTGCCCGTTTATTTGCTGGTGCAGGGATTGTGGAGGCATCTCGTCCACAAGCTGAACATGCTGAAACTGCCGCTAAATTTCGCACTGTGCTGGACGGATTCCAGATTTCACCCAATCAATTGCCAATACAAGGACCAAACACATGACAACACAGGTTTATTTGGATGGTGCAGTGCCATATCCAGCAGAATTTGCTGAGATTTACCGCAAAAAAGGTTATTGGCTTGGACAAAACTTGAGTGATTTCTTGCGTGAAAGTGCTCAAAAATACCCGCAAAATATTGCGGTATATGATGCTGATAAAGCAGTTAGTTACGCTGAGTTTGATCATTTAGTTGATTACTGTACAAGCCACTTATATCGACATGGGCTAAGAGCGGGTGACAAAGCAGTTTTACAAATGCCAAATTACTATCAGTTCTATGTTTTATTTTTTGCACTGATTCGGCTTGGTGCTTTACCTGTGATGTCATTGCCTGCCCATCGATATGCAGAACTCAGTAGTTTTTTCAAACAAACTCAAGCAAAAGCTTATTTCTGTGCTGATTTTGGTGCACAAAAATTTGACTACCGAGAGCTTGCCGAAAAGCTTCAGCAAACTGCTCCTTACTTACAACATATATTTGTACTTGGAAATGCCGGCAAATTTATAGCAATTCAAGATCTATTAAAAGAAACCCATATTTTAGATGAAGCCATCTCACCGACTATGGCAGATCAGGTTGCTTTTTTACAACTTTCAGGTGGAAGTACCGGTGTTCCTAAACTGATTCCACGTACCCATGATGACTACCTTTATAGCGTACGTGAGAGTGCGAAAATCTGCCGTCTCAATCAGGTATCACGCTTACTCATGGTTTTACCCGCGGCACATAACTTTTCAATGAGTTCGGCCGGTTCTTTAGGTATTTTTTATTCAGGCGGGGCTGTGGTTTTAGGAACTGACCCAAGCCCTGAAACTGCTTTTTCATTGATCAAAAAACACGGTGTGACTGATGCTTGCTTGGTTCCTGCTTTGGTTCGCCCATGGATGGATAAAGCGGCAAAAGATCAAGATCCAATATTATCAACTCTACATTGCTTGCAAGTCGGAGGAGCGCGTTTACCCGATGCCGTTGCCACACGCTTAATTGATGAGTTCCAAGTCAATCTACAACAAGTTTTTGGCATGGCTGAAGGACTGGTGAATTACACCCATTCTGACATGACGAAAGAGCAAATTATCCATACCCAAGGTTTAAAAATTTCACAAGATGATGAAATTTTAGTGCTGGATGATAATGATCAGCCAGTAGAAGCTGGAGAGGTAGGGCATTTGCTGACTCGCGGTCCCTATACTATTCGCGGCTATTATCAAGCACCGGAGCACAACGCTCGTTCTTTCACACCAGATGGTTTTTATCGAACAGGCGATTTAGTACGTATTCGTGAAGATGGTTGCATTGTTGTAGAAGGGCGTTCAAAAGAACAAATCAATCGCGCTGGTGAAAAAATTGCGACCGAAGAGGTTGAACAAGCTTTATTAACTCATCCACAAATTCGCCTAGCAGCATTGGTTGCTATGCCTGATGAGATTATGGGTGAAAAAAGCTGCGCCTTTGTTGCATGGCAATCACACGCTGATGATCCAAGCCCAATTCGTCTTGCAATGTCAGTTCGTCAACATCTGAAAGACTATGGACTTGCTACCTACAAAATTCCTGATCGAGTCGAATTTATCGAGCAATTTCCATATACAGCTTTTGGAAAAATCGACAAAAAAAGATTACGTCAACAATTTGAAACCAACACTAATGTTTTTGCTTAAAGATAAAAAAGGAAAAATTTGATGAGTATTCCTAAAATTGCCAGTTACAACATGCCACAAGCGCACGAATTTACAGCGAATAAAACACATTGGCAGTTGCATACCGATCGCGCTGTTTTATTAGTACATGATATGCAGCAATATTTTTTAGATTTTTATGATCAGACCCAAGCGCCTATTCCAGAGCTCATTAAAAATACCAAAGAACTGATTGAAACTGCGCGTAAGTTTAATATCCCTGTGGTCTATACTGCACAGCCCGGTAACCAGACACCTGAACATCGCCAGTTATTAACTGACTTTTGGGGAACTGGTCTAAAAGATGATCCATATATTACCCAAATTTTGCCGGAAATTACGCCTGATAAAAATGATACTGTCTTAACAAAATGGCGTTATAGCGCTTTTAAATTTTCTCCACTCGAACAACTTATGCATGAGTCAAACCGCGATCAACTGATCATTTGTGGTGTCTATGCCCATATTGGTTGCCTCATGAGTGCGGCAGAAGCCTTTATGCTAAATATTCAGCCGTTTTTATGCGGAGATGCACTTGCTGACTTTAGCCGTGAAGAACACGATATGGCTTTAAAATATACAAGTACACGTTGTGGGCAAGTCATGACAACTCAACAAGTCACACGAGCTTGGGCGCTTGAACAAGCTGCATCACCACTTACTGAAGAAGGTATTGTTTTGGCAGTGAGTGAACAGCTTCAGATTCCTGCATCAGACATTCAGTTAAATGATGATTTACTCATGCTTGGACTTGATTCGGTTCGCCTTATGACATTAGTGGGTAAATGGCAAGCTTACGGCGCACAGGTAAGCTTTGAAGATTTAGCTGAACAACCAACCCTAGAAGTTTGGATTGATAAGCTAGTCGCTTAAATTGAAAGAATAAAAAAAATGGCAGATTTTAAATCTGCCATTTTTTTATTTTAACTTTTAAAAGGAAGTATTGTTCTTTTTAATACGGCTGTTAAATCTCAAAGTTCGACTCAACCATGGTTTGCTCATTGACCACTGCAAACTCGGTAAGCTATGAACCACAACAAAGAAGAACACAGTAAATAGCGGTACCAGTAAAGTACCAAACACGACACTACCAAATACGCTCATTCCAATTTCATATCTACTCGCAGCGCCTGCACCAGTTGCAAAAATTAAAGGAATCACACCCGCACCAAAGGCAAGAGATGTCATCAGAATCGGGCGTAAACGCAGCTTTAAAGCCTCACTTGCTGCATCGATTTTACTTTTTCCCTGTTTGAGTGCTTGAGTCGCAAACTCAACAATGAGAATTGCATTTTTACAAGATAAGCCAATACCTGTTAATAGGGCAATTTGAAAGTAAACATCGTTAGGTAACTTAAAAATCCAAGCAAAAATAATAGTGCCTGTAATGCCTAGGGGAAGCCCTAATAAAATAATAAAAGGAACTTTCCAGCTTTCATATAAAGCAGCCAAACATAAGAAAATAAACAAAATAGAAATGAGGTACAAATAAATTGCTTGGCGGCTAGATTGTTGCTCTTGTAAAGAAAGACCGCTCCATGCGACATCTATACCAGACTGTTTACTGACCATATCACTTAACTGTTGCATTGCCTGACCTGAGCTAAAGCCAGAACTTACATTTGCTTCAAGTTGAATGGCAGCCAGTCCCATAAATCGGGTAAGAGCTTCTGGGCCACCTGTCCATTGACTTTGTGCAAAATGGGCGAGGGAAAGCATTCCACCTGAGTTATTGCGTACATGCCAATACGCTAAGTCTTCGGGTTTAGAACGAAACTCTGAATCACCTTGCATAATGATTCTCTTAATTCGACCTCGCTCAACAAAATCGCCAACATAGTTTCCACCCCAAGCAGTCGATAGTGTTGAACGAATTGCTTGTTGGTCAATTCCTAACATTTTGGCTTTATTTTGATCGAGTTGAATAAATACTTCGGCTTTATCTTCACTCACAAGAGGACTTAGATTTTCAAAGGCCGAATAATTTCGAGATTCTTTTTCTAAGGCTTTATATTGTTTAATTAATTCATCACGCCCTTGACCATTTACATCTCTAAGCCAAAGTTCTAAAGCATCAGATTGACCTAAACCAGATACACTTGGTGGCATTCCTACCATGACTTTAGCGGGCAAGTTTTTTTGTAAATATACTTGGGCGCGTTCACGAATAGCACTCGCCGTATTGGCTTCTCCTTTACGCTCATTCCAATGTTTAAGCGAAACAAAGGCCATACCTAAATTTGGACCGCTCCCTGAAAAGTTTTGTCCATTTACGACCAGTACGGTATTAATATTTTTGCCTTCATGTTCAAAGAAATAATTATTGACGAGTCTTCCAATTTCTTCAGTCTGGCTCATTGAGGCACTGTTATGCAAACTATAGGGAACAGCAAGTAATCCTTGATCTTCATTTGGAATAAAGCTTGTAGGCAAACTGCGATAAATCATAAATAGAACAACCGCGATGCCCACAACCAACAGACTGGAAAATATTTTGAACCGGATTAAAAGAACAGATAAAAAACTAAAAGCTGATCTGATTTTTTGAAGAGCAAGCTCAAGCAGTTGTCCCCATTTTGGTTTTTTATTATGTTTTTTTAATAGAACTGCACACATTGCAGGTGTGATGGTCATGGCTACAAATAGCGATAACAACATGGCTGCTGCTAATGTAATAGAAAACTGACGGTAAATCATACCCGTCGAACCACTAAAAAAAGCCATTGGAATAAATACCGCGGTTAAGACCAGTGTAATACCCACCAATGCGCCGCTAATCTCTTGCATCGACATTAAACAAGCTTCACGTACACTTAGCTGTTGTTCGTGCATAAGCCGTTCAACATTTTCCACGACTACAATCGTGTCATCAACCAATAACCCAATCGCTAAAACCAAGGCAAATAGCGTAAGTGTGTTAATGCTCATCCCAAATAAATACAACACCACAAATGTGCCACTAATGACGATGGGAACCGTAATGGTTGGAATAAGAGTTGCACGCCAATTTTGTAAAAAGAGATACATCACAATAACAACAAGCACGATTGCTTCAAGCAAAGTGATCATGACCTGCTTAATTGACTCTTCAATAAATGGTGTATTGTCTCGCGGATAAACGACTTTATATCCAGCTGGTAAATGCTGGCTAAGCTGAGCCATTTTTTCTTTAATAAGGGCAGAAGTCTCGATTGCATTAGCATCTGGGCTTAGAGAAATGCCTAAACCTGCCGATGGGTAGCCATTAAGCGTATTAATACTTTCGTAATTTTCTGCCCCTAATTCGACTCTCGCGATATCTTTTAAATAAACAAGGCTACCATCAACATTTGCTTTAACCACTACCGATTTAAAGTCATCTATTGTTTTTAAACGTGAACCTGCTTTTACTTTTGCATAAATATTTTGGTCAGAAGCAGAGGGCATTGCACCAATCGAACCCGCAGCAATCTGTGTATTATAATCTTCTAGGGCTTTTTCAATATCACTCGGTACAAGTTGATAATTTCTAAGCTGATTTGGATTTAACCAAATGCGCATGGCATAGCTTGAACCAAAAACATTAACTTCACCAATGCCTTGCAACTGACTTAAAGGCTGTTCAAAGTGATTCACCATATAATCAGACAAATCAATATTGCTGGTTTTACCAGTTTCATCATATAGCCCCACAATAAGTAGCATATCGCCTGTGGTTTTCCATATGTTTACGCCTTGTCTTTGAACTTCCTCAGGTAAACGGTTTAATGCACCATTAATTCGGTTTTGTACTTGGAGCTGTGCTTTATCAATATCTGTGCCAATTTTAAAATGAATATCAATGCTACTCGTTCCTGATGATTCACTATAGGACGTAAAGTAAAGCAAATTATCCAGACCTTTTATTTGTTGTTCTAAAATTTGGGTCACACTTTCTTCGACTGTGTCAGCAGCTGCACCACGATAGTTCGCAACAACCGTAACACCCGGTGGAGCAAGGTTAGGATAGCGTTCGACAGGCATTGCTAAAGTGGCAAGAAAACCAAAAATAAGAATAGTGATTGCAACGACAGAAACAAAAATAGGGTGATAGATAAAAAATCGAGAGAGCATTGTTATGTCTACTTTAAGATTGTTTTAAATAGGTTTTTAGGCACACGAAAGTGTAATGGTAACGCTTTTTTACAGCACAAACAATAATGATTATCATTATATAACTAATAATTATTTTTATCTTGATCAGTAAAAGTCATGCGTATATGATGCTCGGCACATCATAAATGATAATAATTATCATGTGGTAATCATTATCCAGAATAAGGGCCGAGAAATGACGTTAACGAAAAAGGCGCTGGTGGTCGCCATCTCAACACTGCTTCCTTTCGCCGTTCAAGCAAATACAGATATTGAACAGCAAGGTAATAGTGAACCAGTTCAAAAACTTAAAACTATTGTGGTTTCTGCTGCATTAAAAGAACAAGACGTAGATAAAGCACCCGCATCCATTAGTGTGATCACGAGTGAAGAGATTGAACGCAGTGCGGCGCTGAGCCTTGCTGATGTTTTACAAAAACAGGCTGGGGTTTATAACTATAACAGCGGACAGGACAAAATTATTATCCGAGGGATGCAAGATACTTCTGGCAGTTATACTTTAATTCTAATCAATGGAAAAAGAACATCTTCCTTGGGAGCAATGTGGCGGGGCAATGACTTCGACTGGAGTTCAATTCCATTAAATAGTATTGAACGAATTGAAGTAATTCGCGGACCAATGTCATCGCTTTATGGGTCTGATGCCATGGGTGGTGTAATTAATATTATTACCAAGAAAGCCGAAAATGGACAGCTTCATGGTTCGATCTTTGGGCAATATAACCGAGCTGACCGTGGGAATGGTAAAGATCAATTCCGATACGGATTTAACCTATACGGTGGCTTAACCGATAATGTTAGTTTTTCTCTTTCTGGTGATTCTTATAACCGTGATGCGTGGTATCGAAATGGTAAACCGGACTCAAATGGCGCCTATTTTGTAGAGAAAGATACTAAGAATGTACATGGGACTTTAAGTTGGGATATCAATGATCAACAAACTTTAGACCTAGATTTAGGTTATACCAAAGATAAGAGACCACTTACCCAAGATGCGGCATCTTCGATTCAAGAAGGTGAAGATGAGCGAACCAATGTAGGTATTACTCATCGAGGGAAATGGAGTTGGGGTAAAACAGAAGCTTATATTGGAAAAGAAACCGCTAAAATTTATGACTATGACAGCGAATATAATGCTCCGCAAAGTCGTAATTATAAGCAAGAAAACTTACTAGGTCGTGCTTTTGCTAACTTTGACTGGATGATGAATAACACCACAGCTGGTGTTGATTATAAAGACCAGAAAATCACAGATCCCGTAGGATACACATCTGGTGGATCTGAACAGAAAAGTTATGGAGTATTTGTTCAGAATGATACCCATATTAACGATGCACTGACATTAACTTTAGGTGGTCGTTACGACGACTTTGATAATTTTGATGGTAAAGCAACTGGTAAAGCATATTTAGCTTATCAACTCGCTGAAGGAGTTATTCTTAAAGGTGGTGTTGGTCAAGCTTATAAAGTTCCAGGACCATATCAGTTAGATGCAAATTATGAGTTAATTTCTTGTGGGGGGAGCTGTTTTATTACAGGGAATCCAAATCTAAAACCCGAAGAAAGTACCAACTATGAAGCATCTTTAATTGTTCGTAAACCAAACTGGAATGCCGGTGTTACAGTATTTGAAAATGATGTAGAGAACTTAATTGAACGTGTTTCTAATCCTGATTCTTCAAATCTAACCAAATATCCATATAAATGGGACAACGTTGCTAAAGCAAAACTAAAAGGTGTAGAACTCAACGGTGGATATGACTTTAGTGATGATTTAGGCATAACAGCTAATGCAACATATTTGGATGCTAAAAATGAAGTAACTGGTAAAGACCTTACTGAACGTCCCGAATGGTTAATTAATAGTTCACTTTCATGGGCTATTGTTGAAAATTATCGTATGAATTTTGGTGCAAGCTATGTAGGTCATCAAATGTTATCTAGTGGTAAAGAGTTACCAGCCTATACGACTTACGATGTGACATTTACCTCACCACTTTCGCCACGTTTAACATTGGACTATGGTGTAAAAAACCTAACCGATGTTGATCTCGAGAATGAAGATGCATCATTTAATACCAAACTTTATGGCCGCAATTACTTTGTAAAAGCGACTTATAGTTTCTAAGTTAAAACTAAGCACAAAGCCTATTCGTAGGGGAATAGGCTTTGTTTTTTATTAAACAAATATCCATAATTTTTAAACCAGTGTAGACAAAATAATTTTAAGAATTTCTATACTTTTCAACATTAGGGCTAATTAATCATGACGGCAACTTCAAAATCATTATTAAATGGACTACCAATAAAAAAATCGAGAATACAGGTTTTTGAAATTTTAAATCAAAATCCACAAGGCTTAAGCGCGGTGAGCATTTATGCACAAATTAAAAATGAACATAAAATTACGCTTGGAACAATTTATCGAATCTTATCTGAATTTGAAAATCGCAAGCTCATCAAAAGGGTGTTCTTAGGAAAAAGTAAAAGTATTTATAAGATCAGAAAAGATAAAATGAGTTGTAACTTGATTTGTTTAAAAACCGCAGAAGCAACTAGCTATGAACATGAAAAAGTGAAAGAGCTACTGCATGAAGTCATAGATGTTATTTTTGCGAATACAGGAACTAATATCAGTAGTATTGAACTTAATCTCTATACAGAATAAAAAGTTCAGATAGAAAAAAGGACAGCCTAAACTGTCCTTTTTTATTAAATTTGCTATTTAATGACTTTAATTCGAGTAGTCGTTGGAATAATTAAAGGTGAATTCTTAGCGACATAGCTTTCAAGGGCATCAATATCTTGACCACCACCGATACGGTTTTGGCCTTCTTTTAATACCGTAAAGTTGTCACCACCATCTGCCAAAAAGCTATTTACAGTCACGCGGTATACTTTACTGTCAACCAGCGGTGAACCAGCAACCATGATGTTACTTGCTCGTGGTGAAACAGACGTATTTACCGCATATTGATAAGTTAATTCTTTAGATGGTTGTAAAATTCTAGGTGAGTTTACATTTGCACCAGACCACTGCTGTTCAATTACATCTCTAATTTGTTTGCCAGTTAAGCTCAGAGTCACAATAGAGTTACCAAAAGGTTGCACCGCAAAAACATCGCCAAAGGTGATTTGGTTACTACTGTTAATGAGTAGGTCGGCACGGACACCACCTGGGTT
Source organism: Acinetobacter sp. AS23 (assembly GCF_023612055.1). Lineage (NCBI taxonomy): Bacteria > Pseudomonadati > Pseudomonadota > Gammaproteobacteria > Moraxellales > Moraxellaceae > Acinetobacter > Acinetobacter sp. AS23. The sequence continues at coordinate 2,018,313 of NZ_CP082274.1, read as the reverse complement.
CATTAAGGTAAAGTCAGAGCCTTGGTTACTTGCTTTTAAGGCAGCCGCTTGTTGAGCATCTGCAATCATAATACCCAATGGGCTTTCACCACTTTCGACTTGAGTACGACTGACTACTGCTGTTGCAGTTCCAACCACACGGCTTGAAATCGTGGTCACCGCTTGGCGGTACTTATCTAAAATGGCTTCAATGCTTGGAGTTTTACTAAATTTTTGATAGAGATCGGTAAGGCTTACTATGGTTGTGCCAGACGTATAGGCCTCACTTTGTATAGGAACTTGTTTAGCATCCTTCTTAATTACATCACCAGTTTTACCATCAAGTTCAGCCTTAATGTCAGTAATGAGCGTGCCATATTGTCCAGCTGAGGTAAGTAAGAACGGTTTTGCTGGATTTTTGGTTGCATAGTCACAAATATAAGATTGGTGTGTGTGGCCTGAAACAACAATATCAACTGCTGGATTAAGCTTATCCAAAATTCCTAAAATCGGCCCGCTTAAGCCATCACATGTTTTTTCATTAAACTTCGTACTTGGCGCTGCACCTTCATGTACCACCACTACAATCGCTTCAATTCCTTGTTTTTGTAACTCAGGAATCAAGGCGTTTACCGTATCGGCTTCATCACGAAACTCAACGTCTTTAATGCCAGCAGCAGAAACAATACTTGGCGTTGCTTTAAGGGTTAAACCAATAAATGCGACTGGAATTCCACCATAGGTTTTGACTTTATATGCAGGAAAGATCGTTTTACTGGCGTCATTTTTCATTGCTACGTTAGCAGCAAGGAAATCAAATTTTGCACCACTAAAGTTTTTATTAATTTGGCAAGGCGCAGTGCTTGTATATTGCTGACATCCACCGTTCTTTAAACGGCGTAATTCATCTGTACCACGGTCAAATTCATGGTTACCCACAGCATTAAAGTCAATTTGAATATCATTCATGACTTCAATGGTCGGTTCATCTAAAAATAAAGAAGAGGTTAGAGGAGAGGCGCTAATTAAGTCGCCCGCTGAAACTACAGCATTATTTGGATTTTCTGCTTTAAGTTTTTTAATCGCATCGGCAAAGTAACTCACTCCACCCACAGGAATACGCACAGATTGAGCAGCATCATTTGGATTTGGTGCTTCGACGTAACGCTTCGGTGGCTCAAGATTTCCGTGAAAGTCATTAAAAGCTAAAATATTTACGGTTTGATTGCTTCTTTGAGCAGGTGGTGCGGTGTCATTATCATCATTACATCCAGCCAATAACGTTACTGCCAGAGAAAGTGTTGTTACTTTAAAAAGTGTTGTTAAATTTTTCATTTTTTTATCATTTGATCAATTAAGACGGATAAAAAATACGCTTTTAGTATGAATGTTTGATGAAACTTTCAATGAGCAAATATGTTCGAAATATTAAAATTTGGACAAAAAACACAATTATCGAACAATATCTTGGCTAGGGGTGGTCTACAAACCCAAATTTTTTATTTAGAATAAATTTTTAATGACCTTATAAGATTTAATCAAGTGATTCATTTCACAAGATTAATATGAACCGGAGATAATTTATGCAATGGACTAAACCAGCTTTTACTGATTTACGCATTGGTTTTGAAGTTACTATGTACTTCGAAGCACGTTAATTCAGTTTCATCCAAATATGTCATAAGCCCTAGTCTTGTTCTAGGGCTTATCTCTTTCTAATAAGATATTAATTTTATGTATATTTATGTTTTAGGTTCAGCTGCCGGAGGCGGGTTCCCGCAGTGGAATTGTAATTGCCCGAATTGTCATGGTGTACGCACAGGTTCAATCCAAGCCAAAGCTCGTACTCAATCATCAATTGCTGTTTCTGAAAATGGAACAGACTGGGTTTTATTAAATGCATCACCTGATATCCGTCAGCAACTTTTCGAATTTAAAGCAGCTCAACCAGCGCGTAAATTGCGTGATACTGGAATAACAAGCGTTATTTTAATGGACAGTCAGTTAGATCATACGACTGGGCTTTTAACCTTACGTGAAGGTTGTCCAATGAATGTATGGTGTACAGAAATGGTCCACCAAGATTTAACAAGCGGCTTTCCAGTATTTAATATGCTCAAACACTGGAATGGTGGTCTTCAGTACAATGAAATTAATCCTAAACAAGCCTTTAAAATTGATGGTTTCGAAAATTTAGAATTTTTACCTTTAATTATTAAAAGTGCTGCGCCACCATATTCACCGCATCGAAATGACCCACATGACGGTGACAATATCGCTTTAATTATCAAAGATCATAAGACACAAAAACAGTTGTTCTATGCACCGGGTCTTGGAAAAATTGACGATCAAATCATGCAGATTATGCAGAGTTCAGACTGCGTCATGATTGATGGTACGCTTTGGACAGACGATGAAATGCAGCAAACAGGGGTTGGAACTAAAACTGGCCGTAAAATGGGGCATTTATATATTAGTGGCGAAGGTGGTTCACTATCTTATTTAAATCAGCTGAGTACACCTAAAAAAGTACTGATTCATATTAACAATACCAATCCAATTTTAAATGAAAACTCTAGCCAGTTTGCTGAGCTTAAAGCAAATGGTGTAGAAGTTGCCTATGACGGCATGCAGATTGAACTCTAAGGTGAAACATGACTCAAACACCTGAAGCTTTAACGACTGAACAATTCAAACAAGCCATTATTGATAAAGGCCAGTATTATCATATCTATCATCCATTTCATGTGATGATGTATGAAGGTAAAGCCACCCAGCAACAAATTCAGGCTTGGGTTGCAAACCGCTATTACTATCAAATTAATATTCCGCTTAAAGATGCGGCCATTATGGCAAATTGCCCCGACCAACGAGTCCGTCAAGAATGGATTCAACGCATGATCGATCAAGATGGTGAATATCCAGATGGCGGTGGTCGAGAAGCATGGCTACGCTTAGCCGAAGCTGTGGGCTTGAGTCGTGAACAAGTTATTTCTGAAGAGCTGGTATTACCGGGTGTGCGCTTTGCCGTAGATGCCTATGTAAACTTTGCACGCCGTGCTTCATGGCGTGAAGCAGCAAGCAGCTCTTTAACTGAACTTTTTGCCCCACAAATTCATCAGTCGCGACTTGATTCATGGCCGCAGCACTATCCATGGATTGATGATAAAGGTTATGAGTATTTTCGTTCTCGTTTAAGTCAAGCACGCCGTGATGTTGAACATGGTTTAACAATTACACTTGATTCATTTACAACTCATGAGCAACAAGAGCGAATGCTTGAAATATTGCAGTTTAAACTGGATATTTTATGGAGCATTTTAGATGCTTTAACACTTGCACATGTTCACAATAAAGCGCCATATCACAGCGTGACAAGCAAACGAGTTTGGCACAAAGGACTATTTAAATGAATAAAGAGCAATTTGATTTAAACCTTGTGCCAACATGGCGACAAGGTTACCGTTTTCAGTTCGAGCCAGCTCAAAATGGTTTTGTGATTTTATATCCTGAAGGCATGATCAAGTTAAATGAAAGTGCAGGAGCAATCGGGCAATATATTGATGGGCAGCAGAATGTTTCTGCAATTATTGCCCAGTTAAAGCAAAAATTTGGTGATATTGCTGAGATTGATCAAGATGTAGTGGATTACATGCTGGTCGCAAAACAGCAACACTGGATTGATTTAGTATGACAGAAGGTGTTGGCCTACCTTTATGGTTATTAGCGGAACTTACTTATCGTTGTCCGCTACAATGCCCATATTGCTCAAACCCATTGGACTATGCTCAGCATAAAAATGAGCTGACCACTCAAGAGTGGTTTGATGTTTTTGATCAAGCACGTCAGATGGGTGCTGTTCAACTCGGTTTCTCTGGCGGTGAACCTCTGGTACGTCAGGATTTAGAAGAGCTCGTTGCACATGCTCATCAACAAGGGTTTTATACCAACTTAATTACATCGGGTATGGGGCTTACCGAACAACGTATTGCTGATCTAAAACAAGCGGGTTTAGACCACATTCAAGTGAGCTTCCAAGCGAGTGACCCTGTGGTAAACGATGCCTTGGCAGGTTCAAAGCATGCTTTTGAACAAAAGTATGAAATGTGCCGACTGGTTAAGAAATACGATTACCCAATGGTGCTTAACTTTGTTATTCATCGACATAACATTGACCAGATTGAACAAATTATTGAACTTTGCCTTGAGCTGAATGCCGATACAGTCGAGCTAGCAATTTGTCAGTTTTATGGTTGGGCTTTTTTAAACCGCCAAGGTTTATTACCTACACAAGAGCAACTGATACGTGCAGAACGGATTACCAATGAATATCGAGAAAAATTAAAAGCGCAAAATCATCCTTGCAAACTTATTTTTGTAGTGCCTGATTATTATGAAGAGCGACCGAAAGCCTGTATGAATGGCTGGGGTAAAATCTTCTTTACAGTTGCTCCAGATGGTATGGCGCTACCTTGCCACGCAGCACGACAATTGCCAATTTCATTTCCAAACGTCCGCGAACATAAATTGTCAGATATTTGGTACAAATCAACTGGATTTAATCATTTCCGTGGTGATGCATGGATGCCAGAAGGGTGCCGTAGCTGTCCCGATAAAGATCGTGACTTTGGCGGATGTCGTTGTCAGGCCTATATGTTGACTGGAGATGCGGCTAATGCCGATCCTGTATGTGGGAAATCGCCGTATCATCAAATGATTGAACAAGCGCGGGCAGAAAGTCAATTGGCTGCACCTTTGCAAAATTTAGTATTCCGTAATAGTAGAAACTCTAAATCTTTAAGTGCCACACAAAATATTCCAGTCCACACGATTACAGACATATAGCAAGCAATAGGAATGCTCATGAAGCCTAGCCATATTCCAGTTTTTGATGGGCATAATGATGCTTTAACACGCTTATGGCTAAGTGATCACCCAGATCCTGTACATGCTTTTATTCATGAACGCTTAGCGGGCCATCTTGACCTAAAACGCTGTCAACAAGCTGGTTTTATAGGAGGAATGTTTGCGATTTTTTTACCTCCGTATGGCTATGTTCAACAGAACCATCCTAATAAGCTATTTGATCAAAATGCTTTTGATTTTACCCAACAGCAAATTGAACAAATTTGCTTGGAACAACTCGATTTAGCTCATCAACTTGCTCAGCGCTCTGAAAATATTAAAATTTGCACATCAGTTCAAAATATTCAAGATTGCTTAGCAGAGCAAAAGCTAGCAATTATGTTGCATATGGAAGGTGCCGAAGCTTTACAACATAACCCTGATTTACTCGATGTATTTTATGAAAGAGGCCTGCGTAGTATTGGCCCACTTTGGAATAGACCGAGCCGCTTTGGACATGGTTTAAACGCAAAATTTCCTCATTCGCCTGACACTGGAGCAGGTCTTACCAGCGATGGCAAAGACTTTATAAAACGCTGTGCTGATAAAAAGATGGTGATTGATGTTTCACACATGAATGAACAAGCTTTTTGGAATACGGTAGATATATTGCAACAGCCTATTGTAGCAACGCACTCAAATGCACACGCTTTATGTGCTCAAGCACGCAACTTAACTGACTCGCAGCTTAAAGCAATCCGAGAAAGTAAAGGTATGGTAGGCGTAAATTTTGATGTCGCGTTTTTACGAGCGGATGGACAACGCAATGCAGATACATCCATCAATGTAATTTTAGAACATTTAGAATATTTAATGGATCATTTAGGCGAGGAACATGTAGGCTTTGGCTCTGATTTTGACGGTGCACTTATTGGTACTGAAGTTGAAGATGTGACAGGGCTATATCGCTTAATTGAGCGTATGCAACAGCGTGGTTATTCTAAAACAGTGATTGAAAATATATGTCTTAATAATTGGGTGAGGGTATCTGATAGAATTTTGGCTTAATAATGAATGACTAAACAGAGTTAATCTACAGAATCATAACAGTTTTTTTATTGGCCGAAATGACTAAAAAAAATACAAATAGTTTAATTGTCAACCATTCGGTATATTCACTACACTCAACCTTACTGAATGTAAGAACATTTGGTATTTCAGGTCTTTTGTGGTTTTCACATTACCCATTTCTTCATGAGAAGTAGAAATGGGTTTTTTCTTATCTGAAACAAATAAACGTGATATCCATCACAATAACTACTAATTATTGGTATAACCACTCAACTCCATCTTGACTAAAATTTCAGCATTAAATACATTTGTAGTGTATTCAAAGATAATAAGATTGCTTAAAGCAATTGATAATACTGCTTAATCCTGAAATACAGTAAAAAGCCTATTCAAAATATAGAATAGGCTTTTTGCTTTGTATCAAAATTTATTTTTTAACTATTACACTATTCAATTAACATAAAAATTAAATACCTTACAAAAGCGGAGCAAATGAAAGCCGTTAAATAACAAATTATGTGCTATTAATTAAAGCTGATTTTTCAAAAGTTACTCCGTCAATCGAAGAGGTGCAAAATGTTAAAGTCAATTTTAGTGATAGGAACAGGTATTGCGATTGGGATGTGTGTCTACAAGAAGAAGCAAAAGAACAGTAAGAGTTTTAACACAGATCACGATAGCGACTCAGTGACTAGTAAAGACAGGGTCCAAAATAAAGATGACGGCTCAATTGATAACGCTGTACAAGTTTAAAATTAAATAAAAAGGGGTTCAAATAATGAACCCTTTAATTTTATTAAAACTCATAATTATTTTAAATAGATTAACTTAAAGATAATAATTAAATTAATAATTAGTCAACTATTCATTTAATTATTACAAAAGTATGATTAAAACAAAAAAAACACTTTCATTATTAAAATTTACATATTGTATCAGTAGAGTCTTTATTATTAGCGATGCGGATAATAAAAAAGGAGACTAGAATGTCAAAGCGCCATATTTTAAAAGAAGTAAATGCAAAAAGTATGTGTGGTATGGAAATTGTAGTTGAACAAATTTATGAAAATATTTATGAAAAAAACTTTATTCAAGCTGAACAAGAGCAAAGCTGGTTGCCACTTTCTAAAATTGTGATTTCGGATAAAGTCATTAATTTAGATCCGGATAACAGTTTTGCTCATCCAAGAACAGGTAAGGTTTTTAAAGTCTTGAACTCTTAATAAGTTTGAGTTCACCAGCTCACTTATACGTTACAAATTATTGAGGTGATTCCTAATGAGGTATCACCTCAATGTCTTTCAGTAAGAGCTGATTTTTCCAATTAACGCTTTAATTAAGAGAAATTGCATTTCATGACTCGTGATTAACTAAAAAATAGGGTAATTTGTTTATAAAGTTTTTAAGTAAACACTGATTTTTTATGATAATTGAGATAGAAACACATCCACTAGAACCATTTTTACCTGAAAATGCGCGGTTACTCATGTTGGGTAGCTTTCCACCACCGCGTAATAAATGGAAGATGGATTTTTACTATCCAAATTTCCAAAATGATATGTGGCGAATTTTTGGTTTAATTTTTTTCCAAGACAAAACTTACTTTTTAAGTGAAAACCAAAAAAATTTTAATGAAGAACGTATCCGAAATTTCTTAATTGAAACAGGTATTGCAATCTTTGACACGGCTTATCAAATTAAGCGGTTGAAGGGGAATGCCGCAGATAAATTTCTTGAAATCGTAACCCCAACAGATCTTACGGTTTTGCTTCAGCAGATTCCTCTATGTCAGACCATCATGACCACAGGTGATAAAGCAACTGATACCTTAATTTCAGTTTTACCCGAGAACACTGAAAAACCCCTTATAGGGACATCTACGTCGACTTACTTTGCAGGAAGAGATATTAATTTATATCGCTTACCATCTTCTTCTCGAGCTTATCCTTTGGCACTAGAGAAAAAAGCTGAGGCTTATCAAAAATTCTTTAAAGAGATTGGGATTTTATAAGTCAAGTTGAAGTCTTCTTACATCATCCATTCCACTGGCAAATATGAAACGGCTTTAATCATTGTACGTTGGAAAAGGCTCGTATCTGGGTCTTTTTCATATTCAACAACTTGTCCATTTGACTGATAATCTAACCAAATAATTTTACCTTCACTGTTTAACTTAAGCTGATAAGCGACTTGAGGTAAATGCTGATCGAGCATGACCGAAATTTGAGCTTGTAATTGACTCGATTCAATAACAAGACCAACCTCAGTATTTAAGTAAGTCGAACGTGGATCAAAGTTAAAAGAACCAATAAATACTTTACCGTCTACATCAAAAAATTTGGCATGCAAGCTCGATTTATTTTTACCTTTTGCTGGAATCACACTTCCAGTTACCACTTCATACCATGTTCTACGTCTGCGTTCTAAAAATGGCTTAAACTCAAATAGCTCCACACCGCTTTTCAGCATTTCAACCCGATATTGACTATAAAAAGCATGCACAATTGCTACATCATTTGCAGCAAAAGAGTTCGTTAAAACCCTAACTTTAACACCTTGAACTTTTAACTGTTTTAAATAGTAAGCGCCTTGTTGTGTAGGAACAAAATAAGCTGAAGCCAATTCGATGTGCTGTTTTGGTTCACCCATAATGGCCATAACTTGCCCATAAAGCATCTCTTCTTTAGAAGCTACTCCTAAGATCTTTTTCGGTGAATCTGCAACAAAATATGCTTTTGACCATTGAATTGGATAATGCTCTAAAAGTTCTTTTAAATAAGTTTGAGCATCATAAAGTTTATCTTCGGTTTGAGTATGATTTTCACTTTCATGAAGCAAATCATGATAATGCTGTCGTAAAGATTGCAAGTGGTGGACAGCGCAAGTCCCGACCAGTTTGGTCGCATCTTGGCTTAATTCACTTTGCCAGAAATCATTAAAAACTGCTTGAGCATGCTGTACGGTATGCCCATAAAATAGAATATCTAGATCTGTAAACTGAAACTTACTGCTTGCATCAAAATACTCACTACTGATGTTACGACCACCTGTTACAGCAATCACGTCATCTGCAATAATTAATTTATTATGCATACGATGGTTTACTTTCTTGAACCGGAAAATATAGTCCAAGATTCTTACATATCTAAATTTGTATGGATTAAATAAACGAATTTCAAAGTTAGGATGGTGTAGAAGGCTTCTTAGAACACCATCAAGTTTTACTCCATTTTGATCGTCAATGAGTAACCGAACTTTTACACCACGATCTGCCGCCGTTAATAACTCGTGCAGCATTAGGTTCCCAACAAAATCATTTGTCCAAATATAATATTGTAAATCGATTTTTTCTTTTGCATTTCTAATTAGATACATACGAGAGGCGATACTGATAAAAGCATCATCTAATGCAACAAAAGCAGTTAATCCTTGTTTAGTTTTTTCTGTAGCTTGTTCATCATTCAACCAATTAAAGCTATTTGTCACTGTATCATTCTCATCAGGGTCGTATGTATCGTTATACGAAGGTGTATGTGTAAAGCCCCAGGCATTTAATGCCATATTACTGTACTGCTGATAGAACTGATTAATCATGTAAGCTTTTAAATTCGCATCCAAGATAAGTACATCACAGCATTTTTATATTCAATTTATATGTCAAAATTCATATTAAACTCTATAAATGCATTCTGCCAAGCCTCAACTCTAGCAATTCCTTATATTTATAGGCACTTCTAAGAGAGCCTATCCATTTAAACATATAAAGTTAAATTTAACCTTTTTAAGGGTAGTGCTATATTCAATATTATTTTCTAAGGATGCTCGAGATGAGTCATGTAGGTTCTTGTCTATGCAGTGAAGTCAAATTTTCTATCAATAACGAAATCAAGACTGTGTACCATTGTCACTGTAGTCTCTGTCGTAAACAAACTGGAACAGGAGCGAATGCAGCAACTTTAGTGAGTAAGGATAAATTTGAATGGCTCTCAGGTTCTGAGCTTATCCGTACTTATAAAAAAGAAACTGGCTTCACATCTTCATTTTGTAGTAAATGTGGATCGCCTGTACCTAATTTGGTAGGAACTACTCATTTTATGTGGATTCCATTAGGTCTATTAGATAAAGACATTCAGGTTCTAAAGAAGCTTAATTTTTGTATAGTTTCAAAGACAAACTGGGCTAATATCGTAATTGCAGATCAATCTTATAATCAACTTCCAACTTTAGATGAGCTAAAAATATTTTTTGGTTAGAATAAATTTTTATCTAAAAACGAGACTCAGTTTGCATTAATTTTAATTTTTTCGGATGGTTATGCTTGCAGGTTTCACAAAAACACACTAATTACAATTGGCAGCACAACAATTACATTAGAAAACATGATATCTATCATACTTCCTTAAAGGGCTGAGTGAGTAGCCTGACAATAAAAGGGAGAAAATAAAATGCCACAATATTTAATCATTGCTGAGAATGTGTATAAAAAAATTGAGGACAAAAATTTATTTTCTGAAAGCTCAGCAGAGAACTTAAATCAGTTGGTTGGTGTAATCCGTAAAGAAATTAAAGGAACCAAGTTTAAACTTAAATATAATTTTATAGATTTTGAAGAGTGCTTAACCAAGCCATTAGAAGAGTGTGCGATTAAGTTGGATATGAGCCTCATGCCCAACCATAAAAATAAAGATGAATATATACTTTGGCTCGCAGGTTTTATTGAAAGAATTACAACGGGAGGAGAGGCCAAGCTTCCACCAATCTCGAAATTTATTCCTCCAGACTTTAAGTTTAACTATGACGAACCTCCTAAAGTGTCATCATCGACAAGTGATGATGGGGAGATGATTATTAATTATTTCAAATCAGATGCCTTTACTAAAATTATAAAAGAAGAAAAATAAGTTCAAAAAATATAGAAGTGATCGTCCACTACACTTCTATATGTCGCTGTAAATTCAGCAACCGCCTTCTGGGGCGGTTTTTTAATGGTGTTTTTTAAATATATTGAGCCTATTTAATATAAATTTTAAATCTGAGTATTTTAGTCAATATTAATACCTACTAATTTAATCAGAATAAAAAGTCAAAAATAAATCACATTTTTAAACAAAATGTTGTTATTATCACCACAACTGATCAATTAAAATTAAAAAAGCAGAAACAATTTAATAAAAATTAAAAATTTATTTTTATAACTTTGAAATTATACTTATATTTTATAAATAATTAAAAAAGGAGATATAAATGCCAAAATACTTGCTATTAGCAGAAAAAATTAATAAAAATATTAAATATAAATACTCTAGCAATCATTTTAAAAACTTAAATAATCTCATCATAGAAATCAAAAAAGCCATTGCAGGTACAGAATTAAAATTTTTATATAACTTTGTGAATTTCGAGGGTGCAGTTATTAGCTGTCAAAATGAAGTACCTATTACATTAGATATGAGTTTGATTCCAAAGCATAAAAATGAAGATGACTTTGTTTTATGGTTAGCAGATTTTATTGATCGTATCACCATAGATACAAGCAAAGGAATTGACTAAAGATAGTTAGCTTAGACAAACCATCAGGGATAAAATATTTAAGGTTCCTGTCTAGGGGCTGAATTCATATCATGTCGAACTCTGCTTATATTTTCATAAATGACCTTACGCATTCTGTTTACTGCACCTAATGGCTTATGTTCAGGTAAAGCATGCCACGGCGTAAAAGAAAGATTTTCACAGAACTGGTTTTGTTCAGGTGTATCAAAGTTTTGCTTTGGAATGTGAATAGTTGCTACTTGATAAAAGGGAGCTGCTTTTTCATCCCATTCTGTCATTGCATCTTCTACTAGCATTTTACTTGAAGTTCTCGGCTGAATAAGGAACTCCATACAAGCATCATTATTATGCAAAGTATTTTTTAAAGCTTCTCTTAAAAAATCATGACTAGGGTTTTTAGGTAGATTATTTGGTGTTACATAACAAGCACGTACTGAATATTTAACTGCTTGTCGATCTTTGCCTAGTCCTAACTGATAGGGAACCATAGACCAATAACGTGCATAGAGTGGGTTTGCAATTTGTGAGTTACGTGCTCCCAGTGCATTCATGGTTCCTTTAAAACCTAAGGCAAAAGGAATATGAAGTTTTCTGATCATATTATGGCTATTCACATCGTTCATAAAAGAAAGATATCTTTTTGCATCATTGGCAAAAAAGACAGGATGATTAATCATGATGAAATCTTGAGTAGTCGCTTGTTTTTCACTTTCTAAAATTTTGTCTCCAGATACACCTAAAAGTTTTATGGCGATGCCTCGCGCATCTTTGTCAATGTCGGCACTCGTGGCGTCATTAGATGCATTCGAAAAACGAATCCATGCTTGATAACTTTGATCTGGGATAAAAACCCCTTTAGCAAACTGAGCAGGTATATTTTTTGAGACATGGAACTCGGCTCGCACACAACCATGCGCTTTTGGATGTGCATCACGCAAAGCATTTCCTGCCGTGTATTGTTCACGAATTGACTTTTCAATGACTTGAGCTATGTTTTGAGCTAGCACTTCCTCATTAGGTTGTAACTTTTCTCCTAAAAATGAATCGATCTTCGGATAAATAACATTTTCCGAAGAAGTCTTTACTGGTGTGGTTCTTTGAGAATATAAAGTGTCACTACAACCTGTTAGTGCAAAAACAAGAGGAGTAAATACAAACAATATCCTAAAATGAGTAGGCTGCATAAAATTTGACATTTATTATCTCCTCGGTGCAAAAATATTTTAGGATAATATTAAGTTTAATTGTTTAACTATATTTTGAGCTTTATAAAAAATATTAACTGTAAATAATTTAAACGTCATTGTTACTTATCTGAACAATAAAATAAAAATTATTATTTAATATAAAACCTCTTAATACATTAAGAGAATGTAGACATGACAACTAACTCACAAAATGTACAAAATAATTCTAATTCATCACCACATCCAATCACTCAAAATACACTTATTGATCGGTTTAGTCCTATCTATTGGAGAATAGATGGCCCACAAACAATGTCTTTTGCTATTACGAATTATGGAAATGGTTTTGAAGCATCTTTTAAAGCGCGAATGGCAAATGATCTAGTAGGAATTACGTGGGATTCTAATGATACTAAAGATCATAAATTTTTAGCGTATCAAACCAAATATAGCTATGCAGGGGTGGTTTGGGACTTCGATATTGAATTATCTGCCACGATGCCAGTGCTTAACAATCCAAGTTTAACGCCCACTTTAACGGTGTACTATAATGAAAATGGCGTAGATAAAGTTGCCTATGTTGTCTTATTTAACTATGCAAATAATCCTTCATCGCGAACGGCACATATTCATATTAACTGGGATACAGTAAAAGCTGGCTTTTCTGCTACAGATAGCTTCCCGGTAACGAACATTCAACGGATTTCATTTTCAGGTTTCACGAGCCATTATAATAGCCAATCAGCCATACCTTTAAGCCAGCCTGAAGATGGCTACATTCGTCTGACCAATTCAGTTGTAACTGGTACAAATGCAAAGTTAAATTTGAGCCGTGTGGTTGTACCTCAGCACAATTATGGTATCTGTACGAGCTATGACGATCACTATGATTTAAACCCTCAGCGCTTGGTCAACAATATGGTGACTTTGGGATATAACGGTTTGGTTAACCACTATTGTGGAATGTCACATTATCCTGAAATGACATGGAAAAGTGATATTAATAAATGGCAAATACCGGATACATTGGTAACAGGTGAAGCGGTCGTTAACTCATGTACGCGTAAATGGCATGAGAAATATGCTCAGGCTTTACATAGCGCCAGTCTGCAACCCATCTTTGGGGTAAGCTTTGAAATGTATTCCTTGGGGGCCAATGAATATTGGGCACAGCGTGACTGGAACAGTAATTTGGGTAAAACAGGCTATCAACCACCGAGCTATTTTTTTAGTTTAAGTCACCAGAATGCTTTGGCATATCTACGTAAAGTCTTTATTGAATTTGCAGATGCAATGGTAGTAGGGGGATGTGATGTAAACATGCAGATTGGTGAACCTTGGTGGTGGTACAACACCGATACGAATTTACCTTGTGTATATGACTATCCAACAAAACTAGCCTTTAATGCAGATACAGGTTTATATGCACCAGATTTGGGGACAATTTATGAAGCAATGAATAAAACAGGAACGCCATATGATGAGTTTAAAACATGGCTCAGAAATAAATTAGGTCAAACCTGCCAAGACATTCGCACGGTCATTAAAGCAAAATATTCCACTGCCAAAGTTAGCCCCCTTATTTTCTTTCCTTCTATTCAATCTCCGATTCAGACTTTAGCCACTTATATTAACTATCCAAGCCAACATTATTCATATCCTAATTTTGATTACATGATGACAGAAGCTTATGACTGGCTATTGGAAGCTCGCTTAGACTTGGCACATCAAGCAGTTTCACAAATACCGATACAAGGACTAGGCTATCCTGCCAATAAAGTCATTTACTTATCCGGTTTCGTTCCTGATGCATCTATTGCCTATATTTATGGGTTTGATAAAACTAAACCTTATCGAACGCCCATTTGGCAACGAATTTTTGGTGACATGAAAAATAATGCTTCTTTAGGTTTAATGAAGCAATTCATTTGGGCCTACCCACAAGTTATGTTTGATTCAATTACCATCGATACCACTCAGGCTCCAAATGGCTTCTTCGTTGAAAATACACTGTATTCTCCAATTAGCGATAACACACCATATCCACCAGATATTTACCTCTAAGTAAACATAAGCCTTTTATAAAATAAGTGATTTGATATGAAACCTCTTCAAGTAAGAGGTTTTCTTCTTTTTTAAATGTAGGCTTGCTTAGAGGTACATGACTGGCTATGCTGTGATGGATTGTCATGAAAGCCAATTTTAATTTAAGCAAAATTAAGCTCTTGTATTACTGTTACATAATCTATTTTGCTCGACTATAAATACCGAATGATTTAAAGGAAACCCAAAGATGAAATCTCGTGCAGCTGTCGCCTTTGCCCCAGGAAAACCTTTAGAAATTGTTGAAGTTGATGTTGCACCACCTCAAGCGGGTGAAGTTTTAATAAAAATTACCCATACAGGGGTATGTCATACCGATGCTTTTACATTATCTGGCGATGACCCAGAAGGTGTGTTTCCTGCTATTTTAGGTCATGAAGGTGCAGGTGTTGTGGTTGAAGTGGGTGAGGGCGTAACAAGCGTTCAACCAGGTGATCACGTGATTCCACTTTATACAGCTGAATGTAAAGAATGCTTATTCTGTAAATCTGGAAAAACCAACTTGTGTGTTGCAGTACGTGCGACTCAAGGTAAAGGTGTAATGCCAGATGGAACCACACGTTTTTCTTATAATGGTGAACCAATTTACCATTACATGGGTTGTTCAACATTTAGTGAATATACGGTAGTTGCAGAAGTATCTTTAGCAAAAATTAATCCTGAAGCGAATCACGAACAAGTATGTTTACTTGGATGTGGTGTGACGACTGGTATTGGCGCCGTGCATAACACAGCAAAAGTACAAGAAGGTGATTCTGTTGCTGTATTTGGCTTAGGCGGAATTGGTTTGGCTGTTGTACAAGGTGCACGTCAAGCGAAAGCTGGGCAAATTATTGTGGTAGACACAAACCCAGATAAATTTGAACTTGCTAAGCAATTTGGCGCTACAGATTTCTTAAACCCTAAAGATTACGATAAACCAATTCAGCAAGTCATTGTAGAAATGACAGGTTGGGGTGTTGACCACTCATTTGAATGTATTGGTAACGTCAATGTAATGCGCTCAGCTTTAGAGTGTGCACATCGTGGTTGGGGACAATCAGTCATTATTGGTGTTGCTGGTGCAGGTCAAGAAATTTCGACTCGTCCATTCCAGTTGGTTACAGGCCGTAAATGGTTAGGTACTGCTTTTGGTGGGGTAAAAGGCCGTACACAACTTCCTAAAATGGTCGAAGATGCTATGAAAGGTGAAATTCAACTTGAGCCTTTTGTGACTCATACCATGCCTCTACAAGACATTAATACCGCTTTTGATTTAATGCATGAAGGTAAATCAATTCGTACTGTTATTCATTTCTAAATGAAATAAAAAAGGGCTGTGATTCAGCCCTTTTTTTACGACTTATAGTTTTATATCTTAAATAGCATTACCGCACATGTCAGTTGTACCCTGAGGGTAGCTAAACTGTAGCGCATTACGGTCAGTAATGAGTTCATTCGACAATTCTTGTGTAAATGATTGTTCAGAATAAATTGATATACCACTTAAAACAGAAAAACTTATATTTTCAAGTGGAGCAGGTAAAATAGATTTATATCCTTGATCAACCCCATTAAAAATGAAACCGACCTGCCTAGTATTCTGGTTAATGTAGATACCCAAACGTTGGTATTCCTTTGTATTATTTGTCATATTCTGACTTTTGAAGTAAGGATTATCAGGCCCGCTATTATCACTAAGTCGGTAAGCTACAGAATAGCTTAATCTAGGGGGATTTTCACCAAAATCTGGATCATAAGTCCCCATATCAAACCCATAGTTGGATCTAACTGTGTAACCATTATTTGTTACGCCCATAAAACCAATGTTAGAAATATAAGAAGAATTACCAAATGATGAGTTGCCAAGTGCTATTGTTGGCACTTTAAGCTCCATTTCAAATGCAATAATACCTGTGTGAGGTATCGTTAAATCTCCAATGTCATTAGTCGAATTAAGACTAGCTTTACTTCTAGCTATATAATCTAAATTGCTATACTCACTTTCTGGTATAGGCTTTACTTTAAAGCTAAATTTTTGCCCACTTATTAATGGGAATATATTCATAGGAAAATATTCAGGATGTTGATTATTCCAAAGATCAAAATCTTCTTGAGTCGCGTCAAAATTATATTTGCAGACTGAGGCAGAAGAATTAAGGGAGGTAGTTTGAGCCAAAAGCATTTGAGGCGCTAATTTTTCATTCTTTGCAGTTGATGAACTGCTTTTAGATACTACTTTTTGGTTCGATTCATTACGCTGTCTGGTACTCGTAGTATTATCAGAAGATACTTCATACATTGCCCAACATAATGTAATAGCGCTAACAGCCACTAAACCTATTTTTTTCATAAAATATTCCTATCGAGTTAAGTATTAAATTTTTAGAAAGTAGCGATAAAGTAAAATTTATTATTAATTTTTAAATATTTGAAATTATTAGGTTTATAAACTATTGAATATGATTAATCATATTCAATAGTTACAGTGGCCATTGCACGTACTTTACCAGCAGTCACATTTGCTGCTGTTTGATAGTAGCGAGCAGTCATTGGTATGTTATATTGAAGTGTCTGGTTAGAAGACAATGTACCTAGGGCTAATTTATCGCCTTTTTTGATGACCTGATTCTTATTTTGATAATTCCACAATAGCTGTACACCCACACCATTGGCTTTTTCAGATGCAGCAGCTGTATTTGTTAAAACCTGATTGTTTGTGCCGTCTTGTGTAAAGTCATAAGTTAAACTAATGAGGTTTTTCTCTTCATAACCCGTTGGGTTAATACCACCATTACAAAGAATGTTCATATCAAAAGTTTGTTCGCCTTGAGTAGAACCAACGCCTTTGAATCCAGCCTTTGTAACTGTAGGAAGCTGTACTACCTTGTTAATATTCCCTTGAATTTCACATGAAGAGGATGCAATGGTAATCGCATTAGCATTAACAGTACTTGTTAAGAATGGTTGATTTGGAAAACCGCGGACATAATAGCTACTATATCTACCCGGTACTAACGTTCCAGAGCCAGTTTGTGGAGCAATTTTAATAATTTCCACCACAAAATAACCAGATCCTAAATAACGAGTACCAGATATTCCACCACGTACATAAGGATAATAGCCCGAGAAATTCGTATTATTGTCTGCTTCACGATAGAGGCGAATACCAATACCCGGAATGTTCGTGGTATAGATGCTATTGCCTAAAGAACTTAAAGGGTAAGATTGGGTTAATTCAGCAATTACTGTATCGTAATTATCGCATAGGCGCGCTTCAGTGGAAGTACGGTTAATAGGAAAAGTCGCTTTTCTTAAAACTGCCCCGACTTGGTCACTAGGGCGTACAACAACACGCCCTACAGACATAAGGACATCATTTGCCTCATAATTATATATACGACATGCAGCATTAGCCTCACCATACACACCAAGGCCAGCCGTAAATAAGAAACCTGTTAATAATATTCTTTTCATTTGCAGACAGCCTCAGTCATTACCATGCTTTGTTGCTTATTTTGCAACTGATTACTAATATTGTACTCAACTGAACAACGTTCATTGCTTTCGTCACCCCATTTCACATAGAGACGGTCTTGAGCAAGTGGAGTACGTAAGTAAATCATACTACCTTGTGCAACAATACCAACAGCTTCATCTTTTTGGTTAAAGACTTGAGCTGCAAACGGTAAGCTGTTGCCATCTACAGTTTTACTATTAATGTAAACTGCATAACCAGTTTTAGTTGCAAAATCTACTTTAGCAATTGCGCCAGCAAAAGGTGCAATACGTTGACTTGTTTCTTCAAGTTCTACTTCGCTCGACATTTCTTGTGGGTCAAGGGTAATGTCATTAAGACGGTACGGAGTAACATAAGGAACTACCGCATAACCAGCCTTGTTCACGCTTAAACCAACAGCATTATTAACTTTTGCTCCAGCAGCTTCTGGCGCATGCACAAGTACCATCGTTTGGCCTTGTTCAGGTCCAAATAAAATACCTTCCGAGTGCGCAACCACACTACCAGTTAAGCTTACCATCGCTTGTTGGTAAGAGTCAGCCACACTATAAGAACCACCCACAGTTGTATAGTTAGTACGATAACGACCATTTACGTTAAATGATGGATTCGCATAGTCCTGATGTGACATTGAAGCGCCATAACTAAAGCGATCTCCAACCATTCCACTTGCACCAACAGTGCGGCTGTCTTCAGAAGCAGTAACGTTGACGTTAACTGAATTCTTTTTGAAATCAATCGGGAACGATAATGTCATTAAATATTCAGTATCGTGTGTTTGATTCGTTGAGCCATATTCAACTTTACGGTTAATTGCAGATAAACCATAAGTTAAGCCATGGAAATTATTACTATAACCAAGCTGATATTGTTTAGTACTTTCGCTACGGTTCCAATAGTCAACCCACGAACCCACTACATAGAAGTTACCCCAACCTTCAGGTAAACCTTGGTTCAAGGTAATTTGGAATTCGCTACGTTGGCGACCAGCAGAGTAGGTATTAATACCTTTTTCTTCAAAATCACGGATAAGTAGAGCATCACGTAATTTGTAGAAGTTTTCTGTTGAGTAACGATAGGCTGCTAATGTTAAGTTTGTGTTGGTCGGAGTAATTAGCTTGCTATAACTTAAACGGAAACTTTGCCCCGATTGTGAAGACTGCTTTTCAAAGTCAGCTTCAGAATGTGTAACATCAAGTGCAATCGCACCAATTGGCGTAGCAAAAGCAGCACCCAACAATACAGCGGCATAATTTTCTGTAGCTTGTATGCCTGTATAACCTGTTAGGTAGTTGTTAATACCTTGCTGGTATTTACCTTGAACTACCCAAGGGTCAATATCAATGTCTGAATCTCGGAACTGACCTACAGTTAATGAATAACGATTCATACCAGGACGTAGCATCTGCACAACAGATGCGTAAGGCACAGCAAACTTTTGTATTTCACCATTTGCTTCAATAACAGTAACTTCAATTTCGCCACCAAAACCAGTAGGATAAAGGTCATTAATTTCAAAGTTACCTGGTGCTACCGTTGTTTGATAAATAAGTTGACCTTGTTGACGAACTTCAATTTTTGCATTTGTTTTGGCATTACCACGGATACGCGGAGCATAACCAAGCATACTATTTGGCAACATTCGATCATCACTTGAGAAATCGATACCACGATAACCATATGAGTCAAATATTTCGCCGTTTGTAAAACTATCACCTAGGGTTAAAACACCACGGTATTTAGGGAATGCGCGCTGTAAGTAAGTACTTGTTTCTTCGTAACTTGATTTAGATTGATTTTCGGCAGGGGTGTCTTGCCATTGCCATTGGCCATTATGACGTAATTGCCAACCGCCTAAATTTAGTCCAGCAGTCACGCCCATAAACGCGTTTGTTGTTTCGCTTTGGTCATTAGACTGAGTAAATGTTTTGTAAGCACTGCCGTTATAAGATAAAAAGGCAGCATTAATCCCTCGATCCCATAGACTTGGGTCGACATAGCCTTGCGCATTTTTTTGCAAAGCAACTTGTGGAATCGAGATATCTACACGTAAGCGAGAGTTATCAAACTCATAAAATGCATTTTCAACCCACTCTTCAATTTTGTAACAACTACTATTTTCTTTTTGAAGAGAAGCGTGTTGCGCTAAAATCTCTTGTTTTACACCATATTCAGCAAGAGTATTTCCTGTAAAGCAGGTTACAGCATTTTTATTTGATTCTAATGCTTTAAAGAACATACGACGTTTGCCAAACCATTGGCCATTTACATAAACGTCAACATTATATTCGCCTGGTAAAACAGGGTTGCCGTATTTAAAACGAGAAATATCAACTTTTTGAGCATCGCCAATTAAAAAAGCAGAATCAAATTCAGCTTCTACAGGAGCACTCGCGACTGTTTCTTCAGCGTGCACGAATACAGGCATTGTCATTGTGACAACACCAGAAGCCAAGTAGTAACAAATATGGCGTTTTAATAATTTATAAGATTCTTGCCTTTTTTTTGGCATAACTAAGTCCGCCTACTCACATAATAGGTGCTTAAATTTATTAAAAAGATAAATCTGATTACTGAAGTTTTATTTGGTGTTCGACTCGACCACCATAGTCATTGACATTCATAAAACTCATATCTTGAAGATTGCCATTCTTAAGCTGAACAGACTCTTCAGAAAAAGGTTTAATCATTAAACCTTGAGGTAATAAATCAACTTTTTTATCACCTGCCTTTTGGTAAACAGAAGTCATTGTGATATGAAAAGGAGTTGGATTTTTTACCGTTAAATTTTGACCAGATTTAACCCATTGAAGCTTATCAGCTGCTAAATTCGCATCGTCTTTAATCGAAGCTGGTCGATAAAAGAATTTAATACGTGAGCGAATTGCTAATTGCAGGAAATTATCAGGCGTCGTATTTTCAGTTTTTGAAGTTGGTCTTGGAGGAATATCCAAAACGTTTAACCACAAAACTGTTTCTTGCTTCTGATTTAGCTGAGAAGCTGTTGGCAGAGCAGTAATACGAAGGGTCTGACTTTTTGTAGCCTCAACACGAGAAATAGGTGGAGCAATCATAAAAGGTACTTTTGATTGATCCGGAGTACTTTTTGAGTCGCCTTCATCAAGCCATGCTTGGACAAGTGCTGGTTTTGAACCGTTATTACTAACTTGTAGTGTAACTTCGCGAGCATCCGAAGGATAAATCACACGAGTGCCATGAATTACAATTTCTGCTTGAGTAGCAGGTGCAACAACTGCTGAAGCAAATGCCAAACCTAACAAAAAATTATAACTGTTCAATTTCATTTCAGAATTCTCAACCAACAAAGATTCGGGAAAGCGTCACAAAAAGAGGGTTTCCATGTAAACATAGAAACCCTCTCATCCATCAATTATTGATAGATAATTGTGTATTGAACAGAAGTGTTTACTTTACCAGCAGTAGAAGCACCAGTTGCATAGTATTCAGCATAGTAGTTAAGGTCTGCGCTACCAGCTGCAGCTACGTCAACCCATTGAGAGTTAGCTTGAGCACCGTTTGCACCAGCAGCAAGAACTGGGATGAAGTTGTTGTTGCTACCTAAAAGTTGAACGTTAACGTTTTTAGCACCAGTAGCGTCTTTGTTAAGTAAACGACCAGTATTAAAGTCAACGTTAGCACCTGGTTCGAAGTAAGTAGCTACTTTACCTTCAGAACAGTTAGCTAATTTAATTTGGAAAGGAGTACGACCAGCAACATCCCCAGCAACAGCTAAAGTTTGCTTAGAAACAGTTGGAAGAGTAACTGTGAAGTCTTTACCAGCTGGAGTAACGATGTCACAAGTTTTGTCTGTAACTAAACCATTAATTGTAATTGTACCATCAGCAGCTTGAGCATTCGCAATCCCTACAACCGAAAGAGCAGCGATCAAAGCAAGTTTTTTCATAGTGTTTTCTCAAAAGTCTGGATAAAAGTTTATTTCCTTACTTTTCCAGTGTTTGACATCTTGAAAAGTAATGCGGCGATATTAACACTTATTAAACAAAATGCAAACTAGATCACATTATTTTTTCATAATAAAAATTAAATCACACTAAAAATAAATGCTTCAAGACTACCTTTTACAGGCTATATAGCTGTTTATAAATAATTTTTGTTTTTTAGAAAAAAGAAGAGGTACAGAGATAAGCAAGTTACATAAGAACACTATGTAAATAAGAAAGAATTGAACAAATTATGTGAAAAATAAGCTTAAATTCTTACAATACAATTATATAGAATAATTTATGCATATGTATATAGAAAAAACATACAAATAGTCATTTTTTATGAAAAAAGAGCGACTCATCATTTAATTCATCAAAATGTGCGATGAAGTCGACAAATCACTCTTAAATCTTACTTATTGTAGGAGTAGCCTCAAAAGCTACGCCTTATTAAGTTAGTGGTAGTTGATAACCACCACTTTGCGATTAGAACCTATACTTTCAATGCTAGTGTCCATTTTCTCAGTATGTTGAGCTAGGTTAGAAAGACTATTTTTATTTAAATATTCACTATCAAGTTTAATATTTAAATTGTTTACCTCAACACATTCTATCTCGCTATGCTGTGTTGAGCATGTATCTTCAACAATATTTCCTCTTATCATTATTGTGTTATTTGCATAACAAAATAATGGGGAAGTGGAAAGCACCATCAGAATAAGAAATTTAAAAATATTATTTTTCATTTTATATACCTATTTATAAAATAGTTTATATATATTTGATACAATATTTTTAATTCAAAAACAATCATTAAGTTTAAATCAATAAAAATTATTAATTTTCATGTGATATAAATCACACTAACCATTTTAAATAATGTAATAGTTAAAATTCTTAATTTATATTAATCCATGTAATTATTTAAAAATAAAATAATTAATTTAAATTATTGATATTTATATAATTTAAAAAATTAAAGATTAACAAATAAACAGGATGATATAAAAACACCATATGATATATGATTAAATATTTAATAAATATGTAATTTATTATTTTACCTCTAATATTTATATTGCAGAATTACTACAGAGGAATAAGATACCAATTTTATTTAAAATGTGACTAATTTAACTTTATTAGAAATTAATTAAAAATTAATTGCACTTTATTTATTAAAAATTTTACCGCACCATAAATATATTGAATTTCATCACACTTTTTGAATATATTGAGGTGTAAGATATAATTTTATTTCTAACTACAATTTAAATATTTACGATTTTAAAGATTGAACAATATCAATTAGAAATATGAGTTAGAGAAAAGCGTAGCAATGTTTAAATGCGATACCTTTAAAAATTATTTAAAAGAAGTGCACCTATTTGAGATAAAAGCATAATGAATATTCGTTTAGCTTTTTAGAGTTAAAGAAGTTTGGTCGTAGCTTTGTTTGCAGACAGACAACATTTAGTTAAGTTCTATAAGTACTATCCAAATAAAAAATACTCACTTTAAAAACGTCGTCATCAAGCTTATTCCGGCCATCTGCTAAAGCTCCAAGCTGCATTCCAGCGAGTACTAAGATAGCTGATCGTATATTTTTGCATTTTGGAAGTTATGTTTGCCTGAAGTAAATGTTGATAAAACAACACTGGCATTGAAAAATGATGAAATATAAACATTTACAATCCCGCTATATTTATATAAGTAATTAAAAATAAACAATAAATTAAGTTGGCATAAAAGCTGCTCAATGTAAGTGATGAAAGTGGAATTATCCTAAGGAATCCGTATGTCACTTGTAGTAGATAAAAAAGAAAATTCTAAAGAATTTGTAAAAAACATCCTGTCTGAAATTTGGGTCACTCGATGTCCAGTACCTACAGCAACAGGTATTTCATTAAAACGCGGTACTTTAGTTAAAAAGTTTGAAAAGCACGGCATTGATGTTGCCGTCTTGCAGGATGCGCGTAAAGGCTTATCGGTTCATCATTTTGATCACCAATTACCAGCTCTGTTCAGAGAAGGTGGAAATGTACCAGCATTAGCTGCACGCTCTGAAGGAGCACCCAGCCGACTCATTGGATTGACTTGGATTGATGAGTGGCAAGTCATTATTGTGCGACCTGATTCAGATATTAGCCAGCCAGAGCATTTAAAAAATGTGAAAGTTGCTTTACCAGAATACGCTGACAAACGTGCTGGCAGTATTTTTAGAGCCATGTCATTGCAAGGTATTCGTGGTGCTTTACAACTTGCCAATCTCACTTTCAGAGATGTGAATTTTATTGAAGTACCTGAGCGTGCAGGATCTAAAGAGAATCGTGATGCGAGTACGTATTGGTCAGGTCTAGACGCATTAATTACAGGTGAAGTTGATGCTGTATATGTAAAAGGAGCATCTGCTGTTGAAGCTGCAACTAAACGCGGCCTTAAAGTTGGGATTGATTTAGATAAATTTGAAGATGTGACTTCTCGTGTTAATAACGGCACACCTCGTCCAATTACAGTCCATGAAGATCTATTAGAAGATCATTTTGATGTGGTAGTCGATTTTCTTGAAGAATTGTTTGATACCGCAGATTGGGCACAAGATCACTTAGATGAGGTCTTGGTCATTCTAGAAGATGAAACGATTGCAGGGGCAGAGAGTGTTGCTACAGCCTATCGAAATAATTTTCATAAGTCTTTACATCCGTCATTAAGTGAAGAACGTTTAGAGCTTTTAAAACAACAAAAAGATTTTCTTTGGTTGCATGGCTTCTTAGAGCGCGACGTCGATATTGAAACATGGGTTGATCATCGTCCCTTACTCGAAGTTTTAAAACGTCGTCAAAATAAAAAATTTTAAAGAGGATTTGATCATGACAACACTTATTCAAACGCCATTGTCTCGTGAACTTAATGACTTTATCGAATTGAACCGTGAAAAAGCTGAATTTGCTTTTGAAGTATTCCGTGAAACAAGAACAATTACTGCAAACGGAACAGTTAATTTTGTTGAACGTGGACCTGAAAATACCTTAGTCACTTTTAACTATGCAGGGCCGTGGTCTAAAGATAAAAAAAGCAAAGTATTGGTAGAGACAATTGATGGTGAAGTTTTACTGGGAAGAAAAAGTGCAGGTGGGCGCTATAACAAGCTTTTTAAAGAACATGCAGATGTCACCACAATATCTCATGTACATGCGCCGAATTTAGGCGCTTGGGCTCAAACCCATCGTACTTTACCGATCCGTTATGTGCCTGTTCAGCGCTTTCATTTATTTAAAGAGTTGCCGATTTACATTGATCGCCGTCAAGCTGAAGTGGATTTTATTTTAGATCAACTCAAAGTTGATATTGAACATCGGGCCATCTTGGAGGCCAATGGCGGAGCGACTGTATGGGGACGCCAAGGACTACAGGAAACTGCTGAATTTATTTTATTGCTTGAAGAAGGTGCTCAAATTCAGCTGCTCGCTGAATTAGTTGGTGGCAGCCGAGAATACGGGCAAGGGGTTTTACATCAGCAATGGAAAATGAGCGGATTGACTGAAAAAGCAAAATCGCTGGGCTTACTTCCCCTGAATTAGATAAAGATTTAAAAAATAAAGATCGAGAATACTATGGCTGTAAAACTTTTATGGTATCTCACTTCTCCAGATGGACCATACCCATGGTTGGAATCTGGGCGATGGGATACCGATTATGAACACTTGCAACAGATTGCGATTACCGCAGATCGACTTGGTTTTTACGGTTCACTCATGGGTACAAGTGAGTATGAAACACTTGCTGTTGCTGCAAGTTTAATTCCATTTACTGAACGTTTAAAGTTTCTGGTTGCCCAACATCCTGGAGAAGTCCAGCCAGCAGTTTTGGCAAAATATGCACAAACTTTTGATGCATTTTCTAAAGGGCGTTTGTTATTTAATGTCGTTAATGGAAATGATAAGGGTTTGGCAGCTTTAGGTATTCACTATACTCATGATGAACGTTATGACTTTAGTAAAGAATACTGGAGTGCATTTCAGCAAAACTACTTAGGTGATACCTCTGGATTTGAGGGGGAGTTTATTCAAATTGCTCCACGCTTAGAGGGTGGATCTCCAATGTCGAAATGGCGTGGTCCAACTCAAAAACAAGGTGTTCCTTTGTGGGGGGCAGGAACTTCTGCCAAAGGCGTTCAGCATTCTGTTGAATTGTTAGATGTATATTTAAGTTTTGCGAATACACCGCCATTACTTGGAGAAAAGTTTAGCAAAGTTGCGGCTGAGGCAGCAAAAATTGGCCGAACTTTAGAATTTGGGACTCGATTACAAATTATTGTTCGGGAAACAGAAGAAGAGGCTTGGCAATATGCTCAGTCGTTACTTGACAAGATTGATGTAAATTATGCAATCGAAGCTGTTAAACGACAGCTTCCTCCAAATGAAAGTTTTGAGAGTTATCAAAGTAACAACCCATCTATTCAGAAAAACTTAGAACAATTACGACAAGGGGTTTTGCCTCAAGCTAAGGATTTTGAAATTTATCCTAATGTTTGGACTGGCCCATCTTTATTTGGTTTCGATATTTTAAACCCAGCCGCAGGAACTGCCTTAGTGGGTAGTGCTGAAAATATTGCCAAGCGGATTAAAGAATACGAAAGCTATGGTGTATCAGCCTTTATCTTGTCTGGTTTCCCTTTGATTGGAGAAGCTTATCGGGTAGCAGACTTATTGTTTCCATTATTAGAGCTAGATCATGGTTTTGAGCTACCTAAGCTCAATAAAAATTCATCCATTGATTCCCTCTTGAATCAAGAAGTCGTGGTTTAAGGGAGAAAGCATGAATAAAATTACACGTAGAGAACTCATTAAACAGACGGGATTAGGTGTTGGTGCTTTTGCTGCAATGAGCCTTATAGGATGTTCTAAGCCCGATTCTTCATCTTCTGAAAGCGCCACTGCCGCTTCACCCCAAAATGATACGCCGAAAAAAGGTGGTGTTATCAAAATTGGAGTGATTAATGGTAACCAAGCAGGCAACTTAGATGCACATAAACCTATTGGTATGTCCAGTGCGTTTAGAGGCTGGCCTTTATATGCAAAGTTATGGGAATGGGGCAGAGATATTCAGCCAAAACTCGCCCTTGCTGAATTTGCTGAACCCAATAATGACGGAACCAAATGGACCATTCGCTTAAAAAAAGGGCTCGAATTTCACCACGGTAAAACCATTACAGCCGATGATGTCATTTTCTCTTTACGGCGATTAACCGACCCCAAACTTGCCTCACCATTTGCAGCTTATCTTTATTCTTTGCAAAGAGATGCAATTAAAAAGCGCGATGAATACACCGTTGAAATTCCTTTTTCTCAAGGAAAAGGATTGGTTGCTTTACCAGAAGCATGGATGAGCTGGGGTGGTATTGTTCCTACAGATTACGACCCAGTTAAAAATGTAGTCGGGGCTGGCCCCTTTAAGCTTGAAAGTTTTACACCCGGCCAGCGTTCACGTTTTGTACGTTTTGAAAATTATTGGAAAGAAAATCAACCTTATGCTGATGCAATAGAAATTATTGATTTTAAGGATCAGACAGGGCGTCTTGCTGCTTTGCAATCTGGCCAAATTGATATTGCATCTGGAGTAAGTGCTGAGCATATTGCTCTAATTCAATCTAATAAACGACTAAATCTAGTTTCATCGGAAACCGATGCTTGGCAATCATTTGATATGAATACGTCTAAAGCACCGTTCAATGATCCTCGGGTACGACAAGCTTTTAGATTGATTGCTAATAGAGACGATTTGGTCAAACGTGCTTTAGCTGGGCAAGGACGAGTTGCAAATGACCTTTATTCGTTTAGCGATCCTGTATATGACCACAGTATTGCTCAGCGCAAGCAAGATTTAAATAAAGCAAAATCGCTACTCAAAGAAGCTGGTTTTAATAACAGTTTAACGGTCGATTTATATACAGGCCCAGATAGCAATGCCGCATTAGTTTTTGCTCAACATGCTGCTCAGGCTGGTGTCATTGTTAATGTAAAACAGGTTGAAGCTGCTACTTTTGCGGATGCAGTAAAACAAGATTGGGCCTTTAGTACAGGCTCGAACGTTTCACGTCCTTTCTTATTAACAGTTTTGCAAATTGATGGGCCGGGTGCGGCAAATAATAAAACTCGTTTTAAGAATGAGCGTTTTACGGAACTAGTGCATGCGGCATTGCAACAACCCGATTTGGAAAAACGAAAAGTTCTTGTTCATGAAGCACAGCATATTCAGCATGAGCAAGGTGGTTTACTCATTTGGGGCTTTAATAATGTCCTTGATGCACATTCCAACCAAATTGGTGGTGTAACTCCTGATCGCACAGGCTTTGCTGCGTGGCGTACAGATGAATTCTGGCGTAGAGGGTAACCGATATGACAATTCAATCCAGCAAAATAGAAGCCTCTATTCAACAGCCAGCAATTGCCAAGTCATTTGAATTTCCTGCATGGTTACCTTGGTTTTTGACACGTTTGGTGTCAGGGGTATTGGTTGTATTTGTTATTAGTCTCATTGTCTTTATTGCGACACAAGCACTTCCATCTGACCCGGCTCGTGTCATTTTAGGACCAGAAGCACCTGAAGCAACGGTACAAATACTTCGTGAACAATTGGGATTAAATGATCCGATATTGCTTCAATACTGGCATTGGTTGAGTCAATTGTTACAAGGTAATTTTGGACGCTCGATTGATTCCAATGTGCCTGTTTTACAAATTATTCAGAATTATTTTGGTAACACAGTTGCACTCACGAGCCTCGTGATTGTCGTTACTGTACCGCTTTCAGTCGTGTTAGGTGTGTGGCTCTCGCTTCATCGCGATAGCAAACTCGACCGTATTATTGTCTCTAGCTCTATTGTGTTTAAAGCGGTGCCGGGGTTTGTTATTGCGATTTGGTTAATGATGTTTTTTTCAACATCGGTTTTACACATATTACCTGCCGCATCGTTGCTGATTCCTAATGAGTCGCCTTATAGCCAACTAGAGTTTTTAATTTTACCAATTTTAACTTTAGCTTTATCACTCATTCCATATCTGATGCGTTTAGTACGTGGTTCCATGATTGATGCGCTAGAGTCAGAATATGTAACCTCTGCACGACTGCGAGGTATTCCTGAGCGCCGGATTATTTGGAAACATGTTTTACCAAATGCATTGGTTCCTGTGGTGCAGGGTACAGCATTGACCATACGAGTTTTGCTGAGTGGTGCTCTCATTATTGAGGTGGTTTTCAGTTATCCCGGTATTGGTAATGCACTTAATGCAGCAATCGAAATGAGGGATATCCCGACTATTCAAGCAATCGTTTTATTGCTCACTATTTGTGTGGTGGTTGTTAATTTAATTGCAGATTTAATCACGACTTTACTCACACCAAAAATACGAACTGCAAAAAGACATAAAGCACGTTCGCCAGGGCGACGTCAGGCATTACGTTTATGGAAGTCTGGCCGACCAATTACGGTAAAACCTGTCGATCGCCGCAATGCTTTAAAGAATATTCAGCAAGGAGGTGGGAAATGAGCTCACTTCATTGGTACCAAAGAAACTTTTTTAAAACATTAATTCGTGAAAGACAAGTACGTTTTGGATTTGTAGTCACAGCTCTAGTTTTGATTTTTGCACTGGTTGGACCGTTATTTGTTGCATTTGAGCCCACTGCATTGGTCGGCATGACTTATGGACCACCCGAAGGAAAATCATTTTTAGGCTATGACTATATTGGTCATGATGTTTGGTCACGTGTACTTGCTGGCGGTGCTTCAATTATCTGGATGACGCTGGCTGCTAGTTTGGTCGCATTAGTTATTGGTTCTAGTTTAGGCATATTAGCTGCTTTTGCCAGAAATAAGATTGATCAGTTCGTGACTTGGCTGACTGATGTTTTTATGGCCTTTCCTGATCTTATTTTGGTCTTACTTATTGTTTCGATGTTAGGTCGACAGCCTTGGCTCATCGTTTTAACGGTTTCAATTGCTTTTATTCCTGGAGTCGTACGTCTTGCACGAAGCGTTGCACTTAATTTAGTGGAACAGGAATATATCGAAGCTGCCCGAATTCTTGGTTATTCAAAAACCTATATTTTATTTCGTGAAATTTTACCCAATATGTTGACGCCTTTACTCATTCATCTTGGTGTGATGCTGACATGGGCAGTGGGTATGCTGTCTGGTTTGGCTTTTCTGGGTTATGGCGTGGCACCTCCAGCAGCAGATTGGGGACTCATGATTAATGAAAATCGTGCTGGTTTATTAGTTCAACCATGGGCCGTGTTTGCTCCTGTCATTTTAATTGCTTTGTTTGCACTCGGAACGAATGTATTGGCAGAGGGAGTTGGACGTGCAGCAGCTCGGATTGAGGAAAAATAAACATGGCAAATACATTTAAAAATACAGTATTGACCGTAACAGGCTTAACCGTGGCATTGGTAAACACCGGCAATCACATCGTTTCTAATATTTCATTTAGCTTGAGAGAAGGTGAAGTTCTAGGTCTGGTCGGAGAAAGTGGTTCTGGTAAAACGACATTATCGAGTGCCTTATTGGGCTATGCACGACATGGCGCCAAGATTATTCAAGGAACTATTGAACTGGACGATGAAGATATTCTCAGTTTAGATGATCATGCTTTACGTCAGGTTCGTGGTTAT
This sequence comes from Acinetobacter sp. AS23, assembly GCF_023612055.1. NCBI lineage: Bacteria > Pseudomonadati > Pseudomonadota > Gammaproteobacteria > Moraxellales > Moraxellaceae > Acinetobacter > Acinetobacter sp. AS23. The sequence goes on along the minus strand of NZ_CP082274.1, from coordinate 1,987,438 downwards.
AAAATTAGTCATGTTGCCCAAGATCCTGGAACAGCGCTTAACCCAGCATTAAGTATTGGGCAACATTTATTTGAATTATTAGAAGTCCATCAATCACAGTTATCGAGTGCTGAAAGATATCGGAAGGTTGCCAAAATTTTAGATGAAGTGGGTTTGCCACATGATGATGTTTTTCTAAAACGTTATCCTCATCAGCTTTCTGGTGGTCAACAACAACGAATTTTATTGGCCTTAGCATTCTTGCTACAACCACGTTTAATTGTTTTGGATGAGCCAACCACCGCATTAGATGTAACGACACAGACCTTGGTGCTGAATATCATTCGTAAATTATGCCGCGAATATAATGTTGCTGCTATTTATGTATCGCATGATTTAACGGTGGTGAAAGATATTGCAGATCGGGTGATTGTGCTGTATTCAGGGCAAATTGCTGAAGATGCAGTATTAACTCAATTATTTGAAATGCCAAAACATCCTTATACACAAGGTTTACTTAACGCCATTCCTGATGTGGCTATTCGTAAGTATTTATCTCCAATTGAAGGTCATGCTCCTTCACCAAATGAGCGCCCAGCAGGATGTGCATTTGCTGCACGTTGTACTTTCGCCACAGACATATGCCGTCAAAAACAACCTGAATTAACTCAATTAAAAGACGAGTTTGACCCGCATTTTGTTGCTTGTCACCATTCGGATCATGTTGGCGTGATTAATTTTAAAGAGATTAAGCATCAGGTTATTGAACGAGAAACTGATCGAGAAGCACTGCTAAAAGTTGAACATATTAATGCATGGTATGGGCAGCAACAGGCTCTTTTTGATATCTCATTTCAACTCAAAAAAGGCGAATGTTTAGCATTAGTTGGTGAATCGGGTTCAGGAAAAACCACGTTATCTCGTGTTATTGCTGGGTTGAATGAAAATGCAGATGGACAAATCACATTAGCAGATGAAGTCTTGTCATTGCGTGGGCAACAGCGTCATTTGCAGCAGCGGCATAAACTGCAATATATCTTTCAAAATCCTTATAAGGCCTTAAATCCAGCGCATACGATTGGTCAGACACTCGTTAAGGTGGTGCAGCATTTCTTTGGAGCATCTCGACAAGAAGCCATAGAAAAAGTCACACAGGTACTTAAACAAGTCTCTCTGCCTTTACAAGTTCAGGAACTCTATCCAAGAGATTTATCTGGTGGAGAACGACAACGTGTTGCTATCGCACGAGCTTTGCTGTGCCAACCTGATGTTTTGATTTGTGATGAGATTACATCTGCTTTAGATGTTTCCGTTCAGGCATCCATCTTGAAACTGCTACAAGATCTCCAGCAGCAAGGTGTGACCTTATTATTTGTGACTCATAACCTAGGGGTTGTTCGTGCAATCGCCGATCGAGTCGCCGTATTAAAAAATGGACATATTGTTGAATACGGTGAAACAGACCAAGTGCTCAGTCATCCTCAACATATATATACCAAAACTTTGCTTACACATGCGCCAAGCTTGTTTAAAAACAATGTACTTGAAGTTAGCGCATAAAAAGAACAGATTTTCCGGAGTTAAAAATGAACGATATTAACCAACGCAGTTTTTTAGAATTAGGTAGCGTAAGACATATTCAAAGTGAGCAAGAAGCACTTGAGATTGCAAAAGAGGTGGCAAATCAACTGAATCAATTTGCTCGAGATCCAAGTTATAACAAGACAGTACCTTATGATCAGGCGCGTTTAATTTCAGAAGCTGGTTTAACCTCGATTATTGTGCCTAAGCAGTTTGGAGGCTTAGGTGCCAGTATTTCAACATTGGTCAATGTGGTGAAAATTATTTCATCTGCCGATGGTGGTGTAGGGCAGTTATTACAAATTCACTTCACTATGTTCCGAGGAATTTTAACTGGCTATGACGATGAAATTCGTGATCAATTACTTGCCGATGTATTAAGTGGAAAGCGTTTGGGCAATGCACTTGCAGAAGTGGGAGGCAAAGATAAGTTCCAGCATAAAACACGTGTAGAAAGGAATGCAGAAGGACAATTAATTTTAAATGGCAGTAAGTTTTACTCTACGGGCTCTTTACTTGCAGAATGGATTTCTTTATTTGCTGGTAGTGATGATGGACCAGTTTCAATTTTAATTCATCGAGATACACAGGGAGTAGAGTTGCTCGATGACTGGGATGCAATGGGACAAAATAATAGCGTCAGTGGCACTGTTAATTTTAAAGATGTGATTGTTGATGAACGTTATGTTGCCAAGCGAAATACAGGTGGTTTAGGTACAGTTCTACGTACGGGACTGACTTGGCCTCAAATTCTACACGCTGCAATGGACACAGGAATTGCCAAAGGGGCATTACAAGGCGGGATTGATTATTTACAACATCATGCTCGTCCTTGGGTGGAAAGTGGTGTTGATTCACCTACACATGAATCTCATATTATTAAACAGATTGGTGAGTTTGCTGTTTTGGTTCGTTCGGCTGAGGCATTGTTAGATCGTTCAGCACAGATTTTTGAACAGCATTTGGCAAATGTAGAAGATGAAGACTTACAAACTGAACTGATTTTATCAGTTGCTGCTACCCGTAGTCAGTCTGATCATGCATCTTTAAAAATTTCGAGTGAAATTTTTGGATTACTCGGGGCAAGTTCAACCTTATCGAAATGGAACCTAGACCGTTTCTGGCGTAATGCACGAACCCACACCACGCATGATCCAATTCGCTGGAGGCTATATCATGTTGGAAATTATTATTTAAATAATATTCCGCCAGGAGAATACAACTCAGTGCTTCTGAAGAAACAGGCGGAAAATGTGACTAAATTTAATAAATAATCTAAATATAGGAATTAAATTTAGGGCTGGTATGTAAATAGGTTAATACTGCCTCATAATTTAAGATTAGTCAGAAGTTTTTTTGTATAAGTGATGCCTTACTTTTCAGGGATGAAAAGTAACAAAAATCCTTTGTTTGGCTGATGGCACGTCCATGTTGCCACAGCCAAACGGACGGCATCCATGCCGCCTTTGCACCAGTAAATGTTTTCGTGAGTTTAGATTTTGAATTGACACAAGCAAAGGCAATTAATGGTTTAATTAATCTGAGTTCGATCAGAAATATGGTACTCGGAAATATCTCCTAAAATTGGATAAAAACTCGATAAAACTTGGTTAAAATAATTGTTATTAAAGAGATTAACATTACCGATGCTAACTACTACGATAGTTTACGGTTACTTGAATTTGGATTCAAAAATAAAAAAGGTTGTCATCAAGACAACCTTTTTGCTTTTGTACTATTAAGCCACTTGAGCTTGAATAGAAATATCCTGCGCCAGCCATTCACGAACATTAATCTGTGCAGGAATGAAATTCCAGCGATAGAGAAAATCACTCAAGTCTTGTAAAGCAATAATAGAAGTCTCATCAAAGTTAGTGTTCAGTTTCAAATGTGCGTCTGCACCATAAGCAGCATGTACCCATTGCTCACTACTATTACATTCTTTTGCCAAATAACGATGGGTTTCATCGGCATGTGCATGTGCCCATTGTTCTGCTTGTAAAACAGCATCGACAATTGATTGGGCTTGCTCTGGATATTGTGTTAGAAAATCTTCATCGACAGTCAGCGTTCTTGGTGTTCCATTATTGGAGCGTAGAATAGGGTCAGGATGTGAGCCAATATCAATAATGGTATGCAGGGCGAAATCATGAGCAATTTGCGCAGCATGTGCACCTTTTAGGAAAATAGCATCAACATCACCTTTAATTAATGCCACGATCTCTGCACTTGCATTAATTTTGTTGCGATTGCCATAAAAACTAGAATCATTTTCTTCAGGCTGTTGTTGTTGGGCGGCTAAAATGTCTGCTCGTAAACAATCAACCAACTCAAGATCACTTACCTTCAAATTTACGGTTTTTAATGAATTTTCTAAACCACGAATCGCCTGTGCACGCGAGAAATCAATAATTGCATCTTGATTCAGTGGAATACCAAAACGTTTGCCTTTTAAGTCTGCAACAGTTTTGATGTTTGAATCGTAGCGCGTTAATAACAATTGAACTTCATCCGCCCAAGATAAGCCAATCACTTTGGTTTTTTGACCCGATGCAAACGCCCAGATAGCTGGAATACTACCGCCGTGTCGAACAGAGTTGGCAAGGGTATGATTAAAATGAGAGTTACGAATATCTTTGGAGTTTGATTCTCGAATTGATTTTATTTCAATCTGTTGCTCATTAAACTTTTCTTTGAGCCAACCTTTTTGAATTGAAATGCCTAGACCAGTTGGTACAGGGCAGCGTGTATACCAAAGTGTGTTTAATGGTTGAGTTTGAAGTGTTGTCATCATGACATCCTTTAGTGGTTTTCATGCTTTAAAGCAAAATTGATGCCATTCATTAATTTATTGATATTTATTAATTATTTTTAATATCTTTTTTTGTGATGTTGATATATCAAATTTTGTTGCGATTACAACACAAGAATTACGCTGTTGTTTTAAAAACAACACCTCCATAAATATCGCTGTATAAAAGTAATATAAAACAATAATTTAAAATATTTTTTAAGGCCATTAATTTGGCATGAATCTCGCAATAAAACGGAATCTTAAATTTTTACTATCTTTTATGTTTAAAAATTATCCATTATTACGAAGTTTGGCTTTATATCGTTTTATGCCATTTCGTTTCGTATTGACGGCGACCTTATTTGTTATTGCGAATATCGGGTTAGCACTTCAACAGTATTCAATCGGACATGCGATTGATACCTTAAAACATAGTGAACGAGAAACCTTATTTCAGCATGCTATTACTGATCCTTTAAATCCTTGGTTTTGGTTCATTCTACTGGCGAGTATTGCCAGTATTAGAGCTGTTATTCAGTATCTGGCAGGGTTAAGTGCTTTAACCATTGGTCAGCAACTACTGAGTATTTTAAGAGAAAGAATCTTTAGCCAAGTACAGCATTTAGATGTTTCATGGCACTGGAAACATGGGCTAGGAGAAGTATTATCTCGTACAACACGTGATTCAGATAAATTAAAAGAAGCGCTCATCAATTTTTGGCGTCAAGTGTTTGAATCCAGTCTTGTTGTCGCTGTAACCGTTGGACTCTTGTGTTGGTATCATCCTTGGCTCGGACTAGTCCCTTTATTATTTATTTTTTTAGGGCTGTGGGTCCTCTTTAAACTGACCAATCAATTGGTGGTTCTGGACCATCAAGTTGCATCTGCATATGAAAAAGTCAGCGATACCTTGGCAGAAAGCGTGAATGGAATTCGGGTGGTCAAAGCGTTTCAACTCGAAGAGAAACTTTTACAACGTTTTAACCATGCTGTAGATCTATTTATTCATCATTCTATTCAGACCATCAAGACAAGTGCAAAAAGGTTGCCTATTCCGCAAGTGATTATTGCGGGTTCTTACTTATGGGTCATTGCTTTTGGTGCTTATTTAATTGGTCAAAATCAGTTGCAAGTAGGGCAATTTGTAGCTGCCATTCTCATGGCAAATTTATTGGTGTTTCGCATTGAAAGCATTGGTCAGGTCTTACATATTTTCGCTGATGCGCGTTCGTCCGCGACAAGAATCTGGCAAATGTTAGATGAGAAGTCCGCAATTGAAGATCAACAATATCCTCTAACGTTGCAATCGCGTGATGAGTTAAGCATTAAATTAGAAAATGTCAGCTTTCAGGATAAAACAACAAAAAATTATATTTTAAAGCAATGCAGTGTTGAATTTCGAGCAGGTGAAGTCGTTACTGTTGTCGGTAAAACGGGGTCAGGTAAAACGACTTTGATGAATTTACTCAATCGGTTTATTGACCCGACAGAAGGGCAAGTTTTGATTGGCTCTGAGCAAATGGGCTGGACGAATATTAAAGATTTAAGCCTATTTGAATTACGACATTTGGTTCAGATCATTCCTCAAGAAAATTTCTTTTTTAGTGGCACACTGGCAGATAACTTAAGAGTTGCTAAGCAAGATGCAACTGAGCAAGAGATGAAAGAGGCTTTACATTTAGCTTCTGCATCTGAACTATTACAAAGACTTGATCATGGCTTAGACACGTTGATTGGGGACAAGGGCGTTACTTTGTCTGGAGGACAAAAACAACGACTTGCCTTGGCCCGTTCTATTTTAAAAAATTCGCCAATTTTAGCGTTAGATGATTCTACCAGTGCCTTAGATGCGACTACAGAAAAACAAGTTTTACAGCGTCTATCAGCGCTGTCTGATAATGGAAACCATTTTAAGAAAACAATCATTATTAACTCTAATAAACAAACCACGATTGCTTTATCTGATCGCGTTATTGTGCTTGATCATGGTCATATGATTGCCCAAGGCACACATGATGAATTGGTTCAAGATTGTTTGTTTTATCGAGAGTTGATGGGCTTTCAGTTAGAGCAGCAGGAGATTGATACATGAATACCAGTGTTAAAAATTTCCGCCCATTTACAAAATCAGCTGATCTACAAATTGAAGAAAGTTTGGCAAATACCTCAATTCATAGAGGCATGCTAAAAAAACTTATTCCTTTAGTTTATCCCATCCGTTACTTGCTCCTAGTTCTAATTGCAGTAGAAATTTTACAAGTGATGAGCGTTTTTGTTCGGCCTTGGGTGGTGAAATATATTTTAGATTCGGGCTTTCAACACATTGCTGGAAAAATGGTATTGAATCAGCCTGTTTTATTCATTGCGATTAGCATTTTAACCTTAAGTTGGATTTGTCGTTTTGCTTTAGCGGGCGTATCAAAATATCTTTCAGGCCGAGCAGCTTTGAAAGTAATTAATGGTTTAAGGCGGTCGTTATTTCAGCATATCCAAAGTTTAAATATTGGTTATTTTGATCGTACCAAGGCTGGCAGGATTATTTCACGGGCTGATCGTGATGTCGAAACACTAGAGCCTGTTTTAATACAAGGACCACCAGAGTTACTTTCGGCAATTTTGCGTTGTGGATTAGCTTCAGTACTGCTTTGGCATATCTATCCACCATTTTTCTGGTGCTTATTTGCGACGCTACCTATTTTATTTGGAATGACCGCTATTTTTAAAAAGTCATCACAAAAACATTGGGGACGAGTTGCGGAGGAACGCAGTCGATTTACTGCTCATTTAGTTGAAACAGTAAATGGAGCAAAAATTATTCAGCAGTTAAATTACACCGAAACCAATCAATCTCGTTATCAAGAATTATTAAAAGACTTTAATAATTCTATTATTTATGGAAGCAAGCGAACCAGTTGGTTTGCTCCCTTTACAGGTTTACTTTCAACTCTAGCTACTGCCGGATTCATTGTGATTGGTAGTTATGCTTATAGTGATGGCATGATTAGTATAGGGCAGTTTGCAGAGAGTATTTTCTATGTGTTTTTATTCTTAGCACCCTTACAGGAACTGACCGATTTATTTGAACGTTATGCAAATGGAGCGGCATGTGCGCAACGTATATTTCTACTTTTAGACACTCAATCTACGATTCAAGAACAATCGAATGCTGTGAAGCTTGAACAGTTGAATGGTCATATTCGATTTCAGTCGGTAGATTTTGCCTATACTCACAAACCTGTTTTACAAAACTTTAATTTGGACATTGAAGCTGGAAAAATAATTGCGATTGTAGGCCCAACTGGACATGGCAAAAGTACTATGGTTCAGTTGCTAACGCGATTTTATGAACCCCAGCAAGGTGGAATTTTTCTAGATCGTTATCCAATACAGAGTATTCATCTTGCAAGTTTAAGACAGCATGTGAGTATCGTTTTACAAGATAATGTTTTATTTAGTGGAACAATTTTAGATAACTTACGTCTAGTTCAACCTGATGCTTCAGATCAGAAACTTATCCAAGTTATTGAAGACTTAGGAGCGGATGAGATATTGCAACAACTGCCGCAAGGCTATTTAACCGAAGTTGGGGCGCTTGGTAAAAATCTTAGTCATGGACAAAGGCAACTTGTTTGCTTAGTTCGTGCTTATTTGGCAAACCCCAAAATATTAATTCTAGATGAAGCCACCTCTGCAATCGATATTTATACCGAGCAAAAAATACAATATGCGCTCAGATGCTTATGCCAAAATAGAACCTGTATTGTTATTGCACATCGGCTGAGTACTATTCGTGAGGCCGACAAAATTGTCGTGATTGAAAATGGCCATGTCGTAGAAGAAGGTTCGCATGAGCAGTTAATACAGCAGCAGTCAGCTTACTTTCAGTTATATCAGTCATATTTACAAAACCAACTTGTTTAAACGATCTGCAAATTTAACAACTGTAGTTTTATAAACATTTTTTTGAATCATTGTTTAAATTTAAACAATGATTCTTTTATTTGATCACCTTAATATATTGATAATAAATAATAAAATATTTGGCATCGGCTTTGCTATATCGGTCTAGATCGTTAAGGAAGCCAATATGCGTACATATTTTTCTCAATTCATTCTTCACTCCTCAATTTTTGCACTGAGTACACTCACTGCCTCAATTACTTTGGCAAATGATCAAAAGAATTTGCCAGAGAAAGAGGATGCCATCACATTACAATCTGTGGTGGTCACAGGCTCTAGACGAGCAATTAGTAATTCTCTCGATGCACCTGCACCCGTGGATATTTTAACTGCCAAAGAGTTACAAGAGACTGGTGCGACTGATCTTGCAGCAGCGTTAACACGGCTGTCTCCCTCGGTAACTTTACCGAGTTCTCCAGCAGGTGGTTTTGGAGCATCAGTTCCGCCAAGTATTGCACTTAGAGGATTATCTGCTGATCAAACTCTAATTTTAATTAATGGAAAACGTCGTCATACATCCGCTTATTTCACCCGCCAAGCGTATGCAGGTGGAAGAGGCGCGGCGGTAACTGACTTAAGTTTAATTCCTGTGAGCGCGATTGAGCGTATAGAAATCTTGCGGGATGGTGCTGCCGCACAATATGGGTCAGATGCAATTGCCGGCGTCGTTAATATTATTTTGAAATCACGAGATCATGGCGGTGGCGTAAGCTATCAAACGGGTGGCTACACTCAAGGAGATGGTGAACAACATAAAGTTAATCTTTGGAAAGGTTTTGCGCTCCCTAATGATGGTGCATTGACGGTTGCATTAGATTTAGGCAAACGTGAAGCTGCAAGTAACACGGCAGCTGATACGCGAACTTTTTATGATGGTTCAACCAAGGCTCAATATACAGAACAAAATACACCCTATAGAACATGGAAATTTGGCTCCCCCGAACAAAAAGATCAAATCAATGTGACTGCCAATCTAGATTTGCCTTTGACAGATGACGTTGCACTTTATGGTTTTAGTAGCTATGGACACCGTAAAACAATAGGGGAAAATTTTTATGAGCCTCCAACAACCAAAACCGTACTGAATCAATCCAGCTATTTTAAAGAACGTTATCCAGATGGACGCTCACCATTAAGCTTAGTCACTGTAGATGATTTTGCAACGACAGTTGGAGTTAAAAAAGGAGAGCAGAAGTCAGGTAAATATGATCTTTATGCAACCTATGGACAAAATAAAGTCAGCACAGAACAAGGCAATGGCATTAATCCAAGTTACGGGCCAAATTCTCCTTCAAACTATGACTTGGGTGAAAATATTTTTTCACAATTAAATACAGGGCTAGATTACAGCCGTGATATTGCAATTGACTGGTTAGCAAGCCCACTCACGTTATCTACAGGGGTTTTATATCGTTGGGAGCAATATAAGCAAAATGCTGGTGATCCGATTGCCTATACCCGCGGTCCATATTTCAATCCAAGCACAACTTTAGGCGTTGGTGTTCCGGGAATATATGCCGGAATTACAGATCAAGATGAACGAAAAATTAGCCGCGATGTTTACGGTGTCTACCTAGATTTAGAAGCAGATATTATTAAAGACTTGAATGTCGGAGCAGCAGTCCGGAGTGAAAAATATTCAGACTTTGGATCGACCACAAATGGAAAATTATTTGCTAAATATGATGTATCACCTAAATTTACGGTACGTGGTTCAGTAAATACAGGCTATAGAGCGCCGTCATTGGCACAGCAGGGCTATTCGGCTTATAGCGTACAAACAGTGCAGACCCCTTCAGGTTGGCAAGATGTTCAACAAAGAACTTTAGTTGCAGGAAGTGAGGCGGCTTTACTCATTGGCGGAACTGCTCTTAAACCTGAGAAATCGACGAATTATTCTTTAGGTTTTGTTTGGAAGCCATTTGTTAATACATCAGCAACTTTAGATCTTTATCAAATCGATATTAAAAATCGTATTTTGCTTTCAGACAATATTACTGGAAGTGTAATTACCAATGCTTTTTCAAATACACCGTATTCGAATATTGCCAATGTAGCGTTCTTTAATAATTTACTAGATACACGTACTCAAGGCTTAGAGCTCGCGCTTAAGCATGATTTAAACCTTGAACAATATGGCAAGTTAAATCTGAACCTTGGTCTGGCCTATAACAAAAATGAAATTACCGAAACTCGAGATTCTATCACCGCAAAAGGTGAGCGAATTCCCGTTTCAAGCATTGCAGGACGAAATACACAAAGCCTCATTGAGTCTGCTGCACCGAAAACAAAGTTAACGCTTGGCGCACTTTGGTCAAATCAAGCATGGAGCGTGAATACAGCAGTCCGTCGCTACGATAAATGGACCACTTTAAATAATACCAATACTGCACTAGACCAAACCTTTGACCCTCAGTGGATTGCAGATTTGGATATTGGCTACAAAGCGGATGCATTCGTGAAAGGCCTGAAATTCAATTTAGGGGCGATCAACTTATTTAATAGCCATCCTGATCAAGCCAAAGATTCCTCGGTCGGCAACATTGTCAAATATAGTTTTAATGCGCCTGAAGGAGCATTTGGAACGTATTTATATGGCCGCGTAAGTTACGAATTTTAAATCAAAAATCATGAGACAGTTTTTAAGGTAAATGACAATGCAACATACTTTTTTATCAACTTTATGCAAGTTTTCTTTAATCACAACGATATTAACTTCAAGTTGCTTGGCGACCGCTCAACAAGCTCCAACACCTGAAGATAAATATGGAGATGGTCGAGTTTCCGAGTTTTATACATGGAAATCGGCTATTCCTGAACAAGCAGGAAAATTATTAAAAACAGAAGCGATTCATAATCCTTATATTCGTTTGGCAAATGACAGTCAGGCTATTCGGATTCTCTACAGTTCTACGAGTGGTAAAGATAGCAAAACACCTATTGTGGTTTCAGGAAGTATTCACTTACCAAAAGGAACGCCGCCTAAAGAGGGTTGGCCAGTGGTGTTATGGGCACATGGTACTGTAGGGTTGGCCGATGCTTGTGCGCCGTCTTGGAGTGGACGATCATACCGAGATGTACAATATCTAAATCGTTGGCTTAAAGAAGGATTTGCTGTCGTTGCCACAGATTACGAAGGGTTAGGTGTTGCAGGACCGCACTTGTTAATTAATAACCCAATGCTGGCTTATAGTATTTTAGATAGTGGCAGAGCTGCTTTAAAAACCAAGTTGCCACTTGCTAATAAGTTTGTGATTGTTGGTCAATCACAAGGAGGCGCTGGGGCTGTTGCGGCTTCTTCCTACTCAGCAACGTATGCACCTGACTTAAATATTAAAGGTTCAATTGGTACAGGCGTGATTTATCAAGATCCTGAAGCGACGCCTGAAAAAAATCAGTTAAAGTTAAATCCTTACGAAGTCAGCCCATCACTGGCTTATGGCATCTATAGTTTTTTAGTGACACAAAGTTTATATCCAGAAATTAAAACAGAAGATATTTTCACTCCTGAAGCTGCTCCTTTAGTTGAACAAGCAAGAAATGCCTGCTTAACAAGTTTTATGGGAGATATTCAAACCGCAGGACTTTCGCCAGCACAAGCATATAAACCCAATCCACCGGCAAGCTATAAAAAGCTGCAAGAGAAACAGTCAAATGATTATGGTTATTACCCTACATTAAAAATCAGTCATCCATTATTTATTGGAACAGGGGCAAATGACCGAACTCCAGATGCTCGTTCTCAAATGAAGCTGGTGGCAGATGCTTGTAAAGCAGGTACTGTGGTCGAAGGTCATTTGTATCATGGCTTAGGACATAGCGAAACTGTGAATGCCTCATTAAAAGATTCAGTTCCGTTTGCTAAAAAGGTGATTGCGGGAGAGAAAATTCAGGCTATTTGTAAACCTGACTTGCAATAAAAAAAGGACTAAAGATTTTCTCACTGAAGAAAATCTTTATTAAAAAAAGCCGCTCTTCAAAGATATTGAATGAGCGGCTTTTTGCTTTAAATGTTTAAGCGATTTGTTTTAATTTTCTGGCTGCCTCTTCACGTACAGCGGGGATAATATAACGACCATAATCGACCGTATCATAGATCGGATCGTAGCCCCGATTTAAAAAAGTCGTTACCCCTAAATCTACATAATCGAGTAATGAGGCAATAATGGTGTCTGGTGTACCAACAAGGGCCGTCGTATCGCCATAAGCCCCTACAGCAGTTGCGGTTGGCATCCATAATGCGCGGTCATGTCGATCACCTTGCTGGGCTGCTGCCAATAAGCGCTGTGAACCGATGCCTTTGATTTTATGTCCCGACAATGTGCCGTTATTTTGAAAAGTCGGATTATTTTGAATATCTGCAAGAATCTGTTCTGCTCGTTGCCAAGCAAGTTCTTCGGTTGCACCAATGATAAGACGTACAGATAAACTAACAGGAGGCTGCGGTTTATTGGCTTTTTCTGCTGCGAGCTTCAATTTAGTAATTTGCTCTTTTACTCCAGCCAGTGGTTCACCCCATAGTGAATAGAGATCTGCATGGCGGACTGCAATATCATAAGCGATGTCTGATGAACCACCGAATGAAATCGGGATTGTACCGTTGACGGGCTTTAACGGGCAAAAAGCATTATCTAACTTAAAATATTTACCTTCATAGCTAATCGGTTGATCGCTTTTCCAAAGTTTCTGGATGATATCTAGATATTCACCCGTCCGTTCATAGCGCTGAACTTTATCAACAATATAATCACCTTCTTGAGGCTCCGCTGTAATTCCCGTAATTGCATGTAAACGGATTCTTCCACCACCTGTAGTATGGTCAAGCGTAGCAAAAGAACGCGCAGCAAGATTTGGAGTGAGCAGTGCAGGACGATGGGCAATCATAAATCCAAGACGTTCTGTATGTTGGGCAAGGTATGCCGCGATTTGTGTACTGTCTGGACTAGTTGGTCCGCTAGCAATTAAGACTTTATCAAAACCCGCATATTCATGTGCCCGTGCGTGGTAACGTAGATATTCGAGGTCAATTTTATGGCCAATTCGCGTTCCTTTGGTTTCAGACCATTGGTTAGGGAAAACCATACCTACAAATTCGATGCTCATTATTAAACCTATTTTGTGGATTTTAAATAGATGAGCAAAATAAATGCCAAGCTTTATACCTATATAAATCAAATATAGAAATGGATTATAATTTTTTAGAGTGTTTGGATTTAATCAAAAAATAAACATTGTGTTTGAGAAGCAACATATCATAAAAAAAGAATTGTGTTTATTTTTAATTTATAAGAGAAAATATTTTCAGAATAAAATAGGTGAATTTTGGATTAAATATATTTATTTGTTATTTATTAAAAAACGAACTGAAATGTAATATAGCCTTTTAGAATGCTTATATCATAAGTTTTATGGGGTAATTATGAAGACCTTTTTAGATAATGATTATAAAGTAATTACTTTGCCTGATAATGGTGTTCCTGTAAAACCAATAAGAGCAAAAGCAATTATCTTTTCAGATCAGAACTCCCGTAAATTATTAAATCAAGTTGAAACGATTGCTCCAAGCTCTGCTAGTGTCATCATTCAAGGAGAGTCTGGAACAGGTAAAGAGTTAATTGCACGCGAAATTCATTTGAAAAGTGATCGTAAAAATAAGCCTTTTCTTGCGGTCAATTGTGGTGCTTTGGTCGAGACTCTTGCTGAGTCTGAACTGTTTGGCTATGAAGCTGGCGCTTTTACGGGTGCAAACAAAACTCGAGCTGGTATTTTTGAAACAGCCGATGGTGGTACTTTATTTTTAGATGAGGTGGGTGAGTTACCTCTATCCTTACAAGTTAAGCTGTTAAGGGTATTGCAAGAAAAAGAAGTCGTACGTGTGGGTGGTCGAAAACCAATTCCAATTAATGTCCGTATTCTGTCGGGGACGCACGTCGATCTACGTAAAGCTGTAGCAGAAAACAAGTTTCGTCTAGATTTATATTATCGCTTGAATGTAGTTGTGCTTAATATTTTGCCACTGCGTGAACGTAAAGGAGATATTTTACCTCTGGTTGATTTCTTCTTAAGTTCATACTCTCAGAAGCTTATCACCACTAAGCCAAACATCAGTGATAGAGCAAGAAATGCACTGCTGAACTATAGCTGGCCAGGTAACATTCGTGAGCTAGAAAACAATATTCATTATGCTTTGCTGGTGAGTGGCGGTAAAACAATTGATCTTGAGCATTTAAGATTTTCTGAGGAAACGGGTTCTGCCGTGTTACCAGACAATGATCTTATTCAAGAGTTTGAAAGTATTTTGAAGCGTTTGTTTCAAGAATATGATGGGGAAGCATGGCATATTATTGAAGATAAAATAGTAAATACTGCATTTTCAAGTTGCTGGAATAATCAGGTCAAGACAGCAAAAATGTTAGGCCTATCGCGTAATGTTTTACGTAATCTTTTATCAAGATATAACTTACTACCTAATAAGAATGAAAATGAAATTGCTTAAGGGTTTTACATAGAAAAAACATCCATTTTTTAATGGATGTTTTTTTGCGTTGTGAATTTTGTGACCCATAAACCCAATTCAAATAACAACCACATTGGGATTGCAAGAGCAAGCATGCTAAAAACATCAGGAGGGGTAATAAACATTGCAATAAAAAAGAAAAATACAATGATGTGCTTACGATGTGCTTCTAGCTGTTGAATAGAAATAAGGCCAATAAAAATAAGAATATAAGTTAAAACTGGAATTTGAAATGCCAGACCAAAAGCTAGAAAAAGCTTTAAACAAAAATCCAGATAGCTATTGATATCCGTCATAGGTAACACATTATCGGGCGATGCCAATACGAAGAACTTTAAAGCAAGTGGCAAAATTAAAGTGTAGGCAAACACAATTCCTAAATAAAATAGGAGGTTACTCGAAAGCACAAGTGCTATACCGAACCTTTTTTCTTTTTGATAAAGAGCTGGAGCTACAAATTGCCAAAACTGATAAAGAATAAAGGGAATACTTAATAAAATCGCAAAATAAATATTGAGTTTAAATGGCGCTAAAAATGTACTCATCACATCTGTTGCAATCATGGTCGAATTGCTAGGGAGCAATGAAATTAAAGGATGAGCAAGAAAATGGTAGTTCTTCTGAGCAAGCGGGAGTAATAATAAAAAAATCGCTAAAACAATACCAATGCTATAGATCAGCCGTTTTCTTAATTCTTTTAAATGTTCGCTATATTTCATTTCAGTGAGGCTTTCACTGACAATATGTTCCGTCATGCGGCTTGATCCTCACTGAATTTATTGGCTGTTTTAAAATGAGCTAAAAATGGTGTCTTTAACTCATCTTGTGAGCGGGTATAGATGTAGTCATTGATGCGCCGTGCTTTGGTTTTTTGTTCCGTAAAAACAGATGTTTGTACATTTTCAATTTCTTGTTGCATAAGAGCGAGTTGTTGTTTGAGCTGCTCTTCATTTTGTTTTATTTTTTGCAGCTCTTCTTGCATGACTCTCTTAAGTTCGATCAGGTCAAGTTCATTTTCAATATCATTTTGAATTTTACTAATTTGGTTTTTAACTGCTCTGTATTTAAGGAGGACTGATCTTAACGTGTGAGGAAGCTTTTCAGGTCCTAAAATAATAAGTGCAATAATTGCAAAAGCTAATAACTCTCCAAAGCTGATATTAAACATAATAATAAATCACTCATATTTTATTTTGTTTTTCATTATGTGGCTCAACTGGACTAATATCTTTGTATTGTTGGTTTTGCAATAATTTTTGATCGTCAGAATTAACTGAATCTTTAAAGTCTTTAATTGCACCGCCTAAGTCCTTACCTAGGTTTTTTAACTTTGAAGTTCCAAATAATAAAATAACAATAACTGCAAACAGTAAAATATGCCAAATAGATAAACCCATTTTCTCTATCCTATATTAATTAAGTGTAAAGAATATTAATATCACGATATTATCTATTTTCTAAATCATATTAATATCGATCAATATTCAAATTAATTATGCTGTGTGATCTAGCATATTAAGTGCCTGATTGCGAAAACCAAATAAAAGTTCACTTTCTTTATGTCGAGGATGTGTCAGAGGAACTTGAATAATTTCTTTAATTTTTCCTGGTCGGGCTGACATTACAATGACACGGTCTCCGAGATAGACAGCTTCTTCAATATCGTGGGTGACTAAAATCATGGTGATTTTTTCGTGTTGCCAGATACGTTGAAGTTCAGCTTGTAAGTGACTCCGTGTGATGGCATCTAAAGCGCCAAAAGGCTCATCCAAAAGTAAAATATCGGGTTTATTGACGAGTCCACGGGCAATTGCAACACGTTGTGCCATGCCACCCGAAAGCTCATGTGGATAAGCCTTTTCAAAACCTTTCAGTCCGACAATTTCTATATGTTCATTTACCCGTAAATTTCTCTCTTCACGGGTGAGTGGAGTCTCCTCAAGTGCTAAATGGATATTTTCAAAAACAGTAAGCCATGGAAGTAATCGGTGTTCTTGAAAAATAAGACCTCGTTTTAAATCTGTGCCTTTGATCTGGGTTTGATTTAGTAAAATTTCACCGTCATAGTCTTGATCTAATCCAGCAATAAGACGTAATAGTGTTGATTTTCCACAGCCACTGCTACCAACAATCGAGATAAATTCGCCTTGCTCAATGTTGAGGTTAATCCCATCTAAAACGGTCAAAGTATTTTGATCACGTTGAAAAGATTTATTGAGTTTTTTAATAGAAAGTAGTGAGAAAGACATATAAATTCCTAACAATATTTTTTAAAAAGACAAATTAGGTACGCCATTGCAGCAGACGTTTTGAAATAAGATGAATACTTGCTGTCATAAAGGCCCCACAAAGGGTAACAGTTATCGCGCAAACCAACAGAATATCCATTTCAGCGTTAATCTCGGCTTTCATCATTAAGTTGCCGAGTCCTGCACCTGCATTGAATAGTAATTCACTTGCTGTAGTGGTGATCCAAGTAAAGGGCACAGCTAAATTTAGACCAGTTAAAATATGGGGCAGGGCTTGGGGAAGGCGTATTTTTTTAAATTTGCGCCAGAATGAAAATTGATAAATACGTGCGATTTCATCGTATTTTGCATCGTTGTGGCTAAGGCCCTGAAATGTATTAATGACCAATGGAAAAAATGAGGCAAGCGCGATAATAAAGATTTTTGCTTCTTCTCCGTTACCAAACCATAAGGCAATTAAAGGTGTTAAACCCAGTAACGGAACTTGTCGAATACTGTTAAATAGTGGAGAAACTAAAGCATTTAAAACTTTTGAATAGGCAAGCAAAGTACCTAAAATTAATCCACTTATCGAACCTAAGATGAATCCAATTCCAGCTTTTTTAAGACTTCCCCACGTGTTTAGCCACAATTCACCTGTTTCAAGCAATTTGATAAATGCGAAATAAATGTTTTGCAAAGGAACAAATGCATAGGCATGACTGGCACCTAAGCTTGAGTTGTATTGCCATAAGCCTAATAACAATAATGGTAGTACTAAGCCTTGTACTAAAATGATTGGCCGTTGCCATGTCTGTTTTAAAGTAAATGAACGCTGAGACATTATTTCTCCCCCGAACTGAGCGCAGGCGAGATAAAGCGTTGTTCCACTAAACGTAAAACTTTATCTAAACCAAACCCGACCACGCCTGTGATAAACACACCAACCATCACAACATCTAAGCGCAACATTTGACGTCCTAGTTCCATCATTTGCCCAATACCCGTTCCAGCTGCCAGTAGTTCAACGGCAACTAAAATCAACCATGCGCGGCCAAGTGCAATTCGTAGCCCACCAATTAACGGCGGGAGTATGGATGGAAGAATAATAAGCCTGAGCCAAGCTCGTGTTTTAAGCTTGTAGATTTGTCCTAGTTCAATATATTTTTTGGGAATATTTTTGACTGCATCGGCCGTTGCTAATGCAATTGGAAAAAAGCAGGCTTTGATAATCAGTAAAATTTTAAATAATTCACCAATCCCAAAAACTAAAATAAAAATAGGAATAAGGACAAAGATTGGAATTTGATAAAAAACGTTAAATAAAATATAAGTGTAATTGCGAAAGAGAGTATTTGCCCCGTAGGCAATACCAAAAGCAATTGCACTGATTGCTGCAATAGAAAATCCCAAAAACAAACGTGAAAGACTATCTTTGAGATGCATTTGAAGCTCACCGCTTTGTAACAACGCAATGAAAGTATTCCAGACAGTTTTAGGCGGCACCAAAATTTGGGTTGGAAAAATCTGTAAAGAACTAATCAAATGCCAAATGAGTAATACTAATAAGGGTGAAATCACAGAGAGCAGCCCATACACCTTTTTAGAAGAAAATTTCTTACGGAGTGGGGTTTTAAATAAAACGTTATTTTGCTCAATAAGTGGCTTTACTAGTATTTTCATTGTCTAGTTTCCCTGCTTATTTGAGGCATGATTGGCCTGTAAATTTTGAATCGCTTGACGGGTAAACTTCGGATTCAACAGTTCATCTGCTTTGATTGGTGTTTGAATAAGCTGATTTTTCACAGCATGATCAATGACTTTTGAATAATGCTGTTTCAGAAAATCGACTTGATAGTCTGGAGACCAGTCTTGTTGCCATGTGCTTGCCGTGTTCTGGCTTTCACGTTGAATCACACTCAGAGGTTGGCCAAACTTGGTTTGACTTTGCTGAAACTCATCTTGATGGTGCGCAATCCAGTCCATTGCACGTACTGTCGCATCAGCAAGTAATTGTGTGGTATCTGGATGTTGCTCAATATAACTTTTGCTACCCCAGAGTTCGGCACGCATTTTCCAGTCTGCTGGCAAAGATTGTGATGACCAAATAATTTTACCCAAATGGCGATCTTGTAAAGTAAGTGCATCACTTAAGGTAAAAAAGGCATCTACACTTTTAGCAGATAAAGCGGCAGCCCCAGCTTGCGGGTTTAAATTCACAATTTGAAAGTCTTTTAAGCTTAATCCTTTACTTTGTATGAGTTGCCCAAAGTTAATTTCCCACGGACGACCACGATGTAATGCAATTTTTTTACCTTTTAATTCTTCAATAGATTTAATAGGTGAATTTTCTGGAACAATAAGGTAGACGTTATTACCAATACCTCCGGGTACAACAATTTGTGTTTTAACGCCTGTGGCATTCAGGACTACAGCAGGAAGATTCCCATAAAAAGCAAAATCGATTTTATTATTTAGAAAACTTTCATTAACCAGAGTTGCTACAGCAGCAGTGGTCACAGGTTCCCATTTCAATTCAATGTGATTTTGCTTTAATGCTTTTAGAAAAATTTGATCTTGTGAAATGAGTTGTGGCACACCAATAAAGTCCAAACTACCCGAAGTGCCATTCGCAACGACAGCAATTCGGAGTTGTTGCTGTTCAGACTGTTTTGGGGTCGTCTCTTCTGTTTTTTGTGCACCACAAGCAACTAGACCCAAAAAACTAAAACCTAAAACTAGACGTGGAAAAATACGCATATCATCATAAGAATTAAAAAATATAAGGGTATTGAGCAAGAACCACGCCAACAAAATTATATTAAACAAATCAATTAATTATAATTTTTTAGAATTATTATTGAGGTTAAATGCCGCCGTTGTGCTGTGATTGGGACACTCTTTAGCGTTTAACTGTTGAAATATCAACACAGCCTTTAAACTCGATTTTTTAATATTCATATAAAACAGTAGTATAGATAAAAATTAATTTAAAAAAATAACGGCATGATTCCTGCTCATAAGACTTTTAACGAATTAAATATCGTCAAATCTTTAAATTATCGAGATTCATTATGTCAGTTGAGTTTTTATGGAGAATCCCTGTTCATGGGGATGGTCGTCGAGCACATCAATTACACACACGCGGTGAATGGAATCAATTAACTCCAGCAGTTCAATCTCCACAACGTGTTGCACCGCAACATGAAGATCAGTTATTTGCTTACTATGACTATGTCGAGCAAGTCGCGAAAGCAGCCGATATTGTTGGTTTTCATGGCGCACTCATTCCTGCTTTTCCGCATACTGAAGAACCATGGGTGTTAGCGTCTGCATTGGCAAGAGAGACAAAAAGACTTCGTTTGCTCATCGCAATTCAGCCTTGGTTTATTCATCCTGCTTATGCAAGCCAAATGGCTGCAAGTTTGCAGCGTTTAAGTCAGGGGCGAGTAGAGTGGAATGTGATTTCAGGGGGAGGCGGTGCACAACAACGCGCATATGGGGACTTTATTGAACATGATCAACGCTATGCACGGACCAATGAATTTTTAGAATTTGTGAAAGGTTATTCGCACCATGCACCTTTCAATTACGATGGAAAGTTTTTCCATGTTGAACAAGGTGGCCTGAAATACCCAATGAATCAATATGACGTTCCACGTTTATGGTTAGCAGGTGCAAGCGATGCAGCTTTACAAGTAGCAGGACGTCACGCAGATATCCATTTAACTTGGGGTGAACCTGTAGACCAACAGAAGAAAGTGATCGAGCAGGCTCAAAATTTCTTTGAGCAGAATTCGCCGGAACGAAAAGTTAAATTTGGCATGCGTATTGATATTTTAGCACGCCCAACCCAAGAACAAGCCTTTCAAGAACTGAAACAAATGTATGAAACTATTGCTGTCGATAGCAATGCTTTTGAACGCAAAGACACTGAATCTGTAGGAGCGAAGCGCCAACAAGCTTTGGCACAGGGCAACCGTTTTGAAGACTTATTTGTGAGTGCGAATGTGTGGGCGGGAATGTCAAATGTACGAGGTGGCCCAAACTGTATTTTAGTCGGGAGCTATGAGCAAGTCGCAGAACGTTTGCAAGAATATATTGATATTGGGGTGGGACATTTTATTTTAGCCAGTAATCCACACTTAGAAGAAGCATATCGAGTAGCTGAAGAAGTCTTACCCTTAGTAGGATATAAATTAAAATAATAAACTTAGATCCCTTTGCGATATCAAAGGGATCTTGTTGTTTGAACAGCATAACACTGTCTGAAAACCAACATCTTTTGTATCAATCATTTGAAAAATACAAATTAAATTAATAAAAAATAATAACTTATAGTTTTGGCATGGCTTGTGCAATTTACCACTTAATCTTTTATTTTTAGTTTAAATTTTTATGCGTGATCAAATCTTTAATCCCCATAAGCGGGCTTTGCTCTTTGAGCAATTTGCGACAGTTGCAGCCACAACTGAAATTGCAGATCCGTTTGCACGGCATGATCAAGACGTTATTCAACCTGCTCCAGTGAAGTTGAATAAAGTCTTAATCGCAATTATTGCGGTTGCTTCAGCACATCTTGGAATTTGGTATGTCGCAAAACAATTGCCGACACCAGCTTTAGATATTCATAAACCAGAACCTGTGGTTATTGAAATCGTAAAACCGGTTGAACCACCTAAAGTGATTGAACCCAAAATTCCACCGATTACTGAAAAGCCAAAAGTTCCACCTGTGGTGGAAAAACCCAAGCCAATTCCTAAACAAGTGGAACAGCCAAAACCTGTCCAAAAAAGTGTGGAGCAACCTAAGCCAGTTGCAAAAGCAGTGGCTGAACCAACTCCACAAAAAGTTGCAGAACCTGTGGTCACAAAAGAAGTAGTCGCAGAACCGGTTAAAAAAGTGGCTGAGCCTGTAAAAGCGTCAGATGACAATTTACCTGTGACTGAAGCCAAAGGTTATGCCGGATATCTCAGTAACCCTGCACCTGAATACCCTGAACAAGCTTTAGAACGTGGTTGGGAAGGCTCTGTCATTTTACGGGTCAAAGTATTAGCAAATGGCAGCCCGGATACAGTCAGTGTCAAGCAAAGTAGTGGCAAAAAACTTCTAGACAGTGCTGCCGTAAGAACAGTAAAGCAATGGAAATTTTCACCTGCGCTAAAAGGGAAAACCCCTGTAGAAGGCTGGGTCGATGTTCCAATTCATTATCAATTACCGAAATAAAATTTAAATTAAGAGGATATTTTCATGTCAGATATTAATTCATTGATCCATGACGGCACGATCTGGTTATTAGTTGCTTTCTCAATTGTGACTTGGGTGTTGATTGTGGTTAAAGTGGTCCAGACGCAGCGAGCAACAAAACAAAGTAAGCTTTTTGTAGAAGAGTTTTGGAAAGCAAAAAATTTATCAGATGCAGTAACTAAGTCTGAACTTGGTGAAGGCCCAGCAGCGCGAGTGGCTAACACTGGTTTTCAGACTTTAATTGAAGCAGATGAAAAGACACATCAAGATTTACAAAACAGTTGGAGCCGTCAGGACTTATTAGAGCGCCATTTAAGTAAGCAAGTTCTAACTGAGCGCCGTCAATTAGAAAAAGGTTCAGCCTTACTGGCTTCTATTGGAAATAACGCCCCATTCATTGGTCTGTTCGGTACAGTATTTGGGATTATCCATGCATTACAAGCAATTGCTCATTCAGGTAATGCAAGTATGGATGTCGTTGCAGGACCAATTGGAGAAGCGCTGGTTGCAACGGGTATTGGTATCGCAGTTGCTGTACCTGCGGTACTTGCCTATAACTACTTTGTGCGTAAAGTAAAAACAATTGGCGCAGATCTTGATGATTTTGCAACGGACTTCGTGAGCCTGAATCAAAAAGCAGGATTCCAACTACCAACTGCAAAAAAGGGTACAACCGGTAATACGGCGCTTAAAGATACTTCTGCTAAAGAAGTGAAAGAGAAAGGAGTGTTTGCATAATGGCAATTTCTACCTCTCAAGAAGACGATGTCGTCAGTGAAATTAATATTACGCCGCTAGTCGATGTCATGTTGGTCTTACTCATCGTCTTCATTGTGACAGCTCCTTTGTTAACAAATACGGTGAAAGTGAACTTACCAAAAGCGGCTCCAACTCAATCTACAGATCAAAACAAAGCTGTGGTGATTAGTGTAAATCCACAAGGTGAAATATTCCTTGATAAAGATAAGGTGACACTTGCGAACTTTGAACAAGAAATAAAGTCACGCAAAAGCAGTAACCCTAAATTAGCATTAAACTTAAATGCTGATGAGACCGTACCGTATGGAACAGTTGCAAAATTATTGGCAAGTATTGAACGTGTAGGCGTAGATAAACTCTCTGTGATTACCGTGCCTAAATAATTAGGCCTTCATAAAAAAAGCTGCTTCGGCAGCTTCTTTATATTGTGAGTATTAAGCTTTCCAGAGTTTTTCAAAGCGCCATGTTGGAAAAATCGTATGTTCAGGAGCTAAACCACCAATATTTTTAGCTGCCGCATCAATCGTATGGCTAAATCCCCAAATGAGCATTCCACCACGTTCATGTTGAATTTTTTGTGCTTGCGCTAAATGGATTTTGCGTTTGGCTAAATCAGGCTCTGCCAGTGCTTTAAAAAATAACTCACTATATTCAGGGTCTTTAAAGTTCACACGATTGGTCGTGGAAATTGGGGCATCGTTAACAACGGCCGTCGATAAATAAGGCGTGCCGACATTGGTCGCATTACTCGATAGCTGCCACTTACTGCGGTCAGGGCCATTAAACGTTGCAAAATCCACTTGTTTAACTCGAATATTCACATTGGCTTGTTTCGCTTGCTCGGCAAAAATTAATGCAGGTTGAGCGCTACTCACTGGGGTAACAAGTTCTACATTCAAACCATCTTTAAAACCTGCTTGGGCTAATAGATTTTTTGCCTCGGCAATATTTTGTTGGCGCTGCGGCAAATTAAGAAAGGCTGGGTCTTGCGGCGAATAAAGATCGTTAGCGATTCGACCTTGCCCATTTAAGCCTCGTTGTACCAACTCTTCTCGGTTTGCAATCAAACGGAATGCCTGGCGCACTCTAGGGTCATTAAACGGCGCTTGTTGGGTATTAAAGTCAAAACTATTATGCGTATTGGTCGCAGAGCGTATGGTTTGAATGTGTTTTGCTTGCTCCAAAATTTTAATATATTCGGGTGAAATCGCATTTGCGACGTCAATTTGCCCAGCCAATAAAGCATTTAATCGAGAGACCTGATCTTTAAAATCAATCACTTCAAAACTATCTGCATAAGGTTTGTCTGCTTTAAAGTAGTTATTAAAACGGGTAAAAACAGAACGTTGCCCCGGAATAAACTCTTTGACTTTATATGGACCAGCTCCGACTGGATTATGAATAGGGTCGAAGTCAGTCGGTACAATTCCTCCAAAGTTTACCCAAGTTTCGGGCAGTGCAACAAAGCCAGGAATCGTACTAATAAAAGGAATACGAACGGTGTATTCATCTAGTTTTTGAATACGATCTCGGTCAATCCACTGCACTAGATTACGAAATGGTGAAGCGAGTTTAGGATCTGTTAGACGTTTCACTGAAAAAATTACATCATCTGCCGTAATGGTTTTACCGTGATGAAACTCTAAGCCTTTGCGTAAACGGATGGTCCATTCACTTGCATTGTGATTAGGTTCTGCAAACTCCGCTAAAGCAAGTCGGGGCAGCATATTTTCATCCCATTCCCATAACTTATTATAAATAGCGAAACCTCGTGTAATACCACTTCCCGATGCTGAAAGATGAGGATCTAGACTGCCTGATTGTTGTCCTCCAATTAAACCTAAGCGTATAACTCCTCCATGCTTAGGTGCTGAAGAGGTAGTTTTTGATTCGTTACTATTATCTGGAGAGGGGCCACAGCCCGATAAACTGCCCAACAAAGAGACGCCACCTAGCGCCGTGAGACTTTGTGTTAAAAATTTTCGACGTGATAACTGAAATGTTTGATTTGTCATTATAAATACCTGATTAGATCTTCATCTTCTAAGGTATTGCAGAATAAATGCCAATATTTTTATGTAATTTTAATATATTTATCAATAGCTTATATAATTATTGTTTTTGGTGAGTGTCTCTATTTCAACAGCTTTGTTGAAAAAATAAACATGAATAGAATTGATAAGTAAACACTGATAAATTAAAAACAACTAAATCAAATGGTTAGGTTAAATTATTTGACCCTTTAATGGTTGGCATAGGCTTTGCGTAACGCATTGTAAATTTACTTTACTGAGTGTGATATGAGACAGCCTTTTCAATTAAAACCTTTAGTTATTGCGCTTAGCGTATTAGGGGCAACTTTACCGTTATATGTTTTTGCCAAAGAAACACCACAACAAGCAGGTGATTCTGAAAGTGATGTAATTACTTTGTCCGATGTAGTCGTTACTGGAGCAACCAAGAAAACTACCGTTGTTCCCAAACGCAAAGTTACCTCAATTTATGGAACGGATAGCTCTGTATTGGATACCCCACGTGTAGTATCCCAAGTATCAGAACAACAATTTAGAGAAGATGTTATTCGTAGTGCGGATGATCTCGTCAAATATGCGCCTAGCATTACGCGAGGCGGGGGACAAAATGCTAACTTTGCTCCACAAATTCGTGGACAGAACTCGGAAGTTTTTCAAGATAGCCAACGCATTTACAGTACCCGCCATCCAACCAATCTCAATGCTTATGAAGCAGCTGATATTGTGGCAGGGCCAACAGGTGTAATTTTTGCGCCGACTTCAGGTTCTGGCGGATATATTAACTACCTAACCAAAAAGCCTAATTTTAATAAAGCCGAAACCAATATCTCTGGGACTGTAGGTTCCATTTACTCAGGTAAAGGTGCAGAGCCTAATTTCTCTGTCAGTATTGATCATACGGCACCCATTTCAAAAGAATTAGCATTTCGCGTAAGCGCAACAACACAAAAAATAGATGACTATTATGACAATGTGAAAAATAACTTTAATGCATTTTATGGGGCACTTGCTTGGCGTCCAAATGATCGTTTAAGGGTAGATTGGAATATCAGTTACGATGACTATTACGATTTTAACGTGACGCATGGCTGGAATAGAGCGTCGCAGCAATCTGTTGATAATGGCCTTTATTACAAAGGTAGGGCTACGCCTATTATTCAAAATGGTTCGACTTTTTGGTCTCCTGTATTTGAATCGGGTGCGGCAAATTCTAAAGTGATTGGTTGGCAAACTCGTCAGAAGAACGATAAAAACCAATATGTTGCTGTTGGTGGAGTTCAGACCACGCCGTTACCGAACTCAACTGCTGATCAAGCAGGAACGATTAAAGGTTGGGTCTATGATCCATCAATCCCCGGTAATGAATTGGTCAAGCTAGATGATAATGTTTCAGGGCGTAGTGAAGATAAAAATAGTGCCAAGCGATTTAGCACTCAATTAAAAGTCATTAAAGATTTAAATGACCATTGGTCTATTGCAAACAGTACGCTCTACCAAAATAACAAAGATTTAGGTGACTCTGTTGGGAGCTTCTTCACAGATTTAGATCATGAGTTAATTGATAACCGACTAGAATTTTTAGGTGACTATGATTTTGAAATAGGTGGCGTAAAAATTAATAATAAAAGCAGTACAGGGGGAACATATCGTCATGAGAAGTTTACGTCTTTAGCTGCAAATAATAGTTTTAATATTAATCCTTATGATTTAACCAATGATCCATCGCAGAAGAACCCTGGTGATTTACTGGGGTTAATTAACAATAGCGGTTCAACAGGAGGTTGGGTTGGACAAGCCGGAGTACCACAGTATTCTCAATATTTTGGATATTTAAATTTACCGCGCATGTACCCAATTGGAAATGGTTTATATGCAGAAAAAGGTGGCTTTCCACCGAATGGAGGAGGCGCTGTCTATACGGGCTCTGGTTTCTGGGATACGTTGAGTGTGTTCACACAACAAAATTTTACCTTTAACGATGTATTCGGTATTAATTTAGGCATTAACCATAGTTCTGTAAGAGCAAAACTTGAAAACCCACTTGTTTTAACCCCAACAGATGTCCGTTCTTCGAGTGACAAATATAGTCTATTGAGCTATCAACTGAGTACGTTTATTAAGCCTACTGCGAAAAGCACACTCTATTTTACTTATGACAAAAGCACTGCATTAAATACGGGAGTATTTGGGCCTTTCTTGATTTGGGGTGCAGGAAATCAACTTAATCCTTTAGCTTTTGACAGTCAAAGTGAGCTAAAAGAAGTAGGATTTAAATATGAACCTATTACTGACCAGTTATTTTTAACCCTAAGTGGGTTTGAACAAAAACGAGATTTATCACCTGATACCAACGGAAATATGGCTCGCTTTGAAATAAAAGGTATTGAGTCATCATTAAGATGGCAACTTCAAAAAAATATAGCGATTGGGGGCAATTTCACTTATTTGGATGCTGAATACAGCTCTATTGTACCTGCTGGTTTTTCACCATTTGGCTTTCATGCGGACAATGCTACGGTTTGGGGAGACAATAACGCTTTAAACCAACGTAAAGCCGGACGTTATGATGCAGCAGGGATTCCCAAGTACTCTGCAAGTGCTTATGTAGATTATCAACACCAGTCTGGTTTTGGAGTTAACCTTTCGGGATGGTGGACAAGCTACTGGTACACAAACTTAAGTCAAACCGTGAAAGTACCAAATAACTATAATCTGGACTTAGGTCTTTATTATCGCCAGCCACAGTGGACGGTGGGCCTTAACATTCTTAACCTAACCAATGAACGAAATTTTGTGAATGGTTTGGCAGGATCGAATAGCGAGTTTTTACAACCAATGCGTCCTCTGACTGTACAAGGTCAATTTAGTTATAAATTTTAAAACTAATCAACCATTTCCAAGAATCTCAAAAAGCCATACGTCTGTATGGCTTTATTATTAATACGGGATATAAAACACGTTAAATCGTGAATGTTGAAATAACAACAATAATACCTTTCAGACTGTCTATCTATCAGCAGCATTGAATCATTTTTATTTTTAAATTTTTATTAAGTATTTGAAATTTTTAAAATAAATTAAATGGCATAGAAGTTGCCAATATAAGAATAGATTTATTTAAATGGAGTCACCATGTTTAAGGTTACAAAAATTAGGCAGAGTATTTTAACTGCTATGTGGGGAGTAACGGCGAGTGTTTCGACATTAGCTTTAGCGAACGATGATGCTGATGCAATTCCTGCTGAGCAACAAGCTCAAGTGGTAAATGCTAAAGATGTAAAAAAATTAGGCGATGTCATCGTTACTGCACAATATCGTGCACAAAACATTCAAAAAGTTCCGACTGCAATTACAGCGGTTTCAGGCAAAGATTTGGCCGCGAAAGGCTCAACATTTATTGGCGATGTTTTAACTTATACACCCAATGCAGCAGCTGAAAACCCAGATGGCGATAGCCGTCCACGTTGGTATATTCGTGGTTTAGGAACTGGCGATGTTGCAGCCTCTACAGTTTTTCCAGTCGGTATTTATGCAGATGGGGTTTATTTAAATGCGCCTGTTGCTGGTGCTGGAGATTTATTCGATTTAGAACGTATTGAGGTTCTACGTGGTCCACAAGGCACGCTTTATGGTAAAAACACCACGGCTGGTGCGGTAAATTACATTTCACGAAAACCTGTTTTTACAGATAAACCGACCGGTTATGGAACAATAGGAATAGGTGACCATAATCTTCGTACTTTTGAAGGCGCCGTGAATGGGGCTATATCAGATAACGTTGCCGTACGAGGAGCATTCTATTCAGAAGACCGCGATGGCTATGCAAAAAATTTAGCCAATGGTGAGAACTACGGAGATGTAGATAAAAAATCATTCCGCTTCCAGATATTAGGAAAAATTAATGATGATTGGAATGCTTTAGTCAATCTACATAGCCAAACTTATAATGGTCTTGGTAATAATGGCTCTTTAAGTATTGGAAAATACTGGGGTGTTTATGAAAGACCACAAGGCCGAGATACAAATTTAGATTTGCCTGAAAGTAATAAAATTCAACATGATGGCGCTTCACTCACCTTAACAGGAGATTTAGGCGGCGGTCATACTTTTACATCCATTACCGCATTTGATAAAACCACTCAAAAATCTATTTCTGATGGTGACTATACGCCTTACGATGTAGCAAGAAGCTATAGCGATAATGAATGGCGCCAATATAGCCAAGAGTTTCGTGTTTCTTCTGATGCTGAAAAAAGACTCAGTTGGATCGCAGGTTTTCACTTCTTTAATGAAGATTTAGACTCAACAGGCGTAAGCGCGCGAGTAAATAAAACATTACCGAATGGCGCTCCAGCTCAAACGGCAGGAACACCAGCTTTTAGGGACATTACCTATAACCAGACCACACAAAGTTTTGCCTTGTTTGGTAACAGCACCTATAAATTTACCGATAAATTTAAAGTAACAGGTGGTTTACGTTGGACAAGTGAAGAAAAAGACATTGATCTAGATCTCGTTCAAATTACCTCAGGCGATTACATCAAAGGTAGTTGGTGGCAAAAGGATGGGTATAGCAATGCGGTTTATAACCCAGCGCCGAATGCAAATGGTTCAACAAGTCGTAAAAAGAGATGGAATGAGCTGACTTACGATATTACGCCAGAATATGAAATCACTCCTGATATCAACACATACTTCCGTTTTGCTCGAGGTTTCCGTTCAGGCGGTTTTAACACCGGACTTTCAAGTAGCCTGACGCAACTTGCAGATGTTAACCCTGAATATTTAAACAGCTATGAGCTAGGTTTGAAGTCTAGCTTGTTACAAGGCAATTTAACCGCCAATGCCAATATTTTCTATTACGACTACAAAGATATTCAAACAAATTTATTGGTTGCGACAGAAGGACAAGGTGGGGGGGTAACCTCAGTTCTAGCAAATGGACCTAAGGCAGAAGTAAAAGGTGCCGAATTAGAATTAGATTATTTAGCTACCGATAACTTACGCCTACGTTTTGCAGGTGCTTATTTAGACAGTGAATACACCGACTTTGTTGATAAAAACCCAGTAACCAATGTCGTAAATGCTGACAATACAGGTAACAGCTTGGTTCGTTCTCCAAAGTACACCATCGGTTTAGGGGGTGAATATACCTTTAATCTTGATAGTGGAGCACGAGTCATCGTGGGCACAGATGCAAAATATCGTGACCGTGAATTTTTCTTAGTCAATCGCCAAGATTATTCTGTTGACCCAATCTTGAGTCAAAAAGGGTACACCTTATGGAACGCAAACGTTGGGTATATCAGCGCAAATAATAAATACCAAGTTAATACTTACGTTAAAAACTTGCTAGACGAAGAATATCAAGTTCATGGGCGACCAAATGGTCCTGCTGGACAATATGTCTTAACCTATGGAAACCCACGTCAAGTTGGTGTTTCTCTCACTGCAAAATTCTAAGCTTTGCTTTACGGAGAAAATAATGGGAATTGAATTTTTTACACGTTTACCACTTCATGGCGAAACAGAATTTTTACCTGGTGATCCACGTAATCGCGGTGATTGGGCCAATATTGAAAATGTTGAAAATACCGGAGCTGTTTCGAACTATGAAGTAGGTGATGACTTTACCTATATTGATTACTTAAGTCAGGTAGCACGGGCAGCAGAAATTAATGGTTTTGCTGGTGCACTCATGGTGAACGCACCAACGGGTGAAGAGCCTTGGACAGTATGTTCATTGCTTGCAAGAGAAACCAAAAAACTTAACTTTGTGACTGCATTTCAGGCCTATCATTTTAGTCCATATAATGCTGTACAAACTGCGGCAACTTATCAGCGTGCAACGGGCAATCGACTGGTTTGGAATATTATTAATGGCGGCTCGGAAGTCATCCAACGTCAGGTCGGCGATGACTTACCTCACGATGAGCGTTATGCACGTGCTACAGAGTTTCTAGATGTTGTAAAAGGATATTGGAATAATCCTTCATTTCACTATAAAGGAAAGTACTATTCGGCAGAAGGCGGTGGTCTAAAATATCCACTGAATAAAGCAAGCCTTCCAATTATTTGCACGGCTGGTTCTTCTGAAGCTGCTCGCGAGTTTGGAGCAAAACATGCCGACTATTATTTAATGCGAGCTGAAAAACCAGAAGAAATTGCCGCATTGATTGCAGACGTACGTGCTCGTGCAAAAAAGTATGGTCGTGAAAATATAAAATTTGGTCTATCGATCGATACCATTGCTCGCCGTACTGAACAAGAAGCATTGGCAGAAGCACAGCGCTTTCTCGATGAAGCTGCTGAAAAGCAACGTTTACATGCAGCAGCAGCCCATGCGGGTTTACGCTCAGCGCGGGTATTAAGCTTCGAAAAAGAGTACGCCGAAAAAGATGGCAGTAAAAATGTTAGCGACTTTTTTATCCATCCAAATGTTTGGTCTGGATTTGGATATATTGGTGTGCCACCCGGTGTTGCTTTGGTAGGGAGCTACCAGCAGATTATTGAGCGTATTGAAGAGTACAATAGCATAGGCATAGAGTTATTCTTTCTTGCAGGCTATCCACATCTTGAAGAGTCCTACCGTCTTGGTGAACATGTTCTTCCGCACTTTAAAAAGCAACGTGCTCGATTACAGCCTACGGTAGCTAGCCCAGAGTTTGATATTGCGCTTTAAAGTTTAAATGTTCTTTAAATAAGCCTGATTAGTAAGCTAGTTGGGCTTTTTTAATTTTTGTTCCTTTTACGCGTTTGATCTTTTATGAAAGTTCTATACAAGAATTCTTATCTTTATCTCTTATTTATAAATATAAATATTTTCTGATCTTTGTACCTGTGTAGACAGTTAAACAAAACATCTCTATTTACACTCATCCAGAGCATAACACCAAAGATGATCACAACACGTCTCATATTAGATCTGCATGACACGGATAAATGATCATCAGGTATACGTTTAGTTAAACATTCTGAGAAATCTATAAAAGCAGAATGTATGGATATATATCGAGATATGAAAGAAATAATTTCGCAAAAAAATTCATCCGGCATTGTCTGGAAAAGTACCAAGAAACCATGGTTCATTTCTGTTGGGTATTTTAACTCGCTTGCGATCTATTGGATTGTACCTCTTTGTTTATTCCTACTATGGTGGGTAGCGTCAAACGAGCAATGGATGCCTGCCCAAATTTTACCTACCCCAAAAGACACTTGGCATTCTTTCGTTGAAATTGCATCTCAAGATCTATGGTCACAGCTTGCGATCAGTCTTGAACGCTTTGGTCTTGGCTTATTGTCAGGTGTGTTAGGTGGCGTATTTCTAGGTATTTTATTGGGTTATAGCCGCATTGCTGAGCAATACCTATCTGCAACGTTTTATGCGTTGGTCATTATCCCAACACTGGCTTGGTTGCCTTTGCTCATGATCTGGCTCGGCATCGAAAATAGTTTAAAAATTTTCATAATTTTTAAGGCCACAATGGTGCCGATTGCTTTACACACTCAGGCAGGGGTACGTGACATTCAACCCAAACTCAAAGAAATGGCAGCAATTTTACAGTTCAATCGTCTAACCTTACTCACAAAACTTGTACTGCCAGCCACACTTCCATATTTCTTTACGGGTTTAAGACTAGCTGTTGCAGCAGGCTGGACGAGCTTAATTGCTGTTGAATTGTTGGCTTCATCGGAAGGCATTGGATATTTGATGGTGACAGGTCGTCAGCTATTTCAGCTTGATATTGTTTTTGTCACGATTTTTGTGATCGCATCTGTCGGAATTATTTTCGATTTTATCCTACATCGAATTGAACGAAAGTTTGTGTTTTGGCCACATGCTGCTTTGAGTGCGCATACTTTTCACAAAAAAAACAGATCCGATGTTTTCAAGTCATGGGTTTTACCCTTGAGTTTAGTCGTGCTTTGGGCAGTGAGCAGTTGGTTTAACTTGATTTCGAGTCAAATTTTGCCCGCGCCGTGGAAAGTATTAGAAGCGCTATGGTCAGGCATTCAAGATTTCTCACTCACTACCGCCATGTATTACAGCCTTTATCGTGCAATTTTGGGTTTGATTATCGGCGGGTTAATTGGGGCATCAGTAGGAATTGTGGTAGGGCTATTTAAACCTATTGAAAATCTGTTGGCACCTACACTCAACACATTACGTCTCATTGCCATTTTTGCTTGGATTCCGCTACTGACAGCTTGGTTTGGACTCGAAGATTTATCAAAAATTGTTTTCATTTCAATAGCGACATTTTTTCCGATGTTTATTGCGACATGGAAAGGCATGTCGAGCATTCCCATGCAGCTTGTTGAAGTCTCGAGCACTTTAAGAATGACATTGCTTCAACGCTTAACGCTTTTGATTTTACCGAGTATAGCACCATCAATGTTTGCTGGGTTTCGATTGGCATTGCTCTATTCGTGGATGGCATCTTTTGGAGCTGAATACTTGATGGGCTCTGGAATTGGTATAGGTAGCTACATGATGGCAGCACAGCAAAACTTTGAAATGGAGCGTGTGATAGCAGCAACCGTTTTGGTCGCTGGTTTAGGGGCGATTCTGGCATGGCTGGGCAAAATAACTGAAAACTACGCAACATCTTGGCGAAAAAATTGAGGTCCGATCATGACAATTACCCTTAATACAAATACTGAAAAACATCACCAATCTTTTCAAGCTAATGCTCAAACACGTGTGGCATTTCACCATGTTCATAAGTCTTTTGTCGTCAATCAACAACCTGTCAAAGTCATTCACGACTTTAATCTAGAAATTAAAGAAGGCGAGTTTATTGCGATTGTAGGTAGCAGTGGCTGCGGTAAATCTACGCTCTTACGTCTTTTGGCAGGACTAGATCAAGATTTTGATGGTCGGATTTTAATTGATGGTGCCGATGTAAGCGGGATTGGTGGTGATCGAGCAGTAGTTTTTCAAGAACATCGCTTATTTCCTTGGCTTACCGTTGAGCAAAACATTGAGCTGGGTTTATTAAATGAGGCGTTAACTTCACGTGATAAGGATATTCTGGTCCAGAAAGCAATTGAGTTAATTGGCTTAAATGGCTTTGAAAAGGCGTACCCACACCAACTATCTGGTGGGATGTCTCAACGTGTAGCCATTGCACGTAGTCTTGTTGTGCAACCACGCATTTTCCTGTTAGACGAACCGTTTGGTGCTTTGGATGCATTAACACGGCATCAAATGCAAAATGAATTGCTACGCATTCAATCTCAACAAAAAATGACCACTGTTTTTATTACGCATGATGTGGAAGAAGCCGTAACTCTGGCAGATCGTGTGGTGATTTTAAAACCCAAACCTGGTCGTGTTGAACAGATTATTCCTGTCAATTTGCCACGTCCTCGAAATCGTTCAAGCTTTGAATTGCATCAATTAAAAGAACAGATTTTTCGGATTTTGACCGAAGACAAAATTGGTTAATAGGAGTTATTGATGAGTGAATTTAGTCAAGGCTCGATTAGAAAAGCATTTTTATTTGAGCAACTATCCAATCAGGTCACCCATACAACGACGGTTAATGATCCTTTTAGCCATAACGTAGATGTTGGAATTAATCCTGCTGGGCCAAAAAAGAATGCTTTGGCAATTGCGATTGTCGCCGTTGCTGCGGCACATTTGGGAATCTGGTATATCGCCAAACAACTTCCTACACCTCAGCTTGATGTCAAAACATCTGATCCTGTGGTGATAGAGATTGTCAAACCGCCTGAACCACCTAAGGTGATTGAACCTAAAATCCCTCCAGTGGTACAAAAGCCAAAGATACCGCCTGTTAGCCCAAAGCCTGAGCCTGTACAAAAGCAAATAGAGACACCAAAACCAGTACAGAAACACATTGAGCAGCCTAAACCTGTTGAACAGCATAAGGCACTAGAGCAACCACGACCTGTAGCGGAACCCTTAAGTAAAAACGTAGTGGCGGCTCCTGTTCAGCAACCCGTTTCAAAACCCGCTGAAGCACCTGCGAAAGCTGCTGATGACAACTTGCCAGTTACAGAAGCAAAAGGCTATGCGGGTTATTTAAGTAATCCAGCGCCTGAATATCCTGAACAGGCTCTCGATCGAGGTTGGGAAGGTTCAGTCATCTTGAGGGTAAAAGTCTTGCCAAATGGCAGTCCTGATAGCGTGACAGTCAAACAGAGCAGTGGCAAAAAAATACTCGATAGTGCAGCGGTGAGAACCGTAAAACAATGGAAATTCTCACCCGCTTTAAAAGGGAAGACACCAGTCGAAGGTTGGGTCGATGTTCCTATTCACTATCAGCTCCCAAAATAATTTTTAACTTAATATTGATTTATAAGGAATTTTAACATGAGTGATATAAACTCCCTGATCCACGATGGGACTATCTGGTTATTGGTTGCTTTTTCAGTTGTGACGTGGGGTTTGATTGTCATTAAACTGGTTCAAACCCAAAAAGCCAACCGCCAAAGTAAAGCCTTTGCAGAAGAATTCTGGAGTGCCAAAAATCTGCAAGATGCGATTCAAAAATCGGAAGTAGGGCAAGGACCAGTGGCACGCATTGCAAATACTGGTTTTAAAACACTTGCCGATGCAGATGACGATACTCATCAAGATTTACAACATAGCTGGAGTCGTCAAGATTTACTCGAGCGTCATTTACGCAAACAAATTTTGTCAGAACGTCGCCAGCTAGAAAAAGGCTCTGCCTTGCTCGCATCAATTGGTAATAATGCACCTTTCATTGGCCTATTTGGTACAGTCTTTGGGATTATCCATGCTTTACAGGCCATTGCACATTCGGGTAATGCCAGTATGGATGTCGTTGCAGGGCCGATTGGTGAAGCGCTAGTCGCAACAGGCATCGGGATTGCAGTGGCTGTTCCATCGGTACTGGCATATAACTATTTCGTGCGTAAAGTAAAAACTATTGGTGCAGAACTAGATGACTTTGCGACTGATTTTGTCAGCCTAAACCAAAAATCAGGTTTCCAGCTTAAGACAGTCAAGGCAAAAACAACAAATACGAGCATTCCAGCCAGCGAGTTAAGCCATAACCACAATAAAGAAAAGGTATATGCATAATGGCAATTTCAACATCAGAACAAGATGATGTCGTCAGCGAGATAAACATTACACCTTTAGTAGACGTAATGTTAGTTCTGTTGATTGTATTTATCGTCACGGCGCCCTTACTGACCAATACTGTTAAGGTAAACTTACCCAAGGCTGCACCAACGCAGGTGACAGATCAAACCAAGGCTGTAGTCATTAGTGTTAATCCAAAAGGGGAAATTTATCTGGATAAAGATAAAGTCACTCTTGAACACTTCGAACAGGCCATTCAAACGCGTAAGACGGCCAATCCTAAACTGGCTCTGAACCTGAATGCAGATGAGACGGTTCCTTATGGTACGGTTGCAAAGTTACTGGCCAGCATAGAACGGGTAGGCGTTGATAAACTATCAGTCATTACATCGCCTAAGTCTTAAGTTCTATCAAAATAAACAAGACGAAAGAAAATCAAGATCCAAATTTGAGATCTTGATTTTTATATAATTGTTTAATCTAAATTTATATTAAACTTGAATTTCACGATTAAGTTGTATGGTCTATTTTAGAGCTTCAATTTGATGGTGAGATGGCGAATGACAACACTTGTTTATAACGATAAAAGAAGAAATAACTATGATCATTTTTTAGATTTATTAGATCAAACTCATATCAATCGTTATCAAGATTTCAACATTACCTTTGAATATAAAAAACTGGCTGAACAAATGCTGTCAGAATGTGAATTCATGGACGCATGTTCGCTTGAAGAAAAGCAGAAATTATTTAATGAAATTAAGATAAAGCATCTTTATCAAGGGCAAGTGCTATATTCGAGAAATCAAGTCTGTCGTGAACTGATCATTGTTTTAAGTGGTGTACTCAAATTAGGTTGGAATTCATACGATGGGAAATATCTTATTCATCGTTTTATTCCTACAGGCGCACTATTAAATATTGTCTATCTTATTTCTGAATCTTCCTTAGAGCATGAATATGTTGCACATGAAGCAACTGTTATAGCAACCATTCCAGAGCATATCTTTAAGCACACCATACAGCACAATTCACGCATGCTATATCAGGTTTTAAAATTGGTATGCCAAAGAACACGGCTTTTAGACAATGATATCTATCACACTTCTACGCAGCCTTTAAAGGTACAAATTGCACGACAGCTCATCTATTTAATCGAATTTTTTTCGACTCAAACTCAAAAAGGCATTGAGGTTTTGTTAAAACTCTCACAAGAAAATTTAGCTGAACTTTTAAAAATATCGAGACAAAGTATCAGAAAGGAAATTCAGTGGTTTGTTGAAGAAGGCATTATAGAAACAAAATACAATCATATCTCTGTAAAAGACATCGACAAATTAAAAGCCTTACTGCACTAAAGAGATTATGACGAATTATGAATAATTTTTCATAAATGCAGAAATGCTATGTAATTTTTGTTGCAGAATTTAAAGGGGGTAATTTCTAAACTCATATCATCAATGATGAGAAAGATGATATGGCAGATTTATTAATAAGAAAACCAGTGAGTGAGTTAATCGATGTAATTCCTTTAGCAGGTCGTATCGGTGCGCAAATTAATGGTGTTGAATTATCTTCAAACCTTAACCCTGAGGTCTTGAATCAAATTAG
Organism: Acinetobacter sp. AS23; assembly: GCF_023612055.1. Taxonomy (NCBI): domain Bacteria; kingdom Pseudomonadati; phylum Pseudomonadota; class Gammaproteobacteria; order Moraxellales; family Moraxellaceae; genus Acinetobacter; species Acinetobacter sp. AS23. The sequence continues at coordinate 1,949,649 of NZ_CP082274.1, read as the reverse complement.
GCAATCATTGCTTGAACATAAAGTTATTTTTTTCCGTAATCAGGAACATTTAACCGATCAAGAACAGGAAAAATTTGCCGAATTGCTTGGGCAACCTATTTCACATCCTACTGTTCCCGTGGCAGAGGGTTCGACTTATATATTTGAACTAGATTCCCGTCATGACGGTCGTGCAGACGTTTGGCATACCGATGTCACCTTTGTATCAAATTATCCAAAAATCAGCATTCTAAGAGCGGTAACTACTCCCAATCGAGGGGGCGATACCACATGGGCAAATACAGAAGCAGCCTATGATGAATTGCCTGAGCCGCTAAAGCTCCTTGCCAATCAGCTCCGTGCGATTCACACCAATGATTTTGATTATGGTGGTTTTCGCCCTTCTGCAAGTGATGAAGTCGTAAAACGCCATCAAAAAATCTTTGCTTCAACAGTCTATGAGGCGGAACACCCATTGGTCAGAGTACACCCAGAAACAGGTAAGCGAACCTTAATTTTAGGCCAATTTTTTAAACGATTTGTAGGTTTGACTGCTAAAGAGTCCAACAAGCTGTTTGAAATTTTTCAAGATCGTATTACCAAGCCTGAAAATACGATTCGTTGGACGTGGAAGGACGGTGATGTCGCTATTTGGGACAACCGTGCCACTCAGCATTTAGCCGTCAATGATTATGGTAATGCTTTACGTATCATGCGACGCGTTACTTTGGCAGGCGATGTTCCTGTTGATATCGATGGCAAAGCGAGTAAGCAAATTAAGCCATCTACTTCATAAGCATCTAAAAAATAAGACACTGATTTATCAAAAAATATGGAAGATATAATGAAACCATCAATTTTTAAAAAATTGATCTTGCTGAGCTTATTGGCTTTTGGACATGCCAGTTACGCTGAAAGCCTTAAAACAATCCGAATTGGTTCTCCCGATTTGACTGCTGGTCAAAAACACGCAGGTGGTGGAGTTGTTGATGTGCTTTACAACAAAAAATGGCTTGAGCAAGAACTTGCAAAAAACAATGTCAAAGTGGAATGGCATTTCTTTAAAGGTGCTGGGCCAGCCATTAATGAAGCTTTGGCCAACAATCAACTGGATTTCGCCTTTTTAGGGGATTTACCTCCAATCATTGGTAAAGCCAATGGATTAGATACCCAATTACTTGTTCCAACAGCGCGCGGCATTACCAATTATCTAGCGGTAAGATCTGATCTTCCGATCAAAAATTTTGCTGAATTAAAAGGAAAACGCGTTGGTTTGTTAAGAGGAACAGCAGATGAATTGTCATTTGTGAGTGCATTGAACAGCCAAGATTTAAAGCTCAGCGATGTGCGAGTGGTCAATTTAGATTTTAACGCCGTCAACGCTGCTTTGGCCGCAAAAAAAATTGATGCGTCATGGGGACCTTCTCGATTTTTTGCGTTACGTGACAAACACATCGTTAACTTGCCTATAAGTAGTCGTCAGTTAAATGGTGCAGGATCTACTCAAGGTGTGTTTTTAGGTCGTCAATCGTTTATTCGACAACATCCAAATGAAACACAACAGGTGGTGACACAGGTTGTAAAAGGACTGAATTGGCTCTCAAATGAGCAAAATCGAGTACCACAAGTCGCACTCTTTTTTACCCAATCGGGTTATCCGGCATCTATCTATGCTCAGGAACTCAATGGTGTAAATCTGAAGTTTTTATATTCACCGCTATTTGATGGCTATTACACCCAACAATTGCAGCAAAAAAATACTTTGGCTACGCAACAAGGGTTGATACGCAAAAATATTGACGTCAAAAGCTGGATTAATCCGTCATTTGTAAATCAAGCACTTGAACAATCAAATTTAAAAACCTACTGGAAACCCACTCAGCAGTACGAATATTTGAAATCAGTGAAATAAGCAACGTCTTTTAAAACTTAATTATGGGGTAAATAATGTCGATACATTCGAAAAATGTAGCGCGTGATCCGTTCACGTCAGTAACTAAACAAAAAATTTTAAATCTAAGTCTGCTTTCGCTGAGTATCTTGTCAGTTTGGGGACAAGCTCATGCAGAAACAGTCTCAAGCACCGTACTTTCTTCAGAGGATGTAGCTCAGTTAGAGACCGTTGTAGTAACAGCAACACGCCGTGAAGAATCACTCCAAAAAGTACCTGTTGCCGTTTCAGTCATTAGTGGAAAGGAACTCGATAAGCAACAGCGAAACTCACTTGAAACATTGGTAACTCAAATACCGAGTGTTAACTTTCGGGCTGGAGCTTCCAATAAGGATACTTCTTTATTTGTTCGCGGTATTGGAACTGTTACCACTTCACCGGGTGTTGAACCTTCTGTCTCAACAGTGATAGATGGCGTTGTTTACAGCCGACCGGGGCAAGCAACACTTGATTTGTTAGATGTGGATCGTATTGAAGTTCTTCGTGGTCCGCAAGGGACACTTTTTGGTAAAAATGCATCGGCAGGTGTAGTCAATATTGTGACCAAAAATCCAACCAGTGAAACCTCTGGTTATATCGATGCCTATGCCACTAACGATGGTGAGCAACGAATTAAACTAGGAGCATCTGGTACTTTAATTCCTGAAAAATTAACTGCCAATGTCTCGGCGCTATTAGGTAATTTTGATGGCAATGTAGACAACCTTACAACCAATCAAGATGTTAATGGCTATAAAAATTATGGGTTTAGAACCAAATTTGAATATACGCCTACCGATAGTTTAGTTTTAGGCTTTACTGCTGATTATCTGCATAAAAAAGGGAGTGCCCCAACAGGCATTGTGGTTAAAAATACCGATGCCAACTATGCAGCAGCATTATCGCCTGTTGTTGCATCTCCAACCAATCGAAGTACAGTTGAAAATACTCAAGCGTCGACTGATGATACCAATCAGGGCGTAGCACTTACCGCAGACTGGACATTAACCAATCATCAATTGTCATCCATTACAGCCTTTCGCCAATGGAAAAACACACAGATTGGTGACAGCGATCAGCTTGCTGCTCCGACACCAAATTTTGCCGGAATTGCCGATTTAGGTCATGTTAACAGTAAGCAATTTTCTCAAGAAATTAGAATTAAGCCGCTCGATCATGGCTTCTTTGATTATGTCGCGGGTCTATATTTTTCAAAGAACAAAAACGATGAGACTTATCAACGCGAGTCAACTTGGTACAACAATGCCTCTAATGCTTATGTCGTAGATTTTGGTAAGGCAATCTATAACACAGACAGCACCAACTATGCTGCATTTGGTGAAGGTACCTTTCATTTCACAAATCGGTTGAGATGGATTGCTGGTTTACGTGTTACTCGAGATGAGTTGTCTTATGATCACAGCCGAGTTTCAACTGTTCCAAGCAGTGTAGGTGTCCGAAATGCTATTCGTTCTTCATTTAGCAGTGATGGATCAACCAGTGAAACTGGAGTTTCAGGCCGCATTGGACCTCAATATGACTTTACACCGAACATATTGGGCTATTTTACCTATTCAAGAGGTTATAAAGGTCCTGCATATAACGTTTATTTTAATATGCAGCAAAATGATACGCCTGTCATTGACCCTGAAACGGCTAACTCTTACGAACTTGGTCTCAAATCTCAATGGCTGAATAATCGTCTGCGCGTCAATGTGGCTTTATTTAACACGGATTATGATAACTATCAGGCAAATTTTAGAACTCTCGACCCAAATGGTTTCCCGATAACCCGCTTGGTTAATGCAGGAAGTGTCTCTACCTATGGGGCTGAAATTGATTCGGTATATAAGATTAATCCAAATTGGGCATTAAACTTTTCAGGTGCCTATACACATGCGCGAATTGATGACTTCAAATGTCCAGCTGCCGATACTTCGTGCCCAAATGTAAATGGTAAGCCGCTGCCATTTTCTCCGGATTGGAAATTTAATACCCAGCTTGATCGCTATTTTACTCTGGCAAATAACAAGCAAATTGAACTTTCAACCCAATATGCATGGCAGAGCAAAGTACAGTTCAGTCTCGACCAAAACCAAAACACCATTCAGGGTGCATATGGACTTTTGAATGCGAGTATTGCTTTAGCTGATACTGCTTCTGACTGGCGATTGGCATTGAATGTACGAAATATAACGGATAAATCATATGCGACCTTACTGAGCACAAATGGTAGCCGTATTACTCGTCAAGTCCCTAGAGATGATGAACGCTATTTTGGTATTTCATTCCGTAAAAATTTCTAAAAAATATGTCTAGTACACCTCGTTTTTTTTCTAGGTGTACGCCCATCCATTGGACTGATTAAAATGAGTAATCCTTCGTCTACAAGAAAGCTTCACCTTAATTTATTTTTAGACGGTTATGGCCATCATTTGGCCAGTTGGAGACATCCAGCGAGCCAATTAAACTTGAGTCCCTATGAGCGCTACCTAAGTGCAGCAAAAATAGCTGAAGAGGGGAAATTTGATGCCATTTTTTTTGCCGATAGTTTGGCTGTAGATCCAGCAACTGCAACATCAGGCAAAATTCGGGGTAATGAGATTGAACCTCTCACATTACTTTCGGCAATTGCGACTCAAACCCGTCATATTGGACTCATTGGAACAGCCACAACAACCTACAATGAGCCATATCATCTCGCAAGAAAGTTTGCCTCTTTAGATCAGATCTCTGCTGGACGTGCAGGATGGAACCTCGTCACCACTGATTTTGCACTTGAAGCGAAAAATTTCAGTACAAAGGAACATGTCAAACATCAAGACCGCTATGCACGTGCTGAAGAATTTCACGATGTCGTAAAAGGACTTTGGAATAGTTGGGATGAAGATGCAGCTATTCATGATAAAGCCACAGGGATTTTCTTTAATCCAGATAAGATACACACGCTCAATCATTGCGGTGATATTTTTCAGGTAAAAGGTCCACTCAATATTAGCCCAAGCCCACAGTCTCACCCTGTGGTGGTTCAGGCAGGCAGTTCAGAACGAGGTAAAAATCTGGCAGCTCGTACGGCAGATGTCATTTTTACTGCGCAATCTAACTTAGCCGCTGCACAGCAATTTTATAGCGATGTAAAGCAACGTCTTGAAGACTTTGATCGCCAAGAACATGAGTTAGTGGTCATGCCTGGCGTATATGTGCTTGTTGCTCATACACATGAAGAGGCTGAGAAACAGCAACAGCTTTTAGATGAACTCGTTGATGATGACATTGGCCTAGGGCTTTTAGGAAGAATGCTGGGCAATTTTGACTTAAGCGGTGTTGATGTGAATGAGCCTTTAGCTTCCTTAGATTTATCTGAAACCCAAACAGGGCAGCAAAGTCGCCAGCAATTAATTCAGGCACTCGGGCAAGAGCAGGGTCTAACCATTAAACAGCTCTATCAACGTATTGCATCGGGACGGGGGCATTTTTGTTTGGTTGGAACGCCAGAATATATTGCCGATCAGCTTGAAGAGTGGTTCGTTAGTGGTGCAGCAGATGGATTTAACATTATGCCAGCCGTCATATCAAACGGAATTAGAGACTTTGTCGATCTGGTTATTCCCATCCTTCAACAGCGCAATTTATTCCGCAAAGAATACGAAGGTCAAACATTAAGACAAAACCTTGGCCTTTGGGCTGCTGCCGAATAAAAGGATAAAATATGTATTTCGCAAATTCAGAACGATATCAATCATTCCAATACCGAAAAATTAAAAATAGCGGTTTGGTATTACCACCATTGTCACTTGGTTGCTGGCATAACTTTGGAGATGACACTCCAATTCAGCAACAAAAATCAGTACTTTACACGGCGTTTGATCATGGAATTAATCATTTTGATCTGGCCAATAATTATGGAACACCCTTTGGAAGTGCAGAGAAAAATATTGGGCACTTTTTAAAAACTGACTTCAAGCCATATCGAGACGAACTCATTATTTCGACAAAGGCAGGCTGGGACATGTGGCCTGGACCTTATGGACAAGGTGGTAGCAGCCGAAAATACCTAATGGCTAGTCTTGATCAAAGCTTACAGCGACTGGGGCTTGATTATGTCGATATTTTTTATTCACATCGCTATGACTCAGAAACACCGCTTGAAGAAACAGCCAAGACACTTGCTGATATTGTGCAACAAGGTAAAGCTCTCTATGTGGGGATTTCTTCTGGATATACACCAGAGTTAACTTTACAGTTGATAGAATTGCTTCAGGCTTATAACGTTCCACTTACTTTGCATCAACCGATTTACAATTTTTTTGAACGTCAGATTGAGCAGGGTTTAACAGAGACCGCTAAACAAGAGGGGTTTGGTGTAATTACGTTCTCACCACTGGCTCAAGGGCTATTGGCTGGACGATATCTGAATGGTGTACCTGAAGACTCACGTATTGGGCGTGGTAGTCGTTATTTACAGTCAGAGCATCTCGTTGCATTGAAGCTACAGCAAATACAGCAGTTAAATGAAATAGCAAAGCGTCGAGACCAAACACTGGCTCAATTGTCATTATCATGGGTTTTACGTGATGAACGGATTACATCGACAATCATTGGTGCTAGCCGACCAGAGCAGATCATCGAAAACTTAAAAGCATTGCAAAATACGACGTTTAGTGCAGATGAGTTGACTCAGATTGACGCTATTCTAAATACGCCATAAAACTCTATACAAAATTTGCAGCATGGCTTTCAAGGAGCCAATGCTGCAATGTTTGAGCATTTTATTTGTTAAAAGCTAAGTTTCACTGTTGCACCAATGGTACGAGGCTGACCTAAACTCGCGAGAACAATACCATTAGAAGAATTCCATGTATTGGTCACATAGGTTTCATTGGTGAGGTTTTTTACCCATAGCGCAACATCCAGTTCATTTTCACCAATACGATGTCTGGCACCTAGACTCGCATTTGTTAATCCATAGGCTTTAATAACACTGTACGGGTTATTATCTAAAGAGCCATATGACCAATCTCGCCAAGCATAACTTCCTGAAACATAAGGCTGCCAGTTATTGTGTTCAGCTAAGTCATAACGGAAATTGAAGTTTGCAATCCACTTCGGTACGCCATATACACGCTCTCCAGACAGATCTTGTGTGTTTACGCCTGTTGGAATGCTGATATTGGATGGAGCAGGGGCATTTTTATATTCTGTATAGGTAGTATCGTTAAGAGAACCATTAAAGTTAAGTGTAAGGCGACGAATAGGTTGATAGGTTGCATCGAGTTCGATCCCTCGGCTGCGTACTTTACCCGCATTTGCCAATACACTCACTACAGAGTTACCGACTTGTTCATAGCTTGTAGTTTGATAGTCAGAAACATCAATCCAGAATATATTGCTATTGAGCTGTAAGGTATTATTTAGAAAATTCTGTTTTAACCCAATTTCATAGTTATCTGCTTTTTCAGGATCAACCTTTAACGAGTTAGCACCCGCTGCTGGTGCAGAACCAATGCTCAGGTTAAAGCCACCTGATTTCTCGCCGTGTGAATACGTTGCATAGGCCAGTGTGCTCGGATTTACCCGATAGCTGCCAGTCAGTAAGCCAGAGTAACTTAAACCATGTTGCTTCAGTTCACCCGAGTCGTATGCGCCGAGCTGGGCATTTAGTAAATTACGCTCTGCCGCACTTAAACCTGAAACTGGGGTACCGCCAATAGGGTCGGTTCTGTAGATACTGGCAGACTTATCTTCATAGGTGACTCGTGCACCTGTGGTGATGTCTAACTTCGGTGTCGCATGCCATGTACTTTGACCAAATACGGCTGAGCTTTTTGTCTCAGTTGTTCCATATGAATACGAATCTCGATTATTCAAAATATTCGATTGACCATTTGCAATTAAGGTTCTCACGCTCGGAACGTTGTAAAGGTAGAATGCGTCAGCCGTATCTCCATATAAAGAGAAAGTCGTATTGTCTAACTGTTGCTGAAAGTAATATAGACCTGTTACCCAATCCACTTTTTGATTTCCAGCAGATGTTAGGCGTAGCTCTTGAGAATACTGTTTATCTCGAACCGAAACACCGGCATTCGTCAATGCATTTGAACTAATAAAATCACTATTGGTTGGAGTGAAGTTCCAAAAGCGGTATGCACTAATCGACGTAATTTTTTTACCGCTATCTAGCGACCAATTGGCTTCTGCCGATCCACCACCTTGCTCAACAGACATGTGTTGTGGGGCATCTGAATGAATCTGTTTATCTTTCCAGTTGGTATAAAGATTTTTAGCACCTGACTGTGTGGCATTTTCTAAGTAACGATTGTAGTTATTGCCATATACGGTACTGTTAAACGTTGGCCCAGCGTAGTACACCACCATCGCGCCTTGATCGTCATCTTGTTTGTTGTAATCTGCAATTAAACGTAAATTAAAATTCTCTTGCGGTTTCCAGAGAATCTGACCGCGGACACCTTCGCGATCTGTATTGTTATAATCTTTACCGTTATAGGTGTTATCAATAAAACCATCCTGAGTGGTTTTATAAAATGAGAGTCGGCCTGCTACATTTTCGGATAGAGCATCTGAAAACGTTCCTTTAGCCTGCAAATAATTGCGTGAGCCAAAAGAGATTTCAGCAGAATGGTCTGGGTCGAAGGTAGGCTGTTTTGAGCTAATGTTTAATAAGCCCGCCGTGGTGTTTTTACCAAATAATGTCCCTTGTGGTCCGCGTAATAATTCGAGTTGAGCAATATCTAATAAATCAAATACAGCCATGCCAGGGCGACCTAAGTAAACATTGTCCAGATAGACCCCAACACTAGCTTCCAAACCATCACTGGCTGGGTTATTACCCAAACCCCGAACCGCTACACTCGATTGACGTGGGTTCAAGAAAGCAACATTAAGGCTGGGTAGGGCTTGTTGTAGATCTTCAAGTTTACTGAGTTTCTGTGTTTCCAGTGTTTTGGCACTTAAAATACTAATGGGTGTTGGAACATTTTGCGCTTTTTCTTCACGTCTTCGTGTAGTCACAATGACATCTGCAAGCTGAATAACATCATCCGCTTTACTGTTTGACTGTGAATTTGATGTACTGGCTTCCGTTACCACTGTAGCGGAAGTGTCCTCGGCATAGACAATAGATGAATATCCTGCACACCCTATAAATGAAATAAACAGACTTTGCGTGATTTTATTTAAAACTAATCTTTTTCTCTTGAAATGAAAGGTGTGCTTTTGAACTGACATTAATGACTCCATTTGTGTTTTCTTTGTGATGATTTTAATTTTTATGTAATTGAACACTGTCATTATCAGTACAAACTTAAGTTTATATTTTGATGATCTTATCTTTATATTTAATAGTAATTTTTTAAACATAGGCCTTTTAAAATATTGTTCAGGTGGCAAATGTAAAAGCCAGCATGAGGTGCTGGCTTAGTTCAATCAGTTGATACCAATCTCTTCTTTATTTTACGCTTCGAACGGTTCTAGCTGATCATTCTGTAATAATCTTCGTTGTTGCACATTTTCAATCACACCATTTTCTTTGACATAAGTTGCCCATTCTTTGAGTAATTCATCGAGCTTTTCTGGATATTGTTTTGCTAAATCCTGAGTTTCGCCTTTATCATCTTTAAGGTTATATAGCTGCCAGCGATTTGGACCATTTGGCGCAGGGATAAAGAGCGCTTTCCATTCTCCTTTGCGCAGAGCCTTTTGACCAAATAACTCCCAGCCTGTGACATGATCTTCACTGTGAATATGGTCTTGTTGTACTTGTAAATATGGCAAGATAGAACGTCCACGCAGTGGCACCAATTGACGACCTTTATATACCTGACCAGGGTGCTGAATATTTAAATAATCTAATAGGGTTGGTAGTAAATCCATGACCGTCAAAAATTCGTGACTGATCTGATTTTGGCGTTTAAACCCTGCGTAGTGAATGAAAGAAACTGTTCTGATTCCACCTTCGCTAGTATGTGCTTTATATAGGCGAGCAGGAGCGGTGGCTGCTTGTGCCCAATGTTCTCCGTACCAAACATAAGAGTTTGCGCGTCCAATATTATCAATGCTGTTGTCGTAATATTGCTCGATAATTTCATTAAGTTGACCGCCAAAGACGGGTAGAGCTTCAAGTTGAGCACCTTCTGCACCATTGTCTGATAGAAAAATAACAATGGTATTGTCTAATTCCCCTCGATCTTTGAGATATTCCACTACACGTCCAACGTTTTGATCCATACGATCTACCATAGCCGCATAGACTTCCATAATTCTTGAAGACTTATCACGTTGCTCTTGAGTAAGATTTTCCCAGAATGGAGTTCTAGCGAGGACAGGGTGAATCGTTGTTTCCGCATCTACCAATTGGAGTTGTTTGAGTTTCTCAAGGCGCTGTTCACGCAATTTAACGGGACCATCCGCATAGCGTCCTTTATATCGATCGATATCTTCCTGAGGTGCCTGTAAGGGCCAGTGCGGTGCAGAGAAAGGTAAGTATGCAAAAAAAGGACGTCCTTGGCGTGCTTCATCATCTTGTAAAAAGTCTAGAAGGCGAGTGGTAAAATAATCTGATGAATAAAACCCTTGCGGTAGTTCTTCCGAAAACTCATCATCTTCTGCATAGAGTCCTTTTGTTGACTTAAGTAAGCGTGGAATTTGGTCTTCTGGAATATCCGCTTCAAATAGATAATGATTAGCTGCACCCGGTAATAGTGCAAAAGAGCGTTCAAATCCTTTTTGAATTGGAAAATATTCTGGTTTTAGTCCCAAATGCCATTTCCCAGACATAAGAGTGTAGTATCCCGCATCTTTTAATAATTCTGGTAATGCGGCAACTTTGTTATTTAATACACCTTCGTAGCCTTCTTTACCTTCTAGTTCTGGGGTAAGGGCCTCTGCCATGGTTCCTAAACCAGCTAAATGATGGTCAGTGCCTGAAAGTAACATCGCACGAGTGGGGGAGCAGGTTGACGCCGTATGAAAATTAGTCAGCCTTAAGCCGTTTAATGCTAATTCATTCAAATGAGGTGTATTGATTTCTCCGCCAAAAGCACCTAAATCTGAAAAGCCTAAATCATCTGCAACAATCAATAAAATATTAGGTTGTTTTTTGATATTTACATCTGTCATGTTTTATCCAACAAAGTGACTAAAATGCTTAGTGTAAATATGACAAATTTTTATTCTGTTTCTATTGTGACAGTTATCTCCTAATAAAATCATATCATTATGACAAAAGCAGATATATCAAAGGAACTTGGTGGTACTGTTGAATTGATGAGTCTGTGCGATATCGCTTAGCTTTTCAAAGTCCAAAATAAAGATTTGATTGTATTTAACCTCAATGATGTTTTGATTCGAAAGCGCTGCTAGTTCTTTATTAATGCTTTGTCTTGAAGTCTGCAAAAGCTCTGCCAAATTTTCCTGACTCAATTTGAGATTTAGCAAAATTTTATCTTTATCCTGATAGGAATGATAATCCACTAGAAAAACTAGTTTTTTTGCGAGACGCGTTTGCAATGTTTCAGTTGAATAAATGAAATTTTGTTCACGATTTAGCTGTGTTCTTACACAGATTAATTTCAACACCATGAATAAAGCATCTGCGTTATTTCTGATGACATCCATAAACAATTGGCCAGGAAGATTGGCAATGACCGTTCGACCTTGTGCAATATGGTCGTGAAGGAGGGGTTGACCCGTTACGATCGGAACAATATTGATTAATGTACCTGAGGGCACAAAAATATCGGTGTGGTATTTGCCTTGAGATGTGCTCCAGCCAAGTTTAAGTGCGCCTTCAAGCAAAATATTGATATCAGTACACGGATCATTTTGATTGTATATCGTTTGATTATGATAATACTTTCTTATTTTTAAATGCTGAATAAGCGTAGATTTCTCTGTATTAGATAAAGATTGAATAACCTGATAATTTTCTAAAATACGAATACTTTTATGAATAAATTCATTCGTTATAATTTGATGATCCGAAGATTGTCCGCCGTCAAAATCATTCTGATATTTTGAGATAGGATTCCTAAACTCGATAATTGATGATGCTTTCATGATAAATCAGAGATATAAACTAAGATTTTAAACAGCTTATCAGAGTTAAAATTTATTCAAATTTCAAAAAAATATAATTTCATATTTAATTTTCATATGTGCGTGTTATTAATTATTTAAATATCAAAATAATTTTTTACGTGATGGATTGTCTCTGAAATAACAGAATATGCCGCCGTTTCTGATAAAAATTCAGTCATATATTATGACAGGAAATTCATATGACTACATTTATTCAGAAACCAGCACAACAATTACAAGTTAAAAAATTAACTGGTCGAATTGGGGCTGAAATATCAGGCATTCATTTAAGCTCTGAGCTTGATTCATCTACAGTTCAGTTTATACACGATGCGCTACTAGAGCATAAAGTACTGTTCTTTCGTGGCCAGCAACATTTGGGGGACACAGAACAAGAAAAATTTGCAGAATTGTTTGGTTCACCCGTTAAACACCCAACAGTACCAGCGGTGGATGGCACAGATTTTATTTTTGAACTTGACTCACAAAAAGGTGCACGAGCCAATTCTTGGCATACTGATGTAACTTTTGTGGATGCCTATCCTAAAATTAGTATCTTGAGAAGCCTAATCATCCCTGAAACAGGTGGCGATACAACTTGGGCAAATACTGAAACTGCCTATGAAGATCTTCCTGAGCTTTTACAGCAATTTGCTGAGCAGTTGGTGGCTGTACATTCAAATGAATATGACTATGGTGGACCAAAACAAAATGTCGAGCCGGAACAGCTAGAAAGACTGAAGAAAATTTTTGTATCTACAAAGTATGAGACAGAGCATCCGGTAGTCGTATTACATCCAGAAACGGGCAAGAAAAGTCTATTACTAGGGCATTTTTTCAAACGACTTGTGGGGTTTAGCCAAAGTGATTCGCAGCTTTTATTTAATATTTTACAAGAAAAAGTAACGCGACCAGAAAATACAGTGCGTTGGCAATGGCAGGAAGGAGATGTGGTGATTTGGGATAATCGCTCTACACAGCACTACGCGGTTAACGATTATGGCGATCAACATCGCGTTGTACGCCGAATTACACTTGCCGGTGAAGTAACGACTGGTGTACATGGCTTAAAAGGTAAAACCACATTACCCAAAGATTTATCAGAAGAACAACTCGAAAAAGCCAAGCTTCACGCCGTTTTAAATGCCAACTAAAGACTATTTTAAACATGTGAAACGTCACTGTCGTTAAGCAGTGACGTTGTATATGTTGTTGAGAAAAACGATATGGCCACACTATCAAAACGTAATCGATTTATCTGGATTATTCCTGCGCTTATTTTTATTGCTTTGCTACTGTTTATTTTCAAACCATCTTCATCAGCACCATCAAAAACAACAAATCAGACTGAAAACATTGTAAAAATTAGAATTGCTGTACCTGATCTAAGCAGTAGTGAAAGACACAGTAGCGGCACACCATTGGTTGATTATATATATTTAAATCAGTTACTTGAAAAAGAATTAGCAAAGAAAAACATTCAGGTTGAATGGCAATTTTTTAAAGGTGCAGGGCCAGTAATCAATGAAGCTTTGGCCAATAAACAATTAGATTTTGCTTTTTTAGGTGACTTAGCAGCTATTATTGGCAAATCGAATCAAATCGATACCACGTTACTAGTGGCGACTGGACGGCACATAGATGCTTATTTGGGGGTTTTGCCAAATAAAGGATATACCAGTCTCGAACAGCTAAGAGGTAAACGAATAGCGATTTTTCAAGGAACTGCTATGCAATTATCGTTTGATCAATATATCGAGCGATATGGCTTTACTGAAAAAGATTTTCGCATTATTAATTTGGATCCTGCTGCGGCCAATGCAGCACTAGCAGCTAAGCAAATTGATGCTAGCTGGGGTTTAATGCCAATTCTAGCGCTCAAACAACAGAAAATTGTAGAGGTTCCTCTGAGTACTGGGCAGAGACAAGATGGAGCTGGCACAATTCAATCAGGTTTGGTGGGTCGTAGTGAGTTTATTAAACAACATCCTGAAATTGTTCAAACATTGGTCAATACGGTTTTACAATCAGCACATTGGGTCTCACAGCCTGAAAACCGCGATAATGCCATTCAACTTGTCACTAAAAATGCAGGATTACCAACGGAACTCTATGCATTGAGCCTACAAGACAAAGCCTTAAAAACAGTTTTTTCGCCACTTTTGGACGAATATTATCTAGGGCATCTACAAGAAGGTGTACAGACTGCATTAAAGGCCAAACTGATAAAACGCGATGTTGATGTAAAACAATGGCAAAATGCTGAGTTTGTAGAACGAGGGATTCAACAGTTGAATTACGTCAATTATTGGAATTCTTCAAAATAAAATTATGAAATTAATTTAGCTGTGCAAAAAGACCTTAACAAAGGTCTTTTTTATAAATTGCATAATACGCATCTAAAATAATTAATGATTCTTTGTAGAGGCAACAAGTATAGCTAAACGTACAGCAACAGAATCAAGGACTTACTAGTGAATTATATAGCTGTTCGTATAATGTATATTATGTTAAATAGAAGATTTGGAAACCTACCATATATAAGGCTCTGGCTACTCTGCATTGTTACTACGCCGTTTATACTTCACTACACTGAATTATTAAAAGCTTGCCCAACTGTATCTGTTGCTCAAGCAACTTACTAGGACTTAGCACGCTTAGCGACTTAAATTGACTAACCCTATTTCTAATCTTAGCCAGAAAAACACTCTAGGCAGCCTTCTACAAAATGTCATTAGATTTTTAATTTGCCCTAGTTAGAACGCGTAAGCCACTTACCGCTTTATCACCTTTACGGGCTTTATTTTTGGCTACTTGTTACTGCGATACAGATTTCTTTCGTTAACTAGCCTTTTGAGCATTAAAGTTATTAATTTGCTTAGTCTAAATTTCAATACATAGAATATTTTATATGTTATTGAAATTTATAAATATATTTTAAAAAAACCCTTTACAGGCTTAGAAAAACTGATATAGTACGTGTATACAGCTATTCTTTAGATTTCCATCACATCAGCCAGTTTCGATAATCAATTACAGCCTAATATACTTCGGGATGTGTTTTCGCAATTCCTCTCATTTTCTAACTAGCTCAGGTTATAATAATGGACTCCAAAAATATTGTTGATCTATTATGAACGCCTCCAATGACCCTTTACACGGCAAAAAACTTGCTGACATTTTGGATGAATTATTGGATTACTACGGTGGATTTGAAGGCTTAAGTCGTAAAATTGAAATTAGATGTTTTTGCATAGATCCAAGTATTAAATCATCATTACGATTCTTACGTACCACACCATGGGCACGTGAAAAAGTAGAAAGCTTATATTTGTATGTCTTACGCCAAAAAGCCAAACAGAAATCGTAGCGATCAAAACTCTAGCTTCAGTATTTTAATTAGTGGTGGACTGCCACCACTCTTCTTTAGTATGAAAATATGGTATTTATAGCTTCCTAACAATTAAGCCCTATAAGTTGAATATTTAAACAATTCATTTAAGAAACATCTACACGCTTTTTATAAATTTTATTTTACTTTTACTATAAATCCCTAAGTTCAAGTGATCACACATGACTAAAAGAACAATAAATATTTATGGAGCCAGACAAAATAACCTTAAAAATATTTCATTAAAAATCCCAAAACATGAAATTGTTGTCTTTACTGGAGTTTCTGGCTCAGGTAAATCTTCTTTAGTTTTTGAAACCATTGGCGCAGAAGCTCAAAGACAAATTAATGAAACTCAAGATAGTTTTGTCCGTAATCGTTTACAGCATTTTGGCGTGGCAGACGTTGATAAAATTGAGAATCTAAATGTACCTGTCATTATTAATCAAAAGCGTTTAACGGGTAACATCCGCTCAACCGTTTCAACAATTACAGATATTTACGCCAATCTTCGCTTACTATTTTCACGTATGGGTGAACCATTTGTTGGATATTCGAATGTTTTTTCTTTTAATCATCCCAATGGCATGTGTCCAAAATGCGAAGGTATTGGTTTAGAACAAACAATTGATATTTATAAAATATTAGATTTAGATAAATCTTTAAATGAAGAAGGCGCTATCAATTTTCCTACCTATCAACCTACTGCATGGCGTTGGACTCGATATGCAGATTCAGGTTATTTCGATTTAGATAAAAAATTAAAAGATTATAGTGAAAAAGAATGGGACTTGTTGTTGTATGCCCCTCAGCACAAGCCGTTGAATCCAACAAGTAAATGGAGAAAAACTGCACTTTACGAAGGATTGGTGACCAGATTTGAGCGTAACTTTCTAAAAGGAGAAACGCGGGAAAGAAATCGTTATGGGAATAAACTTGAGCAGATTATTACAACCAAAGAATGTTCTTTATGTAAAGGCCAACGGCTTAATCAAAAATCTTTATCTTGTAAGATTAACGGTAAAAATATTGCTGAATGTACAGCTCTATCTGTATCAATGCTTTTAGAGTTTATAGAGTCCATAAAAAGTGAGAAATTTGAAACCGTTTTACATGAGCTCATTAATAAACTGAGTAACTTAAACTTAGTTGGTCTCAGTTATTTAAATCTTAATCGTGTGAGCAATACATTATCGGGCGGTGAATCACAACGAATCAAAATGGTTAAACATTTGGGTAATAGTCTAGTTGATCTACTCTACATTTTTGACGAGCCAAGTATTGGGCTGCATCCAAAAGATTTAGATAATATTATTAAAATCATTCAAAAGATTAGAGATAAAGGAAACAGTGTTTTACTGGTTGAACATGACCCTGATCTTATTAGAACAGCGGACCATGTCATTGATATGGGTCCTCTTTCTGGTGTCAATGGTGGTCAAATCATTTACCAAGGAACTTTCGAAGAATTAAAGAACTCATCAGGTTTAACAGGCCAGTTTTTTAAAAGACCAAATACCTATAAGAAAACACCCCGCATTCGTTGTGAATGGATTTCGATTAAAAATGCCCATTTATTTAATCTAAAAAATATTGATGTCGATATTCCTAAAAATTGTCTAAGCGTTATTACAGGTGTCGCGGGCTCCGGAAAAAGTACGTTAATCAGTAAAGTCTTACCGCAACAATATCCTGAAACAAAAGTGATTGATCAATCTGCAATTACTGCAAGCATTCGGTCAAATTTACTGACCTATCTAGACCTTCTTGATCCGATTCGTCAACTATTTGCAAAAGCAAATAAAGTGAGTGCTAAGCTCTTTAGTTTTAACAGCGAAGGTGCTTGTCCTCAATGTAAAGGATCAGGTATCGAGAAAATTGAACTCGCATTTTTAGATGATGTCGAAATGACATGTGACCTTTGTCACGGCTCAGGATACGCCCCAGAGGTGTTAAAGTATCACTATAAAGATAAAAACATTGCTGAAATCTTGAAAATGACTGTTACAGAAGCTAGTCAATTTTTTGAAGATCGTAATTTACAGCAGCAATTTAATTCATTGGTAAGCTTAGGCTTAGACTATATTGCAATTGGCCAACGCTTAAATACTTTCTCAGGTGGCGAGCGCCAAAGATTAAAACTCTCAAAAGAGCTCAATGAAACAGATAATATTTTTGTATTAGATGAGCCGAGTACAGGCTTACACCCTTCTGATACTGAAAAATTGATTAGTTTATTAAATAGCTTAGTTGAGAAAGGTAACACGATCATCGTTATCGAACATAACCTAGACATTATTAGCCAAGCAGATTGGATTATTGATATTGGTCCATTAGCTGGTGACAAAGGTGGTGAATTGGTGTTCTCTGGAACTGTTACTAGTTTGCTCTCAGCAGAAAAATCATTCACAGGCCGCTATTTGAAAAAATATCTAGAGCTGTAAAGATTTGATTAACTAGCTTGGCACAATCAAGTTTAAATGTGAGAGCCCTCTCGACTCTCACATCTCTAATTGCAGGAAGAAATACTCAAGCAACTTCTCCCACTCATTCTCTTGTAGGCTTATGACCGATACTTAGCCTGAATCATCAGCATGATAATAACAAACAACGAAGGTATTGCAGCAATCACAAATAAATGGGTAATGACCAGAAATTGAGAAAGATAGCCACCAAATAACGGCCCAATGACCGAACCCAAACGGGCAATTCCAATACTCCAGCCTACACCAGTGGTACGAAGTGAAACTGGGTAATAACTCGCAGATAGCGCATTAATGGCAGGTTGCCCGCCAACAATCGCAAAGCCAGCAATAAAAATGATGACAAATAATAAAACAATATGGCTAACAGCATAGCCAATTAAAGCAACACTAATCACTGCAACTAAAAAAACAGGAATTAGTACTTTATAAAATCCAGTTTTATCGATTTTAAGGCCCATTACAACGCTACCAATCGTACCGCCTAATTGTAGAGTTGAGCCGATCATGAGTGCCTGATTTAATGAAAGCCCTGACTCTTTAGACAAAGTCGGTAGCCAGTTCGCCAGAAAATAAAGACTTATCATATTTAAAATACTGATGATCCAGATGGAATAGGTAAAAAAAGCACGCTTATTTTTAAATAACTCCAGCGGTGACTTCTTTACCTGAACTTCAGTCGTATTGATGATTTTCATCTCTGAATTGAATGTTAATGCAGGATAAAATTTCTTTAACCAAAACAAAATTTTGGGCGTATTTTTGCTATTTTCACTTAAGAAATATAAAGACTCTGGCAGCTTAAAGAACGTGATAAAGAAAATAATTAAAGGAACAATACCGCCAAAATAGAAAATCGCCTGCCATCCTCCCCAAGGAACCAATAAGGCTGATATGCCTCCTCCCAACATTGCCCCGACCGTATAGCCGCAAGAAATGACCATCATGGTAAAAATACGAGATTTATATGGAACAATTTCGGAGCTATAAGCCATGACATTTGGCATGATACCTCCTAAAAAAATTCCTGTAACAAAGCGGATTGCAGTCAATTGCTCAATATTGCCGACATGTGGTGTTACCAGCATCAATATGGAGAACATAAAGGTTGAGATCAGTAATATTGGACGGCGGCCAAAACGATCTGAAAGTGAACTTAATAAAAATGATCCGACAAATAAACCAAATAAGCTGGCGCTAAACACAACGCCTAGCATAGTTTTATGAACGCCCCATTCTTCTATAATCATTGGGGCTGCGTAAGCCATGGACTGAATGTCATACCCATCCATAATCATCAGCAATAAACAGGTAAACAAAATAAATTTCTGATAACGGCCAACTTTCTGCTGATTGATCAAATCACTTAATGCAACTTCCTTCATGGTCATCCCTTCTCCATGTTGCGCTTTAAATTATTCTCATTTTAATTACGTTATTCATAATCAATTTATGAATAACGTAAAACAAAATAACAATATTCTCCACCAAAAGTCAAAACATTAAATTTTTCAGCTGATCGCACGGCGCTTATGGTTTACTCATCACACCATATTTTTAAATTATTATTTTAATTCAAATACTTGATTTAAAAACCACTCTAACTCCTTATCTCTTTATTCCAAAATTAAACTTCTATCAAGCATCAGAGGAAATGGAGTATTTCCCCTGACGCATTTAACTTAAGATGAGATTTTTTTCTTAGATGAAAATAGCTTTTCTACGGCGCCCAAAATGAAGATGAAGAACACGGGAACAAAGAAAATAGCCAGAATCGTTGCCGAGATCATGCCCCCAAATACACCAGTACCTAAAGCATGTTGAGTTTCAGAACTTGCACCTGTTGCAATTACGAGAGGAATTACGCCGCATGTAAAAGCAAGAGAAGTCATCAAGATTGGTCGTAAACGAAGTTTGGCTGCTGCAACTGTGGCTTCAATCAAACTCATGCCTTCCTCTTTGAGCATCTTTGCAAACTCAACAATCAAGATGGCGTTCTTTGCGGATAGACCAATAATCGTAATGAGTCCAATTTTGAAGAACACATCATTCATTAGACCTCTCGACATAATGGCAATAATTGCACCGAAAATACCAAGTGGTACAACCAACATGACAGATAGTGGAATCGCCCAGCTTTCATAGAGTGCAGCCAATACAAGAAACACCACTAACATTGATAAACCAAGTAAAAAGGCCATTTGAGATTCAGACTGCCTTTCTTGTAAAGAAATACCAGTCCACTCGTAGCCAATGCCTTTAGGCAGCTTAGCAATCAACTGTTCCATTTCACGCATTGCCACACCCGAAGATGTATCGAAGTTAGGAATACCAGCAATACTTAAAGATGGTCGTCCGTTATAACGATTATATTGTTGCGGTGCTTTGTTCCATTGAGGTGTTACCACTTCAGACAAAGAAACCAATTGACCACTCGAACCCATCACTTTCAAGTTTAAGATATCTTTGAGTTGCATACGTGACTTAGCTTCAACTTGTACAATCACTTGTTGCATACGACCCTGATTCGGGAAGTCATTGATATACATTGAACCCATTGAGGTTGAAATGATGTCTGAAACGTCCGAGAATTTAACACCAAGGGTATTAAGCTTTTCACGGTCAATTTTTAAAGAAATATTGTCGCCTTGTGGTAAACCTTCATTCCACACCATATAGAACTTTTTGTTCTTGGCAGCCATCTGCATAAGTTGGTCTTGGGCGGCCAATAATGCAGGCATACCTAAGTTCGCACGATCTTGTAAACGTAAACTAAAGCCTGAGAATGTACCCAGTTCATCAATAGCAGGTGGAAGTACTGCCATTGTTTCACCTTCCGAACTGTTCGCCATTGATGCATTGACTGCATTTGTCATTTCAGTTGCCGAAGAAGTTCGCTCTTTGAAATCTTTTAAGGTCGTGAAAGCAACACCTACGTTTTGTCCTGCACCGCTAAACCCCCATCCCATAATCGTTGTATTACTTTTGACATCAGGTTTGTCTTTAAGCGAATTTTCAAATTCATTCACTACATTTCGAGTACGTTCTGCCGTTGCATCTGATGGTAATTGGAAAGACGTCATAAACCAGCCTTGGTCTTCCTCTGGCATAAATGCTGTTGGCCAATACTTCATTCCTGCAAAGGTAATGCCTGTAATCACCACAAAAATCATCATGACTGGAACCGTATGTTTGATGACTTTAAGTAGCATCAACTCATACTTTTTCGTCACTTTGTCAAAGCTACGGTCAAACCATGCAAAGAAGCCTTTCTTCTGATGATGACCATCAATTGGTTTTAAAATGGTTGCACAAAGTGCAGGTGTTAAAATGAGCGCCAATAAAGCCGAGAATAAAATAGACACGGACATGGTCAGCGTAAATTGTTTATAAATGATCCCGACCGAACCACTCGCAAAAGCCATTGGCAAAAACACAGCAGACAATACTAAGGTAATACCAATAATAGGACTGGTAATCTCTTTCATTGCCTTAGATGTTGCTTCTTTAGGATTTAATCCTTCAGTCGCCATAATCCTTTCGACGTTTTCAACGACGACAATCGCATCGTCGACAATAATACCGATGGCGAGCACCATACCGAACATGGTGAGTACGTTAATCGAAAAGCCGGCAAGCAGCATCACGGTAAAAGTACCGAGCAAAGCAATAGGTGCAACAATGGCTGGAATGAGCGTATAGCGTACATTGTGTAAGAACAAATACATCACAATGAAAACCAGAACCATCGCTTCAAGTAATGTATGAATTACCTTTTCAATTGAAATTTTAACAAACGGCGCGGTGTCGTAAGGAATACTAAACTGCATGCCCTCTGGTAAGTTCAACTTTAATTCTTCAATTTTTGCTCTAACACCTTCTGCTGTTTTTACGGCGTTAGCACCCGGGCTTAACTGGATTGCGGCAGCGGTAGCCGGTTTACCATTTTCTAAAATAGCAAAGTTGTAGGCTTGCGATCCCATTTCAACATTTGCGACATCGGACAGACGAATTACACTTCCGTTGGTTTTGCTTTTTAAGCTGATATTCCTAAATTGCTCAACACTTGATAACTGACCTTGCGCTGACAATGGAACTGTAATCAGTTGACCTTTATTTGCAGGTAAATCGCCTAGGCGCCCCGGTGCAATTTCAACATTATTTTCACGAATTGCATTGTTTACATCGCTAATTGATAAACCATAGGAAACCAATTTATTTGGATCGACCCAAATGCGTAGGGCTTTCTCTGCACCAAAAGATTGAACTTTACCAACGCCTTCTACACGTTTTAGCTCTTCTACAACATTTCGAACCAGATAATCACTTAAGTCTACTTCTGAATATTGATCATTAGGCGAGTTAATACCGACCAACATCAAGAAACCCGAAGATGAGGCTTCAACCTGTAGACCTTGCTGACGTACAACCTGTGGTAACCGTGATTCAATACTCTTGATTTTATTCTGGACATCAACCTGAGCCATTTCGACATCTGTACCCGGTTTAAAGGTGGCAGAAATTTCTGCTGTGCCCGAAGTATCGGTTGTCGCACTATAGTAAAGTAGGTTTTTTACACCCGATAACTCTCGCTCAATTAAAGTGACAACACTATCGTTAATGGTCTTTGCTGTTGCTCCCGGATAAGTCGCACTAATGTTTACTTGAGGAGGCGCTACACTAGGGAAACGAGCAATCGGCAATTTTGGAATACTAAGTAACCCAAACAATATGATAAATATCGCGATCACCCATGCAAAAACAGGACGTCGAATAAAAAATTGAGACATCATGGTTGAGCTCCTTGATTTGTAGACAGTTTTGTTTCTACATTTGAAGCACTATTTTCTGATGCAGGCTTTTTCCACGTGGTCATTGCGAGTTTTTGATTTGGCTGGATACGCTCCATACCTTCAACAACGACTTTGTCACCGACTTTCAAGCCTTTGTTGGCGATATAGTACTGTTCATATTGCTGTCCAATTTCAATAGGACGAATCTCAGCCGAGCCTTTTGCATTGATCACATAGACCTGAGGCTCACCATTGATATTGCGCTGAATCGCTTGGGCTGGAACTAACAAGGCTTGTGGAATAGAAGCTCGGTCAATATTGACTCGCACATACATACCCGGAAGTAGTTTTCTCTCGGTATTATTTACTTCAATACGGAAAGTCACATCACCTGTTTCAGGGTCAACATTAATATCTTCGAACAACATTTTTGCTGTAACGTTATATTCTTGTCCTTGGCTATTAGAAATACGCACAGTTTTTTCACTGTTTGCAGATAACTCACCAGTTTTTAAAGCGGCTTGTAGACGTTCGTATTCACTAATTGATTGCTTTACATCGACGTAGACTTTATCAATCTGTTGAATTGTGGCCATAGTGTTCGCATCGCCTTGACCAACCAATGCGCCTTCAGTGACAAAAGACTGCCCAATACGACCAGAAATCGGCGCTCGAACAGTTGCATATTGCAGATTCAAATTTTGTCTGGTGAGCAATGCTTTCATTTGCGCGACATCAGCAAGAGCCTGACGATATTGAGCTTGAGCATTACTCACTTCTTGCTTACTAATTGCATTACTTGGTAAGAGCTGCTCATAGCGATCTAATTGAACTTTCAGTCTCGCAACCTCTGCCTCAGCTTTGTTAAGTGAAGCTCTATTGCTATTTACATCTGCTTCAAAGGTTTCAGAATTAATTTTATATAAAGCTTGGCCTGCTCTAACTTCACTACCTTGTTTAAATAAAACTCTTTCAATAATTCCTCCGACTTGCGGTCGAATTTCAGCAGTACGGAATGCTTGTACGCGTGCAGGAAGATTTTCACTAAAATTAACTGATTGCGATTGAATGCTTAATACACTTACTTTCGCTGGTGCTGGCTCAGCTTGAGCCGTTTCTTGTGAACCACACCCCTGTAATATCAGCCCAATAGATAAAAATAAAGGAAGTAAAAGATGCTTTTGCATACTGTCCAAACCAAGTGAGTTTTCGATGCTGACATTATTTTTGATGAGTGTGTAGCAATCGTCACTAAAGTGTGGAGTAAGTGTGGAGAAGTACCAATAATTTAGCGTATGATGAGTTGAAGCATTTTATATAGCCAAATTTCTATGTTTGATCGTTCTTTTTCTTTTGATTGTCACGATAAAGTTATCCTCGTTGTAGAAGATGATTACGACATTGGCGACATTATTGAAAATTATTTAAAACGTGAAGGAATGATTGTTATTCGTGCTATGAATGGAAAGCAAGCCATTGAATTGCACTCTAGCCAACCCATTGATTTGATTTTACTTGATATTAAATTACCCGAGCTCAACGGCTGGGAAGTGTTAAATAAAATACGCCAAAAAGCTCAGACGCCCGTAATTATGCTAACGGCGCTAGATCAAGATATTGATAAAGTCATGGCATTAAGAGTTGGTGCAGACGACTTTGTGGTTAAGCCATTTAACCCTAATGAAGTCATTGCTAGAGTTCAGGCAGTCTTAAGACGGACCCAGTTAACAAACAAGCCATTTAACAAAAATAAGGTCTACAAAGATATTGAAATTGATACGGATACTCATAGTGTTTATCTACACTCTCAAAATAAGAAAATATTGCTTAATCTCACACTGACTGAATATAAAATTATTTCCTTCATGATTGACCAGCCCCACAAAGTTTTTACCCGTGGTGAACTTATGAATCATTGCATGAACGATAGCGATGCACTAGAACGAACTGTAGATAGCCATGTAAGTAAGCTTAGAAAGAAATTGGAGGAACAAGGAATACTTCAAATGTTGATTAATGTACGTGGCGTAGGATATAGACTCGATAATCCACTAGCTGTAAAAAATGACGCCTAAATAATATTAAAAATATAGCTAGGGAATTTTATGAAAAGTAAGTTAGGAATTAGCAAGCAACTCTTTATTGCATTAAGTATTGTTAATTTAAGCGTTACGCTTTTTTCCGTTGTGCTGGGTTATGTCATTTATAACTATGCAATTGAAAAAGGCTGGATTACTTTAAGTTCACTTCAAGAAGATTGGACCAGTTTCCATTTTATAGATTGGATCTGGTTGGCTACTGTTATCTTCTGTGGCTGTATGATTTCACTCGTGATCGGAATGCACCTCGCAAAACGTTTTATTGTGCCGATTAACTTCTTAGCCGAAGCAGCCAACAAAATTAGTCAAGGTGATCTCTCTGCTAGAGCTTACGACAACAGAATTCACTCCGCAGAAATGTCAGAGCTTTTATATAATTTTAATGATATGGCGCAAAAGCTAGAAGTTTCTGTTCAAAATGCACAAGTCTGGAATGCTGCCATAGCGCATGAGTTAAGAACGCCAATCACAATTTTACAAGGCCGCCTGCAAGGCATAATCGACGGCGTTTTTAAGCCTGATGAAATTCTATTTAAAAGTCTTTTAAATCAAGTTGAAGGTTTATCTCATTTAGTTGAAGACTTACGAACGATAAGTTTAGTTGAGAATCAACAGTTAAGATTAAATTATGAGTTATTAGATTTTAAGTCTGTGATTGAAAAAGTTCTCAAGGCCTTTGAAGACCGCCTAGAACAAGCAAAATTAAAGCCAGAACTTGATTTAACCACTACACCTGTATTTTGTGACCGTCGCCGTATTGAGCAAGTTTTAATTGCGTTAATTGATAATGCTATTCGTTATTCAAATGCAGGAAAACTTAAGATCTCTTCAGAAGTGGTCTCAGAAAACTGGATATTAAAAATTGAAGATGAAGGCCCCGGCATCGCAACTGAGTTCCAAGATGATCTGTTTAAACCCTTTTTTAGATTAGAAGAATCAAGAAATAAAGAGTTTGGTGGTACAGGCTTAGGATTAGCTGTTGTACATGCCATTATTGTGGCACTTAAAGGTTCCATTCAATATAGCAATCAAGGCTCAAAAAGTATTTTCACCATAAAGATTCCTATGGATCATTAAAACGCTGAAAATCTTCCACGGCTTATTTTAGTTTTTACCCGCTTAACTTATCCAAATTTTTTATGCTAAAACTACGATTACGAATTTAAGTAAAAATAAATCTATATGAATAGACTTGAATGTAATCGCATGTTTATTTCGATCATTGAGCAAGGAAGTTTTGTTAAAGCTGCCGAAAATTTAAATACAAGCGTCGCACAAGCATCCAAGCTCATTTCAAAACTAGAGAACGAATTAGGCGTACAGCTTCTAAAGAGATCAACACGCTCATTAAAACCCACAGAACTCGGATTAGCTTATTACCACCGAATTAAGCAACTTATGGCAGAGTTTGATGAAATTGAGATTAGTATTAAAAATCAATCTCGCGCCCCAGTCGGTAAACTAAAAATAAGTGCTCCTAACTCTTTCGGAACAGTGCAATTAAGCAAAACACTGGTTAACTTTGCCCTGAAATATAGTCAAATTGAATTAGACGTGAGCTTTACCGACCGTCCGGTGAATGTCATTGAAGAAGGGTTTGATATCGCCATTCGAATTGGAGAGCTTAAAGATAATAATTTAATTGCAACTCATTTATCTCAAATTAGATTTGTATTGGTCGCATCTCCCCTTTACTTAGAAAAATTTGGCTATCCTCAAAGCCTTCAAGACCTAGAGTCTCATTCCTGCATCATCGATACAAACTTTAAAGATCCGTATGAATGGGCTTTTTTTGAAAAATCACCTTCGAATGTATTACATACAATCAATGTAAATGGTCGGATTCATTTTGCGAATACAGAAGCCTGTTTAGCTGCAACCATAGCAGGACTTGGCATCGCCAGATTACCCATGTTTATTTTAAAAGATGCACTTATCGACAAAAAGATTATTCCTATTTTAGAAAACTATGAATTACCGCGAAGAGGTCTCTATGCGGTCTACCCACCAGCAAAACATCTAGCCAACAAGGTGAGAACCCTGATTGATTACTTAAAAGAGCAATATGCATATCCTGCCGAATGGGAAATTTACGAGTAATTATTTCCAAAATAGAAATAAATATTCAATTTTAGCCTACTTAATCACTTAAAAATTCAACAGTAGTATGTATTCATCAAGCTAATTCTCATCGAGACATACAATGAATACATCAAACACAGCTCCTTATGCGGCATTACTACTCCGTATAACCCTAGCACTTTATTTCTTTGCCCATGCTGGTCTTAAACTATTTGTATTTACACCAGCAGGTACAGCACAATTTTTCCAATCTGTTGGAGTTCCAGGATGGATGGCATATGTGACTATTCTCTGGGAGATTTTAGGAGCAATATTTACTGTTCATGGTGCTGCTGGTTTCTTTTTTACAAACCCTAATGGTGGCTGGGAATTCCCATTTATGTGGATTATTTCTTTAGTTGCTCTCGCACTCATTGGTGATGGACCTTTTTCTTTAAGTAAATCTTTTAAAAACTAAGCTAGTTAATAGATGAGATGCCATTGCATGAATGGCATCTAAAAACCAAATATGCAGCTCATTCAGGATATTAAAATGAAAGATCTATTTATAATTTTATTACACGGCGTCGGTAGTAATGGTGAAGACTTAGAAGCAGTTGGAGAGTTTTTTAAGGCCAATCATTCTAATTTGAATTTTGTCGCACCCAATGCTCCTTTTAGCTTTATGAACAGTAAAGAAGCCTATCAGTGGTTTAGCATCGCTGGGGTTAATGAGGAGAATCGCTTTAGTCGCATTAAAGAAGCCAGAACTCAGTTTGACCAAAAAATCCAAGAGATCATTAACGAAAATCAATTAGAAAACCACCTAGATAAAGTCGTTTTTTTAGGATTTTCTCAAGGTGCAATAATGGCTTTAGATGCGGTCGTTTCAGGGCGTTGGCCTATTGCTGGGCTGATTAGCATCGCTGGAAGATTAGCAAGCCCAATCAATAATGAAATTAATAAAAACACGAAAATTTTATTAATTCATGGTGAATCAGACACTGTTATTCCTCCAAGCGAAAGCCAAAGTGCATATCAACAAATGCATGCAGCAAACTTAAATGTTGAGTTGAATATTTTACCCGCTACGGGACATACCATTTCGCATTCAGCGCTTCAGTTAAGTCTTGATTTTTTAAACACTATTTAACCCATTTGGCCTAAACATCCAAATCTGAACTTAGATTGTCTTAAATCTAAGTTCCGTACTTTCTCGTCTCAAATTATTCTTCGGAGTTAAAAATGACTACATCAATCCGTGCAGAAGATATTATCAGCCCCATTACTGATACTATAAAAGCAAATAAAAACTCACCAAAAGAAGCAAAAAATCTAGGTTTATTTGCTTACGATAAACCAACCCCAGAGAATACAGTTTTATTACTTATTGATCATCAAGTTGGTTTAATGGCGAGCGTTCGTGATACATCGAGCCTCGCTGAATTAAAAAGTAATGTTCTTGGTTTAGCGCGTACGGCCAAAGCTCTTAATATTCCAACACTCATTACCTCATCAAACGCACAATGGCAAAACGGCGATACTCTCCCAGAAATTAAGTCATTGTTCCCTGATAATTCAATTTATCGACGTACAGGGATCATTAATGCATACGAAGACCCGACTTTTCGTAAAGCACTTATTAATTTACTAGAAGCAACAGGTCGAACCCATATTATTATTGCTGGCGTAACCATTGGTACTTGCTGTACTTTCCCGACACTATCGCTATTAAATGATGGATATAAAGTCTACCC
Source organism: Acinetobacter sp. AS23 (assembly GCF_023612055.1). Classification (NCBI taxonomy): domain Bacteria; kingdom Pseudomonadati; phylum Pseudomonadota; class Gammaproteobacteria; order Moraxellales; family Moraxellaceae; genus Acinetobacter; species Acinetobacter sp. AS23. The sequence continues at coordinate 1,921,061 of NZ_CP082274.1, read as the reverse complement.
AGTCATTGATGCATGTGGCGCATGGAATCAATATGAGGTTCAGGCCGCTACATTACGCATGGCAAATGCAGGTGCAGAACCAGTAACGACCTTTAGTCTAGCTTGTGAATTACAGGCTGACTGGAAAAAGCCTTCAGCAGATCAAATGCTTGAGCCTTTCAAAGAAAACTTATCGGAATATGGATTTGTACTACAAAACTTCTGGGATAATGTCGGCACGCCAGCAGTTGAAGATCCTTTTAAAATCAAATAACTGATTTTGCTTAAGCTTTGTATCTTTGATTTTTAGGTAAATCTAGAGATACAAAGCTTTCTTTTGACCTTTTCTCTTTAAATTCTTATTGAAGTGTCATATCTAATCTAACCCAGATTTATAAAATAATTTTTATAATTTAAATAATGGATAATTAGATATGGATCGTTTTAAAACTATTTTACTTATTGCAAGCACATGTTTAACAACAACTCTTTATGCCAAACAACAAGTCGTTTGTGTTTTTGACCCCATTGGTAAATCGGGAGACGCTTTCGCTTTAGCCAAAGATTATGCACTTGAAGCTAAAAATTGGGGAGCTGATCTATCTTTAAAAGCATATGTTGATGAACGCGTTGCAGCTGAAGATTTAAAAGTTGGCAAATGTGATGGCGCTATTATTAGTGGTTTACGTGGCCGTCAGTTTAATAAATACACAGGATCTTTAGATGCGGTTGGCGCATTAACAAATATGAAAACGGCAATTAATGCCTATAAGCTTTTGTCCTCACCTATGGCCGCAAAAAACATGGTGGTAGGTCCTTACGAAATTGCAGGTTTAGGGACAATTGGCCCTGCTTATTTATTTGTTAATGATAGAAGTATAAATACTCTCGCTAAAGCTGCTGGTAAAAAAATTGGGGTATTTAAATATGATGAAGCCCAACCTAAGCTTGTGCAACATGTTGGCGGTCAGGCTGTATCGGTAGACGTGACCAATGCCGGTGCGAAGTTTAATAACCATGAAATTGATATTGTGCCTGCTCCTATTGTGGCATTTAAACCTTTCGAGCTATACAAAGGTTTAGGTGAGAAAGGAGCAATCATTCGTTTCCCTTTAACTCAAATTTCAGCAAACTTCATTATTCGTAAAGACCAATTTCCAGCAGGTTTTGGGCAAAAGTCACGAACTTGGGTAGCCAGCCAATTAAATAGAACGTTTGGCATTATTGCTAAATATGAAAGTGATATTCCTTCAAAATATTGGATGGAAATTCCTAAAAATGAACAAGTAAATTATATGAAAATGATGCGTGAGGCTCGTATACAGCTAACCAAGGCAGGTATCTACGACCCTAAAATGATGAACTTTTTGAAAAAAGTGAGATGTAAAGAAAATCCAAGTAATTTTGAATGCGCGTTAAATGATGAATAAACACTCAAACAAAAACATATGCTCATCTTGTTTTGAGGTATTCAAGTTCGTTATTAAAAGCAAATGGGCTACATGGTTCGTAGCCCATTTCAGCAATGTTAGATTTATCTAAATTGAGCACATATTAAAAATCTTATGCTTATAAAGCATTAGTTAGATTTAATAACTTGCGAATCAGTAAGTTCTTTGATTTTGGTATGGTCATAACCTAAAGATGTAAGAACTTCAAAGGTATCTTCACCAACTTCTGGCACATTTTGACGGACACCGAAACGTTGACCATTCATTGTAAATGGTAGTAAAGGAACCTTTACTTGCTTACCATTTTCTAGAACTACTTTCCCCATACCTCCTGATTCATTTAAGTGAATATCTTCAAATAAATCTTCTGGGCGTTGGATCGGAGAGAAAGGTAAACCAGCCTGTTCACATAGCTCCATTACTTTTGTTTTGTCTAATTGACTCAGCACTTCACGAATAATTGGATGGATTTGCTCACGTGCTTTTACACGTTGGTTATTTTGAGCAAAATCCGGATTATTTTTTAGTACCTCTAAACCAAAAGCGTCACAGAATGCGATCCACTGCGAGTCAGTAACTACACCAATAAATACTTGTTCATTATTTTTAGTGTTGAAAACATCATATACAGCCCAAGCTGAAACACGATTTGGCATTGGAGCGACAGGCTTATCTGTCACAGCTTTTTGCATCATGTGCTGCGCAACCAAAAATGCAGAGTTTTCGAATAAACCAGTTTCAACAAATTGACCTTGGCCCGTTAATTGACGTTGGTATAAAGCGGCAACGATTGAGTAAGCACAGAACATTCCGCCCATCACATCATTAACAGATGCTCCAGCACGTAATGGACGTCCCACAGGACCAGTCATATACGCAAGCCCAGTCATCATTTGTACGACTTCATCTAGGGCTGTCCGATGTTCATAAGGACCGGGTAAAAAGCCTTTCATTGAACCATAAATAATATCGGGCTTAATTGATTTAACCCCTTCATAATCAAGTCCTAGTTTTTTCATCGCTCCGGGTCTAAAGTTTTCAATCACAACATCCGCAGTTTTGATTAAGTCCTTAACAAGTGACATTCCTTTTTCACTTTTAATATCAACTGACAAACTTTTTTTATTACGGTTATAAGTCATCCAGTAACCCGCACCCGACCCCATAAGTCTGCGAGTGTTGTCACCTTGAGGCAATGGTTCAATCTTGATGACTTCAGCACCTAAATCTGCGAGAAGTAAACCACATGCAGGCCCCATAACCATATGTACGAATTCTAAAACTCGGATTCCAGCCAGTGGGAGTTTCTTTTCATCTTTCATGTTATTGGTCCTTTGCATATTTAAAATTTTTACCTACGCCTGCATCTGGAATAAATCCGTAGAGTGGTTCTCCTGGTATCCCTTGCTTTAACCATTCGCGAGCTTCAACAAGTCGATCAATATCAATACCGGTACGTAATCCCATGCTTTCTAACAGGTAAACTAAATCTTCAGTGACAATATTGCCTGATGCACCAGGTGCATATGGACAACCACCAATGCCGCCTTGCGATGCATCAAATGTAGTCACCCCCACTTCAATTGCGGCTAAAACATTCGCCAGACCTTGCCCACGCGTATTATGGAAATGTGCGCTACCTGCTAAATTCCCTACTTCCTGTTTTAATTTTTTAAATAGACTGCGGACTTGGACAGGATTTGCATATCCAACCGTATCTGCCAAACCAATCTCATCTACTCCTAATTGGGCCATTCGCTGAGCCATCGTTAGGACTTCATTTTCCGTAACTACACCTTGAATCGTGCAGCCAAAGACTGTTGATAGGCCTGCTTCTATTAATATTTCTGGATATTTTTCATTTCTCAGCTGAATGATTGAATTCACTTCTTCATAAACTTCAGCATGAGTTTTACGAATATTTGAAAGTGAATGAGGTTCACTCACTGAGACAGGGATCGTAATTTTTTGAACCCCAGCTCTAAATGCATTTTCGGCACCCTTTAAGTTTGGGACTAAAGCTGTAACGAATACATCTTTTAAAGTCAAAGTGTGTTCAACCAGCTCTCCGCAATCCGCCATTTGTGGCAGCAATTTTGGAGATACAAAAGATCCAACTTCTATTTCAGTTAATCCTGCTTGAGCTAAAGCTGAAATCCATTTTTTCTTCATATCGGTTGGCATGGTTTGTTTAATACTTTGCAAACCATCGCGAGGTCCAACCTCACTCACCAATATATCGATGTCCTTTGAATGGCTCATATGCTTACATTTCCTATTGCACAAGAATATTTTTACATACAACGCAGAAGCGTTCTATCTAATAGAACATAGTTCTATTTTTAATGCAAATTAAAAATTTTATCCGCCCATGACAAATTCAATTAATTTTAAAAACACTTGACATGACTCTAAATTAGCTAAAAAATAATAATTAATAGAACATCGTTCTGTACAGTAGAACTACAAGGATGCATGTATGAATCTTTTTGTTTCCCTAAAAGAGTTACACACTAAAGATGGAAATTTGTTTGATAGAGATATCTCATCGGGTCGAATTTTTATTGCTGATTATAGAAATGGAATCATGCCATTAGAAAATTTTGGTAAGCCAATGTTTTCTCATCATTAATTTCTACTTAAAATTTATTTCTTAAGTAAATCAAGGATTGATTTATGTTAGTTTTTTTAAGTTACAGCATGATCGCTGTATTTATGTATGCGGTAATGTCAAAACGTTTATCCGCACTTACAGCCTTAGTAATTATTCCAGTAATTTTTGCTTTTCTGACTGGTCATGTCGCAGACATGAGTAGCATGATGATTGATGGAATCAAATTACTAGCTCCCACTGGCATCATGATTACCTTTGCAATTCTATATTTTTGCATGATGACAGATGCTGGCCTCTTTAATCCTCTTATTCAATTCATCATTAAAATTGTTAAAGGCGACCCGTTAAAAATTGTTGTGGGCACAGGTATTCTTGGAATTTGTGTCGGGCTAGATGGTGATGGCGCAACGACTTATATTATTGTCGCTACAGCCTTATTGCCTTTGTACAAAAAAATTGGTATCCGCCCACAAGTCATGGCAACAGTTCTATTACTGTCAATTGGGGTAATGAATATTTTACCTTGGGCTGGTCCATTTTCTAGAGCTGCGAGCGCACTTAAAGTCGACCCAACTGGACTCTTCTTACAAATGTTGCCCGTGATGTGTGCGGGTCTTATTTGGGTCATATTTGTCGCTTTTTACTTAGGTTTAAAAGAAAGAAAGCGCTTAGGTATTCATGAAATTAAACCAGATGACGATCTTATCCATCATGAGCAAAATACGAAAAGCTGGAAATCATGGTTCAACTTGATACTTACTGTTCTTCTGGTTTTTTCAATGATTAAAGGTTATTTACCTTTAGCGCCTCTGTTCATTTTGGCATTCTGTATCGGTTTAGTGGTTAACTTCCCAGAGCTTTCTGAACAGAAAAAATTAGTCGCGAAATATGCAGATAGTGTTTTAGCAGTTTCTTCCCTGATCTTTGCTGCGGGTATTTTTGTAGGCATCATGACAGGTACAGGCATGATTGAAGCTATTGCTCAGCATCTCATCTCAATTATTCCTGAATCGTCTGGATCTTATCTATCATCGATTACTGCTTTTATCAGCATGCCATTTACATACATTTTGACGAATGATGCATTTTATTTTGGAATTTTACCTATTCTTGCTGAAACTGCTTCACATTATGGGATCAGTGCAAATGAAATGGCTATCGCAAGTTTAATCGGTCAACCTATTCATTTGTTAAGCCCAATGGTTGCCTCTACTTATCTATTATGTTCTTTAACTAATGTAGATTATGGTGAAAATCAAAAGGCATCCATACTCTGGTGTACTGGAACCTGCCTAGTGATGTATGTTGCGGCTCTAGTGATCGGTCTTATATAAATCATGAAAAGTGCTTTCAACATTTGAAGGCACTTTTTATATTCTTCTATGTTTTATCTCGCCACACGCTGACATTCACTAAAAAATCTATTTCATCTTTTAAATTACAGCTATACTTATTTATTCCTAAAACACTTAAATTTAATTGAGTTTTTATATTTTTGTATGACGAAATCAACACAAGATCCTGATAGCCAAATGGATAAGCAAAATTCAGGTGTAGCTGCCGTAGATAGAGCATTACTTATTTTAGATGCTTTTGATATAGATAGCCCCGTCTTATCTCTCGCAGAAATTTCACGCCGTACAAAGCTATATAAAAGTACTATTCTTAGATTACTAAGTTCATTAGAACGTCATGGTTATGTTGTTAGAAATGAAGATGGTCAATTTTCTTTAGGCATTACACCGTTAAAATTATCAAGAATTTATCAAAATTCTTTTAAGCTTAAAGATGTGCTTTATCCTATTTTGGAAAGAATCACCAAAGAAACAGGTGAAACTTCTTCATTTTATATTTTAGATAACGATAAGCGCGTGGTTCTGTTTCGCATTGAACCAGTTCGTTCTGTAAAAGTTTCAATCTCTGAAGGAGATACCTTCCCAGTAAATGTTGGGGCTTCGGGTAAAATTCTTCGCGCATTTTCTCAAACTGAAGTAGATGAAAATCTACAACAAGTCCAAAATCAATTTTGGGCAAGTTCATTTGGGGAACGTGACCCAGAAACGTCCTCTTTGTCTGTACCTGTATTTAGCAATGGTAGACAGTTACAAGGGGCACTTACGATTTCAGGCCCTTCTGAACGTTTAACCCAAGAAAAAATTGCCGAAAATACTTCGCTTTTACTTGAATGCAGTATCCAAGTATCAAAGTATTTAGCAGGAAGTATTTATGGTTTAGAAGATGCTTTAAAACTTTTAAAAGCTCCTCATTAAACAATTTAGTATTTCGGGCAGTTCTTTTTTAAAGTAACTGCCTATTTTTCAAAAGCTAATTTCAAACAAGCTTTTTATAATAAATAGCTGTTCCATCGTAGTTCCCATTTGAACTTAATGCGAAGTTTGGAATGACACCCACACGAACAAATCCAATTTTGCTATATAAAAGTTCGGACACATCGCCCTCACGTGTATCTAAGACAAGTAAGCGCAGACCTTTTTCTCTTGAAAAGTTTTCTAGTTCATCGAGTAGTAAAGTTGCTATTCCTTGTTTTCTTGCCGATGTAAGCACCATGAGTTTTTCAACTTCGGCTCTATGAACTCCATTCTTTTTACTTACCAAAGATAATTGAACACTACCCACAATCTTTCCTGCCTGAATGGCAATCCAAAGACGGCTATTACCTTGTGCTAATTTATGGTTGATCTCACGCCAATAATTTAAGACTTCGTTCTTTTCTATAGGAGCTAAGAAACCTATTGAAGCTCCGTTATTTACAGAATCTTCTAACAATAGCGATAAGGCTTCTTCATAACCGCCAATTTCATTTATCTCTATAATTTCAATATCTTTCATATTTTTCTCAAAGTTATTTAGATAAAATTTTATTAGATCTTATTTTAGAAAATTATTAAAAGCAAAGTATTCCGCTACATCAATTACTCGATAATAAAGGTATTCTGAATAGCTTAGAACTTATTCAGGATGCTAGACATCCTGTGCCTGCGAATGTATGGAAAACCCAAAATCATATATTTTTGGAAAATACTTTAGTTATACAAATTAAGGAATGAATCTAAATACTTTCAAAGTATCAGCTTTTTTTAAATAGTATTTAAATTGATAAAGAATCGTCTAAATCTTATTTTTTTGTTTTATAGTTAATGTTTCTCCCTAGATCGTTTTTTCAATTGATCAAATAATAGTTCCAGTTGGCTAGCATCTGATAAAAGTTCAGCATTAGATTGATATTCTGTTAAGCCATAAAATTCAATATGTTTTGCTCTAAGAGTATCTGGTTTAAAATCATTATTTTTAAGCATACTATATTCGGCTTTAAGCAGAATTCTATCTAACATATTTAAATTTAGATTTAACCAATTAATTAGCTCATCAAAATTATCAGCTTTTTCATTTCCTATTTTTTTCTTAGAATAAGTTATTAAATATATTGGATATTCAGATTTCATTCCTTTAAAAATAGCCTTAAAAATTAAAGTTAATAATTCTGTTCCAGAGAAATCAATTTCAATATCAAAAAGATCTGGACGGAGATTATAATCTTTACGAATTTGTTTTCTATGTGACCAATACCTTATATCAAGCAATCTTGCTCGATCTACGTACATTTTTAAAATCTCAGTATGAACTAGATGCTTTGTTTTTTCTTTAAACTCCTCCATAGTGTAAAGTAGAATATTAGTATTCTCTGCCGCTTCATATGCCCCTTTTTGAAATCCAACTTCAGAAATAATAAATCCTTTATCTGCACCGATGTCATCCACAATTGTTCTAAGAGCAAGAACTTTCTCTTTAGGAACTTTGCTCTTCCATTTTTTTGCCTCAATAATCCAATATAAATCTGTACTCAAAAATTTGGTACTAACAAAAACATCAATATCATGTTTAGTACGGACGCCTTGTACTTGTTGATTTGTATCTGCATTAGTACCTAATGATCTAAAATATGCAGCAATTTCTTCTTGAAAAGAAAACCATTTAGGTTCTAAAGACATGATCGATTAGCCTTTTACTGGATTTTTAATATATTACTAATTAAGCTTGAAGAATTTTATTGGTTTCAACTAAATCCAAAATATCTCCAACTATGAGATATGTATAAATTACATATCTATCAGCTTCTTCTCTTGTTGCAATAATATTATGTGATCCCTTCTGAGCAGCTTTAAAGATAGCATCCAACCGCTCACCCAAATACTTTATATTTGAACCAACAATATCTTCGAATCTCTCAGAATCAGAATTTTCCTCAACGTAAGCAATAATACGGTTTATATAATTATCTACACCTAATTTGATAGATCTAGTTCGACCTGCTCCTAAATCAATAATTTTATCTTCTCTTGCGGGATAAACTCTATCAGCCATATCTTGTAGTATTCGTCTACAACTATGAACTGCATTTGACCAATCTTCAGTATTTTCAGAATTTAGATTTTCATACACCGATGCAAATTTTTGAGCAGATAATGGAATTAAATCACCAATTTTATCATCAACTAATTTTCGTTTCCTTGAAAAAATATCAGCAGTAATCTTTGAATATTTTAATTCATAATATTTATTAGATACATATTCATAAATAAAGGCTTGTCGTTGAGATAAAAACTGTGAATTTTTACTAATAGAATCTCTTAAATTTTTTCTCTCTACAAAATTTCCAGTATTAGTTGGGGCAATATATTGATTTGGATTTGCATAACTTATTGAAATATTAGGGTCATGTGCAACCTTTAAACTATCTTTCATAGTATCTAATTCAATTTCTATTGCTCCAATAGAGCCTAACTTTGCTTTTTCTACATCATTGCCTTCTTTATCTTTTTCTACAATAATGCGATTTGCTAATTTGCATAAATTCCAAATTTCTTTTGGTAGTCCATTTGGATTCCATGGATAGCCACTACTTTCAAAAATAAAGATTCTTTGATATTCGAAATCATTAAGCAAACGAGCTAATCTACTCGCCTTTAAAGAGCAATTTGATAAAGAGGCAGTACCCAATTCAATATTCCCAAGAATTTCTTCACTTAGTTTCAAAGCTTCATTTAAAGAATCTTGATTAATTTGCATTCTTATAATTCCTTATCTAAAATTTATTTCTTTGTTTTATATACTTTAACGAACTGAGAGCTAGCAATAAATAGGATGAATTGATTTAGCTTCTCCTTAAAATATCAGTATTAAGTTTTAAGTTCAAAAAATTAAAATCCTAACCCCATCCCTTCAAAAACACCTCCAACACCCTTTCATCAACTTCATCTGAACTTAGACGCTGAATAACTGCGCCTTCGATCATATATAAAAATAGTTTGGCATCTGTAAAGGAAACATCTGGGTTAAGTGCTCTAAGCTGGCTATAAATTTCATTAGTCAGCCATGTTCTATATCGCACGGCGGTTTGATAGGCTTTTGGTTGGGTCAGTTTTATTTCAAAAATGGCTTTAAATAATAAGTAGTACAGCCCGTCTAGATCTGTGTGTAAAAGATAGAGCTTTTTGAGTTTATCAATTGCGCTCACGTCGCGGTCGTATTCAACCACTGAGACCACTTTTTCTTTTAATCGTTCTTTTTGCACAATCAAACAGATTTCAATCAGCCGTTCTTTAGAGTGAAAGTAGTTATAGAAAGTTGCTTTTGGAATTTCACACTCTTTCACAAGTCGATCAATGCCGACTAAATGAAATCCGTTGTAATGAAATAACTCAATTGCTTTATTTACGACTTGTAATGCACGTGTTGGGAGAACTATTTTTGGCATATTTTTACCGTTATAAAATTATTGTTGTATATAAATGAGATGTAAAAACCGCTGCCTTTGGGAGAAAAAAGGCATAGCAAAGCCATAAAGACTGTGCTCAGCACATCTCAAGTTTTAATTGTCTAAGTTTTAAGTAATAACGAGCTAAAGCCTGAAAAGCCTTACGGCGATCAAGCTGCGTTAAATGTTTTAAGCTGTATTGTTATAGCTTTTGGCAAAGGCTGCCAAGAAATAATGGATGTGCAAAGCCAACTCCTTATATATGGAGTTCTGCCAAGACATTAGAATTATGGTGGCAGAACGGAAGAGGGTTCGCAGACTGGTTAAGACATCCAGCACACCCGAGGGTGTCCCTCTCCCGTCCTACCGCTACGGGAGGGAACGAGGAGCTTACACATAAGACTATTCCTCAGAAGAAATAATCCTGATGCGGTCTTAATACGGTCTGCGACAACCGACTGGCAATGTAGGCCAGCTCGCAAATGGTAATCTCCAATATTTGAGGTGTCAATGTGAAATTGGCTAGAAATTATTTAAATAGTTATTATTTTTCATTTAATTAGATAATTAAGAAAATTCTTAAGTAATATTTACAAGCTAATTTTATATCATTAAGTTAAAGTTCAAAATCATTAAAACTGAACGTCTAGCTTGGCTTGAATTTTGAGCACCTATTTTATTTTATGAGTCTATATCAACAAATAAAAAATATTCTAGATTATTTAAGTAATTAATAGCCACCTCCCACCTATTAATGACATAATTTATAAAATTAAAGGATTTTATTACCACAGCACTAATATTTATAAAAATTTCCACAAGGATAATTATTATATGTAAAATCCCCATTATTTTTAATGATTAATATTTATTAAAACAACACCCAATAAAAACCTATAAAAAACTTTAAATTGAAATATTAATACAACTTAATAATAACGCCACAAATTTAATCAGACTAAAGTATAGTATTTATACAACCAATATCAAACACTTAAATCAAAAAAAACAATAAGGTTATTTTCATTCAGTGCTTGAATTATCAATATTAATCACATTTCAGTTAAAAGTTATCTTTCTTTTTAAAAAAGAAAACCATCTCCACACCTAAAAACAATATAGTGAAAAAATCCCAATAAAAAATAATTTGTATCAAAAACGATTTAATTTTGAATAAATATAATATTAACAACTCAACTCAAATGATATTTTAATAAAGATGAAATATAAATCTAAGGCATATAAATAAATCATACTTTAAACGCTTTATAACCAATGGTATTTAAAATACCAGACAAAGCATCCAGCGCGATTACTTTTATAAACAATAAAATAAAGCGACTGGATAAAACATAATTTAAGAGGATTTAATCATGTCAACTTCATCCAACACTGTTGTTATTACTGATGATACTGGGCTATTAACCAATATCACATATATTGATGGTTCTGTTGTATATACAGACGGTGAAACCTGTGAACCGCCACCCTCCATTACTAAAAAAGGGAATGTCTGGACTATCACTTTAGACTGCGACCGTAGCGGCTCTTCGCAGGTTGCTAATAGTTATGTTGAACTATTACAAAAAGGTAGTCACATGTTTGCTGATAGTCAAAGTAGTGGCGACACCCCTAGCAAGCTTAACTTTTACTTTGGCGTTAATTTGCAAACTTCGTCGGCTTCCATTCCCGTATATCTCGCTCAAGGTCACTATGTTGGACATAACAATTGGTGGTTTGGTAGCTTAGCCGTAACCAATATTGGTGGAAATAAACCTGTTCTATTAATCAATGGTACGAACGTAGCTTTAACAGGCGGTAATAGCTCATTCACTTTATCAAATATTTAAAGCTTATGAAGAATGCCGATTCATCGTTCACTTAAAAATGAGCAGTCTCATTTCGGGGCTGCTTTTTATATATGCCTATTTTGAGTATTCAGTATAAAATTATGACCTAAGCGTCCCATCTCACAAAGTAGGCCGTGTCATATACTTAAAGTGATAAGAGCAAAAAATGACTCAAAATAAAGTTGAATTAGCAGAGAAATTGTCAAAAGAATCTCATCAAGGTCAAAAGTATGGTTCTCATGATTACTTTGATTACCATATTAAAGGTGTGGTCAATTCATTAATTGAGCATCGATTTTCACAAGTCTATATTATTACAGCCCTTCTACACGATAGCGTTGAAGACACACCTCTTACGCTAGACAAAATCGAAAGTTTATTTGGAAAGGAAGTCCGTGATGCCGTTGATGCATTAACTAAACGGGAAAGCGAAACACGCGAAGAATATTTAATTCGTTGTAGTTCGAATCCGATCGCTCGAGTCGTGAAACTTCATGATGCAGCCTTTAATGCGCATAACTCGCATAAGGACAATAATCACCCGCGTGTAGATTATTACCTTCAAACCATGTTAATTGTTTCAACAGCCCAAGACAGGTTGGAATGAAAAGACAACGAAATGAATCCGTTGCCTTTTTATTTTTAAGATTGTGCAAATGCCCAAATATCTTTTGAGGCAACTGTGTCAGATACGAGTCTAAAACTCATAGGTTCTAAGTCTTCATCTACCATGATATAGCCTTTCGAGTTATTCTTTAGCGCATCACACTTATTATCGGTCAGTTGATAGTTTGCCGTATTGGCTAATGCACTTTCAGTAATAACACCTGTAAACACACAATTTGGGTCTTTCGAGACAATTTTGCCTTGTGCATTCACCTCGGCATTGACCGTTGTTCCATCTGGAAAAGATAAATCGTAGGTACCGACCAATTGATTCAGCATAATTTTCTGATCATCAATTTTTTCATAATGTGCTAATTCAACGGTCATCGCTTGATTAGACTGGTTGCTCTGCCAAGCTTTGGTTTTTGCGTCATAGCTCATCACAATTTTGGCACGGTTTTCGTCATCATCTAAAACCAATAATTTAGAACCATCTGCACCAGAATAGTATTTACCCGCCATTGGTAGCTCTTCATCAGTTTCGGTACTAATAATATAAGTACCGACATCTAAGCTCGGAGCTAATGCAGGTTTTTCAGTCGAGACTTGGTCATCATGATCATTGTCATTACAAGCCGCCAATCCAAGCCCAAGAAGTAAAACCAGCAAACAACGTTTCATGGTCTTTCTCCTTACTTGTTAAATAGGCTTTTTAAACGAATTTTGAGCCATTCTTGAGCTGCTGGTCGCTGATCGTAAGCCACTTGCATTGCAGTCACAGCAATTTTGCTTTGCATGACGGCGCTTTCATCCGACATTTGCGCGGCGGTTGGAGCTGATGGTGCCGCATCAATTCCTAAGCCAAACTGGTTATTGCCTTTATTGTCTTTGGTCACTTGGAACTTCAATTTATATAAGTCATACGTCCCAATTTTTGAAAAAGCAAAAGGTGTGCTGGTTGTTAAATTTTTAGGAAAATTAACATTAAGCGTGATGCCTTTTGGCAACAATTGGCCCTTACCTGCCTTAGCTTGTAATTCTTTTAATAACACTACAGTTTGTTTTGCCACAATTGCAGAGTTAGGGTTGTTTAAAGTCTTATCATCTACCGTGTTGGTATCGGCGCTTAAAGCAATTGATGGAATGCCGCGGCCTGCCGAAAACTGTACATTGCCAATCGTGCCAGAGTGTACAACGACTTTTCCGACATTTTGTCCTTCATTCGGGCCAGATAAAACTAGGTCTGGTGCTTTACCCCATCGTTTTGGCGCAACCACATCTAGTCCATAAATTGTTGCCATGACTGGTGTGCCATGCGTGTAATTCCAGTCGCCATTGGTATAACCCGCTTTGGTAAAGGTTCCAGCCGCAGGTGCGCCAATTGGTGCTGCACCATTGTGACAACCGTTTTCAGCCGCAATTTGCTTATCATTATCCGCAGAAATGGTCGTTGAGCTGTACATCACGATTGCGCCACCGCGGCCACTTTGTGGTGAACAAGGTACAGACACAAGCACGTTATGACCATTTGCTTTTAATTCATCATAGAGTGCTTTGACATTGCTGGTTAGACCGTCATCATTAACCAATAAAATATTTAATGCAAAAGCTGGAGTTGTACACAAAGACAGAATAAGGCCGCCCAATAAACTTTTTTTCATCACTTAACTACCATGTTCTTAAATTTCGATTTGTATAGTAGTTGCGCTATATGTACGTTTAGTGACTACGCATCAATAAAAATTAAAATAATTTTCCATTAAAAATTAAATAATTATATTATAAATTATTGCTATATTTTCTTTTATAAACTGATCTTCAAATTCATCACTCATATTCAAAATGACAAAACCCACTTTCGTGGGCTTCATTCAAAGTATCACTTCAAGCTTTAAATTAAATACGCCCAACCTCTAAATAGGGAATCAAGTTTTTATCAAAATTTGGTCTTGGGTCGCCTTCATAACTAATAAAACCATGCATACCAGTCAAACGCTCACCTTTATAAAACTGGTTTAGCTGATAGCGCGGGTCTTTATGTGAAAGCGTAAAGCTCACCACACCAACGCCCTGCTGTTTTGATTTGTTATAGGCATCTTCGAGCATTTTATGATGCAAAGCCAAATCTTCTGGATGGCACATAAGCGTATGTAGCACATGGTACTTGATAGAGTCGCCAAGTTTAGGCAAACGCATACCTTTGGTAATTGGAGTCAGCAAGTTATAAACGGGTCTAAAAATTCCAATGACTGAACTGTAATGCAAAATTTTAGTTTGCTTAATACTGTGCTGATCCCATAAACCAAACATGCCCATCAGTTTTTCACCCTTAAAGTAAAGTGAAAAGTCTGCGAGTTTTATTCCTGAAAAGTACTGATGACCTTGAGCCAGTTCTTCAAAGTTATAGGCTGGTATAAAGTTATAAAACTCTGCCATGTCGGCAATAAACCGATTCATGGCTTCTACATGCTGAGCTTCAGCAACACATGTACGGATTTCTTTAAGATCAATCTGTTTATCAACTTGTTTTAAAAAAGCCGTGATTTTTCGTTTTGCGCCAGTATCGGTCAGACTTAATGTCTCAATAAGCCCTTCATCATAATAATCAGGCATTCCCGTTTTGCCCGTTTGGATGGCAGCGCGTGCGGCATGGTTATCATCAAAAATAATCATTTGGCTATAGTTCGGTTCATGCATGGTTTGTTTTACATGCTTTGCCAAAACCTTCACCAGTGATTTACCCCGATAGTTATGATCTACACGTAAGTCGCCAGCGTATCGCAAGTTTTGAATGCTCCGATCGACATAACATGGGCGGTAACCATTGCTATAACAAGCAAGCTTCTTTTGGCTTTCGGTATCTTCAATCACCACATGCAGTTTATGTCGATAGACAATGTCAGACGCTCTAAAATAGCTCGGTTCGCGCTGAAAGCTAATTTGTATGCCTTTGGTGGTCATGGGTACGGCGATTAAGTCTCGTAAAGCCTGATCATCTGCCAAAGTTGCTTCACGGGTAATCAAGGTATTGTTAGCAAGTGGTGGATTTGTTTTATTCATTATTCACCTGTTGTGCGGTCTGTGTGGGAACTAAGTTATTTAAACGCCCCATTTGGTCGAGTAGCTGATAGACAAACACCACTTCGTCTTGGTCATTCACGGTTTTCTGAGTTTCTGCATCGAGTAACTTTTGCTCGGTATTGAGCAAATCAAACGTGGTTTTGGTGCCGACGTCGAACTCTTTACGTGTGTAGACAAAGGCAATAGACGCTGCCTCTATGGCATTTGCCAGTGCTTCTTTATTTTGTCGAATGGTTTGAAGCTGTGCATAGGTCGTGCGTGTACGTTTATTTAAATCCAGTTCAAGACTTCGCGTTTTTTGGTTAGCCAAATCGATATCGGCCTGTGCTTTTTTGATGTTGGCCCGATTTAAGCCATCGTCATAGAGCGGTACATTAAGCTGCACCCCAACCATGTAGTTATTACTTTCAGAACCAATATAGCTTGCTTCATCTTGTTTTCCGGCACGGCTGGTGAGCATGACCGTTGGCCATAGTTCGCGTTTGGTGAGAGCATATTGCTTTTCTGCGGCTTGCTTTTCGTATTTACTACGCATTAAAGCTGGATGGTTTTTGGTTTGCGCCAAAATTTCATCTAAGCTCATGGGAATAGCGGGTAGCTGTTTAATCGCAACAAGGTTATCAGGTGTTGTTCCCGTTACTTGATAAAACTGGGCTTCGCTTACAGTTAAGTTAGATTGGGCCTGTGTAATATCAGCTTGGCCTTGAGCAACTTGCGCCAAAACCTGAGCCAAGTCCGCACGGGTAATCATTCCCACGTCAAAACGGCGCTTTGACTCATATAAAGACCGTTGCAGATTTGCCATGGTCTTTTGTCTGAGTTCTAAAATAGCTTTCTTCTTTAATACATCGGTATAGACCATTACGGTATTTAAAATGGTTTCAGATCGTTGATCTGACAAACCTTGGTTTTGGGCAGAAAGCTGACTTTCGGCAACATCTATTCCTAAACGGTGTCGACCAGAGGTATAAATTGGATAATCAGCCTGCAATTGCAAACTTCGACCTTTACGGTTTCCTTCGGTTGGAAACAGAACGTGTGAAGGCGTATCTATTCTTTCATAGTCAAGTTGCCCGACTAAATTGACTTTGAGTCCGTCACGCTGTTTGGCTTGCTCAAGCATAGCGGTGGACTGATTCACGCTTAAACGACTGACTTCAAGCTGACTTTCATGTCTTAAACTGGCTGACAAAGCTTCATCTAAAGTCATGGCGTGTGTGTTCGACACAACCAACACGCCTAGATACAAGGCGTGTCGAAGTGTTAAAAACCGAGTATTAAATGACTTCATCCCTTTCATAGTTGTTCCAAACTATTGAGGGTGACTTTTTTGAGTGGCTCAGGTTTGATATTGCCTTCGATAATGCCATCAAACATGACCAGTTTTTTATAGGCATTCCACCCATTATTGGCTTGGCGAATCTGAGGTTGATCGAGCTGTCCCAAGTTTCGTGCAAGTTCATAATGGAAGTTTTGACGCAAAATACTGTCGATATATTCATTGCTAACGCTGTGATGAATGTCGCCTTCAAAAAGTACGCAGTAAAATGGTTTAACTTGTTGTTGGGTATCAATCGCGAGTAAAGAAATCGCTTTCGATTCTGTTTCATTTAACTGAGACAACAACTGTTGAGCTGTTTCAGGTGCAAGTTTTTCACCGACCAGATCGACCCCAAAACGGCGGCCTTGGAATTCAAAACACGGAATTTGCTCTATAAAGCCTGTTACCCGTAAGCAGTCATCCAAACAGTAGCGAAGTAAGCCATTACCCGAAGTAATGAGCGGGCTCACCACATCGCCTTGTTTAAGCTGCCACGACGGAATGATTTGACCTTGCTTCTCACCTTCTAAATATTCAAATTCATAGAAGTGACTTTGATAGGCCAATGGGTATTGGTCATTATAGGGAATGGTCACTACACCTTCAGTCGCCCATAGCCCTTTGCCTTCAAACTGAACACTGGGTAATTTCTCTTGTAATTTTTCGGCCCAAGCTTTTGAACCTGCGGTATCCCAACTCGACACTAAACTTAACTTTGGCCAGAGCTTTTTAAAGTCGATCTGTTCGCCGTTTGAACTTGCAATTAAGGCTTGAGCACTTTCAGGACTATGCGGTGCAGTGACTTCTTTTAATGAAGCCTGACGGTTACCCCATGAACCACTTTGTAAAACCTCAATCACGTCTTGTTGTAGTGACTCCAAACGTTCCAGCAATTGCAGCGCAAACGTTGGACTCCACACCGAAATCATCGCTAAGTTACGGTTTGCCACCAAATAGCAAATCGTGGCAAAGAGTGCATCATCGGCATTGGCTGCAAAGGCAACGTTACTTGGAACCGCTTGAGTAAACTTAGACAAAATTCGCTTACCTACACCGAGTAGCGCACTATCATCATTTAGGTTTTTATCTTTTAAAACTTCACGCTGGCTTTCAGGTAACCATGACACCGACCAGTAATGCGTTCCCGAACTAAGCTGCGGACATTTACGGTATAGACTTGCCATCCACGGCGCAATCGCATGATCAAGCTCATCTAAAAACAGTTTGGTATATGGAATAAACTTAATTTGTTCACTCGACCCACTGGTCGGCTGGAAACGAACCAGCTTACTGCTAGATAGTGAAAGCTTTTGTTCACGGTAGCGTTGAATGTCTTCTCGCCATGCGCCATAACGTGTCGCAGGAAATGATTTTACAAACTGCTCATAGTTTTGAACTTTCTTATCTTTAGCAAATGTAGAGGTCTGTAAAATCGAATGCAGGATTTGACGTTGTGTCGCTTCTAACGCATTAAACTGTTTTTGAAAATTACGATCGGATGCATCACACCATTTTTTTAAAATCAGATGCGAACCCAAAGTTAGCCATTCATTAGATTTCATTGGATGGCCTCTCTACGGTTTGTTTTCGACGTTTTACGTGCTTCGCATCTTCCCTTACTTGTAGGTTTAGTCATGAGCTTCACAGGGAAGCGGGCAATATCTTTCCAGCCTAATCGACCAATACACGGTAATTCCGTACCCGCACTCCATGTTGGATTCAACTGCTCAAAGAAATGAATGTTTGGGTTCTTTTGTCTCATTTCGGCAGTAATCGGTGCGACTTCACCTTTTAATGGTTGATAGTCATCACCAAAGTTTAATAAGCCAGCTTCACGGTCGTAGTATTCGCCAAAGAATTTCTCACAGTAATGCTCAACCACTTCCGAGAGATGCTGATTTTCGTCTTTAATATTTGGGTAATACACATAGTAGTTATTGGCAAGTAAGAGGTAGGTCTTATAGCCTTTAGAAATCAGAAGCCAATAGAGCTCGTTAAATGGATATTTGATTCGAAGCTTAATCATGAGTTTGAGCATGGTACTTTGCAGACTACGTGTACCCCAAAACTTCTTCAAAATGACCGTATCACCGCTAAATAACACGGTGTAGTCTTTACCGTTTAAATAGAAGTGCTGCACAACAACGGTTGAGAACCCCACAATCTCATCTGTCTCCGAGTCAAAAATTAAGATCGCACCGCTTTTATTTTTAAAATCATCTACGAAAATAGAAAATCTCGTATTTTCATAATACTGTTCGTAAATGGAATACATCACTTTTAATCGCTCTGTATCGATTTGCTCTTTTTCAAAATATTGACCATAAGTCGTGTTTTTTAGGTTCAATTTTGAAATTAGTTTATACGTTGTATTAATCATAATCCTTTAACCTTCCACCTCTAATTTGCGAGTTCCCCGATCTCATCAACCGATTTTAGAAAACTCATCTCAATGTTCTTTTTCTATGAAGGGATACGTTTTGATATGCCCTATTGTTTTTCATTCTTTGAAAGCTACTCTTTATTTCTAAATCGCTACATGTTCATTTTCTTCCCCCGATCCATAAAGATGGTTAAAAAGGCGGTCACAAACATGATGATTGCGAGCATGCGTAATAAATCATTAAAACTAGATGTAAGTGCTTGAAAATGAATGTCACGATAGATCACGCTGAGCGCTATTTGCTGTGCATTTGAGCCGACTTCTTGATATTGCGCCGTGAGTTGGTCAAGTCGTTCTGTAAAAATCCAGTTTTGCGGTGTCATCGACTGATTAATCTGGGTAACATGAAGCGCAGTCAGCCAATCTAAAGATGAGTTAATGAGAGCTAGCCCAACCGCTCCGCCAATATTACGCATCAGGTTATAAATACCGCTGGCATCGGCAACTTTACTGAGTGGCAAAGTGCTCATGGCTAAATGCGAAACCACAATCAGACAGATCATGAGGCCAATACCACGGTAAATTTGCGGCCAGAACATAAAGTCGTAATCACTATGAATGCTCAAATGTGAATTGAGCCATACACCAAAGCCCGCCAAAATCATTCCGACAAATACGGTTTTTCGGGTATCAAAATTGGGAATAAGCCACGCAAGAAATGGCGCAAAGCAGAACATCACAATGCCTGTCACCATCATGACGTGACCAATTTGGCTACTGTTCATTTCACGGACTTGCCCAAGAAAGACGGGAATCATGTAACCCAAGCCATAGAGCGCCATGCCAATCACAAAAGTTGTGATGGCACTTAAGGTAAAGTTTTTATTTTTAAATACGGATAAATCGAGCAAAGGTTTAGGCTGAGTAAAACTTCTAGAGAAGAAAATCATGCCGCCCACAACGCAGATCATAAAGGCAACTCGAACCCCTGTGTCTGCAAGCCAGTCATGTCTTGCGCCTTCATCAAGGAAATATTCAAGCCCACCCAAAAACATCGCCATACCAACGAGGCTAAACCAATCCATGCTTTTAATGAGTGAATAGTTTGCACGGTCAATATTTGGACCCGAGTAGATGACCGTAGCAATGATAATGCCCGGAATAATATTGATCAGGAACATCCAGTGCCATGAGAAGTTATTGGTTAACCAGCCGCCAATGGTTGGGCCAATCGCTGGGCCCAAAGTACTGATCATTCCAAACATGACTAACGGCAATGAGCGTTTTGCTTCAGGGAAAAGTAGATACAACGCGGTCATGGAGGTCGGAATCATGCCGCCGCCCATAAAACCTTGAATGCCACGAAAAACTAATAAACTTTCTAAGTTCCATGCCAAGGCACAAAGTAACGAACTGACCGTAAAACCAATTGCACAGATGGTGTAATACACCCGTGTTGAAAGCACCCGCGACACAATACTCGACATTGGAATTGCAATAATCTCGGCAATTAAATAAACCGTTTGCACCCAAGTGACTTCGTAACGACTTGCACTCATTCCAGCTTGAACTTCGTTTAAAGAACTCGCCACAATCTGAATATCAAGAATCGCCATAAAGTTGCCAAAAATC
This sequence comes from Acinetobacter sp. AS23, assembly GCF_023612055.1. NCBI lineage: Bacteria > Pseudomonadati > Pseudomonadota > Gammaproteobacteria > Moraxellales > Moraxellaceae > Acinetobacter > Acinetobacter sp. AS23. Next base: position 1,900,368 of record NZ_CP082274.1, on the reverse strand, counting down.
ATGGCCGCAAAAATTGCCCATGCCGTCTTTGCGGGAAACATCCACTCGGCGTCAACGTGCTTATTCATGTCTTATTACCTAAAATTTTATTATTAAGTTCTTAGGTCAACGGTGGCACTGACCGACATACCAGGTTTTATCAAATCGATATGCGGGCTTGAATCTATGGCAATACGCACAGGAATACGCTGAACAACTTTGTTAAAGTTTCCTGTGGCATTATCTGGTGGCATGAGTGAAAAAGTTGCGCCTGAAGCTGGTGAAAAACTTTCAATTTTTCCGCTATAGGTCAGGCTTGGATAGGCATCAAGTTTGAGTTCAACTTTCTGACCAATATGCATTTTCTCAATTTGGGTTTCTTTGAAATTCGCTTGTACATACAAACTGTTTTCAGGAATGATCGCCATTAAGCGCGTTTGCGGAGAAACACGTGAGCCTTTTTGAATTGCAAGACTACCGATTTTACCGTTTACAGGACTGACCACTTTTGAGGAAGCCAGATCGACCTGATATAGGTTTAAGTTTGCATTGGCACTTTGAATATCTGCTAAAAGCTGCGCTCGACTGGCTTGTAAACTGCCTAACTGAGCTTCTGCCGCATTTACGGCGGCTTGCGCTTTGCTGAGCTGCGCCTGAGCAGTTAAATATTGAGATTGAACCCCTTCAAAGTTTTGTCGGGTAATCACCCCATCTTTTAATAAATCTTGATAACGCTCAAAATCTTTTCTTAAACGAGTTAATTCTGCTTGCGCTGCCACTACACCACTCTTTGCTTCAGTAATGGAAGATTTAGCAGACTTTTCATTTTGCTGTTGTACACCAAGCGCCGCTTCTTTTAAGCTGACGACAGAACTCGCCTGATCATAACGAGCTTGGTAATCGCGGTGGTCTAATACCGCCAAAGTTTCCCCTTTCTTTACAAACTGATTATCGTTAATTAATAACTCAATCACTTCGCCTGAAATCTTTGGCATGACCCAAGTAACATCTGCCTGAACATAAGCATTATCAGTAGATTGATAAAATCGGTATACAAAAAAATAATATATAATGCCTGCGATTAAAAATAACAGCAGGACACTAAAAACACCCCAAGTTATTTTCTTTCGACTTTGGAAATTAGTGTCAGTTTCTAGCTGAGCTACGTTATCCATATTCATTCCGTTTATTTGTAATATTCGATTTTTTATTTACACCAATAAATTATTAGCGTCTTTTTTACGTAACTTTTCACTTGGTTTATTCAATGAATCGTGACAGCGTAAAATTTGGTGCAAATTATGGTTCTTAAATCGATTAAATATCATTGACCCTTTTGACATATATTTTTTCCATTTAAGCCAATACGCTGCATGCTATAAAAAAAATATTTAAAAATTATATAATTTTATATTTTCTAAAAAATTTAATTATAAAAACTTTCTTTAAAAATTAATTTAAATAAATAAAATCAACAGCTTAAAAAAATAATTATTTATATAAAAATGATTAATTGGTAGAAAAATTTATTGTATTAATATTAAAAATTAGCGCTTACTTTGTATAACTTATGTTGATTTAATTGGAGCAATATGTAATTTAAAGAAATTCTTCGAGAATTTTTATAATATTTATAGAAGCATAAAAGATAAATATGCAGATTTATCAACAATAGTAAAGCGCAGCTTATTAAATATGTATTTTCAATATATTTATAATTAACTACATCAAGTTAAATACCATAAAAATTTTCAGACCAAATCCAACTTATTTTTAAGAAGCCGAGCATTATTCAAAAACAAAATTAATCTAAAAAAAGAGTTACTTTTAACTCTTTTTTATTTAAAAAATAGAGAATTATCGGTTTATTTTTTTACTTATTTAAAACCTTAAATATTTCTTCTAAAGTCATACCAATCGCAAGTATTTCACTATCGTGATGAGGTAAACCATCAATTTCTAATCCAACTGGTAGTTTCGATTTCGCTCCCTTTCCAATCGGCAAACTCAGCCCTGGTAATCCAATATTACTGCCGGGGTCCGTATTTCGAATGAGTGTCTGGAAATTTTCAATTGAATTGGATTGTTCATTTGCTAGCGGTGCAACAATCGGTGATGTCGGAAGTAATAAAGCATGTAAGTTATGCGCTTTAAATGTGTTTTGGTAAAGTTCAAGCAATTGAGGCCGAGCTTCACTGATGGCCTTTTCATAGAAAGGTAAAACAGGAACAAGTTGCCCAGTCTGATCTTGAATTAATTGCGGAAGGATATTCTGTTTAAAAATTGCCTGAACATCTGGGCTTGAGATCTGATCAACTACAGTTTCAATGGTCAAATTTACATGATGATCTTTCAAATATTGAATAAGGTCATATTTGCCTTCATAGACGACTACTGGAAATGAAATAGCATGATTGAGCTGTTCTAAATTCGGCATATCGACATTAATAATTTCGACTCCTGCCTCTTTTAAAAGCTCAAGCGCAATATGAGCCTGCTCACGAACATCTTCATCTAAATCATTCCAAAAATATGGGGTAATACCGAGCCTAATTTGATGAGGCTGCAATAGTTCTTTCTTTGGCTCTTGGGTAATGAGCTGATCAATTAAAATAATGTCAGATACTGTGTGTGCAATAGGACCAGCCGTATCCCGCGTATGTGAAATTGGTGTAATACTCTCTTGTGAATATCGTCCTACCGTGGGACGAAAGCCGACGCAACCATTTAACGCACTTGGTAAACGAATCGAAGCACCAGTGTCTGTACCAATCGAAATTGGAACCATTCCTGCGGCAACAGCCGCAGCACTACCAGAAGAAGACCCACCAGCAATGTGTAATGGGTTTACGGCATTTCGTGTACCGACAACGCCTTCAATGTGCATAGCAGTATTATAACCTGTTACCCCAAAGGCCAATTCGTGCATATTAGTTTTACCAACAATGATCGCGCCGTGATCAATAAGTTTTTGAATAATCAGTGCGGAACTTTGAGGTTTAAAATCAGCTAAAGCTGGTGTGCCTGCACTATTTGGGAAACCTGCAACATGAATATTATCTTTAACCGCAATTAAAATGCCCATCAAAGCTGGATATGGTTTTCCACTAAGTAGATATTTATCCCAATATTGAGCTTGTTGAATTGCTGAAGCTTTATCTGTGCTAATAAAAACATTTAAAGACTGTTGTTTTTCAATAGTGTCGAAGTAATGATGCACGAGTTCTTCACAAGATATTTTTCTTTCATGAATCAGTTTAGTGATGACATCTACTGAAGCATTTGCTAAATCCTGTAATTCAATCCAATTATTTTTTTCAACTGCATTTGACATGATGACTTAAAATCCATTTAAGTTGTGATCTTAAGAACTTAGTACAAATTGCTCATTCATTCGCATCCTCAAAATTGAGGATTGTTTTTGTTTTAATGTTGAATGAGTAAAGTCATTTCAGTGCGATTATTACAGCCTATTTTTCTCATAGAGTTGTTCAGATGGGTTCTTAATGTGGTAAAGCTAATATCAAGTAAATTTGCCACCTCTTTATCACTTAAGCCTTTAGAGACTAAATGAACCACTTCTTGTTCACGTGGAGTCAGACCATATTGTGTTGACAAATCTAGTGGTAAGGCTTGGGTAAAATAAGGTTCAAGCAGATTTAAGATTCTTTTTTCACGTTCACCAAACATGTCGGCGTCTTTTGCACGCCAAATACGTAAATCGCCAATATCTATACCATTTCGGACAAAATAAATATTTATGCCGTGATACAAACCATAGGTTTTTAAAAACTCATTGTAATAGCCTGTTTTTTTCAGGTCTGCGAGAGGCATAACTTCGTTTACAAATGTTGGTTTCTGGAGTTTATGAAGCTGTGCAGTAATGGGGTCATCAAATTGCCAAATACTCTCATAGTCCTCCATCGCTTTTGGGTCGATTTTCCATATCACACCTTCTCTCGATAAATTATGTGTTGAATCCCAAATATAAGACGCGGCAAAATCAGCCCGCAACAAGATGGCAATATCTGCAATGATATTTTCACGTAAATTGTATTGCCCTTTCCCTGAACCAAGTTTCCATAATATTTCAGAAAACAATGTAAACTCAGAGGGGCTGAAATCCCTTTCTAACAGTGCGGTCATCATCTACCTATTTAACGAAATCCATCGAACTTTAAGAAGATCGGTTAAGTGCTTCCTTTGAACTTAATACTCATCCCATCCTTTTCTATAACATATCTATTTCTATAACATATCTATTTTTTGATTTGGTAGGCAATAGCTATATTTTGTTCGTAAAAATATTAATTTTCTTGTTTTACTATGCCACTTTTAACTATTGAAATTTATCTTCTGAAATTACTTATCTAATAGGTACCAAAGGCTTCGATCAACTTTTCTCTCTTTTCTTTTTTGCTCCATTAGCTGTTCATATTCTTTTTCTGAAATTACTTTTCTATTAGGTGTAGATTCAATGTATGGTGAATAACCTCTATAATTAGCAAACTTATTTTCTCTGTAATATTGTGATTTATCATAATCAGTCATATTTGACGTTTGGAATAGAACATCTTTATCTCGCTCAGCCCTTCTAAAAAGTTGATTTGTACGATCTATTTTTTGTTGCATTGCTGACTCAAAAAAAACAACACTCTCACCACTTTTAGTATTTTGAGCCTCTTCATCTTTAGCAATTAAAATAGAAGGTTTTTTTTCGAAAAAATCATCAGCACTGTACACTGGACTAATAATTAATAAACTTATAAAAGATAATAATATTCTATTCATAAAATTAATGCGCTCATTACAAAATAGTGGAAAAGGCTTATCCATTTTTATAACCTTTGATATTTTCATGAATTATATCAAATAGACCTAGTTTTTAAATGCAAATAACCTGTATATAAAATAAAAAAACGATAATAATCGTTATTTAGCAGGGCTTTCCAAAGTTTGCTCTATCTATCTTGGAAGGTATCTTTTAGAACCCGTGCTATTAAGGCAATAATGTCCACCTCTAGGCCCAACACAATATGTACCCGAAGTACAATAACAAGAATTATTAGTAGTTTGATTATAGGTTCTTGAAGTATGAGTAGTAGAGGTACTTCTAGTTTTAGTATTGCTATACCTTTTAGACTCACGTTGTTGAATTGAGTAAATAGATTCCCTATTATTAAAACTACTTTTAGCGTTTCTATAAACAATTGGAGGAGTATAACAACCAGAAAAACTACATAAATACTTAGTATCAATCCACTGTTGTCTATTAGAATTTGGATTTATTAATGCCCATTCGTCTTGATATCTGAACACATAAACTTCGCTCCCCCCTTTCAACTTAAAGACTTCATTACCATTAGGTATATCTTTAACTGAAGCAGAATCTACACTAATCCAATTTTTAACTGGATTAAACCGTTCAACTTTTTGCTGTGAATAGTCGATGTTTGGTAATGCCATACATCCTGTTAAACCTAAAGCAATAACTAATCCTATTAAATAATTTTTCATTTTATTAACTTCTAAGGAGGAATATTTTTCTAATGAAGTAAACAATAAGCTAACTTATAAATACAATATATACTTTTAGCTAATTCATATAAATAAACAAGGAATTAAAAAAACCTGTTTCTAAAAACTGCCCCCGCAATAAGCCTTTGAACCCAACTTGCTTAGATACTGTTCCCGTTATTTGACCTGAGCTGGATCGCTAAGTTTTACAGCTATACTTGCTGCGAGTTGATCGTAACTTTCCGCCTCGGCTGCAAACTCAGGATGTTGTGAGAGTTTTTGTGCGAAGATATGAATCTGTTTGTCACTCAAATGGCACAGTGCGCTTTTTAAAAAATGAAACCCACTCATTGAGTGGGCTTTTTTATTACTAACCGTTTTGCCTGAGGTGGTCTTGGAACTCTTGGTCGTGTATTTTGTCGTAATTAACCGGGTCGTAAACGCATCCAGTTAAAACAACAAGTACAGCAAGTACAGCAACCAACTTTTTCATTGAGACAGCTTTCCTTTTAACGCAAAAGATTTGCTTTAAGTATACTCCTCGGTAATCATCTTGATTGAACATAATTAAGCCAAACAATTGTTATTTTTAAATTATTGCCGTGCTTTAGCATGTGAATTAGTTTTTTAACAAAATCAAATCAAGGAAGTTATACAAAACTTAAGCCTCAGTCACTAAATACCAATTTTTCCAAGAACTGGTTCCCCTAGTTTCAATAGGCACAGTTGGAATCAGTTTTTCTTTTAATATTTCAGTTTGTTCAACAGCTTTAGCAAGTCTTGCTTTGACTGAATGAATGCATTCACGGTCACCAAATTCACAGCGGTCTAAAGTTGTACCGCCACAAGGCCCGTTGGCTAAACCTTTTGGACACGTTTCAGGGCAAATATATAAAGTATCGCTTAGGCGACACTGACCACAGCTTTCACAACCGACTAGGCTATGTTTACTCAGCACTTCTGTTTTAATTAATACTTTAGCTACTAAAGAGTTTTCCCAAAAGGACGCTTTAAAAATAAACCGTCCAACGCCTTTAGCAATTTTTGATCCAAACATTGCTTCATGCATAACATGCAATTGGCGATATTTAATTAATTGTTTAGACGTTGGCTGACGTGAAAACCGAGAAATTTCAGGTGAAAACTCTTTGCCTGTCGTGACTTGCCAAAGTGAATTCCAAAGCTCTTCTAAAGCTTTAAGTTCCAAATGTCTGTATTGCTCAATGTAGCTTTCAAGCAGCATTTGCTCTTCTGGCTTATGGCAGGCAGATAAGTGAATTCCTGCAAACCCTAAATGTTTACATATCAAAATCTGTAAAGCACAGCGCAAATAAACTCGGTCTGTATGCCCTGCCTGTTTTTCATCTGCCAAAACTTTTAACATGTGTGGGGTAATTACAATACCCGCGACTTTATGCTTCACCATAAAATTGGCTCGGCCCAAAGTCAGTGGCATTACACAAGCCAGTATTTGCTGCGAATAAGCATGCTTCATTAAAAATGATTTGGCTTGTTTTAAGGCTTCAATGTCATAGCCCAATTGGGTAATGATAAAGTCAGCACCTGCTTTAATCTTCTTATGTAGTTTTAAATACTGTGCATCACGCTCAGCTTCAACATATTTAAATGGGTTAAAAGCAACCCCAATACGAAACCCGCCATGCTGCTTGGCAGCCATTACGGCATTTACCGACTCTAAGTAGCGACTACGAGGCTGCCCATCTCGACCATTATGGTGTTCTTTGAGTTTATCGCCTGTAAGCAATAACAAGTTGTGAATATTGGCTGCTTGAGCTTGTTCTAAAAAGCGCTCAAAGTCTTGTATGTCTCGGGCCTTACCTGAAAAGTGTAAAACTTTATCGATTGAGTCAGGGTAACTTTTGCTGGCTTCAAGCGGCGCGATATCATGATCTGAATGTACGCGATCTGCCAATGTCATTGCAGCCGGATATCCTGCAAACTCATGTTTCACAGGATAAATATCATGCAGTGAAGTGAGATATTCCACCAACACAAAAAACTGGTTTTGCTGGAAGCAGGGAGAAACGTGTGACATAGGCAAAGTGCTGATCAAAACATGACATCAATCATAAGCGCGGCATTATAAATCAAAGTGCATCAAGATGCGCTAGTCAGAAAGCTCATTGTTTTGCTTATCTTCACCCTCTTTATTTCTGGGTAATTCGAGTGAGCGAGGAAATATAAAATCGAAAGAATCGAGTGCATAGCGATAAAGCTGAGCTGGTCGTTTGCCCACAATTTTACTGTGGTTGGTTTCTTCAACTGCACCCGCTTCTATCATACGGCGTCTAAATGCTTTTTTATCTAAGGATTGTCCAAGAATAATTTCATAAATAGTCTGTAGCTCGGTCAGTGTAAATAACTCGGGCATGAGACTAGCTGGCAAAGCGGTATAGCGAGTTTTACTGGTTAAACGCTCTAAAGCTAAACTGAGCAATTCATTATGATCAAACGCCAATGCTAAATCTTTTGCTTTTGCTACAGGCACCCATTCGCTGTACTCAGCCAAAGCTTGGTGTTGATAGGCATTAAAATCGATTAATGCAAAATACAAAATGGTTACTGCCCAGCCACGCGGGTCACGTTTAGCATTACCGACAGAAGCAACTTGTTCCAAGTAAGGTGAAGCAATTCCTGTTTTTTCGACCAGCTTACGATAAGCCGTAGCCATCAAGTCTTGATCATGCTTTAAATCGGCAAAACCACCCGGTAAAGCCCATTGGCCTTTGGCTGGAAAGTTGGGGCGCTTAATGAGTAGTACCTGCAACTGACCATTAAAAACCGAGAAAATAGCCATATCGACCGTGAGTAAAGGTGCGTCATAATCTCGGCGATCATAACTGGCAAGGAATTCTTGTTCAGTTTGAATAGTCACGTTCAGCCTCTTAATAAAAACGATGAGCCGATACTCATGCAACGGCTCATCTAAACTCAGTTATGCGATGGATAAACGCTCACGAATTTGATCCAAAGTATATTCATATTGAAGTTTACCATTTTCAAAGACGGTTTTTAGTGCTCCGCCTTGTTCTTGTTCGGCTGTTTGCTCATCAAACAAGGTAAAACCATTTTCACTTTCTTCAATGCGTAACAGACCTTTCGCAGATTTTTTCACACCTGAGTCAGTAATTGGGTCTTTAAACAACTCACGGCCTACACCGTTCACCTGCCCCCAAGTTGCTTTCACAGCAAACCCAAAGGTATCGCGAGTTAAGTAGTTATAGGTAAAACTGCCAATCCCAAACACCAAATTGTTTGAAGCAAAACCTTTGGCTTCTAGCCCTTCTAAAATACGCTGTGCACGGTCTAGAGTAATCGAGTCACCATAAATTAAACCAACACGTTCATTGAGTACTTTATAGCCTTGGTCAGTCGTTGTACCGCCAAACACTTCCCATAAACATTCTACCGCGCCTTTATATGCTGGGCTTCCAGCTCCTGCATCTGGGTCGCCGCAAATAATTTTAACAGGGTCGCCGGAGTCTGGACGGAAAACCAATTTGGCCAAACCTAAAGCATTGGGTTGTCTTGCCAAAATTTCAGGTTTTAAAGCCACTGTAAACTCGGTAATCACTCGCCAAAAGTCCCAAGTGTCAGATACAACACTAACCACACCAGACGGATAAAGCTCACAGATTAAACGCTTAAAGGTTTCTAGCTCACTGTTTTCTGTACCCATACACATCACACTGTGTTCGGTTGCTGGCACAGAAACCCCAATCACACCTGTGGCATTGTAATATTCTTCTGCGTAGTCGATTGAAGCGACCGAGTCTGTTCCAATAAAACTAGTTAAGTGACCCACACCTGATTGTGCAGCATCATAAATTCCACTCATGCCACGGCTACTAAAATCGTGTCCTTGCACAGGCACAAAATCAAGTGGTACACCAGTTTTTACGGCATATTGAGTTAATAAGCGTTTGTACTCATAGGCAATTGTGGCCGTAGTACAACTTTTCCAAAGCTCAGCACTTAAAACCGTTTCAATATAGTTAGTTAACCAAAAGAAACGCGGGTCGGTATTAATTACGGTAAGCACGGGTACACGCATATTAACGCGGCTACCTTCTGGCAATGCTTTAATGCGTAATGGTAAATAGCCCAAATCGTGTAACGCTTCAATGTGATCAACAGGTACAGCACCTTCACCTAATGAACTATCCATACGGCGTTTATAAGCAGCCACCACTTTATCTTTAGCTTGCTTGAAAAAGCCTTCATTCCACGTATCGATTAAAAAGTGTTTAATAAAACCTTGAAGCCCAAAGAACACAACTTTATCGTCAAAGTCAGGTAACATTTTAGCAAGTCGAGATGAACGCGGCGTAAAGTTCGCGTACACGTACTCTGTGCCTGCTGGATACTGACGTCTGTGATCAGCTTTATAAAAATCGATAGCGTTTAATGGATTCAATTTAATAGTCATCTTTATTCTCTTTATTTTGCTGCAAAAGCAATTACTGAAATTTTGTCTGATGGTTGTTGTGGAAAGCTGTCCGAGGTAAACAGTTGGTCAAGCAACCCATCAAAAACCTCTATTCCTTTACTGAAAATACCGTGGGTCACATATAGAACGACCTTATGGCAATTGAGGCGACGGAGTTCTTTGGCAATACCAATAAAGGTTGCACCGCCGTCGCAAATGTCATCGGTAATGACCGCTGTGAGGCCTGATAAATCAGTTGCATGTACATGTGTACCTAAAATTTTGCCAGTCACTGGGTCACGTTTTTTATCACACTGAACAATAGTGATGGATTGTTTACGCTCAAGATTAAAAGCATCTGCAACCATTTGTGTGCGTGCTTTTGCGCCTTTGTCTGGGCAAACCAGCACTGTTTTTTCATCTTTTAATAATGTGCTCAGCGCTTCACTCTTTGCGATGATGTCGACTGAACTAACATTTACAACTTCGTTAAAAGAAGTATTTGCAGCGAGTAATGCTGTGGTTACTTCACTATGGCAGTCCCAAACAGTGATTTTGCCTTGTTTGCCCGCTTTTTTGTCGGCATTGATGTTGAGTAGCTTTGTCATCACATCAAGCGAGAACGCTTGGCCTGCTGCACAAATACGATCCTGTCGTGCGTATGGAAAATACGGAATTTCTAAGTCAACGGTTAAACCCTGATTCAGCAATATATTTTCAAGTAACAAATAGTCCATCACATCGTGACTTAAGGTCATTTTGGCACGGACCAATACGTAGCCAGATAGTGAACTTAACGTTGTCTCATCAATTTGAACATGACGCTCGCCACCAGAAAACTGCGTGAATTTCACTGGAATTTCATTTCTTGCCGCATCTAAAAGCTGGATAGCCATATCATCCTCTTTTTGTCTGATGACCTTCGATAAATATATAGTGGCATAAAGCCACCATATATTTCAAGTCTATTTTTCAAACTTTTTTCAAAGCCATTTAAGACATAAAAATTTGGGGTTTTAGAGCATTTAGAGATTCAATTTTTAAGAGATATTATTCTTCAATTAATTGAAATAAAAAGTTAATTTAAAAAAAGCATGACTAGTAAAACTATTATTAAAAGTAGCGGATACAACTTTGCCCGCCATAAATCCGGCAGTTTTGAAATAAATTTTTCTGAAAAATATAGCCCAATCCATGTTCCAGCAACCAAGAATAAAGCAGCTTCAAACCAGATTAGACCAATAAATCCACTAGGTGTCCATGTAGATTGCCAACGTGATAATACACAATAGGTTAGCGTTGCAGTTAAAGACAAAGGCAGCGTGAGAATGTTTGCGATAGCCGCGGCCTCTGCCATAGAACTACCCCGGCGCCGTAATAACGGAACTGTCATTACACTGCCACCCACACCTAAAAGCGCTGCAACCCAGCCGATAACTCCGCCTTTAATGAGTTCGCTGTTTTGTCCATAGTTTTGCTTTTGCATTGATGTCACCATAAACCCTGGTCGGTAATAACAATCAATAATGGTTATGAACACATAGCCCATAAATATCCAGCGAAGCCAACTGCCATTAAACAATGAGGCCATTACTGCACCGACAATTCCACCAAGTGCAATACCACCCCATAAAAAGCGGATCTTTTGCCAATCTATATGTCCAGACCAAAAATGTCGAAAGGTTGCAAAACTTGCCGAGCAGAGCATGACAAAAGCTGATGTAGCTACGGCGATTTGCATCGCATGTACCCCCACCATGCTTTCATTACTCCACTTTTGAATAATGACGGTATAAAGCAAAGGTACAGCAACAAAACCGCCTCCAAAACCAAATAACCAAGTGGTTATGCCTGAAAGTAGTCCAAATAAAAATAGCTCATATAGCATGATTATCTTCCTCACGTTTATAGAGGCATGATATAAAATAGCTTTATGGCAAACTAACGTAGAAAAGCCATATTTTTATTAATTTCAGACAAAAATATATGCGTAATATTCCAATTAACGAGGTAGACCATCTACCGCAAGCGGTTCTAACGTTAGGATCAGACTATCCTGCTGATACTTTGTTAGATACGCATAGCCATCGCCGTGCTCAGTTCTTATATGCACCCGAAGGCCTCATGAAAGTTGAAACTGAAGATGGGCAATGGCTCGTGTTACCGTACAGCGGTGTATGGATACCTGCAGGCAAACCACATCGGGTATGGCTATCTAAAGTCAGTACTTATAGTTTGTATATAGAAGTGAATAGTGCACCAAGACAAGCAAACTATTGCGAGGTTATACAAGTCTCGCCTTTGTTACATCAACTGCTCATTCAGGCTAATCAGCTACCTATTGACTACCAACATTCAGGCCGTGACGGCGCTCTTATCGATTTATTGTTATATGAATTAGAAGCTGCACCAGCCCTGCCTCTGTTTATTCCATTGCCTCACAACACATTGTTATCTAAACAGTGTGCTGAGTTTATGCAGCATCCCGATATTCATAGCAGCCCTAAAAATTGGGCACATGACCACAATAAAAGTGAGCGGACTTTTCACCGCTGGTTTAAGTCAGAAACTGGCATGTCCTTTCAGGCTTGGCGTAATCGGGTCTGCATCATCTATGCTTTAAATGCCCTAAAAAAAAATATCTCCATTACTGAAATTGCTTTTAGTTTGGGCTATGAACACTCGGCAGCTTTTACAGCAATGTTCAGTAAAATTATGGGTTATCCGCCTACCCATTTTCAAAAAAGATTTCATGCACATGATAAAGCACTATAAAGATTTACTCATGTGAATGGTGTCATAGGTCTCGATCCACTCACGTTTAATAACATCAAAGCCTTGAAGCCGCCAAAACTCCTCAGCCGCAGGTAAAAATGGATGGGTATGCAAATACAAAGTGGTAATTTCATTCTTCTGTGCATGGCTAAACAACATTTTACATAGCATAGTTGCGATACCATTACGGCGGTATTCAGGCAATACAAACAACTTAACCACTTCCACTGTCTTAGATGGCAAATTTAAATCAAAACGATGGTCATACGCCCGATATGCAATAGTGCCAATAATACGGTTTTTATCTTTTACCGTAATAAAGCAACCTAATGGATCATTAACATAATATTGCCCAAAATTTTTTAAATCTTTGGGGACTTGCCCATGATAGATTTCTGGAAATAATAAATGTCTCGTATAAAGAGCAAACTCTACAGCAGATGCATAGTCTGATTTGTCTGCTAGATGATAGTGAAAAGTCATATTTATAGCCAAGAATGATCAGGGATAACAATGGTTTTGTCTTGAATCATGGCTTCATGGAACTCAACATCATAGACACTTTTTAAAAACTTCGGATCGGTTATTCGTGTTTTTGACTCAGGCTTAACCACCTCATGTTGGCGCATAAAAAACAAATGATCTGCAAATAAAAAAGCCAAGTTGGGATCATGCATAATTGCAATCACCGTAAAATTTTGCCGCGACAACTGACGCAATTTTTTCATTAAATAAGACTGATAATAAACATCGAGATGATTGGTTGGTTCATCAAGCAAAATGACTTTCGGTGCTTGTACTAAAATACGGGCAATCATGACCAATTGTCTTTCGCCACCCGATAGCTCGGTATAAGGACGGTCACGCAAATGCTCGATGTCTAAATCAAGCAAAGCTTGGTCTACACGTTCCCAGTCTGATTTTGAAGGACGAAATCGACTAAAAGCGGCACGTCCCGTAATCACCACATCTTTAACCAAAAATGGAAATACGGTTTTATGAAACTGCGGTAAAAAGCCGAGTAAGGCTGCCCGATCTTTCCCGTTAAAGTCCGATAGTGGTTTTCCAGAATAACGAATCAACCCATCTTTTACAGGTTCTAGGCCCGCCATCAATTTAAAAAGTGTAGATTTACCACAACCATTACGCCCTAAAATCACTGAAAACTGATTTTCAGGAAACTCCAGATGAATATTTTTAAGGACCTGTTTGTGCCCATAGGCATAATTTAACTGATCAATTTGAATCATGCCCAATGAGTCCTCTGTGTTTTCATTAATAATAAGAAAAATGGTGCGCCAAGTAACATGGTAAAAATACCAATCGGTATTTCAAACGTTAGTAAAACCCGAGAAAAGTTATCAATCAACAGGAGAAAACTACCGCCCAAAATCATATTGGCAGGAATACTGTAGCGATGATCTGGCCCAACCAACATTCTCACAATATGTGGCATAAACAGCCCATATAAACTAATAATGCCAGCCGCTGCTACAGAAGTTGACGTACATACAGTCACCAGCGCAATTAAAAGAAGCTGTTCCCACCTTGGGTTAACACCAACCGCCTGTGCTTCTTCGGCACCGAGTGCCATTAGGTTTAGGCGCCAACGCATCGCAAATAATCCAGCAAGACCAATACAGATTGGTAGCACAGCGTATTGAACCTTTTGCCAAGACGCTTGATGTAAGTTGCCCATGGTCCACTGCACAATGGCTTGTAATTTAAATGGATCACTTAAGTATTGAATGACTGTAAGTCCTGCCAAAAACAGCCCCGAAACAATCATGCCCGATAAAATTACCATGACTAAAGATGTCTGGCTTTCATGTTTTTGATGGGCAAATAAATACGTTAAACCAACAGCGCACACGCCAAAAATAAAGGCGGATAGGTTTGGTGAAAGCCAACTTAAAGAAAGTGCTAAAGCTGCACCGAACGCCGCACCAGATGAAATACCGAGTACATACGAGTCAACTAAAGGATTACGAAACAATGCCTGTAAACCATTTCCCGCAGTTGCTAACGCAGCACCCACCATAAAGGTCAGTAGAATTCTGGGTAATCTGACATTTACGAGAATGTTTTGCATCAGTCTAAATTGCTCAGCATCAAAATATGGTGTACCAAACACCGCTTGCACACCCCACCGCAAATAATCCCATGCACTCAATGTCTGCGTTGGCCCTATGAGCAACGAGATAAAAATCATCACGAACGGTAACGGGTAAAACCAATAATATTTCAGCTTTTGCATATTCATTGCACCAATGCTTTGGCAAGGTGCTCACCATACAACTTAGTTAAAATACGCTGTTGTAAAGCACTTACTGGTAAATCAGACTGTTCCGGATAAATACTATGATTCAAATAAATCGCCGTAATAATGATTTTGATGGTATGGGGGTTATATATAAATGCAGGACTCAAATTAAATACCTTACGGTTTTGTACAGCGCTTAAACCTTGTAATTCTTTTCGTTCATAAATCAGTTTTGGGTTTGTATTCCAAAGCACAATATTGTCAGGGTTCCATTCAATGAGGGTCTCGGGATTTACATTGGGCTGGTTAGCATCGGTCTGAACAATGTTGTAAGCACCAGCGAGTTCAATAAAGTCATTGGTAATCGACTGACGTCCAGAGGTAGAAAAAATACGCCCTCCTGACCATGCATAGTAAATCGATTTTTTATTTGGCTGACGCGCCGTTTTTGCTGCAACTTCTGCAACAATTTCATCAGAGAAATTTAAAATTTCTTGAGCACGCTTTTGGGCACCGCTCAAAACGGCAATTTCTGATAACTCTTCTTTTACTTGCTGATAAGTGCTGGACTCCATGACATATACAGCAATGCCAAACTGCCGTAACAGTTCAATCGTTTGGGTTTGCCCGCTCCCCAAAATCACCAAATCGGGTTTTAACAACACAAGACTTTCAATATTAGTTGCATTTGCCCCTTGTGAAGGCGTCGCAAGCTGTTTATTGGCAATACGCTTATCTATTTTTGAATAGGCATTAAATAATAAAGGCTGGATGTATACTTCGGCTGGTATGCCAATCACTTTATGACCTTGCCCTAGCATATATAAGCCATCTAAACCCGACTCAAATAGAGAAACTATTCTTTGGGCTGGTTTGGCTACACAAACTTTTGTATTTGTACTATCAAAAACACATATCGAATGGGCTACCAAGTTTTCTTTAGTTTTTCTACTTTGTTCAGATGAAGAGCATCCACATAGAATGAGTAAAGTAAGTATTGAAACCAATGACTTCATTACAGCATCCAACGCACAAATACAGTGCAAAATAAAAAGACGTGTCTATTTGGTGCATTTTTCATATGAAAAAGACACCATAAGAGAGCAAGACGGTTTGAATCATCATTTATAAGTTAGTAAATCAAATGTTGTATTAAAGATAAGAGTAATTAAGCAATAAAAATGCCAAAATTACAAAATAAACTTAATAATCATGCAATTGTAATTTATGTTTTAAAACTCAAAATATAGATAGCCCTATACAAAACCTTTAGAGCATGCATGCTAACATTCAAATAAAATAAATTTTTAATATTTAATTTCAATCAAAAATTTTCATATCTAACATTTCATTTAACAATGAGACTTTAAACTCATAAATTTAAAAAAAAAATACATTAAGCAAAAATATAATTATTTTTATTTTTAAATTTTTTTATTATTAATAAAAACATGTTAGAAACAACATGCTAAATAATTAAGTTTTTCTATAAAATTACAGATTTTAAAATTAAATTTTTTCATTATTAATATTAAATATAAACCTTTAATAAAAACTTCTTTATATGCTAGATTAGATTAAGAATTACCCAACCCAAGGGTAAATTCATAAATTACAAATAATCAAATATAAGAATATTAAACATGACAAGGATTTAAAATCATGAAGAGAAATTATTATATTTTAGGAACTCTATTGTGTGGTATGAGCTTAACGACTCATGCTGACTCACTACGAATAAGTGCCACGGAGTTTGCAAAAGATCCAGCCAAAGTAAGCGCATTACAAAAGGGTCTGGAAAAAATGCGAGCAAATAATAATGCTCCCCCTTTATCACCGGAGTTTCGTACAAGCTTTAATTACTGGGCCAATACACATGGCTATTTTGGTACAGGTAAACATGCAACAGACAAAGATTATTATGTTAATCAATACCGTATGCCACAGTGTTTAGAGATATATAGTAAAGCAGTATGTGACAGTTACTATAAGCATATTCAAAATTCACCAGTCCCAAATGATGGCTTTACCGATGAAGTTTGGGGTACATGCCAACATGGCAATTTAAATTTCTTACCTTGGCACCGTATGATGCTTTATTTTTACGAGCGAACAGTGCGTAAATATGTTGGGCAAGATTACTCTCTTCCTTATTGGGACTACTACCAAGAAAAAGCTGCTAATGGTAAAGGCTTAGCACTCCCTCAATTGGTCCGAGGTAAACAAGCAGGTACCTTATATGATCAGTTCCGTACACCGGGTTTAAATGCAAATATCAGCGCCATAGATCCAGATAATGCCAGCGCTGCTCAAGCATTTAAATGGGATAACTTCACAGACTTCTCTAACCAATTACAGTCTCAACCCCATGGTGTCATGCACTGTGCAGTCGGTAAAAGCTGTGTACTACCAGATATGGGATTTGTACCTATTGCAGGCTTAGATCCCGTATTTTATATGCACCATGCAAATATCGACCGCTTATGGCAATGCTGGTTAAATAAAAAAGCAAATGGGCAACCAATTACGCTTGAATGGGCCAAGAAAAACTTAGGTATGCCAGATAGTTGGTATGACACCCGATATACCTTTGCAGATGAAAACGGCAACAAAGTTACCATGACGATTGCTGATGTATTCACCCCCGGTAAAATTCCAGTGCGATATACTAATGAAAATGCTTGTAAAGTTGAAGCTACTGTTATGAGCAGTAAAGGTGCTGAAAAAGTAAATCTATTTAAAATGAATCATAAACCAGTCAGCAGTAATAAAAGCATTAAACTTATGGGTGTAACTCAAAAAGTAGCTTTAGCCCCTCAAACTGCAAGTTTCCTAGAAAACTCAAGTCAACTTACTCAAACAAAGCTCTCATCAGGACAAACCTATTTAATATTAGATAATGTCCAAATGATTGGTAATCCAAATCTAACCTATAAGATTTATCTATCTCCAAAAAATAAACCAGACCAAAAAATTTATGTTGCCACAATTAACTACTTCGGTGTGTTAGATCATGACCACGGCGGGCACCCAGGCCATATTGGTCAATTGGTCTATCAAGTCAGTGATCAAGTTAAGCAATTAGGCATGGCTGCTGAAGACTTAGAAGTTCAGTTTGTTGCTACTGATTTAACACTTGATCAAGTGAAGGAAAAAGTAAGCTCTCAAGGCTTGAGTATTTCTCAAGTTCGCTTAGAAACTACAAAATAATAATTAAGGGAGAGGCCTGATTTTTTCAGGCCTTTCTTTAGACCAAACAATATGCCTAAGAGCTACTCAAATAATTTAATACTGGTTACAGCTCAATCAGCATCAAGATAAATAAGTCGTTATAATCCGCCCAACACCTGACAAACATTCTCTTCTGATGCTGACCCAATCATCCTTCTGGCGTAGTCTTTACCGTTTAATTCATATTTATGCTGGTATTTTTATTGCGCCATTTATCTTGTTCGCAGCAATCACTGGTTTACTCTATGCAATTACGCCTCAAATAGAGCAAGCGATTTATAAAGATGTTTTATATGTAGAGCCACTGAAGCAACCGCCACATATGCTGAGCCAGCAAATTGAAGCCGCAAAGCAAGTAATGCCTAAGTCTGCACAGGTGATTGAAGTTAGACCAGCTCCAAGTGCTGACCAAACAACTCGTGTAATTTTTTCAGATCCTATACATGATTTTACGAGTGAAGCCGTTTTTATTGACCCTTTTACGCTTCAAGCCAAAGGCCATCTAGCGGTTTATGGTACCAGTGGGGTTCTGCCGTTTCGGACTACACTCGACCAACTACATAGCAATTTATTACTAGGAAAATGGGGTCGCTTTTATAGTGAACTGGCAGCAAGCTGGTTAGCTATTTTGACTTTAACTGGACTATATAATTGGTGGAAACGTCGTCAAAATCTTAAAATTAGACAAACAGAAAAAAATAGATTACTGAAATGGCATAGCACGTTGGGTTTAGCGTTATTCCCTCTCTTATTAATCATCGCCATTACGGGTCTTACATGGTCCGAGTGGGCTGGAGATAATATTCGGGTTGCTCGTCAATGGCTTAACTGGCAAACCCCAACATTGGCAACTTCGCTTCAAGAAGATAATTTACCAACAGTGATGCACCATGAACATCACGAAATGCCACATAGTGAAAATCTTAATTTAAATATTATTTCAAGTGAATACGATAGCGCTCTTTCAATAGCCAGAGCACATGGCATTAATGCAGCACAAATACAAATCAAGCCACCAACCAGTGGAAATCAAGCTTGGACGATAGCCGAAATTCAGCGTAAATGGCCAACTCAAGCAGACAGTATCGCAATTGATATGGAACAACATAAAGTCATCGATCAACTTGCGTTTAAAGATTACTCGTTAGTGGCAAAGCTCACTCGTTGGGGAGTTGATGCGCATATTGGTGTTTTATTTGGCTGGATAAATCAATTGGTACTGGCACTTTATGCTTTCGCACTGTGCATTATGATTATTTATGCATATAGGGCTGCATTTAAAAACTCGAATTTAAAACTCATGACAACTCACTTTGTTGGGCAAAGCTTATTAGTTTGGAACCGTGCAACTGGCTCACAAAAAATAGGGTTAATATTGGTGGGTCTCGTGTTAGGGCTAAGCTTACCTGTTTTTGGTTTCAGTATTTTATTTACGCTATTTATCTTTGCTATGCGTAAATACATTCCTTCTAAATCATAACACTCACATTGGTATTAAACTTTTGAGCTGTGCACACTACTCATCGTATGCACAGCCGAAAATGATGACTAAATTAATCTTCAGACAGTGTTTTCATATTAATCACAAAACGATACTTCACGTCGCTCTTTAGCATACGTTCAAAAGCTTCATTAATGTTTTGCATATCAATCATCTCTACTTCAGAAACAATATTATGCTCACCACAAAAATCGAGTAACTCTTGTGTTTCCTTAATTCCACCAATCACTGAACCTGCAATTGATTTTCTTCCTAAAATCATAGGTACTGAATTTGCGCTAATTTCACCTAAATATCCAACTAACACAATTGTTCCATTTAAAGCTAGTGTTGGAATATAAGGCTTCAAGTCATGGTTATAAGGCACCGTATCAATAATCAAATCAAATTGATTTAACACTGATTTCATTTGAGCTTCATCTGTTGATAACACAACATGATGCGCTCCGAGTTGTTTTGCATCCTGTTCTTTATTTGCTGAGCGGGTGAATAATGTCACTTCAGCGCCTAGAGCATTGGCAAGTTTAATCGCCATGTGCCCTAAACCACCTAAACCGACTACAGCGACTTTACTGTCCTTTCCAACATTCCAGTGACGCAGCGGTGACCAAGTCGTAATACCAGCACACAGTAGTGGTGGTACAGCTTGAGCATTCAGATTTTCAGGTACTTTTAATACAAAATCTTGGCTACATGTAATGCTTTGTGAATATCCACCATAAGTTGGTCGTTGATCATGGCGATCGACACTGCCATAAGTCTGAATATTACCTTCTTCACAATATTGCTCTAGCCCTGAATGACAAGCAGAACAAGTACGGCATGAATCGACCATACAGCCAATGCCCACTAAATCACCGACCTTATATTTTGTGACTTTAGGACCAATTGAGGTGACACGACCTACAATTTCATGGCCCGGAACTATCGGATAAGCACTAAATCCCCAATCGTTTTTAGCTTGATGTAGATCGGAATGGCAAACACCACAATATTCAATTTGAATGACAACATCATCTTCACGTGGGGTTCTACGTTCAAACTTAAACGGAACTAAAGGAGTTTCTGATGACAGCGCGGCATAACCTAAAACTTCAATTGTCATATTTTTTCTCTCATGTTTAATGTTTAAATAAAGACGATTTCTTTGCAGGACATTCATTAATGGCTATAGATTTTGAAAATCCATAAATAGGTTTTGGAACGTTTTGGTTCACTAAGTTCCAACTCATCGACTTTGTGCCATGCTGATCAGTATAAAAATAAAAATCGTAAGCTGTTGTTCTATTCCTCTCACAGATTTGCCTAATCCTCCGAATTGTTGCACTTCTCACTATTTTTCTTATTTGAAATGCCTACAATAAAAACACAGAGGGTAATCGGTGGAATCTGAATGGCGAATAGGTCTCTAAACCATAATCAAGAATTAGCTCAACTTGTCGATCAATGGACCCGAGAAAAAGGTACATTCGAAACACCTATTATGGGACTGACTTTATATCGCGCAGAAACATTGACCCAGCCAAGTAGCAGCATGATGGATGCAAGTTTATGTATGATTGCTCAAGGAAAAAAACAGGTGATTCTTAGCGAAGAAACCTATACGTATGACTCTAACCATTTCCTTTTTACTGCAATTGACCTGCCTGTAATTGCTCAAGTTCTTGAAGCTTCAGTTGAACGACCCTATCTTTCGATAGTGCTACGGCTAGATCCGTATGTACTCGCCCAAATCATGCTTGAAGCCCATATTCCTTTTAAAGACGTAAATACTGAGAAAAAAGGAATGGCTGTTGGGGTAGTGAATTCAGAGCTGAATGATGCTTTTATACGGTTAATAAAACTACTGGATACACCACAAGACATCCCTATCTTGTCTCCCCTGATTATTAAGGAAATTTTTTATCGTTTATTGATGAGCCCACAAGGCGATCGACTTAAACGCATTGTGGCGGCCGGAACTACTGGCCATCGAATTGTGAAAGCGATTGAATGGCTAAAAACAAATTTTGCAAAATCCTTTAGCGTTGAAGAACTGGCAAGCACAATGGGGATGAGTGCTTCTAGTTTTCATCAACATTTTAGGGATATCACTTCAATGAGTCCCTTACAGTATCAAAAGAGAATGAAGTTAACCGAAGCACGGCGTTTATTAATAACCGAAGAATATGATATTTCAACGACCAGTATTCAAGTCGGATATGAAAGTTTGTCGCAATTTTCCCGAGAATATAAACGTTTTTTTGGGGTTTCTCCGTCAGTAGATATTAAGAATATATAAAAGACTCGTACGGACTATTAAGGTTATTTCAAGGTATTAGTATTAACCATAAAAAAAGCGGTACCTGATTATGTCTGTCATCAAATACCGCTAAATTTAAAGCAATATTACATTGGATTCATTCGCTCAAGTTCACGAATTAAACCAGAATGATCCAGCTCCCCGTCTCCGGCAGCAAGCATATTTTCAAATAATTGGCTGACTTGTTGAGCAATTGGCAAATTTAACTCTAGTGATTTGGCATAGCTAACGGCTGTATGAATATCTTTATGCTGGTTTCGAGCAGTGCCACCTGGTTTAAAATCTCGATTTAGCATACGTTCACCATGCTGCTGTAAAATTGGAGAATCGGCAAAGCCTCCTGTGAGTGCCTGTTTTAGTTTAATAGGATCAGCGCCTGCTTTACTGGCCAGTAATAAGCCCTCGCTTACAGTTGCAATGGTAGTTGCTACAATCATTTGATTCACAAGTTTTGCGAGCATTCCACAGCCAGCACCACCTACTAAAATTGGGCGCCCCATTGCACGTAAAATAGTTTCAGCCTGTGAAAATATTTTAGCTTCACCGCCCACCATAATGGCAAGACTTGCATTTTGAGCACCTTTTTCACCGCCAGAAACAGGAGCATCTAAATATTTAAGCCCTCGTTCTCTGCATTTATCACCTTGTACTTTTGCAACTTCAACGGGTATCGAACTCATGACAATAACCGTACTTTCAGGTTTTAACTGAGAGGTTGCACCGTGTTCTTTAAATAGCATTTCATCACAGGTTTTTCCATCGCTGAGCATACAAATCAAAAAATCTACATCTTTTCCAACTTGTTCAAGTTCAAAGCAAAGATGAGCACCCGCGTCTTTTAAGCTATCTGCTTTAGAAGAAGTTCTATTCCAAACCTTAATTTGATGGCCTGCTTTTAGTAAATGCATAGCCATCGGTAGTCCCATAATACCTGTACCCACAAACCCGATGGTCGCCATTATTTTATCTCCGCAGCAGTTCGAACTTTAAGTTGCTGCTGTTCTACTTTTAAACTATTCGATTTTAACTTTGCTAATAACAACAAGCCCAAACCACCCATTGCTACAAAGCCAGCAATCGCAAGAAATGCGACTGTATAAGTGCCTGTGGTCGTATATAAATATCCAGTTAAATATGGGCCAGTAAAACCACTTAAATTACCCACCGAGTTAATTAATCCAATTCCAGCAGCGGCTCCCACCCCCGTTAGAGTTTGCCCAGGAATAGTCCAGAAAATGTTAATTGCGCTAAATACACCAATCGCGAGCAGAATAAAGCCCACAATAATTGCCCAAGGTTGATTTACAATTAGTGCAATCGCAATTGCAAAAGCCGCCATAAGTGCAGCACAAGCACCGTGTTTATACCGCTCTTGTTTACGGTCAGAACGGCGGCTCCATAAAACCATACCAACAGCTGCAAATGCATATGGAATTGCTGTAAGTAAACCATTTTGAATAAGGCTAATTTGCATACCAAATGTATTACGGAATGACTCTAAAACACTTGGTAAGAAGAAAAACATTGCATTTGAACCAGAGGTGATTCCAAAGTAAACAATTGCCATAATCCACACTAAAGGATTTTTAAACACTTGTTTGATCATTTCTCCTTTTGTTAAAGCAGCTTCACTCGACTGCTCTTTTTCTCTTTCTTCGCGCTCTAGTGTAGACATTAACCATTGGCGCTGCTCAGCCGTTAACCATTCTGCTTCTTTTGGGTTATTGGTTAAATATTTTAGACAGATTAATCCCAAAATAATGGATGGAATACCTTCTAGGATATACATTAAACGCCAACCTTCATAACCAATGGTATTGCCCCATTGCATAAGACCGACTGAAATTGGTGCTCCAATAATTTGAGCAATTGGTAATCCTAGATAGAACGTGGCAAAAACACGAGCGCGATATTTTGCAGGAAACCACAAGGTTAAATAAAAGATCACACCCGGAAAGAAGCCCGCTTCAGCAATTCCAAGTAAAAACCGTAAAACAATAAACTGCGTACCGCTATGAATAAAACCCATGAGTCCAGCAATAATTCCCCAAGTAATCATGATTCGAGCAATCCAAATTCGTGCTCCAAAACGATGAAGCAAGATATTACTTGGTACTTCGGCAATAAAATAACCTAGAAAAAAAACTCCCGCACCTAGACCAAAAATGGTTTGAGTAATTCCAAGTGCATCATTCATGTGTAATGCAGCAAAACCAATATTGGTTCTGTCTAGGAATGCCATAATGAATAGAATAATGAGAAACGGGATAATTCGATTCGAAATACGTTTGATTGTCTGCTCTTCGAGAGCACTTACATTTTTGATATCTTCCATAATAACTCTCACATCAATTGGCGATCACTGCCATTAATTTTGGGTATCTTCTATATGTGCCTGAATCACGCTTTCAAAATTTTCGTCTGCTTGGAAACCTAAAGATTCAGCATATTCAGCTTTCACCTGAACAGGCCAACTTTGAACAATACGTTGAATGGTTTTGTCTTCTTGCCATTGCACTAAATCAGTTGCTTTTTTGCCTGCGACTTTTTCAAGCGCCTCAAGCATTTGTTTAACGGTAACTGTTAATCCAGGTAGTGGAATAATTCGGTTATCTTGAAGTACATCTGAAGAAATTGATGCAGCTTTAATCATTGATTCAACACAACGTCGTGGTGAAGTAACAAAAACAGGTGTATCTGACTGGACTGGGCAAACAGCCATTTCACCTTTTAACGGTTCGCGGATGATCGAACTAAAAAATGTTGATGCAGCTTTATTAGGTTTACCTGGACGAACCACAATAGTCGGTAATCTTAAAATACGGCCATCAATAAAGCCTTTTCTTGAGTAATCTGAGACCAGCAATTCTCCTACTGCTTTTTGCATGCCGTAAGAGGACTTTGGTGTAACCACTGTCTCATCTGTCACAACTTCTGGTAATTGGCCACCAAATACAGCACAGCCGCTAGCAAAAATAACCCGAGGCGTGGTTTGTTTCTTTCTTAATTCTTCTAATAAATTTAAGAGTCCATACAAATTAACATCCATACCTAAATCAAAATCGGCCTCTGCTGCTGAGCTCACCACAGCAGCCAAATGCCAAACGACATCAATATTTTCTGTAATATGAGCAACTGTAGTTTTATCGGTAATATCACCGACAATCACTTCAACTCTTGGATCTTGCGGTAAATCATCGCCAGCAAATGCATCAAACAGAATAATTTTATCGATGGGTTCAGGTTTATTGTCATCTAAAGTCAAACTGCCAGATTTTAAGATCTCTTTAGCAATTTGTTTTCCAATAAAACCTGTTCCACCAGTGATTAGCACATTCATACAGAGGTCCTTTCCTAGTTTTTATTCACTTAAAAACTTTTGTAATTGTCGTGAATTAAACGATAAGGACTCCTTTCAATAATTTCCAATGAATAATTTCTAAATATTGATAACTTTTTAATATCAGTTTTATATTTATAAATTTACTAAACAAAGTAGGTTTTTCTTTTAATTTTAAAGCCTCAAATCTAATCATGGTTTGAGGCTCGGTCGTTTATTTACGTTTCGCATTTTTAAGCAAGATATTAATAAATGCCGATGCAATATCAGAAACTGGTTCATTTTTACGCGTCAAAATACCATAATCCTGTGCATCTAAAATTAGATCTGTTTCTAAAATCTGTAATTGCCCTTCTTTTACCTGATCAATCACCATCGCTTCGGGCAACATCCCCACCATAGGTGCCCCTTTTAATATCTGTAAGAAGGTCTGCATCGACATGGTATTAACCGTATTTAAAGGAATTTTGACTTTTGCTCGGGCAAATGCGCCTTCCATACGTTGTCGAATTGGCGTGCCTTTAGGATAGAGTACCCATGGCCAATTTAATAATTCTTCTAATGTACAAAACTTTTTCTTGGCACATGGATGAGCATTATTAACAACAATACAAAACGGCTCCGGGCCTAAAGGTTGGAAATCAAAAAACTGGCTTTGCGTCACATCTGTAAAACGGCCAATAGCTAAATCTAAAGTGTGTTCACTTAGCATTTCCATTAAATGGTCGCTGGTCTGTTCAACAACATCAATAGAAAGTAACGGCCATTGTTTTTTAATCTCAATAATTGAATTTGGTATCACCACCGCGGTTGCTGCAAAAATACCACCTACTTTTAAAAACCCGTGACCGCCTAACCGTAAAATTTCAATATCTTCGACAAAATGCTTTGCATCGTTTAATACACGCTGGGCATATCGAATTACATGTTCGCCTAAAGCCGTTACTGGCATATTTCGAGGTAGTCGTTCAAAAACAGGAAAGCCCAGTAAACCTTCTATTTCCTTTAGCATTTTACTCACCGCGGGCTGACTCAGGTTCATCTGCTCGGCTGCCAAATGCATGTTATTGGTTCTCGCCAAAGTTTCCAACAATACCAGGTGTTTGAATTTCAACCAATTATTTAAACTTGCGTAAGTTAAATCCGCCATTTTCAAAAATCCTTTTCGATAACTTTTCGTTATTAATAATTAAATTATTACGATTGGTGTTTATTAAATAAGAAACATATCATGATTTCAAATAAAAGAAGGACGCTTTAAATGAACTTTACGTTAAATTCCCAGAACTCATTACCAAACGATACTACTCAAGGATGTTTAATTGGTCGCGCGTGGATTCCAAATCAAATTTCCGGTCCATCTCCGATTCTTTTAAAAGGCGATCAGGTTTTTGATATTTCTGAAAAGTTCCACACGATTTCTCAGTTACTTGAAAGTTCGGATCTTTTAAAAGCTTTATCTGAAATTGAAGGAAAATTAGTTGGGTCAATTGATGAGTTATTTGCCAATACTGTCGCTGAGCCGGATACAAACAAGGCATATTTTTTAGCTCCTATTGATTTACAAGTGATTAAAGCAGCTGGTGTTACTTTTGCGGCAAGCATGTTAGAGCGAGTAATTGAAGAACAAGCGGGCGGCGATGCACAAAAAGCTCAATCGATCCGTGCAGTTGTGCAAGGCGTAATTGGTGATAATTTAAAAACAATTGAACCCGGTTCTGAAAAGGCACTTCAACTTAAAGAATATTTAATTGAACAAAAAATGTGGTCTCAATATCTTGAGGTAGGTATTGGTACCGACGCTGAAATTTTTACCAAAGCACCTGTTTTAGCAGCTGTGGGAACAGGCCAAAATATTGGTATTCACCCAAAGTCTGAGTGGAATAATCCAGAACCGGAAGTCGTATTAGTTGCAAATAGCCAAGGTAAAATTTTAGGCGCTACTTTAGGTAATGACGTTAATTTGCGCGACTTTGAAGGTCGTAGTGCTTTGTTGTTAAGTAAAGCAAAAGATAACAACGCATCTTGTGCGATTGGTCCATTTATTCGTCTTTTTGATCATACTTTTACTTTAAATGATATCCGTGCTTGTGATGTTGAATTGCAAATTCAGGGTACAGATAACTTTGTGCTGAATGGCATTAGTTCTATGTCTCAAATTAGTCGTGATCCAGAAGATTTAATTCAACAAACACTGAATGAAAATCATCAATATCCAGACGGTTTTGTTTTGTTCTTGGGTACTTTATTTGCACCTACCCAAGACCGTGAACAAGCTGGTGCAGGCTTTACCCATAAAGTGGGAGATGTCGTTCGTATTCATTCGCCAAAGCTCGGCACTTTATACAACACAGTCATGACCAGTGATAAAGCAATGCCGTGGAATTTTGGCATAAATGCTTTGATGCACAATTTAAAACAACGCGAATTACTATAAATTTCACGTATTATCGACCGGTTCAATCGTAATATTCATCACTTGAAAAATTAAATTGCTGAGCGAGATCAGTAGAAGGATCTAAAAATGAATGATCAAGATAAACGGATTTTTTTACGCAGCCAAGAATGGTTTGATGATCCTACACATGCTGACATGACTGCACTCTATGTCGAGCGTTACATGAATTATGGCCTGACCCGTGCCGAGCTACAATCAGGCCGGCCTATTATTGGTATCGCACAAACTGGTAGTGATTTGACCCCATGTAACCGTCACCACAAAGAGCTTGCTGAACGTGTGAAAGCAGGCATTCGTGATGCTGGCGGTATTCCTATGGAATTTCCCGTTCACCCAATTGCTGAACAGTCTCGACGCCCTACAGCTGCACTCGATAGAAATCTAGCTTACTTAGGTTTAGTTGAAATATTACATGGTTATCCACTCGATGGTGTTGTGCTAACAACTGGCTGCGATAAAACTACTCCTGCTTGTTTAATGGCGGCAGCAACAACAGATTTACCAGCTATTGTTTTATCTGGCGGTCCAATGTTAGATGGTCACTTTAAAGGTGAGTTAATTGGCTCGGGTACAGTACTTTGGCATGCAAGAAATTTACTTGCCACAGGTGAAATCGACTATGAAGGCTTCATGGAAATGACGACTTCCGCCTCACCTTCAGTTGGGCATTGCAATACCATGGGTACTGCACTTTCAATGAATGCATTAGCAGAAGCTTTAGGTATGTCTTTACCGACATGTGCAAGCATTCCAGCGCCTTATCGCGAACGTGGGCAAATGGCCTATATGACTGGCAAAAGAATATGTGAAATGGTTTTAGAAGATTTACGACCATCTAAAATCATGAATAAACAATCATTTGAAAACGCCATTGCTGTAGCCTCAGCATTAGGTGCATCAAGTAACTGCCCTCCTCATTTAATTGCAATTGCTCGTCATATGGGTATTGAGCTGAGTTTAGAAGACTGGCAACGCGTTGGAGAAAACATTCCGCTCATTGTGAACTGTATGCCTGCGGGTAAATATTTGGGTGAAGGTTTTCACCGAGCTGGCGGTGTTCCTGCTGTTTTGCATGAATTACAAAAGGCCGGCGCTTTACATGAAGACTGTGCATCAGTCAGCGGTAAAACGATGGGAGAAATTGCTAAAAATGCAAAAGCCTCAAATGCAGATGTCATCTTCCCTTATGAACAACCATTGAAACATGGCGCAGGTTTTATCGTGCTGAGTGGTAATTTCTTTGACAGCGCCATTATGAAAATGTCTGTTGTGGGTGAAGCATTTAAGAAAACCTATTTATCTGACCCAAGTAATGAAAATAGCTTCGAAGCACGTGCAATCGTTTTTGAAGGTCCCGAAGACTACCATGCCCGAATTAATGATCCTGATTTAAACATTGATGAGCATTGTATTTTAGTCATTCGAGGTGCTGGTACAGTTGGTTATCCGGGCAGTGCGGAAGTGGTAAACATGGCTCCTCCAGCGGAATTAATTAAAAAAGGCATCGATTCACTGCCTTGTCTAGGTGATGGCCGTCAAAGCGGAACATCTGCTAGCCCTTCTATTTTAAATATGTCACCCGAAGCAGCGGTAGGCGGTGGCATTGCTTTACTAAAAACCAATGATCGTTTGCGCATTGACCTAAATAAACGCTCCGTAAATGTCCTCATTTCAGACGAAGAGTTAGACAAACGCCGCGAGGAATGGAAACCAACTGTATCTACATCTCAAACGCCTTGGCAAGAAATGTATCGCAACATGGTTGGCCAATTATCAACGGGTGGCTGTTTAGAGCCTGCAACGTTATACATGCGTGTGGTCAATCAAAATAACCTTCCACGGCATTCTCATTAATTTCAGGATTTTATTATGACCATTATCGGACACAACTTTATTGGCGGTTCACGTAGTGCACAAAGTTCCACTTTACTAAAAAGTGTCAATGCAACGACTGGCGAAACTTTGCCTTATGAATTTCACCATGCAACCGAGCAAGAGGTCAATCAGGCCTGTGAAGTAGCCAGTCAAGCGTTTAAGACTTACCGCCATACTTCACCTGAACAGCGTGCTACCTTTTTAGAAAATATTGCCGATGAACTTGATGCCTTGGGCACAGATTTTCTAGAAATCGTCTCACAGGAAACGGCTTTACCGCTTGCACGTTTACAAGGTGAACGTGGCCGTACCAGTGGACAAATGCGCCTGTTTGCCAAAGTGTTACGCCGTGGTGGTTTTTTAGGTGCCCGTATTGATACCGCTTTACCTGAGCGTCAGCCTTTACCTCGCCCAGATTTGCGCCAGATTAAAATCGGTGTTGGTCCTGTGGCAGTCTTTGGGGCAAGTAACTTTCCTTTAGCATTCTCAACTGCGGGTGGTGACACAGCTTCGGCACTGGCAGCTGGTTGTTCGGTGGTAGTCAAAGCGCATAGCGGACATATGGCGACAGCGGACTTCGTAGCTCAGGCAATCGAACGTGCTGTAGAAAAATCAAATATGCCTAAAGGCGTATTTAACATGATCTATGGTAATGGCGTGGGTGAACCACTGGTGAAACATCCTTCAATTCAGGCTGTAGGTTTTACGGGGTCACTGCGTGGTGGTCGCGCTTTATGTGATATGGCCGCAGCCCGTCCACAACCGATTCCGGTGTTTGCTGAAATGAGCAGCATTAACCCGATGCTGATGTTGCCAGAAGCCTTAAAAAACCGTGGTGAAAAGATTGCACAGGATTTGGCAGATTCAGTCGTTTTAGGCTGTGGTCAGTTCTGTACCAATCCAGGTTTAATTTTAGGGATTAAATCAGCCGAGTTTACTCAGCTCATTAGCAACCTGACTGAAATTATGGATGGCAAACCTGCACAAACTATGCTCAATGCCGGAACCTTAAAAAGCTATACCGCTGGTCTTGAGCATTTAACCCAGCATCAAGGCATTAAACATTTGGCAGGTCAAACCCAGCAAGGCAATCAGGCACAACCTCAACTTTTTAAAGCGGATGTTGAACTCTTATTAGCAGGCGACCAGCTTCTGCAAGAAGAAATCTTTGGACCAGCAACAGTGGTCATTGAAGTGGCAGATAAAGCCCAACTCATTCGGGCATTACAAAGCATGAATGGTCAGCTGACTGCGACGTTAATTGCTGATGAAACAGACTTAACCGAGTTTGCAGATGTGGTTCCAGTGTTAGAAGAGAAAGCTGGACGATTACTCATAAATGGTTATCCAACGGGTGTTGAAGTGTGTGATGCCATGGTGCACGGCGGACCATATCCAGCAACTTCAGATGCCCGAGGAACTTCTGTTGGAACCTTGGCCATTGACCGTTACTTACGCCCTGTGTGTTACCAAAACTATCCGCAAAGTTTATTGCCGGAAGCTTTAAAAGACAGCAACCCATTGCAGATTTTAAGATTGGTGAATGATGAGATGACCAGAGAAGCGATCTAATCAATTAAAAAAAGAGACTACTCGCTGGTCTCTTTTTAACTTCTACATCCAGAGCTTATAGATAGAATAAAACTCCCTAAATTAATTTGGTTTGTAATTGATATTTTTTAAAAATAAATCAACTGCATATTCAACCCAACTACTAATTTCATTCTCTGATATTAAATAATCAGGATGTGTCAAACATTTTAGATGAGCATCACTTCTTAATAGCGATAAAAATATATTCGCAGCAACTTCTGAAGAAGAGCTTAATTCAATTTCGCCCTGTTTAACGGATTTTTCTAGATATCCTGCAATGATATTTGCCAGACGCTGTGGACCCAATTCAAAGAATTTTTCAGATAACTCTGGGAACCTTACCGCTTCTGCAATACAAACTCTAAAAAAAGCCAAACCTGAATGCGATAATATAAAACACAGATAGGTCTTCCCAATTTCAGTTAGAGCTGAGCGTAAATTGTCAGCTTTTGTCTCAACTAAAATAATTTGTTTTTGCATGTTGGTACATTGACGTTCAATGACGGCAGCAAACATCGCTTCTTTATTTTTATAGCAACCATACATCGTTGCTTTTGAAACACCCGCTTCCTTTTGAATCATATCTGTCGTTGTTCCACTAAAACCGTGAATCAAAAAAAACTTGGTTGCCGCATCCAGAATTTTTTGATCTTTTTCATTAGCTTTAGTTGAAACTGACATATTAACCTTATAAAAATTTTAGCGATTTCGTTCTATCTAAGTGTAACTCATCGAAAACTTCAAAATCGAGAATTGACGGAAATTTAATTAGAGAGTAGAGTACCGATCGGTACAGTACAGCAAATATCTGCTCCGTGCAATGAATGGATGTTTAAGACTTAAGGTAAAAAATGAATACAAAGCCACTCATCGGTTTAGCAGGTGCAATTTTTGCTGCAATGACTGTTGAATTTAATAACCGAATCACGAGCATTACCTTAGTCGACATTCGTGGCGCGATGGGAATTAGTGTTGACTCTGGTTATTGGGTCAACAGTATTTACGCAAGTGCCATGATTATTGGCATGATTCTGTCTACCAGTTGGGCGGTAATTTTTTCTATGCGCAGAGTTCTGCTTTTTGCTATAGGACTTTGTCTCTTTTCTAGCGTTTTAATTCCTTTTAGTCCAAATATCGAAATCTTTTATTTATTGCGTGGCTTACAAGGGCTCGCCAATGGTTTAACTATTCCTTTGCTCATGGCCTGCGCACTTAGATTTTTAGGACCTGATATTCGGCTATGGGGTCTCGCCTGCTATGCATTAACTGCGACGTTCTTCCCCAACTTAAGTGCCGCACTCTCTGCATTTTATTTAGATGTAGTTGGCTGGAAAATGATATTTTTCCAAACCATTCCTTTTTGTGCGCTAAGCGCTGCGCTGGTTTATTTTGGTATTCCCCAAGATCCATTGAATTATTCAAGAATAAAAACTTACGATTGGATGGGTGCCATTTTAGCAATTATTAGCTTAGCGAGCCTGAGCACCATGTTGTTGCATGGCAATCATTTAGATTGGTTCCATTCCCAATTAATTTGTGTATTAGCCTTAATTAGTTCAATAACTTTACCTTGGTTTTTCATACATGAATGGCGCTATCCGTCACCACTCATTAAACCGCAAATGCTCGAAATCAGAAATTTTGCTTATGCTGTTTTCGCACTCTTTTGCTTTGTCATTATTGGTATGTCCACCAGCACATTACCACTAAATTACTTAAGTGCTGTGCATGGCTATAAACCCACTCAGACCATGTGGATTGGCTTACAAATTGCGGCATTGCAATTTATCTATATTCCTATTGTTGTGAAGCTTTTAAATCAAGTTTGGGTGGATAGCCGATATGTGCATGGGTTTGGTTTACTTCTGGTCATCGCGGGTTGCCTAGGTGCAAGCCAACTTGATACTACATGGAATCAAGATCAATTTTATTTTTGGCACGCAATCTCATGTTTGGGACAAACCTGTGTCGTGCTCTCGCTCTTAATGATGGGTACAAACAGTGTTCACCCAACCATGGCAATTTATGCATCCCCTATGATTAATACCCCGCGTGCTATTAGCGGGGTACTGGGTGTTTGTATTTTGGACTGGGTCAATCGAGTTCGCGGTGAATACCATTCAACACGACTGATTGAAAATACTGCCCAACATGTTTTCCAAAATATTCAAGGCCCTGTTATTAACCCACTTACTCCACCTGTGCTCACTGCAAATGGTGCAGATCGTGTTTCAGGTGGTTTATCTGCCCTAAATTCTGCGATTCAAGCGCAACAATCCGTTTTAGTTATTAGCGATCAATATCTCATCTTAGCTGGCCTTACCGCTATTTTGTTCATCGTGATGTTGATTTTGCCAGTTCGAACTTATCCGCCACGTATTGCTCTCATTAAGTTAATGAATAGTCATAACTCAGGAAAATCTTTATGAGTACTCTCGAAGCCCAAGACACCACCCATACAGAACCACCAAAGTTAACCAAGGTGCAATTTCTCAAAAAGCATTGGGTTATGGCTATTGCGTTTATTATTGTCTTAGCATCTATTTTGTGGGTTTTAAAACTTATATTTTTACCTTCTTCGGTTGTTGAAACAGAAGATGCACGTGTAGATGTAGAGTACTCAACTATTGCCCCTAAGGTATCTGGCAATATTGAGGAAATTTATATTAAAGATCATCAGACCGTAAAAAAAGGCCAACTTTTAGCAAGGATTGATGCACGTGATTATCAAGCTGCTTTGGCTGAGGCTGAATCTAATTATGCAAAAGCACAAGCCGACCTGAGCGAAGCGATGCTCGCAGTGGATAGACAACCCACTGTTATTCGAGAAACTGAGGCTCAACTTAGAAAAGTAGAAGCTGGAATTAAACTCACAAAAGATAATACGGCGCGTTATGAGCAACTACAGGCACTTGGGGCCGAGTCTAGATTAATTACACAGCAATCTAAGACTACATTGACTGAACAATATGCTGACTTAGACAGCAGTAAAGAAAAAGTGATTGATGCACAGTATCAGCTCAACCAATATAAGATTCAGGTACAAGCCAAACAAGCTGCCCTTAAACAAGCACAGGCGGCACTTGATAAAGCAAAACTGAATTTGAGTTATACAGAAGTTCGTGCGCCTATTGATGGCATGATCGGTCAAAAGTCAGCTAACGTAGGTAACTTTGTGAGTGCTGGTAATCCACTCATGGTGGTTGTGCCTTTAGACCAAGTCTATGTAGAAGCAAACTTCCGCGAAATTGAGCTAAAACAAATTAAGATCGGACAACCTGTTAATGTCTATGTAGATGCTTATAACGTTGAGCTAAAAGGAGTTGTAGACAGCTTCTCTCCATCTACTGGCGCATTTTTCTCTCCGATCTCTGCGACCAATGCGACTGGTAACTTTACCAAGATTGTTCAGCGCCTCCCTTTACGAGTCAAACTCATTGAAAATCAAAAAGACGTTAAATTATTACGTCCTGGTTTATCTGTTTTAGTCTCTATTGATACGAATAAATAGTCTAAATTTTAAAATATGAGAGAAAAAAGAGACCATTTACGGTCTCTTTTTTAATGATGAACTTTAAAAAAGTCTTTAAAACTTTTTAGTGTAGTTTACAAACAAGCGGTCTTCACCAAAGTCATTGCCATGTTTAACGTTGTAATCAATCCGAATATATTGCAGGGCCACGCCTTTTAAGAACGGCTGTTGAAACGCATAATTTAAAATCACATTCGACTCGGTTTCATGGTTTTTCTCACCATTGGCTGTTTTAAAGTCATGGCCGTAAACATATTTCACCATCGCATTTAGGCCCGGTACATAGTCTTTAAAGTCATAGCCGTACATCACATGATAGGACTTTTCGTCTTCTTTAAAGAAACCTGTTGCATTCCAGTTAATGAAATAGGTCTCTGGTAAGAAACCATCTGGTAATGGATAAGCCGATTCACCCATAATTTGCTGGTAACCCAAACCAAAGGTATGATTTTTTACTTTAAGTGTTTCTAGTACTCCAATGTTTTGCGCATCAATATCAAAAGTATTGCCGTCATCTTTTGCATTGAAGTATTTAAACTTAGAAGTAAGCGCAAAATTAGGTTGTTTCCAATTATGCTCAAGCCCTACATAGTGTTTGTTGTAGAGGTCTTCCAAGTTACCAAAGTAGTATTCGCCCTTGAGTGACGGCGTAAATTGATAGCGCAGATCTATATAATTTAAGCCATCAGATTCTTTAGTAATTCCGTTTGATGTGAAAGAAAACTTTTTAAAGTCTTCTTCATTTCGTGGCGAGACTTTTTCCACTCGTCCAATTTCAGTATAAAGCTGATCTGAAAGTTGTGACTTAAGATTGGTTCCCCAATAAGAGGCAAGTAATTGTCGGCTGGCATCAACAGCTGTTACAGGCAGGTCTAACCAGAGTTCACCGACACTTAAAAGGGTTTTGTCATAGCCCACTTTTAAAGTGGCACCATATTTTAAAAAGTCGGATGCTTGTGACTGAGTTTCTTTATTAAAAGGCAAAACCGTGTCCGCAACATGCTTGTCTGAACTCAAGCGAACTGCGTATTGAACAGAAGCATCTGCACCAATCGTAATCGGTTTGTCTGCAATTTGCAGTGGGGTATCATGCATTTTCGATTTATAAAATAATGAGGCTGCCTGAGACCAGCTACCCGTATCTTTGAGTGAATCATTATCAAAATTACGGTTGATATAGGCATTTTTTAAAGTGAATTTCCATTCATCTTCGCTTTGTTGAGTGGTATCTGCTGCCCACAATAATGAATGACCACTACAGATAACTAAAAGAGTAGAAAACTTTAAATATTTCATGAAACAAATCATCCTTTAATTATTGTCTGCGCCATCCTTTGGCACAGACATATATTTGTTCGGTGGAATCGTCTTATCTCAATTCGAAGCGACTAAAACTTGAGACTGATTTTTCTTTAAACGTTTAATGAGTAACAACGAAACAGCGGCACAAAATGCAGGTATCGCTAAAATACTTAAAATTTCAAAGCTGGAGAGATTTAATGACATTAACCAGCCGCCCATAATTGACCCTACAATCGATCCTGAGCGCCCTACTGCATTGGCCCAACTTACCCCTGTTGCACGGCAATGTGTTGGATAAAAACTAGATGCAAAAGCATTTGCTCCCACTTGCGAACCACTAATTCCTGCACCTACCCCAAACATGGCAAACATCAATAAAGCCGTATTTGCCTGTTCAATTCCAAACCCTAAACAAATCAGGAAAAAACCACCAAAAATATAAGCCGTACTTAAAATTTTAGTTGCATCCATCTTATCCATTAGCAGGCCTAAGACAATCGCACCAATGGTTCCACCTATTTGAAAAATTGAAGTCAGCCATGACGCGTTGGATAAATTAAAACCCTCATTGGTTAATAAAGTAGGCATCCAACTTGAAATCATATAAATAATGAGGAGGCTCATAAAAAAGGTAAACCAAATCAAAAAAGTGCCTAAAGCAAAGCCTTTATTAAACAAATCTTTCAAACTTGATTTTTCGACTTCATTAACTGTTGGAACCAATGTAGGAGTACTATTTAAATGTGGTGCGATACGGTGAATAATCTTTTCAATTTTCTCGGTGCCCTTCTTTTTAAGCACTAAAAATCGAATAGATTCAGGTAATAAGAAATATAAGAAAGGTACAGTCGCTAAAGGCAACACTCCCCCAATGAGCAAAATACCGTGCCAGCCAATATGGGGAAGTAGCTGAGCCGAAAAAATGCCACCAAGAGCAGAACCAACAGTAAAGCCACAGAACATCATGGTTACAAGATTAGAGCGACGAGATGTAGGCGCATATTCAGAGGTTAAAGTAATTGCATTAGGTAAAGCCCCACCTAAGCCCAAACCAGTGAGAAATCTCCAAATAATCAGGGTTTGTAAATCTGCTGAAAAAGAGGCAAAAACACTGGCAATTCCAAACATAATGACCGAACCAATCAAAATCGGTTTACGGCCTAATTTATCGGATAACGGCCCAAAAATGAGTGCGCCGGCCATCAGTCCAAACAAGCCAGCGCCAAATAAAGGTGCCAAATCGGTTGCTTGTAACCCCCATTCTGCCTTTAAAGCAGGTGCAATAAACCCAACTGCTGCGGTATCAAAACCATCAATCGCAACAATCAAAAAACACAACCACATGATTAATTTTTGCAAAGACGATAGCGGTATTTCATCAATGA
Source organism: Acinetobacter sp. AS23 (assembly GCF_023612055.1). Taxonomy (NCBI): domain Bacteria; kingdom Pseudomonadati; phylum Pseudomonadota; class Gammaproteobacteria; order Moraxellales; family Moraxellaceae; genus Acinetobacter; species Acinetobacter sp. AS23. Next base: position 1,862,865 of record NZ_CP082274.1, on the reverse strand, counting down.
AACTTTGTACGTCTATAGAATTTTGAGACATGAGAGCTCCTTTCGCCAATACATTGGCGTATATGCAATCCTTAGCAAAGGTGCCCAACTGTATTTTTTATTTAGGTTGAGCACCTATTTCAATAAATCAGATCAATTTGATTTATTTCACATTCACCGTAATTCCAGTCAGTCCGGTAATATCTGCACGCATAACATCACCTTTCACTACCGCACCCACGCCTTCTGGAGTTCCTGTAAAAATCAAATCACCTGCTTTTAGTTCAAATAATGTAGACAAATTGGCAATCGTTTCAGCCACAGACCAAATCAGGTGACTGACATCACTGTGCTGTTCGGTTTTACCATTTACCGTTAAATGGATATCGGCATTATTGATTTCACCCGTTTGAGTAATCGGATGAATTGGCCCAACTGGTGCAGAAAAATCAAAAGCCTTACCGATTTCCCATGGGCGACCTTTTTCACGCATTGCCATCTGTAAGTCACGGCGTGTCATATCTAAACCAACGGCATAGCCATAGATATAGTTCACTGCATCCTCAACCGAGACATTTTTGGCATCTTTACCAATTGCAACAACCAACTCAATTTCATAATGAAAATTTGAAGTTTCAGATGGATATGGAATATCAACCGCATCTGTATTTACCGGAACAACCGATTCAAGGTCATTTGGCTTACAAAAGAAAAATGGTGGTTCGCGGTCTGGGTCAAAACCCATTTCACGTGCATGAGCAGCGTAGTTACGGCCGACACAATACACACGGCGTACTGGAAATTTATGCTCTGAGCCGTGAATAAATAGACCTGCAGTGGTCATTGGTTCAAAAATAAATGACATGTTAAATTCCTTCTATTAGGTTAATCACGACTCAAAATGCATCGGCCTGCTGTTCAGGTGCTGCTTTTTGAAATGCTTCTAAGGTCATGCAATGTTGGTAAATTTCATTAATATTTGGATAAGCCGATAAATCGACTTTAAAACGCTCAGCAGACACTACTTGTGGAACTAAATAGGCATCTGCAATGGTCGGTTGATTGCCATAGCAGAACTTTTCGCGATTCTGGTCTTGTTCCAAAATATGCTCTAAAGCAGCAAATCCATCCTGAATCCACTTGGCACACCATGCATTGATTTGTGCATCATCCAGCCCTAAGTTCTGGCGTAGATATTCAAGAACACGTTTGTTGTTTAAGGGGTGAACATCGCATCCAACTAATGCAGCAATGGCACGGACTTTTTCACGACCCAATGCATCTGTAGGCAATAAAGCGGGTTCGGGATATTGTTCTTCTAGCCATTCGATAATGGCTGGACTTTGCAACAAGTTCCCCGATTCAGTTTCAAGTACGGGTACAAACCCTTGCGGATTTAAAGTTTTAAAAGCAGCCTGATGGTGTTCATTTTTAGCGAGCGAGATATAAGCTGCTTCATAAGCCAAACCCTTTAGGTTCAAAACTATGCGGGTTCGGTGTGATGTACCGCTACGGAAAAAGCTATAAAGTTTCATGCTACATTCCCTTGATAGTTTTTCACTGCATCAAGGCAGTTATTGACATTCCAGCCATATAACCATTCCATTGCATCATAAAAACGTTCAGTAGGACGTCCACGCCACAAATCGTTGCGAACTAAGCGTTGCACACCTTTGGCATGGTAAATTTTGCCCATTTCACGTGAAGACAAAACAATGCGTGCTGTACGTGCCACACGTGCTTTTTGGTAAATATCAAAAGCTTTTAAAATGTCATGGTCGGTAACACGTAATGCTTCACCTAAAGTTACGGCGTCTTCCATCGCCATACATGCACCCTGCGCCATATATTGCGTGGTTGGATGTGCTGCATCTCCAAGTAATGTCACACGGCCAAAAGTCCATGTTTCAATCGGTTCACGGTCTGCGGTTGCCCAGCGGCGCCAGCTTTTAGGTAACTCAATTAATTGACGAGCTTTCGGGCAAATTCCTTGAAAATAAGACAGCACTTCTTCTTTAGAGCCATCGGTTACGCCCCACTGTTCTTGCTCACGGCTATGGAACGTCACCACAACGTTATATTCCTTTCCACCGCGTAGTGGATAATGCACAAGGTGACAATTTGGTCCTACCCAAATACTGGCTGCATTCCATTTCAAGTCTTCGGGAAACTCGCTTTCAGGTACAACAGCACGGTAAACCACATGACCTGTAACCAATGCTGGATCACCCACATAGGTATCACGCACAACCGATTTAACCCCATCAGCACCGATAAGTGCCTGACCATGATATTGTTTCCCGTTTTGATCGGTAATCGTTACGCCAGCATCATCTTGCTCAACTTTTTGAATATGACAATTAGTGATAATTTCCAAGTTGCCGTATTGTTTAGCGCCTTCGACCAATGAACCATGAATATCAGCACGGTGAATCACCGCATATGGGTTACCGAAACGTTCACGGAATTTTTCATCGGTTGGAATTTTGCCGACCTGATATTCATCAATCGCATCATGCATGACCATATAGTCGGTATAGACCGCTTTACTGCGAGCAATCTCACCAATTCCTAGCGCATCAAAGGCATGAAATGCGTTTGGCCCTAGTTGAATTCCTGCACCGATCTCACCAATTTCAGGGGCTTGTTCAAAAACCTGCACCTTAAAGCCTTGTTTTGCCAAAGCGAGTGCAGCTGCAAACCCGCCAATGCCGCCACCAGCAATTAATATCGGTTGTTGAGTATTTGACATGATTTATATCCTTATAAAATATTCTATTTACTGACGCTCACGCACAGAGTACAAACCCAGTTTCCGTTGTAAGGGCGCTTCATCTGCAATAAACAAATAACATGGTTGATCTGAGGTATTGATTAAATCAATATGAGAAAAACATGGCGCACATGCCGTATCAGCTTTATTTAAATTGAAATCTTTCTGATCGATTTTGACTTGGAGCTGACCATCAATCACATGAAAAATTTGGGCAGTAGAGCGCGGTTGGAGCTGTAAAGTTTCATTTGGTCTGAGCATTAAAGCGGAGTAACCAATAATATTTTGGCAGTCATCACCAGTTTCAGGATTGATGTAAGTCACCTGAATTGGGGCTTGATGGTTTTTATCATCTGCAAGCGCATGCAAAACTTTTTTGGTTTCTTTCCACGAGTAGCGCATGATCGGATACGAGGCATTTTCACGGGTAAAATGTGCTGTTGGTACAATGCCCGTTCCATAATGATGAGCATTTCCGGCACTGGTCACTTTTTGGATTTCACCCGGTTGTACATAAGAAGCTTCCATGTAATAAACCAAAGGTAAATCCAGTACATCTAACCAAATCACAGGCTCATCGCCATCATGTCCATGTTCATGCCAAAGCCCTGATGGTGTAAGGATTAAATCTCCATGCTCCATCATGCATTTTTGACCTTCAACCGTCGTATATGCACCTTCACCCTCAACAATCAGACGTACTGCATTTGGGGTATGTCGATGTGATGGAGCCCACTCTTTTGGCAATAAAAGCTGCATACCAAGATACATGACCGAACTGGCTTTCATATTTTCCAGACCATGTCCGGGATTTGCTAAAACCAATACACGGCGTTCAGCTTTTTCAATTGGTGTTAACTCACCTGCTTCGAGCAATAAAGGTTTAATATTCTGAAAATACCAAGCGGTTGCTACGGTCTGCGGCATCGGTTTATGTGGAGGTAATACATTGCGTAAACTTGGCCATAAAGGGACTAAATTTGATTCTTCAAGTTGACCAAGATAACGTTTTGGTAAGTCATCTAACGTTGCTAACTGTTCCATTTCAGATCCTCTATTTAAGGCCAATTTGTACAAGAATGCTTTGTACTTTCACGGCCTATTCTTCCTTAATCATCAATGTAACAATCGAAAATTGTTGAATCCATGCACAAAAAACAATAGTCTGTATTGATAAAATCAATACAAGGAAATTAAAGTGTTTGATCTTGATACTCGGCTTTTACAAATTTTCTTTGAAATTTATAAACATAGCAGTGTGTCTAAAGCTGCCGAACAGCTTGAAATTGGACAACCCACTTTAAGTATTGCGTTAAATAAATTACGTGAGCATTTTCAGGACCCACTTTTTGTCCGTATTGAAAATAAAATGCAACCTACTGAGTTATCTAAACAAATATATCCACTGATTGTAGAAATTCTGAACCGACTAAAACTGGTTCAAAACTACAATATTGAATTTGATCCCCAGACTTCAAATTATCAATTTAAAATCAGCATGACTGATATTAGTCATCTGGTTTTATTACCTAAACTGATCAATTATTTACGTGCCCATGCACCCAACATTCGCTTGGAAATTATCCCAATTGATGCCAATACGCCAGTGATGATGTCAAATGGAGAGATTGATTTAGCCATTGGTTTTTTGCCTCAGCTTGAAGCAGGTTTTTATCAACAAACGCTTTTCCAACAACGTTATGTTTGCATTGCTAGTAAAGAACACCCGAGACTTACAGGTACAACGCTTTCAGATCAAGAATTTCGCCAAGAGCTACATGTCGATATTTTTGCAACGGGTGGACACTACGTGCTGGAGCATGAGTTACAAAAACTGGGAGTAAACCGAAATATTCTGGTTCGTTTGCCAAGCTATTTAGGGGTTGGCTTGGTTGTTCAAGACACAGACGCGATTGCGACTATTCCTCATTATTTAAGTCAGGTGCTTTTAGTCAGAGGTGGTTTAAAAGTTTTAGAACCGCCTTATCATTTTCCGACTTATAGCGTAAAGCAGCATTGGCATGCACGAGTTCACCAAACACCAAGCAACCAATGGTTAAGAAGAGTATGTTTTGAACTTTTTTCTGAATAGAAAATTTAACAGACACTATTGAAAATCTAATAAAACAAAAAGACTTTGCATAGATGAATAAAATTTCACTACACAAAGTCTTTATAAACTCTTTTTTAATTAGTCTAAATTCATGGCAACCGATCTGGTTGCTTTACGCTTTCGCGTGACAAACAACCCGCAAATGACCACCAATAAAGTTACCCCTAAAGATAAAGTAGTTTCATAACTATAGGTAGGTGATAAGAACATATAACCTAAAACAGTCATAATCACTAAAATTACAAACCACGTTAACCAAGGGAACAGCCACATTTTAAAAGATATAGCTGCGCCCTCTTTTTCCAATTTATGTCTTAACCGTAGTTGAGAAAATGCGATTACTAAGTAAACCAGTAAAGCAATTGAGCCTGTGGTGGATAGCAAGAATCCAAAGACTTGACCTGGGAACATATAGTTCACCGCACAGCAAATCACACCAACCAAAGTAGATAAAAATACGGCTGAAGTCGGCACACCTGCTCTATTAATTTTTGTCACAACACTCGGTGCTTCATGGCGTGTACCTAAGGCAAATAACATTCGAGACGAGGTATAAACTGCGGCATTCATACAGCTTGCAACTGCAATAAAAACGACGGCATCCATAATCAATTTAGTTTCAGGTACATTTAAACTCATCAATACAAACTGAAAGGTCCCGAACTTTTGTAAGTCTGGCGAACGCCAATCGACCAAGGCAACCGCAAGAAAAATCGAAACAACAAAGAATAAAATAATTCGATAAAGTACTAAATTCGTTGCACGTTTAATTTTTTCTTCTGGATTTTTAGATTCTGCCGCTGCAATAGAAAGAATTTCTATTCCAAAAAATGAAAATGCCGAGATTAAAATGGCTGATAAAACACCGCCCATTCCGTGTGGCATAAAACCACCATTTGAAAATAGGTTACCAACACCACTCACATTTGTTGCTAAAGGCCACATTCCAAAGACAGCCATTGCTCCAATGATAATAAAAACTACAATCGCAATGACTTTAATGAGTGCAAACCAAAACTCAAATTCACCAAAGCTTTTGGTACTAAAAAAATTAGCTAGACTGAGTAAAATAATAAAGGTAAATGCATAAACGGCACTAGAAATTTGCGGGAACCAAGCATGTAAAATTTCAGCTCCAGCAATGGCTTCAATGGGAATCACCAACACCCAAAACCACCAATATAACCATCCAATGGTAAACCCAGCCCAAGGGCCAATTGCTTTACGGGCATATGTAGAAAATGAACCTGTGTCAGGTTGCGCGACCGCCATTTCACCCAGCATGCGCATAACCAGAAAAACTAAAATACTTGTAATTATATAAGCGAGTACGGCGGCTGGGCCTGCTTTTGCAATTGCTGCAGAAGAACCTACAAATAAACCTGCACCAATAACGCCACCAATACTAATCATGGTGACATGTCGATTAGAAAGTCCTTCACTTAATTTTATTGTTTTATCATTGTTCATATTCGATTCCTTCAAATTGACAAACTGATTTTAAAACCGTCTTAAAAATGTACTTCTCCAACTTGTACGAAACAAAAAAGGGAAAATCAGAGTTTTCCCTTTTTATTGATTAATTTAATGTAGGCATAGCAAATTGTTTAGCTTCACGAAGCTGAGTTGAAGGCCAACGTTGGGTAATGGTTTTACGGCGTGTATAAAAACGCACACCATCTGGCCCATACGCATATAAATCACCGAACAATGAACGCTTCCAACCACCAAAGCTATGATACGCAACTGGTACAGGTAATGGCACATTGACCCCAACCATACCGACTTGAATATTGCTCGTAAAATAACGTGCAGCCTCGCCATCACGAGTGTAAATACACGTTCCATTACCATATTCATGGTCATTAATCAGTTGCATTGCATCTTGCATGGTTTGTACACGAATGACCTGTAAAACAGGACCAAATATTTCTTGCTGGTAACTTGTCATGTCTGGCGAAACTTGGTCAATTAAAGTCGGCCCAACAAAAAAACCGTTTTCATAACCTGCCGGTTTTGCATCACGACCATCCACAACAATTTTAGCACCTTGTTGCTCTGCACTTTGAATAAAAGCTTGCACTTTGTCTTTATGTGCTTGCGTAATGAGCGGTCCGAAGTCATTACGCTCATCTGCATAGTGCCCAAACTTCAATTGCTTCATTTCTTGTTTTAATTTTTCGATCACAACATCGGCAACTTCATCACCAATTGCAACTGCGACTGATAATGCCATACAACGTTCGCCAGATGAGCCAAACGCCGCCCCTAACAAAGAAGTCACGACATTATCAATATCAGCATCAGGCATAATAATCGCATGATTTTTTGCTCCACCTAAAGCTTGGCAGCGCTTACCACTCGCCGTTGCTGTACGGTATATGTACTCTGCAATAGGCGTTGAACCGACAAAGCTAACCGCTTGAATTTTAGGATGATGTAACAACGTATCAACCGCTTCTTTATCGCCATTTACAACGCTAAAAACACCATCAGGCAAGCCAGCTTGTTTTAAAAGCTCCGCTAAAAATAAGGCAGCAGAAGGCGCTTTTTCCGAAGGTTTTAAAATAAAACAGTTACCGCAAACTATCGCCATCGGGAACATCCACAACGGAACCATTGCAGGAAAGTTAAAAGGCGTAATACCTGCAACCACACCTAACGGCTGGAACTCACTCCACGAATCAATATCTGGACCCACATTTTTTGAATATTCACCTTTTAAAAACTCAGGCGCACCACATGCATACTCAACATTTTCAATCCCACGTTGTAATTCACCTTTGGCATCGTGGCAAATTTTTCCGTGTTCTTCTCCAATGAGTTGGCAAAGCTTGTCAGCATTTTCTTCGAGTAATTGCTTAAATTTAAACATCACACGAGCACGTTTAATCACTGGTGTATCACGCCATGCTGGAAAAGCCTGCTCTGCAATTTGAACCACTTGATTGACCAACTCTGTATCTGCAAGTGCAACTTCTTTTGTACTCTCACCTGTCGCTGGGTTATAAACAGGTTGTTTCTTGGTAGTTTTAGTGACAAGTCCACCATCAATAAAATGCCCTACTACTTTAATGGTTTGTTGGCTCTGATTTGTGTCTGTGTGAGCGCCAGTGTTGCTGTCAAAATTCTCTAAAGTGTTCATCTTTATTCCTTGTGTCTATTCATCTTGTCCAATTAAGTTCTAAGTCAATCAGTATTATTTCACTTGATAAATTGCCTCACCGACGGCATTCATGAGTCGTTGCAACTCTGCCTCTGTACTATTAAACATTGGGCCAAACTGAAGCGTATCTCCGCCAAAACGGACATAGAAACCTGCTTTCCAAAGCTGCATACCAATTTCAAAACCACGAATCGTCGCATCGCCATCACGCGGTGCTAATTGCACAGCGCCAATTAGCCCGCAGTTACGTATATCAAGAATGTTTGGGGCGCCTTTTAATTCATGTAAGAGTTTTTCAAAGCTTGGAGCCAAATCAGCCGATTGATGAATTAAATTTTTCTTCTCTAAAACATCAAGCGTCGCTAAAGCCGCCGCACAGGCAACAGGATGCGCCGAATAGGTATAACCATGGGTAAACTCAACCACATGTTCAGGTAAATCTTGCTGCATAAAGGCATCATAAATTTCATGGCTTGCCACCACGCCACCCAGTGGAATAGCGCCGTTGGTAATTTGTTTGGCAAAATTTAAAATATCTGGTGTGACATCAAAATATTCTGAAGCCGTCCATTTCCCCATTCGCCCAAAACCAGTAATGACTTCGTCAAAAATAAGTAAGATATCGTGTTGATCGCAGATTTCTCTTAAGCGTTTTAAATAACCAGTCGGCGGCACAATACATCCTGCCGAACCTGACACTGGCTCTACAATAACTGCGGCAATATTCGAAGCATCATGTAGCTCAATTAACTTAAGCATTTCATTGGCAAGCTCTACGCCACCTGTTTCAGCACAGCCTTTGGTAAAACTTAAATCGGGCTGCAAGGTATGCGGTAAGTGGTCTACATCCATAAGTTGACCAAACATTTTACGGTTACCACCAATACCGCCAAGACTTGTCCCCGCAACGTTTACACCATGATAGCCACGGGCACGACCAATCAATTTAGTCTTGCTTGGTTTACCTTTAATGCGCCAATAGGCACGCGCCATTTTAATTGCGGTGTCGGCAGACTCTGAGCCTGAGTCGGTAAAGAACACATGCTGCAATTTTTCAGGCATAAGCTGAATAATTCGTTCAGCCAATTGAAACGACAAAGGATGACCAAATTGAAATGCTGGTGAGTAATCCAACTTTGCCAACTGAGTACTCACGGCTTGCTGAATTTCAGAAAGTGTATGCCCAGCACCGCAAGTCCACAGACCTGATAATGAGTCATAGACTTCACGGCCAGTGCTATCAATTAAATATGATCCTTTAGCACCAACAATCATGCGCGGATCTTTATGGAAATTACGATTTGCGGAAAATGGCATCCAATGCGCTTGATAATTTAAGCTCATCTGAGCATTTGATTGAACGGTTTCCGATGCTGCATCGTCATCAATTAATTTGTCGATATCAAACATAATCACTCTTCTTGTTTTGAGGCTATTTTTTGAGTGTACATAGCACTATAGTTTTGATAAATTCAAATTATCTTGAGTTTAGATTTAAAAAAACAAAACTAAATGAAACCTAAAAAATTAAATCAAGTCACTGATTTTGATATTAAATTACTTAAAGTGTTTAAAACGGTTTGTGACTGTCACAGCTTTACGTCTGCCGAAAGTATTCTTGGTATTAGTCGTTCTGCAATTAGTTTGCATATGAGTGATTTAGAAAACCGTCTAGGCATTCGGTTATGCCAACGTGGCCGCGCAGGGTTTGCCTTAACTGATGAAGGTCGTGAAATTTTAGAATATATAGAAGTGCTCACCGCTTCTATCGAAGACTTCCGCTCTAAAGTCAATCAAATGCATAACCGTCTAAAGGGTGAGTTTAATATAGGTATTATTAATAACCTCGTGACCATGCCAAGTGGCTACATTACCAATACGCTGGCACAACTTGCCGAAGAACATTCTGAAGTGATCATTAACATTAGCATGAGCACACTTTCAGATATTGAGTGCCGTGTGCTAGACAACCGTTTACATGCTGGAGCAATTCCCCTTGTGACTCCGCTGTCTGGCCTAGACTATTTTGATTTATATAGCGAAAGTTCATTTTTATATTGTGGCAAAAACCATCCCTTGTTTGGTAAATGTAGCAAGATGGATTTAGATGAATTAAAAAAATGGCAAGCTGTACTTCCTAATTATGCAATTACACCTGAAGCAGCAAAGTTGCATCAGCTTTTAGACTGTAAAGCGACAGCAAGTGACCGTGAAGGAATTGCATTTTTGATTTTAACCGGAAAATTCTTGGGTTTTTTACCCGACCACTATGCAAAAAAATGGGTTGAAGATGGTTTTATGCAAGCCGTTTCAAAGGAAAAAATGCATTACAGCACACCCATTTGCTTAATTACTCACAAAGGCAAAAACCACAATATTATTTTAAAAACTTTTATGGAGATGCTTGAGAAGCAGATTATTGGAAGTTAAAAATCTTTGTTTTTTAATTTATTAAGCTCAAACATCGCATTTTTATATTCAAGATATGCCTTTTCACTGATTAGAACCACAGAGTCTTTCTCTTTTCGTGTAATTTTTACGGCGTAACCTAACAGCACTCTTTCCATGACCTTTGAAAATTGTGATCTTGCATTGGCATAATTAATTTGTTCCACAATATTAGCCCTTCTCAGATAAAAGAAAGCCACTTTTGATATTAAAGTGGCTGTGATTACATTAAAAATTGTATCGACCTAATAAGTTGATTCGAGATAACTTCCCTTCTAAATCTGAAAAAGTTTCTCTCTTACCATAGGTATATTCCACACCAAGATCGAGTTTCTCTACAGGCGCCCAAAATAAATTGACGCTTGCATTGATTAGCCTTTTATTTTGATCAGGGTTATTTTCTGAAAAATTTGAATCTTTATAGACAAGGCTACCAGCAGACAAAGAAGAGCGTAAGTTTTCATTCCATTTGCGCATATATCCTAACTCGACAGAATCAAATTCACTTAAATACATTCGATTTTGATCAAAGTAGAATGCATCATTATCTTTTGAATAAAGCATGTAACGGTTATCACCCGCTATGTGATAGTAATTAAACACAACTGAGTCATTTTCAGAAAGCTTATACTTTGTGCCTAATCCAGCACCCCAAGCAAGTTTAGTTTGCTCCTCATTCGTGTCAGAAATTGCTCGATTTTCATGTACCATTCCGTGCAATTGAACCAAAAAATCTGGATTCTTAAATTCATATCGCATGGTTAATGCAGGAAAACGGCTGCCGCCTTCTACATTTTTATTTTCAACATCACCGCCTTCCAAAGCGACTAATAATTTTTGTTTGGCATCAACAACGTGCTGATAACGGATTTGGATATTACGCTGAGTTCCTGTACCCATCGCGCCTGTAAAATCAACCAAACTTGGAGCTGTATCACTATTCACAAAAGGTGAAGTGGTTTGACCAATCAACCAATTTCCTAGTGAAATATACGCATGTCTAACCCGAACCGAACCATTACCGTTATCTCCGCCACTTCCCATGAAATCAGCTTCTAGTTTTCCAACCAAATCTCCTTTCGAGGTCGGCTTAACGATATCCACCCCTACACGTGAAGTCGCAGCAGAAACATTTAATGATTTACTTGTTGAGTTTGAATTGTCTAATGGTATTGACCCTGTTTTATTGGCAATAGAACGCGTTGAACCTTCAAAATCATATGCGGCATCAACCCGTATATTTCCATAAAATTTAATTTTAGTTTGGTCAGCCGTAACGGGCGTTTCTGTGTTTGATGTTTTGTTTTGAATCAAATCAGGTGCTTTCTTCAATCCATTATTCTGATTTAAATTCTGCTGCTCCATCAAATAATCTATTTGTGCTTGTAATTTACTTATTTTTTCATTTAGCACTGAGTTATCTTCGCTTTCAGCTTGGGCTTGCTGCAATGTAATACTCATTAATAACGATAAATAAATAATCCCTTTACGTTTCATGTCCTTTTCCTTTAGACGAAATTATCTAGACCAAATTGAAATTTCCTATTTTTCAATTAGCGACCTAATAATTATTGAGTTAACTTTTGAGAGGCTAACGAAGCTCAACCATTGACTTCGCTAGTTCTCGTCGAACTTGAATATTCTTGAATGACCTTATTCGGGTAATTCGCATCCCTTCTGTTTTAAGCTGTTGATCACCCAGCTCCGGTCATTTTCACCTACGGCGATTTGCTCTAATTGCTTTTGTTCGGCAGCATGTTTGGCGCTTGCCTTCAGATAAACTTCTTCTACTTCTGCATACGGCACGCTTAAAAGCCCATCTTTATCCCCTAAAATCAAGTCTCCAGGTTCAATTACCATTCCATTGATTGCGATAGGTACATTAATTTCCCCCGGTCCGTCTTTATAAGGTCCTCGATGTGAAACTCCTGCCGCAAAAAGTGGAAAATCTCCCTCTCCAATTACAACCGAATCACGAATCGCACCATTAATAACAATGCCGGCTATATCTTTTTTAACGGCATAAGCAACCATCATCTCTCCAATTAATGCATTGGTTAGATCGCCACCTGCATCAACCACAATGACATCTCCCGCTTGGGCGATATCAATAGCGTAGTGCAACATCAAGTTGTCACCCGGACGCGCCTTAACTGTAATGGCAGGTCCACAAAGATATCCCTTTTTATGCATTGGTCTTAATTGAGCCCCGCCTGAAGTCATTCGATTCATTGAGTCACTGACATTAGCGACTGGTAGATCTCGATATTGCTCAATCCATTTTTGCTCAACTTTTCTATCGTTTTTTAGCACTCTAAAACCAATTGCCATAACTTTTCCCTTACATCAGTTTTCTTGTGCAAATTAATATGACAGCATTTTTTTGAAATGTCATTTCATTTTTAAATTTAATTTAACTAAAATTTACCCACTTTTTAAATTTAATTTTTACTATTGACTATTTTTTTGAAATGTCGTTTTAATAATATGGATTATTAAGGACGTATTTTGCTCAAAATACTTAAATGGAGTGCAAGTCAAAATGAAACGTAAAGTTCTTATCACGGGGCCAACATTAACTTCAGATGCGTTACTGTATGCTCAATCCCATGATATTCAGTTGATCCCAACTGAACCGTACATGGCAAAAGATGAAATGGAAAAACTCATCCATGATGAACAACCTGATGCAATTATTGTGCGAACAGGCAAACTTTCTAGGGATATGATTTTTGCTTCAGATAATTTAAAAGTAATTGCAAAACATGGTGTTGGCTTTGACACAATCGACACTCAGGCTGCTGCTGAACGAAAAATTCCTGTCACTATTGCCGTAGGCGCAAATGCACAATCTGTTGCCGAACACGCTTTTGCACTCATGTTTAATGTTGCTCGACAAGTCACATGGTTAGACCAACGTATTCGAGAAGGTCATTGGGACAAAGCAAGTGCAAATGGTGTGGAGCTATATGGCAAAACGCTGGGATTAATTGGTTTAGGAGCAATCGGCAGCATCCTCATGAAGTTAGTCGCTCCCTTAAACATGAAAGTAAAAGTATACGATCCATTTCTACAAAATTTGCCAGAGCTTGATTACGTAGAACAGGAACACGACTTTGAAAAACTTTTAGAAACCAGTGATATTATTAGCCTACATTGTCCACTCACAGCAGAGAATAGACACTTATTTTCTCACGCCCAATTTGAAAAGATGAAACGCTCAAGCATCTTAATCAATACAGCGCGTGGTGAATTAATTGATCAGGCTGCATTAGTTGATGCACTAAAAAATAATAAAATTGCTGGTGCAGGTTTAGATACTTTTTCTTCAGAGCCACCTGAAAAAGATAATCCATTATGGGAATTACCTAACTTGGTTGTGACTCCTCACATAGGAGCAAACACAACAGATTCACGTAATCGCGTCGGTCTCTTAGCACTCGAACAGATTGTGAGTATTTGGGATGGTCAACTATTAAACCCACGAGCTATCGCTAACTGGAAGTTACTCAATAGCTAATCATGGAACTCAATTGTTTCTAAGCTTTTAGATGCGAGAACAATTAAAATATTGAATATAAAAAAGGATTTTTTTATGTCTACAGAATACTCTCAAGCGAGTGCGATTGAACGTGAAACAATGCGCAAGGTGGCGTGGCGATTGCTGCCTTTTTTAACGCTTTGTTATGTGATTGCTATTATTGACCGTGGCAACATTGGTATGGCTTCATTACAAATGAATGAAGACCTTGGATTAACAGCTACTGCCTTTGGTTTTGCCAGTAGCTTATTTTTCTTTGCATATTTTCTATTTGAAGTACCCAGCAACCTCGCCATGCAAAAATTTGGAGCAAAAGTATGGATTGCCCGAATTATGGTGACTTGGGGGGTAATTTCAGCTGCAACAGCATTCGTTGAAAGCTCCACATCGTTATATATTATGCGCTTTTTGCTAGGCGCTGCCGAGGCTGGTTTTTTCCCTGGCGTGATTTTATATCTAACTTATTGGTTGCCCGCCAATTATAGAGGCCGAATGATTGCTATATTTATGGTGGCAATTCCAGGTGCAAACTTTTTAGGTTCACCATTATCTGGTTTTTTGTTATCCCTAGATGGTTTGATGGGCATGCGCGGATGGCATTGGCTATTTATTTTAGAAGGTATTCCTGCGATTTTACTGGGTATCGCTTGCCTATTTGTACTCACAGATCGACCAGAACAGGCAAAATGGCTCAATAGCGAACAAAAAGCTTGGTTAGTTGAAAGACTACAATTTGAACGCCAACAAAAAACTCCGATTGGTCATATTTCACTATGGCAACTTCTAAAGAATAAATATATTTGGGCTATGATCATTATTTATTCTGGTGCTTCTGCTGCTGGAAGTACAATGAGTGTTTGGGCACCTCAATTAATTAAATCATTTGGTTTGAGTAATTTAGAAATCGGTTTAGTGAATGCAATTCCTTATGGCATCGCTTCTATTGCCATGATTCTTTGGGGTCGTAGCTCAGATCGTAAAAATGAACGCCTTTGGCATACAGCAATCGCTCTATTAATGATCTCAATTGGTTTATTAATTGCTTTGCTCACGTCTTCACTTATTGGCACAATCTTTTTACTCAGTATCGTTTTAATTGGTGCTTATTCTGTGAAAGGTCCATTCTGGGCTTTAGCATCCTCATGGATGTCACCGACTACAACGGCGGCTGGACTAGCAGCAATTGGCGCATGCGCTAACCTGATTGGTGGCGGCATGATGGTGAATATCTATGGTGCAATCCATGATGCAACAGGAAGCCATGCTATAGCCCTACTTCCACTTGCAGCCTTGAATCTCGTATCGGCTATTATGGTTTTCATTATGTCTAGAAAGAAAGCCGTTTTGTTTAACCAACCACAAAGCACTTCGTAAATAACACGAATAAAAAAGGGGCTAAATCATTAGCCCCTTTTTTATATTTAAAATATTAGAATTAATTACGAATACTCTTACCACCTAAACTTTTCGTTAAATCATCTGCAATTTTGAAGAAAAAATCCCCCACAGATTTTGCAATTTCCGCAGTAAAACGACTTGATGGACCTGAAACAACCAATGCGCCAACCACATCATTTTGAGCATCAAACACAGGCAATGCCATTGAAGCTGCGTGTGGTTCTGTTACACCCGTTGAATAAAAAGGATCAGTTCTTGCTAAAACTTGTTCGTGTGTTGATCGCAATGCTTGAGCGCCTGCTGCTCCATCCATTGGTCGAACTTCACCTGGCTGAATATGAACGCGCAATCGATGGGTAGAGTTTATTCGATATTGGCAAAGACGATATGCTCCATGTTTAACATAAAAAGAAGCTGTCTCACCAATTTCATCTACAAGTTGCTGTAAACAAGGCACAACATGTCGTTCTAAATCTAAAGCATCTTGATAAATTGTATTTAAACGCATGACTTCGCTGGCAAGCGTATATCTGCCATCTGAAAGACGGTTAACAAAACCAAAATCTTCTAGCGAAACGATTAAGCGCATGATAGTTGCTTTATTTAATTCTGTTCGTTCAGCGAGTTCTGCTAGGGTTAAAGATTTATCACCTATTCTAAAAGCAGTTAACAAAGTTAAAAGGCGATCAGCCGATGCATTTCCGCTTGTTGCTGGGTGAGGTTTAATTTTAACCATGTTTTTCCTACAATAGCTTGATATCAATTTTAATGTATTGAATTAGGTTTTTAACTTTACCATATTTCTTATATTTTGATTTAATCTCTTAAGTGACCTTCGGTTTTTCTTTAACCAACCATATAAAGCTTATTTCTTTCAGATATTTATCATAAAACAATAAGTTCTTCCTTGAAGTCACAAACAGACCACTACACTGCTTTGCCTATAACAGGCTAAGTATGATTCTTTAATTTTTAAATTAAGATGAATCAATGTTTTCCTATTCTTATACGAAAACCATCAGGACTTTCATCCGTAATTTTAATTGTATAAAGATATTTAAGCTGTTTCTGATCTTTTCTCATATCAATCTTAACTACCCC
Source organism: Acinetobacter sp. AS23 (assembly GCF_023612055.1). NCBI lineage: Bacteria > Pseudomonadati > Pseudomonadota > Gammaproteobacteria > Moraxellales > Moraxellaceae > Acinetobacter > Acinetobacter sp. AS23. The sequence continues at coordinate 1,846,346 of NZ_CP082274.1, read as the reverse complement.
ATCAGCCTTCTCGCCAGCTATATCAACTTTAGTTATTTTATCAATATTAGAAAAATTAATTATACAAACTATAGTGGTTTAATAGACCAATTAACTAAATGAATTTCTAATGGTAGGTTCGGGTTATTCCAAGCAGCTTTGAACTGATCTATTTTTCTTTGATTCTCAGTTGTTTGTTTACCATTTACATGTACATAAATAATTCCGCTTTTTTCGTCATACCCAACAGTTTGAACTTTAGAAAAATACTTGTTGGCTAATTTAGTAGCTTTATCTAATTGTTCTTTAGCTGTTTCTCTAGTTTCTTTAGCTCCGTATTGAATATCAATAGGCAAATCACCTTTAGAAATTGCATTTCCTACTACTATATTTCGCTTTTCATTATGGCCATAACCCTTAACTCTGACCACAATTTTATATGTAGGCGAGTTTTCCACGTAAATACCAGCGATACGCCCTTTAAATTCTTTTTCAATAGCATCGAGTGCAGAGTCTCGGTTAGCTTCTAAAAATAATGCTTTATTTGCTTCTGCTGTGCTGACGCCATGCAATAAAGAATAGCTCCGAACTTCTTGTTCACCTCCATTAACAGCTTGTTTAGGAGGTTCAGCATTTAATAAATTATTTGAACAAGCTGAAAGCAGGCTCATCATGAAACCAAAAAAAATATATATTTTCATATTTAAAAAATATTAATTATCATTTTAAAAACCAATATATCATAAGTTAAAAAAGAAAAACCCCACCAATAATTGATATTTGGCGGGGCTTTCTATGCATAGAAAATACGACAGGTTAAATCGTAAATTTTCCTAAACGAAAGATTAATATTTAAATGAGGATATTAAAAACGATAACCCACCCCCAAATAAGTAATTAAAGGATCAATATCAACTTTGGTTGAGGCATGAATTAATTGCTTACCTGTTTTGCTATCAATCACATCAATATTTGCGCGGTTATTTAACTTTGCATAAGACACTGAACCAACAGCATACCAATTTGGCGTGATGTCATAAGTAGCGCCTAGACTCACAATTGGGGCGATCGCATCAGTTGCTTTAACCCGAACATATGGATTTGCACTTGAAGTTTTGCCATCTAAAGCTGCACCAGCATTGTTATCTAGTACATTCTGAATCATATGCCCCGCAGCAATTAAGTCAGAATTAATTTGATCGTTTAACTTAATGTTAGAAAAGCGTGAATACATAATTCCGGCACCAATATATGGACGGAATTTATTTACTCCTGCCTTACCAAACTGATATTGAGCCTCTAATGCTGGAGTCCATGCACGCACCGTAGCAGCTTTCGATTTATTACCCAGATTAGTGATCGGAATATCTTGTAATAAATCAAGTTTATCCCCGATAACCAAAGCAGCTAACCCTTCAGGATTTGCAAAACCAGATAACGGCGCATTGATTTCTCCTTTCCCCTTAATATCAACTTTTGGAGGAATCCCACCGATTAACTGTAAAGACACGTTCTCATTCACATAGTAATTGAACATTAAACCCAGAGTGTCTACATCTTCTGCTTCAAGCCCTGTGCCTTTACCTTCCCATTGTTCTAGTCCTTTAATGGTTGCTGTACCCGTGATATCTGGCGAAACCATGTCATTTTCATCTACAAGCCCTAATAGCTGACCAACCGATTGTTGTTGATTGCCATTTTCATCGACTGGATGACTAAATACCATATCAAGAACTTCTTTAGCATTTTCCCCAGTTGATAATGTTGCATTAGGGTCTATGGATTTCATAAATGCTGAAGTAGAAATAGTTCCGACTTTGGCAGTGGTTCCATTTGCTACAGCAGTATTGATGTTGAATGGATTTGCTTTCCCTTGTGGCATGACATGCAACCATCCAGCAGATACAGAAAACCGTTTAAATTCTGCATGTGCTGTTTGAGTTCCCGTTACAAAAGCCACGGCGAGCAGATTTCCGCCTATTAATTTTAAAATATCCATTTTATTTCCTTTATTTTATTTAAGAGGTTTCCATTAACCTCTTCATTTAAAATAAAGATTTTTTTAACTTTTGGTAAAATTTTCCGATAAAAAGCATTATAAAACAATATATTAATTTTACTTAATTTATTTTAATTGATTGAAAAATATACAATATAAGTGAATTTTCTATGGGAATTTATAAATTAAAAAAAAGCCCATCTTCCGATGAGCTTATTCTTACTAGGATCAAAGTCGATTTTATTTTTCTCAAATTTCGCCTATTAAAAAGCTTCCATTAGAGAGTGTGAGTAGACATTACTTAAGTAAATTTACAATATTAGTCCACCCCATCTTATGAGCCAAATCTAAAGGAGTCATTGATTGGTTATTCACTTCCAACTTATTGGTATTCAACCTTAAAAGCTCTTGAACAAATAAATAATTACCAGCTATAACTTCACGATGTAATAATTGATTACTACTTTCGTCCTTTTCACTAATGATTGTAGGATCTGTATTTATAATGTTTATGAACTGATCCAAAATACTCTTACACATAGGATGTTCGTCTAAATTTTCAGGACAATTTTTCTGGTCATAAACTAGGAAAATTTCATCAGGGTTGCCAAAATCAATCCCCCACGCCTCATCATATTTTTTACGATCTATTGCATTTAAAGTTTTACGATACTCTTGAATTGTAAACCCACCATGAACAGTGCCATTGGATAGAAACATCCAATCAACTATAGACTCAAATTGAAGCTTTACTGTTTCACCAGCTTGCACATTATCAATAATATAAGGGTCGTTTAACAAAGTTCCTGAAATTGTACTGCCATTAAAATCAACTTGATCAATCCACATATACTCAATCAAAGGTTGATTTGTATCTTCAGGGTTTTCTTGGATAAATGCACACTTCACATAAGCCAGTTCTAGAGCAGGAACAATTCGCCGATATTCCCAATAAAGTTCACGCCAAAAATATTTAAATGTACCTATGGCACTCTCAAAAGCTAGAATCATTTCTGGAGATTCATTCTTATACAATTTATTCATATAACACATATTACACTTGATTAATATTAAACCTACTTATATTAACACTATGATAAATTTAAATATCTCAAAATTTATCAATTATAAATATGAATTTTCAAAAAAAAGAAACTCCGCCAATACCAAACTAAAGTAAGCTTTTTACTCTGTAAAACCTCTAGCAAAGCACTTACAATACGGGTTCACTTTTACATAAATTAATCTTTTCCTTTAATTTCCTAAAATCTATGTTGAGTTAAGTTATATTTACTATGATAAAAAAATTAAGTGCATTATTAATATTATTGTCTACATCACTACATGGATTAGCTGCAATACATATAAGCCCAAGAATGGGAAGCTCCTCTTATAGTGGTCCCTTCGACACACTTATACTAATGATTGTGGGGATGGGAGCTTTATATTTTTACTATAAGTCATTCTTAAAATGGCTCAAAAGAAAATCAACTGGTCAAAAACCAGAACGTAAACTTGGCCTTGATGACTGGGGCATTACACTTGCAGGATATGTACTGGTATCAATATTTGCATGTGGACCTATATTTGAAATACTACAAAGTATAGGCGACTATCAACTCGTAAGAGACACTTGGTATATTGTATTTATATTTTGTTTTGGATTATTGATTTTTTTAAGAAGGACTTAGAAGCCATCTACTTTATAAAATAAAAATCCCACTAATAATCTTTATTTAGTCGGGTTCAAAGTTATAACACTTTCTACAAATTAAAAACCACCTTTAAAAAAAACCACCAAAGTGGGTTCAATTGCTATCAATAAAAGTGGTTAATTACATTTAATCGTCTTATTGAAGGTCTTATATGTGCCTGTTGTAATTACTTGAGCGGTATAAATCCGTTGGCTATGAGTTTGATGATTATTATTTATTTCACTAAAGCCTTTACCAGCACAAACGGTTTCAGCCTTTTTGTTTACTTTGTTTTCCATTGCTTCATTAGAACCTAAAATATTAGAAGTGGTTTGAATCATATAATTTCCATTTTCAAGTTTGGTAGCTTGAGCTGGAAACATTTGCGCACAACCTGTCAAAGAAAGAGTAGATGTTGCAAGAAGAGTTAGCATAAGATATTTATTCATAATTTCTTAGTTCGTTGAATTGAAAAACAAAAATGACAAAATATATTTTTAAATTTTAACAGTCAACAATAAAATAAATAAACACTACTACAATAAAAAAGCCTATCTTCCGATGAGCTTTTTATTTAATTAAAATTAACGGTATGTATTGGCTTTAAATTCTGCTAATACTAGGCTTATAAAATCTATGATTTAAATACAACGACTATTTATTAAAAAAAAGAGCACCTAAGTGCTCTCTTGTTCTTATTGATTTTTGGATAAGGCAAAATTTATTGCCCTGTCATATGCGTGTTCTTGTAACTCGGTATATACATAGAAATGCTGTTCTGTCTTGGTAACAGGATTAATGAGTTTCATTGCTTCATAACTATGAGTATTTAAATCATTAGGATCAACATCAAATGCTTCTAATTGCTGCTCTCTCCACTCACCACTTAGAACACCACCCACGCAAAGCCATTTTGTTGAATTGTCTGACATATCATGTTTACTCTATATAATAGCTGTTGCCATCGGAACTGTTGAAAACCAAATTTAAAGTAGGGTAAATACATTCACCTTTTAACAAAATATATTCAACTTTGGGTCTCTGAACTCTAGATGAATGACCGATTTTATTAGTATCTACTTCTGTATAGTTTGCGTGCGCTCTTTTTTCTTTACCTTGGAAATCAATAATTGTAATTTCTTTTAGCATTAATATGCTCCAATTTAATCATACATATTATGCCCAACGATATTTTTATACTATGAATATTTTGTAGGCAACTAGATTGAATTAATTTTTAAAAAACTATCAATCCAAAACGTGGAAAAAATTTATATATGTGTACTTTGTGTACCCCTACTTGAAAGTTGGATAAGGTAATTTCAAAATTTAAAGGATAAGACTCAACAGGTTATATTTAATTGATTTTATTTATGAAATAAGTTGTCGAGATAAAGATCCTTTTTTGGACAAATCAACACACATGAGTCTTAAAACTACCGCAATGTAAAGGCCTTTAAAGTGTACTATCAACTCTCCCTAATGAAGATAAGAAGATAAAAATGTCAGGTTTTAAAAGTTTTTCTCAAAATACAACTAACCACGCTAATATCATCAAATCTCAAATGAACAAGCATCCTGCAACACCACCTACTGAAACTCAACCTTCAGAAGTTCCAGGCACAGTAAAAGATCTGCCTGAGAATAATGAACAACCTGATCCTAATAACAAATAATTTCTTATTAACAGTGCCTGGGACGTTGTTTTGAGGCTCTGCTACTATAAAGAATAAATTAGTGCACTGATTTATTATATTATTAACTACTTTTATCAATTTGATTTGTTTAGTTATTTAAGAAATTACAGCCATTCATTCCAGAAAATTGATATGACTAGTCTCTCAGATATGAGGGGCTTTTTTAATTGTTTTTACTTAACTCCTATTTAGCCGACTCCGCCTAGATAGATTAAGCCCACCATAATTGGCGGGCTTATTTTTTAATATGTGAATTATGAAAGATAGGGATGTTTTTGCGCCAAGTGATCATTCGCTATTTTTGTAATTTCAAAATAAGATAATTCTGCACAAAGCCAAAAACGATATATATTTTCGCCCACTAAGTAACTCTGGCGGTTGTATGTTGATTGTTTACTTGCATCTATTTCACTGGCTTCAAAGTAAGTACCTTCACGGTCACATACAACTTCACCATCTAAATCACCGCCAATACAAATAAACATTGTAATAATCCATAAATTTATGAAGATCAGCTTAACACATATAGAAAAAATCCCCCCAAAATAAAGATATTTTGCGGAGCTTTATTTACTGTAAACGGTCAGGAATTTTTAGTCGTATTGGTTAGGGTAGATAAGCTTTATTAATCGAATATCAACTCTTGGTTGAACTTTCTATTTGAATTTTATACTTAATATTTTTCTCCTCATCAATATAGGATAGTAAATGTTCATCCCTTCTTTTCCTTAATTTTCCAATTTCTGAATCAATTTTTGCAGTAATCAAAGATTCCTCTTCTTGCTCCTCATTAGGAATGTACTCACTTATTGATTTCATACTTTAACACTCCTGTTTTACTGCATTGTTAGTTTAGAACAACTAAATAAACAAGTGCATTAGAGTGTTTTTTATTATTAAAAGAAAATCTGAAATCTATAAAACAAAAAAGCTCACCTTCCGATGAGCTTTTTATTTAATTAAAATTAGCGGTATGTATTAGGTGTTAAATTCTGCTAATACAAAGTTTTTTACTATTTCATCAAAATTAGGTTTCAGAAGAGTTAGCTTGCTATCTTTTATAGTTTTATACCAATAACTTGCTGCAACTCCCATACTGAACAAAGCTAACAATTTCATTGCTCACCTCACTTATTGGGAAGAGTGAAACTTAAAGTATCATTCGCGTTTGTAGCGTTCCAACTCGTTTTAGCGAGGTTTCTGTATGTATTTTAAGCAATGTGTAATAAAAAAGCCCTCATAATTGTGAGCTTTCTTTAATGACAGTAATAATCAGTACTCAATAAATTCATGTAATGAATTTATAGTATTTTTTACATTTAGTTATAAATAATAAAATTAAACTTGAATTTACTATAATGCCATCATATAAATACAAAAACAAAACAGGAAAGTAACAATGGCTAATCCACAAAAACAATACATGGAGTTTCATACTAATATTCGTTTAGGGCGTTATGATGAAGAAAATACATTACGTGAAAAACGTGATCTTTTAATTGACACCTTAAAAAATGAATTAAAAAAAGATCCTTCAGGTCCACAATTCTTGGAATCATTTAATCAAGGCAGTTATGCTTTAGGTACAGGAATTAAACCCAAAGAAGGAGACTATGATATTGATGTGGGAGTTTTATTAGATTGTGATAAAGATAGCTATTGTCCAGTTGAGATAAAAAAAATTGTTGCAGAAGCTCTAGAGCATAATAATCGTACATTAAACATAAGAAAGCCATGTGTTACAGTAACTTACATTAAAAATGGGCAACCAGATTATCACGTAGATTTACCAATTTATGCAGAAGATACTAATCAAAATATGTATTTAGCAAGAGGGAAAGAACATTCTTCAGCAGAGTTTAAAGTATGGGATATTTCAAATCCCACGGAGCTTACTGAAACAATTCTGGATAAGTTTAAAGGCGATGCACGAAGTCAATTTAGACGATGTACTCGTTATCTTAAACAATGGAGAAATGAAAAAAATAATTTAGCTTTTTTTAAAAGTATTGCTATTACTTCAGCAATATATGAATACCTTGACTCAAGTGATTATGAAAATGATAACAATACAATATTATCTTTGGTTAACAGTTTTTTAGATAATTTTATCCATTACAGTATTGATGAAGAAACCTCACAAACATATTTTCGTCTTGTAATAAACTTACCAGCTCATGAAGGTGTTGATTTACTCGAAAATTTAACAAAAAATCAAATGGATATTTTAAAAAATCGTTTAGAAGAGTTAAAAAATTCATTAGAGCAAGTAAACGAAGAAAGCGATACAGTGGAGGCTTGTAAAGTATTGAATAGAACATTTGGTAGCCAATTCCCTATTCCTGAAATAAATCAAGTTTCAGAATCAACGCCTGAAGCAATTTATATTCAAGATGGTAAATCGGCATAGGAAAAGTGAATGTTTTTCAATGAAAACAAGTTAAAAAAAATTAATCATATATTATATGATTATGGGGCCCAAAATATCCAAATTCTGGAAAATAGTAAAGTTCAAATTAAATTAAAATTTGATATTTATTTTGATAAAAAATTAGTTAGCCTAGGTTTAAATTTTCAAAATAAAGCTAATTGGACAATTCCACCGAGTTTTATAATTTTGAATAGGCCTTTACCTGCTTTAGATCATGTTGGTCATAGCGGTTTGATCTGCACTACAGACCATCAAGGTGAAAATTTTGATGGAAATAAACATGAAAAATTAATTTCATTTTTTTTAGAAAAAACTCTACAAATACTAAATCAATCATTTAACAATCTTGATTTAAATAATCGTACAAGTATTTATAACGAATTAGAAGGATACTTAGAAAATATTGATAATGTGAATTATGATGTACAATTACATAGTGATCCCTGTTCAACGCCTTTTCTATACGGATGGTTGAAAAAAAATAAGAATGGAATCCAAACAATAGCTCATATTGATGATGGCCAAAATAACAATATTAATAAAACACATTTAACGAAAGTAAAAATACATAAAATTCTATTAAAAGACTCCTCTATTTTTCCTATTCCTCATATGGATACTGTTTTCTCAGAAGAAGACTTTCTAAAAATTATTCATACCCTACCTTCTGACAAAATAGAAACATTGTTGAGCAGAGGTAATCAAAATGTTTTAATTGGAGTTCCAAATGAAAATGGCTTTACATATTTAGTCTTTTCTTACTCAATTTGGTATTCATACAAAAATATAATATCTTTTCAAAAATTTAAAATTTCTCTAACACAAAGAGCGTGGATAGACTACTTATTGAAAAGAACTGGGCAAGAGCAAATAGACAAACACATTGCTGTATTTGGTTGTGGAGCTTTAGGTTCGAAGGTAATTGAAATTTTAGCCCAAACTGGTATTAATAATTTTTCATTAGTTGATCCAGAAAAGCTAACAACGGATAATATTTTCAGGCACTCACTGGGACTGCAACAAGTAAATATAGCTAAATCTGAGGCTTTAGCAAAAAAAATAGAATTAGAGAGACCAGGCTTAACAGTAAAACCATATATAACTAATGCAGAAAATTGGATACAATCTAACTGTATTAATAATATAGATACAATAATTATTACTATTGGACATACTCCAACAGAAATAGCTTTAGTAAAATCCATTTTTGAAATAAATAAAAATATTAATATTATAGTTGGATGGGTTGAACCATATGATTTAGGAGGTCACTTTATATCTTTCAACAATAAAGAACGTGGGTGCTTGAATTGTTTATACTATGATAGCAATTCCAATAAAAGTCTTAATCCAAAATATAAATATATTAAATCTGGACAAATACTATCTAAGAACATAACAGGTTGCTCAGGTGCTTTTACTCCTTTTTCATCTTTAAATTGCTCAAAGCTTGCTAGCTATATTACTGAATACACACTAAATAATCAAACAGGTTTTATTTCTTTATCTGGTGAAAATCATAATGCAGTTAAAAACAACATATTAACTTCTAATTTTTATGAAAAAGTAAATAGTAAAAATGGAGTTAATATAATAAGTTTAGATGAAATATATGAAGAAGTATGCTCATGTTGCAATACATAAATGGTAATAGAATAAAATGTGAAACCCCTTTAGGTGATATATTTATTATTCAATCTAAAGTAATAGTTGAATTAAATACCTTTATACAATATAAATCTTTTGATCCTGAATCAGGAGGAATTTTAGTTGGAAGAACTGATAAAGATACAAAAGCTAAGATTATTGAATCTTTTACATTTCCAGTTAATGAAGATAAACAAACCATTACTAGTTTTTATAGGTCAAAAAAGCACAATAATATTTTACAAAATATTTGGAAACAATCGGAACAATTTTTAAATTTTCAAGGATTGTGGCATACACACCCAGAAGATACCCCTTCTCCTTCTCAAACAGACTTAAAAGACATACAGAATGTCTTTACTTCTATGCAAAATTTTCATGATCCTTTTTTATATTTAATTGTTGGAAGAATAAGATTAGGAGTATGGGTTAGTTTTAGAAATAATATCAACATTCATTTAGGTTATATTAAAATCAGGAATTAATATGCATTTAGAGCAATCCCTTAGTTTACAAACCTCTCTTCCTGCAATAGATAGTTTAGAGAATGCAACCAAATATTTTGAAGAAGTTTATAAACATTTTAAAATAGATAAATTAGGCGTAATTATTGATGAAAAGTGTAAAAATATAATCTTTGTTATATTAATGAATGATGACCCTTTAGCTTTTTTCAGAATTAATTTAAATTTAGAAGATACCTTAACTTTTATCCGTGAATTACTATCTAAAGATATCTTATTTTGCAGTCGCGCTCTTCAAGGTGAAACCATTGATGTTAAAATCCTTTTAGATTTTTCTAAATTAGATGAAATTTGGGTTAAAACTCAAACCCAACATATTGATCTAAAAGATGAAATTAAGGAACTAATAAAAGGTAAAGGTCCAGTAAATATTTTAGAAGAATTTTTAAACCGTATTTTTGATTTTGAATTACTGACGGGAAGAGGTGATGATTTAGATACTAAAAGTAAAAATCAAGTTATTAATACAAGTCATGGTAGATGCATGTTCAATGGATGTGGAATTAAGTTAAATATTGATGAAATAACAGGTATAAGTGGTACATATGGTGTGTTAGCTCATAATGTTGCTTCTTCTGAAAAATCTACTCGAGGAATTCCCTTTTTCTCATATCAACTTTCAGATGATCCAAAAAATATTTTATTATTATGTGAAAAACATCATAGATTAATTGATAAAGTTGCAGGTGCAGAATATACAGCAGCGAATCTTTCACAAATGAGACTTAACTTCATTGCAGAATGTGAAGATTTGCTAGATTCTCTTAGTTTCAACCCAATGCCAGTTTATTTATTTTTTTGGCCTGTTAACAAAAATATACCTCAATCTCCTTCAAGATTAGATGTTGCAAATTGTCTTCGTCCATTAAAAGCAATTATGTTTAAAGATAAAGATCTTATTCATGAAATATCACAAGCACATCTAAGAGCAACATCTGATGAATTCTATCAAAAACATTTTCTAGAAGATTTTGAGTCACAAACTTCACAATTACTTAGACAAGCTAAATTCCATGATAAAAAAATAGCAATATTTGGTTTTGGTCCAATGCCATGTTTAATCGCTTTAGGCAGCAAATTAGGTAACAAAGGAAAATTTATACCAATGTTAATGTATAGGGATGGAAATTGTTGGATGTGGCCTAATCATGAATGTACCGACACTTCTTATACTATTAATGGTATTAAAAAAATAAAAGATTGTAATCAAGTAACTATTCGCTTAAATTTAACTGCTAATCCAGACCTTTCTAATAAAATGGCTGAAAGCTTAGGATTTCCAATAATTAATATTACTGCTAAAGCAAAATATATGGGGAATGGAGCAATAAGAAACCCCGAAAGAGGTCTCATTTTTATGCGAGATATTCATAATTTATTACATGCTTTAAAAGCAAAAGGGATTACCAAAATACATATATTACCTTGCGCTTCAAATGCGGCCTGTATTTGGTTTGGTCAAGCCTTTGATTTAAATCATCCAGAAATGATAATATATGACTTCCAAGATGACTTAATGATCCCTAGACTGGCAATTAAAAATATAAATAACAATAATGAAGTTAATGTATATTAAGATATAGAAAATTCTTATTTTAATATTTTATAAGGTTATATCCGCATATAACCTTTCATCCTCTTTATAATTAGTTGACTTTAAGTACAAAAAAACATCTCCACCACTACATCCCTTTCATCCAAACGATTTGAGCTTAAAATCTGGAACATCAAACCATCAATTAAGTTTAAAACCATATTGGCATCGGGTTTTAGTGTACTGTTCTCTAAACTAAAAACCAGATCAAAAAGTTCTCGGAGCAACCATTTTCTATACTCAATTGCCATTTGGTAGGCCTGAGAGTAAATCTGTTTAATTTCAAAAACGGCTTTAAGTAATAGATAGTACAGACTATTAAAATTGACATGTAAAACAATAATCTCTTTGAGTTTATCGCTTGAGGTTCGGTAACGGCTTGAGTAAATAATTGCCATCACTTCTTCTTTCAATCGGCTTTTTTGAAAAGATACACACCTTTCAACAAGCCGCTCTTTTGAGTGGAAGTAGTTATAAAAAGTGGCTTTAGGAATTTTGGATTCTTTGGCAATTAAGTCCACGCCCGTATTGTGAAATCCATAGAGATTGAACAGCTCTATTGCAGTATGAATAACCTGTAATTTTTTGGAAGATGTTTCTAAAGTTGGCATAGTTTTACCGTTATAAATTCTTGTTGTTTCAAAAGAGATAAAAAAAGCCTGTGCCTTCTCTGGGAGAAAAAAAGGCACAGCAAAGCCGTAAAGACTGTGCGTGGCACATCTCAAGTTTTATTGTTGCTAAGTTTTAGTCGTGACGAATTAAAGTCCGATAAGCCTATAACTCATCAAACTGCTTTAAATTGATTTAAGTTGTGTCGAGATAGATTTTGACAGTAACTGCCAATAATTTATGAATGTGCATAGCCAACTCCTTCTTTTGGGAGTTCTGCCGAAACATTATAAATTATGGTGGCAGAACGGAAGCAGGTTGACGGACTGGTTTGAACTCCAGCACACTCGAAAGTGTCCCACTCCCGTCCTACCGCTACGGGAGGGAACGAGGTGTGCACACAAGACTCTTCCTCAGAAGAAATAATCCTGATGTGGTTCAAATAACGGTCCGTCAAAACCGTCTGGCAATGTAGGCCAGCCCGCAAATGGTAATCTTCAAAAATTAAGGTGTCAATGTGAAATTGGCTAGAAATTATTTAATTAATTATTGTTTTTCATTTAATTACACAATTAAGAAAAACCTTAAATATTAACTTAATAAAACCCTCCTGTTTTATAAACATGTTAGCTGTTAGGTTCAATTTGAGTCGTTTTACTACTTGAATATATAAAATAAAGCGCAATCGCTAAACAAATGAGCGCGCCCAATCTATAAGTTGAAAAAGGCAGAATTTCATTGCCAAACCAACCAAAATTATCAATTAACATACTCATGAGAAGTTGCCCAAAAATAACCGCAACTGTTGCAACAGCCGCCCCGATTCTTTGCACAGCTAAGACCATAATCACAATATAAGGAACGCCACACATTGCACCCAGTAATTGCCATTTAGGTACATCTAATAGGGTTAAAGTTTGCTTGGGTTCAAAATAAAAAATAAGTAATGCAGTAATTAAAGCGCCTACCGAAAACGTTAAAAATGCACTACGGAATACGCCAACTTTACTGCCAAGCTGTCCATTAATTGCCGCTTGTACACTGAGTAAAGCACCGCCGATGACTGCCAATAAAATCATCAATATAGTCATATTTCCCCCTTATGCTTTTGCGACTAATGAAAGTGCAACCACAATAAAAACAAGCGCAAGCACACGTTTTCGATCTACTTTTCTATGTGGGGTTCCGAGTAACCCATAATGATCAATAATCAGGCTCTTAAAAACTTGACCAGCCAAAATCCCAATCATGGTCATGGCAATACCAATAATCGGCGCTGTAATGGTGAGAATAATGACGTAGATCGGGCCAATTACCCCACCCAATAACTGCCATGATGGAAGAGTAAAAAATGAAGGACTGTTACGTGGACTAAAAAACAACATCAATAAAAAAGTAAGTGCTGCCCCTACTCCAAAAATACTAAAAGTGGCCCACAACTCCCCAACTTCTGTACCTAATGGCCCTAAAAGACCAGCTTCTACGGATAGCCCCATCCCACCTAAAATGGTTAGAAACAGTAATAGAATTTGCATGAACATTGCCTCCTGGTATTTAGGCAACGAATCATAAAGTAGCCAATTCAGCAGAAAAACAGCATAATCCATGAATCACTTTTGCAGAAATTGCACAGATGAATTTGTCAAATTCGATTGATATTCGTACCCTTCGCTTTTTTATCAGTGTATATAAAGCTCAAAACTTCTCTGTTGTGGCGAGAAAAGAAGATGTTTCGGCATCGATGATTTCTCGGACTATTCAACAGTTAGAAGATGCCTTGGGACAGCAACTTTTTTATCGAAATACACGAGCAATCACACCGACCGAATCGGGTAAATTATTTTTTGAATATGCTAAAAGAATTACAGAGCAATTTGATGAAGCTCAAAAGGCATTACAGGATAAAACTGTAGAACCCTCTGGATTGGTTAGAATTAATGCTCCCGTATTTTTTGGTCAAAGGCATATTGCACCGTGGTTAGCGGGTTTATCAGAACGTTATCCACGGCTTTTAATAGAACTGATTCAGACAGACGAATTTATAGATCCTCTTCGGGATAGTACTGATTTAATATTTCGCATTGGAACCCTCACAGATTCATCATTTCATGCGCGTATTTTTGGCACACAAAAATATCATTTGGCGGCCTCTCCTGCTTATATTGCTAAATACGGTACTCTTGATCACCCCAAGGCACTCAATGACCATAAATGCTTAGTCTATAAAGGGTTTGAAGGACCTAACCGTTGGTTAATTAGAAAACCAAATGAGGAATGGGTACATTATCCAATTATGCCTTTACTTGCTTCAAATAATGCTGAGAGCTTAATGACGGCTGCACTCAATGGGATGGGAATTGTTTTATTTCCTGACTGGCTCATTGGTGAGGCATTAAAGCACGGCAAATTAATAAAACTTTTACCTCAATATGAAGCATCTATTAAACCTCAACCACAGCACATCGCAGCAATTTATCCTAATGTGCGTCATCCGCCCTTAAACATTCGGGTAATTATTGATTATTTTGCTGAAGTCTACGGTGAAACACCTTATTGGCAGGATTAATTTTTCTTTTAATTACACAATTAAGAAAAACCTTAAATATAAGGTTTATTTAAGTTAGGATTAAAAGCCACTCTAACGGTGTAAGTTGGAAAAAGTGGTTCTAACAGGATAGTTTCATTAAAAATAAAGACTTTAGGACATAGAGCCATAACATCGTATATATTTTCGATTATTGATGTCAGCTTAGAAGTAAAGACTGGAATATTCTGATCATCTGCAACGACATAGACATTTTCATTCTGAATCGTTTGCATGCTTTCTAACAACTCTTCCATGTCATCAAAATCTTTGAAATCTATATTTTTCCATAAAATATAGTTTTGTTTTATGGGATACATATTCAACTTCGTATAAACATCTTCTGAGTCTATATCACTAATAATTTGAAAATCATTTTTGAGTGCATTTTTACATTCTTCAAATAAAGACATCTCTTTTACCTAGTTTTCTTTTAACGATTAACAATATATTTCACACTCATTTTATAACTTTTTAGCTATTAATTTATTGTTTTCATTTAATTATATATTTCAGTAAAGTCTACATCTCAAATAAAGTTGCACTATACATCAGGAAAAAATCTGATCGGGTCAACTTACTTTGCACATTATTAATGATGGAAAACCTATTTATTTAAATATACAAAAGGCCTAAATCTGAACAATTTAAGCCTTTTGTTCTTAGATAAGAGTTATAGCGTTAACTTAAGATAAGAATTCTTTAATCGTCTCTTGCATACTGGTAGTGGCACGACCAATTAACTGGTGCAGATCTTTGCTATCACTATACAAACCACCTTTAGATACGCCTTCATCTGAATCTGCCAAGATGCCAGCAAACCCTTCTGGTATGCCCAATTGTACCAAGAGCGCTTTATATTCCTCTTCTGGTAGGTCTTGGTAAATGACTTCTTTTTTGCTAATTTCACTTGCCCATTTTGCAACATCGTCAAGGGTATAACTCGCATCGCCTGCTAGTTCATAAACTTTATTCTCATGCCCGTCTTGCGTTAATACCACAGCGGCAGCAGTCGCATAGTCTAAGCGCGAAGCAGAAGCAATTTTGCCGTGATGGGTTGCCCCAAAAATTTTGCCATGCTCAACTGCTTGTGCAAGTCCCATCGCATAATTTTCGTTGTACCAGTTATTACGTAATAGCGTATATGGGATATCCGATTTTTTTAAATATTGTTCAGTTTCAACATGTTCTTGTGCTAATAGAAGTGGTGATGTATCTGCATTTAATAAACTCGTGTAAACAATAAATTTTACGTCTGCAAGTTTTGCCGCATTAATCACATTTTGGTGTTGTACTGTACGTTGACCAACTTCACTCGATGAGATTAATAAAAGCTTATCAATACCAGCCAATTGAACCGAAAGTTTATCTGCGTCATGGCCATAATCAAAAGCACGCACTTCGATCCCTTTTGAGCTTAAATCTGATGCTTTTTCTGGATTGCGAACTAATGCGACAATATTTTTTGCGTCAGTCCGTTCGAGTAATTGAGAAATAACCAATTGGCCGAGTTGACCTGATGCACCAGTAACTGCAATACGCATGATGATCTCCATCTGATGTAGTTGATATATTCCAATCATCGTAGTACCTTAACTTACTAAAAGTAAGTACTTACCTAAAAGTAAGTTTAGAAACAAATGTAAACTTTTGTAATGAAGGTGGTACGCGATGAAAGGATACGTTTTTGCAGCAGATTGTCCCTCTCGAAAAATTTTATTAACTCTCACGAGCCGTTGGAGTGTCTTGATTTTAGTTGCACTTCGAGATCAACGTCTGCGTTTTAATGAGTTAAAGAAAATTATTGATGGCATTAGTGAAAAGATGTTGGCACAAACCCTAAAAACGCTTGAGCACGATGGTTTTATCGTACGTCAGGATTATGCGGAAATACCGCCTCGCGTAGATTATCAATTAACTGACTTTGGACGCGAGGCTTCCGAACGACTTTTTGATTTAACTACTTGGCTTGAAAATAATTTATCCAAGTTATTAGAAAGTCAGCCTAGTGCAGACATAGTTCAAAATTGACTCGGGACATAGAGTTATTATTGTATATTTAGCATTCAAACTCGCTTAATTCGCTACTTTGTGTTAGTATTGTTTTAGTAGTTACTATTGAGTTTATTAATTCGATATGAGTAAAAATAGCAATCTAGAAGTCTGCCCAATCGCCAGAAGCCTTTCTGTACTAGGTGATGCGTGGAGCATGTTGATATTACGAGATGCTCATGCGGGTTTCACTCGTTTTGATCAGTTCCGTAAAAGCTTAGGTATTGCACCAACCATGCTAACAAAACGGTTATCTGTTTTAGTAGAAGAAGGCTTACTCGAAAAAAGACAATATTCTGAACACCCACCACGTGAAGAGTATGTATTAACTCAAGCAGGTAAAGATTTTTTACCAGCTTTATTTGTGATTGGTGCATGGGGTCGAAAATATAAACCCTTTGAGCAACCTGAGAAAATGGTAACTTTCATTGATGCAGAACAAGGCACTGAAATCAAACCTATTGTAATTGACCAAGTGACGGGAGCCGAAATTGGTACTCGCCCGATCAGTCAAAAGTAATGAATGATTTAAATATAAAAGCACTCAATTGGAGTGCTTTTTATTGGCCTGATGTAAAGTAAATGGGTTATTTTGCTCGGCTACGTTGGGTGGCATAAGTTCCCCAACCACTGAGTAAAACTGATTTAATAAATGCCCATAACCCACTTTCCTTAGGTTTCGGCTCTTTACCTTTACCAATCCGTTTGAGTTGTTGGGTATACCAAAGTACTTCCATAATCCCCAGACTATCAATTTTTTTGATGCCAGTTTTGATGGGTTGCACTGACTGAAAACCATTTTTTCCTGCCAGTAAAGATTTGGGTACATCAGGTTCAATTGCCATAAGTCTTGCAATTCCAATGACATCACATGCATGGGACTGCAAAGCTTGATCCATACCTTCTACAGTTCGGAATCCACCTGTTACCATCAACGGCGTTTTTACGAGTAATCTCACTTTTTCTGCGAAATCAATAAAGAAAGCTTCGCGTGCGATTGTCGATGCTTTTTGTGGAGCTTTGGCTACACCAGATTCGTAAGTACCACCCGATATTTCAATCAGGTCAATGCCTGCATTCGCTAATGCCTGAATGGTTTCTAAAGAATCTTGCTCGGTAAACCCGCCTTTTTGAAAGTCTGCCGAGTTAAGCTTAATCGCAATAGGAAACTCTTTACCGACTTGTTTTCGGATCTCTGCATAAACTTCCATTAAGAAACGGCGACGTTTTTCTGGTGTACCACCCCACTCATCATTTCTTAAATTGTGCAAAGGTGACAAAAACTGGTTAATCAGATAACCATGCGCAGCGTGAATCTCAACTCCACTAAAGCCAGCCTTTTTACATATCGCAGCGCTACGCCCAAAACGCTGAATAATTTCTAAAATCTCTTCGTGTGTTGCTTCATCAGGTGTTGCAAATAAAGACTGCATTTCTGCACCAAATGGCACTGCCGATGCAGAAATATTCCGTACATTTAATCCTTTCGGTGATTGTTTTCCCGGATGATTTAACTGTGCCCATAATTGAGAACCTTGTTCGGTCACGGTTTTTGCCCATTTCTGTAAAATTGCAAAATCACGTTCATCCTCAACCACTACATTACCAGCCTCACCTAAGGCTTTGCGGTCAATCATAATGTTGCCAGTTATGATCATCCCAATCCCTGATGCGGCCCAACGCTGATATAGCCGAACATGTTTTTCGTTTGGATTATTTGAATAGCTGGCTAAAGTTTCACTGGTTGCAGCCTTCGCTAACCGGTTTGGAATGATGACACCATTCGGTAAAGTTAAAGGCTGATTCAAAAGATTCGTTTTTAATTGCAGATGAGTCATGGCTTATCTCACACAGTTAAAGAGGGTTTTGAATGGGGTTGAATAAAGTCCACTAAACTTTGAAACCACATCACATCCACAAAATTTCCGGTAATGACAAGGTCTTGTGTTCTAAGTGCAGTTAAAAAAGTGTTCACACTGTCTTTGGCTGACAACACTGCAAACCCTTTGCTACCCGTTTTAAACGTAAAGGTAAAACTTGGTGACTTGGTTAGCCCCGAGTAAGAGTTAATCTTGCCATTTTTCACTTCGAAATAGCGGCCTTCACCACTTGCTGTTTGAATCTGAAAGATGACATTTTTATCTTTCACATAAGCTGCGCATTTCGGGTTCTTTTTTACAGCACGCTGCATGAGCTTGGTCAGCATCCACAGCAATAATTTAAATTTCATCATTTTTATCTTCTTAATTCATCAAATTGAATGGACCGAACTCATGGTATTATTCATCTAAAAACTGTATTGCATGTTTTACGAAGCGTTCAGGGTACTGAAATTGGGCACCATGTCCTGCATCGGGATAAATAAATAGCTGAGCGTTTGGAATGTTAAGTGCCATGTGATATGCATTGATGGTCGGAATCATCACATCATCGACACCATTTAAAATGAAAGTAGGTTGTTTAATCTCACGTAAATGTGCAAAAGGATCTTGTTCATCAAGTTTAGGTAAAAAATGCATATTGGCTTCTATCTGTGCCTGCATGACTTCAACTGAACTTGCTGGATCTTGGTTTTTACGCTCATGGCGACGTTGCCAAAATTCATGCCCCGCCTGAATAGCGGCTTCAGATCGGCCAAAAAATAAAAAGAGGAAGTCTTCTTCAGATGGCACAGCAGTTGTTGCATGTTTCAATACCAATGCAGCTACTTCTGGGTCATCACCGCGTGGTTTGCCACCTCTTGGTCCCGTACCTAAAAGCATTAGTTTTCTGACGAGTTCAGGATGGCGGCGTACTAAATCTTGTGCCTGAAACCCGCCCAGTGAAAAGCCTAATAGGTCAACCTGCTTTAAACCTAATGCACGAATGACTGCTGCCGCGTCGTCTGCCATATCTTCAATGCGAGTACGGGGCTGGCCAGTAGATGAAGCAATGCCGCGACCGTTAAACAAAATGACTTCACGCCCTTGCGCTAAACCATCAGTAATCAGTGGATCCCAATTGTCTAAACCACCTCGGAAATGCTGAAGAAAAAATAGCGGTGGTTGCCCTGCATTTGAGTTACCCCATCGACGATAGGCAAAATTTGCTCCATCTACTTCAATGAATTGGGTCTCGGCTGTTTGGTGTGTAATTGTTGTCATGGTCATAGTCCTAATTTTAAGTTCTTATTTAGCTAAGAATGTAAGTGATTGTTTTACAAAATCTTCATTAAACTGAAATATTCCCCCATGACCTGCATCTGGATAGATAACAAGTGAGCTATTTGGTAAACGCTTTGCTAAATCATAAGTATTTACTGTTGGCACCATTCGGTCATGATCACCGTTGGCAACAAGAACAGGTTGTTGAATCACAGAAAGGTCAGCAGGTTTTTTACTTCCCCATTTTTTTAATGCTTTGAGCTGGGCACGATATGCAGAAATAGTAATTTCTTTATCTCGGTTTTCAGTACGTTCATTAATACGTTGAATAAAGGCTTTTGCAGAAGCTTTACCATTTTCTGTACGAGTGAAGAAAAGATAAACCTTAGGGTCTTGACCAGTTACCATTCCGCGAACTAAATCCCAATTAGAAACTCGACCGACTGTACTAATTCCAGTACCGCCCGCAGGACCAGTTCCCGATAAAATCATTTTTCGAACCAAATTCGGCTGTTTTAGCACAATCTCTTGTGAAATCATGCCGCCCATCGAGAAGCCGAATAAATCAACCTGCTTAAAGCCTTTTGCTTGAATGAAAGTAATCGCATCATCTGCCATTTGTTCAATTGACTTTGCTGGTTCACCAGTCGAAGCACCAACGCCGCGATTATCAAACACAACAACATGATGTTTAGCCGCAATTCCATCAATAATTCGTGGATCCCAGTTATCTAGTACAGCAGCTAAATGGTTTAAAAAAATGACAGGCGTTCCACCGTTTTGTTGACCATATTCTCGGTAAGCGAAGTTAACGCCACCTGCACTAATAAATTGAGTTGGGACATTTGTCCAATTTGTATTGAGTTGGGAATTTTGACCAGCTTGCTGATTGATAACACTGTTTTTTGACACTTCATTAGCCTTAGTTAAGGGGGTGCTAAAAGAGAGTGATTCCACAGTCTCGGCCTGAGTTAAGGGAGCACTAAAAATAAATACCGCCGTCAAACTCATAGCAACTGTATTTAATAAAAAATTCATTTCTCTGATCCTCAAATTTAATTCATTGATCTGATTCATCTGTTTTTATGAGTGATCTTTCAAAGAGAGAAAAGATAAAAACAGAGTAGGTATCGATTTAATATTAACTATATATTGATAAATTCAGTTTGTCACTATCTTTTTAGTACTAACTATTATTTACTTGAATTTCTTGCAAAAATTAAATGAAATAAAAAAGGACTGCTTCATGTTGATACACAAAACAGCCCTTAAAATTACTGATCAACAGTTCAAGACTTAAAGGTTGGATATCTCTAGGGTTCTATTACTTTAGACATTGCATATTCAGCTAAAGCAGTAATTGTTAAAGCTGGATTTACCCCAGGATTTGCTGGCATTGCTGATCCGTCACAAACCAATAAGTTTTTATATCCAAATATTTGTAAATTACGATCAATCACACCATGAGCAGCATCTTTTCCAATGACAGCCCCACCTAAAACATGTGCTGTCGTCGGGATATCAGCTATTGCTTCTAAAATATTACTCTGCGCAACACCACCTGTATAATCAGCTACCCACTGTGCAGCCTGATTGGCAATATCAATATATGTTGGATTTGGCTTATCACTATTCTGCTTAGTAATTAATTTATATCCAGAACCAAACCAACGCTTTTTAGGTAAAAATTGGATTGAGTTATCTAGAGATTGCATGACCAACAACGTAATCATGTGCTGACTCCACCCAATAGGTGACACTGTTTTCAGCCATTGTGCCGGATGCCGCACAATTTGCCACAACCATTTTAGTGGGCGTGTTAATCGATTTCCGTTACCCACTAAAACGGTATACATCAAACTCATAAAGTCCGCATGTCGCCCATAGGTCAAAAACTCAATATGTGTGTTTTGATCAATATGTACACTGCTACTTGCAGTAACGTCATTCCACGTTTTTAGATCTTTGGGCAATCTTACATTAAGCACAGATTCACTATTGGTACGCACCAATTGTCCTAATTTATTGCTGATATTCGGTAGTGAACCATTAAATTTACAATTGGCTAATAATTCATTAGTTCCCAGTGCGCCTCCTGCAAACACGACACCTTTAGTCGTAAACGTAATTTTTTTAGTAAAGAACAACCCTTTTGTTTGAACTGTAACGCGATAGCCATCACTTCCATCTGATGCATTTAAAGGTTTAATATCAGTAACTTGATGTTCTGGTAAAATTTGAACACCTTTTTTTTCAGCAAACCATAAATAGTTTTTACTTAATGAGTTGACTGCTCCGACTCGACAACCAACCATACATGCGCCACAGCGAATACATCCAGTGCGATCTGGACCATCTCCACCAAAATAAGGATCAGGCACTTTTTTGCCTGGCTCACCGAAAAAAACACCTGTAGGAGATCGTTTAAATCCATCACTACAATCAAAATGAGCTGCCATTTCTTTTGCAATATTTTGATTTGTGGAATCAAATTTAATTGTCTCTACGCCCAGCATATATTCGGCTTTATCGTAAAATGGCGTTAAAACCTGTTGCCAATCATCACTAAGATGATTCCACTGAGGATTTTTAAAGAACTCTGGCCTAGCCCGATAGAGAACTCCCCCATAAACCGTACTACCACCACCAACAGCAGATTGGCTAGGAAAAAAAACATGGCGAAAAATCTTCATTCGCATGATTCCTTTCCATCCAATTGAAGGTACCCATAAAAATTTACTGAGTTGCCAAGTCGATTTAGGCAAGTCCTCATCTTTATAGCGTTTTCCACGTTCTAATACGGCAACTCGATAGCCTTTTTCAGCTAAGCGTAAGGCAGAAACGCTACCACCAAAACCAGAACCTATAACCACCCAGTCGTAATCAAATAATGGGCTGTCAGAAGAAGTGTTTCGCATAATAATTCCTCACTCTAGCTTGTTATCTTTTGGACAACCCATTTTTTAGATGCATGACGATATTTAGTAATTTCGACATTTTATGCTCCCTGAACTTGATATAGCCCACGAAGCTTAGGTTTATCAATTTTACCAACTGCATTTTTAGGAAGAGTCGGAAGAACAATCACTTTTTCTGGTTGCTTATAACGAGTCAAATGCTGCTTACAATACTGATTTATTTGATCAATTGAACATTCGGCATTAGGCTTAAGGGATATAAATGCCCAAACTACTTCCCCCCATTTTTCATCAGAAACACCAATCACAGCCGCTTCAAAAACTTCGGATACTTCGAGCAATGTATCTTCAATTTCTTTTGGATAAATATTTTCGCCCCCGCGAATAATCATTTCTTTTAATCGCCCAACGATTGAAAGATATCCCTCATCGTCAATTCGACCTATATCCCCTGTGTGTAGCCAACCATTTACAACCGTTTTGGCTGTTTCTTCTGGTTTATTCAGATAACCCCGCATAACGTTTTTACCTTGAATCAACACTTCTCCGATTTCACCTACAGATAAATGTTTTCCATTAAAATCAGCTATAGCTATTTTTTGACCGGGTAATGGCAGCCCTACCGTTCCAGCTTTTCTGATACCATTCACTGGATTTAATGTAGAGCCACACGTACCTTCCGATAAGCCATATGCTTCTACAATTGGAAAACCATATCGCTTTTCAAAATTAACGAGTAAATCAGCTGAAGCAGGCGCAGCTCCACAAATGCCATAACGTAAACTTGATACGTCTGGCACAACCTCTTTAGGCAAGGCATATAACATTGCATAAATGGTAGGTACAGCTGAAAAATATGTTGGGCGCAAATGCTCTATATCAGTAAAGAAAGTTTCTATATCAAATCTTTGACGGATGGTTACACGGCCACCAGAAGCAAGGGGAACAAGAATACTCACAACAATTCCATTGACGTGGAATAAAGGTAAAATCAAAAGGCAGTGGTCTTTTTCTGATATTTGTAATCCCTCACGCCCCATTTCTGTCATAGCCACAATATTTGAATGATCTAACATGACTCCTTTTGGTAAACCCGTTGTACCACTTGTATATATTAATAAAGCCAATGCCTCAGGATTAACAACTGGAGCATGTTGAAACTCATCACCATGCTTGAGCATAGTCACAGCTATTGAAGAGACATTATTATCAATTTTCTCACCTGTTAAATTGATGAGTAGTTTTGCTCCTGAATCCTTTAACTGATGATTTGCTTCTTTGTGCGTAAGCATAGGATTAATTGGAGTTATAGCCGCTCCTAAATACCATGCGGCGAACATGGCAACAACAAATTCAACTTGATTTGGTAGCATAAGTGCGACGACCTCACCCTCACAAATACCTTGGCTATTCATTGTGCCAGCTGCTCGAAGAACAGCTTTATGAAACTCAACATTGGTTAAAGAAATATTTGAGTCTGAAATGCAGTGAGCATTTGGGGCTTCCTCTGCCCTTAATTTTGAAAGCATAGTAAATTGCATAGTAGTTCCTTTACAAATTTTGATAAATTCAGTGCAAATTAGTTGAAATTTTGCTTAAGGAATTGAGTTTGATCTTTGACCAATTGCTCAAATGCCTGACCTGTATAAAAATCAAAATGCCCAGCTTCATAACGCTTAATAACACCACGTGGAGCATGTTTAACGAGTTTTAAAGTTTGGCCTGCTGGTGTAACTGTATCGGTATCACTTACACAAAAGAGTATTGGGCTCTGGATTTTAGAGGCGACTAATCCAGGTCGATATCTTAGAATTTCTGGAATAATTCTTGCGGTTAAGTAATTTACGAATTCGACGCCTTCTGGCATTAATGCTAGATAGCCCTCTAAGGCATCATGAGCGTTCATAAGAGCGGGTTGTCCCGGAGGAGCTGCAATTGGCACCATGACTGGTGGCAATCCAAATAGTTTTGCAAATAAATCTTTGGTTACTACTGGAATTACTTTTAAGGTATCTTTTAAGCCTAGTGCAGATGCTGAAGCTAAACCATCTGTGAACGGACACTGTGCAATTGCGGCTTTAAGTTCTGGATGTCTGCTCGCAATAGTAATTGCATGCCCTCCACCGAAAGAACTTCCCCAAATTCCTACACGTTCACCATCAAGCGACGGATAGTTTTTTACAAATTTTAAAGCTGCTTCCCAATCATCTAACTGGCGATTTACAGACATGAGTTGGCGAGGTTCACCACCACTGTCGCCAAGATATCGATAGGTAAAGGCTAAAGCAGCAATACCCGCTTGGGCAAAACGTTCTGCAAAAGCATCTAATCTCATTTCTCGGATTGCACCGATGCCATGCCCAAGCACAACTACAGGAGGTTTTGTTACTCCTTTAGGTAAAAATAGCCATGCAGAACAATAAGTTTCACCTGAATCAAAACGAATATCTTCTTTAACAACCTGATATTTAGAAACATTTACTTGATTTTTATTCATTTTTTATTTCCTTCAGACGCTAATGGAAGTGAGCCACTCTTTAAAGTTTCTTGAAATACTTCAGCATCATAGAAAGGTAATTTTTTACGTTGATCGGTTTGCTCTAGATAGCCTTTCATGAGCTTTTGTGCTGTCTCTGTTGGGGATATATGAATAAATTCAGTTCGCTCTCTATGCAGACCTTCTTCTAATGTTTCCGACCCACCAAAATATGCCGCACGCTTAATTGCAGCGCGTGCTGTTTTAGGACGTTTACTTAAATAAATTGCTCGCTCTAAAGCTTTATCGATCAACTGATCTTTAGGCACGACTTCATCTACATAGCCAATTTCTAACGCAACTTTTGGAGATACAGGTTTTCCTTCAAGCATCATCATTAACGCTCGATGAGTTCCAACTAATCTCGTTAATCGCTGAGTCCCTCCACCACCTGGATTAATACCCAATAAAACTTCAGGTTGGCCAATCACATAATCGCCATCAGCCATAATTCTGATGTCACAGGCTTGTGCAAACTCGCTACCCAAACCCAGAGCAGAGCCATTTAATGCTGCGATAAAAATGACACCACTTCTATTCATTCGTAAAAAAGTTTCATGCAATTTATCTAATTGCATACCACCATCTAAAGGGGTAAGTTCCGCTAACTGCTCTAAGCCTGGAACCCCTCGAATACTTTTAGATGTACGTGCTACCAAAGAAGAAGTTTTTAGCCCCAGCTTTGGAATACTAGCTCCACCTTCTTGTAACCAACGGACATCAGCATGGGCAATAAAATAATCTGGATGATCTCCAGTAAAAATTACTGCCTCAACAGATGTATGCTTTTTTTCAAGGTCATCTAATAGTTCAGATAACTCTTCAGCCATATCTAGTCCCATTAACTGATAAGGACCGCCATCTAGGTGAGCAATGAGCACATTGTCATGAGTTTCCAATTTAATGTGCTTTCTCTGTATTTCACTATTAATCATTTCAGAACCCTTCTTTATTTGACTAACATTAGCCTTACTATTACTTGTATTTAACGACTGAGAATAATGACTACAGGCCGCTAAACTTATTGCTACTGCTGACAAAACAGCACTTTTAAGTATCTTCATGATGCAATCCTAGTCACCACATTTTATGTCTCTAAGCTCGATATCTCGCTGGAAGAATCCATTCAGCTTTGCTTAACTTTTATTGAAAAAATATGAAATTAGTAGCTACTAAGCATTAACAATAACATTGTTATGGTTTAATATAACAATGTTATTTTTATTGCGCAATAACTTTGTTATGGAAAAAAAAAGTCCTCGTACACGTTTATTAGAAGCAGCAATGCGAATAATCGAAAACCAAGGTCCTTCTCAAATTAAAGCGAGAACTGTTGCTTTAGAAGCAGGTCAGTCCACTATGGGTGTTTATACTCACTTTGGCGGGGTGCCTGAGCTGCTGCAAGCCATAGCTGACGAAGGATTTACCCAACAAGCTCGTTTATTTAAAAGTATAGAAAACACAGACGAGCCAATGACAAACATGTGTTTAATGGCTTTAGAATGCCGAAATTTTGCTATGGCTAATCCGCATCTTTATGATTTGATGTTTGGCTTGTCTATTCAGGGACGATATACACCACTTCGGAGAAGTGAAGCTTCAGCCAATGAAAGTACAGAAGCATTTAAAAATTCTTATTCATACTTACGTCAAGAATGTGTCAATCTGATAGAAGCAAAATATATTCGAGACATTGACCCTGATGTTATGGCGGCACAGTTATGGAGTGCACTGCATGGATTTATTATGTTAGAGCTTGGGCAACATTTTACCAGTTGCTCTAATCCAACCACCGAAATTCTAATTCCAATGTGTATTAATCTAATAGTTGGATTAGGTGCAGAAGCACAAATAGCAGAAAATGCGGCGAGTAAAGCTCTAACTATCTGGAATTCAAAGAATATCGTATAAAGCTAGCTGTATAAAATGATGTCAACCGAGGCATCATTTTATACAATATTGAAGTTATTCTAAAAACTGAATTACCTTTCCCACAAAGTCTTGATGAAATTGAAATATTCTTCCGGAACCTGCGTCTGGGTAAATAATTAATAAAACTAAACCCAGTATTTCAAATTCAATCGCATCATCAGCCATTGCTTGAACAGTAGCTGGAGTTTTTCCTTGTGAACCGCCAACACCCCGATTGTCAAAGATGATGCTCCACTTTTCTTTAGCAATCCCATCAATGGCTCTAGGATCCCAATCATCAATTACAGCACTAAAATGATTTAGCAGAATAATTGGTGTGCCTTCTTTTTCCCAAATTCACGATAAGTAAATAAAGTTCCATCGACATTGAGCTTTAAGGTTGGTGAATGATTTGCAGAGTTTTTATTTTTTTATGCAATTTCTTTCTCCATTAATTTTGAAATTGGTTTGAAAATCGTATGAGCCAATAAAAACTAGAAATAAATTCGATAAAAGTCACTATCATTTTAGTAGTAACTATTTTGTTTTTAGATTATGATGAAAATATCAAGGTGAAACTGAATAGCGAACACCTTCAAATTGGAAAAAATGGTATGACTGGTAAAGTAGTTCTAATTACAGGTGCATCTTCTGGTATTGGTTTAGCAACAGCAAACCTTTTACATGAGGTTGGATTTATTGTTTATGGCACAAGCCGACAAGCAAAAGATTCATCAAAATACAAATTCCATCTTATTGAGTTAGATGTAAATCAAGATGATTCAGTTGCCCAAGCCGTTGAGAAAGTCATCTCAAGCGAAGGAAAAATTGATGTCTTAATTAATAATGCTGGGTTTGCAATAGCACCTGCTGGCGCCGAAGAAAGTTCAATGCAGCAAGCACAGGCTATTTTTGATACCAATTTTTTTGGTGCGGTTCGAATGACTCGTGCTGTGATTCCACATATGCGCCAGAAACACTCAGGATTGATCTTAAATATCAGTTCAATTCTTGGGCTTTTACCTCTGCCTTTTGGTGCACTTTACTCTGCATCAAAACATGCACTTGAAGGCTACTCTGAATCTTTAGATCACGAATTAAGATCTCAAGGCATTCGTGTGTCACTTATTGAACCTGCTTACACTAATACTTCTTTGGGAGTAAACTTGCTCGAAGCAGATAATAAAATTTCTTTTTACGATCAAACTCGTCAAAAGCTACATAAACAAATGATTAATTCAATTAATAAGTCAGATGACCCGAGTGTGGTTGCCAATACAATTTTAGCGGTCATTCAAAGTCAACATGTTGTGCCACGCTACACAGCAGGAAAAACTGCAAAAAGCTTAAAAGCGTTAAGACGATTTGCACCTGCAAAGATCTTTGACAAATTAATTCACCGTAGCTTGAAAGTTTAGAACAAACCCAAGCCTATAAAACTTTAAAATAATTTTGAGAAATAGAGGTTTCAAATGAAAGCAGCCTACATTAGCCGTTATGGCAACATTGATGACGTACAGCTCGATGAACAATCTCAACCACCACTAACAGCAGACGCTGTGCTCGTTAAAGTTCATGCAGCCAGCATTAACCCTCTCGACTTAAGAGTTTTAGAGGGTGAATTTAAAGCAATTCTCCCAGTGAAGTTTCCTTTTATATTAGGCAATGATTTTGCAGGTACAGTCGTAGAAGTTGGATCGAAGGTTACCCAGTTTAAAGCTGGAGATGAAGTCTATGCCAAGACAGATTTAAACGGCGCTTTTGCTGAATATACTGTGGTTCAACAGTCTTCACTTGCACTGAAACCGCAAAATATTTCAATGGAACAGGCGGCAGCCCTACCATTAGTTGCCTTAACTTCATGGCAAGCACTAGTTGAAATTGCAAAAGTTAAAGCTGGTCAAAAAGTACTTATTCATGCAGGTTCTGGCGGTGTTGGCTCAATTGCAATTCAACTTGCCAAATCACTTGGCGCTACAGTAGCAACCACAACCAGTGCCAAAAACAGTGGTTGGGTGAAAGAGCTAGGTGCTGACATCATCATTGACTATAAAACAATGGACTTTGAGCAAGAACTTAAAGATTACGACGTAGTCTTAGATACACAAGGCGGGAAAACCTTAGAAAAATCACTGAACGTTCTTAAACGTGGTGGACGTCTTATTAGTATTTCAGGACCACCTGACCATGCTTTTGCAGAGGCAATTAATCCGAACTGGTTCCTAAAATGTGTTATTCCGATGTTAAGCTGGTCAATTCGACATAAAGCAAAAAAACGCGGCATTACTTATACATTTTTATTTATGCAGCCAAATGGTCAACAGCTCTCAAAAATTACTGAACTGGTAGAAGCTGGAAAAATTAAACCCGTAGTTGACCAAACCTATGACTTTATTCAAATTAAAGAAGCGCTCCAATATGTAAATACTGGACGAGCAAAAGGGAAAGTTGTTTTACAATTTGATGAATAAGGTACATAGCTCAAATATTATCTAGATTACGCAAGGGTTCGAAGATTATATAGCCGCTCATATGGCGGCTATAGACCATGAATAAGATGAATTAAAAGGTCTTATTCATTATTTCTGAGCCTAAAAGAAGCAATATTCGTACAAGCTTTTATTTAGTTAAGTTCTTTTATTGTAGATAAAAAAGTTAAGGCTTGCTCAGTTGACCCTTCATTTAAAGGGCTGTGGTTGGGGTTAAAGTATCGCAAACATGCAAATATTATATTATCAACTTTAGGCACACGGTCTTGTCGAGCTGCTCGGAAATAATCTTTGAAACGAAAACGATGTGGTAATTGCGCATCTTGTTCTACTAGATTTTCGACAGCAACATAAGCCAAAACAATAAATAGAGGAAACGTGAAAACCGCTGCCCCCACTCGAAGTACATTACTATTGCTAAAATATCTAAACATTGCATCGGCTACTTCACGGTGCTCAACCTCTTCAGCCCCATGCCATTGCAATAAACGTAACATTTCCAAATCGACAGGTGCTTGTTGTAGCCCCTCTGCATTGAGAACCCAATCCCCCTAATACTCCAGTCAGATGCTCAGCCGCGGCCACCATTGCTAATCGGGTCGTTAGCCACATCGACTTTAAGCGTGGATGCTTCAATTCATAGCCTAATGGTTTTGGGCCAATCATGTCATTAAATATCCAATTCGTCATCTTGGTATAACGACTTAAATCAATACCCAAAGCTTCTATATGTCGCGTTCCAAGAGTGTGCCCATAACTATGAGCACCCTCTTGTTTAATGAAAGCAATTGCTGCCTCTTTAATTTTTTCATCTTTAATATAAGGCAATGCTTCTCTAAACGTCTGACAAAACCAACGCTCTGGTGCAGGTGTAATTGGGTTAATTGAATTTAATATTTGTGAAACTATGGGATCATCATAAATCCAATGATATGGGGTTTCAGTAAAATTAAATACTGGACGCCGCGGCACAATGATATGGTTTTGTCTGATTAAACTATTCATGATAATAAATCCTTATATATCAAAAGCACTTACCATTAATCCTGAGTCAAAATGTTAAAGCCCATACGTGGACCAAAAGCAATCAATGTACGTACTAAGCCCTTAATCACTTTCGGCTTTTGTCCACTACTAATACGGCGAAATTGCGAAGCATGCCAAGCGAGTTGCAAATAGGCATCTACAGGTTTGTATCCAATGGCTGGAATTTTTGCTGGTTCTAATACCGATTTTCCTGCTAACAGTTGTTTGGCTAAATCAGGCTGTACTGCAAAAGGTCGAGCCAATCCAACCAAATCGACCGTACCATTGGCAACAATATGGTTCATAAAATCTACATCGCGCAGTCCACCTGTTAACATGAGTGGTAATTTGCTTTGTTTACGAAGTGCAGTGGCATAGTCAATAAAATATGCATCACGCTGAGCAGAACAATCTGGCGCATAGCCTAACTGTGCAGGGGATTCATAATTCCCGCCTGAAATCTCTAATAGGTCGATCCCTTCTGCTTCTAAAGCTAATGCAATGTCTATCGATTCTTCCTGACTTAATCCGCCTTTTTGAAAATCGGCAGAGTTGAGTTTTACACTTAATATTTTGTCTTTGCCTATTGCAGCTCGCACAGCCTGAACTGTTTCAATGAGCATACGGCGTCGGTTTTCAGGACTACCGCCCCACTTATCTGTCCGAACATTGGCTAGAGGTGATAAAAATTGTGAGAGTAAATAGCCATGTGCTGCATGTACCTGCACGCCATCAAACCCGGCTTTAACAGCAAGCTCTGCGGTTTTAGCAAAGCGTTTAATTTGCTCTAAAATATCTGCTTCAGTCATTGCTCGTGGAATACGAATAATATTCATAGCAGGTAAATCAAGCCCGACTGCTGAGGGCGCGATCGGCTTTTTCAAAAGTGGCAAAACCGCAACACGGCCTGGGTGATTAATCTGCATAATAATTTTGCTGCCATTGGCTTGAGCAGCCTGAGCCCATAACTTATTTGCTTGCAGAAATTCTGCTGACTCTAAAACCACATTTCGTGGTTCCACAAAAGCACGATGGTCAATCATGACATTGCCGGTAATTAACAACCCTGCTCCACCTCTGGCCCAAGCTGCATAGAGTTGCTGTAAGTCAGTGGTCGGTGAACCATGCCGATCAGCAAGTTGTTCACTCATTGCAGATTTGGCAATTCGGTTTGGAATGGTAATGCCACAGGCTAACGTTAAAGGGCTTGCTAATGTGGCCTTTGGATTAGGTTTTGTCATTTTCTTTCTTCCTAAATTTAAAAATCATTCATTGAGATATATGTCTTTTAATTTCATCATTTGCTCACGGTTATCATGTTGCCAAGGGTGGAAATTTTTAGAATAAAAATCTAAGTAACTGCGACTAATTTTTCGAATCACACCTTGACCGCCAAGCAAATATTTCAAACCCACATATAGACTTTTAAAATCTCTATTTTTGCCCGAAGCCTTTAAAAGCTCTTTTGTTCCTCTGGTGGTAATTATGAGAAAAGAAAGCGTGGTTTCTAACATCACCAACCGTAAGAAATAAGGTCTATTCACTAAAGATTGGTAAACATCAAACGCCACAGCTTTATGCTCTGTTTCTTCAATGGCATGCCAAGCCCAAATTTTTCGCAAATGAACATCAAATAACTCTAAGTCTTCGGGCGCGATACTAATAAAATAGTCCGCTAAAATTGCCGTTAAATGTTCCATACATACCGTGCAAGCCAACTGATGCTCTAAAGAAAATCGTTGCTGCAACATACGGTTCATCTTTTTAAAACGTTTATAAATACGTTCAACTGGATAACCTTTTTTAAGCATGACAGCATTAAGCGCATCGTGCTCTTTGCCGTGATGAGCTTCTTGACCAATAAAAGCTCGGACTTGTTTAAGCAAAATAGGATCGCTAATTTTGTCCTGATAATTACGCACACTATAAATAAACTGCCGTTCACCATCTGGAAAAGCACTCGACAAGGCAGTAAATAACATGGTCAGCAAGGGATTATTTTTAAACCAAAACTCTGGTATTTCATCTGGAAAAGATAAGTCTAACTGGCGCACTGTAATGTCAATTGATGCGGAAATTTTAAAAAAACCTTGTGCTGGCTTTGACTCAAAAACTGCATTCATCTTTATTCTCCAGTTATAAAACGCGTGGATTAAACTGACGTAATAAAAATAACGGCGTACGTAACCGAGGTATTTGAATCGGTGGAATTAACCCTCCCGACAAATCAACGCGATGTAATCTGGCCTCTATAACTTCGACTAACCCCATATCATGTAAAGGATCGTTTGCTGTGCCTGTAAAACGTAAGTTCATTTCAACCTGACGTACTTCAACTGGATGCTCTTTCGGGGTAAATCGAACTTCACGGGGTAAACTAATTCCTAATCCACCCGTAATATTCCGATGCGGTAATCCTAAAATTGGAGGTGCATCATGAATGACTTCACCCAGCTTGGCTTCCATTTCAATGAGTGTTGTGCCTCGGCGTGAAGCTTTGCTTAAAATGCGTTTGCCATCATTTTCCCAGCTAATTTCTCCCATCTTTTTAGGGTAGCCTAACAATTCACGGCCAATAATCATGGCTCGGTCATCGTCCAAAATCATCCAAGGACAAAAGATTCCTGTTTTATTGCCTACTTTAATATGAACGAATAAACCCGCTTCATGGTAAGCGCCCGTATAGACATTTTCTGGGAAATACGCACAAAACAGATCGGCTCTGGCAGGTTTAACTAGTGTCATTCCAGATGGTAACCAGCGCGCCATTGCTTTTTCATCAATTTCAACAACAGCAGTCAAATATTGAGCATTGTGATAAAGCTTATTGCCAAGATTGGCTAAACCTACAGGCACACGTAAGTCATTAATCAACTGTTTCATGGGCTTAATCTCGAAAATACTTGTTTAAGAATGGGCAGTAAAATAATGCGTGGTGTATAACGCCCTCCAAAGGTTTGGGCCTGTGCCACAAACCCCGGAATCACAATTCGACAATTTCGATCCATGCCTTGAATCGCTTCTTTAGCTACTCGTTCTGCTGTTACCCAAACAAAATTGCCACCAACACCATCAATTTTTGTAATGCCTGCAACTTCATTAAAACCAGTTTTGGTTGGCCCTGGTGCCAGCAACGTACAACTGACACCTGTTCCTTTAAGTTCACTATGTAATGATTCGGCAAAAGAATTGGCAAACGCCTTAGTTGCTGCATAAGTTGCATTTGCTGGAGTCGGCTGATGACCAGAGGTAGACCCCACAATGAGTATTGCCCCAGCTTTTCTTTTAATCATTTGTGGCAACACAGCTAAAGTCAGATCATGAATTGCCACCGAATTAACTTCAACTTCTTCACGCTCTCGGTCTGCATCTAAGTCTTGTAGGCAACCAAAAGTCGCAAATCCAGCGTTATTACAAAGAATGGCTACTTCAATATTTTCTAAATAATCACGAAATTTAGCTCGCGCCGCCCGATCACCCAAATCACATGGATATAAATCTACGAATATTTGATATTCGGCTTTTAATTTTTCTGCGAGTGTCTCTAGTTTGTCTACACGACGAGCCACTAAAACTAAAGAATAGCCCCGTACAGCAAACTGTTTTGCTAGCTGTTCACCAATGCCTGATGAAGCGCCAGTAATCACAACTCGAGAGGAAGCTTGTGGAATAGGTAAGCTCATAATTGATGCTCAAAATATAGTAAATTGATTATTCCGAACTTTTAACTTGAGCGTGAGATGTGGATCAGACATACTGATAATCATTTTCGGCCATAATAAAAAACAATATGAAAGATCCTTATGGGCTTTCCAAAGCCAGCATTCCTATTTCTTATGCGCATTTGTTACTAGAAATCATGGTCGACAAAGGATTTTCTGCGCTTGAAATTTTGAAGAAAAGTAAAATTCCCTTAAACCTTTTAGATCAACTAGATGCGCGAATTACTCCTGTGCAGTGGTCTAAACTGGCATGGGAAAGCTTGTTATTGTCGAAAGATTCTGGCTTGGGATATGAATATGGGCTAAAACTGCGTTTAACTGCTCATGGCCCGATGGGATATGCCTTAATGAGTAGCCCAAACTTACATCAGGCTCTCGATGTTTCAACGCAATTCTTTAACATGCGATTAAAAGATTACCGCATTGCTCTGCTAGACGATCATGAATTTTCTATTATTGAAATTAAAGAAACTCATCCTGTTGTCAGCAATCAGCCCACGCAAGTGGAAAAGCTTAGACGTTTTTTTTATGAATGTTTGATGATTGGGGTGATTCAAGCTGGTCAATTTTTGATAGAGCATGACTTTACTGAAATTGAGTTATGGGTGGATTGGTCAGAACCTACCTATCACAAAGCCTATCAGCATTTATTGCCACCTATTCGATTTAACCAAGCAACTAATCAAATTCGATATAAAAAACAGCTTCTAGATTTACCCATTAAAATGGCAGATCCGATTGCCTTTAAACAAGCTCTGGCGCAGTGTGAAGCTGAACAAATCCGTTTTTCAGAGCAAATTAAAGATATATGCCTGACCGTAAAGGCCGAACTAAACTTAAAACCACAGGTGGGTTATCCCTCATTTGATGAAATTGCGACTCGCTTAAACATGTCTAGTCGAACATTACGGCGCCATTTGAACCAAGTCGGTTCTTCATATCTGCAACTGCTTGAAGAAGCTCAACAAAAAGAAGCTGAACATTTGTTACTTCATAGTGATATGGATATACAAGAAATTGCGCTTTATCTGGGCTATATACAACCTACAAATTTCACACGAGCTTTTAAGAAATGGACAGGTCAAACACCCATTACATTTAGAACGAATCAATAATGTAGATCTAACAAAATATATCTTGCTGTCTTGCTATTTTTATGTATGATTGAGTAATCACTCAATTAATGTGTTTATATATGGCTCGTCCACGCAGTGAAGATAAACGTAATGCAATTTTAAGTGCTGCTATTGAAACATTAGCAGAGCTTGGTGAACGTGCGTCTACCTCAAAAATTGCAAAAGTCGCTGGTGTAGCAGAAGGTACTTTATTTACCTATTTTAGCAATAAAGAAGAATTGCTCAATCAGTTATATCTTTCACTAAAGGCTGAACTACGTCAGGTCATGATGCTTGGTTACCCTGCTGATTCTGACCTACAAACACAAATGTCACATATTTGGCAAAGCTATTTGGACTGGAGTTTAGAAGCTCCTCTTAAACGAAAAGTCATGGCACAGCTTTCGACTTCGGAACAAATTACTGAGCAAAGCAAACAAATTGGTATGCAAACCTTTTGTGACCTCACCCAAAACATTCAAGAACGTATTAACGATGGCAAATTAAGAGATTATCCACCGTTATTTATTGCTTCAATTTTAGGTGCGCTTGCAGAAGTTACACTTAATTTTATTGCCCAAGACCCTTCTCAAACCGAACTTTATCGTAAATCTGGTTTTGAAGCGTTTTGGCATGCAGTTTCAATTTAGATAAAAGTTAAGGATGCGCGGCGTCCTTATTTTTAAACGAATTAATGAGTGAGCAAATACTCATTTAAATAAATCAAAATAAGCACTTAGCCCAAGTTCTTATTTGCACATATAGGTTTGTTCCAATAAGGAAAAACAAGATGACTATTTCAAACACAACAGACTTGCCTTCTCCTTTAATGCCATCTCAACAACACAATGGCAAATTTAGAAATACACGTCCAAACCAACACAAGCCTTCTTTTGGTAAAACGCTCCAGCTCATGTGGAAGTTTTTATTTAATAAACCAAAAGATACCGTTCCAAACAGAGAAATTCCTGTTTTAAGTTTGTCGAAAGAACAGTTATTAAGTGCGCCCGATCGCTCTCTATTTCGTTTGGGCCACTCAACCATCTTGTTAAAACTGCAAAATGAATTTTGGTTAACCGACCCAGTTTTTTCAGAGCGTGCATCACCTTTTCAGTGGCTTGGACCAAAACGTTTCCACCAGCCACCGATTAGCATTGCCGACTTACCACCCATTAAAGGCGTGATTTTGTCGCATAACCACTACGACCATCTCGACTATCATGCGGTTATGCAACTTAACGATAAAGTTGAGCATTTCTTAACACCGCTTGGTGTCGGTGACACACTCATTAAATGGGGAATTCCAGCAGAAAAAGTTCAACAACTTAATTGGTGGGATACTACCAATGTGGATGGACTAAAATTGGTGGCTACCCCTGCTCATCATTTTTCAGGCCGTGGTATGGGCGATAGCAATGCGACGCTTTGGGCCTCGTGGGTGATTATTGATAATGACTTACGTGTATTTTTTAGCGGTGACACAGGCTATTTCGATGGGTTTAAAGAGATTGGACATCGTTATGGCCCATTTGATCTGACCATGTTAGAAACTGGTGCTTACGACCCCGAATGGCCTGATGTTCACATGCAACCAGAGCAAACTTTACAAGCACATATCGATTTAAAAGGTCGTCATTTATTACCTGTACACAACGGTACTTTTGATTTGGCGCTTCATGCTTGGGATGACCCATTCGAACGTATTGTCGGTTTAGCTAAAGAAAATGCGTTAGCGATTAGCACACCGCAAATGGGAGAACTATTAAACTTAAATGAACCAAATGTCGAAAATTATTGGTGGCGTTCGTAAGTTTTTCGATATTTTTCTAAATTATTTATATCCTTCAATTTTACTTTAAAGGTATTTAAATTCAGTTATATATCCTCCACTTCTGCCATCCATCCCACTCCAAAATAAAACTAGGACTAACTTTGTCTTAGTTTTATTATTGACTAAAAACGCAGACTGCATTAGTCTGTGTTTGTAGTTGATCAATTATGAAATTAAATGGCTTATATCACTAGTAGCGTCGAGTATGCGATTCACTGTCTTCTTTTTCTTGTGAACAATGAAGATAAACCTTTGAGTAGTAAGGATCTTGCCGAATTACAAGGAGTCTCTCCAAGTTTTATGGCCAAGATTTTTCCTAAACTTGAAAAGGCAGGTCTCGTTATTGCTCAAGAAGGTGTTCGTGGTGGGTATTTACTTGCTCGATCTGCTCATGAAATCAGTTTTTTAGATATTGTGAATGCAATCGAAGGTGAAAAACCACTTTTTGAGTGCCAAGAAGTTCGTGGTAAATGTGCAGTCTTTAATCATGCTCCACCAGACTGGGCAACCAGCGGTGTGTGTGCAGTACATGCCGTCATGCTACAGGCCGAAAAAGCCATGCGAGACGCTTTAGGTGCTCATACCCTTGGTGATATTGCTGACCGTTTTGGCCGTTATGCACCCGACGTATTTTTTAGTGATGTAAATGGCTGGATCAATGAACGCATCGAAGGAAGAACAGCAAAAATGCGGAAAAACAAAATCTCACGGGATACCCCCGACTAATGAGCTGAAAGGGTCTCAAACACTAGAGTAATAACACCCCCTAATCGTTTTAAACGCCTTCTCAGATTTTTCGGACAATCAGGGAAAGGATTCGCTCACCCTAAATTTTGTGATGAGTTGGAATGTGTTGTCCGAAAATCTATCAAAAGGATAATCAAATGAGTAAGCGTATTATTATTGCTGGTTCTGGCTTTGCTGGTTTATGGGCTGCACTTGCTGCACAAAGAGCAATTCATTTAGCGTCGCAAGAACAAAATATTGAAGTAGTGATGGTTTCCCCTAGCCCGAATGTTGGTATTCGCCCTCGTCTTTATGAAGCTGTACTAGAAAACATGAACCCTGATATTTCAGAGTTACTAGGCGTGGTTGGGGTTAAATATCTAGCAGGTTGGGTAAATCAAATTGATGGCAACCAACAGACAATCGAAGTTTCAACCACCGATGGCAACAAACAAACCTTAAGCTATGACCGTTTTATTCTGGCAACCGGAAGTACTACGTTTATGCCCCCGATACCGGGCCTTACCGAATATGGCTTCAGCGTAAGCACACTAGAAGATGCTGAAAAACTAGACCAACATCTTAAAAACTTAGCTAATAAACCTGCAAATGCAGCGCGTAACACCGTGGTCGTTGCAGGTGGTGGGCTTACGGGGCTAGAAACCGTTACCGAAATGCCTGAACGTCTGCGTAGCATTTTAGGCGAAACTGATATACGTGTTGTTTTAGTAGACTCATCTATAGAAATTGGTGCAGCAATGGGTGACCAAGCTGCTACAGTTATTCGAGAAGCTCTTAACGAGCTTGGTGTGGAAGGTAAAGCTGGGCTACGCGTTACTGCACTTGATGCATCAGGGGTAACGCTTTCAAACGGCGAAAGAATTGAAACAGAAACCGTGATTTGGACTGCTGGCATGAGAGCTAACTCGCTCACCTCTCAAATTGCTGGTGAAAAAGATAATTTAGGACGTATTTTAGGTGATGCTTATTTACATGCACCTGAAGCAAAAAATGTTTTTGTGACTGGCGACACTGTAAAAGTTCCAACCGATGATTTAGGTAACTTTAACGTGATGTCTTGCCAACATGCCATGAGTCTAGGTCGTGTAGCGGGTTACAACGCTGCGGCAGAACTAGTTGATTTACCACTTCATCCATACAGTCAACCGAAGTATGTGACCTGTGTTGACTTAGGTCCTTGGGGCGCACTTTATAGCGAAGGTTGGGATCGCCAAGTTCAATTTGTGCGTGATGAAGCTAAAAAAATTAAACAAGAAATTAATACCGTCTGGATTTATCCACCAGCCGCAGATCGCGAAGCAGTTTTTGCAATAGCAAACCCTGATTTTGTGATTGTTCCTTAAAAATTAGCCGTGCTAGATCCCAGCCGACAAGCAAAACCGTCACTGGTTTTGCTTGTCGGATTTATGTTTGAATCATTAACAATTACGACTTTTCTAGCTCTTCTATTATCGCTAAAGCCGTCTTTCTAGCTGAAAATGGGTTTTGACCAGTAATTAACTTGCCGTCTTGAACTACATATGGTGCAAAGGGAATAAAAGCTTTTTCATAATGAGCGCCGTATTCTTTCGCTAACTCTTCGGCATTGTACGGCACTTTTTTTGCCACTCCGGCCAAAACCTCTTCACTCCAAGCAAAGCCTGTTAACTTCTTATCTTTTATCAGTCGCTCACCATTTGAAAGTCGTACATTAAGTAACCCACAGTAGCCATGACAAACACTTGAAACAATGCCGCCTTTTTCATAAATGTTTTTGGTAATTTCTTGGAGCTCTGGGTTATCTAAAAAATCCCACATCACCCCGTGACCACCTGTGTAGTAAATCACGTCATAATCTTCCCAATTAATATCTGAAGGCTTAAAGGTATTCGCCAGTAGCGTAATAAAGGCTTGATCTTTTTCTCGGTCTTTAACAGACTTATCTGCAACTAACGGTACAAGCGATTTAGGTTCAATTGGAGTTTTACCGCCATTTGGGCTAACAATATCTTGTATGTAACCTTGCTTTTCAAATTCATCATAGGCATGGGTGAGTTCGCCTAACCATAGCCCTGTTGGTTCATCTACATCCTTATAGCGTGAAACATTGGTGACGACGTGTAATATACGTTTAGACATTTTCTCACCTCATTTTTCATATTTATAATTCTATTCTTTCCTCTATCAAAGCATAGAAAGTTGTTACTGAAAGTGTGTGCTTGGTAAAGTTATGAACCTTGCTTTTACAACACTATAAGTCTAAAGTTAACTTGAATGTCAATAGAGTCTATGCCATGAATATTAGCGAGTTATCGAAACTAAGCGGCTTAAGCACCCCTACAATTCGTTACTATGAGCAAATCAAACTCTTACCTAAAGCAAAAAGAAAATCGAATGGTTATCGTGAATACACCGATAACGATTTGAAGCAACTTTCTCTTATCCAACAAGCCCAGCAAGTTGGGTTTTCTTTAGCAGAAATTAAAGGTTTTTTGCCTTCAAAAGTTGCCACTTGGAACCATGATGCCCTTATTCAAACAATTGAATTAAAAATTCAAGAAATAGAGCTTTTAGAACAAAAACTCAAGGTGAGTAAGCAAAACTTACGTACCATGATTGATGCGATCAACAACAAACCCGATGAAATTACCTGCGAGCAAAATGCAGAACGCCTCATGAATCTCTATTTCGACAAAGCAAAAACACCGTAATTTCTTCGAGACCTATTGACCTTAAAGTATGCTTTAAACATACGATTGGCTACAGGTAATGAATGAGGACCTGTCATGTTTAAAGTTTGGAATTTTCAGCGTTGGTTAACCATTATTTTTGCCATTTTTTTGACTACAAACGTGGTACACGCTGCAGAGTCAGATAAAGCTCAAAGCCTTACCAAAGCAAATGGAAAAATTTTAGTCGTAATGACCAATCACTCGGCTTATCCTTCCCGTTCGGATAAAACAGGACTTTGGCTGACTGAACTCACTCATTTTTACGATGTCGCTTTGGCTGCGGGTTATGAAATGGATTTTGTAAGTCCTTTAGGTGGCGAAGTTCCACTAGATGAACGTAGTTTAAAGTCTATTTACCTAGATGAATCTGCTCGTCAGCATTTAGCCGACCCAGCATTTATGCAGCGGTTAAAAACAACATTAGCTCCGAACGCGATTAATCCTACCCAGTACAAAGCCATTTACTATACGGGTGGACACGGCACCATGTGGGATTTCCCAAACAATAAAGCTTTGCAAAACATTAGCGAACAGATCTATCGCCAAGGTGGAGTCGTTTCAGCGGTCTGTCACGGCGTAGGTGGTTTATTACCTTTGCAGGATGAAAATGGCAAACCGTTAATTACAGGTAGAACTGTTACGGGTTTTGCAAATATAGAAGAAACACTTTCTGGTATTAAATCTCAAGTTCCATTTTCTTTACAAAATGGACTCATTGAACGTGGTGCAAAATATAAAGAAGCATTTATTCCGTTTACCTCATATGTGGTTTCAGACGACAGATTAATTACTGGACAAAACCCACAGTCGAGTAAAGAAATTGCTGAAGCAGTTGTTAAGCGTTTAAGCAGCATGCAATAAAGCTAAAAAGACGAATTATAGACCAGCGCTGTAATTCGTCTTTTCCATACAAATATTATAGAAAAAACTAACCAATCTTTTGATAGTGAAGCCCGATGGCGCCAGAAGCAAACGTTTTATTTTCAATAAGTTTAAGATTGGTCTTTTGCTGAATGCCTTGAAACAGTGGCAAGCCACTACCAATCAGCACCGGTGAAACTGTAATTTTATATTCATCAATTAAATCAAGTTGCATCAGGTAGTGCGCGAATCGTGGGCTTCCCAGAATCACCATATCCTTGCCTGATTGCTGTTTCAGCTTATTAATTTCTTCTTCAACATGGTCTTTTACAAGGCGGGAATTATTCCATTCAACTGTATCTAAAGTAGTT
The DNA here is from genome assembly GCF_023612055.1 of Acinetobacter sp. AS23. Classification (NCBI taxonomy): domain Bacteria; kingdom Pseudomonadati; phylum Pseudomonadota; class Gammaproteobacteria; order Moraxellales; family Moraxellaceae; genus Acinetobacter; species Acinetobacter sp. AS23. The sequence goes on along the minus strand of NZ_CP082274.1, from coordinate 1,804,155 downwards.
GAAAAAACGATTTTTTCGGTCTTTTCAATCCATTCAGCATGGTTGCGTTCATGCTCTGAAGCTTCTGGATTTGAAAGCATGGTTGGCCAGTAATTATACATCATTTGGTAAGTCGCACGTCCCCAAATCACCGTATCGGCAGTGCTCAAAACTTCTTTTGCATGGTTTGCTAAATCGGCATCGTAAGCAATCCAACCTATGTCCATTGCCCCATTTGGACCTTCGACAAAACTGTCAAGCGATGCATGTAGAAATAGTATGAGTTTTCTCATTATTCTCATTCCTTTGTTATGAAAAATATTTATCGCTTTTTAGTATATTCAATTTGAATTATTTCTTATGGAGTGTTTTGTTTTCTGTTTTTCTTTTTATCCATATTAAGCCGTATTTACTTGAAATATTTAAAAATAACCCGAACAAGAATAACTCCTTATTCGGGACTATTTATAAACATGCTGTTTTGATAAAAGCTTTTAATTAATGACCAGCGGACCAGAACCCGGCAGCTCAGTCACTAGCTTATAACCCATCAGTTTTGCTGGCGTATATGTACCGCCTTTCACGGTATTTTTGAGTAAATAATTCACCACAGTCAGTGAGCCATTTACGGTAAGGCTATACGCATTTTCTGTTTGGATACGGGCAGTTTTAATTTCCCCACGTGAATTTCTGGCTTCACCCCAAACATAAGTAGGTACTTTTGCGCGAAGTTCCTCATTTGGCCCCACAACCGTTTTTTCAATACGAGACTTAATAAACTTCTGCACAGCATTAATTTTTAATACTGGGCGTAAATAGTTCATCATTTTCGCACCAAAAATCATTTTAGGGAATGCAGGTACAAACACTTCAATGTTTGGAATACCTGTTGTATAGAATGCAGTAGATACGTCTCCCCATGGAACACTCATGGCACTTTTTTTACCGTCACCAAAATCAATAGTCCGAACATAATGTGCTAATGGAACGGTGGTAATTTTTCCGTTTTTACGAATTTTTCCGCCTTCGGCCATGCCTTCTGTACTTGTTTTAGCAGTACCCGGTGAAAAACCTGTTCTAGAGTCAAAACCAAGTGCTAAATGAGTCGCATCTGGCAATGCTTCTTTGAGGGCAGCGGCAACACAATCTGTCGGAATCACATCGAAACCAACACCCGGACAAAGCACAATATCGGCTTTTTCAGCTTGGCTGTTAAGTGACTGTGCCAATTCAAATACAGCGATTTCACCCGTAATATCTAAATAGTGAGCGCCGGCATTTATACAAGCTTCCATCATGGGTTTTGATGTTGCTGAAAATGGCCCTGCACAGAGCATGACCAGTTTAAAGCCCTGAAGTTGCTCACTGATCGCATTTACGTTATCAAGCCCAAAAGCTTTATAGTCGAGCCCCAACTCTTGAGCTAATGTTTCAACCTTAGCTTTGTTACGACCAGCCAAAGTTGGTTTTATACCTTGGCGTACAGCTTCACGAGCGATTAACTCACCGGTGTAGCCATTTGCTCCATAAATTATCCAGTTTGAATCGTTAGGATTTGTCATAACACAACTCACTTATTAAGAAGCAAATGTATAGTCACGCATGCCTTTTTTGTATTGGCGGGTACGGCATGACATAGCTGATTGTTGCAAAATTAAAGCCCAAGCTGGTGAAACATTTGGTTTTGTTTTTTTACCAGCGCTTAAATTACGTAACTGGAATTTGACCACAGCCATATTGGCAAGTGAAGCGAATGTTTTATTTTCCCATGTAATTGGCTTGAGTTCAGGTGAAACATTTTTGCCTTGTTTCCAAGCATTTGGCAAATTAGGTTCAATCGCTAAAGCTGTGGCAATACCGACCATATCTACACCACTTTCAACCACTTTCTCTGCCACTTGTTTACGGCGTATGCCACCTGTGACCATAACAGGCATTTTGGCAACTTTACGAATTTCTTGCGCAAATTCTAAAAAGTAAGCTTCGCGAGCAAGTGTACGGCCATCACGTGCTTGGCCTTGCATTGCAGGCGCTTCATAGCTACCACCTGAAAGTTCAACCAAATCGACTGCATGCTCATTTAACATTTTAACCACCTGCTGAGCATCTTCAGCGCTAAAACCGCCACGCTGGAAATCGGCTGAATTTAGTTTCACTGCAACGGTAAACTCTGGCGAAACCACTTTACGGACCGCTTCAACAATCTCAATTAAAATACGAGCGCGGTTTTCTAAAGAACCACCCCAACGATCTTGGCGTTTATTGCTCAGTGGTGAAAGAAACTGGCTTAATAAATATCCATGCGCTGCATGAATTTCCACACCAGTAAATCCTGCTTTTTCACCTAAACGTGCCGTGTTTGCAAAACGCTGAATCACTTCTGCAATCATAGATTCAGTCATTTCAATTGGTGTATTAAAGCGATTTGACATTTTGCCAAGATCTAGTGAAATAGCTGATGGCGCCCAAGTCTGCTGACCTAGGTTAGCTTGCATTTGTCGACCCGGATGGTTAATTTGAAGCCAAATTTGAGCGCCTTTTGAACGACCAATTTGTGCCCATTTTTTAAAAGTATCCAGATGCTTTTCATCTTCAAGCACTACGCCGCCCGGTCCAGTCATCGCTCGGCGGTCTACCATCACATTTCCAGTAATGATTAGACCGACACCACCATTTGCCCAAGTTTGATATAAATGCATTAATTCTTCTGATGGTGCATGGTTTAAATCGGCCATGTTTTCTTCCATTGCTGCTTTAGCAATACGGTTCGGAACATATGAGCCATTTGGGAATACTAATTTTTCGAACACTTTCATTGGAATGACCTCATTCAGTATGGCTTTACTTTAAGATTAAAGCTAACTTTAATGTCAATACCTTTTAGCATTTTTATATTTATTACTTTCAATTTCATTTACTTATAAATTAAAAAGAGGCACTTAACAGGCCTCTTTTTTAAAGTTTAAAGCTTTAAATTATTCACGAATAAACGCCAACAAGTCAGCATTAATCACTTCATGGTTTACAGTTAACATGCCGTGCGAAAAACCTGGGTAGATTTTGAGTTGGCTATTTGGGAGTAACTCAGCAGATTTCACACCAGAAGTTTTATAAGGCACAATCTGGTCGTCATCGCCATGCAACACCAAAACAGGAATGGTGATTTTCTTTAAATCTTCGGTGAAGTCAGTTTGTGAGAACGCCACAATACCATCGTAATGTGCTTTTGCACTGCCCGTCATACCCTGACGCCACCAGTTAGCAATGATACCTTCAGATGGCTTCGCATCTGGTCGGTTAAAACCATAGAACGGGCCAGATGGAAGGTCTCGGAAAAATTGCGCACGGTTGGTGAGAACTTGATTTTGCAGGTCATCAAAGACTTCTTTTGGTAAACCTTCAGGATTATTTTCAGTTTTAACCATTAGGGGTGGAACTGCACTGACAAGAACAGCTTTTGCAACGTTTTCTTGACCATGACGCGCAATATAGTGAGCAACTTCACCGCCACCTGTCGAGTGGCCAATATGAATTGCATTTTTAATATTCAGATGTTTAACCACTTCTGCCACATCATCTGCGTAGTGGTCCATATCGTGACCATCCCACACCTGACTTGAACGTCCATGGCCACGGCGGTCATGAGCAACTACACGAAAACCTTCTTTAAGGAAAAAAAGTAACTGTGTGTCCCAATCATCTGAACTTAAAGGCCAACCATGATGAAAAAATAAAACTTGGGCATCGCGTGGTCCCCAATCTTTATAGAAAATTTCTACGCCATCTTTTGTGGTTACATATCCCATCTTTGTTCTCCTGGTGAAAAACTGCTTGTTGATTCGTTATAAAGATTTGAATATTTATACTAATCTTAAAGTTAACTTTAAGGTCAACTATCTTAATCATCTTTTAAAAATAAAATTTATATGAAGACGCTCATCAAGTTTGTATCTTTTTAAACTTTAATTGTTTTTATTTTATTTCTTTTAAATGTCAAGGATTTGATATGTCAAAATTAAAGCCTTGACTTTAAAGTTAGCTTTAAACTTATAGTGACCACATTGGCTATTAATTAATACGTCTTGTTAAAGACAACGGTAGCTACTCGGTCAATTAATGTAAAGGTGAACTCCAATGAATATAAAACAACAATTTACTGAGGTTGAATTCGGGCAACAAAAAGTCAAAGTACCGAAAGGTGGTTATTATGACCGCTTTAGAATGAATCCTGACCTAGATGAAGTGGCTCAAGATCCAGCTGCTGGCAATATTAGCTTTTTCCGTCATATTCCTAAAAAAATTGTGGAATCGAGAGTAGGTCCTGTTTGGGCACCCAACTTTTATTATCGTAGTGCAAATGTTCAGTTGTTAATGCTTGCTCCGATTAAGCAAATTAAAGCAAAACTTCCCGCTGCTTTAACGCCATTACAACCATTTCCGGGCTATGGTTTGGTCGCCGTCACATTTTTTACCTATTCAGTTTGTGACAATGACCCTTATAACGAAGTGTCGATTGCGATTGTTGTCCGTAAGCCTAATGCTCGTGGGCCACACATCGCAGAGTTAATGAAATCGATGCGTCAACGTCATTTTTATGCACATGTTTTAGCTTTGCCAGTTGATACTGAAATCGCCAGAGTGCGTGGTGTATATGGTTACCAACTACCAAAATGGTTAACTAAAATTGATGTCGAGATTAACTCAAAAGAAGTGCAAGCCAATATTTTTGATGTTAATGGAAAATTAGATTTAAGTTTAAAAACTGCTGTTCTTACTTTAAAAAGTGTCGATTCTGAAACACATATTAATAAAGCAACTATGCTACATGTAGTCGATGGAAAATGGCACCAGACAGAGGTTCAGTCCAACATTCTTTCTTTTGCGCAAAAGCTTTTTCCAAAGAAAGTACAACTAGTGAAAAATGAAGGCCCTTTAACTAAGTTGCTAAATGAACTTGGCGCTTCAAAAATTTTACGCTTAGATGTTATTGAGGATGCTCAGGTGGTGCTTAATTTGCCAGTTAAAATTTAGTAATGCTTTATTCAATAAGATTTGAGTAGTTAAACTAGATATATAAACCTATTTCTTGCTTGTATTTTCTATATTTAAAAGCCTACTAAGTAAATAGTAGGCTAGTTTTCAATACATTATTACCAAATTTTATTTCAGTGGCGATACTGAAGTTGGTAGTGCAATCATTGACTTCATTGCATGAGTTAACCACTGTGGACCACCTTTTGGTGGCCAAATGCCATCTGCCACTGATTTGGCACGAACTTCCGAACGCTCATTCAATGACGCATATGGCCAAATACTTACAATACGAGGTGTGCCATCAAGAGCATACATCGCTATTGTTAATTTTGAGTATTGAGTCCGAATTGGCACTGCATTTTTCCATGCTTCAAGGACATGAGGGACACCACCATGTTTCAACTCATAAGTGCGGATTTCATATACAGGACCAAATTCACCCACCTCAACTTCTGGTAAGAAGTCAAAACCAGCAAAATTTTCTACTGAATATCTAATAATATTTTCAGATGCACCAAACAAGTTTTCTTGTGCTGCTAAACGCGTATTTTCATCATCTAATTCTTGTTGTGAAGCATAGCTGCGTAATACAACAACTTGGTTGAGCTCGCCTATATCAGAGAAAAATACTCCAAGTAACTTACCCTTAGCTGCCTCATCTTGGTAAAAACTTTGAATACCTGCTGCAACAGTCGCAGTTGTACCCATTTTGATAGTAATGTTAATCAGTTGATAAAGCTTCATGCGGTTCTCCGTGGTTGTGTCATTTGTGTAGGTTGTTCAGTCACTTGTTTATTTAGTTTTCCTGCGGCAAATTGAGCAATTCGCCAAGCAAATACCATCCCTGGCCCTAGTGTTGTTCCTGGGCCCGGATATGTTCCTTTAAAAATTGAAGATAGGTCATTACCGCAGGCAAATAGTCCAGTAATCACCTGATTATTCTGATCAAACACTCGACCATAAATATCGCCAGCTAATCCACCACTACTCGCACAGTCCATTGGAATGACAGGTAAAGCGTAAAAGGGACCGTGCTCAAGTTTGCCCAAGCATGGATTAGGTTTGACTTCAGGATCTCCATTAAAACGATTCATCACACCACTGCCTTTACCAAAGTCTGTGTCTACACCCTGTTCAACGAGGTGATTAAAACGTTGAACTGTATTCACCAATCCTTGAGCGTTAATCCCAACCTTTTGGGCAAGCTCTTCTAGTGAATTTGCAGAGAATAAATATTTTGCTTTGAGGTAGTAATCGAGTTTTTTTGCGCCTGGCAAAACAAAACCTAACCCATATTTTTGAATCGCAGTTTGGTCGCAAATCAGGTAAGACTGAATTTTTGGTTTACCTTGATTAGTTTTGAGCTGTGCCATACAAAAGTCGTGGTAGGAATCTGACTCATTGACAAAGCGTTTGCCATCATCATTGACAGCTATTACACCTGGTTTGGCCCGGTCTAAAATAATGTGTGGCCAAATAGCTTTATAACCATTGGCATGAACATGGACGGAGCATGGGAAATACAGCACACTGCTATCCACAGATGGGTCAAGTTTTGCACCTTTTTCCATAGCTTTACTAAGCCCATCGCCCGTGTTTGAGTAAGGTGAAAGTGAGTCTGTGATTAAACCTTTTGGGAACAATTGTTGGCGTAACTTTATATTCCACCCCACACCACCAGTAGCTAAAACTACACCCTTTCTGGTACGAACGACTTTTACGCCTTGTTCGGTTTCAATTTTGGCTCCCACCACTTTGCCTTTTTCGACTAATAATTCTTGCAGTGGTGCATTGAACCAAACAGGAACATGTTTTTGTTTAAGGTTATAAAATAAGCTACCTACCAAAGCATTACCCATAACAAGCCGTGTACCCCGATTAAAGCGTAGACGTGACAGCAAATAAGGCACCACAACTTTTAAGGTAGTCATAAAGTTCTGAAAGCTTTGTAAAGGATTTAACAATGCATTTAATTCAGTACGATTGACCATCATGCCGCCTAAGCCCATAAATTCCGATCGTGGGGGACGTACATATTTAAAGTCAGCACCTAAAACACTTGCATCAAACTCAGCAGGTGCAAGTGCACGACCACCAAATGCTTCACCTGGTTGATTTTTCACATAATCGGGGTGTGCTAAACAAGCGTTAAGCTTAACTGTAGTTTTCTCATCTAAATCACGGACCATATCCGCACATGAAGCTAGAAATGCTTCACGAAGTTCTTCACCACCACGTTCACCAACGACAGATTTAAGAAAAATTCGAGCTTGCTCAATATCATCAGGAACGCCTGCTTGAACACTTAAATGTGAGCCTGGTGCCCAAATCGTTCCACCTGATGTTGCTGAAGTGCCACCTACTTGTGAAGCCTTTTCGCAAAGTAAGACATCTAATCCATTAAGCTTGGCAAAAAGTGCTGCGGACATGCCTGCTGCCCCACCGCCAATAACCAATAAATCAACTTCTTTATCCATGTTCAATTCTCCTTAGTCTTGCTTATGTGGCAGGAACGCTACTGTTTCAGTTCTAGCTTGTTCAGCAATTTTTTTTGCAGCAAGATAACCAAATGTCATGGCTGGACCCAAGGTAATTCCACCACTTGGATATTGCCCCCCCATGATGCTATTAAGATCATTTCCAGCCGCAAATAATCCATTAATCGGTTGCCCTGTTTTATTTAGAACTTGGGCATATTCATCTGTAACCAGTCCTGCAAATGTCCCTAAACTTCCTGGCACCACCTCAACTGCATAAAATGGTCCATTTTCAATCGGGGCAATACATGGGTTCGGATGATGATCGGCATCACCCTGTGCTTTTTGATAAGGAGTAGTACCACGTTGAAATTCGGGGTCTTGGCCTAAATAGGCATATTGGTTGTACTGCTCTACTGTTTTTAAAAACTGAACTGGATCTATACCGCACGCCACAGCCAGCTCTTGAATAGTGTGTCCTTGTTTTAAGTAACCGTTGTCTAGCCAAGGCTTTAGAGAAATTGGAAAAGGTTTAACAGCGCCTAAGCCGTAACGGCGGATGAACTTGTGATCACAAATCAACCAGCAATGTGCTTGTTTGCCTTGCGATGTATGTTTGAATAAATCTTTAATAAATAATGGATAGGAATCACCTTCATTCGTGAACCGACGGCCATTTTTTAAAACAGCAATTAACCCTGGTTTGCCTCGCTCAACCAAATGTGGAAAACGACCTAAAGTTCCATCTAAACGTGGCATAAGTGAAACAGGTGCCCATGCGCCAGACCAAGGCAAGGTTTGATCAACAGTTGCTCCAATTGCTTCTGCTGCAATTAAGCCATCACCTATATTTGTTTCAGGAGCGGCTGAATGATGAGGAGTTCCTTCACTCACATGTTTGAATAAAGCTTGTTTACGTTTTTCATCATGCGGAAAACCGCCTGTCGCTAATACCACGCCATGTTTTGCTACTATCTTGACGATACCAGCTGGTGTTTTAAATAATGCTCCAATCACTCGACCATTTTGTTCAAGTAATTCAGTCATGGCATGATTTGCTAATAGTTGTACTTTGTAATCGAATGCAGATTTGAGTAGCCGAGCCACCAAAGCATTACCATTCACAATTTGAGTTGAGCGCTTAGTAAAAATTAGATCAAAAAAATGTCGTAATACTCTTTTGGTCGCATAGATAAAGGATGGAATTGCATTAAAAGTATTAATGAAATGCTTCATATCTGCGCCAGAAGCGATACCCATTCCCCAAAGCGTAGTTTCAGGAATTGGCGGACGTAGGATATTTAGTTTCTGACCAAGTAAACAGCCATCGTAAGGTGCTGCAACAATCGAACGCCACCCAACCCTAGCACCTTCAATATTGAAAAAGTCAGGTACTGCGGCACCAATATTAAACTTAACCTCAGTTTTGGCTTCGAAAAATTCCACCATTTTGGGTGCTTGAGTTAAATAAGTATGAATCTTTGCTTCATCATACTTTTCACCCAAAATATTTTTTAAATATAGCTTTGGTACCTCAATTGGTTCGGCTTTTCCTTCACGTACAGCATGAGGTGTATTAGGAATCCATAACCACCCTCCCGATACAGCAGTAGTTCCACCAAATACGGATGCTTTCTCTGCGACAATAACCTTTAATCCTTCATATGCTGCGGTCACGGCGCTTGAAAGCCCACCTGCACCTGAGCCAATGACCAAAACATCACATTCGTAGCATTCACGAATTGGCATCGGAATCATCTGAAATGGTTGTTGGGTTTTTGCGTTCATACTTATTACCCCGTAACCGTGCCCAATTGAGCGAGCGCAACGAGCTGCTTCATTGCTTGCAAATTAACTTCAGCGCGTTCGAGAGCAGGACGTTCAGCTAGTACTAAATTGGGGACTTCTGCAGCTAACATAATTTCTTTAGGTAAAGCACGAATTAACCCTACAAGATCAATTTCTCCTTGCCCTGGCACTAATCGATTAGAACGTGCAATCTTAATTAAGCCTTCGTCGCTCGGATCATATTCAGCAAAACCATCGCAAAGCTGAACATAGTTCAATTGCTTTGGATTAAGTGCTTTGATCTGATCAAGTGTTGAATCTGATCGGTCAAAATGTAATGCATCAATTAAAATGGCCGCATTTTCTTGCCCTGATTGATTCACGATATATTCAACCTGCGCCAAATTTTTCACATTGGTCCACGGCATGAACTCTAGGTCACAACTCAAGTCAAACTGTTTACTTAATTCACAAAATTGTGCGAAGTGATGAATTAGTCGTGATTGCTCAGGGTCATTTCCTGCAACTAAAATATGCCTAGCACCGAGCTGCTCAGCGGTACTTAAAAACTGCAAATATTTTCTTGGTTCAAAATCTTGAGTAATTCGCACAATTTCAACATCAGCAATACGAACACCCGTGTCATTCAAAGCAGCCTTTGTTTCCTTAATTAGCTTGCTATCATTTAAAATTGGATAATCTACTTCATTAGGTGCTGCTGGCAGCAGGCGTAAGCCCACTGCTGCATAACCACACTTTGCTGCAATTTTGACTGCTTCTACAGGACTCACATCTGCAACGGTCAAAAATGAAAGTGAATATTCACGCGACATCTTGTTGCTCCTGCTCTTTCTCAAGTAAATAAGCAATCATTAAGTCGCGAACCTCAATAAACATGTCCGTTCCTTTAACTGCGTTACATCCCAAAGTAGACGCATGCTGAATAAATGGCGTGTTTTCAGGACTAGTCACCACATCTGCAACCGACATTTGTTCAGTTATTTTTTCTAATTGAAAAGCTGCTGAAGGATCGCCATTCATTCCCATAGGTGTCGCATTGACCACAACGTCGAATCCTGTTGGATCATTGTTATGTGCAACAACTTTTCCTTTACCTAGCTGTTGAAGTTGTTCAACTAGTTGTTTTTGACGCGTTTGATCTACATCAAAAATTGCTAACTCTGCTACCTCAGCAAGAAGTAATTCATAAGCAATCGCTTTACCTGCTCCACCAGCTCCCGCCAAAATGGCACGTTTATCTTTTAGCTCGATTAACTTATTTCGTATCGCTTGTACCATGCCTTTACCATCAAGCATGTCTCCTTCCCACCCTTCTTTACAGCGGCGAATCGTATTTACCGCCCCAATAAACTGTGCACGTGAAGTTAATTTTTGGCAGCAATTCAAAGCCGAAATTTTATGAGGTACCGTGACAATCAAGCCGTCACTATTATTTAAATACAAATTTTGCTGAACAAAATTTGGGAAGTGTTCTGGTGCCACATCAGCAGGTATAACAATCGCATTTAAATCCTTTTTAAGCAGCTCCATCGTTACACCCTCAGGTGATTTGACCTGTACAATCGGATGTCCGACCACAAAATAAAGACGAGTTGATCCATTCAATTGAATATCCATTATTCAATCTCCTTAAAAGTCGATGAGTTAGAAAATTTTAGATTTGAACTTTTTTAAGTTCGTGCTGACGTATCTTTGTTGGCGAATAAACCAGTTTCATAATGATTAATGCTGCGACCATACCGGCGGTTGGTAAGCAAAGCACAAGGAATATTTTGCTCGTCGCCCATCCTAGGCTTAAAAAATATGCTCCCGCAAATGCGCTACCCACTGCTCCTAATCGGCCTATCCCATGCATCCAACTGTTGCCGGTCGCGCGAGCAAAAACTGGGTAAAATGAACTGGAAACACTGTTAAGACCTGCGTTCGCACCATTCATCCACATACCGATGAAGAAACACATCATGCTATACATTACAAAGTTATGACCCACTGCACCTAGAAAGAACATGAAGCCAATCGCTAAAAGATATGCAATCACTAATCCAAGGTGTGGATTTAACTTGTCCATCAAATAACCGCATGCGATACAACCTACTGGACCCCCTAGCTGATAAATCGCAGTGATAATTGAAGCTTCGCTAATGCTGAAACCAAATTCATGGCTCATCATTGGTAACCAACTTCCAAGTAAATACACCACAAACAAACCAGATGCATAGCTCCACCAGAGCAAAAAGCTACCTAAGAAATAAAAAGGACTCAGGACTGCTTTTACCGGATTATCAACCGTATTAGTTTTTGCTTTAGGTAAAACGAAAACAGTGTTAGCTGTATCAAAATCTGGTGCCATTTTATGGATAATGGCATCAATCTCTGCTTTTGGATGTTCCTTCAGGACTTTATAACCAATAGATTCAGGTAATTTAAATACTGCAATAACGGCTAGAACAAGTGGTAGGACTCCACCAATAATCATCATGGCATGCCAGTTAAAATGTGGAATCACCCAAGCAGCCAAAAAACCTCCAATAGCAGCACCAATTGTGAATCCACTTAGAATGATGGTAACCATACGGCCATTCATTCTCATGGGAGAGTAATCCGTTACCAACGTAACAGCTTGCGGCATTACTCCACCCATAAATAAACCAGCAATAAAACGGAACATCATCAGTTCCGTCACATTGCTAGAAACTGCTGCACATAAAGTAAATACACCAAAACCCATTAAGTTAATAATGAGTAGTTTTTTACGTCCAAACTTGTCTGCCAAAGGTCCTGAAATCACTGCACCTACAGCTAAACCAATTAATGCTGCACTCATTACGGGTGCAAGATCAGTTGTAGTAATTCCCCATTGCTGCTTAATGACAGGAGCCACAAATCCCATGATTGATATATCAATACCATCAACAACGACAATCATTAAACATAAAAAGATAACTAGTTTTTGTATTGGGGATATGCGATTTTCATCAATAAACTCCCTTAAATTTACCTGTTGAGTCATACACTTACTCCATTAGTGTGTATAAGCAAATATGCGTTTTCCATCGCTTATTCAGTTTTGCTCCCTACTTATTCCCAAAAGCTGAATAATTAGGAAACTCCTTATCTGAATGATTCATCTGTACGGCATTTGAGATAGAATCTAAAACAACTATAATCTGTTTTTAATTTTTTTGGAACACTGTTCCAGAAAATAATGTTAGGATTTTTATGCTCAGCAATACCGATCGTTCTTTGCTCATCCTCGAAGCACTATTAAAAGAAGTGGATGGATGTGCACTTAGTCAGCTTTCTATTGATCTTGATATCCCAAAGTCTGCAATGCATCGCATTCTGACTGCGATGAAAGACATGGGATATATCTATCAAGATGAAATCACGCAGCACTACAAGCTCACTCTTAAAATTGCCTCAATGGGTTTGAGTTTTCTGTCTTCACGCTCGATTACCGAAACATTTCAACCCTACCTTGATGAACTGGCAGAAACCTCTTCTGAACTGGTTCGCCTCGGTTTAATCGAAGACGAAAAAATTATCTGGATTGGTAAGGCTCAAGGAGCAAAATCAGGTCTAAAATATGATCCTGACTCAGGCAACGTGGCCTATTTACCAGCTTCAGCTTGTGGTTTAGCCTATTTATCTACCCTTGACCAAAATGACTTTTCACGAATTGTGGAACGTGAAGGTTTCGATAAAGCCAAGAACTTTGGACCAAACTCACCAAAAGACCTTACAGAACTAGAGCAAATGATTAATGCTTCTAGAGAGCGAGGTTATGGTGTGATTAGTGACACCTATGAGCTAGGCATGTCTGCTATGGCTAAAATCATTCTCAACCCACAGACGGGCAAACCTTTTGGCACAGTCAGTATTGCAGGGCCTTCCGTACGTTTAAGTCCTAAACGTATTGAAGAGTTAGCACCAGCACTCATGGCAACTTCTGAAAAAATTGCATCCATCATCAATTTAATCCATATCTAATTTTTAGCTTCTAAGGCAATCAAAATCATATTTCGATTGCCTAAACTCCCTTTAAAATATTTTTCAAGCTCCAAAAACTGAGCAATCATTATTTATGACAAGCTAATATAGGCCCTACCTTAAATTTAAGTTGATGCATCAACCAAACGATAGTCACCATTAATAATGCTGCAATCAGCCCTAATGTGATGACCACCCCGAAATATTCAATAAAATAACTGGAAAGGATGACAGGCCAGATCGTACCTTGATAAGCAATAAACAAATAACTAGAAAAAATCAGCGGATTTTTTTCCCGATCCATCATATTGCCAATAAAGTGGTAGACAGCACTTAGGGTAAAACCATGTCCCATACCCGTCAGTAAAATACTGATCAATAAAAACCAAACGATGTGTTCGATTTCTGCCATTACCAAACTAATGATTCCAAGCAATAAAGCGAATAGCCCTGCATACAACACATGCAATTCTTTAAACGATTTACAAAATAATTGACTCAGTACTGACACAAATAAAATGATTGAAATTGATACACCTGTTAAGGTGGCTGACGATTTAATCGGTAATTCTTTAATAAAAGTCCCAGCCAAAGCTGCATATAAGCTGAAGGCTCCGAAACTACAAAGTGCAGCCACACTACAGACCCAGAAAACTTTACGTGAAGCTACCTGCGGCAATGCTAAACCTTGTAACTTTAATAACTCATTTAACTGATATTTTTTCTCAATTTTAAATCTGGGTTTGACCCAAAACACACTGATAAATATTAGAAGTGAAAAAAAGATAATAATCCAATAAGGATCAGCCAAAGGTCGCACGGTATGGTCAGCCAATACACCACCGACCAAAGGTCCCAAACCGAAGCCCAAGACAGTAATTATAGAGGTAAGTTTTTCAGCTAATGCCTTATTACGAAACGGATATTGGTCTTTGAGTCCTACCATTGCAGCGGTGGTAATAAGTCCTGAAGCAATTCCAATCAGAAACCTTGAAAAGCCCAGTAACCAAACAGAACTTGCAAATGCAGACAACATTAAACCTAAAATGGTTAAAGCCAAACTGACCAAAATCACATTTTTATAGTGATAAATTGCATTGAGTTTATTTAAAAACAGCAGTGAAAAAACTACGCCTAACATATAGGAAATGAAGATATAACCTATTTGAGATGTTGAAACTCCCCACTGTTGTTCATAGATTGCATATAGAGGGCTTGCCAGAGCGGTACTTAAAGCAGCAAGACACAGCGCAAAGCTAATAATGCAATATTGAACACTGGACTTTGGTGTCTGCATAATTCAACCAAAAATGACTTTTAAGTCGATTTTAATTCAAATATGACCCACAGGTCAATTTATGTTAAAATAATCTTGTTAACAATGAAATCTAGTTCAACATGACGAAATCTAAAACACGCGGCCCTAGTCTAGAAAAGACGCAAGAAACTAAAAAGAAAATTATTGACTCTGCTCTACAACATTTTATTGAAGTGGGTTTTGCAAGAGCAAAAATTTCAGATATTGCTAAACATGCTGAATTAGGCAAAGGTACAATTTATTCTTATTTTGAAACTAAAGATCAGCTATTTGAAGCAGTAATTGATGCTCTCATCAACGATTCATTTCGCCCTATTCGCGCTTCTGAAATCACTCAAAATGAAACTGTTTACGAGTTTATTTGTAAAAAGATTATTCCCAGTGTTTTAACGCTTGAAACGACTGGTCGTGCGGATATGGCACTCTTAATTTTACGTGAAGGAAATAATTTTCCGCATATTCGTCAAACTTACGTAAATAAGATTTTTTTACCTATTCAGTATGAGCTTGAGCAATTAACCAGTTTAGCGATTCAACGTGGAGAATTATCAGCCACTATTTCCCCACAGCAATTTGCATTGCTTATTGTGAGCCCTATGTGGATGGGTATGATTCACAATGGCATCCTAAATCCAAATGAAGTTTTATCACTTGAAACGCTTTTCCAAGAAAATCTAAAAATCTTGTTTGGAAAATAAAAAGGCAAACCTCTGTTTGCCTTTTTACTCATACATATTTAAAAATTAAGTTTCATGGTCATACCGACTACCCAAGCATCATCCACTTGTTTTAGACCACCAGCTTGATGCACATATTGAATATTTGGTCGTAAAGCAATACTAGGTGACCATTGAAAGTTATAGTTCAATTCAATATTCAATTCGTCATGCTGAATCGGTGTATATTTCGGATTCGCATAGTCAACTTCGGTTAATCCCAGCAATTGATTAGATGCATTTTGGCGTTCTCGGACACGATCATTCACATCAAAACGTGCCAGACCTAAACCAATAGTATCATTTGGTCGATGCTCGAATATGCCCTTATACCAAAGTGCTAATTGCTGTGTGCTTTCAACGACAGTTGTAGATTTATCATTAAAAGTAAAGTTTGCTGAAATAAATAAACCATGCTTAGGGTCGTCCGCAGGCGCAAAAACCTGTTGTTGCGCATTAAGCCAAAGACTATGCTTATTGTTTTGCGATTTCCGATCTGCTGCATTTGGCTCAATATTACCTTTTTCATCTGTACTAACATTATGTGCATCTGCCGTTGACAAAAATGCACCGACTTTATATTCACCACTTAAGCCATCGAAAAATGCTAGATTGGGTTTCCAAGATAGTTCCACAGGAATTAAAATACCTTTACGTTGATCCATATCCAAATTAAAACCGTGTTGCTCTAAGGCATTTTCAGGATTGACCTCATAAATCCCTGTTCCAAACCAGAGTGAAGGTAAAACTTGATATTTGGCGTTAATTCCCCATTGGCTTACAGGACTATTAAACCAAATATCTCCTACTGTTTTACCTAACTGACCTCCACATAACATTAAGTTTTGAAACTCACAATGTGATGCATTAAAATCATCTGAAAGTCCCATGCGACCTACCTTAATGTGTAGATCATTATTCAAAAATCCTTTTTTAATCCATGCACTGGTTAAGCGCCACCATTGTCCACGCCCATAAATCTCTTGAGCACTACTAAATTGCGGCGCTCTAGGATCACTAATCCGATCAGTAGAAAGCGGTTGTCCATCTCGTTTCGTTATGCTCAACTGGGCTTGAGTATCTTTCCAATCTGCTATTTTTTCTAAATCTAGACGTGTACCAAATGTCCATTGGTTTGCATTAAATAGTCGTGGTGAATCGTTATATCCTCCACTCAGATTAATAGCACTTTCATTTTGAAAAGCTGCGGTAAATTGATAACCTTGCTGCTCGAGTTGAGCGCGTTTTCCGTTCCAATCGCCCAATATCCATTTTTGGTCCTGAGCTAAAGGAGCGAAGGCAAATACCGCACTACTTGCTAATGTAAAAGTTGAAATCATCGCAAGCGAAGTCATAGAAAATTTCATTAATGCTGTTCCTTAGCACATTGTTTATTATGAACATAAAGCCTTGAATTATTTCAGCTGAATCAACTGCTATACATTTTTTAAGTGTATTTATCCCTACCTGACCAGCATGCTGATCAAGCTAATTCAAAGCCATAGAAAACATTTAAGAAGCAAAGATAGATTTTAAAATAGTTAATCAACTTGCTTTATTACTGATTTAACTCAACTGTGTTTTGGTTTGCACAATAGGCTGTTTCGTTTTAATACCCTGAATTAAAACGGCAAAACCAGAAAGTACAGCAGGAATCATTAATAATGAGAACATCATAGAAAATGGCATACCTGAACTGATCATCGCAGCTCCAGCAAACGCACTTAATATTGCACCAAAGCGCCCAATACCATTCATCCAGCTTGCTCCGGTTGCGCGAGCAGAAGTCGGATAATATCCAGTCGCTAAAGCACTTAAACCAACGGCCCCACCATTAAAGGTAAAACCAAGAATCCATGCAAAAATACACATAAGCACCATATCATGACCAAAATGCCCTAACCCAAAGGTTGCAAGTGCGCCAATCAACATGGCAATAAAAAGTACCAAACGCGGACGATAATGATCCATACACCAACCTAGAGTGATACTTCCAACAGGACCACCAATTTGAAAGAACGAGGTCACAATGGCAGCTTGAGAAATCGTAAATTGATTAGACTTAATTAAGGTTGGTAACCAGCTACTGCATAGATAGATTAAAAATAATGCCATGAAATAACTGATCCAGAGCATAATTGTGCCATAGCGATATTTACTAGATAAAATTAGACCTAGACCAGATTTCTCGGTTTTTACTTCATTCAGATAAATTTCTTGATTTAAAAAAGAAGATTGTGGAAATAAGCGTTTTAAAATCGCTTTGATTTTATCTTGTGAGTACGATTGTTTGACTAAATAGGTAATTGATTCAGGCATTTTCCAATATAAAAATGGTACCAAAATTAAAGGCAGTACGCCGCCTAATATCAACATACTACGCCAGCCAAACTCCGGAATCAGCCATGCTGCTAAAAAACCACCTGCGGCAGCGCCTAAAGAAAATCCACAGTAGGCAACAGTAACTGAAAATGAACGGCGATGATCTGCTGCATATTCTGAAACTAAAGTCGCTGCATTGGGAGCAGCAGCACCTGCACCTAATCCAGTAAGAAAACGATAAATTAAAAGATGTGTGATATCAGTTGAAAACGCTGTTAGCAAAGTAAAAATACCAAAGCCAAGTACGCTTAAAATTAGCACTGGTTTTCGGCCAAATTTATCTGATAAAGGCCCAGAAACTAATGCACCTATTGCTAATCCAACCAATGCTGCACTTAAAACTGGTGCTAACTCTTGTGCACTAATACCCCACTCCTGAATAATCTGAGGAGCAATTAAACCCATAACCACGACATCGAGACCATCTAGGGCAATAATAGCAAAGCAAAAAAATAGAATGAGTTTTTGTAGTCCACCCATCTTATTTTCATTTAATATGCTTTTTACATCTTTCCTTTGTATTTGACTTGTGCTCATGAGTTTCTCCTTTTAAAAGCACGAAGTTTCCCTCGGTGTTTTTCTCAAAACACCGTTCCTTAAGGGAATTTTTAAATAAACTGCTGTTTAAGGCTTAATTAGTGAAGCTAAGTTCACTGGCCTTAAAATTTGATTCACCTGTGACGTCACTAAACCTTCAGATGCTTTCAAATAAATTTGGAAGTCAGGATCTGTATCTCGGGCAAAACTACGCTTTTCATAGTCATCCAGACTGTCATAACCCCACAAATGTACGACCTGATTTAACGTACCGATATTACTAATATAAAAACCAAGTGGCTCGCCCAAGTGCTTTTTCAAAATAGGCATCGCCAGCTGATCGAATACCTCAAGAAATCTAGGCATGCATCGTGGTGTAATATTGTAAATACGGTGATCAACAATCGGTTTATGAAACATGAAAAGTCTCCTTAACAGATTGAGAGTTGGCAGATTTAGAATTTTTAGATGATATAAAACCATTCCCTCCTTTAGCTAAATCAGCAATATGTGATCCTGTGATATAACCAAAAGTCATGATTGGCCCTAAAGTAATTCCTGCACCTGGATAGTTTCCACCCATAATACTCGCACGGTCATTACCAACTGCGTATAAACCTTGAATGGGTTGGTGAAACTGATTTAAAACTTCACCAGTAACGGCGGTTCTGATTCCATCAAATGTTCCTAAATCGCCCATAAACACCTTCACAGCATAAAATGGACCTTGCTCAATTGGTGCTACACATGGATTGGGTTTGTGATCTGGATCGGCCAAATATCGGTTAAACGAAGTAGAACCACGGTGGAATTCTGGATCCTGGCCTTTCACAGCCCCTTCGTTATAACGCTGTACTGTTTTAGCCAACTGCTCAGCATTAATTCCCACCTGCTGTGCCAGTTCTTTTAAACTATTACCTTTAAAGAGATAGCCTTTTTTAATTAAAGATGAAAGTGGCATTGGGGCGGGTTTGGCATAACCTAAACCATATTTGCTAATCGTTTTATGATCGCAGATCAACCACATGGCTGTTTCATCGAACTCCTCACACGCCCTAAATAAATCTGCACCTACATCATGATAAGAGTTTGATTCATTGGTAAAACGTTTCCCGTTTTTAAGCACACCAATAATTCCAGGCTTATAACGGTCTAATAAATGTGGGAACACGCCGTAGCCAGCTGTATAAGGGACTTTTGACACAGGCATCCATGCAGCAGAATCCGCATATTGAATATCCACTACACCACCAACCGATTCTGCAAGGCGACAACCATCTCCTGTATTAGTCTTTGGCACAGGTGAGATGTGTTCACCACCACGTTTCAGGTGCACGTAAACTTGTTTAAGTCGTTCAATATCATGTGAAAAACCGCCACATGCCAGCACGACTCCGTTTTTAGATTTAATCTGGCAGTGCTGATCGGGTTGTTGAACTTGTACGCCAACAACTTTGCCATTTTCAAAATTTAACTGCTTAACTTCAGCTTCTGTATAGATTGGAATATTTAAATCAAATGCAGATTTAGCCAAACGTGCAGCCAAAGCATTACCGCTTGTGACATTGGTACCACGACCATAGACAGCCAGTTCTTTTAAATGAATAGCTAATCGCTTTGCCACATAGATAAATGAAGTAAACGATTTAGTGGCATTAAAAAAGTGCTTTAAATCTGCATTAGATGAATTAAACATCATGCCAATAAAGGTAATGGTTTTAAGAGGTGGACGTAGGCGCTTCATATTCTCGCCCAAACCACGAATATCATAGGGTGCAGCTAGTACAGAGCGACCAATATCAACCCCACCCGGAGCATCCGGATGATAGTCTGGATAAAGTGTCGGGATAAATTTGACTGAGGTATTTTGTTCAAAAAACTGGAGCATTTCAGGTGCATAATTCAGAAATGCGTTTACAGCCTCAGCATTAAAAAATTCTTTGGTTTCATGCTTTAAATAGGTCAATGCTGCTTCACGGCTATCTTGTATACCATTTTGTTTTGCATGATGATTCCCTGGAACCCATAGTACTCCACCAGAAAAAGCTGTTGTACCTCCGAACACATCGTCTTTTTCAAGGACAATAACATTTAAGCCTTTTTTCTTAGCAGTAATCGCAGTCGACAAACCGCCTGCCCCTGCACCCACCACAACCAAATCGCATTCAAGCTGTTGAGGTAATTTGGTATTCATTGTTGTCACTCCTTGCGACAGATCCATGCGTTCACTTGCCTGAAATAGCTGGCTACACCATCCTGATAGTGTTGTATCGAACGCTTTTCTTTTTATTAAACTACGGGGCTATCACAGTTCCGACTAGACTACTTTCTTTTAAATTGAACGATGATCGCGCAAACACATCTTATATCGTTCACTGTTTATAAAATCATCTCTTCCAACGGTTATATAAGACAAATTAAATAGTCTTAAAATATTGATAAAATTATTTTAAATATAAAAAAACGCCCGATGAGGACGTTTGATTGAAACTACAAAACAATAAACTAAATCATGTCTCGAATTTCTTTGGCTGCCTCTCTTAGTAATGGCAAAACCGTATTAATCAGATAGGTATCATTTACTTTAGAAATCGGAGCAACAGCATTTAATCCCGCAATAATATCACCAGTCTGATTAATAATCGGTATCGCAATTGCTGTTACGCCCAGTTCATATTCTTCAGCGGAAATACAATAACCATTGTCCTTAATGGTCTGTAATGCAGCTAGAAAACTGGCTTCTTCTGTGTATGTATATGCAGTAAATCGTTTAAGTCCATATAACTTAATCCAATTCTTTTGCTCTTCTAAGGATTTATGCGCTAATAAAACTTTACCGGTTGACGAAGCATGAGCAGGAATTCGGTTACCTAGATGAATACCAAAAGGACTTACCCGGAAATGATCATTTTGCGGGACACTTCTAGCAATCGGAACGACTTCATAATTATCTTGAACCACCACGGAGAAAACTAATGTCGTTTTTTCAGATAAATGATTTAAGACAGACTGCGATATTTTTGGCAAATGTGCTGTACTTAAAAAAGCCCCTGAAAACTTAAGTACCTTATGTGTTAACCAGTAATAATATTCATCAGTTTCAAGATAGCCTAAAAACTTGAGTGTCTTTAGATATCTACGTGCTGCTGTACGAGTAATATTAGTTCGCTCTGCGACTTGAGTAACATTTAAACGCTGTCGATCTGTGCCAAATGCTTCAAGAATATTGAGGCCCTTTGCTAAACCTGCAATATAGTCATCGTATTTAATCGTCTCTTCTGAGAGCGGATGTTGAATAATCTGATCCCTCATCATTTTCCCTTTTCTAAATTCCCTGTCCGATATTCGCTCAGTATGTCTGAATATCGTCTTCATTCCCAGATTGTATCTAGAGCTCGTTTGGCTAAATACGTATTTTAAGTCTTACAGGAGAACTTCAATATTTAAGCATCTATTTTACAAAGAGAGCTTAGATCAAAACTTAGGATTTAGGAAATGTATTATGTCTAGACTACAAAATAAAGTCTGTATTATCACAGGTGCAGCTTCTGGTATGGGTGAGTCCGAAGCAATTGCTTTTGCACAACAAGGAGCAAAATTAATTATTGCCGACATGAATTTAGAACAGGCTAACCAAGTTGCCGGGAAGATCATCAACGCAGGAGGAGAAGCCTTTGCTTTTCAAGTGGATGTCACTCAATTTAATCAGCTCAAGCAGTTAGTTGAATTTACATTAGAGAAATTTGGTCGAATTGATGTACTACTGAATAATGCAGGTATTTTCGACAAATATACCAATAGCTTAGATACGACCGAGGAACTTTGGGACACTATGTTTGCCATAAATGTAAAAGCTGTATTCAATTTAAGTAATTTAGTTTTGCCTAAAATGATTGAGCAAGGTTCTGGTGCAATTATCAATATTGCATCTATTGCGGGTCTAGTTGCTCAAATGGGAGGCGCTTCTTATACAGCCTCAAAACATGCTGTAATTGGTTATACAAAACATCTAGCAGCAGTGTATGCCAAACATGGCATCAAAATTAATGCTATTTGCCCAGGTACTATTCGTACGCCAATGACGGCCAAAATGCTAGAAACCCGTCCGACTGATAAAATTCCACTGGACCGTTTTGGAGAAGCGTCTGAAGTTGCCGAGTTAGCTATTTTTCTAGCTTCCGATGAAGCCCGTTTTATGAATGGCTCATGTATTACAATTGATGGCGGATACACTATTATTTAATAAGATATTTTTACTAATCTAATAGAAATATCTATTAGATTAGTTTAAAAACAATAGTAATTGTTTTAAATGATATATGTCTTATTTTGAAATTAAAGAAACAACAATGTTAAATCTTTCTTAGGTAAAAAAAACTAAGATCACATTGTAATTTGGAGTCGATACAAAAATAAGCACGATCTATATGCGAATATTTGGAGACAATAAACCATGTTTAATCAATCTTGCACGAATAATATTTCGACTTATTCCTAATAATTTTGCAGTATGCAATTGATTATAATGACAATATTCATAGGCAGCTTCTGTAATTTCTGCCTCTAATTGCTCATTTAAATCTTCGATTCCTTGTTCAAACCAACTAAACAGCAATTGTTTTAAAGTTTGATTTGAGTTGCGATAAATCGAAAAATCATATTCGGAAGTGAGTAATTTATGCTTGAAACCGGATAGTTGGAAATCATAACTTTGAATCACCCCATTTTTACAAATGAGCAATGCATGATGAATTGCATTTTCTAACTCACGAATATTTCCCGGCCAATGATAATCAACGAGCAATTGTTGAGCTTCTTCACTTAACATAGGCGGCTTCTTATTCAGACTCTGCGAGTAGTCATAAATGAAGTGCTGTGCTAGAGGCAAAATATCACCAGTCCGTAGTCGAAGTGGTAAAACATGGAGCGATGCAACTTTTAATCGAAAATATAAATCTTCTCTGAAATTACTTGCATAGACGGCCTCTTCTAATCGAATATTCGTTGCAGCAATTACTCTGACATCAATTTTTTTTGTCTGTCGAGAACCAACCCGAACCACTTCATTTTCTTGTAAAATTCTTAGCAGCTTCACTTGAATGCTTGGTGATAAATCACCAATTTCATCTAAAAAAATGGTTCCGCCATGCGCTGCTTCAAACCATCCGATCTGATGGCTTATAGCTCCTGTAAAAGCTCCTTTTTCATGACCGAACAACTCTGTTTCAGCCAACGTATCAGATAAAGCACCACAGTTTACAGCAACAAAGGGTTTATTTTTCCGATTAGATAAAGCATGAATCTTTCGAGCAACCAGTTCTTTGCCTGTTCCTGTTTCACCAACAATTAAAACGGACGCTTCGCTTGGTGCGATTTGTTCAACATAAGACATTAAACACTTTGAATTTTGATCTTCAAATACATATGCACTAGCTTTAACCGTACGTACGAGTTGGCGAGATTCGGGATGTTTGACGATATCCATAATAATCTCCAAAATTTAAAGTGGATGAGATCAATCTGAACGAGTACTTTTTCTTAAATCAGAAAAATAGCTAAACAACGTACCTTAATCTAAATTTTCTAGATAACTAATACCAATAATATTAAGTGCAAATAATATTAAATTTAATTATTTGCTCATTTAGAGTACTCGATGTGAAATAGGCAACATTCCAAAAGCATAGTGTTGTTTATGCAACAGCACATCAACACTTTGAATTTAGAGCCAACCTGCCCCATGAGAAAAAAGATACAGTCTGTTGAAATTTAATAAATATTTTATTGGCATAGTGTTTGCTGGCTGCATGCTATGAGACTTTAGTTTGGTTGATCTCTTATGATTTATCTAGCTATAACAACTTATAAATCAATTGAAGCACCAACCAATTATTTATTCGTCCTTCACGCCACATCGTGAAAGTAAGTCTTAAATTATGTCAAAAATAGATAAATAAAGGATAAGGCAAGTATGAACGTTTTTAATCAGAACCACAGTATTCGTAGTCTTTCTGATGTTATTCCTGTTGCACAGTCTCTGACTCAGCAGTTTGCGCAAACTGCTATAGAAAGAGATAAAGTTGGCGGTACTCCTAAACATGAACGTGATTTAATTCGTCAAAGTGGTCTTCTTTCTTTATCCATTCCAGAGCAATTTGGTGGCTTGTCTGGTCAGTGGCAAGATATCTTTGATGTTGTCAAAATCTTTGCTCAGGCTGATAGCTCACTCGCCCATGTTTTTGGTTTTCATCATTTGCTTTTAGCAACGGTTCGCTTATTTGGTAATTCACAGCAATGGCAGCGTTGGTACCAACTCACTGCTGAAAAATCGTGGTTTTGGGGAAATGCATTAAACCCACTCGACAAACGTACCGTCGTAAAAAAACAAGATGACTGGTACGAATTTTCGGGAAAAAAAAGTTTTTGCTCAGGTGCGCTTGACTCAGAAATGCTTATTGCATCAGGAGTAGATGAAAGAACTGGAAATCTTTTAATTGCAGCGGTACCAACCTCACGCTCAGGAATTACGTTGTACCATGACTGGGATAATATTGGACAACGTCAAACAGACAGTGGTAGTTCCATTTTCGAACGGGTTCGTGTTGAAATAAAAGATATGTTGCTTGACCCAGGGCCACTAAGTACCCCATTTTCAACGTTAAGACCTTTAATTGCACAATTGGTTTTTGTGAATATGTTCTTGGGCGTTTCCGAAGGTGCAATGCTTGAAGCCAAACGTTATACAAAAACTGAATCACGTGCATGGTTTTTATCTGGTGTGGAACATGCAGACCAAGACCCGTACATCTTGCGACACTATGGGGAGTTCTGGTTAGAGCTAGAAGCCTTACGCCTGTTAAACAAAAATGCGATTACCAAATTACAAGAAGCATGGGACATTGCCGAAAACCTGACAGAACAACAACGTGGTGAGGTTGCTATTGCAGTAGCAACAGCAAAAGTAGCAGCAACACGAACAAGTCTAGATATTACCAATCGTATTTTTGAGGTGACAGGAGCCAGAGCAACTCAGGCATCATTACGATTTGACCGATTCTGGCGCAATGTACGAACACAAACCTTACATGACCCAGTGGAATATAAGCTGCAAGACTTAGGAATTTGGGCTCTAAATGATCTTTATCCCAAAGCGTCATTCTATTCATAACATCATCCACAACTGAATACTTAGGAATAACCGATATGTATCGAACTCCCACCGACAGAAACGATTTGATATAAATGAGAGACCTATATTAGATGCGGCATAATATTGTTACCCTACCTGAAATTACCCAGCGCAGTGACTCGCATAAAGCCACCGCACAGGTATTTAATGACCCAGAATCCAAAAAATTGCTTGAATATATCAAGCAGATTGCACCTAGCGAAGCGAGTGTATTAATTCATGGGGAAACAGGTACAGGTAAAGAGCTCATTGCCAGACAAATTCATAACCACAGTAAACGGCGTAATAAACCGTTTATTGCTGTAAACTGTGGGGCTTTTTCGGAGACCCTTGTTGAAAGCGAACTCTTTGGTCATGAAAAAGGTGCCTTTACAGGGGCATTATCGAGCAATGCCGGATGGTTCGAGGCTGCAAACGGTGGGACATTATTACTTGATGAAATTGGGGATTTATCTAAACGGATTCAGGTTAAACTTTTAAGACTATTACAAGAACGTGAAGTGGTCCGTTTGGGCTCTCGTAAAAGTATTCCTGTAAATGTACGAGTACTTGCAGCAACAAATGTAAACTTAGAACAAGCCATTCTTAGCGATCAGTTTCGCGAAGACTTATATTACCGTCTTAATGTGGTTACCTTAAACATTAAACCTTTACGTGAACGAAAAGGAGATATTCTACCTCTCGCCTATCACTTTATTGATAAATATCATGCTCAACTGGGTTATGATAAAGCCGATTTTTCCAACGCTGCAAAAGAAAAAATCAGCAATTACTGGTGGCCTGGTAATATTCGTGAATTAGAAAACATGATCCATCATGCGCTATTAATTTGCCAAAATGGCATTATTGAAAGTCATGATCTCACATTAATTCAACCTCCTACTCAATTGAACCCAAATAAGTTTCAAGAAAAAAAAGCCAGTGAACCCGTCATAAACCCTAAATTAAAAGAAGTTTTTCATCAGCTATTTCAGCAAAATGATGGACAAGTTTACGCACAATTTGAAGAGCAATTATTACGAATCGCCTATCATTATTGCCATCAAAATCAAGTTAAAACTGCACAAATGCTAGGTTTAAGTCGTAATGTCATTCGTTCTCGACTGATTGATTTAGGTGAGCTGGTTGTAAATAAACGCGGCGAATAAATTATTTTTATCTATCAATATTAAGCCAGTCATCAATCATTTGATTGATGACTGGTTATTAAAAGCTAAGCAATCTCTCCTAAATATGCTTTTTGAATTTGTCCGGTTTCATAAAGAACTTGAGTCTGTCCAGAAACTTTGACTTCGCCACTTTCGATGACATAAGCATAGTTGGTGTAACCAAGTGCCAAACGAATATTTTGTTCAGCAACTAAAAAACTCACACCTTGCTCTTCAGAGAGCGACTTAATTAATTCAAAAATTTCATAACTAATCTTAGGAGCTAACCCCATTGAAGGTTCATCTAATAAAACCAACTTTGGCTCTGTCATCAATGCCCGTCCAATGGCGAGCATTTGCTGCTCACCACCAGAAAGATAACCAGCCAATGTCTGCTTCTTTTCAGCAAGCCTTGGAAAATATTGATAAACTTTTTCTAATGCAGTTGAAAGTTTGGCACCCGAATGATGCGAAATAAAACCGCCTGTCCGTAAATTTTCATCGACAGTCAAATGTGTAAAACAATGACGTCCTTCAAGGACTTGCACCAAACCTTTTTTGACAATATCACTTGGATTTTTCCCAAGTATGGATTCACCCTGATATTCAATTTTGCCACGGTGAATTTGCCCATTTTCAGCAAAAATCAACTGTGATATTGCTTTCAGAGTTGTACTCTTACCAGCTCCGTTGGCACCAAGCAATGCAACAATAGAACCAGAAGGAACAGTTAAACTCACCCATTTAACTGCCAAAATACTCTGGTCATATACGACTTCAATATCATCGACATTTAACAATGGTTCACTGCTTTCAGGTTTGGTACTGTTTAATGATTTAGACATGCGGTCATCTCCTGATCTTATTCTTCAGTTGCGCAATCTCGAACTTTTATGCCTTGCTCTTTGGCATATTTTTCTGAAGATTGTTCAATAATCGGACGTAATAAGCTGCGATCTGCTTGTACCCAATCACTAATTACTTTCCACTCTTTACCGTCCCATTGTTGGAAACGTACCGCACCACCGCCTTCATGATCTTGGCACGATAATTTTAAAGGCTGTACCAAACCATATGCACCAAGTTCTTTTAGACGTGCTTCAGTTAAGTTGATATGTTCAAAGCCCCAACGGACCTCTTCACCAGTAAGCGGACGTTTACCAAATTTATTTTGTGCCACACGTACTGCTTCTACATTCAAAATACCGTTTACCACACCTAGGTTATAGTAAACCGTACCGAAACGATTTTTATCGGCAAGATCTGACTGGCCTTTATCAACAACAAGTTGTTTAATTTCTTGTAATACAGGGAAATTCGCTCCTGATGGATGTGTCGTAATTGAAATAAACCCATTTGCCGCAGCACCTGCTGGTGCAGCATCTTCTTCTGAGTTTGACCAGATATTTCCAATAATTTTATTGGTTGGGTAACCTACTTTCTGTGCAGTTTTTAATGCAACAGGATTCATCACACCCCAACCACGAAGAATGACCCAATCTGGTTGAATCCGTCTAATATTCAACCATTGAGATTGTTGTTCATTACCGGGATGTGGTACTTCGATGTTGGTTACTTCAAAGCCATATTTTTTCGATAAAATCTCAATGACTGGAATCGTTTCTTTGCCGTAAGGAGAACCGTGATATAGAACCACGATTTTTTTACCTTTTAGTTTTTCCAAGCCACCGCTTTGCTGACCTAAATAATTAATAATTGCAGATACTTCACTATATGGATTGAGCTGCAATGGAAACACGTATGGGAAAACACGACCATCGGTAGAATCAGTACGCCCATGGTTAATAGTAATCAATGGTAATTTATCTTTTGTTGAACGTTCCAAAGTTGCATAAGCGATACCGACAGATAAAGGGTTGGTTGCAGCAGCAGGTGCTCCATTTAAACCATTCTTCAAACGCTCATAGCATTCTACCCCTTTTTCTACTACGTACTCGGTTTCACACTCAGACCACACCAGCTTCACGCCATTCACACCACCTTTGGCATTAACGGCTTTCATGTAGTCAATAAAGCCTCCGAAAAAGCCCGTTCCCCCAGCAGCATAAGGGCCAACCCGATAACTCTGTAACGGGAAATACTGGGCATTTTTATCCGACAATTGTGTTTGCTGCTCAGTTGCAGCTTGTTGTTTTTGCTCAGGTGGATTTTGTTTGTCTTTTTTCGTGACAAACACAATAGCGACTAAAGCGATGGCAATAACCACCAGCCAAAACCACAAGGATTTAAATAACTTCATAAATTAATCTCTAAATAAACAGACAAAAGTGTTGTTAAAACATTAGTAACGTAATGGCCATTTTCTTAATCTGTGATACAAATTACGTAGTAAACGGCTTAATCCTTCTGGTTCCTTGATCAAGAAGTAAATGATCAAAGCCCCGAAAATAATTTTTTGTAGATTCTGTAGTAGTGCTTGATCGATAGCCTGTCCAAAAACAGCTTGCCCCAAAACACTCAATAAAATAGGCAACAGCACAATAAATGCGGCGCCCAAAAAGCTGCCAGTTAGGCTGCCTAAACCGCCAATAATGATGATGAATAGAATTTGAAATGATCGATTAAGATCTAGCCCATCTGCTTCAATAGTTCCAAGATAAGCAAAAGCCCAAAGTGCCCCCGCAATACCGAGATAAAATGAACTGATCGCAAACGCCAGCAATTTAGTCTGGCTCACCGGAATGCCGATGGTGATTGCAGCAGTTTCCATATCTCGTACAGCACGAAAATTACGACCATATTGACTATTGATCAGGTTGCGAGCCAAAACGGTGAGTACCACAACAATACTTAAGGTCAATAAATAGTGCCCGACTGGGCTATTTATGGAATAACCCAATATTTCCATACGAGGAGCAGTAATCACCCCCGAAGCATTATTATTAGTAAACCAGCCATACTGTGTGAATAACCACGGTATGAAAAACTGTGCAGCCAAAGTGGAAACAATTAAATAAAAGCCTTTAATTCGAAGACTTGGCAGACCAACCACGACCCCAGTTAAAGCAGCAATTACACCGCCCAAAAAAATGCTGACCAGTAATGGCAACTGAGGAATTCGCAGCTCTAAGTTATAAGTTGCAAATGCGCCCACTGCCATAAAAGCTGCGGCACCTAATGAAAGTTGTCCGGTATAACCTGTCAGAATATTGAGTCCCAATCCGGCAAGTGCCAAAACTAGAAAAGGGACTAAAATGGCATTAAATAAGTAATCTGGCCCCACAAATGGAACGAAAAGAAAGGCAATCAATAGTGCAAAAATAAATAAAATACGATGCTCTTTAAGGCGGAAAATGCGTTTCTCATCTTGATATTGCTGTACGTACTGTCTTGCTTGACTAAATAAAAACATGGCTTATACCCTCGTCACTTGTTTCTGACCAAACAGACCAGTTGGGTATACCAATAAAAAGAGAATCGCCAGCACATAGGGAAACCAGTTTTCAATTCCGGAGCCAATAATGCCGCCTAAATAAATCTCCGCTAGTTTCTCGGTTGCTCCCACAATCAAGCCCGCTAAAATCGCACCTGCAATCGAAGTAAAACCACCAATAATCAGTACAGGTAATGCCTTTAGTACAACCAATGAAAGCGAGAATTGAACACCTAAACGTGCGCCCCACAACAAACCAGCGACTAATGCAACAAACCCTGCTACTGTCCAAACCAATATCCAGATATGATTTAAACGGATCCCCACAGATTGTGCGGCTAAAGGATCATCAGCAACTGCACGTAGTGAAATACCAAAGCGAGTTTTACTAAATAAAAGAGATAAAATAATGACCAATGTTCCAGCAATACCTGTTGCGAACAGATCAAACTTACTCAGCATGATGCCAAAGAAATTAATGGGTGAATCAGAAATTCCCAGATCTAATCCATGGACCTGTGTTCCCCATACAGTTTGAGCTAATCCCTCAATGACATAACTCAAACCCAGAGTTGCCATGAACAATGTAATGACAGAGCGATTAATTAAATGTTTTAAAATCAATGCATCGATCAGTAGTACCAGCACAAAAATGACAAATAGCGTGACAATAAAAGCCACCACAAATGGAATGCCACGTTCAGTTAAATTGACAAAAGTTAAGGCTGAAAATAAAACCAAAGAACCTTGTGCAAAATTAAAAACACCCGATGCCCGATAAATCAAAACAAACCCTATGGCAACCAAGGAATACATGACACCTGCCAACGTACCCCCTAGCAAGACTTCTAGAAAAAATGACATATAAAAACTAACCTCTTATTTTTAATTTATTTGTATATGCTCAATGCGCTTCAAGGGCTTGAATCCCTAAATATGCGTTCAGCACTTCAGGATGTTCTTGAATTTGTTGTGGAGTGCCTTCTGCGATCTTTTTGCCATAGTCCAGCACCACAATATGGTCAGAAATATCCATAACGACAGCCAAATCATGCTCAATCATGAAAATGGTTATATCCAACTGTTGATTTATCTTTTGAATAAACTTGGCAATACTTCGTTTTTCAGCATGGTTCATTCCCGCCATTGGCTCGTCTAAAAGCAGAAACTGAGGTTCTGCTGCCAATGCTCTTGCCAACTCCACACGTTTTTGCAAACCATAAGACAGAGAGCTAACTAATTGGTCTCGGTATTCTTGTAGATTTAACAGTTTTAAAATTTCTTCAGCTTTAAAACGCTGTAAATCATCATTTTTTTGAGTGCTTGGTAAAGACAATAATGCACCTAGCAATGAGTGACGACTTTTTAATACTCGTCCAGTTAAGACATTGTCCAATACCGACATTTGCTTGAAGAGTGCTAAATTTTGAAAGGTACGTGCAATTCCTAAATAGGGTGCATGCTTTGCCTTATAGTTATGCAAAACCTGACCAGCAAAAATGATCTGACCAGATTGCGGCTGATAAATGCCATTAATAATATTAATTACCGAACTTTTGCCGGCACCATTGGGACCAATTAAAGAATAAATCTCTCCCTCTCTCACCTCTAAGCTAAGCTGCTTGAGCACTTGTGAAGAGCCAAAAGATAAATCAATTGCCTTAATTTCTAGCAATACCACAGATGATACTGACATATATTCCTCGTCTTAAGTTATTGTTGTTATTGGCAAAGAATGAAGCTGCGAATTGTCCAATTGGGTACTTTGCCATTCGGCATATTCTCCCCATTCGTGTAACTTCACACCTAAACTTTGATAAAAATTTCGTGTTGCAAGCGTTACAGGCTGCCCCACTGTTAAAGCCACTTTAAGATGTGAAAAACCCAACTCTTCTAAAATGACTTGTTTAAATAAGGCAAAGCTAAACTTATCAATGAAAGATAATTTTTCTTCATTTTTCTGTTTTTGAAGTGCTTGCTGGTAATATTTGGCAAGCCATTTATCACTTGGTAAGCGGTTATAAATTAACTGCTCAACACGGGCATAGGTTTCATTGGTCCCTAAAATCAATGTTGGTGAAATAATCTGTCTATCCTGATCGCGAGTATTTAAGGTCTCAGGAATATTTAAGTTAAAACCTGCAAGTAGCCATGATGACCATAGATAACGAATGTGACCAACACTTGAAAAAGCACGTGTGACAAATGCTTCCTCTTGATGATCTAGGTGGTGGTTTTGAACTAAATGTTTGGCCTCTGCAATCAAATCTTGATGAGAATATTGCACTCTCAGTCGTTGATTAGATTCAATCCGTTCAAAGCTAAAAGCAATTTGTGCAGGTTCGAGCTGAATCTTTTTAAAATCAATACGATATTTCTCATTGGAATTTTTTAATAACTTATCGACAGATACAACATAGTCATATTCAAATGTACTTAATTTGCTTTGTTCAATATAAAAAATATAAATTGGGTGATAACGTAATGTCTCAATTGAAACAAGCTGCTCTAGCTCTTCTACGAGAATATAATCTGGCTTTAAAATCGCAAGGTGTCGTAAAAAGTCTTCTGTTTTTAATGTATCAACACTTTGGTCAATCAATTGAACTTCGCCACCTAAAGCCTGTATAGCCAGACTAATAGCAACTACATCAATATTCGGAGCACTGACAATAAGAAAAGTTTGCTTGTTTTGAAAACCATACTCATAAAGCGCTGACGCGTATCTTGCGCTAAGTTCTAGTAAATTTTTCCATGACCACTGCTGCCACAGACCTAGCTTTTTATGTCTTAATGCAATTGCATCTGGACGTGCTGTTGCGTGGTATGCCAACAGTGAAATAAGACTTTGCGAATAATCTGACATTTTTGCAATACCCCCCTCATAACGTCGATTGCTAAACGATGAGATAAAAAAATATTGCTGTTATATTTCAATTTACATGCCAAATATTTTTATAATTATTTTCAATGTCTTACAAAAATATCTTTCTCTATCTGTGCATAAAAGTGATAGCTTATTGTTGAATAACTGTTTTTCAGGCAACAGTTATTACTTTAGTTTCAAAAAGATTTTTTTAGAGAAATCTCAAGAAAAAGTTTTGATTAATACTTTTGATTTTCATAATAGCTCTTCTTCGCGTTAAAAGAGCTATTATGATTTTTATCAATATCTTAGTTAAATATTTAACTAAACTACAAAGAAACCATGTGTTCCATCTGTATTCAGTTGGGCAACTAATCCATATTCCCACTCTAAATAGTCTTGCATAGCTTGGATAGAATTATCCGTTCCTTCATAAGGGCGTTTATACCGATCTATGCGGGGTGATAAGTACACATGTTTATCAGTTTCCAAAACAAAAGTTTTTGCCCATGCCTGATTACCGCCTTCCAAGACATAAACATTTTCTGAAATTTTAGCTTGAAGAGCAGATACTGCATATTGTGCTAACAGACTAGTACCACAAGTCACAACAATTTTATGGTTTGTTGGAATTTTTTTCTCATTAAACAGACGTTCAATATCTGCTTTTAAGATCCATTGAGCAGTAGGAATATGCCCTTTTTGATAGTTTGCACTAGTTGTAAAATCCAGAATAGTGACTTCTTCACCGACATCTAACCATGCTTGCAATTGTTCAGGTGTAATCCGATGTTTTATTTGCAATAACGGAACAACTGGTTTCCATGCTCCTTGCTCGGTAAATATTGTCTGAAAATCCGCATCGAGTACGTAGACATCCCAATTCATTTGCGCCAACCAAGAGGCAGTCATATAAGCACGGACGAGTTGATCATCAATGAGTACAATTCTGGCACCGCGTACACTCGCATAATGGTCAGTTTCCTGAACTAGTTGCCCACCACCAATCCAACGGCTATTAGGTAAATGCGCTTGTATATATTCTTCTTCTGACCGTACATCAAAAACATAGGTAGTGCGTTCACTCTGTTGTTGGAACAATTGTAGTTGTTCCAAACTAATCGTTTTTACACCAGCCTGCTGGGTTAATTGTTTGGCATTCTCCAATACACCTGATGAATTATTTTTATTAGCAAAATTAGTATATTGTTGGTGTTGTCCTAAAGCTAATTGCTGCTGTGCCAATGTCCAACCAATCGTACCGTTACGTAAAGCATAGACTTCATGTCCAATCTTGGCATTAATCAATGACTGTGTACCAATTAAACTACGTGTACGCCCTGCACAATTCACAATAATTTTAGTATTTTCATCTTTAACAATATTTTTAGCATGGAGTACCAATTCAGCACCAGGTACGCTGATACCGCCCGGAATACTCATGGTTTGATATTCATCAAAACGACGAGCGTCCAGAATGACAATGTTGTCCTGATCATCAATTAATTTTTTGACTTCTTGAGCTGACAGTGACGGCGTTCCTTTATGATGTTCAACAAATTCACCAAAGGCTTTACTTGCCGAATTGACATCAATAAAAATTTCACCGCCTGCATCTTTCCAGCCTTGTAAACCACCATCCAATAATGAAATCTGCTGATAGCCTAATGCTTGTAACTGTTGATAGGCCCGTTCTGCCAAGCCCTCACCATTGTCATAAATAACAATATCAGTAAATAAACGAGGTATTCGATTGAGAATTTCTACTTCAAATTTGGAAAGTGAAATATTGGCAGCAAACAAAGGATGACCTTGAGCATATGGATCCTCTTCACGTACATCAATTAGTGCGATTTCTTGACCAGCCAATAGCTTTTTGCGGATATCTTGATAAGTTTGAATATTGGTTGTCATATTAATGTTCCTGATTTGAATAACCTGAAATAAAACGCTTTGCTGTGCCATCTAAAGCAAAGGTATAGCGTTCTACTTTGCCAATATCTGCACCATAAATGTGGATGCTAATCGAAACCTGATCGGACAGCGCATTACTCACTTGATGCACATCACCCAAGGCTGGAGTAAAAAAATCAATTTCGCCAACTTTTAAGTGATCTGGTTCACCTGTGATCTCAAAATGCCCTAATGCATTTCTTTGATAGCGCTGTGAGATTTCTTCACCTTGCAGGACACCAACGACTCCCCAAACTTCATGATTATGGATTGGTGTAGTTTGTCCCTTATCCCATACAAAACTGACAATTGAAAAATGATCTTGCGGATCGCGATATAATAAAAACTGTTGATAGCGTTCAGGGTTCGGCTGCCGATAAGAGCTTGGCAACCAATCATTTAAATGCAGCAATCTACGAAACTCTGGAATAAAAGATTGTATGAGATCAACATCTTCTAATTGCTGTGAAATTCCATATTTAATTCTTTCAATCAACGGCTGGAGTACTTGTTGCAACTGACTCATCTTTATTTTTGCTCCACTTTAAAACCAGTATCAAATGAAGATGTCACATCAAACTTTTTATCAATCAGCTTATATTTGGTATAAAAATCGGCAGTTCCTTGAGAAACTTTGATCACTTCATTATCGATCGGCTCCCACGAGGCATTACGGCGTTTAAAAGCTTTGATTCCCACATCTTCTGGTAGCCCAGTGATTTTGGCATAAGCTTTACCAAACTCATCCCCGTGTTGTCCTGCCCAAGCTTGTGACTCTTTTAAACGATAGATGAAATCTTGAATTGCCACACGTTTGCTCTGATCCTTTAAAGATTTATCTGTGGCTGCTAAAAAGGTATAACCTGAATACAAACCACGGCCATTAACCACAACACGAAAATGATCCTTAAGCTCAGCATATGCCGTATATGGATCCCATACTACCCAAGCATCTACTGAACCATTGGCAACAGCTAATTTTCCATCGGCAGGCGGTAAAAATTTAAACGTCACATCTTCAGGCTTCAGACCTTGTTGTTCTAGGGCCTTTAAAGTTAAAAGATGACTAATTGAGCCTTTATTAAATGCTAAACTTTTACCCTTTAAATCTTTGGCAGACTTAATTGGACTATTCTGTGGCACTAAAATAGCAACTGGATATGGATCTGCTTTATACACGGCAATAGCCTTGGCTGTTCCCCCATTAGAATTGGCAAAAATAAACGGTGCATCACCCAAATAACCAATATCAATCGCATCTACTTTTAATGCTTCTGCAACTGGTGCAGCAGCTGGAAATTCATACCAATTGATTTTATATGAGACATTTTTTAAAGCACCAGATGCTTCAAGCTGTGCACGCATATTGCCTTTTTGATCACCAATATTGAGCACAGCCTGCCCCTTATTTGCTTTGACTTCAGATGCCTGAGCATGTTCAGGTGAAGCCTCTTTTTTTGTACAACCGACTAAAATTGCTGTTGTAAAAACACCCAATAAAATTTTGCCATAGTGATTCATTATTATTTCCTTTCTAATTAGGCCGAAATCAGCTGTTGCTGTTGATCATATTTTTCTGTTTTTTCACGGATTTGGGGCAATAGCTCTCGACCATAATCAATTGCGTCCTGAACAGGATCAAACCCACGTATCAATACGCTATGAATGCCGAGTTTGTAATATTGCAAAATAGACTCTGCAACTTGTTCTGGGGTACCCACTAATGCCGTGGAGTTATAACTGCCTTGAACTAAAGAAGTAATACCAGTCCATAAATTGGTATCTAAACGTTCGCCTTGACCAGCTGCTGCAAGTAAACGTTGCCCACCCGTACTTTGTGGTTTTTTTCTGGCAGCTTGCAAGCCAAAATTTTCTAATTGCTTTTTAGATAATTGATAAATTTCTTGCGCTTTTTCCCAAGCTCTGGACTCACTATCAGCAATAATTGGACGAAATGAAATGTTGTAATCAAGTTGGCGCTCATGTTGTGCTGCCAACTGATTTAGTGTTTCAACCTGCTCTTGGGCCCCCGCTAGAGGCTCTCCCCAAAGCGCAAAAATATCAACCTGTTTTGCGGCAACTTGTAAAGCTTCTATGGAAGAACCTCCAAAATAAATTGGTAAGTGTGTTTGGAGTGGTTTAATTTCAGAATAAGCATCTACTACATGGTAATAATCACCTTCATAACTAAAAGGTTCTTGGCTATACCATGTTTTTTGTACAACTTCGATGAACTCGGCACTACGTGCGTAGCGTTCTTGCTTATTTAAAAAATCTCCATCTTTTTTCTGATCGATATCACTCCCACCAGAAATAACATGTAGTGCTAAACGTCCATCCGTCAACTGATCCAAGGTTGCCAATTTACGGGCTGCCAATGTTGGAGAAACAAAGCCCGGACGATGTGCTAGTAAAAATTTTATTTTAGACGTATGTGCAGCAGCATAGGCTGTCACTAAAAAACCATCAGCCTGATCGGACCAATAGCCACATAGAATACGGTCAAACCCTGCCTGTTCATGTGCCTGAGCAATTTTGACAATATAATTTTTATCAAAAGTTTTCGTCGCTGGAATAATTTCAGATGCCTCACGGTGCCAGATCATTCCTAAAATTTGAATTGCCATATTTAAACCCGATGTATTTTTTATAAGAATACGGCAGGTCTTAATATGTTAAAAACAAATATTAAATATATAATAATATTAAAATATGGAATACTAAAAGAATGAGTGGTGCTCAAAACATTGCGGACGCCAACGAAAGCATTATCTTCAATTAATGCTTTTTATATTGTTTTTGCTTAATAAAATTTCTTGATATTTTATTTCATCCCCATCCGAGTATGCTCTGTACTTTACGGCTCATCTCTTGGCAAATTGATTGATAGACTTCATTCAAATCGGGTTGAATCATATAAAAAAGTTGCACTGATAAATTGAAGTCAGTAAGTTCGATTGAGGTAAGTTGAGCAGCATAAATACTCTTTTCAAAAACTTCTTTGGGTAATAATCCTACTCCAAGACCTTGAGCCAATAAATTCATCTGCAAATTGGTTCCTGTAACCTCAATTTTTATATTAGGTAACTGATTCAATTTATGATATTCCGATACAAGATATTGGCGAAAACCGCACCCTTCAGTATTAAGAATCCATCCTAAAGACTGACAATCGGTAAGATGCTGTACAGACATCTTTTTTAATTTTTTAGAAACAGTCGGCACAATTTGTAACTGACCTAAAATTTCCATGTTTATCTGGTCATTCTGCCCATAAGTTTGCGCTGTTGTTGAAAAAATGCAATCTAGCTTTTTTTCCTTAAATTTATCTAATAAATCGATACCCCAACCTGTGCTAATTTCTAAGTTTAATGTTGGATAACTTTGCTTTAAGTCTTCTAAAATACCTGACAAGATCGTGTCTGATAGACTTGTCGCTATACCAATCCGTAAGTTTTGGGTCGATAATTTATAGCTGTTAACTAGTTGACCTAATGCATCTATTTCAGCAGTAACCTGAGCACACTGCTCAAAAATTTGAAATCCTAGCTGAGTCAATTTTAGAGGGCGCGTATTACGGTCAAAAAGTTGTAATCCCAAATCTGATTCTAGATTTTGGATCCTTCTAGTAATAGCAGGTTGTGAAATACCTAATTGCTGGGCAGCCAGACTGGTAGATTGAACATTGACAAAACAAACAAAAGCTTCAATATCTTCAATTTTCATAATAGCTTAGGACAATATTTATAAGTAAAGGTTATATCCAATTATGATGTTTTTTTATGGAATAAACAGTAGCTTACTATTCATTTTATTTCATATCAGTAATGTTTTTAGATCAGCTTATCTCTGGCTGTACTCATAAGTATAATTTTATATTTTTTCAAGATCTTATTTTTTATATAGTTTTATACCCTAGATACGTTTTCTAAAAATTATAAAAAGACAAATATTTCATCTCTTCTGACCTTATTTATATATAAGAACTACGCTAGAGAATTCTCCGCTTAGATGTTATTGAGGATGCTCAGGTGGTATTAAACCTACCCATTAAACTTCTTTGATATTTGGCGGTATGATTACCGCCTCCCTTTAATTTAGAATAAACTTAAAGCTATCAATTGATCATTGTCTAATCACATATCTAAGTTAGGCTATTTTCGCCATTTCTACACTACGCTGCTGCAACAGTTTCACCGATTGCTTCGCTTGCCAAGCTAATTCCATCATATCAACATCAGGAATTTGATCATTTTCTACCACCATTTTTCCAGCCACAAACATGGCTTTAATATGTGCTCGCCCACCACTTGCCACAGGACCAATCGCCCTATCATGTAAGCCGAAATAACGTGGATCATCTAATTGATAAACTACAAAATCTGCCTGTTGTCCAACCTCAATTGAACCAACTTGATCTAAACCTAAAATCTTAGCTCCACCTAAGGTTCCCCAACGAATGATATCCTCAATACTTGCAGCATCTGCTCCGCCTTCAAATAACCCGCCCTCATATTGAGGTAGAGCCGACATGCCCTTTCTGGCCCGTTGTAACAGCCATGCAGCATGGGTTTCAGATAACATATCTGCGGCTTCATTCGAGCCTGCACCATCCACTCCAATCGAAATAGTCATACCCGCTTGTTCTAAACTGACAAGATCAGCAATACCACTCCCCAAACGTGCATTACTCTGAGGGCAATGTGCAATCCCTGTTTGAGTTTGGCCCAACAGCTGTATTTCTTCAGGTAATAGCTTAACCAAATGGGCAAACCAGACATCGCTTCCAACCCAATCCTGCTCTGCACAAAACTGTACAGGTGTCATACCAAATTTGGCTCTAGCCGCATCCAGATAATCTACTGTTTCAGATAAATGGCTATGCATGCGGATACCCAATTGTCTAGCAATCTTGGCGCTTTCTCTTAGTTGCTGTGCAGTGGTCGAATGCAAAGCTGTGGTGGGTGCCATTACGATTTTCCGCAACGCATCTGAACTCGGTTGATGATATCGCTGTACTAGGAGTTCTATATCCTCCATATAGTCTTCAAATTTCTCAGGACGTAATGCTTGCGGTAATTCACTTTCCAAGCCACGCGTTAGAGTTGCGCCACCTCGGCATAACACAAAACGCATGCCTAACTTTTCAGCTTCATCAAATAAAATCGCAGCCCCATCGAACGGCATTTGTGGCCAGTAAAGATAATGATGATCGGCTACTGTTGCACAACCTGACCTTAATAATTCAATCAACCCAATGCGTACTGCCACCCGAAATGTGGCTTCATCGAATGCACCACGAAATCTATAGGGTGTACTGGCAAGCCATGAGGTTAGGTTTTGATTTAAACCTTGCGGTTCTCCCTTCAATAAAGATTGAAATAAATGATGATGAGTATTTACCCAAGCTGGATAAATTACACAGTCTTTCGCATCGATAATTTGTTCATTCGGTTGTGCGGTCAGTTGTCCCAATT
This sequence comes from Acinetobacter sp. AS23, assembly GCF_023612055.1. NCBI lineage: Bacteria > Pseudomonadati > Pseudomonadota > Gammaproteobacteria > Moraxellales > Moraxellaceae > Acinetobacter > Acinetobacter sp. AS23. Next base: position 1,763,886 of record NZ_CP082274.1, on the reverse strand, counting down.
CAATAATTTTACCGTCTTGAATACGGATATCAGTAAATGAAGAACGTGCTGCACCCCCCGATAACCCAGTCAAAATGGCATAAGCATTTTTGATTAAATAGCGATGATTTAAAGAACTATTATTTGAAAGATCAGGACTCATACTTGTTCACTCTCATGCCATTTACTTAAAAAGAAATGACTTAATAAAGACATCAGCACAAATAAACCCAAGCCTGTGCACGTGATAAGAAATAATGCTGCAAACATTAATGGTAAATCGAGCTGAAAACCTGCTTGCAAAATTTGGTAAGCCAAACCTGCACTAGTCCCACCAGCTCCAGCCACAAACTCAGAAACCACGGCGCCAATAAGTGCCAAACCAGAAGAAATACGCAACCCACCAAAGAAATAAGGCAAAGCATTCGGCACACGTAAGCGCATTAAAATTTGCCAACGACTGGCTTTATTGATCTGAAAAAGATTAAGCAAACCTTTGTTAACACTACGTAGACCTAAAGTGGTGTTGGTCAATATCGGAAATACTGCAACTAACATGGCACAGACTACTAATGCTAATGTTGTATTTTGAATCCAGATAATCACCAGAGGGGCAATAGCGACAATTGGGGTCACCTGAAATAAAATGGCATAAGGCATAAAACAGGCTTCTACTACACGGCTTTGTACAAAGACGAAAGCGATCAAGGTGCCAATGACTACAGCACAGACAAAAGCCAATAAGGTAATTTTTAGTGTGATCAACAAGCTTCCAAATAACACACTGGACTCTTTAATCATTGCCATAACAATATCGCTGGGTTTTGGTACGACATAGACAGGTACTTCAAGCTGTTGAAAACTCAACTGCCAAACTAGTAGGAAAATCAGACCTAACCCTAGTGGAGCTGCAATACGTTGTAACTTTGGATGTTCCATTAATGGTTTAATCATGACCATGCCCTCCGCTTGCCTCAGCTAATACTTGGGATAGATGTGAACATTGTTGAATAAAGACTTCAGAACTACGGAAAGCTTCATCACGCACATAAGGCCCCTCAATTTCAAGGTCAGCCACCACACGTCCTGGTCGTGCCCCCATCACAATGACCCGAGAAGATAAATACACTGCTTCATAGATGCTATGAGTAACAAAAACTACGGTTAAATCTCGCTCAGACCATAATTGACGAATATCACTGTCAAGTTTATGGCGAGTAAATTCATCTAAAGCTCCGAAGGGCTCATCCATTAACAGTAAATCTGGTTCAGTCACTAATGCACGAGCCAAAGAGGCACGCATTTGCATGCCCCCTGAAAGTTCGCGGGGATAAGCCTGACTAAAGTTTTCTAAACCAACGGCCTTTAACGCGGCCGTAACTTTTGGTGTACTAGTTGATTTCGAAATATGCTGCAAATCCAAAGGTAAGCGTACATTTTCTGCAATATTAGCCCAAGGCATCAGGGTTGCTTCTTGAAAGACCATTGCCATTTTGCATTGTGATTGAATCTCGGCCTTGCCATTCCAACGCACTAGTCCCGCAGAAGGTTTCTCCAGATCGGCAAACATTTTTAGTAAAGTACTTTTCCCGCAACCTGACGGTCCAAGTAATGAAATAATCTCACCACGTGCAATATTTAAATCCAAACGCTGTAAAGCATTAGTGCCATTTGGATAGGTCTTTTCTACTCCTCTGACCATAATCATTGGCGTAATAAAATTTGAAGATTCATGTATAGAAGTATCGATTGTTAATGCAGAATTCATATGGTTTCCCCTCCGCGCGAATGCCTTATTTCTTAACCCTATAACCCTGACTACTTGGCAGTTTTAACAAACTGTGTGGTATAAGCAGTTTTCCAGTTGGTTTGAGCTTTTAACAAACCAGCGTTCACCATAAAATCTCGTGTGGCTTTCCAACGCGCATCGGTCATGACCCCGATTCCTTGTGTTTTAGCATCTCCTCCATCAATCAATTTGAGTTTGCGCATTTGACCTACTGCAAAGGCCAGCAGATCATCTTTCATATTTGGGTTTTCTTTTTTAATCAGACTATTCCCTAATCGAGGATCAGCTAAATAGTTTTTCCATCCTTCCATCGATGCCTGAACAAAACGACGCACAACATCTGGTTTGTTTTGAATCACATCATTGCGTGTAACTAAAATACCGCCATAAGCTGGATAGCCAGCATCAGCAAATAAAAAGAAATTACTTGAAGGCTCTGCTTTTTTTGCCTGAAAGACTTCAGAGGTTGCATAGGCTTGCTGTGCCACATTTTTGCCAGCTAAAAATGGCTGCATATTGAAGGTATAAGGGCGAGCCTGCGCTGCATTTAATTTATATTTCCCTTTTAACCATGGCCACCAGCTTGCTTGCCCACTGGTTGAAACAAGAATTGTTTTGCCTTTTAAGTCCGCCAAAGACTTTACATCGCTATGAGTTAATACACCTTGTGGGTCAAACTGAAATGGTGCCGCAACTGCTTTGATTGGAAAATTACTTTCAATACCCTTCAAGACTTGTAAATCATAATTAATTATAATGTCGGCACGTTTGGACAATAGTAAGGTCATATTATTGACCTGTGGCCCACCAATTTTAATATCGACATCGAGTCCGTATTTTTTATAAATCCCTTGTGCAAGTGCCTGATAATATCCACCTTGCTCGGCTTGTGCATACCACGTGGTTTGTAGAACAAGTTTATCGGCAGCATAACTGGTTGAACTGAAAATTGTTCCTAGCCCCAATAATGCACTTACAATAACAGTACGTCGCCCTTTGCCTACATAGTGCTGAATATTCATAAATAAGCCCCCTAAATCTGTATTGATTTATTTTGCTATTCTTTTTAGGGGGGCAATCAATGTATCAAATGCACATTTCTCTCAAAACCAAGATGGTTTTGTCCCCAAAAGAGGAACAGCAAACGCTGTAGAGCAATGTCCCGCATGTTTACCACACACTGACCGCTTATACTCAGGAATGAATTAGCAAGCTCTGTGCCAATTTTGATTTCATTTTATTTTTCATAGTAATAATCTAATTTGGGCTTATTTTTAATCATGCCTCAATGAACAAACTGCGTTAATTAATTTGTTTTATATGCGGCTTAGTGGTGCACTAGGTCATCATTAATGCACTTCACAGGTGCTTTTCTAGCATAAGAGCTTTTTGATTATTCATCGCTGATTCCTCTATAAATGCAATATTGCTCTCCCCATCCCAAGTTCATAACCTATCCTTAGAAATTGGCATAAAAAGTGCTACATGCTCTATGTCAGAGTAGAAGCGTTCAGCATAGTAGTAATATTAATTGCTATGTGGGTCATTGCTCAGAAAACAGTTCATGTTCTTTACATAAAGTTATCTTTTATTAAGAACGTGTGGCTCTTTTTTGAATGTGACCCATCTATTTCAATCTATTTGATTGGGTCACGATTATCCAAAATATGAGGTTGAAATATGAATAGCGCCAATATGACTCCAGTAGCTGAAAATGACTACAGCTTAGAAGAACTGCAAAAAGAAGCTCGTATGGGAGCTTTGGGTCAAGAGACCTTTGAACGGGAAGTCCGGGTCATTGATTTATCTAATTTTGAACAACGTAAATATGAAATTGCGGACCAACTCTGGTCAGCAGCTACCGATATTGGCTTCTTTCAAGTATCGAATCATGGCGTTCCACTTGAGCAGATTCAAACTGCATTTGAAATGACACAACAGTTTTTTAATCTGCCAGAATCGATTAAAGCTCACTACCCACTCAATCGCAATGCAGGTTGGGAAAGTAAGGCACAGGTTCGTCCATCGACCAGCACACCAGACCAAAAAGAGTCTTATCAAATTACCCGCCCACGTATGGAAGGTCTTTATCCTAGTCAAGAGGAGTTACCTAATTTTAAAGATACCATGTTGGAGTTTGAACATGCATGCTGGCAAGTCGGCATGAAAATTTTATCTTGCTTTGCTTATAAACTAGGCTTTGCCGATAACTTCTTTACTCTTGCTCATGACCCTGATCAAGAAAGCTACCAAAGTACTTTAAGAATGCTGCACTACTATGCAATTGACCCTGCTCTTAAAGATCAATTAGGTCTATGGCGTGCAGGAGCGCATACAGATTTTGACTGTTTAACGCTACTGTTCCAACGTAAAGGACAAGGTGGCCTGCAAGTTTGTCCGGGTAAAGATATGGAACAACAACAATGGACCAGCATTGAGCCACGTGATGATGTAATTACCTGTAATATCGGTGATATGCTCACGCGTTGGAGCGATGATCAACTGCCTTCTAATTTTCATCGTGTTAAAAATCCTGAAACAAATGAATATCAAGGGGCACGTTATAGTTTGGCATTCTTCTGCCAAGCCAATGAAGATATGATCATTGAAGGGCCACAAAAGAAATATCCGGCCATTACAGCTAAAGAATATTTAAAACAAAGAATTAGCGCAAACTTCAACGGAAAGTATTAAAAGTACTGTGTACGGTCAGAGATAAATAGTCTCTGACCGTTCTGAAGTTTCAGCAATACATATTGTCATTAATCATTCTTAAACTTTTTATCCTTATTCAATAACGTAATATCCAGTTCAACTGGTCTGATCTGTTATTAAAAATACGGCTAATTTCAAGCACGCGCACCAACAAATAGATAAATTTTGTGTAGAATCAAATTATTTATTTATATATTTACGGTGTGTTGCTTATGAGTCCACAAGCTATGCTCAATGGAAAATCATCTCAGGTGACTGAGCAAGCGGTGGAAATCATTTATCAACGCATTCAACAAAATACTTATGCAGTCGGGTCTGCCTTACCCTCACAACGTGAGCTTGCCATTCAATTAGGAATCAGCCGTGCTTCTTTACGTGAAGCATTAACCCGCCTCGCCGCTTTAGGTCTATTAGAAATCAAAGCAGGTAAAGGTGTTTACGTTATTTCACAGCATAGCCAAGCCGCAGAACAATGGGATGGTGAACATCGTGTATCACTTAAAGATTTCTATCAATTACGCTATGTACTAGAAAGTTTTTGCGCACTTCTCGCATGTGAGTATTTAACTGAAGATGATAAATCCATCTTACAGCAACATTACCAATCATTAGCAAGTGCAATCAAAGAACAAAACTGGCAAGCAGCCTCTGAATTCGATTATGCATTTCATCAACATATTATTGAACTTAGTCATAATCAATCGATTATTCAAACACTTAAAATACATACTGACTGGATTAAAAAGAGTCAGATCCTACCCTTTGTTCAACCCAATCTGGCATTTAAAACCATTCATGAACATGAATTAATTCTGGAAGCTTTATTTAATCAGGACTCAGCAGCAGCTGAAAAAGCTATGCAAGCACATATTATTGGTGCCGCACAGCGTGCTGGTGTGTATTTTTCCAGACATAACAGCGCAATATAATCATAAATTCCAAATTTGTAGTGCTATGCACTACTTTGCTCCATACTTTGAACCACATCAATACCACTTTATTAAGATTGCTTTTTAATGAGGCAATATTACTGGTATGACCAGTAAAACCAGTTAATAAAATTGGCACACTTCTCGCTTAGAACCGTTTAGAAACTTACTTAAATACTTAGGATCTGAACAATGAATATCGCGATTGTAGGTGCAGGTATGGGCGGTTTAACTGCTGGTATCGCTTTAAAAAAATTTGGTCATCAGGTCACAATCTATGAGCAAGCAGCCGAAATATTACCTGTTGGAGCTGCCATCTCACTTTGGTCAAATGGTGTTAAGTGTCTCAACTATCTTGGTTTAACGGATCAAATCCAGAAACTAGGTGGACAAATGGAGTCTTTAGCATATCTTGATGGCCTTAACCAACAAACCATGACTCAATTTAGTTTGTTACCTTTATATAAAGAAGTAGGCCAACGTGCCTATCCTGTCGCTCGAGCTGATCTACAACAATTATTAATGCAGCAATTTGGTCTGGAAGACATCAAACTCGGTATGAAAATGACTGCAATTGAAGCTCATCAAAATGATGTCACCATACATTTTCAGGATGGTTCGCAAATTACAGCTGATCTATTGATTGGTGCAGATGGTACACATTCACTTACGCGGCAGTTTGTATTGGGCCATCAAGTTGAACGTCGCTATGCTGGCTATGTAAATTGGAATGGCTTGGTTGATATTGATGAGCAGATTGCACCAGCCATGCAATGGACCACATATATTGGTGAAGGTAAACGTGTATCACTCATGCCCGTTGCACAAAATCGTTTCTATTTCTTTTTTGATGTACCGCTTGAGGCTGGACTGTCAAATCAGCGTGAACATTATAAGCAAGACCTTAAAATGCATTTTAGTGGTTGGTGTGAACCAGTACAAAAACTCATTGAGCGTTTAGATGAGAAAAAAACCAATCGTGTCGAGATTCATGATATCGAGCCTTTTATGAATTTCTATAAAGGACGTGTTGTGCTCTTAGGTGATGCTGCCCATAGTACTACTCCGGATATTGGACAAGGTGGCTGCCAAGCCATGGAAGATGCGATTTATCTTTCTCGTGCCTTACAAATCAATACTTTTGGTTTGGAAGATGCTTTGAACCGCTATCAAAACAAACGCAATGATCGTACTAAGGAAATGGTGTTAAGAGCCCGAAAACGTTGCGATGTGACACACATGAAAGACCCGAAAATCACCCAAGAGTGGTATGAATCTTTATATCAGGAACAAGGTACTCACATCATGCAAGGGATCATCAGTAATATTATCGGCAATCCTCTCGACTAGATATTTAAATACTTTCCCCCTCTATAGGGGGCTTTTTTTTAACCCATAAAAAAAGTGCATATTTATATTTAAATATGCACTCGATGCTATAAAACACAGTTAAAACTTATAAGACAGAGCAAAACGGTTTTGCAAGAAATTTTTGTCATAGCGTGGTGATGTTTGGATACCTGCAAAATTGCTGACACTAAAACCTTTTAAAGCTCCCGTAAAATTATAAATACCAAACAACATGTATTCAGATTGATTTCGACTCGCGACATTTTCCGACTCTTTTAAGTCCATAAATGAATAACGCGCGCCAGCTATCAACTGATCTGTCAATTTACCTTCTAAAGACAACATCAATGCATTACCTGCACCTAAATCTTGAGTACTGGTGAAAAATGGCTGCGCAAAAAGTTCACCTGAAGAGGTTTTAGCTGCATAGGGTGTTAATAATGCCCCATTCAAATAACTGCCCTGATCTGGTTTTATATAGTTATACGCGACTTTTAGACTGGCGGCAGGCATAACCTTAAACGCAGCCTGTACACCGAAAATTTGGCTATTAACCTCTCCAGCAAGTGCTTTGCCCTGATCTTTACCTGAAATATACTGGATTGAAAATTCAGGACTATAATTAAGCTTTGGAATTACTAAATCAGCTTGGGTATAGAGTAGACGAGTATAGTCATCATAATTTTGATACCAAAATTGCGTTTTTAAACTTTTATCATTGGCTAAATTAAAGCGCTTGCCTGCACCAACCGACCAAACCCCATTGGTTTCCACATTTGAATTTTGACGAGAAGTTTTATTGAATTCATCTTCGCCATAACTTTTATATTTATTTACTTTAGTGAGTCGTAAAAAATCATAATTATTCCCGATCTGTACATCAGCGGCCTGATATAAAAACATCAATACACGACGGTCAGCATAATCGCCCATAAAAGGTAAATTTAGCCGCTGGTTACCAATCGTCACTCTAGCCAAATCGTTTTTCCAGCTTACATAAGCTTCTGCTAGACCATCCCTATCTTCTTTTAATTCTGGCACTTCATCATTTTCATTTTTATCATCCAGTCGGCGTTGTATGTCGTATCCCACAGCTGCCTGTATGCCATAAAAAGGAGCTGTTTCATATTTAATATACCCACCAATGACGGTCGTATCCTGATTTAAATTATTCACAAAATAGCCATTATTAAGTGAGTAATATGCAGATTTAACTACCCCATGAATACTGCCGCACGCAAATGCTGCCCCTATACGGTCCATTGCATCATTACTCGTCTGACAATCCTGCTTTAGATTAAATAGGCCATTCAGACTGGTATCAGCAGCCCATACCGGCACAGTAGTAGCCATGCTCAGCATAAGTAATGCTGATTTTAATTTAAAATTTCTCATAAAATTCCCCTGTAAGATTTGGTTTAAAAGTCGCTTATGGTCTTTCAAAAGACCTGTTTTTGACCTTTTTAAAGTCAAAATCCCCCTAACCTATTCATCATTGAATAAGCGACCTTTAAATTTTTGCGAATGAAAATGTGGTTAAATTAGAATGTCTAATTCCTAACCGGTGTCGATCAATGCCCTGAATTTATGGGCGTAGTTGCAACATCAACGGACTTTTTGCTAAACGGTAAGTGGTTAAAAATAATATTGAGCAAAATGGCAGTGATACAGGCAGAACTAATACCTGAATGTAATAGGGTTTTTACCCATGTCGGAAATTGCGCATAAAACTCTTGGTTTACAATTGGAATCATGCCGATTGTGAGTGAAGTAGCCACAATAATCAGATTTTTATGATCGTTATAATCTACTTTGGCTAGAGTTCGTATTCCACTGGCAGCAACAGTACCGAATAATACAATGCCTGCTCCACCTAAAACTGGCATCGGAATTGATGCAACAAAGCGGCCAATAACAGGTAATAAGCCCAAGATAATTAAAATTCCACCAGCCGTTGCCACTACAAAACGGCTTTTAATGCCTGTAATTGCAACCAGACCTACATTTTGAGCAAAGGCGGTTTGCATGAATGAACCAAAGATTGGGGAAATTGCACTCGATAGCATATCTGCACGTAGACCATCACCAATTCGTTTTGAATCAACTTTAGTTCCAACGATTTCACCAATCGCAATAATATCGGCCGTGGTTTCAGTCATGATTACCAAAGTAACAATGACCATGGAAAGAATGGCAGAAAATTCAAATACAGGAGAACCAAAATGGAAGAAACTTGGAAAAGCAAAAATAGGACCTGTACTTACTCTTGAGAAGTCAGTAAAGCCTGCAATATAGGCAATTACTGTACCCAAAACGATTGCTGCAAGAATCGCAAGACGGCGCAAAATCTGATTTTGCAATATACTAAAAATAATCACAATCGCTAGCGTAATTACCGCCAAACCTGTATTAGTCGGATCTCCCCAATTTTCAGCTTTCGGGTTTCCCCCCATAATCCAGCGGATCGCAACAGGTGTGAGCGAAATACCAATCATGGTAATGACGCACCCTGTGACCACATGTGGAAAGAAGCGGATAATTTTTGCAAAGAATGGCGTAATCAACAAACCAATTAGAGATGCGACAATCACAGCACCAAATGCAGATGGCAAACCACCACCGGTACTCACAATTGCCAAAATAGTGGCAACCCCTGCGAAAGACACCCCTTGCACAATCGGTAGTTTTGCACCGAAATATTTAAAACCAATGGTTTGTATAACTGTGGCGAGGCCTCCCACAAATAAGGCGGCAGCCACCAATAAGCCAATCTCTGAAGCATCTAGACCAGCAGCTGCACCAATAATCAATGGCGGTGCAATAATTCCACCGTACATGGTCAACACATGCTGCAAACCATATAAGATGTTTTTATTCATCCCTAAATATTGATGTTCTGCTGAGATATGTGGATCTCGTTCTGGATTTATATTGTCTTGATGCATGGGTTAGTTCCTCAAATTAAATTCATGATGTCCATATTGCTTGGGTTGATTTAGCTGCCACGATATGTTGAATATGAAAAAGGACTGATCAATAGAGGCACGTGATAGTGCTGGTGAATATCATTGACTTTAAAATCAATACAGACTCTCGGGTAAAAGCTATTGGTATTTAGGGCCTTAAAATAATCCGCCACTTCAAAAACCAATTGATAATGACCACGAATAAATGAGTTGACATTGAATGCTGGAATACGACCATCTGCATCAGTGAACTGTTCATCGATTAAAATATATCCATGGCTCGTTTCCTCAAATAACTTCACCAATACTTGAGTTGCTGGCTGGCCGAGTGATGCATTTAAAATATGTGTGCTGATACCCGCCATTATTGAATCTCCTGATTTAAGCGAAGAAGTGCAATTTTACTTAGTTGCTGCCTCACTTCGGTTTGCTCTTGCTCCACTGTGTTTACTAAACGACGTTGTAACTCAGACAAAATCTGTTGCCCGGAACGTCCTGAGGCACGAATCAGAAAAATATGTCCAAATTTGTACTCGTAATCTAAATTGCCCTGATATAGAGCTAGTTGTAATACAGCATCTGTTTCTATCTGTGCTTGTTCACGTTGGGAGAATTGCTGTTCTTTTCCGGACAAAACTGCCGCTGCTTTTTTCTCGCCAATACGTGGATGCTTAGCCAACGCTTCAGAAATTTCCGACCATTGCCAAGTAGCAGCTTGCTCATCTGCTGCCTGATAAAGCTGTTCTTTAGAGGAATAAGGACGTTTCTGGATCAATTCAGAAACCCAAGTCGGGATATGCACACAGGCTTGTAAGATCAGCCGAGCCTGGCTAGAAGCTAATTGATTAAAAGTTTCGAGTTGCATATCCGCTCCAATTTAATACATTGTCTGACTGGTCTGACCAGATGTATTGAATTAAGCAACAAATATGCCAGTTTAAATGAGATAGGCTTTCTAATAGTTCCACCTTCAATCGGTTTAAAACTACTTCAGGCTTATTTAAATGCAAATAAAAGAAATAAAATTCTTTCAAAATAACTTTATGTAGACTTTTGAACAGTATCCTTAGGGATAGAAAACAAGAATAAAAAAGAGACCAGTTTGTGGTCTCTTTTTTTAATTGATTAGATAGCTTCTCTGGTTATCTCACCATTCACCAATCTTAAAATCTGCAATGGATTGCTGTCTTTTAAAGCTTCTGGCAATAAACTCTGCGGATAGTTTTGGTAACACACAGGTCTTAAGTAACGGTCAATTGCCAAGGTTCCAACAGAAGTTCCTCGGGCATCTGAAGTTGCTGGGTATGGCCCGCCGTGTACCATCGCATCACACACCTCAACACCCGTTGGATAACCATTTATGAGTAATCGTCCAGCTTTTTCCTCTAACACTGGAACTACATCTGCAAACTCGGTTAAGTCAGTTTCATCTGCAATTAAAGTCGCAGTCAGCTGACCATTCATGCTTTGTAACGCTTGCAAAAGTTGGGCTTTATCTGCCACTTCAATGACCACTGTTGCTGGTCCAAAGATTTCTTCTTGCAGAAGCTGGTCGCCTGCTAGTAACAACTCAACATCAGCTTTAAATAGTTGTGGCTGCGCCTGATTACCTTGCTGGGTTTGACCTGCCAAATGCTTGATGCCTTGATGCTCGGTTAAGTGCTCAAGACCAGCGGTATAACTTTTTAAGGTTCCGGCATTGAGCATAGTTTGCGCAGGCTTAGCCCCCATAATGTCGGTTAGGTTGCTAATGAGCCGGCTAAATTCAGCTGATTTAATACCCAAGATTAAACCCGGATTGGTACAGAACTGGCCACAGCCTAAAACCACCGAATCAGCCAAGTCTTGTGCAATTTTTTCACCGCGGTTTTTTAAGGCTTCAGGCAACATCAACATCGGGTTAATACTGCTCATTTCAGCAAACACCGGAATCGGTTGTGGACGGGCTGCGGCCATGTCACATAAAGCACGACCACCTCGCAATGAACCCGTAAAACCTACAGCCTGAATTAAAGGATGCTTAACCAGTGGTTCACCTACACCATTACCGTAGATCATGTTAAATACACCTTTAGGCATATTTGATTTTTCTACGGCACGTTCAATAGCCTGTGCTACAAAGTCTGCTGTGGCCATATGTCCGCTATGCGCTTTGACTACCACCGAACAACCAGCCGCTAGTGCCGAAGCTGTGTCACCACCAGCAGTTGAGAATGCTAAAGGAAAGTTACTTGCCCCAAAGACCGCCACAGGACCAACACCGATTTTAATCTGGCGCAAGTCTGGTCGAGGTAAAGGCTGACGCTCAGGTAAAGCGGTATCAATACGGGCACCTAAAAAACCACCACGGCGTAACACTTTGGCAAACAGGCGCATTTGTCCACTGGTACGGCCACGTTCACCTTGCAAGCGTGCAAGTGGCAAAGCTGTTTCTTGTGAGACGATTTCCAAGAAATCTATACCTAATGCATCGAGTTCATCAGCAATGTTTTCTAAAAAGGTTGCACGCTGTTCAGGTGAAGTATGACGGTAAGTCTTAAATGCTTTACTCGCTGCTTCACAGGCCTGATTGACCTCTTGCTCGGTTGCATGATGGAACTCAAAAGGCAGAGATTCGCCCGTAGTTGCATTCACACTTTTTAATAAGTTTGCACTTTGCGCGCTGCGTGAACCGCTAATAAAGTTGTGTCCGATAACCATTTTATATTCCTTAGAGTGTGATAACTGAACCGATCGGTAGCTCTGGTTGGGTATGGGCAAGTTTGTTTTTGAGTGGAAGTCCGAACTCTTTCATCTCTATTTCAAACTCGTCGTTAACCTGCGCTTGAATACCGTCGGCAAAAGACAAAGTGGCTGTACCGAAATAGTGAATATGAACATCCCCTGCTTTTAAAAATTGTTGATACTTAAAGTGGTGATATTCCAGATTTGCCAAGCTATGACACATATTGTCCTCACCCGACAAAAACTCTTTTTCCCAAATAATTTGTCCATCACGGCGTAAACGACTTGTTCCGACTAAATGTTTTGGTAACTCGCCCGTTCGTAAAGCTGGACCAAAACTACAAAAACGTAATTTTGAATGGGCCAGATATAAATAATTACGGCGTTCCATCACGTGATCAGAATATTCATTGCCCAACGCAAACCCAATGCGATAAGGCTTTAAGTCTTCTCCAATGACATATAGACCAGCGATTTCAGGTTCTTCCCCGCCATCTTCGGCAAATGGTGGTAAAGGTAATTCAGCCCCGGGTCTTACCACAATTGATCCATCGCCTTTATAAAACCATTCCGGCTGTGCCCCCACCTGACCTTGTGCTGGACGCCCCTTTTGTAATCCCCATTGAAATATTCGCATGGTATCCGTCACCGAGCTGTCATCGCTTAAATTTTGCTGATGCATTTTGTCGCGTGCAGATGCAGAACCTAAATGGGTTAAACCTGTACCAGAAACTAAACAATGCGTTGGGTCTGGATGGTCTAAAGGCGGCAGTACCTTTAAGTTTGCTAATAAAGATGAATAATCATAAGTTTCGGACTCAAACCCTAACGCCTCAACTTGTTGTTCCAATGAAACTTTATTGCGGATTGCTAAAAGTGCTAAATCACGAACCGATTGAATATCTTTAACCGGATATGCCATGTTGCCTTCTACTTTGGCGACGGCACGTTGATTTGCACGATTTTCAAATTGAATAATTTGCATGTTTTATTCCTTACAAAGGCTTTTGAATATTCACTGTTTGTGTTTTTTGACGTTCTAGCTTGGTATAGACGATGTAAGTCAAAATCAGACCAAAAAGCATGACGATAGATAAGAAATACAAACCAGCAGCCATATTTCCCGTGTATTCTTTTAAAAGTCCGATACCAAATGGCCCGACATAGCCACCTAAATTTCCAACAGAGTTAATTAAGGCGATACCAGCCGCTGCACTTGCACCCGTTAAGAAACGACCCGGTAATGTCCAAAACACGGCAGTCGATGAAAATAGACAGAACGCAACTACAGCCAAAGCTGCCAACTGCATGACTGGAGAATTTAGCCAAGCACTTAAAAACATTGCACAAGCACCTAGTGCATACAGAAAACTTAAGTGTCCGTAACGATCGTTCAGGCGGTCAGTACTACGCGGAATAATGAGGAGTCCAATAATTCCAAAAACGTAGGGAATGCTAGATAAGAAGCCAATTTGAAGATCAGTACCACCTCCAAATTGCTTAATAATAGAAGGCAACCAGAGATTTAAACCATAAATACTTAAAGTTACTGGTAAATAGTAGAGTGCTAATAAAAGTACGCGTTTGTCTTTTAAGGCATGCAATGGATTGGCATGTCGGGTTTGGTCATATTCGGCTTCATCTTTAACAAGTTCATTTTTAAGCCATTGTTTTTGTTCAATGCTTAACCATTTTACTTTGTCAATGTTATCGGGCAGCCACAGGAATGTCGGTAGAGCTAATAAAACTGCAGGTAAGCCGACTGCAATGAATAACCATTGCCAACCATGTAAGTTTGCGATGCCATCCATTCCAAGTAATAGACCAGCTAAAGGCCCCGCAATCATCATGGCAATCGGTTGTGAAAGTACAAACATTCCCATAATTTTTCCGCGATGCCGCACCGGATACCACTGCGTAATTAGGTATAAAACACCAGGGAAAAAACCCGCCTCTGCTACACCGAGTAAAAACCTTAAGAGATAAAAACTTTTAGGGCCTTGAATAAGCGCCATGACCATGGTGATGAGGCCCCATGTTAATAAAATGCGGGTAAACCATTTACGAGCACCAAATTTGTCTAAAAGCAAATTACTTGGAACTTCAAAAAGAAAATATCCAATAAAAAATAAGCCAGCTCCTAGACCATAGGCTGCATCACCAATTCCTACATCGGCACCCATATGCAAATGGGCAAATCCGACAGCGGCACGGTCGATGTATGCCACCAGATATAGTATGACTAATGCAGGTATCAGCTTAAACGTGACCGTCCGTATTACATCCTTTTCGAAATCCATGTTCGACTCCATTTCCTATTATTTACTTATAGAGCATCTTGCTCGTAAATTATCCTTTTAATTTAAAATATAGTAATACTATTTAAATTTCAAACCTTTTAAAAATAAAATTTATGGTGTATTTTTAATTTAATTAATTCTAATAGTAATACTATATAGGGAAATTTGTATGAATAACAAACAAGTTCTTCGTTCGGCTGCCTGGTTTGGTACAACGGATAAAAATGGCTTTATGTATCGCAGCTGGATGAAGAACCAAGGAATTCCAGATCATGAGTTTCAAGGCAAACCGATTATTGGAATTTGTAATACGTGGTCTGAACTCACCCCATGTAATGCTCATTTTCGAAAAATTGCAGAACATGTAAAAAAAGGGATTTTAGAAGCGGGCGGCTACCCTGTTGAGTTTCCAGTGTTTTCAAATGGTGAGTCGAATTTACGCCCTACCGCCATGTTTACCCGCAACTTAGCCAGTATGGATGTTGAGGAAGCTATTCGTGGTAATCCTATTGACGGTGTGGTGTTACTAACAGGCTGTGACAAAACTACACCTGCATTATTAATGGGTGCCGCAAGCTGTGATATTCCAGCCATTGTAGTAACAGGTGGCCCCATGCTTAACGGTAAGCACAAAGGTAAAGACATTGGTGCGGGCACCATCGTTTGGCAAATGCATGAAGAGTTAAAAGCAGGAAAAATTGATTTAAATGAATTTCTATCTGCCGAATCTGGTATGTCACGCTCAGCTGGTACATGTAATACCATGGGCACGGCTTCTACAATGGCGTGTATGGCTGAAGCCCTAGGCACTTCTTTACCACACAATGCAGCCATTCCAGCGGTAGATTCGCGCCGTTATGTGTTGGCTCATCTTTCTGGCATGCGTATTGTTGACATGGTTCATGAAGATTTACGCCTTTCTAAAATCTTAACCAAAGAAGCTTTCGAAAATGCCATTAAAGTCAATGCAGCTATTGGTGGTTCAACCAATGCAGTCATTCATTTAAAAGCAATTGCCGGACGTATTGGGGTTGATTTACAACTTGATGATTGGAACCGTGTCGGCCGTGGCATGCCAACCATTGTTGACTTACAGCCTTCAGGTCGTTTTTTAATGGAAGAGTTCTATTATAGCGGCGGCTTGCCAGCCGTGATTCGACGCATGGGTGAAGCCAATCTCTTACCACATCCACAGGCTTTAACCGTAAACGGTCAAACCATTTGGGAAAACTGCCAACAGTCACCTATTTATAACGATGAAGTGATTCGGGAAATAGATAATCCAATTCGACAAGATGGCGGTATGTGTATTTTGCGCGGTAATTTAGCGCCTAAAGGTGCGGTGCTTAAACCATCTGCCGCCACACCGGAATTAATGAAACACCGTGGTCGAGCAGTCGTATTTGAAAACTTCGATGATTATAAAGCCCGCATTAATGACCCAGATCTAGATGTCGATGAAACTTGTATCCTTGTGATGAAAAATGCCGGCCCTAAAGGCTACCCGGGCATGGCAGAAGTCGGAAATATGGGGCTACCACCAAAGATTTTAGCTAAAGGTATTACCGACATGGTTCGTATTTCCGACGCACGGATGAGTGGAACAGCGTATGGCACGGTGGTTTTACATGTTGCCCCTGAAGCTATGGCGGGTGGGCCTTTGGCTGTAGTTCAAAATGGTGACTTTATTGAACTTGATGCCTATGCTGGAAAACTTCACCTAGAAGTGAGTGATGAAGAACTTAAGCAACGTCTTGAAAATTTAGCACCACCAGCTCCACCAAGTTTTATTGGCGGTTACCGCAAACTCTATGTAGAACATGTTTTACAAGCCGATGAAGGCTGTGATTTTGATTTCTTGGTCGGTTGCCGTGGCTCAGAAGTTCCACGTCATTCTCATTAATATTTATTCTTGAAAAAGATGATCTTGTTAAAACACAAGGTCATCTATACCATAGGATATTCAACATGTCGTAATAGTGAAATATGAGTAAAGCTGACTATAAAAATCCTATTCCAAGCAAAAGCCAACATGCATTAATTGTTCAACAATTGGGATTAAAAATTGTTTCTGGAGAAATTTCAGAAAATGAAAAACTCCCAAGTGAAGTTGATTTATGTGAGGAATATAAAGTCAGCCGCCCTGTCTTTCGCGAAGCAATCCGTGTTTTAAACGCTAAAGGCTTAACTTACTCAAGACCCAAAATCGGAACGGTGGTTAGGCCGAAAGACGAATGGCATTTGCTCGATCCGGATGTATTGTTTTGGCTAATTCAAACCACGCCTGAACATGAGTTTTTTAAAACCCTTTCTACCGTACGACGCGTGTTGGAACCAGAGTTAGCCTATATTGCCGCAAGTACGGCCAACGAAGAAGATATTGAACGTATTAAACATGCCTATGATGGGATGGAAAAAGCGACAACAGTTGAAGAATTTATCGAGCCAGATATTCAATTTCATTTGGCAATTGCCAAAGCAACCCATAATGACTTATTGGCTTATATGTCAAAAATGTTAGTTTTACCTTTGCAGCAATCGATTCAAGTCACCAGTCTACGCCCAAATTTACAAGGCCATTCGTTACCTAGACACAAAGCAATTTTGACAGCAATTGAAAATAAAGATCCGCTCTCGGCTCGCCATGCTTCACTTGTTCAGCTTGACGACACAAAAATGGCTTACGATTTAATAAAAAAATGATTTTTATATATTCATTATTTAAAGCCTGATCACTCCAAATAAAGTCATCAGGCTTTTTTATTTATAAATTAGAATACCTTTTTAACTGAGACTGTAAAAGTCGAATCAATTGGATTTGAAACAGGCGCACCAGATTCTCCATTACTATACTTTTTATAGTAGTCATTTTTATCCCATGCTTTGGTATAGGCCAATCCTGTAGTCCAGCCATCGCCTAAATCTTTTATTAGCTCGGCTTTAACATCCTGAAAGTTTGACTCTGAAAAGTTTTTGATTCTTTCATAGCCATAGTGAGCGCCAAAAGTCCAAGTATCACTGACAGGCTGGGTAAAGTTAAGATCTAAATAACTTGAACCTCTCGACCTTTTACCAGCAGGTCCACCCATGGTTTTAGAGTTATATCCAGCATAATCTGGTGTGTAAGTCACAAAGTATTTGAGGCTTAAAGGACCATAGCCAATTTGAGGCACAATTTCACCATAGTTATAACTGCTACTCCCCGTTTCTGGTGTACTTTTCGCGCCTGGGTAGTAGTAGTAAAAAACTGACATCCCAATTGAAAATTTATCGATTGTTTTTAAATAACCTGTATAAAAATCCCATTCAACTGAAGCATCTCGCAAATAATTAGAGCTCACACTTGATGCCCAAGTCCCGACAAAAAAACCATTCGGGTTGGCATAATCTAGTCCACCTTGCAAAGTAGGTTTACCCCAAGTTTGTTGAAACCCACGTGAAATATATTGGCTAGCAAAAGTAACATTCGCGCTATATGGAGAAGTTTTTTCTTGTTCATTTAATTGTTCAGCATGTACAACACAGGTAGACATAATGAGAGAAGCTGCGCCTAAAATTTTTCTCATCTATTAATCCCTTTTAAATATTACCTATAATTTTAAAGTTTTAAAATAACATGATAATTCAATTTAAAACGTATTAAAAAGTTATAAATTTAGATTTCTCGATACTTCTTCTTGGCTATAGATCTCTTCAATACAATCTAAAATTTTAGGAATATAAGAACTTTGGTCCATGTTTCGCATAGAGAGAGAAATGGGACTATAAGCTTCAAAATCTAAGATATTTAAATAAGTTAGATTCTTCATTCCAATATCACAAGCACTTTCTGGAATAATACAAATACCCTCGCCCGATGCCACCAAACCAAGCGCCATGTGAATTTCTCGTACTTCTGTCAGCTTGGCTGGGATTAAACCTAATTTGGTAAATAAAGCTTGAATAGTGGTCGAAAAATTAGGCTTAGGTGTCGTTGGGTAAGAAAAAATCGTCTCATTGATAATTTGAGATAGGTAAATTCCTGAATCTTGAAATTCACTTAATGGATGCTTTTTATGAATCGCGAGTTTTAATTTTTCTTTGCGAAGTAAAAGCCTTTTTATCGCTGGATCACTAATGGGTAAGCGACCAAAACCTAAATCGATTTTACCTAACTTTAAAGCCTCAACCTGATCTCTTGTGCCACATTCAATAAGCTCGACATGAATGTCAGGATTCTTTTGTCTAAATAGATAAATGACCTGTGGTAAACGCCCATACAGAAGTGAACTGACATAGCCAACTTTCACAATGTTCTCTACCAACTTCATTTTTTTAGCCATCGAAGCAGCTTGAGCGGTATGCGTTAAAATTTGAACGGCATGTTGGTAAAAAAACAGCCCTGCTTCTGTCACTTTTAATGGACGCGATCCTTTCACAAACAAATCAATGCCTAATTCTTCTTCTAGTTTTTTGATTTGACGCGTGAGTGGTGGCTGGGCAATAAAAAGCTTCTCAGCCGCTTTAGTCAGACTTTGTTCTTCCACAACGGTAACAAAATAACGTAGATGTCTTAATTCCATTAATATACCTTTTTAGTATCTTAAAATACCGTTCTATATCTATTTTAGGCTATTACATTCTTCTATGGTATGTAAACAAGTTCGTAATAGTTGAAACTTCATGTATAGAACCATAGAAACCATACTTGTGGATATTCCAACTATCCGTCCTCACCAGTTGTCTGTGACTACAATGCGTACTCAGACTTTGGTGCTCGTTAAAATTACGACCACGGATGGTATTGTAGGTTGGGGTGAAGCGACCACCATTGGTGGACTGAACTATGGTGAAGAAAGTCCTGAAAGTGTCAAAGCCAATATTGATACTTACTTTGCACCATTACTCGCATCAGTTAAAGATTTAAATGTTGCTCAAACACTAAAACTGATTCGTAAGAATATTAATGGTAACCGTTTCGCGAAATGTGCCATTCAGACCGCTCTACTTGATATTCAGGCAAAACGTTTAGGCGTGCCATTAAGTGAAGTTTTAGGTGGCCGTCTGCGTAATAGTTTACCTGTACTTTGGACGCTCGCGTCTGGCGACACAGAAAAAGATATTGCCGAAGCTCGAAAAATGATTGAGTTGAAACGTCATAACACGTTCAAACTCAAAATCGGTGCACGCCATTTGCAACACGATGTTGATCATGTGATTGCAATTAAAAAAGCACTAGGTGCAGATATTAGTGTACGTGTTGACGTAAATCGTGCATGGTCAGAGCTGGAATGTATTCAAGGTATTCAACAGCTACAAGATGGCGGGATTGATTTAATTGAACAGCCTTGTGCTATTCAAAATACTGAAGCACTTGCGCGTTTAACACGTCGTTTTGATGTCGCAATCATGGCGGACGAAGCTTTAACTGGTCCTGACAGCGCATACCGTATTGCAAAAAGTCATGGTGCAGATGTATTTGCGGTGAAGATTGAACAATCAGGCGGTCTGATCGAGGCATGCGAAGTTGCCAAGATTGCAGGTTTGGCTGGAATCGATCTTTATGGCGGCACTATGCTTGAAGGCCCTGTAGGTAGCATTGCTTCTGCTCATGCATTTGCAACCTTTGAAACATTAGCGTTTGGTACTGAATTATTTGGTCCGTTATTGCTTACCGAAGAAATTTTGAAAGAACCGCTACGTTACGAAAACTTTGAATTGCACTTGCCAACGGCTCCAGGCTTAGGCATTGAAATTGATGAAGAGAAAGTCGAGAAGTTACGTCGTTAAGGCAACAGGATAAGGAGTTTCCCATGTTATTTCATGTACGTATGGATGTGCATATCCCACTTGATATGCCAGCCGACAAAGCAAATGAAATTAAGGCCGTTGAAAAAGCCTATTCGCAAGACTTACAACGTCAAGGTAAATGGCGTCAT
Organism: Acinetobacter sp. AS23; assembly: GCF_023612055.1. Taxonomy (NCBI): domain Bacteria; kingdom Pseudomonadati; phylum Pseudomonadota; class Gammaproteobacteria; order Moraxellales; family Moraxellaceae; genus Acinetobacter; species Acinetobacter sp. AS23. The sequence goes on along the minus strand of NZ_CP082274.1, from coordinate 1,743,216 downwards.
ATCTGGCGCATTACAGGCCAGTATTCAAACATCAGTATTTTTGATGTTGAGAGCAATGAAGAGTTGCACAACATTTTACAAGGATTACCTCTCTATCCTTACATGAACATCGAAGTGATGGCAATGAATCGCCACCCTTCTTCCGTTCGTGATGATGATTCGTAATCTAAGAAAATAGTTTGAATGTGTGGTCGGAAGCACATTCAAAAAGTGAATATATTTATTCAGAAGGTAACAAGGAACGTGGCGGCACTTATTCGCTAGCAAAACAACATGCCCGCAGCGCTGCCACCCAAAACCGTATTGCATACTTAAGGAGTTTTAGTATGAACCGTCAACAAATTGATGCGCTTGTAAAACAAATGAATGTCGACACTGCAAAAGGCGAAGTAGATGCACGTGTTCAACAAATTGTAGTGCGCCTTCTCGGGGATTTATTTCAAGCCATCGAAGACTTAGACATCCAACCTTCAGAAGTATGGAAAGGTTTGGAATATTTCACAGACGCAGGTCAAGCAAACGAACTTGGTCTTTTAGCAGCTGGCTTAGGTTTAGAGCACTATCTTGACTTACGTGCAGATGAAGCCGATGCAAAAGCTGGCGTTAGTGGTGGCACACCTCGTACCATTGAAGGCCCACTTTATGTAGCTGGCGCGCCTGAAACTGTTGGTTTTGCACGTATGGATGATGGTACAGAGTCTGGCAAAATTGATACCTTAATTATTGAAGGTACGGTAACCGATACTGATGGCAATATCATTGAAAATGCTAAAGTTGAAGTATGGCATGCCAACAGTTTAGGTAACTATTCATTCTTTGATAAGTCTCAATCTGACTTTAACTTACGCCGTAGTATTTTGACTGATGCAGATGGTAAATATGTTGCATTAACCACTATGCCTGTAGGTTATGGTTGCCCGCCAGAAGGTACAACTCAGGCCCTTCTTAACAAATTAGGCCGTCATGGTAACCGTCCATCTCACGTTCACTACTTCGTTTCTGCACCAGGTTTCCGCAAGCTTACAACTCAATTCAACATTGAGGGTGATGAGTACTTATGGGACGACTTTGCTTTCGCAACTCGTGATGGCTTAGTGGCAACAGCAGTTGATGTAACTGACCCAGCTGAAATCCAACGCCGTGGTTTAGATCACGCTTTCAAACACATCACATTTAACATCGAACTTGTTAAAGATGCCGCTGCAGCTCCTTCAACTGAAGTTGAACGTCGTCGCGCTAGCGCTTAATTGAAAGTGTATGTGAGTTAAAAGTTCGCTTTTGACTCACAAAATTTATTCCATTTATTACTACCATTAAGAATTTAAATAAATTTTTAGCGGTAGTAATAACATCACCTTACCTCATGCTCTAAGGTTTCTCACATGATTGACAAAAGTAAGTCCTCTCTTAGCGAGGTACTATCGCAGATTAAAGATGGTGCAACCATTCTGATTGGTGGTTTTGGTACCGCAGGACAACCCGCTGAACTCATTGACGGACTAATTGAACTCGGTGTTAAAGACCTTACTATTGTGAGTAATAATGCCGGTAATGGTGATTATGGTCTGGCTAAACTGCTTAAAGCTGGTTCAGTTAAAAAAGTAATCTGCTCTTTCCCACGCCAATCAGACTCTTATGTGTTTGATGAATTGTACCGTGCCGGAAAGGTCGAGCTTGAAGTGGTTCCACAAGGTAATCTGGCTTGTCGTATTCAAGCTGCTGGTATGGGACTTGGTGCTGTATTTACCCCAACAGGCTTTGGAACACTTTTAGCTGAAGGCAAAGAAACCCGCCAGATCGATGGTAAAGATTACGTACTTGAATATCCGATTAAAGCTGACTTTGCCTTGATTAAAGCTTACAAGGGCGATCGCTGGGGCAATCTCGTTTACCGTAAATCTGCCCGTAACTTTGGCCCGATTATGGCCATGGCGGCGGATGTCACGATTGTTCAGGTTTCTGAAGTGGTTGAGCTAGGTGGTCTAGATCCAGAGCACATCATCACCCCAGGTATTTTTGTACAGCACGTTGTACAAGTACAGCCCGCACAGTAAGCAATAAGGAGAAATAACATGAGCTACCAGAAACTCAGCCGTGACCAGATTGCAAAACGTGTGGCACAAGATATTCCAGATGGCGCCTATGTAAACTTAGGCATTGGTTTACCAACCAAGATTGCAAGCTACTTACCTAACGATAAAGATATTTTTCTTCATTCTGAAAATGGCCTGTTAGCTTTTGGCCCACCGCCAGCAGCCGGTGAAGAAGACCCTGAACTGATTAATGCAGGTAAAGAGTTTGTGACCATGCTTGAAGGTGGCAGCTTTTTCCACCATGGCGATTCATTTGCGATGATGCGTGGTGGTCACCTTGATATTGCTGTGCTTGGAGCCTTTCAGGTTGCTGCGAATGGTGACTTGGCGAACTGGCACACGGGTGCACCGGATGCGATTCCTGCGGTGGGTGGTGCGATGGATTTAGCTGTAGGTGCTAAAAAAGTATTTATCACTACAGACCATGTGACTAAGCAAGGTGAACCGAAGATTGTGGCTGAGCTGAGCTATCCAGTTACGGGTAAACACTGTGTTGATCGTATTTACACTGACCTGTGTGTGATTGACGTGACTAAAGATGGTTTAAAGGTGATTGAGAAAGTGGAAGGTCTTAGCTTTGATGAGTTACAGGCTTTGACTGGTGCAACTTTGATTGATGCGACTCAAGGGTAAGGTTTGCATAGCAAAAATCTATTACAGCATTCACTATCGTGACAGGCGACATGGATGTCGCCCGTTGGACAGGGTGGCAAGGAAGCCTCCTCTGTTCAGCAAAGGTTTTTGTTACTTTTGACCTTTCAAAAGTAAGGTATCGCTTATACAACAGACCTACGGATATCACAGTAGATTACAGCCGTGATGTTATCCGTTGATATGAAAATTTATAAATCATCACAACGGGGTCTTATCTGTTTAAGCCAGATGCCACCAGCTAATTTGTGTCACTTTTTTAAAAAAGTAACCAAAAACCTTTGTTACTCAGACACAACCTCCCTGTTGTGCTGAGCAACACAGCGACATCCCTGTCGCCACCACGAAATACTTACGGAGAATGGCTAAAAAGGCCTGAAGTAAAGGACAAAAGTTAGAATGAAAAACGCTTATATCATCGATGCCATCCGTACTCCATTTGGCCGTTATGCCGGTGGCCTTGCACCTGTCCGTGCCGATGACCTTGGCGCTGTGCCGATTAAAGCTTTAATCCAACGTAACCCGAATGTAGATTGGGAACAGGTCGATGATGTGATCTATGGCTGTGCCAACCAAGCCGGTGAAGATAACCGTAATGTCGGCCGTATGTCAGCATTGCTTGCAGGTTTACCGTATCAAGTACCAGCAACCACCATTAACCGTTTGTGCGGTTCTTCACTCGATGCGATTGCCATTGCTGCCCGTGCTATCAAAGCAGGTGAAGCGAACTTGGTGATTGCAGGTGGTGTAGAAAGCATGAGCCGTGCACCTTATGTAATGGGTAAGTCAGACAGTGCTTTTGGCCGTAGCCAGAAGATTGAAGACACCACCATGGGCTGGCGTTTCATTAATCCTAAACTTAAAGAATTGTATGGTGTAGACACCATGCCCCAGACTGCCGAAAACGTAGCTGAACAGTTTAACGTGAATCGTGCAGATCAGGACCAGTTTGCCTTGGTGAGCCAACAACGCACCGCAAGCGCGCAAGCCAAAGGCTTTTTTTCTAAAGAAATCGTGGCAGTTGAAATCCCTCAGCGTAAGGGTGATGCTGTTGTGATTGATACTGATGAGCATCCGCGTGCATCAACTACACTTGAAGCTTTGAGCAAACTTAAGCCTGTTGTCAAAGCGGATGGCTCAGTCACTGCGGGGAATGCTTCAGGTATTAACGATGGCGCTGCGGCTCTACTGATTGCTTCTGATGAGGCAGTTCAAGCTTATAACCTAAAACCACGTGCCAAGATCATTGCTTCAACAGCGGTGGGTGTAGAACCACGGATTATGGGTTTTGCTCCGGCGCCAGCCATTAAAAAACTACTTAAACAAGCCAGCCTGACTTTAGATCAGATGGATGTGATTGAGCTGAATGAAGCTTTTGCTGCCCAAGCTTTAGCCGTCACCCGTGATTTAGGCTTGCCAGATGATTCTGACAAGGTAAATCCAAATGGTGGTGCCATTGCTTTAGGCCATCCACTTGGTGCATCAGGTGCACGCTTAGTGACTACAGCCCTAAACCAGCTTGAGCAAACAGGTGGTCATTACGCTTTGTGTTCAATGTGTATTGGTGTAGGCCAAGGCATCGCATTGATTATTGAACGTGTTGAAGCACTTTAAGGAGAAACAAATGCCATCTTTTCAATCTGCCGATGCACAAATTAACTATCAAACTTTTGGTGAACCGTCTTCCCCTGCTTTGGTGTTTTCCAATTCTTTGGGAACGAATTATGGCATGTGGCAAAAACAGTTTAATGAGTTAAAAGATCAATTTTTTGTGATCTGCTATGACTCTCGTGGTCACGGTTCATCATCTACGCCTGACGGCCCATACACTGTAGAGCAATTAGGTGAAGATGTTGTCCGTTTACTCGACCATTTGAATATTAGCAAAGCTGCTTTTTGTGGTATTTCAATGGGCGGTTTAACCGGTCAATGGCTTGCAATTCACTACCCTGACCGTTTTAGTCATGTGGTTGTGGCAAATACTGCCGCTAAAATTGGACAAGAACAGGCATGGCTTGACCGTGCAAAATTAGTACGTGAGCAAGGTTTACAACCGATCGCAGCTACAGCAGCTTCGCGATGGTTTACAGATCCCTTTATCCAAAGTCATGCTTCAATTGTCAACAACCTGTGTAACGACTTAAGTGCTGGCAGCGCAATGGGTTATGCCAATTGTTGTGAGGCTTTGGCTAAAGCGGATGTCCGTGAGCAGTTAAAAGACATTAAAATTTCTGTATTGGTAATTGCTGGAACTCAAGACCCAGTCACTACAGTTGCAGATGGTGAATTTATGCAGCAACGCATTCCACAATCAAAACTTGCAGAAATAGATGCCTCTCATATTTCCAATGTAGAACAACCAGAAGCTTTTAATAAAATCTTAAAAGATTTTTTATTAGGTTAATTTAATGATTCAAAAGAAATGGCCTATAAAGGCCATTTTTTATATCTCGTAGAAACTTAATACCGAATCATGACCGATTTTAATTCAGTGTAATCTTCAATAAATGCATCTGAAAACTCTCTGCCAATTCCTGAAGCTTTTACCCCGCCAAATGGAACAGATGGATCTAAGAACGTATGCATATTGACCCACAAGGTCCCTGCTTCAATTTTAGGAATTAAACGCAAAGCTTTAGATAAGTCATTTGTCCAGATACTAGCGGTTAAACCAAAGCGCGACTGATTCATCAGTTGAATGAGTTCTTCATCAGTTTCGAATGACATTACCCCAACTACCGGACCAAAGGTTTCCTCAGAAAATAAAGGATCATCCGTATTTTTAAAGGAAATTAAAGTCGGCTGTACAAAATATCCTGTCTGATCTAGAGCCTCACCCCCTGCAATAATCTGGTTGTTGGCTTTAGCCATATCTAAATAATGTTTTACTTTATGAAAATGTGGCTGATTCGAGAGTGGACCAAACATACTTCCTTCATCCATAGCCGATCCAATTTTGAACTGCGAGAGTGCTTTAGAGAGTTTCTCGACAAGTTCATCATATTTTGTACGGTGTACAAAAAAACGCTCTGGGGATGCACAAACTTGACCTTGATGCACAAAAGTTGCTTGCAACAAAGTTGGTAAAATCTCATCGATATTTGCATCAGCCAAAACGGCTATGGCATTTTTACCACCCAACTCTAGACTGACACGGGTTAAATCACTGCTCATCGCGAGTTTACCAATCGCAATACCTGTGGGCACTGAACCTGTAAACGAGACTTTCTTAACGAGTGGCGACTCAATTAAATATTGCCCTGTATCGCCCTTACCCGTAACCACATTAATTACACCAGCTGGGATACCTGCCTCAATGGCAAGTTCAGCTAAACGTAATAAAGATAAGCTGGCAAACTCACTTGGTTTAAGCACAATGGTACAGCCAGTTGTTAAAGCTGAACCGATTTTCCAAACACCAATCATGAGTGAAAAATTCCAAGGCACAATACCTGCAACCACACCCACTGGTTGTCTTAAAGTAAAGGCTGTATATTTTTCACCTTGCATAGAAGGAATAGAGGGCTGCATGGTTTGACCATTAATTTTGGTTGCCCAACCAGCAAAATATCTCAAGAAAATAACGGATTGTGCGACTTCAAGATGTCTTGAAATATTGATAAGTTTTCCAGTAGATAACGTCTCGAGCTGTGCAAGTTCTTCACCATATTGCTCAATTAAATCGGCTAGCTTGTTCAGTTTAACGCCACGTTCATACGGTGTTGTTTCAGCCCAAGCATTTTGAAAAGCATGTTCAGCACTTTTCACGGCACTTTCCACGTCCTGTTGACTGCCTATACTAATTTGAGCAACAACCTGTTCAGTCGATGGATTTACAATATCCACTTTATCTAAATGCTCGGCAGCAATTAATTTTCCATCAATAAAATGTCCATGTTGACGTGCCATAAATTGCTGTACGCTTTCTAAAATCTGAACTTCACTCATTTTCTTTCCCTCTTTTCATTTCTAAAATATTGATATGACAGCAATTAAGCGACTTGATTCAAAATAAAGTCGGCACCACGCTCACCAATCATGATGGCAATTGCATTGGTATTACCGCTTGGAACTTGTGGGCAAATAGAACAATCCACCACACGTAAATTTTTAAAACCATGTACTTTAAGGGTCTGATCTGTGACCGAATCTTGCGGGGTATTGCCCATTTTGCAGCTACCCGCAGGGTGATAGACCGTTTTAATGTTTTGGCGCATCCATTTATCAATCGCTTCAATATCATCAGGATCGATATTTGCAGGCTCAATCACTTCTTTGACAATCGCTTTCAATGCTGGTTGTTGTAATAAGCGAAGTCCGGCCTGTACGGCACGGATATTTGCGTCAATATCTTCTTGATGGCCTAAATAATTAGGATCAATAGCAGGCAAATCTTTTGGATCTTTACTGCTTAAACGTAAAGTCCCACGTGCTTTTGGCTGTACATGTCCGACTTTAATGGTAAGGCCATGTGCCTGAGCCGCTGCTTTTTCACCAGGAGTATTATCGAAATTATCCAGCACAGGTAAAAAATGAAATTGGATATCAGGTCGACCATTGTTATTGGTGTCAATAAAACCACCACCTTCTAGAATATTGGTGGTTAACAATCCTGAACGTGTAAAACACCACTGTAAAAAGTGTCGTACTGCGGCTAAACCTTGGTCTTCACCGAGCAGACTATTATTGGTTGTTACTGTCGCATTAACCGACATATGCAAATGGTCGTGAAAATTGTCACCTACAGGTAAGTCACGAATACATTCAATGCCGAGTTCATCTAAATGCTGTTTTGGACCAATTCCCGAAAGTAATAAAACCTTAGGACTGCCAATTGCACCAGCACTCAGAATGACTTCTTTTTGAGCCAGTACCGTAATTGGTGATTTTCCGCCAACACTATAAGTCACCCCAGTAACCTGATCACCTTGAGTTTCAATTTTATGTACCAAGGCGTCTGTAATGACCGTAAGGTCTGGGTGGTTTTCGACTGACTTTAAATAGGTTTTAGAAGTACTCGCCCGAGAACCGTTTTGAGTAGTAGTTTGATAAAACCCTACGCCTGCCTGATCCCAACCATTAATATCATTGACGTAATTCATGCCCATTTGTTGACCTGCTTTAATACAAGCAAGCGTTAAAGGATGGCGATAGCGGTTTTCACTGACAGGTAAAATGCCATTTTGTCCATGATATTCATCAGCAAGACTTTCATTTTTTTCTGCTTTCTTAAAAAACGGCAGTACATCCTGATAAGACCACTGATTGCATCCCCATTCCAACGCCCATAAATCATAATCCTGTCGTTGGCCTCGGCAATAGATCATGCCATTAACCGAGCTTCCACCTCCCAACACTTTTCCTTGTGCAAGGATCATTTCACGATGATTACAATATTTCTGCGGAACAGTCATGTATTGCCATGATTTTTGCTGGAATACTTTAACTACTGTTGCAGGTATAGTATGAAACATACTGCTATCTCGGCTTCCTGCCTCTAGAACAAGAACACGCCCTGCCTTGGCTTCTAATAGTCGTGCTGCGACCACACAGCCTGCTGAGCCAGCACCAATCACGATATAGTCATATTGTTGATTCATCTGATTTCATCCTAATTTTATTTCTATGAATGTACCGCCAATAAACACGGTCTCCTTCGCTCTAATTTAATAGATGTATTGCAGAATCAACTGCGCATACACATTGGTCTTGTCATCGTAGTTTTGAGTACCACCACTATGTATATCGTGTTTTGGTTTATAAAATCCCACTAAAGGAATAACATTGAATTTTTTATTAACCGACCAGACTGAAAAGACATCTAGCTCATGTCCATCCACATTGGTTAAAGACTTATTTACTGTTTTGAACTTATAAGCCAAAGCACCCAACATAAAATTTTCTTTCAAGTTCATCATGTAAGAAACTTGATGAATATCTGCATTTTTATTAAATGGACCAGCATAGTTTCCGGCAACTTCGCCCTGAAACCATGTACCAAAGCCGACTGTATTTCCATAAAACATAGGGTCGTATTGGTCTGAAAAATGACTAAAACGGTAACCTAAAGAGGGGGTATATTTTGAAGATAAAAAGTTATAGTTCAGCGCTAAGTAGCCAGCATTTTCGTGGCTATCTTTTTTATCTTGTACAACAAACTCAGTTTTAACTTGCAGCTCTGGTAAAGGTTGATAATTCAAGCGTAAAGCATAATTTTTAAGGTCTTGTCGTCCTGAAACGTGTTCAGCATCTTTAAGATCTAATACGTTTAAATAGGTAAACCCAACACCCTTATCTTTAAGCTGATACATCAGATCAGTCACAAAGAGTTCTGGGGAAAATTGTGCTTTATTGTCGGACTTTAAATAAGCCAGCTTTAGCGTTGTATTCTCTTGCAGTTTGTATTGAAGCAAACTTGTAAAATCAAAGCTTCGACGAGCTGCCAGATAATATGCTCCGCCCCGATCTAGTGTGCCGTCCGCAGGCGCTTTACCGAGATTTAATGCATCGCCCGCAATAAAGAACCCATCACCAATCATGATATTTTGTCGACCGATACTTAAATCATAGGTCGTTAACTCATCTTTATTGGTACCGTCTTTAAAACCAATGATCCATTCATTCACATCCGTTTTACGTTCTTTGCCATTACTATTTTGGCCGGCGTCACCATCACCAAATGTTGCCGAGCTAATACCGCTCAAGCTTGCATAGAGCTGATTGTTTTTAAAGGTGTAGTTTCCCTTCGCACCATATTTAAGATGACCTTCTTGCCAATTGACTCTTTCATCCTCTAGATTTTCGCCGTTATAGCTTTTACCGCTACTAAAAGCCCCAAAAGTTGCTTCAAAAGTCGGTTTAATTTCAAACTCACCAGCATGCACAGTTGAAAAAAATGAGACAAAGAGAGTCCCTCTCATAACCTGAGAAAATAAATTTTTCATTGAGAAATTCCTTTTTGCGAACGACTTACCCACGCTCAGGTGTGGGTAACCGATTCGTTACCCACTCTAGATCATGCACCTGTTTAATGATGGTCGTGCTGTGTGTTTTGCTCTTCTTCACCCAAGTTTAAAGTCGGGGTGCTGTCAAAGAAGTTCCAAGGTTTGATGAGTGTATTCACCCACTCTGTCGGCATGATTGGCCATTCTTCAGCACGTGCCACATGGGTTGTTCCTGTTGTCATCCACACCACTAGGTCTTTATTTTCAATATTTTCATTGTTGCCAATGAACTGTCCTAACCCTGTGTCATGAGTTGAACGATTTGAATATTTCCCTTCAGGATAGCGTTCGTCTGGATTGTACTGAGTCACCCAAATTTGCTTATCCATAAAGTTCAAACGTTTAAATAACCATTCATCTTTAGAGAAATTGGCTCCTTTTGCTACAGGGTGTGTTCCACCTGCAAATGGAATGAGTTGGTAAGAAACCGGATTGCCTAATTTATTTTCCTTGTTGAAATTCGTGAGTAAGCGAATAGTGGATGGATCAAATTTTTCAGCCGCATTTTGCTCATTCGTAATGACTTTACTATCAATTTGCATTGAGCTTGTACGAACACCACCTTTGTCATTGGCTTTCACCACAGGGTCCATATGCATAAAGCTGTTGTTTTCCCCATCTACATCCATGTCTAAGCGGAAGTTATAAATGTGTTGATGGGTTGTCCCAACAATATTATGGTCAATTAAAGTTCCATATTTGGTGTCTTCTTTAGCTGTACTATCATGCATGGTGCGTGATTTAACGCCTTTAACAGCTTCAATACCTGTTGCACCCGCATTAATCCCAATTACACCATTTTGGGCAAATACCCAGTCAAACATGTAATCGTAGTTTCCAACCGTACTAATCCAGCGAATGACAAGTTCACGGCGTGCTTCACTCGCATCTTGATTGCCAAAAATTTCGTGATGTTTATATTCAGGCCCAGCATAACGTTCAAACACAGCAATCGCATTTGGAATTACTTGTGGCTGGCCTTTGTAGTCTGCAATCACAGCATCAAGTAAAACAGCGTTGTCAGGTGCATCTGTTCCCGGAAGAATAGATGAGGTAAGTGTTCCCATACCATATTCACCAGAGTCTAAATAGGATTTGAAGTACCATCCAATATCAGGGTCACCATATGGAACCACCATTCCACCAAGGTTACCTTCATACATAACTTTACGCTTAACGCCTTTATCTTTATAGGTCACCGTTGAAAGCTGTAAGCCAACACGAGAATCTAATGCCACATGCAAACACCAATTCCCCCAATGTATGGTTTGGCCAGTAATGCTAAAGTTCTTGCCCTCAGGTTCAGTAATATTGAGTGGTTTTAGCTTACTTGCTACGGGCTTATTCGACATATAAGGTCGATTTGCCATCGGTACAGGAATGATTGCGCCTTCTTCAATCTTGATAATTTTTTCTTTATCTAAATCGACTACAGCAACTAAATTTTCAATTGGATGCGCCCAATAATTACCATCGCCGACATCGAGGTAAGCAACAACTTTTAATATATTGAGTTGTTTGTCTAGACCATCTTTACCGCCAAAATATCCAACAGTTAGTGGAGTAGCAATCACTTTCTTCACATCGGAAATGCCGCGTTTGCGTAACGCGTCTTGATATTCTTTACTTGTCTCAATTACGCGCTGTACAGCTTCAAAATTATCAAGCAATACCATACCGTGAGTATCTTTAAGTACATTCCATTTTGTGATTTGTTGAGTATTAAGATTAACTTCACCTTCAATCGCTTGACTCCCCTTTAACAAAATAAATGAGGCAATACGATCTTCTTTAAATTCTTTGTGATTAATAAAGTAATCCCAGACTTTGGCTTTTTCTGGTTCTTTTAACTTTAACTCGGCAAAACGCATATTTTTATAGGCGTATTTCGAGCGATTAATCACATCAAAGGTCTTTTTAATTTCTTCAGAGTTTAGGCTGTTGAGCGGGTGAAACGTATTTTCAATTTTAAAAGTTTGATCTAAACCCGACTGGAATACTTCATTAAAAAAATCTTTTCCAATAACAGGCTTACCATCCTTAATTAATAAAGGCACACTGAGCTTGAAAGGTTTGCCATTCACCAGAACCTGATCTGAATTGGGTTTGGCCCGAACTACCATAGAACCTTTGGTAATCATATAAGTATTGGTAAAATCGTCTTTGACAACTTTAGCACCTTGCTCACTCATGTTTTGATAAAGTGAGACCATTTCGGCATGTCCACCATGCGCAAACGCTTGAGTATTGAGTCCCCAAAAGCTTGCAGCGATTGATAAGTTAAGTGCCAATATTTTTTGTATGTCATTCAATAATCGTTGTTTACGCATTGGTTTCATCCTTTTCATCTATCCCTGAACTATCTGAATCAGATAGTTAAAATGCACTTCCTGTGAGTGAAATTCATTAGACCAACTTAATAGTTTTATGGTTATTAAGCTTATCTAACCTGTTCTAATGAATTTAATTTCAACACAGTTACATAGGGCTAGCTTGTTCAAGAATGACGTCGAACTTGTCTAAAAATGACATTGAGATATGAAAGAATTAAACCGACATACCCTCTCTAAATTCTTTAGGAGAAATACCATAAGTCTTTTTAAAGATTTTTGAGAAATGAGCACCGTCCCAAAAACCCCATTTCAAGGCAACTTGGGTAATTGAGCTTTGTTTGTTCTTTTTATCAAGCAAATCTGCTTTGACTTTTTCTAGGCGTTTGAGCTGTATATATTTGTTAATAGATAAATTTTCTTGAAGGAACAAACGGTAGAGATGACGCAGCGACACCCCAATATGCTCTGCAATTAATTTAGGTGTTAAATCTGGTTTTGCTAAGTTTTCTATAATATAGCGCTCAGCTTTTTCCATCAGATTATTGGAGCTATTAATATTTTTATAATTAATTGTCGGTTTGATTAAGGCAATCAATGCATCTTCAAAAGCATTACCATCTTCAGTTGCGTACCAAAGTTTAATGTTTTCAGCAGACATATTTTTCAAAATATTCTTGAGCAAAAAACCACTCATATTTTGCGTAATCAGTTTTCCAAAATATTCAGTACTAATATTTTCTTTAAGTAATTTTTCACGCGATAGATGGACTGAAATCTGGCTGACTAAACCTTGCGGATACATCGAAATTGTTTCGACTGGGTCGACCAACACAATATCGCCTTCATTTAGGCTTAAGGTTTCATTTTTATACTCAAGCAGCATTTTTCCCGAATACTGCAAAATCAAAAAACAAAAACGATTATTCACTCGATCAATTTCATCGGCTTTTCGGACAATTTTATTGGCATTGTTTTTAATAAAAGCAATTTCGGTATCACCCAATAAAAAGCACTGAACTTCACCAATGAATAAATTACGGGTTCCGTCAAAATCGGTTTCAAAATTGCCGCACACACTTTTAATATGGTGCGTCCATGTGAGTAATGCATCGCTTACATATTGGTTCATCCCTTACCTCTCTATACATGTGCAACCGCTCAAAATTTTGCGTTTGTGGTGGTGCACTGTCTTGGCTTATTTGCAATCTTGTTTTATTGATAAACAAATTGTGTGCCAAAAATTCCTTATCCTTGGAATTGTTTTGATGATAGTCAGCTAGATGTAAAGAAGCTGATAAATCAATTCAATTTATCAGCTTAATGGGACTTATGCTACTCCTGCAAAATCTCGCAGCATGGTAATAAAAATATCCTTTTGTTCCTCAGAATACTTTTTAAACACCTCATTTTGGTGGCTATCGGCAATATCAAACAAATACTGCGCCGTTTGTTTACCTTTCTCAGTCAGTGCGTACAAATTATCGTGATCGACCAGCAACCCTTCAAATTTTAGAATTTCAGCCGACCGTTCAACTTCTTGCATTGGCATAGCAATATCGCGCGGTAAATCTTCCTTACTTGAAGCAGTACCACTAGCCAAAACAAGTAAGAGACGTGATTCACTAGTACGGAACCCAGAAGCCATTTGCTTAGGAATATAGTCGGTTTGATAGGCTTTAAAAGCACGACTCATTAAATAGCAGACATTGTTATATAAGTGTCCATAATGTGTTTGGTCTACGCCGTTCTGTTCAGTTTGCTTAACTTGAAGGCTCGGATGCGGCATGACACAAGAATATGCGCCTTGATGGTAGACCAACGGGCTTCGGCCTTGGTCATGGAAACGAACCACTTTACCAACAATAATCCAGTGGTCACCACCTTCTATCACTTGATAGCGTTCGCACTCAAATACCGCAGAACAATTTTCTAAGATTGGTGCACGTCCTGCACCAAGTTGAAAATTGGTGTCTGCAAATTTATCAATATTGCGTCTCGAAAACTTATTAGACAGTTCAATTTGCGTGCCCGATAAAATATTGACTGCAAAATGTGTGGCTTGTTCAAATACTGAAAAACTTGACGATTTTTTATCAATACTCCACAAAATAAGCGGTGGGTCGAGTGACACCGAGTTAAAACTATTTGCAGTTACACCGACTTTCTCACCTTGTGCATTTTGTGCAGTAACAATGGTAACACCTGTTGCAAAATTTCCTAATGCTCGTCGGAACTGTAGTGGATCGACCGTAAACTCATCTATTTGTTGTAATACATTCATCATCTTTCTCCTAAACCTTCTCTTACATCCATATAAATCGCGAGAACATTAGATATCTAAAACTAATCTCGGTGTTTTAGAGCGCGAACAGCACACCAATATTTGTTCATTGCTGGCTTTTTCTTCATCAGTAAAATAAACATCTCGATGGTCAGGTTCACCTTCAATTACATCGCACATGCAGGTTCCGCATACGCCTTGCTCGCAAGACATTTCAATGTCGATGCCTTCTTTAGCCAAAGCCTGCAAAATGGTTTCGCCAGCTTCAACCATAATGATTTTTCCGCTACGCTCAGCCACCACCTCAAATGAATCTCCCGAGGTGTCAGTTTCAACTTGGAAATATTCTTTGTGGATTTGCTGTTCAGGAAAATCATGAGTTGTAGCAAGATTAATCACCCAGTCCATGAAACCGACTGGACCACAGGTGTAAATATGGCTTTCCGAGTCAATATCTTTAATGGCAGATTCAAAAAATGCTCGGTGGCTTGCACCTTCGGATTTAAAATGGAAGGTTGTATATTTTGCTAACTCACCATTTTTAATTTCATCAACAAAAGCACAGTGTTCAGGGCTAGCACCACAGTAGTGAAGCTCAAATGATTCACCTTCATGTGCAAGTTGATAGGCCATCGTGATTAACGGCGTAATTCCAATTCCACCGCCAATCAATACACTGTGTTTGGCTTTTAAAAGTGGAAATAAATTTTTTGGTTCACTGACCTGAATTTGCATGCCATCTTTAATTTCATCAAAAGCCGAGACTGAGCCACCACGAGATTCTGGGTCACGTAAAATTCCAAGGCGAAACTTACCTTCGTCATTTGGATTTTGGCAAAGTGAATACTGGCGTACCATACCATTTGGTAAGTGCACATCAATATGCGCACCCGCTTCAACTTTTGGTAATGTTGTAGAGGTTGCAGATTCAAATTCCATGACTGCAATATTTCCACCTTCCACATGGCGATTTTTAACGACAACATCATAAAGTGTAGTCATGATTTACTCCCTTTTCACGCGTAGCCTATTGGCTTAACGCATGAATAAACCACCGTTAATATCCCATGTTGCACCAGTCACAAACCCCGCATTTGGACTCGCGAGCAACCCACAAGT
Source organism: Acinetobacter sp. AS23 (assembly GCF_023612055.1). NCBI lineage: Bacteria > Pseudomonadati > Pseudomonadota > Gammaproteobacteria > Moraxellales > Moraxellaceae > Acinetobacter > Acinetobacter sp. AS23. The sequence goes on along the minus strand of NZ_CP082274.1, from coordinate 1,727,735 downwards.
TTCAGCAATAAAATGCATACTTCCTAAGGATTTAACCGGAATATTCTGGATGAACTGTTCCATTTTCTCGTCAGACACCACACTATGAACGATTGGAGATTCCATCGGTCCTGGTGCAACCGCATTAACCGTCACCCCTTTTGCCGCAAATTCTTTGGCAAAAATTTTGGTTAACGTCACAATCGCACCTTTGGTTGCCGCATAGTGTGCACCCGTTGCAGTACCGCCATTTTGTCCTGCTAACGAGGCCATATTAATGATGCGTCCATAGCCTTTTTTAGCCATATATTGACCAATAATTTGACAAGCTTGAAAGGTGCCGCGTTGGTTAACTTGGGTCACCCAATCAAAATCGGCTGCAGTAATTTCTAATACGGGCGTTGCTTTGGTAACGGTGGCATTGTTAATTAACACATCAAGTTTAGAAAATTTCTCTTCAATCCATTGCACCGCAGCATGAAAATCTGCTTCAACCGAAATATCTAATTTCAAGGGAAACATATTTTGGGCATACTGACTTTGTGCCTTGGCATTCTCGGCTTTTTCAAGCGTACTTGCTGACAAAATCACTTGATGGCCTTGGCTCGCAAAATATTCAGCAATGACATTACCGAGTCCAGAAGCAGCACCTGTCACTAAAACAACTTGTTTCATGTTACCGCTCCTAAAGAATGTAGCTAATACCAGCTAAGGTATCAGTTGAGTTAACCAAGTTAATGATTTTACGTTTAATCTTAAAGCCTGTAGCCGCATCACGCGTCAAATGGTACGTAATATCTGCGGTGTAATGCTTGAGGTTTTCTTTACGAAATTCACGTAAGTTTTGAGCACAACGCAAAACGATTTCATTATCTTGGTCTTGAATAACTCGTACACGAGAAACACTACGTACAGTATTGGCTTTAGGTGCTGTAGAAATCGCTTCTCCATTTTCAAGACGCTCTACACGTAAAGTACGCATATGATTATCGTCATAGGCATAATTTAAGTTGTTTTCGTAGTCAGTGAGGTTTGGGTCAATCGGAATGATATAAACACCTTTTTCATTCCATAAATTGAGCCATTCACGGTATTCACTGTGGTCTAACATATCTGCTTCAGCCCAGATGAAAGCAGTGACTTCATTTAATAATTGCAGATTCATATTCATTGCTCTCTCCTTAAGCCTTCATCATCTTTTTCCACTGCTGATATGCTGCACGCATACCAGTTTCAGCACTGACATCACTTTTTAAGCCATCTTCAGTTTTGACTTCTCCCGGCAAACCGCGGTTGAGCATAATCCATAAATCATTACCAGCATTGGCGCCGTGTTGTACGCGTTCCCAAGCTTCAGAGTCATCTGGAGTACCAAAACCAAATGGACCTTGGAAATGTTCATGCAAACGTAGGCGATATTGGTTGGCAATTTGCGGACCACCGTCCATCGTAATCACCGAGTGATGAATTTCTGTTTCAGCAACTGAAATTGGCTGTAACACTCGGAAGAACGCCATCGAACATGCAATATTCGGGAATAAATTTAAGTTAAAGCCAGAACCACCAACTGCTCGAACAATACGGCGTACTTCTAATTCTTCATGGCCTTCGTCGCGCAAAGCTTGAGCCAAATCTTCAAAACGTTCTTGTATTGGACGCTCCATGAGTTCTTCGTCTAAATCAACCAGATCGGGAATCATCACCATGACACTGTGACCATTATCTAAGTCTTCAACAAAGCCTGGTTGGTTTTCGAAGTTAAAGAGTTCTTCGGTTTTTTCATCGACAGAACTTAAGAATGACTTGTGTACCAACGGAAAGTGATATGCATCGGTGGTATTTTCAAGCTGGATTTTCCAGTTACCCGGGAAACGGAAACGGTGTTCACCCAACACTTTAATTGGATAACCCGCGCCCTGTTTCATAAACAGGTCAATCCATTTTTTCGCAGGCCCAAGGAACTCTTCAAGCGGTTGAATGTCTTCTTTAAATGAAGCGAAGATCATGCCGTTATATTCTTCTACCCGTAGACTCACCAGTGGTAATTCTGATTTATCTAAACAATCGCCGTAGCTTTCCGGAGATGGCACACCACGTAAACTACCGTCAAGTGCATAACTCCAACCGTGGTACGGGCATACAAAACTATTGGTTTTTCCTTTTTTATGTTCGCATACGGTTGCTGCACGGTGACGGCAACGGTTTAAAAGTACATGGACTTTCTTTTTACGGTCACGCACCACAACCACAGGCTGTTTACCGATGTTAATAGTTTTATAGCTTCCACCTTCTGGAATTTCACTCGCATGTGCAACCCACACCCAAGTGCTATAAAAGATTTTTTCCATTTCTTCATCAAAAATGCGTTCATCTTTATAAAGAGAAGTATGGGCACGGTCACTTTGAACCAAAGTATCGTAATCAGTGCCAATGTTATGCGTTGGGATAATACTGTTCATATCAATAGTCCTTTTAAATATGTCCTGGGTCATTCCTGGGAAGGTACCGGCAGTTCGGCTTCACTGTGCCAATGCGATACGGGACGACTGAAAATATTCTGTGTTTGGAAATGTTTAATTTTCCATGTTCCATCTGCTTGCTTTTGGAACTTCACGTTGAGCTTTGCTGTATTCAGATGACTACGGCCATCTTTAAACGTTGAAGTCTGCAACATCAGCCATGAAGCATTTGCATCATTTTGATTTACATGAATTTGTTCTGAATTTACAAAGTGTGCATTCATAACAAAGTGAGATTCTTTTTGGGTATAGCTTTTAAACATGTCGTAAATCGACTGCCAAGAATCATAACGGCCAAAGGATTTGGCATATTTCTCACCAATACCCTCCCAAATACAGTCTTGATCAAAAAGATTCATCAGCTCATCAAGATCTGTATTTGCATTGAGCTCGTCGCAGATTTCCATATAACGGTTCAAACAATTACGAATGGCGTTATGCGCTTCTAACTGTTCTAGTCGCTCTATGATTTCTGCAATATTCACTTTGTCAGTCATTGCGGTCGCCTTAACGTTGAATAATCAATTCGCGCCCAACACGAGCTTCAACTTTGCAATATTTCCAAAGTTTGTATGGCCCTTCACCCACTACGGTCGTTCTAAACAAGTTACAAGCCGCATGTACTGTTTCAATATCCGGAACATCTGCAAGCAAGTAAGTTGTCCAAGGCCAGCCAGCACTTGGGCCAACCATGCTTTGGTCATCATCAAGATTTCCAAAAACATGTACGCCCGGTAAGTCATGAATGCCATTCCACATTTCACCAAACGCTGCCCAAACTGCTTTTGCTTCAGCAGGTTCTGCATCAAAAAAGTTTTGGTTAATACCCATGCAGAACAAAACACGTAATGATTTTTTAGCTTCCATCTCAATATCCTTTTAAAAATTAAACTTATAAATAACCTGGGGTTGGCTTTAACCCAAAACTGATTGATCCTGCATTTTGTAAAGTCGCATCGCCCATAAAGGCATGCTGAGTCACCACATTGGTGTCATTCACAAAACGGCTAAATGGATTGTTGGTATAGATCGCTGTCATACCCGCGAGCATTTGCATTTTTCGGGTGACTTTGGCGCAAACTCGCGCTGCATGGGTACATGCCAGACGCATATCGCTAATTTGTTCAGCACTAGCTTCACGTCCAGCAATAATTTCATTCCATACAATGTCCATGGTTTGATAAAACCAAGATTTTGCAGCCTGAAATTCTGCATCTGCCTGAGCAAACTCATATTGAGTCACTGGGCGGTTGGCAATTTCTGATCCGCCTGTAATGGATGCTTTACCGGGTGCCAATTTTTCAAATTCTTCTAATGCGGCAGCTGCAACACCAATACCCACCACGGTTAATACTTGAGTCGCTAAAGACAATGACGGATATTTAAAAAATGGCTCGCTGAGTTTTGAAGGTTCACCACGTACAAAGGTCCATTTCTTTTCGACCAATACATCTTCAACGACTAAATCATGGCTTCCTGTACCTTTTAGGCCAACAGTGTCCCAAGTCATTTCAATTTTGGCTTTTTTGGCAGGCATCACTGCCATGCGTGGTAAGCCCTGCATTTCATTATTTTTAAGCGGTGAAATCCCCACGCCAACAATGTCAGCTCCCATACAGCCGCTGGAAAATTTCCAACGTCCACGAACCACTACACCTTCATCGGTAATTTCGGCAGGTTGTGGCGGAAAAATACCTCCAGCAAACACCACATCTGGTCCGTTTTGGTACAACTCTTTAAGTGTTTCTTCGGGCAAACTTCCTAAATAAGCAGGGCTCATACCGAAACTTGCCACCCAACCAACAGAACCATCAGCTTTAGATAAAGTTTCAATCAATTCGCAAAACTGTCGTGGTGAACATTCATCACCACCAAAACGTTTCGGAACCAATGCACGGTAAACACCGATTTGCTTAAGCTTTTCGATAATGTCTTGGCTCACATACGCCTGATTATCGAACTCGCCTGTACAGGCACGCTCACGAATTTCTTGACACAAAGCATCTAAGTCAACTGCTTTGTCTTGAGAAGCAAACTCCATTTTAGATAACTTATTCATCATCTAACTCCTTGTAATTTATTGCATTGCATCAACACAAAATTTAGCTATTGCACATAATTGCTCATCTTTTTGATGCTTCGATACGATCTGTAAGCCCACAGGTAAACCTTCAATGGTTTCAAGTGGCACTGAAATAGCTGGATGACCTGATAAATTAAATGGACGAACTAAAGCCGTAAGATTCAGAAAAGCGACTGTATTTTCAGCTTCAGCAACTTTTGGTGGAATTTGCGGAAGCGTTGGTAAGATCAATGCATCATATTTTTCTAATAAAGCATCAAGTTCTTGAGTCAGCTGCTGCTTCACGACTTCGGCTTGCTTTACTTGCTCTAAAGTGGTGTGCGCCGCTTTTAATAAACGACCATTTACATCAGAACCAATTAAGCCAGTTTGAGTTAACTCACCAAAAGCTTGCCAGTTTTCATAATTAATAATCTGCATGCCTGCGTCATAAGCCGCGTCAAAATGTTCAACTTTTTCTAAAGTGGTCTGTAAATTCGCTTTTTGAAGTGCTTGTTGAATGCAATTCCAAATAACGTCATCTGCTTTTACATCTAAAACAGCAAGTTTTGGTGCGCTAGTACATTCAGTAGGCTTGAAAGTTGGGTCAATAATTTGCATGGCTTTTTCAATCACTTCGACTGAATTTGCAAAAGGACCCACGCAATCTAAAGAACTTGACGGTGGATATACGCCTTTTCTGCTCACGCGACCGAAAGTTGGCTTTAATCCAAAAATTCCACAGCATGCAGCGGGCATACGTATAGAGCCACCCGTGTCGGTACCTAAAGTAAAGTCAGCTTGTTTTGCTGCAATAGCCGCAGCCGAACCACTCGAAGACCCACCAGGAATAAGTTCAGGATATTTAGGATTAACAGGTGTACCAAAAGCATGGTTAATGCCTGTAATACCAAAAGCCAATTCGTGCAAATTTGTTTTGGCAATAATTTCACAGTCAGCTTTTAAAATGTTTTTAACCACCTCAGCATCATCTTGAGCAGGTTCAACATTTAATAAAGCTCGACTACCAGCTATGGTTTTCAGACCTTGAATATCAATTGTGTCCTTGACCATCACCTTGAGCTTGCCACTTCCTTTGTGCACGCTTTGGCTAACAATATTCATTCACTTTTCCATGTATTTTTATCCATTAATTAAAATATCGGAAAATTTAATGGAATTGTCAAGTATTTTTTATAATTTGTTCTCAAGGAAATATCCAAAATTTTGTTTATAATAGGATTACCCTTTTTTCACTAAGTTATTGCTTAGCTATGCTTGATCATTTAGAACAATTTCTTCCTAATAAAGAACCGTCGAGTATTCAAAACTTCCCTTTTTTTTGGGTTTCCCAAGTTAACGGAAAATATTCACAACTCATTGAAAAATCAATAAAAAAACTAGGTATTGATAATACACGCCGTAAAATCATTTTAAGTACTAATGCTTTGGGTGAAGCCAGTATTACCGATATCGCTAATCTTTCTACCTTAAAGTTAACTACGGCCACAAAAGCTGTATATCGCTTAGTAGAAGATGGAATTGTCGAGGTCTACTCTTCTACCACCGATGAACGCATCTCGATGGTGAAATTAACACCCAAAGGTGTCGAGCTGGTTGAACAGATTAATCAAATTAGTGTGGTCACCTTAGCGGGCATCCTAAATGCCTTTTCAGAAGATGAGCTGCACAATTTAAATCACCAGTTAAAAAAATTATTTGACCTCATGCCATCAAGTTGATTATTTGACTTGATATCGGGTTCAATGCGCTCAAGAGCAGCATGAAATAGTTCTTCTTTTCTCGCTGCTCTTTATTAAAATAAGTTTCAACATTAAAAAAATAAATAAAAATCAGTTTCTTAATTCAATAAATTATTACTATCTGTTTACTTAACATACTTTTTAGGTATTCTAACATACTCAATAAGTAATGGAATTTTACATATAAAAAGAAAATAATAATTCCATGATCTTTAAAATCCCATTAACTCCTAATTGGGTTTAGACGCACTCTTCCGGTCTGTACGAGACCAAATTACTCATTTCTAGCCTATTTATTATTCTTATCTAAAAGGGGGAAATATCGAAGACTTCAGAGGAATAATAAAAGTTAGATATCAATTTCTTTAAGCGTTTTATACATAAGGATTAAGTGTATGAACCAAAGTAATATCGCTGTTGAAAGGACACAAAAGAAAAGCAATGCTTATGCATGGTATGTCGTCACACTTTGTATGTTGGCATATATATTTTCATTTATTGACCGCCAAATTCTGGCGCTGATGATTGAACCCATCAAAGCAGATCTCCAACTTTCAGATACACAATTTAGCCTGTTACATGGCCTTGCCTTCTCACTGTTTTATGCGGTTATGGGTTTACCCTTAGCCTATATTGCCGATCGTTTTTCACGACCAAAATTGATTTCAATCGGGATTATTGTTTGGAGTTTAGCAACGGCCACTTGTGGTTTAAGTAAAAACTTTATTCAACTGTTCCTGAGCCGTATGGCGGTCGGCGTAGGTGAAGCTGCGTTATCTCCAGCCGCTTATTCAATGTTCAGCGACATGTTTAGTAAGGACAAACTAGGTCGTGCTGTCGGAATTTATTCAATTGGCGCTTTTTTAGGTGGTGGTATTGCCTTTTTAGTTGGCGGGTATGTCATTAACTTGCTTAAAGGTGTAACGCTCATTGAAGTTCCACTATTAGGCGCACTGAAAGCATGGCAAATTGCCTTTTTTGTAGTAGGTTTACCGGGCATCATTATTGGTCTGCTATTTATTCTGACCGTTAAAGACCCTGCACGTAAAGGCCAACAGCTCAACCAAAATGGACAAGTTGACCAAGTTAAATTCTCTCAATGTCTTCAGTTTATTAAAAAACATTCGAAAACATTTGCATGTCACTATTTAGGTTTTACCTTTTATGCAATGGCACTCTATAGCCTAACTAGCTGGACACCTGCATTTTATATTCGTAAGTTTCAACTCGCACCGACTGAGACAGGCTATATGCTCGGCACAATTCTGTTAGTCGCAAATACATTAGGCGTATTTTGTGCAGGTTGGCTAAATGATTGGTTTATTAAAAAAGGACGCCAAGATGCACCGATGTTCACGGGTGTGATTGGGATTGTTGGCCTTATTATTCCAATTGCATTTTTTACCCAAACAGATCAGCTATGGCTTTCAGTCAGCTTACTGATTCCTGCAATGTTCTTTGCATCTTTCCCTCTAGTAATTTCGGCAACTGCTTTGCAAATGTTAGCCCCAAACCAATTTAGAGCACGTCTTTCTGCCCTATTCCTTTTAGTGAGCAACTTAATTGGACTCGGTATTGGTACAACATTGGTGGCAATTATTACAGATAAAGTTTTTGGTAGCCCGTTAATGGTAGGTTCTTCTTTATCTATTGTAGGTGGTCTGTCGTGTGTACTGGCTCTAATTCTGCTTTTTAAAGGCTGCAAATTCTTTAGTGAAAGCATGAAACTTGAAAAATTAAATTAATAGGTCTCACCAATTGCAAAAATGTACTCTCTAACTAAACGCTTAGAGAGTACCGAAATATTCAAAATTACGTAGTGCCGAGGACTGGCATACATCTGGGAAATGGATTATGGAATTATTTCACCGTTTTAAACCAAACACTTTAGCCGTTGCCACTTTATTACTGATGTGCAGCAACTCATGGGGCGCAAATCCAAATCAGCAAATTGAAGATGAATGGAAATTCACTTTAAAAAATGCCTACATTAACCGTGATTTTGATAATGATGCACTCAAAGATACGGGCAGTTGGTCTCAGGCAGCGTCTTTATTTTATAAATCGAAAATGCATGACACTCCGTTAGTCATAGCAGACAAGCCAATCACGATTGGGGCCGATGCATCGGTTCAATACGCCGTGCGCTTGAGTTCAGACAAACATGTCGCTGACACAGTTTTGCCTTTTAATAAAGAAACGCAATCTCAGGCTTCAGACTATTTAAAATACGGCGCGACTTTAAAGCTGGGCTATGACAAAACACTTTTAAGTGTCGGTGAACTCTGGCTAGATTTACCTGTAACGGCAGTCGATGCTAGTCGTCAGTTACTCACTTCATATTGGGGAACCAACTTAAAGTCACAACTTTCAGATCAGCTCTATGCCGAAATTGGCCGAGTGGAAAAAGTGTCGCCAAGAAATGAAGAAGACTTTAAAAAGTTTTCTTTCACATCAAATGGAATTACCAAAGAATCTGATGGTTTGAACTACATTGACCTGCGCTATCAATTCACGCCGTCTTTAAAGGGCGAATATTATTTTGGCAATTTGGAAGATCTGTATAACAAGCATTATGTTGGGCTTGAACATACGTGGAAGCAGCCAACTTTTGCCCTCACCTCTAGGTTTAAGTACTTTAATGCAAAAGATGACGGCAATACCTTTGATATTGATGCGCAGAACATTGGATTACTTGAAACCGTTAAAGTAAAAAACCATACCTTTGGTTTGGGTTATCAGCAGATTATTGGTGAATCGGCTTACCCATTACCAGATGGTTTTTTACCAGAGACTTATTTCATTAACTGGAATGCTACGGGCTTCTTTAAAGAAGATGAAAAGTCTTACCATGTCATGTATGGCTACGACTTTAAAGATTATGTGCCAGGCCTAAATGCGATGGTGAAATATGTTTATGGCCATGACTTTAAAGCAGCCAATGGTGAAAAAAACCATGAAACTGAGTCCAATGTCATTCTGAACTATGCCTTTCAGCAGCCTTTCTTAAAAGGCGTTGCCCTGCAATATATTCGGATTGACTACAACGTAAGACATGGTAATGACTTTGGTGAAGACCGTTTATTCGTCAATTACACCAAAAAGTTTTAACTAAAAAATCCCCCTAAAATTTAGGGGGTATTTTTTTATCCTAATTTATTGACCAACTTTAATGGTAAAACCTTCATAGCAATACTCATTGGTAACCACGGCCACTGTGGTACATAAGCTTTCACTGGTTGTTTTTCAATAGCTTTGACCAAAGCTTTACATCCTGTTTTGGCATCTACCTCAAAAGGTAGATGTTTAGCACCTTCATTCATTTCGGTACGGATGTAACCTGGGAAAATGGTTGAGACTTTAATTGGTGTATCCAGTAATTCAGCACGAATACCTTCAGCCAAGTGAGCGACCGCAGCTTTACTCGCTGCATAGGTCGATAAATGTTTTGGCAATCCGCGCATAGCACTCATGGATGACATCACCACCAAATGACCTGCGTTTTGCTCTCTAAAAATTTCAACTGCTGCTTCACACTGTGCTAAAGCAGAAATAAAGTTTGTTTCAGCGGTGGCTCTGTTAATTTCAAAATTACCTTTACCAATACGACGGCCATTTCCGACTCCCGCATTTACAATAATTCGGTCTAAATAGCCAAACTCTTGTTTAAAGGCTCGAAATACTTCAAAAACCTGATCGTAATTGGTGACATCCAGACTTTTTGCAATGACTTTAATACCGTACTGATTTTCAAGTTCAGTTTTTAAAATTTCCAATCTGTCTAAACGGCGTGCACAAATCGCTAAGTTATAGCCTTTGGCTGCAAATTCATGCGCCATACCCGCGCCCAATCCAGAACTTGCACCTGTAATTAAAATCGTCTTTGCCATGCTTTTATCCTTATTTTAAATCCATGTCAGTAAATCTGGACGCTCAGCTTTTATAAAATGATGTTCATTTAAACTTAAAACCTGAGCTTCATTTCCAACCAACCGTAAAGTCGTGAGGCTTGTATTAGCAATTGCCCAATTCAACGCAAAAGTTCGATTAGGACTGAGTTCAAGCAGTTTTCCAATGGCTACAGAAATCACTCCACCAGAGGTAAAAACGACTGCATAGCGAGGTTTAGTTTTTGCTAACTCATCACAAAGTTGCTGTAATGCCATTTCGACTCTATTTTTAAAATGCGGCCAAGACTCATCATACTCATGATGAAAATCGCCATCGGTCCATCGCCCAATGGCACCTTCAAATATTTTGGCAAGATACGCGCGTGGGTTTTGTTCTTTTGCTACGTCAGCTTTTAGCAGTTCAGGCTGTTCAAAACGCGGCTCATAGCGTGCAAAAACCTGTTGATGGTTAAACTCATTCCATAAATTATTATGATGAATTAGCGCATCTGGAAAGCATTCATTAAGTGCAAGCTTTGCAGTCTGCTCATGGCGCTGCATAGTTCCAGCAACCACATACGGTTGTTCTTTCAATATTTGCTTAAAATAACGACCTAACAAAGTCGCCTGAGCCTCACCATTTTCAGACAGCTCATCATAGTTACTTTTACCAAACGATGCCTGTCCGTGTCTTACCAGATAAATTGTGGTCATTTTCTTAAAATACCCTGTATTTTCTGTAGAGATTGCTGAGCAAATTCAGATTCTTGCAATTTTTGCTGTGCGATAAGTTTTAAAGCTCGGATATGTAGCGCATGAATCACGATCCAGAAATCTTTAAATGCAGAATTTCGGGTTTGTTTATGGTAATAGCGGTAATAGATTTGCTGGGCAATCACTGCTAAACGGAATACACCAAACACTTCATAAAAAGCCCAGTTTTGAGGCTCCAATCCTGTTTTTTGCAAATAATACTCAACGACTTCCTTACGAGAGAACATTCCCTTTAAGTGAGTAGGCTGACGGCGTGTTGATCTAAAAATCATATTATCCGTAGGCTCAACCCAATAGGCCAAAGCGCTACCTAAATCCATTAATGGATCACCCAAAGTCGCCATTTCCCAATCCAATACACCAATCACTTCAGTTGGATGTTCTGGATCTAAAATCACATTATCAAAACGCCAATCATTGTGAATAATGCAAGTCGTAGAGTCTTGAGGAATATTATCGTTTAGCCATTTTCGAACATATTTAAATGATGGTACGTTGATTGTGCGGACTTTTTCATAGCGCTTATCCCAACCTTCAACTTGTCTACGGCAATACCCCGTACCTTTTCCTAGTTCAGCTAAAGGCGTGTTCTCATAAGGAACTTGATGTAACTCAATCAGCTTATCAACAACATTTACACAAAGCTCATGAACATCTTCTTCATTAAAGCCAAGTTCAGGCGGTAATTTTGCACGAGGAATAATGCCTTCAATACGTTCCATGACATAAAAATCACAGCCAATGACCGATTCATCCTGACAAAGTGCCACCATTTTAGGAAGCACCGGATAATAAGGCGCAAGGTTTTTTTGCACCATATATTCACGGGCCATATCGTGGGCCGACTTCGCTTTTGTTCCTTTTGGAGGACGGCGCAAAATTAAATCGGTATTTTCATATTTTAAACGATAAGTCCAATTCGACGCCCCGCCCGTATATTGAGTAACGACTGCTGGGCCAACCAACTCAACACTTTGGCTTTTTAACCAGTTTTCAACTGCCCCAATATCAAGCTCTTCACCTTCACGTACTTGACCGCCTACATCAATTACCGACATATTCACTTCCTTTAAACTTATACTTTCTTATGACGACCGAAATAACCACGTTTGGCCAACTCTAATTTGGCAATCATGCCTTTATGTACTTCATCTGGACCATCAGCTAAACGTAAACTGCGTGCTTGAGCAAAGAAACCTGTTAATGGTGTATCTCTTGAAAGGCCCGCACCGCCATGTAGCTGAATCGCCATATCGACTACTTTTTCTAAAACACTCGGAGCCACTACTTTAATTGCAGATATTTCTGTTAAAGCAGCCATATTTCCTAAAGTATCCATTTTATAAGCAGCATACAAGGTTAAAAGTCTGGCTTGATCTATGGCTACTCGAGCATCAGCTACGCGTTCGAGGTTTCCACCGAGTTTTAAAATTTCTTTACCAAACGCCGTTCTAGACATGCCTCTATCAATCATAAGCTCTAAAGCTTTTTCAGCAGCCCCGATACAGCGCATACAATGGTGAATACGCCCCGGCCCTAAACGACCTTGTGCAATTTCAAAACCTTGGCCCGCTCCACCAATAAAGTTTTCAAGAGGCACTCGAACATTATTAAAGTGAACCTCACCATGTCCATGCGGTGCATCGTAGTCACCAAACACAGGTAACATCCGTTGAATTTCGACACCAGCCGTGTCAATCGGTACTAAAACCATAGAGTGTTGATGATGGCGGTCTTTAGTTTCATCTGGAGTATGTGCCATAAAAATAATGACTTTGGCATTTGGGTCACCTAAGCCAGACGACCACCACTTTTTGCCATTTAAAACAATTTCATTACCGTCGATGAGTGCAGTCGCTTGCATATTAGTTGCATCGCTTGACGCAACATCGGGTTCAGTCATACAAAAAACCGAACGAATTTTTCCGTCCAATAAAGGCTGTAACCATTGTTGTTTTTGCTGTTCACTGCCATAGCGCCATAACAATTCCATATTTCCTGTATCTGGTGCATTACAGTTAAAAACGGTTGGTGCCAATAAACTACGGCCAGTTAATTCAGCTATGTGCGCATATTCTTGAACAGTTAACCCTGCACCCAACTTTTCATCTGGTAAAAACATATTCCAAAGACCAGCTTGTTTAGCTTTAGATTTCAGAGTTTCTAAAAGCTCGGGCCACTGCCACTTTTTCCAGTTTCCATCTGGATTTAATTCATGAACTTCTTCCCAAAATTTTGCTTCGACAGGTTCTATTTCTTCTAAAATAAATTTTCTTGTTCGCTCAGTAAAATCCTGAGCTTTCTTGGAGAGTTCAAACATTCTTTTTCCTTTACATCATTATCTGGTCTTTACATCAACATAACTTGAAACTTAATATGAATGAAATGATTTTATTAAATAATACCTCATGAATAATATTCATAACCTGCATGGCCTAAACTTAAGTTTTTTTCACCGAATTGATATCAATTTATATCCGCTATTTATCGCAATTTATGAGCAAAAAAGTATTTCAAATGCAGCAAGCAGTCTCAATATTACACAGTCAGCAGCAAGTCATGCTTTGCAGCGTTTACGTCAGCAACTTGAAGATGATGTATTCATACGAGTAGGCAATAAAATGTCTGCAACGCCTTTTGCAGAACAGATTTATCCAACTGTTAAGCAAGCACTTTTAACGATTCAAAATATTAGCCAACAGAAACATGTCTTTGATCCAACCAGTTTAAAAAGCTTAAAAATCGCCGTTCATGATGAGATTGAACCGATTATTCTTCCAAGGCTTGCTCAACATTTTCAAAATCTTAATTTAGATTTGCAGTTTGTCAGTATGAAGCTAGATCGAAAACATATTATGGCGGACTTGGCAACGCAGCAGCTCGATTTCGTCATTGACCTAGAACAATACTTATCTCCAAAAATTACCTTTGATCATTTGGTAAAAGATGAGTTCGTCATTTGCAGCCAACTTAAAGAAGTCGATTTATCTCGTTATATTAATGGACGACACATTGGTGTTTCATCACGCCGTACGGGTGCCTTACTTGAAGATATTTATTTAAACCAACATCAAAAAATTTCAAGAAATGTATTTATGCGCTGTCAAAACTACTCAACGGCGTTACAAGTTCTGGCGGCTCAAGCCAACGCAATATTGACCATGCCTCGTATGATTTTGCAGCATTTATCTTATAGTCCTGAAATTTGCTTACATTCTCTGCCTTTTGAGATAACCAATATTAAAATGGGTATGTTTTGGCATGAAGATTTAAGGGATAATTTAAGACATCAATTTTTGCGACATGAAATTATTAAACTTTTTCAGTAAAGCAAATTGATCTATTAAGCTTCTATCGTACAAGGACCAGTAATGAGTAAAGATGAACGGATAATCCAGAATCAGGACAACAAAAAAACGATTCGTCATGAAGATTACATTGCTGGCATCGGTAAAGGCATGGCGATTTTAGATAGCTTTAGCAGTAATCAACATCGTTTAAATATTTCTATGGCGGCTGAAAAAACCGGACTCACCCGAGCCGCAGCAAGACGTCATTTATTAACTTTAGAATATTTAGGTTATCTTGAGTCAGATGGCCACTATTACTATTTAACTCCGAAAGTTCTTAAATTTTCAGGAGCTTATTTAGGTGCAGCTCAACTTCCAAAAGTGTCTCAGCCTTTATTAAATCTGTTAACTAACCAAACTTCACTTATTTATTCAGTGATGGTACTTGATGGTTATGAAGCCATTACCATTGCACGTAGTGCTGCCCACCAACAAACTGACCGTGTAAATCCATACGGCTTACATTTGGGTAACCGCTTACCTGCACATGCGACATCGGCGGGTAAAATTTTACTGGCACATTTAAGCCAAGAAGAACAATTAGACTGGCTCCAAAAATATCCTCTTCAGCGTTTGACCAAGTATACGCATGTTGAAAATGATAAATTTTTAGAGTTACTACAAGAGATTCGAGAACAAGATTGGTGTTACTCACGTGAAGAACACGAATTAGGCGTTCATGCGCTCGCCGTACCTATTTATGGACAAGACTTTAAAGTTGTTGCAGCTTTGAATATTGTCTCTCCGACTATGAAAACAACTGAAGAATATTTAGTTCAACATATTCTGCCTTTATTGCAAGAGACTTCGCGGGATTTGAGACAAGTTCTTTAAATCTTGCTTAGGCTATTTTGATAAGGTGAATTTTGTTATGCGCTTAGGCTATTTGCAGTATGAAAAGATCCAAAATAAACGCTTAGGCTATTTCTAGAAGTAGTTGAAAGGAATTTTCAAATAACGAATGCCGTTTGATTCTGGCTCCGGAAAGTTTCCACCGTTCATATTAATTTGAATTGAAGGCAGAATTAATTTTGGCATTGCCAAAGTAGCATCTCTTTCTTGACGCATTTTTATGAATGATTCTTTAGAAACATGTCGATTTAAATGAATATTGCTTTGCTTTTGAGTTCTAATATCTGTTTGACAGACATATTCATCACGGCCTTCGGGCTTATAGTCATGGCATAAAAACATGCGCATGTTGTCAGGAAGTGTATAAAGCTTTTGTACCGAATCATAAAGTGCAGCAGCACTTCCCTTAGGAAAGTCGCATCTCGCTGAGCCATAATCGGGCATAAATAAAGTATCTCCCACAAAAACAGCATCACCAATCACATAACTTAAGCAAGCGGGTGTATGCCCTGGTGTAGGAATGTTATAGGCTTCAATATCCCCTATTTTGAAATGTTCATGATCTTCAAATAAATAATCAAAAGGTTGATTTTCATTGAATTTCTTAAAATCAAAATTATAGATAGCAGAAAATGTTTCTTGTACGATTGAAATCTTCTGACTAATTGCAATGTCACCGCCCAATTTAGATTTTAAATATTGGGCAGCAGTCATATGGTCGGCGTGGACGTGGGTTTCTAAAATCCATTGCACTTTAAAGTTTTGAGCCAAGACATAATCGACAATCAGATCAGCATTAGTTGTTTTTGTAGTCGCCGAAGCTGCATCGTAGTCAAGCACACTATCAATAATCGCGCATTGACGAGTCGCTGAATCCGCAACAACATAGCTAAAAGTATTGGTGTTTTCATCAAAAAAATCTTTTACTAGAGGTCGTTGCATAGGTTTAATTTCCTTTATTTAAGACTCGGTAAATAAACATTCCTAATAACATTGCCACAATAAAATAAAGCGCTTCAAAATGTCCTAATCCAATAAGTGTTAAAGCGGGCGCTGGACATATCCCTGCTATTCCCCAGCCTATACCAAAAATAAAAGCACCAACAATTAACCTTTGGTCAATCTGTGTATTCATTGGTAATTGAATTTTCTCATTAAAAAGCGTTTTAGGACTTTTTATAGCCTTTTGAAATGGAATAAATGCCACAGCAATCGCGCCTAACATCACAAACATTAAGCTGATATCCCACTGCCCAAAGATATCTAAAAAACCTAATACTTTTTCAGGATTAGACATGCCCGAAATCATTAAGCCTAATGAAAACAAACCACCAAATATAAAAGCAAAAATGTTTTTCATAGGATTACCCCAGCACATGACGAATGATATAAACGGTTAACATCCCAGCAAACATAAAAACTGCTGTCGCTATCATCGAACGTTTTGATAGCCTGCTCATACCACAAATGCCATGGCCGCTTGTACATCCAGAGCCTAGCCGTGTTCCAAAACCAACGAGTAAACCTGCTAAAATAAGTGCAAATGTATTGGCTTTAATTTCAATTTCAGGCTGATAAAAATAACCATATATGAAAGGTGTAATCACGAGTCCTGCAATGAACCAGAATGCAGAACTTTTAAAAGTATCTTTAGTAGGATTAATGAGTTGAGCAAGCAATCCACTAATTCCTGCTATACGACCATTTATATATAAATATCCAACTGTTGCGATGCCGAGTAATAAACCACCCAAAAAGGCATAGACAATATTTGACATATAACCACTCTTAACAATATATGTTTTTATAATCTGTATTATACGCTGATTCTTTTAGAAATACTTAATATAAAACTTTTGAGTTTATAATTCTTCTTAACAAGAAAAAGCCCCAAAGTTTTGGGGCTTTTGTCATTAAATTAGATCTTTAATGCCTAATTGTTCAGGCAATTTTTCCATGACCTTATTCAATCTAGTATTTGCCGGAGAGATACAACCTGTGTAATGGCTTAATTTTGTTTCCGTGCCATTTGGTTGAATCCATGAAATGTAATAGCTAGACATGTCAGTTGCCGTTTGCTGACAACCCGCAGTTTTAGATTGTGTACCTGTTTCAGGACGATAAGCTTTTAGATCATCTGCAAGTTTTTTATAGTCTTTTACGCTACCTTGAATTTCTTTAACACCGATAGCTTTAGTGTATTGCTTGCCTTCAAAACGAATTAGACCCGTAGGTGTTACTTCTACAGAATAGATCGGGCATGCGCCAAAGCATGGACTAGAAGCATAACGAATTGTCTCTTGTGTATTCGGTGCTTGCTGAACAGAAGCACAACCCATCAAAGCTAAACCAGATAAAGTTGCAAGAACCAAAAATCTCATCGTATCACCTATTATTATCAAGTGGCTTTAATTTATCAAATCATACACTTCTTGTCATTAAAGACTATTTTTTGTGATTGTTTTCATCAATTCATACAGCTTGCTGCTTAGGCTATTTTTATAAAAATTAAATATTATTACCTAAAGAGCATAAAAAAAGGCCCATCTTGCGATGAGCCTTAAGCCAATAAAAGCTTAAATTCCTGAAATACAAATTATTACTGGGTAGTAATAACCTGCGACGACCATTCTAACGTAATGCTATAAATTATATAAATATAATATAAATATATATTTACGCTTGTTTTTGCAGCAAAAAAATCCCACTTTTAAGGACTAAAAAGACAATAATGTTTATTTCTAATTAAAATTCACAACCTTAAGTTAAACAAAACTTAATAAACAAATCAGTTTTATTTATAGGTAAAACATTGTGAAAAATATCTAATCATTCGGCCACATCTATGGTTCAAGTATTCTCAATCTTAAGAATATTTTAGGTTTTGCAATGAGTTAAAGCACTTTTTTACTATTTGGTAAATCTATCTAGTTAAAACAATAGAATTTACCACAGCACTTTAATATAAAAAACATATTAAAATTAAAGGCAAAAGAGAATTACTCTCTTTTGCCTTATTTAATTATTGTTCTAAGCTATAAGCAATTACATAATCACCATGATCAGGAGACTGGCGAGCTCCGCCTGCCGTAACAACCACAAATTGTTTACCAGTTTTCGGTGAAACATAGCTTATTGGAGTTCCTTGGCTACCCACTGGCATGCGTGATTTCCACAGTTCTTTACCTGTAGATGAATCAAATGCACGTAAGTAGTAGTCTTGTGTTGCAGCAAAGAAAACCAAGCCACCTTGAGTTGCCATAGGTCCACCAATTGTTGGCATACCGATCGGTGCTTTTAAGCCCATTTTGATGCCCATAGGTCCTGTGTCTTCAACCGTACCCAGTGGGACTTGCCATGCAACTTGACGAGTTTTCATGTCAATTGCAGTCATAGTACCAAATGGTGGTTTCTGGCAAGGGATACTTAGAGCCGACATAAAGCGGTTTTTATTCACTTTATATGGTGTACCTTTCATTGGTACAGCACCCATACCTGTATTTACTTTTTCACCGCCACTCGCCTGAATCTTAATATCTTCAGGTGTTTGTTCCATTAATTGAACCCATAACCCAAGGCGCATATCGTTCACGAACATATAACGATGAGTCGGATCAAAAGCAATGCTACCCCAGTTCATGCCACCCAAAGAACCTGGAAAGCTTAATGAAACGTCAGTACCCGGCGCAGTAAATAGACCTTCGTAACGCATTGACTTGAAGTTAATACGGCACATGAGCTGATCAAACGGCGTTGCACCCCACATATCTGATTCAGTTAAAGTCTGATTACCAATTTGAGGCATTTCAACTGAACGTGGTTGAGTTGCACTATATTGCTCACCCGGAATATTGGCAGGCTTAACTGGCTGTTCAATCACTTTAGTCAGTGGTTTACCCGTTACACGATCAAGCACAAAGAATTGACCTGATTTGGTTCCAATCACAACAGCAGGTTTAGTCGTACCATCTTTCAATGGGAAATCAACTAGACTTGGTTGCATTGGTAAATCGAAGTCCCATAAATCGTTATGAACAGTTTGATATACCCACTTTTCTTTACCTGTTGTCGCATCAAGTGCCAAAACAGAAGTATTGTATTTATGATCTAACGGATTACGGTTACCACCCCAAATGTCGACAGATGAGCTACCCATAGGTAAGAACACCGTATTCATTTGAGGGTCATATGACATTGCAGCCCAAGAGTTTGCCGAACTACGTTTATAAGTTTCACCTGGTTTAAGAACATAGTTAGGATCTGGATTACGTGCGTCAAATGCCCAACGAAGTTTACCAGTAATGACGTCATAACCACGGATAACACCACCCGGCATATCTGCTGCTACGTTATCGGCAATACGGCTACCCACTACAATGGTTGTTCCAGCAATAGTCGGTGCAGAAGTCACTTCAAAACGTGGAGCTTTAGTTCCAGCTCCCAGACCTTCTAACAGATCAACTGTTCCATTTACACCAAAATCAGCACAGCGCTGACCGTTATCTGCATTCACTGCAATTAAACGACCATCAGGTGTATTGGTATATAAACGACGCGGACATGCTGTATTGGTTGCAACTGTGGTTACTGCATTTGCACCAGCCAACGTTGGTTGTACAAGTGGCTTGGTCGAATCAAAGTATGCAACCCCACGGCAACGTTCCCAAGCATCAGCTTTTGAGTTCACTTCAGCTTTCCAGAGTTGTTTACCCGAGTCAGCATCTATCGCAAAAATGTTGTTATGTGGTGTACATAAAAAAACTTTATTCCCAACTTGTAGCGGGGTCATTTGGTCTTCAGCACCATTACCACTACCTGTTGTAAAATCACCTGTTCTAAAACGCCAAGCTTCTTTTAGTTTATGAACGTTATCTCGGTTAATTTGATCGAGAGCAACAAAGCGACTACCACCTGCATCATTTCCATAATTTTCCCAATTTACCTGTTTTTTAGCAGGGTCAACTGGTACTAAAGGTAGCTTTTCACCTGAACTTGCTACTGTTGGATGCGGTTGGAACATTTGATAGAACGCAATCAACATACCAACAACAACCAACCCACCCACTGCATAAGATGAAGAAGCCAAGCTAGTTTGAAATTGGTAACGTCGAATTGAAGGCAAGGTAAATAACAGTGCGGCAAAAAGACCAGCAGGAAACATTAACCGCGAGAATAACGGCCAGAATTCCCATCCTGCATCAACAAATGACCAAATGACGGTGCCAACAAAAACAGCTGCAAAAATCCAGACACCAAGTGCCTTTTTACGAAAAATACTAAATGCAGAAATGGTAATTAATAGTCCTGCAACTAGGAAATACCAAGATCCACCTAATGAAACTAGCTTTCCACCGCCTACGATGTAAAAAACACCAGTAGCCAATAAAACTAGGCCTAATAGAAAACACCATATTTTGAATAAGATATGAAACTTAGAATCTGACTCAGACATAGATCCTACTCCACATATACTGAACACAATAGTTCAAGCATTTGGGCCAGTTAAACTATGTCTAACCAGCCATCAACATTGTTAAAAATTGACTTTAACGCTTAAGCCCGCCACCCAAGCATCATCGACCGCTTTTACACCAGCAGGTTGATGGATATATTGAATGTTTGGACGTAACATAACGGCCGGAGACCATTGATAGGTATAGTTCAATTCGACATTTAGCTCGTCGTCTTGAATTGGAATATAGTCAGATGCAATCGCATCATAGCTATAATATCCACGGCTTTCGTTTGTTGCGATTTGCTTATCTTTAGCACGATCATTGACCAAATAATTGGCAATACCAAAGCCAATCGAATCATTTGGACGGCTATCAAATGGCCCTTTATACCAAAGAGCAAGTTGTTGGGTACTTTGAACAAAGGTCGTTGCCTTATCATTTACAACGCCATTAAAACTGACATATAAACCGCGTTTCGGATCTTGGCCGTTATTCGTCAGTTGTTGTTGTGCATTAATCCAGAAACTTTGTTTTCCGTCATGAACCTTACCCGCAGTTTTAACGTCATTCGCTTCTGCGGTTGAATACAGCGCACCTACTTTATATTCACCCGGTAAACCATTAAAAGCAGCAAGCTTTGGTTTCCATGCGAGTTCAACTGGTATGGTTGCACCCTTAACGTTGTTCATATCCAGATTAAAACCATCACTATTTGATTCAGTTTTAATGTTGTCTGGATTTACCTCATAAACACCGACACCCAAAGTCCACTCAGGTGCAAACTGATATTTAACGTTTGCAGCCCAGACACCAACTGGTGAGTTGTACCAAATTGAACCGATTGATTTTCCTAACTGTCCACCGCAAAGTAATAAGTTTTGGAACTCACATTGAGAACTATTAAAGTCTTCTGACATGCCCATCCGGCCAACTTTGGCCTGTATAGTATTATCAACAAAGCCTTTCTTTACCCATGCTTGAGACAGACGCCAGATTTTACCGCGGCCATAAATCTCTTGAGCATTACCTAATTGGCTAGAACGCGGGTCTTTAATACGCTCCAAAGTAAGCGCATTTCCGTCACGTTTAGTCACGACTAGGTTCGCTGTTGTATCTTTCCACCCTGCAATCTTTTCTAAATCAAAGTTTGCACCTAAAGAAAGCTGCGCAGCATTTTCAAAAGTATTGCTGTCGTTGTAACCACCATCTAAATTTGTGGCACTTTGGCTCATAATAGAAGCCGTAAATTTATACCCTTGTTGCTCTAGCTGTTGGCGCTCACCATTCCAGTCGCCTAGCAACCATTGACGATCTTGTGACCAAGGCTCATTAGCAAGCGCAAGTTGACTGCCTAATACAGCGATTGTTAACACACTCAGTTTCATTATATTTGGCATTTCAAGTCCCTTTTATCATTTCTATATTTCTATGCTGCGCCTCGGTTTGAGGCGCTTCCCTTATTGTTATTATTTAGTTTGTACGGCCGAACTAAGTTCAGAGGTCGCGCCAAAACGATCAGTTACATTCGCTGTAATTGAAGCAACTTTGAGAGTTGGCTTCCAATTCGCTTTTGCATTGCCTTCAGCATCTGTGGCAACGGTAACCGCTCCTAAATATTGCTCAGCTTCTTTTGATGCCGCATTTTGATTTCCAAAGAACTCAACTTGATAGCGTTGGTTTGGTAATCCATTAATTTCTACAGCAACTGAACCTTTATTAACGGTTAACTTAGGTGCTTTAATGCCCTGATTCGGCTGAGCATTACAGTTTTGTTGATTTGGTTGAGTACATGTTTTTTGTTGCTTAGATGGATCAACCACTACGCCACCACCACGAGAACCGACAAAACCTTCGTGTTCAAGTGCAGGTACACCAAATACAATTGCACCTAAACGCTGATTTGGTACACATGAACCACCTGCTTCACAGCGTTTAATATCTTTACCATTGTCCCAAATCAGGTTTTTAGTCAATGTAATTTTTGCATTTGCATCTTTTTCCGAACGAATAGCAACACCAATACGGTTACCATGCACCCTATTGCTATCAAGAATGTTGCCATCGCCTGTCATGTTGAAGCCAATCGAGTTATTGGTCATTTCGTTGTAGGCAATATAGTTACGCTTGCCCCAGTTAATCTGTAAGCCATCCGAATAGTTTTCGAATTTATTACCGACTACGGCATTGTCATTACCCCATAAAATTTCAATACCTTGTGATGGCTCTGGATTCGCTTTCGTTGAAACAAAATGGTTATTTGCAATTAAGTTAAACGCAGCACCACGTGTCAGTTCTAAACCATCACCATTGTCTTGGAAAATATTGTCTAAAACTTTGTTGTTATTGGTCGTGGTTGCCGTTGGGTTGCCTTGCCCGTCATCACCAGTAAGCATGACACCGGCACCACCATAGTTATTACTAATACGGTTATGTTGAATAAGGTTATTGCTTGAACGGTTAACCAAAACACCAATACAGAAACGATGAATGTCTAAACCTTTTAAAGTGACATTGTTGACGTCACGTAGTACCAATCCCGGTAAAGTCATAGTACGTACATTGGTGCCGTACTGCTCAGGGTTTGCACCGGGACAAGCTTTTGCACCTTCGCCTTTAATATAGTTTGAACCATCAATTGCGATGTATTCGCCAGTTTTATCCCACTGTGTACCAATAATTTTGATGGGTGCTTTAATTTCAGGAAGTGCACTATTTAATTTAATCGCATAAGGCGCTTTGCCTACCGCCTGAATCAAGATCTCGCTAGCTTCGCTTGGGTTTGCATTGGCTTGTTCAATTGCCCAGCGTAAAGAGCCTTTATTGCTATCGTCTTGATAACGATCAACAACATAAGTTTGTGCTGCAGTTATTCCTGAAACCATCAAACCTAATGCAAGAGTAGTTAAACGTAATGTATTCATTTCATCATATCCTTATGATTTATGGGTTTGTTGGTTGAACGGTTTTTAAAATCTGTTTGAGCTTAGTCACATCAATTTGTCCTGGTGCAGAAGCCTGCCCAATCATGCCAAAGCTATAACTTCCACCCATATTGGCAGTCGCAACACGAGAAATCGTACCAAGTTGTCCCATCGACATCGTTAACAATGGTTTAGTGGTTTGCTGACTTACTTTTAAAGTTGCGTTCATTAAAGTGAAAACGTCTTGTTTAGATTTTGGCATTACGGCAATTTTTAGAATATCTGCGCCCATTTGATCTTGTTTTAACAGGCGTTTTTCAATTTCATCTTGGCTTGGCGTTTTTTGGAAGTCATGATTGGACATCACAATCAGCACTTTCTTTTGATGTGCTTTTTGAACTATATCTGAAACTACTTTTTGATCACGGAACATTTCAACATCTAACCAGTCCATGAACGGATTTTTTAAATAAGCCTGATAAGTCTTACCATAATCAACATCGCTAATTTCAAGCTGACCACCTTCATTTTTAGTGCGAATTGTGGCGATTAGCGGCTTATTACCTAAAATCTTTTTTAATTCATGCCCCAATGCAATCACTTGTTTTGTATCACTTGCAAAACTGAGTAAGTCGATACGGAACTCTGCCAAATCAGCATCTGCTGTATTTGCAATCACTTGAGCTTGCGCTAAAGCTTGTTCTTTGGTCTTTGCTGTAATTGGAACAATTGTTTTAACTGCTGTAGTCGCAGGTTGTGTTTGAGTAGCTAAAGCAACAGGTTCAGCATTCACCTGTGCTGTAAAAAATGGGAGTGCAAGCAAACTTAAGCTTAATAATGTTTTCATTTTCATCTCTGTCATACCATCCTTTAAAAAGGCTACACGCATCCATGGACAATCATGTGTAGCCTTAGGTGTTTCTTAAATATCAAAAAATACTGTTTCGTTATCGCCTTGAATACGAATATCAAAGCGGTAAACAATTTCACCATTTTCTTCAAAACGTTTTGCAATAAGCGTTTGGCGACGCGGTGCCCACTCAATGCTATTTAAAATTGGGTCATTGCCATTTGCCTCGGCTTCATCTTCAAAATAAACACGTGTATGAAGACCTAAGTTAATACCGCGAGCGAAAATGACTAATGCAATATGCGGTGCTTGAGTTGAACCTTTGCGACCTGCTGTAGCACCTGGCTTAATTGTATTAAAGCTCCAAACGCCTGTTTCAAAGTCAGCGCCAGTACGTCCCCAACCCTGAAATGCAGGATCAGCTTTTTGCTCACGCGTATCTGCCTGACTTGGGTAAATACCATTCGCATCAGCTTGCCAAATTTCGATCAGCACATCGCGCAGCGGTAAACCTAATCCGTCAAATACCTGACCTTCAAGACGAATACGCTCGCCTTTGGTTTGGTCTTGTACTAACTGGTTATTAAAGTTGTTTTCAAACACTTCAATATTTGCTTGTTGTGGCAATAAACCAATGTGGACGTAAGGACCACCTGTTTGAGATGGAGTTTCTTTTAATTCCTGAAAATTCCAGTTATTCATGCTCGTGCTCCCGATTAAGTCAAATCATTTTCGAAGTAAGTCGCTCGACGACCACGTAAAGTGATGTCAAAACGGTAACAACGGCTATCTGCTTCGATAAAGTTGTTTTTATCTTCTAGTGCAATCAATGCACGACGTTGATCTTCAGAAGGAATCGTTTTTAAAATCGGGCAAGTGTCAATGAGCGTATCGCCTTCAAAATAAAACTGCGAAATTAGGCGCTGAGCCCAACCATCAGCAATTAAAGAGAAGTGAATATGAGCTGGACGCCATTCATTGATACGGTTACGCCACGGATATGGACCTGGTTTAATGGTACGGAAAATATAAAAACCATTTTCGTCAGTTAATGTACGACCACAACCACCGAAGTTAGGGTCCATTGCACCAATAAATTTGTCGTTTGGATGGCGATAACGACCAGAAGCATTGGCTTGCCATACTTCTAAAAGTGCATTTTTTACAGGACGGCCAAACTGGTCACGGACATAACCATGAACGATGACACGCTCACCAATTGGTAAACCATCTTTGGCATAGTTCAAAATCAAATCGTTATCTTTTGGGCCAAACAAGTTTGAAGAAAAATGCGGTGAAGTAACTTCAGTTAAAGTCTCATTAATAGAAATCAATGCATTTTTTGGCGAACGTAAAACACTTGTCTTATAACCTTCTGCATATGCAGGTGGATGGTCTTCTGTATTACGTTGGGCGTAAGCACCCCAGCTATGTTGTGACATCTTTATCTCCTTAATCCTGTTCTTTTGCTGCAACTGAGTTGACTTCTATTCCCAACTCTTTAAAGACTTCTTCGGCCATATGCATTGCAGCATTTGCAGCAGGTAAACCTGCATAGAGCGAGCTATGTAAGATCAACTCTTTTAAATCTTCTTTAGTGACACCATTGTTGAAACAAGCACGTAAATGCATGCGTAGTTCATCTTCGCGGCCAAGCGCCAATAAAATTGCGATCGTCACTAAACTACGTGTATGACGCGGTAGGCCCGGACGAGACCACACTTCACCCCATGCGTAACGGCTAATAAAGTTTTGAAAATCTTGGTTAAAGTCATTTAAGTTTTGCAAAGACCGACCAACATGCTTTTCACCCAAAACTTCAGTCCGCACCTCAATGCCTTGTTTATAGCGTTGTTCATCATTCATTGTGATAGACCTCTATTAAGTTGCATCGGTATGCGCAACAAGTGATTTAACAAATACAGCAACAGCCGCAGCAGTCGCTGGAATTAGTAATAAACTGAGAATGGCAGTAAACGACCAATCATTACCGAGTAGCACAGCTCCAATCCAAGCACCAAATACCGCACCGAAACGACCAATACCTGTCATCCAAGACACACCCGTAGCACGGCATTGTGTTGGATAGAAACGAGCACTCAAAGCTGGCATTGAAGACTGCGCACCATTAATCGCGATACCTGCGCAAAGAACCAATACAGCAAGTAATGTTGAGTTTCCTAAGCTTTGACCAACAGCAATCGCAAATAGACCCGCAGCAAAGTAGAAAATGGCAATGACTCGGTTCGGGTTAAATTTGTCCATCGCCCAACCGATGAACAATGCACTTACCACACCACCGAACTGGAACAATCCACCGATAAATGCAGCACGTTCCATTGAAGCACCTGTTTCACGCATGAGTGTTGGTAACCAGCTTGTAAGCAAGTAAACAACTACTAAGCCCATGAAATAGGTCAACCAAAGTAAAAGTGTTCCTTTCGCATAAGGTTTAGAAAACATAATCCCAAAGACATTTTTCTTTTGAGCTGTTTCAGTTTTCTCTTCAGGTACGTGGAATGCGGTCGCATTTTGAACTTGCGTTGGCGCGATATGATTTAAGATCTTGCGTACTTTTTCAGGGTTCTTACCTTTAACAATTAAAAAGCGGTAAGACTCAGGTAATACAAAAATCACTAAAATCATTAAGATCAAAGGTGACCAGCCACCAAGTAAAAATAGACTGTGCCAACCATAGGTCGGGATGAGCCAGCTACTAATAAAGCCACCTGTTGCCATTCCTAGGTTGTAGCCACAGAACATGCATGTCACCAGTAGTGAACGAATGCGTGTTGGACAGTATTCAGAGAATAATGTGGTGGCATTTGGCATCGCTGCACCCAAACCAATACCTGTCAAAAAGCGTAAAACGACAAGGGTATCTAAGTTGGTCGCATACGCAGATGCCAAAGTAAAACCACCAAACACAAGCATCGAAAAAGCTAAAACGATTTTTCGACCAAAACGGTCAGCTGTTGGACCAGAAACCAAAGCTCCAATAATCATTCCACCAAGTGCAGCACTCATCACTGGGCCTAACTGAGAACGATCAACACCCCAGTCTTGAGCCAAAGCTGGAGCGATAAAACCCATTGCAGCAGTATCGATACCATCAGTAAAAATAATTAAGAAACAGATGATTGCGATCATCCATTGATACTTACTGAGTGGAGCATCATTAATTAATGCTTGAGCATCGATACTTTTATTTGGTGCAGCGTAATCCTGAGACGCCATATTTGCCTCCTTAAGGCCAATTCCTTTTAAACTACTAAGCTATTAGATTTGCTGAATAAACCTAGTCAATTCCTGTGTAAATCTTTGTGGTTGCTCAATATTAGAAAGATGAGATGCTTCTAATTTAGCAATTTGACTGTTCTTAATAGCATTCTGCATAAACTCAGCATCTGCTACTGTTGTCACTGGATCTGCCGTTCCTGCAATGAGCAATACCGGCACTTGGATTTGTGTAATTTCATCTCTTAAATCAGCATGTGCTAAAGCACGACATGCATTGGCATAACCTTGTGCTGGTGTGTTTGCCAGACTTTGAATCGTCGTTTGTGCAACCACATTATGTTGATAGTCGAATTTTTCGCTAAACCAACGTGTGTGCGTGGTTTTAACCAATTCAGCCAGTCCATTTTGTTCTACTGATTCTGCGCGACTCAACCACGCCTCAGCCTGTCCAATTTTTGCCGCCGAATTTGCGACAGTAATACTTAGAAAGCGCTCTGGGTAATGGATAGCTAACCAAAGCCCTGTAATTCCGCCCATTGAAATGCCACAAAAATGAGCTTTTTCAATATCTAAGGCATCTAAAATATCAGCAACATCTTCACCTAAATTTTGTAAAGATGTTTCAGCGATCACATCACTTTCGCCATGACCACGTGTGTCGTATGTAATGACATTAAAATGACTTTTAAGCTCATCTACTTGCGGCTGCCACATTCCATGATCTGTTCCTAAGGAGTTAGATAACACAAGTGTTGGAGCATCTTTTAATCCGTCAGTGTATACAGCGAGCTGTTTACCTTGTCGATTGGTTATAAGCTGTTTCACTTTATGTCTCCTCCTTGTGCTTCTTGCAGAACAGCATCAATTTGAGCTTGAATGTTGCCCAAATAGTTTTCTGCTTTAAATATTTCCAAAATTTCTGTTTCACTAAAATGTTCTTTTACTTCATCTAACTGACTAACAACTTCAGATAAATGCTGCTTTTGAGCCACGGCTGTTTTACAAGCTGCTTCAACAACATGATGTGCATTTAAACGTCCAATTTTTGGAGCAAGCGCCATCATCACAGCTTCTGCCATAATCAGCCCGTTGGTACAGTCAAGGTTCTGCTGCATATGCTCAGCATTAACTTCAAAACCTTGTAAAACTTCACCAGTACGAGTTAATGCTCCAGCACAAAGCTGAAAAATTTCAGGGATTGCTAACCATTCTGCATGCCATGCACCTAAGCTACGCTCATGTTCCTGCACCATGCTTTGATAGATGCTAGACATAAGTGCTGGTACACGATTTGCTGCTGCAAGTACTGAAGCTGCTGCAACTGGATTCCGCTTATGAGGCATGGTTGATGAACCACCACGGCCCTTTGCAGTTGGTTCAAACAATTCGGCAATTTCAGTTTGCATCATGAGTGACCAATCACGTGCCATCTTGCCCGTATTCCCAACAATCATGCCAAGCACACTTGCGATTTCTACAATACGGTCGCGCTCACCATGCCATGTGCTTGTCGGTACAGTCAGATTCAGCTGCTGAGCAAATGCACTGACCACAAGTGAACCTTGATCTTGCAAAGATGCTAATGAACCCACAGCGCCACCTAACTGAGCAGTAAATACACGTGATTTCATAGCTTGTATACGGTCTAAATCACGTTTAAACGCAGAAGCCCAGCGAGCGAGTTTATGCCCTAAAGTAATTGGCAAAGCTTGCTGTAACCATGTACGTCCAATCATGACTTGATAGCGATATTGCTTAGCTTGTTGTAATGCAGTGCTGTAGCACTGTTGAAGTTGTGCTTCGACAATATTTAACGCATCGCGGCATTGCAAAATGCAGGCTGTGTCTAAAATATCCTGACTCGTTGCACCCCAATGCACATAACGTGAAGCATCTTCATCTACATCTTTAACAATTGCCGTAAGCTGTTTTACAAATGGAATTGCGATATTTCCAGCTAAGCCTGTTGCTACAGCCAACGCTGGAAAATCAAACTTTTCTATTGCCTGCTCAGCTACTTGAGCAATGGTATTAGCCGCATTTTGAGGAATCACGCCAACTTTTGCCTGTGCTTGAGCTAACGCAACTTCAACCTGAATCATGTATTTGATTAAAGATGAGTCACTAAAGATGTCAGTGACGTCTTTTTGATAAAACAAGCTGGCATATAACTGGCTCATGATTAAACTCTCTCAATAATCAATGCGATGCCTTGACCTACACCAATACACATTGAACACAAAGCGTAACGACCATCTGTCTGTTCAAGCTGGTTTAGGGCTGTTGTCACTAAGCGTGCACCTGATGCACCAAGTGGATGACCCAAAGCAATTGCACCACCGTTTGGATTTACCTTGTTGCTATCATCTGGCAAGCCTAAATCACGGGTCACTGCTAAAGCTTGTGCAGCAAAAGCTTCGTTAAGCTCAATCACATCCATCTGATCTAAAGTCAGGTTGGCTTGTTTAAGTAGTTTTTTAATCGCTGGCGCTGGAGCAAACCCCATAATGCGTGGTTCTACACCCACTGCTGTTGAAGCAATGATCTTGGCACGCGGTTTGAGGTTGTAAGCTTGAACTGCCTCATCAGAAGCAATCAGTAGAGCTGCTGCACCATCGTTAATGCCTGAAGCATTGCCTGCTGTTACTGTGCCATCTGCTTTAACCACAGGTTTAAGTTTGCTTAAACCCTCAAGCGTGGTCGATGCACGTGGATGTTCATCGGTATCAACCACAACAGCATCACCCTTACGCTGAGGGATTTCAACTGCCACGATTTCTTTAGAAAAAAAGCCTTTGGCTTGCGCGCTTGCGGTGCGTTGTTGGCTCACCAAGGCAAACTGGTCCTGATCTGCACGATTCACGTTAAACTGTT
The DNA here is from genome assembly GCF_023612055.1 of Acinetobacter sp. AS23. NCBI lineage: Bacteria > Pseudomonadati > Pseudomonadota > Gammaproteobacteria > Moraxellales > Moraxellaceae > Acinetobacter > Acinetobacter sp. AS23. Next base: position 1,697,205 of record NZ_CP082274.1, on the reverse strand, counting down.
CAGCCACGTTTTCGGCAGTCTGGGGCATGGTATCTACACCATACAATTCTTTAAGTTTAGGGTTAATGAAACGCCAGCCCATGGTGGTGTCTTCAATCTTCTGGCTACGGCCAAAAGCACTGTCAGACTTACCCATCACATAAGGTGCACGGCTCATACTTTCTACACCACCTGCAATCACCAAGTTTGCTTCACCTGCTTTAATGGCACGGGCAGCAATAGCAATCGCATCGAGTGAAGAACCACACAAACGGTTAATGGTGGTTGCTGGTACTTGATATGGTAAACCAGCAAGCAGTGCTGACATACGACCGACGTTACGGTTATCTTCACCGGCTTGGTTGGCACAGCCATAGATCACATCATCGACCTGTTCCCAATCTACATTTGGGTTACGCTGCATGAGTGCTTTAATCGGTACAGCGCCAAGGTCATCGGCACGAACGGGAGCAAGGCCACCAGCATAACGGCCGAATGGAGTACGGATGGCATCGATGATATAAGCGTTTTTTAATGTCATTTCCCTACTTCCTTACCCTTGAGTCGCATCAATCAAAGTTGCACCAGTCAAAGCCTGTAACTCATCAAAGCTAAGACCTTCCACTTTCTCAATCACCTTTAAACCATCTTTAGTCACGTCAATCACACACAGGTCAGTGTAAATACGATCAACACAGTGTTTACCCGTAACTGGATAGCTCAGCTCAGCCACAATCTTCGGTTCACCTTGCTTAGTCACATGGTCTGTAGTGATAAATACTTTTTTAGCACCTACAGCTAAATCCATCGCACCACCCACCGCAGGAATCGCATCCGGTGCACCCGTGTGCCAGTTCGCCAAGTCACCATTCGCAGCAACCTGAAAGGCTCCAAGCACAGCAATATCAAGGTGACCACCACGCATCATCGCAAATGAATCGCCATGGTGGAAAAAGCTGCCACCTTCAAGCATGGTCACAAACTCTTTACCTGCATTAATCAGTTCAGGGTCTTCTTCACCGGCTGCTGGCGGTGGGCCAAAAGCTAACAGGCCATTTTCAGAATGAAGAAAAATATCTTTATCGTTAGGTAAGTAGCTTGCAATCTTGGTTGGTAAACCAATGCCTAAGTTTACATAGGCGCCATCTGGAATATCTTGTGCCACACGTTTTGCAATCTGGTCACGGCTGAGTTTCTGGTAGCTCATGTTATTTCTCCTTATTGCTTACTGTGCGGGCTGTACTTGTACAACGTGCTGTACAAAAATACCTGGGGTGATGATGTGCTCTGGATCTAGACCACCTAGCTCAACCACTTCAGAAACCTGAACAATCGTGACATCCGCCGCCATGGCCATAATCGGGCCAAAGTTACGGGCAGATTTACGGTAAACGAGATTGCCCCAGCGATCGCCCTTGTAAGCTTTAATCAAGGCAAAGTCAGCTTTAATCGGATATTCAAGTACGTAATCTTTACCATCGATCTGGCGGGTTTCTTTGCCTTCAGCTAAAAGTGTTCCAAAGCCTGTTGGGGTAAATACAGCACCAAGTCCCATACCAGCAGCTTGAATACGACAAGCCAGATTACCTTGTGGAACCACTTCAAGCTCGACCTTTCCGGCACGGTACAATTCATCAAACACATAAGAGTCTGATTGGCGTGGGAAAGAGCAGATTACTTTTTTAACTGAACCAGCTTTAAGCAGTTTAGCCAGACCATAATCACCATTACCGGCATTATTACTCACAATAGTAAGGTCTTTAACACCGAGTTCAATTAGTCCGTCAATGAGTTCAGCGGGTTGTCCTGCGGTACCAAAACCACCAATCAGAATGGTTGCACCATCTTTAATCTGCGATAGTACCTCGCTAAGAGAGGACTTACTTTTGTCAATCATTAGACAACTCCATTGTGCTCATTCAGGAAGGAATAGATAAGAGAGTTAGGCACACAGAGGCAGAATGAACAGATAGATATTTCACTCAATCCCGAGTGTTTCCCTTAGATTTCCTTTTAAACATTCTTGATAATTTTTGTAATTTGATCTAGTTATCAAACCATGGTTTTGTTCGGTATAAATATTTTTTGTTCGATGATCGAACATTATCTAGTATAGTTCTACGATCTTGATAAATCCTAAAACTTATCAATGTAAAAGAATATGAGTGGTTATAAATAGATATGTAGAAAACTTACTTAGATGGGCAAATTATCCAAGCAAGTTAAAAAATAATAGAATTAAGACTGAGATTGCAGAATCAAACGTGCAAGTTCTAAATCATCGGGATAGGTAATTTTTATATTATCCGAACGACCCATTACGACCTGTACAGTTTCACCCATATACTCGAGTGCACTTGCCTCATCGGTAATAGTGACATCATTTTCTAAAGCATGTTCAATTGCTTTTTTTAGTTTACCGATTTTAGTAATTTGAGGCGTTTGGGCTTGCCATAATAAATCTCGGCTGACTGTTTTATCAATTTGATTGCCTGACTTAACCTGCTTTAAAGTATCACGAACAGGAATTGCTAAAATAGCGCTCTCATTTGATTCAATTGCATTTGCCACAAGTGCATTTAAACAATCAATGGTTACACAAGGGCGAGCCGCATCATGCACAAGGACCCAATCATTTTCATCGGCAAAATTTAAAAGATGATTTAACGCATTTAAAACTGAATGAACTCGCTCAGCTCCACCTATGCAAAAATGCGCCTTATCTATATTTTGAAATGCTAGAGTCTGGGCAAAGGTATCTTGTGTACCAATTGCCAAAACATAACCATTTAATGGAAGTTGGCTTATACGGCCAATCGTATGTTCTAAAACAGTTCTATTCTGAATATATTGATACTGCTTCAATTCAGTTTTAGAAAAACGACTTCCTGATCCTGCAGCTGGAATCACTGCCCACAATTTAGTCTGGGATATCTGGGGATGCAGGTGTCTCATTCGTTTCCAAATCAACTTTAGCGTTCGGGTCAATATAAATAGGTTTGTAATGGGTACTGATTGTACTCATTTGCACAAATGTCTCGTGAGGTTTAACCAAACCAAGATCAAGGCGGGCATGTTCTTCTATTGCTTCTGTACCATTTTTCAGGTCAAAAACCTCTGCTGCCAAAATACGGTTTCGTTCTTTAAGCTCTTCATTTACCTCAGCTTGTTGCTGAATTTGTTGCATGAGAGCTTGATGAGGGATATAGCCACCCTCACCTAACCAAAATTGATATTGCAGGATAGCTACTAATACAATAACAAGTAGCAATATCAGTTTGCTTGAAGTGGATCGAAATACTTCTAACATATCATTAAGATTTTTAATTAAAAACTTTCGTTAAGAGTTTGTATTGTATAGTAATTAACAAGTAGCATGCGCAATTCCTGCAAAAATTTAAGCAAAATTATTAATGGGCATATTACTTTAATTGACCATTGTGACATGTTTCATTTTGTCAAAAATGAATAGAATTTGAAAGGGAAATAATATTTATAAGTACAACTGTTTATAAATCAATCTATACACAAAAAATCATTCTAAGTATGAGAAATTTATGTTGAGAAAAGCTTATGGTTAATTTCCATTATTTACCCGTGTAAATTGTTGCTCTAACATGGTGTTGCCCCATTGGTCTCCCTCCCATTCATTCGTAAGTTTAAAACCAAAAGTTTCATAAAGTTTTCTTGCGGCACTAAGGCCACTAAACGTCCATAATTGAACAGCAGAGAATTGCTTTTGATCACAAAAGTTTATTGCTTCTTTTAATAGCTTTTTGCCGATGCCCTGTCCTCGACAATCGTCACTTAAAATAAACCACCGAAGATGAGCCTCGTTATTTCCTAAATCTTCACCATCAATCGCAACAGAACCCACAATTTTATTATTTTTTATTGCCAACCAAATATTATTAGAGTCTTTATAAAGACGGTTAGAGAACTCAGCTACATTGGTAGCCACTTTTCCTTCAAAAAAAGGTCCAAAATTATAATTTTCATAATAATAAGTACCATGCATTTCTGCGATTCTGCCAATCATACCAGCACGGTATCCACTCACAATTTGAATAGTATTGTTATCTATAAGATCTTTATTATCTCGACAGTCTACTAAAGATTCAGCATAGGCTGTCAAACCTTGAGCAATAATAAGTTGTTCAGAAGAGTTTAACTTTTCAATGGCTTGAATAACTCGCATTTCTCCATAATTATTAATTTTTCTTACAGTATCCACTCCTTTCGGTGTAAGTTTAATCACTTTTAGTCTGGCATCATTCTTATCTTGTTCCTCTTTAATCTCACCAGCCTTAATGAGTTTAAGCAACATTCTACTCACACTCGATTTCTCTAGACCTAAAAGCTGTCCTAATTGTACAGCGGTTAGAGAACCTCTATTTTCAAGCTCAAGTAAAGAGTGAACAGCTGACGGAGAATAATCAGTGGCAGCAAGAGTTGAACTCATAAAACCTAATTCACGAACCATGATTCGAGATGAACTACGGATTTCATCAATAATTTTTTGATCTATCATCACTGCACACTCAACATATAGTTGTATAATACAACCATATTTATAAAAAAAGAAGTCAAGATTTTCTTCACTTTTAAAACGAGCTTAAAAAGAATAAAAGCCCGCTTTCGAGGACTTTTATAAATCGTTTTCTTATGTGAGTTTAAATCAGAAATTATAACGAACACTCAACGTTGCATTTCGTGGTGTGCCCCAATTCATTGAGTTAGCACCAATACCTTCATAATATTTTTCATCAAAAATATTATCGATATTCAATTGAAGTTTGATATTTTTATCTACTTGATAGCCAAGCATCGCACTTGCTAAAACATATGCATCTTGCTCAATACGAGAGCTTCTACTACCCGTATAGTATTTACTCTTATAATTTAAACCAAGCCCTGCACTCCATTGATCAAGTTTGTACTTAACAAATAGATTCGAGGTTGTTCGAGAGTTTGTCGTATTAACCTTTGTGCCTTGTGCATCTTTTGCTTCAAAATTAGCAATACCAAAGTTAATACCCCAATTGTCATTAATCTCGCCATCAGCTTCAAACTCAAAACCTTTACTTTCAACCCCATCTACAGCGCGATAGGCCTGCTCTGTAGTTTGTGTACCATTACGGACAATAAACACTCCCGGTATCGATTCAGCAAAATTAGATTGTTCTATTCGGAATACTGACAATGCTGTATTTAAACGCCCTCCAAACCATTCACTCTTTAAGCCAGCCTCATAACTCTTACCCGTAATCGGATCTATATATTGATCATTTATATCTTTACGTTCTTGAGGTTTAAAAATTTCTGTATAACTTGCATACACAGAATGATCTTGAGCAAAATCATAAATAGCGCCAACATATGGTGCTAATTCATTGTTAAATTCACGGTTGCCTTTATCATTTTCAGACTTATATTCCCAGTTAGATAAACGTGCGCCAGCAATAATTTTCAAAGGATCCAGAATCTGAAATTTACCAGCAACATAAGCAGCAGTTTGTGTGGTTTCATTCAGCGCATTTTTACCGTTTAAAACAACAGGCTGAAGCAACTCTTGAGCCATATGATTATAGTTAAGTGGTCCACCTAAATATTTCTCAATGTCTTGGTTTGTGTTAGACCCACCAAAAATATCCTTTGTTTTCTCATTCTTATTCCAAGATCCACCAATAATAATTTCTTGTGGACGATTAAAAATCGTAAATGGAGCATTGATAAAAACATCAATATTGTTTTCTTCATTTGCAGCTTTTGCACCATATACTGAGACATTATCCTTGCCCTCTTCATTTTTTAATGGACTTATATTGGTTGCCTTGTCTACTTTTCCAGCTGTATATAGCAACATAGAAGCTGTATCTTCTTTACGGAAGGTATAAGCAATATTTAAATTAACGTCATTAAATAAATTCTGTTTTAAATTTGCAAATACTGCCGTTGTATTTACATCCCAGTAAGTCCAAGGTGCGCTTACTGTTAAACTTCTAGAAAAATTGGTACGAGTCCCATCAGTATAAAACGCAGGTGTTCCGCCCCAGCGGATACCATCACGATGTAACTCTTGATAAGTTGCACCAAGCGACATGCTTGTTTTATCACTTAAGTCATAATCAACCGCACCATAAAATACATTGCGTTCTTTCTCATAGAAATCCATAAATGATTTTTCATCAGAATGTTTTACGAACATTCGGCCACGCAATGATCCATCTGCATTAAGTGGTGTGGAAACATCTGCTGAGCTACTCCAAGAGTTCCACGAGCCTAAAGATGTGCTGACATTACCAGTGAGTTCTTTTGAATTTGCATGTTTCCGAATCATGTTCAGTGCCATCGCTGGGTTTCCCGCACCTGTGGTTAGTCCATTGGCACCCTTTACGACTTCGACGCGATCATAAATATCTAAATCTAAATCTCCAGTGCCTAAATTTGTAGTACTAGGTATTCCATCAATTAAGTAATAATCCACCTCAAAACCACGTGCATAAACTCTTTGACGTTCATCGGTACGTGAGGTTGAAACACCGGTAATATTATTCATTAGATCTTGAAAGGAATCGATTTTTCGATCATCTAAATATTCACGGGTTAAAACTTTGACAGATTGAGGAGTTTCACGAAGAGATAAATTTAATTTTGTAGAAGTATTTGTGCTTTTTGCTGTATAGCTTCCGGAACCTTCAGTAACGGCCGGATTTTCTTGTTCTGCTTGTACTTTTATCGTTGCTAAAGTGGTTGTTTCGGTTTGTTCTGCATAAACAAATGAAGGTACCGTTAAAGCCATAGAAATTGCTAAAGGATGAACTCTAAATGCTTTTCTAAAGGGCAGATTGTACATAAGAAAATTCCATAATAACCAATGTGCTGAACCATATTTTTAGCCTTCTACTACCTTGTTCCTTGTTACACAGTAGTAAAAGTTCGGCACAAAAGTTAACACGAATGATAATTGTTATCAACTTTAAGTTAATAATTATTCTTATTTATTTAATTTAAATTGTTAATCCATCATTGCATTAAAGAATCGCTATCCACGACATCAAAATTTGGATTTCCAACAGATTAAATACTGATCTTGTTCAATCGTGGTGCTGAAACCATGAGCTTTATATTATTGATGCAAAAAATATAAACCAATTTTCAAATTCAAATTGATGGTGAAACTGCTCATGAACATGAGAAATAAAAAACTACACAGTATTTTCTTTTATATTTTATTATTCTTCATAAATCTCATGAAAGAGAATAAAGGTATAAACTGTAGTGCACAAAATTTTAGCGTTTTCTTTAGTAAGCTTAGGTTTAAGCGCTTGTGATCACCCTACTGATGATAGCCCTTCAAAAATAATTAATATGGAGAGCAATCATAAACAATATACACCTGCTAACCCTTATATATTTGAATATAATGATATTGTTTACAGTCTAAAAGCTGGACAGCCACAAGATACCTCCCATATAAAATTTAAAAACTTATTAAAAAAAATTCCCTCCAATGATAATAATTTAGATATTTTAAAAACCAAACGCAAGGTACTTATTCACTTAGGTTGCCTTAAAGAGGCATATATAATTACCGAAAAAATTTTAAATAAAACAGATAGTTCACAACTACAAGAGATGCAATGTATTTTCTTAAGAAAAATGAAAAAAGATGCTCATGAAATAAAAGCATGTTATGAAAAAACGGCTCATAGCTATTTAAACGAAATAAATTTAATTCCAAAGGCAGCCATACGATATCAATATGCACTGTGGGGCCATTATGCAGCGATGTTTCATGCGGGACATATAGAATATAAAGATAAACTTCAAGAAATCGTTGATTATCATCACATTGAAGATCATAAACGAACATATCAACAAATGTATGAAAATATACTGAATCCAAATGTTTTCCAAAAACGTTTAGACGCTATTCCCTACAGTCCTGATTGCCACTAAGTTATATTCGCAATTATTGATAATTAATCATCATAGTTCAGATCATCCTCATCAACATTGATATAATCTGGTTGAGGGTCTTTATCAAATTGTACAGCACGTATTTTAACCTCACCTAAAATTTTCGCTTTCCCTACCCTATGCATACCATCCATTATTCTGCCCTGTGAACATAGTATTATTGGATAAGACAAATCTGCCTCTTGAATTAATATCATATGATCAATGATATCTTGAGTAGTGGGATGAGAATCTGGATACCAGTAGGGTTCATTTAATTCTTTTATTTCTGATAGCAAAATTTCTTTTACTTTAAAATTTCTAGTTAATGCTACTAAATTATCTACATCCCAAATATAAGTATCATTTTTAACTTTTCTAAAATGATATTGCTTTCTCATCATATGAAATTCTCTTAAAAAACAATAATATTAAAATATATCATATACATATTAAGACCAAACATTATAAAAATTGAGAAACTAAATTTAGGCCATACATATCAAAATTTTTATTTTATTTGATAATTTTAACAATCATTTTTCTTGCTGTTTCATATACAACTGAAGCTCCAACTATATGTTTATTTTATTAAATATTTTAAATAGTAGAATTTATACAAAATCACATAAAGTTCGAATTTTTAACCAACAACTACTTAAAAAGTATATTTTTTCTATTTTTAATTTGCTAAGAATTTTATAAAGACTTCATATACCTATTAAAAAGGAGAAAAAATGGATTTTTTTAATATTTTCATAGGTGACACGACTTGGACCTTTATTTTAGAAATCTTGGTTCGATGCTTTCTTATGTTTATCATTATTATTAGTTTTTTAAGACTATCAGGTAAACGTGGTGTTCGCCAACTCTCCCTTTTTGAACTCGCAATTATTTTATGTTTAGGCTCGGCTGCTGGTGATCCAATGTTTACCAAGGACTTACCTATTTCTCATGCTTTTGTCGTATTTATCGTTATTCTTTTTCTCTATCGTCTTGTAACTTGGGCAATGGTGAAACATAAAAAAATTGAAGACTTATTGGAAGGAAGAGCTCTCTGTGTAGTCAAAGATGGACTTTTGGTTTACAAAGATTTCCAGAAACAATCATATTCACATGATGAGTTTTTCTCAGAAATGCGCCAACAAAATGTTGAACATCTAGGCCAAGTGAGAACAGCCTTATTAGAGTCTGACGGTATCTTGAGTTTACTTTACTATGAAGATGAAGAGGTAAAATGGGGACTCCCCCTATTCCCAGATGCTTATTGCAAAGCTGACGTACTTAAAATCAATACTTTTTATTCATGTATGAAATGTGGTGAAACGAAAATTCTAAATACACTCGATCAAGAATGTTCTCGTTGCAAACACCATAGTTGGGCTAAGTCGTTAAAAACCCGTCGTCTAGGATAATAAAAAAGGTGCTATTTTTTATTAAAAATAGCACCTTAAAATATTAAAAAACTAATTTTAACTTTTTATTTAAAGATTAGTTTAAACCTTTAAACTCAGCTTTACCGCGGTAAGCAGCTTTAGTCAATTCTTCAATACGAAGCAATTGGTTGTACTTAGAAACACGGTCAGAACGGCAAAGTGAACCAGTCTTAATTTGACCAGCCGCTGTCCCTACTGCTAAGTCAGCAATAGTTGAATCTTCAGTTTCGCCAGAACGGTGAGAAATTACAGTTGTATAACCATTTTCTTTAGCAAGGTAAATTGCATCAAGAGTTTCAGTCAACGTACCAATTTGGTTGTATTTGATTAAGATAGAGTTACCTACTTTCTCATTAATACCACGTTGTAAAATCTTAGGGTTTGTAACGAACAAGTCATCACCAACCAATTGGATTTTGTCACCAAGGATAGATGTCAAGTAAGACCAACCTTCCCAATCTGACTCATCTAAACCATCTTCAATTGAGATAATTGGATATTGGTTTACAAGGCCTGCTAAATAGTCAGAGAACTGGTTGCTTGTGAATGCTTTATTGCCTTCACCCGCAAGAACATATTGACCATTTTTGTAGAATTCTGAAGATGCACAGTCAAGCGCCAACATAATATCAGAACCAGCTTTGTAACCAGTTTGACCGATAGCTTCAAGAATAACAGTGATTGCTTCTTCATTTGAACGCAAGTTTGGTGCAAAACCACCTTCATCACCTACAGCAGTGTTTAAACCTTTTTTGTTTAAGACTGATTTTAGTGAATGGAAGATTTCAGCACCAGCACGTAATGCTTCAGCAAATGAAGTAAAGCCTACTGGCTCAATCATAAACTCTTGAATATCAACGTTGTTGTCTGCATGTGAACCACCATTGATGATGTTCATCATTGGTACAGGCATAGTCAAAATCTTTTGACCACGTAAGTCAGCGATGTATTGGAAAAGAGGAATTTTCTTTTCATCAGCAGCAGCGCGCGCAACAGCTAGTGACACAGCCAAAGTTGCATTTGCACCCAATTTTTCTTTGTTTTCAGTACCATCAAGTTCGATCATCGCATTATCGATGTCTTTTTGTTCAAATACTGATTTGCCCACTAAAGCGTCACGGATAATCGTGTTTACGTTGTTAACCGCAGTTTTAACGCCTTTACCTAAGTAACGTGATTTATCACCGTCACGTAGTTCTAAAGCTTCACGAGAACCAGTTGAAGCACCAGATGGTGCACATGCACGACCAACAACCCCAGATTCTAAAATTACGTCTGCTTCGATGGTTGGGTTACCACGAGAGTCCAAAATTTCACGTGCACGGATGTCAACGATTTGGCTCATGAACAATTCCTCTGTTGAATGAATATGAGCTGCGATTAAAGCAGCGTAAATGAGTAAAAACTCAATGGGTGTCTAACTTTTTGAATCCTTTAACCAAAGTATCCAATTCTTTTATTTGTGCCAAGAATGGCTCAAGCTGCGACATGCGTAATGCACAAGGTCCATCGCATTTTGCATGTTCTGGGTCTGGATGACCTTCCAAGAACAATCCAGCCAAGCCTGTTGCCATTCCAGCGCGTGCTAAAGTTGTAATTTGAGCACGACGACCACCTGCCGAGTCAGCACGACCACCAGGAGTTTGCAACGCATGTGTTACATCGAAGAAAACAGGAACATTCATTTCTTTCATGATGTCAAAGCCAAGCATATCTACAACAAGGTTGTTATAGCCAAATGCTGAACCGCGCTCACAAAGAATTAGTTTATCGTTTCCTGCTTCTAAACATTTATTCAGGATATGGCGCATTTCATGAGGTGCCAAAAACTGAGCTTTCTTAATGTTAATAATAGCCTGTGTTTTTGCCATCGCTTCAACAAGATCAGTTTGGCGACTTAAGAAAGCCGGTAACTGAATAATATCAGCTACTTCTGCAACTGCTTCAGCTTGGTGTGGCTCATGGACATCGGTAATGATAGGAACATTAAAATGTTTTTTAATATCGCCTAACCATTCAATACCTTTTTCAAGTCCAGGACCACGGAACGAATGCAGACTAGAACGATTTGCCTTATCGAAACTCGCTTTAAATACATAAGGAATGTCTAAGCGTTTGCAGATATCAACATAAGTTTCTGCAATTTCGAAAGCTAAATCTTTTGATTCAAGTACGTTCATTCCGCCAAATAATACAAATGGCAAATGATTTGCCATTTGTATATCGCCTAAACGTACAACTTCTTGTGGTTTTAATTGTGACATTTAAACTTTCCCAGTTTATTTAAAATCGCATTACTTACTTTTTTGATGCTGTGTTTTCGCAGCGTCAATAAAACTAGCAAATAATGGATGTCCATCACGTGGTGAACTTGTAAATTCCGGGTGGAATTGTACAGCAATAAACCAAGGATGTTCAGGAATTTCTACAGTTTCAACCAAATGTTGTGCCGAAGAGTAACCAGAAATCTTCATACCAGCTTGTTCAATCGCGTCAATGAAACGGTTATTCATTTCATAACGGTGACGATGACGCTCAGTAATTTCTGCTTTACCATAGACTTCACGTGTTTTAGTGCCTTCAACCAATTCAGATTTTTGTGCACCCAAACGCATAGTTCCGCCTAAATCAGACTCTACGCTACGTTGTTGTAACTCACCACGCTCATCTAACCATTCAGTAATTAAACCAATCAATGGATACTTGGTAGAACGGTTAAACTCTGTAGAAGATGCTTCTGGCATTGCAGCAACATGACGTGCATATTCGATTACAGCCAATTGCATGCCTAAACAAATACCCAAGAATGGAACTTTGTTTTCACGTGCATATTGAATAGCTTTCATTTTGCCTTCAGTACCACGCTCACCAAAGCCACCTGGGACTAAGATTGCGTCAGCTGTTTGCAAAATAGAAACGTCTTGGCTTTCAAGCTCTTCAGCATTGACATAGTCAATCTGTACTTTCACACGGTTTTTGATGCCTGCATGCAACAATGCTTCATTAACAGATTTATAAGCATCTGGTAATTCAACATATTTACCAACCATAGCTACACGTAAAGTGTATTCAGGATTAAGTAATGCTTCTACTACATTGTCCCAATCTTCTAGGTTTGCTTCTGGAAGATCATTAAATCCAAAACGCTCACAGATCAAGTCATCAACGTTTTGTTCATAGAAAGTACGTGGAATTTGATAAATCGTTTTCGCATCTTTACATACCACAACGGCACGCGCTTCCACGTTAGTGAACAATGCAATTTTGCGTTTAGTATCAACATCTACATCATATTCAGTACGGCAGATTAAAATATCTGGCTGAATACCAATTGAAAGTAATTCTTTTACAGAATGCTGAGTTGGTTTCGTCTTAAGCTCTGCTGCCGATTTAATATATGGCAACAAAGTTAAATGCATAAGCATGGTACGTTTATGACCAAGCTCAACCATTAACTGACGAACTGACTCCATAAATGGAAGTGATTCGATATCACCAACCGTACCACCAATCTCAACGATTGCAACGTCGTAACCCTCACCAGCACGAAGTACGCGTTCTTTAATATTGTCAGTAATATGTGGAATAACTTGAACCGTACCGCCTAAGTAGTCACCACGACGTTCTTTATTTAAAACATCTTGATAAACACGGCCACTAGTAAAGTTATTCAGTTTGGTCATTTTCGCACGACGTAAGAAACGTTCGTAATAACCCAAGTCTAGATCAGTTTCGGCACCATCCTCTGTGACAAAAACTTCACCATGTTGGAAAGGACTCATTGTCCCCGGATCGACATTAATGTAAGGATCCATTTTAACCATTGTGACTTTTAAGCCACGGGCTTCCAAAAGTGCAGCAACTGAAGCAGCAGAAATACCTTTACCTAGCGATGAAACCACACCACCAGTAACAAAAATAAAATGGGTCATTAAGTTTCTCGTACAATCAAGCCGAAATCGGCCTACAATGTTGGGCAATTTTACTGTACTCTGCCCCTATAAAGCAAAGTCAAACCGCACCAATTCAAAGATCATTAAACAACTGGCTATTCTATCAGCATTTTTAATAAAAAATTAGGTCAATCTCACATGATTTTTTCATTCTCTTTTGCTGTTATAATGCGAGCTCCTCAATTAAATGTTGTTTAGGACAATGGCAAATAAAAAACTTTTAATCTGTGCTGCTATTGCGGCTGGACTATTGTTAACCGCATGCGTTAAAAAAGAAACACCAGAAGAAGAGCAAGAAAAGGTTGAAACTGCTGTTTCAGAACCTAAACCTGCTGAACCTGCAAAATTTGAATCTTTAGAAAGTGTTAAAACTGAAGAAGCTCAAACTCAGGAACCAACGCAAGTTGAAGTTCATCACGAAGAAACAGCGAATACTACAACTGAAATTCGCCGTGAAACTCGTCCTGCCCATTCTGAGCAAAATTCACAAACAACTGTTTCTGAACAACCTAAAGCAGAGCCGAAGCCTAAGCCAGAACCTAAACCTGAGCCAAAAGCAGAGCCAAAGCCTGAGAAAGCTCAGTCTAAACCTGCTAAGCCAGCAGAACCATCTCAAACTGAAGATGATGCTGTTGCCGCTGCAATTGCTGCTGCTACGCCAGCGCTTAAAAACTAAGTTATCGTATGAATATGCCCAAATTAAACACTTGATTTGGGCTTTTTAAATATTATTAAAATTATCAATTCACTCATTAGTTTCACTTTTTTATTCCAATTTGTCTTTAAAGTTTCCCTAGATATCAATTCAGGACAACCTACTTCTTTTACTTCAAAAAACATTGACGCTCCCTATTCCGAGATGTAATTTTTAATCAAGTTCCTTTTTGGAACTTTAATTAAAAGAAGATTGGAGCTTAAAATGAATACCGTATCAAATCGCTTGCCTGCCTCATTTCCAGTCCGTCGTATGGACTATAATTTTGAAAATGTACCTCGCTATTGGTGTAATAATGAACCCACTTTTACACATTATTTTACGGGTTTATCTACATTGTTCCCCGAGGGTGAATCATATTTTGTTCGTTCAGTTCGAGCATTACGCGCAAAAGCAAAGTCGAATGAACTTCTAGATCGTGAAATTAGTGCTTTTATTGGTCAAGAAGCAATGCATTCTAAAGAACATCATGCTTTTCATGTGAGTGCACAACAACATGGTTTAGATCCAGAATCTTTAGAAAAAGTAACGGGTATTGTTTTAAAGAGTATTGAAAAAGTTTTTAGTAAGAAATGGAACCTACTTGTAACGGTAGGCCTTGAACACTACACCGCTGTACTTGTAGTAAGCATGATGCAGTCTGTTAATGAACTGATGACAGACTCAACGATTCGTAACTTATGGTTATGGCATAGTATTGAAGAAACTGAGCATAAAGCTGTAGCCTTTGATCTTTATGAACACTTATATGGAAGTGGGCTAAGCGCATATCTCCCACGTATCACCGTCTTTACTTTAAGTTTATTTTTAATTACTGGCTTCTCAACAATCTATCAATTCGTTCTTATGAAACGGGATCGTCAACTTCTTAATTTTCAATCTTGGCGTAAGTTTCTTGGTTTTATGACAACACAATATAAAGTTCTAACTCCGAAATTTTTTGACTATTATCGCTTTGACTTTCATCCTAACCAAACTGACGAAAAAGATCTGGTTGCCAGTACTAAAATCAAAATTGGACTAAAAAATTCAAAATTACTTTTATCCTGATCCGATAAAACAATAAAGCCCATCTATTGAATGGGCTTTATTGAACCAATTACGGCAACATAATCACTGCTTATGATCAACCATAAAATAATTCGATATTAATTTGGCTGCCCATGAAGTACTTTTCCAACCTTCGTAAAAACCACAATGACTTCCCTTTTTAGTGGTTACCACTGCAATATTACTCATTTGCTGAATAGTTTCTTTATACGGCTCTAAATTTTTAATAGAACATACTGGATCATCTTCAGCATTAAGAATCATTAATGGAATTTTGACATTTTCAAATACATAAATTGGATTAATTGCCTGACAATAACTTTGATAGTCCTGAAAACCTGCCATTTCAAAGTATTCTTTTTCAAACTCTTCGAGACTAGTCGTTGCAAGAACTTTTTCTAAAGAAGCAACCTGATTCCAAGTACTTTGATAAGGATGAATAAAATATTTGAATAACTTTTTGGTCATCATTTTGCTATAAAACGGGTGAACATTTTTAAAACCAATCTCAGTGTTGTAGCCTGGACACATTGCAAAAGCAGCTTTAAATGGTGTGTCAGAGCCTTGCTCACCCAAATAACGAACTAACAATCCTGTGCCAGCAGAAGAACCGACTGCGTACAAATCCGATTCAGGAAACAAACTTTGAATATGCGAAAGCTGCTCTTTAAGATCACTTGTTGATCCGAAAAGAGAAATCTGTGGTACAGGCATAGGTAAACCCGCATGCCCACGGCGTAAGCATAGTGCTATTCTCCATCCCGTATATTGATGAATATCTCTCACCAATTCACGCATACTTTCAGGTGTCCCTGTAATGGTGTGCATGATAACAACGGTAGGAGTATCTTTCGGAAGATTATAGCCATACCATGCAATTGCAGTTACGCCACCATCTTTCATGCTGAGTTGCTCAATACGGTCATATTCAAGCTTGATGGTTTTTTTTCTAATAATATCGAAATATAAAAGATGGACATGATTGTTAGTTAACCATGGTGTAGGACGATATTTCTGCTTAAGTTGGGGCAACTTATCCAAAATATCTTTAATTTTCCCTTGTGGGTCATAATAGATTTTTGGCTGTTCAGCACCGAGTACTGAGTCAAACAATTCTGAACCGAAAGCTTTAATTTTATTTAAAGTAGATATGCCCATATCCAATCACGACCTCTGATTACGAGTTAAATGATTGCCGCACTAATGCTGCAACCTGCTGTCCCCAAATTGCATAAATTTCTTTGCTTGGATGAAAGCCATCACTTGCCATAGGCAGATTCAAAGCTTGAAAACTTTCAATATCATATTGAATGAATCTAAATTGGTTTTGTGCTTCTACCCAGTTATATAACACTTGATCCATTTGCTCCGCGTATTTTCCAAACAACCAAGCCAATGGATTGGGTAAAGCTGGAAAATGTTGCATGGGCGGAACGCCTGAAACAATAATGAGTTTAGGCTGAAAACGTGCTTGTATATATTCAAATAATTGCTTTTGTTGTTTTATCCATGAATTTGCTGACGTTAATTTTGTCACATCATTAACGCCAATAGATGTAACAACAACATCATAATTTTGCGGCTCTAAATACTGTAAAGCTTGAAAAACCTGCTTAGTAGTATCACCTGTTTTTGCATAAAGTTTCCAATTTATCAAATATTGATCTTGTAACTCAGAAATAATTGCGCCAGATAAAGCATCTTGTTGTGTTTCAACGCCAACTCCCGCTGCGGCAGAGTCTCCTAAAATAAGTAGAGACAATGGTCTGCCCTTACCAACAATGCCTTCTCTTTCACCACTGGCTTCTAGCAAGCGTGGTGTATTCTTACGAACCTTTGTTCCCTGCACAAAAATTACAGGTAACAATGCTAAAGTTGAAAGTTTTAACCACATTCTATTAGTCTCTATCTTACTTAGGCTATTTACTAAAATTATTGTGGTTGAAACTTGGCAATTCTTATACCCATTTGTTCAGCCAGCGCAGCTAAGCCACTCATTGGACGAATCATTACTTCAAAATCAACAATTTTGCCTTGTTCATTAAAACGAATCATATCAATACCTTTTAATGATTTACCACTGACATTAGCACTGAACTCAAGCACTACATTCTCGCCATCTTCTGTATAAAACTCACGATGATAAGTGAAGTTTTCGAACACTTGAATGACATTGGTAAGAATGAAGAAAACGACCTGCTTTCCTTCATAAGGTTTATAGGCAACTGGTGAACGAAAAACCACATCATCTGCCAGTAAATCATTTAGATCAGACAAGTTACCTGCCTGAATCATGTGATGCCATTTTTCTAAAGACTGTTTTGTAATTTCAAGTGTCATTGTTATTTTATCCCGTAATTTAACTAATGAAGTAAGGGGCATTTCTATATAAAGAAATGCCCCACAGAATTTATAGTACTGCTGCTAGTTCAGCACCTTGACGTATTGCTCGTTTTGCATCTAGCTCTCCCGCTTCTTTAGCACCACCAATTAAATGAACATTTTTTCCATCTGTTTTTAATTGGTCATACATTGCAGTGAAAGATTCTTGACCCGCACAAATCACAACATGATCGACTTCAAGCACCCTTGGTTGCCCATCTATACTGATATGTAAGCCCTGATCATCTACTTTGTTGTATTGAACGCCTGCAAGCATTTTAACTTGGCGATTTTTAAGGCCTGCACGATGAATCCATCCTGTAGTTTTACCTAAACCTGCACCGACAACAGCAGTCTTACGTTGCAGTAAATAGATTTCTCGTTCAGAAGTCTCAACTTTTGGCTGTTTTAAGCCACCTACATGCTCATATTGAGTGTCAATTCCCCATTCTTCATAAAACTTTTCTGGGTTTAAACTGCCACTTTCACCTTCGTGAGTGAGATATTCAGCCGTATCAAAACCAATACCACCTGCCCCAATAATGGCTACACGTTGTCCCACTGGCACACGTTCTTTTAAGACTTGTAAGTAGCTAAGTACTTTAGAATGATCAATACCTTCAAACTGTAATTGACGAGGCGTTACACCAGTTGCGACCACAATTTCATCAAAACTTGCTTGGCTCAACTCTTCATAAGTTGCTTTATGATTCAAAATTAATTCAATGTTTGGTCGTAACTCAATTTGGCGAGCAAAGTAGCGTAAGGTTTCATAGAACTCTTCTTTTCCAGGAACAGTCTTTGCAATATTAAATTGGCCACCAATTTGATGACTAGCCTCAAAAATTTTAACTTGATGACCACGGTCAGCTGCATATACAGCAAAACTTAAACCCGCAGGTCCTGCCCCAATAACAGCAATATTCTTTTGAACTTGTGCATCTTTAAAAATAAGTTCAGTTTCATAACATGCACGCGGGTTCACTAAACAAGTTGCAATTTTCATTGAGAAAATGTGATCTAAACAAGCTTGGTTACAGCCAATACATGTATTAATTTCATCACTACGGCCTTCACTTGCTTTTAAAACAAACTCAGCATCAGCGAGCATTGGGCGTGCCATAGACACCATATCAGCATGACCTGATGCCAACACATGTTCAGCCATTTCTGGTGTATTAATTCGGTTAGAAGTAACTAAAGGAATAGAGACTTCTCCTTTAAGTTTTTCAGTAACCCACGTAAACGCAGCACGAGGAACTTTGGTCGCAATTGTTGGGATACGAGCTTCATGCCAGCCAATCCCTGTATTAATAATAGTTGCACCTGCTTTTTCAATTTCTTTTGCAAGCTGAATCACTTCTTCAATACTTGAACCACCTTCAACTAAATCAAGCATCGATAGACGATAAATAATGATAAAGTTTTCACCTACTAATGCCCGTGTACGTTTTACAATTTCGATAGGAAAACGAATACGGTTTTCGTAACTACCGCCCCATTCATCATCCCGATGATTCGTACGCGCGGCAATGAACTCATTAATTAAATAACCTTCAGAACCCATGATTTCCACGCCATCATAACCCGCATACTGAGCAAGTTTGGCGCAGTTTGCAAAGTCATCAATGGTCTGCTGCACTTCGGCAGAACTTAAAGCTTTTGGCTTAATTGGGTTAATCGGTGCTTGAATTGCTGAGGGAGCAACGTTATTTGGCTGATAAGAATAACGTCCAGTATGTAAAATCTGCATAGCAATTTTACCCCCAGCTTCATGAACAGCTTGGGTAATCACTTTATGTTTTTCAGCTTCTTCAACTGTATCTAACTTCGTACCATGGCTAAATACAACACCATCATCATTCGGAGAAACACCGCCAGTTACAATTAAACCCACATCACCTTTTGCACGCTCAGCATAAAACGCAGCCATGCGTTCATATCCTTGTGGTGCTTCTTCTAAACCAATATGCATAGACCCCATAAGCACACGGTTTTTTAAAGTAGTAAAGCCTAAATCAAGTGGCTTCAATAAATGCGGATAAGCTGACATATTTTCTCCTTTGGCTAGCAATAAGCTTGCTAATGCAACTTGTTGCATTAATTTATAATCAAATTTTGACTTTTATGCAACATGTTGCATAATCTCATCAGTCACACTTTACTTTTGCTTACAAACCGGATTGCTATGTCACTTCCTCATGTTTTATTAACCAGTTTGCTTGAACGACCAAGTACAGGGTTCGAACTTGCCCGCCGGTTTGATCGTTCAATCGGTTTTTTCTGGAATGCCACCCATCAGCAAATTTATCGTGAACTCAACCACATGCTAAAAAAAGGTTGGGTTTCAACGTTAGAAAATGAAATGGAAAATAGTCGGAAAAAAACCTATCAAGTTGAACAATTGGGGCGTATTGAACTAGCTTCATGGATGACACAACAAAGTGAACCCGCACAGCTTCGTGATGATTTAATGGTTAGATTGCGTGCTGAAGCACAATTGAGCAATAATCAGATATTACCTGAGCTGTTAAGACATCTTGGTTTACATCAAGAGAAACTGAAACTTTATCAAAGTATTTATGATAAGGATTTTAAAGACAACGATGATCTAGATAACCGTGTGTTATACATTCACAAAATGATCTTAGAACTTGGGATTACGATGGAAAGTGAATGGATTAAATGGTTGGAACAAGTCATCCCTCAATTAAAACGCTTTGCCCAAAATAGCGTAGCCGGAGAATAGTCATGCCATATTACACCATGCCCGATCGGGAAAATTTATTTGTTCGTCGTGTTGGTCGTGGTGAACCAGTTTTGGTTTTATCTGGTCTTGGCATGCAAAGCTGGCAATGGCTTCCTTTTATTTATGCAAACCGTAAAGATTATGAGTTTATCATTCCAGATTGGCGTGGTTTTGGGGGGTCAAAGAACTGTGCAATCCCTGAACAAGATGCAATTTCTAGTCACTGGCAAGATGTCGCCCATTTAATAGAACAATTAAAACTCGATAACTTTATCTTGATGGGTTATTCAATGGGTGCTACAACGGCCATGCATGGTATGAAGCATGCTCATCTGGCACAGCAATTAAAAGCCTATTTGCATATCGATCAAACACCAAAAATATCTGTGGATTCAACATGGGAATATGGTCTATTCGGCCCTCTACATCCCCAGTTCAAACAATTATTAAATGATATCTATCAATTATTATCAAAGCACAAAAATGCCAAATATCTTTATGAATTAGCGCTTCCAGATCGACAAGAACTGGTTCGTCTTTGGGTAGATTTTATTGAGTTACAAAGCAGCAATCCCTTTAGCCCTTTAGTTTTTAAAACAGCACTAAAACAGCCTTTTCTACAAAAATACTTATTACCAATTCAGCGTTTAGATTATTTGTTTTGGTATGTCGAAAATTATCTTTATCACAATGAAGATTATCGTGAAGCCATTCAACAATTACAGTGCCCGACAACCTTCTTTATTGGTCGCAACTCGACACTTTATCCAGAAACCGGACAGACTCTTATTGCTCATAGTGTTGAACACGCAAAAGCAATATATTTTGAACGCTCAGGCCATACCCCCTTATTAACCGAGCCGAAAAAATTTGGGCATGAAATTACTACATTCTTATCAGAACTAAAACATGCTTCTTAAATAATAAAGGGATCTGTTCACAGATCCCTTTTTGTCGACAAATGATTAAGCAGAGTGAGCTAACTCTTTCACTTTTAATTGCTCAGAAACACTTAACAAAAGTTGCTCGGTTTTTTCCCAACCTAAACAACCATCAGTTACTGACTGCCCATAAGTCATATCACATGAAATCTTTTGGCTACCATCAACCAAATGACTTTCAATCATGACACCCTTTACTTGGGTTTTTAAACGTTCAGCAACGATTTGCTGTAAAACTTCTGGCTGACGCAACGGATCTTTACTGCTATTGCCATGACTACAGTCAATGACTAATGCAGGAAGATTTTGTTTATGTTTTTCTCGTATCGCCTGAATTGAAGCTAAATCATAATTTGGCCCATGATTTGCTCCGCGTAAAATCAAGTGTGGTAATGGATTACCAGCGCTCTGAATCACTGAAGGCAAACCTTGTTGATTCATTCCTAAAAATTGATGCTCATTTTGTGCTGACTGAATTGCATCTAATGCAATCTGAATTGAACCATCTGTACCATTCTTGAAACCAATACTGTATGGCATGTGGCTTGAGATTTCACGGTGAATCTGAGATTCACTCGTACGAGCCCCAATTGCGCCCCAAGCCAATAAATCATCAAAATAACCAGTTGCCATTGGGCTTAAAATTTCACTCGCAATGGGCAAACCTTTTTCAATAATTTGCAGGTAAAGTTCGCGAGACTTTTCTAAACCAAGTTGTAAATTTGATGAGCCATCTAAATTTGGATCGTACATGAAACCTTTCCAACCCACAGTTGTACGAGGTTTTTCAATATATGCACGCATCACGATAAAAATCTGATTTTTTACTTTTTCTTGTAATTTTTGCAATCTTTCAGCGTATTCAAGTACTGCAACCGGATCATGAATTGAACAAGGCCCTGTAATTACCATTAACCGAGGATCGTTGCCGTTAAGAATATTTTGAATAGTTTGGCGATGTTCGGCAATTTGACGCACGAAAGAGTGTGCAAGCGGATATTTTGCTTTTAACTGGACAGGTAAACTAACTGGTGTTTCTTTTGTATTGCTTTGTGTCAATAAAGTATTTAGGGCATTCATTGGTTTTTCCTTGGGACTGCAATCTATTCAGTCCGATCATTTATTTGAGCGTTTTGGATCTATTCGTTGGTAAAGGTAAGCAAAAGTAAAACCAATAAAAGTTGCTAAAGTACGAATAAGTCATGTTGTTCATTTTAAGTTCCTCGATTCAAAAAAGATAAAGCATAAAAAAACCTGATCGGGGTTGCCGATCAGGTATTAACTGTGATGGGCAACTTTCTCATGCCCGAATACGCTCAGGCAACTATCTAAATTGCCAAAAGTAATAGTAAGCGTTAGTGTTCACAGATAGATTTAACATCTTTATCTCAAATATTAAAAAATGTTCCTTAAATCTAAAATACGCATTGTTGAGAGCTTTGACAAGTCTTTTTTTAGAAAAAACTTCTTATTTTCACGCTTAAGATTTGATTCATTCATTGTGTTAACGAATCAGCCCTTGTGGTTGTAAAATAATTAAGCCAGCTCCACACAGCACGATTAGCCCACCCAATATATCCCATCTTGTTAATCCAACCTGGTCCACAAAACGCAACCACATGAGAGCAGTAAAAATATAAATACCGCCATATGCAGCATAAATGCGCCCAGAAGCCGCTGGATGTAAAGTCAGCAGCCAGACAAAGACAGCCAGACTTAAAGCTGTAGGTAGCCACAACCAAGCAGACTTGCCTTCTCTTAAAATCAGATAAGGGAAATAACAACCAAGAATTTCAGCAATTGCTGTGATAATAAATAACCCGAATACACTCAGTATTCGGGTTATAGCAAGACTATCAATTAACATAAGTTACGCTGGTTCTGCCGTATGATGATCTTCAAAAACTTCAAGTTTTAAGCCGACAGCTTTGCCATCTTCATTTTTCACTGATACAGCCACATTACCACCATGATCTGCAAGTTCGCCAAACAGAATCATTTCAGCTAGTGGTTTCTTCAAGTGTTCTTGAATGAGGCGTTGCATTGGACGTGCACCCATCAAGCGGTCATAACCATTTGTTGCCAACCAATCACGAGCACTTTGATCCACATCAAGTACAACTTGTTTATCATCTAGTTGTGCTTGTAATTCTGTTAAGAATTTATCAACCACAGACTCAATCACAGTTGTTGGTAATGACTTAAATTGGATAACACTATCTAGACGGTTACGGAACTCTGGTGAGAAAGCACGTTTCATTGCTTCTTGGTTATCAGAACTATGATCCTGTTCAGTAAAACCAATACTCGCACGAGAAATACTTTCTGCTCCAATATTCGTAGTCAGGACAATAATAACGTTTCTAAAGTCTGACTTACGTCCGTTGTTATCCGTTAAAGCACCATGGTCCATGATTTGTAGCAACAGATTAAACACATCTGGATGCGCTTTTTCAATTTCATCTAGCAATAAAACACAGTGCGGGTTCTTATGAATCGCATCAGTTAACAGCCCACCTTGGTCATAACCCACATAACCCGGAGGTGCACCAATCAAACGTGAAACTGCATGACGTTCCATATATTCAGACATATCGAAACGCACAAGCTCAACACCTAACAACTTCGCAAGTTGCTTAGTCACTTCGGTTTTACCCACACCTGTTGGACCAGCAAAAACAAAACTACCTACTGGCTTATCTGGTGATTTCAACCCAGCACGAGATAACTTGATCGCTGAGCCTAAAGCAGTAATTGCCTCATCTTGACCAAACACAACGCGTTTTAAATCACGCTCAAGATTTTCAAGCACTGACTTATCATCTTTAGAGACAGTTTTAGGCGGAATACGAGCAATCTTAGAAACGATATCTTCGATATTCTCTACCGTAATCAAACTATCATCGCTTTCAGCTTTCAAGCGACGCTGAGCACCAGCTTCGTCAATCACATCAATTGCCTTATCTGGCAAGAAACGATCATTAATGAATTTAGCAGAAAGCTCTACAGCTGATACCAATGCCTTATCGTCATATTGTACGTGGTGGAAATCTTCAAATTTAGATTTCAAGCCACGCAAAATATCAATTGTTTCAGCAATACTTGGCTCATTGACATCAATTTTCTGGAAACGACGTGATAACGCATGGTCTTTTTCAAAAACCTGACGATATTCTTGGAACGTCGTTGAACCGATACAACGTAAAGTACCATTAGCCAAAGCCGGTTTGATCAAATTCGAAGCATCCATTGTGCTGCCCATACTTGAGCCTGCGCCAATGATCATATGAATTTCATCAATGAATAAAATCGCATTTGGATTTTTCTTCAAAGCATTAAGCAATTGTTTTAAACGTTTTTCAAAGTCACCGCGATATTTGGTCCCAGCAACTAATGCACCAATATCTAAGCTATAGACTTCAGCCTGACTTAAAGGTTTAGGCGCCTTACCATTCACAATTAACCATGCTAAACCTTCAGCAATCGAGGTTTTACCAACGCCCGGATCACCGACAAGCAATGGGTTGTTTTTGCGACGGCGGCACAGAATTTGAGCTGTACGTTCAATTTCTTTTTCACGGCCAATAAGTGGATCAGTTTTGCCTTTTTGCGCTTCAACATTTAAGTTCAGCGTATACAGCTCTAATGGTCCTGCATTGCCCGCGCTAGTTTCACCCTCAATATCTTCAACTTCTTCTTCAACTTGCACTTCATCTTTACGTGTCCCATGAGACAAGTATTGAGTCAATGTCAATCGATTGATTTGATGACGTTTAAGCAAATACACAGCAAAAGAATCACGCTCTGAATACATTGCGACCAAAACATCTGCGCCTTCAACAGTACGATCGCCGCCACTTGATTGCACGTGGAAAATAGCACGTTGCAAAATGCGGTCAAAACTTTCTGTTGGATGAGGCGCTTGCTCGCTATTTTCGCCAAGCTTAGGAGTATGTTGTTCTACATATTCTTCTAATTCTTTACGTAAAGAAACTATATCAGCCCCACATGCTTTTAAAGCATTCACGGCTGAATCGTTGTCGAGTAGTGCTAATAATAAATGTTCAACTGTAAGAAACTCATGTCTCTTTTGACGAGCCATGCTAACAGCCAAACGTAATGATACTTCTAATTGACGACTGAGCATGTAACCCCCTTATGCTTTAGGCTCAATCTGGCAAAGTAATGGATGACCTTGCGATCGAGCGTAATTATTAACAAGGTTTGCTTTGGTCTCCGCGATGTCTCTTGGATATACCCCAGCAATACCTTTACCTTCATAGTGTACTGTTAGCATTACTTGAGTTGCTTGGTCAAGATTCATTGCAAAGTATTGTTGTAAAATTTCAATTACAAAGTCCATTGGCGTGTAATCGTCATTCATTAATACGACTGCATACAATGGTGGACGCTTGAGTTCAGGAGGTGCTGTTTGTACAACAACCTCTCCATCATGATCTTCGTTTTGCGAATCACTTAAGCGTGGATGGAAGTGCCAATCGACATAACCAGACTGCTGAAAAGAAGCCTTAATATCTTTTAAGTTTGTTTGACGCTTATTTGTTCGCATAGGATGTTACTATTGTGAATTTGCTTCAGCTTGAGGAATTTCTGCCACGAAAGCAGAAGATGTTTCGACAGGTTTACCGCGCTGCCAACTAAAACGTTTAATAACTGGTGTATCAGAGCCGCCTGTTAAACGTACCTCAATAAATTGAGGTGTAAAACCTTTAGGCATCGTCCAACGACCTGTTAAGCGCTCGAAGTCAGTAAAGTTAAAGCTTTTAGCTTCAAGTGGTACAACTAAAACTTCTGTATCTTTAATGAGTCTTATCTCAATTGATCCTGAAGCACGGCGCTTACTTGGGCTTACCTGTACGAGATCCAACTGATATTCATAAGCATTTTCAGGCAGAGGTTTGATTGCCAAATTTTGAATGGTCAAGCTTAAACCACCACGCTGCCTCAAGATATCTCGGTAGATATTACTCATACCTTCTTGCTGGGTTTTATCAGCGTTGGCCTGATTAAGAGCTTCAAACAGATCATTTGCATTTGTTACAGCTACATCACGCTCTTGTACCGCAGCGTTCAGGCTTTTATTAACCGCATCTAAAGCTGTTTTCTGCTTTTGCACCACTTCAACCAATTGCTCTGCATCTGCATCGTAACCTACAACAGTTAAACCTTGACGGTGTCCAATTGTATAGCCGAGCGCAAGACAACCACTCATTAAAATAGCCGCACCAATAAACAAAGGTTTATTAGTATTTAAAAAATTTTTCTTTTGCAACGAACTTTCTGCTGAAGTCGTCTGTCCAGAGTTTTGCATCGTCATCTCAGTGTTTAAGATCAGAGTCAAGACACACATTTAAATCGAAATTTAAATGTGTGTGAAGCAAAAAAGAGTTTTTTATGGTAATAAACCAATCCCTTGTAAGCCTTCATCTTCATCAAAGCCGAACATTAGGTTCATATTTTGTACAGCTTGACCAGATGCACCCTTCACAAGGTTATCTTGTACCGCAAGAATAATAAGCTTATTCGGCTGCGGCTTATATAAAGCAATACGAAGCTCATTCGCACCGCGCACACTACGTGTTTCAGGCGAACTGTTAGCAGGCATCACATCAACAAATTTTTCATTTGCGTAAAATTGTTCATACAATGCCTGAATATCAGTTTGTTTTCCAGTTTCTGTCAAATCGACATAAATTGTGCTGAGCATACCGCGAATCATTGGAACTAAATGAGGAACAAATAAGAGCCCTTCAAAGCCACCCTTTTGCCCAGAAATATTTTCTAATGCTTCAACAATTTCTGGATGATGACGGTGACCCGCAACGCCATAAGCCTTGAAGTTATCAGCATTTTCACTATAGATCATGCCTAAGCTTGCTTTACGGCCAGCTCCTGAAACACCGGACTTCGCATCAATAATAATATTTTTTGTTTCAATCAATGCTTGCGCTGATTTCAAAAGTGGCGCCAAACCTAATTGGACTGTAGTCGGGTAGCAACCAGGGTTACCAATAACTTGTGCCTGTTTAATTTTTTCGCGGTTTAATTCAGCCAAACCATATACTGAGTTTTCTAAAACGTCTGGGCAAGCATGCTCCATGCCATACCATTTTTCAAACTGCTCAAGATTTTGCAAACGAAAATCAGCTGC
Source organism: Acinetobacter sp. AS23 (assembly GCF_023612055.1). NCBI lineage: Bacteria > Pseudomonadati > Pseudomonadota > Gammaproteobacteria > Moraxellales > Moraxellaceae > Acinetobacter > Acinetobacter sp. AS23. Next base: position 1,669,866 of record NZ_CP082274.1, on the reverse strand, counting down.
CAAATCAATCACTTTAGTGCCAGCCGCAATCAATTCTTTTGCATGCTGCATCGCAACACCATGAGGTGTAGCAAAAAATACAACATCACATTTTTTTAAATCATCAATATTTAAATCAGAAAATTGAAGATCAGTATGCCCACGTAAATTAGGGAACATATCTGCAACTGGTTTGCCCGCTTCTGTACGTGAAGTAAGAACTCGAACCTGCGCTTTAGGATGTCGTAATAAAATACGTAATAGTTCAACGCCTGTATAACCCGTTCCACCAACAATTCCGACAGAAATCACGTGCATTACCTCAATTTTTGAATCTATACTTGTGCAGTAGTATGACAGGATGTCCAAGCTTACAAAACCATTTCATGCTTGGTAATTTTAATTTTTTTAATTTTAGCGACAATTAGATAGCACTTATTCAACTGTCAGAACTAAACAAATATCAGCAAATAAATATCAGATTTAATTTTGGAGAGCTAGGATGCTTCATCAATCAAAAGAAACAAAATTACGCACTTACCTTGGTTTAAGCACATTAATTTTAAGTGCTGCTCTTATTGGTTGCGGAGGTGGAGGCAGTAGTAGCGGTAGTTCACCAAGCACTCCAACACCTGTTGATCCTACTCCTGAGGCAACAACGGATGTTACTGTTAAATCCCCTGTAGAAATTCGTAATATCCAACTCAAAGTATATGACAACACCACCAATTCTGTTTTAGTAGATACTTCAATTGCGAGTTTAAACAGCTTTAATGTCAAAATTCCTACTGCTAAGTTAAGTCGTTTATATCGCGTAGAAATTACGACTCAAAATTCATCTCAAGTATTTGATCCGATTACTTCAACATACCAAAATTTCTCTGGTGTTTATCATGCGTTTATTACACCAAACAGTGTAAGTGGCAGAACCCTATTCATCAGCCCAAGCAGTGAAGCGATTTACCAACGGGCTGTGATACGTTCAGGACAACTTCCTCAAGAGACGATTGACCCAACCCGCATTGAGCAATTGCATGTAGATTTAGCTTCTCAAGATGTTTATAGATCACTTCTTAATGCATTCAAAGATGCCGATATTCCAAGTTTAAGTCCAGCCAATCCTCTTACAGTTTTAAATTTATTGCAGTATTCAACTAAAAAACCTAGTACATATGTGGATAGCTATCTTAGCTTTGGCTACTTACAATATTGGTCAACTTTTCATGGTGGAACAACCACATACCAAGAGCTTATTAAAAGTTTGGCAACCGATTTAAAAGATGGCTTTTTAGATGGGAAAAAACTTCAAGGTGATCAAACAACATTTACCCCTATTTTCGCATCTGCTCCAGATAATATTGATCCAGTTAAAAATACACTGTTAGATATCGCAGCTAATCAAAAAGCTACACGCGATAATTATGCAACAAATTTAAAAGTCGCTACCTTTAAATTAGCAGATGCCCAAAGCCAATCCACTCTAGATCAAACAGGTTATGACCTGCTGCAAAAGAAACTATATTCAGGAGTCGTACCTGTCGGAAATACGACTGACTTTTTCAGCATAGATGGTGCTGGTGATTATCGTCGTGCTGTAGGTTTTAGCGGTATTACAGCGACCTGTAATGGTTCTGCATATCCTTGCAAACAAGGTTTGACCAGCATTAATCTTTCCGACCCAAAACTACCTGCTACAGACTATCTAGTGGGTCATTACGAAGACACCACAACAGGTTGCCAGCTTAATTTCCGTGCGAATGGTCAAATCGACCTTATTAAAGGATCACAGACTTATCGCTCTGCGTTAAGTGCGGATAGTACAGATAATTTATTGCAAACAAATGCTGCAAGCTCAAGTTATTTACTCAACTCAAGTTCCGCTGAACCAAATAACTCAACGCAGCAATACAACTTTATACAATTATCAATTAAAGCAAATAAAATCGTGAGTGCTAAAGCAGGTTTAGACAGCCGAAAAGCACCAGATAACTTACAAACACCACAACTAGAATGTAGTTTTAGTTAGTTTGAGACATACCACCATGCAGGCAACGGATTTGATTTAAGTTGTCTGCGGTGTTTTTGAAAATATGGATCGTATTTTTCAACTTCAGCCCAAAAAGCTGAGCTATGATCAAAATGTTTAGTATGAGCTAATTCATGAATAGCCACATAACGAGCAATCTCGTGTGGCATCAACACTAATCCTGCATGTAGCATAATATTATGCTGACTGCTACAACTTCCCCAACGAGTTTTCGGACGGCGAATTGTACATTCCCTATAAGCCAAATGAGTGTATTCACTTAATTCTTTTAAAAGCTCGGGTAATTCTTGTTTTGCAAATGCAATCACTGCACTTTGTAATGCCAAATATGGCTGCGTGTCTTTAATAAATAAACAACTACTTTCCCAATCGAATTGAAAAACTCGATGCTGCTTTTGAACAATGACCTGAAATGGTTGCTCTTTATTAAAAAAATAAATCTCGGAAGGAATTTCAATCGATGCCGATTGAACATTTTGTTGCTTATTCCACGTCTCGGTCAACCATTGTTCAGACTGAGCCAAAAAATGCTGAATTTGTTTTTTACTACAAAACAAAGGAACCGTGAGACGGATTGAAGCAGGCTCAACACGTAAGCGCAATTTTCTTGCCCTTACGTGTCGAACGATTTTAATTTCTGGCATTTCCACAGACATTACTGTGCAGTACGCTCTTCAATACCATTATTTGTCGCAACAATTGCAATCGTTGCTGGGTTTAGAGCAAAAATACCATTAGTCACTACACCCGGAATATTGTTAATGGTTTTTTCTAAATCAAGTGCATTTAAAATATTAAGATTAAATACATCTAAAATCACATTGCCGTTATCTGTTACTACACCTTCACGATAAACTGGGTCACCACCTAAACTCACCAACTTACGAGCCACAGCAGAACGAGCCATTGGAATAACTTCTACTGGAAGTGGAAAATCACGTCCAAGTTGATCAACCCATTTTGAATCGTCAACAATACAAATAAATTTCTTAGCAATTGAAGCTACAATTTTTTCACGTGTTAATGCAGCACCGCCACCTTTAATCATATGCATATGACGGTCAATTTCATCTGCACCATCAACATAGGCATCTAAACCACCCACATGGTTCATATCTACAACTTCGATACCTAATTTTTTAAGGCGATCGGCAGTTGCTTGAGAACTTGCCACAGCAGCTTCTAATTGTAATTCAGGCAATAAATCAATTAGAAAATTTACGGTACTTCCAGTCCCAACCCCCAAAATGCCGCCTTTGGGCAAGTGTTTTAAAGCAGCTTTCGCAGCAGCTTGTTTCTTTTCATCTTGGGTTGCATATAGACTCATGACATCACTCAACTATTTTTTGACATTTATGCACCAATAATCGGCGCAAATGCACAAGGGTTTGCTACAATAATTTCCTATTTTAAACTGTTATAGGGAAGATGAACATGCTGTCTCGTGTGGTACGACAAATTTTACAAGCAACGGTTTATGATGTTGCAATTGAAACGCCTCTCGAAGCAGCTCCACGAATTAGTCAAAAATTAAATAATACAATTCGTTTTAAGCGGGAAGATTTACAGCCTGTTTTTTCTTTTAAATTACGTGGTGCCTATAACCGTATTAGCCAGTTACCTAAAGAACAACTCGAACGTGGGGTAATTTGTGCCTCTGCTGGTAACCATGCTCAAGGTGTAGCATTATCCGGTCAACGCTTAGGAATTCCAGCAATTATTGTTATGCCAAGCACGACTCCTGATATTAAAGTTCAAGCAGTTAAACGCTTGGGCGGTCAAGTTGTGTTACATGGTGATAGTTTTGATGTAGCAAATAAATATGCACAGCAACGTGCCGAAGTTGAAGGCCTTGTATTCATTCCACCCTACGACGATGAACTTGTTATTGCTGGTCAAGGCACAATTGCAAATGAAATCTTACGTCAATGGCGTGATGTAGAATATGTGTTTGTTGCTGTAGGTGGTGGTGGCCTAATTTCAGGTGTAGCAGCTTACCTTGGTGAAGTTGCACCCCATGTGAAAATTATTGGTGTTGAATATGAAGAGTCTGCATGTTTAAAAGCAGCTTTAGAAGCCAATGAGCGAGTAATCTTGCCGCATGTAGGCTTGTTTGCAGATGGTACAGCTGTTGCACAAATTGGCGCTTTACCATTTGATATTATTCGTTTGCGCAAATCTGATAACTCAGGCCCAATTGTTGATCCAGATATTGTGACGGTAAATACAGATGAAATCTGTGCTGCCATTAAAGATACGTTTGATGAAAACCGCAGTATTGTTGAACCATCTGGTGCAATGGCCCTTGCTGGTATCAAGAAATACATTACTGAACATAAAATCAGCAATAAAAATATGGTATCGATTGTATGCGGTGCCAATATGAACTTTGACCGCCTACGTTATATTGCTGAACGTACTGAGTTAGGTGAACAACGTGAAGCGATCTATGCGGTTACCTTATCTGAAGAAAAAGGCGCATTCCTAGGCTTCTGCCGTGCTTTACAAGGTCGCAATATTACCGAGTTTAACTACCGAGCAAACAATACAGATGAAGCGCAAGTATTCGTCGGTATTAGCTTAAAAGGTGGTGATGCAGAGCGTCATGAAATTTTAGAACAATTAAAGCAACAAAATTATGTAGTAGATGACCTCTCTGATGATGAGGTTGCCAAACTACATATTCGTTATTTAATTGGTGGTCACGCAAATATAGATGATGAAAGATTGTTCCGTGTTGAGTTCCCGGAACGTCCAGGTGCCCTTTTAACCTTCTTAACTCGTTTAGGCCCAACCCATAATATTACGTTGTTCCATTACCGTAATCATGGCGCAGCAGAAGGACGTGTTTTAGTCGGTTTACAAGCAACCGATGCGAAGCAGAACCCTGATGGTCTAATTGAAACTCTTGAGCAGATTAGTTATCCGTATGCAGAAATTACGAATAATGTTGGCTACAAACGTTTCTTGAAATAATCTTCAATTTTGATGAATAAGCCGACAAATTTGTCGGCTTATTCATATAATTCTTTTAATATTCCCCTCATATTTACATTGCCTCTCTTTATCTCAAAGAAAATATCCTTAAAAATAAACGTCTAATCAGGAAACAAGGATCAATATGGCACAGTTTGCAGTCATTGGCTTAGGAAGTTTTGGAGCAACTGTTGCTCAAGAGCTCACAAAATTAAATCATGATGTTATTGGCATTGATACGGTAAAAAAGAATGTTGAAAATCTTGCCGACGTTTTAACTCATGCCGTCATTGCCGATGCGACTGACGAACACGTACTTGATGAACTTAACATTCAAAATTGTGATGCAGTTGTAGTCGCAATTGGTGAAGATATTGAAGCAAGTATCTTATGTGTACTCAATTTAAAAAATTTAGGTATAGATAAGATTTGGGTAAAGGCAAAAACTAAAGCACATCACACCATTTTGTCGCACCTCAATATCAATAAAATTATTCATCCTGAAGAAGATATGGGGGTACGAGTTGCCCAAGCACTGAACTATCCAATGGTTAGTCGCTATATGTCTTTAGAAGACGATCACTACATTATAAAAATTGAAATTCCTGACAAGCTTAATGGCATTAACTTATATGGCGTTATGCAGCAAGCGCCACAGGTTAAAACATTGCTCGTAAAAAGACAGCAGCAAATTTTGTTTGAAACCGAAGAAAATTTCACCTTGCAGACGCATGACATTCTTATTTTAGAAGGTCATTTACCGCAATTAAAGAAACTTTCTCATTGCTTCACATAAGAGGCGAAATCTAGAATATGTCTATATATCCCAAGCCCAATAAAACATTAAATTTAAGCCCTCCTTCACTCTTGGCACTGGGTTTTTTGGGCTTTATTATTTTTGGTACTTTATTATTAAAACTGCCATTTGCCAATACAGGTCATGTGAGCTGGATGGATGCACTCTTTACAGCCACCTCAGCGGTCACAATTACTGGTTTATCTGTTTTAAATATTCATGAGTCTTTTACCCTGTTCGGACAAACCATTATTCTATTGCTGATTCAATCAGGTGGTTTGGGTTTCATGACTTTTGCCATATTGGCTGCATTAAGTTTGTCACCCAAAGTTGGCCTTAAACAGCAAATGATGGCACAAGATAGTTTAGGTCAAACGAGCCTCTCAAAAGTTACTTTTGTTGCTAAAGGAGTTGTTACTTACACTCTTATTTTTGAGCTTATTGGTGCAATTATTCTCACTACTGCTTTTACACCGACTTACGGCTTTGCACGTGGATTGTACTATGCGATTTTTTACAGCATTTCGTCATTTAACAATGCTGGTTTTTCATTATTTTCTAACAGCTTAATCAGTTTTCAAAGCAATTATATGATTTGTATAACTGTTAGCATACTTTACACCTTGGGTGGCCTTGGCTTTTTAGTTCTCATGGATATTAAGCAAAATAAAAAATGGAAAAAACTCACTCCGAATAGCAAGCTGATTCTTACAACGATTACAGTGATTAACCTGATTGCCTTTATTTTAATTTGGGCTTTAGAAGCTCAAAATCCTCATACCCTAGGAATGCTCAGTGTAGGTGATCAAGCGTTAAATGCTTGGTTTCAAGCCACTGTTCCGCGCTCATCAGGATTTAATACCATTGATACAGGTGCAATGACCAACAGCAGCTCGTTACTCATGATGTTGCTTATGTTTATTGGTGGTGGTTCGCTTAGTACAGCGGGTGGAATTAAAGTTGGGACCTTTGTCATTTTAGTGCTCAGTGTAATTTCTTTTTTACGTCGCACAGATGAAATCCGAATATTTAATCATTCAGTCGCACACGAAACGACGTATAAAGCATTAGCTGTAACTGCAATTACAAGCATACTCATTTTCATGGGATTCTTTATTATTTTGCTTTTAGAGCCTAAAGCAGACTTTATGAACTTGCTTTTTGAGGTTGTTTCCGCAGCTTGTACAGTGGGGCTTTCTCGTGGAATCACGCCAGAGCTGCATAATGGTAGTTTATTCATTTTAAGCCTGCTCATGTTTGCTGGGCGACTCGGGCCTTTAACGTTGGCTTATTTAATTGCCACGCCGAAAAAAAGTCGGCTCAAACATCCCCAAGCCAACATTCAAATTGGATAATAAAAAAGCCGCTTTTAAAGCGGCTTTTTTACAAGTAAAAACTTAGTACCAGTTCATGAGTGAAACACCCAAGCCCGCGTAAGTTGCTCGGTGGTTATAGTCAATTAAGCTTTCACCGTAACCATTAAACAACTGGAAGTGTCCACGCAGTTTGCCACTGATTGGAAAAGCCCAATCAAATTGAACTGCGCCATGAGAATCATCACCGCCTTTCAATGAATGACGCAGCATTAATGAGAAATCATTCTGCTTCCACTTATAAAATGCTGTTAAATCACCACGACCAACGTAATCTTCAATATCTGGGTTATTATCATCTTTGCTGTCTTCTTCCAGACGAATCCATGGACGAAGCATTACAGCAAAGTTACCGCGCTCTAATCCAACGTTAAAAATCACACGGTTCCAGCTACGAGATAATGGATCTGAACGACCATTTGATTGGTGGTTTAAAGTAACCCCAAGCAAACGCCCATCTAAACCAAGCAATTCATAGTTTGTTCTAAACATTAAACTTGCTTCAGGCTCATAATTCGTTTCACGGAAAGGACGAGACTCTTCTGCATTAAATGTCTGCCAACGGGAAGATTGAGTATAACCTACCCACAAATCACCATTATTACCAAAAATATTTTCCCAAGCTTTGGTCTTTAAAGAAATCTGAAATTTACTTTCTGTTGATTTCAGATTTTGATCTTCTGTTACCGTATTATTTGGGTTCGGACTATGTGGCAACTCATTTTTGTCACTGGTCCAGAATACAGGTAGTAAATAGACGGGCTGATAAGCACGAATATTCCAAACCCCTAGTTTACTTTTTTCGGACAACTCCCAACGTTGATCTAGCAAAGAAGTAGTAGGTTCAATTTTCGGTGCTTTACCAATTATTTTGATATTACTCACTGTATCTACCACCTTCTCTTTAAAGGTTTCAGGTGGAACAGCAGGTGCATCAATTTTTTTAACAGGCTCTGGTACAGCCGCAGCTTGAACAACTGGTAAAGCTGACGGTTTAAATACAGAGTCATAACAAGCCAGACGATCGGCATTCGAAGCAAGAGCAACACATGCATCTACTGTCGCGGGGGTTACAGGTGCCAAGGTGTCAGCATATGTCACAGACGCACACAAACAGCTAAGCACGATTCCCATGCTTAGCTGTAAAGATGTGCGTTCAAATTGTCTGAACGCCATGTTCATCTCCAATTTTTATTTTAATTAACTTGTTGAATGGTAAAACCTAACTGTTGCAATTCATCACGTTTGGCAAATGGTGCAACTACAGCTTTTACAGGAGTTTGCTCAACCAAATATTGACGAGCAACACGTTGTAAATCATCTAAAGTTACATGCAACAATCTCTCACGCAAGAGACGGCGGAAAGCTGGTGTTCTTGCATGCAACAATGCATAGCATGCAGTAATCGCCTCACCCGCTGGTGAACCTGGCTTATCCATACTTGCAACTAACCCAAGAATCGCTTCTTCAAGCTGATGAGGCTGTTGTTCCGTATTTAATAACCATTGCACACTTGCTTCAAAATCTTTAAAAGTTTCTGCTAAGCGTGGGTCACGATAACTATAGAAACGGAATGAACATGCATTCCCATCATAACTTGCTCCACCACCGTACGCACCGCCTTTCTCACGAATGGCACTGTGTAAGAACCCATTACGTAAATAAGCTGCCAATACCATTAACGGAGCTGCATCTGGATGCGACACGTCCACCGCCTGATAAGCTGAAGCACAGAACTGAACATTTGCCTGAATTAACCATGCTTCATGATTATTGTCATTTGCCTGTTCTACGTGAGTTAATTCTGTTGCAGTTGCATCAACGTTTAGTTTATCCCAAACATTTTGGATTTCTTCAACCAAACGTTCAGACTGATGTTCTTCACATACAAGCAAGAACTGTTTAGGTGCTTGCAATAATTTACGATGAATACGCTTTAATTCTGCAATCAAATCATCATATGCAGCAGAGTCTTGAGTAATCTTAGTAACAAGCTCGCCTAACCAGTTTAATGCACCTAAACCAGTGTTTTGATAGTCGCGTTGAGCTAATGCACTCATATTACGTGATGCGATTTGCATTGCGTAACTATGGCCCGCTCCAGACAAGCGAGATTGCCAACGTGTTTTACGTTGTTGCAATAACTCAATAATTCTCTCTTTCTCATCAAATCGAAGCTGTTCAAATGCTAATTTTAATAAATGAATTGCATCAAACTTCTGAGTTAACGATTTAGTCGTTAAGGTTAACCAAGCACTAATTTTATCTTTGTCGTCAACTTTACTACGTAATGAAGCGCCCATTCCTAAACCGCCACTTACAGCTGTTTGTAAGTTTTGTAGTTCAAGATAGTCATATTCACCTGCACCTACTTCGCCCATTAAGATAGAAAGCAAATTGAAGTAAGGTGACTTCACAATATCATCAGGAATCTGAATGAGTACTTGTTGATAGTAAATACCGTTCGTACCAGCATGGTACAAATTCAACGGCGTATCCATACGATTACAAAGAATTTCGCGTAACTGCCCCTGCACAATATGCAAGTCAGCAGGTACATCTTCCAAACCTACTTTTGGTAATAGTTCAAGGTTGTCTGGAGTATCCTGACGTTCCTCTAGCGCCTTGGTATTCGCGATAATTTCAGCCTTATCAGCATCTGTTAACTTTTCACCAATAGCAGCTAAACGTGCTTTTTCTGCTTCTTGCTCTTTTACAGACTTAGTTGGGTCTGGAACTAAAGTCATTTGCACACGATGCGGGTTGTCAAGCAAATGTGTTTGAATCAGATTTGATAACCACATTGGGTCTTTCAACTCTTCTTTAACTTGTGCAATTGCACTATCAACATCCCAAATTTGAATTGGGTCATTATGGTGAATCGCACCACTTAAGCCATTTAAAATTAAACTTAAGCCATAAGGTGTACCGTCACCATTAATTTCACGCTGATGCAACTCAATCTGATGCAAGATTGCATCGACTAAATTACTATCAATTGGTTTTGCAGCAACATCACGCAGAATATTTAAAACACCCTCTCTAAAGCTTTGTGCATGTTCTGGGTTTGAACCTTGAACACCGCAGTAGAAAGTCATTTCAAAATTACTGTCGTCTACGCCCATTAATGGACCTGTTGATTGAGCATAACCGCAAGTTTCTAAGTAATGACGCAGTGGCGAAGCTGAATTTTCTAACAAAATCCCTTCAACCAAACGCATTCCCAAACGCAATTTCACATCATTTGCTTCTGGTAATAACCAAGATAGAACATGATAAGTTTTATCTTTTAACTCATCACTATCAACACCATAGTTTTCTGTTACTTCGATTGGCGCTGCTAAACGTTTTTCGGGCTTAGAATATAGAGTTGTTCCAGCAGAAAACTTATGTAGAGCTAGTTTTTCAAATTGCTCTTGTAGTTCATATGCTGTTTGATTACCAAAGGTCATGAATACAGCATTACTTGGATGGTAATGTACTTTATAAAAATCGACTAACTGCTCATAGGTTAAATCAGGAATATCTTTCGGGTCACCGCCTGAGTTGTAATGATAGGTCGTTTCAGGAAATAAATGATGAGCCAACTGATGATAAAGTTGGTCAGATGGTGCACTCATCGCACCTTTCATTTCATTAAAAACAACGCCCTTATAAACAGGTTGCCCATTTTCTAGTTCAATACGAATACCTTCTTGAGCAAAATCAAGCGGATTCAAATTAGCAGCAAATGCCGCATCAAGATAAACAGAGAGTAAGTTTTGGAAATCTTTTTTGTTTTGAGTAGCAAATGGATACGCAGTCCAATCTGCTGCTGTAAATGCGTTCATGAACGTATTTAAAGAACGGCGAATCATTAAAAAGAACGGATCACGTACCGGAAACTTTTCAGATCCACATAAAGCGGTATGTTCTAAAATATGTGCCGTGCCTTTAGAGTCCATAGGCTGGGTTCTAAAAGCAACAAGAAATACATTTTCATCATAGTCAGTTGCCAAGTGATAATGCACCGCACCTGTGACTTTATGCTTATATTCAGACACTAAAATATCTAATGCTTCTACATGGTGCTGACGTAGCAACTGAAACGCAGGGTGAACAGTTTGAGAAATGGTTTCAGTGACATCTACAGTCATGTGATCTCCTAACATATCGGATAAGTGAATAAGTCTCATTATAGCCTGAGTCAGCTTGAGATTGGCGAACAAAAGCCAAGTAAAATACTATGTTTTTGTTGAGTATTAGTTTTCATTGGCAAGGCTTTGATATCAAGCACATAGCCATGAACGTTTTATCCTACCAGAACAAAAGCTTTTAATTCTATTTATATATTAACCAATAAATAAAAAAGCCCATCAAGTCGATGAGCTTTTAGAAAAACTTTTACTTAAAATCGATAACGAAGTGCAATTTGGGCATTCAGTGGATCGCCCATCATGTTTGAATCATTAGCTCCACTATGTCCTGAAACAAAGTAATCACGATCAAACAGGTTATTTAAGTTGAAGTTCACATCGTAACGTTCACTTTGATAACCTAATGCTGCATTTACAACAGCATAGCCTGGTAATACGTTTTTGTTGTCTGGCGCACTAAAACGTGATGATTCACCACGACCACCTACAGCCGCATACCAATGATCATTTATTTGATATTTTACCCATAAGTTAGCGGTGTTATTTGGCGTAAGCGCAGAATGATTACCTGTAAATCCAATGGTCGATTTTTCAATCTTACCATCCATATACGAATAGCCTGCCAATACCGATAATTGATCAGTTAATTGACCTGTTAATGAAAGCTCAACACCCTTGGTTTTTTGCTCACCTGCCAATACTGCTAGTATTGAATCTGTAGGGTCTTGATTTTGAATATTTGTTTGGCTCATTTCAAATAAAGCCAACGTCACATTCAATTGATCATTCACATCCCACTTCGCACCGACCTCAATATTTTCGGTTTTTGTTGGGCTCAAATCATCACTATTTTTATATAAAACAAATGAATCAGCCAAAGGCTGGAAAGATCGATTATAAGAAGTGTAGAGGGAAATATTGCTTACTGGCTGATAAACCACCCCGATTCTTGGAGAATAGGTGTTATCAGTTCTATTTAATATTTGAGACTTCACTTTATCATTGCGATCTTGTGACAAATTATCATAGCGTAGACCAACTAAAACTTTCAGCTGATCTGTAACTGTCATTAAATCTTGTAAATAGATACCGTAGTTTTCAAAGGTATTACTATTATTATTACGTGCAGTTGTTGAGCCTGTATTAATCGGCGCCCAGTATTCTAATTTAGGGTTATACAAATCAGTTGTGGTTTTAGCACCTTGCCAAAGTATTTCATCTTTGTGCTGCTTACTATATTCCGCACCAATTAAGGTATTGTGCTTTAAGAAACCAGTATTAAATAAACTACTTAATTCTTGCTGAACATAGACGCCATCTTCATTACGTAAACGCTTATTTTGAGTCAAAGTAATTTGTGACTTATCAGCGGGATGTGAATCAACACTATATTGGCGGTCTAATGAATAGTTATAGTGGCGAACTGCGCCATGATATTTTAGATTATTGTTAAACTCATGATCTAAGCTTATGGTTTGGCTTGAAATTTCAGTATCAACATCACCAACCTCTTTACCATTTAACGCACCATAAAAAGTTTTAGGGTTTGTTTTAACTGGTTTACCTGTAATTGGATCTGTCGGAAAACCTTGATCAGCTAAACGGTCATCATGCAAATAGTCAGCCTGAATTAAAAGCTTCGTCTTGTCTGAAATATCCCATTGTAAAGATGGAGCAACCGCTTGGCGTTTTAAAAAAGCCTGATCACGATAACCATCTGAATCTTCAACTGCGCCAGTTAAACGAACCTTAACATTCTCTGCTACTTTTTCATTCACATCGACTTCTGCACGGCGTTGCCCTGTTGTACCACCAATAAGACTGACTTCATGCAAAGATTCGTCCATTGGTTTTTTATTAATTTTATTGACTAATCCACCCGCAGAACCACGTCCATATAATACAGAAGCAGGCCCTTTTAATACTTCAATACGCTCAACATTCGACATGTCGCGAAAATACAATGCATCGTCACGAATACCATCTACATAATTATCTGTGATTGCAGAGAAACCACGAATCATAACCTGATCACGTTGCCCATCACCCACACTAAAGCTCAGCCCAGCAACGTTTTGCAAGGCACCTTGCATAGAGGTCACAGTCTGCTCTCTTAAAACTTGTTTAGGCACCACATTTACGATCTGAGGAACATCTTTTAATTGCATAAGTCCTTTAGTTGCAGTTGATGCTTGTCCCACTTCTTGTTTTAAGCTTTGTTCCTTTTCAGCTTTTACTGAAATTGTTGGAAGATTGGTTACAGCCTGTTGCTCTGCCTCGACGGCATATACATGGCTTGTCATAACCCCAACTGATGAAATAAATAAAATTGAACGCTTCATGTAAGTTCACTACGAAAAATTTCATGCGAAGTTTCAATGAAGTACACTGTATTTGTAAATATTAGCAAGAATCATTATTAATTGATAAAATTTATTAAAAGTAGCATTTCAATAGCTTAGTTAAACAATAATTTTCCATTAATCTCTGAATTAACTGAATTTTATTCAACAAACTACAGCAAATCCAAGCAATGGTGTAAACTTAGCAACCTGATTTTTTTATTTGTGACAACACATATGGCAACTGTAGATCTTTTTGCAATTGGTAATGCATTAATCGACCAAGAATTTAAAGTGTCTGATGATTTTCTGAATCAACAAGGCTTGCAAAAAGGCACAATGCAGTTGTCCGATGGTGACACTCAATCTGCTCTTTATGCAGAGTTAAAACAGCACCAAGACTACAAAGGTCAAGCGAGTGGTGGTTCAGCAGCAAATACGACCGTGGCTTTTAGTGCATTAGGTGGAACTGCTTTCTATGGTTGCCGTGTTGGTAACGATGATTTAGGTTCAATCTATCTGCAAGGTCTAAATGAAGCAGGCATTAAGACTACTCCAAAATCTATCAGTGAAGGTGTGACAGGTACTTGTATGGTACTCATTAGCCCTGACTCTGAACGTACGATGCACACCTATTTAGGTATCACTGCTGAACTCTCTCAAGATCAAATTGATTTTGAACCATTAAAAACAGCAAAATGGCTTTATATTGAAGGTTATCTTTCTACAAGTGAAACAGCGCGTAAAGCTGTAAAACAAGCGAGAGAAATTGCAAAAGCAAATGGTGTTAAAATTGCCCTATCTCTTTCAGACCCAGCTATGGTGCAATACGCTCGCGAAGGCTTGGAAGAACTTATGGATGATGGCGTAGATTTACTATTTTGTAATGAACAAGAAGCCTTAATGTATACAAATACAACATCTGTAGAAGATGCTCTTGCTCAATTACGTTTTAAAAATCATACAGTAGTCATTACACAAAGTGCTAAAGGTGCTTTAGTTTCTAACCCTACCCAACATTTCCATGTGGCAGGCCGTCATGTAGAAGCCGTTGATACAAATGGTGCAGGTGATGCATTTGCAGGCGCATTCCTTTATGCCCTCAACCATCATCAAGATTTAAATGCTGCTGCACAGTTAGCTGTCTTAATTTCGAGTGAAGTTGTTTCTCAATTTGGTCCACGTTTAGCAATTAATGATTATGCTAAACTTCTTGAAAATTTTCAGAAGGAATGTGCTTGAAATGGAAAGGATCTGTATGACGGAAGAAGTTCCTGAGCGTGAAGCTAGAGCTTTTGACACTTTACAAGGAACGACTATTTTCGTTACGCAACGTGACGGCGCATTCTATGCCTATCAGAATTTATGCCCTCATTTGCAAACTGAGCTTGAGTATTTAGAAAATCAATTTCTTGACCAAGATCAAGAGTACATCCAATGCTCTACTCATGGTGCTTTATTTACCGTGGAAACAGGTGAATGTATTTCTGGACCATGTTTAGGCGATTTCTTAAATAAAGTTGAGCTTAAAGTACATTCAGATGGCGGTATCTATATCGTAGACTGAAGCTATAAACATTAGAGTTTCTGCCATGGCTGATTTCTTTTTCAATTATTATCTTATGCCATTTCACTTAAGTGTAGTGGCTTTGATATTGCTCAGCGTGGTAGAAACCATTGGTATGTATATTGGACTCCGTCCAAGTCAATTACTCAAAAAAATTGCACCCGATTGGCTTTCTAATTCGCCGCTACTTAATGTTAAATTTTCTAAAGCTCTAATTTTCGTTTTTTTACTCATCAATTTCAGTTATGCAGGCTACTTTTTACAACTCTCTTTCTTCGCAATACAACATTATTTTATTTCCCCATTTTATTTAATCGTCCCTGCACTTGTGATCGCAATCTTTTTTACTGTGTTCATGATTCACTGCCTTGACCAAGTGATTAAACCAAAGCTCACTCATACTAACTATAACCTTTTAGGCCGATTAGCAACCATTTCTAGTGGTAATGCCAGACCTGGATTTTCTGCCCAAGCCCGCGTGCGTGATGAATTTGGTCAGCTACATTACGTTCAAGTAGAACCAGAGTACGGCGAACTCGAATTATACTCTCAAGTTATTCTTGTCAGAGTTCATAAAAGTCATTATGTAGCTAAGAAAATTTCTGTATCTAACGATCTTTTTGCACCCGATTAACTCTTAATTATTCGTGTAGTTTCTTATCACTTTTTGCAGGCGTCATTACGCCTGCATTTTGTTATTTTCTTTCTTAATTAATATTTATTATCCCGAGCACTTTAGTTGGAAATAAATTTAATTAAATATTATATACAACCATTTTAGTTGGTATTAAATTAAAACAAACTATTTTAATAAACTTTATATTTTTATTTACAAGTGTTTTAGTAGGAATTAATAATTAATTCAAACCATTTTAGTATGATATTTATTTTAAAACAACAAGTCATTGTTTTATATAAACTAATTATTTAAATATCCATCTTAAATATATTTAATGTTTATTTTTATTATGTTTTGATTAATAATAAAATTATTATCAAATGAGGTTTAATATATGAGCCTTTATTTCAAAAATCTTAATAGTCGTTTAATTAAAGAAATCACTATTATTCTAATAATAAAAATAGTGCTTCTTTTAACGATTAAATATATTTGGTTTGATGCTCCCACCATCCCCAAAAATTTCGACAATCAGGTCGCTGAGCATATTGCTGGCGATAACATTTCCAACATTAAGGAGACACGTTGATGATTTCTGAAAGCGTGGTTGATCTTTCGCGGTTTCAATTTGCAATGACCGCAATGTATCACTTTCTTTTCGTCCCTTTAACTTTAGGTTTGGCATTTATCCTTGCCATCATGGAAACCACTTATGTCATTTCTGGTAAAGAAATTTACAAAGATATGACTAAATTTTGGGGAAAATTATTTGGTATTAACTTTGCTTTAGGGGTTACAACTGGCTTAACAATGGAGTTCCAGTTTGGAACAAACTGGGCTTATTACTCACACTATGTAGGTGATATTTTCGGTGCACCATTAGCAATTGAAGGCCTTATGGCATTCTTCCTTGAATCGACATTTATAGGTCTATTTTTCTTTGGATGGGACCGGTTAACGAAGGTTCAGCATCTAGGCGTAACATGGTTAGTCGCTCTAGGTTCCAACATGTCAGCGCTCTGGATTTTAGTAGCAAATGGTTGGATGCAAAACCCAGTAGGTGCTGCATTTAACTTTGAAACGATGCGTATGGAACTAGTTGATTTCGGCGCGCTTATCTTTAACCCGGTAGCTCAGGTTAAATTCGTCCACACTGTATCTGCGGGTTATGTAACTGGTGCAATTTTTGTACTTGCTATCTCAAGCTACTACTTGCTTAAAAAACGTGATCTACCTTTTGCACGTCGTTCATTTGCAATTGCTGCAATTTTCGGTCTTGCATCTACACTTTCAGTGATTTTGTTAGGCGATGAATCTGGCTATGAGCTAGGTGATGTTCAAAAAACTAAACTCGCTGCGATTGAAGCCGAATGGGATACTCACCCTGCTCCTGCTCCGTTTACCTTGTTTGGCGTACCAAATCATGAAGAAATGCGGACAGATTATGCAGTTAAAATTCCATATGCATTAGGTTTAATTGCAACTCGCTCAACAACCAAAGAAGTTACTGGTCTTAAAGACCTCATGCAGCAGCATGAAGTCCGTATTCGTAACGGTATGCTTGCCTATGCTGAACTTGAAAAATTACGTGCAGGCGATCGCTCACCAGAGTTATTGGCTTCTTTTGAAAAAAATCAAAAAGATCTAGGTTATGGCCTACTTCTTAAGAAATATGCACCAAATGTAGTTGATGCAAGCGAGCAAAATATTAAAGCTGCTGTAAAAGATACTGTTCCAAATGTTACAGCGCTATTTTTCTCTTTCCGCGCAATGGTTGCCTCTGGCTTCTTAATGCTATTTCTTTTCATTTTAGCGACTTGGGCTGTAGCAAAAAGAAATGCTGAAAACAAACCTTGGTTACTTAAATACGCATTGTTTGCACTGCCACTTCCTTGGATTGCTGCACAAACTGGTTGGTATGTAGCTGAAGGTGGCCGTCAACCATGGTCAATTGGTGAAATCTTACCAACCCACCTATCTACTTCTAGTTTAAGTACAGGTGATGTATGGGGTTCGATTCTTGCCTTAGCAGCGTTCTATACAGCGCTTTTAATTATCGAAATGTATTTAATGATCAAATTTGCTCGTTTAGGGCCAAGTTCTCTGCACACTGGCAAATATCATTTTGAAAAGCAAGAACCGAAAACAGCTGTTAATGGGGAGGCCTTATCATGATTGAATATGAATTATTAAAAATCATTTGGTGGGTGTTAGTTGGCGTACTACTGATCGGCTTTGCTCTGACTGATGGCTTCGATATGGGTTCTATGGCTCTAATGCCTTTCGTTGGAAAAACTGATAGCGAACGCCGTGCTGCAATCAACACGATTGCGCCACACTGGGATGGTAATCAGGTCTGGTTTATTACGGCGGGCGGTGCCCTATTTGCTGCTTGGCCAATGGTCTATTCAGTTGCCTTCTCTGGAATGTACTGGGCACTGTTATTAGTTTTATTCGCCCTCTTCTTAAGACCGGTTGGCTTCGATTATCGTTCTAAACTAGATAATATCAAGTGGCGTAATTCTTGGGATTGGGGCCTGTGCATTGGTGGCGCCGTTCCAGCCCTTGTATTTGGTGTAGCATTCGGCAACTTATTTCTAGGACTACCATTCGGGTTAGACGACACTTTACGCTCCGAATATACTGGTAGTTTTTTTGCTCTTCTTAACCCATTTGCCCTAGTTTGTGGTGTTGTGAGTTTATCTATGCTTTGTGCACATGGTGGTGCATGGCTCATGTTGCGCACAGATGAAGCTTTAAAACAACGCTCTGCCAAAGCTACTCAAATTATGGCAATTATATTTTTAATTTGTTTCCTTGTGATTGGAGCATGGCTCTATTTCGGGCAAGTGCCAGGTTATAGCTATGCTGTTGCCATAGATCCAAATGCTGCACTCAACCCTTTAGCTAAAGAAGTGGTGACTAATAGCAATCCTGGTTGGATGAATAATTACAGCACCTATCCAGTGACTAAAGTTGCTCCAGTTCTTGCAATATTAGGCGCTATCATTGCAATTTTTGCATCTTCAAAAGCAAAAGCGGGCTTAAGTTTTACTGGCACAAGTTTAATGATTGTTGGAGCAATTTTAACTGCTGGCTTTGCCTTATTTCCGTTCCTGCTTCCATCTAGTATCAATCCGAACTCGAGCTTGACGATGTGGGATGCTGTATCAAGTCACCTTACGTTAGGCGTTATGACTGTCGCAGCTTGTATTTTTGTTCCTCTTATTTTGATCTATACCAGTTGGTCTTATTACAAAATGTGGGGAGTCATTACCAACAAACACATCGAGTCAAACTCGCATAGCTTGTATTAAGGAGAACACAATGTGGTATTTCGCATGGATCCTAGGCATTTTGATGGCATGTTTTGCGGGTGTACTCAGTGCACTTTATATCGAACATCATCAAAATTTAGATGAGGAATAAATGATGGCAAAAGCAATGACAGCATCAAATCATCGAAAAGCTCAAGCATTTGCAATGGCCCTTTCTTTTCTGTTGGCATTGCCTCTTGCTGCAATTTTGTTGGTTTATCCTTCACTCATGCTAGATGCTAACGGACACTACAATCATAGTCAGCTCATGCTGGTGATGATTGGTATTTCTGGTGGTTTTATTTATGGAGTGGGTTTCGTACCCAACTTCTGGCTATGGAAATGGCTATTTAGCCCATGGGTGGCTTGGCCTCTCATGCTTTTAGGCTATTACATCTGGTTTCTAACCTAAATCAAAAAGACCTCAAATGAGGTCTTTTTTCATTTCAACTAACTTAATAGGCACCCTTGGCACGCCTACCTTTGCCTCAACTGGATATGGCTGTTCATTACCCGTTTTCACATATCCACGTCTTTCATAATAAGCTATCAATTCAGAACGGACATCGAGTACATGCATTACGGCGTTTGTCAGATGTGGATCTTCTTTCAATGCGTATTGCTCTGCATATTCTAAAACAGACTGACCCACTCGCATATTTTGAACTTGAGGATCCGTACAGAATGTTCCAATCTCAACCTGACTATTTTCAAATGTGAGCCCAACACACGCAACAATTTTAGAAAATTCAGTTTCCGCTACCAATAATGTTGAATTCCCAAGTTGTAGTTGTTCTTCTAATTGATGCTCTGTGATACGTAGTCCTTTTACCCACCCGAGCTCTGTTGTCCAACTTCGACCCTGCTGTTCTCGATAAGACTTATTAATTAAATCTACAAGCTGTGGAATATCCGCAAATGAAGATAAACGAAATTTTAAATTATTCATAAAGTATACTTAGGCTATTTATAAAAATTCTAAAAATAAAGCCGATATTAAATCGGCTTTATTTCAAATAGCAATTAATTAATTTGATTGTTCAGCTAACCATGCCATGAATTTTTGACGCTCAGCTTTAGAAGCCTTCTGCCAAGTTTCAACTAAACGTTGATCATTCGTTTGCGCTCTACCTGTTACTGCCATAGACGTTGCAGTTGGCACAATAACTTGAGCGGAAGTAGGTTTAGCCGATGCATATACTGCTTCAGGCTGTGGTTTAGATGATCTAGTTGTAAAGTCAGTTACTTTACCCAACAAGCCAGTTGCAAACCATGGTTTTGCTTCATTGTTTGCGCCCGTTTGTTTCACAATTAATTCATTATTTGCACTGTACAAAGCAACTGTTGGTTGTTCAGCATATTTTTTCGCATTTTCATAATCTTTAGGTACATCTACCATCGAAAGCTTATAAGTTTTCCCATCTTGCAATGCAGGCGTTTGAATTGTAACTACGCCAGATTTAACAATGTCATGTTCACCATTTAAATGCTCAAAATATTCTTGATAGCGCACGCTTAAGCTAGTTTCACCCGCATCAACTTTATAATTATTTTTAGATGAACGAAATAACCCAGAATTGACTTCTTGACCATTCACAGCAAGGATTACAATTTCCTCTGGCGCTGTAATTGTAACTGCTGAAAATACCGAACTACTGAGTAATAAACCAATTGCAGCAACACCTAATCTTAAAGTCATCTGTCTCTTTCTCTATATTTGATAAGCTATTAAATCATGAGCAATATGCAATATGATTGTGACTATTTTATGACAGTGCAGTGACCCGCTAATTTTTCGAGTTATTAATATTAAATATACATTTGAATTTTATCAATTTGTGTTGATTTAACCTTTTTATTAATTCAAAAAACACATAAAAAAAGAGTACCTAAATAGGTACTCTTTTTAACTTTCAATTAGTTGAAAGTTTTGAAACGATCAGCATCATTAATAAATGCTTTTTCGCCTGCTGGTGCTTCAACTGAACCAAATACTAATTGAGCACGTAGTTTCCAAGTTGCAGGAACATCAAAAGCTTCAGCGGCTTCAGCATCAACAATCGGGTTATAGTGCTGTAAAGATGCCCCTAAACCAAGTTCTGAAAGCGCAGTCCAAGTTGCAAATTGAGCAATTGCACTTGAATGTTCAGACCATACTGGGAAATTATCTGCATATAATTCGAATTGCTCTTGTAAGCTTTTAACAACAGCTTGGTCTTCATAAAATAAAACCGTACCAACGCCAGCTACAAAGCTATCAATTTTTGTGTTTGTACCAGCAAAAGCTTCAGCAGGAACAATTTTACGTAATGCTTCACGAACCAAATTCCAGAATTTAGCATGTGATTCACCGTATAGTGTCACCACACGTGAAGACTGCGAGTTAAAAGCTGAAGGACTATGTTTAACCGCTTCACGAATAGTTTCTTCGATTTTTGTGCGATCTAATGCAACATTTTTACCAATTGCATAAATAGTACGACGATTTTTAATTTTATCTAAGAAAGTAGACATTTTGTTATTTCCTACCTATTGATTGACCAAGGGCCGTTGTTTGGGAATGAATACAGTGTATTAAAGTCATTTTTCATAATCAGCATTAAAAATATGACAGTTCGTTTTATTTTCGCAACAATAAAAAAAGATATACATATAAAAAAAGCTTCACGTTTTAGTGAAGCTTTTGAATGCTAACAACCGTTTTACTTATCAGTTTCAAACAGTGCAGCAACAAATGACTTGGCCGAGAATGGTCTTAAATCATCAATTTTTTCACCAACACCAATAAAACGAATTGGCACATGAGTACGACTTGCAATATTAAAGAGCACACCGCCTTTCGCAGTCCCATCCAGTTTGGTAATGGTAATCCCAGTTAAACCTACAGCTTGGTCAAACTCTTGCACTTGGTTAATCGCATTTTGCCCTGTACCCGCATCTACTACCAACATAATTTCATGAGGTGCAGTCGCATCAATTTTTTGCATCACACGTTTAACTTTTTTGAGTTCTTCCATCAAGTTACTCTTATTATGTAAACGACCTGCCGTATCTGCGATTAATACGTCAATTCCTTTAGCACGAGCACTTTCAAAAGCATCAAAAATCACAGAAGCACTATCAGCTCCGTGACCTTGAGCTACCACAGAGATATCATTACGTTCACCCCAGATCTGTAATTGTTCTGTCGCTGCAGCACGGAACGTATCCCCAGCAGCCAACATCACTTTTTTACCTTCGCCTTGCAAACGTTTCGCTAATTTACCAATCGTTGTAGTTTTACCAACACCATTTACCCCAACCATTAAAATCACATAAGGTGATTTGTTAGGATCAATATGCAAAGGTTTAACACGTGGGGCCAACAAAGCAACCAACTCTTCTTGCAACGCTTTATATAGAGAGTGGGAATAGATCAAATCACCACGAGCTGTACGCTCTGTTAAATTGGTAATAATCGTTTTAGTAGCTTCAACACCGATATCTGCAACTAATAATTGCTCTTCGACTTCTTCGAGTAACTCATCGTCAATTTCTTTTCCGCCAATCAAGATATTGACCATACCATCAGCGAAATTACGACGAGTTTTGGTTAAACCCTCTTTCATCCGGCCAAAAAAACCAGTTTTTGGTTGTTCAACCGCAGTTTCTGTAGAAGTTAATTCAACTTTGGCTGCTTCAATATTTTCTTGCGATTTAACAGGAGATTCAACGATGGGAACATCGATAGCAGGTAAATTAGGTAATGTGACATCGTCATCACCGATCTCAGCATCTATCAAGAATTTATTTTGCATATTCGATTGTTGCTCCATGCGGATTCCTTGAAAAGCAGCGCGTTTAAAAAGATAAAGTTTAGCATAAATTCAAAATTTTGCCTGCCACAATAGTGCTCAAAAAGCTTTGGAAACCAAGATTTAGCCTGATTAACCCATTTACTGAGTATCTTCCTGAGCGAGTGCTGGATATTGCTTAATATGAGCACCCTCAAATTGGTAAGCATGCATTAACTTTAAATAATCTGCCCGATGAATTTCTGACTGAGCTATAAGCAACTCAGCCATGTCTTGAGTTCTTGGATAAGTAGCCTGATGAGAAAGTTGTATAATTCGTTGATATTGATCCGGACTAATAGGCCGAAGTAATGCTAAATATGACAGCACAAAAATACAGCCAATGACAATAACCACAAACAGGTTAAAACATTGATCAACTTTTAACTCAGACTTTAATTTAAGAAAATTTTGTTTGAATATGAGCATGACCTACCTCGAATTAGTGTAGTGTAGGGTTCAATACTCATAAGTACAAGATCAAACATCCAGTAAGGTTAATAATCATACCTTACTGGATAGTATGAGTATGCTTAACTTATTAGTGAACGAATGACGGAAAAGTATAAAATTGCCGCAATAATCACCAAGACTAGAAACATAGCAAAAATACTTAACCCTTCTTCTGCATCTGCTGGATGCAATTCGTCTTCATCAGCAATTTTTCGAAGTTCCCCATCATAAACTTGATAAAACCAGTTTTTTTGGGCAGGTTCCAAATGACCAGCAAAATCAAACACCCTTTTACGCTGTGCTAGACAATAATCCCCTAAATGGATTTCCTCATGAAAGATAGCTTCATCTAATAATTTACGGTGATAATGGGCCAGTTCTATGATTTGTTCCTCTTTAGGAGGCGTGTCAAAAACAAAGCCGTCGATTGTATTTGTCATATTTTATTCTCCTTGTCTTTTATTCTCATATTGATTTTAATCAAAATTATTTGTGAATAATGTTTAATCATGTATCCTAATAGTGAACTAAACGAAATGACAAATAGTTGACAAATCCATCAATTTGTAATATTAGTTTAATAATTCTAAGTTAAATTAATTTAAAGGCACTAGCCTTTAGAAAAAAGTAATCATAATTACAATAAGGAGTTTTCTATGATTCAACGTATCTCTCATCATGATTTAGAACATGTATATGCAACTGCAGTAAACACAATTCACTCTCAAATGAATTTCCAAGATGCGGTTGCACAGTTAGAAGAAGTTGCTCGCGCTGGGCATGGTAAAGCCGCTCTATTCTTAGCAGAATTATATTATCAAGGTTTCCGTGTTGAACGTGACTCACTTAAAGCACAATACTGGCAAAAGTTAGCCACAATGCAAGCATAAAGAGACGTCACCTAGGTGGCGTTTTTTTATGTCTTTAAAAATATTCTATAAATATAATTTGCTATACACTTGATTTGTCTTACGCTAATGTCAACGCCTTAATCATATTGACGTTCTCAAGTGGCATTTTTATAGCTGGGAATATTTGTTTACGATTTGATACCTGTTTAAACTGAAATGTCATCTGATTTTTCTATAATAAGCAAGATAAGTTAAGAACCATTAAATTGACAATGAATAGTTTAAGCAATCTGCAACCGGTTTCAAAAGACTTGATGATTAAAATTTATATTTTAAGAACTATGATGTATTGCGGAGTTCTCTGGGGATTATTTCATCAGGGCTGGGCAATTAAATCAGATCAAGAAGACTTTATTTTTCCTTTTTGGCTCAATGGATTGCAAGCTCACCGCTACGCTAAAGAACATTGGCCACATTACAAACCTAGAAGAATTACTCCTAAAGATTTTCACGAGTCTTTATTACCAACTTTAACTCGACTCAACGTTACACCAGCTTTGTTTAATTCTTCTCATCGCAAGTTGAAATTATCTACACAACAAATGCAACATTTCTTTTTTAAACAGCCGCACTGGCAAGGAGCCTAAAGTTTTCTTTAGGTTCTTAATCTCTATTAGAATGCTTTTTGAACGCTTGAGTGTAAAACTTGTATTTGAATGACTATCAAGTCTTTGCATTTTTATAAAATCAAGCTAATTTAAAACAAAATGATAAAACACAGGACAGAAGAAATGACAATCGTTGCACAAGTAATCAAAAACAAATCAGAGCAAGATATTTTTACAATTTCTCCTGAAGCCACTGTCCTTGAAGCAATTAAGATCATGGCTGATAAAGGAATTGGTGCGTTAGTGGTAGCCGAAGGTGAAAAAGTTGTCGGAATTTTATCTGAACGTGACTACACACGAAAAGTGACACTGATGGAACGTTCTTCATACAGCACTACAGTTGCTGAAATTATGACATCTAAGGTGCTTACAGTAAGTCTAAACAACACAGTTGAAGAGTGCTTACAGCTTATGACAGATCGCCACTTACGTCACTTACCTGTATTAGACAATGAAAAATTAGTTGGTTTTATCTCTATTGGCGACTTGGTAAAAGCAGCAATGGAAGACCAGAAAAATTTAATTGAACAGTTAAAGCAGTATATTTCTGGTTAATCATTCGAAATAAAAAATGGGCATATAGATGCCCATTTTTAATACTGAAACTTAAAGATAATTATTAATCAAAGCGACTAAACGTTCTAATAAGTCATCAGCCTGTGCTTGAGTCATATTAATAGGTGGTAAAAGACGAACTACAGAACCTGCTGTAACGTTGATAATAAGCTTGTGTTGATCACGAGCAATGGCAACGAGTTCAGCACATTCTTTAGGTAATTGAATACCAATCATCATACCAAAACCACGCACCTGAACATTCTTGTCAGCTAACTGTGTGCGAAGTTGATCAACAATATAGCGTCCTACTACTGCCGCATTTTCTACAGCATTTTCTTTTTGAATTGTATCGATTACCGTATAAACCACACGAGAACCTAATACAGTACCGCCATAGGTAGAACCATGACTACCAGGTCCTAATAAACCAACAGCTTTACCTTGTGTCATTACTGCTCCTACTGGAAAGCCATTTCCAAGTCCTTTCGCAGTCGTCAAAACATCAGGCACAATGTTGGTATGCTGATATGCAAAATATTTACCTGTACGACCATTACCTGTTTGAATTTCATCCAACATCATTAGCCAGTTGTGCTGATTACAAATATTACGAACTTCTTCAAGATAGCTAAAGCCTTGAGGAGCAGTATTGATACCACCCTCACCTTGAATTGGTTCAATCAAAATTGCAACAATATCTGGATGCTGCAATGCAGCTTCTTGAATTGCTTCTACATCACCAAATGGCACACGAATAAAATCATTGGTTAAAGGAGCAAAACCATCTTGTACTTTCTTATTACCAGTTGCTGAAAGTGTTGCTAAAGTACGACCATGAAAAGATTGTTCTGCCACAATAATCTTTGGTAAACGTACGCCTTGTTGAGTACCAAATTTACGAGCAATCTTAATCGCACCTTCATTTGACTCAGCACCACTATTTGAAAAGAAGATTTCTTCCATACCAGAAACCTCTGCAAGCTTCTGAGCAGCAGCAGTTTGCCAAGGAATTTCAAATAGATTACTTGTATGCACAAGGGTTGCAGCTTGTTCAGCAATTGCTTCTGCAATAACTGGGTGTGCATGACCTAAACCACATACAGCAATACCCGTTAAAGCATCTAGATATTCTGTACCATCCTCAGTATATAGATATGCCCCTCGGCCTCGTACAAAACTGATCGCTTGGCGACCATAAGTAGCCATTAAGTGTGATGGTTGATCAGGTTGTATTGGAGCTAGGGTAATATCAGTCATAACGAACTCTGTCTGTATGAGGTTTTTAGAAGGGTTTATATAAACAAAAACTGGCTCTGATGAAAAGTCTCATCAATCATTTATCTAAAATTTCGTCCGCTTTTCGCTATCACTTCGGTTTATACAATAAAATATTGAATATTCAATGCAACTTTAAGCATTAAGGTGGTTTGCAAAGCAACATAAACACCCCCTATAATGCTGCTAGATTAGTTGAGGATCTATTTATGACTGAACAAGCACGTGATACTGAAGCGTTAATCCGCGATCAAATTGCGAAGCATCCCGTTTTACTTTACATGAAAGGCACTCCACAGTTTCCACAATGTGGTTTCTCTGCACGTGCTGTAGAGGCGCTCAGTCAAATTGGTCGTCCATTTGCATATGTAAATATTCTGGAAAATCCTGATATTCGTGCAATCTTACCAGCAATTGCGAATTGGCCTACATTCCCGCAACTTTGGGTAAATGGCGAACTTATTGGCGGTAGCGATATTATGCTAGAAATGTTCCAAAATGGTGAATTAAAACCATTAGTTGAACAATATAGCGCTGCACCAGAAGCGTAAATAATAAAAAAGCCAATCAATAGATTGGCTTTTTTTATGCTCTTAATTTTAAAGATCGCTTACTCCAACATAGCGGAATAAACCTTCCACACCTAAATCAGATTTTAAAACAATCAAATTTTCATAAGCTGTTGTAGTCAAAGCTTCAAAAATATTCATGTTTGGATCTTCGTGTAGCTCATCCACGCTCTGGCGCATGCACTCTTCAAATCGATCTGCAACAAATTCAAAGCCTAAGTCCATCGCAATAAATAAAGTATGTTCACATGGCTGAACATACTGTTCTTGTGCCCAGTCAATTATCGCTTGTTTGCAAAATGGACACTCAATATTTGCAGAGGCATCGTTAAGTTCTATCAGTTGATAAGGCATTAGATTTGAAAAGTAGAGAAAAATACAGTGTAGAAGAAAATGATGAACACTTCTATAGACAATGTCTAAAGCTACTTGAAATACATACATTAAAATCACAACGTAATTACAATATAATTTCAAAAAGCCATTTCTAGCAATGAGTAATGAATTTATACCTCACTTACAAAAAATTTAGTATAAGAATTATCGTTGCAAAAATAATAATGTAAAATCATGGTTGTTGCAGAAATAGGATATTTTAATGCTCACTGATCTTGATGATTTTTATTGTTTTGCTCTTGTTGTTGAGCATGGTGGCTTTAGTGCTGCTGAGCGTGTAACGGATATACCAAAATCAAAATTAAGTCGCCGCGTTTACAGCTTAGAGGAAAACTTGGGGGTCCGCTTAATCCAACGTAGTTCTCGTCATTTTGCTGTTACAGATATTGGGATGGATATTTACAGACATGCTCAAGTCATGATGAATGCTGCACAAGCTGCTCATGATTTGGTTGATCATTTAAGTATTCAACCTAGGGGTGTGGTCAAGGTTAGTGTGCCTGTTGATATTGCTCAAAATCAACTTCCAAAAATCCTACCTGCTTTCTTAAAAAAATATCCAGAAATTCGTTTGCAACTGATGGTCAGTAACCGTCGAGTAGATGTGATTAATGAAGGAATTGATATTGCTTTACGTATTCGCTCAAAACTTGATGACGATCCAAGTTTAGTTCTTAGACAGTTTGCCCTTATACAACAAAGTCTATTCGCAAGTCAGGCATATTTAAATGAATTTGGAGATATAAAAAATCCTGAACAACTTAGCGAACACCGCATTTTAAGTTTATCTGAGGAACATCTTGATCAACAATTCATTTTACATGGCCCTGATAATCAGCAAAAGAAAGTCAAAGTCAGTCCTACTGTAATGGGCACAAATATTCACATGTTAGCGCAATTGGCTAGTCAAAGCTGTGGTATCGCTTTATTACCTGAGAGCGCAGCACAAGATTTCGTAAAATCTGGGCAACTCCTACCAATCTTACCCGAATGGAAAGCACCACATGGTGTATTCCATGCAGTTTATCCATCACGCCGAGGGTTACTACCTGCTGTTCGAGTATTCATTGATTACTTAGTTGAACATCTTTCTGAGCGTTAAAATAAAAAAGTTCGATAAATTATCGAACTTTTTTTATATTTTTCAAATTGCAGGATAATTTCCCACACCTTCTGGCCATGGGGTTAATAGTTCAAAACCAGTATCTGTTACTGCAACCATATGTTCCCATTGAGCAGATAATGAATGATCTTGAGTAATGACGGTCCACCCATCATTTAACTCTTTCACTTGCGGTCTACCTTCATTCACCATTGGTTCAATGGTAAAAACCATTCCTTTCTTTAAGACCAAACCTTGCCCGCGCTGCCCATAATGCAAAACATTAGGTTGTTCATGATAGACCTTACCAATCCCATGTCCACAATATTCTCGAACAATACTATAGCCTTCTCGATGAGCAACCGACTGAATAGCATAACCAATATCACCTAATGTAGCTCCTGGCTTAACAGTGTGAATACCTGCAACCATGGCCTCATAAGTTGTATCAACTAATTTTTTTGCTTGTGGATTTACATTACCCACAAAATACATGCGGCTCGTATCACCAAAATAACCATCTTTAATAATTGCGACATCAATATTAATAATATCGCCATCTTTTAAAATTTTATTCGGCGATGGTATGCCATGACAAACAACTTCATTGACTGAAGTGCATATCGTTTTTGTAAAACCGTGATATCCCACATTAGCAGGAATAACTTTTAAATTATTTACAATATAGTCATTACAGAGGTTATCTAAATACTCAGTAGATACGCCCGGTTTAATATAGGCCTCTATCATTTCTAAAACTTGTGCAGCCAAGCGCCCAGAAACTCTTAACTTTTCCAGATCTTGTTCAGTTTTAATGGTAACAGTAGAAGCTCTCATTCAATTCTATCCTCGCAGACAAGAAACATGCCCTTCCCTACAAAAACCTAAGGTAATTCAAAATATTTTAGGATGAATATAAGTCAGACCAAAAGCCTAAAATGCTTAAATATTCGGCATTCACAATAAAAATTTATATTTTTATTCTTACATATTTTTTATAAAAAGTCAGAACTTAAAAAGAAGTTCTTTTCTCCTTTTTATGGCTTTTCAAGTACATACTTTAACCAAACAAACGCTTATAACACTATATATGGTTTTAACCACCTGAAAAAAAGCTTTTTCCCATAAATTAGCGCTTGATCATGATTACTTTTGCTCTAAAATTCCTTCTTTTTTTATTAACTTTAATTTATGCAACATCTTCGTACTGGAGATATTATTGCCTTAGGTTTTATGACCTTTGCTCTTTTTATTGGGGCTGGCAATATTATCTTTCCTCCCATCGTTGCTCAACAAGCTGGTGAGCATGTATGGTTAGCTGCACTAGGCTTTTTAATTACGGCTGTCGGCTTACCTGTAATTACCATCATGGCACTCTCACGTATGCAGGGTTCCATTGAAATTATTAGCTCTCCCTTAGGTCGAGTAGCAAGTCTGATTTTAACTGTTGTTTGTTATTTATCAGTCGGGCCTCTATTTGCTACCCCGCGTACAGCTACTGTTTCTTATGAAATTGGTTTTTCCTCATATTTTGGAACCTCAAGTAGCAGTCTTTTAATCTATAGCGCAATTTATTTTTCATTTGTAACTGTAGTTTCACTTTATCCAAACAAGTTATTGGATACTGTAGGACATGTACTTGCTCCACTAAAAATTATTGCTTTAGCAATTTTAGGTATTGCAGCAGTGATGATTCCAGCAGGTTACGTACCAGCTCCGATCAACCATTACGTCACATCTCCGGTTTCAGAGGGCTTCGTAAACGGTTATCTCACTATGGATACATTAGGTGCACTAGTATTTGGTATCGTTATTATTCAAGCAATTTACTCTCGCGGCGTTACTGATAAAAAGTTAGTCACCAAATATGCAATTATTGCCAGTCTCATTTCAGGTGTTGGCCTTACTTTAGTTTATTTAAGCTTATTCAAATTAGGTTTAGGTAGCCATGAAGTAGCACCAAATGCAGCAAATGGCGCAGTAATTTTACATGCATATGTACAACATGCTTTTGGAAATATGGGTTCATTATTCTTAACTGGACTAATCTTTTTAGCATGTATGGTTACAGCAATTGGCTTAACTTGTGCGTGTGGTGAGTACTTTGCTCAGTTAACGAAATTACCATATAAGCTTTTAGTATTTATTTTAGTTGGTTTCTCTTTCATTATTTCGAATCTTGGCCTAACTAAATTGATTGCTATTTCAGTACCTGTCTTAAGTGCAATTTACCCACCAGCAATTGTGGTGATTATGCTGAGCTTCTTCTGGAAATTTTGGCACAAGCCTTCTTTCATTGTCGGTTCAGTAACAAGTATTGCTTTAATTTTCGGTATTATCGATGGTCTTAAAGTTGCAGGCTTCAGCAATTATTTACCTGAATTCCTTCAGCATTTACCATTAAATGAACAAAACTTAGCTTGGTTGATCCCATCTTTAGTTGTTCTTGCAGTTACTGTACTTATCGACAAAGTTAAATTCAAAAGCATTTAATCTAGTGACTTTTTTGAAATCGAGTTTTATCCAAACATGATTTTATATATTGAATAGAATGCTGTGTTTACCCAACCAGCATTTTATTTCCACACTAGTTTTTAATGACAAATCAACTATAGATATAATTAATTTTTACTGTAAAATTACACTAAAATAATTTTTAGCTACTCAGGAAAGAAGAGCAACAATGAAAACTAAATATTACCTAGCATTAGCAGATGCAGAGTTTTTAATGGAAGAAGCTCAAAAATATGCAATTGAACACAACTTTAAAGTCAGCATTGCGATTGTTGATGAAACAAGCTCTCTATTATTCATGAAACGATTAGATGGTGCTTCTCCTCTCACTACACATCTATGCCTAGAAAAAGCAAAATGCGCTTCAATATCAGGTAGACCGTCAAAATTTTACGAAGAACTTCTAAAAAGTGGGCGTCTTGGTTTCTTAAGTATGCCTAGTGCTCAAGGGATGTTAGAAGGTGGAATACCGATTATTTATGAAGGTGAAATTTTAGGTGCTATTGGTGTATCTGGTGTTCAATCTTTTGAAGATGCAGAAATTGCTCAACATGCGATCGATAGTTTTTTAAAAAAATATAATAGCTAAAGCAAAATCACAGGAAAGAGAAATTAATACACTTTTCATTTAAATAATTTCTCTTTTCTAAAAGAATAAGTATTTCATACAAAAATATTAAACATTTACTTTTTTAATACCTTAAACCTTTATAAATATAGAGGTTTTTATAAAACTGCTCAAAAAATTTTCTATTTGCTATTGAACTGAATCAAAAATAGCAGTACAACATTAAACTTAAAACTTATTCTTGACTAAAACATTAGGTTTTAGCGCAACCACAAGGAGGGATGGAGATGTTATCATTACATTTCAACAAACAAGTCTTCATTAACACTCTGAACAGCAAAGATTCAGTTGTTTATGGAGTAACACCGCTTGCTCTTATGCTGACTTTACTGTTTCAAGGTATGATTAAAGGAAATCTGAAACCCGAATACTTTATGTATGCGATGGTCGTTTCTTTCATATTTTGTGTGTGGGCCTTTGTCGATCATAAGATGCGAAAACTAGCTAAAAGACGTCTTAGTCAACAAAATTTGAATTCTTAAAAAATGGATGAGTAATCATCCATTTTTATACACCTACAAATAAAAAAATTGTTCCAATAACTAAAATAGCTGTAGCCAATAATTCAGTCACAATTAATCCCACCATCATTAAAGACATCATCCACGAAGGTAAATTAAATCTGCCCAAACGATGGGGAGTTTTGAATTGATTTGTCGTGTCCTGTAAACATCCATGTATGATATAAACCAATATTGAAAAGCTAAAAAAGAAAATATTAGCTAACACACACCACAAAGCAACATTTTCATTTAAAACAGTAAAATAGCTTAATACAGCAAGAATGAGACTAGCAGCCGCATATAGCAAGCTACTGCGATGAGCAATGTCAACATAATAGTAGGCACGATGTAACTCTGAACGGCGTATTTGCCAATACTTCCACACCCCTGTGAACATTCCTACCCATAAAAATATGCCACTAAACACAATTGCTAACTGTACAGCTTTCGGTAAATCCATCTTTTTTCCAATTATTCGTTTTATTAAAATTTAAAGAGCTGTATAGCATAAATCTTGACTTTATAGTCACATTTTAAACAAGTATCGTTTTGGAACTCATGTAAATTAGAGTCACTAATAAGCTAATCATTACGTAACATTATGGATAACACTTTTGAATCATTTTGGATGACCTGCGAAGATGGTTATCAACTTGCTGCACAATTTTATCCAACTCAATCAAAGAAATCGGTACATCCTGTTTTGATTTGTCCAGCAACAGGTATTACCAAAAACTTTTATCATTCTTTTGCTACATGGTTAAGTCAGCAAGACTATGATGTATTAAGTTTTGATTTCCGTGGAATTGGAGATTCATTGCATGGGCCTCTAAAGCAAAGTAAAGCGAGTATTAATGATTGGGGGACGCTTGATATCCCTTGCGCAATTGAAACTTTATTAGAAAAAACCCAAGCAGAAAAAGTTACTCTTCTTGGCCATAGTGCGGGTGGGCAACTGCTAGGGATTGTGCCAAATTTTCATAAAGTAGCAAAAGTTGTTGCAGTAGCAGGTTCTACAGGCCATGTAAAAGGACTTAAAGGTAAAACAAAATTTCTAGCCCCTGTCATGTTTAACGTTATCTTTCCAATTTCGAGTACTTTAAAAGGCTATGGTGCTACTCAATTTATTGGAATGGGTGAAAACTTACCTAAGAAAGTCGCACAACAATGGAGAGAGTTTTGTAGTCACCCAGGCTATGTGAAAAATGCTATTGGTAAAACTATTTTTCATGACTTTCATAGTGAAATTATTTGCCCTATTACTTCAATTTGGGCAAGTGATGATGAAATTGCCACTCAACACAACGTTGCAGATTTATTAAGTTTATACCCGAATGCATCTACTAAAATGCTAGAACTGAACCCGAAAAAACTCGGCTATAAATCAATTGGGCATATGTTAATGTTTAAAAAATCACATCAAAAGCTGTGGTCAGTCTTAGAGCAAGAAATTCAATAGTAATTTAAATTCTATCCTTTAGTTTTTGCCTCTATGCCCGTAATCCGGTGTAGAGGTTTTTTTATTATTAGCAGTCCCCTTTTTATAAAATAACTTTATTAAATTTATAGTTACCATAAGAAACTAAAATATATTAAGTCGTGATTCCTTTGTATTTTTAATAAGCATTATTTACGTAAATACGTCGATATAAACTTAAAGTTCTGCTATGGTAATTTCTCTGAAGCTGTTGTTTAAAAACAGGTAAACCAACCTATTTTAATACAAACAGCTTCTTTTTTTCTGTTTTAGTTAAAACCTAAGAAATTGTTCAAGGATAAGTATGCTAGCACTCGAGCCTCGACATATTCATATGAATCAACATGCTGTTGATAAAAAGCATGCATTACAGTGTCTAGTAGATATATTAGTAAAAGATGGGTTAGTTACGCCTGAATATATAACAGGACTCATCAATCGTGAACAACAAAGCGCTACCTATTTAGGCCAAGGTATTGCTATTCCGCATGGTACGCCACAATCTCGTGAATTTATTTTAGAAACAGGTATTCGATTAGCTCACTTCCCTGAAGGAATAATTTGGGATGGGGAAAACACGATTTATTTAGCTGTTGTTATTGCAGCAAAATCTGATGAGCATTTACAAGTACTACAAATATTAACTAGAGCGTTAATGCAGGATGTAAGCGAACAAGTAAAAAATGCGACGCAACCTGAGCAAATTATTGAACTATTACAAGCTCAACCTCTATCCTTAACTCTGCACGAAAATTTAATTCAAACTGAAATTGAATCTCAAGATATCGAAGACTTATTGTGGTCAGCCTCTCAAATTCTCAAAAAACATAATTTCGTAAAATGTGGTTTTTTAAGCTCACTTGAGCCAGATCAAGTTATCCAGTTACAAGACCAGATCTGGTCTATTTCTAGCAGTAAGTTTGTTCAACAGCCAGCAATCAGTATTGTAAAACCACGCCATGCTTTAGATGTAAATGGACAAAAACTAAATACTCTCGTCTGTATTGCCGCTAATGAGCAGTTAGATAGTCAAAGATTTAACCGACTGATTGATATTTTATTTAACCCAGAACAAGTTGCACAGCTAGATCAAACACAAGCACCAAATGAGATTGCTAAAATTATTGGTGCAGATGTTATTCCAGATTGGCCTCATCGTTCGGTTGTATTAGCCAATGCCCATGGATTACATGCTCGACCAGCGACTCATTTGGTGAACTTAACTAAAAGTTTTCAAGGTGATATTCAAGTCGCGGTGGACGATGGTAATTTTGTTTCGGCCAAAAGTTTGACGCGCCTCTTGGCTTTAGGATGTAAACGTGGTCAAACTTTACGTTTTATTGCCGAGCCAGAAACAGATGCTGTTGAAGCTTTAGATAAAGTTATTCAGGCCGTGCAAGAAGGCTTAGGAGAAGAAGTTGAACCTATTCAATCTTCAGATACCCAAGAAGCTCAATCACCTCAAACAGTCAAATCATTGCCGAAAACATTGAGTACAAATACAGGTATTCCGGCTTCTAGTGGTCTAGCTTTTGGCCCCGTACATGTCATCAAACCTAAGGTTTACCAATATGAACGTATGGGTTTAAGCGTTAAAGCAGAAAAAGAGAAACTTGATATTGCTCTTCACGCAGTTAAAAACAATATTCACCAAGTTATTGCAAAATCTGAAGTAGCTGAAATTAAGCAAATTTTCCAAGCGCATTTGGAAATGCTAGACGACCCAGATCTTATTAATGGTGTTTATCAAAAGATTAACTTAAACCTTTCTGCTCCTGCTGCTTGGCATGAACATATTGAAGCAGCAGCTAAAGAGCAAGCAGCTTTACCAGACCGATTACTGGCTGAGCGTGCTACAGACTTACGTGATATTGGCGATCGGGTTTTAGCACAGCTTTGTGGTGAAGTTATTATCGAAGAGCCTAAAGAGCCTTATATTTTGATCATGTATGATGTGGGCCCTAGTGATGTGGCTCGCCTTAATAAAGATCGAGTAGCAGGCATTTTGACAGCTGTAGGCGGTGCAAGTGCACATAGCGCTATTGTTGCTCGTGCTTTAGGTATTCCTGCAATTGTTGGTGCTGGTGAGCAAGTACTAGAGATTGAACAAAAGAGTTCTCTTTTAATTAATGGAGATACAGGAACTTTTGTATTAAACCCGAACACTCAGCAAATCGAACACGCCAAACAAGAACGAGAGCTTCAACAAAAAATTCGTGAAGAGGCTGAACGTCACAGCCAAGAACCTGCGATTACCCTAGATCAACATCAAATTGAAGTTGCTGCAAATTTAGGAAAAGTTCAAGCTACAGCACACGCAGTTGAATGTGGCGCAGAAGCAATTGGCTTACTTAGAACAGAGCTTGTTTTTATGGCTCATAGCAGTGCTCCAAGTGAAGCTACCCAAGAAGCAGATTATCGTGTTGTGCTAGATGCCCTTGCTGGTCGCCCACTTGTAGTACGTACTCTTGATGTAGGTGGTGACAAGCCACTTCCTTACTTGCCAATTGCTGAAGAAGAAAATCCATTTTTAGGCTTAAGAGGTATCCGTTTGACATTAAGACAGCCAGAGCTGTTACGTCAACAACTTATCGCTTTGCTTAAAGCCGCAGATGATCGTCCTTTACGAATCATGTTTCCAATGATTGGCCGTGTGGAAGAATGGCGTGCTGCCAAAGCTATTCTTGATGAAGTTAAAGCTGTACATCCATGCGCCAACTTACAAGTTGGTATCATGATAGAAGTTCCTTCTGCTGCTTTACTTGCGCCTATTCTTGCTCAAGAAGTGGACTTTTTCAGCATAGGAACAAATGACTTAACCCAATATACTTTAGCTATTGACCGTGGTCACCCTATCCTATCAGCTGAAGCAGACGGCCTCCACCCAAGTATTTTGCAATTGATTGATCACACTGTAAAAGCTGCACACAAACATGGCAAATGGGTGGGTATATGTGGAGAACTCGCAGCTGATCCAAAAGCTGTACCGATTCTTATGGGATTAGGCGTAGATGAGCTCAGCATGTCTCCAAATAGTATTCCTTTAGTAAAAGCCCAAATTCGTACACTTAACTATAGCCAAGCTCAAGCACTTGCAAAACGCGCACTAGAATGTGAGAGCGCTACTGCTGTACGTCAGTTATCCGAACATGAAATCTAAAGATTAGGAACAGTAATGGCTAAAGTTTTAACAATTACTTTAAATCCTGCAATTGATGTAACGATACAACTCAATGAGTTACAGGTTGGCGAGGTAAATCGCCAAGAATCTGTAGAAATACATGCAGCAGGCAAAGGATTAAATATTGCACAAGTTTTAAAAGATTTGGGGCATGAAGTTATCGTTTCTGGCTTTCTAGGAACAACGAACAAACAAATTTTTGATGATCATTTTAAAGAAGCTCAATTCCAACCTGAGTTTATTTATATTGAGGGCGAGACTCGTCAAAATATAAAAATTGCTGAACATTCCGGGCGTATGACCGATTTAAATGGAAAAGGTTTCTTAGTTTCTGAACTAGATAAAAAGAACCTCTTTCAAAAAATCGAAATGATTTTGCCACAAGTAGATGTAGTTGCCATTGCCGGGAGCCTTCCACAAGGTTTTAGTGTTGATGAATTACAGCAACTTATTAAACTAATTCAACAGCAAGGGAAAAAAGTTGCACTTGATACAAGTGGTAAAGCATTGGTCGCTGCAATTGAATGT
Organism: Acinetobacter sp. AS23; assembly: GCF_023612055.1. Classification (NCBI taxonomy): domain Bacteria; kingdom Pseudomonadati; phylum Pseudomonadota; class Gammaproteobacteria; order Moraxellales; family Moraxellaceae; genus Acinetobacter; species Acinetobacter sp. AS23. The sequence goes on along the minus strand of NZ_CP082274.1, from coordinate 1,632,178 downwards.
CAACCATGGATGATTAAGCCAAATACAGATGAGCTAGTAGAAAGTTATCAGCTTCCTGCCGCGACTTATGCTGAACAAAAAAAGCTTTTTGAAAAATTAGCTAAAATTGAACATGTCGTTATTTCAATGGGCGAAGACGGTGTAAACTGGCTACACAACACTCACCCACTTCATGCAAAAGCCCCTAAAGTGATCGTTAAAAGTACCGTTGGTGCGGGTGACTCTCTTTTAGCAGGTATGATTCATGGCCTAATAAATGGCTTCTCTGATGAAGAAACATTAAAAACTGCTACCGCAATCGCAAGCCATGCTGTCACACAAATTGGTTTTCGTATTCCCAATGCCGAAACGCTAAACCAATTAAAAGCCCAAACCACAATCAATTCATTGAGTGAATCTGATGCTAACTGCTAAACATTTATTATTTGTCATTAATAGTCCGCAACAGCAAGTCAATGCTTTGATTTTAGCTCGAAAACTTGCACAAGTCGCATCCCAACAGGGTTATCCAAATAACATTATTTCGCTTGATGAATTCGAAATAAGTGAAAACTTTGATCAAGTCATTGTTGTTGGACAACGGCCGAAAGATCTTAATAGTTTTGGTACACATCCATTATCTTTCATTAGCATTGAAGAGATAAAGAATAATGCTCACACAGCTTTCCAAACTGCCTTAGATCACTTTAAGCCAGCTCAAGATTGGATAAGTGATAATAGCTTGGCAGTAACTACTACTAAAAAGTTTGTAGCAATCACTGCGTGTCCTACGGGTGTTGCCCATACTTTTATGGCTGCCGAAGCTTTACAACAAGGTGCAGAAAAGCTTGGGTATGAGATTGAAGTAGAAACACAAGGTTCTGTTGGTGCAAAAAATATTTTATCAGCTCAAGCTATTGCTGAAGCAGACATTGTGATTCTTGCCACTGACATTGAAGTTAACACAGACCGTTTTGTAGGTAAGCGTGTTTATCGGTGTGGTACAGGTTTTGCTCTAAAGCAAACAAATAAAGCCTTTGCTGAAGCAATCAGCAATGCGCAAGTTTTAGAACAAGGTAAGCAACAAGCATCGACAGAAAATAAAGATAAAACCGAAAAAGTTGGCGTATATAAACATCTCTTAACTGGTGTTTCTTTTATGCTGCCTATGGTGGTGGCTGGAGGTCTGTTAATTGCTCTCTCCTTATGCTTTGGCTTAAATGCTGCTGAGCAAGCTGGAAGTTTACCAGCCATATTAAAACAAATTGGTGCTGCGGCATTTATGCTCATGGTCCCGATGTTATCGGGCTATATTGCCTACTCAATTGCTGATCGCCCTGGTCTTGCACCTGGTTTAATTGGGGGCTTACTCGCTTCTCAGCTACAAGCAGGTTTTTTAGGCGGTATTGTTTCAGGTTTTCTTGCGGGTTATATCGCACTATTTATTGCTAAAAAACTTAAACTCCCTACAAGTTTAGAAGCACTTAAACCGATTTTAATTATTCCATTATTAGGTACATTATTTGTTGGTCTCATTATGTTCTACGTGGTTGGACAACCTGTAGCACATATTTTCGAGCTAATGAAAGACTTCTTAAATAACATGGGTACAACAAATGCTGTGTTAATGGGAATTATATTAGCCAGCATGATGTGTATCGATTTAGGCGGTCCAATTAATAAGGCAGCCTACGCTTTTACTGTTGGATTATTGACAACAAATACCTATATGCCAATGGCAGCAACAATGGCGGGTGGTATGGTCCCTGCTATTGGTATGGCTATTGCGACTTTCATTGCTAAAAATAAATTTAGTACAGGAGAGAAAGATGCTGGAAAAGCTGCTTTCGTATTAGGTTTATGTTTTATTTCCGAGGGTGCTATTCCCTTTGCAGCTAAAGACCCAATGCGTGTTATTCCAACTTGCATTTTAGGTGGGGCTGTGACTGGAGCACTTGTTGCATTATTCCATTGCGAATTAGTTACTCCTCATGGCGGCGTATTTGTTCTTTTAATTCCAAATGCAATTAACCATGCTTGGTTATATCTTGCTGCCATTGCAGCAGGTAGTATTGTTACAGGCATAAGCTATGCGATTGTTAAGAAAAAGATAGAAGAAAAAATTGTGACCACTGCATAATTAAAAAAGGGAGAATATAAATTCTCCCTTTTTTCAGATTTCATATGTTTCAACAAATAAAACTCTTCAATTACCCGCTTTACGCCTCGCATAATTTAATCTAAATAACTGTTGCTATAAGCTGTGCTAGTACTTTCTCTTCCAACTTTATTGTTAAAATGAACCTATCTGTGAGTTAGAAGATGAGTAGCATGCAGCATGAGTAAAAACTCTTAAAAATATAATTTATAGACAAAAAAGCTAAATATATAAGGTTCCCCATTCCACCAGCTATTTAATTTTATATATAATAATCAATAAGTTAATAAATTAATCAAATTTATTTCACTAAATAATAGATGATTCATGTTAAATGTATGGTAAATTCCACAAACGATAAAACAAAATAAATTATTGATATTTATAAATATTTATTATTTAAATATCTTGATTTTTCATAATTATGACTTTAGAGACAAAAACTATCTCGTTCAATGCCACGTTCAAATCATAATTTTTTTTCTACGATGCGCTTGTAAGCCAATATCGTTCAATTAACGATCAAGCAAGCCTAGATGCAATCTTGTATATCTGTTCAAAGATTTTAAGGAATTAATGGCTATGACTTATCAAGTCACATTAACTTTCAACAAACTTTGACCATAGTAGAAGAGTATTTTTAGTTTGTGCAAAGTATAGGAAAACTTATCAAGACAAGGTCCTTTAAACCATGTCATTGTTAAATTTAGCTATATAAATTTTGCTCACCAAGTAAAGTCCTGATATAACTTGCTTAATGAAACTATATTTTTCAACTATTAAAGATAGTTCACCAGAAATGCGATCCACCAAGGTATGGGGAAAAGTCAATGACAAAGAAGTATGCGCGTTTTTTACCTACAACAGAATCTTTTACTCTTGAAGATTTTCCATATTATTGGATTACTCAAGTACATGCTCAGTATGTACAAAATATTGATAATGCTTTGAAAAAATATGGTTTAGATAACTCACGTCGACGCATTATGTTGGCTTTAAGTAGTAAGCCCCATGCGAGTGTTTCTGAACTTTCAGATATGATAATTTCAAAAATGTCGACGACCACCAAGATTGTTTATCGTTTAAAAGATGAAGGTTTGGTTGAGACTTATTCTTGTCAGACCGATGGTCGAATCACCCGCGTAGTACTTACAGACAAAGGTACTGAAATGATCAATAAGATTAATGACCTAACCAGCGTAGTACTCGAACAATCTTTCGAAGGTATCACCCCTTTGCAATTAGAAAAAATGATGGAAAGTTTAAAATTACTTTTAAAGAATCTTTCTCGTTAAAAATAGGATAGACATCTTATTAAGCTCTCCTAGGAGAGCTTTTCTATTTTAATGCCTCGTCTGGGTATTGATAGAAACAACACCTCACATAAAATAAGCAATTAACTTCTCATCTGTTGACTTGAGTCCTTAACTCCAGTAGAAATTCTCTTTCAACAACTGCATAGCAAATTTTTGAAAATGGCTAAAAGAAAATACAAAAGTGACAAATTTCAAGTGCGTCGTATTAACCGTCAATGGTGGGTACTTGAAAAAGACCTTGAAACAAACTGCTATTTTAAACATGAACGAGTAGCAACAAAAACCTTAGCAAACAACTATGCTGATGATTATATTGAACAATATTATATGAATCTCTATATTCAACAAGAGTTGAAAAAACCTGAAACTGTATAAAAAAGCCATTTGGCTTTTTTTTATTTTTAATATTTAAAGATTATAAGGTCAAAAATTAAGAATAAAAAAAACCTACATCTTGGGGAAAATGTAGGCTATAAAATGCACAAAAAGGAAATATATATCCTTCTTGATGAAAAGAATTTTACGATAATATAAGCCTTTATTTTATATTACTTTTGTAAACTTAATAGTGGTTATTGTATTTATTCAGACTTTTAAAAACCTCCCCGTCTTTATATATCGTGGTTAAATTTTGGCTTATTAAGATTTTAATCCTCGCAATTTAATCCTTCTCATTTTTATAATTTATTTTCATGGCTTTTATTAAGATAGTTCTGCAGAGACAAATATAAGCTTCTGTTTTAATAAGTTTTTTACAAAAATAAGCATAAATCTTTTTTTAACTTAAGACAGATAAAAATTAATAAATAACAAAAACATAAATTAAATATTAAGTATATAATTTATTTAAGATCTCAATTTTAGTTCAAAAAAAAGACAATTGAAATTTATTTATTACTGTTTTGATTACTACAGAAAGATTACAATAACGACTAATAATTAGATTACCCGCCCATACAATCTTTCTAGGCATGTTATGACTTCAATGTCGAACAACACCCAAAAGCATTTTATTGTTGAGCAGATTCCACTACCGACTTGGGTCAGTGATGAAAATGGCTTGATATTATATTGCAATGTAGAGTGTACAGAATATTGGCAGGATACTTTTTCTCCATTACCTCAGCAATGGTTAGATTTTATATCTCCTGTCGATTTAGACGAAGTCAAAAATAGATGGCTCGAAGCAATTCGCCTGCAAAAAAGAATAGAATTAAAATGCCGACTTTTACAAAGTGGCAATCAATATAGATGGTGCAAACTTTCCATTCAAGCATCTAAATATCGTGGCTCTTCTTTAGCCAGCGAATGGTATGTCAGCTTTTTAGATATTGATCACGATATTCAAGAGCAACAAAACCTACAAAAGAATATTGAAATACAAAATCAAATGTTAGACATCAGTGTAGATTGCATTAAAGTATTAAATGTAGACGGCACAGTTTCTCATATGAATAAATCAGGATGCCTCGCTCTAGGTGTCCCTGTTGATGAAACAAAATTTGGGATGAAATGGCTTGAGCTTTTGCCACCTCATATTCGTAAGCGTGGACGTGTCGCTTTAAAAAAAGCCCTTCAAGGCAAAGTTGCCAGATTCGCTGGAATGAGTTGTTTACCAGATCAGGATCCTGAATATTGGGATAATATGTTGACCCCGATTCATCGGGAAAATGGTGAAATCATACAGATACTGTGTGTATCCCGTAACGTCACTCAACAGCATCTGACAGAAAATCAACTTAGAAATATGAGTGAAAGAGATGAGCTGACCGGATTATGTAATCGGCGTTCATTTAAATTTCAGCTTAAACGGACCCTCGCATATTCAAAAGACAGCCAAACAAGTGTGGGTTTACTATTAATTGACCTTGATCATTTTAAGCATATTAATGACACATTAGGGCATAGCGCAGGCGACCATCTTTTAAAAGTTTTATCCAAACGGTTTAGTCATTGTGTTGATGATGAAAGATGCTTTGTCGCAAGACTGGGTGGAGATGAATTTGCGGTTATTATTAATAACCTTAAATCTGAAAGTGATGTGCGTGACCTAGCAGCGATCTTACTTCAGCAGCTAAATCAACCTATTACCTATTTAGGCAATGTTCTAAATGGTGGTATGAGTATTGGCTGTGCGATTTATCCTCAAGATGCCGTCGACCAATCAGGTTTACTCAGTTGTGCAGATATGGCATTGCATGATTTAAAAGCACGTGGTCGTGGTGGTATTCGCATGTATGACCCATGCATGATGCAAATGACCGAAACAGTCGCTTCTCAGCTTAATTTAGCACGTCAGCTTATTCGTCATCATACCATCCAGCCCTACTATCAACCTAAAGTAGATTTAAAAACTCATCGTGTTGTAGGTTTTGAAGCTTTATTGCGATGGCATACAACTTCCGCTCAAAGAGGCTATCCTTCTCAAATTGCAGAGGCTTTTAAAGATTATAATTTAGCGAGTAAAATCGGTGAAACGATGCAACATCAAGTTTTACGTGATATCGCAAAATGGATAGATCTTGGTATTAAACCCCTTCCTGTTTCACTCAATGCTGCTCCAGTTGAGTTTTTAAGAGACAACTATGCTGAACGGCTTTTGAAAAAGATCAATCAATTTCAAATTCCAACACATTATATTGAAGTAGAAGTCACTGAACATATGTTGGGTGATCGAGGTTCAGAGTATGTGATCCGTGCACTTAATAAATTAAAACAACATGGCGTACATATTGCTTTAGATGACTTTGGTACAGGTTTCTCATCGCTTACCCATATTCGTGACTATCCAATTGACAGTTTAAAAGTAGACTGTAGTTTTATACAAAAGATGCAACATGACCCATCAATTTATGCGATTGTTCAAGCAATTGGATTACTCGCTCCAAATTTATCACTGGGGCTTATTGCAGAAGGAATTGAAACCCCTGAACAAGAAGAACTACTTCGACAATTTGGATATAGTATAGGCCAAGGATTCTTGTTTGAATCTGCTATAGATGCCAATCAAGTCATTTCAATACTTAAGCAGAATCAACCTTACTTAGAAAGTCATTATCATGCTTTAAGATAAAATTTATAATAAAATCTCTCATCTTTCTCCATACTAAAAATAAACAATAATCTTTCAAAAATTGTTCATAATATAAGCATAAAGATAATAAATCGGTGTTTTGGCACCATACATTGTCACAGGACAATAAGGAGCAATATATGAGTTATCACCATATCTTGGTTCCAGTCGATGGTTCTCCTACTTCACTCATTGCTGTCAATCATGCAGCAGCACTTGCTAAGGCCTTTAGTAGTAAAGTGACTCTAGTATATGCGCTTACTATAGATCCTTTTATTTCTGTAGAATTCATTGATAGTACAGAATTAGCACAGGATTACTTTAATAAAGCTAGAGCATCTATTCAGGGTATTTTAGACCAAGCGAAAGAACAATTTAGCCAACATGGAATTTCTGTTGAAACAAAAATTGTTGAGGGTCAAACAATTCACACAGAAATTATTAAAGCCGCTACTGAACTCAAAGCTGACCTATTAGTGATTGGTTCTCATGGTCGAAAAGGGTTTAAAAAGTTCTTCTTAGGAAGTGTGACTCAAGCTCTTTTAGGAGAAATTCATTTACCGGTATTAGTCGTAACTGAATAATTTTTCTTAAGCTAAAAAAACCGATCTTATGTAGATCGGTTTTTTAATGGCCTGTGTTACTGAGCTTTATATGTAAATTTAATCAGAGACCCAGGGTTTTCTAATGTGTTCGTTACAGAGCCATCATCTTTTTGGACATTTCCGGCTGTATCAGTCAACACGTATAAAACATTTCCATCTGGACTTGCAATCACGTCACGATAACGGTTGTTGCTTTTAAACATTGGTACCGCATCATCATAAGTCGCACTATACGTTGGATCTAACTTAATACGGAAAATAACACCACGTTTTAAAGATGGAACCAATAATGTATTTTCCCAACCAGCAATTGCTTTTTTGCCGCCCTTATAGACATAAGCAGATGACGGCGCAACGGTTGGCCAGCAAATGTAGGTCATATCCCCACAAGTTGGATCATTATAGTTATAGCTATCCTGCACGGTATATAAAGTTTTTAACGGTGATACAAAGTTTTTACCAGTCCATTCAGACTCTTTCGTCACAGGTACACCTGCCGCTACTTTTACTCCGTTTTGCCCTAAATCTTTAATTTGTGACTTATTGGTTGCTGCCGAATAATTTGCATAGGCATAGCCGCTGTCATCTTTATAACCCGCTACATTTGGCCAACCATAGTTACCACCCTTAACTATGAGGTTAATTTCATCATCAGAGTTTGGACCTTGTTCAGATTGCAACAATTTACCATTTGGAGTAAATGCTAAGCCCTGCGGATTACGGTGTCCGAGCGTATAAATATGGCTAACCACCCCGTTAAAACTTGGATTATCTTTTGGAATACTTCCATCAAGATTTAAGCGTAGTACTTTACCCATATAGGTATGATAGTCTTTGCTACTCACTTCTTGTTGAGTCGGCGTATGTTGTGCTTGATTTGGCAAGAATAAATAAGCAAGCTGGTTACGCCCTTGATCACCAATCGTATAGTAAATCTTTTGGTCTGGACCAATGACAAGACGACCGGATTGATGGTCTTTTGATGAAGGTAATCCTGCTAATAAATCGACTGGCTTCTCAAGAGTATCAGTTGACTTATTATAGGTATATCGACGAATAATCGTTTGATTCGGTAGTTCTTTATCTGTAGATTTCGGATTTTTAAATGTACCCGAAATGTAGATATAAGAATTATTTTTAAAATCAGGATGGAAAGCAAAGCCTAATAAACCATTTTGTCCATCAGCATCATTTACAATCTCAGGCACCTGAAAAACTGTTTTTACACTGCCCGACTCCGGATTCACTCTTAGAATCTTACCTGTTGCGCGCTCTGTTAACCAAATTTGATTATCAGGTCCCCACAACAAAGCATGTGGCTTATTTAAATTAGATAGAATAACTTTCTTGTCAAAGTTTTCTGATTTCGCTTTAGCAAATTGAGATGGAGTTAGAGGAATATCAGCAAATGCTGAGAGTGTAACTAGCTGAGCAGCGCCTAATAAAGCAATTTTAGCCAATAAATGTTTATTCATGTGTCCACCTTATAAATTGTCAAAATTTTCCGAGAATTTTTAAACCTCTAATAAAGGGTTTGTAAGAGTTCTCTATATGATTTGTATTATGATGAATAACGAATCTATTAAAATCTAAATTTCTGAAAGGCTCTGTTGCATAAAAGTAGCTATTAAAACTGAATAAACTCTCTTTAAGATGAGCAACTTAACTATACGATTTATCTATTCAATTCATTTTATATCTGAAACTTTTTTGAAATGGCCATTATTTAAATAAATATTTATTAACGAAGTAATTGATAGTTAAAAATTAATACTCAAAGAGACAATTCTAATTATAAAAATATACATCACTAAAGATTAAAAGTTAGAAGCTGTAATTGAGAGCTATTTTTGCAATGAAGGTGTCTTATGTGTGCAAACTTTAAACCTATTAAGAAAACACATGCCAATCAATTAAACTTATTTGAACCCACTTTTGAATATAAGATGGATATTTTTCCAAGTGATGATTGCCCATTCATTTTATCGAATGAAAATGAGCTTGAGTGGAGAAAAGCTAAATTTGGAATGCTTCCCCCTTATGCCAAAGAAATTGCTTTCAAATACGCAACGTATAATGCCAGAACAGAGACAGTACAACAAAAGCGCTCTTTTAAACATGCTTGGTTAAATGACCAATTTGCGCTTATTCCTGTTGAAGCCATTTATGAACCTAAATATATCAATGGAAAAGCGCATTGGTATGGTATTTTCCGGCAAGATGAGCAACCTTTTACACTGGCTGCGATCTTTGAAGAAACACTTATTGATGAACAGAAAGTTAGATCAATGTCGCTATTAACAATCAATGCTGATCATCACCCTTTTATGAAACAATTTCATAAACCAGATGATCTTAGAAATGATTGGCTCAACTGCACTCATTCTGAAGCAAAAGATTTTTTCTTAGATATGCCTGCGAATGAATTTACCTCAATGCCGAAAGCTGAAATGAAGAATTATGATTAAATTGGTTTAGTCGACTTAGGTTAGTCAGCCTTAAAAACTTATGCTATTCTTCGGGCACTTTTAGATGCCTCAAATCTTTATACCTATGACACTTACGCCACCTTAAGTTTATTTACCCTTATTCATTGTAAATAACTCATCACTGTTTAGTGATGTGGTGTAGTCGCTTGTGTTGGTATATCACATCACTAGCCTTTCAAAATTTAGAACTTAGGCTATTTCTCATGTTATCGAATGTCCGAGAACAATGGTTCTCTAATGTCGGCGCAGATATTCTTTCTGGTCTTGTTGTGGGTCTTGCTTTAATTCCAGAAGCAATTGCATTTTCAATTATTGCGGGTGTGGATCCCAAAGTCGGTTTATATGCATCCTTTTGTATTGCCGTTATTATTTCTTTCGTAGGTGGTCGTCCCGCTATGATTTCGGCGGCTACAGGCGCAATGGCTTTGGTTATGACAACGCTCGTAAAGGACCATGGGCTTCAATACTTATTTGCAGCAACAGTATTAACTGGCGTCATACAGATTTTGGCAGGATATTTCAAACTCGCCAAACTCATGCGTTTTGTTTCTAAATCGGTGGTTATTGGATTCGTGAATGCTCTCGCCATACTTATCTTTATGGCTCAATTACCAGAATTGGTAAATGTGACGTGGCATGTCTACTTATTAGTAGCAATCGGCTTAGGAATTATTTATCTATTCCCCTATATTCCAAAAATTGGAAAGTTCTTTCCCTCACCTCTTATTTGTATTGTAGTGGTCACATTACTCGCTATTTTTTTAGGTTTTGACGTTCGAACAGTGGGTGATATGGGATCATTACCAGATACGTTACCTATATTTCTAATTCCGAATATTCCTTTAAATTTAGAAACCCTCCTTATTATTCTTCCATATTCTTTAGCCCTTGCCGCGGTTGGCTTACTTGAATCAATGATGACTGCAACAATCGTTGATGAAATGACAGATACATCTAGTGATAAATTTCAAGAATGTAAAGGTCAAGGTATAGCAAATATTGCTTCAGGTTTTATGGGTGGCATGGCTGGTTGTGCCATGATTGGTCAATCAATGATTAATGTAAAATCGGGTGGTCGCACACGTTTATCCACATTCTGCGCAGGCATATTCTTACTTATTTTAGTGGTATTTTTAAGTGATTGGTTAAAAGTGATTCCTATGGCTGCTCTGGTTGCAGTCATGATTATGGTATCGATCAGTACTTTTGAGTGGAACTCTCTCACTCAATTTAAAAATAATCCTAAAAGTAGTAATGTCGTTATGATCGCTACCGTTATTGTAGTGGTTGCTACCCATAACTTAGCGCTAGGTGTGTTAACGGGTGTATTACTTTCAGCACTTTTCTTAGTAAATAAACTTGAAAATGATATTCGTATAGAACCTTCATTCGAGAATCAAGCTCGTCTATATGAATTAAGAGGTCAAATATTTTTCAGTTCATCTGAAAAATTTATGCAACGTTTCAACTTTAAAGAAGAAATTAAAGAAGTCATTATTGATCTTACCCACTCTCATATTTGGGATGTGACTTCAGTTGCTATGCTAGATTCAGTAGTAAATAAATTTCAAAAGAACGGTATTCAGGTCACGGTTCGCGGTTTAAATGAAGCCAGTTCAATCATGATTGATAAATATGGTACTCATGCAAAAATCTAAAAAAGGTCCTTCGGGACCTTTTCCAATTTCAAGACATACTTCTTATTAAGGTGATTTATATAACAATCGATTTGGGCTACCAGAAGGATTTTTTACCACATTACTACTTGCTTGATTTAACAGATTAGTTGAGATTGTCTGAGGTATTGCTGTAGGGGTACTTTGCAACATTTCAGCTACAACACCAACAACATGTGGAGTAGCCATTGACGTTCCATTTAAAACTTTAGTTGCGATATTACTCCCAATCCATGAAGAATTGATCTGGCTTCCCGGCGCAAAAATATCAACGCAGCTTCCATAATTAGAATAACTCGCTCGTGTATCAGTATCATCTGTAGCAGCGACAGTAATTGCTTTACTCACTCTTGCTGGAGAAGAACTACATGCATCTGTATTAGAATTTCCTGCAGCGACAACCATCACATAACCGTTATTAAATAAATTTTCTACTGCGCTATCTAAGGGTGTGTTCGCATCTCCGCCTAAAGACATATTCACCACGGCTGGCTTTTTACCATTTTTTAATATCCAATCTAACCCAGCAATCACGTTACTCGAAGCACCAGACCCATCACATCCTAAAATTCGTATTGGTACTAAACTTACGTTCTTAGCAACACCATACGTACTGCCACCAACTGTTCCTGCTACATGAGTACCATGTCCATTACAATCCGTTGTACCATTTCCATCAGAGATCGCGGTATAGCCACTTAATACTCGTCCAGAGAACTGTTGATGTGTAGATAATATTCCCGTATCAACAATATAAGCTGTTGTGCCTGAGCCTGTTTGTAAATATGAATAAGCTGAATTTAAAGGTAAGGTTTTCTGATCAATACGATCTAAGCCCCAATCTGGATTGCTTTGTGTAGTTGCATCAATTTTCATGACTGTGTCATTTTCTACTGAAAGAACTTTGGGATTTTTTTCATAGCTTCAACAAAAGCACTACCCGCAGCATCGGGTAAATAAATTGCAAATCCTTTAAGTACAGTATCATAAGTCTGTAATATCTTTCCCCCATGTTGTTTAGCAATACTTTGTGCAAAATCATTAGAAGGACCAACATCCTTATTGAGAATAACAATCTATTGGTTTTTAATAATTCCCTTTGCTTCAGAGGAACTTAATACAGAATTTGTTGTAGCTGGTGCTGCATGGACTAGATTAACGGCGGCCATTGTTAAGAAAGCAACCGATATTTGGCAAAATTTCATAAAAAATCTCCATATTTTTACTTCAGACATCGTTGTTATGATCAGTACAGTCTTTATATTTAGAGGTTAAAATTTTTTAGAAAGGAATTTTTATTATATTCTCCATGTATTATAACCAAGTCATATTTTCATAAAACTTGGGTCTATACAATACTCTTATCTTTTTCTATTAAAAGTGAGAACCAATTCAAATAAATTAAAAAATCGAAGATTATTTTATTCTATTGATAATTTAGATTAGCTGGGATGTATAATGTAAAAATATATAATCATTAAAAACAATATAAATGTAGAAATAATGAGATATGTTCCAATGGTGTTAAAACTTCTTAAAAATTTCCAGATATCCATAAATAAACTATAAAACAGTAAGTTATATAAATTTTTGCAAATTTAAATCCTAGCTTCAACCAAAATAAATTTACAATTTCTTTAACTATACATATTCAGTATTAAATATGTAAAGATATATTGCTCAAGTCTCTATTACTTACCGATCCTATAAATTTTTAAATGATCTTAAATATATAGACAAATACTAAAATTAATAAAACCTATAATTTTTTAATTTTAGTTCTGGTAACTCAACCGTACATCCTGCTAAATGATGTCTACAGTTAGTACTATATTCAATAAAGCCACCTTTAATAAAGTAATTACACTGCCCATACATAATTATGAGCTGATCAAAAGTTGGTTTTTCCAAATTATTATTAAAATTCCATTGGTTACCATTAGAAAAAGGATAATGTACAGGAATATAGTGAAGATATCCACAACCTGGACACATATGTTTATACATGCCACCTTCAAAATATTGTACTTTCATAAAGGCTCCTTTATAAATAAAAAAACCCACTCATAAGATCCGACTAAATCAATTACTTTCAAATGCTATATATATTATTTAATTATTACTTATAGCTTTTATTTTCTTATAATTTATCAAGCCTATATGACAAATTCATGAATGATAAATCAGTTTATAATTTAATTAATCTATTTATTAAATTATAATTCAAGTTAAATTATGAAAAGAAAATCCTAATTTATTTCTTATTTATGACAGGTCTATCTTATTCATTCATATTAATCTTTGGATAGATATTATAGCTACATCACCCTTTATCTTATTGTTTTTAAAAGTCAAATAAAAAAGTCCGCATCTTGGGAAGCTACGGACTTAAAAACTCAACTAAACAACAGCTAAACAATTTATTGTCTAGTGAGAAAGCACTATCTTTTTAATCTAATTAAGTTCCACTGTTAGGTCAACAACAATAAATAATTTCTATAAAAAAACAGGTTAAGATGTGATTCACCTCACACTTTATCTTTCTATAAAATTAATTACTCATACAATCACATTGCATATATTGTAATTCGACTGCTTAAACTAATATCGACTTAAAATAGTGTTCTAAAATAGAGTAATGATTAATTTTAGGAATAAGCTTAAAAGAAACAAAATCCTGATCTTGCTCTTTTTTAATATCAAAATAATTTTGGCTTTGCCATTTCAACTCTTCGAGCTCAAGTTCACCACAGAAAATTGAACATGGAATAGTGACTCGATCACTGTGATGAATAGGACTATATTTTAAGATATCTTCGCTTGAAAGATTGAGAGCATAGTTTAAATGAGTGCTTTGTATAGGCCTTAAGTCATAAATTCCACTTAACAACACCATCTCAGATATGAGTGGATGGCCTAATGACAAAGCAGCCAGATGCGCCCCTGCTGAATGCCCCACCAGAACCATCTCATCGGTTCTCCAGTCTTGCTCTCGAATAAAATCGAGAGCTTGATTAACTTGAGAAACAATATCTGAAATTTTGCTTTGTGGTGCCAAATCATATTCTAAAAGAACACACTGGGCTCCTTTTGCTAGAACATACGGTACGATGAATCCAAAATCTGATTTATCACACCATTGCCAATAACCGCCATGAATAAAAATAACAGTCTTTTTAGCTTGCTCTAATGGGAATAAATCTAAAGTTGACCTTGGGTGCGGACCATATTGGATATCTGCAATATGAGTGCATTGTTGATAGGCCGCCAAGCTGCTTCTTTGAAATTCTGCCAATAGTTCATTTTCATTAGCCACAGTTCTAGCATTGTCATAGAGTCTCATAGGTCTCTCACTTCAACGATTCTTCATGAGCATTTAAAGCAAGCTTGCTTGATGATCGCTTTAAATAATAGAAAAACGTAAGAACAACAACAAATGGCACCCCAAATTGTAAAGTTGACTTGAATTCATTGGTAAACCATGTGGTGACTGTGATACTTAAAATTGCGATTAACCCCAACAATGAAATTAACTGGCTCGCTGGAACCTTAAACTTTAACTGCTGACCTTGTTGTGCCATTTTCCGTCTAAAAAACATATGGGTAATGAAAATACTGCCCCAAGTGAACAATGCACCAAACATAGATAAAGCAATCATGATCGGAAAAGCAGAAGCTGGATTAATCGTATAAACAATACTTGCTATACCAATACCCACTGCTGAAAATAGCAACGCGTTAATTGGTACGCCATTATGACTAATACGACCAAATAGTTTTGGTGCATCACCTGCGCGTGACAAGCTAAATAGCATACGTGTGGAGATATACAACATACTATTCATGGCTGATAAGGCCGCGACAATTACAATAAAATTTAAAATACTATCTGCATATGGAATACCTACAATTTTCATTACCATCACAAAAGGGCTGGTCGCATCGGCTCCAATTAAAGTTGTCCAAGGAACAAGTGCCACAATGAGAAATAAAGACAGTAAATAAAATAGGATTAAGCGAATTGCAGTACTTTTAAAAGCTTTCTTAACGGCCCTTTCTGGATCTTTAGCCTCACCAGCCGCAACAGCGATCATTTCAATACTTAAATAACTAAATATTGAAATAATTACCCCGATCCAGACCCCACTAAAACCATGAGGAAAAAAGCCACCATACTCGGTTAAATTAGAGAGAACTTGTTCTGTTCCTCCATGACTTTGAGTCAAAATACCAATTGCTAAAAGAATAAATACAATAATTGCAAAGACTTTTATGGTCGAAAACCAATATTCAACCAAACCAAAAGCTTTAACACTATATGCATTAACCACAAGCAAAGTCAGCGAGAAAAAAGCGATCCAGACCCAAGAACCTACACTTGGAAACCATAATTGCATATAGTCAGCTACTGCTGTAATTTCTGTACCGACCGCTAATACAATACATGCCCAATAACAATAACGGACCAAAAACCCAGCAAGAGGACTTACATAATGCTCAGCATATGCTCCAAATGAGCCTGACGTAGGATGCTGAACTGTCATTTCAGCCAAACAAGCCATAATAGCAAATGCAATTAAGCCGCCAATGGCATAGCTCACGATGACAGCTGGCCCAGCAAAGCTAATTGCAAACTTGCTTCCCATGAACAGTCCTGTACCAATCGCTCCACCAATTGCAATCATTCCCATCTGTTTTGCGGATAATTTCTTATGTAAACCCGCTTCTCGATTTTGTATTTCATCAAAACTGCTCATAGGCCCTCCTAGCCATTCTTCTGATATTAACCTTTAACGATCAGGTCACTTCGCTGCGCACCAGATAACGCTCATTTTTCCATTCACTATTCAACATAATCTGCTTAAGTTGCTGTACGGCATTCCAAATATCTTCGAAACCTAAATATAGAGGTGTAATTCCAAAACGTAATACTTCCGGCTCTCGATAATCCCCAATCACACCACGAGCAATAAGCGCCTGAATAATTTCATAACCAAACTCATGTCTATAACTGACATGACTGCCGCGATATTTATGGTTTAAAGGGGTAATCAGCTCGAAACCAAACTGAGAACATTCTTGTTGAACAAGTTGAATAAACAAATCAGTTAATTTGAGGGATTTCTCGCGTATTTGTTGCATATCAGCTTGCAAGAAAATATCGACGCCACATTCGATTAGACTCATCGAAATAATTGGTTGAGTTCCACACAAATAACGACGAATACTGTTAGCGGGTTCATAGTGCTGAGCCATATCAAATGGTTTTTTGTGCCCCCACCAGCCAGATAAAGGTTGCCAGAACTGATCACGATGCTTTCGACTTACCCATAACAATGCTGGAGAACCTGGGCCGCCGTTTAAGTATTTGTAAGTACAACCAATCGCAAAATCACTGTTGCTCTGATTAAGATCCATAGGCACCGCACCAACCGAGTGACATAAATCCCAAATAATCAAAGCATCTTTATCGTGAATTTGTTGATTAATAGATTCCATATCATAGAAATATCCAGTCCGATAATTCACATGAGAAAGAACAACGACAGCCACATCTTTTGCCAAAACATGAGATAAATCATCGGTCCCATCAATTAACTCAACTTGATAACCTTGATTAATCAAGTCTATAAAGCCTTCAATAATATAAATATCAGCTGGGAAAGCATCTTTTTCTGCAACAATAATTTTACGTTCCGGAAATTTTTCGGCTTGAATTTTTACCGCTGCTGATAAAACTTTAAATAAATTTAGAGTAGTTGAGTCTGAAATAACGACTTCACCTTTTTCGGCACCAATAAGCTGCGCGACTTTATCTCCGAGTCTAGTCGGTAGCCCCCACCAATCTGCTTTATTCCAACTATTAATGAGGTCCTCGCCCCACTCTTTTGAAATAATATGCTGAGCAACATCTAATGATTTCTTTGGTCTTGCACCTAAAGAATTACCATCTAAATAAATGACATTTTTTGGCAGTGCAAATTCATCTTTAAACTTTTTGAGTTCATCTTCCTGATCCCAATAGAGGCATTGTTCGCGAGTAATCATTTGTTATTTCACCTATTTTCAACATTTCCTTTGTATTTGAATTTTATCACGCCAATTCTTTCGATTTATTCGATAATATTTGATTAAAATTTGCTATTTTCGTATAAAATTCGAATTAAAATTAAAAAACATGGATGAAATTCGAAAATGAATGTAGATGCAATAGACCTAAAAATCCTGAAGTATTTACAAGATAATGCTCGGTTAAGTAACCAAGAACTGGCCGATCTGGTTAACCTTTCGGCTTCAGCTTGTCATCGACGAGTTAAAATTCTAGAGAGCAATGGTGTAATTGAAAAATATCAAGCGAAAGTTAACTATGAAAAACTAGGCATAAAAATTGAGGCAATCGTCGAAATAAAACTTGCCCAGCTAACAGAAAATGATCACAACTTCTTTTTAAGTCAGATCAAAAATTTTGATGAAGTCATTAATGCATATATTATTACTGGCGAATCTAATTATGTTTTACACGTTGCGACCAAAGATTTGAGTTCTTTTTCTCATTTCGTCATTAATACCTTAAATAAAATAAAAGGTGTAGTGAGCATCAATTCCAAGATTATTTTACAGAAGATTGTGCAAAAACCACTTTGACACCTCATTTTTAATTAAAGAGTCATCTCATGATCGAAACAAAGCGTTTAATTTTAAGACAGTGGAAAGAAAGTGATTTTGAGCCATTTATAACAATGGGCTTAGATCAAGATGTTATGCAATTTTTCCCGAATCTCTTAACCCCTCAAGAAAGCCTGAATTTAATCCAAAAAATTTCATCACTTATCCAAGAAAAAGGTTGGGGCTTTTGGGCAGTAGAATTAAAAGAAACCCATCAATTTATCGGATTTATTGGTCTACACAACCAACCTGAACAATTTGACTTTTCTCCATGTGTGGAAATTGGGTGGCGACTTTCAAAAGAATTTTGGAAACAAGGTTATGCAACAGAAGGTGCCAAAGCAGTTTTAGATTATGGTTTTAATATATTGAATTTAGATAAAATCGTTTCATTTACCGCTACCATTAATATATCCTCTCAAGCTGTCATGAAAAAACTTGGAATGCAAAAAGTTAAAAACTTCGAACATCCTAAAGTTCCTCTTCATCACGAATTAAGAGAACATGTGCTATATGAAATCACAAATGTTTACTCATCAAAATCATAGCCGACAGAGGTTGAACATTCCCAATATTCATTAAGTTTATCTGCTATTTCTTCTTTTTCCATAGTGGTAAGGACATAAAAAAGTTTAGCCTCTTTATTCTTTCTTAGAATTAATAAATTGTAATAATCATACTCAGGTCCATTCAGCCCCAAGGTAAGTTGTGACTCACAATGTTTTTCTGCTTTGTAGTGCCACTCAAGTTTATAAGTATCAAGGCCATCGGCAGCATTGATTACGATACCGTCATTGGTTCCACCAATAAATCCAATTTTCATTGCTTTCTCTAAGTTCTTATAGGAATAATTTTAAATATAACTTTAAATAAATATCCTTCAATTTATAAAATGTTTGTCAATACGTATCCTATGTAAGCAAATTTAATCCTACGTGCTAAAACCTTAAATAAATTTTAAATTTAAGGAGAGATTTTCTACTAAAACTATCTCATTACTATTTTTTGTTTTACCAAATTCCACGTTATAATTTCAAACCATTGATCTCTCCTATCCATCCTATGAAGCTATGTAAATTTTAGAAAATTATTGGATGGAGCTTTAAATTAGTTTGAGTATTTATAAGTTTATTTAATTTATGATTTTAAAAGGTTATATGGTAGATGTGTTTTAAAAATTTTGATTTAAATGATTTTGGAGATCTTTAAAAAAATGTCTAAAATCATAATGTTTGACATGGACGGAACACTCTTAGATCTCGCTTTTGATGATTTCATATGGAATGAATGTCTTCCTGAGCGACATTCAAAAATACATCAACTTCCCCTCTCCGTGAGCAAAGAAAAGCTATATCAATTTTATCAATCACATCGCCATACGCTTGTTTGGTATTCATCAAGCTATTGGACTAAAACTGTAGGCGTTGATGTACTCAAATTACAACAAGAATTTCAATTTAAGATTCAAGCTCGTTCTGGTTGCATTGAGCTTTTGCAACAACTTAAAGAGCAAGGATACATATGTTGGTTAGTTACAAATGCTGACCGCGCGAGCTTACGCTTAAAACTCGATAATATTGCGATTGAACATTTCTTCGATGTCATCATATCAAGTGAACAAGTAGGTTATGCCAAAGAAGATATTAATTTTTGGCAAGAACTCCAAAGATTACATCCATTCAATCCAGATGAAACGATTTTTATTGATGATACGGCTCCAGTATTAAAGACAGCAGAAAAATTTGGTATTCAACACTTGTTTACTATCTCGCAGCCCTCAAGTCTAAAGGATATAAAACAGCATCAAGATTTAGAATTTAAAGCACTAGATCGCCTTACTGAATTGCTGTCTATATTGAATGAAATTGATAGAAAGGATAATGATGTCAAAATTGCCTGAAAACGATGCTGTAGAGACCATGCGTGTCGACAAATGGTTATGGGTTGCTCGTTTTTTTAAAACTCGTTCAATTGCTAAAGGAGCGATTGAAGGAGGTAAAGTACATCACAATAATGAGCGTGTAAAAGTTTCCAAAGAAATCCGAGTTGGAATGGAACTTGTTATTCAGCAAGGGTTTGATAAAAAAACTGTTGTGATAAAAGCTCTTTCGAACACACGTGGTCCAGCTCCAATCGCACAGCAACTTTATGAAGAGACCGAAGTAAGTATTGCTAGACGGGAGTTGATTGCATCCCAACGAAAATTGCATAATCTAGCTCGACCTGACCATAGACCGGGTAAAAAGGATCGCCGTCAAATTATTCGGTTTAAACAGGAGAATGATCAAAATTGGTCATACGGTGATGAATAAAAACGTCGAGTTGTGTCGCACACACACATACAACACATAGAAGCTATAGAAAAAATCTGTCACTATTACCCTAGTGAAACAAGTTGAGATTCAATGCATCCACTTGGGTTAAACGTGATGAACATAGAGTATTGAGGTTTTTGAGATGGATGAGAATAAAAGCAAAGCATTACAAGCCGCGCTAAGTCAAATTGAGAAACAATTTGGCAAAAATACGGTGATGCGTCTCGGTGACAACACTGTTCAAGCTGTTGAAGCTGTATCTACAGGCTCTTTGACTTTAGATATTGCATTGGGGATTGGCGGTTTACCAAAAGGTCGTATTGTAGAGATTTATGGTCCAGAATCTTCTGGTAAAACCACAATGACTCTACAAGCAATTGCACAATGTCAAAAAACTGGTGGTACTTGTGCCTTTATCGATGCAGAGCATGCATTAGATCCACAATATGCACGTAAGCTTGGTGTAGACATTGATAATCTGCTTGTATCGCAACCTGATAACGGTGAACAAGCACTCGAAATTGCAGATATGCTCGTTCGTTCTGGTGCAATTGACTTAATCGTTGTCGACTCAGTCGCTGCACTTACTCCTAAAGCAGAAATTGAAGGTGAGATGGGTGACTCTCATATGGGCTTGCAAGCTCGTCTAATGAGTCAGGCACTTCGTAAAATTACGGGTAATGCTAAACGTTCAAACTGTATGGTTATCTTCATTAACCAGATCCGTATGAAGATTGGAGTAATGTTTGGTAGTCCAGAAACCACAACTGGTGGTAACGCATTGAAGTTCTACGCTTCTGTACGTTTAGATATCCGCCGTATTGGCCAAGTAAAAGAAGGCGATGAAATCGTCGGCTCTGAAACTCGAGTTAAAGTGGTTAAAAACAAAATGGCTCCTCCTTTCAGAGAGGCTATTTTCCAAATCCTATATGGTAAAGGCACAAACCAGCTAGGCGAACTTGTAGATTTAGCTGTACAACAAGATATCGTACAAAAAGCAGGCGCTTGGTATTCATATCAAGGTAATAAAATTGGTCAAGGTAAGAACAATGTTATTCGCCACTTTGAAGAAAACCCTCAAATGGCTGGGGAAATTGAACGTAACATCCGTGAACAGTTATTAACAACTGGTACTAATACTGCTCAAGTTGAAGATGAAGATGAAGTTGATCTTCTACTAGAATCTTAATTAGTCATGAGCCTTAAAACGCCCTTCGGGGCGTTTTTTTACAAGGGAACCCTAATACTATGTTCAAAAGAACTGAAGAACAGTCTCAACAAAGAGCTTTGCTTACAGGTCAACGTTTACGCTCTTATGCTTTTGCTTTATTGACTCGTCGAGATTACTCCAAAGCAGAGCTTACTGAAAAATTAACTCGTTATGCACAAAATCCTGAAGAAGTTAAGCGACTTGTTGAAGAATTATCTGAACAAAACTATCAAAGTGATCAACGCGTTGCCGAATTAACATTAGCTAGCCAAATTCGTAAAGGCAAAGGTCCAAAACGTATTAAACAAGCTTTAAAAACAAAACAAATTGAAAATGATTTAATTGCTGATGAAATTCATAATATTGATTGGGTAGAACAGGCTTATCAATTGAAAGTGAAGAAATTTGGTGAAGAAGTAGAAAAAGATCCTAAACTTAAAGCAAAACAGATGAGGTTCTTACAATATAGAGGATTTGATTTAGATGTAATTATGAAGGCAATCCAACGGAGAGTGGATTAAAAGAATGGTGGCAGCCCCACTAGCAAAACTTCGGCACATCATAGATCTGCTACCGTTGCTACCTTCCGGTCCTGGCGGGGTTCACAGAGTACAATTGCGAAGCCACCAGCGGGGCTACCATTGCAAAACAGAGTATAGAGATTTTTAAAATAGTTGCAAGTCTTCTTCACAGTTTTAAGCAAGTTTATGTTTCGATTGATTAATTCATCAGCAAAAAGCATTAACTTTCTGCTCTTCACTCTCCCATATTCTTTCTTGTATCTAATTTTGGATAAAATATGCTTGAAGATTGTAAACTATTCTTGCATTTATATTGTTAGCTGTTTTAATTGCATTGACCAATTAAAATCTTAGTTAGATAGTTAAGTGAATAGTTTATATATTCCTTTTTTAAGTTGGCTTTTACATAAAATTATGGACCTATACTCATGCGATTGATGAAGCATTCTTTCTTATTTATTGCCTTAATGAGCACTACCTCTCTCTATGCCAACATTCCAATTGAGTCTCGCGGTTTAAGCCAAAGTGGTGGTAGCACAACTAATACTTCTTCTAATAATGTCTCGGTACCTAGTAATTTAAACTGGGAATTAATGCAAAAAAATCAACAATTAGAAAATGATATACGTACCCTACGTGGACAATTAGAAGAACAGTCAAATGATATTGAACAATTGAAAAAAGATCTATCTAATCGCTACACAGACCTAGATCAACGCCTAGAACTCCTTAATCAGAAAGTTGATCCTGAAAGTGCTCAATCAGATAATCCAGCGAACAGTGATACTCCTGCTACGGCAAGCACAGAAACTCCTGCAGTTGAAAATAAAGTAGTGAATGCTGCTCCAACAAGCACCCCATCCACTACTCCTCCACCCCAACCAGAAGCCTCACAACCACCTTCACAAAACCAATCAAACCCTATAGAGCTTGAAAAGGCAGCTTACACTGTTGCTTTAGATGCCTATAAACAAGGTGGCGCAAAAAAAGCTATTGCTCCAATGCAGAACTTTATCAAAAATCATCCTAATAGCGTCTATACAGGGAATGCATATTTTTGGTTAGCTGAGTTTAATTTAGCAACTGATCCGGTGAATTATAATGAAGCTAAAAAGAACTACAATGTAGTAGCAACTCGATATCCAAATTCGAGCAAAGCTCCTCGCGCCCTTTATCAGCTCTATAGCATTGCTAAAGATGTCGATAAAAATACAGCTTCAGCAAACCAATATAAAACTAAAATTTTAAGTCAGTATCCAAAATCTGAAGAAGCCAGATTTTTTAATAAATAATAATTTTAAGAAAAAAAAAGACACTGCAAATGCAGTGTCTTTTTTTAATATATTTTCTTAACGCACAATACCACGTTCTGACTGTTCAACAGAGTCAATTAGTAATTGAGCTTCAGGAACATTCGGAAGAATGTCATTTTTAATCTGCTCAACAGCTTGAACAGAAGTAAGACCTGATTTAAAAATTAATTTATAAGCCTCTCTGAGACCTTGAATTGTATTCTTAGACCAACCCTTTCTACGCATTCCTTCGATATTAATACCGAATGCATGAGCTGGGTTACCAGAAGCCATAACGTAAGCTGGCACATCTTTTAAAATTAGTGATGCTCCACCCACCATACTGTAAGAATCAATTTTACAGAATTGATGAATACCAGAATTACCACCAATAATGATGTGATCGCCTATGTGTACGTGCCCAGCAACACCAACGTTATTCGCGAAGATATTGTGATCACCAACAATACAATCATGTGCAATATGTGTATTAACCATCAATAGGTTATGACTTCCTATTTTAGTTAAAGCATTATCTTGCACAGTTCCTCTATGTAAACTGCAATGTTCACGAATTAAATTATGATCACCAATCTCTAACCAAGTTTCTTCACCTTGATATTTCAAATCTTGGCAAACCTCACCAACACTTGCGAACTGGAAAATCTCATTATTTTGACCAATTTTGGTAAAACCACCCACTACTACATGAGAATGAAGTTTAGTACCCGCACCAATTGTCACATTTGGACCGATAACGCAATAAGGTCCTATCTGGACATCTGGAGCAATCACTGCAGATGGATCAATAATGGCCGTAGAATGAATTAAGTCGTGATTGCTCATGCCTGCTCTGTTTTTTGGTGTGAAATCATAATTTCAGCGGTTGTTGCTACAATACCATCCACGGTAGCCGTACAATTATATTTGTAGATACCGCGTTTTTGCATTACTAATTCAGATTTTAATACAAGTTGGTCACCAGCAACTACTTGTTTTTTAAATCTAACTCTTTCCGCACCAGCAAAAAGGAATAAAGAACCAGGTTTTGGCGTTTCATTGTTCATAATAAACCCTAGAACACCTGAAACTTGAGCTAATGCTTCTACAATTAGAACACCAGGCATAATTGGATATTCTGGGAAATGTCCCTGTAGGAACTCTTCATTGATAGAAACATTTTTATAACCAACAATACTATTGTCAGTAACTTCAGTCACACGATCAACCAATAAGAAAGGATAACGATGCGGCAAATATTGACGAATCGTTTGAATCTGCATTGGTAATTCAGGGATGGCAAATTTAGGTGTAGTTGACTCGGTCATAATATTCTATTTACGCAAATTAAAGGTTGATTCAAGAGACTCTATTTGAGCTTGTATATGATCAAGTCGTTTAGTGATTTGGGTCAATGGCACATCTGCTAATTGTCGCAAGCGTACAATTGTCTTTTTCCAATGGCTATTTTCAAATAATCCAATTCCTGAAGAGTAAGTACCAGGTTCAGAAATATTTTTTGTGACCATTGACATTCCGGTCAAAGTCACGTTATCGGTAATAGAAAGGTGGCCTGATACACCGCAAGCCCCTGCTAGAATACAGTTTTTGCCAATTTTAACACTACCAGCAATTCCGCATTTAGCAGCGATAGCTGTATTTGAACCGATATGAACGTTATGTGCGATTTGCACAAGGTTATCAATAATTACCCCATCTTCCAAAATGGTGTTGTCGAGTGCACCTCGATCAATACTACAATTTGAACCAATGCGAACATCATTACCAATAACAACTGAACCCAATTGAGCAATACGATGCCATTTTCCTTTATATGGCGCAAAGCCAAAACCTTCACTACCAATTACAGTGCTTGCATGAACTCGCACACGATCAAATAATTTAGATCCACCCGTAATGGTAACATGAGCATCAATAAAACAATCTTTTCCAACTTCCACATTATCATCCAGTCGAGTATGAGACTGAATAATTGTATTATCACCAACTACACAATTTTCGCCAATGACGACGTAGTGACCAATATATGCTGTTTCAGAAATGATCGCAGAAGGATGAATTTGAGCAGTACTTTCGATACCCACCGATGTGATTTTTTTATCGAAAACATGTGTAAGTATGGCAAATGCTAAATATGGATTATCAACAATAATAAAATTTTGTTTGTCAGGAAGTTGTTCTTTAATAAGGCTTGTAACAATGTACGCACCCGCACGGCTAGCCTTTGCTTGATCAATATACTTTTCGCCATTCACGAAAGCAATTTGATGAGTTTCAGCATTTTCTAAACTTGCTAAGTTTATAAATTGAAGACTACCCGTACCAACTAGCTCACCATTTACTAGGTGAGCCAGTTCATCTAAACGATAATGTTGCACTTTCATTAATTTATTTCATTGAATTAACCTTTTGTATCATTTTATCAGTTAAATCATATTTAGCGTCATAGGCAACAGTTGAATTTTTATTCAAAATGAAGTCAAGATTATTTTCTTTTCGTAATTGTTCAGCTGCTTGCTTCACACGAGTCTCAAAAGTTGAGTTCATTCCTTGCAAACTAGTTTGAACTTTAGACTGCAAACCTTGTTGAGTAGAATTAAATTCATTGAGTTTTGTTTGATATTGTGCCTGAAGCTTTTTGATATCATCTTCTTTCATTTTTTGCCCTTGAGTTTGGGCTTGACGTTGAAGACCTTCCAATTCTTTACCCAACTGTTCAAGACGAGTTGTGGTTGGCTTAACTGATTGATTTAAACTTGCGTTTTGTTGTTTCAAATAAGTACTGCTTTCAACAACTTTAGCAAGATCAATGACACCATAACTGGCAGCATTAGTCATGGCAGAAACTGTCAAACCTAGTCCTAACATTAATATATTTAATTTTTTCATTTAAATTTGTGTCCTTATTGCATGTTTAGTCAAGTCGTACTTAGAAAGTACGACCGATTTCAAACTGGATCTCTTTAGTTTCATCACCAGGCTTATCATTTAGAGGGAATGCATAGCTAAGAGATAATGGTCCAATCATGGTGATCCATGTGAAACCAACACCTACGCTATAACGCATATTACCTAAGTCGAAGCCATAGTTATCTTCACAGTATTTTTTAGCATCTGCGATTTGCTGACCATTCATAATCATAGAATAAGAACCAACGTCACACTTGGTATCAAATACTTGACCGCCTTCAGCAAATAAAACTGGACGTACTTGGCGAGTCCAATCTCCTTTGAATGGCAATGGTAAAGCAAGCTCTGTACCAAATTGCACAAGAGCGTTACCACCTACTTCCTCTGGAGAAGAGTCATTTTTACCTTCTTCTTGTAAATTTACACTTGAATATTTCGGACCCAAGGTACTGTTATCATAACCACGGACAGAACCATAACCGCCCGCATAGAAGTTTTTATAGAATGGCAAATCATTACCATAGCCTAACTTACCATAGCCACGAAGTACAAAACCTGTAGTACCAATAGGGAAGAATGCCTGAGCGTCATAAGTTGCTTTTTGATAGTCGACATCACTACCTGGTAAACCAATTTCCAAACCTACACGATGTGACATACCTGATGTTGGGAAAATTGGGCGGTTTAATGTGTTATATGACCAACCTAAATTCAGGTTATAAGTAAAGAACTCACCTTCAAATGCATTTTCATAAGTTCTTTGGCCACCCTCCTTACATTCAGTACCAGTGATAACACCATCTTTATCTTTTATAGGAATTTGATTATCAATTGGACAGTAGGTCTCTGTGCCTGTCGCTTTACCACCATTAGCCTTCAAGTAGTCACGGACATAGGTAGAAACAAAAGGACCTGTGGTTACTTTAGTATTATCAATACCAACTGAGGCACTTAAACTTTGATTTTCATCAATTGGATAACCAAAACTTAAACTACCACCAAAACTATCGGTTACATAGTTATTAACGTTATAATCATCATTTAGCTTTGTTTTACGATAGTAAACATTATAACCTCGGCTCACCCCATCAATTGTAAAGTAAGGGTCGGTAACACTTAAGTTATAGTAATCTTGAGTTTCAGAACGAGATAAATCGATCGCAACACGGTTACCCGTTCCCATAAAGTTAGTTTGGCTCAAACCTGCCTGGAATGTGATACCACCACTTTGTGAGTAACCTACCGCTAATGTTGTAGTTCCCGAGTGCTGTTCTTCAACATTTACGTTTAAATCCACCTGATCTGGTGAGTTTGGAATACGAGCTGGTTTAATATCAACAGTCTTGAAGAATCCTGTACGCTCTAAACGAACCTTCGATAAATCGATTTTTTCATTACTCGCTAAAGCGCCTTCCATTTGACGCATTTCACGACGTAATACTTCATCGGCAGTTTTACTGTTACCTGTAAAATTAATACGACGCACAGTAACTTGCTGACCTGGATTTACATAGTAATTTAAGTCAACAACACCTGTATCATTATTAATTTGTGGAACAATATTCACATCTGCAAAGTAATAACCAGCATTACCGTATTTACGCAATAGCAATTGCTTAACAGCATTTACTTTTTCTTGCGAATAGGTATCGCCATCTTTATAGATTTTTAAAGCTTGTAACTCTTCAGGTTTATAAAGTGCATCACCTAAAAACTTGGTTTGCCCAAATTTAAATTGACTGCCTTCCTCTACAGCAACTTCAATAAAGATGTTCTTCTTATCTTCACTAATATTAAGCTGTGAGTTATTAATATGAAAATTGATATAACCCTTATTGAGATACATCGCACGCAAAGCTTCAAGGCTCGCTGCCATTTTCTCTCTAGCATAACGGTCATTACGAGTTACAATTGAAGCCCAACCGCTTTCTTTAACTGCAAAGGCTTGTTTAATTTCACTGTCTTTAAAAACAGTATTACCAATAATATTGATATTAAAAACTTTAGCAGCCGTACCTTCATTAAAATTTAATTTAAGTTCAACACGGTTATTTGGACGAGCTATCGTATCAACAGTTACATCAGCATCATAACGGCCTTGCTGGGTATATTGCTGCTCTAATTCAGTTTCAATTGTTTGTAAAGCTGACTTTTTAAAAACTTCGCCTTCAGCAATGCCCATTTTTTTGAGGCCTTGCTCTAAAGCCTCTTTAGGAATAAGTTTATTACCCTTAAATTCAAGTTTTGAAATAATTGGGCGCTCTACGACATTAAAAACTAAAGTATCGTTGTCTCTTGATGCTTTAATATCGTCAAAAAGTCCAGTGGCATACAATGTTCGAATTGCTTCTGCGATCATCGGTTCATTAACGCGATCGCCACTGTTGATTGGCAACATGGTAGAAACATTTGCAGGAGTAAGACGGACCAAACCATCTACACGAATATCTCGAACGACGAAATCATCAGCTGCATATGCTTGTTGTACCGCTGCCATAGCGCTAACAAGTGCCAAAGGCATTAAAAAATGTGTGTGCCGCATGCCAGTTTTTCCAGTAAGTTATAAATCCATATACGTTTACAAACGCATAAAATCGTTAAATAAAGCTAAAAGCATCATACTACCGAGCAGTACCATACCAATTTTTAGACCAAACATTTGTATTTGTTCAGAAACAGGCTTACCACGAATAGCTTCAATAATGTAATAAACGAGATGTCCACCATCTAGCATTGGAATTGGCAATAAATTTAAAATTCCAAGACTTACACTCATTAAAGCCATAAATGAGATAAAAGTCTGCCATCCCATTTCTGCACTTTGTCCCGCTACTTTCGCGATTGTAATTGGTCCAGAAAGATTCTCTAAACCAATTAAACCCTTAACCATTTTTACAATCGAACTCAATATCATGCTAGAGATTTGACCAGTTTTATCTAGTGACATCTCGAAAGCTTGTATTGGAGTATATTGAATTGTTTGCTTATATTCGTCAGGAATTGTAATTTTTCCTGCATCACTTTTCACACCCAAAACACCACTCACTTGCCCCATGTTATCTCGTTTTCCTTGAGGCATGACTTGTAAATGGACTAATTGACTATTACGCAACACATCAATATTGAGTAATTTTTCTGGAGAATGTTGTACGACCTCGACAACATCAAACCAGTCCTTCATTGCTTGACCATTAATTGAAACAATACGATCACCTACTTTCATTCCTTGACGAATTGCAGCTCCATCTTGAGTCAATTCAGTAACAACAGCAGGAATAACAGGACGATATGGTAAAAAACCTAACACATCTAAAGCTGATTCATTCTGGTTTTTTAAGAAGTCTTTAATGGGTAAAACAATATTTTTTTCAGTACCTGCGCGGTCCACATCAACATTTACACTGCCAGTTTCACCTACACGATCAATCAAAGCAAAGTTAAGCTTTTCCCAAGTTTGCGTTTCTTTTCCATCAACAGCAATAATCTTGTCACCGACTTGCATTTGTGCAGTTGCTGCTGGTGAGTTTGGTATAACTTTACCGACTCTAGTGTTCAGTTGTTCTTGTGCTGGTAAAAATAAGATCCAGAAAAGTAAGACAGCAAAAATCAGATTAATTAATGGACCCGCTGCAACAATTGCTATACGTTTCCATGGTTTTTGACGGTTAAATGCATAAGGTAAATCTTGCTCTGCAACATTACCTTCACGCTCATCAAGCATTTTTACATAGCCGCCCAATGGTAAAGCTGAAAGTTGATATTTGATGCCAGATTTTTTTGATGTCCACTTGATTAATGTAGGTCCAAAACCAATCGAATACACTAAAACTTTAACACCTAGTTTTCGTGCTACCCAATAATGACCAAACTCATGAATTGCAATTAAAGGACCAAGTAAAAGAGCCGCTGCTGCAATCATAAATAATGCACTCATTTCAGCCTCCTATACTTGATATATATTGCTGTGCTATATGTCGTGCTATTTCATCTTTAGCTAAAATACACTCAATATTTTCAGCAACTGAATTTTCCAATTTTTGCAAAGTATGCTCTACCACTTGTGGGATATTTGTAAATCCAATCTGTTCCTTTAAAAATGCAGCAACAGCAACTTCATTTGCAGCATTTAAAATAGTAGGTGCCAAACCTCCCGCACGCATTGCCTGACGAGCCAAATCAAGTGCTGGGAATTTCTGAATATCTGGCGCTTGGAAATTAAGCTGAGAATATTCAAACAAATCTAAAGCAGGAACACTCGTCTGTAAACGCTCAGGCCAGGCTAAAGCATGTGCAATTGGCGTACACATATCTGGATTACCCATTTGCGCCAATGTTGAACCATCCACATATTGCACCATAGAATGAATAATACTTTGTGGATGAACAACAACTGTAACAAAATGTTCAGATATTGAAAACAAATGGCATGCCTCAATTAACTCTAATCCTTTGTTCATCAAAGTAGCTGAGTCAACTGAAATTTTCTGTCCCATCGACCAATTGGGATGTTTACAAGCCTGTGCAGGAGTAACTTTTTCTAATTGTTCTAACGAATGGTTTAAAAATGGTCCACCTGAAGCGGTCAATAAGATTCTTGATACACCCTGTTGCGGTTGTCCATTTCTTTCAGCTTCTAAATAGTTATGAGGCAATGACTGAAAAATAGCGTTGTGTTCTGAATCTACCGGTAATAATAATGCCTGATGATCACGTGCTGCTTGCATCATGATTTCACCAGACATAACCAAAGCTTCTTTATTAGCAAGCAATACGCGTTTACCAGCTTTCACCGCAGCTAGAGTTGGCAACAAACCTGCAGCACCAACAATTGCAGCCATAACAATATCAACATCTGGATGTGAAGCAATGCTTATCAGGCCTTCCTCACCAACCAAAATTTCAATATTTTGTAATTCATTATATGAAAATAGAGCTGTTAATTCGGCAACTTTCTGCTCAGGAACGACCACAACTTTTGGTTGGAAATGTTTGCAAATTTCAACCAACTCAGAAATTCGACTATGAGCTGAAACCGCAAACACTGAATACTTATCAGGATGTTGATTTAAAATTTTTAAGGTACTTTGACCAATGGAACCGGTTACACCTAATATGCAAACAGATTGTGTCATCTATAAATCTACACCAATAAGTTTTAATATATACATTCCCGTTGCAAAAATCGGGGCTGCAGCAAGTAAAGAATCAATACGATCTAACACACCACCATGACCTGGTAAAACACGACCAGAATCTTTAATACCGGCACGACGTTTAATCATTGATTCAAATAAGTCACCTAAAACTGAACCAAATACCGTAATTAACGACAATATAAGAAACAGAATTTGCTGAATTAAAGTTAAATTTAGATAATGATATTGCACAACCACCATTATTACTACGGTTGTAATAATACCACCGTACAAACCTTCTACTGATTTATTAGGACTTACAGTCGGAGCTAGTTTTCTTTTTCCAAATTTACGACCAACAAAGTAAGCACCACTATCCGCACCCCATACGAGCAAGAACAGATACATTAACCACCATGGTGAACTTTGCCATACTACAAAAATTGATGTTACCGCAGCGCAGACTAAAATTATGCCAATCACATACAAGGTTGCATTATACCAACCATCAAATTCAGGAAATGACTTAACCCAATATACACTGACAATCCAAGTCAAAATTGAAGCAGACCACAAAAGCAATGCAATATCATGGAAAAATAGGGCGACACCTGAAACAAATGCAACAAGCAGACCGTAACACCAAGCTTTAGGTTTTACAGCATTTGCAGTTTCGCGAGGCATTAATTTATACCACTCATACCCCGCTACCCCTGCTGCAACAATCATAAGAACCAACATTGGATAATGTGATTGCGTAGCAAACATACAGCCTAAAACAACTGCAACAAGTACCAATGCGGTAACAATCCGCTCTAACATTATAAATTCTCTATTTTCTCTTGCTGAATTTGTTCAGATGTTTTGCCAAAACGACGTTCACGCCCTGAAAAAACATTCAATGCATGATCGAACTCTTTTACTGTAAATTCTGGCCATAACGCTTCGGTAAAATACAGTTCCGCATAAGCTGCTTGCCACAACAAGAAATTAGATATGCGATAATCTCCGCCTGTGCGGATTAGCAAGTCCACAGCTGGCAGATCGTTTAGACTGACATATTTTTCGAACAAATCAACATTTATTTGATCAGCACTAAATTCACCACGGGAAACGGCCTCTGCAACCTGTTTTGCTGCATTAGCAATGTCCCACATCCCACCATAGCTTATTGCAATGGTTAAGGTCATAGTGTCATGGTGTGCTGTCTGTTGCTCTGCATCTTCCATTAAGGCAACTAAGTGTGAGGATAATCGAGAACGATCACCGATAAAACGCAAAGCAATATTAAATTTCTTCATGCGAGGTATTTGCTCATGAATACTTTCTTCCAGAAGCTTCATAAGCAGATCGACTTCATACTGCGGTCGATTCCAATTTTCACTTGAAAATGCAAAAACAGTTAAAGCACGAATACCAGTTTTTTTACAATGTTCAACGATAGGATCAAGAACATTTTTACCTTCCCGATGCCCATCACCTTTTTGCATTTGATTTTTTTTTGCAAAGCGGTTGTTGCCATCCATAATGATGGCAACATGCTTGGGAAGATGATACTCTTCAGAATCGGTCATAAAAATTAGACCTTCATCAATTCTGCTTCTTTCGCTGCAAGACGCTTGTCTACTTCTGCAACATATTTGTCAGTAATTTTCTGAATATCGTCACCTGCACGGCGCTCATCATCTTCAGAAATCTCTTTTTCTTTCAACAATGCTTTGATATCACCTAAAACATCACGACGAATATTACGAATCGCAACTTTTGCATTTTCAGCTTCATTACGCGCAACTTTTTGCATATCACGACGTGTTTCTTCAGTTAATGCTGGTAAAGGTACACGAATTGCATCTGCTGTAATCGGGTTTAAACCAAGATCACTTTCGCGGATTGCCTTATCAATAGCTGAAACCATTGTACGCTCAAATGGCTGAACAATAAGTGTACGAGAGTCTTCAATACCCACGTTTGCTACTTGATTTAATGGCACATCAGAACCGTAGTAAGGAACCATCACACCATTTAAGATTGATGGGTGTGCACGGCCGGTACGAACTTTAGCAAACCCGAGTTCTAAAGACTCTAGAGTTTTTAACATACGCTGTTCGCTGTCTTTTTTCAGATCGTTAATCATATGATCTACCTTACTTATTTATTCAAAGATATATTTAACAAATTTAATTTAGCGCTAGTATAAAGAGCTTTCAGTAACACGTACATTACTTAGTAACGCGCGTCCCTTCTTTTTCACCCATTACTACTGACAATAACGCACCTGATTTATTCATATCAAAAACTTGCAATGGCACATTATGGTCGCGACACAAACAAATAGCAGTCAAATCCATAACACCAAGCTTTTCATCTAACACTTGGTCAAAAGTTAAATGATCGTATTTAACAGCATCATCATATTTACTTGGATCTTTATTATAAACGCCATCAACTTTAGTCGCTTTTAAAATCAAATTAGCTTCAATTTCAATACCGCGTAAACATGCTGCTGTATCTGTTGTGAAAAATGGATTTCCTGTACCCGCAACGAAAACACAAACTTCACCTTGACTCAAATGACGAATCGCATCACGACTTGAATAAGACTCTACCACTGTACCAATTGGTAATGCAGACATAAGACGAGTTCTGATATTACGACGAACTAGAGCATCACGCATAGCTAAGCCATTCATCACAGTTGCAAGCATACCCATTTGATCGCCTGTTACACGACCAACTAGGCCATCTTTTTGCAACTGACTACCACGGTACAAATTACCGCCACCCACAACGATACCCACTTGCACACCCAAACCAACCAAGTGTGCAATTGAAAGTGACATATGATCTAAAACTTGGGCATCAATACCCATATCTTTATTACCTGACAATGCCTCACCAGATAATTTTAATAGAATACGTGAATAACGTGGGCTAATTGTTTCCGCCATGACTTTGCTCCAAAACCTCTTAAACTGAATGCTCTTTAAATATATTTCGATTAAACCGATTTAATTTTAATTAACTTTGCAAATAAATCGTATTCATCTGCATCGGTAATTTCGACTTCCAATATATCGCCCGGTTGAATAGTGCTCTTATCGATATCTTCTACAAACACATTACCGTCAATTTCCGGAGCATCGGCATAAGAACGTGCAACGGCAACAGGATATTCGTCTTCTAAACCATCGACTAATACAGTCATCGTTTGACCAATACGTTTTTGTAATTTGGCAGCAGATATTTGCTGCTGCACTTGCATAAAGCGCTCGTAACGCTCTTGCTTAATTTCTTCTGGCACATGATCGGGTAAATCATTTGCCGTAGCGCCTTCTACTGGTGAATAGGTAAAGCAGCCTACACGATCAAGTTGAGCTTCAACTAACCAATCTAACAAAATCTGGAAGTCTTCTTCAGTTTCGCCTGGAAAACCAACCACAAAAGTAGAACGGATCACAAGATCAGGGCATTTTTCACGCCATAACTTAATTTTTTCTAGTGTATTTTCACTATGTGCCGGACGCTTCATTAACTTAAGAACGCGTGGGCTTGCATGTTGGAAAGGAATATCAAGATATGGCAGGATTTTACCTTGAGCCATTAAATCGATAACTGCATCAACATGTGGATATGGGTATACATAGTGTAGACGCACCCAGATGCCCAATTGGCCTAGTGCTTCACACATGTCGAAGAATTTTGTCTTAACCGGTTGACCATTCCAGAAGTCAAGTTTGTACTTGGTGTCTACGCCATAAGCCGATGTATCTTGAGAAATAACCAAGATTTCTTTAACACCCGCTCTTTTAAGTGCCGCAGCTTCTTCCAATACACTACCAACTGGACGAGAAACCAAGTCGCCACGCATACTTGGGATAATACAGAAGGTACAACGATGGTTACATCCTTCAGATATTTTTAAGTAGGCATAATGCTTTGGTGTTAAGCGAATTCCCTGTTCAGGAACCAAATCAATAAACGGATTATGTTTAGGTGGTGCTTGTACATATTCATGTACAGCTTCCATCACATCTTGATAAGCTGCCGCACCAGTAACCTTTAAAACGTTCGGATGCATTTGACGAATTTTATCTTCGTCTTTACCTAAGCATCCTGTAACGATTACTCGACCATTTTCACTCATGGCCTCGCCAATTGCATCTAGCGACTCTTGTACCGCAGATTCAATAAAACCACAGGTATTAACAACTACTAAATCAGCACCATCATAATCTGATGCAACTTGATAACCTTCAGTCTTTAACTGAGTTAAAATTCGTTCAGAATCTACCAATGCCTTAGGACAACCTAAAGAAACAAAACCGACTTTGGGGGTCTTCATGAATCTGCGCTCCACTTGAATGCGCGTATTGTATGTCTTTTCTTGTCTCAAGCATAGGTGGAAAGCCTACTCTTTGTGTAATGCACCAAAATACAACCAACATTTGCACCAAAACTCATCTTTGCACCAATTTAGATCATGTTATTATCCAGACTAAAGCTATTTGTTTTGATCAAAAGATATAAAGAACGATTTCAGCGCGTTTTTAAGTAACTTAAAACTTTAAAATAACCCATAAACAAAGTTGGCGTATATTTTGCATCGTTCATGTTCTATAACGGTGAAAATCCGATAACCAATGAAGATGCCATTGCGCTATTTTAAGACAGGAACGATTCGCTAATGGATCAACACAACCCTATCGACTATCGCCTATTGGTAGACAATTTAACTACTGCGATTTTATTAATCGATAGTAACTTGAATATTTTTTACTTAAATTCAGCCTGTGAAGCACTATTTGACATTAGTTTGCTCCGTGCTTCAGGACAGCCTGTTTTAAATTTACTTCATGCACCAGATGATACTTTTAATACACATGAAGCTTTATTGAACACCATAAAAACCGGACAACCTTACACGCGTCGAGAAGCTGTCATTAATGTTAACTTCAAAGATCTACATGTGGATTACACAGTTTCTCAATTAAATGCCGGTAAAAGTTATCATCCATTATTGTTGATTGAGCTCAACCCAATTGACCGTATGTTAAAGATTTCAAAAGAAGAAAATCTGGTACAACAACATCAGGTCGCTAGGCAGCTTGTGCGTGGCGTTGCGCATGAAATTAAAAACCCACTTGCAGGTATTCGGGGAGCAACTCAGTTACTCGCTCGCAGTTTAAATGATAAGACTTATGCTGAATTCACCGATGTCATCATTAATGAAGTAGATCGTTTAACTAACTTGGCTGACACCATGTTGGGTTCTAGACAATTACCAAGCTATGAAAATGTTAACGTACACGAACCTTTAGAACGAGTACGCTCTCTTATTGCGAATCAGACAAAGAAAAAAATTAAAATTATACGTGACTATGATTTGTCTTTACCTGATGTGAATGCCGATCGTGATCAGTTAATCCAAGTCATGCTCAACATTAGTGTAAATGCAATTCAGGCCATAACAGAGAATAAAGCATTCTTTATAGATCACGAACCAGAGCTAATTCTACGTACTCGCATACAACGACTTGTCACAATTAATGGTGTGCTGAATCGATCTACCGTGCGGGTTGATATTGAAGACAATGGGCCAGGTATACCTGAGAGTATTTTAGAGTCCGTATTTTACCCATTGGTTACTGGACGAGCAAAAGGTACTGGGCTTGGCCTGAGTATTGCACAGAATATTATGCATCAACATAACGGAATGATTGAATGCCAATCTGTTCCTGGAAAAACTATTTTTAGCTTATATTTACCTTGGGAGTCAGACCGTGTCGCGAAATAAAATATGGGTTATTGATGATGATCGCGCCATGCGATGGGTATTGGAAAAGACTTTTAAAGAAGAAGGCTTTGACGTTACCAATTTTGAAGAAGCTCAAACTGCGCTTGAACGTTTGCATCATGATGCTCCCGATGTCATCTTAACTGACATTCGAATGCCTGGAATTGATGGTTTAACTTTTTTATCTAAAGTTAAAAACACTCATCCGGATTTACCTGTCATTATTATGACAGCACATTCTGACTTAGAGTCTGCGGTATCAAGTTATCAAACAGGTGCATTTGAGTATTTACCAAAACCTTTTGATATTGATGAAGCTTTAGCTTTAGTCAATCGTGCAATTCTGCATATCAACAAACTACAACAACAAGAAGCTACAAAAACAGCTTCACCACTTCAATCAACAGAAATTATTGGTGAATCTCCAGCAATGCAGGAGGTTTTCCGCGCTATTGGTCGTTTATCTCAATCTCATATTACTGTTTTAATTAATGGTGAATCTGGCACAGGTAAAGAATTAGTTGCGCATGCTTTACACAAGCACTCACCACGCCGTGCGAAACCTTTTATTGCCTTAAATATGGCTGCAATTCCAAAAGACTTGATTGAAACCGAGTTATTTGGTCATGAAAAAGGTGCATTTACAGGTGCAAACACTCAACATCAAGGCCGCTTTGAGCAAGCAAATGGTGGAACACTATTCCTTGATGAAATTGGCGACATGCCATTTGAAACACAGACTAGACTACTTCGTGTGCTCGCCGACGGTGAATTTTATCGTGTAGGTGGACATATTCCAGTTAAAGTTGATGTTCGAATTGTGGCAGCAACACATCAGGACTTAGAAAAACTGGTGAATGAAGGCCGATTCCGTGAAGACTTATATCACCGTTTAAATGTAATTCGCATTCATATTCCTAAACTTGCTCATCGTAGCGAAGATATACCAATGCTGGCTCAGCATTTTCTTGCACGTGCCGGTAAAGAACTTGGCGTGAGTCCAAAAATCTTACGTACTGAAACAACGGACTATATGCAACAGTTACCGTGGCCCGGTAATGTTCGACAACTTGAAAACACGTGCCGCTGGTTAACTGTGATGATCACTGGACGTGAAGTTTATCCAGAAGATTTACCTTCTGAACTTAAACAAGTTCCATTACAAAAGAATAGTGACTCTGGGCAACCTGCCCCTTCATTTGAACGCATTTCTTTACACCATTGGGATGAGTTACTAAATCAATGGGCAATTCAAAAGCTTAAGAATGGTGAAATGAAGATTTTGGATATTGCTACGCCAATGTTTGAACGCACCTTAATTAACGCTGCTTTACAACAAACACGTGGACGCAAACGCCATGCAGCAGAATTACTGGGTTGGGGCCGTAACACCTTAACTCGCAAGTTAAAAGAACTTGGAATGGATTCTGCTGACGATGATGAAGAAGATGAACATAAGGTTAGTCAAACCGAAGCCTAAAAAGCTTAGCATCTAAAATAAAAGCGGCTAAGAAATTCTTAGCCGCTTTATTTTGATTAGATTTTTTATTCAATTTTAAATTGAACATCAGGTTACATCATTAAATCATTTCAAAATTCACTCTAAGCTTATATTTTCTATTCTTTTATTTTTTAAAATATCTATTTACTGTTCAGCAGATGATCTAAAAAAATAGCGATGACCATCCTTAAAGATAGTTTTGCTATACTAAATAAGTAAAGTTAACTGTTGTTATAAAATTTTATGCATGATTCCGTCCTTGACCCACATCATTCAGTATGTGAAAAACCACAAACACGCAGAGGTATAGAACGTCGCCTAGCTCTATTGCTAAGTGCAACCGAGCTGTTTTTGGATAAAGGATATGATGCTGTTTCTCTTGATGACATTGTTAACCATGCAGGAGGTTCAAAAACTTCTATCTATAAATATTTTGGTAATAAAGAAGGACTTTTTACTGCTATTTGCGACTATAAACGTGAAATGTTTTTTAAAGACGTTTGCATTCCATTTCAACCAGAGAAAACTACTTTAAGAGAATACTTAATTCAAACGCTCAATCGTGTTTATGTTCACATCATTCAACCCGAGCATGTTGCATTTTTACGACTAATTATCGAACAGACCGAGTGTAATACGGTCCTCATACAATATCTATATGACAAATGGGTACATAATTTACAGAATACACTTACCCAAGCATTAGAATTTTCAGACAAATCAGGCGAAATTACATGCCCTTCTCCTTATTATTCTTCACTCATGTATTTTGGGATTTTACGCGATATTGAATGGCGCATGATTATGGGTATGCCAGCCCTACCAGATGAGCAGGAAGCCACTGATTATATTGAATATTGCGTAGATATTTTCTTAAAGGGCCATCATAAAGTCTAATTCTTTTGCATTTTAAAATGCTTATAGTATAGTAGACTTCTTTTTTCCCTCCTCCACCCAGCCAACAACAGATAATTGTTGTATTTCATAACGATTATTATGGAGTAGCTACATGGCTCTAAGACATTTCCTGACTTTACGTGATCTATCCACTCTAGAACTTAATCGCATTTTAGAACGCGCAAGCGAACTTAAAAAAATGCAGCATGACAATAAGGTATATCAACCTTTTGTTGGTAAAGTATTGGGAATGATTTTTGAGAAATCAAGCACGCGTACACGTATCTCTTTTGAAGCAGGCATTAACCAATTTGGTGGTAGCGCGATTTTCCTATCACCTCGCGACACACAATTAGGCCGCGGCGAACCGATCGAAGACTCAGCACGTGTAATTTCTAGTATGCTTGATATTGTGATGATTCGTACTTTCGGTCATGACATTGTTGAACGTTTTGCATCATATTCAAAAGTTCCTGTGATTAACGGTTTGACAGATGACCATCATCCTTGCCAGTTACTTGCAGATTTACAGACTTATAATGAACACCGCGGTAGCATTAAAGGTAAAACCGTTGCTTGGATTGGTGATGGCAATAATATGTGTAACTCATATATTGAAGCTGCACACATGATGGGCTTTAAACTTAAAATTGCATCACCGAAAGGATATGAGCCTAAACCTGAATTCTTAGCAGAGTTTGGTCATTGTGTGGAAGTTTTTGACAACGCAGAAGATGCTGCTGTAAATGCTGACCTCATTGTGACAGATGTATGGGCAAGCATGGGACAAGAAGAAGAACAGAAGCTTCGTGAAAGAGCTTTTGCAGCTTTTCAAGTCAATGAAAAATTAATGGGACTTGCTCATCCTGAATGTTTATTCATGCACTGCTTACCTGCTCATCGTGGCGAAGAAATTTCTGAAACTATGCTTGATCATAAAAATGCAGTGGTTTGGGATGAAGCAGAAAATCGTCTTCATGCTCAAAAAGCTTTAGTAGAATTTTTATTGAATGAAAATCTAAAATCATAATTATTTAGACAAAAAAACAGCATCTTTATGATGCTGTTTTTTTATTTTATAAAACTTGTACTTTTCCAGTTAATTATTTTTAAAGTTTTGATAACGTTGTCGAATATATAAGCAGGCTGTATTTCAACTATTCCCTAGAATCGTGTATAACATTCTACACAATAAGCTAAGCCTACTCTCGTAGAGTGCGATCATGACTACCCTTGAACAATCATTATCTCAAATTCCCGCATTTTCAATTATTCATGAGCATTTATTTAGTTCAGCACAGCCTTCTGCTGAACAACTGAAACTAATTAAAGAATATGGTTGTAGTACCGTCATTAATCTCGCTTTAAGTAATGCACCAAATCATATTGAAAATGAAGATCGTATTTGTTTAGACCTCGGTTTAAATTACATCCATATTCCAATTGACTGGGAAACTCCATCGGCTGAGCAATGTTTATTGGTACTCGATCTTATTGATCATTTAGTCCAGAATGAAATTGTCTGGATTCACTGTTCTAAAAACGATCGCTCTAGCTGCCTGATGTATGTCTATAGACAGTTTTATATGAATATGGATATGCCTACTTCTCAAGATTTACTTCATGAAATTTGGGAACCCAATGAAACTTGGACAGGGCTTATTCATAGTATTACCTTACAGCTACAAGGCCGTAAGGCAACTCTTGAGCTTCAGCAGTCTTTGCAACAAGCCGATCACTTAGTGTGATGAGAGACTAAAACAGTTGCTGTAGCTAAAATCCCTTCTTGACGACCGGTAAACCCAAGTTTTTCGGTTGTCGTTGCTTTAATACTGATTTGATTAACATCTACATTTAAAACATCAGCAATACTTTGACGCATTTCCAAATTATGTTTAGCTAATTTTGGACGCTCACAAGCCACTGTAATATCCGCATTATTTAACTGATAACCGCGATCTAAGATTAACTGGTAAACATGCTTTAATAGTACTCGGCTGTCCGCACCTTTAAATTCTGGGTCAGTGTCAGGAAAATGTTGCCCTATATCTCCAAGTGCCAAAGTACCTAACAAAGCATCACACAAAGCATGGAGTACAACATCGCCATCAGAGTGCGCTTTCAAGCCATGCGTATGTGGAATTTGAATGCCAGCCAATGTAACAAAGTTCCCTTCTTCAAAGGCATGCACATCCATTCCTTGTCCAATGCGAATTTGAGCAACCATATAACTATTACCTTCCATAAAAACTTAAGAAATCTTGTATTCAGCCTTTCTGTTTCGCTATAGTACACCTAGCAAAGTAGACTGAAAGTATAAGCGATCATGCTGTCTAATACTGATATGAATCAATTGAAAAGATTAAGTTTTGCCGTGACACTGAGTTGTTTATGTTCATCTCATGTTTTTGCAGAACCAATAGACTGTTCCAATCGTGGAGCTGAGCTTAAAATCTGTTCAAAAACATTTAGTGAATCGAGAAAGCAACTCAATAATAAATATCTTTCTGCATATTTAGTTACTGATGCTCCCTTACAGCTTTTGCAGGATACACAAAAGTTGTGGTCTAAACATACTCAGCAATGCAAGAGTAATTCATGCTTTCAACAACAGTTTGATTTACGAACTGACGACCTAAATTTTTATGCATCGCTTAAGCAAACGCTTACCCAACATTATCTTAAGTTTGAAAATGGACGTCTAGCAGCACAACCTGTTCATATTCAGGTCCATCAGCTCGCGAAAGATAAAATCAAGATTGAAGGAATAGCATACCGTAATCCAAATAATCGTAAAGAAACTCAAACGATTTCTTTGATGGCCTATAGTTCACCTGAACAAAAAAATGAAATTTTAGATAATGAGCATAACTGCAAATATCAGTTTAATTTCCAAAAAGCTTTACTAAATGTAAAAACCCAACAAAAAGGCTGTGAGCGTTTTAGCGGAATCTACCGATTATATGATTAGTGCTTTAAGTAAAAAGCCAGTGTTTGCACACTGGCTTTTTACTTTTTAGATCGGATATTTTTGAGCAATATCCTGACCCACTAAAACCGCGGTTGCCGCAGACAAAGTCCACCCTAAATGCCCATGCCCTGTATTGTAAAAAATACGAGGCTGTCTAGATTGCTTCACCACAGGTAGCATATTAGGCATCATCGGTCTTAACCCAGCCCAAGGTACCACATGCTCAGTTGAAATATCAAAGTTACGGTTTACCCAATTTACCAAAGGTTGAATACGATCAGCTCGTATATCGCGGTTGTAACCATTAAATTCAGCAGTTCCCGCCACGCGCAACCGATCTTTACCTAAACGAGAAGTCACAATTTTAGCGCTCTCATCTAGTAAACTAACCCACGGCGCATTCTTTACACTTTGCTCATCTTTTAATTGCACGGTAATTGAATAACCTTTTACTGGGTAGACATTTACTCGCTCTCCAATCATATCGGCGAGTTGATAACTTCCTACACCACCGCAAACTACAAGCACATCACCTTCGATTTGGATGCTATCGGATCCAACAAGATAAGGATGCTCTGCACTTGGCTGACAACTTACGATCACTTTGTCTGGATGACACTTAATATCTGTAACTTCCAGCCCAAATTTATACTCAACACCGTATTGTTTAGTCTTTTCAGCCAAAGAGGTTGAATATTTATGAATATCCCCCGTTGCATCACTTGGTGTGTAATAACCACCAAAATATTCACCTGTTAATGATGGTTCTATGGTTTTCATCTCATCAGGTGAAACCGAATAGCGCTCTAATGTACCTTTGTTCAATACATTGTTTACTTGTTTAGCAATCTCGTAGTCAGCCTTACTATGATACATATGGAGAATTCCACGTTTCTCCAAATCAAACTCGAGCTGCTCTTTTTCAGCAACCTCAAACAAACGCTTACGAGCAAGTAATGCCAAACGGACCGTCTCAATCGTGTTTGCTTCATAGTTTTTAATATGGGATAAAAACTCAACTAGCCAGCTATATTTATGCAGACTAAATGAAGGATTCAGCAGTAGCGGTGCGTCTTTTTGTCTCATCCACTTAAAGCCTTTAACTACAGTGGCTTTTTGGTTCCATACTTCGGCATTACAAGCCGATAATTGCCCTCCATTGGCAAATGATGTTTCCATTGCAGGATATAGATGTCGATCAATCACTGTGACTTGATAACCCAGTTGCGATAATTCATAAGCAGAGGTAACCCCTGTGATTCCCGCACCTATCACAATAACATGTGGCATAACAGACTCCTCAGAAATGCAAAACATTTCATCAGTACAGCCCATCTGTCATTGGTACCTGAGAGTTTCGACCCCAACGTTACCTTTTAACGTTTAGATCTTCCCCTTCGGTGAGTTTATAATTTATAAGTTATTATTTTCAATTCTTATAAATCTAAGCTTCTCTCCAGATTTTTTAATTATTACAGTCCTTCTGCCTGAGAGTTTCCGGGCTTGTTGCTCCTTCGGCGGGTTCTTTCGAACCTCTCTCCCGCAATAATTTTGTATTTATA
Organism: Acinetobacter sp. AS23; assembly: GCF_023612055.1. Lineage (NCBI taxonomy): Bacteria > Pseudomonadati > Pseudomonadota > Gammaproteobacteria > Moraxellales > Moraxellaceae > Acinetobacter > Acinetobacter sp. AS23. The sequence continues at coordinate 1,588,087 of NZ_CP082274.1, read as the reverse complement.
TAAGCAATGTATCTGCCACTTTAGAAAAAACGCATTCTTTTCTTGTAAACTTTTGTACCAGCAATTACCAAGTTATAAATCATTAATTTAATTATAAAAATAAAAAAGGTGAATTTTCGTAAATTCACCTTTTGTGTTTAATTAGAATTTTCCATTGAGCACTGGGTCTGAAACTATACCCTTCCATTGCTCACGCAAGGTTGGTAAATAAAATTTCTCACCAATAGTGACCAATTCCGCATCAATCAATGCGTGAACTTCGTGCATAAAAATATAATCAAGTGCAACCAAAGAGAGCTGATGATTTTTTTGTGCTGTTTTCTTACGTTTCGCTTGAGCTTGTTTCACTAACTCATTCGCAAAGTTTTTATCTTTATAAGCCGTAATTGCATTTAAACGGAGTTCAATAACACCCCATCCAGCCAAGAGCTTTTTAAAGACATCAAAATCTTCTGAAGTTGATTCCCATGTTACATTTTCTAAATCATTATCATCAGGTAAAACTGGCAATAACAGGTCACCTGTACTTGGGAAAATCTTTTTAAGATTTAACAGAAACTTAACAGGCTGATCACCGGGATAATCATTAAATTGCACATGTTGTTGGGTATCTGTTAAATAAATAGAGAGCATTCAAAAATCCTTAGCTAAGCTTCTGTTTTCAATTACTTTATCTTCAATCTTGCAAAATAAATGCAAAACAAAAACAATATAAAAACAGGACAAGGTGGGCATTTTAACAATTATGACAGCTTATTCAACGCTAATTCGCCATTAATTAGTGAAACTTATACCCTCTTGATAAAAAGCCCTCCGAAAAGAGCTCTTTGTTGATACAAGTTCAATTCTTGCTACCGCTAAAAACAGAGCAACCACTAGTCATCAAAAGATTTTCTTATGTTTTAGTGATACAGCTAATAAGACTTTTTGAATAAAGTTGTCGGTTCATTTCTAAATTAAATTTGAGAAATGAACTCTTCTGTCGTTTTTAACTTAGCAAAAGCATTACTTAAAATTTGGTTATGATGATCAATTGCTTGCTGAGCATTTAAAGTTACTGAATCAGTTGTTGTATGTGCATCTGAAATTAATATCAATTTATATCCATACTCAGAAGCAGCCCTAACAGTAGTATCAATACAATACTCGGTTTTCATTCCAGTAATGATGATTTCATCAACATCAAGCTTCTCTAACACTTCTTTTAAAACAGTATTTTTAAAGCCACTAGGATACTTTTTTTCAATGACCGTATCTTTATCTAGATTAAGAGCTAACTCTGTGATTAACTGAGTATTCGGTCCACTCGGATCTAATGGGGTGCCTTTCTCACCAACATGCCGAATAAAGATAATTGGTCTATCATTTAAACGGCAATATTCAATAAGACTAAGAATATTTGAAAGTACGAGTTGAGCATTATGTGGCTTAGACTGGCCGTTAAATAGGCCATTTTGCATATCAATAACCAGTAAAGCCGATTTTGAATTGCTATTGAGTTTTTCCATCATTTCTCTCTGTAAAAACCAATAATGAACAGAGAAAAATTAACCCAGCCATTATTGGCTGGGTTTAGTTATCTTATTAAGACACTTTAATAAAAATCACACACAGCCTTCTTTAAAGGTCGTGGTGGTGGTAGTGATTTTATTCAATAAACAGTTCATTTGTTTTAACTGCCCAAAAATTAAAGCTTAAATAACCATACCATAGCTTTTTCAATAAAAATAAAACTTTTTATTGTATGAAATATCTTTTAAGCATACCTAGTTCTTAAAGAAATAATTCATCATAAAAACTAATTTATTTAACTGAAAGTAAGTATTCGTATGCTGTTTTTTCATTACTCTCTAATTTAATGACTGCATCAGTTTCATCATTCAAAGTAAGGTTAAATACCTTCTCACCGTCATAAGAAATTTGATGACCCATACGAAATTCTGAATCCATTGATTCAAGAATAATAAAATTTCCTTCGATATTCGAAGCGATATAGTAAGTGTTGTTCCGATGAACATATCTAATTGTGTACATCAATATTTAAATTCCATCTAAAAAATTATGTTTTTTCTTAATTAATAAAAAAGGCTGCTTCCTCTTTTCACCCAAAAATAAGCCTAACTAAAAAGTTGCTTAAAACTATAATTGGAAAGATGCATACAGTCATTTTCCAATTTGATAACACCTAAACTCCATCAATATAAATCGAATTAAAAATAAAATAATTCAAATATTTAAAACCAAAAAACATATAAATTTATGCTAGTTAAAAAAACCTACCCCTTCTTTTGATTTCTAACACCAATCAGTCAGCGCTAAACTTATATACAGATATTACAGAAATACTTAATAATAAAAAACCCCGCCATTAGTCGATAGTTAGTCGGGTTTCTTGTACTGTCATATGTCTAACAAAATTAACTCTCGAATGGAGTTCACTACTATTTAAATTAATCTTTACACTTAACTTTCAAAACAGCTGCTTTGGTATTCACTGGAATAAGCATTCCTGAATTATAAACAGTATGATGATTTACGATTTTGTTATTGCTATCCAACTCATCAAAACCCTTATCTTTACATATTTCTTCTGCTTTACTGATTAACTTTGCCCTCAAGGCTTCTCTTGAACCAAATGCATTACTTTGAGCATGAAGTTGAAACCCCAGGATTCACCTCAGCTACAGTAGGTGGAAACATTTGTAAACAACCCGGCAAGGTACAAGCTATTACTGCTAAAACAGTTATTGATTTAATCTTTTTCATTTATTTGAACTTAAAATAAAATAACGTAGCAAAAATAAAGTCTAGATATGACATTTATATTTCAAGGTATAAAAAAAGCCTACTTTTTCAAGCAGGCCTTCCCCTTATGATTTTTTGCGCTGATCATTCAGGACTTTTGTTGTACTTAGCAACTCGCGGATATTACAGAAGTATTTAAGAATAAAAAAGCCCATTAGGAGAGATTATTTACTATTTGGTGAAACCATTTTTTCAGGTTTAACCACTTCATCAAATTGCTCTGCTGTAACTAAACCAAGCTCAACAGCAACCTGCTTCAAAGTTTTATTTTCCTTATAGGCAGTCTTGGCAACTTTTGCAGAATTTTCATAACCAATCACTGGGTTTAAAGCAGTGACTAACATAAGAGAGTTATGTAAGAAGTGATCAATTTTATCCTGATTAGGTTCAATTCCTACCGCACAGTGATCATTAAAACTATTACAAGCATCACCCAGCAATTGAATAGACTGCAATAAGTTATAAGCAATCACAGGCATAAATACGTTTAATTCAAAGTTACCTGAAGCACCAGCCACATTAATGGTCGTATCATTTCCAAGCACTTGCGCAACAACCATAGTCATTGCTTCACTTTGTGTTGGGTTTACTTTACCTGGCATAATGCTTGAGCCAGGTTCATTTTCTGGGATACGGATTTCACCGAAACCACAACGTGGACCACTGGCCAACCAACGAATATCATTCGCAATTTTATTTAAACTAACTGCAAGCGTTTTTAATGCACCAGAAGCAAAAACAGCAGCGTCACGCCCTGCAAGCGCTTCAAATTTGTTTGGAGCAGTCACAAATGGTAAACCTGTAAGCAAAGCAAGTTGAGCAGCTGCTTTCACTGCATAGTCAGGATGTGCATTTAACCCTGTACCTACCGCAGTACCACCCAATGGTAATTCATATAAACCTGTCAATGCCTGTTGCAAACGAACTAATCCATGCTCAAGCTGAGACACATAGCCACTAAATTCTTGACCTAGTGTTAATGGAGTTGCATCTTGTAAATGGGTACGACCAATTTTAACAATAGACTGAAACTCATCTGATTTTTTTTGCAAAGTCGCTTTAAGCTGTTCTACTGCAGGAATAAGCAATTCATTAATTTGCAAACTTGCTGCTACGTGAATAGCGGTTGGAAATGAATCGTTCGTTGATTGAGCACGGTTGACATGATCATTTGGATGTACAGGTTTTTGCGCACCCAACACTTGGCCTAATTTTTGGTTGGCAATATTGGCAATCACTTCATTGCAGTTCATGTTACTTTGCGTACCTGAACCCGTCTGCCAGACCACTAAAGGAAACTGTGAATCCCATTTACCATCAATGACTTCTTCAGCCGCAACCACAATATATTGGCTCAAATCTTGCGGTAACTGTTCAAGTTCAGCATTAGTTATTGCAGCAGCCTTTTTCACCAGCCCCATTGCTCGAATCATGGCACGGGGTAATCGTTCTTGCCCGATTTTAAAGTTCTGTAAGCTGCGTTGAGTCTGTGCCCCCCACAATGCTTCATTTGGAACTTCAATCTCACCCATAGTGTCATGTTCAATTCGTGTTTGCATAGAAACCTCAGTTGTCTGGTTAAAGAACTTACGGGCTGAAGCAATTATTTGCTCTGGCTAGTTAATTTTTAGTATCGTACTCAAGCATTCCATTATTGTAAATAAGAATCATTATCTTATCTTCCATTTAATGTATTTTGATAAAAACGCCATTCATCTTCAATCATTTGTTTTAACGGACGTTTAGGTGTCCAATTCAATAATGTTTTTGCTTTCGTTATGTCTGCCGCAACCTGACTTAATTCAACATGTTTGTAAATCGCAGGTTGATTCGGAATTTCAGATTGAGTTACCTGTGAAATTTCATCTAGTAATTGACGCACAGAGTGAACTTGGTCATGGGCAATATTAAATGCTTCACAACAATGTGTTTGATCACGTAGCCAATGTAAGCTGGCAGTTAGAGCTTCACACACATCTAAAACGTGTAGAAAACTGCGTTCAGTCGTATGATCTGATGTTTCAGCTTGATCTTGTAATTCAATCAAATCACGTTGCATTGCTGCAACTTGCATGGCAAGCGGTACAATATTTTTAGGGAGCTGAGCAACATACTCTCCGAGCACCCCATGTTCAAATGCACCTACGATATTAGATAAGCGCAAGATCGCAATTTTCCACTCATGATCAATTTTATAAGTATCACGGATAATTTCTTCAATCATCTGTTGAGACTTAATATAGGGATTAGGATAAGCATAATTGAATTCGTCTGTTTCGCTTAATTGCAGACCAGATTTTCCATATGCTGCAAGGCTAGACAAATGAATAAAGTGACGAACACCTGTGCGTTGCATGGCACGTAGTAAACTCATGATGCAACTTACATTATCATTATAATATTCAAGAGGTTTAAGATTAGATTCTTCAATTGATTTAAACCCAGCAGTGTGAATAACTGCATCAATTGAATATTGCTCGAAGACCTTATTCAATGCGGGTGTATTACGTACATCAAGTTTAACAAATGGAACGTACATGCCTGAAATAAACTCTAGGCGTTCCAGCGTTTGCAAGGTTGAATTAGCCAAATTATCGACAATTACCACTTCTTGACCCTGAGCCATGAGACTCAACGCAATGTGTGAACCGATAAAGCCTAAACCACCTGTCACTAAAATCATTGTATACTTACCTTTCTCTTAATGCATCTACGCCCATTTAGACGTATGACCATAGTGAATTCTCAATGAGTACATTACTACTAATTACCTCTGCTCCTACTTCCATTCATGCTTGGCATGCTTTAGGACTTGCTCAGGCACTCAAAAGTAAAAATGAAGACTTTCGTGTATTCTTTTACCAAGATGGCGTGCAGGTTGCTAATGATTTTCAATGGGTTCCTGACGACCAGCGTAATTTAACGCATGAATGGCAAAAGCTTGCGATTCGACTTCCTGTATGTGTGAGTGCTGCCCTCGCTCGTGGTATTACCGATGCAGAAAATGCCAGTCGCCATCACCTTACTCATCACAACCTTGCCAAAGACTTTCAACTGGTCGGGTTAGGTGAACTTGCTGATGCGGTACAGTCAGCATCTCGTCTTATTCAATTTTAAGTTACTTTGTTTGCTTAGATTGTTGCTTTTAAAAGGTATATTGTGTGAAATCTGTACTCGTCATTTTAAGCCAAGCCAACTTAACCAGTCTGCAAATCAATGAAAGCCTTTCCGCTACTATGGTTTTAGCAACCTTTGGCTCACCAGTCAAAGTATTATTGAAAGATGCTGCGCTTAGCCTTTTACAAAATGACTTAGGCTTTAGCCAACTTCATCATGCTTTCAAAGTCGCATCAAATATGGTCGAAAGCTTTGAATTTTATGACTTAAGCCCAATTCTGATCGAAAGTAAAAATCAGCAAAATCCTTTTGTTCAGCAAACAGAACAAGAGCTCGAATTCATTCATTTAAATAATGAGTTCATTCAGTCTTTTGACCATGTCTTATATTGGTAGATGAAGGTGTAATTTTAATGAATCCATCAACACTTTATCTCGTGCAATCTACTTATCACAATACACCGAATGTTATTGATGAATTAGGGAACCTTTATCAGAAAGGGGACCAGATTATTTTTATGGGTGATTCTGTTGTACGACTTTCAGCTGAAATGATTCAACAGTTTGAAAGTGTTTCATGCTTAAGCATCGAAAAAGATTTAATCGATACGGATACTTTAACTCAGATAAATGTATTGGACTATGATCAATTTGCAGATCTTGTTTTAACATTTAATCGTTGTATTTCTTTTAAATAATATATTTAGGCTGGTTTCATGAATTTAGAATTAGACCAAGATGGTCATTTGGTTGATTATACAATCTGGAATCCTGAAGTTGCACAAGAGCTTGCCAAGTCACTTGATATTGAACTCACCGAGTGGCATTTCGAAGTTTTAACTGCTGTACGTCAATTTTATCAACAGTTTGGGCACTCTCCTGCAACTCGTCCTCTCATTAAGTTTTTAATGAAAACGGTAAGTCCAGAGATTAATAATGCTGTTTTACAGCAACAATTTAATACTGGTTTAGTTGCCCGCCATTTAAGCCGTTTGGCGGGTGTTCCTAAACCAGCAAATTGTTTATAAAGTTAAGTAAACTTTTTGGCAGCAGCGACACATAAAATAGTTGCTGCTGTGACCACTAACATTGACCAGCTCACATGTTCATGCAATAAAGCCGCTGCAATACCTAGCCCCATTAAAGGCTGTAAAAGTTGTAGTTGACTTATGGCAGCAATACCGCCTTGTGCAAGGCCTTTGTACCAAAAGAAAAAGCCTATTAACATACTAAACAAAGACACATAAATAAGACCGACTAGAGCTGATGTAGACACACTCTGAAATGAAGCTGGCATATAGAAAATAGTAAGCAACAGCATAAAAGGTAAAGACAAAATCAGTGCCCAACAAATGACTTGCCACCCGCCTATTTTTCTTGAAAGTACACCGCCTTCTGCATAGCCAAAGCCACAAAAAATAATTGCCATCAACATATAAAAGTCCCCTATTCCAAGTGATGTATCACCAGAAAGGAAGAACATATAGGCAAAAACAACCGCACTCCCCAATACTGCAAATATCCAGAAAAAATGATTCGGCTTTTCTCCGCCTCTGAGTACAGCAAATATTGCTGTTGCAAGCGGCAAAAGACTAACAAAGACAATTGAATGCGCTGCATTCATGTATTGCAAAGCAAGTGCTGTAAACAACGGAAAACCAATCACCACTCCTAAAGCAACAATAGCAAGAGGCCACCAATCTTGTTTGGCTGGTTTCTTTTGTTTTAAAACCAATATAAGAATAAGCCCCAAAATACCTGCTATCGCAGCTCGTGCTGCGGTTAGAAAGCCCGGTTCAAACCCCATTACCGCTACACGTGTCGCTGGTAGTGACCCCGCAAAAATAGCCACGCCAATAAAACCATTCACCCAGCCATTCATAAACCTATTCATAATTTTCTCCGTCACTATACGAAGAATTTAAGCTGTGCTAGGGTGATTAAACCAGATACAAAGCAGTACAATTTAAAAGAACTGTTATGTATTAACAACCAATACAGTTGGGATTTTAAGCGCGTGAATCAGAGCAAAACAAAAATTGAAATTGTCATTTCAGAAATTGAGCAACAAATAAAAAATCGATCTTTATTGCCGGGAGCACGCTTGCCTTCTGTTCGTAAATTAGCAAATGATCTGGGATTTTCAGTATCCACTGTTGTAGAGGCGTATGAAAGATTAATTGCTTTAGGCAAAATCGAATCAAGAACTGGATCTGGTTTTTATATTGTTGGTCCGCTCGCACCTTTAGCTTTAAGTGAATTAGGCCCTAAATTAGATCGTTCAGTTGATCCATTATGGATTTCACGTCAATCTCTGGAAGCGAAAGCAGATGTTTTTAAGCCTGGTTGCGGTTGGCTACCTGATGACTGGATGCCATTAGACAGTATTCGTAAAGCTTTAAGGACGGCCGCGAAAAGCCCTGATGATTGTTTAATGGGTTATTCAACACCATTGGGATTACCAGCTCTACGTGATTTACTGGCAAGACGTGCTCAAGCAAAAGGTATAGAGGCGAATCTTAATCAGGTACTTTTAACTGATTCAGGAACTCAAGCGATTGATTTGGTTTGCCGATTTTTATTAAAGCCCGATGATGTTGTTTTGATTGATGATCCTTGTTATTTCAACTTTCATGCATTACTTAAAGTTCATCAAGTCAAAGTTATTGGTATTCCCTACACACCAACAGGCCCTGACTTAGAGGCATTTAAAGAAGCAATTGAGACTTACAATCCACGTCTTTATATCACCAACTCAGGAATTCACAATCCAACTGGTGCGACGCTGTCTCTTTATACAGCACATCAACTATTAAAACTTATTGAACAATCCAATTTGATTGTCGTTGAAGATGATATTTTTTCAGATTTTGAATATAACGCTGCTCCTCGGCTTGCGGCTTTGGATAATCTGTCACGTGTAATTTTTATTGGAAGTTTTTCTAAAACGTTATCAGCATCTATTCGCTGTGGTTATATCATTGCAAAACCAGAATGGATTGATCAGCTCACTGACCTAAAAATTGCCACAAGCTTTTCTCACAATGGCGTGTCTGCAGAAGTTTTATTAAGTGCTTTAACTGATGGATCTTACCGTAAACATATAGAATTATTAAAAGTTCGTTTAGCAAAAGCGATGCACGATACCATTACCAAACTAGAACCTTTAGGCATAAAGCCATGGATTAAGCCTCAAGCGGGAATTTTTGTTTGGTGTCATTTGCCAGAGGGTGTTGAAGCTTCAAAAATTGCAAAATATTGTATTAACCATCAAGTTATTCTCGCACCAGGAAATGCATTTAGCCAAGCTCCCAATGCTGGTCAATTCATACGTTTTAATGTAACACAGTCAAATCATGACCACATTTATAAGACTCTAGCTGATGCCATTCAACAAGAGTCTTCATAATTTATAGCAGGGTAAATTAAGCTTGTTTCTGTTTTTGTTCTATATATGCAAAATAACCTGGCCCAGCTGAAACTTGCACTTGTTTGGCATGTAAAGGTTCATGGCAAACCGAACATACCATGACTGGTTCGAACTTATGACCACAAGTTTTATGACGATACTCTAAAGGTTTACCTAAACCTTGATCCATCCATTTATCTGCCCAATTCGCCATAGATAAAATAATTGGATAAAGTTCAAAACCTTTATCAGTGAGGCGATATTCAAAGCGTTCTTGACGATCAAAATAAGGAGCTTTGGCTAAAATTTCATATTCAACCAAACGCTTTAAACGATCTGAAAGGACATGACGAGTTACGCCTAATGATTTTTGAAAATCGTCAAAACGGCGTATTCCCATAAAAGCATTACGTAATATTAGCATCGTCCATCGATCGCCAATCACTGATAGCATACGAGCAACCGAACAAGGTTGATCACCGATGTCATCCCATTTCATCTTTATGCGTTCCTCGATATTTCCTAGCCTAATGGCCCTATTGTTTATACCCTAAACCACTTACCACGAGTTATGCAAGATTCATTATAAAAATAACTTCTTATCAACTTTATAAAAGAATTTTTTATTATAAAAAAATAGAAAGCTATTATATAAATTTGCTTAACAGATATAACTCACCCAATTGTATAGTGAGTTATATCTATTATTACTCATCATTAATTTGAGATGAATACACCCTTCAAAATATGACCTGCTTCTAGTTTCACACTTGCTGGAATTCGCACCAGACAATTGGCCTGCATTAAATTACTAAGCATGTGTGATTGTTGTTTTGCCAGACTTTTAACTTTAAGTTGTCCATTGTCAAAATAAGCATGCATTCTTAGAAAACGTTCACGCGCATCTTCTTTTAAATCATGATCTAAAATTGCACTAAACCATTCTGGCTCTGCTGAGTTTCCCTGCAAAGTGTCGAGCAATGCTTTACCGTAAACTTGCATTGATACATAGACCGCAGCCGGATTACCCGGTAACCCGAGCAAATAACAACGATGATCTTTTTCCGTGTGAGAATATTCAGCAAAAAAAAGTGGCTTACCTGGCTTTTGTTTTACTTTCCAAAAGATCTGTTCAAAGCCAGTCTCAAAAGCGCATGGTCGAACGAAGTCATAATCACCTACTGACACTCCACCTGTGGTTATGATGACATCATAGCTATCTTTTAACTCATTAAAGTAATGCGTGACTTGCGCCGCTTCATCTGCCACATGAATGAGTTCAACCTCTAGGCCGTAATCTTCAAACCAAGCTTTTAGTAATGGACCATTTGCATCAAAGATTTTGCCTTCTGCAAGATCTTCTGCTTTTTCGGCAACTTCATCACCCGTGACTAAAACAACGACTTTCGGTGCACGGTAAACGTCAACCGTTTGTACACCCGCCATACTTAAGGCAGCCAAGCTTCCAATATTTAAGAACTGTCCAACTTGTGCAAGCAACTGTCCATTTTTGATCTCTTCGCCCGTAAAACGGATATCAGCTTGAGGGCGAATATGTTCAGTTAGCGAAATTTCTTGTGCTGAAACGACCTCTACTATTTCCTGTCTAGCAACATGCGTTGTGCCTTCAGGAATTTTGCCGCCAGTAAATATACGAATTGCCTGTCCTTCACTCAGAATGTCATGACTTTCGCTTCCAGCGCGAATCTCGCCAGTAATCTGAAACTTTTGATTATTTAAATCTTCTGCGTGGCTACAAAGTGCGTAACCATCTACAGCACTTTGAGAGAAACTTGGCAAATTAATTTCTGAATAAATTTCCTTAGCAAGATATCTACTTAGGCTATTTTGAAGAGTTTGCTGAATTGAGCCTAATTTTTTAGGTCGGTTACTAATCAGCTCAATTGCTTCATCTACGCTAATCAACCCACGTTCTGCGCCACAACCTGACATTATTCATAGCCTCCTGGATGTGGTAAATCACGGCAAACATCAAAAATATGGACTAAGGCAGGTAAAATAGCAGCCATTGATTCGCTTGCTCCACCACGGCTTCCTGGTAAAGTCACCACTAAAGACCGATCAATAAAACCAGCTACTCCACGCGACATTGCAGCATATGGCGTACGTTTTTGTCCAAATGAACGCGCAGCTTCCATTAAGCCATCTAGCTTACGCTCAAGAAGTGGCTCTAGCGTATCAACCGTAATATCACGCTTACCAATTCCAGTACCGCCGACGGTCATAATGCAAGCATATGATTTGCTCAGCTCAAGCACTAAGTTTTTTAAAGTATCTGCTTCATCTGGCAAAATCTGGTAGTGAATCGGATCAAATCCTGCCTCGGTTAAAGTTTCAACCACAGATTTTCCGGCAGTATCGGGCTTTCTGCCCGCTGCGACGGTATCGGATAAGACAATAACAGCAGCCGAAACAGGCTGACGAAGAACGCGCTTAAAGTGTGATTTTCCACCTTTTTTCTTAAGCAGTTTACATTGATCTATCCAGAGCTCTTCTGGTTCACAATGTGGCTTTAACATGTCGTAAATGGTTAAGCCTGCAAGACTTGCAGCCGTTAAGGCTTCCATTTCTACGCCAGTCGGACCAATGGTTTCAACCACGGTAATAATCTTTACAAAATCATGTTCTAATTCATATTCAACATCTGCACGATAAATCGGCAGTGGATGACACAAAGGAATCAGCTCATCAGTTCGTTTTGCTGCCAAAATTCCTGCAACACGTGCGGTTTTTAATGCATCCCCTTTTTCAGTATTTCCTTGTCTTAATAATTCAATACAGTGCGGTGGTGCATATAAAATTGCTTGTGCTTCGGCAACACGATAACTTTCCGGCTTCATTCCTACGTTTTTCATTATTTATCCTAGTCTTGCTTATTTCAGTGTGAGTGTTCATGGCCGGCATGATGGTGATGCTTGTGTTCTTGCGGTGCATCCTTACGAATACAGCAGCCTTCTACATAGTGACTTGTACCATCTGTAAAGAACTCTTCTTTAAACACAGGCACTTCATGCTTTACTCGCTCAACCGCTTCTTCACATGCTTGAAAAGCTTCACGGCGATGGGCTGCATAAGCAATTGCAATGATTGCTGTTTCGCCCACTTCTAGATATCCAATCCGATGAACCACTCGCACATAAGATACCTGATACTTTTTCTCAATTTCTAGTTCAATTTCACGTATCATTTTTTCAGAAAGCGGTTTATACGAGGTATATTTCAGTGCTTTAACAGCTTTACCTTCATGATGGTTACGAACTGTACCCATAAAAATATCAATTCCACCGCATTCAGGAAATGATTCAATCGGATCAAAAGTATCAAGGCTTAAAGCCTGTTCTTGTATACGTGCAAAATCGCGCATGGCTCATCCTCCTGCAACTGGTGATAATAAAACCAAAGTACATGGCTGATTTAAGGCAGATTGCCTTGTTATGACATTATCGCCAATAGCGCATGCACATTTTTCCATGGCCTGTGTACATTCCGGATGCAACGAAACAATTTCATTTAAGACATCTTTAACTAAAATATCGGTGGGGAAAACTAACGAAAGATTTTGTGGAAGCAATTTTTCAATTGCACCAAATGATTCGATTTTAATTTGGATAGATTGCTGCATTTATCCCCCAAGCATATGCATACTGATTTTACGGGTGTGTTGATGTTGTAAAGCATGAAAGCCTTTGGCTTTATTCCAGATATACGGCATAACTTGATCTTTTAAGTGCTGACTATGCAGCACATGATCGGTTGAGTTCTGTGCGCGTAATAGTGCTTGAAGCTGCGGCTTAATATTTAAACCCTGCTGGGCAAAGAGACAGTTATATAGCTCACCTTTTGCGGTAAGTCGTATGCGGTCACATTGGTGGCAAAATGAATGAGTAATGGTAGAAATGATGCCTAGAGCGTAGCTATTGTTAAGCAGATATTGACGTGCTGGCTCATGTTGTTGCTCAATGACTTGTACCGAATAATACGGTTGCAATGCCTGTAAAATTTCAGCTTCACTCACCACATCTTTATTTGACCAGAGTGCATCACCATCAAGCGGCATAAACTCAATAAAACGTAGCGAAATATGATTGGCGATTGACCACCTTACCATGGGTAAGATTTGATCGTCATTTTTATCTTTCATTAACACGCAGTTAATTTTAAAGGGTAGTCCTGCATCTTTCGCAGCTTGAATACCCTCAAGAACTGGTTCTAATTTTTTCTTGGTGAGTTCTTTAAATTGAATTGAATCAAGACTATCTAAACTAATGTTTAAATCATCTAAACCAGCATCTTTTAACTGCTTAGCGTATTTAGCAAGATAATGTCCATTGGTAGTCATTGAAATGCGTTTTAGACCTAATGCTTTTAAAGCTTGTAAATCACGAACGAAATGAACAATGCCTTGACGCATTAATGGTTCGCCGCCTGTAATACGGATGCTTTCAATGCCTTGTTGCACCATAAAACGACAAAACTGAAAGAGTGCCTCAAAACTAAGCAAGTCTTGTTTATTTAACCATTCAGGATGTTCAGGCATGCAATATACACACTTAAAATTACAGCGATCAGTTACCGAAATTCGTAACTTTCGCTTGATACGCCCATATTGGTCTTGCAAAAGCATTGGCGCAGTTTCAGAGTGATATTGTTTCATTATTTGCACTCATATCGAGAACAGTTCAAATATTGCAAGCACTCATTAAGAGCAATTAAACTTGTAAAATTGCGCCTTAGTAGTGCTTTGATCTTTATTGCAAAATTTGTTCCAGTTCTATTTATCATCCATAACTTCTTCGGTTTTTTGATAGACCTTTGGCTGCACCACTTCACTGTAATTTTAAAACTGTATAAAGTTGGTGCAGCATTAATCTCTTATTTGCCTTACATTATTTCTAGCACTTTTCTAAGCGGATGGGTACATATTTATGGTACGGCGTTTTAGATAATGGATCACAATGTTCAGCGGAAATCAGTCGATTTAATTGTGGTCCAATGGGTTCACCACCTTGAAAGCGCATGCCATAACCATGTGGAAGTGAAACTACCCCTTTTCGCATTCCCTCATCAAAATCTACAGTAACCTGAATTTCTCCATGTTGTGAAATACATTTAAGCTGACCTCCTGCATCTACATTTAGGTGCTTTGCATCTTCAGGATGAATTCGTAAAGCCCCTTCAGCATCTACTTTTCGCCAAGCTGGATCACGGTAAATTTGATTGGCGTTATAGCTACGTCGCTCACCTGATAAAAGTATGAATGGGAATTCTTCAACATTAACCTGATGATTTTTTAAATTTGCCAGCTCAGCTAACATCTCTGGAATAACAAGACGTATTTTCTTGTCTTTATAAGCAACCAGTTTCCAGATTTCGTCATATTCGTGTTGCGACAACACTACGCCTGAACGTTGCGTTAAAATTTGTTCAAATAACCGAACGCCTAAAGTTAAAGGATTACCTTTGTAACCTGCACGGCGTACCGCTTTAGTATGTAAGACAGCATATTGAATCGACAGCGGTAATAAAAAAGCAACTGAATCAGCTGATTTTTCTAACTGTTTACCTAAAGTGCGATAGAGAATTGAGGCTGCAAAAGGAATGTATTTTTTATTTCGTGCAAAAGTAAGTCCTAATGCCGACAAGTACGGTAAATAGGCTGTTTTTTTCGAGTCAACTGAAGCTATTTTTTCTAAAATTGGAAAGCGTTTTGGAATCACCTGCATAGCTTCAAGTAATCGTGTATAAATTTCTGCCTCTGGCAAAGTATCCGCTTGAGCGGTCAATACCGGATGACGTAGGTGAAAACCATTTTTAGGAAATTCTAAATTAAAACCTGTAAATTCCCATTTTTCAAACTGGGTATGCGCTGGCAAAATGTAGTCCGCAAGCCTAGCAGTTTCCGTCATAGCAACATCGACCACAACCAACAAATCTAATGCTTTAAATGCTTCCTCATAAGCAGGTGTATCAGGATAAGTTAATAACGGGTTACAGCTATCTACAAAAACTGCGCGAATTCGCTTTTCCCCTGCTTTTAAGATTTCATCGGGTAAAATATTAGGCGGGAAGAATCCCGAAATCGGGAACATTTTATGATAAACACTCCGTCGATATTTTGGCTTTCTTTCATCTGTATCGCTTAAGATCGGAATAAACATTGTATGCAAATTATTGGTACCTTGCTTTCCAAAGTTTCCAGTCACTAAGTACAGTAGTTTTTCTAAATATCCATTTAATGTCGTATTTAAAGTATGTTGAATACCTAAATCAATCCGCACACAGCCTCTTTTAGCTTTGGCAAAATCTCGAACCACTTGGAAAATCAAGTCGACTGGAACATCTGCTTTGGCAATATAGTCTTCAATCGGCACACGACTAAATGCTGTTTTTACGTCTTCAAAACCTTGTGTATGCTGCTCAATAAACGCTACATCATAAAGCTTTTCTTTAATAATGATTGCAATCATCGCCGACATTAAAAAAGCATCAGTTCCCGGTTTTAGCTGCACGTGAATGTCTGCTTGTTTTGCCGTTTCGGTAACACGCGGGTCGAACACCACCATGGTTCGGTTCGGATCTTTCTTAATATGTTTTAGCGTGTCTCGTGCGTTGGGAATACCATGTGCCTGAAACGGATTTGTTCCAATGAAAAGTACATAGTCAGCATATTCAACATCTTCTGTGGTATGGCAAGCCTGACTACCGAACAAACGCCCATTGAGCCAGAAATCACCTGTTTTTTCTTGAGCAAGAGAGTTATAAGCATAATAACTTTTCATGGCTAGCAAGAGCTGTCGGCCATACGCTGCACCGAGATGATTGCCTTGACCACCGCCCCCAACAGAAGCAAAAGCAGTTCCGCCAAAATTATCTCTAATCTGAACCAATTGATCGGCAATTTCTTGTATCGCCACATCCCAACTAATTTCTTGAAATGAGCCATCTGGTTGGCGTTTTAAAGGCGTAGTCAAACGGTCTGCATGTTTCTGGTAATGCTGTAATCTGGCAGCTTTTTGGCAAATGTAGCCTTGTGAAAATGGATGCTCAGGATTACCTTTAATTTTAACAAATTGGTTATCTTTAATTTCCACACTTAAACCGCAGTTTCTTGAACATAAAATACATGCGGTCACATCTGTTTTATTTTGCTGCACTACATCCATCATTTTCTGGCTCCGTTTATTTTTATACATCTGGCTAGAATAAAAACATCAAGTTCCAAAATAGAACTTAAACAATAAATAGTCAACCGCACAAAGATTAAAAATGTGGTTCACTCGACCAATGTAAATTTTAAACCGCTAATATCCGAAGTTAATTTGCTGTAAAAATTTCTTTAAATGCTTTGATTTGTTTGTATTGCTGAAGCTCATCCAATGAATTAATACTATGAAAAAAAAGATTCTGTTTTTGAAATATAGCGACTTGTGCATGCAAAAGCTTAAAGCACTCTTTCAAACTTAATCGTTGCTTTTCAATTTGCTCCGTTATGTTAATGAGGCTTTCACGTTTTAATAAGCAAAATGGATATAAGGCATCTCCATTAATTGAAACATAGGCTGCCTGAGCCTGTTTATTTTTCCGAAGTGCGCCATGTAATTTGGCAACGACTTGCGTAGGGATATAGGTCACATCACAAGGAATAAACAAAACATAGTCTGCGCTTACATTTGACCATGCACTTTTCATTCCCATCAGTGGACCGAAAAAACCGGAAGCATCGTCTTGATAACATTGAATGTCAGGCACAATACTTTGATAAATTGAATAATCACGATGACTATTCACCCAAATTTCAGACACGGATGATCTTAATTTCTGATGAATTTTAATGAGTTGAGTTTCACCATCAAATTGCTGTAACAACTTATTTAAACCATTCATACGGCGGGCTTGTCCGCCTGCCAGAATGACCAGATCAGTTACGGGATACCCCTTATTCACACTTCCACCTCCTGTTGGCAAGCTTTAATCAAGCCACGGATTTCAGGTAAACATGAACCACAATTACCACCTGCTTTTAAACAAGCCGTCACTTGTTTTTCATGAGTAATATTTTGAGTTTTGATTACATCTATAATTTTGTTCTTACCTACTTTAAAACAACTACAGACTAAAGGTCCGTCATTATTTGTAGCAGACATTGGCATGCCAGCCAGTAATGCTTTTCGGTGTAACGCACTTAAACGCTCGCGTTTAAACAGACTTGCCACCCAATCACGATCTGGCAATAATTCTGGCGGTGCAATATATAGACTTGCAATTACGATGCCATCTTTCAAAACAACGCTATGACTTAATTGTGATGAAATATCTTCAATACTCAGCCATTCAAAAGTTTCATCTGCAAACGGCAAGAAGCTTTTTAAGTTCTTTTGAGTGTCATGAAAAGTTTGACGGTCTGCAAGTTCGTAACGGTTAGTTTTCAACATTTTGACCTTGTTCCACCATGCACAGTGTTGTAGCGATTCTTGGATATACGAATCGTATCCTTCACGTACATAAAGCACACCCTGCCAAGTGGTATAGAACTGTTGAATGGTGACAGGTGTATGTTTGAACTCGGGTTCACCTGAAATTGCATCAACTTCTGGATTAACAACTTTACCAATACGCGCATCGGACGCAACTTGTTCAGTCCAGTGAATTGGTGCAAAAATTTGCCCACGACGCACACCCGATGAGAAGGTCACACGTAGTACACAACTACCCCATTTCGAACGAACTTCTACCAAGCCTTGATCACGAACACCAAACTTTAAGGCATCACTCGGATGAATCTCACAGAATGGTTCAGCGCGATGACTAGTCAAATTTGGTGACAAACCAGTACGCGTCATGGTGTGCCATTGGTCACGAATACGCCCTGTGTTTAAAATGAGTGGATAGTCTTCTGAAACTGCATGTACTGGATCAATTGCAACAGTTGGGATCAGTTTTGCCTTGGCATTTTTATGACTAAACTGTCCTTTCCCAAACAGTTGTTGAACGGCTTTAGCGTCTTGGTTTTTATTCCACACTGGCCATTGCACTGGTTGTAGAGCATCGTACTCAGCATTACTCAGATCCATTAAACCTTTTAGATTGAAATAACGAAAATTATTACTTTCTGAACGAGCATTTATGTCTGTATTGTCTTGTGCAGATAACGCTGCATGCTCATTAAAAATATCAACAGCACTATTAAAGTCAAAACCTTTAAAGCCTAATTTTTTCGCGACTTGACTCACCGACCACCAGTCTGCTTTTGCTTCACCCGGTGCAGGTAAAAATGCGCGTTGACGTGAAATACGGCGCTCAGAGTTAGTAACAGTTCCATCTTTTTCGCCCCAACCTAAAGCGGGAAGCAAAACATCAGCATAAGCAGTAGTATCCGTATCTGCGCAGATATCTGATACAACGACCAATTCGCACTTTTCTAAT
Organism: Acinetobacter sp. AS23; assembly: GCF_023612055.1. Classification (NCBI taxonomy): domain Bacteria; kingdom Pseudomonadati; phylum Pseudomonadota; class Gammaproteobacteria; order Moraxellales; family Moraxellaceae; genus Acinetobacter; species Acinetobacter sp. AS23. The sequence continues at coordinate 1,569,313 of NZ_CP082274.1, read as the reverse complement.
GCACGTTTAACTTGATCGGCATCTGGCAAACTCACGACTGGATTGGTCGCCATAATCCAGATGGCTTTAATTTTTCCAGTTTCAACGGCACGGAAAAGATCAACTGCTTTTAAGCCAGCTTGAGTCGCAATAAATGGACTATCCCAAAAGGTTTGCACTACTTTTTGATGTAGTGGATTATCTAAGTCCATATGCGCTGCCAGCATATTGGCTAAGCCACCAACTTCTCGACCACCCATCGCATTGGGTTGACCTGTCATCGAAAATGGTGCAGCACCAAGCTTTCCAATTTTGCCGGTCAGTAAGTGGCAGTTAATAATACTGTTGGCTTTATTTACGCCCTGACTTGATTGATTCACCCCCATTGAAAATAGGGTGATTACTTTTTCAGTCTGTGCAAATTTTTCAAAAAACTGCTGTAATTTATCGAGTGCAATTCCCGTACGCTTTACCACATATTCGATATCAGTTTCTGGCTGACTGCTTGCCAAAACTTCTTGCATACCTTCAGTATAGGCATTCACAAAGGTCTGATCGGCATGACCATTTTGATATAGATATTGGAATAAGCCATTGAACAATGCGACATCTTGGCCCGGTAAAATCGGTAAATGTAAATCCGCTTGCTCACAAGTACTGGTAAAACGTGGGTCAATTACCACCACAAACATATCGGGATTTTGGCTTTTAGCCTGCATAATCCGCTGATACAGCACAGGATGGCACCATGCAGTATTAGATCCGACCAATACCACCATATCTGCATGTTCAAAATCTTCATAACTTGCAGGGACAATATCTTCACCGAAACTACGTTTATGGCCCGCAACCGCAGATGACATACAAAGTCGTGAATTGGTGTCAATATTTGCAGTACCCAAATAGCCTTTTACAAACTTGTTCACCACATAATAATCTTCAGTCAAAACCTGACCTGAAACATAAAATGCAATGCTGTCACGACCATATTGATCGATACAAGATTGGAATTTATTAGCAATTTTATTGATTGCCGCATCCCATGTCGTTACCACCCGATCAGCTTTGCGCCCCATCATTGGTTGTAAAACACGTGTTTCTAATCCCAATGTATCCGCGAGTCGGCTACCTTTAATACATAAGCGTCCAAAGTTGGAAGGATGCTCAGCATCCCCCTCAACTTGCACCACAGGTCCTTGAGGTTTTTGTTGGACGTTTACGCTAACACCGCAACCCACCCCACAATATGGACATGTTGTTTTGATTGTTTTTGCAACATGATCGGAGCTATCGACTTCAACGCTTGGAATACTGTTCATAACTGCTCCTTTCCCTATTTAGCCTGCATTTTTTAATGCAAAATCTCGACCAAATAGCAGCTTATTTCTAAATGATGAGACTGGGGTTTGGTCTGCAATTAACTCTGCATACCACATACCATCTTCAGTATCACCGAACAGTACTGCACCGATTACCCGATCACTTTGAATGATAATACGCTTATAAATCTGGCGTTTTTCATCGTTCAGGATAATATCTTCATAATCATCTTTCGGCTCAAAATTGCCCGCAGAGAATACATCGACACCACTGACTTTTAACTGAGTCGGCACAGTAGGTGCTTTAAAAGTTAAACTGCCGTGTTCAGCCAAATGGGTCGCGCAAATAAAAGCTTGGCCCCATAGTGGCTCAACTAAACCAAAGGTCTGTCCACGGTGTTCAATACACTCACCCACCGCGTAAATACTTGGGTCAAACGTTTGCATGGTGTCATTCACCAATACACCTCGGTTGCAGCGTAGACCAGCACTTTGCGCCAAGCTAATATTTGGACGGATACCTACAGCGAACACCACAAGGTCAGCATCTAACACTGTGCCATCTTTCAAGCGTATTTGCTTCACATGACCGTTTTCATCACCAATTAACGCTTCGGTATTAGCATCGGTAATAATGTTAATACCTTTTTGATCAATGCTATGACGCAGTAACTGGCTCGCACGGCTGTCAAGTTGACGTTCCATAATACGGTCCATCAAATGCAATACTGTCACATTCATACCGCGTTGTTTTAAACCATACGCAGCTTCTAAACCAAGTAAACCGCCACCAATCACGACTGCATTAGTTTTTGAACCACAGTATTCAATCATGGTGTTAACGTCATAAATATCACGGAAAGTTAAGACGCCTTTTAAGTTGACACCTTGAACTGGTGGAATAAACGGAGCCGAACCTGTTGCCAAAATCAAACGATCATAATCAACAGTTTGCCCTTTTCCGGTGTAAACCACTTTACGAGGGCGATCAATTTTTACCGCTTTATCGCCTGCAATAAATTTAATGCCTTTATCGTCATACCACTTTGGTGGATGCAACATAATATCTTCAATGGTTTTTTCACCCGATAAAACTGGAGATAACATAATGCGGTTATAGTTACCCCAAGGTTCTTCACCAATCACCGTAACTTCATAACGGTCTGGTGCCATATCGAGTAAATCTTCGAGGCAACGCATTCCTGCTAAACCATTCCCGATTAGCACCAGTTTAAGTTTGTCTTGTGATACACCTGTATTGGTAATATAAGTTTTTTGCGGTACTGCATTGACCCAAACACGGCCATCAACAATTTTGCTCGGATAAACTGAAAGCTTTTGGTCTTTATCCTCTAAACAACGCCCTGTTGCTAAGCTGAAATGTTGTTTATAGATTGGTGATGCAATAACACGCTCACCTTGTAAATCTCCGATAATCCCACGGCTCATCACATTCGCTTGGCTAAATGGATCTTTATTGCTCAGCACGTAAACACGTTTTTCATGCCCCACACGGAAGATTGCTACCGCTTGACCACCAACTAGCGCACCCGCACCAGTGTTTGGGGTTAAATCATCGAGTGCGCAAACGTCAATCCACTGATCATCAGGAAGCATATTTTTGTCTTGTACAATATTCATATAAGTTCTCCTTTATGCTTCAACCATTGGAATACGGTCTTCTGAACGTTCAGCTTCGGTTAATGGACGGATTTGACCACGTTCAGTTGTAAATTGAATGTGCGGATCAGCCTGCTCATTTGCACCTGCGTTGATATAGGTTTGGAAGCGTTTACGAACTTCAGGATTTTCTACCGCAGTACGCCATTCGTCTTGATATGTGCCAATAATGTGTTCCATACGGCGCTCAAGCTCGGCAGCCAAACCAAGAGAGTCCTCAACGATCACAGATTTAAGGTAGTCTAGACCGCCTTCCATGTTGTCGCGCCACACACTGGTACGTTGTAAACGGTCTGCGGTTTGAATGTAGAACATATAGAAACGGTCGATGTAACGGATGAGCGTTGCTTTATCAAGGTCAGATGCAAGTAACTCGGCATGACGTGGTTTCATACCACCATTACCACATACATAAAGGTTCCAACCTTTTTCAGTCGCGATAATACCCACATCTTTACCTTGCGCTTCTGCACACTCACGGGTACAGCCAGACACCGCCATTTTTAATTTATGTGGTGAACGCAAACCCTTGTAACGATTTTCAAGCTCAATCGCCAAACCAACTGAGTTGTCTACCCCGTAACGGCACCATGTGCTACCCACACAAGATTTCACAGTACGCAAAGATTTACCGTAAGCATGACCAGACTCAAAGCCCGCCGCATTTAGCTCTTCCCAAATAAATGGAAGCTCATGAACTTGCGCACCGAACATGTCAACGCGTTGACCACCAGTAATTTTGGTGTACAGGTTATATTTCTTCGCAATTTGACCAATCGCGATTAAACCATCTGGAGTCACTTCACCACCAGCCATACGTGGTACAACCGAGTAAGAACCGTCTTTTTGGATATTACCCAAATAGTAGTCATTACTGTCTTGTAAGCCTGCATGACTTGGCTCAAGTACGAAATCGTTCCAGCAAGAGGCTAAAATGTTTGCCGCAGTCGGTTTACAGATGTCACAACCCAAACCATGGCCATGTTGGTGAATTAAATCATCAAAAGTTTTGATTTCATTGACACGAACCAAGTGATGTAATTCTTGACGCGAGTACGGAAAATGTTCGCAAATGTGGTTATTTACAGTCACACCTTGACGTTGTAACTCTGACTTTAAAACTTGAGTCACTAATGGTGCACAACCACCACATGCAGTTGCTGCTTTGGTGCATTTCTTTAATGCACCTAAAGAGGTCGAACCATCACTAATCGCTTGGCAAATGTCTGCTTTTGATACGTTGTTACACGAACAGATTGTTGCGCTGTCCGGCAGCAAATCTACACCGCTACCACCAGATTTTCCTACCGACTGCTCAAAGCCTGGCATGATTAAACTTTCAGGCACTTCCGGTAAAGCCAGACCATTTAACATCATTTGTAAAAGGTCATTGTACTCTTTCGCATCGCCCACCAAAACTGCGCCCAGCAATTTGGTTTTATCTGCATTTACAACAATCTTTTTATAAACCAGCGCATGCTCATCTGCATAGAAGTAGCTTAATGCACCCGGGGTCATGGCATGCGCATCACCTACAGAGGCAACATCCACACCCATCAATTTCAACTTGGTGCTCATGTCCGCGCCAGCAAAGCAGTTACATTCCTCATCCGAAATATGTTTTGCTGCAATACGCGCCATGTCATAGCCTGGTGCAACCAAACCATAAATCTTGTTTTGCCAAAGCGCACATTCACCAATGGCATAAATGTTTTGATCTGAAGTTTGGCAGTAATCATTAATGACGATACCGCCACGCTCACCAATCGCGAGTCCACTATTACGTGCAAGCTCATCACGCGGACGAATCCCCGCAGAGAATAAAATCACATCTGCTTCAAGCTCGCTACCATCTGCAAATTTCATCACATGCGTTGTGCTGTCACCGCATTCAATAGATTGAGTCGCTTTTTGTGTATGAACTTTTACACCAAGATCTTCGATTTTACGGCGTAAAACTTTACCGCCTAAATCATCAATTTGAACTGCCATTAAACGCGGAGCAAATTCAACAACATGTGTTTCCAACTCTAGGTCGCGTAAAGCTTTCGCTGCTTCAAGACCGAGCAAACCACCACCAATCACCACACCTGTTTTTGCATTAAGACTCGCTGCACGAATCGCGTCTAAGTCTTCAATCGTACGGTAGACAAAACAGTTTTCACGGTCATTACCCGGAATTGGTGGAACAAATGCATAAGAACCAGTAGCCAACACCAATTTGTCATAGCTAATCACATCACCATGGTTGGTTGTGACTGTTTGCGCAGCTGTATCAATTGCAGTTGCTTTTGTATTAAGACGTAAGTCAATGCCATGAGCATCGGCAAAGTCAAAACGTGCTAAAGATAAATCTTTTGCCGATTTCCCAGAGAAATATTCTGTCAAATGCACGCGGTCATAGGCGATACGAGGTTCTTCCGCGAGAATCGTGATTTCTAGTTCATCATCTGCTTTTTCTAAAATGGCTTCGATGAATTTGTGGCCCACCATACCATGACCAATCATTACCAATTTCATAGTGCTTCTCCTCAAATCACGTTGCTTTTAAGCTGCGTTATTCCGTTCTCAAATAGACATTGTTCTTTTGCTTTGTGCTCTATCGAGAAATGAATCAAGCTCACATGGCATGTAGCTGCTTGAAACCAATTTTTTTCACTCGTTAACGACACCCAATGCACAGCAAAATCAAAAAAAGAAATAAAAAAAGCGAGCCCCCTTTTAGAGAAGGCTCGCATCGCTGGAACTGAAAAATTAAATAATTCAGATGTAACTTTTTTATGCAATAAAAATAAAGACATGACCTTCACTCCGACTGAACGTAACTTCTTTGTATGTGCGGTTGCACTCACAAACTCGATCAGAACGGACATCGTTGGCCGTCTTTAAAACTCATGGTCGTCTTCGACCTGTAATTAAGTAAGCACTTTACATGCCAATATTTAAAAAAATTTAACCTAATAATACTTTTATATTTAATTTCATACAGATATAAGTTTTTAACATGTGAGAAAAGAATCAAACCTTATTTTACTTGCTCTATCACTGCACACTCATATGGTTTAAACAAAAATAAGCTTTGCCACAAAATGAACCGTATTTTTGCACCAAGATCGAACACACCAACTCTTAAGCATCCAAAATTGCCACTAAATCCTGATTTTTGAGTGGTTTTGGATGGCACTAATCTTGCTTAAAACCCAATAACAAAAAACGCGTCGAATTGGCGCATTTTCTTAGCCTGATTTTCTGAACTTATGCCAAAACTCAAAATAGCCCTTATTGATGATGATCATGCGCGAGCGGACTATATAAAAAACAGTCTGCTTGAAAATGACTTTGAAGTGGTCGCTTGCCTTACTTTGGATCACTTGAATATCTTTCGTCTTGAAGATTTACAAGCCGATGTAATCTTGCTCGATATGGATCATCCTCATCGCGACATTATTGAAAGCTGTGTCAGTAGCTATGATCTACCTACTGTCCTGTTCACTAAAAATTCAGATAAAGACACTATCAAACAAGCCATCGATGCAGGAGTAACTGCTTATATCGTCGATGGCATAGATCCTGCCCGCTTACATACCATTTTAGAAATCTCGATCGAGCAATATAAAAAGCACAAAAAACTCGAAGGTGATTTAAAAGAAGCTCAAACCAAACTTGCTGACCGTAAGGATGTTGAAAAAGCTAAAGTGCTACTGATGCAATTACATGGACTACCAGAAGAAACTGCATTTCAGCTTCTTAGAAAAAATGCGATGAGTCACCGGATTACGATTGGAGAAATGGCAAGGCATTTACTTGACGCTCAAAAATTACTTGGCAACCAACTGAAGGATGAATAAATGAGCATATTAGAAAAGACTCAATTACAACTCGGCTATATTCCTTTGCTTGATTGTCTTGCATTACTTTGGGCAAAACAAAGAGGTTTCTTTGAAGAAGTCGGTTTAGACGTCACTTTAGTTAAAGAAGCATCTTGGGCAAGTCTTCGAGACCGTTTGGCTTTTGGATTATTAGATGCAGCGCACTGTTTATCTGCAATGTTACCTGCGGCGGCTGTAGGCACAGATCAAATTGGCACACCACTACAAACATCACTGGTTTTAAGTGAAAACCGTGCTTTCATTAGCTTAAGTCAAAAACTTACTCATCAACTTGCAATTAAAGAAAATGATACGGCTCAAATAACGGCGCAGAAAGTGGCGAGCTATCTTGAACAAGGTCACCCCATTTCATTAGCGCATGTGTTTAAGCATTCCATTCATCATTATTGTTTAAGAGAATGGTTGGCTTTAGCAAATCCAAAAATCGCGCAGTCTATTCAGCTCAAAACATTACCACCACCTTATATGGTCGAAGCACTCGATAAACATGTGATTGATGGTTTTTGTGTGGGTGAACCTTGGAATACCCAAGGTGAGCTTCTTGGTTTAAGTAAAATGATCTGCTCAAGCCAAAACATTATTCCTCCAGTGGCTGACAAGGTTTTAGCCGTAACACAGGAATGGGCAAATCAGCACCCACAAACACTAGTCGCGCTCACCGCAGCAATTATGAAAGCCCAACAAGAATTGAGTGAGTTCCAAGACTTTGCTCCAATTTTAAAGTTATTGGTTGAGTTTGAAATTGTTCGTTTTCATTGCTCAGAAGAAGTGCATGTCGATAAATATTTTAAGATTCAGGAAATTGTTCGTCATTTAGTAAAAGAAAGTGCGTTTCCAAAAGTAGAAGACTTTTATTGGCTGCTTGAGCAAATGCAAAAGTGGGATGAACTTCAAATTGACCAAGCACAAATCATAAGCTTAGGAGCTCAATGCATTAATCTTGAGGCTTATGAACAAGCCAAACAGCGATATTCTTCATAAGTAATCTAAGAGTCAAATCAGCATAAAAAAAGCTGTCTTTTATAAAAAAGACAGCTTGAAAGACCCATAAGACAAAATGCGAAACACGCATTACTATATTTTCTAGGCTCAACTGATCCATTGAAAATATAGCGCTTATGGAAATGATCATATCTATCTAAACATATCATTTTCAGACATTTTCATATCAATAACTGCCACATCATCAATTTCGTTAATCATTCTCAGCCTGTTAAGAAAGTACTCAAATATTCCTCTCTTTTTATGCATTAAACCTCTCTATCATCTTTACAAAATAGTGATACACAAATTATGTGGGTCAGGTCATAAATTTTATTGCTTCAAAGTAATTTCAATCATCCGTCTTAATTAGATTAATTTTTTTAGCTAAAAAGTAATTTATTGCCTATCTAGTTATATTTAAAACATTTATTAATTTCTAACTTTATAAAATATAAATATTACGATTCAAACAATTACACAAAAAAAATTAGTGAAAAATCCTATAAGTCCCCCCTATTTTGCGTTACAAACCGCAACAATCATGGCACAAATGGTAATAATAATTAAATTAATAATCATTATCATTCACATCACATAAAACCTGAGAAGATCTACCATGATCCATGAAAATATTCTCGACTGCATAGGTAAAACGCCACTATTACAACTATCAAGGCTATTCACGCATCAATCGATCTCAGTGATTGCGAAAATGGAATTGTTAAACCCAGGAGGAAGTATTAAAGACCGTCCAGCATTATTCATGCTACAGGAAGGCCTGAAATCGGGAGTGATTAATAAAGATAGTCATATTGTTGAAAGTTCTTCAGGAAACTTAGCGATTGCGCTTGCGATGGCATGCAAAATATATGGATTAAAATTTACTGCCGTTATTGACCCGAAAATTGCCTCAGCAAACCTACAAATGCTGAAGCTCTACAAAGCCAACATCGAAATGGTCTCTGAAAAAGACCAAAACGGTGGTTATTTAAAAACCCGAATTGATACCGTAAAACGTCTCTGCCAACAACTGCCAAATGCAGTCTGGATTAACCAGTATGCAAATCCAAACAACTGGAAAAGTCACTACTTTGGTGAAGCAGAAGAAATCCTAAATCAAATTGATCGCAAGATTGATTACCTCGTGATTGGAGCAAGTACCTCCGGCACGATTATGGGCGTGTCTCGTCGCCTTAAAGAAAAGTTCCCCGAATTAAAAGTCATCGCAGTCGATATTGTCGGCTCTGTGCTGTTCGGTGGAACATCTGGTCCACGCGAAATTCCTGGCATTGGAGCAAGCACTGTTCCAGCTCTCCTCTCCCCCGATGAAATTGATGATGTCATTTATGTAGATGACTATGAATCAGCACTCGGGTGCAGAGAACTTCTTGAACATGAAGGAATCTTTGCAGGCGGTTCGAGCGGCTCATCTATTTCAGCCATCAAAAAACTGATTCCAACCATTCCTGATGGATCGTGCGTCTTAACGCTGTTACCCGATCGCGGTGACCGTTATCTCGATCTGGTTTATGAAGATGAATGGTTTGAAATGATCAAGAAGCGTCACTTCAATCGAAACGTACGATGCCAAGAAAATCTTACTTTACAAAATGTTGTTTAACTTTCTCCTTAGGAAATATTCATGAGCAATTTGGCTACCCTTCGCTATTTAAGTCAATCAGATTTATTAAATCTTGGCGCAAATCATAGTAATTCATTTATTGAAGCGATTACTGAAGGTTTAACCCTGCATGCAAATAAACAGTTTGTACAACCCTTAAAACCGTACCTTCGCTGGCAAGGTGCAGACCATATTGCTGACCGTATTATCGCAATGCCTTGTTATTTAGGCGGCAACGACCCAATTGCTGGCATCAAATGGATTGGCTCAAGACAACATAACCCTAAAAAATTCAATATTCCGCGTGCTAGTGCACTAATTGTTTTAAATGACTCAGAAACAAATTATCCAGTTGCAGTAATGGAAGGCAGCTTAATCAGTGCTATGCGAACTGCGGCAATTACGGGTGTTTCAATTAAATATTTAGCAAAAAAAGACTTTTCAGACATTACCGTGATTGGCTGCGGTCCAATTGCTCAAATGCAGATTAAGACTGTACTTGAACAATATGCTCAAGTGAAAAAAATCCATTTATTTGATGTGAACCCTGAAGCGGCTGAAAAACTCAAAGCGTTGTTCTTATCGGAATATCCACATCTAGAAATTGAAATTCATGACAGTGCCAAGTCTGCAATTCAGCAAGCCGATGTCCTCATTACCTGTACCGTTTCAGATAAGCCTTACATTCCGTTTGAGTGGCTTAAAAAAGGCTGCTTTGTTTCAAACATTTCAATTATGGATATTGAGCCAGAAGTCTTCTTAAAAGTCGACAAAGTGATTGTAGATGACTGGGACCAATCAAACCGAGAAAAGAAAGTCATCAACGTGCTGGTTGAAGATGGCTTATTCAGCCGTGAAAAACTACATGCTGAACTTGGCGACATCATTATTGGTCATAAAAACGGCCGCGAACACGAAGATGAAATCATTTTGCTCAACCCAATGGGCATGGCGATTGATGACATTGTCTGCGCTAAGTGGTTCTTCAATGCCGCACAAGAACAAAATGTTGGCACGGTTCTACCGCTTTTATAAGAATAGGAATAACTAAAATGTTAGATCGGATTTACACAGCACAACTACAAAAAACGATAGATGCACTCTACATGGAGAATTATGGAGATTTTAAAGATCATATTTCCTATAAAAAGCCTTATCTGGCAATTACTCTCAATGATGAGTTGGAGCTCTATTTCAACTGTTTAAAAGTAGATGGTGTAAATCCTTTCTATGTTACCCAACCCGAAGTTTTGCTTCATAACCTCTTAAACAATACGACAACTAAAATTTCGATTTCTGAAGTTTTTAACTATTTAACCCAAGCAACTTGGTGGCCTTCACCACACCATCAAAAAGCGATTAATTACTGGCTAGATAACTTAGTAACGGCTGAAAAAATTCCTCAAATTTTACAGTCAGCCCTTTCATTTTCTTCGCCTTTGATTACGAGTGAATTGCTATCGCTGGTAGCTGATCGTCCATTTCATCCGTTCGCTCACTCAAAAGGTGAACTTGCACCACTCACAACTCAAAAAGAAATTGAGGTGTATTGGTGGGCTTTTAAGAAAGATGATGTGATCAATAATATGGAATCTGTTCCTCACAAAGAGCTTTTGTTATCAAAAGTTGAGGAAAGTCTTATTACTAACAAAATGGCTGAGCTTTCAGATGACTACTTAGCCCTACCTTTGTTAGAGACGCAACACCGCTATTTAAAATTTGATGAAAATAAGTATGAAGGTATTGACCTAAAACACGTCACCACAATTGGTTTACCAACTTCTTCTTTAAGAACGCTTATTCACAACACAAACCCTACTCTGCATTTAAAACTTTCAACCAATGCCAAAACATTAGGTGCAATCCGCTCTATGCCAGGCCGTTATTTAATGAATGGGCATACGGCTTATGATTTTTTAAATGACGTCATTAATGAAATTTCTTTAATAAAAAATCGCCTCTTTTTGAGTAATGAAACGCACTGGTGGGTACTGGGTAAGCGAGAGCCAATTGTAAAAAATTTAGGGGTGATTGGCTGCCAAGTCAGACATTTACCCGACTTTTGCCAAGATAAAAACGTTACACCAATCACCATGTCAGCTTTAAGCTGTACCTATGTTGACCCTTGGGAAACTTTAGGCGTTGAAGGTGACAAATGGTCATTATTAAAAGACTTAAGTGTTCATTTTATTCAAACATTCTTAACGCTTTGGTCGAAAGGCATCATGCCTGAATGCCACGGGCAAAATACCATGGTGTGTTATGAAAATAATAAGTTGAAATGCTTTATTTTACGTGACCACGATACCTTAAGAATATGTACCACAGCCATTGAAGAAAGCGGTTTTACACCCCCGATTTATACCATCGATACGAGTACGCCAAACAATCTTATCTTTACTAAAAATGAAGACTTATTTAATTACTTCATTACCTTAGGGATTCAAATTAACCTCTATCCAATTGCTTTAGCTGCCTTGAAATATACGGATCGTACAGAAAGCGATTTTTGGGAGATGGTTCAAGACATTATTCAAGATTTTGTAGAAACCCAACCCATTTCAGAACAAACAAAATCACAAATTCAAACCTATCTTTTTGACAATAAGACTTGGCCATTTAAACAGCTACTTACGCCTTTACTTGCGCAAGAAAGCGACTCAACAGGCATGCCAAGTAAAATCGGAACGACGCCAAACCCTTATCAGAGCTTATCTGTTTCTAGCTATGAGATCATGGATATCTAAATCATGCGCTCATCTCGCCTAGATCATTTCATTATTTTGCTCTGTCAGTTTTTTTCCACTTTTGGGCTTATGGTGCTGATTCCAATCATGCCGCTCTATATGGAAAAACTGACGGCGCATATGAGTGCTCCCACTATCTGGGCAGGTTTGGCACTCGCGGCTCCAGCCATTGGCAGCTTATTTACAGCACCGATTGTGGGTCATCTATCCGACACATTCGGTCATAAAAAAGCCTTGTTACTTTCACTGGCTGGTTTCTGTATTTCAATACTGCTTATGGCGAGCGCCCAGCATTTATACCTATTTATTTTCGCGCGAATTTTACTCGGTTTTTGCGGTCTCTCAGTCATTTTAAATGCCTATGTTTCATATCTTTCCAATGAGCAACAACGTGGTGCCGCTTTTGGGCAACTACAAAGTAGTGTCGCGCTCGCTTGCCTATGTGGTCCCGTACTCGGCGGGATATTTATGGATCAATGGCGGGTTGAAGTATTACTTAATGCAACAGCATTTGTTGTGATGACACTCATTGTAATTGCGTCATTTGTACTAACCACTACTGTTAAAACTGAGGCGCCAAAAACCAAAGAGAAATCCAAGCTTCCAGCTTTCTTTGATAGAACGATTTTTTCATGGTTAAGCGCTGGCATTTTGGTTCAAGCGGGCGGCTTTGGTTTGGTGTCTTGCTTCGTTTTATACATTAGCGAAATAAGCCAAAGCACTCACTCTTCGTTATCTGCAGCAAGCTTAACAGGAACCATTCATGCGCTTTCATGGGGAGCAGCCTTTATTGCTGCGACCTATTGGGGAAAAAGAAATGATGATAAAGGAGATTCTTTTAATAACTTCGTTTACGCATCTTTAATTTGCGGCATCACAATTTTCGCATTGATCTGGGTTTCAAATATTTGGCTAGTTCTTGTATTACGACTCATACAAGGCTTTTGCTTTGCAGCCCTGATTCCTTCGATCTTACACACCATTTCTCTAAAAGCTGGCGCTCAAAGCCAAGGAAAAGTGATTGGCATTTCTAACAGTGCCTTTGTCTTAGGACAGCTTATTGGCCCAATCACCATCACGCTCACTTACTCATTTTTCAATATTACCGCGGCATTAATCTGCACCTCACTATTTTTTATCGGTGCGGGATTAGTGGTGATTTTGAACAGATTCTTAATGGATACAATTTTAGAAGAGGCACAAGAATGAACTCAATTATTACAACAGATGCATGGTCTTATAAACTTTTCGAACAGTACCTAAATACTTTCTTTCGTGAACTCAAAGTAAATCTTGAAAAGCACATTATCTCAGCTCAAGATTCTCCTTTATTCACCCTATATGCGGAGCAACCAGACACACTGTATTTTGCTTATACGTTTAACATATTTAACACGGTTATTTATGGCGCAGTTCAGCACTTATCAACTACGGGTTATCACAGATATCAACGTGGTTTTGTTCTGCAAAATTTGAACGACAATACGTTTGACTCGCTCACCGACCCTAAACAGTTAGTGAAGCTGATTACAGATGAACTGAATAGCTTATTTAAAGATAAAAACCAAAATAAAAATCTGTACTCCGATATTGCCAATAGTATCGATAACACAAAATTCTTTTTAGAAAATAAGCCTTCCCAAACAGCAACTAAAGCATTGAGTAGTTTTCAGGCTACTGAACAAGGCATGCTATATGGGCACCCTTTTCATGTGACCTCTAAAGCCAATCTAGGTTTTTCTAAAGAGGACATGAAAAAGTATAGCCCCGAGTTAGGCGCAAGTTTCCAACTTCACTACTTTGCGGTTCATTCGTCTTTAATCCAAAAACTGGTCAGTGAAGAACAGCCATCTTACCGTATTGAAGAGGAAGTTTTAGACGCAACAAAAGACCATTTACAAGAGAATTTCACCAATTATGAGCTTATGCCAACCCATCCGTGGCAAGCCAATTTCTTACTTCAACATCCATCGTTAAAGAAACATTTAGACAGCCAAGACGTAATCTATCTGGGCGCTTTAGGTCAAACGGTATGGCCGACCTCATCCGTTCGCACGGTGTGGCTACCTCAATCGAATCTTTTCTTAAAACTCTCTATTGATGTACGAATTACCAGTTTCATTCGTAATAACCCAATGGATGAGATGGAACGCGCGATTGATGCGAGCAAAATTATTATTAATCACAAGATTAATGAACAATATCCTGACCTTGTGATTCTGCCAGAGTTAGAGGCTAAAACAGTCAAAATTCCTGAGCTTGAAAGTTCATTTGGCATTATTTATAGAGCAGGACTCACGCCAGATGTATTAGAAAATACCCGAATGCTGGGCGGCTTGGTTGAAGAAAACGAAAACCATGAAATCCCTCTTTTAAGCTTTATTCAGCAAGCTGCACCGAATCAAAACTTACAATCGAACGATGCCAAAGACTTCATTACTTTTTGGTGGAAACAGTACGTTAAAGTTTCGCTTATTCCATTAGTTGAGTTGTTTGCAAACAAAGGCATTAGCGTAGAAGCGCATATGCAAAACAGCTTAATGGAATTTAAAAACGGCTATCCACATCGCCTTATTCTTCGAGATATGGAAGGTATTAGCATTGTTCCAGAAATGATAGAAGATGACTCATCTATTTCTGAAGATAGTACCGTTTGGTTCTCTCAAAAAGATGCTTGGACCTTTTTAAAATATTATCTCGTGATCAATCACATTGCTCATCTCATCAGTGCAATTGCACGCGTTACAGCCATTGAAGAATCTGAACTTTGGCAAGCGACCCGTCTTACGCTCACGCAAGAAAACTTTAGCGCCAAAGGCCAACAGTATAGCGATTTATTAATTCATTCACTCACATTACCAATCAAGGCAAATATGTTAAATACGCTCTACCACAGTGGTGGCAATCCAATCTGGATTGAAGTTGAAAACCCTATTTATAAATATCGCGGTGCAGACGCGCTTTGCCCTCTTCAACCAACACAACAAACCAATTATAAAACCCTCGCAGAAAATCGCGTGATGGGCCAATTACTAGAAGCGCTTATTTTTGAAAATACTTTTAAATACGAGTTTTCTAAAGGTCAGATCAAGTTCTATATTTCCGATACTGTTTTCTATACTTGTGCGGCTAAACGACACTTTAGTTTTAAACGAATTAAGTTAGATCCTTCAAGCTTAATCCGTTCTAATATTACGTTAGACGCTGAAACTCGCCCTAACTTAAAAATACTACTTGCCGACCTAAAAAATATTATTGAAGCAGACCCAGTTAAATGGCAAAACTTTAATGATGAACTCTATTTAACTTATGTTAAACATGCGCAAACTTTAAGCCAAGCACCTGCTCAACCTTTAAGAACTTTGCCTTACCTAGAACAAGAAGCACGAATTACCAATGCGCATTTATATCATCCAAGTTTTAAATCTCGTATCGGCTTCGATTTAAAAGAAAACCAAAAATATGCACCCGAGCTTTCTGAAGGTTTTACAGTCCAATGGGCGGCAACTCATAATAGTTTATGCAAACTGGTTTTAAGTGAAACCATTAACTTAGAACAGCTTTATAAACAGCATTTTTCAGAAAAAGATCTACAAGCCATTAACAATCAATTGAAAGAGCAACATGTAGATTTTAAAGATTATATTCTTACCCCAATTCACCCATGGCAGTGGGATAAAATTATTGAATTATATTATCAAGATGCAATCAGCAACCAACTGATCATTCCGTTAGATATTGAAGGTCCAACTTACTTACCACAGCAGTCGATTCGAACCTTGTCGAATATTAGTGATATTTCGGCGCTTTCTCTCAAGTTGGCAATGAACTTGGTCAATACTTCAACCTCTCGTGTATTGGCACCGCATACCGTTCAAAATGCGGCAAAAATGAGTGACTGGTTGTATAACATTGTTGAGCAGGACCATATTTTAGAGAAACAGCGTAAGCCAGTTATTTTAAGAGAGATTGGCGGTCTTTCAGTTAACCAGCCGATTGCGCTACCTGTTCAATACGGCGCACTCGCCTGCATTTGGCGCGAAAGTATTTACAGCTACTTAAAAGAAGGTGAATCGGCCACGCCAGTAACAGGTTTGATGCAACTCGATATTGACCAAAAACCTCTCATTGATGAGTGGATTCAAGAGTATGGTATCGAGTTCTGGTTAGAAAAATTACTCACCAATGCTTATCTACCAATCATGCATATTTTGTGGTGCCACGGTCTCGCTTTAGAATCACATGCGCAAAACATGGTACTGATTCATAAAAATGGCTTACCAGTTAAAGCGGCCTTGAAAGATTTCCACGATGGAATCCGTTTTAGTCGTCATCTTTTACGTGAGCCAGAGCTTTTACCTAACTTGCAAGATGCGCCAAAAGAACATGCCAAAATTAACCCGAACTCATTCTTAGAAACCCACTCTCCAAATGAGTTAAGAGACTTTACTCAAGATGCGCTGTGGTTTGTAAATCTGGCTGAGTTAGCAATTTTCTTAAATGAACATTATGACTTCGATGAAATCAAATTCTGGACCATGTTAAGAACCATCATCAATCAGCATAAAGAAGCTCATCCAGAGTTTAGCGAACGATATGAATTGTTTAACTTTACAGATGACACCATTGATATTGAACAACTCGCAAGCCGCCGTTTCCTTCCGGAAATTCGCTTAAGAGTACAAACTACACCAAACCCGCTCAGCCTTATTAAGGAAATTGAATATGAATAAGCATTCGATTTCTTTTAAGAAACGAATAGCAAATGGCGAGACGCTCTACGGAATCTTTTGTTCCGTAGCTTCGCCAATTAATGTCGAGCAACTAGCACTTGCGGGCTATGACTTTATTATTATCGACTTGGAACATACTTTATTTAGTACGTCTCAAGTCGAGACCATGATTTTAGCTGCTAGAGCCATGCCTCTTGATGTGTTTGTAAGAGTGCCGTTAAACGCGAACCATTTAGTTCTACCTCTGTTCGATGCAGGGGTAACGGGCATTGTGTTTCCGCGTATTGAAAATGCGGAGCAGGCTCAACAGGCGGTGAACTATTGCCACTATATGCCGCTTGGGCAAAGAGGACTCAACTCGACAAGGTTAAATCGATACGGCATGGATGATTTAGCGAGTTTTGTTCAACATGCAGCAAACGAAACGGTTGTCATTGCTATGATTGAAAGCTTAGAAGGACTACAACAACTAGATGAAATTTTAAAAGTAGAAGGTATTGATATTATTCTTGAAGGTGCTGCCGACCTTTCTCAATCGATGGGAATGCCGTGGCAAACTAGCCATCCAAAAGTGAAAGAAAAAGTTCAAGAGATGTATTTAAAGACTAAAAATAGTCAAAAGTATTTCTGTGCTATTCCTCGACAACCTGAAGATATTGCAGCGTGGAAACAACAATCCGTTCAGCTTTTTGTACTCGGGGATGACCGCAGCATTATACGCCGTGCCCATCAAAACCATCTAAATACCTTTAAGAGCATTTCATAACTGCTCACATCTTTTAGGGGAATAAAAGCCTATTCCCCTAATTCATTGAATAAATTTCAAATATATTATTTTAAAGCAATTAATAATATTGTTAATTACAATGATTCTCATTTATAATTCGGTCAATTTAAAATCACTCTCAGGGCGAGACAATGGGAAATAAGAAAAGTAATAAGCTTTTAACGAGGAAATCTGAAGTTAAAAATATCATTCCACTTCTTTCACTTGGTGGAGCCATTATTCTTTCAAACTCAGCATTTGCAGCTTCAACTTCTGATACCACAGAAACAGAAAAAAAGCCTGAAGCCCTTCCTACCATTACTATTGCAGCTACACGTGCAGATGAACTCTCTACCTCTGCCAAACAAGTCACCAAGTTAGATGAAAAACAAATTGAGCTTTTGAAAAATGGATCGTCTGGAAACATTGCGACTGTTTTAGCCAAAGCCGTACCGGGCCTATCGGACTCAAGCCGAACCATTACCGATTATGGTCAAACTTTACGTGGCCGTAATGCGCTTATCTTAGTCGATGGCGTTCCTATGAACCTTACACGTGATACAGCGAGAGGACTTTCAGCCATTGACCCTGAAAGTATTGCCAACATTGAAGTGATTCGTGGTAGTAACGCAATTTATGGTGGCGGCGCAGCGGGCGGTATTATTTCAATTACTACAAAAGCTGCCGGCGGTGAGCCTACGGCTAAAACGGTCGTTGGCCTACAAACACCACTTACAAATCTGCGTTCTAATGCTTTAAGTGGCGATATTCACCAATATTTCACGGGCAGTTTTAACGCTTTTGACTATGCGCTCGACTTTGGTTATCAACGTATTGGTAGCCCATACGATGCAAGTGGTGACCGTGTTGCACCTGAACCAAGTCAGGGCGACCTTTACGACTCAAATGGATATAGCATCGGTAGTAAGCTGGGTTATCACATTGATGACAACCAATATCTACAGTTTGCTGCAAATTATTATAATGCAGAGCAAGACTCAGACTATGCATCTGACCCAAGTGTAAAAAAAGCTCCAGCAGGAACTGTCCCAGCCAAAGCCATTAAAGGGCTAAAGCTCAAAGACCAAAATAAAAACGAAAACCAGATCTACAATTTGACCTATAACCATAAAGACTTTTTTGGTAATAAAGTTGATGCTCAAATTTATTACCGTGACTTCTTTACCCGTTTTTCACCGTTTGATGCCCGTGCAAATGCCAACCGTGGTAAACAAGTCGACCAGATTTATCAAGAAAATAACGTACTCGGTAGCCGCTTAACCGTGACCACTCCCCTTGAGTTTTTAGGTGATACATCATTGGTTTGGGGTGGTGACTTTAGCCGCGAAAAAAGCGAAATGCCTTTAGATATTTTCGACCCTAATATTTATGACCAATCTGGCGGTTTAGAGTTTGTAAAAATCGGAAAACTGATTTATTTACCTGAACTGACCACGCAAAGTGTCGGTGGTTTTGTGCAGTTAAAACACCGCTTTAATGACCAATGGTCAGCAGAAGCTGGTACACGCTATGAAGACAGCTATGCCCAAATTGATAGCTTTGTTCCATTATCACAATTAGGCAAGACTAACCCTTACACTGTTCCGGGCGGAAAAGTGAAAGCTGATGCATGGTTATACAATGCTAATGTAACTTTCTCTCCAAATGATCAAAACTCGATCTATGCATCGTTTAACCAAGGTTTCCAATTACCTGATGTTGGTTTGATTATCCGTAATGCTGGTGAAGGTTTTAACCTTGGTTCATCATTCTTAGAGCCAGTAAAAGTAGATAACTATGAACTCGGCTGGAAAGGAAACTTCAATAACATCTCATCAAGTTTAGCTGTATTCCACTCAACTTCTGACCTTGGTGCTGTGCAGTCTTTTAACAATGGTTTAGTACTGGCTAGAACCAAAGAAAAAGTAACTGGTGTAGAGGCAACTTTTGACTACCTTGACGATGCAAATGTTTGGGGAACTGGTGGTAGCGTTACTTGGATGAAAGGCCGTGAAAAACCTCAAAACGGTTCTGAACAAGACATGACAGGTTTCCGTATTCCACCATTAAAACTAACAGCTTACGTTTCTTATAGTCCAACAGAAACTTGGACGAACCGCCTACAAGCAACTTACTTCGGTGCAGAAGATTACCGCTTAAATGGTGTAAATGGTTTTGGTCGCTACGATGTAAAAACATATACAACAGCAGATTTAATCAGTAGCTTTGCGCTTAACAAAAAAGACACTGTGACAATTGGTTTAGAGAATATGTTTAACCGTAAATACTATCCTCTTTATAGCCAATTATTAAGAACAAGTGATAACACCAGCCACTTAGTTGCAAATGGTGCAACGCTTAAAGTGACTTATAGTCACAAGTGGTAATCAAAACTGACATAGAATGATTCACAAAAAAGGAGATCGTGCTGATCTCCTTTTTTTTTAAATAAAAAATAAAGTTTTATTTTCTTTGCATTATTAGCTAAAAGCCGGCTGTCGGAACTCCCCTAGCTTTCTTACAGAAATTTTGTTAACTTGATTTTGTTACATATTCAAAATACAGCTTTCTAGCCAATACTAATATGTAGTTTTACCAATATTTTTAATGGGGCAAGTCAGAATGGACATCTCACACCGCGAAATTTACGCGCTTGTAGACATTAATAACTGTTATGTCAGTTGTGAGCGACTATTTGACCCCAAACTTATTGGTGTGCCAGTTGTCGTGCTTTCTAATAATGATGGATGTGTTGTATCACGCAGTGAAGAAGCAAAAAACATGGGTATAAAGATGGCAATCCCATGGTACCAAATTGAAGAAGAAGCTCTCCAAGCAGGCGTACACGTCTATTCAAGTAACTACACTTTATATGCCGAGATGTCTCGTCGTTTTTTTTCGGTTTTAGGTGAATTCTTCTCACCCGATGATTTAGAAGCTTATTCAATTGATGAATGCTTTATCCGTTTAACCCCTTATCTTCAATCTCTAGATATCCATTCTCATTGTGCCAAAGCAGTAGAAACCCTAGAAAAATGGTTAAGCTTACCTTGCTGTATTGGCATCGGATATTCAAAAACTCAGGCCAAGTTAGCCAATCACTATGCTAAAAAAATTAAAAGCTTTAATGGAATTTGTAATTTCACTACCTTAGATCCCCTACTGCTTGAAGACCTCATGCAACAAACTTCCGTCAAAGAAGTGTGGGGAATTGGCTACCAATTGGTCAAACAACTACGAAGCTATGAAATTTATTCATGCCTAGACTTAACTTTTGCCAATGAACACCATCTCGCAAAAGCTTTCTCTGTGGTTATGGCACGTACTATTCGTGAGCTAAAAGGCCAATCCTGTATCCAACTTGATGATCCTGCCATCTTAACAAAACGAATTTTAGCATCACGAAGTTTCGCTCAAGCTTTATCCAGCATTGAGATTATTAAACAAGCGCTTATCTTTCATCTCAATCGTGCTCACCGGCGTTTAATGAAACAGGAACAGCTGTGTGCCTGTATTCAAGTCATGCTTTATGAAAAAACCGATAAACCACCTTATAAAAAAGCATCATCTCAAGCGATAGGTTTAACGTATGCAACAGATGATCTATGCATATTAACTAAAGCAGCCATGCAACAAATTGATGTTTTATATAAAGAAAATAAAAAATATATTAAGATTGGAGTCTTATTTTGTGGTTTGCATGCCCGTCAACATCACATTAATGACTTATGGCAACCTCTTGAGTTAATTCAGCAAAGACAACAACTCATGAAAACCCTAAGTACAGTTCGTAATCGATTCGGCAGTCACTATCTACAAGTCGGTTATCATTCCCGTAGTCCATCTTGGCATATGAAACAATGTCACCGTTCAAAAAACTATCTAACTCGATGGAATGAGCTACTTGTAATTGGAGAGAATTCTACAGCCGTTACACAAAATACATGAACTGTTTTTGTCAATTCAGTTTAAAATGAGCTTCATTAAATTACTTGAAATTTTGTCATTTTTTAACATTGCTAAATCATCGCAAAATTTACAATATATAAGCCGAATTTGGTATACCCTTTCTGCGACAATTAAAACAAATTATAAAAAAATTGTAGAAACATATGCCATAATAAGCAAACTTTGCAGACATCTTGCAAAGAATATTTGCAACTTTAGAGCTGGAGCAATCTGAATGAGTTCGACCATTTTGGTGATTCATGGACCGAATTTGAATTTGCTGGGAAAACGCGAACCAGAAGTATATGGTCATCTTACCTTAGGTGATATTAACCAACAACTCGTTATCCAAGCTCAAAACGCATCAATTACATTAGATACTTTTCAAAGCAATTGGGAAGGTGCCATTGTTGACCGTATTCATCAGGCACAAACCGAAGGCGTAAAACTTATTATTATTAATCCTGCGGCCCTCACCCATACTTCCGTTGCTCTACGTGATGCCCTACTCGGCGTTGCCATTCCATTTATTGAAGTACATTTGTCGAATGTCCATGCAAGAGAAGCATTTAGACATCATTCATATTTATCCGATAAAGCAATTGGCGTGATCTGTGGTCTTGGTGCAAAAGGTTATAGTTTTGCACTCGATTACGCTATTGAAAAAATTCAACCATCTAACCCAAACTAGTTTAGGAATAGTCGCCCATGGATATCCGCAAAATTAAGAAACTCATCGATTTAATGATTGAGTCTGACTTGCAAGCGATTGAAGTTAAAGAAGGTGATCAATCAATCGCTTTAACTCGCCGTAGTCCAGTCGTTGCTGCGGCTGGTGTAGCACTTCCGGCAGCTCCTGTTGCAGCAGCACCAGTTGCAAAAACACCACGCGGAGCAGTTGAAACTTCTCCAATGGTTGGCGTGTTCTACGCTGCTCCAAGCCCAGGCGAAGCACCATTTGTTAAAGTAGGTCAAACTGTATCTGCTGGTGAAACTTTGGGTATTATTGAAGCAATGAAAATCATGAACCCAATTGAAGCAACTCAAAGTGGCGTGGTTGAAGAAATTTTAGTGAAAAATGGCGATGTAATCCAATTCGGTCAACCTTTATTCCGTTATCGCGCGTAATTACCTCGGGGACGTCTATGTTGCAAAAAGTTTTAATTGCAAATCGTGGTGAAATCGCTTTACGAATTACCCGGGCTTGTAAAACATTAGGAATCAAGACTGTTGGTATCTATTCAGATGCTGATAAAGATTTGATGCATTTACGTTTTGTTGATGAAGCAGTATGTATTGGTCCCGGTGCAAGTAGTGATAGCTATTTAAATATCCCGGCAATTATTACTGCTGCAGAAATTACCGGTGCCGATGCTATTCATCCTGGCTATGGTTTTCTTTCAGAAAATGCTGAATTTGCTGAAATTGTAGAAAGTTCAGGTTTTACTTTTATTGGTCCGCGTCCAGAACACATTCGCCTTATGGGCAACAAAGTTTCTGCGATTGTTGCCATGAAAAAAGCTGGTGTACCTACTGTACCTGGTTGTGACCATGCTGTAACCATCCACAATGCCCTTGCAGAAGCTAAAGAAATCGGTTTCCCGCTTATTGTTAAAGCGGCATCTGGTGGCGGTGGACGCGGTATGCGTATTGTTGAACGTGTAGATACACTACTTGAATCAGTTCAAGCAGCTCAGCGCGATGCAGAAATGTGGTTTGGTGATGATACCGTTTACATGGAACGCTTCTTACAGAAACCTCGCCATGTTGAAGTGCAAGTTCTTGGTGATGGTAATGGCCATGCGATTCATTTATATGACCGCGACTGTTCATTACAACGTCGTCACCAAAAAGTGTTAGAAGAAGCACCTGCTCCAAATCTACCAGAGCAAGCTCGAGCTGATATCTTAGAAGCATGTGTTCATGCATGTCAGTTAATGCAATATCGTGGCGCTGGTACGTTTGAATTTTTATTTGAAGATGGTGAATTCTTCTTTATCGAAATGAACACCCGTGTTCAGGTAGAGCATCCTGTTACTGAAATGGTTACTGGTGTTGATATTATTGAACAACAGTTACGTATTGCAGGCGGCCTAGGACTAGAGCTTCAACAAGAAGACATCAAAGTTAATGGTCATGCAATCGAATGTCGTATCAATGCGGAAGATCCAACAACTTTCTTACCTTCACCAGGTAAAATTGAAAGTTTCTATGCGCCAGGCGGTGCTGGTATTCGTTTAGATTCTCATATCTACCCAGAATATAGCATTCCACCTTACTATGACTCTATGATTGCTAAACTGATTTCTCATGGTAAAGACCGTGAAACATCACTTGCTCGTATGCGTCAAGCGTTAGATGAAATGATCCTTACAGGAATTAAAACTAACATTCCTCTGCATAAAGATCTCATTTTGCAAGATAAGAGCTTCTGTTCTCAAGCAATGGACATCCATTACCTTGAAAAGCACTTGTTAAAGCAATTGGAAGAAAAGAAGAAAGCTGAAACTGCATAATAAAAAAGCCTCTTATACTTAAGAGGCTTTTTTTATATCTATTACCTTATGGTAGGACTCTACGTAAAGTCGCAAAACACTGTTCCCCCTTAGCAGTTGAACAGAAGTTGATAGTATGGTCATTTTTCCACTGTACAAAATACTGAGAAACATCACCTGTTTGATCTTGTTTCTGACCTGAACAATCTACTTTATTATTATCAAATTTAATTTGCATCACTAAAGCAGCTAACTGCTCTTTAGGGTCATCAGATGGTTGATATTCATATAAACCGTATGACCACTCTTGACCACTTTTGATCACTACATCATTACTACTACGGAAGTTATAATATTCCACACATTTCTTATTATTTGGAATTTCCATTCCCCATAATCCCATAATTTCAGGACGCGTAACAATACGTATAGCATTAGGATTACTTGCAGTCCGAACGGGTTGTTCGGCTGGCTGTTGAGTAGCCGTTTCTGCCACAGCTAAACCAGAACAAGCCCACAATAATCCAATAATATAAATATTTTTCATAGATTTATTAATCATTAAACGCATGAAGTTAAGTTAGCATATTTTTTGACAAAATCACTGCTCCATAACCATATAAAAACAATATTTTTCAACTGTAACGTGCTACAACAAGTCATCAAACAATTTTATATTTACTTGCTTTTTTCAATATAAATTCTTTGTTTTATATTATCTAAAGCTTAAGCAGCTGAAGAATCGACTTGTTTGGGAAGCCACATTACAAAGCACAAACCTAAGAGCACAATCACACTGGCACACATAAAGATGAGTTCACCTGAAAGAATTTTCCAGAAATGCCCAGCCAGAACACTACCAAAAGCTACACCCAGTCCCCACATGGTACTGTAAAGAGCTTGTCCACGCCCTTGCTGTCCAGCAGAGAAGTTTTGAAAAATAACTCTCATTGCAATTAAGTGAAATAAACCAAAACTAAAAGCGTGCAAACACTGTGCAAAAAGCTGACCAACAAAGTAATGTGAAAATAGTGCAACAAGCATCCAACGTATGCTCGTCACAAGCAAACACACAATGACTAAACTATGCCACGAAAAACGTTGAAAAATCTTTGAGGCAATTGAAAACATAAAAATTTCAGCAAAAACCCCCATTGCCCATAAAAATCCAATTTCAGTTGTACTGAAATTCAAAGATTTCAGAAAGTTACTATAAAAACTATAAAAAGGTGCATGTGAAAAAAGTAAAATAAATTCAATTATGAAAAATGCAGCTACTGTCGGGCGCTTTAATACTGGAAATAAAGGCTCTAACTTTTTCTGTGAGGTAGGTGCACCATCTGGTTCTCGAATGGTAAAAGACCAAATAAATGCTAATGAAGCAATAATTAATAATAAAATTGGAAGCATCGAAATAGGTACTATTTCCAGAAGTGCACCAATAACAAAAACACCAACAATAAATCCAACAGATCCCCACTTACGAATTTTGCCATAAAGTTTAGCTTTTTGATCACCCAACCAAAATAAAGTAACCCCTTCAAATTGAGCTAAAATAGCATTTTGGAAGAAGCTAAAAATAAGCATGAGTAAAGCTATAGATTGAAACGTATTTGGCACTATAAAAATAGCTAACCATATACATGATTCCATCCAAGTTGCTAGCCGCACTAACAGCATTCGCTTACCAGATTTGTCGGCAACCCATCCCCACACTAACGGCGCAAAAAAACGAGTTACAATCGCGATTGATGATAAGACACCTATTTCTTGATAATTAAACCCTTGATCTTGAAGATATAAATTCCAATAAGGCATGAACGTACCAACAATGGAATAGTAAAAAAAGTAGAATCCGCCGAGTCTGGTTTGGATTGTAAGTGGTTGGAACAAGTTGTAAACCTTAGTAGTTTCAATAGGTTAAAATTCGAGATAATTGTATATTCAAAGCATCCCAACCCCATAATTTTAACACTTTGTTTTCCAATACAAATAACTAAATTATTAATAACCAACTTCGCCTCTAAAAGCTTTTTTTATTGATAAGAAAGACTAAATGAATATAAGACAACTGTAATTTAATTTGTACAATCTGTTAACTTGTGTAAAAATACATTTAATATTCATAAGGTATTTATTCATCAGATGTTTTTTCTTATTTTTTTAATTTGTCTTTTTCTATTTTTACTTATTCTAAAACAACATTACCGTTGATCACCTTTTTACATCTATCTTTTCTTTAAAAGCTTTTACACCATCTTCAAATTAGAACAATTAAAAAATCAAATCTAAATCTCATGACTATTTGCATGAGCAACCGAATATAAAACGGACTCAATATCAAATTCCAACAGATTATTAATAAGTTACTGTAACAACTATCGTATCTGAGTAATTACCAGGTGTCGTTGAAATAGCTGTACCCTGCGGAATTTTTCCATAGACATTTGTACTTTGGGCAGTGCCTGAGCCTGTTTTAGAAACACCTCCAGAACCTCCAACCGTGGCTACACCACCAGTAGTATCCCATACCGTAGTATAAGTCGAGTTCTGATATAGCTGGTAAGGGATATATTGACTACTACCATTTGTCATACGTCTAAAGCCTCCAGCAATACGGTTAATTCCATCACCCAAGTAAATACTATATGAGGTTCCATTGTTACACGTCGTATTCACTGCACCTTGTGCCGTGTAATCACGACTCGTCGTACCAATATCATTGATATTGCCAAAATCCACATTTGATGTGGAATCTAATTGGCACATACTCGGTACAACATAATTAGCAGTGATAGTAGTATTGCCTGAGTCCCATCCGCCTCCGCTATCACCTTCACAGACAGTGCTAGAGCTTGCTTGCATATCCCAAAAAAGTTGAACCGTACCCGTATATGTCCCTTTAGGATAGGCAATAAGAGACCCTGTGCGGGCTGGGACTTTTACATTTACCGAGTAACTAATAATATTATTTGAAGCGACCGTTCTCACTGGACCATACCAAACATTTGAACTTTGGTTGGTGGTAGAAGATCCAGCACCACCTACGGTTGCTGTGACGGTGTAAGGTAATGAAACGCTGTTATTAGTATTTGTGGTTCCCGTAAATACGGTTTTCATGCACATATAACCTGAAATTTCAGGAGTAGTACGCCCTCCAAGACAGCTAATCGTGCCAGAGAAGTTGATGTTTGCGTCACTATTAATGGTAGCAGCCGTATAGGTATAAGTACTATTAGTTGTTCCCGTTACCGTACAAGCCGCATGTGCAGAGCTAAAAAATGCATATAATATAAAAAACAGAACAGGTGCTAAAATATACTTTATGGCCAATGAAAACTTTTCACTCTTCATCCAAAAACTATGACTCGCAGTAGTTATCGACATAGATAAGGCCCCAATTTTTTAGCACTGTATTGCTTATTTTCATACACAAAATTAACTTGGCATGAGCCATGATCCAGAAGATCGACTTCAAGCTTGTTTTGCTTTAATAGGTTTTGAATAAATACTTCGCCGTCGTAGCCAACTACCCCATTTTGCTGCCCATTAATGCGAACTGTATAACCCGGTAATAAAGGTGAATTGTTCGCATCAACAAGTTTCACTAATCCGGAAATGACCTGATGAGCGCCGAAGTCAATCAAAGCTCCTTGGCGATAACCTACAAATGCTGTTTGGTTAGTGGATTTAACATCCCACTCTAAAGGTAAATATGATGGATCTAGATAGATATGATGAAGCTGATAGGGTCTTAAATTTGCAATTAAGAATCGCCCGGTTCCATCAGTTGCTCCTAAATTTACCCCGCCATTTAAAATTTGGCTTTGTGGCCCAGCATTGGTTACAACAGCGTAACCATCTCCAATTTCATTGGCCGCAAAAATTCGCCCTGCTGCCGCAACCAATGATCCGGTCGCTGAAACTGCAACTTGGTCATTATCCCCAATTCGGTTGTATCGACCAGTTAGGTAAGCTGCACGAGCACGGTAAGAGGCATAGACCGATGCATTGTTTTGATTCGCATCCTGATCACGCTCAACATAGCCTCCCCATCCAAATGCACCGATTTGTGGATCGCTAAATCCATTTATTTCTTGTCTATAGGTTGTTTTACCACTTTCATTAGAAATACTTATAATCGCATTGACTCGGCTAGATGGTGTATAGCGCAGCGCAAAGTAAATACCATAATCTTTTTGGTTTTCATAATCTTTATACGCTGATGCATAAAAGCCCCAGTTTTTGTTCAGGCTTCCGCTTAAATTGGCAGACACTAACTTGTAAGAGTTGTCGCTATATTTGATCTGGTTATAGCCCAAATAAACGCCATAGCCTGCATAAAAATTATAGTTAATTCCTGCCCTAAAAATCTCATCTGCCAGCGCACTGTAGCTTAAATAATTTTTGGGTTCATCATCGGATTGATTATCTTTTAAATATCGAACTTGAGACACGCGGGCAAGGTCAAAGTAGTTATCAAATACTTTACGGTAACTGGTATTAAACGAAATATTCTTGCTTATACGCCCTTCTAATCCAAGCAAAGCAGAATAACCGTTTTCATCTTTGTACTGACTCGCTGCGATGTCAGCATTAATCACCCCAAAACCAAACAGGTTCTTGGCAAAACCAGTGCCTAGATTTGATAGGCCATCTGTTGAAGCCTCTGCGCCACCACTTAAGGTCAGCGAGTTGCTGTAACCATATCGAATCGCACCCGAAGCAAAAGTGGCATCATCATAATCGTTTGAAAACAGCCCATAGTTATAGCGTGGAACACCAACATCTACTGAGAATTCATTAATGCCTTTTGCCAGAATTTTTGATGAAAAATAGTAAGCCTGTTTAGTAATGCTCTGCTGACCTGTTGCATCGGTAGTCACAAGCGTGACTTCATTGCCTGAAATAAACGGGAGCTGCTTAATGTCAAATGGACCTGATGGCACAAGCCCTGAATAAATCTTTTGCTGGTTAACGTATAAGTCTAGTGTTGACGGAAGTGCTGCTGAACCCGAAAATTGCGGCAGTGCCGAGGTAACAAGATCACCTCGTTGAGTATAAGCACTTGACCACTGGAAACCGGCCAGACGTACACTACTACCCCAATCAGAACTATTGGAAATAAAGTCCCCTAAGGTATATATCCTGATCTTTTCAGGGTCTACATATTGCCACTTACTTTCTAGTCGTACCCATTTTTCATGGCTATAACTCGTTTCATTACTACCGTTGTATAAAACGCCTGAAGAAAAGTTACCAATTGCGCTGTTAAAGATCCCTTCTGCCGAACCTGAGAAAACATTCTCGTCGTTGGTTATGGTGTTATACAAACTATAGTTCAGAATAGCCGCGTTTAAGGGCTTCATTTTTAGCAAATGAGGGCTGGTGGCTTGCTGACCATTTAAGTCAACTGAATAATCCGTCAACATGTTCGAGGGAACTTGTAAATTTAGAGCCTGCTCATTCTCTAAATATTTAAAGTGGATACCTCTTAGCTCATCAATACAGACCCATTGGTTATCAGGAGTCTGCTCATCCATTTTCACCCTTAAAACCTTCAAGTCACGAGAACGGATATACAGCTTTCTATCTTGATCTTGGCGCACCGAGATCAAATCTGTTGAAATACTCGAATTAATAGAAATCTTTAAGAAAAGCTGTGTATACGCCTTATCAGAGATGAATACCTGATGAGAAGAGTTTGTAACTTCCGGAATACTTGGTAAAGCAGCATTGGTGCTATCTTGCAATGATTCAGCAAAAGCATGAATCGGCAAGTACATAACACATAAGGCACTTACGAGATATTTCATGTGTGCCTCTTTAAAGAGATGTTTGCTTACCGTTAATATTCAATGAAATATTATATTTATGATCCGTTTGAAATTTAAAATCAGGGCTAATATTAAAATTTCTTGCTTTACCAGCAAGAATATAACCATTCACTGTATTTACTTTAATGGCATAGCTTTTATTCGCTGTTATATCAACAAGCGTTAAATTGCTTAAAAGTGCATGTCGATTTCCAACATTATTAATTATAAGAGAGGAATTATTTTGCTCTTGTTGTATTGACCAAGTAAGTTTAGTAATTGCATCTTTATTGACTACAAATAGAGGCAATGACGAACGTAGTAGTACACTAACTCCCTGATCCACTTTACGGTTATCAATCGGTTTTGGTAACTCATCAATAATTATACGATAGGTTTGTTCACCAGAAACTGGTACTGGATTAATTCTAACTACACGTAAGTTATAAGAATCATTAGGTTGTAATTTTAAAAATGGTGGACTAACCGCGATCTCATCTGTAGGTATTAATTGATCTTGCCCAGCATTTTGGCGCCATTCAAATACACGTACCTGCAAATCACTACTTTCATTTGACTGGTTATATAAACTAATTGAAGAAGCCGATTGATCATTTAATATTTCAACGCTTACAGGCGAAAGACGAATTGATGCAGCATTCAGCATACTAGGCAAAAATAACAATAAACTTGTAGTAACAAAGATATTTTTTCTCATGATTTGCCCAGAACGACTTTTCTCAAATTAGGCTAGCTCTCTAAATCAAGAGCTAGCAATGACACAATAAAACTTATTAAAAATTAGTAAGTCACTGTTACTGTTACTGTGTCAACATAGCTACCAGCACTTGGTAAAGTTGAGCCAGCTGGAATACGACCATAGACGTTAACTGTTTGTGGCGCACCAGTACCAGTACCGCTATAAGCAGAGGTTGCAATACCAATTGCTGTTGCACGGTTAGTGTCAGAGAAAAGATTGTAGGGAATAAATTCGTTGCTGGTTGCACCACCAATCATACGACGTTGAGTCGTTTGAGCATTTTTGCCGGCATCGAAAGCCAAAGTCCATGGCACAGTGTTGTTACATAAAACTTTAATTGCAGTACCACCTGTCGTTGTGGTGTCTGCGTCTACGTTGCTCGCAAGAGAACTTAAAGTACCAAAATCTAAAACTGCGTTAGCTGTTGTACCTGTAGCTGAAGTATTCAATACACAGCTATTTGTAATTGTTGCTTTAACAGTCAAAGTACCTGTTGCAGTTGCAGCATTTGCCGCATTGATAGACATTAAACCCAAAGTAATTACTGATAAAATGAGAGACTTTTTCATGGTTAAAAACCTTTTTACATTACGCCAATAAAATTAATAGATGTAAAAACTAGCCTTCCCCATCACAATCACTAGCTTTTCTGATTGTTTTTTCAAAGCGTTATTTTTTTACTCTACTTACGGCGCATAATACAAAAAAACAACAAAAACACTAACATAACTTTCATTCTAAATATCAATTAATAATTCAACTTCTGATGAATTTCTCAATTATAAAAATTTTTATGGTTTATCATGCTTTTTCTATCGATTTTCGATACTTCTATCTAGCTTTTGTTAGTTTTACTAAAAAAAGTATATATTTTCATTAGTTAAAGTTTACCATCACTTTTAGTATTTTATATTTTTTTAATTTTTGGTAAAAAAATAATGAACAAAAAGTAAGCTACTGATTGTTCTATATATTTTAAATGAATAAGAAAAGAATATTTTATGAATAAGAAATCTAAGTAACTTATAGATACTTTCAGGATTTTTTTAAGAATTTTCAGCAATTACACAATTTCCCTCTATCAGAAGAAAATCGTGTGAGCTTAACTATTTCTAAAAACTAAATGAAAAATCAAGCCAATAAAACCACCTCCCATAGCAAAACCTAACTGTATATAGGCTTTACCGTACCAAGCCAACTCTCTGAATTGATAATCTGTATTTTGCGACCCCATTAGTAAAATATTTTTAATGTCCCAGCTATGGAATCCTTTAGGTCTTTCTGCAAAAAAATCTAGAATAGGTGTAAACCCAAAAACAAAAAAAACACCCAGTAAGGGATAAACGATAAATCCAGGAAAAATAGGATTATTCTTCCTTTCCATAGAGTCGAATATTAAAGTTGCAGCAACTAATATACTTTGTACTAGAGCGACTTTTTTAAAAGTATCTAGATCAAAACCGAGATAGAACATTAAAGTTAAGAAAAAAAACCCTGTGAGAAAAACGGAGCAGATTAATAGTTTCCAATTCATTTCAGTCCTTAAATGATTTTTTTAGAATCTTATATAGTTGTAGTAATGTGTATTAAAAAAATATTTCAATTTATTTATATTAGCAAAAAATAATTAAATAGCACAACATTAATTAAATCAAAAAACATACAAATAAAAAAGTTATTATTAATTAAATCTAAAGTTAAATTTAATTAATTCACATCCCTTTCGATGAAAATACTTAATAGAAATATTCTTTATTACAGCTAAAAATTTATAAAATATATCAATTTAATAATTAAGTATTTGATAATTTATTTAATCTCCTAAACCTCCAAATTAGATATTAATAATCGCTTAAATACTTTCTTTAAAAATCTATTTCTAAATTGAGTGAGCCACAGCTGTACTGTTTATTTTCTATTGAAACTAACAATTCCACACTTGTAGTTTCACTTGCTTCTTGGCAAGGTATGTACCAGTAAAACATTAGGAATTTGTTCCAATATGGCGAGTCCAGCACAAATCATTCGACATAAATTTCTCAATACATTCTTTTCGCGCCATTCTCTCTGGTTCTTATGTATTTTTACTGCACTGAGCATTACATGGTTTCGAACCGTATACACCCCTCATAGTATCTATTATTTTATTTCTGATACTCTCCTTAACGGGTTATGGGTGCTTACAGGTGCACTAAGTTTATTAGGCCTTTATGATGTTTTGCAGAATAAACATTCAATTCTAAGAAACTACCCAATTATGGGGCATTTCCGTTTTTTGTTTGAAGATATACGCCCAGAAATTCGCCAATACTTTATTGAAGCGGATCAAGATGCTCTACCTTTTTCGCGTATGCAAAGAAGTCTAGTTTATCAGCGTGCTAAAAATGAAAATGCAGATAAACCATTTGGTTCAATCATTGACGTTTATCAAGAAAATTATCGATTCATTGTCCATTCAATAAGCCCTTGCCCACCAGCAGATCCAAAGAGCTTTCGTATTCAGGTGGGTAATGCACAATGCCTTCAACCGTATAGTGCATCAATTATGAACATCTCTGCCATGAGCTTTGGTAGTTTAAGTGCTAATGCAATTCGTGCGTTAAATAAAGGTGCGCAGTTAGGCGGGTTCTATCATGATACTGGCGAAGGTAGTTTAAGCCCTTATCATCTGGAAAATGGCGGTGATATTGTTTGGCAAATTGCCAGCGGTTATTTTGGCTGTCGTACCTTAGATGGGAAATTTGACGAACAGAAATTTGCCAAGCAATCTCAATTACCACAGATCAAGATGATCGAGCTGAAGCTTTCCCAAGGTGCAAAACCAGGTCATGGTGGTATTTTACCTAAACATAAAATTACCGCAGAAATTGCACAAATCCGTGGGGTTTCTCGCGATCATGACTGTATTTCTCCAGCAAAGCATTCTAGTTTTTCTACCCCTATTGAAATGATGCATTTCTTACAGAAATTGCGCACATTATCTGGCGGTAAACCAGTTGGTTTTAAACTATGTATTGGTCAACCTTGGCAATTCATGAGTATCGTTAAAGCAATGCTAGAAACAAAAATTGTTCCTGACTTTATAGTCGTTGATGGGTCTGAAGGTGGTACAGGCGCAGCACCGATTGAGTTTAGCGACAATATTGGTACTCCATTACGTGAAGGCTTACGTTTTGTTCATAACACCCTTGTGGGTGCAGGACTAAGAGATCAAGTTAAGATTGGTGCAAGTGGTAAAATCATTAGTGCCTTCGATATTGCCAGTACTTTTGCGTTAGGTGCAGATTGGGTTAATTCAGCACGTGGTTTCATGTTTGCTGTTGGATGTATTCAGGCACAAAGCTGTCACACTAACCAGTGTCCTGTAGGTGTTGCAACCCAAGATAAAGACCGTCAAAAAGCAATTGATGTACCCACTAAATCAGAACGAGTATTTAATTTTCATAAAAATACATTGCATGCATTATCAGAAATGATTGCTGCGGCTGGTTTACGTCACCCTTCTGATATTAAAGCTCATCATTTGGCTCAGCGAGTAAATGACCGTGAAATTAAGAACTATGCTCAATTGCATTTTTTCTTAAAAGAAGGGGAACTTTTACAGTCTGAACTTAATAATGACGATGATAATTTTTATTATCGAATGTGGAATATGGCGGATGCTAATCACTTTTAATTTATATTAACTTGATAGATTGAGCATTACATTTAGAGTGTGATGCTCTTCTATATTTGAAATGAATATGTGATTTCCCTTTAAATTTCATTCCCCTTTTAATTTGTCTTTAATAGATTTTTCACCTAATATAAAAGTATAAATAACGTACACACTTTAATTTTATTTAATAAAAATTTTTTAATGCTTATAACAAGAAGGTATCTCATCATGTTGAAAAAAACATTCATCTCTTCTTTTGTCGCACTAGCAGTAGGTTTGAGTAGCTATGCTGTTGCTTGTACACGTGCCGTATATTTAGGCAATAACCAACATATTATTACTGCTCGCTCAATGGACTGGAAAGTTGATACGGGTACAAATTTGTGGATTATGCCAAGCGGGGTTAGTCGTGACGGTAGCGCAGGTTCCAATTCAATAAAATGGACGTCTAAATATGGAAGTGTAATTGCCACAGGCTATGAAGTTTCCACAACAGATGGAATGAATGAAGCTGGCTTGGTTGCTAATATTTTATGGTTAGTGGAATCTCAATATCCAGATGTGAAAAAAGCGGATAAGCCTTTACTCAGTATTGCGGCATGGGCTCAATATGTACTTGATAATTTCGCAACTGTCGATGAAGCCGTTAAAGCATTAGAAAAAGAACCTTACACGATTGTGACCGATAATGTTCCAGGCGAAACACGCCTCACTACCCTACATTTATCTATTTCTGACAAAACAGGTGATAGTGCAATTATTGAATATATTGGTGGAAAACAAGTGATTCATCATAGTCGCAGCTATCAAGTCATGACTAACTCGCCTACTTTCGATAAGCAACTCGCACTTGCCGAATATTGGAAACAAATTGGTGGAACAATCATGCTTCCCGGTACAAATCGAGCATCCGATCGCTTTGCACGTGCATCTTTTTACATTAATGCAATTCCTAAAAATGATGATAGTAAACAAGCGCAAGCCTCTGTATTTAGTGTCATTCGAAATGCTTCTGTTCCCTATGGACTCAATACACAAGAAGAACCAAACATCTCTTCTACTCGCTGGCGAACTGTAGCCGATCATAAACAGATGCTTTACTTTTTCGAGTCAGCACTATCACCAAATGTATTTTGGGTTGATTTGAAAAAGATTAATTTTAAAGATGGTAAAACTCGTAGACTAGATTTAGGCCCCGATCAAAGCCATATATATGCAGGTGATGCCACTTCTTCTTTTAAAATTGCAAAACCATTTGTATTTTTAAGCCCATCTATGCGTTAATTTATGTCAAAATTTACTACACTTAACATAAATAATATTAAGCATACTCTCTTGGAATTTATATGATGAAGAAATCTCTACTCTTATTGGGTTCATGTCTACTTACAGCGGCTTGTAGCACCACACAGGTTAGTACAACAGCTCCTAAAGAGGTAAAGACAGCGGGTCAGCTAAACTGCTCACCAACTGAACTATGCCCAAGCTTGCTCGTGAAATGGAACGAGAATCAAAAAGATCAGCTTCGTGTAGATGTTCATTTAAGTAGTAGTTATAACTTTTATGATATTAACGAGTTAACATTTGATATTGATGGGAAACGATTTAACTATCAACCCGCTCAATCAACTGAAAAAACGAATGTGAGTCGATTAGTTCCTAAACATTCTACAACGTTCTTTATTATTCCAAGTAAATTCTTGCAAGAGTTTAAAAGTGCTCAAAATGTAAACGTTTTGATAAAAACGGATAAGGGAACAATCGAACGCAATATGTATAGTCCACAAAAGCAGTCTTCGGTTTATAAAAACTTTATGCAGCTTTATCAAAATTCAAAATAAAGTACAAAGATTAAGTCATGCATCTATCCAATTTTTTGGATAGATGCATTATTTTTTTAATAATAAAAATGTTTTGGCTTCGCATGTAAAAATGCTGGAATCAATCCCGTTAAAGCTGCACGTATATCCGCACGCTCATTAATTAATTGATGAGACCCTTCTTCTAGCATTAATAACGTTTGCAGTCTAAATTTACGACGAATAAATTCAATGTTGTAACGCCAATCAACCGTCTGATCGAGAGCACCTTGTGCAAGCCAGACGGGAATACGACAAGCTGGCCGCTCTTCCATTTCTTGCATCCATTTAGACATTGCCAAAATCCAGTCCATACCCATCATTCGAGGTTGCAAAGGATCTTTTAAACGAATGAAACGTAAAAATTCAGGATTATGATTATTACGTCTAAAGTGTCTTGGTACTTGGCGCTTAATACGGCGAATAATGCCCAATCCAACTGGGTTATGCCACCATGCTGTTTTTGCAGGACGAATCAAAGGAGAAAGTAACAAAACTCTATCTACAATCGGATCTTGGCGTTTTTCAGCATATTCCAATAAGTGATGCATCCAGATTGCACCACCCGTACTTTGACCAATTCCCACCCAAGGTTTTGGTAACTGATCTGCATGTTTTACATATTGATAAACAGCCATCAGAACTTGTTGATAGTGATCAAAATTTTGAATACTTGCTGGTGAGCCATTGCTTAAACCATGCCCTGGTAAGTCATATGTAATGACACTAAAGCCTTGTTCAAGAATTTCACGAATAATGGGCTGATAAATACCACTATGCTCAAGATAGCCATGTAATAAGCAGACAGTACCTTGTATTTTTTCTATTTTAGGCTTGAAAACTTGCACATGTAATCGAAACAAAGGCATTTGAACATAGCCCTGCCAATGATCACATTCAAGTAAATGCAAACCATACAACTTACGGTAAGCTAATAAATCTCGTGATGGTTCTTCTAATGTATTTAGATTAAGTGGACTTAAAACCTGTGGCGTAAGATCACGGTTAGGAACCGGCAAATCTAATTGTTTTAATACGGCAGGATTGAGAAATGGGATATCTGACATTAAGGTACCTCTCGACAATCACTTGAGCCAAACAACATGTCGCGAATTGTCGCAAGTAATTCATAATTTGCACGACGGCTATGATCGTAATTTTGCACACTTGGTTGCCAGCGTGTCAGTGGTGTTGGCATTGGAGCCACAACAGGAATGGTTTCAATACCATTTAAAGCAAATAGTCGACGAGTACGCGGCATATGGTATTCATCTGTAACCAACATGACCGTCGGTGCTCCACCCTTTTTCTGAAGTAATAGAGAACTAAATCTTGTATTCTCACAAGTATTCATACTACGTTTTTCTAGTAACTTTGCATCAACGCCGCGCTCTTTTAACCAAGCTTGCATATAAGGCGCTTCAACACCGCTCAGTACAATAGGAAGCTGATTTTGTTTTTCAACTTCTAAGGTTTTTTCTAGTCTCAAGCGTGTATAGCCATTAACTACAATATCTTTTCCATTTTTATCAAGAGTCAAACCACCACCTAAAACAACAATTGCATAAGGTTGTGATAACTTTTTAGATGGAGCTGGTAAAGGATTTTTACGAACATACTCGATTTTCTGTTCAGGTTCGCTCACAGCTTTCTGGTGTTCTGGCACTACAGGTTTTCGTGCTAAAAACTCGGTATATTGCTCTGTAAGGGCCTTATTTTCTGAACTATTAATAAAGAGTGCTTCATCAATTGGGCTACTTGCTTCATCAGCAGCATCAATTTCTGAGTTTTTCACGACTAAAGGAACCGTTACAGAAGCGGCTGCCTCTGAATCTTGTTCCTTTTCTTCTAAAAGAATAATTTGCTGCAAAGCCTTATAGTTTTCTTGAAGATAGGTCAGATCTGTTGTCTTTTTTTCACGTAAAGCTTTTTCAGTCAGCTTTAAATATGCTTGACGAGCAATCCATAGATTTGAACCTGGCTCTAAATTATCATGTTCACTTAAT
Source organism: Acinetobacter sp. AS23 (assembly GCF_023612055.1). NCBI lineage: Bacteria > Pseudomonadati > Pseudomonadota > Gammaproteobacteria > Moraxellales > Moraxellaceae > Acinetobacter > Acinetobacter sp. AS23. The sequence continues at coordinate 1,531,052 of NZ_CP082274.1, read as the reverse complement.
GCAGCTTGTCTCTGACTTTCAGCGGCGACTTGATTCACATCAACCGGTACAAAATAATTAAGTCCAGCTACAATTAATTTTGAATAAAACGGCGAATATAAAAAAACCACGAAACAGCCTAATAGTACAAATAGCACGGTGACTACTTGTACTAAACGTACCATTAAGTGTACTTTTGGCATAAAACTATTCCGTATGATTTTCAATTAAACCTAAACTGTTATAAAGCACAGGCTCTGGTTCTAACATAATATGGAAACGCTGTTCAACATCATGTTGTACAGCCTGATAAGTTTTCTTTACATCAGTAAGAGATGCATTGGCATAATTCACCAAAACTAATGCCTGTTTATGAAACATCCCCACCATATCGAGTTGCTTCCCTTTCCAACCCGCCTGATCAATTAACCATCCTGCTGCAATTTTAACGTTTCCACTGGCTTGAGGATAATGTGGAATTGTTGAGAATTGTGTGATTAGACGTTCAAATTCTTGAGAATTAACAATCGGATTTTTAAAGAAACTACCTACATTTGGATACTCTTTTGGATCAGGGAGTTTACTTTGGCGAATATGGATCACTTGATTTTGTAAGTTCTCAGCAGTCTGATTGTCTCCCACTGCTTGCTTCAAATCACCATAGTTAAGTTTTAAATGTGGCTGTTTAAGTAATTTAAAAGTGACATGCGTGATGATGTAACGGTTCGGATCATCTTTAAAAATACTATGGCGATAAGCGAAATGGCATTCTGCGGCTAAAATTGTTTGAGTTTCTTTTAATTTACGGTCATACACTTGTACCGACTCAATAAACTCACCGACCTCTACGCCATAAGCACCAATGTTTTGTACGGGTGAAGCACCTACTAAACCTGGAATAAGCGCTAGATTCTGCAAACCAAACCAATTTTGCTTTGTACTATATAAAACAAAATCGTGCCAGACTTGACCTGCACCTACTTTAACCCGAACGAAATCATGATCATTTGATAAAACTTCAATTCCTTGAATATCAAGGTGAATCACTAAGGCATTGATCTGCTGCGGCAACAACATGTTACTACCGCCCGATAACACAAGTACATTTAAATGATGCTGCTTAGCAAAATCCAAAGCTTCTTCAATATCCTGAATATTACCGACTTTTGTGTAATGTGAAGCTGTTGCATCTAAACTTAATGTATTGAATGGCTTAAGCTGTACCTGATTTTGAATTTGCATTGTGTTGAAAAACCTATTCTTAAACATTCAATTGTTTTTTTAAAATATTAATCCACGCCAAACTACTAGACTCACATTGGTCAAGTACGCGCTCGAAGCCATCAGCACCGCCATAATAAGGATCAGGTAAGGCTTGTTGTAGATATTGAGGATCATGCTCACTCATTAAAGCTACTTTTGCACGAATTTGATGAGTACCAAACTGAGAAACCGCGCTTTGTAGCATGTCATGAATATCATCAAAGTTTTGGTGATCCATTGCCAAAATCAAATCAAACTCTAAAAAGTCTTGTGTTGAAAGCTGCCTTGCACGTAAAGACGACAAGTCATAACCTCTTTTTTTAGCGTGCAACTGACTACGCTGATCAGGTGCTTTATTTGGATGATAATTACTCGTTCCAGCTGAATCGACAATGACATTAAGTTGATGTGCATCACAATAATGTCTGAAAACCACTTCAGCCGTGGGAGAACGGCAAATGTTTCCTAAACAGACGCATAACACCTTATATTGTGTTTCCATTAGAAACTACTTCCAAACATTTGAATTAAATAAAAATTAATATGGAGCATGTAAAACCCTGACAAAACTATAAATTATTGTCAGAATCGAATTGACCATTGTGACGTGTTGCATTTTGTCAAAACTCACATGGCTTGAAAAGGAAAATAATGTTTATCAATAGATTAAAAGTTGATAAATCAGTCGACAAAGTAGCTGACCTACTAATTTTGAATAAAATAATAAAGCCCTCCGAAGAGAGCTTTTACAGCAAAGCAGACACTCACATTATTAATAATTATATGAGCTTTAAATCCTAAAACAGGATAGCAACTACTTAATGTACAACTTATGATTTACTAATACAGCTTTAGTAAAAGGCTCAAAACAATCATTTAACTGTACTAATTAACTCAATCATTTCCTTCGTTGGCCTTAAGCTACCTAATTGCCACTGTTCAGGTGGATGTTCATCAATTCGAATCCAGACATGCTCTTGAAAAGCTGGATTTCCCTTTCCTTCTATCTCTACAAATAAATCTGTTATTCGTTTAAAAAGCTCGGCTTTACTATCTTTATCTAGTAAACCCTCTATAGTTTGTATATTTATAAATGGCATAATGCTACCTGAATTAAGTCTAGGTCTAAATTATAGACCCATGTTAATTGGAGCTCCCTAGAATGTCAAATATTATTCCAGATCAGAGATTTTCAGTAGATGTGTGTGGAATCTTCAAAATTGCTGAGATATTGAACGATAGTTGGACGATCCTATTGTTGAGAGAAGCTTTTTACGGCGTAACGAAATTTAATGATTTTCTAGAAAATACAGGTATATCGAAGCAAATTTTATCTAATCGTCTAAAACATCTCATCCAATTAGAGATATTTGAACTATCAATTTATAAGGAAGTGGGTGTACGAGAGCGCAAAGAATACTTACTCACAAAAAAAGGTAAAAGTCTAAATATTGTTTTGCTTGCTATGCTTGAATCTGGTAGTAATTTTATTGAAACAGATAAAGATGCTGTGAAAGTTTTTAAGAAGAATTCAGATGATCAACTCAAATTAAAGCTTGTTGATTCATCTAATCAAGTCATAGATCTTAATAATCTGGAACTGAAACTCATTCCTCGCAGAAATAAGGAATAACTTTTTATTTAGATATAAAAAAAGCCCAAATATTATGGGCTTTTAAGCAACATGAAGACAAAAATCATTTATTTTTAAAAAGTTTATCAGTCATAGTTCTATCAATCTTGCTACGGTGCCCATTCTCAAAATATCGATCGACATGGCATAGTTTCGTTTTGGTATCACAGAACACACCATTTGAGAGTGTAAATGCTGAAGTATCAAAATCGCCTTGAGAGAATGCTCTGTTGGCTTTGTGAGTTCCTAAGTATTTGGCTGTAAGTTTTTTAGATACACCCTTCTTGTCAGCACAAATATATTTGTCACAAATTACACCATTTTTTGGTGAATAGACGCTAGAGCTAGTTTTAGCCATTACTGCGGAGCTCAGCATGAAACAAGTGCATCCAATAACACTAAGTAAAGTTTTAGAAATTTTCACTTTTTGAACCGAATAAAATTATAAATTGTTAAGACATTATATGAATTAGCAGCCTTCAGGAAAATCTACAGAACCCTATAAATAACAAAAAGCCCACCTTTCGATGATCTTTTAAATTACTTGCATGATCTCCGTCTATCGTCTGACTCTGACCGCATGAAAGTAGTGAGTATCTCATATAACACTCAACATAATTGCCCCAGAACTACTTTATTTTAAGGTGTCTTATGCTAAGTTATTTAAAGATTGAATCTTATAGAACCGTTCAACAATAATTTTCAAAAATAAGGAAATAATGTATATGAGCCATTTTCAATTTCAAACCGTTCCAAATATCATCTCTGGCTTAGGCTCTATACAAGAATTACAGCATATTTTGTCTTCAAAAGCTTACCGTAAGCTATTGCTAGTCACAGATGAAGGCATGGTCAAAAATCAATTACACCTGCCCATTCTTCAAATTTTAGATACGCTCAATATTGAATATGTCATTTATGCAGATGTTCAGGCTGACCCACCAGAACAAGTTGTTTTAGATGCAGCCAATTATGCAAAGCAGCAAAATGTAGATGCCATTATTGGCTTTGGTGGTGGTAGTTCTTTAGATGTTGCAAAAGTAATCGCTTTACTCGCCCACCCCGACCAGACTCAAAGTTTGCAAGACATGTATGGCGTAAACCAAGTCACCACAGCTCGCCTTCCACTTATTTTAATTCCGACCACAGCTGGTACAGGTTCAGAAGTAACACCTATTTCAATTGTGACGACTGGCGAGACAACAAAAATGGGGATTGTCTCTCCAGTACTGTACGCAGACACTGCGATTCTTGATGCTACTTTTACTCAAAACCTTCCAGCACATATTACTGCTGCAACAGGTATTGATGCGATGGTACATGCTATTGAGGCATATACATCTAAATACAAGAAGAATATATACACCGATATTTTAGCTAAGAATGCTTTGAAGCTACTAAACCATAACTTACCGAAAGTTCTTAAAGATGGTAATGATTTAGAAGCACGTCAAAACATGCTGTTCGGTTCAATGCTCGCAGGTCAAGCATTTGCAAACTCGCCTGTTGCCGCTGTACATGCTTTAGCTTACCCATTGGGTGGACATTTTCATTTATCGCATGGACATACCAATGCCTTAGTTCTGGTTGAAGTTTTAAAATTTAATGCGCCGAATGCAAAAAAATACTATGCAGAGCTTATGCAATGGTTAGACCCATATAGCAATGGCAGCACTGATGGCTTGTGTGATCTGTTCATTGACCATATGCAGAACCACTTAGACCGTAGTGGCTTGACCTTAAAACTTAGAGATTTGGGTATTGATGAGTCGAGTTTACCCCGACTTGCTCAAGATGCTATGTTGCAAACTCGCTTACTACAAAATAACCCACGAGACATGACAGAAGCCGCTGCTTTGGCAATTTATCAGGCGATTCATTAATGACTAAACCAGTTTTAAAAAACCGAGATCAATTTAAGTTCTTTTTAGACATTCAAACGCGTTGGGCAGATAACGACATCTATGGTCATGTGAATAATGTGACTTACTATAGTTACTTTGATACAGCAGCCAATGCTTTACTCATTCAAAAAACAGGTTTTGATATTCATGAAGCAAAATCAATTGGGTTAGTGGTTGATTCAGCGTGTAGCTTTTTACAAGAGTTATCATTTCCAGAAATTATTCAAGTAGGTGTTGCGATTGGTAAAATTGGTACGACTTCTCTACGTTATGAATTAGCGATCTTTAAACAAGGCCAAGATCAAGCCTCAGCTCAAGGACATTTTGTGCATGTGTTTGTAGATCGTGAAACGCGTAAGACTGTGCCCATTTCTGAGTCAGTTCGTGAAGCTTTAAAAAGTTATTTATTATAAAAAACGAGGCAAAAAGAAAATGATCTTTTCTTTTTGCCCACCTAAACTTACATCATTGCGGGATCACTAAAAGAGTCTTCACCCGTTTCAACTCGGCCAGCAAAACGTCGGTAATAATACGGATCACTCTGGCTGGTGATTTCAAAATCATACCAATGCCCGACATCGGCCAAAGCCCAATGTTGCTTAACGACTTGACCCGCTTTTACGGTAAATTGTGAAGGCGCATCTTGTCGATATGCACAAGGTTTTACCGTCAATATTGCATCCTTAGTTCCATCATTCACGAGTTCAACATAAACATCGCCATTGGCAATGTCATAGCACACTCGAATTTCAGGTTTAACACCACTATCAAGCATACGTTGAGTGTCGCCTTTGAAGTGACGATGGTAGCCATTTGGACCAAGTACCCATAGGTCATAACGACCTAGATTATCTTTAAAAGCGTCCCATTCATCATCTAGAGTCTTATTCGGCTCAACAATATAACGCTTTGGAATACGATCCAAGTTGAGCTTGTCATAGACATGAAAAACTGCTGCCTGTTTCCCCGTATTAGAGAAAATCAATTGCACTTTACCATCGGCTTTACAGCGCGCGCTGGTGTGCAGCTCGTAAGGTAGCGCACGCGACAGACGTATACCACTTTGCTGAATCGGTAACTTTATATCCGTGGGTACAGGAACAGCTGGTAAAGCTTCTTGATTTTCTCTTAGCTCATCGGCCTGCATACGTGTTTGTTTACCATTCAGCTGCGGTAAAACATCTGCATTTGGTGTTTTAAAGTTAAACGCACTGGTTAAATCACCACACACTGCACGGCGGTATGGACTGATATTCGGCTCTTTTACACCGAAACGTTTTTCTAAAAACATGAGCACAGACGTATGGTCAAACACTTGCGAATTCACCCAACCACCACGGCTCCAAGGTGAAATCACATATAACGGAACACGAGGGCCCGGACCATAAACTCGTCCATCAGGGGTAGGCTGAGAATGGCTTCCTTCAGGCGCTGCGTGGTCAAAATATTCATCCTGCATATCGGCACTGCTTAATGTCGATTTGCCTGCGTACTGGCCATTTTTGAGTCGAGATGGTGCTGATGGTGACGGTACATGGTCAAAGTAACCATCATTTTCATCGAAATTGATAATGAGTGCTGTTTTACTCCAAACCTCTGGCACAGCAGTTAATGCATCAATAATTTCTTGAATAAACCATGCCCCTTGGACAGGACTTGAAGGATCAGGATGTTCGCAGTAAATCGATGGTGCATTAATCCAAGACACTTGAGGTAACTTCCCTTCACGAATGTCGCGTTTAAAAGCGTCAAGATATTCTTCTGGTTTATTGCCCGGTAGCGTATTTGCAATGCCCTTATATAATGGATTTTTGGCATTATCCGTTGCAGCATCATAGGCTTTGTATGGTAGTTTTTGGCCCGTATCCGCATAAGGTTTATTCGGTTCGCCGCCACTTGCAACCGGATAACCAGAAGCAATGTTCGCCTTTCTAAATGAACGAAATGCCCCAAGCATGTTATCGCCCCATTCATCCGGCATATTTTGATAACAAATCCAGTTTACCCCTGCTTCTTCTAAACGCTCCGCATAAGTCTTCCATGTATAACCGCGATCTGCCGTAGCTGGATTACCATCAATCCAGTCCCACTCATTGTTTACAAATGAACGCTTGGTCGGTGTTGCACCATTTGTACCCGTTAAATGATAAGAACGGTTTGCATCTGTTCCAGTGTGCATAGAGCAATGGTAGGCATCACAAATCGTAAAGGCATTGGCGAGTGCAAACTGATATGGAATTTCTTTTTCTTTAAAATAACCCATGGATATATCAGTTTTATGGGCTGGCCAATTCGTCATACGCCCATTGTCCCACGCCAACTGACTGTCGTTCCACGTATGCGGAGTACCATCTGCACGCTGTGCATTATTGGCTGTACCATCTAAGTGAAAAGGCGTTAGAACTTGCCCATTACTTCTAAGCTGCTCCCAAACACGGCGGCCACTTGGCAAAGGAATCGTAAAACGATCAGCAAACCCTCGAACGCCTTTTAATGTTCCGAAGTAATGGTCAAAAGATCGATTTTCCTGCATTAAAATAATAACGTGTTCAACATCCTGAATGGTTCCAGTTTTATTATTTGCAGGAATTGCTAAAGCTTTTTGAATACTAGATGGGAACGCTGCCAATGCCGCAGCACCAAAACCCATATTTAAAGAGTAATTTAAAAATTTACGACGTGTAATCATGATTAGGTTCTTTTTATTATTTAAGTTTATGGAGCACAGCGCATTACAGGTTTTTTCCCTGTATCTGTTGTATTTGAATTATCATTTACCGAGTCGTTACAACCACTCAGCAGAATCGCGCCGATTAATAAAAAATATGAATATTTAAAAGAAGTTATTCCTGAGCATTGCCTTTTCATTGCTATGTACAATCCATTTAAAATCTAAAATGGCTAACATAGAAAAGTACAATGACAGTGGCATGACCCCAATATTTCAATCCAGTGAAAAATATGAAAAGTCTATTATTTTCATATTCTGCACCAGATCAAAAATCAGATGAATCTAAGGCTTTAATTGAATATTTTGTAGCTCGCCATCAAAAGTTTCTATGAGACTCTTAATAACTGGCTGTTGCTGTAATAGCTCGGCTGCTCGGTGAAAGGCTTTTTCTTTACGTGCACTTTGAATGGTATAGGGAGTAGATGTATTCAAAGCACCATATTCAACTGTAAATTGAGTATTCGGCCATTGCTCATTTAATGCATCAATAAGGCCTTGCTGCAATTGGGTCAGCATATTTTCATATTCTTGAGGAATATGGAAAATAGTATTGCCACCAATTTCACCAGTCATCACACCATGTTGAGCAAGTTCTTGAACGGCTGGAGAAAGCTGACTATTTCTAAACCAATATTCCCACTTTTCGAGTGTCCACTCACCTTCCAAAACTTGAGGAGAAAGCTTCAAGATATCTTGAGGCATCAACTGACCGTTATCAGTTGCACTAGGCTCTTTTACAATGGCAACTGTTTCTGTTTGAACCATTACTTCGGCTTGTACAAATGACTGTTGTTCAATAACAGGTTCAGAAGCAAGATCAGGCGTATCTTGGGCCAACGAAAATTCAGCGTTAGGCGTTTCAAATAAACCCATAGGTTCAGCAGTGAAAGCTGGTTCAGGTTCAATATTTTTAGTTTGGACTTCTGCCTGAACTTGTACTAACTTTTGTTCTGGTACCGGAATGAAATCTTCTTCAATAACACTAACCGTCTCTTGAACAACGGCTGACTCAAGCCCAATCAACTCATGATGATTTGGATCAAATACCATTAAATCCTGATTAGACTGAGGTTCAGGTTCAGGTTCAGGTTCAGGTTCAGGTTCAGGTTCAGGTTCAGGTTCAGGTTCAGGTTCAGGTTCAGGTTCAGGTTCAGGTTCAGGTTCAGGTTCAGGTTCAGGTTTAACCATAGCGGGTTGACTAATAACTTCAACAGGCTGAATAGCATTTACAGGAGCAATATCTTGAACTTGTTGCTGGACTTGGTGATTCATCACCACTGCTTGTCCATTTTGTTGAACAGGCTCTGATACTAAAATTTCATTTGGCGCTAAAGGACGGAATGCTAATAAGCGTAAAACACACATTTCAAAACCTTGCTCTTGCGTTACAGCAAGTTGCAAGTCTGAACGACCTTTACATGCGATTTGGTAATAAAGCTGCAAATCTTGCGCAGAAATCAGCTTAGACAGTTGCATGATTTTGCGATTGATTTCATCGCTATATTTCAAACTCAAATCAGGTAGATATTGCAAAATTGCTAATTCATGCAATGTTGAAATCAACTGATCAAGCACAAGTGAAACATCTAGAGCTTGATGTCTAAATTGCAATAGAAGCTGGCTTACTTTCTCACGTTGGTTCTGATGAATCGCTAAAATCAAATCATAAATAATCGTACGGTCAATCAAGCCAAGCATTTCTTTAACATCTTGATGATGTACAGAACCTTGACCATAAGCAATCGCTTGGTCAGTTAAAGATAAGGCATCACGTAATGAACCTTGAGCAGATTCAGCAATTTGCCAAATTGCATCTTGATCAGCATTAATTTGCTCTTTTTCAAGAATAGCGCCAAGGTGCTTGGTAATTTCATCGACGGCCAAAGGTCGTAGAGTAAATTGCAAACAACGTGAAATGACCGTAATCGGTAGCTTTTGTGGGTCAGTCGTAGCAAACAGAAACTTAACGTGTTCTGGTGGTTCTTCTAGTGTTTTTAATAACGCATTAAAAGAATGCGTAGAAAGCATATGCACTTCGTCAATCAGATAAACTTTAAAACGACCTTGCGTTGGCGCATAAGGAACGTTGTCTAAAAGTTCACGTGTATCTTCTACTTTTGTTCTTGAAGCAGCATCGATTTCGATCAGGTCAATGAAACGGCCTTCATTTACCGCTTTACACGTTGCACAGACTTCACACGGCGTTGAAGTCACACCTGTTTCGCAGTTCAAACACTTGGCTAAAATACGTGCAATTGTAGTTTTACCTACACCACGCGTTCCTGTAAATAAATAAGCATGGTGCAGACGACCGCGTTCCAATGCACTACTTAATGCACGAGAAACATGGTTTTGTCCCACTAACTCATTGAAGTTACGTGGACGGTATTTTCTAGCAAGTACTTGATACATGTATGCTCCTTTTTACAGGCATAAGCATACTTTGTTTTTAAAAGAGTGTGAACGCATAAAGCTCATATCCGTACAGATAAACTGCGAACTGACTTCTTTTCTCTACCAGAACCATTTATTTGTCTAAGGATGATCATGATGAAGCTCTTGATCAGTTACACCTTCATCCATGGTTTGCACTAGCCCTACACCATCCTTAATTTCAGCCGAATAATTTCCTTTCTCGGTAAAAATCTGCATGATCGTATAATGGTCTTTTTGACTTTGAGTAATGGTAAAGAAATTCTGATTTGGATCGCCCTGATCAAATTTTCCAGTCCACCGAACAATATCTTGGTCAACAGGTTCGATCTCTACAATTTTCCCTGTGCGATTAATGTCATATTCCAACATTTGAAACTTAACAGTGTCACCCACTTTTTTAAGTTCAATCACATTTGGATCATATTTAATGATCATACCTTTAGCATTTTTAAGTAGCGGAAAATTAACATTAGAAGGAAGCTGATCTTTTTCTATTTCATTAAAAACAATCTGTTGCTGAGACAACTTTTCCTTTTCTGATGGACTCAAATTCAGCATATTTTGACGAGCAAATTCATTCTGACGATCTGCCACTTTTGGCCCAGACTCTTGTCGACTTTCTAAAGGCGACGTTAAAGCAGAAGAGCTTTGCTGTGAAAAAGCAAACCAGATTAAAACTGCTAACGCCACACAAGCGATAGCAGTTCCTATTAACAATTTATTTTTCTTCATTATTTACAGCTAAAAATAGAGATTAGTTATATAGAGAAATTTTCTGTGCGTTCAGGTTAATGACGCTGACAGCATCAATTTTTCCTTCTTCCCCTAAACGTACACCATATTTAGGGTTGTATAGGTATGGACTCGAATAAAAATTAATATTATTGCCACCCATTGCGGTGCTTCCTAACGGATGAGCAAAGCCTGAGCCAATATTGGTTGAACCATTATGGTACAGACCAAGATTGTGCCCGACTTCATGGCGCATAGCGGCAAAAGAACAACCTGCAATATCATTTGCACCAATCATATTATATGCAGAAGCATTGATCCAAGCCCAACCACAGCCACCGTCACCAGGTTCATTACCTTGATAATAAACACCGTCTGCCAATACACGTTTTCGCTCATTTTGTACCGTCGTGTCATCTCGTCCAGTCGAAATTGCTTCTTTTAAAGTAGTAGCAGGGATTTTATAAGTTAAATAGCCCACATCTCTTAAGTAAAAACGTGCATTCGAATTTTCAGCAGTTAAATTTGTTAAATTTACGCCTTCAATCATTCTAAGTTTTGCAGCGCTCTCACCTAAAATTGTATTTACTTCTGGACTAGAAACTAACAACATATCAATTGTATAACTATCTACTGTCCAACCTTGAGCGGTGTAAATAAAACGGCGATTTTCACCATTTTTAATTGCAGTAGATAAGCCATTAGCGGCATTAATATAGGTGTCTGCCGACGCATTCGACACAATAACCACCTTATCCCCGACTTGAGCTTTAGCGGGTAGCTGCAAGGTTGGCTGCCAATTTGATGTAGACAGTTTCACCTTTAAAGTGGGCTGAGTCATATTCGGTAAAGTTGTAGGGATTGTTGCCGATGAATCAATCACCTTTGTTGGTGAAGAGATCAGCTGCCAATATCCTTTGTCGCTTACATACATAAACTCATATTGATCGCCTGTTTTAAGTGTTAAGGTCGCTTGGCTATTAATGTTGGTATTATTAATTTTTGCAGACCAAGTCGCTGTAGACTTAATAATAATTCTATCTCGATCACTTGCAGTGGTAGGCAAAGTAAAATTGGAAACCCAGTTCCCATCTCCAAATGCAATTTCGGTAAGCGGACTACTTACCGCGGCTAAAGATGTTCCGATTTGCTGAACATTTAGCTTCTGAGGTTTTATATATTCTGGAACCCATTTTCCTAAAGCAGAATAATATTTAAACCAATATTCCGAACCATTTTTTAATGTAAAACTGCTCGGGAAAAGTAAATTTGTTTTATCAATCTCTGAGCTTGCACTTGCTGTAGAAACAACTTGTACGGTTGTTCCGTCACGTACGTCACTTGGTAAAGCAATGGTTTGTGCCCATTTGTCATTTTGAATGAGTACTTTTTGCATTGATGCGGTTGTTAAAGGTACAACCTCATAGTTAGTACCATTGGTAGGACTAACCGTCGCTAACTGAGCAATCCATTTATTTTGACTGCTATTAAAGATGAATTGATAAACATCTCCGCTATTTATCTTCAATACTTCTAACGGAATATTCGTATTAGAAGTATCTAAATAACTACTATAGGCGGCACTAGAACGAACTGTAATCTTGTCCGAATTATTAGCACGTGCCGGTAAAGAGAGATTTTTGACCCAATTCCCATTTGCTAAAGAAAATTCTAGATCTGAATAACCAGATGGTATTGATCCACTATTATTATTCTGATTTGGTGAAAGTACAGTTGCGGCATACACAAGTGAAGACGCAACAATTGCTCCAATAATGAGTGATGTTTTTAATTTAAAATTCACAGCGGCCTCTTTTATTTGTTTTTAGATTTTCGAATAGCAGGTTAACAAACCATTTTTTTACAGTCAATTTTCGATCAATCAATTTTTCATTAAATTTCAATTACATGAATATTGAATCATTTTGAAATAAAAACATGAAATTTATTAAAGAATGGGTTGTTTATGAGAATTAAATAACTAAATTTATTATAAAGAAAATATTAAAAAAGACATTTGAGGGTAAAAAGAAAGATAAATCTCTCTTTTTACCCTTTATTTTAGTTTACTTTCTTAGGAAAGCTAAACCAGACAAATACAGTTAAAAGGAAGAAACAAATAGCTGAAATAGTGAGTACCCAACTATGCGCATAGCTAAAAGCTTGCTGAGCAACTGCAATTAATTGCCCTCCCAAAGGGCTTTCAAGCTTAGAAGCTAATTGCATGGTTTCACCAATCGAGATACTCGCTTTTTCAATTAAGTTCGATGGAAGCTCTGCTGGTAAAATAATTGAGCGGCTATAAAACCAAGACAACATTAACCCAAAAATAGCGACGCCTAAACCAGCTCCAAGTTCATAGGCCATACCTTCAATCGCACCTGCTGCACTTGCTTTTTGTGGTGGAACAGATGACATAATCGCAGCAGTTGAAGCCAGTAAGGCAATCTCAATACTAAAGCCTAAAAAGACCATACACGTCCACGCTAAAAAGTGATCGGTCGAAAAGTTAAGCTGGGCAAGCCCCCATAGACTAAATCCACTTATTAAAATACCAACAGTTGATACAAGTCTAAGCCCCCACTTATTCAAGCAAATACCAGCTAATGGGCCACCTAAACTAATTGCAATCATGAATGGAATAATAAACATGGCTGCCTGTAATGGAGAAAACCCATGCACAAACTGCAACTCTTGAGACAAGAGTAATTCAAAGCCAACCAAAGCAATCATGGAAACCACCGCCATCACAATGCTGGTAGAAATCACTGGATGTTTAAATAAATCCAGATCAATCATTGGCGTGGTCATTCTTTTTTGGCTTCGAATGAAGTGAATTAAAGTACTTATACCCACCACAAACATCACGACTGTAAGTACCGAGAAGTTGTACATCGCCGATTTGATTGAATAGATGAGGCTTAAAATGGCTACAACCAAAATTAAAGCTTGCCCCAAGTTAATTGGCTGATCAGTTTTCTCTTGTTGTTTTGGAATGATCATCGCGATCATGACTAGAACGACTAAAATAATCGGAATGTTAATGAGGAATACAGCTCCCCAATGGAAGTGTTCTAGCACAAAACCACCAACCAATGGACCAAAAGCTGCTCCACCACCACCCACTGTAGACCAAAGACCGAGTGCAAAATTTCTCTGCTTTTCTTCGGTAAAGGCATTACGTATACCTGATAAAGTGGCAGGAATAAGCATCGCTGCCCCTAAACCTAAAACTGCTCGGGAAGCAATTAGCGCGTAAGCTGTTGGAGAAAAGGCCGCAGCTAGAGAACCGATTCCAAAAATTGCAGTTCCAATAAATAATAATTTTTTAAAGCCAATACGATCACCAAGTGCACCCATCGGCAAAATCAAACCCGCCATAATCAGTGAATAAATATCAATGACCCATAAAAGCTGATTGGCAGTTAAATTCAATGCTTCACTTAAAGTCGGTGTTGCAACATGCATCACCGTTGCATCAATCGTAACTGGTAAATATATAAGGACGATAATTGTCAGGATTAACCATTTTTTTTGCATAACGCTCTTCAATATCCAAAACTTGGACACGTGTTCAAATCATGGTTATTATATACACAATTGGACACTTGTCCAACTTTTAGTTTTAATGTAATTTGTGTCGAATTCAGTCAGGTGAAAGAAACATGGCCTATCTTAATCGCGATCAACGCAGAGAAATGATTCTGCAAGCAGCCATGCAAGTTGCTTTGGCTGAAGGTTTTACAGCCATGACGGTACGCCGAATCGCAACAGAAGCACAAACCTCTACCGGACAAGTTCACCACCACTTTTCGTCGGCATCTCATTTAAAAGCTGAAGCTTTTTTAAAGCTCATGGAACAGCTTGATGAAATTGAACAAACTCTAAAAACCACTAGCCAATTTCAAAGGCTATTCATCTTATTAGGCGCAGAAAACATAGATAGACTTCAGCCCTACTTACGCTTATGGAATGAGGCTGAACTCTTAATTGAACAAGATGCGGAAATACGAAAGGCTTATAACCTTGCCATGCAGAATTGGCATCAAACAATTGTGCAAGCAATTGAATGTGGTAAAAAAGAAGGTGAATTTAAAAATATATCTAATTCAACAGACATAGCTTGGCGACTCATTGCCTTTGTATGCGGATTAGAAGGTATTTATCAACTTGGTTTACAAGGTTTAGCTGAAGAAGACTTTAAGCGTCATACTGAAGCAATTATTCGCCTAGAATTATTATAAATATAGAAGCTGGCATTCATTAGAATACCAGCTTACACTAAAATTAGAACCAACCTTTACGGCCTTTTAAAATTTGGTCAGTGCAACGTAAGGCTTCTTGAGTAAGCCCCCACAAACGGTAATCACCCGTGATTGAACCAATTTGAAAGTTATGAGTATAGGCAAAACTCAGGTCGCGCTCAGGATCGCACCACGCCCCTGAACCATTGTAACCAATATGCCCAAAGCCATTTTTAGCGCGTTTACCCATGGTAATAATGCGATGATATCCTAAACGCCAATTCATCGGAATTGGCATGACACGATCACGTGCATAACTTTGAATAGTACTGAGCTCTTTAAATATTTCTGGGCGAATAAATTGCTGTCCATCCCATTCACCCTGATTTGCCAGCATTGCATAAATTTTAGCAAGACTATTTGCAGTAAACGTACCGTTCGCCGCTGGAATGACTGCTTGCAATCCTTCATCACTAAAGAAACTAAAATGCTTCATTCCTTTTGGAATCATCGCATCCTGAAAATCTTGCGGGTCTTGCCCCGTCCATGTAATCATTTTTTCAGAAAGTGAACTTTTGCGTGCTTGAGGCTTTTTAGGTTTTTCAACTTGGGTAGCCGCTGGTTTTTCTGGTTTTGGTTGAATTATTAAACGTGCTACACGGTCTAGCTCACTTGCAGGCGTACCAAAATAACCGCCGTCTAACTGCAAAGGCTCAACGAGATATTTTTGCATGAGCTCATCTAAAGATTGACCAGTTGCTTTTTCAAGTACACCACTCACCAGCCAACCAAATGTTAAAGCTTGATAAGCATTGCCCTCTCCTGCAAGGAATCTAGGCTTAGTCGCCGCCATCACATTTAACATATGTGACCAGTCGAGCATTTCCCTCGCACTTTCGATAATATTTCGAACATCAAACATGCCGCTTTGATGGCTTAGAACATGGCGCAAAGTCATTTGCTCTTTACCATTTTGAGCAAACTCAGGCCAATAAGTCGCAATCGGTTTGTCGTATTCTAAAAAACCTTTACTTACTAAAATATGCGCTAAAGTTGCAAGTACACCCTTACCTGTAGAGTAGCAAACAGCCAAAGTGTCAGGTTGCCATGCTTCATTTTGTGATTTTAGACCGGTGTAGATATCTACAACTTTCTGGCCTCTAAAATAAACCGCTAATGCAGCTCCACCTTGTCCTGTTCTAGCATCTTGAAGACGGCTAAATTGGTGGGCTAAATCAATAAAACGTTCATCTAAAATACCGTGATAGTTATGGGTATCGGCCAGTAAAATCTCTTTAATCACATGAAGTTCCTTGCATTTTTTGTTATTTTGCTCAAAAGCAGCCCAGACATCTGTTCAGGCTGCTGATATTTTTATAATGCTTTTACAGTTCCTGCAACGTGCGGTTTTTGTGATTTCGCATTACGAATCAAGAAATCAGTCTTTTTATCTGCATTGGCAGTTAAAAACTCAACTTTTGAAGGTAGGAACATTGGTAACTTAAACCACACATCTGCTTCATAAGCATTTGGTAATTCAAGGTTCGCTAGTGCTTTAGCTTTACTCCACATGCCATGTGCAATGGCTTGCTTAAAGCCAAATGCTTTTGCTGTAATAGCATGAATATGAATTAAGTTAAAATCACCAGACACTTTCGCATAACGGCGGCCTGTGTTTTCTAAAATATCCCACTCTGCCTTTGGAACATAAGCTGGCGCTTGTTCTTCTTTGGCTTTCTCACCAACTCTTTTCTCGACTTTTTGGCGAGATAAATAAGTCGTTAAGCCTTCCATCACCACTTCATTGCCAACTTTTGCCGTGGTAATAAAGTCAAACTGAACACCTTTATCATGCGGTTTTAATTCCCCAAATTTGCATGACAAGGTTAGTTTTTCAGTCACACCAATTGGTCTGGTTTGTTTAATCTGGTTACGGATATGAACTAAACCTAAAATCGGAAATGGAAAGGCTTCTGCTGTCATCATGTGCATTTGCAAACTTTGAGAAAGCACAGCCAAATAAATTGCCGGTACAAAGCCATTATTTTGAAAGCTACATACTTCGTTATAAGCTTTGAGATGACTCTGATCAATTTCTAGAGTATCTACTACATATTCAACTTGCGGTAAGATTTTTGGACCTTTCGGCTTTTTAAAAATTAAACCTTGTACCACTTTTGGGTAAGCTAATGCCGCTTTTGGTAGCTGGCTAAAATGACGAGTATTCATACCTAACCTTTTATAATTTATAGATTCTTGAATAAAAAAGGGATGCACAAGCACCCCTTTTTAGCTAAAAGTGCTTAAGCGCCCAACAAGCTTTGACCACATACACGTACAACGTTGCCGTTTACACCTGTAGAAGCAGTTGATGCAAACCATGCAATTGTTTCTGCTACATCAACAGGTAAACCGCCTTGTTGCATTGAGTTCATACGGCGACCAGCTTCACGAATTGCAAATGGAATCGCAGCAGTCATTTGTGTTTCGATGAAGCCCGGTGCTACTGCGTTAATGGTAATACCATTTTTTAAGATAGGCGCAGTAAATTTAACTAGACCAATCACACCAGCTTTAGATGCAGCATAGTTTGTTTGACCAAGGTTACCAGCAATACCACTAATAGATGATACACAAACAATACGACCATTTGCATTTAGACCATCGTTTTCTAACAAGTAGTCATTTACACGTTCAGCAGCAGACAAGTTAATGTTAATTACTAAGTCCCAAAGCTCTGGCTTCATGTTTGCCAAAGTTTTGTCACGTGTAATACCTGCGTTATGAACAATAATATCTAAACCGCCTTGTTTTGCCGCAGCAGTTTTAATTTTTTCGCCCGCATCAGCAGCAGTAATGTCAATTGCCAATGTAGAACCACCAATGTCAGCAGCCACACGGTCAAGGTCAGCTTGTTGTTGTGGTACATCTAAACAAATAACATGAGCGCCATCCCGTGCAAGCACATGTGCAATTGCCTCACCAATACCACGGCTCGCACCAGTTACTAATGCAGTTTTACCAGCAAGCGGTTTTGCCCAATCAACATCAACCACATCTGCTTTAGACACACGAACAACTTGACCAGACACATAAGCTGAACGTGGAGAAAGCAAGAAACGTAAAGTTGATTCAAGGTTTGCAGCAGCACCTTCATCAACATAGACAACTTGAGCAGTAATACCCTTTTTAAATTCTTTACCTACAGATTTGATAAAGCCTTCAAGTGCACGCTGAGCAATCGCTTGTTTTACAGTTTTTGCAGTTTCAGGAGTTGTACCAATCACAATCACTCGACCAGAAGTCGCAACTTGACGTGCAATCGGGTTAAAGAATTTATAAAGTTCGTTTAACTGTTCTGAGTTTTGAATACCAGAAGCATCAAATACTACTGCTTTGAATTTTGATTCTTTGTCGCCCGCATTGAATGGGCGTAAATTTAAACCAACTTTTGCAGCTTCTTGCTGTAATGCAACATTATTGCCTACATAGCTGTCAGCATGAATATTGCTAAGTACTTGTGCAATCGCACCAGACAATACACTTGACGGCGCTGCGCCAACCAATACTGCACCATTCACTACTGGCTGAGCACTTTCAAAACGCTCTAATGCAACTGGTGATGGTAAACCCAGATTTTTAACAACAAATTTACCAATAGGAGATTGTGTAAATGCTTGGTATTGATCAGTCATGATTATTATCTCTCAAAGAAATGAATTTTCTACGACAGGCTTCATTATGTTATGAGATGAATAGCAACAATATGAAATCAGTCGTTCATTAGAGTTACTCCAAATCATACTTGAGTTCATCTTTGGATGTCTTGACCTGAATGCTATCTACAATGTCATTCTAGTCAATACAGGTCTATTTGAATTGTGTTAATGTAGCTTATAAGAATATCGTTAATATGCTTGGAAAAGCCTTATGAGCAAGACAACTCAAGAAAATCCAGCAGTCGAGAATTCTGCTGAGGAAAAAGTGTCAAATACATCAAAGCCGGCTTCTAACACGGCTAAGCGTAACAGCACAACTCCTAAAGCAGCAACTAATACTCCAAAAACGACACGTACTCGTTCAACGACTGCACCTGCACGTAGCCCTCGTAATAAGAGCGCTGCTACAGCAACCCCATCTACATCTTCTAATAATGTAGTTGCAGCAACAAAAGCAACAAAAACCAAAACTTCTGTTCAACAGGATAAAACCATGAGCCAAAACACTGTTCGCCGCGTTGCAATTATTGGTGGCAACCGTATTCCATTTGCACGTTCAAATACTGCTTATTTTAAAGCGTCTAATTCTGACATGCTGACAGCAGCATTGAATGGTTTGGTTGAGCGCTTTAACTTACAAGGTAAGCGTATTGGTGAAGTCGTTGCGGGTGCTGTTTTAAAACATAGCCGTGACTTCAACATGACTCGTGAAGTTGTATTAAGCACAGATCTTGCTCCTGAAACTCCTGCTTATGACATTCAAATTGCTTGTGGTACAGGTTTACAAGCAGCTTTTGTTGTTGCAAACAAAATTGCACTTGGTCAAATCGATGTAGGTATTGCAGGTGGTGTAGACACAACTTCTGACGCGCCGATTGCTGTAGGTGATGGTTTACGTAAAGTTTTACTTGAACTCAATGTTGCTAAGACTGGTAAAGACCGTCTTAAAGCATTAACAAAAATTGATTTTAAAAAGCTTCTTGATGCACCAAGCAACGGTGAACCACGTACTGGCCTTTCAATGGGTGAGCACCAAGCAATTACTGCTTTAGAATGGGGTATTACTCGCGAAGCGCAAGACGAGTTAGCTGCAAGCAGCCATCAAAAACTTGCTGCTGCGTATGAACGTGGTTTCTTTGACGACTTAATCACTCCATTCTTAGGTCTTAACCGTGATAACAACTTACGTGCAGACAGCACAGTTGAAAAACTTGCTAAATTGAAGCCAGTTTTCGGTAAAGGCGAAACTGCAACAATGACAGCAGGTAACTCAACTCCGTTAACTGACGGTGCTTCTGTTGTATTGCTTGCTTCTGAAGAATGGGCAAAAGAAAACGGTCATGAAGTTTTAGCTTACCTTTCTTTCTCTGAAACAGCAGCTGTGGACTTCATTGGTAAAAACGGCCCTAAAGAAGGTTTGTTAATGGCTCCTGCTTATGCAGTGCCTCGTATGCTTAAGCGTGCAAACCTTAAACTTCAAGATTTCGATTTCTACGAAATCCATGAAGCATTTGCATCTCAAGTGTTGTCTACATTGAAAGCTTGGGAAGATGAAAAGTTCTGTAAAGAACGTCTTGGTTTAGATGCACCTTTAGGTTCAATTGATCGCTCTAAACTGAACGTAAATGGGTCATCTTTAGGTGCAGGCCATCCATTTGCTGCAACTGGTGGTCGTATCTTGGCAACTGCTGCTAAATTGATTAATCAAAAAGGTTCAGGCCGCGCATTAATCTCAATCTGTACAGCAGGTGGTGAAGGCGTTGTAGCAATCGTAGAGAAATAATTTTACTATTCACCTTTAAAAAAAAGCACCCTGATGGGTGCTTTTTTAGTTTAATAACTTAATTTTTAATGAAGTGATGCTGCTTTAGCATCAGGGAAAAATTTGTCTTCGATATGGTCATAACACCACTGGAAAATAAAGGTATAAACCAAAATACATAAAGTTAAACCAATATCCAAAATAAGTGCATCAATGACACTCATCTGGAGCATATATGCAATCATCGGTACTGTTGCAATCAACAAGCCACCTTCAAAACCAATCGCATGTAAAATCCGTACAGGGATCGTTCTTTCCCAATTATATTTATGCTCTACTTTTTCGAAATAGTGGTTAAAAATCATATTCCAGAAAACTGAAACAACTGCCATAAACACACCGAGTGTTCCGGTTACGTCCATCGGCATATCAAAAATAAAACTTAATGCAATCGCAATGATGACCAATAAAATTCCTTCATAACTGATTGCATGAATGAGCCTTCTCTTGGAAATCAACATTTTTAAATACTCAATAATAACTTGGATAATGTGCATTTTATTTTTATAATATTGATTAATCCAATCAGGTTCTTTCAGTTTTTTTGACAGATGAATATTAATCAAGAACAACTACTCATGTTTCAGGCCGTGATTGAAACCGGCTCTTTTTCAGCAGCAGCACGTAAACTTGGAAAAGTTCCTTCGGCTGTAAGCATGTCTATTGCCAACTTAGAAATTGATCTGAACCTGACTTTATTTGACCGTAAAGGCCGTGAACCCATCCCTACTGACGAAGCACGGGTATTATACGAAAAGACATCTCAGCTTTTAATTGAGATGAATCAATGGAAACAGCATGCTCACGCGTTAAGTACAGGATTAGAAGCCAATTTAACTCTTGTGATTGTCTCTGAACTTTTACACACCAATTGGACCGACTATATTTGTCTTTTAGAAAGTCGTTTTCCAGACTTACAAATTAATATTGTGTCTGCCCCTCAAGAAGATGCACTTCAAATGTTATTAGATGGCTCTGCCCAACTAGCACTCATGTTTGAACGCGAACACCTAGATAACAGAGAACAATTTGTAGAACTTAAACGTGAGGCTTTAATTCCGGTTATTTCAAATAGCCATCCCCTCGCAAGTCAAAATCAGGTTTCTTATGAACAAATCCTTACTACACGACAAATTGTAGTTGCAAGTCGAGATGAGACTTTAAAACCTGAATTGCTATTTTCGAAACATTACTGGCGTACAGACAACCACCACTCTGCTTGTTTAATGATTTTACGCAATCTAGGTTGGGGTGTTCTTCCTCAAGAAATGTTTAAAGAAAACCCTGAACTAAAAAACAAGCTTAAAGTATTGGATTTATTAGATTTCACGCCAAGATTTGAATATTACGTCGACTTAGTGTGGAGCCGTGAAAGTGAACTCGGTGCGGCTGCCAGATTTCTAATTGAATATATCCGTAAGCAACGAATGCAGCAGGTTCCTTAAAATTATTTCAATTGAGATGCAGAACCTAAACGTTTTTCTTTGAAATATAACAATTGATATATCGACAGCATGAATAGACTTTGTGCTATAAAAGAAAACATAAGATTTATTACTGAAGATGTTGAATATCAATGACTCATACAGCACTTGACCAATTAAAAACATTAACGACCGTTGTTGCCGATAGTAGTGACCTTGATGCAATTCGTAAATTTCGTCCATTAGACGCCACGACAAACCCTTCATTAATTACGGCAGCAGCAGAACAACCTGAAAGTAAAGAGCTGATTGAAGATGCTTATTATCAAGCCAAAGAAGAAGGCTATAGCAACGATGAGTTAATCGAAAGAACCATTGATATTTTGACTGTAAAATTTGGCGTAGAAATTTTAAAACTCATTGAAGGCCGAGTTTCTACAGAAGTTGATGCTGCCCTTTCATACAACACTGAAGCCACCATTCAAAAAGCCCATGAATTATGTGAACTTTACAAAGGTTATGGTATTGATCAGTCACGCATTCTGATTAAAATCGCGTCAACTTGGGAAGGTATTCAAGCTGCTAAAGTACTTGAAGCTGAAGGGATTGCTTGTAACCTCACTCTCCTTTTCGGTTTGCACCAAGCTCAGGCATGTGCAGATGCTAAAGTAACTTTAATTTCACCATTTGTAGGCCGTATTTTAGACTGGTACAAAAAAGCCGAAGGTGTAGACGCTTACCCAATCGAAAAAGACCCGGGTGTGGTTTCAGTTAAAAAAATCTACACTTACTACAAACAGCAAAATATTCCAACTCAAGTGATGGGTGCGAGCTTCCGTAGCATTGATCAAGTGCTTGGACTTGCAGGATGTGATTTGCTAACGATCTCTCCTGGTCTACTTACTCAGCTTGAGCAAGATACACGTACAGTTGATGCAGCTCTTGATGCGACTAAATCAAAGCAAGCAGAGGCTATTGTTAGACCAGCTCAAAATGAACAAAGTTTTAAAGATGAACTTAATCATGACTTAATGGCATTCCAACTTTTACAAGGTGGTGTTGATGGCTTTATTAAAGCCCGTGACCAATTAAGTTTTTTATTACGTCAATCTTTCGGAATTGATGCGGAAATTAAACCTTAAAAAACTGCACTTTTCATACAAAATCACCGATTTTTGTTATCATGGCAAAAATCGGTTTTTTATTGGGTTTCTCGTGTTCGGCATAACAGATATAACAACATATATTATTGGTACATTCCTAATTGTGTTATTGCCAGGACCCAACTCTCTATATGTGATGTCAATTGCTTCACGTTACGGGATTAAAACCGGATATATGGGCGCATTAGGTATTTTTACTGGTGATCTCATTTTAATGCTGTGTACCGTACTAGGAGCAGCCTCTCTACTTAAAGCATTTCCATGGGTATTTGTTATTCTTAAATTAACAGGTGCACTTTACCTATCTTATTTAGGCTTTAAACTCTTACAAGGCAGTATTCAACGCTGGAAACAACGTAATCAACCACAACCAGAAATGGCTGATTTACCTGCTTTAGATAAAGTTCATCCTTATAAAACAGCACTTAGTATTAGTTTACTCAACCCTAAAGCGATTTTATTTTTCCTATCTTTCTTTGTTCAATTTGTTGAACCCGACTATGCCTATCCCGCTCTAAGCTTTTTAATTTTAGCGGTTATTTTGCAGATGATTAGTTTTAGCTATTTAACGGCATTAATCTTCTCTGGAATTAAACTTTCAGCATTTTTTAAACAAAACCATAAAATTGCAGCAAGTAGTATTTTTTTAGTCGGAATTCTATTCTTCGGATTTGGTCTAAAACTAGCAACCTCAACAATCTAATCATCTTTACCTATCGGTTTTTGCACTATAAAGTTAAAACATGATGAGCTGTTAAAATGCCAGCATTCCATCTGTTTTAACTTCATTGAGCACAAAAAATGTTCTGACTTGTCTTACTCCAGGTAAAGCAATAATCTTTTCACTATGGAATCGGTTAAACGCAGCTAAATCTTTAACACGAATTTTTAGAAAATAATCGACTTCTCCCGCCACCAGATAGCACTCTAAAACATTTTCCAAATCACCTGATGCTTGTTCAAATGCCTGAAAGCTGTCTGGGGTTGAGCGGTCTAAAACCACACCAACGAGTACCACCGTATCACGCTGCACCATGCTTGGATTGATCCTAGCGCGTACATCTAAAATTGCCCCAATCTTAAAAAGACGCTGAGTATGATTCCAACAAGATGACGTACTTATGCCTACGAGCTTAGCCAATTCGGCATTACTTAAGCGTCCATTTTCTTGTAATGCACGCATAATTTTCAATTCGAGTGGTGATAAATTTTCAGCTTGCTCTTCCATAAAACAATATTCCAAATTTAGTGTTATTTATGGAAGGAATAATATCATTATTCAATATTTTAAAAATATTATTTCCATTTTAGACTAAAAATAGAAAGCACCTTCTTTAAAAAAATTGTTAGATTTAGCGAGCTGAAAGCAAAGGCAGAAACATATTAATTTTTCAGGGATTTAGAACATTTAGCTATGCAAAAGATTCTTCAAGATTTTTCTATTCCAGCCGTATTCGCGGGTTTCATTACCTTTCTTATTGGTATTAGTGTTTCGGCTATTTTAGTAATTCAGGCTGCCCAAGCTTTAGGTGCTTCACCTGAACAAATCACCTCATGGTTTTGGGCTTTAGGTTTGGGTCTTGGTTTATCAGGACTTATTCTTTCGTGGAAATTTAAATACCCTGTAGCAACTGCATGGTCAACCGCTGGTCTCGCTTTAATTATTGCAACTGGCGGTGGATATAGCATAAATGAAGCAATTGGTGCTTTTTTAGTGGTTGGTGTACTGACAGCGATTTTAGGTTTTTCTGGAATTTTTCAAAAAGCACTTTCATATATTCCGCAAAGCTTGACCAGTGCCATGCTTGCAGGCGTTTTACTTAAATTTGGTATTTCACTTTTCGCAAGTTTACAAAATGATTGGACATTCGTTTTATCTTTACTCGTCATTTATATCATTACAAAAAGATTATGGCCGCGTTATAGCATCGTGTTCACAGCTCTTGCTGGTGTTGTGCTCTGCCCTGTATTTTTAGACTTTCATATGCCTACGCTTCACTGGTCTTTGGCTAAACCTGTTTGGATTAGTCCTGTCTTTAGCTGGTCGGCTCTTTTAGGCTTAGCCTTACCTCTTTTTGTGATTAGTATGGCTTCGCAGTATTTACCCGGTATTGCCATGATCAAAAGTTATGGTTACAAACCGCATGTTAACCAACTCATTGGCTGGACAGGTTTAACCCAAGTTTTGCTTGCACCTTTTGGTTGCTATAGCGTTAATATTGCTGCGATTAGTGCAGCTGTATGCCTTGACGATCAAGTTCATCCTGACCCAAGTAAACGCTATATTGCTGGCATAAGCTCTGGTTTTTTCTATGCATTGATGGGACTATTTGCAGCAACACTGACAAGCTTGCTCATGTCTTTTCCCCATATCTTTATTGTAGCTTTAGCTGGTATCGCATTACTTGGAACCATTAGCCATAACATTGCGCTTGCCTTTGGTCCTGTTGAAGACCGTGAAGCTGCATTATTTACCTTCTTATGCAGTGCTTCGGGCATTCAATTTTTTGGTATTGGCTCAGCCTTTTGGGGACTTATTGTCGGTCTTATTGTGTTTTTAGTACTTAAATTTAAAGTCAAAAAAAGTTAATAAAAAAAGCGTTCATAGCGCCTTTTTCAATGCTATGAACGCTTTTTAGTCTTATTTTTATAGTTCTCTTACTACCACTGATTTTGCCATTTTGTCATGCCAGCCTTGTTTTTTAGCATCAAATGCGACCCAAAAAAGACCAATACCAAACACTAAAATTGACGGAATATAGCCAACATATCGAATGATACTCTGCGTGACTGTTAGCTTATTACCTGTTTTTTCATCTAAAACTTTTAATCGCATCAATCGTTTACCTGGCGTTCCTGCAAAATACAACCAACATAAAATTGAATACAATAAAGGAAATACATAGTTCACGATCAAATCGAACCAATAATTTTGTGGCTTAGCACTTAAACCTGTAGCAAAGACTAAGTCGTAATCCCCCTGATAAAAAATCCATGCTGCAGGAATAACAGCCAAAAAAAGAATAAGAGTATCAATGATCATTGCACCAAATCTTAACCAGAACCCTGCATACTCATACTTATAAGTCATGCTTACCTCGCTTTGTTATTGTTTAATAGCTAAAAACGCTTTTACAATTTTACTTTTATCCTAAATGAAACTTTTTTATTTTTAAATACTTAAATAAATTTAAAATATTCTACTTTTATATTTTATTGTAATAATTCTAATCTAAAGAACGTTATTGCATCACTATTCATCATAAAAACTCATATTTTTAGAACTGAACTTTTTCATTTCAGCTCTATTGAGAAAATTTTTACAGGAAATTAAAATACAAACTCATATTATATTTATTTCCAAAATAAAATATCTAATTTAAACTCTTTCTTTAATAATAATGCTGCAAATAATAGAGCTAATCCAATAACAATCAAAAAAACACTTAAACTGATTACTCCATAAACAATAGCTACACTGCCTAATATAGCTAAAACATAAAATATAATTACACTGAATGTCGGCATTTCAATTTATTCCACTACTTAAAATAAAAGCAATTTATTCTATCGAGTTTATAAACGATTGCTGTTTTCAAATGTTGGCTACACTATTAATTTGTATCATCATACAATAATCATGTTATTAAATTTATTTAGTGTTACTTTGCTTTAATAACAAGTGATGTAGTTCACATAATTTTTTATTTAATTTCAAAATAATGTTTTTCAGTGACGAGTTTAATTTTTAGATTTTTATATAAGCGTTCTTTTGAGTCTTCAAGTGAAGGGACAACTTTTTCTGCAAATTTATCTTCGGTCATCAGTCTGGCATAAGTTTTATAGCCAATAACTAACTTTTCGGGTTCTTTACCTGTTTGACGGAACTCTTCAATAAGTTTATTAACTTTCTTTGCTGTTAAATCAGCCATCTTCCTCACTCTCCCCTTAATTCATTATTTTGTTATACGTTTTCTATATGACAGAAATATGAACAGTAATTTTTTGTAATTTTCATGTAAATATTATCAATTATTTAGCAATACCACCTAAACACCATCTCAACCAATAGAAAAATAAACACAAACCCATGATTTAAAATAAATTTATTTAATTTTTCTTTCCTATGGCCGAATAGATGTTTACCGTGAATGAAATATGTTAATCTTTAATTAATAAATGCTTCATACATATAACAACTGTAAATAAGAGGAATAACATTATGAATTACCAACATATTATTGTACCAGTCGATGGTTCGGAAATTTCGTTAGCGGCAGCAAGACAAGCAGCTCATATTGCAAAAGCTTTTGGGAGCAAATTGACCGCTATTAGCTTAGTTGCGGTAGATCCTTTTAGCGGTGTAGATTTTTATTACATCTCACCTGTTGTAAAAGATTATTTTGTTGAAGCAAGAGCAAATGCAGAAAAAACACTCGCAACTGTAAAAGCTTTATGTGCCGAAGAAGGTATTGATGCCGAAACTCAAATCATCCAAGGTGAAATTTCTTCAGACGGTATTTTGAAAGCTGTAGAAGACTTAGGTTCTGATTTGATTGTGATTGGTTCCCATGGTCGCAAAGGCTTCCAAAAACTTATTTTGGGTAGTTTTGCTCAAGATGTTTTAAACAGTACCAAAATTCAGGTATTGGTTGTAAAAGAATAAACTTTTTTAGATGCAAAAAACCCAATCCAACGATTGGGTTTTTTAATAAAATAAATTGCATAAATTTTACACTAATCAAAAATCCAGCTAGAATAGTTTCTTATTCTTCCAATTTCGTGAGTCACGCCAATGAAGTAAGTCTTTTTTCTCATCAATTTTTCTTTTTTTGATGTGCAAAATAGACTATTTTTTTGTGATTTAACGTCTCTGCTTAAAACTACTTTTCCTATTTTGTACATCCTGTATTTATGAGGTTTTTTATGACTCAGCAGGCATGTGTAATATCACAACTCTCTTTAGAATTTTCATCTAAAGTCATGTTTCAACAACTAAATTTTAACCTTGAATCGCATCAAGTATCTGCTTTAATTGGCCGTAATGGTCAAGGCAAATCTTTGCTTATGCAAATGTTAAATCAGACACTTAAATCAGATTCAATTCTGGCGTCTGGGCAAATATCTTGGCATGTAAAGCATGCATATTTACCTCAGTTGCATCGTTTATCAGCCCAGACCATTGCCGAAGCATTAGATATCCTAGATATTTATCAAGCTTTTAAAAGAGTTGAACAAGGTCTTGCCAACTTTGATGATTATGATTTGTTAGAAGGTAAATGGGACTTACCCACCTTATGGAATAATTTATTGGAGTCTGCGGGTTTACCAACAGATTTAGACTTTCGAGTGAAAAATCTAAGCGAAGGTCAAAAAACTAAATTGGCATTAAGCTGTTTATTTCTAAAATCAGATCATTACTTGCTACTTGATGAACCTAGTAATCATCTAGATCAGGAATCTAGAAAATGGTTAATTGATCATTTGAGGAAACACCCAGCAGGTGCTCTTATCATTAGTCATGATCGTAGTTTACTGAATGAAGTAGATCATATTTATCACTTGAATGAACATGGTTTACATCACACAACGGGAAACTATGAAAAGTTTTATGACCAATATCAAACTCATGTTGCAGCTTTGGAGCAATCTGTTCAGCAAGGCCAACGCGACGTTAAAAACATGAGGCAAAAGCAACATGAAGTATTAATGAAAGCTCAAAAACGTGAACGTGCTGGAAATAAATTACGCGAATCAAATTCTCAAGCCAAAATTTTGCTCGATTTTAAGAAAGAACAAGCAGGCCAAAGTATTGCTGCCATACAGTCTCAGCACCAACGACAAATTTCGAACAGTCAAAATGATTTAATAGACAAAAAAATGCGTCTTGAAACAGTCAAGCCACAACAGTTTGTCTTCCCTACTTTTCATAAGAAATCTGGAGAAATCCTTCGCATAAAAAAACTTAAACTGAAATATGGAACGCAAAAACCCATAGATTTAGCGGTTCAGGCAACCGAAAAAATTCACATAACGGGTCAAAATGGTATTGGCAAATCGACACTACTTAAAGCAATTCATGCTCAAAACAAACAGCCATGTGACAGCATTCACTTATTTGTAGAGTGCTTTTATCTGGACCAGAACTTTAGCTTTTTATGTGATGAAATGACGGTGATTGAAAATCTAACCCACATGAATAGTGAGCTTTCAGAACTAGAATGGCGAAATCTATTAGGTCAACTTCGAATTCGAGGTGATAAAGGTACACAACTTTTATCTCAGCTCAGTGGTGGTGAAAAACTCAAAGTAGCCTTATTAGCGCTTAGCCAAATACATCCTCTCCCTGAACTCTTGTTATTAGATGAACCAGAAAATCATTTAGATATTGAATCTAGAGAACTATTAGCTACCGCTATTCAAAGCTATGAAGGCGCTGTATTGCTCATTTCACATGATCAAACTTTTGTTGAAAGTTGTGCTATTCATGAGTCTTTTTCTTTAACCGATTAATCTTTATTGATATCTTTTTCAAATTTACTAGTTCTCTTTTGAGAGCTAGTAAATTTTAGCAATCATTACTTTTTTACTTTATTTAATATTTCAATATCTAAACTATATTTCACAGTTTTATTTTTACGAGCACTATTTCGCATTTGGTAAACCTGAACAATATAATCACCATCAACTGGTAAAGTAAGTTCTCCTTTAGATCCTATAGTTGAACCAATTAATAATGCCTTATCCTTACCTGGCTTTTTACCTGGGGCAAAAATATTAACATAGGCTAAATTACCAAGACTATTAATATTGAATTTCAATATTTGTCCATTCTTTGCATAAAGTCTATATCTCACATCATCATAACCCTGAAATTTCCCAGTTAATGTGGTATAAGTAGAACCTTGTAAAAAATTAACTTTTTGCTCAACATTTTTAGCTAAAGCTGTGAATGATGCAGTTGAAATTAGTGTAGATAATAATAAAGTTTTAATGATTTTTTTCAATTTTCCATCCTCAAAAAATATTTTTAATTTATTATATTAAAAATATTTTTTATAAAATTTTACTTTATGTATGAGTTTAACAAGTAATAGTTGTTTTTTATAATTAGTAACAAATAAGGTATCTCAAAGTTTAAATATGATTAACTCCGAGATACCCTTTTTAAAAAATATTAGAATCGATAACCTACCCCTAAATAGGTAATCAGTGGGTCAATATCAACTTTTGTTGTGGCATGTATTAAGCGAGTCCCCGTATTTTGATTGACGACATCAATTTGGGCATTGTTGCTTAACTTTGCATAAGACACAGAAGCTACCGTATACCATGAATCATTAAAATCATAGGTAAAACCAGCGGTAAAAATAGGCGCTATCGCATCATCTGCATCGACATTAACAACCATTTTTCCGCTCGACTCTTTCCGGTCTAAAGCCGCTCCAGCTTTGCCATCTAACACATTTTGGATCATATGGCCTGCGGACACTAAATCAGAACGAATTCCATCGTTGAGTTTAATATCATTAAAATGAGCATACATTAAGCCCAATCCAACATAGGGTCTAAACTTATTTACCCCACTTTTACCAAACTGATATTGTGCTTCTATAGTTGGCGTCCATGCGCGAATAGATGCAGCTTTAGATTTATTGCCTAAGTTGGTAATTGGAATCGCCTGTCCTAGGGTAAAGCCGTCAGGGAAAAGGTATTTCACTAAGTCATGAGGAGACATTGCGACTCCGCTTAATGGTGCTAAGATTTCTCCTTTTCCTTTAACATCAACTTTAGGTGGAATTCCGCCAATAAATTGTAAAGACACATTGTCATTCAGATAATAATTAAATGTTAAGCCTAATGTGTCTACATCATCGACTTCTAGTCCCGCATCTTGCTGTTGCCAATTTTCCAATCCCTCAATTCGTGCTGTACCAGCAACTTCAGCTAGAATATTACCCTTACCATCGGTAAGTTGATCTTGGATTTCGGGTTGGGCTAGAAACTCTGTAAGGGTTTCTTTTAAATTCCAAATCTCTCCACCCATATCAGTCATAGTGGCATTGGGATCAATAGAGTTTAAAAAACTGGTTGTTGAAATAGTGCCGACTTTAGCTTCTGTTCCATTTTTAACAGCGGTATTAATATTAAATGGATTAGCTTTACCCTGTGGCATTACATGTAGCCAACCAGCAGAGACAGAGAATCTTTTAAATTCCTGCGCATAACTCATGCTTGTGATTACAGATAATGAACTCAATATTGCTATTTTTATTACTCTTTTTTTCATTTTTATTCCATCCTAGAAATATATTGCTGATTTTGCAATATAGATATGGAATATAGCCAAGTTGCCTTTTTTATCAATCGGTATAATTTTTAAACAAAATTAATTTAGATAAATCTATCAATTTATCTAATTAATTACATGAAATAGTTATCTAAATTTTCTGACGAATGACATAATTAAAATTAAAAAACAATTTAACGAACGGTAAAATAACCAAATAAAATTTGTCTTATATGGGCTAGCTATCATGATTGAGTTATTTAAATTAGAATCTAACTAGACATTTAATTTTCGTTCATAGACATTTCATAAAAACCAACGAAGGGAATTTAACTAAAGAATTTACATCGTATAGTTAATCAATAAATCTGGAAGAATTTTTAATGAATATTATTATTCGTGATGAGCAAGTTGAAGATATAAAAGCCATCGAACACTTAACTAAAGCAGCTTTTCAAAATGCCGAGCACACGAGTCATACCGAACATTTTATTGTGAATAGTTTAAGAAACCACGGACAACTGACTATTTCTCTAGTGGCAGTTGAAGATGGTTCTATTATTGGACATGTTGCTATTTCTCCAGTTCAAATCAGTTCAGGGGAAATAGGTTGGTATGGTATAGGCCCTATTTCAGTTCATCCAGATAAACAAGGGCTGGGTATTGGTTCCCGTTTGATGAATAAATCACTAGAAAAATTAAAAAACTTAGGTGCAAAAGGATGTGTTTTATTAGGTGATCCCAACTATTACAGCCGCTTTGGTTTTAAAAACAATCCTAAGCTAATTTTACCTGATGTACCGAGTGAGTATTTCCAAGCCATAAGCTTCTCAGGTCATTTTGCTAAAGGCTATGTAAGCTATCATGAGGCATTTAATGCAACGCAATAATAAAAAGTTATCGTCTTTCAAAAGAAAACTCCTAAAAATAGAAGTTTTCTTTTTTGTTTGCTTTGAACAATATAAATAATCTAGTTTTATTTAATACGCTCAATCTTAAAAACTTCAATATCGGTAGGCTTAACTCGATGTGTATCCACCTCTCCTACAACACGCACTTTATCGCCAGCTTTTAGTTGTAGAGGCTTCCACAAGTCATCATCAATATCAATTACAATCGAACCCGTAGCATCTTTAAACTCGAAATGATCACCAGCAATATGCTTTACGATCGTACCCGTCAAAGTTACTCCAGATTCATCAGCCAAAGTTTTTGCTTTAGATACTGTGACTACATTTTTTGTCGCTTCTTTTATCAATGTAGCATCCGGTTTAGCCAATACCGCATTACTAACCAATAAAGCTAACCCAGTGAATGTTGCTAAGAATATTTTTTTCATTACGATGACCTAATTTTAATGTTCTTAGTTATATAAACAAATTCTTTTAAAGTTATAGATTTAGCTTTTGTGGTTTTTTGTATCTTATAAGAGAGTTTCTTTAATCATGTCATGTAGAAACACCAAAGAATTTCTTTAGGTTCTCTTTTCCATAAACAATTTTATAGTCTTTAGTTTTGTCATGAATTTACTTAAGAAAGCGTGTTTCTTAAGTAAATTAAACTCAGCATTAAAATATCATTTAATTGTTAAGCAACAAGTTGGCCTAAATTCAATAAAATATTTATGGCTTCTGACTCATCCTCTGTTTGCCCAACAATCATTCTGTCATATGAAATTCCGCCAATCTCAATATAAATTTTTGGATGAGGAAGCTGAGGGATATAAACTTTGAGCGGTTGATAAAGAGCAAGAAGATAACCAAATGAATCATAAGGATAATGATCATCTTTTAATGTCTTCTTTATCACCATATAAGTGTTCAAAATATCTAGAATAAAACCATATTCATTTTCAGAATGAAATTTAGCGTCCATACTTACCTCCTTGATTAATTAATATTTTTATAATCAAATTTAAAGGTTAAATTTCTGATCTGATAGTGTAACTAATTCACTTTAAATATAGAGTTATATTTAAAGTGATTCCTGTTGAATTAAATATATTTAAAACCAAGTATATTAGTCAACATATTTTGAACAGCGCCATTAAAAATAAATATTTCGAGTTACAAATCACACTTTAAGTTTAAAATAAAAAAACCCATCTTACGATGGGTTTCGAAATTCATCTGGATTATGAATCTTTGTCCATTGAATGAGGAGTAGTCGTTTTATCTTGCTGCTTTGTATCATTTTCACCTTGGCAGGCACTCACACTTAAAGAAATAATGGCAGCTAAACCTAAGGTAGCCATAATTTTTGTCATATTTCACCTCATGAATTATTCAAATAGTGAGTTAATAAATACTTTTTATTAGTTTTACGATCAGCATAGGTTTCTAGGCTTTTTTGTAGATTTAACGCAAAAATGTAAAGCGCTTTAGTTTCACCTTTAAATATCGACTTAAAATTTAGTCATTAAACATTAATTGAGTGTCTGAGCGTTTTAATGAGTAATTCATATAGGTGGTCTACAGCTTTTGACTCTAAAGAAGATCTACTCCGATAAACAGCAGCCTCCATTGGTTCTAATGGCCCAAGTCCATGATCTGCACCTAATATGGTTAAATGCTCAGGTGCACTGCATTGTGTGAACACAGCGATTGCTAAACCGCTTTCAACTGCTGCAATTTGACCAGCCAAACTTGAACTGTTGTACACCACACGGTAACGGCGCCCTTGTAATGCCAAAGAATGAATGGCGCTCTTTTTGGCTTGGCTGGTACTTTCGTAAACTGCAATTGGAAGCGGGTCTTCTCGCCAGAGTTCAAATTGTGGAGAGCCAACCCATACCATTGGTTCAT
The DNA here is from genome assembly GCF_023612055.1 of Acinetobacter sp. AS23. Taxonomy (NCBI): domain Bacteria; kingdom Pseudomonadati; phylum Pseudomonadota; class Gammaproteobacteria; order Moraxellales; family Moraxellaceae; genus Acinetobacter; species Acinetobacter sp. AS23. The sequence continues at coordinate 1,496,908 of NZ_CP082274.1, read as the reverse complement.
GAAATAACAGTGTTCCTTGACGAGCGTTATCTCTTGAAATTAATGCCAAGTCTATATCACCACTTTCTACTCGTGGAATTAAAGAAGTCGATTGTTCACAAATCAATTCAATTTCAACCCCTCCGTAACGTGGTGCAAAGCGTTTAAGTACAGGTGTTAAATATTTAGCAGCATAGTCATCAGGTACACCAAGACGTATACGGCCCTTTAATTCATCTCCATGAAATGCCATTTGGGCTTCAGCATGCAAATCTAAAATACGGCGTGCATAACCTAAAAGTAACTGTCCTTGCGACGTTAATTCAATTTGTCGATGTGTTCGTATTAAAAGTTGGCAATGTAGCGCTTCTTCTAGTTTTTTCAGTTGCATGCTAACCGCAGACTGTGAGCGATATAACTCAGGGGCTGCATTCGACAATGAGCCTGTATCAACGACAGTGACAAAACACTTTAACCAATCAATCTGTAAGTTTTTTATATTCATTACGATTTATCTATTCGATTTTCAAATAGTATATAAAAGAATTATGCGCTTTTCTTTATCTATTCTCTCTCCCATACTGAAATTAGAAGAAGTTAAAACAATTCATATTTCTGAAAGAAAGCTCTCCGTGAATTGATTAATGTCTGAATAAAACGTTAATAGCGACATCTACTATCAATTTCAACACTTCGTATTTCTTAGGTATTACGCACTAGGAGGAGGTTTTATGCGCCTAAATAAACAGATGCTTGCATCACAAAGTGCGACATCTATTTTCGTTTTACTTTGGGGAAGTGCCGCAATTTTTACTCGTTGGGGACTCGATAGTGCTTCACCCATAGCATTATTAATTCTGCGCTTTTCAACTGCTTTAATTGCTCTGTCGCTACTGGCTATTTTTAGAAAACGGCTGTTACCGAAGCATGGAACCCGTAAGCAAGTTTTACTAACGGGCCTACTCATGATTGCAGGTTATTCAATCTGCTATTTTAAAGCGATGGCTCATGGGGTCACGCCTGGTTTGATGGCCACAATAATGGGAATACAACCCATTTTAACACTTTGCCTTCTAGAAAAGAGTTTACAAAAAGAAAGGCTTTTCGGTTTACTCATTGCTTTAGCCGGACTCATTCTTTTAGTCTGGAAAAGCCTAACAATGGCGTTTATTGCGCCAATCGGCATATTCTTTGCCTTGGCTGCCCTGATCTGTATAACCTTTGGGGCTATCATGCAAAAGAACATTCAACAGGCTCCGAAAGATGTCTTACCACTACAATATGTAGTTAGCCTTGTAGTTTGCCTATTTATAGTTCCCTTTGAACATTTTGAAATAACGTGGAATTCGCAACTGATTATTTCAGTCTTATTTCTTGGAATTTTAATTTCTGTAGTTGCGCAGCTTTTACTTTACCGACTTTTAAGTCAGGGCAATATTGTCAACGTGACAAGCCTGTTCTATTTGGTTCCGATTGTTACTGCACTCTTAGATTTTCTAATTTTAAAAAATACATTACCTCTGGCAGGTTTAATTGGAATGATTGCAATTTTACTAGGCTTATTGCTTGTATTTAAAAAGAGATAACTCATAGAAAAATATAGAACCCTCAACTGAGGGTCTTATTTTGAGTAAAAAATTAATCTAAATTTTTCCAGTCTGTACCAATTTGAGCTAATGCTGGAAGCTCATCACTATTAAAAACATTAGAATTACGGTCAATAGCAAATCGATAGATAGGCATAGAATCAGCTTCAGTTTTCTTAAAGAAACTGAAGTTTTCATTAAGATGATAATTACCCCCTTCTGTAGATTTTGCTGCTGTTCCTGAGGGTATATGAGTATAACTTTCACATTCTACTTCAACATTATTTCCGGCAAGATCTTGGTAGGAAAATTTCATGTTTTAATCCTTTCTAAATTTTTATGATTGAGAAAAACTTAACATGCTATCGGGCTAGATTACTGAAACTTTTTTAACTAATTGTTTAAGTGTGTATATTTGGTTAAAACTAGATTTTTTGTAAAACAGATGCTCATCCTTGTAATGCATTTTTTATAAACGTACCTTAAACCTCATCTAAATAGGATCTTTCCTGCTGAGTAAAACAGCATTACTCGGAATACTTTTAAGTATTTTCTTTTGTTGTCTCAGCCATTCTTTATAAAATTTTTGATCAGATTGTTCCGAAAAGTTATCTCTAGACTTGTTATAGGAAGCATCACGCATATTTTCAGATCGTACACACGGCCAATTGTTTAATTGGGGTGTCAAAACAGCATTACTTACCAATGAAAGCTCTTCTAATCTAATCAAGTTCATCTCTACTTCCTTACTTCCCTCTAGCGTCCTCACTCTTCAATTGATTCATATAAAGCTTAATTTTGAATAATCTATAGACGGCTATTGTTTATTCCCTAAACCGATCCACTTAGGGCTACACACAAATAACATGCCTTCAAAAATGCAAAGTGCAAATTTTGTGTATTGATTTATCAAACATGTAAGTTGCTATAGGAATGAATAAATTGAGTTTAAATAGAGTGATGAAGATATTTAGAATGTTTTCTTCTTTGTTGTTTCAATTTCAGATATACTGAACTTAGTATGAGATGAGCCTTATATAGTTCATTGCTAGATCAATGAACGACTAAGCCCTTCGCTTTCGAGCAAGGGCTTTTTTAATGCCTAAAATTTGAGAAAACTTATACTTATATGAACTGTCTGGTCGGCCATTGGTTTGCCTTTATAGATCAGGTCTGTTAGATTGGTCTTGTTCATCAACTCCTATTGTCGATGAATACTGAAGCCTGATTCGTAGCATCAGGCTTTTTTTATGCCTAAAATTTATATAAATGATCCTACCAAAATGATGACATGCGATCTCGGTACGATCTGAAACAACGTAAATCAAACTATAAAATTAACTAGCCTTATCTTACTTTTAGCCAAGTGCCTACTTCTTTTAGCACATCAACTAAACCGTTTAATTTCTTGCCATCTTCGGTTAGTGAGTACTCAACTTTAACAGGAACTTCCGCAAAAACTTCTCTGTTAATAAACCCTTCTTCTTCAAGAAAACGCAATTCTAAAGTTAGCATTCTTTGAGAAATATTAGGTATTGCGCGTCTGAGTTCATTAAAGCGCATGGGTCTTTCGATGAGAAATGAAATAATTAACATTCTCCAGCGGCCACCCAATACTGTCATTGCCTCTTCTACAGAACAGCCAGAAATATTATCTTTCATTGTTTAATTAGGTATAAAAAATATACCTATATAACAAAATAGTGCCTAATTTACAATCTATACCTAGTGGTAAATAATAGTTTTTTTATCACCAAAAGACTGGCCTATATTATGGAATATAAAGAAGTTGCTAAAAAAACGATTAATCATTTGTACTCAGCACATGCATCTATCCGCACCTCAGGCATCGACCCTCAAATCATTGCTTTAGCTGAGTTGTATGTGTCCCAAATCAACGGCTGTGCTTACTGCTGCGCTTTTCATGCTCAGGAGTTAAGAGATATGGGACTAAGCCAAGAAGTTATTGATAAAATTCCGGGCTATAAACATTCGAATGCCTTTTCAAAGAAACAACATCTTGCTCTTGAACTTGCGGAGGCAGTCACTTTTCTATCTGACAAAATTGAAACTGTAAAAGCTCATTTAGCTGAATATTTTAGTGAAAGAGAGATTGTAGAGTTAACAACCAGCATTTCACTCATGGGGGCTTTAAACCGGCTTAGAATCACTTTAGGTGATAAAAGTTAATCTATTTTCTTCCTAATATGAAAAAGCCCTAATTATTCGGGGCTTTTAATGATTTTTTGACAAAGTTTAATAAAAATTGAAAGCACTATTTTGACGATAAAAATAATTTCTTTTCGATTGCTCGGCGATTCACTAGCCCCTGCAACCGCTTACCACCAGCATTGACCCAGACATCAAACTGGTTAGCAGCTTCTTTATAATCACCTAAATTTAAATTTTTGAGTAAGGTCGAGTTTTTAAAAGCCCCTACTCCAATGTTATAAGCTAAAGAGACTAATGCATCGAATTGATTCTGTTTTAAAGGCACTTTTACAGCACTATTTACTGCGCGCTCAAATATCTTTAAATCATGTTGCATATAAGCTTTAGCCTGTTCAAGTGTGCATCGGTCTCCTTCACTTACACGCTGGCCATTAGGATATCGCGTCGTGCCATATCCAATAGTCCATATCCCAGTACCATCGTCATAAGCACTAAGTTTTAATCCTTCAAAATTACAAATTAGGTTTACACCTTCTAAACTAAGAGACATCTCATCAAGAGCGACACCTATCAATTCATCACCATAATCAGTTGCTGTAGCAATCTGATCCACTGCTGCATCTTGCTGAGGCTTAGCAGTAAAAAATTTGCGGAGATAATCCAATATTTTTTGCATTTAATGCCCTGTTATTTACTTTTTCTCTGTAACCCAAAGCGTAATATACCCTTGAACTACAGGCTGTCCATCCGCTCTATAAGCATTAACTTTTACTTGCATATCTCCAACTTTCCACTCGTCATCAATAGTTGCTACTAACTTAATATCAGAATCGGCCTTAGCTACATAATTTACGCTCATACCTTTAGGTAACCATCTTAAATGTTGAGGTACTGATGCTTCAGCTAATACACCCATGACAAATTCCAGCCCATTACATATGGCAATAACGTGTACAGTCCCGATATGATTTTCGATTGATTTATTTTTTTTGATTGAGGCTTCGCACAGGTTCAAATCTAATTTTTGAATCATTGGATTTACAGTCTGAAAATATGGAGCAACTCGACTAACAATCTTTGATAATAGCTTTAATCCACCCGGTACATTTTTCAAAGTCTTAAATGCGAGCAGAACATCACTGACTGGTGGAACAGCTCTATTTTTGATTTTGTTGGTAAATGTAGAAATATAATTACTCATAGTTTTTCTTCAATTCGAGAATAAATCATTCAATAAATATATATGTACCCACTTCTACACTCATTGCTTAGTTTTCAATTTTTTGAGTCATTAATGATAATGATTAAATAATCTAGAACCTACCATACTGCTCAAATATAAAGCCTAATATATTAAAAATGCCCAATATTGAATTGGGCTTTAAATTATTCTTCAATTTCGATGGGATCGCCATCTTCAGGGCGAATGTGTCGCTCACCATCATCGGCCGGATCTACACTCGAGCCATCTTTGGTAATGCTGTTATATAACTCATCCTCTTTTTTATCATCGATAAATTCTTCATCGGCAAAATCGAGAGGCTCTTCATCATCGTCAAAATTTAAGGGTTTTTCTTCATCTATCATGAGATTCATCCTCTACTTAACTTGTGTCATTCCATGCTTAAATAATTAACGGCTACATTCAACACCAAACCATCATCATTTGTGTAACTGACATTTTCGGATACGTTTTAGTTTTTGTTATTTTCAAGATGGTTCAAAATACTACTAATTTTTAAAAGTAAGTAACCAAACAGTAGCCCATTAAATATAATGAAAAGACCGAATGTAACCATTTCTTTAGACCAGACTTGAATAATGTCTAAATTATCGTTTCTTGTTTCAACTTGCCCATATGACAAAATAAAGGCTATTCCCAAAACAATTCCAAATAAAATTACGCCCCACGCGACAACTGAGGTTGCCTTACTTTCACTATGGGATTTGTTTGCTTGGCTCATACTTTTTCTTATCACATTTAAGGGCTCATATTATTTTTTTATATTAATTTAATGCCTATTTAAAGTTTTGTTTATGTTATGTTTTGATAGCAATGTAACTAATTTTTATATTTTGTTTACCTCTTCATCAACTGTCTTATTTTCAATTTAAAATGATATGTTGCTTTTACTTTTTTGAAAGAAATCTATATACCCATTAAACTAACCATCTGCTGTTTTATAAGATAAGAGAGTAAATTTATTAAATTAACAGTTTTAAATTTACTCCCCATGCTGAAGAATTTACTTATTTAGCCTGAAATTTCATATTGAATTTTCTTGCTTGCTTTCTTACTTCAGGATTTGAAGGCAAAGCAAATGGGCTTGCACGCCAGATCGCCTTTTCAATACTTGTTTTAAATTTTTGTTCTTCTTTATCTAAAAAGATGATTTGCTCAATTTCTCCACTGTCAGTTAAAAACACTTTAACACTTGCACTCATACCAGCTGAAGACGCTGGAATATCCCATATTTTATAAATTTTCTTTTGATATTGCTTTTTATATTTTTCAGCTTCTGAAGTAATTTTATTATCGGTCACTTGAACAGGAGCAACCTGTTTGTGGCCAGTCGCACACCCAACTAATAAAAATAAAGAAGCAATAATAGTGAAGTTTTTCATTTAAAATACCTTTTTTCAATAATTAAAATTTAACAGTTTAAGTTTTAAAAAACTACCCGAAGGCGGTATTAATCACTGATTATCCCTAATCAGCAAAGGTAGTCGGCCATCCTGATCTACCTTTGTTTAAATTAATGTTTTATTTTTCTTTAAAAAGGGACTTCATAACGAAAATTCATATTTGAATTTTCCGGCACATTATAGACATCTTGATCAGTAAAAATTCCGTGTTCAGGTGTTTTAAAACTATTAAATGCCTTATTAACTGGAACAGTTGGAGCGTTATTTAAATAGTTTTCTTGAGAATTATATGGAGATGAAGCACAGCCAATCAGCCCAAAACCCAATAAAGATATAAGTAGAAATGTCTTCATAAATTTTGACTACCGTTATAAAAACCACACAACTTAACAAATTGAATAGCTATTGTCACACCGCAACTATTTAGTAATACTTAATAATAAACCAATAAGACCCGCATTAATAAAATAAGTAACTCTATTTAAATCATATAAAAACCCATACATCTGGACCATATAACTTTTAAAAACTGGATGTATTAGATAAAGCCTACCACTCTTAATCTATCCTCGATTTATCACGAATGATTTATTAATTAACGCTTAGATTTTGAGGACTAACATGCGCCTACATTTTATTGTTCATGAAGATTTTGAAGCACCCGGTGCATATGAAATATGGGCTCAAAATAATGACTTCAAAACTACATATTCAAGAGTATATTTAAATGAAGCTTTGCCATCTTCTGCTGAAGATATAGATTTCCTTATTGTGATGGGTGGTCCACAAGATCCAGATACGACACTAGAGATGTGCCCTCACTTTAATTCATTAGCTGAACAATCAATCATTAGAAAAGCCATTGAAGCAAATAAAGTAGTTATTGGGGTATGTTTAGGATCGCAATTGATAAGTCAAGCTTTAGGGGCCAAATTTGAGCATAGCCCTGAAAGAGAAATTGGCAAATTTCCAATTATGCTTACAGAATATGGCATAACAAACTCTAAGTTTTCACACTTAGGAAAAATGACCGAAGTTGGGCATTGGCATAATGATATGCCGGGTTTAACTCCCAACGCAAAAATCATTGCTTTTAGCGCAGGTTGTCCAAGACAAATTATTCAATATTCAAAATTAGTGTATGGATTGCAATGTCATATGGAATTAACTACAGAAGTTGTTGAATTGCTGATTCAACATTCAGAAGCCGAGTTAAATCAGGCTCAACATTATAAATTCGTGAATAGTCGTGAAGAATTACGAAATCACGATTACCAAGAGATGAATCAAAACCTCTTTATTTTTCTGGATAAACTGAAAGAAGAATACTCAAAACAACATTAAAAAAATGAGTGTAAAAAGCCTTCTCAACTTGGCTTTTACACTCGCCTATACATCTTATTATTTACTAGATGATCAAATCCATTCAAAATTTAATCTCCAAAAAATCAACTTTAATGTTACAATACAGTGATTTACTCAATTTCAATTGGACTTCAAAAGAAATGAATAGATTGTTATTAATTTTTTTATCTTTAAATATTAGTCTTTTTTCTCCCGTAGCTTTTTCTGAAACAAACACATTTCAAATGAAACAAGAATATAACCCTACTAACTTTAATCAGCATAAGAGCATGCTTGCAGTAAACGCAAATTCTCAAGAACATAAATTTAATGGGCACCCAAAAGAGTTTTCTAATTCTGGCACTAATCATCAAAATGTAGATTTTTTTGAAATTGCAAAACAATATCAAGAAAAGGAAACTAAGCCATCTTACTCTACTGAAGAAACAGTCAATATGAGTGATCATGAGCGTAGTCTTTACTACATTAGAAATCATGATAATGTTGGCATTCAAAGAGAATTTAATGGTCAGCAGTTTAAATCGCTAAAACAACAGCGCGATAAAGGCGTGATTTCAAATGATGTATATAAAGAAAAGGTCTACAAAATCTTAAGCCAACCTTCTATTAGATAAGTTAGAAGCCCTCACTTGAGGGCTTTTTAATAAAATGATTAGATACAAGCGATGTTTAGTTTTTCTAAAAAAATTAAATAACATTTATAAAATTTTGTTACTTTTTCGCTATAATGATTATAATTATCGTTTAGGATGTCGATACATCAACATGGACCGCTCAACCCCTCTTTCACTCCCAAATTTCAAGTTCAAAGTTTCTACGCTAAGCTATGCAATCGGACTGGCTTGTACTTATTTAGCACTTCCTGCACATGCCGAAGATACAACGACCAGTGCATTACCGACCATCACCATTAAGGCTCAAGGTAACTGGTTAGAAGAAGCAAATGCTGAAACTGTTCACAAACATGCTGGCGCTCGAACTATTGTTGACCGCAAGCGTTTAGATGAAACAGCAGCAACCTCAATTCGAGAAGCTCTAAAACAAGTTCCCGGAGTTCAGGCGCAAGACAGTAGTGGAACAGGTGGTAGTGATGTGTCTCTCAATATTGGGGTTCGTGGTTTAGCATCTCGCCTATCACCTCGCTCAACTGTTCTTGTTGATGGTGTTCCGCTTTCATTTGCACCTTATGGCCAGCCACAATTATCTTTAGCACCTGTTTCAATTGGTAATATTGAGTCGGTTGACGTAGTACGTGGTGCAGGATCTGTCCGTTTTGGGCCTCAAAACGTAGGCGGAATTATTAACTTTGCGACCCGATCAATTCCTCAAGATTTTAGTGGAACTGTTAGCCTAACTTCAGAATACGCATCTGGCACTGACCAAGTAAAGTTCAGCCCTAATCTATTTGTGGGTGGAACTTTAGATAACGGATTAGGCCTTGCCCTCTTGTATTCAGGGACTAAAGGAAATAATTATCGAGAAGCAAATAACAAGATTGATATCGATGATGTAATGTTAAAGTCTGCTTATCAATTTAATGATAAAGATTCAGTTGCTTTAAATCTGCATCATTATGAAGGTCGAGGCGAAATGCCAGAGGGTTTAACTCAAGCCCAATACGCAGAAAATCCGTATCAATCTTCTGGTGAAAAAAACTATTTTGCAGGTCGACGTACTGATGTCTCTTTACGTTATAACCATAAAGATGAAAAAAATAACTTCGAAGTTCTAAGCTACTACATCGACTCTTTCCGCACTAGTAATCTTGAGACCGTGTTAGCGAGTGGTGATAAGCGCCTCGACTCTGCTCCACGTGATTATAAAGTCTATGCAATTGAACCGCGTTACTCTCGTATTTATCAACTAGGTAATACTCAAAACGAAGTAACGGTAGGCTATCGCTACTTAAAAGAAGAAAGTTCTGAGTTTGCTGGACGTACTGCATCTTATGCAGCAGATTCATCAGCTCCAGATTTTGCTCCACGTAGCAGTAGCGAAGGTGGTACAAAAGCGCATGCTGTATATATCGACAACCGTATGGAATTGGGCCGTTGGACCATCACACCGGGCGTTCGATTCGAATCAATTGAAACCTATAATAACTTCACCGGTTATAACAAAGGACAACCTAATACTGTTTATCCAAAAATTGATTCAGACGAATTTTTGCCAAGTTTATCTGTGATGTACTCGGCAAATGAAAATTGGAATATATTTGCAAACGCTGGTGTATCTTTCGGTCCACAGCAATACAGCCAATTAGCACGTCTTGAAGGAACAACCGCAACGGCTACAACCGAAGGCTTACATCCTGAAAAATCGAATAACTATGAAATCGGAACCAAATATCTAGGCAATGGTTTAAATGCTGAATTTACAGTGTTCTATCTAGACTTTGATAAAGAGCTTTCTCTAGTACGTGATGCTGGTAATAACGGGATCTGGACAGACTTAGGGGCAACCAGCCATAAAGGTATCGAAACGGGTATTAGCTATGATTTCGGTCAATTAACAGATGCATTAGAAGGCTTAAAAGTATATGGCAACTATACTTTCACCAAAGCAGTAGCTGAAGCTGGTCAGTTTAAAGATAAAGACCTACCATTTTACTCACGTCATGTCGGTAATGTTGGGTTAGGTTATACCGTGGATAAATGGTCTTTAAATGCTGACATGTTTGCGCAGTCTAAGCAGCATTCACCAGATCTTCCTGATAGTAATGTCTATCAAACAGAAGAAACTGCTGATGGTAAATATGGAGATATTCCGGGTTATACCACTTTTGCGCTACGTACCTCTTATGACTTAAGTTCACAAGTTAAAGGTTTAAAAATCGCTGGCGGCATCAAGAATGTCTTTGATAAGCAATATTTTACGCGCTCAACAGACTCTACTGGCGGTAAATATGTAGGACTGCCACGTACTTTCTATCTACAAACCTCTTTTGACTTCTAAAACCCAATTAAATTGAACAAAAAGCCCTCTTCGGAGGGCTTTTCTTTAAGCATTAAAGTCTTCGCCAATTTAAGTAAGCATCGACATAAAATATTCTAATAACTTATCTCTTTCATCGATCTTATTTGCACTTAAAAGCTGAACCATTGCCCCATCAATCACAAATAAAAACATGTAGGCGTCTTCAAGTGTAGCGGTAACTTTTACGGTTAAAATCAGCTTATAAATTTCTTTAATGAACCAATTTCGGTAGTCACTGACGACCTTGTAGGCGGCGGGATAAAGCTTTTCAATTTCAAAAATAGCTTTAAACTGCAAATGGTAAAACCCTTCTAAATCAGCATGTAAAAAGAAGATTTTCTTTAATTTATCGAAAACCATAAGTTCACGGTACGAATGAATAATAGAAAACACCTCGTCTTTTAACGCATCTTTTTGAAAAGTCAGACACATCTCAATAAGTTTTTCTTTAGATGAAAAGCAGTTATAAAAAGTGGCTTTGGGTATTTTGGCATCGCTAACAATTCGGTCTACACCGACATTATTAAAGCCATATTGATTAAATAAATTTCTTGCCATGTGCAGCACTCGCAGTGCTTTAAATGATGCTTCTAAAGTTGGCATAGACATACCGTTTAAAATAATTTTTTGTTGTATATAAATGAGATAAAAATGCCGTCACTCTTAAATTGAGTGCTAAAAACAGGCACATCAAGGCAGCACAAATCCTGCCTTACATATCTCAGGCTTTATTGTTGATATGATTTTTTAGTCGTAATGATCTAAAGGTTAAAACCTATAGTCGATTAAACTGCTTTAAATGCCAGTGAGGTATAGACGTAAAGACTTTGGCAAGGACTGCCAATGAGAGAGATGAAATAGTACGCATATGCGAACTCCTAGATGAAATAGAAGTTCTGCCAAATCACTGCTAAATGATTATGGTGGCAGAACGAAGAAGGGTTAGCAGACCAGTCATCTAGGAACCGGCACGCCCGAGGGCGTCCCTCCTCCGTCCTACCGCTACGAAGGGAGACGAACGAGTTCGACACCAAAAAATTACTTTTTTGATGTCCTAGATGAAAACGGTCTGCTAAAACCGACTGGCGATGTGGCCAGCAGGCAAAGGATAATCGGAGAGATTTTGGGTGTCAATGTTCAAAAAGAAAGAATAAAAACATTTGATATAAAAAAGCTCTTTAAATAACAAGAGCTTTAAATATTGAAACTCACTTAGTCTCTTTAACATGAAATGAATGTATAAGCCGAGTTAAATTATTTTCTATATTCTGCCAATCAGCTAAATGCATATCACTGTAATGTGCAGTAATACTCAGCGGCAGTCCCTTCACATTAAAAGTATGACTACAATAGTATTGCTGATTTGGTTTAGCATAGTCCTCTAGAATAGCCTGTTCAGGATCTGGTTTACTTAATAAATAAGTTCGAGCAAAAGTACTACAACTAATATAAGAGACTATATTTCCATCAGCATCTTTTTTAAAATAAATCTTATAATGATTATAATCCTCTGTTACATCATCAGGATATTTCTTTCGCCAATCCTTATAAACAAGAACTTTATAGAACCCGCCTGGTAAATTAGGATCTAGTGATACCACTTCTGTTAAGCCTAATTCTGGAGCTGGTTTAGTTTGTATATATTTAATTAATTTTGGTGTTTCAAAATAATCCTTCGGATGAAACACTGAACTTAAATTTATACCCATTTTAATTTCTGCGGCACTAGCATTTATGTTCTTATATATCCAACTATTTAAGGAAAACCAAATTACATACTTATGAAACTCTTGCCAGTCCTTAGGTATTTCATACTCAGCTCTTATTGATTCAGGATTAAAAATATGTAAATTTTCTAATGTTTTTCCTTTGTAATCAGGTAAAAGAACTTGAAAAAGTTCAGTACATTGAAATCTATCACATAAGGGCTTATTACTCTCATATCGTTGCTTTTCTCTGAATTCAAGATCTTTCTTTCGTGAAGATTCAGAAATAGCAGTTGCATCCATAAGATAATTTGCTGGAATATCTAATGTGACTCCATTAGGATCAAATTCAGATGGCCAAATCTCTCTATACAATGGTGGATGTAAATAATATTCCCTAAATAAAATCTTTTCTTTGTAATTGTGGTATTTGCCATAACCAAAGAGTGCAACTAACAAAAGTATCAGTAAATACCTCTTCTTAAAAAGAAAAGATATTGAAGAGTTTTTTTTCATAAAAACTCTCCTGATAACAAATTCAATGCTTTAATTATCTTAAATAAATTCATTTTTTTAACTTAATTTTATTTAATGTCATACATAAAGCTTTTTTATCGGCCTCTTTAATTTGAGGGTGCTGTACAGACCACATGTAGCTACAGCTATGAGGTGCTTTGTTATTACTTTTCTTGAGCTCATAGGCAATATTTTTTAAAAGCTCAGTATTTAGCGTACTAATTTTTAAACGTACTTCAGCTAAATCTTGCGGTTTCCAATTGGTTTCTGGACTCGACAACCAATCTGCGCGATATCGGTACTGAATTGCCTTCGCAACATTCATTTGAGTCACAATAAATGGCTTAACTGTTTCACTATTTAGGCCAAAAGAATCGGCTTCAGAAAGTGATTGATCAAGAACTTTCTTTTCTTGAGTTAAATCTTCAATCGGTAAATGCTGTTCTGCTTTATAACCCGCGACATCTTTCATATAAGATAAACGCTCGTTAATTAAACGAGCAGTTTGATCATATTGATATGCTTGCGCTAATGAAGAAACACACATGAAAGCTGTCAACGTACAAACCACTTTAACAGCTGGCTGAGCACTCTTAATTTTTGTCATGTAAATACCTATCGAAATTATTGTTCTGTCGTCATTCCAGATCAGTACTGTATTTTAACAACATGCGAAAGTAAAATTTCAAGATAGGCTAAGTTCTTGGCTCCATGCCGAATTAGGCTGCTGATAGATGTGTTGGCACACTTGCTTAACAGATGAAATAAAGTGTTGGTCCTGCCCATCCCATTTTTCGACCATGCAATAGCTAATATGAATGCCTTTAGGATGAAACTCTCTTGCTAATGACTGCGCTAAAGCACGAATACCTGCAAACATGCTTTGGCTTAACACATCGTAATGGGTCGAGTTGTTAAATGGTGCACCAAGAAAAATAAGAGTGCCCCGCTGCTGCTTTAACATCGGCTTAATCACAGCTTGCGCCACACTCACTGCACTTAAACCTGTGGTCTGCCAATTGTGTTCAATCTCTTCTAAAGATAAAGCCTCAATATTTGGCGAAGATGAAAAATTCGGCTGAAACACACAGAGTTCAATTCTATGTCTTTGATTGGAAATATAACGCACCAAGCTTTTTAAATGATCTGCATTTACTAAGTTCAAATGAACTGCTGTTACGCCATCGTTGATGGAGTGAACTTGGATTTTTTGCGCAGCTGAATCATGGACAACTTGATAAAGGTGTAATGGAAATTGTGTATTTTTATCTAGAATTACAAAATCACGTTCGATTAGGTGTAAATCATGACCAGCAACAACAACACAACCCTGCTTTTTTTGAAATCTCTGACATATTTTTTTTAGCATTTTAGTCTCTCTCAAAATTTTTCTTGGTAAGGGCGTAAATCGAGTTCATGTGTCCAAAGCTTCGGCGTTTGTTGGTAAAGCATCCAATAATTTTCTGCAATGGCATCAATATTGAGGCCACCAGTGCCACGTGTAAGACGGGCTAACCGCCCCAGACCAAATAATGCTTTATTTACTCTATCGCCATCGACCATTCCATCAATAATCACATGAGCAATATGTATGCCTTGTGCTTTATAAATTTGAGCAAGATTGAGTGCATAAGCCCGCAAAGCAGATTTACCCATGGTAAAAGCTGCGAAAAAAGGTTTCCCTCGCAAAGAAGCGCTCGCACCTGTAAAAATAAGCGTACCGTGGTTTTGATCTTTAAAAATTTTTATACAGCTTTGAGAAACTAAATAAGCTGATAAAAAAGTGGATTGCCACATTTGCGTAAAAAACGACAGCGGACTTCGTAAAAAGATTGAGGGAATATTTCCCCCTACGTTATGAATGACAGCAGTAATACGCTCATTTTGACTGGTGATTGTGTCAAACAAAGCTTGTACTTGCTTTATATCTTCTGCATCTAGACGAAATGCGACAGCGTCCCCACCTTTCGAATGAATTTCGGCAGCAACTGCTTCAATTTTCTGGAAAGTGCGTCCAGCGACATAAACTTTTAAACCTTCTTTTGCAAAACGATGGCACACAGCTGCGCCAATACCTTGTAATGCACCAACGCCAATGACAACTGCACAATCTAATTTTTTATCTGGTGTTGCTAATGTCATGGTCATTTCACCCTGTTTGTTTTTTATACCATAAAGCAATAAACGGACGATCCAAAATTTCTTTACTAAATTTTTTGCTTGTGCGAACCACTTCACCAAGTTGGGCGACCACAGCAATGTCGGCAATTGTTTGAGAGTCTCCAACTAGCCATTCACTTTGCGATAAAACTTGTTCGATACGGTCGAGGTGTCTTCTAAACTCTGCTTCAACATTTTCAGCTTTCATTCGGCCTAGACCTTGAAAGAAAAGCTGTGTTTTTAACTCGGCTAAAATAAATCCTTTTACCATTGGTCTTTCATACGCTGGGCGGCCAATACTGCTAATACGAATTGCTTCGTCTAGCGCATCTGGGTCGTTTACACGTAAATAGACTTCATAAAAATAGAGAGCTTCATCTGCCCAGTCTTCCCACAGCTCTGCAAGTGCTTTTTGATTTGGATCTTCTGGATAAAGCCGTGGTGTATCTGGATATGTTTCTTCTAGGTAGCGAGCGATTCGGGTACTGTCTTGTATTCGCTGTCCATTATGGTCAATTACAGGTACTTTACCCACTTTACTAAGCAAAGGAACTTTAGCCCCCAAAATGCCGTTATAGTTAACTGTTTCAAATGAAATTCCTTTAAATTTTAAAATTCTTGAAACTTTCTGACAAAATGGGGAAATTTCCCATTGATGCAAAATAATATCCGACATTTATTCACCTTTATTTTAATTGCTTGTTTTGCTCACTAGTTCTTTTTTAGAACTATTCAATAAATATACAGAATGTATTTTTAAGTCAAACTGTTTTTGAGGACGAATAAGTATTAAAAAGCTAAAATTAATTGATTTATATCGTTTTATGTTTAGCCATTTTTACTGAATGTAATTCAAATTACGCGGAACCATGCGACTAACATAAAACCGCGTATATTTAATAAATTAATAAGTCACTGTAACAACAACACTATCAGAATAGACACCAGGTTTAGTTGAAATGGAGGTACCTTGCGGAATTTTTCCATAAACTGGGGTGGTTTGGGCAGTGCCGGTTCCTGTACCTGACACCCCACCAGCTCCCCCAACATTGGTTACGCCTCCTGTGGCATCCCACACCGTACTATAGTTAGAATCTTTATATAACTGATAGGGAACATAATCATTATTGTCATGTTTCATACGCCTAAAGCCCCCAACAATACGATTGTTTCCATCACCTAAATAAATGCTATATGGCGTTCCATAGTTACAAGTCGAATTTATAGCTCCTTGCGCTGTGTAATCACGATTAGCCGTACCAGTATCATCAATATTGCCGAAATCTACAGTTGAGGTTGAATTTAATTGGCACAAACTTGGTACTACAAAGTTTGCTGTTAGTAATGTATCACCTGAATCCCAGCCACCAAGTAAATCACCGCACGATAAACCCAAAAGATCCATATCCCAATACAACCGAACCGAAGCCGTATATGTTCCTTGAGGATAGGCAATGAGTGACCCCGTTCGAGCTGGTACTTTCACACTTACTGAGTAACTCACAATATTATTTGATGCGATTGTTGCTACTGGACCATACCACACATTGGAAGTTTGATTCGTGGTAGAAGACCCCGCTCCACCTACAGTTGCTGTGACGGTGTAAGGTAATGAAACATTGTTAATTGCATTTGTGCTTCCCGTAAATACGGTTTTCATACACATGAAATTAGAAATCTGGGGAAGTCCTAAATTCGTGCAAGTAATTGTGCCTGAAAGGTTTACAGTTGCATCACTATTAATATTTGCTGCCGTGTAAGTAAAAGTACTATTAGTAGTTCCACTTACCGTACAAGCAGCATGTGCTGGACTAAAAAAAGCATAAGCGATATAAAATAAGCAAATGCCTATAAGGTATTTTAAAGACAATGAAAATTTCCTATAGCTCTCTATTTGAGCCTTATTCATAATATTTAATGACATACATAAGGTCCCAATTTTTTAGTTGAGTACTGATTACTGTTATATGTGAAATCAACTTGGCATGAACCATGATCCAGAAGATCGACTTCAAGCTTGTTTTGTTTTAATAGATTTTGAATAAATACTTCACCGTCGTAGCCAACTACACCCTCTTGCTGACCATTAATTCGAACCGTATAACCCGGTAATAAAGGTGAATTATTCTGGTCAACAAGTTTCACTAATCCAGAAATGACCTGATGAGCACCAAAGTCAATAAGACCACCTTGGCGATAACCTACAACTGTTTTCTGATCTGTAGACTTCACGCTCCAATTCAAAGGCAGATACGATGGATCTAAATAAATATGATTTTCCTTGTATGGCATTAGACTAGGAATCAAAAATCTTCCAGAATTATCGGTTACGCCTAAATTTACCCCGCCATTTATAATCTGACTTTGCGGCCCAGCATTGGTCACAACTGCATAGCCGTCACCAATTTCATTGGCTGCAAAGACTCGTCCTGCTGCCGCAACCAATGATCCTGTAGCTGAAACTGCAACTTGGTCGTTATCCCCAATTCGATTGTATCGACCTGTCAGGTAAGCTGCACGAGCACGATAAGAGCCATAAATTGAGGCATTGTTTTGATTCGCATCCTGATCACGCTCAACATAACCTCCCCATCCAAATGAACCGATTTGAGGTTCTGATAAACCGAATATTTCTTGGCGGTAACTCAGCCTGCCAGCATCATTAGATACACTTGTAATCGCATTCACTCGGGTAGACGGTGTGTAACGCAGCGCAAAGTAAATGCCATAGTCCTTATGGTTTTCATAATCTTTATAAGCTGATGCATAAAAGCCCCAGTTATTGTTCAGAGTTCCGCTTAAATTGGCAGATACTAATTTATTAGCATTGTCGCTATATTTGATCTGGTTATAACCCAGATAGGCGCTATACCCTTCGTAAAAGTTATAGCTCATTCCTGCCCTAAAAATCTCATCTGCCAGTGCACTGTAGCTCAGGTAGTTCTGCGGCTCAGAAGTCATCTGGTTATCTTTTAAATATCGAATTTGAGACACGCGGGCAAGGTCAAAGTAATTATCAAATACTTTACGGTAACTAGTATTAAACGAAATATTCTTGCTTATACGCCCTTCTAATCCAAGCAAAGCAGAATAACCGTTTTCATCTTTATACTGGCTCGCTGCAATATCAGCATTAATCACCCCAAAGCCAAATAGGTTCTTGGCAAAACCAGTGCCTAGATTTGATAGGCCATCTGTTGAAGCCTCTGCACCACCACTTAAGGTCAGTGAGTTGCTGTAGCCATATCGAATCGCTCCCGAAGCAAAAGTGGCATCATCATAATCGTTTGAAAACAGTCCATAGTTATAGCGTGGAACACCCACATCTACTGAGAATTCATTAATGCCTTTTGCCAGAATTTTAGATGAAAAATAGTAAGCCTGTTTAGTAATGCTCTGTTGACCCGTTGCATCGGTAGTCACAAGCGTGACTTCATTGCCTGAAATAAACGGAAGTTGTTTAATATCAAATGGACCGGATGGCACAAGCCCTGAATAAATCTTTTGCTGGTTAACGTATAAATCTAGTGTTGAAGGAAGTGCTGCCGAACCGGAAAATTGCGGTAGCGCCGAGGTAACAAGATCACCTCGTTGAGTATAAGCACTTGACCACTGGAAACCCGCCAGACGTACACTACTACCCCAATCAGAACTATTGGAAATAAAGTCCCCTAAGGTATATATCCTGATTTTTTCAGGGTCTACATATTGCCACTTACTCTCTAAGCGCACCCATTTTTCATGGCTATAACTCGTTTCATTACTACCGTTGTATAAAACGCCTGAAGAAAAGTTACCGATTGCGCTGTTAAAGATCCCTTCTGCCGAACCTGAGAAAACATTCTCGTCATTGGTTATGGTGTTATACAGACTGTAGTTCAGAATCGCTGCGTTTAAGGGTTTCATTTTGAGCAAATGAGGACTGGTAATCTGCTGACCATTTAAGTCAACTGAATAATCCGTCAACATGTTCGACGGAACTTGTAAATTTAGAGCCTGTTCATTCTCTAAATATTTAAACCGGATTCCTTTTAATTCATCAATACACACCCATTGGCTATCAGGAGTTTGCTCATCCATTTTCACCCTTAAAGTTTTTAAGGCACTAGAGCGAATATATAACTTTCCATCCTTAGATTGCTTCACAGCAACTAAGTCTTCAGAGGAATTAGAATTAATAGAAACAACTAAAAAAAGCTGGGTAAAATTAATATTTTGCTTATCGTCACTTGTATTTCCCTGTGCATATTTCTTATTACTATCTATAGATTCGGGAACACTCGGCATTACAGTATTCGTATTATCTTGTAGTTGCTCGGCAAAAGAATACGCCGGAAGATATGCCACACATAAGACACCTATAATATATTTCATATAAGCCTCTTAAAGTGTGGTTTTCTTACCGTTAACTGTCAGAGATACACTGTATTTATGATTTGGCTGATATGTAAAATTATGAATAGAGTAGCTTCGTGCCTGCTCCGCAAGAATATAACCATTTACGGTATTTACTTTAATCGGGTAACTTTTATTCGCTGTTGTATCAACAAGCATTAAATTATTTAAGAGAGCATGTCTGTTTCCAATATTACTAATGTTTAAGGAAGGTGCTTCCTGATTTGTATCAATTTTCCAACTAAGTTTCGTAATGGCATCTTTATTGACCACAAATACGGGTAATGATGAGCGAAGTAATACATTTACGCCCTGAGCAGTTTTACGGCTATCTATTGGTTTTGGTAATTCATCAATAATAATACGATAGGTTTTTTCACCAGAAATAGGTGTTGGATTAATTCTGACTACACGTAAGTTATACGAATCATTAGACTGTAATTTTAAAAATGGTGGACTAATGGCAATCTCATCTGTAGGTGTTAACTGATCTTGTCCATTTTTTTGAGTCCATTCAAATACGCGAATCTGCAAATCAGTACTTTCATTTGACTGATTAAATAAACTAATTGATGAAGCATTTTGATTACTTAATATTTCCACATTCACAGGCGAAAGACGGATTGTAGCGGCGTTAATAGTGCTAGATAACGATAAGAATAATCCCGTAATAATAAAGATATTTTTTTTCATGATTTACTCAAATATAACTTTTTTAATGTGTTAGCCCTTTCAAAAGGGCTAACAATATTTCTAATTTATAAAATTAATAAGTTACTGTTATTGTTACTGTATCGACATAGCTACCCGCACTCGGCAGTGTTGAACCTGCTGGAATACGACCATACACGTTAACGGTTTGGACATTACCGGTTCCAGTTCCACTATAAGCAGTCGTTGCAATGCCGATTGCTGTGGCGTGTCCAGTATCTGAGAAGAGGTTATAAGGAATATATTCGTTGCTTGTTGCACCACCAATCATACGACGTTGAGTCGTTTGAGCATTTTTGCCGGCATCAAAAGCTAAAGTCCACGGCACAGTATTGTTACAAAGAACTTTGATTGAGGTACCACCTGTTGTTGTGGTATCTGCATCTACGTTGCTAGCAAGTGAACTTAACGTACCAAAATCTAAAACGGCATTTGTTGTAGTGCCTGTTGCAGAGGTATTTAATACACAACTGTTCGTTACTGTTGCCTTAACAGTTAATGTACCTGTTGCTGTTGCTGCATTTGCTGCGTTAATAGAAAATAATCCTACAGCAATGAGTGATAAATGAAAAAAAGTCTTTTTCATAGTCAAAACCTTTTAAATTAAGTTATAAAAACTAATAGATATAAAAAATTTAACATTTATTCTTACAATCATTTTTTATTTGACTGCTCCTTTTTAAAGTTTATTTTTTTACCCTATTTTAGACATCATACATAAAAATAATTAAAAATCATTCGAGCATTATCATGTTAATTTCAAAAAATAACACCAAGTTACCAATATTAACACTCAATACACATTTTGTAATTTTACAAAAAATTAAACTATTGATTTAAAAAAAATTAGCAAATACGTCATAAAATTTATTTAAAAAATTTTAAATAAATATGTCAATAAATGTAGTCAATTATGTAAGTAGCTAAGGTTATTTACGAAGCTAATAATTTTATTTCTTATATTATTATTCTATCTAAATTTTAGTTTTACACATCTCATTTAAAGATATATTCACAATCAGCCATTAATTATTACAATTTAAACAAAAAGAAAATTGATGAGTAGAGGAACAATAGTTCACTCCGATAAAATAATTTTCTTTCTTTAAAACTTCATTTTTTGATAAAGAAATATAAAAAAAGGCCTCTTACGAGACCTTTATTTTATGGTTCTAAATCTAATTAAACGCTTAACATACTATTTAAAGTTTCAGAAACGTTTTTCGATTTCACTTTAGGCTGCAATGCTTGTAAAGCCTGTTGCACTTGAGTACGTTGCGGCTCAGCAAGTGTGTACCAACGTGACAATACCTGTAACAGACGTGAACCTAAAATTGGGTTCTTTTCATCTAGATATTGTGCAAGGTTAATAAAGTGAGCTACACCAAATCCCCAAGTGTTTTCAGGGTTATTTGACAGCCCTCCACTCACCGCACGAATACGGTTTGGCGTTGTTAAATCATAGTCAGGATGTTGAGTCAGGTACTCGATTGTTTCTGCTGTCGCATTTGGGTTTGCTGCCTGAATCATGAACCATTGATCTAAAGATAAAGCTTCATCTTTAAAGCGGTCATAGAAATCAGCAAGTGCATCTTGAGCTTGAGGTGCATTTTGCCAAACCAATACACGTAATGCCCCTAAGCGTTCAGACATATTACCTGTATTTTGATATTGCACGTGTGCAAGTTCAAATGCAGTTTGATCGCCCTGACGAGCCATCATCATCAGCATGATGTTCTTTAACGCACGCACACCCATTGCCAAAGAAAACTCTTTTTGCAAGTCTGGGTCAAGCGTAAGGTAAGTATCTTTCCAGAATGAACCTAACTCTTGTGCCAAACGATTCAGTAAGGCTTCACGTTTTACATGAATATCGGATGGTGCATAGTTCTGATCGATACGACTACCTAAATAACCTTCACTTGGTACATCAAACAAACGCGATGCTAAAAGCGGGTCACGGCCAACTAGCTCAGGTAAAGTGCTTTGAATAGCTTGAATGTAAGCATCAGCTGAATGGTCTTCTAGCAAAATACGCTCAAGCAAGGTTTGCGTTGCTTGCCATTGGTTAAAGCCATTCGTTTCGTGCTGAATTAAGAAAGCTAATTCTTCATCGGTATAATCAAATACAAGATTTACAGGAGCTGAGAAATTACGAAGTAGCGACACCACTGGTTGCTCAGTCACGCCAGTAAATTCAATGCTTGCCTCATCTTGATCAAACAGGTACACGCCATCTTTAACATCGTTTACAAATAGGCTGTCACTGTGCAATGTGTATTGCTCGCCTGTTTTAGCATTAAATAGCGCTAAAGCCACAGGAATCGGAACAGCTTTTAAATTTGGGTATTTAGGATGTGCTTTTAGGCTTTGTTTAAAGCTTAAACGGTAAGTTTGTGCTGCTGCATCATATTCACCTTTTGCTTCAAGCTTTGGTGTACCTGGTTGGTTATACCAAGTTAAGAATGCAGATAAATCTACACCAGAACCCGCAGTTAAAGCAGCAACCCAATCTTCTACAGTTACAGCCTGCCCATCATGACGGCGGAAATATTCGTCGGTTCCTTGACGGTATTTTTCTTTACCGAGTAAGGTCGACATCATGCGGTTAATTTCTGCACCTTTTTCATAAACAGTTGCCGTATAGAAGTTATTAATTTCTACGAAGTGGTCTGGACGTGGCGGATGCGACAATGGACCTGCATCTTCAGGGAACTGATGAGATTTAAGCACAGCGACATCATCAATACGTTGAACCGCAGCAGATTGTAAATCTTCAGAGAAAGATTGATCACGGAATACCGTTAAGCCTTCTTTTAAGCAAAGTTGGAACCAGTCACGGCAAGTAATACGGTTCCCTGTCCAGTTATGGAAATATTCATGGGCAATCACAGACTGGACACGCATAATCGCTGCGTCGGTTGTATATTCTTCGTCGGCAAGTACACATGACGTGTTAAAGATATTTAAACCTTTATTTTCCATTGCACCCATGTTGAATTGGCTTACCGCAACAATCATATAGTTGTCGAGGTCATAGGCACGGCCATAGTGTTCTTCATCCCAACGCATTGAATGCTTTAATGCTTCCATCGCGATATGGCATTTTGGAATATCTTTCTCAATCGCATAGATTTCTAAAGCAACATCGCGCCCTTCAGAGGTCGTATAGCGATCTTTAAGTACAGCTAAATCACCAATGACACAAGCAAACAAATAGCTTGGTTTTTTAGTCGGGTCTTGCCAGATGGCAAAGTGGCGGTTTTCGCCAACTTCACCTGTTTCTAGCAAATTACCATTGGCAAGTAACACTGGATATTTTTTGTCTGCTTCTACACGTGTAGTAAAGACTGAAAGTACGTCTGGACGGTCTGGATAGAACGTAATTTTGCGGAAACCTTCAGGTTCGTTTTGGGTTACAAACAACTCATCAGCTTTATATAAACCTTCTAATTGAGTATTGGTTTCCGGATGAATAATGACCTGTGTTTGTAAAATGACTTCAGCTGGTGCGTTAGTGATCACCAATTGCTCACTATCGAGTAAATATTGTGCAGAAGTAAGAGTTTGTCCATTTAACTGAACAGATTGCAACTCAAGATCACGACCAAGTAAAACCAGATCGCCCTCAGTTTGGCGCTTCATCACCAACGTTGAATCAACAATTGTTTTATCATCATATACTTGAATATCAAGATTAATTGATTCAACTAAAAACGCAGGTTTTTGATAATCTTTTAAATAAACTGTTTGATCTGCCTGAACTGGAGGCTGCGCCGCAATATTCATCTTTATTCCTTATATACTCGTCTAAAACGGCAGTATGAGTCGCCATGAAATATCATACGCCAAGTCATACATACTGTATTTGCTTACCTTTATAAAATTAATGGGACTTCATTGATACATTTCAAATTAGAATCTGGTTTTATTAGCACAGATTAGACCAAATTTACGATAATCGTTGTTTATATAAGCAATCTATACAATAAAAATAAAACACCTTTAGCTTTTAACATTTTTTAGAGTCAGCTTACATTTTGGGCATGGTTCTTGCCTATTTAAATAGGCCAATATGGGTATTTCAATAAGAGCAAGAGGTGTCAATATGGAATTAAAAGCACATTTTCATCGTTTAGAAAATATTAAAGCGATTCATGATTTACACGCAGCTGGACTCGATCACCATGTGATTGCGGTGTTCTTAACTGCGGAAGGCATTTCTATGACGACTCAGGAGGTTAGCTCCATTGTGAATACTTACGATGCACTAGGCAAAGTAAAATTACCAAGTAAAAAAGTACAGGCACTTATTAATGCCAAAAAACTTGGACAGAATGATGAGAACTTGCCGTGCCCTGTTTAATCAACAATTTAACTCGAGATAAAGACCTAAAATTCTCACATAGATTTTAGGTCTTTTTATTTTAACAACAAACGGAACTCGCAATCTCAGCCATATACAGTACGGCTGTGTATAATAGCCCCCATCATTTTTTATTTTATGTTCGGAGCAAAATGGCCTTACAAATTCTACAGAAACAACTGGATGAAAGTAGCCATTGTCCTCTCTGCCAAGCTTCAATGTACTGGGTAGATGCCGAGCAATTTGAACAAGACATTCAATTTCATGAATGCAGTCATTGTCAGCACCGCATATTTAAAGATGAAAAAATGACTTGCCACTGTGAGACATGCACAAAACAACGGAAAAAGCTTTTACAGCAAACACGCTTACAAGAACAACGCCAATTTAAATCAAAAGAACAACCACAACGCAGTCTGGAACAGCTCAGTTTTTTGCATAAGCTTTTCTTGCTGAGTCTTTTAGATGAATATGCACGTGAAGAAATCACTCATGATGAATATATTCATTGGGACAAAATCAAATATCATCACATCACTCCTAACTGGATGTTTCAGAGCTATTTAATTAAACAGCTACATAAAGATGGCATTTTGAATGCAAATGATCAAACTGAAGATCCACAGTGTTTTTATTTAAATATTCGTTTAGATGGCTACAGCGATCCAAGTTTATTTAGTGTGGCTCAGCAACTACGTAATTGGTTTTATGAAAATTTAAGTTACGGCGTTCCCTTTCGTAGTGCAGATGAAGTTAAAGATGTACTTTTTCAGGTGCTCTATCAAGAAATTATTCAGTTCATGCAATTTTATTGTCGAACTTGGGGCATCCAGATTGCTGGGAATTCAAATTTCCAAAGCTTTTGCTACCGCTTAATGGAATCATTGGCGATTGGACAGATCTATTATCTAATTCAGACGGCACTCGAATACCTTTATAAACAAAAAGCATTGCAGCCTCGCAATGATAAATTTATTAACACCAATTTATTAAAGAAAACATTAGAGCAATATCGTGAGAGAGCCTTAACTGAAAAGTGGGAAACCTCCAGGCTGCCTCGTCCTCATAATATTCCCTATAGTAAAATGAGTTATATTTTGCTTAACCGTTTCTTAGGTTATGACGAACAGATATTTGTACAACCTGTATGGAAAGCATGGCGCAAAATTGAACCACGTTTAAACTTTTATTCTGTCAAACGTTGTATGCATTGTGGTTCAAATGATTTAACCGTTGATTATGATGCGGCAGATTATGTTTCTTTGATTTGCCAAAAATGTAAGCATCAAGATCACTATTTTACCCACTAAATCTATATCACTTTAGCTTATTAGGGATAATAATATGACATCGACATCTAGTTTGATTGAACAGGTCATTGAAGCTTGGCAAAGCATGCAGGCAAAAACGCCTCTTGTGCAATGTATTACCAATAGCGTTGCGGCTAACTATACAGCCAATGTATTACTTGCTTCTGGTGCTTCCCCTGCGATGATTGATAATCCTTATGAAGCAGAAAGTTTTACCAAAATTTCATCGGCTTTAAGCATTAATTTGGGGACACCTACTTCAGAGCAAATGCAAGCCATGCAAATCTCTGCAAAAACAGCACAGCTTAATAACATTCCATGGGTGCTTGATCCGGTGGGCTATGGGCCAGTTTTAGCTTGGCGCAGTCAAATGACAGATGAGCTTTTACAGTTTAAGCCGAGTGTTATTCGTGGTAATGCTTCAGAAATCAGTACGCTTGCAGGTAATCAAGTTCAATCTAAAGGTGTTGATAGTACGCTAAGCAGTGATGATGCCTATCGACAAGCTTACGCGCTATTAGTACATACCGACTGTATCGCAATTTCAGGTGAGTCAGATTACATTTTATCTAAAGAACTAGATGTCGTTATCCAAGTGAACGGTGGTAGTCCGTTACAGCCTAAAATTACGGCAACGGGTTGTGCTTTGGGCGCATTAATCGCTGCATATAGTGCGGTAACGACTCCAACCATTGCAGCGCTTTCAGCCCATGTGCATTTTGCAATTGCAGGTAAACTTGCTGCGAATCAAGCACAAACTATGGGAAGCTTTAGTAACATCTTTATGGATTATATCCATATGTTAGATGCCAACCTGATTGAGCAATATGCAAATATAAAGCTATTAGGTTTAAAGGCATAACCGCAAGTTATGCCTTTATCAAACTACTCTTATTTTAAAAGTAAGTAGATATCTGTAATAAGATCACATTCTTTCACATCATGCACAAAGTTATGATAGTGAAAGAAAACAGGATATTCCCCTGCTTCTTCCGGTTGCTCAGGTAACCAGTTTCTAAAGATGTAATAAACACTATCTTTAATCTGGTCGTGGCTACCCAAATGTCTTACGGTCGCATAACGACCCGCAGGAATTTCCCCTGTTTGTACGCCGTAACGATTTTCGGGTACAGCCTTTTCAATTGAACCAGCAATATCAAATCGAAACTCGTCAGACGGAGTCTGCTCAGGGTCAGCAAACGGAATACCATAAGTTCTAGACTTGGTCACAGGCGACAAACCTGTTTCTTTACGCCAAGCAATAAAACGTGCAGCGGTTTCAAAGACTTTATCTGGACTGCCTAAATGCGATAGATAGGCAATCTTTTCAGCAGGACGCTCAACAATATTTACATTCATTTTTAGCTCACTTTTTGGAAGTGTAAAAACAAACTTCTGGTGCCAAGATTCCCAGTCCGGTTTATCTCTAAAAGCCCGAGGAGTTTGATCAAATGAACGCTTAAATGCACGAGTAAATGCCTCGGGACTATCAAACCCTGCTTGCAATGCAATCTCAATAATTTTGAGATCTGGTTCAAAAGCCAATTGAAAAGAGGCCCGCTTTAAACGAGAAAGTTGAATAAACTTCATCACATTTAAACCAATATGAATGGCAAAAATACGATGAAAATGAAACTTAGATAAGGCCGCAATCTGGCTCAATCGGTCAACATCTAAATCTTCATCTAAATGTCTTTGAATATAATCGCAAACCAGTTGCAGCTTTTGTATATATACAGCCATACATTTATGTCTGTTCATTCGATAGCACTACTTTTACATAGTGCTGATCTCTATTCTTGATCGAAATTGCGCTTTTTAGTGTTATACAACTTGCTTGAAATAATCTTCTCTTGGCATATCGACAAGCTCAACGCACAATTGAATTTCTTTATTAAACTCTTGCTGTAGATAATTTTTATTGCTGAGCGCCGTTAATAGCTGGTCACCCATTAGCTGTTTTTGTTCGTCAGTTCTTCCCGACAAAATATAAACTTTTACATGAATATAAGCTTGATCAACCCCTAAGCCAATGAGGAAAACCTCGTCTTTACGCGCACGGCTTTTAATGTCTTCTGGACTAAATAGCTCTGTCTCAATCAGTGTGGTATTAATTTCTTCAAGTAATTGTTTTGCGTTTAATCCAGTTAAGTTTTCTGAATAATCAACTACAACGTGCGGCATAGCCACCTCAATTTATGTAATAAGTAATTAAGCCAATTAAACTTTACTCAATAAATAATAAAGCTAATCGAACCTGATCATATCCCATTCGAGGACTGGTTGCTTCAACAATTGGTCTTAGTTTGATCGAACCATCATCAGAAAAATGATCTGGATTTTGACGTTTTTTCAGCTTCTTATAAATTTTACGAATTTCTTCGACCACTTCTTCACCTGGATGAGCAACTGAAATATCCAGCTTTTGTTCTTTATGAAGTCGAGCCAAATGATTAATGATGGTTGCTGGTGTCAGACCACGCTCATGCGCGATGTCTTCAATTTCATAGCCTTCTTCAAACAACGCACGTGTCTCGTCTAGCGTTGCCGTAGCATAATTTTGCTTTCCACCTTTTGCGAGTTTCTTCTCATTACGAGAAATCTCAGTTTCATTTAAGGTACCGCCACAGTGACGAATAAAGGCTTTGTGCTGAGCAGTTAAATCTACATCTGCAAAGTTGTCTTCAGCTTCTTTAGAAAGCTCTTGGAAACGACGATCAGCTTTGACAGCTAAACTGTCTAACTCTAAAGCTTGCTCGTTAATCCCTAATAACTTTAAGCCTGTTAAAGATTTTAAACGCGACAATGCTACATAACCCTGACCTTTTTCGAAGGTATTCGTGAGGTTAATTTCAGCAGCTTCTAAAGTCATGCCTTGGCTTTTATGAATGGTAATTGCCCACGCTAAACGAAGCGGAATTTGTTGAAAACTGGCAATCACTTTGCCCGCTTCGTTTTCGACTGACCATGTTTCAGGGGCAACTAGTAAAGTGGTGCCATCAGTTAGTTTTACCTTTGGCAGTAACCCGTTTTCATCATCTTCTTCAAAGCCAATAACTTCACCTAAACTCCCATTGATATATCCCATATCAAAGTTGTTTTTTACAAACATGACTTTTGCATGCTTCTTTAAGGTGAGTTCTTCTGGTGCGCGTACCGAAGATTTTAAAGTTTCTACCAGTTTTTCATTACCGTCTAAAACTGCATTAAATTGATGCCCTTCATTATCAATTTCATTTAAGTGCTGATAATTGATATTGTCGACATCCATATTGTGCGTATAAAGACGAGTAAAGGTCTCACCAATATCATGCGAGCGTGATTGACGTAATGCGTGTAAATGATCTGATTGAATATTCTGCGCACGAATGGCATTTAAAATCTGATTAAGAATTTCATCATCTTGACGGTGTTGTTCTGTTAAATAACATACGCGGAATTTGGCTTCGACCCATGCATCAGACATAAAACAGAACTTGTCACGGTTGGCTTCACTATTACGCCCAACGGGTGGTAACTGGAAGAAATCTCCAGCAACAATGACTTGAATACCGCCAAAAGCTTCATCACTTTCTTTAAAATATTTTAAAACCTGATTGACCAGATTAAGCTGCTTAGCATGGAGCATCGAGATTTCATCGATGACGAGAACTTGCGCATTTTCAAGGTGTTCCTTGAGATATTTACGCTCTTTCATACGTTTTAGGTCATCGTCAGTCAACTGATCTTTAATACCGATGCCCGCCCATGTATGAATGGTCATGCCGTTCATATGTGTTGCAGCAATACCTGTAGATGCCGTAATTGCCACAGGCACTTTACGTGCTTTTAGGTATTGGATGTACTGATTAAGTGTATAGGTTTTCCCTGCACCAGCCGAACCGGTTAAAAAGACATTTTCACCTGCTTTAAGCAGTTTAAGCGCAGTTTCCTGTTTCATAATCTCATAAGTACATCTTCAACAGCCCATAGCTTAACGACTTTCCCGAAAAAATTAAATGAATGCGCCAGAATTTCTGTAAAATCATTATAAATCAATAACTAATAATAAAATAATATTTGGTAGGTTTTTGGTAGGTAGGAAAATAATCTTCACATCACAATACTAAGCCCATGGTGAGGCTCACCTGTAATAACAAACAATGGATTTATGGAAGAAGGAATCACTCCATGGCTTTTAAAAATATTGCAGATCAAACAAACGGTTTTTATATTCCATGCGTATCACTCTTTGGACCAGGATGTGCCAAAGAAATTGGTACAAAGGCACAAAACCTCGGCGCAAAAAAAGCATTAATTGTGACCGATGAAGGCTTATTTAAATTTGGTGTCGCAGATCTTATCGCAAACTATTTAACTGAAGCAGGCGTTGCGAGCCATATTTTTCCGGGTGCAGAACCTAACCCAACCGATATTAATGTTCATAACGGTGTAAATGCCTATAACGAAAATGGCTGTGACTTTATTGTCTCTCTAGGTGGCGGATCATCTCATGACTGTGCAAAAGGGATTGGTTTAGTCACTGCTGGTGGTGGTCATATTCGTGACTACGAAGGTATTGATAAAAGCAAAGTGCCAATGACACCACTGATTGCAGTGAACACAACTGCTGGTACTGCATCTGAAATGACCCGTTTTTGTATTATTACCAATACAGACACTCATGTAAAAATGGCGATTGTCGACTGGCGTTGTACCCCACTCATTGCCATTGATGACCCGAAACTCATGATCGCAAAACCGGCTGGTTTAACAGCGGCAACAGGTATGGATGCGTTAACTCATGCGGTTGAAGCTTATGTTTCTACGGCGGCCAACCCAATTACCGATGCGTGTGCAGAAAAAGCGATTACGATGATTAGCCAGTGGCTCCAACCTGCTGTCGCAAATGGTGAAAACATCGAAGCACGTGATGCGATGAGCTATGCACAGTACTTAGCGGGCATGGCATTTAACAACGCATCTTTAGGTTATGTCCACGCAATGGCTCATCAGTTGGGCGGTTTTTACAACCTACCTCACGGCGTATGTAATGCAATCTTGTTACCACACGTGTGTGAGTTTAACTTAATTGCTTGCCCAGATCGTTACGCAAAAATCGCGGAATTAATGGGTGTGAGAACTCACGGGTTAACAGTTATGGAAGCTGCCTATGCTGCTATTGATGCCATTCGTAAACTGTCTTCATCGATTGGTATTCCATCAGGTTTAACAGAGCTAGGTGTAAAAACTGAAGACCTTGCAGTCATGGCAGATAATGCTCAAAAAGATGCGTGTATGCTCACTAACCCTCGTAAAGCAAACCATGCACAAGTTGTGGAGATTTTCAAAGCAGCACTTTAGTACTGATGTAATCGCATATCCCTCTAGTAAGTCAAATCCCTCCGACCGTTGACTTACTTTTTTCGGGAATACTTAGCTCCAGCGGTATTCCCTTTTTTTAGAAACTATATTCCAACCCTCTCTAAACCTGATTGACAATTCGCCCATTTCATTGAAGGATACTCAGCATGTCTTAATTACAATAGCTCGATAAAAATGAATACATCTTCAGCTAATCAAAATTATGTTCCAGATATTTTAGGTACTGGCTACGGACAGCTCACACTCAATTTTCCTAATGATTACGAAGGAAAAGTTGTAGCTACATTAGTGCGTAAAAAGGCTGCTCAATCGACTCAAAAAGCCGTGCTGTATATTCATGGTTTTTTAGATTATTTCTTTCAAACCCAAATGGCTGAGCAATTCAATGCTCATGGTTATGACTTCTATGCCTTAGATTTAAGAAAATACGGCCGTTCAAAGCTGCCTCATCAAATTTTCTATAATGTGCTTGATTTAAATGAATACGATGCTGAAATTACACAAGCATTAGAGATTATTGGCAAAGAACAGCACACCCAAGTCTTGCTTGCAGGGCATTCGACTGGCGGTTTAACAGCAACGCTTTATGCTGCCCATAACCCAAACCACCCTCTGATTAAAGCGCTATGGGCAAACAGCCCGTTTTATGACTTCAATTTAAGTCTAGTCGAAAAGAAATTTGGTATTCCAGTACTTAGTCGAGTAGGAAAATATCTGCCAAAAGTTAAATTCCCAAGTCAATTAAACAAGTGGTACACCGCGAGCCTTCACAAACAGCTCAAGGGCGAATGGGACTTTAATCTGGACTGGAAACCTACCTCTGCCCCTACGGTTCAACTCAGCTTTCTACATGCGATTCATACGGCACAAAAAGAAATACATCGCGGGGTTAAACTCAATGTTCCCGCACTAATTATGCATTCTCATCAGACTAAAAACCCTAAAAAATGGGGAACAGATGCGACTCAAAGCGATGTAATTTTAGACGTTAAAGACATTGAAAAATTTGGTAAAAAAATCAAAGGCGATGTGGCTGTTGTCTCTATTCACAATGGGTTGCATGATTTAGTCCTTTCGGCCCAGCCAGTACGAGAACAAGTCTATCAACAATTGTTTCAGTGGCTGGATCAAAAAATCACTTAACTGAGCTTAGGTGAGTCAAGGTATTTCATCAGCAATTGATGCGCAGGATGTTCGCTCGGTACTAACTCCATAAGACGTTCTACCGCATCAATTGCTTCAGGGAAATGAGCTAAGTGCTTAAGTAATAAATCTGTTTCTTGTGTTTTAAAAATTGCATCACTTAAACGTGATTCAAGACAGTCACGCCATGCACATAAAAATGGACTTTCCGTTTTTGCCAGAAACACGCCTGTGTAAAGCTGCAAAGCCGAGGCTGCATATCCTGCATCCAGTGCTTGTTCCGCTTGTAAAAAATCGGCTTCAACATGTACCAGCAAACGATATGGGCGTGAACCAAGTAAACCGCCCAAAATATCTCGTAGTTGAGACATTTCAGCTTTAAGCGTACCCATACTGACTTTACGTTCGCCATAGAGTGCCTGATAAAGATGCTCTAAAGTTAAACCATGAGGACATAACGCCAATATGGTTAAAATCTCAATTTGACGCGGTGTTAATAATAAACTTTTGCCATTAAATTTAACTTGCGGTGTCGAAAAAGCACGAATATGTAATTGCTGGCGCTGCTGCTCTAGCAAAGCAGACTGAATAATGGATGCACAACGTTCAGCTGCCAATATTCCTAAACTATTATGATTCTTCCATGTTGTTGATAAATCAACGACACCAAGGGTTTGTTTTGAGTATGGATCGATAATCGGTGCGGCATAGCACACCCATTCATGAATCGATTCCATGTAATGTTCATTTGAAAAAACACAGCTTGATTGTTGAGTTTTTAAAGATAAAGCCAAGGCATTTGTGCCCACAAATTCTTCACGCCACTGACCACCCTGCACAAAATGTACACGTTCAGCAGCACTTTGCATTTGAGGACTTGGTGCCGTCCAGATAATGGTACTACCGATATCACCGACAGCAATCACCATTGAAGATTGCTCTGCAATATGACGTAAATCGTCAGCACACTGACTTAAAGCCATATCTAAAGCATTTTGTGAAGCAGTTTTTTTCTCGACTAAAGGAGCCGCAAAACGCTCTTTAGGAATCGCAGCAGAAGCTGACCGTTCCCATGAGCTTGCAATACTTTGGCCGAGTTTGGCAGCATTCTGAGGAGAGAGACTATTTTGCGTGCGCAGTTCATCAATCAACGTTCGTTGCTGCAATAAATCCTTTTTTGTGAACATTTGTAAATTCCTTATATATCCACATTTCTATTCCAACCTTTCTCCAACCTTCTTCTTTATATCCTAATTATACAAAGTACGAAAGTACCTACTGACAGGGTTCTTGTTAGTCTTTAGTCCTAAAAAGCAAAGGAATATTTATATGCGCTATATCGATCCAAATCAACCAGGCTCAAAAGTTCAATTTAAATCACAATACGAAAATTTTATTGGCGGTGAATGGGTTGCACCTGTAAAGGGTGCGTATTTTGACAATGTATCTCCTGTTGACGGAAAAGCTTTTACACGTATTCCACGCTCTAGTGCCGAAGATATTGAGCTCGCTCTAGATGCAGCGCACAAAGCAAAAGCGACATGGAATAAAGCATCACCAACGGTACGCTCAAATATACTTTTAAAAATTGCTGATCGTTTAGAAGCAAATCTTGAAATGCTTGCTGTTGCAGAAACTTGGGATAACGGTAAAGCAGTCCGTGAAACTTTAGCAGCTGACCTTCCGCTTGCGATTGACCATTTCCGTTATTTCGCTGGATGTATTCGTGCTCAAGAAGGTGGTATCTCTGAAATTGATGAAGATACTATTGCCTATCATTTCCACGAACCACTCGGTGTAGTGGGCCAAATCATTCCGTGGAACTTCCCGATTTTGATGGCAGCATGGAAACTTGCACCTGCTTTAGCGGCTGGTAACTGTGTTGTGATTAAGCCAGCTGAGCAAACTCCAGTGGGTATTTTGTTGGTGGCTGAACTCATCCAAGATATTTTACCACCGGGTGTACTCAATATTGTCAATGGTTTCGGTTCAGAAGTCGGCCGTCCTTTAGCGACAAACCCACGTATTGCAAAAATCGCGTTCACAGGTTCAACTCAAACTGGACAAATGGTGATGCAATATGCGACTGAAAATATTATTCCAGTGACATTAGAACTTGGCGGTAAGTCACCAAACCTTTTCTTTGAAGATATCATGGATAAAGAAGATGACTTCTTAGAAAAAACGCTTGAAGGTTTTGCGATGTTTGCGTTAAACCAAGGTGAAGTATGTACTTGCCCTTCTCGTGCTTTAGTACAAGAAAGCATTGCTGATCAGTTCTTGGAAATGGCCGTCGAGCGTGTAAAACGTATTAAAACTGGTCATCCACTTGATACAGAAACGATGATTGGTGCTCAAGCATCGCTACAACAACAAGAGAAAATCTTACGTTGTATTAACACGGGTCGTGAAGAAGGTGCAGAACTCTTACTTGGTGGTAGCGGCCGTAAAGAAGTAGGCGATGGTTACTATGTCGATCCGACTATTTTTAAAGGTCACAATGGCATGCAAGTTTTCCAAGAAGAAATTTTTGGACCTGTACTTGCTGTAACAACGTTCAAAGACTTTGACGATGCAATTAAAATTGCCAATGACACCATGTATGGTTTAGGTGCAGGTGTATGGTCACGTTCAGCTCACATTTCTTATCGTGCTGGTCGTGCTATTGAAGCTGGCCGTGTTTGGACAAACTGCTACAACATCTACCCTGCACATGCTGCATTTGGTGGCTACAAGAAGTCTGGTATTGGCCGCGAAAACCATAAGATGATGCTAGATCATTATCAACAAACTAAAAACTTGTTGGTGAGTTATTCAACTAAACCAATGGGCTTCTTCTAAGTTTCGCACCAAGTTGATACCAAACTATCAACACTAGAAAGAAGTAAGATGACTAATTATATAAAAAGCCAGTAATTTAGATTGCTGGCTTCTTTATTTCCGATTCTTAAGCTTGAATTTTTATCATTTAGAATAAAAAAACTCCATCTACCCTCTTAAAGTGCTTCATTTAGGCATTGCTTTTGCATTGATTCATACAAACCCACTCGCAGGAGTATTGTATGAATCAACCAGAAACAGCTTCCGTCATTTCTTCAAGCACCGAAGTCTCATCAGCAGAATATTTTGCTCAGCGTCAACTTAAACAAGGTACGGTTGGTTGGTTACTCCTGATTGGTTTAGGCGTAGCTTATGTGATATCAGGTGATTTTGCTGGCTGGAACTTTGGTATTGCTCAAGGTGGTTGGGGTGGTATGTTTATTGCCACTGCACTCGCTGCAATCATGTATCTGTGCCTATGTCTTTCTATGTCAGAAATGTCCACCATGATGCCAACAGCAGGTGGCGGTTATAGTTTTGCACGTGCTGCCTTTGGCCCTTTTGGGGGCTATTTAACAGGAACAGCTATTTTAATTGAATACGCAATTGCTCCTGCGGCGATTGCCGTATTTATTGGCGGTTATTGCGAATCTCTATTTGGTATTAATGGCTGGATGATTTATCTCGCTTGCTACGCCATTTTTATGGGCATACATCTGAAAGGTGCCGGCGAAGCCTTAAAAATTATGTTCGCAATTACACTTGTCGCAGCTGTTGCTCTAGTTGTGTTTATTGTCGCAATGATTCCACATTTTAATACACAAAATTTGTTTGATATTCCCGTTGGCACAGCAGCTGGCGCAAGTCGTTTTCTACCTCATGGCTATTTAGGCATCTGGGCCGCTGTTCCTTTTGCAATCTGGTTTTTCCTTGCAGTTGAAGGTGTGCCATTAGCCGCCGAAGAAGCAAAAGATCCAGCAAAATCTCTCCCACGCGGTTTAATCGGTGCAATGCTTATATTAACGGCGTTTGCCATGCTCATTTTATTCTTGGGTGCGGGCGCAGCTGGTGCAAGTACTTTACAAAATTCTGGCGCTCCCCTTGTCGATGCTCTGGTTAAAGTTTATGGCTCCAATACTTGGCTTGCGACTTTTGTTAACTTTGTTGGTTTAGCAGGTTTAATCGCGAGTTTCTTTTCAATTATCTATGCCTATTCACGTCAAATTTTTGCACTCTCTCGTGCTGGTTACTTACCTACGTCACTCTCTTTAACCAATAAAAATAAAGCCCCTTATCTTGCAATTATTATTCCGGGCATTATTGGGTTCTTGCTTTCACTTACCAAAGAAGGTGATTCACTGATTTTAATCGCGGTTTTTGGTGCCACAATTTCCTATGTGTTGATTCTTTTATCCCACATCAAACTACGCCTATCTAAACCCGACATGCCTCGTCCTTATAAAACTCCTGGAGGAATCGTTACATCAAGCATTGCACTGGTTCTAGCAGTCGCTGCTGTGGTCGCAGGCTTTGTTGTTAATCCGAAAGTTTGGTTTATTGCTGCCGCTATTTATGTCGTATTTATTGCTTACTTTTTATTCTATAGCCGTTATCATTTAGTGAAAGGTACACCAGAAGAAGAGTTCGCAAATATTAAAGCCGCAGAACAAGAACTATAAAAAAGGATGCAACTATGAGTTATCGCAATATTGTCGCCAATCAACAGTATCATTTTGCTGACTTGAAGACCTTGATGGCGAAAGCAACGCCGTTACGTTCTGGCGATGAATTAGCAGGTGTAGCGGCCAGAGATGCAACCGAACATGTTGCGGCACAAATGACTTTGGCCGATGTACCGCTTAAAACCTTTTTGAATGAAGTTGTGGTCGATTATGAAACTGATGAAATTACACGACTAATTATTGATGAACATGATCTGGCAGCTTTTGCCCCTATTTCACACTTTACAGTAGGTGATTTTCGAAATTGGTTACTTGGAGAAGAAGCAACTGCTCAAAGTTTAAAAGCATTAGCATCAGGTTTAACTCCAGAAATGGTGGCTGCTGTCAGCAAGATTATGCGCAATCAAGATTTGATTTATGTCGCCAGCAAATGTGAAGTAGTCACCCAATTTCGTAACACGATTGGTTTAAAAGGCCATCTTTCTACCCGTTTACAACCAAACCACCCAACCGATAATGTGCTCGGTATTTCTGCCAGTATTTTAGATGGTTTGATGTATGGCAATGGCGATGCAGTGATTGGCATTAACCCCGCCACGGATAACCTTCATAATTTGTCAGAGCTACTAAAATTACTTGATCATGTCATTCAGGAATATCAGATTCCAACACAATCTTGTGTACTTACCCATATCAGCTCAGGCATTCAACTTGCTGAAAAAAATGTGCCAATTGATTTAATGTTTCAATCAATCGCTGGCACCCAACTGGCTAATGAAGGTTTTGGAATTTCACTCGATTTACTACAAGAAGGATATGAAGCCACACTCGCACTCAAACGCGGAACCATTGGTCAAAACGTAATGTACTTTGAAACGGGCCAAGGCAGTGCCTTATCCAGCAATGCACATCACGGCGTTGATCAGCAAACATTAGAAACGCGTGCTTATGCAGTAGCTCGTAAATACAATCCGCTTTTAGTGAATACAGTCGTTGGCTTTATTGGTCCCGAATATCTTTTTAACGGTAAACAAATTATACGTGCAGGACTAGAAGACCACTTCTGCGGCAAGTTACTCGGAGTACCAATGGGCTGCGACATTTGCTATACCAACCATGCGGATGCCGACCAAAATGATATGGATGTTCTCCTTACTCTATTTGGTGCCGCGGGCATTAACTTTATTATGGGAATTCCGGGTTCAGATGATGTCATGCTGAACTATCAAACGACCTCGTTCCATGATGCCCTCTATTTAAGACAACTCTTAGGTTTAAAACCCGCTCCTGAGTTTTCAGCTTGGCTTGAACAGCAAGGTATTTTTAAACAGCAAAACTCTCAAATTTGTTGGGCAGACCACATGCCTGACCAATTCTCTCGTCTGCTCATGAACTAGGGAGAACACCATGAAACTGAACCGTGATATTCAATATCCATCTTCTACCCATCAAGATCAGTGGGAAAAACTTAAACAGTTTACCGATGCCCGCATTGCTCTGGGCCGTGCAGGTTGTAGCATCCCAACACAAGCCTTACTTGAATTTCAGTTATCGCATGCACAAGCAAAAGATGCGGTTTATCAAGACATGGATGTTACCTATTTATCTGAGCAATTAGCGCAAAGACAGCTGCAAAGTCTTCATGTTCAAAGCAACGCCTCTAATAAGGAAGTCTATCTTAAACGTCCTGATTTAGGACGTCAGCTTTCAGATCAATCAAAAGATGTCTTAATTAAGAAGTATGCAGAAGACATTCAACAATACGATGTTTGTATTGTGGTCGGTGATGGGCTCTCTGCAAGAGCAATTGAAGCGAATGCTATCCCATTCATTACCGCGCTAAGTGAGCAAGTTCAGCAAGAAAACTGGACTCTTGCGCCTATTGCACTGGCGACAGGCAGTCGGGTTGCTTTAGGTGATGAGGTTGCTGAGATCTTTAAGGCACCCATGCTAGTGATGCTCATCGGTGAGCGCCCTGGTCTAAGCTCTCCTGACAGTATGGGAATTTACTACACGTGGAATGCATATTCAGGCTGTCTTGATGCTAAACGTAATTGTATTTCTAATGTCCGGTCTGCAGGCTTAAGTATTCCTGTTGCGGTACAACGTTTAATGACATTAATGAAAAAATCAAAACAGCTCGGCTTTTCAGGAGTTAATTTAAAAGATGAGCATCAACTTTCAGATATAGGTCTTGAGGGAACTCAAAAGCTATTATTTTAAACAGTAAAATATGTTTAGGGATTTATTCATAAATAGATAATCCTTTGCATAACAACATCATTTTAACGAAAAATATCAATTTTCAGGTATTGACGATTTATACAGATATTTTCTTCTTTATATTTATCGCTATACTCCACCTATTGATCTTCTATGAATCATTTGTATGAGCACAACAAACGCCTTCCCAAAAACTATTTATGCCATTCAGCATCTTGCTTTCGAAGACTTAGGTTCATTAGAAGATGTCTTTTATCAACTCGGATTTCGCGTCCGTTATTTTGAGGCAGGTGTTGATGATTTAACCCCTGCTTTTTCACATGAAGGTTTAACCATTATTTTAGGCGGTCCAATCGGAGTTTATGAAACTGACGATTATCCATTCTTAAAAGATGAAATCGCTTTACTCAAACAACGTTTAGCAGCTGACAAACCTACACTTGGTATTTGCCTAGGTGCACAGCTTATTGCTCATGCACTTGGTGCAAAAGTATATGCAGGACATCAAAAAGAAATTGGCTGGGGTCCACTCAGCTTAAGCTTACGTGCTAATCAGGTTTTATCTGGTTTGCTTAACAATGTTCATGTTCTACATTGGCACGGCGACACTTTCGATCTTCCTGAAAATGCGGTGCTATTAGCCAGTTCCGATGTTTATACCAATCAGGCATTTGAAGTCGGTAATAATATTCTTGCCTTGCAGTTCCACATTGAAACGACTGAAGAACATTTTGAAAAATGGCTCATTGGTCATACATGTGAACTTCGCCATGCAAATATTTCAATTCCAAAACTTCGCAAAGAAAATCAGCAATATGCTCAAAACCTCGAACATGCTGCTTTTGATGTTATTCAAAAATTCCTTAAACGAATTGGATATAGTGGTTAATCTTTAATTCAATATATTAGTTAAAGTATATCCATAAAACTAAATGCTTATTTTTCACCCAAAGATGGATTATTAATCTGTGTTTGGGAACCTTTATAATTAATTTCCGTGTATTATTAATTTATTAACTTTGTAACATAAAATAAACGCTGATTTACTATGGAAATCCTGAAATTTCTTAAAAGCTTTAATACAGTGAATACTTATTTAACGCTAGCATCTATTCTTCTTATCATCATTGTTCTTTATTTCTACGTGGTTAAGCCAGCTTAGCTTATTTGCAAAAGCACTATAAAGCATAATATATGTAAGAAAATAGATATAAAAAAAAGCCCAACTCAGTTGGGCTTTTTTTATATCTGCTATTTGCTCAAAAATATTTTACGCGTCTTACTTTTTCTCAGGCTTAAAGCTATCTTTTAAATCGAGAATACGGTTAAACACTAGTTTTTCAGGTGAATGATCATGTTGATCAGCCACAAAATAACCTTCGCGTTCAAACTGGAAACGATCTTCTGGACTCGCTTGTGCCAAAGCAGGTTCAATTACAGCTTCTAACACTTGCAATGAATCCGGATTTAAGTTCGCCAAGAAATCATCACCTGTTTCAGGATCTGCTTCTGTGAACAAACGATCATAAATACGTACTTCAGCAGGAATACCTTTTGTTGCAGATACCCAGTGAATTACGCCTTTCACCTTACGGCCTTCAGGGTTTTTACCTAAGGTTTCTGGGTCAATTGAACATTTAAGTTCAATGATTTCACCATTCGCATCCTTAATAACTTCATCACATTTAATGACATAAGCATGGCGTAAACGCACTTCACCGTCAGGAACTAAACGCTTGAAGCCTTTTGGTGGTACTTCTTCAAAGTCTTTACGGTCAATATAGATTTCCTTAGTTAAAGGAATCACACGGTCACCCATATCCACGTTAGGATGGCGAGCATGTGTAAGATCCATATCTTCTGGTAAATTAGTTAAAGTCACTTTAAGTGGACTTAAAACAGCCATTCCACGCGCAGCTGTATTTTCCAAAGATTGACGAATACAGAACTCAAGCATTGCAACATCTACAATACCGTCAGTTTTTGATACACCTACACGCTTACAAAACTCACGTAAGCCTTCTGGTGTGAAACCGCGACGACGCATACCCACTACAGTCGGCATACGCGGGTCATCCCAACCATTCACATGACCACCTTCCACCAATTTACGTAATTTACGTTTAGAAGTAATGGTGTAGTCTACGTTCAAACGAGAAGATTCATATTGGTGTGGAACGGCTTTAGATTTAACCTTTTCTACAATCCAGTCATAAAACGGACGGTGATCTTGGAATTCCAATGTGCAAAGTGAGTGAGTGATTCCTTCAATTGCATCAGACAATGGATGAGCATAGTCATACATTGGGTAGATTTTCCATTTATCACCTGTTTGGTGATGTTCTGAATGCAATACACGGTATAAAATTGGATCACGCATGTGTACGTTTGGACTTGCCATATCAATTTTGGCACGTAAAACAGCTTCACCCTCTTTAAATTCGCCACTACGCATTTTTTCAAAACGCGCAAGGTTCTCTTCAACAGATGCATCACGGTATGGTGAGTTTTTACCCGGTTCAACAAAACTACCGCGGTTTAACTTAATTTCTTCTGGAGATTGTAAATCAACATAAGCATCGCCTTGCTCAATGAGTTGAACAGCCCATGCATATAATTGATCAAAATAACCCGATGCATAGCGCGGCTCACCATTCCAGTTAAAACCAAGCCATTTCACATCATTAGCAATACCGTCAACATACTCTTGTTCTTCAGCATCAGGGTTTGTATCGTCAAAACGTAAATTACATAACCCATCAAATTCTTCAGCCACACCAAAGTTCAGGCAAATTGCTTTTACATGACCAATATGTAAATAGCCATTTGGTTCTGGTGGAAAACGCGTTACGATCTGCTTTGCACGCCCAGCAGCCAAGTCTTCTGTAATGACTTGGCGAACGAAATCTAAGCCAGCCTGTTGTTCTTGCTGCGCAGAATCGACAGAGGCATGAGTATTCGGTGTCGGGTTATTTGGCAGGCTCGAGACAACATCATTAGGCTTCATAGTGTATCAATCACTTCTTTGTAGATAAAATTTCGAAAAATTTAAACGCTATCTTCATTTTTCACAAAGATTTTAACGTTTTTTACTTGCCTTGTAGTTTACAGTTTGCTTATGCTTCTCTCAACCAAAAACCCATGGTCATAAGCCCATGTTTAGGAGATTAATGTAATGAGTTTTCCTCAAGTCGAATTAAACACCAATAAAGGTCGTATTGTTCTTGAACTGAATGCTGAAAAAGCACCTAAAACAGTAGCAAACTTTTTAGAATATGTACGTGACGGTTTTTATGACGGCGTTATTTTCCACCGCGTCATTGATGGTTTCATGATCCAAGGTGGCGGTATGGATGAAAACTTCAAAGAAAAAGCGACACGTGATTCAATTGAAAACGAAGCTGATAACGGTTTAAGCAACGACGAAGGTACGATTGCAATGGCGCGTACTCAAGCTCCTCACTCAGCGTCTGCTCAATTCTTCATCAATGTAAAAAATAACTCTTTCTTGAACCATACTTCTAAAACTGCTCAAGGTTGGGGTTATGCTGTATTTGGTAAAGTTGTTGAAGGTTTAGATGTTGTTGAAGCGATCAAAGGTGTTCGTACTGGCAACCGCGGTTATCACGCTGACGTTCCTTTAGAAAATGTAGTAATCGAATCTGCTAAAATTATTTCTGAATAATTTTAGGATAAAGCTGTGACTTATCTGTTTATCTCAGATTTACATTTGTCACCTGAACACCCTCGACTCGTTCGAGGGTTTTTAGACTTATTGGTACATTACCAACATAAAAATACTCAACTCTACATCTTAGGCGACTGGTTTAATGCCTGGATTGGAGATGACTATTCAGCACCATGGCTTGATGAAATTGTTGAGGCCTTAAAAGACTTTAATCAAAAAGGGAATCGGGTTTACTTTCAAGTCGGTAATCGTGATTTTGCGCTTAATCAAGTTTTTCTCAATAAATTTAATGGCGTATTACTCCCTGACATTTATTCCCTCAATATCGCAGGACATCAATATCGTCTAGAACACGGCGATGCATTATGTACAGATGATATTTCTTATCAAAGATTTAAAAAGATTATTCGAAATCCGCTCTTAATTGCTCTTTTACGCCGGACTCCTCTCAGTTTTCGCACTAAACTAGTGAATGGCTTTCGCAAAAGAAGCTCCGCTGATAAACAGCAAAAAAGCTATGAAATTATGGATGTAAATGAACAAGCTGTTATTTCTGCTTTAGAAGATGTAGATATACTGATTCATGGACATACTCACCGCCCTTCAATTCATCAGGTACAAGCTAAACAACGAATTGTTCTGGGTGATTGGCGTGAAGATCAGGCTTATATTTTGGAAATTGATCCATCTTCAAATACGCAACAGCTCGAATTGATTGTCTGGAATTATTAACTAGAAATTAGTCACTTTTTATTTCAACTTTCAATTCTTTAATTTTTTTATTTAAATCAGAATCGTAAATTACACACATGCTGGCAATAAATATAAATTTCCAGCTTATATGTGCATATTTTTGATATTCGATGTATAAAATTAAAAGACACAATACAAATGCAAAAATTAGAAAGGCTTTAACAATTCTAATTTCTCGTAACTTACTCTTTGCATTTGTTGGCATTAAATCAATCATTTTCAATAAATTACTAAACTTTTATATAAACATTATATTTCTTTATCAAATTACATAGGAAATGTTTTTGAATAAAATAGCGTATGATGGCAAAGATTAAATTCTCTCAATTGCCATAAGATTGATATGGAGCACACCTATGGACCTATTGAAT
Organism: Acinetobacter sp. AS23; assembly: GCF_023612055.1. NCBI lineage: Bacteria > Pseudomonadati > Pseudomonadota > Gammaproteobacteria > Moraxellales > Moraxellaceae > Acinetobacter > Acinetobacter sp. AS23. Next base: position 1,452,976 of record NZ_CP082274.1, on the reverse strand, counting down.
TCTGTTAAAAGTCGCTATACAACAAAAGCGTATGATTCTGAAAAGAAAATTCCTCAAGAAAAATTTAATAAATTATTAGAAATTTTACGTTTTACCCCTTCTTCAGTAAATATTCAGCCTTGGCATTTCGTAGTTGCAGATAATGAGGCAGCTAAAGAACGAATTGCAAAAGCCTTAACAGGTAAATATGCCTACAACGCTCCAAAAGTACTCGAGTCATCACACACACTTATATTTTGCACAAGAACAGATATTTCAGCTGAATACTTAAATCAATTGCTTGAACAAGATGATTTGAACGGTCGTTTTAAAGATGAAAAAGCAAAGCTCGGCCAAAAAGATACTCGCCATGGCTATGTTGAATTCTATCGAAATGAGCAGAAAAATTTATTTGGGTGGATGGAAAATCAAACATTCATTGCTTTAGGGCAACTACTTTTTGCTGCTGGTTTAGAAGGAATTGATGCTACGCCAATGGGCGGCTTTGATGAAGATATTTTAAATACTGAGCTTGGGTTAACTGAAAAAGGCCTGCGTAGTTCAGTCATTGTTTCTCTAGGTTATCGCAGTGAAAACGATTTCAATGCAAAACTTCCTAAATCGCGCCTACCAGATGAAGTTATTTTTACCTATTTATAAAATGAAAATAGTTCAAGAGATTCAACTCTCTTGAACTATAAACTCATTGCCCTAGCTAAACAAATTACACCACTGATCCCCAATAAAATACCCAAAGTGGTAGGCCATTTTAATTTTTCTTTATATAAAATAACGCCACTTGCAATTCCTAATAACACAACGAGAATATTCATACTTGCAAAAACAATTGCAGGTGAATCCTTTAAAAGGATATGAGCTTTCACATATAAAGCAATATTTGAAAAATTAATCACACCTAATACTAAACCAGCTATAGCACTTTTAAGCTGCCATTTTTGAGTTTTCTGCACCAATAAATATGAAATTGATAATATAAAAGATGTAATAAAAATAAGATTCAACGTGAGTGTAAATTGAAGACCTAAACTACTCGTATATTTTAAGAGAATGTCTACCGCGGCATATCCACACCAAACACTTAATAGAGCAACAATTGCTTTTCGAGATTGATGATTCGAAGAAGTATTCATTTGTCCAAATAAGACGAGTAAGACTGCAAAAACTCCTAGACCTATTCCCCACAGCTTTAATGCATTAAATTGCTCATTAAAAATGAAATAAGCGGCGAGTAAAGAAAGTACCACGGAAAGTCGTTGTGCAACCTCAGTTTTAACAATTCCTGCATATTCTAATGATTTAGCTAAACATAGAAAAATACTGGGCAAAATCATTCCTAGTGCAACAATTAACCACCAAGGCGTCTTTTCTATTGAAATATGTTGAATATCCGGCTGAAACCACCAAAAGCAAAGAAGACTTGCACTCGCATAATTCCATGCAATCATTTGTAGCGGCTGGTAACCTTTTTTCTTTAAGTTTTTTAATAGGATGGACACCAAAACACTGCTTAAAGCAGCAGCTAATATTAATAGCATCGATTAAAACTCTATTTATTTAGATATATCAGCCATAATGATCACATTACGACTGCTGTTGAATTAAATATTTTAAATTAATTTATAAATAAACATAAAAAAAGCCAGTCATTATCTGACTGGCTTCTTTTTAGATTTCAATTAACGATTATTTTCGTCTTCTTGACCATCTTCAAATTTAGTATCGTTGTCAAAACCACCTTGATGACCACCGAAACCGCCTTGACCACCAAAACCGCCTTGACCACCGAAGCCACCTTGACCACCGAAGCCGCCGCCTTGACCACCGAAGCCGCCTTGACCACCGAAGCCGCCTTGACTACCACCAAAGCCACCGCCTTGACCGCCACCAAAGCCACCGCCTTGACCGCCACCGAAACCACCAGTAGGTTGACCACCGAAGCCGCCTTGTGTGCCACCTTGTGCTGGGAAGCCTGTACCTTGCGCGCCTGCTGGGCGTGGGTTACGTGCTGGAACAACAGTTGAAATAGCGTGTTTGTAAACCATTTGACTTACTGTATTTTTTAATAAAACAACATATTGGTCAAAAGATTCAATATGACCCTGTAATTTAATACCGTTCACAAGGAAAATAGAAACAGGGATACGTTCTTTACGGAGAGAATTTAAGAACGGATCTTGTAAAGTTTGACCTTTAGACATTTTTAACTCCAAAAAAAATTTTTAAATCAGCGCAAAAAAACTATCTTTATTTTTCAACTAAAAATTATAAAAAGACAGTGTGCAAATTTTGCTTTATCCATAAGAGTTTCGCAAGTCTTCTTTCGCCTGCTTTATCGTCAAGTAAGTTTTAAAATCGTGTATTTCTTGCAAAGAACGTAACCACGTATATTGACGTTTGGCAAGTTGTCGTGTTGCAAATAAAGCTTTATCCTCCATTTCACGTTTACTTTTGAGACTTAAGTCACTTTTTAATAGAAATTCTAGTGCTTGTCGATAACCCACTGAACGCATTGAGGGTAAATTTTCATCTAAATCGTATTTTTCAATTAGAGCTTCAACTTCACTCAAAAAACCGATATCCCACATTTTGCTTAATCTTTGCTCAATGCGTTTATGTAATTCTACCCGATCTGGAAGTAAAGCATAATTATGAAATATGTATCGATATGGTACGTTTTTTGGTTGTTCTGCCTGCAATTTAGTAATTGGTTCGCCCGTAATCTTATAAACTTCTAATGCTCGAATAATCCTTTGCTTATCAGTCACATTAAATTTTATAGCAGCAGCAGGATCTACAGAAACCAATTCATCATAAACGGCCTTCCACCCTTCATTTAAAGCTTTTTCTTCAATTGCTGCACGGACATTTGCATCCGCACTCGGTAAATTACCAGACAACCCTTCTAATAATGCTTTAAAGTACAACATCGTGCCTCCTACCAAAATAGGAGTTTTACCACGTGAATGCATATCATCAATTAACTTACATGCATCTTCAACAAACTGAGCAGCTGAATAAACTTCAAGAGGCGTAATAATATCAATCAGATGATGAGGATAGAGCGCTTGCTCTTCACGCGTTGGTTTAGCCGTGCCGATATCCATATCTTTATAGACGAGTGCAGAATCAACAGAAATTAGCTCAAAATTTCCACGCTCGTATAATTCACATGCCAAAGCGGTTTTTCCGCTCGCAGTTGGTCCCATTAAATTGATGACGGGCAATTGATTTGACATGTAAAACTACTCTCCTCGAGCAAATAATTTATCTAATTGAGATAATGGAAACGCACGCCAAGTTGGCCGTCCATGGTTACATTGGCTCGCAAATTCAGTTTGTTCCATTTGACGAAGTAAAGCATTCATTTCTGAAAGGCTGAGTTGTCGATGTGCACGTACTGCCCCATGACATGCCATTCCAGCTAATAACTCGTCTCTTTTTTGAAGTAACCCTTGGGCTTCATCATTTGGATCTAAATCATTTAAAAGTTCTGGAATAAGATTTTCAAAATCTGCTTTTTGTAATATGGCAGGCACACCACGAACAATAACTTGCTCATCGCCATATAAATCAATTTCCAAACCTAAGCGCTCAAGTTGAGGTTTTAACTCCTCTACCCTAACAGCCTGCATACGGCTAATAGAAATGACTTTAGGTATAAGTAACCGCTGAGATGTCCAAAATTCAGGTTTATCCCAAGCATTTTTCATTTGTTGTAATAAAATACGCTCATGTGCCGCATGCATATCAACAATAATAAGCCCTTCGGTATTCTGCGCTAGAATATAAATTCCATGAAGTTGAGCAATTGCGATACCTAAAGGAAATTCATCAACTTTAGTTAATGGTTCAATATTTTCATTTAATGAAAAAGTAGCAGGTTGGTCACGTAGAGGCGCTAAATATGTCTTTAACGCATTATTTAATTGAGCAGAACCATTATATTTTGGCGTTTGATCTGCATAGTGAACAGCTTTCGGACGACTAGCATTAAAATCGGTTAATAACTCTGTTGATGCGTGCTGAGTCTGTGGCTCACTATCTGCATTTAAACTTTCATTTGCTCTGTGCAATGAAAATTGTTCTTGATATTTAGGCTGCGGCTGTACTGAATAATCTGATTGTTCATCTACTTTCATCGCTTGAGCTAAATCAGCACTCGCTGTCTGAAATTGCGATAGAGTTTCTTTTGCATAATGCCTTACAAACTCATGCACTTCTCTTTGATTTAAAAAGCGAATTTCATGTTTTGTAGGATGAACATTGACATCAATATTTTCAGGATCGACTTCTAAGAAAAGTAGATAAGATGAATGTTGATGACCATGTAAAATACCGTCATATGCCATGCGTAACGCATGCGAAATTGTTTTATCTTTGACAATACGGCCATTTACATAGACATATTGCATATCAGCCTGCGCACGTGCATCAGAAGGATGGCCAAGCCAACCCGATAAACGCATGCTAATACTTTCAGCATCCATCCAATATGCATTTTGTACGAATTGCGAACCTAATAATTGCTGTACCCGCTGAAAACGCAGCTCGCCGCTATCCGCTATAGGTAAATTAATTCTAATATTATCATTATGCTCAAGCACAAAACGTATATCGAAATGTGTTAGGGCCAGACGGCGAACAATCTCTTCGATATGCCCAAATTCAGTGGTTGGTTTTTTTAAGAATTTACGGCGTGCAGGAACATTAAAGAATAAGTCCTGAACACGTATATGGGTTCCCTTTTGAGCAGCAACAGCTTGTACTTCTTGATGATCAAATGCTGTGCCGTTTACTTCAACCTGATGGCCAATACCACTTTCATCTTGGCTACTCGTTAATGTCAATCTTGAAACAGCAGCAATCGAAGCAAGTGCCTCCCCACGGAATCCTAAACTTACAATAGCGTGTAAATCTTCTGCCGTTTTAATTTTACTTGTGGCATGACGCATAACCGCTAATGCTAAATCTTCAGAATGAATGCCATGCCCATTATCAATAATTTCTATTAGGGTCGAACCACCTTGAGCAATACGTACAATGAGTTCAGTTGCACCGGCATCGATAGAGTTTTCTAATAATTCTTTAACAACAGATGAGGGACGCTCAATCACCTCACCAGCAGCAATCTGGTTGGCTAACGCTGCGTCTAATGTATGGATACGACGTTGTGTTAGCTTTTCATCAGTCATGAAGCTGTTCCTGCAAAGTCTGATACAAATGTTCTGTAGGTAAAGTTAGGGTTACTAAACGGCTCAACTCATCATCTGACTTTTGAATATCAATAATGATATCTGCCTCTGGAATTTCATCGCCACCTTTTGATGGCCATTCAAATAAAAATAATGCGTCTGCGATATCTAAATAATCACGGATTCCCATTAATTCAAGTTCGTACGGATCATTCAAACGATATAAGTCAAAATGAAAAATTTCTTTATCATTAATTTTATATGGCTCAACGAGTGTATACGTTGGACTTTTAACAGAGCCTTTGTGGCCCAAAGCCTGTAAGAAATAGCGCGTAAGTGTGGTTTTACCCGCACCTAGATCCCCAATTAAATAAATTATACCCGACTGAACATGCTGCGCCAAAGCTTGAGCTAAACGCTCAGTATCTTCTTCATGATTTAAGACCAATTTCAATGAATACGACATAGCACACATAACATGATTCGAAATAATCGATATGATAACATTGCCCTGCCTTAAAAGCCTACTTAAGCCCTAGAAGTTGGCTTTTTTTATATCAATTTTCTTACATATTTACACTTTTTTATGTCTAGTCCGAACGATTTTTTGCCACCTATGATTGATGGTGTGAGCGCAAGCCAAGTCTATCTTCCTGCACACACAAATATTCAAACTATTTATGAGTATCTATGCCAACATTTCCAACATATTAAAGTGCAAGAGTGGCAACAACGATTTCAAGATGGACTTATTTATGGGGCAAATGGACAAAAACTAACATTAGACAGTCCATACCAAAGTAATACCCATATTTTTTATTATCGATTTCTGGCTTATGAGCCACATGTTCCATTTGAACATCGGATTTTATTTGAGAATGATGATTTACTGGTGGTCGATAAACCCCATTTTCTAACGATTAGCCCGACTGGACAATATGTTCAAGAGACGCTTTTAGTCCGTCTAAAAAAACAAACAGGAAATGAATTTTTAACCCCTATTCATCGTCTAGATCGTGAAACTGCTGGTGTTGTTCTATTTTGCAAACGGGTTGAGTCGCGTGGTATTTACCAACAATTATTTGCAGAGCGCCAAGTCAATAAAATTTATCACGCTGTTGCACCTTATAAAAAAGATTTAAATTTTCCTCAGACATTACACTTGCATTTAGATAAAGGTCATCCTTTTTACACTATGCAAGTTATAGAAAATGCAAAAACAAATACCGAGACTTATATTGAGCTTATCGAGTATAACCAGATTTGGGCAAAATATCGCTTAACACCGACAACGGGCAAACAGCACCAACTTCGCGTGCATCTTAATTACTTAGAAATTCCGATTAAAAATGATCCATTTTATCCCGTAGTTCAACACAAGGCTGAAGATGATTTCTCTGAACCATTACAGCTACTCGCTAAGCACATTTCATTTATAGATCCCCTCACAAAAGAGGGAATGTCTATTAATTCGGAGTTTGAATTGACATTGTAATGTAACCGTAATGACAAAAAGATTATTTTTTATGCCAAAAAGCATTGAAATTACATTGCGATGGTTTAAAATAAATTCCTAAAAATTAAAAATCATTTGGTTTTGTTATTCATGCGAAAAACAGAAGTTTATCAGGTTCGACTTGACTCCCAAGAAAAAAAGCAGGCTTTTGCTGTTTTTAAACAACTGGGAATTACCCCTGCCCAAGCAGTACGACTTTTTTTTAAACAGGTCGTATTAACTAAATCTATTCCTTTTGCTATCGAAAATCAGAATATTAATATGGAACAATTATTAAAGCTGAGAAAAGCAAAAGCATCTTCATTGAACCAAAATCCATCAACTTTAACTGAAGATGATGACCATGAAGATTTATTTGAAGAACTTAATGCACTTCTTGGTGAAAGCGACAAAACTTAACACTGTTGCATTTATAAACAAGTTTTAACGTCAAAAAGCTGTTTTTTTCGTTATGCTCTCTTTGTAAAAACATAATGATAAGTTACAAGGAGTGCCAAATGATCGTTAGACGAGCGACTTTTGAAGATTTAGAGCAACTCGCCGTTTTATTTGATGAATACCGCCAATTTTATGGGGCCTCTTCTAATTTTAATGAATCACTTCACTTCCTTAAACAACGTTTTGAGAATAGAGAAAGTGTGTTCTTCATTCATATTAAAGACGATAAAATCACGGGTTTTATTTTACTCTATTTAGGTTTTTCTTCAGTTGCTTGTTCAACTTATTATATTTTAGATGATGTATATGTTACGCCCGTTTTTCGTCGTCAAGGTTCTGCTAAACAGCTAATCGATACAGCAATCTTATTTGCAAAACAAGAAAATGCTTTGCGGATTAGTTTGGAAACTCAAAGTAACAACCATGAATCTCATCGTTTATATGAACAAATGGGATTTATTCGAGATAGTGAGTTCCAAACCTTCCATTGTTTTCTCAAATGATATTTTGAGCGAGCTGTTTTTGTTGTTCAGATAAATAAACCCACTCTCCATCTTCAAGTTCAGGTAAAACCAATTGCCCTACTTGATGGCGATGTAATGCTTCTACCTTATTTCCTACAGCTGCAATCATTCTTTTTACTTGATGATAAACACCTTGATGAATCGTCATGGTTAATTGATGCGTTTCTAATATCTCCACATCTGTTGCAGCAAAAATACCTTTTTCTTGATGCAAATTTACACCTTGGCTCAACATTTCAATTTGCTCAGGTGTCACCGGATCTATAGTCGTAACATGATAAACCTTAGGTACATGTTTACGAGGATGAGTTAAAGCTTGAAGGTATTTACCGTCATCAGTAAGTAAAAGTAAGCCGGTTGTATCTTGATCTAAGCGACCAATGGCTTGCACACCACGTTGAATCAGGATTTCTGGTAAAAGGCTAAATACGCTTTGATGATGATGGGGCTGGTGTGAACACTCAAAACCTTTTGGTTTTTTTAGAGCAAGGTAAACTTTTTCTCGATATTGATAAGTTTCTCCAAAAAGAGAAAACTCTAAATTTTCTGGAGAGAATTGCTTTTTAAGATCATCTGCAACCTCTCCATCAATACTTACAGATCCGTTTTTTATTAACTGCTGACAATATTTACGAGAACCAAACCCTTGTGATTGTAAAATTTTTTCCAGCAGCATGAAGTTTTCTCATTAGAACTAAGCTGTTATTTTAACGTAGTTTCCACTTTTTACTAAACGCTACGAGCAGCTCTTTACATTTACTTCATTCAAGACACACTTTATTCTTCGACTACTCGATAAATATTTTCGTTCTGTTCACTTTCAAATAATAATTCGGTAGTAGGCAAAATAATTTCATTATCAACAATAATATGTTCAATACGTTGGCTCAGCTTTAACGATGCATTCTCATGTTCAACTAAATTTTTCTTTAGTTGCGCTTTTGCATCATGAATCTGGTCAAACTGATCTTTGATTTTGATATCTATAATGTCCATAAATCTGTCCTGTACTCATGAGTAATGACTATTTTTATATCACAATTTTAAAAAACTAAAATTTTTAACTTGTTAATTTATATAACATTGTTTCCAAGCGTAACCAGAAATTAAAACTCTTTAGGATTGAGAGATATACAATCATTTATTCTTAAAAATAAGATTTAAAATCGGCTATATCTTTTAAAGCGTTCACATTACGTGTCTTAAATATTATACAATTCCATTTATTTACTTCCTCCGCACTCCCCATGCTTGCCCAATTTGATGTTAATTTAGTTGTTCTACTCGTTCTGTTGATCTGCGGCTTATTAAGTCAAAATGCAGCTGTAACGATTGCAGCCGGTGTGCTCATTGTCGTTAAAATTACGCCATTAAATGAGTTTTTCCCCTATATTCAAGCTCACGGTCTTAATTTAGGAATTCTTATTTTAACGATTGGTGTCCTTACTCCCATTGCCAGTGGGAAGCTCAGTGGGGAGAGTATTTTAAAATCATTTGTTAGTTTTAAATCACTTTTGGCTATTGCAATTGGCTTATTAGTCGCTTGGTTGGGTGGTCGTGGAGTAAAACTAATGTCAAGCCAACCTGATGTGGTTGCAGGTTTACTGATTGGTACGGTTGCTGGTGTTGCTTTACTTCGTGGTGTACCAGTCGGCCCTCTGATTGCAGCAGGCTTACTCTCTTTATTTATTGGTAAATAAGAAGTCGATATAAAAAAGGTGCAATTAAGCACCTTTTTAACACTTAGGCTAAATTTTTATTTTTAGCCAGAATAATAAGCGTTTCGTTTTAAAGAGAACTTTTCTAACTGCTTTAAAAATCCTTCAAAATAACTTTTCTCTTTTTCTTCAGTTCGATAACCCGCATATAAAGTTCGTCTTAAACCTGTAGGAGAAACACAATCTAAACGGCGGCTTGTAACCCAACCTTTTTGTTCATATTCATTTACTACCCAATCAGGTAAAGCAGCAATACCTCGTCCACTTGCAACAAGCTGAATAAGCATTTGAGTTAAATCAGTTGTTCGTATTTGTTTAGGCTGAATATTCGCAGGAATGAAAAGTTTAGACATAATATCTAAACGGTGCTTATCAACCGGATAAGTAATTAAAACCTCTTCGGCTAACTCTTGAACTGTAATATTTTCAGCCCGTACCAAAGGATGCGTATTTGATAAGACTAAACGGGATTCGTATTCAAAAATCGGAAAATACTCAATTCCTTTTAACGCAATTGGGTCAGCTGTAATCAGTAAATCAAATTCTGCATTTTGTAAGAGTTCATGTGGATTAGCTTCAAACCCCGAAGCAAAGTCTAAATCGACATCTGGATATTGCTGGCGATACTGATTTAATAAAGGCATTAACCAGTCAAAACAACTGTGACATTCCGATGAAAAAATAATTCTGCCTGTCTGTCCATGCACAATACGCGTGATATCACTGTGGGTAATCTGAATTTGGGGCAAAACATCATCGGCTAACTTTAATAAGCGCTGTCCAACATTAGAAAAACTAACAGGTCTGCTTCGACGATTAACAACCTCTACCCCATACCAATGATCTAATTCTTTTAATTGATGGGAAATGGCAGATGGCGTTAAACAAAGGTCATTTGCTGCCGAAACTAATGAACCATGCTCGCGTAAAGCAACTAGAGTTTTAAGGTGGCGTATTTCTAACATGGGCCCAAGCCTAAAAAAGAGATTTATCTATAAATGCAAAAAGCTCATGTTTGCTTTTACATAAAACTTTCGATAAATCTTCATTAATGAATTATATTCACTTTAACACAAAATTAGTTAGTTTGTCTCAACATGAATTTTATTTCACTATTTTTACATGGGATGAATGTAGGTATCTTCAAAAATTAAGGAAAATTAAAACGATTTTATAAAAATTTTAAAAGTGGTTAAAAAGCATAAGACAAAAATAGACCTTTATTAGGTCTATTTTTATAAAAAACTAAAAACTACTGTGCCAATACATTTAAACTAATAATTGTATAGCTTTGATTTTTAGGTTTTAACTTCAAATTTAGTGGTGCAGTTACTTCTACTAAGTACTCGCCAGCTTTTGGAAATTTGAGCTCAACTTGCCCTTGATTATCTGCCTTAAATGGTTGTACTTGTTTATCAGTTGCACCTTTTTCTCTCAAATTAACTTCAGCATAAGCTAAAGGTTGCCCTTTTTCAGTTATGGCTAATTTAATAGGTTGAGTAGCTTTAATCTGGTTTGGGTGCACAGAGAAACTAACTTTAATCGGTGTATTAGGAAGCTGAACATCTGAAATTTTTCCCTTAGAAAGATAACTCTGCAATATCCACTCACGTGCTACTTGTTCTGTTTTAATTATTTTTGTTTTAAGGTCAGTCGGAATCAAATATTCACGTTCTGCTTTCGGTGGAGCTTTATCAGCTGGCATATCAAAAAATAGATGCCATTCTTTTTGGTCAAATACATATTTTAAAGGGTAACTCGCCTGAGTTTGAACAATATATGTGCCTTCTTCAGGTAGATCTACATCAAAGACAGTTACAGACTTATGCACAGCTTCTGAGTTGACCGTTTTAAGCTCATTTTTAGGTGTAATTACAGTAAGCTTGGCATCCTTTAAAGCATATTCACTATTTAATGCTTCTTCAGCATAACCAGCAATTACAGGTACTTGAGTCTGTTCAGTTTTATAAGCTACAGGTGCTACATAAGGTTCATGGGCAAAGCCCGTTGTACATATCAATGCAAGTGAGGTCATTAGAAATCTATTCATTATTACAAAATCCTGTTGTATGCAAAGTTAAAAAATCAGACAAAATATAAGCGAATACAGTATACACAAATAAAAATAATTCTTATTATCATTAATAAATTTAATTTTACATAAAAAAGACCCGAAGGCCTTTTCTTATTTAATTTGATTTTATTGCTGTTTCATCTTTGGAAATGTCTGCTCGAAATCAATTAGCTTATAGCTTTTCACTAAATCATCTGGTCCGTAAGATACTTCGTATGAAGTTTCTTTACCATTAAAATATGCTTCTGTCGGAGTCCCAAATACTTCCCAAAGGCCGATTGAAGCCACATCTGCCACACCATGACCAAAAGCTCTGCCGACTTTCACCCACTTTGAATAACCTTGCTGAAAAGTATAGATCTCAACGCGTGTTCCATCACGGTATTCTGAAAGTACAGGCGCACCAAACTCAGCAATCACATAATTACGAGAACTGCCTGGATTTAGAACATTTAAATTTTTTTTACTTGGTTGATTACCCGCCATAAATACTGCGCAACCAGGCATAGATAACATAGCCATACCCATAAGGCAGGTAATAAATAATTTTCTCACGTTTTAGCATCTCTTTTTTTAGATATTTATACAACTTGTTGTAATGCTTAAAGTATTACGCGCTAATCATATATAATTTTTAAAAGTTTTTCGATGAATTATTTCATATAAAAATTTAAATTCACTTCATTTGAATATGTAATCCTTATCTCAATATTTTAGTTTTTTATTATTCTGTTCTCTTTTCCCTTATACTTCTCTTTTTTGTGTCTTTCCTCAACTTATTATGGCGTCCCCACAATCTCCCCTTTCTACACATCAACACTATTCTCTTTTTTTAGCAATTTTCTCTCTCGCTGTAGGTGGTTTTTGTATTGGAACTACCGAATTCGTCGCAATGGGACTGATTCAAGAAATTGCAAATAATTTAAATATTACAGTTCCTGAAGCTGGCCACTTTATTAGTGCCTATGCGTTGGGTGTAGTTATTGGTGCTCCTATCATTGCTATTCTCGGAGCCAAAATACCTAGAAAAACTTTACTACTTGGCTTAATGCTTTTTTATGGTGTAGCTAATGCCTGTACTGCTTTAGCTCATACACCTGAAACTGTTTTAATCTCACGTTTTATTGCAGGTTTACCACACGGAGCATATTTTGGAGTCGGTGCCTTAGTTGCAGCAGAACTAGCGGGTCCATCAAGAAGAGCTTCTGCGGTTGCCCAAATGATGATGGGTCTTACAGTGGCAACTGTAATTGGTGTGCCTCTCGCAACGTGGTTAGGTCAAAATTTTGGCTGGAGAGCTGGTTTTGAGTTTTCAGCAACCATTGCATTCGTCACTTTAATTGCTGTTGGTTTCTTTGTACCCAATATTCCAGTCCAAGCTACTGCCAGTATAAAAACAGAATTAGCTGGTCTTAAAAATATCAATATGTGGTTAACACTAGCGGTAGGTGCTATCGGTTTTGGAGGCATGTTTTCTGTTTATAGTTATGTCTCACCAATTTTAACTGAATATACAAAAGTTAATATCCAAATTGTCCCTATTGCTTTAGCTATCTGGGGTATCGGTATGGTTATTGGTGGCTTAGCAGCGGGATGGCTTGCAGATAAAAACCTAAACAAAACGATTGTAGGTGTACTAATTAGTTCAGCTATTGCTTTTGTTGTTGCCAGTTTCTTAATGAGTAATATCTATAGTGCTATTGCTTCGTTATTTTTGATTGGTCTCACTGTAATGGGATTAGGCGGAGCTTTGCAAACCCGTCTAATGGATGTTGCAGGCGATGCCCAAACATTAGCAGCATCACTCAACCACTCTGCCTTTAATATGGCCAATGCATTAGGTGCATTTTTAGGGGGATGGGTACTCAGCCACCAAATGGGTTGGATCGCGCCAATCTGGGTAGGTTTTGTTTTGAGTCTCGGTGGTCTTATCATTTTACTTATTGCATTTGCTGTTGAAAAAGCCAGTAAGTAAATTTAATCAAAGAAAATGCTAACTTATTATTTCTAATCAGTTAGCTTTCCACCACAGTGTGGGCAATAACATTTTTTCTCTCTAACAGACTCTTCTTGTTCTAATACTTTTTCTCGCATAATTTGAACAATCAGATTATGCGCCTGCTCTTTGGGTAGACCAACTTTTTGACGGATTCGTTCTATTTCAACTTCATCATGTAAAATATCAATACCTCGTACTTGAAGTAATTCACGAAATTCTTGCTCTAGCCTTTGATTACGCTGGTTAAGTTCATTTGCAAGCCCCGATGCCAAAATACCAGCTGGTAAAGCCGCAATACCAACACCCAAAATTGTAATGAGTGCCCCCAGTAACTTTCCTAAACTGGTCACTGGTGTTACATCGCCATAGCCCACTGTGGTTAAAGTCACTACAGCCCACCACATAGATTTAGGTATTGAACTAAAAGCTTCTGGCTGAGCCTTGTTTTCAACCACATAAATTCCTGAAGCAGTCATAATAATCATAATGATTAAAATAAAGATAACTGCCTGAAAAGAACCTTTCTCCCGCTTGATCACGCATAACAATATCTGTAGTGAGATAAAATACCGCGTTAATTTTAATAAACGAAGCAAACGTAAGATTCTGAGCATACGAAGATCAATTTGTACAAAGAAATTGAGATAGGCAGGTAAAATTGCCATCAAATCAATAATTGCTTCCCCGCTTTTCATCCAGTTCAAGCGAATTTTCCATGCAGATTGTGTTGTATCTCGATCTGCAACACTCCACAATCTTAATAAATATTCAATACTAAAAATTGCAATTGAAATAACTTCAAAATAATCGAACCAAACACGATAGCTTGTGTACAAATCATTTACTGTTTCTAATAAAACGGCAGCGACATTACCAACAATTAAAACAACTAAAAAATAATTAATACATCTACTTACCGTAGTTTCATAGTCATGATTATGAAGATTATTATAGAAAAACTTACGTAATCTCTTCAACGCTGAATTTTGCATATTGATCTGACCACTTGATATTGAAGATATAGTAAGCTCTCACTGCCTATTCACCAATATGGTCTTTAATAAATTTTCCTTAACACGCTTCGGTAATTGAAATTTTATATTTTTCTACTTCAGCTCGCCACTACACATCGGAATTCATTTTCTTTCCACCACATCACATCATAGATTCCTGGATGTGATTTTAAGATAATATTTATATAATTTTGTAGCACCATAATATGATGGGTAATATCAATTTTTCGAAATAAAAATTTTCTTAAAATAGGTGTATTCGGTGAAATAAAAATTGCGAATCCGTTTCTATATTCTTCATAGACACTTATTCCAAGATACATCGTTATTTCAGGCAATGGAATTTCAATTTGCCATCCCCAATTTTCACTATATAGTTCTACATTTAAATGATACCTATTTCTCAATATACTAAAAATATATTGCGCAATGTCTTCAGTTTTTTGAACTAAAATCCCTCCTTCGGTGGAGTGCATTTTTTGTTCATATAGTTGATAATCATCAAATTTAAATTCAACTATTGTCTTTAGCATTCTCAAATTCCCTATATAAAATACCCATATTTTTTTTAATTATTTTTAAGTTCGTTTAATTATTTTAAAACAAAAAACCAGTTAATTACTACTACTATATTCAATTTTATATATATCAAATTTTAAAATGATATATTTAACGTTTTTAAATAAACTCTTGACTCATTTCACGCTTTTAATAAAATCAATAACTCAAAAAGATCAATTTTTATCCAATATTATATCTAAGTTATTTTATTTAATAATTTTTTACACCTGTTATACCTTAATCTAGATATATAATTTATTTTTTGATCTTTAATATTTTCTAAAAATTAGTATTAGAATATATTAATTTAATTAGATATCTTTATAGCTTTTTTTAAAATTAACCATACTAAGTACTATTTATTAGACTGATATCTATACAGAGAATTTATCATTCTGACATCCATTTCAGAGTTAAAAGTTCAGTAAAACTTAATAATTTATGTTTAAATTAAGAAATATTTAACTTAAAAGAATGACGTTTTTCATAGAAATGAAAGCTAGTACTTATTGCTTGTGATTTTTTGAATTCTTGAATCATTTAATCGATAATAGAACTTTAATACTTATGTCTTTAGCGATTTACTCATAAAGAACTTTAATTTTTAATCATATGAAAACAAGGGGAAATTACATGGGATTTAAAGCCCTCCCTACACTTATTTCTTTATTTATTACATTGTTAATCTGGTTCGTTATTCCTGTACCAAATGGTGTTGATCCTGATGCTTGGCATTTGTTAGCGATGTTTGTCGGTGTAATTGCCGCAATCATCGGTAAAGCGATGCCAATTGGTGCCATTGCCATTATTGCAATAACTTTAGTCGCTATTACTGGTGTGACTAACACGAGCCCAAGCGGTGCAATTCAAGATGCCCTTAGTAGCTTTGCTAACCCATTAATCTGGTTGATTGGTATTTCCATTATGATCTCTAAAGGTTTGCAAAAAACCGGATTGGGTGCACGGTTAGGGTATTTATTCATCGCAGTTTGGGGCAAGAAAACCATTGGGATTGGCTATAGCATGGTACTTTCAGAACTCATTCTCGCCCCTGTAACGCCAAGTAATACGGCTCGTGGTGGCGGAATAATTCATCCGATTGTACTAGCAATTTCTACTAGTTATGATTCTGATCCTGCTAAAGGTACCGAAGGTCGGATGGGAAAATATCTGTCATTGGTTAACTACCAAGCCAACCCGATTACCTCTGCAATGTTTATTACGGCAACTGCCCCTAATCCATTAGTCGTTGATTTAGTGGCAAAGGCGACCAATAGTGAAATTTCTTTAAGTTGGAGTACTTGGGCACTGGCAATGTTGCTGCCGGGTTTGATTGCATTAATTATTATGCCTTTGATTATGTATTTGATGTATCCACCCGAAGTCAAAGAAACGCCTAATGCAGCTCAGTTTGCTAAAAGTAAATTAAAAGAAATGGGCCCAGTCAGTAAAAATGAAATCATCATGCTTGGTGTATTCGGTATTTTATTGATGCTATGGGCAGGGATTCCCGCCATGATTTTGGGCTCTGCTTGGGCTGTTGACCCAACGACGACTGCCTTTATTGGTTTAGGATTATTGCTACTTACAGGTGTTTTAACTTGGGATGATATTCTGACGCAAAAGAATGCGTGGGATACGATTACTTGGTTCGCAGCATTAGTCATGATGGCGACTTATTTAAATAAGCTTGGCTTAATCACGTGGTTCTCGAGTGTTTTAGAAACCAGTATTGGTCATTTAGGTCTAAGCTGGATGCCTGCTTGTCTATTATTAATGCTTGCTTATCTGTATGCACATTATATGTTTGCTAGCACCACGGCGCATATTACCGCTATGTTTGCAGCCTTTTATACGGCAGGACTTGCACTTGGTGCACCGCCAATGTTGTTTGCTTTAATGATGGCAGCAGCTTCTAGCATCATGATGACCTTAACCCATTATGCAACGGGTACATCGCCTGTGGTGTTCGGTTCGGGTTACACCACACTTGGTGAATGGTGGAAAGCTGGCTTTGTCATGAGCGTGGTTAATATCATCATCTTTGTGGTGATTGGCGGACTTTGGTGGAAAGTGTTGGGTTATTGGTGATTTTATAAATATGGAGGAACATTGTTATGTTAATAGGAATGTTTCTCTAAATTTAAATGCCAATGTATAAATAATATTACCATCAGTATAGATATCTCTTAATCTTAAAAATCTTTTGCCTAATTTTAATTTAAATAAGAATTCTCTCTATCGATCAAGGCATTCCACTCTTCATGACTATAAAGTTTAAGATTGGTCAATTGGGTACCCACTAATAAAAAGTGATCATCCCATGTCAATACTTCTCTACTGTCCTCTAATGTTCTGTTTGAAAAAATGGGAAATAAAATCTCGTTAAAATGCATTATTCCAATTTCAAGTAAATGCTTCACCTCTTTAGGATTCTCAGGAATTGAATAAAAGACAGGTATATTTTTGATTAATTTAGAGGCGATTTCGCGCGGTTCAGAATATAAATCATCTAAATACCATTTTCCATCATCACATCTCCATAAATAGGCAGTAAAACTATTTTGCTTAATTAATAAGGTTTCAGTAATGGCATTTGGGTCTTGATACCAAACAATAAACTCTAGAGCCCTTGTTGGAATTATTGAAAACGTCGGTAATTTTAGATAAGGGTAATCTTTTAATATTATGGAGAATAATTGCTGAATTGAGCTTTCCAACTCTTCAATTTTTTGTTTTTTATTCAAAATATTTTCTAATTCAAAAATATTTTTTTCTATATTTAAAATGCTTTTCATTATAAAAAATAAGGGCTGATTAATCAGCCCTTATTCTAGCTTTTTGCTCAAGCAAATCATAGATTTGCTCTTGCACTAGGGAAAAGCCTTTCGGCTTTTCTTGATCCTAGCTCATTAAGTCAATTGAGCAGCTTGGATTTTCTTAGTATCAACTTGATCAGCTTCTTTAGTATATTCGCTCATCTTGTCGAAGTTTAAGTATTTGTAGATGTCAGCAGAAGCGCTGTCGATTTGCGACGCGTACTGTTGATATTCTTCTGGGCTTGGTAACTTACCAAGAACCGCAGCTACAGATGCAAGCTCAGCAGAAGCTAAGTAAACGTTTGCACCTTGACCTAAACGGTTCGGGAAGTTACGAGTAGAAGTCGATACACATGTTGTGTTCGGTGCTACACGTGCTTGGTTACCCATACATAATGAACAGCCTGGCATCTCTGTACGCGCACCAGCACGACCATAGATGTTATACAAGCCTTCTTCCATTAATTGGTGCTCGTCCATACGAGTTGGTGGAGCCAACCATAAACGAGTAGACAATGAACCACCAGGTACTTTATCAAGTAACTGACCAGCTGCACGGAAGTGACCGATGTTCGTCATACAAGAACCGATGAATACTTCATCAATTTTGTCGCCTTGAACGTCAGAAAGAAGCTTCGCGTCGTCTGGATCGTTCGGGCAGCAAAGAATTGGTTCTTTGATGTCAGCAAGATCGATTTCGTAAACTTTTAAGTATTCTGCATCAGCATCAGCTTTTAACAAGCTTGGGTTGTCTAACCACTTCTGCATGTTTTCAGCACGGCGCGCCATAGTACGAGCATCGCCATAACCTTCTGCGATCATCCACTTCAACATGGTGATGTTAGAACGCAAGTATTCAGCAACTTTCTCTTCAGAAAGTGTGATTGAACAGCCAGCTGCAGAACGTTCAGCAGAAGCATCAGAAAGTTCGAATGCTTGCTCAACAGTCAAGTCATTTTCCATTTCTGACAAATCGATCTCAAGGATACGACCAGAGAAGATGTTTTTCTTACCTTTCTTCTCTACAGTTAAGTCACCCGCTTGAATTGCGTAGTAAGGAATTGCATGTACAAGGTCACGTAAAGTGATACCAGGTTGCATTTTACCTTTGAACTTAACAAGTACAGACTCTGGCATATCAAGTGGCATAACACCAGTTGCAGCTGCGAACGCAACAAGACCAGAACCCGCTGGGAAAGAAATACCGATTGGGAAACGAGTATGTGAGTCACCACCAGTACCTACTGTATCTGGAAGTAACATACGGTTTAACCAAGAGTGGATAATACCGTCACCTGGACGTAACGATACACCACCACGGTTCATGATGAAGTCAGGTAATGTATGGTGAGTTGTTACGTCAACTGGTTTTGGATACGCAGCAGTGTGACAGAAAGACTGCATTACCAAGTCAGCAGAGAAGCCCAAGCAAGCTAAGTCTTTTAACTCGTCACGAGTCATAGGACCAGTTGTATCTTGAGAACCAACTGTAGTCATCTTAGGTTCACAGTAAGTACCCGGACGGATACCTTGACCTTCAGCTAAACCACATGCACGACCAACCATTTTCTGAGCTTGCGTGAAGCCTTTGCCAGTGTCAGCAGGTTGTACAGGTGTACGGAACAATGTAGAAGGTGCAAGACCTAATTCTTCACGTGCTTTAGCAGTTAAACCACGACCAATGATCAAGTTAATACGACCACCAGCACGTACTTCGTCTAAAAGTACTGGAGTTTTAAGTTCTGCTTCTGAAATTTGTACGCCATCTTTAAAAGCAGTAACTTTTGCAGCAGCGTGGTCAATTTTCAATACAACTTCGTCGCCCATGTTCATGTTAGCAACGTCGATTTCTACAGGTAATGCACCTGCGTCTTCCATTGTATTAAAGAAAATTGGAGCGATTTTAGAACCTAAGCACACACCACCGTCTTTTTTGTTTGGAATGTGTGGAAGTTCGTCACCGAAGAACCAAAGTACAGAGTTAGTTGCAGATTTACGAGAAGAACCTGTACCAACAACGTCACCAACATAAGCAACTTGGTTGCCTTTCGCGATGAGTTCTTTGATTTGGCTTAATGGACCAACTTCACCTGGTTTTTCAGGGTTGATACCATCACGCTCGTTTTTCAACATTGCATTTGCATGTAATGGGATATCTGGACGGCTCCAAGCATCTTGAGCTGGAGACAAGTCATCAGTATTTGTTTCACCAGTTACTTTGAACACAGTGATTTTGATTTCTTCTGGAACATCAGGACGGCTAGTGAACCATTCTGCTTCTGCCCAAGATTGTAAAACAGCTTTAGCCGCAGCGTTACCAGCTTTTGCTTTATCTGCTACGTCATGGAATGCATCAAATACAAGAAGTGTTTTCTTTAATGCTTCAGCAGCTAGGTTTGCAAGTTCAGCATCGTCAAGAAGCTCAACAAGTGGTGCTACGTTATAACCACCAAGCATTGTGCCAAGTAAGTAAACTGCACGTTCTTTAGAAACGAGTGGTGAAGTTGCTTCGCCTTTTGCAATCGCTGCCAAGAACGCTGCCTTTACGTAAGCTGCTTGGTCAACACCTGCAGGAACACGGTTTTCAAGCAAATCAACCAAGAACGCTTCTTCGCCTGCTGGTGGATTTTTTAATAGTTCAACAAGCTGAGCTGTTTGAGCATCATCAAGTGGCTTCGGTGGGACTCCGAGTGCGGCACGTTCTTCAACGTGTTGGCGGTAAGCTTCTAGCACGGTGTTCATTCCTCTTTTTTTGAAAAATTACTTGCAAATTCCAGCTTTGTAAAAAAGCTTCACAAGTAATATGGACTACAAAAGTTTACTAGAGTTCAAGGTAAAAGTTAATGAAAACGGGGTGTTTCTCCGTGATGCCCATTATTTTGTATCTAAATACCTGTGTATAAATAACGAACAAATTAGCCAAATTCGGATTATTTTTGAGCAAAAACACCCCTCAAGAGAGGAAATTCAATAACCTTACACAATTAGAACGATTTATATTTTGGCATTTTGTCATGAGGCGTTATCAAACATTCATCCATCGCTTGCTTTCTAACTTTTTCTTGGAGTGCTTGAGAATCTTGAGTTAGTTCTTCTTTTGGAATCGCATAGACTTTATCAATAATATTAAGAATGAACTTTTTGGTAATGTCATCTTCAATTTTATTTGCATGCTCAACGGCCTGAGTTTTTTCAATTGCTTGCTGGCGATCAAAAACAATGCTTCTAGCCGCATTTCCTACGCTAGTACAAAAGCCATGCCATTGCTCTTCAGGTGTTAATGGCTTCTTTTCTGAACAACCAACAAAAAATAAACTCACTGCAATCAATAAAATCTTTTTCATCATTTCACTACACTAATTATTGCTGCCCATATCATACGGAAAATCATCATTTTTGCAAAAACAGTCAAAAAAACCGAGATGATTTGCCCTCGGTTTTTTTTATATCAAGCATTAGAAATGCTAGTTTGAGTTAATTAAAAAATTTGATATCAGTCGGTGTTGATATTTTTGCTGCATCACCAGCGGGTTTTAAGGTGCCTTTGTTGGCATCAAAACGGAACAAGCTAATGTTATTACTATAAACATTGGTTACATACAGATATTTACCAGATGCATCGAATGAGAAAGCACGTGGTTCAATCCCATTAGCATTATAAACTACTGGTTTAGCTAGCAATCCATTCTGCTGAATTTTAAATACCAAAAGTTTGTTGTCTGCACCACGATTGGCAGCAATCACATATTTGCCATTTGGACTGAGGATAATTCCACTCGCGCTCTTAAATTCAGGTGTTTTGTCTTCGTGAATTAGTTTTAACTCAGCCACTTTTTTCAAATGACCATCTTGCACATTAAATGTCACAATTTCGCTTCGCATTTCTGCGGTAACGTATGCATGTTTGCCATTTGGTGAAAAGACCATATGACGCGGGCCGGAACCATGCCTAAAAGTCACATCTCGGCTATTGTCTGCTTCGAGTGGTTGTGGTTTATTCGGGTTATAGTGAAAAGTATAGACTTTATCATTTCCAAGATCGCTTGCGTATAGATACTTACCATCTGGGCTAAATGTAGTCGAATGCGCATGACCACTGTCCTGCCGACCTTTGACGTGACCAGAACCTTCGCTAAAAACAATATTTTGTACTTTTTCACCTAAATGACCGTTTGGCAAAATTGGAAAAACAGCTACCCCACCACGACCTTTATCAAATGCCGAATAGTTCGACACAAATAGGAATTTGCCATCTAAACTGATTGATGCATGTGTTGGATGACCACCATGGCTATCCACTGTGTTTAATACTTCCACCTTTCCATTTTGAATTGATAATGCAGTCACCGCCCCTTCATTTTCTTCATTAGTGGTATAAGCAAAGCGGCCATCTTTCGATTTCACAATCCAAGAAGGACTTTTCATTTTCAAGACATTAACAGGAGTTAAGGTTCCATCGCTATTCACTTTAAGCTGGTACAAACCTTCACTGGCTTGTTTTGGTTTTTGCGCAAGTGGCGCGTTAGGGATCGATGTCCATGTTCCTACTAAAGCAATTTGTTGTTGTGCAGCATTTACGGTAGAGCCCCATCCAAATGACAAAAGCGTCATCGACAATGTTGCGGTTAACTTTTGAATTAGCCCACGATATTTAATATTTGTATCGTTTTCCTTGTCATATTTAATTTCAACAGAAGTATCTATTTTCACTGCTATATCCTTGGAAAAAACCACCTTATTTGCACTTATCAACAAGGTATTATCAATTTAGTTTCATTTAATGATTCTGAAAACTAATTTATAAAATAGTAATTTTCAAGTGAGTTTTCTTTAATTAAAAGCCTGTTCAAGCTTTAGTTCTTTTTAAGAGAATTAAGACTCTATATCGATAAATATTCAATTTTTTAATTCATATAGAAATACTTAAAATAAAAGCCCACTAAGAAGTGAGCTTTTATTTCGTTATTACTTGAGACTAATCAAATCATTATAGGTACTAAAGTACTTTCCTAATGTTTAATTTCCGCCTACTAGAAGCGCCAGTTATAGAATAAATCGATTGCTCTTTCTAAAGACTGACTTGCTTCTAAGTATAAACGTCGATTCATTTGATAACGTAAAGTTAGTTTGTTCACTGGAGTGAATACGCCAACACCATAACGAATAAATAGATCAGGTGTGATATAGCCCGTTAAGCTCACCTGCGTATCTTCACCCGTACCTTGTGCATCTAGAGCTAAGCCACTCAAACCGAAAGTACGTCCAATCTGATTCGTTAAAGCACGTGTACCACCCAAGCCCATACTAATCCCTGCGGCAGCAATGGTGTTATTTACATCGGACTTAAATCCTTCCGCATTACTTAAACCACTTGAACCTTCATTAATACGACCCGTAACGAGCGCATTCAATGCTTCTTGCTCAGATAGTCCGGCATCATTGTAAACCTGAATGTTTGGCGATGTTGCAGTACCTGTAACACGTACCCCAACCATACTGCCCTGAACATTTTTGTTTGCATCGATATCTAAAGTAGGATTTGCCAATGGACCATTAAAACGCGCAATTGCTCGATTCAAATCTAGACTTTGTCCATAGGCTTCGATTTTCACTTTTTGACTGACACCAATTGCTCCGTTAGCTCGCATTGCAGTCTCGTAGCCACGTTGACTTAAGTTTAAACGACCAACTAAAGGAATATTACTGTTGAAGCCTTGGAATATGACTTGGTTTCCAATATTAACAGCAATATCAGCTCGAATATCCCAAGGTTTAGCAGCTCGTAGAATTGCAAGCGGATCTTGGCCTTGTCGAACTATGCGGACATCTGATGAGGTGTTAATGACTGGAGCAGTTGTTTCTGGCATTGAAATACGTGCACGAGGAACATCTACCGATCCTTTTAAGCTTAAACGCTTATCGAAAGGATACATATCAAGTGTAAGGTTTGGATTAGCAATTGCAGTAATTAATGGAGCCTGACGTACAAGTAAATTATCACCTTTGAGGTTTAATTGAAGACGTGGCGAATCTTTCCATTCAAAACTACCTTTTAAAAGCCCTACACCTTGACCGCTGTTAAACGCACCATCAATTGTTGCCATGTCCTGACGAATTGATGAGTAAACCTGAACATTCGTTAAATTAACTGGAAGCGAAATCATACTGATTGCGCCATTTTTCAAACGCATTTCACCAGTAAATTGTGGCTGAGTTAAAGTACCGTTGACTTTACCAGCTAAGGCTAAGGTTCCACTCAGTTTGCGGACATCTTGAATAAATGGTTTTAAGACTTTTAATTGCACATCATTAAATGCGATTTCACCATGCATTGGCATTGATGGCTGGAATGGATTGATAATGACGTTCGCATAACCCGTACCAATATCAGGTGTTTTCACATCAACACGGAATAACAGTCCTTCAGATACACTTTTTGCAATCACACCCAGCTCATCATAAGCCAGAGTCGTTGCAGGGTCTTGTGGATCTTCAGCAGCTAAACCAATTTCACCTTTACGCGTAATTAAACGTGCATCAAGTTTTGGATGTCCACCATTTACCCACGCTGCCTTGGCATAACCATTTAGTTGCCCAGTCATCGCCAAACCTTCTGGCATAAATGCCGCGAAGTCACTTAAATCCATGTTTTGAGTTACAAACGAAATATTACCGCGAGCCTTACTTACTCGTACTGGCTGATCAAAGCAGAGCTGGCTATTCGCACTTTGCCAACAATGTTGACCTACATATAGCTCAGATCTTGCAGAAGAATAAATCACTGGAGCATTTTGATTTTGTGCCAGACGAATACGTCTTGAATCAAAACTTCCTTTCTGAATTTGACCTAACCAATCATTGTTTTGGTTAAACCCACCTGCTAACTGAACATAGAACTTAGAAATACTATTATTGCCAAGTACTTTCAATAAATGCGCTTTTCTCGTTCCTGTCAAATTCACTTCAGCGGACTGAATTTGTCTATTTCCACTACGTAAATTATCTAATTTTGCGGTTAATTGAGTTGGCGTTGTTTCCGATGTTGGAAGTTCACCCTGAATACTCAATCTCTTCACGCTCACTAAAGTATTAAAAGCAAAATCATCTACGGCAATATTTGCTGTTGCTTTTAAACGTGGCTGCGATTGTACATTCAGATCACCATAAGCTCGACCGCGTAATCCTGGGTATAACTCGTAAAGTGCTGGTGCATTGAGCTTGATTTTTAGATTTTGAGCATTACCTGTCGCTTGTAGCTGATTCTGCCCATAGACTAAAAATAAATTATTTGCTTCAAATTGCTGAGGTAAAAAACCGTTTTGGTTAGAGTCCATCAATAAAGATAGATTACCCTTACCTCGAACAGGTTTATTATTTATAAAGCCAGCAAGATTCAGTTGTTGAATATTAATTCGTTTTAAATGATCTGACCAAACCCCTTGAGTTTTCAGATTACCTGAAATTTCACCTTTTACAGCTGAGGTAAAATATTGAGGTTTAAAGCGCACCAACGAACTATTAATATCCCATGCAATGCGATCTTTCAAATTTACAGAACCTGTTGCATAGATTTTCCCAGCGACACCATCATGTTGTAACTGGTTAATTCGAATAAAATCTGGTGTGCCCGCTATAGAAAACTTTAATAAACCATTTGCCTGTTTTAGAGCTTTTAAAGATCCATCATAATTAACTGCAAAACCTTTAAAGCCACCACCAGCTTTTACATCATGGAATAATAGTGCTGCGGTACTTTTCCCACCCAAACTAACAGTCTCTTGACCGGCTTGAGCCAGTCGACCAGTTAAATCAATTTTCTCAAATTGAATGATTTGCTGATTTGGTTTAGCAAAACCATTTGCTTTAATCGAACCATTTAAAAGATTGACAGGTGCTGCCGCATATATACTCTGTGGATTAAAATCTTTTGCATTTAATAATGCATTCCAAACCAACTGACGTTTTTCAGTCGGAAGAAATACTTTAGCCTGACCAGTTAAGCTACCTTTTTCAGCAGCAAAACTAAAATTAGGAACATTTAAAATATTATCTTTAACATTCAAATTCGCTAGATATTGTCCTGCTGGCAATAAAGTTTTTTCATGCTGATATACTTTTGTTGCAACTTTAATATCTTGCTGACCATCACGTAACGTTAAATCGACCTGACCACTGTCACTACTTAACCACCCAATATAAGGCATTGCACGATCTATTTTCGTCCAAGCTACATTCATGAGCATTGGTTGAGGTTTATTATTTTTTTCAGGAGCCTGATTAAACTTAAGCTTCCAAGACTCATAACGGTCGAAATCAACATTAGCAAATACTTCTGTACCTTTTTCCAAAGAACCGGTTGAGGCAACAGCAGCATCTAAACTTGGCGGTAAAAAGTCTTGTACAACCTGAGGAATGGCTTTGTCCTTCGGATTAATATGGTCTAAACGGCCTTTGATATCCCAAGTAACATGATCTTTCCAGCTGACTAAACCTTTCAGGTTAACAGCGCCTTTCATGACTTGGCCATTAAAATCAGTGATATTTAACTGATGAACCAAATCAGTATTCATTAAAGCGTTGTATTGACCTTCAGGTAAATTCTCACCTTTTAAATCTGTATCAACGGCCAAATTAAGTTGTTTAATATCACCTTGAAACTTAATTACACCATTTTTTGCAAATAATTTTTGTTCAACTAATAAAGGTAAGTGATAATTTTTTAGTAGTAACTCACCTTGCATTGGAACTTCATCACGAACAGGATGCAATACCACCCAACCCGTTAACAAATCAGGAGTTGTTGTTGCAACCCCAGCTTTTAAAGTATCTAAACTTCCGCGTGCAACGACTTTAATATTTTGAATATTTAAACTTTTTAAAGATGGGATTCTTAAATCTGCTGTAGCATCTAATGGATATTTACCACTGAAATCCATTTTTCCTGTGGCATTGTGGACTGAAAGATACCCCATATCCATACTGGATTTTTCAAATTCCAGTTTAGTCTCTGACCAAAGTGCATCTTGCAAGTGAACATCATGGAAATTTACATCTGAGGTTGCTAGCTTAATTTCTAAATGATCAACATCAGCTTCATCGACGCGTAGAACAAATGGTAATTTAATTGGCTTAAATTCGAATGCCTTACCAGACGGCGGTGTTTTATTAATAATACGTAAATTACGCACATCTGCATGGCTTAAATGTACTTCTTTTTCTAATAATAAAGAGCGCCAACCTAAGCCTACGTCAGCTCTGTCTAATGAAACATCAACTTCCGTTAATTGCACCAAAACATTCTTAAGAATAATTCCGCGCAGTAAGTTTCCGCCTTCGTATTCATATTTAATTATTTTCTGAGCTTCTAAAACCCGATCTAATAAAAAACGACTTCCACGATCTGTTGACATCATGATGACTAACGAAGACGCTAATAATAAAAATATGATCAATATCGTCAGCAGGAAACTACGCAAAATGCGCCGCTTCTTAGGTGAGCGAGGTGCCGAAGTTGGCTGCTGTTCTACATCCGCCATAAAATAAACCTAATAAAATTTTATTTTTAAAGTTGTGGGCCTATAAAGAAATGTAAACGAATCGGATGGTTTTCATCTGAAATACCCGATGCGACATCTAAACGGATTGGTCCGATTGGAGACTTCCAGCGAATTCCAACCCCAACGCTATAAGCTGCTGGATTATTAAAGTCTTTATCATAGGCATTACCAAAGTCTGAGAAAACAGCGGCTCGCCAACCGTCTTTAAACTGATAGTTATATTCTAAAGAACCTACAGCCAAAGCTTGCCCCCCAATTTTATATCCATCTACTTCTGGAGAAAGACTCTTATAGTCAAAACCACGAATTGTCTGGTCACCACCAGTAAAGAATCGAAGATTGTACGGAACTTTGTCAAAATCGTCGGTAAAAATGTAGCTAAGGTCAGATCTTCCAACGAATTGATGATCATCATTTTCACCAAGAGAATAAATAAATCTCCAACCTGCACTTGCGATAGCCATATTGGCATCGGACAGTAAACTCTCACTACCTAATTCTAATTTATAGGTTTGTTTAAAAGCTTTCGTTGGGTTTAACCGTGTATTACTCGAAGTTTTTGAGGTTTCATAACTAAACAATAATGCTTCTTGCTCTGATGCCGCAGTTTTAAATGCATCTGGTAGCTCAGAAATATCAACATTACCTTGTTGAGTCAAACGGTCTAAACGGTAGCGGACACCAAAAGTATGTTGCCAGTTCCCTAGTGGGCGCTTAATGATTCGCTCACCACCAACAACAGCGGATTCAGTAAGCAAACTTACATCTGGACCGATGTCATCACGGGTTTCACGCTCATATCCGCCCACGATATTAAAATAGTCATTTAACGGATGCTTATAGGGAATACTATATCGGCCGTCAATAGATTGACGAATTTGTGAGACTTCTAAGTTGGCATCAAAAGAATGACCATATTTATTGACAATAGAGCGGCGATACTGACTACGTAAACGTGCACCTGTATCGGTTCCATAACCAATACCCGTTTCTAAACTATTTAGCTTATCCGCATTTAAAGTCACAATGACTGGAATTCTTTTCGTTTCACGCGCTTGAGCTTGTAAACGATCTTGTTCAGTTTCTTTGTCATCCTGCTGACTTGGAGCACTTTGCAACATTGCTGTTTGAGGTTCTCCCTCTTTTACTTTTTGTGTTCCAGCAAACTGTTTTTCATCTACTACGTTTTGTGTAACTTCTTTATTAGATGTGGCTAATTGACGTGCTTTAGCAAGTTGTCTTTCTTCAGGTGAAAGTAAATTAGATTCATCCACATCGATATTTTGCTCATCGACTAAAGCTTGCAAATCTGGTGGTAGTTCAAGTGGCTTTTCAATTGGATCGGGTTTGATGCTATCAACTAAGGTGTAGTTAAAATAACGGGAGTTGGTTAAGTTATTTGCTAAAGTATTTACACGCCAAAATGCATAGTCATCACCCTCTTTCCAAGGGGCCATACTTTCTAAAATATTTTGGTTCAAAGGCAAGGGTTTCGATGGATCGCTCATGCGAAACTCAACCTTATCTAATTTATAGCGCTCACCTGTTTCATAGCGCAAATTGATATCAGCCTTGTTTTCAGGCTGACTTACTTTCACATCGTGCAGTCGCCAATAAGCATCAAAATAACCGTTATCAGTGGCTGCGTTAACAATTCGGGTTTTCGTGGTTTCATATAAACCATGGTTAAAGATATCCCCAACATCCTGATCAGGAATTAAGCGAATAACCTGAAACTGGGGGCGTTTTTCACCAGCACCAGTAAATTCGATATTTTGCTCATTAATTCGCACTGGTTCATTTGGGGTAACCTTAACGCGAACTCGGCTCGGACTTAATTTTTCAAATTTAAACTCAGCATTATAATAACCAACTGCTTGAGCTGCCTGATTACTTAATGTTCTGAGCTGAGGTAAAGCCGCATTAAAATCTTCAAATGATTCTTGAGTGAAGGTTGATAATTTCCCTTTAATATTTTTAGCCAGTGCATCTGAAGCACCGTCCACATCTGCACTAATACGCGGAACTTGTTCCATCGGAATTGCACGTGGAGGGCGCACTTTATTTAAAATACGTTTAAAGAAACCAGCCTGCTCAGGTGGCTGCTCAGCCTCCGGAGTTAATTCAGGTAAAGTTTTTCCAGTTTCATTGGCTTCGACTACAATCTGACTATCAGATTTAATCTCTTGCATAAGCTGATCAATATTTACAGGCGCTTGATTAATCTGATTTAACTCAGACTGAGTTGCATCACTGACTGTAACTTCGGGTAGCTTCTGAGTACCATTTTGGAAGTTTTGCGCCTCACTTTTAGCTTCTTCAGCGACTTTATAAATCTCGTTTGCCATGTTTTGATCAACAGGCATGTCCGGTAAATCATCAAGATTATCAAGCGTAATTGGCTTAAATTCATCAATTTGATTTGGAAATTGTTCTTGTTGTTGCAATATAGCCAAGCTATCTTGTTGTTGCTGAGCTTGGGTCACAAGAGTAGCAATATCTGTGATTGGAGCAGTTGTTTGCTGATTCACTGGAACTGATTGTTCAGTTGATGCATCAGGCACCGTTTGATTTAAAGTTGAAGTGTCACTATCAACTGAAGTTTGAGCAAAACTTTGTGTTACACAAACCGTGAACAACAAGCTGCTACAAATAAGTTTAGGAATCCCCTGCATTTTTAAAATTAAATGCATAGAATGAGAGAGAGTTGACTGTTTAAACTTAATTTTAGAAGGCATAGAAAACTCTAGACTTATTTTTTAATAAAACGCACCAAGGTAAGTGTAAAACTCACTCAAAACCATTGATTTTTCATTTAATCAAGCGTTAAAAATATCATACATGGTTTTCGATGCAAATTAACAATCGGTCACATTTTTTTATAAAACACAATGAAGTTTGCACATGATGAAACAAGATGAGCACCTGATGACATCACGTCGGTTCGTACCGATGTTTTTTACCCAGTTTTTTGGCGCATTAAATGATAACGTTTTTAAGCAAGCTTTATTATTAGTGATTACTTATGGCTTGATTCAACAGCAATCTGCCCCTGTAAGTACTCTCAATAATTTAGCAGCTCTCTTGTTTATTTTGCCCTATTTCTTTTTTTCGGCCACTGCTGGACAAATTGCAGATAAATATGAGCGCTCTCAACTCGTCCGTGGCATAAAAATTTTAGAAATTATTATTATGCTCATCGGTACTGCGGGTTTCCTGTTGGGGCACTTATGGTTACTTCTTTTTGCCTTATTTTTGATGGGGACACATTCAACGTTCTTTGGTCCTATCAAGTACGCAATTTTGCCTGAAATTTTAAAACCACAAGAATTAATGTCTGGTAATGCTCTGTTTCAGTCAGGCACATCAATGGCAATTTTATTCGGGATGATTTTAGGTGGTGCTGTAATTGCATCATCGCATGGGAACTTATTGTGGATTAGTCTTACTGTTGTAATTATTGCTTGCATTGGCTATTTATGTAGTCGCTTCATCTTGCCACAGAAAGTTGCTGCTCCCGATTTAAAGATTGATTGGAATTTTCTTCGCACAAGTTTTCAAACGATTAAATATGCTAAAAGCTTACCGTTAGTGTTCACCATTTTGTTAGGTAACTCGTGGTACTGGTTTTATGGCGCTACTTATTTAACGCAAATTCCACAGCTTACCCAACAAAATCTGCATGCATCAGAAAATGTCGTTAGCCTTCTGCTGACTTTCTTTTCAGTCGGTATTGGCGTCGGGTCTCTTCTTTGCCGTAAAATTGGTGGCTCAGAAATTAATATTAAAATGGTACCAATTGGTGCGATTGGCCTTACCCTTTTTGCGCTTTACCTTGCTGCCAGTTTAGCTTTTGTACCTGAAAGAACTGGCGCATTACTCACGTTAAAAGATATTTTTACCCAAGGTTGGGTTTACTATCACGTCATGTTAGCGGTGACTTTACTGGGAATTAGCGGTGGTTTTTATATTGTTCCTTTATATGCCATGATGCAGGCTTATTCACCACGTTCACATCGTGCTCGTGTTGTAGCAGCAAACAACATTTTAAATGCCGTTTTTATGGTTTCATCTGCAATTTTTTCAATCTTAATCTTAAGTGTTTTAAAAATTGATATTAAAATACTATTTATTATTACAGCTGTACTTAGTGCAATCTTTAGTATTTGGCTTCTAGCACGTCTAAAACCAATGCTTGCCACAGCACATCTTTCTTTGGAGGACTAATTTATGCGCCACTATACTGGAATTGATCAGCTCATTAACTCTTTTGATCAAGCATTACGTAGTCTTGTTCCGGGTGCAACAGCAGCACAGCGCCAAAATCCGGCCGAATCGGTTGAAGCAAAACTAGGTGTAGAAGATGCTCGTCATGTTGCAGGCTTAATGCGTGTTAACCATAGTGGTGAAGTATGCGCACAAGCCCTTTATCATGGACAAGCATTAACGGCGAAATTACCAAATGTACGCAAAGAAATGCAACAAGCAGCAATTGAAGAACAAGATCATTTAGCATGGTGTGAAGTTCGTTTAAAAGAGCTAAATAGTCATACCAGTTTATTAAACCCAATTTGGTATGGGCTTTCATATGGCATGGGCGCACTTGCTGGTATTGCGGGTGACAAATATAGCTTAGGTTTTGTGGCCGAAACTGAACGTCAAGTCAGCCTTCATTTACAAGATCATTTAAACCAGTTACCTGCTCAAGATGATCGTTCTCGTAAAATTTTAGAGCAAATGAATGAAGATGAATTACATCATCGCCATACAGCGCTTGAAGCAGGTGGTGTTGAATTACCATATGCAGTAAAAATTACGATGACTGCTATTTCAAAGCTAATGACAAAAACTAGTTATTATCTTTAAAAAAAATAAAGGATTGATCCAAATCGGATCAATCCTTTTTTAAATATTATTTTAAGCCATGATCGTATTTAAAACGCTCAATATCTCGAATTGAGTTCCAATAGTTTCGATTAATACGGTCACGATCATTTTGTAATTCTCTTAAAAGCTTACGATAACGTTCACGCTCTTCTGGCTTTAATTTTTCGTTATAAGCACTGTCAGAATATTGCTTAAACTTTTCGTCATAACGGTCATATTCATTTTTTGCATTATAGTAATCGGAAGCTGCCTGATAATACGGTCTTAAACGATTACGCTGCTCAACTGGGCACACATTGATATTGCCACTACCCTCTAAAGCGCTATAAAAAATGTTTGATGGCTGGCAATAATACCTTAGACCTTCTTTATATCCACGTTCATATGACTTTTGATCTGGAACAACGTTAGCTTTTCCGCACGCTTTATAATATTGATCTAAACGTGGTGATGAACCTTTCGAACCATCTTTCTCACCCACTAATGACCAATTCGCAGTCTTACATTCTTCTACGCTCATTGCAGCACAACCTGAAAGGCTGATTGCTAGAATGGCTAAACCGATATTTTTCATATTAAGAGAACTCAAAAAATAAATTTAAAAAAACGCAAAAATAAAATTCCAGTAAACACCCTAAAAGGTCCTGCTCTATTCAAAACTTCAAAAATAAGTGATTCACTGGATAAGTCTTAAGTTTAAATCAGTTTGACCCTCTCACCAAATTGAAAGGTCATAATTGTTAATATTGTTTAATTTAAAAAAGCAAATTCGCAGAAATTTGCTCACTCTTAAACGACCTTTATACACTAATTTTACTTAAAACAATTACCTCAAAAATTAATTACAAGCTTATGATTATTAAAATAAAAAACCAAAACCACTCATGAATTACTCTTTAATCATTTTACTCTTTTTTTACGCGATTAACTTCCAAGGCTAAGGTAGGATTTTAGCTAAATAACCACCAAGGTTTTTTATAATGAGTACGCATATTTACCCAAGTTTAAACTTACAAAATCCTCACTTTAAGGCATTTAAAATATCAGATGATTTTATTCCACCAACACAACCTCATATTTTCAATTCCGAGCTTTTTTTAAAAGAGGTTGATGATTATTTAAATTTATATCCTCATACCCAACACATTGATATTTGTCTGCACGACTTAAACGGACATATTCGTGGCAAACGGATTGATGTTAAAAGTTTAAAGAATCTCTCTAGTGGATGTTATTTTCCACTTTCTGTTTATGCCATGAGCCTAGATGGAAAAGTAATTGAGGAGACAGGTTTAGGAAAATATATTGGTGAACCAGATAGACTTTGCTTGCCCATTTTAGGCAGCTTGCAACCCAGTGCATTATCTCCTGAATCGCATGCCCAGCTTTACCTATCCATGCAAGAAGAAGATGGTTCAGATTGTCCCTATGAACCACGCAATATATTAAAAAAATTATTAAATCAGTTACATGCTACCAATTATTTTCCTGTCATGGCTGCTGAACTAGAGTTTTATCTTTTCTCACCTCATCATCAATCTGAAACATGTTTAGAAAACCAATGTTTTGATATAGATGCACCAAATAACTATCAAAAAGTTTTAGAAGAAGTTGAAAAAGCCGCTCTACTACAATCGATTGAAATTACCGCTATTGTTGCGGAGTCATCACCAGGTCAATATGAATTAAATCTTCAACACAGCCATGATATTTTAAAACTTTGTGATCAAATTAATGCCTTAAAAAGAATTGTAAAGCAAGTTGCAAGAAAGCATGACTTAACTGCCTGTTTCATGGCAAAGCCCAACTTAGCAAAGGCTGGAAGCGGCATGCATTTTCATATGAGTCTGCTTAATCAATACCATGAAAATATATTTAGCTCAGAAGTAGAAAAAGATGAGCTTTCCGTCAAATTACTAAACGCGATTAGTGGACTCATTGAGTTAATGCCTGCATCCATGGCGATTTTAGCGCCTAATATTAATTCTTATAGACGTTTTAAAATTGGTCATCATGTGCCATTAGAAGCCAATTGGGATACCAATAATCGTAATGTCGCAATCCGAATTCCATGCTCAGATGTACAAAATCAACGTTTAGAATATCGGGTTGCTGGAGCCGACTGTAACCCCTATCTGGTTGCAGCGACTATTTTAGCTGGCGTGTCTTATGGCTTATCTCATAAGTTACCGCTGCCAAAACCTGCACATCTTTTAAAATTTCAAGACGAGCACATTTTATTATCTAACAACCAACCAGAAGCCTTAAAAATATTTAAAGGAAGTCTTATTTTAAAAGGATATTTAGGCGCTGACTTTGTCGAACATTGGTACACAGTGAAACAGGCTGAATATCAAAATATTTACAGCCAAATGACTGAAGCAGAACAACATTGGGATATATAAATAAAAAAAGCAAAAAAACTATAAATCACTTTGCAAACCCTTAGGGAGAAATACCCTAAGGTTTTTTTATATCTAATGATTTTTCTGTTGAGCTAAAAAACGTAATCCAACACCAGGTTCAGTAGCAATATAGCGTGGTTGAATCGCGTTATCCCTCAGTTTACTACGTAACTTACCCACCAAAATACGTAAATAGTGAGTATCTTCCTGATGGGTTGGCCCCCAAAGTTCTTTTAAAAGCTGTGGCTGTGTTAAAAGCTGTCCTTGATAGCGCATTAATAGTGTCAAAAGTTGAAATTCTTTTCGAGTTAAAGTAATTGGCTGTTGCTCAACCCAAACTAAACGTTGCGTGACATCGACTTTAAGGTAGCCATCGTCATACACATGTGCTTCTTGCTGAATCGGTTGGTTTCTTAAAATGACACGTATGCGCGCTAAAAGCTCTTGCACACTAAAAGGCTTGGTCATGTAGTCATTTGCGCCAGCATCGAGCAAAGCAACTTTTTCATATTCATCGGCACGTACAGATAACACAATAACAGGCACATTCGACCAGCTACGTAATTCTTGGAGTACTTCTTTACCATCTAAATCAGGTAAGCCTAGGTCAAGAATAACCAAATCAGCACCTTGGGTCGCCAAAGTTTCTAGGCCTTTGTAACCAGTCTCACAGAGCGTGGTTTTGTATTTTTGTGTTCTTAAGGCGATGTCTAAAAATTTACGGATTTGAGGCTCATCATCAATAATCACAATACGTGTTTCTACAGGAGATGTTTCTGAAGTTATCATGACTTTACAACTTATTCTTTTACGGGATGAATGGGTAATCTAATTTGAATTAAAGTACCTTTATTTTGGCGCCCTGAAAATGCTTCTATTGTACCCATATGAGCACCAATAATTGCCTTTACGATTGTAAGCCCTAAACCTGTACCAAATTTTCCACGGTCTCCGCGCTCCATGGTGTAAAACATATCAAAAATGCGGTTTCTTTCGGCTTCAGGAATTCCTGTACCTTTATCTTCAATTTCTATTTTTACTTCATCTTCTGATGAAAGATGAGCACGAATCATGACTGGTTCATCTGGAGGTGAAAAGTTTGCCGCATTTTCTAAAACATTAAAAATGGCTTGCTCTACCAGTGCTGGGTGTACATATAAACTAATCGCTTGTTCAGGTAATTCAACCGACACTTGAGTATCTGGTTTATAGCGCTTTAAACGGCGGGTTGCAGAACCAATCAATTCATCCACACCAATCCAGTCTCTTTTTAAAGATAGACCTTCATGCCCCAAACGTGTCATATCAAGTAGATTTTGAATATAACGGTCTAAGCGTTCGCCCTCTAAATGGATGGTTTCGAGTAAATCTTGCTGGTCTTGTTCTGACATATCAGCTTTAAAATGGGCAAGTGTGTCTGCTGCACCAATAATAGAAGCAAGCGGTGAACGTAAATCATGCGATACCGAAGATAATAAAGCAGAACGTAATCGCTCTGTTTCACTGGTGACTTTTGCTTGTTCAAGTTCATTGACCAATTGGGTGCGAAGAGCTGCTTGTGCAATATACTCAATTACACTTTCCGTCAGTTTCTTTTGCTCAAAATTTAGAGAAACCACATCATCCTTAAAGTAAATTCCCACTATACCTAGGCTATTTTTCTGTTCTAGAAGAGGTAAAAACCACCAGTTTGACTGACTGAGTGTATCGGTAAAACGTCCGCACGGTTGTTGATGTTTTAAGCACCAATCTGCAGCGACTTTTTCTTTATCGCTTAGCTCTATATCAGATGAAATGACTCTATCTTGAATAGAAATCCACACCTTCGTTTGAAGTTGGGTTTCTAAAGTCATTCGGCCTGTTTGCATAACTTCTTCAAGGTTTACTGCACTAGAAAGCTTACGCGCTAAATCTTGCATTACCGTAGTGTAAGCATTGGCAGCTTTTAAGGATAAAACCTGCTGACGTAATTGAGAGGCCAAACGCCCAGCAATTAAAGCTGCCGCAAAAAAAGCCACAACAGTAACCACACCTTGGTGTGCTGAAATTTGTAGGGTAAAACGTGGAGCAATAAAGAAAAAATTATAGGCCAAGAAACAAATAAGAGCAGCTACTACCGCAGCAAGCATTCTAGTTTTCGTTGCTACAATTAAAACTGAAATAATAAAAATGACAGAAAAATCTTCAATACCTAAGAGAACTTCGGCAAAGTGAGCGATAAAAATACTGGCACATGTAACAGCTAGAACAAAAATACTTTCTTTTAATGATAAAAATGACGGCTTTTCAATCTGATTGATCTTCTTAGTACCCTGTTCTGGATGCAAAATGGTTAAAGCAATCGAGTTTTCTTGATTTAATAATTGTTG
Organism: Acinetobacter sp. AS23; assembly: GCF_023612055.1. Lineage (NCBI taxonomy): Bacteria > Pseudomonadati > Pseudomonadota > Gammaproteobacteria > Moraxellales > Moraxellaceae > Acinetobacter > Acinetobacter sp. AS23. The sequence continues at coordinate 1,415,904 of NZ_CP082274.1, read as the reverse complement.
AGCTAAATTTTTCTTAAATAACTTTAACCACCACGGCGAAATACTTTTACCAATGACTAGATTGGAAATACCTCGATCAACGGCGGCATCCATTAATACTGACGCAACTCGATGCCCATATAAAACCTCTGTTCGACCACCGAGTTGCCGAGCCAATTCAAATGCACGATCAATCTCAATATATTCTTTTTTATATGAGTTTCCTGAACTCTGTCCAAAGTTCAAACTTTTAGCAACATTCACTACAGTCCATGTTGCCCCATAGCGTTCAGCTAGCCGACAACCTGCTCGTACTAAATATTCAGAAGAACCTTGTCCGTCTATCGCAATCATTAATTCATTTTGCAACGAGATAGACTTCAAACCTTTAGAGGCATAGCTCTCTTTTAAATCTGAATCGACATGTTCAGCAACGCATTGCATTGCCAGTTCACGTAAGGCAGTTAAGTTTGAAATGCTGAAAAAGCCTTGTAACGCCAGATTTGCTTGCTCTGGCACATAGACTTTTCCTTGATGGAGCCTTTCGATCAGTTCACTGACAGGTAAATCAATTAAGCGAATGTCTCGAATACGATCAAACACTCTATCTGGTACCGTTTCATTTACTCGAATCCCCGTAATCTGGTAAACAACATCATTTAGGCTTTCTAAATGCTGAATATTCATGGTGGTAAATACATCAATACCTGCGTCTAGCAATTCATTGACATCTTGCCACCGTCTTTCATGACGACTATTGGGTATATTGCGATGAGCCAACTCATCAACCAAAACAATTTCTGGATGCCTAAGCAAAATAGCATCGAGGTCCATTTCTTCTAAAGTATGCCCCTGATATTGCATTTCCTTTCTAGAAATTTGGGGCAACCCTTCCAAAATTTTTAGAGTTTCTATTCGTCCATGAGTTTCAACAATACCTACAACAACATCTGTGCCCTGTTGAAATAACTCTTTGGCGCGGGCAAGCATGGCATAGGTTTTTCCAACACCAGGTGCCGCACCTAAAAAGACCGTTAGTCGACCGGCTTGATATCTGTTGACATGATTTAATAAGGCCTCAGCCTGATTTTCGCGATTGCTTTGCACTTGATATCATCCGGTAAACTAACAACTTTATTTTTAAGTTAATGTGTAGATTGTAATTGATCTAAAGCAATATTGAGCTGTAATACATTAACACGAGCTTGCCCCAATACACCAAACTGCTTCGGTTCAATATGCTTTTGCAAAAGCTCTTCCACAATCTTAGGCTCTAAATGACGCGCTTGAGCCACTCGAGCAACCTGTAACTGAGCAGATTCAGGACTAATATGCGGATCAATACCACTCCCCGATTTAGTCACCAAATCGCTTGGAATCGGTGCATTACCTGTGTGATTTTGTTTTTTTACCGCAAGAATCTGAGCATCAATTTGTTGCTGTAGTTCAGGATTAGTACGAGCTAAGTTTGTACCTGCCATAGCCATCGGGTCATAAGCGACTGCTGAAGGACGCGGATGAAAATAAGCCTCTCCCACAAATGGCTGAGCGACTAATTTTGACCCTAAAACTTTATGATCTATTTCAATCAAACTACCATTCGCTTGATTGTTAAATAGCACCTGTCCCGCACCTGTAGCAATCGCACTATAAACAGCACCACAGCCAACTAAAGTAAAAATTAATAATCCCAAAGATGCTCTTAAGGTCTGACCCAAATTTGCTTCTGAATTTTGTACATAAGTTTTCATTTCAAACTCCAGATTACAAACCAAATAGTTGAACAATCACAACATCAATCGCTTTAATGGCAATGAATGGTAGAACCACACCGCCCACCCCATAAATCAACATATTTCGACGTAGTAACTGAGTTGCAGTTGAAGGTTTAAATTTCACGCCTCGGAGTGCAATTGGAATTAATAACGGAATAATAATCGCGTTAAAAATTAATGCAGATAAAATCGCACTGCTTGGACTTGCTAAGTGCATTACATTCAATACTTGCATTTGTGGAATCGCAGCAGCGAACAATGCAGGCAAGATGGCAAAGTATTTAGAGACGTCATTTGCTAAAGAAAACGTTGTTAAAGCACCACGAGTAATCAACTGCTGTTTACCAATTTCAACCACAGCAAGTAGTTTGGTTGGGTCAGAGTCTAAATCGACCATATTGCCAGCTTCTTTTGCAGCTTGTGTACCTGAGTTCATGGCTAAGCCAATATCGGCTTGTGCTAGTGCTGGTGCATCGTTGGTTCCGTCACCGACCATCGCAACTAAACGACCTTGTTGTTGTTCTGTGCGAATACAAGCCAATTTGTCTTCTGGTTTTGCTTCGGCAATATAATCATCTACACCAGCTTCAGCAGCAATCGCGGCGGCAGTTAATGGGTTATCACCTGTGACCATAACGGTTTTAATACCCATTTCTCTTAAACGAGCAAAACGCTCTTTAATGCCGTGTTTAATTACATCTGAGAGTTCAATTACGCCCAATACATGATGTTGATTTGCGACAACCAATGGTGTTGCACCTTTTTTAGCAACTTGTTCAACACGTGCTTTTAACTCTAAATCTTGAGAATAGTCTTCATCTACAAACTTTAAGATTGCATCTAAAGCACCTTTACGAATTTGGTCACCATTCGGTAAATTCACACCGGAAATTCGAGTTGAAGCACTAAAAGAGATAAATTCGGCTTGCTCAGGTTCTTGCTGTTTTAAACCTTGCTCTTTTGCTAACTTAACAATCGACTTTCCTTCTGGTGTTGGGTCGGCTAGTGAACTTACCCAAGCAGCAGCTCTCAACTCAGACTCGGTTACCGAAGTTAAAGGATAAAAAGAAGTCGCTTGACGGTCACCATAAGTAATGGTTCCTGTTTTATCGAGTAAAAGCACATCAATGTCACCCGCAACTTCTACCGCTTTACCTGATTTTGCCAAAACATTGGCTTTGAGTGCACGGTTCATCCCCGCAATACCAATCGCAGGTAACAAGCCACCAATGGTTGTGGGAATCAAGCAGACCAATAATGCTACGAGCACAACTGGATCAAGTTCAATATGCAAATACTTGGCAATAAATGGCAAGCTAATCACGACAATTAAAAACGTGATTGTCATCACCATTAACAAGAAGCCAAGTGCAATCTCATTCGGTGTTTTTTGCCGATTTGAGCCTTCAACCAAAGCAATCATACGGTCTAAGAAACTTTGACCAGATTCAGCAGTCACTTGCACAACAATACGATCTGTCAGAACTTTGGTTCCGCCAATAACACCTGAACGGTCTGTTCCAGCTTCACGTAGCACAGGTGCTGACTCACCTGTAACAGCCGATTCATTAATAGTGGCAAAGCCTTCTACAATCTCACCGTCGGCTGGAACAAGCTCACCTGCATGTACTTCAATAAAATCATTTAAATGAAGTTCAGTAGCTGCAACTTGAGTCGCTTGACGGTCTGTCAAAGAGTTGAGTCTTCGAGCCGTTAAATTTTCTCTTGCTGCACGTAATGAAGATGCCTGTCCACGACCTCTGGCCTCTGCAACTGCTTCAGCATAGTTAGCAAATAAAATGGTAATAAACAGAATTGCTGTAACCGCGAAACCAAATAACAGCGTGGTGTAACCTAAGATTGTACTAATGCCTGTAACCACTGTTCCAAGCCATACAATTGCCATCACAGGGTTTTTAATTGCATGCTGCGGTAGCAGTTTCACAAATGCATTTTTCCAAACTTCAAAATTTGGCACTGCCATGGTTTGTTTATGGCTATTTACATGAGTTTGTGTATTCATTTTCACTCGCCTCCTTAGCCTTTAACCAACAAAAGTTGATCGGCAATAGGCCCAAGGACAAGAACTGGCATAAATTGTAATAAGGTAAGCAACACAACAATCGTAATCAGCGTTAAAGCAAAGGTTGGAGTTTCAACTTGAAGACTACCTGCTGTTTCGGGTGCTTTTCTTTTTGCTGCTAAACGTGTCGCAATCATTAATGGCAAAATTAATGTCGGAAAACGTCCTAACAGTAGAGCGATACTACAAGTGACATTCCACCATACAGTGTTGTCTCCAAGACCTTCAAAACCTGAACCATTGTTGGCAAATGCAGAAACATATTCGTAGAACACTTGGCTAATACCATGTGGTCCCGGATTACTAATTCCAGATATGCCTGGAACGCTGAGGCTTAATGCTGTGAATGCAAGAATGACTAAAGGTTGAATCAAGATAATAATCGCGAGCAATTTAATTTCTGCTGCTTCAATCTTGCGCCCAAACAATTCAGGGGTACGGCCTGTCATTAAACCTGCAATAAATACTGCAAGTAATAGATAAATCATAAACTGTTGCAGACCACAGCCCACACCACCCCAAATCGCATTAATCAACATATTGATGAGTTCGACTAAACCAGTAAGCGGCGCAGAAGAATCATGCATCATATTGACCGAACCGTTATTCACCTGCGTAGTGATCGCTGCCCAAACTGCTGATGCAGCTGGTCCAAATCGTTGTTCTTTACCTTCCATTACGGCAAGCTGAGATGCTGTCGATGACATACTCTCAGACCAAACGGCGGCTGCACCTGAAATAAGCGACATGAAAAGCATGCTACCAAACACAAAGTAGGCAAACTTTTTACGCTGGGTAAAATGCCCAACCATAAAAATCACGGTAAGTGGAATAAGTAATATCGCAATCATTTCTAATAAATTAGAAAGTGGTGTCGGATTTTCTAAAGGCACACTACTATTTGGACCATACCAACCGCCACCATTGCTTCCCAATTGCTTAATCGCTACCATTGGTGCAACTGGACCTAAAGGAATTTTTTGGGTTTGAACTGTATTGGCTTTATCAATCAGCTGTACTTCTGGCCCGCCTTGGAAAGTCGCTGGTACACCTTGGCTGTTGAGCAATAAAGACCAGACAAAACAGAGCGGAAGCAAGAATCGGACTGTAGGGCGAATTACATCTGCCCAATAGTTCCCAATTAAAATTTGGTCTGGCTGCTCGGCAACATCGGCTGTAATATGGCTTGGACGCTGATAAAAGAAAGCTCTTAAGGTCGCGACAACTAAAGCCAACCCCATCATTGGAGTAATGACTTGCAAGCCCACAATACCTGTCATTTGCGACAAATAAGATAACTGAGCTTGACCAGAATAATGCTGTTGATTGGTATTAGTTAAAAATGAAATAACCGTGTGTAATGCTAAATCCCAACTCATATTTGGTGCATGATTTGGATTTAATGGTAGCCATGCTTGCGTCATAAAAATAGCAAAAACGGCCACAGCTAGAAAAACACAGCTAACAACAAATGCTAGCGAATATTGTTTCCAGTTCATTTTTTGTTGTGGAGATATACCTAACAAGCGATAAACAGGATTTTCAATCCAGCGAAATAATCCATCACCCCACATCGGCTGATTTGTCATCACTTTGGATAGATATTTACCGAGGCACCATGCTAGAAAAATAGCAATAAATAAAACAAGTATAAGTTCTAACATGGCTATTCTCCTCTATACCCCTTGGCTTGATTTGCCAAACTGGAAATAAGGAGAGATGAAGAAATATCATTTGTTTTAAGTCCGCATAAGACAATGCCAGACTGATGCAAGATGCGCATTTGAGAATTTATAAGCATCTTTATTGTCCTGAAATAACACTAATTTAGTGAATTTCAGTATGGATAAAATGCCCGTAAATTCTCTATTGAGGAAATTAAAGACCGCGTAAAGTTTGCGTAAAATCTAGTGTGAAAGCCTTTAAACTTTAAAATTAACGACTGGATAAAGCATGCTATCAGCCTTTAAGGTTTCACAAGGCCAAAGTTCATATAAAGGAATTTTTACATCAAGCGCCAAAGGTAATTTTTTAGAATTAAATTGCATATGTTCCAGATCACTTCCCCATGCAATCAAATCTACATCTAAAGAAATATGATGCGATGGACGAACACGTCCCGAATCTGACTCAAGTTTCTTTAAAAAAGATTCTATTTGGTCACACGATAAAGTGCTTTTTAATAGACATGCTGAATTCCAATAATCATCTCCAATACCATCTCGGCATGGAATTTGATAAACAGATGAAAACTGCACTTTCCCCAAAGTTGCTAATTGCGTATACGCAAAAGTAAAGTGCTGATCTGCGTCTAAATTACTCGCTAGGGCGAGCGCAAAAATTGTTTCTGGTGCGTTCAAGACGAATTCCTACAGCATTAGCTTCTGCAATGATGGCGGGCTTACGGATGGTTATGGTAATTTTTTCAATTGTTGAAAAGGTTTCAAACAAACATTTCAAAACAAGATGTGCTGCATGTTCAATTAATTCAGGTTTAGCTTGTTGAATAGTTTGAGCCGATAACTCACAAATCTGGGCATAGTTGAGTGTGTCCTCAAGTTTGTCAGACTCTGCTGCTCGGCTCAAATCATTATGGATGGTTAAATCCAACATTAAAGGTTGAATAATTTGTCTTTCCCAGTTGAAACAGCCAATCACTGTCTCAACCTTCAAGCCTTCAATAATAATGGCATCCATAAATTTAAACTGACCTTAGTGCTTTAACAACGAAGCAGGTTCCATATTTTGAACCATTTTCAAACGTTGGTCTGCATAAATATCAGTATATGGTGCGAGTACGCGCATAAAACGATCGAAATAAAGCATTTGCTTAAATAACAAGGCAAAATCACGTGGGAATTTAATACCGTGGCGCTCACCAACCCCTACCATATCCATCATAATATCGTTTAAATCGGCAGGATTAGTAGACAGAATCTGCTGTGGATCGGCCATTAATACGCCGTTAAACAAGCGCTCTAAATCTTGTGCCAATACATCAACATCAACTTTGTTATGAGTCATACCCATTTTCAGCATATTTTCAGCCATTGCCTGATAATCAGTTTTTTGCAATGCATCCATAAAGGCCATACATGCTGTCCAAACTTCTGGCTTTAACTGCCCCACTATACCAAAATCGATAAAACCAATTCGACCATCTTCAAGAAGCATTAGGTTCCCAGCATGTAAATCTGCATGGAAACTCTTACATAGCATTAAACTACCGAACCATGTATTCATGGCAGTAATCAGTACTTGCGATGGATCTTTAGCATATTGTTTTACAACACTAAAGTCAGTCAATGACACACCGTATAGGCGTTGCATGGTCAAAACACGACGTGTAGAAAACTGATGATAAACCTTAGGTGCAGTCGCAGCTTTGTTTTGTGAAATATTCAGATATTCAATAAAGTCATCTAAGTTTTGTGCTTCTTCAATGAAATCGACTTCCCGAACCATACGGCTTTTAATTTCATCGACAATTTCAGAAAGTGCAGCAAATTTGATTTTAGGTACAGCACGTTCAAGTAGCTTGGCAGCCCAATGCACCACACTTAAGTCTGTATATAAAATGGTTTCAACGCCAGGCTTTTGTACTTTAATAACAACATCTTCACCTGTGGTCAGCTTAGCTGCATGAACCTGAGCAATTGAAGCAGAAGCTAATGGTTTTTCATCGATATAGCTAAAAATTTGGCTTAAATCACGCCCTTCAAATTCAGATGCAAGCACACCTTGAATATAACTAAATGGCAGAGTTGGTGTCTGGTCTAAACAACCTTGAAATTCTTCTACATATTCTCGCGGGAAAAGCGATGGTGTACTCGCAATAAACTGACCAAGCTTAATATAAGTTGAACCAAGTGACTCAAAAGTCTCTCGCATGAGTTTGGCATTACTTGGTTTTTCAGTTGCGTATTTAATTCCAGCTTTGGCCGCAACCACTGCTGTTTCACCAATGCGGGCGACGGAACGTAATCCATCAAACAAAATATTTTTTTTCATATTTCTTCAAAACCAAATCATTCAGGTTGAGTGTAGCAAATTTTGTTTCATTTACTGATTAGCTTGCCTGACAAAGTGGACAATTTACATCTTTATCAAAACTAACAATACGTTGTGTCATATTTAAACCATCCCACAATAATAGTTTCTGCTTTAAAGGTGTACGATTTAAACCTAAATATAGCAAAGTGTGATGTGCTTGTAATGACGCTATCATTACAGGAGTAGTCGCAAGCACCCCTGATTCTGCACAGCGCAGTCCTTCATTGCTATGTTGTTCTTTCGGAAAAAGACATTCATAACAAGCTGAATCTCCTTCAACCATAAACATTTGTGCCTGAAAACCAATTGCTGAAGCACTAATTAGTGCGACCTGATGCTTCTTACAAGCTGCATTTACTAAATAGCGAGTTGTAAAATTATCACATCCATCTAGAACCACATCTTGGTGTTCAACCAGTCTATCAATGTTATGTTCGTCTAACCGTTCGTTATAGTATTCAACACAGATATAAGGGTTAATTTTCTGTAAACGTTTAGCCAAAATTTCTGCTTTATAACGTCCGATATCTTCATGACCAAATGCAATTTGACGCTGTAAATTACTTATCTCAATCGTATCTGCATCAATCAGCGTAATTTTCCCAACCCCTGCTCGCGCAAGTAGTTCTGCACTGCTACAGCCTATTCCACCAGCACCTACAATCAGCACATTAGCAAGTTTGAGTTTTTCCTGAGCTTCAATATCCCATCCATCAAGTAAAATCTGACGGCTATAGAGATGCATTTCTTCATCACTTAACTCTACAAAATCGATATCTTGAAGCTCGGTCACGCGTTAATCCTTTCACTTAGAAGCGAAATGATTTTATGACTAAGTTCGTCATTATGAAAGCTATAAAATAGAAACAACTTTTTTATTCTAATAAAGCTGATTTACCAACATTGCATCTATCAAGCTTTCTGCAACAATAGAAATATCTATTTTCTTTATTACTTAGGCTAAATATGACGCAATCATATATTGCACCTGTAGAGTTAGAAAAAGCTTATCGTTTATTAAATCATGGTCCAACTGTCCTAGTTTCTGCACAACATGGTGATGACCGCAATGTAATGGCTGCCGCTTGGGCATGTGCCTTAGAGTTCAAACCAGCCAAAGTGTCCGTGGTTCTCGATAAAAGTACTAAAACCCGACAGCTCGTTGAGCAAAGTGGCTATTTCACACTACAAGTTCCCTGCTATGCACAGCTCGATCTTACTCATCAACTTGGAACCATTAGTAAGTTGGATGATCCACAAAAACTTGAGCATTGTGGTGTTGAACTATTTTATCAAGAAGGTCTTACCAGCCCGCTTGTATCAGGTTGCATTGCATGGCTCGTATGTAAACTTATTCCAGAACCCCATAATCAGTCAGCTCATGATTTATTTATTGGTTCTGTTGTGGGTGCATGGGCAGATAGCCGCGTTTTTAGAGATGGGCACTGGCATTTTCAAGATGCACCGAAAGAACTTCGAAGTCTGCACTATATTGCTGGAGGAACCTTTTATTTAATTGGTGAAGAAGTCAAAGCACAGCTTTAATCATCAAAAAGCGAGTTTCATTTAAATTTTTGAAGTGTATTGAATCGAAGAATTCAACCTAGAAAATCTCTGCTCAATGGCAAAAGACCGCATAATAATTGCGGTCTTTTGCAATCAGTAACTATTTTTTAAAATCTCATATTTAAACTTGCGCAACTTCACGAGCAATCACTAAACGTTGAATATCGGAAGCACCTTCATAAATCTGGCTTACACGAACATCACGATAAATTCTCTCAACTGGGAAATCACTGACGTAGCCATAACCACCATGAATCTGGATCGCATCCGAACACACCCGTTCAGCCATAGTAGATGCAAACAGCTTTGCCATTGAGGCCTCTTTTAAACAAGGTAATCCCGTATCCTTTAAAGTTGCAGCATGTAAAACCAACTGATGTGCAGCTTCAATCTGGGTTGCCATATCGGCTAAGCGAAAACCAACCGCCTGATGCTGAACCAGCTCTACACCGAAGGCCTTACGTTCATTTGCATATTGGACAGCAGCATCAAAAGCCGCTCTTGCCATACCGACAGACTGAGCAGCAATACCAATACGTCCAGCTGCCAAATTAGATAATGCAATTTTATAACCTTCACCTTCTTGTCCCACCAAATTTTCTAAAGGAATTCGGCAGTCTTCAAGCGTAATGGTCGCTGTATCGGAAGCATGTTGCCCCATTTTGTCTTCAATACGAGTTACCAAATAACCTTGTGTATTGGTGGGTACAAGAAAGCACGAAATGCCTTTTTTACCAGCTTGTTTATCTGTAACCGCAAATACCAAAGCCACTTGGGCATTTTTGCCACTGGTAATAAATTGCTTTACGCCATTGAGTACCCAATGGTCGCCTTCTCGCTCGGCTTTACATAAAATCGCGCTCGCATCTGAACCAACATGTGGCTCAGTTAAACAAAAACATCCTAGCCATTCACCAGATGCAAATTTTGGCAAATAGGTTTGTTTTTGCTGTTCTGAACCGTATGCCAGTGTAATACCGCAAATCAATGAATTTTGAACACTTACGATAGTCGAAATAGCACCATCACCTGCGGCAATTTCTTCAATTGCAAGCACCAAAGATACATAGTCCATTCCCGCACCGCCCCATTCATTTGGAACGGTCATGCCCATAGCACCTAGTGCCCCTAAATCTTTTAATTCCTGAGCAGGAAACTCATGGGTTTTATCGCGATGTGCGGCTGTTGGTTTTAACTGATTCTGCGAGTAGTTACGCATCATCTCCTGAACCATACTTTGTTCAGCATTTAAGATCATTTCAACATCCTTATTTTTATTATTTTGCTGCCATACGAATTGCACCATCTAAACGGATGACTTCACCATTTAAATATGAATTTTCAGCAATATGCCCAACTAAACGAGCAAATTCTTCGGGTTTTCCTAAACGAGATGGATATGGCACCATTTGTCCCAAAGCATCTTGAACATTTTGTGGCATGCCCTTAAGCATTGGAGTTTCCATAATTCCTGGCGCAATGGTCATAATACGAATGGCATGTCGCGCAAGCTCACGAGCAATCGGCAATGTCATGGCAACAATAGCGCCTTTAGATGCTGAATAAGCTGCCTGACCAATTTGACCGTCGAATGCTGCAACGGAAGCAGTGTTTATAATAACGCCACGGTCTTCTTCACCTGATTCAACCGTATTTTTACTCATTGCATCTGCTGCAAAACGCAGCATGTTAAATGTACCTGTGACATTAATTTGAAGTGTTTTTGAAAATAACGCTAAATCATGAACACCTTCACGGCCAACTACTTTTGCAGAAGGGCCAATACCCGCACAGTTTACTAAGCCATGCAAACGACCATGTTTTACTAAAATATCTTTAAAGAACTGTTCAGCAGCAACTTCATCGGATACATCAAGTTTTACAAAATCAGCTTTTGGTCCTAATTGTTTCGCCTGCTGCTCACCTGCTTCTACATTCATGTCGACCAATGTGACTGAAGCACCTTGCTGGACTAAATACTCAGCTGTAGCAGCTCCTAAACCAGAGCCGCCACCTGTAATCACGAAATGTTTCCCTTGAATTTTCATTATTTACGATCCTATAAAAATGTTCTTTAACTTTAGTTGTGAGAGTAAAAGTTGTTGTTTTCCGATACAATTTCAAAAAGCCTCAATATGCTTGCAGCTTTTGATCAATCCAAATTTTAAATATGAAATATTTCACTTGAAATATATGAAGAAAATATGAGTCTTTGACATGGTTGTCCAATCTTCTTTAAGTAAAGGCACAATTTCGATTGCACTAGTACATGAAGCACTGAGTGCAGCTTATGCCAAAGGCCTAAATACACAAATAATTCTAAATAAAGCAGGCATTCCCGCTGAATTACTAATGTCTCCAAAGGCTCGTGTGCCTGTTACGACATATGCCCAATTATGGATAGAGCTTGCCAACGCCATGAACGATGAGTTTTTTGGTATGGATAGTCATCCCATGCGTCGTGGCAGCTATAAGTTATTGACTAAACTCGTCAGTACGGCCGAAACTTTAGAAAAAGCACTCTACGATATTTTGAAGTTTTTTAACTTTGTGCTTGATGACATGCGCGGAGAATTAATACGAGATCAAGAAAAAGCTTATTTGGTGATTCATGATCGTGAACAACCTAAACGCATGTTTAGCTATGCAACCTTTTTAATATTAGTACACGGACTTATGTGCTGGTTAGTAGACCAACGAATTGGCTTAAATAGTATTAGAGTACGTTGTCCTAAACCGAACGATATTCAGGATTATCTCGTACGTTTTGGTGAAGATATTCAATTTAATGCCGAGATAAATCGAGTTGAATTCGATGCCCACTATTTAGATATTAAAATTAAAAAAGATAAAAAAGCGCTTTATGATTTTTTAGAACAAACCCCACAAAATCTTTTAGTTCGCTTTAAAAATGAAAATGCCTTGAGCGTTCTTATTCGTCGTCATTTATTGAAACTCCACCCCGCCCAATGGCCCGAACTCAAAGATGTTGCAAAACAACTCAATATTTCAGAAGCCACCATTCAACGCCGTCTGAAACATGAAGGAGTCAGTTATCAACAAATTAAAAATGAAATCCGCTGTGATATTGCGGTTGAACGTTTAAGTAGAACGAATGATTCAATTCAAGATATTAGTGAAAATTTAAGCTTCCAAGACCCTAGCGCTTTTCACCGTGCCTTTAAAAAATGGACTGGCGTCAGTCCAGGTGCGTATCGAGATAATTTAACTGCACACAAGCAATAAAATCCATACTCAACGAAGCTTAAGACATAAAACCTTAAGCTTATGATATTTATGTCTTTTAAATTCAATATTTCAGATAAGTGTATTACTTAAAACTTAATAATCACTATAAAACATCAACTTATGATTTTCTCTAAACTTTTATCTTTCAAACTGATTTATAAATCAAAATAACTAAGTTTGTAAGCCATCAAACGCATGAAAGGATAATCTCTTATTTCATTTCGGTTCTATTTTTATCATGTCTTTAAAATCAAAATTTTCTTTATCAAAGACTTTGTTGGCATCAACATTGGGGTTTGTATTTGCTTCATCTGCTTTTGCAGCCGTTCCGACTACACTTAAACTTGATTATGCTTACTACGCACCAACCAGTTTAGTCGTCAAAGATCAAAAACTTCTTGAGAAAGCACTCCCAAATACTCAAATTAAATGGGTTTTCAGTCAAGGTAGCAACCGCTCATTAGAATACCTCAATAGTAACAGCATCGATTTTGCTTCTACCGCTGGATTAGCAGCTGTATTAAGCCGAGCAAATGGTAGCCCAATTAAAACTGTGTATGTACAAAACCAACCGGAATGGACCGCTCTTGTTGTTGCAAAAGACTCACCAATTAAAAGCCTAAAAGACTTAAAAGGTAAGAAAATTGCAGCCACCAAAGGCACAGATCCATTCTTATTTACACTACAAGCACTAGACACTGTAGGCTTGAGTAAACGCGATGTACAGCTGGTTCATTTACAGCACCCCGATGGAAAAACTGCATTAGAACGCGGTCAAGTAGATGCTTGGGCGGGGCTTGATCCATTAATGGCTTCAGCTCAAATTCAATCGGGTGCCAAATTGCTTTATCGTAATGTAGCATTTAATAGTTATAGCGTATTGAGTGTTAAAGAAGACTTTGCAAAGCAAAGCCCTGAAGCGGTTGAAGCCGTTATTAAAGCCTACGAACAAGCTAGAAAATGGGCAAAAGCCAATCCAGATAAAGTGGCAGCACTTTTAGCTCAAGAATCAAAACTCCCTCTACCTGTGGCTAAACTACAACTAAGCCGAACCAACTTTGATCAAAGCATTCCATCAGCAACTCAAGCACAAGCGCTAAAACGTTCTGGAAAAATTTTGACAGAAGAAGACTTGGTTAGAAACGGTACCAATGTCAATCAAGTGGTTGATCAGTTGTTAGATCCTCGCTTTGCTCAAAAAGTCGTGAAATAGTATATGAGTGATTCACTTAACAAAGCTGAGCTAAATCACTTCTTAGCTCAGCAGGCTTTAAAATCTCAGAAAAAGCATTTAAACAATAAATTTACACGTTGGTTTAAAGCGCTACTCATTCCACTCATCTTTTTAGCGGCTTGCGAGTTTTTAGTCAGAAATGGTTATATCGATGCTTATCTACTCCCTGCACCTTCTAGTTTATGGCAATCTTTTTTAGATTTAGCTTATAGCGACCTATTTGCCCATATTTATATTAGTACATGGCGTGTTCTGTTGGGCTTTATTATAGGAAGCGGTTTGGGTTTAATTTTTGCAATTTGGGTTGGATTAAGTAAAGAGGTAGAAGCATATTTAGAACCGACCTTTTCAGCAATTAAATCAATTCCAAGTCTTGCGTGGATCCCACTGCTATTACTTTGGTTAGGAATTGATGAGGGTTCAAAAATTACATTGATTGCAATTGGAGCTTTTTTTCCAACCTATACCAATACAGTTGCAGCAATTCACAATGTAGATAGAAAGCTCATTGAAGTTGGAAAAGTTTATCGGCTTAATGCTTTTCAGCGGATTATATCTATTATTTTACCGGCAGCCTCTCCGGGCATTTTAACGGGTTTACGCAACAGCTTAAGCTTATCTTGGATGTTTATGATTGCAGCTGAACTGATTGCAGCTACTCAAGGGATTGGTTATTTACTCTCTGATGGCCGAGAAACCTCTCGCCCAGATATTGTTATCATTGCAATTATTTTATTAGCCCTATTGGGTAAAGTAACCGATACCTTAATGAAACTTATTGAAAACTGGTTATTACGTTGGCGGGATACACTACAAAAGTAATTTTAAATCCAGCATGCCAAAGTGACTCGATCATTTTGGCCATAGTCTTGAATAGTTTTAATCTCACTAAAACCATGCTCAGCAAATATATTTCGAACAGCTTGCCCCTGATCATAACCATGCTCTAGTGCAATCCAGCCTTGTGGTTTTAACCAGTTCTTACCTTGAGCAATAATAATTTCAATATCAGCTAGTCCCTGATGGTCTGCAACCAATGCACGGCGTGGTTCTGTAGCCAAAGCTTGCATGTGTTCATCTTCAGGATCGATATACGGCGGATTAGAAACAATTAAATCAAACTTTTGTGGCTCTAGTGCTTCAAACCACGCGCCGCAAACGAATTTTACACGTTGCAAATTATGAGCTAGTGCATTTTCTTTTGCGACTTCTAAAGTAGGTGCATAAATATCAGTTGCTGTGACGAACCAATCTGGACGTTCACTCGCTAACGCAAGCGCAATTGCACCTGTCCCCGTTCCCAAATCCACAATATTTGCATTATTTGGTAAATTTAGATTTAAAACGGTTTCAACTAAAATTTCAGTATCAGGTCGTGGCACTAAAGTATCAGATGTTACTTTTAAATCGAGCGTCCAAAATGGCTGTGAACCCGTTACATAAGCTAAAGGTTCACCTTTTTGAATACGTTCAAGACCAGCTACATAGTCTTGCTCTTGTTGGGCAGTTAACTCTTGCTCAAGTCTAAACTTTAATTCAAGCGAATTGATTTTTAGAAAATGCTCAAGTAACCAAGCATTTTCTTGTCGTTCATAACTGTCAGGCTCACCACGAATTGCAAGCGCTTGAGCAATATTCATTAGCCGCCATTTTCCTGTGCAAGCATCGCAAGCTGATCTGCTTGATATTCACGATGTAAGCTATCGAGCAATTCAGTTAAATCGCCTTCCATAATTGCATCTAATTTATATAAAGTTAGGTTAATACGGTGGTCAGTCATCCGACCTTGTGGATAGTTATAAGTACGGATACGCTCAGAACGGTCACCAGAACCAACTAAATCACGGCGCATCTCAGAAGTCGCTGCATCGGCTGCCGCACGTTTTGCATTTTCTAAACGTGATACCAAAAGAGCCATCGCTTTAGCTTTGTTTTTATGCTGTGAACGTTCTTCTTGGCACTCAACTACTGTACCTGTTGGAATGTGGGTAATCCGTACCGCCGAATCGGTTTTGTTAATGTGCTGACCACCTGCACCAGATGCACGGTAAGTATCAATACGCAAATCTGCCGGGTTAATTTCAACGTTAGTATCAACATCAATTTCAGGCAAGATTGCAACTGTACAAGCAGAAGTATGAACACGGCCTTGTGATTCAGTGGCTGGCACACGTTGTACACGATGCGCACCACTTTCAAACTTCAAGCGGCCATACACACCATCACCATCTACACGGCAAATAACTTCTTTAAAGCCACCATGCTCGCCTTCATTTTCAGAAAGTACTTCAATACGCCAATTTTGTGTCTCGGCATATTTACTGTACATACGGAATAAGTCACCAGAGAAAATTGCAGCCTCGTCACCACCCGTTCCAGCGCGAATTTCTAAATAAGCTGCATTAGAGTCATTTGGATCTTTTGGAATCATCAAAATATTGAGCTGGCTTTCTAACTCTACAAGCAAATCTTTATTTGCTTGAATTTCTTCTTCTGCCATATCTTTAAAGTCAGGATCAGACTTCATCATTTCAGCAGTTTCAATGTCTTCTTCTGCTTGACGGTATTTGCCCCAAACTTCGGTAATTTCAGATAAATCACTATGTTCGCGAGACAATTTACGGAAACGTTTGTTATCGGAGATGACTTCCACATCTGCAAGCAACGCGGTAAGTTCTTCATGTCGATCACAGAGTTGATCAAGTCGTAAACGGAGTGACGCTTTCATAAGAGGAAATATCTCAAAAGTCCAAAAAGCTTATCAAATGCTATATAAATAGAAGATAAGCAAAATCGTAAAAATAGCGCATAGTTTACAGATTATGCAGCTTAAATGACATATATAATCAACCAATTCATCAACTTTCACTGTAAATAGCGACTTATCAATGTAATGATTTCAGATGAGATTTGCAGGTCACTCACGCCCCTTCTCTTTACTGTATGCACAACATAAACATATGTCTTCTGCGACAAGAGCTTTGATCAATTTTCTCTGTTCAGATCGCGAGTAATTAACTCATTAAAATTAAATGAGACTCATATTTATTTATATGGGTATTAAATATTCTATTTTAATAGAAAACATACAAACCAGACACTAAACTACAATAATGAATTGATGGTTCTCCATATTTTGAGAAACGTGTTTTGTTACATTTGCCGTAACAAAAGATATAGCGTCCTGCTGCTAAGGACACGGAGTAGAAAATGAAATTAAATGCTTGGTTATGTAGTGCTGTTTTAGCAACTTCTATGGTTACTGTAGCGCATGCTGACAACACAACACATGTAGCAGCTGCTTCTGCTTTAGGTAGTGTTGCTGGTACTGCAATTGGTAAAAGCATGGGTGGTACATCTGGCGCAACAATTGGTGCTGCTTTAGGTGGTGCTGGTGGTGCAGCAGTTGCAAGTGACCGTCGTCACCGTACAGAATCTGCAATTGGCGGTGGTTTAGGTGGTGGTGCTGGCTATACTGTTGGTAAAAGCATGGGTGGTACAAACGGTGGATACATTGGTGCTGCTTTAGGTGCTGCGGGTGGTTCTGCTTTAGGTAATAAAATTTCTAAAGACCGCGATTATGATCGCTCTTCTAAACACTGGAAGAAAAAACACCGTCGTCATCACTAATCAAATTTGATGAAACGTCTCTAAGCACCTTCGGGTGCTTTTTTATTAAGATCAATAAATATTCATAACCTCTCGCTTGCTCAGGATTTATCCATAAATTAATAGAAACCATACAAACAGACACAAAACTAACGTATCTCCTTTGCGGTTCTCCATAATTATCACGAAATTTTTTATTACATTTATCTCAAGATAAAAATACTGTCCTTCTCAGTAAAAGGACATGGAGCTGCAAGATGAAAATGAATATTTGGTTAGCTAGTGCATTAATTGCAACATCGTCTATGGTGACAGTTGCACATGCAGATAATGGTACTCGTGTTGCTGCAACCTCTGCATTAGGTAGTGTTGTTGGTACAGCAATTGGTAAAAGCATGGGTGGCACAACAGGCGCAACAATTGGTGCTGCTTTAGGCGGTGCTGGTGGTGCAGCCGCAGCGAGTGACCGTCGCAATCGTACCGAAGCTGCCATTGGTGGTGCTTTAGGTGGTGGTGCTGGTTATACCGTCGGTAAAAACATGGGTGGTACCAACGGTGGTTACATCGGTGCAGCGGTAGGTGCGGCGGGTGGTTCAGCGCTAGGTCGTAAAGTTTCTGAAGATCGTAACTACGATGATCGCTATGATCGTGGTAGCCGTTATGATCGAGATGATCGTAGATATGACGATGGTGACCGTCGTTACTATAGTAAAGGTGGCCATCGCCGTCATGACAATGGTTTACACCGCGGTTGGTATAAAAATCGCTAATACACATATGAAAAAAAGAGCACCTTCGGGTGCTTTTTTATTGAGATATGAAAGCCAATATCGAAAAAAAACGATATACATTACCCCTCATATATCGTAGTATTTCGATATACCCCTATTCGAGAATATCGCATGCGATCACTTCAAGATACCAAGTTTTCAATTTTGGAACTTGCTCCCATTCGTAATGATAAAACCATCGAATTTTCGTTACGTCATGCATTAGAGTTAGCTCAACATGCAGAGAAATTAGGTTATGAACGTTTCTGGCTTGCAGAACACCACAACATGGATGGAATTGCGAGCTCTGCTACAGCGGTCTTACTCGGTTTTATTGCAGCACATACACAGCATATTCGTTTAGGTTCCGGCGGTATTATGCTTCCTAACCATGCTCCTTTAGTTGTCGCAGAACAATTTGGAACACTTGCTACGTTATATCCAAACCGTGTTGAACTTGGATTAGGACGTGCTCCTGGTACAGATCAACTTACCATGCGAGCTTTACGTCGTGGTCATCAAGAAACAGAAGATCAATTTCCAAGAGATGTTGTCGAAATCTTAAAATATTTTGACGCGCCTCAGGCAGGACAAAAGATTATTGCAACACCAGGACAAAATACCCATGTTCCTGTTTGGTTACTTGGGTCTAGTCTTTTTAGTGCGCAACTGGCGGCAAAACTTGGACTTCCCTACTCATTTGCCTCTCACTTTGCCCCACGTATGTTAGGTCAAGCAATTCAGCTCTATCGAGAGAACTTTGAGCCTTCTGAGTACTTAGATAAACCTTATGTTTCAATGGGTGTACCTGTTGTTGTGGCAGATACAGATGAGGAAGCTCAGTTCTTAGCAACGAGTGCGTACCAACGTGTATTAGGTTTAATTCGTGGCGAAAGTTTAAAGCTTAAGCCGCCGGTTGAATCAATGCAGGGATTATGGAATACAGCAGAACAGCTTTCTGTTGAAAACTTCTATGCAATGGCGCAAATTGGTTCTGTAGATACAGTTCGCTCTGGTTTACAAAAACTTTTAGCGACATACGATGTTGATGAATTTATTTTCACATGCGATGTATACGATACAGCTAAACGTTTAGAAAGCTTTACACAACTAATGAATGTAAAAACAGAACATTAAACTCCGCTTCGCATGCCCATACTTGAATTGATTTCGAGTATGGGATGACCATCTATCTGAAAAGACTTTACCCCGACTTCCTGCTTGGTTATTTATATTAAAACGATAAAAACATCATGATTTAAAAACCAAAAGGACTTTTGGAAAAATGAGTATTAATATTAAAAATAACACTTCAAAATCAGCAATTTTTCAAAATACCTCTCAAGATTTTGAAGATTTTACTGGTCAAGTGATTCCGTCAACCTCAATTAAAGAATTTGATTTTACACATTCATCTGTCGCGATTATTGGTACAAATCAAGATACCGTGACCCATCTTGAAAAAATCTGTCAACAAGCAAAATTTGTGACCGTATTTCAAATCACACCTCACTTTATTTTGCCCCACAGTCAAATGGTCACAAATAAGTTAATTACCCATCCTCTCATTATCAAAAACCGGAGATTATTTAACAATCGAGTAAAAGGTCTTTTGGCTTTACGTTTTCTTGATACTCAGGTGAGTGAAACATGGCTTAAGCGCCTTTTAACCCCCAATATGGCAACGGCTAAAAAGGTATTTTTTAAATCTGATAGTTATTATGCAGCACTCCAAAAATCCAACTGTAAATTACAAACTTGGCCCATTGTGAAAGTTAACCATAAGTCAATTCATAGTATGGACGGCATAGAACAACCTGTTGATATCATTATTAGAACAACCGTATAAAAATAAAAAAGCATGGTTTTTAAGCCATGCTTTTTTATTTACTCATACTTTTGTAAATTGCCATGATCATCGTAATGCAAAATGACACGTTGTTTCTTTTGCAATTCACTTAACATCTCGGAACTAACCGAAAATTGGGCTGCTAACAGTTCAACAGAACTATTAGGCGCCTTAGCTCTTCGGTCCTCACCACTAAACCTGATCCAGTTATAACTCGCCCATAAAATTAAAATGAGCGCGCTAATTCCGATGAGTAATGCTAAATGTAATAAGGTCTTAACTTCTGATATATGATCAACCCAGACATAATCATAAATTAAGTGTCCTTCAAAAACCCATAAAAACAGTGAAACCAAGGGAAATAGCAACCACATCAAACAAAACCAACCGATGGTTTGTAATGTATAGTTTGCTGTTTTATTTTTGACGTATTCTGGCTGGTCAATATATTCAGGGATATCTAACATTTCGATATCCTTATTTTCCTCAGGTTTCATGGGTTATCTCCACGGAAGCCTCGGTCTGGGCTTACCCAGCGGGCACGTTTTTTAGTGTTAAATAAAGTTTTTGGAACCGCAACAACACTTGTAAACAAAGTCAGTAGCCAGAAAAATAACGGATACCAAATGACCCAAAAATAATTTCTAAAGAAGCGACTACGGTCATAGCGTTGATCAATCCACAGACTCACCAAAAACTGGATTAAACATGTGCCACCGAGTATTACACCGTACCACTGCGGCATAAGTGTTTTGATCTGCCATTGCTGAGGCAACTCAATAAATAATCCGACAAAAAATAGCGTAAAGATCAGAATCATGACATAAGACCAGATAATACTGACTAGCGCCTCGATCATGACAGGCCACATTCTGCGAACACGCAGTTTGAACATTTGTGGAATATATTCGATAAGAACCTCTACCCCACCTTGTGCCCAACGAAGGCGTTGCTTCCATAACCCTTTAAATGTCTCAGGCATATAGATATAACAAAGCGCTTGTGGAATATACTGAATATCCCAATGGTCGAGCTGTAGCTTCCATGAAATATCAATATCTTCGGTAATTTTATCGTCTGACCAAAAACCGACTCGAACGAGTGCTGTTTTACGGAATGCTGCAATCACACCCGACACTGTAAAAATACGGCCATATGTACGCTGCGCACGTTTGATCAAACCAATAATCGAAGAAAACTCACCAACCTGTAATTTTCCTAAAATACTAGATCGGTTTAAAATTCGTGGATTACCCGTTACAGCCCCAATTCGCGGGAAGTTAATAAATGGCTGCATTAACCAAAGTACGGCATGTGGATGTAACAATGCATCGCCATCGATACAAACAAGATATTCGTATTTACTAACTAATACGCCCGATCTTAAAGCTACGGCTTTACCCTGATTTTCTGCTAGGTGCACAACCCGAAGTCGTGAATCTTGCGCTGACAATTCATCGAGAATTTCAGCTGTCCTGTCACTACTTCCATCATTAACGGCGATCACTTCAAAATTAGGATATTTGGTTTGCAGTGCATAACGAATTGTTTGGCGTACTTGAGCTTCTTCGTTAAAACACGGAATAATGATACTGCATCCTTCGCTGGTCGGTTCAGGAAGTGCTTGTTCACGGTATTCTCTTTTAAAGAAGAACCAAAGTCCTCCTACCATCCATGTCCAAGCCATCAGTAAGGGATATAAAAATGCAAAAGCAAATAGAATATCAAGTAATACTCTCATTACTTTTTCCCCTCTACCAATTCAGCAAAAGGCTGATACATCACAGGACTAGCATTCAGACTAATCGGATTATATAAATATTGATGAACATCTTTTGATTTTTCAAAATCATAGCCATCGATACCGAATTTCTGGATTCCTACTCGCTGAATCGAAAAAAGTCCCTGCTGTACTTCTTCCCAAGCAGTTTTTTGCGAGTTTTCTGGTAATTCTAAAGTCAGCATTATTCTTTGCTTATCATTTTCATCAAGTGTATTTAAAAGCATTAACAACTCATTAAATTGCTTTTTCTTACCAATCACATCGAACTTCAAATTGACTAAATCATGTTGTAATAAAAGCGTTTTGATAAGCTCAGGTAGCTTTTCCACATGATCTAAATCAGGTGTAAGCAATAAACTAAACTGTGCCTGATTACTCATATTTAAATAAGGTTTGACCGCTTTTTTAGTCATTTGACTCAGTTGTGCGAGCTGTTTTGATTGCTCAATACAACTATTTTCTTGGACTGTTATTTTTTGCATTGCGCAGTTTAAAGCTGTTGCTGCATTGAGCTGAACACCGCTTAAATTACTGTTAAAGCGTGCGATATCTTTAGCCAAATCTACTGTTAAAAATGGCTTATCTTTTTGAGGATAAGCTGGCAATTCTAATATTACCGATTGACCAGCCCGAGTTTGAGCCTGCCATAAACTACGGTTTAAAATATCTTGTTGAAGTGGCATTTTATCTGTAGGGAAATAAGCAACATCGTATTGCCCATCTCCGTCTTTATCTTCCAAAGGCTTTAAGATTAGAGCATTGTTTTTTAGGCTATATAGTTTTGATAACAACTGCCCTAGTTTTTCATCGGTCTGAACATTTTGTTGAGCTGCTAATTGCTTTAAATCCATACTCACAAAATGACGAGGTTGCTTAAATAAATCTGACTCTTCGAAATTCAGAATATTTAACATACCTTCGGTGAGCTGTTCAGCTGTAGGGTTACCTATAACCAAGCTTCGTTTAAATGTTGAATCATTCACACGATTCATACCATCACGACCCAAACTGAAAGAAAACTCAAAGCCTGCTTGCTGTGCTAGTTTTTCCAGTTGCTCATTCACAGCGCCATAAGGCCAAATAATTGCTTTCGGATTAACACCAACTTCTTTTTTCAAAACGGCATAGGATTTTTTCAAATCCTGCAAAATACGTTGTTGATATTCTGCATCTGTTTCATAACGTGATTGCGATTTTAAATAAGCATAAGAAGTTGCAGCCGGTTGCTCATTACCTTGAGGATTTGCCAATACACCATGATGTAAATCATCACTATGGCTTGCAAACTCGGCTAAGCCCGATGCTTGCATTTCACGAACTTGAGCCCAGTTCACCAAGTTACCCTGCCCATACGCTTCATAACCTGCCTGAGTATTGCCATTTAACCAACTGGTTGGAAGAGCAAAAACTGCTGGAATTTTATATTGCTTAAGTAAAGGAAATACTCGGCTATAACTACTCAACGCACCATCATCGAAGGTAAGTAGAATAGAGTTATGAGGTAATTCTTTACCTTGCTTACGAGCCTCTTCAATATCTTTTAAGCGAATCGGTTTCCAATCAGACTGACTGAGCCAATCAAGAAATTGCGCCAGATTATTGGTCTGAATCGCATAAACATCACGGTCGCCTTCCTTTAGTACGTCATCTCGTACATCATGAAAAGTTAAAGAAACTGTATGATTTTTTGGTAGTTCAGTTTCAATGCGGGCATGAGAAAATTGTACGGGTAATAATGTTGAAGCAAGTACACAGCTCAACATTTTTGACTTCATATTATTCATTAAAAACGCCCTTCAAATCCGAAAATACCGTAGGTATGTTGTTCATCATGACCATCGTATGGATGGTATTGCCAACCAATTCCATAATTAAGTTGCCAAGTCCGTGAGAGCTGCCATTGATGTTGATATTGCAAAGAATATGTTGGTCGAGCTGAGTAATCTGCTTGTTTATAAAGCCCGACTCCAGCTTCAAAATGCTGTTTAAATGAGCGTTCGTATTCTCGCCAAGTGACCCAGTCATGGCTTAAATTCAACTCAGCACTGTAGTGATTGCTTGGGCTAAAGTAAGCTGTCTGATCTTGGCTATTGCTGCCATAAAATCCACGAACGGTTCCGTAGGTAACATGGTGAGGCGCATCAAATAATCGCTCGCGCCAAAAAGTAGAAAATTCTTGTTGTTTATTACCGTCGCTTATATCGGTTAAGCCATAACTCGCCCCAATTTGACGTGACTCATCTTTTTGCCATGTCAAAGCGGCACGGTAAGCTTGCCCATCCTCACCAGCGTCAATTGCCTGTAATGGAATATTAGCTTGACTGTCATATTGCAATTGATATTGCCAGTGATCGTTTAACCATTGCGACCAATCAAGACGAACTCCTGCTTGTCCACCATCCGTACTTTGCGAAAAAATTGCCGACAATGCCTTACGGTTCGCTTGCCACTCAGCACCGACGCCATAACGTTGGTCATGCACATCACCAAAACGATATTCTCCGAAACGATCTTGATGCCAAGCAAATAGACGATAATTATCTTTAATCCACGGACTATTAAGACGAGTTTCCATTTCGCGGTCTTTTAAACCATTTTGCCCACTCACAGAATCGCTATTCTCTGCTTTACTTTGGCCCCAAGTCGTTGAGTGCGATATGGTTGCTCTATCACGATCATCCAACTCCTTTCGACTTTTAACTACGCCGCTATCTTCAGGATAATATTGCAAAAGAGTTTCTGTGCTTTTGCGCCACTCAGGAATATCCCCTAAAGCCTGAGCATTTTGCATCTGGTTAATTCGAGTATCTTTGGCAACTGGTGTTAAACCATTTAAACGAGCAATTGTTTGTCTGGACTGTAGAGGTTTATCTCTCCAACGCTCAACACGAGCAAGGTTATTAATTAAGCCTTCGTTGGCAGGTGCAAGATCTACTTGTTTCTGGAAGTGTTTTTCTGATTGATCCAAATGATTTGCATAGGCTAAATGCATACCTTGTAAAGCAATATAATCATCACGATCAGGATGGCTTGATTTATCTACTCCTTTCGCTTGACTATATTTATACGTAGGGATTAACCGATCAACATCACTTAAAAGTTGTTCAGCTTGTTTATATTTTTCTTGTTCAATATATGAGTAATACAGTCCAGTATATACCGTCATATCTGAATAGTTTTTTTCAGTAAGCAAGCTTTTAAAAGCAAGCTCAGCTTGTTGCGGCTGTCTTTCAGTCAAATAACTATCAGCGATCGCATGACGAATATAGGCTGGTAGTTTTTCTAAAGGCACATTTAATTTAGTAAATTGATCTAATACCGTACGGCTACGCCCGCGGAAATCTAACGCATATATATAGTCATAATGGAATCTTAAATAATTAGGATCTGACGGTTGAATCAAAGGTTGCATTTGCTCGCCTTGCTTCAACACAGCATCAAGCTCAGCAAAAGCTTCACTATCCGCCATGCCTTCCCGATTCAAATATTTATAACGAGTAATTGCGTTATTTACACGTTGAGAAAATTCACTCACTTGTAGCCAGTGTTGTAAAGATTCTGTTTGTGCATTTTTATCGCTAGCAAGCAATAACTGCTGAGCCTTGTTATAGCCCCCTACAGCCGCTAAGTCATAACTGTATTCTTGTAAAACTGCGAAAGACTTCGGCTGCTGCTTATATGCTTGTTCGATTACAGATAAAGCATCTACAGGCGAATTGATAAGTCGATATGCATAGGCGATTTGTACAAGTTGATCCGTCTTCAGATTTTTAGTATTAATCTTGGCTAGTTGTACTTTGCCATTTACAACATCTTTAGCTTCCGCATATAAAACTGCTAACAGAATCTGTCCATCAGGCGTCTTTTGAATATTAAATTTATTTGACCAAGCTATCGCATCTTTAAAGTGTTTAAAATCACGAAAATTACGTATTAAAGGTAGCTGTCCATATTCTGGAAAAGTAACTAAATTAATATTCGCTAAATGCTGAGAAAAAGTTACTAGATCTTTTTTTTCATTTGACATTACAACTAAATAATCAGCTAGCAATTTTTGATCATACGGATAGGTTTTTAGCAATTGATCCAGTTGAAATATTGCTTGGTGAGTTTGTCCAGTTTTGTAGGTGTGAATAGCCTGCTCTCTCAATTCATCCACTTGAGCAGCATATAAATTGAGAGGCAAGATGTATACCAATGAAAAAACACATTTTTTTAGCATTTTGATAATCGGATAGTCCCATATCGAGGTGGGAAAGTATAATTAAAATCAAAAATCAATCACACAACACAAAAATAATGTGATCTATTTATCATTTTTAAATATTTAATGTATTTTTACATGATTTTTAAAAATATTTAGCAAAATTAAATAATTAGAATTTTTAAACTTACTCCAATATATACATTTCTTTTCAATATTCTTATTTTATTTCACAATTGAATTATAAAAACCTTACAGGCTGATAACTAATAAAAACGTTTTAATAACTTTTTGTTTTATATTTAAAACTTTTATTTTTCTCATGTTTTATATTTAAAACCATTCAAATTATCTATAAATTAATATAAAAAATTTGAATGGTTAAAATAAAGATTTGATTAAATTAACCAATACGACGTTTTAATCCTGTCATTTGTAAAACGCGCGTTGAAATTTCTTCAATCGACATTTCAGTCACATTTAAATATTTAATCCCTTCTGAAATATAGATTCCTTCAATTGCTCTGAGTTCCATTTGGCATTGGCTAAAACTTGCATAACGACTATTCGCTTTACGCTCACTACGAATCGCAACTAATCGCTCAGCATCAATCATTAAACCAAACAATTTACTGCGATGCGGTCTTAGTACTGCGGGCAAACGGTTATCATCTAAATCCTCTTCTGTTAAAGGATAGTTTGCAACACGGATACCGAATTGAAGAGATAAGTAAATAGAAGTTGGTGTTTTACCCGAACGAGAAACGCCAATTAAGATTAAATCCGCTTTATCATAATGACGAGTACGCGCTCCATCATCATTATCAAGCGCAAAATGAACAGCATCAATACGAGCTTTATAAGATTCAGAATCGGTTACGGCATGTGTCTGCCCAACTAATGTCGTAGGAGGCGTACCTAACTCTTGTTCCAATTTGCTGATTAAACCTTCAAACACATCAAGATTAACTGCTTTAGCAGTATTAATGATTTCTCGTACGTGTGGATCAACTAAAGTATCAAAGACTAAAGGTAGGCAACCATCTTTGGTTTGACATCTATTAATTTCAATCACAACATCCATTGCCGCCTCTTCAGTTGTAATATACGGCATGATATGAATATCAAAATCAACATTGGGAAATTGTGCTAATAACGAATGTCCAAGAGTCTCGGCAGTAATTGCAGTTCCATCAGAAATAAAAAAAACGCTCCGTCTAAACTGTTTACTTTCTGACATTAAAATTCTCCTTAAACATTTGTCTTAGTGCTATATAATCTTTATAGTAAACTGATCTTACATGACTGTCGCTTAGTATAATTCTCAACTAAGCACTTTATTTTTATAATTTCATGCCAAGATAGACATTAATACTGCAAAAGTGGAGTGAAAACTTTGGAAGCGCGCGTAATCGGTCTA
This sequence comes from Acinetobacter sp. AS23, assembly GCF_023612055.1. Taxonomy (NCBI): domain Bacteria; kingdom Pseudomonadati; phylum Pseudomonadota; class Gammaproteobacteria; order Moraxellales; family Moraxellaceae; genus Acinetobacter; species Acinetobacter sp. AS23. The sequence continues at coordinate 1,388,330 of NZ_CP082274.1, read as the reverse complement.
GAAAAATTAGGGAAACACGATGTCGAACTCGTAGGTGGGAAAAACTCATCTTTGGGTGAAATGATCAGCCATTTATCAAATGCTGGTGTATCGGTACCTGGCGGTTTTGCAACTACTGCTGATGCCTATCGTGAGTTCTTAGATCAAAGCGGTCTTAACGCTCGAATTCAAGCAGAACTTGCTCAACTCAATGTTGATGACGTAAATGCCCTTGCAGAAACAGGTGCTAAAATTCGTCAATGGATTGTAGAGACTCCACTCACTGCAAACCTAGAACAAGAAATTCGCGCCGCTTTTACAACACTTTCTAACGGCAACCCAGAAATCGCGGTTGCCGTTCGTTCATCTGCAACTGCTGAAGATTTACCAGATGCTTCATTCGCAGGTCAGCAAGAAACTTTCTTGAATATTCGCGGTATTGATAACGTTCTTATTGCAATTAAAGAAGTATTCGCTTCTTTATATAATGACCGTGCGATTTCTTACCGTGTACACCAAGGTTTTGACCATGACGTCGTTGCACTTTCTGCAGGCGTTCAGCGTATGGTTCGTTCTGAAACTGGTGCTGCGGGTGTAATGTTTACACTTGATACTGAGTCTGGTTTCCGCGACGTCGTATTTATTACAGCATCTTATGGTTTAGGTGAAATGGTTGTACAGGGTGCCGTTAACCCAGACGAATTTTACTTATCTAAACCATTATTAAATGCTGGTAGACATTCAGTTTTACGCCGTAACCTTGGTTCAAAACACCAGAAAATGATTTATGGTGAAGAAGGTTCTGCTGGTAAATCAGTTGTCGTTGTTGATGTTGAGAAACAAGAGCGCCAACAATTTGCTTTAAATGATCATGAGTTACAAGAGCTAGCTAAACAAGCGCTTATTATTGAGCAGCACTACGGTGCGCCAATGGATATCGAATGGGCGAAAGATGGCGATGATGGTCAAATTTACATTGTTCAAGCTCGCCCTGAAACAGTAAAAAGCCGTCAAAATGTAGGCACAATGGAGCGCTACCTTCTTAAACAAAGAGGTACTGTTCTTTGTGAAGGCCGTTCAATTGGTCAACGTATTGGTTCTGGTAAAGTCCGTATCATTAATTCAATTAAAGAAATGGACAAAGTTCAAGAAGGCGACGTTCTTGTATCAGATATGACCGATCCTGATTGGGAACCGGTAATGAAACGTGCTGCGGCAATTATTACTAACCGCGGTGGTCGTACATGTCACGCGGCAATTATTGCACGTGAACTTGGTGTACCTGCTATTGTCGGTTGTGGTAACGCAACAGAAGTATTGACTGATGGCCAAGAAGTAACAGTTTCTTGTGCTGAAGGTGACACTGGCTTCATTTATGAAGGTGCTTTAGATTTCGAAGTTCAACGTAACTCAATTGAATCTATGCCTAAGCTATCGTTCAAAATTATGATGAACGTAGGTAACCCTGACCGCGCGTTTGACTTTGCTCAAATTCCAAATGAAGGTATTGGTCTTGCTCGCCTTGAGTTCATTATTAACCGTATGATCGGCGTGCATCCTAAAGCCCTACTCAACATCGATAGCCTACCGCGTGAAACTCGTGCGGCGGTTCTAACTCGTACTGCGGGTTATGCTTCACCAGTAGATTTCTATGTTGAAAAATTGGTTGAAGGTATTGCGACTCTTGCTGCTGCATTCGGTGACAAGCCTGTTATCGTTCGTATGTCTGACTTCAAATCAAATGAATATGCAAACTTGATTGGCGGTAAGTTATACGAGCCTGAAGAAGAAAACCCGATGCTCGGTTTCCGTGGTGCAAGCCGTTATGTATCTGATAACTTCCGTGACTGTTTCGAATTAGAATGCCGTGCACTTAAAAAAGCTCGTGATGAAATGGGTTTAACCAATATTCAAATCATGATTCCTTTTGTACGTACTGTATCTGAAGCAAAACGTGTTATTGAGTTACTTGCACAAAATGGTTTGAGACGCGGTGAGAACGGCTTAAAAGTAATCATGATGTGTGAATTACCAACTAACGCTTTGTTAGCTGAACAGTTCCTAGAGCATTTTGATGGCTTCTCTATTGGTTCGAATGACTTAACTCAGTTAACGCTCGGTCTTGACCGTGACTCTGGCATTGTTTCACACCTATTTGATGAACGTGATGCAGCAGTTAAAGCCCTTCTTTCAATGGCAATCCATGCCTGCCGTAAAGCAGGTAAATATGTAGGTATCTGTGGTCAAGGTCCTTCAGACCATCCAGATCTTGCAAAATGGTTAATGGAACAAGGTATTGAGTCTGTCTCTCTTAACCCAGACTCAGTTTTAGATACATGGTTCTTCCTTGCTGAAGAAAAAATCAAGCAAATCTAATATGTTATAAAAAAAGGCCCATCCGTGGGTCTTTTTTCATCTTTAGAATAGAGAATTTTTATTTATGCAAATTTACTTGGCACGTAATAATCAACAAGCTGGGCCTTACACCTTAGAACAAGTAAATCAAATGTTGGCTAGCCAACAAATTTTGTTAACTGATTTAGCTTGGCATGAAGGCATGACAGAATGGAAAGCTTTAGGAGAATTAACCCAAGGTAAACTTGTATATCAACCTATCGGTTATTCTGCACCTGTCATAAACACCAATAGCTCACCTAATGAAACTATTCGTCAAATTCGTGTAGAACCTAAAATTCACGAACTTGCCTCTATTCAATCTCGAGCTTTGGCAAAAATTATTGATTTATTGCTTTGGTTACCAATAGCTGCGATTCCTTCTTTTTTCTTTAATGAATCTCAATATAAGCAATTATTTGAATTGCAAAAACAAATGCAATCAGCTGAAGTTGCTTCAACTAAAGCAGCAGAGCTACAACATCAACTTTTTACTTTAATTCCTATTGAAGCTTGGCATTCTATGCTTGCTTACGTCGTAATCATGCTTGCAATTCAAGCCTTTCTTTTAACAAAATACGGGCAAAGTATAGGTAAGAAAATTGTTGGAATTAAAATCGTAGATGCCGAAAGCAATGGTAAAGTTAATTTAACTCGCATCTTCTTATTAAGAAGTGTTGTTTTCATCATACTCAACTTGTTGTTTATGCCTATTAGTACAATTATTGACTATGCTTTTGCATTAGGGCAAAAGAGACAGGCGCTACATGATAAAATTGCAAGAACAAAAGTGATCAAATGATAGTGAATGACTCATTCATTTAAGGTCTAAAAAAAAAGGAGGCACCCCGCCTCCTTTTTTCTATAGAGAGTTGATATTTAAATAAAAGCTACCTATTGATTCGATACCCTACAAAAAAAATCGGGTTTTAAAACAATTATTTCAGACTACTTTATGTATAGCTTAGTTTGTCGATATGAGGCATAATGCCCTACAACGTAGCGGTGTCATATAATTGAGAAGTCTAAATTTAAGGATTAGCGTTCTCAATCATGCGACACTTTAATCGCTATCCCATATTTAATTAGGGAATGGGACTCTTCACCGAGGTTGTAAAATGAGACAAACGATTTTAGCTGTATTGTCTTTATCAACGCTTGCCGCACTTTTGACTGGGTGTGGTGGTGATATGGTACTTCTAAACTCTAAAGGTCCAGTTGGTCAAGGTCAAAGTGACCTTATGATGACTGCGATCTATTTAATGTTACTTGTGGTGATTCCTTCAATCATCATGGCATTATGGTTTGGTTGGAAATATCGCGCGTCAAATAAAGATGCAGACTATAAACCTACATGGGCACACTCAACTACAATTGAAGTTGTAGTATGGGGTATCCCTGTCATTATTATTGGTATTTTAGCTTGGTTAACTTGGTGGGGTTCCCACAAGTATGACCCATACCGTCCTTTAGAATCAGATAAAGCTCCTTTAACTATTCAAGTTGTTGCAGAACAGTTTAAGTGGATCTTCATTTATCCTGAACAAAACATTGCAACTGTTAACGAAGTACGTTTCCCTGAAAAAACTCCGTTAAGCTTTAAAATCACCTCTAACTTTACAATGAACTCTTTCTTCATTCCACAGTTAGGCGGCCAGATTTATGCAATGGCAGGTATGCAAACTCACCTTCATTTGTTAGCAAATGAAACTGGCGTATATCGTGGTTTCTCTTCTAACTACTCAGGTTACGGTTTCTCTCAAATGCGTTTCAAGGCGCATAGTGTTACAGAGCAACAGTTCAACGAATGGGTAGCAGCTGTAAAAGCGGGTAATGGTTCTACTATTAACCCAGAAGCAGTTCAAAAAACTACGCTTGACCAAGCTGAATTAGCAACCTTACGTGATGGTGACCGTTCTAAGCACCAGATCGAGCATTTAGTAAATCGTGCTAAAGCTGCTGGTGATCAAGAAGCGCTTGCTAAAGCTGAAGCTATGAAACCGTTCCCGACTAAGCCACACCCTGTGACTTATTACTCTTCAGTTGAACCACAATTGTTTGAAACAATTATCAACCATTATATGAGTAACTATCATGGTGTTGACCACTCTGCTGCGCATGCAACAGCTGAACACGCTGCTCAAGGGGAATAAGACATGGATATGATTTTTGGTAAACTGGGTTGGGACTCTATCCCGACAGAGCCAATCGTGCTTGTCACCATGGTCCTTATGGCACTTGGTGCAATTGTTGTGCTTGGCGGTATCACCTATTTCAAAAAATGGGGATACTTGTGGAATGAGTGGTTTATTACGGTAGACCATAAAAAAATTGGTATCATGTACATTCTTGTATCTGTGGTCATGCTTTTGCGTGGTTTCGCCGATGCAATTATGATGCGTCTACAACTTTTCCTCGCTAAAGGCGGCGGCGAAGGTTATCTACACCCAGACCATTACGACCAGATCTTCACCGCACACGGTGTAATCATGATCTTCTTCGTAGCAATGGGTCTGGTTGTTGGTATGATGAACATCTCTGTACCATTACAGATTGGTGCTCGTGACGTTGCATTCCCATTATTGAACTCTTTAAGCTTCTGGTTATTCGCTGGTGCTGCTGGTTTGATGATGCTTTCACTTGTATTAGGTGAATTTGCTGCGACTGGTTGGATGGCTTACCCTCCTCTGTCTGGCATTCAATATTCTCCTGGTGTAGGTGTTGACTACTATATCTGGGCACTTCAGGTTTCTGGTCTAGGTACGCTTTTATCTGGTGTTAACTTCTTCGTTACCATCATCAAAATGCGTGCACCTGGCATGAAATTAATGGACATGCCTATTTTTACGTGGACTTCACTTTGTACGGCTGTATTAATCATTGCATCGTTCCCTGTATTAACAGGTACACTTGCAATGTTAACTCTAGACCGTTACTTCGGTTTCCATTTCTTCACAAATGAGCTTGGCGGTAGCCCAATGCTTTATGTGAACTTGATCTGGACATGGGGTCACCCTGAAGTATATATCTTAGTATTACCAGCATTTGGTCTATACTCAGAAATCGTTGCAACCTTCTCTCGTAAAGCGTTGTTCGGTTACAAGTCTATGGTGTATGCAACTATCGCGATTACAGTTCTTGCGTTCGTTGTATGGCTTCACCACTTCTTTACCATGGGTGCTGGTGCGAACGTTAACGCGTTCTTCGGTATCATGACCATGGTTATTGCGATTCCTACTGGTGTGAAAATCTTCTCTTGGTTATTCACCATGTATAAAGGTCGCATCACCTTTACTACTCCAATGTTATGGACGCTTGGCTTCCTTATTACATTTGGTATCGGTGGTTTAACTGGTGTACTTATGGCTGTTCCACCTGCGGACTTCCTTGTACACAACTCATTATTCTTGATCGCTCACTTCCATAACGTAATTATCGGTGGTGTGGTGTTTGGTATGTTTGCCGGCATCATTTACTACTGGCCAAAAATGTTTGGTTGGAAGCTCAATGAAGCATGGGGTAAAGCTGCGTTTTGGTTCTGGTTCTTCGGTTTCTATTTTGCATTCATGCCACTTTATATCCTTGGTTTCATGGGTATGACTCGTCGTTTGAATACATATGACAACCCAGAATGGGACCCTTACCTTGCAATTGCATTATTTGGTGCTGTTCTCGTTGCGATTGGTATTGCATGTTTCTTAATGCAAATCATTGTTGGTTTCTTACAACGCAAAGACAACATGGACCTTACAGGCGATCCATGGGATGCACGTACGCTTGAATGGGCGACTTCTTCCCCTGCTCCGTTCTATAACTTTGCGCATGAACCAGATGCAAGCGGTATTGACCGTTTCTGGACTGACAAAGAAAATGGTGTAGCATACGCACGTAATACTAAATATGAAGACATCCACATGCCGACTGATCGTGCTGCTGGTTTTGTCATTGCAATGTTCATTACTCTTCTTGGCTTTGCACTCATCTGGCATATTTGGTGGCTCGTTGTTGTTTCATTCGTTTCAGCTGTTGTTAGCTTGATCGTAAGCTCATTCACTAAGAATGTTGATTACTACGTTCCTGCTGCTGAAGTTGAGCGTATTGAAAACGAACGCTATGCTTTACTTGAAAAACACTTGAAGAAGGACTAAGGAAATGGCTGAAGTACTTCATCACGACAACCACGGCCACGATGGTCATCATGAACATGATGATACTGACTTAACGGTCTTTGGTTTCTGGACATACTTGATGAGTGACTTGATTCTTTTCGGATCACTCTTCATTGCGTTCGCTGTATTAAGCAGTCATATTCCACCAGGAACTCCAAGTGCATATGACCTGTTCCATGATTCATTAGGTTACGTTTTAACTGAAACATTTGCCTTATTGATTTCATCGGTAACTTTCGGTTTTGCTGTACTTGCATCTTATAAAAAGAATGTGAATCAAGTTATCACTTGGTTATTTATTACATTCCTTTTTGGTGCAACGTTCATTGGAATGGAGCTTTATGAGTTCCATCACCTTGTAGAAGAAGGTCATGGTCCAACTCACAGTGCATTCTTATCATCGTTCTTTACTTTGGTTGGTACACACGGTATCCACGTAACTTCTGGTTTAGTGTGGATGTTGGTATTGATGTATCAAATCAAAACTAAAGGTTTGACATTACCGAATACACGTCGTCTAGCTTGCTTAAGCTTGTTCTGGCACTTCCTTGACATCGTTTGGATCTGTGTATTCAGCGTCGTTTACTTACTGGGAGTTCTCTAATGAGTAGTCATGACCATAATGCTGCAGGTGCGTCACACGGTAACTTTAAGCAATACACTGTTGGATTTATCCTTTCTGTTATCCTCACCATCATCCCGTTCGGGATGGTGATGGCGGGTGGTTTCAGTCGTGGCATCTTAGTTACAGTAATTGCTATCGCTGCTGTTGCTCAGGTTCTTGTACAACTTGTGTACTTCCTACACATGAATACATCATCTGAACAACGCTGGAATATGATTGCATTCATCTACACAATCTTATGTATCGCTGTGCTTTTAATCGGTTCTGTGTGGATTATGAATTACCTTCACTACAATATGATGATCTAAACTGATTGTCATGTTGAAAAAATATCTATTCCTGACTAAACCAGGAATTCTCTTCGGTAATTTCATTACCACCTTGGGCGGCTTTTTCTTAGCCGCCCAAGGCTCTATAGACATCTTATTATTACTACTCACCTTACTTGGAACAACTTTAGTTGTCGCTTCTGGTTGTGTTGTAAATAATGTGATAGACCAAGACATCGACACAAAAATGCAGCGCACGCAAAACCGTGCATTAGTCAAAAAAACCATCTCTCCTACTGTTGCACTTATATATGCATTTGTTCTTGGACTTATCGGTTTTAGTATTTTGTGGTTCGGTGTAAATGCTTACGCTTTCTTGTTTGCAATGATTGGTTTTGTTGTCTATGTCGGTTTTTATAGTTTGTGGACAAAACGCACCTCAATCCATCAAACCGTCATTGGTAGTATTTCCGGAGCGAGCCCTCCTGTTATTGGTTATACAGCAGTAACTCATCATTTTGATGTAGCCGCTTTACTTTTGTTTTTAGCTTACGCGCTATGGCAAATGCCACATTCATGGGCAATTGCTATTTATCGTTTTGACGATTACAAAAATGCGGGAATCCCCATTCTGCCTGTTGCACGTTCTATTTATCGTACGAAAGTAGAGTGTGTCATTTATATTGTGTTGTTTGCAGCCGTATTGAATGGTTTATATTGTTTTGGCTATACCAATATATTTTTTCTAGTAACTTTTAATGCATTAACAGCATATTGGTTCTATTTATCAATTATTGGCTTTAAAGCTGAAAATGACCAACTTTGGGCTAAACGTTTTTTCCTTTACTCGGTCATATTAATTACCCTGTTAAGTTTGAGCTTTAGCTTTACCTATCAATCCCCTGCTCCAAATCTTCCTCTCTTTTAAATAAGGGAGGATTTCCTCCTCGATATTAAAGAAGTTTTACTTTTCTCATCAAAAGATTTGTTTTTAGTCGAACTTTTACTTATAATTCAGCCTTCGCAAATTTTGCGACATAACTTTCAAGTTATGACTCCTTGCTTCTAATTTTTTATTTATTAGGGGCTGTTTAAACCGTAAGGAGCTGACAATGCGTCATTACGAAATCGTACTTTTAGTACACCCAGATCAAAGCGATCAAGTTGTAGGTATGGTTGAACGCTATATCTCTCAGATCAAAGAAGCTGAAGGTCAAATTCACCGTTTAGAAGATTGGGGCCGTCGTCAATTGGCTTACCCAATTAACAAAATTCACAAAGCGCACTACATTCTTATGAATGTTGAGTGTGGTCAAACTACACTTGATGAGTTAGAAGAATTGTTCCGTTATAATGACGCGATCATTCGTAACCTTATCATTCGTCGTGAACACGCAATCACTGAAGAGTCATTGCTTGCTAAAAGTGCTGAAGAAAAGCGTGCGCGTAAAGCTCAACGTGAAGAAGCACAGCAAGTTGCTCAAGACGCTGAATAAGGAGAACATCAATGGCACGTTTTTACCGTCGTCGCAAGTTCTGCCGCTTTACAGCTGAGAATGTTGTGTACATCGACTACAAAGATATCGATACTTTAAAACAGTACATCACTGAAAACGGCAAGATTGTTCCTAGCCGTATCACTGGTACTAAAGCTCGTTATCAACGTCAATTAGCTCTTGCTATCAAGCAAGCTCGCTACTTGTCTTTGATTCCGTACACTGACAACCATAAGTGAGGTGATCTGTGGACGTTATCTTATTACAACGCATTAAGAACCTTGGTAAATTAGGCGATAAAGTATCAGTTAAAGCTGGTTACGGCCGTAACTTCCTTATCCCTCAAGGTAAAGCAGTTGCAGCTACTGAAGCTAACACTGCTGCTTTCGAAGCTCGTCGCGCTGAACTTGAAAAGCAAGAAGCTGAAATTTTAGCTGCTGCTCAAGCACGTGCTGAACAATTGAATGAAGTTAACATCGTTATCACTGCTAAAGCTGGTGACGAAGGTAAACTCTTCGGTTCTATCGGTACTCGTGACATCGCTGACGCTTTAACGAATGCTGGTCTTACAGTTGACCGTGCAGAAGTTCGTTTACCGAATGGCGCGCTTCGTCACACTGGTGAATTCAACATCGCAATCCAATTGCACCATGATGTTGTTGCAGAAGTTCTCGTTACTATCGTATCTGAGTAATTTCTCACCAAAAAAAGAGCATGCTTCTGCATGCTCTTTTTTTATGTGCCCTATTTTTAAAATAAGATATATTAATTCCTGATCAGTTCTTTAGTTTAATTGGTTTTTTAATTAGGTAGTTTATTTCATTTTGTTTTAAGATAGTTCTCGGCCTCACAGGCTATTTGCGTACATCTTTCTTTATCATCAGGTCTAATTATGTCTCAGGCGAATGCCACTTCTTTAACTCTTTCATCTCCAACAGAAAATAAGACGAGTGAATCAGGCCAACTTAAAGAGTTTCGCACTCCCCCACACAATTTAGCCATTGAACAGGCTGTTCTTGCGGCCTTAATGACAGTTGCCGAATCTTTTGAACAAGTCAGCGACTTATTAAAAGAAAATGATTTTTATGCAACACGTCACAAATATATCTATCGTGCCATTGAGAAACTAGCACAAGAAAACTCTCCTTATGATGCTGTATTAGTAAGTGACTGGCTCTTAAAACAAAATTTACTCGATGCAATTGGTGGCGAAGAGTATTTAATGCAGCTTATGGCTGATTCACCATCAAGTTTCTATAACTTAGAAACGTATGCCAGTAAAATTAAAGAGTTCTCTACGCTTCGCAGCATGATTAAAGTCAGTACTGAAATTTTACAAAATGCTTATGACACAAAAGGTCGTGGTGTTAGTGAAATTCTAGACTTGGCCGAAACAAGTATTTTCTCTTTAGCAGAACAGCACAATAACAATAAAAAGGATGCAGGTCCTAAATCTATTAGCTCTGTTACCGCCGATGTAATTAGTAAACTTGATGAACTCTCAAAACTCGATGGCAATATTACAGGTTTAACCACCGGCTTCTTAGAACTTGATAATAAAACATCAGGTATGCAGCCTGGCGACTTAATTATTGTTGCCGCACGTCCATCGATGGGTAAAACTACTTTTGCCATGAATTTGGTTGAAAGCGTTTTGCAATATAACAAGCTACCCGCTCTAGTATTTTCAATGGAGATGCCAGCAGACTCGATTGCGATGCGTCTTATTTCTGCAATGGGTAAAGTTCACCAAGGACATTTACGTTCGGGTAACTTAGATGCAGATGAATGGACCAAAGTGACTGGTACCATTTTGCAACTACAACAAATGCATTTGTATATTGATGACTCATCTGCCCTACCTCCAACGGAACTTCGTGCCCGTGCTCGACGCGTTGCCAAAATGCATGATGGCAAAATTGGTTGTATCATGGTCGATTACTTGCAGCTCATGAAAGTTCCTGGCATGGGTGATAACCGTGTAGGTGAGATTTCTGAAATTTCACGTAGTTTGAAAGCATTAGCAAAAGAAATGCAATGCCCAGTTATCGCACTTTCCCAGCTCAACCGAAGTCTGGAAAACCGTCCAAATAAACGCCCAGTAATGTCCGACTTACGTGAATCTGGTGCGATCGAGCAGGATGCCGACTTAATTATGTTTATTTACCGTGATGAGGTTTATAACAAAGAGTCCAAAGAAGCCGGCACTGCAGAAATTATTATTGGTAAGCAGCGTAACGGTCCAATTGGTTCAGTTCGACTTGCCTTTGAAGGTCAATATACTCGATTTAGTAATCTCTCTCCTGAGTATTACAGCCAATATGATGATGAAGAATAAACTCTATCTCTAGCCCAAAGGAGTAAATGAGGGTGCGCCAAGCAACAGTTTATATTGATCGCAATGCGCTTCAATATAATTTAAACCGTGTCAAACAACTCGCAGCAAATTCAAAAATTGTAAGTATGGTGAAAGCTAATGCTTATGGACATGGAATCAAAGACTGTTTAGCAGCCTTAAATGCCTCAGATGCCTTTGGTGTCGCCTGCCTACAAGAAGGTTTAGAAATTCGTGAACTCGGATTTCAACAACCTGTTACTTTAATTGAAGGGGTATTTTCTGAAGATGAAATGCCAATTGCAATTGAACAAAAATTTGAATGTGTGATTCACCATCAACAACAATTTGAATGGTTAATTAAACATAAGCAAAAATACATCGCTCAAGGTTTAAAAGTCTGGGTTAAGCTTAATAGCGGCATGAACCGTTTAGGTTTTAAAGTTACTGAAATTATTGAAGTTATTAAAACTTTAAAAGCCGAAGGATTTACCTGTGTGCTAGCGATGCATTTCGCAAATGCAGATGTAGAGCACCCGCTTAACGAACAACAAAAGCAACAATTTTTACAAGTTAAACAAGCTTGTGATCCAGTTTTAGCATCTTGCTGTAACTCTGCTGCTATTTATAAATGGCCCGAATTACATTTTGATTATGTTCGTCCAGGTATTATGCTTTACGGCGCTTCACCTTTTGCAGATAAAATAGTCCATGATCTTGACTTAAAACCAGTCATGACTTTTTCAGCAGAAGTCATTGCACTAAACCATATTCAACCTGATGAGCATGTCGGTTATGGTTCTACTTTCTGTGCAAAGCAAGCAATGGATATCGCGATTGTTTCTATAGGTTATGGTGATGGTTATCCACGAGCTTATATTAAACAGAACTATGTCGCTATTGATAAACAGCTCTGTGCAGTTGTAGGCCGGGTGAGCATGGATATGCTTGCAATCGATGTGACAGGTATGCAAGTAAAATTAGGTACGCCAGTCGAACTTTGGGGTACACACCGTTTAGTAGATGATGTTGCAGATGCAAACGGAACAATAGGATATGAATTACTCTGTCGCCTAAGTAATCGCCCTAGTCGTAAAAGCAGTTAAATAATAAAATATAAAAAATCCAAGCATGCTTGGATTTTTTATTTATGTACTCAAAATTTTATCGCCAGTAATCATCCGTTGGTTTTGGCATTTCTTGTAAGCCGCGGCGTAGAGTATCCGACCATTGCCTACTGATTTGTGAAAAATAAGGATCATCTTCTGTAATTCGTTTTCCCATCGGAATAACAAAGCTATCTTTCATATAAATCAACGCATCCAGAGGTAAACCGACAGAAACATTTGAACGTAAAGTCGAATCAAAAGAAATTAGACTACAACGTAATGCATCATCTAATGGCATTGCATAATATAAAGCTCGGTCCAGAATCGGTTTGCCATATTTACTTTCACCAATTTGAAAATAAGGTGTATCCGTCGTTGCACAAATAAAATTGCCTTGCGGATAGACATTATAAAGTTGCATATCACCACCTTTAATCTGTCCACCCACCAAAATACTACAGGCATAATTCATTTGTTCTTGAGTGTCCGAACTAATATCCTCTAAAACAGCTTTTAAAGTTTTACCAATGAGTTCTGCTGCCTCGAACATCGTATTAACACTATATAAATTAGGCTCTTGCTGTAAAGTAAGCGCATTTTGCAAATGACCTATAACAGCTTGCGTTGTGGCTAAATTACCGGCTGTTTGCAAGGCAATAAAACGTTCTCCGGTAACGCCAAAAGTATGCAATTTTCGGAACACAGAAATATGGTCAACTCCTGCATTAGTCCTCGTGTCACTAATAAACACTAAACCTTGTTCCAATCTTAGCGCACAACAATAAGTCATTTCATTCTCTTTACATTCAACATGCCAACACTTGAACCACAGACATCATGTTCTCAACTCCACCTTGCTCTCTTACACCACGAATAGGTGCCACATCGAGATAGTCACGGCCAACTGCAAGGTAGATATGATGTTTGGGTGTAAACAACTGATTGCTTACATCAAAACAATACCACTGATTTTCTACAAATACTTCCGCCCAAGCGTGACTGGCAAGGTGCGGATAGTTTTGATCAAATAGATAACCAGAGACATAACGTGCTGGTAATTGTAGCGCACGACACATTGCAATTAAAACATGAGCATGATCTTGGCATACACCTTCTCCAGCATGAAAGGCTTCAGTTGCAGTTGTCTGAACTGAAGTACTTTCAGGCTGATAAAGTATTTTCTGCAAAATATATTCACTTAACAATGCAATATGCTCTCGATCTTTGACTACTACAATATTTCTAGCAAAATCCAACATTTCTGGATCACATCGTGTTGCACCTGTCATCTGCAAAAACAAATTTGTAGGTGTAGATAGATTTACACAACCCAGCTCTACATCTTGAAGCTCAACAATTCCTTGAGCCATAAATGTAAGATGTTGGTATTGATAGCGCTGACTAGCCGTCATCCAGACATTGTTAAATATGTCCCTTTTGATCGTTTTGTCACCCGGCACGCTAATTGCCCAATTCATAACATGTTGATGTGGCGATGTTTGAGGCATCATTTTAATATACTGAATACTGTTTTGAGCAGTTTCCGTATAGCTATAATGCGTTTGATGATTAACCATCAATTTCATAATTAGACCTCAAACATATTTTCCAACTGCTGCGTAAAAGTATAATAAGCGTCCCACGTAAGTTGCTGTTTCAGCACTTGCCAATTTTGATCTATAGTCTCCCAACCTAAGTCAGCAAGCCGTTTCACCAAAATATCTAGCTCCAACACCAGAGCTGATAAATCTTGCCCAAAACGTAACTCAATATCAAATTGCTCTATTTTTTGACCTAAATGCAGAAATAAACAAACATCTTCATTTTCCGCTTCTAGTATTTGGGTACATTGTCCAACCGCATTTCTCAAGATTTCAGGTTGAGCTTGAAGTGTGTTAATAACATGATTTAATTCTGCATAAGCCTTTGATGACAATATACCTCTTAGTCCCTGAATATTATCTTTAGCAATAATGAACTGGTTCAGTAATGAAAATGTTTGCTTCTTGTCTAACATATAGTGATTTAGTAATTCAGCATTTTCTATGACCAAACCAAATGCTGCTGCAAATTTTGTTGCTTTCTCATCTTGTGTAAAGGGTAAATGAGAGGCTGCGAATTTAACTCGCATTAAATATCGACCCAACCAATATATTTGATGCGCACTCGAATTGAGTAAAACCATAAAGTTCCTCTTTAACCCACAATCAGGAATGTAATGTTTCGACAACCCATGTATCTTTTATACCGCCACCTTGGGACGAATTTACAACTAGAGAGCCAGCCTGCATCGCCACACGTGTTAAGCCACCCGGTACTATTTCTGTACGATAAGGTGAGCTCAATACAAATGGACGCAAATCGATGTGACGTTCAGCTACCCCTCCTGTCGTTAAAGTGGGAGCAACAGATAAAGCTAAGGTAGGTTGTGCAATGTACATATGAGGCGTAGCGATCAATTTTTTTCTAAAGTCATCAATTTCACACGAGCTGGCTTTAGGCCCAATTAACATGCCATAACCACCTGAACCCTGTGCTTCTTTAATAACCAATTGATCTAAATTAGACAGCACATAATCTAAATGTTCATCTTTACGGCACTGATAAGTAGGTACATTTTTTAGAATTGGGGTTTCACCCAAATAATATTGGATCATTTGGTCTACGTAAGGATAAATAGATTTATCATCAGCCACCCCTGTTCCAGGCGCATTTGCAATCACCACATTTTTTTGCAAATAAGCAGACATAAGACCTGCCACGCCTAATGCACTGTCTGGTCGGAATGCTAAAGGATCTAGAAAATCGTCATCTAAACGGCGGTAAATTACATCTACTTTTTGACGCCCACGAATAGTTTTGACAAAAACTTGATCATTTTCTACAAATAAATCCCGATTTGTAACCAGCGGTACATCCATTTCACGTGCTAGAAAAGCATGCTCATAAAAAGCACTGTTAAAACGTCCCGGTGTTAGTACCACCACAAAAGGCTGGTCCGCAAGTGAGTTCTCCTGCAAGATTTCTTTTAAAAGTTTTGGATAATGCTCAATTCCCTGTAAATTATTAGCTGCACATAGCTCCGGCATCAATTGTTGGCTAATGTTTCGGCTTTCGATCATGTAAGAGACACCTGAAGGTGTTCTTAAATTATCCTCCAATACAAAAAACTCTCCTTCACCATCACGAATAATATCAATTCCGCTAATTTGTGAATAAATTTTACCTTTCAAAGCATGTTTGAGCATATGGGGTTGGAAAGCCTCATTCCCCATGATTTGATCTTCGGGAATCAGTTGTTCTTTTAAAATATGTTGTCCATGATAAATATCATCTAGAAAATAATTTAATGCTTTAACGCGCTGCGCACAGCCCGAAGCTATTTTCTCCCACTGTTTTTTTTCAATTACCCGGGGAATTAAATCAAAAGGAATCGTTCGCTCTGTACCTTCTTTATCACCGTATACGTTAAAAGTAATTCCATGATAAAGAAAATGCTGCTTCGCTTGAGCATTTAATTCTTTTAACTCATCTAAAGTACGAATACTCAACCATTGTTCAATTTTTTTAGAAGCCGCTCCATTTGATGTCACATCATCCAGCATCTCATTAAAAAACTCTGATTTTAGCTGTTCAAATAAATTGGTTTGTACGGAAATATGTTCTAAAAAAGAGGTTGGGTCAATGAGTGCCGTAGTTGTCTGCTCTTGTATAAAAAAATCATTATCTATATGTAATTCATGCTCTTGTTCTGACATAACCACCTCGTCTTATCATTTATCTATATTTCATTTTTAAATAAGCAATTTCAGTGCCATTTATATATGTTTAATATTTTTTTACGGTGTTTTGTTATAGCTTTCTTCTTCTAAATCTTAACATCGATTCCAAAAGGTTAAGTAAACCGAATCTGACAAACTTGCTAAATGTGTAAAGATTTTTTATTGTGTTGACACCAAAGCAATTGGATATAGATGTATTACGCTTATGTCTGTAATAGAAAAAGAAACTTCGAATAGTTTATATCGCCAATGGCAGATCTTGTCGCGCCTTCCAACCGGTAAATGGATCGGAACACGAGAATTACAAGAAATGCTTGAACGTGAAGGTATTGATATCAGTTTAAGGACTATTCAGCGTGATTTAAATCAAATTGCTCAGCGCTTTCCGATTGAAAGCAATAAGGCCGTACCTCAGGGCTGGCGGTGGCAATCTGATGCGCCTATTCAGAGCTTACCTCACATGACGAGCTCTCAGGCAGTAACCTTTATGATGGTTGAGGAGCACCTTAAACACTTGCTTCCACCTAGTCTGCTTGATGAGATGGGGCCTTGGTTTGATTTAGCTAAACGCAGTCTCTCTACACAAAATAATGTGAGACAGTGGATTAACCGAGTACGTATTGTCCCCGCAAGCCAACCACTTATTCCACCTGTAGTCGACCGTGCTGCTCAACAAGCAATTTATGAAGGTCTACTCCAAGACAAACAAATTGAATGTGTTTATCAGGCTCGAGTAAATCAAGGTGAAGACAAAACTTATGTTTTAAATCCTTTGGCTTTGGTACAAAAAGGTGCAGTAATTTATTTGATTTGCACACGGCATGACAAAACTGAAGTTCAAACATTTGCCTTGCACCGTTTTAAATCAGCAAAAGTCTTAGATAGTCGAGCACTGCATCCTGTCAATTTTGATATTGATCATTATATCGATTCAGGTGCTTTAGGCTTCAGAGTGGACTATAAACAGCCAACTGAGTCAATCCAGCTCACATTAACTATGACAGAGCAAACTGCTCGAACTTTTTATGAAAGTCAGTTAAGTAAGGACCAAACTATCATTCCACTTGAAGAAAATATTGTAGAGGTTACCGCAACAGTACCTTTTACATCTCAACTGGTGTGGTGGCTACGTAGTTTTGGCAAAAAATTACTGCATATTGAACCAATTCAAGTACACAACGCTGTTCGAGAAATTGAATCTGAGAATAAATAGATATAAAAAAGAGAACCATAAGGTTCTCTTTAGATTTTGAATTATAATTTTCTTAATTTTATATTGGCTCTTATATTTATAGTTGTTTCAGATCAGCCTGTTCTCCCCCTACAAAACTGATCTGCTCTTTCTTTTGCGCTATTTTGAACATGAACATTGGCATGCCATTTCATATCCATTGTAGCGAATTGATTTCATTGTCATGGTTAAAGCCCTCTTGTTTGAACGTGAATTTAATATAACTGGCTACCTGAAATATGTGAAATAAGAAAAAAAGGAAGCGAAATCTATTTTCTTCCTTAGGAAGTTTCCATATATTTTTTGAACAGAAAATAAAAAAGCCCAGTCTTAACTGGGCTTTTTGTACGCTTAAATGATTAAGCTGTTTTCTTAATCATATTGTTTTTACGAATTGTGATCATTACAAGCTGAACAGCTGCTGGTGTAACACCAGGAATACGGCTTGCTTGAGCTAATGTTTCCGGAAGAACTGTTTTTAATTTCTGGGTAATTTCACGAGACAAACCAGACACTACGTCATAATCAAAATCGGTAGGAATTTTAGTTTCTTCAAGGCGCTTTAACTGTGCCACATCTTCATGCTGACGGTTAATATAACCTTCGTATTTCACAGCAATCTCGATTTGCTCACCAACCTGCTCAGAAACTTCAGAACCCGTAAGTTCTGCAATTTGACCAAAGCTAATATTAGGGCGTTTAAGCAAATCAATTGCGCTACATTCTTTACTTAAGTCAGCACCCGTCATCTCAACGAATTTTTTACCCATAGGGTTATTTGGTGCTGCCCACAAATGTTGTAAACGAGAGGTTTCACGCTCAACCGCTTCCATTTTTTCACAATAAGCAGCCCAACGAACATCATCAACCAGACCAAGTTCACGGCCAACAGTCGTTAAACGCTGATCTGCATTGTCTTCACGTAACATCAAACGGTATTCCGCACGTGAAGTAAACATACGGTACGGTTCTTTGGTTCCTAAAGTGATGAGGTCATCAACCAACACCCCCATGTAAGCTTGGTCACGCTTAGGTGTCCACTCTTCTTGTTCCCACGCACGGCGCGCAGCATTTAAACCTGCAAGTAAACCTTGAGCACCAGCTTCTTCATAACCTGTCGTACCATTAATTTGGCCAGCAAAATATAGACCATTAATCGCTTTAGTTTCGAGAGTGAATTTCAAAGCTTGCGGATTGAAATAATCGTATTCAATCGCATAGCCTGGACGCAAAATATGCGCATTTTCCATACCACGAATAGAGCGAACAAGCTCAAACTGCACATCAAATGGAAGCGAAGTCGAAATACCATTTGGATAAAGCTCGTGTGTATCTAAACCTTCTGGTTCCAAAAATACTTGATGTGAGTCTTTATCAGCGAAACGGTGAATTTTATCTTCGATTGATGGGCAGTAACGTGGCCCAACACCTTCAATAACACCTGTATACATTGGTGAACGATCTAAACCACCACGAATAATGTCGTGGGTTTTTTCATTCGTATGCGTGATATAACAATTTACTTGTTCTGGGTGCATAGAAGCATCACCCATGAATGACATGACTGGAGACGGGAAATCACCTGGCTGCGGAATCATGACTGAAAAATCAACTGAACGCGCATCAATACGTGGTGGAGTTCCAGTTTTTAAACGCCCCACAGGTAGTTTTAATTCACGTAAACGTTGAGCAAGTGCAATAGAAGGTGGATCACCCGCACGACCACCGCTTGATTTTTCTAAACCAACGTGGATTACACCGCCTAAGAATGTACCTGTAGTCAACACAACAGTTTTAGCATCAAAGCGAATACCCATTTGGGTAACTACACCTTTAACTGTATCACCTTCAACAATCAGGTCATCAGCTGCTTGCTGGAAAATATCAAGATTTGCTTGATTTTCCAAAGTATCGCGGATGGCAGCTTTATAGCGCACACGGTCAGCTTGAGCACGTGTTGCACGCACTGCTGCACCTTTGCGCGAGTTTAAAATACGGAACTGAATACCACCTTTGTCGGCAGCTAACGCCATTGCGCCACCAAGTGCATCAATTTCGCGTACTAAATGCGACTTACCAATACCACCGATTGCTGGGTTACAACTCATTTGACCCAAAGTCTCAATGTTATGGGTCAAAAGCAAAGTCTGTCGTCCCATACGCGCAGCAGCAAGGGCTGCTTCCGTACCTGCGTGACCGCCGCCGATAACAATAACATCATAAACTTTAGGGTAGTGCATGAGTACAAAACACCAGAAAAAAAAGACGAAACATTATAGCAAAATTATCTGCTTATTGATGTACATAATTACAAAATTGTCTTCACATGGTTTACGGTACTCCACATGTTTTGACATTTTGTTGCATGAATTCAATACAAAGTGAATGTTTTTAAGAATTTTTCATCTTAGAATAAAAAATGTACAGCACTTCTACGACTTTAAAATTAACGCAACGAGAAGGAACACAAAATGAAAACGACTATGTTAAAAATCTTAACCGCATCTCTCCTTTGTTTTTCAGGCGTAACGTTTACCCACGCTGCGACGAATCATACTGCTAAATCGACTCATACGGCTAAATCAAGCAAAACAGCTAGTCATACTGCAGATTCGAGCAAATCAGTTGCGCAAAAAGAACTTAGAGCTTGTGTAAAAAAACAGCAAGGTGAATGGGTATCTTATAGCCATAATGGTGTAACCTTTAATGGTACTTGTGAACCAAACGAAAACGGTAAACTACAATTTAAAGCCCCTGCTCCTTAAGCAGTTTTGAAATAAGGTAGAGAAGAAGTTATTTATTTTCCGCCACATCTCATCAGTATTTTCAAAGACGGCTCATTAAAGATGAGCCGCTTTCTTTTTTAAAATGATCTAGTCCGCTACAATACGCCTTTAAATAAAATTTTTAGGTCCTTTTCGTGAAGTGGTTACAAATACACATTACCGTTGATCAAGAACAAGTTGAGTTCACAGAAACACTTTTAATGTCTCTAGGTGCGGTAAGCGTAACTCTGGATGATGCTGAAGATCAGGCTTTACTTGAACCATTACCAGGTGAAACACCTTTATGGAACAAAGTAATCGTGACAGGCATCTATCAACAAGACGAACAAGACCCAATTGATGTCGACACTTTAGAAGCTTTCTTAAAAGCTCAACTTCCAGATGCTCCTATACGTCACGAAGAACTTGAAGACCAAGTATGGGAACGCGCATGGATGGATTATTACGAACCAATCCAAATTGGGGAAAAGTTCTGGATCGTACCTGAATGGATAGAGCCACCAGAAGCTGATGCAACTAACATTAAGTTAGATCCAGGTCTTGCGTTTGGTACAGGTAACCATGCAAGTACCTTCTTATGCTTACAATGGCTAGGTAAAACTGACGTTAAAGATAAGATCGTGATTGATTATGGTTGTGGTTCAGGCATTTTAGGTGTAGCCGCTTTATTATTAGGCGCAAAAAAAGTATATGCCACAGATATTGACCCTCAAGCTGTTTTAGCAACAAAACAAAATGCTGAACTTAATGGGGTATTAGACGGACTATATGTAGGCCTTCCTGAAGAATTCGATCAAGAGTTCAAACCTCAGCAAGCAGATGTTCTAGTTGCAAATATTTTGGCTGGTCCATTAATGGCACTTGCACCAGAGTTTGCAAATTTAATTAAATCTGAGGGTGAGTTCGCACTCGCAGGTGTAATTGAAGAGCAAGTTGCTGATGTTTCAGGTGTTTATTCTGAATTTTTTGATATATTAGATGTCGAAAAGCGCGAAGAGAACTGGTGTCGCATTTCAGGAAAACGTAAAACAATAA
The DNA here is from genome assembly GCF_023612055.1 of Acinetobacter sp. AS23. Taxonomy (NCBI): domain Bacteria; kingdom Pseudomonadati; phylum Pseudomonadota; class Gammaproteobacteria; order Moraxellales; family Moraxellaceae; genus Acinetobacter; species Acinetobacter sp. AS23. The sequence goes on along the minus strand of NZ_CP082274.1, from coordinate 1,367,120 downwards.
ATTGAGACTTTTAACTCATGAATGAAAAACAAACCCGCTGCCCTAAGTGTTTAACAGTTTATAAAGTATCTCTTACTCAATTGACTGTTGCTCAGGGTATGGTTTGTTGCCCTAAATGTGATTCAAGCTTTAATGCACTCACCCATCTGATTAATATTGAAAATCCTGTCATAGTTAACTCATCTACATTAGCCAACGGCTCAATGCAAACGAGATATATGACACATTCACACGTGCTAGATATCTTTGATCAAAAAGTTGAAAATTCGAATATTGATCTTTTAACCTATCTCAACAACTTAAATTATTTTCATAACGAACCTATTAACGCCCTACCAAATCTTAATTTAGCTGAACAAAATTCCTCGCAAGAACAAGACAATAATAAAAAGCATAGTTGGCTGTACTACACGCTCTGGAGTTCTGCTAACCTTATTTTAATTTTAGTTTTTACTTTTCAAATTCTCTGGTTTAATCCTAAGCTCATGCATGCAAGCCCAACCGTTAGCCATGCGTTTAATTATGTTTGCGGAATAATGCACTGCAATAAGTCAGCCGAACAATATCAACTTATTTACATAGAAAAGTTAAAGCTTCGCAAAGTTGACACAAGTCATACGCAATTCTCAGGCATATTACTTAATCAGAATGATAAAAGTATTGAACTTCCCAACCTAAAGTTGAGTTTTTCAACAGAGCCAAATAAAACAGAAGAAATTATATTGACTCCTCAACAATATCTTGTTGAAAACTTAAGAGGTATTCAGCGCATCCCCTCTGATACTCCTTTCCGATTCCAATTTGAGCTAAACAAAAGCAAAAAAAGCCTATTAAATTATCGATTAGAAATTGTCCACCCCTAAAATGTAAAAAAAGTGAAAAAAAAATAAAAAAAAATGCAGTTAATTTGCTCACTTTTTCCTAGACAATGGTATGATACGCGCCACGAAAGCTTTGACTCATATACTCCTCGCTCTCAATCCAAAAAAAATACTGTTAAGCATGTGTGCTTTTCTACTTTAAGCACATAGCCTAACTTTTTTTGTTTTTGAGGGAGCTGTAACAAATATTTAACTATTGTTACGCTTATTTTTTATTCAATACGAAGAAATATGGCAAGCTAATTGTTCTTATGTTTTAGAGTCACTGTTTTAGGATCTAAAACAGGACTCCGTATTTTTAGACCACATTTATATACTACTTTATCCAAGTTAGTATTTGATTTTCGGATTAACTCGCATGAATAGCAAATCTCCTATTTTTACTGCACAATCTGATGTTGCTCTTCGCATCCACGTGGATCGCGCAGTTCGTCATTATTTTGCACAATTGCAAGGTGAGCAACCATCTCAGGTATATGACATGGTGCTAGCAGAAATGGAGAAACCTCTTTTATCTGTAGTTCTTGAATATACACGTGGTAATCAAACCCGTGCTGCAGAGATTCTTGGACTCAACCGTGGCACTTTACGTAAAAAGTTAAAAGCTCACGGTTTAATGAGTGAATAAATGATAAAATGCTCACGACTTCGTGGGCATTTTTTTATGCTTATTGGTTTTAATCCGTAGACTTGAAATTGTTGAATTAAACATCATGACTATTAAACGTGCTTTGATTTCTGTATCTGATAAGACAGGAATTGTCGAATTTGCTCAAAACCTTGCAGCTTTAGGGGTAGAATTATTATCTACAGGCGGCACATACAAGTTGCTTAAAGATAATAACATCGCAGTTGTTGAAGTATCTGAACATACTGGCTTCCCTGAAATGATGGATGGTCGTGTTAAGACATTACATCCAAAAATTCATGGCGGTATTCTTGCTCGTCGCGGCTTAGACGAAGCAGTAATGGAAGAACACAACATTGATCCGATTGATCTAGTTGTTGTAAACCTTTATCCATTCGCTGCGACAGTTGCAAAACCTGACTGTACCCTTCCTGATGCAATCGAAAATATCGACATCGGTGGTCCTACAATGGTTCGCGCAGCTGCTAAAAACCATGCTTCTGTAGGTATTGTAGTAAATGCTTCAGATTACGACACCGTAATCAATGAATTAAAAACTGCTGGTTCACTTTCTTATGAAACACGTTTTGATTTAGCTGTTAAAGCATTTGAACATACTGCTCAATACGACGGCATGATCGCTTCTTACTTAGGCGCTCGCGTTGGTAAGACCGAAGGTGAAGCTGATTTATTCCCTCGTACGTTCAATACTCAATTGAACAAAGCACAAGATCTACGTTACGGTGAAAACCCACACCAATCTGCTGCATTTTATGTTGAAGCAAATGCAAAAGAAGCATCCGTTTCTACGGCAAAACAGTTACAAGGCAAAGAATTGTCTTATAACAACATTGCTGACACAGATGCTGCACTTGAATGTGTTAAATCATTCGCAAAACCTGCTTGTGTAATTGTAAAACATGCTAACCCTTGTGGTGTTGCTGTTTCTTTAGACGGCATTAAAGCTGCTTACGATTTAGCTTATGCAACGGATCCAGAATCTGCTTTCGGTGGCATTATTGCATTTAACCGTGAGTTAGATGTTGCAACTGCTCAAGCAATCGTTGACCGTCAATTCGTTGAAGTGATTATTGCTCCAAGTATTGCTGATGGTGTGCTTGAAGTTACTGGCGCTAAGAAAAACGTACGTGTTTTAGTATGTGGCGAATTACCTGCAATTGATGCACGTGCACCACAACTTGACTACAAACGCGTTAATGGCGGTTTATTAGTTCAAGATCAAGACTTAGGTATGATTACTAAAGATGATCTTAAAGTAGTCACTAAATGCGCACCAACTGAACAAGAAATTGATGACCTCATCTTTGCTTGGAAAGTTGCGAAATATGTAAAATCAAATGCAATTGTTTATGCGAAAAATCGCCAGACTATTGGTGTTGGTGCAGGTCAAATGAGCCGTGTTAACTCAGCTCGTATTGCTGCCATCAAAGCTGAACATGCTGGTTTGGTTGTTGAAGGTGCTGTGATGGCATCTGATGCATTCTTCCCGTTCCGTGACGGGATTGATAATGCAGCTAAAGCTGGCATTAAATGCATTATTCAACCAGGTGGTTCTATGCGTGATGAAGAAGTAATCGCAGCAGCTGACGAAGCTGGTATTGCAATGGTCTTCACTGGTATGCGCCATTTCCGCCACTAATTTAAATTTAGTCCTCCCTAACCCTCCTTTTATTCAGGAGGGTTTTCCACAATAATGGAGCTAACTCTCCAACTTGAGGGATAGAGGGAGATGAAAAGGATTAAAGTTAAGGAACAAATTAAAAATGAATATTTTAGTTTTAGGTAGTGGTGGTCGTGAACATGCTTTAGCATGGAAAATTGCGCAAGATACCAATGTTACTCAAGTTTTTGTTGCACCAGGTAATGCTGGAACTGCAACAGAAGACAAATGTGTTAATGTTCAACTTGATATTTTAGACAACTCAGCAATCATTGCTTTTGCTAAAGAAAATAATGTTGATCTTATTATTGTTGGTCCAGAAGCACCATTAGTTAATGGTGTAGTAGATGCTGCACGTGAAGCAGGTTTAAAAATTTGGGGACCCACTCAATATGCAGCGCAGCTTGAAGGCTCAAAAGCATTTGCTAAGCACTTTTTAAAGCGTCACAACATTCCAACTGCTTTCTATGACGTTTTCACTGAAGTAGATACAGCTAAAGCGTATGTTGAAAAAAATGGTGCACCAATTGTAATTAAAGCTGATGGTCTTGCTGCCGGTAAAGGCGTAATCGTTGCAATGACCAACGAAGAAGCTTTTGCAGCAATTGATGACATGCTTGCTGGCAACAAATTTGGTGATGCTGGTTCACGTGTTGTAATCGAACAATTCCTTGCGGGTGAAGAAGCTTCTTTCATTTGTATGATTGATGGTAAAAATATTTTACCAATGGCAACTTCACAAGATCACAAGCGTATTTTTGAAGGCGATCAAGGTCCTAATACCGGTGGTATGGGTGCTTACTCTCCTGCTCCAGTGGTAACTTCTGACATTTTCGAACGCGTTATGACTGAAATCATGCGTCCGACTGTTGATGGCATGGCTGCTGACGGACATGTTTACACTGGTTTCTTATATGCTGGTCTAATGATTGATGAGCAAGGCCAACCACGTGTGATTGAGTTTAACTGTCGTTTTGGCGACCCTGAAACTCAACCGATCATGATGCGTTTAAAATCATCTCTTGTTGAATTGGTAGAAGCTGGTATTGCTGGTAATTTACCAAAAGAAGCTGAATGGGATGAACGCAAGTCAATCGGTATTGTACTCGCAGCTGAAGGCTATCCTAATAGTGTACGCAAAGGTGATGTAATTTCTGGTATCGGACAATCACCTGAAGATACTAAAATTTTCCATGCAGGTACTGCAACTCGTGAAGATGGTCATATCGTGACTTCTGGTGGTCGAGTTCTTTGCGTAACAGCATTGGGCGACAGCGTTCTTGAAGCACAAATTAATGCGCTAGAAGTATGTGGTCAAGTTACCTTTACTGGTATGCAATATCGTAATGACATTGGCTACCGCGCAATTGCACGTGAAAAAGCTTAAAAAACCTACAAGTTTAAATGCTAATAAAAAAGCCTCTATATAGAGGCTTTTTTATTACGTATCACGATATAAGAAAATCGTATAAATCTTTAAAATTTTGCTAAAGATATCAACAAATAAAAAGAAGCCCCCTATATCAAGCATACTTTTATTGATATCATTAGCATAACGTTGTAACTGTCATCAGACACTGCTGTTTTAATAATTTCCATAAAGACTTGCTCTACACATTATGACTGTAGAGAGTTTTTTAATATTCTAAATTTATGAATGCTCGTTTGGCTACTGTTGGGGATGAACTGTTTGGGGAAACAGTTTTTGTTTATTAAACAATTACCCTCTGTTATAGCCAAAATATGCAAGCAAATTATGGAACCCCAGAAAAAGATCACAGAGTTTAGACTAGTTGTAATTTCAACTCCTCTCTTTTCATATTGATATAGATCAATCGTTATTGTTCTATATCTTAATCAGGACTTTTTTAAATGAAAAAGCTGATCAGCCTTTTTTTAAGCATGTCAGTAGTATTATTGACAGCATGTAGCAAACAAGAAAATGCTCAACAAGCCGAACAAAACAATGATAGTACCAAAGTACAAACGGTAGTGATTGCCTCTACAGGTTCGGATGCTGAAATTTGGCGTTATATCGCATCTTTACCTGAAACCCAAGCTGCTGGCTTAAAGTTAGAAGTGAAAAACTTCACAGACTCCGTTTCAATGAATACAGCAATTGCAAATAAAGAAGTAGATTTGAACGCATTCCAAGCTTATTCTTATCTTACTGCATTTAATAATTCAAACCCGGATAAGATTGCAGCGGTTTCTACCACTTATATTGAGCCAATGGGGATTTATTCAAGTAAATACAAAAAAATTGAAGAACTTCCTGAAGGTGCAATTATTTCAATCCCGGATGATGCTGCCAGCGAATCTCGTGCGCTACTCTTGTTACAAACTGCTGGCTTAATCAAGCTTAAAGCTGACTTTAATCCTATTCAGGGCAGTCCAATTGATGTTATCGAAAATCCCAAAAAGATCAACATCAAACCAATCAAAATGGAAACTGCATTACGTCTTAAAAATGAATTTGATGCAGTTGTATTAAATAATACCATAGCACTCGAGGGAGGTTTAAACGTACTCAAAGATTCTATGTTCTATGAACCTATTGATCAAATCTCAAAAATTAGTGTCAACGTTCTAGCAACTGCTGAATCACGTAAAAATGATCCTGTCTTGCAAAAAGTTGGTAAGCTTTACCACAATGCAGCTGTTAAAAAATACATTGAAGAACACTTTGGTGGAACAAAAGTTGACGTAGACAAACCAATCAGCTATCTCTCAGAAGCTAAATAGTAATATAATAGCCCAAACGTGAAACAGGCAAATTCTCTTTGCCTGTTTTTTCTTTCCAGCATAGTTTCTGAAGATATGATTCAATTTAAAAACATTTCAAAGCACTATCAGCTCAAAAGTCAAACCATACGCGCACTCGACGAAATCAATTTAGAGATTCCAGAGGGCAGTATTTTTGGCATCATTGGCTATAGTGGTGCAGGTAAAAGTACCTTAATCCGCCTGATCAACCTACTTGAGCGACCAACAGAAGGTCAAATCATTATTAATCAGAAAGATTTCACCGCTTTGGATGCGCGCTCATTACGTCAGGAACGTGCAAGTATTGGAATGATTTTCCAGCACTTCAATCTGCTACAAACCAAGACAGTTGCTGAAAATATTGAAATGCCAATGCGCCTACTGAATTACAATAAGGTAGAACGTGAAAAACGCCTGAATGAGTTATTGGAATTCATTGATCTTAAGCATAAAAAAGATGCTTATCCAGATGAACTTTCTGGCGGACAAAAGCAACGTGTCGGTATTGCCCGTGCTTTGGCAAATCATCCAAAAATTCTTTTGTGTGATGAAGCAACTTCTGCTCTAGACCCGCAAACTACCAAATCAGTTTTAGAACTGCTGAAGAAAATTAATCAAGAGCAAAAAATCACGATTGTTATGGTGACCCATGAAATGGATGTCATTGAAACTATTTGTGATCATGTGGCTGTGATGGAAGCAGGTAAAGTCATTGAACAAGGTTCAACGATTGATATCTTTAGTAAACCTCAACATCCAACGACTAAAAACTTCATTCAAACTGTTTTACATCAACAGTTGCCTGTAAATATTTTAAATCAGCTCGAAAACCAGCATCATCATAGTATTTACTGCTTACAATTTTTAGGACGTTCTGCTCAAGAACCTGTAATTCAGTCACTAATTAAACAATTCGATATTAGCTTAAATATTTTATTTGCTAATATGACTGAAATTAATGGCACAGTCATTGGTCAAATGTTTGTGCAGCTTTTAGGTGATCCTCAGCTCATCAAACAAGCTATTGAGTTTTTGGAACAAAATGAAGTAGGTGTAGTTCAATCAGGAGATCAAGTATGAGAGATTTAATCGTACAATGGTTAACTGAACTTACTCAACCTTTCTGGCACAGCTCCCTTTCTATTGATCAATTCGTTACAGCTTTGCAAGAAACCTTTAATATGGTTTTCTTCGCACTTTTGTTTGGTGGTATTTGGGGATTTATTCAGGGAATTATTTTATTAGTTACCCGTCCAGAGGGCATTTTACCGAATAAAGTGATTTATCATTTACTTAATCCAATTGTAAATGCTTTACGCTCCCTCCCTTTTATTATTTTACTTATTGCAGTGATTCCTCTTACTAAGCTGTTAGTAGGTACTTCAATTGGTACATGGGCAGCTATTGTTCCATTGACTATTTATGTTGGTCCTTATATGGGACGTCTGATTGAAACTTCATTGCTTGAAGTCAATGAAGGAATTATTGAATCTGCTCAAGCAATGGGTGCTACACCTTGGCAAATTATCTATCGCTTTATTTTGCCTGAAGCACGCAGTTCGCTCATTTTAAACCTTACAACAGCGACAATCAGTCTTATCGGTGCAACCGCTATGGCTGGCGCAGTTGGTGCAGGTGGTATTGGTGATTTAGCGATTTCTTATGGTTATCAACGTTTTGATACCAGCGTTGTTATTTTAACAGTCATTATCCTATTACTATTAGTACAGATTGTACAAACGCTAGGAAACTGGCTCGCTAAACTCCGTTAAGTCATCCATACAAAAAAGCTCTCTTCTAGAGGGCTTTTTTTGTTTTATACAACTCTTTTCTTAAAGATAGTTGAGTACATGGCTCAATACCATTTTCTGGTATGATCAGACTTAGTCATTATTATTCATTTACTCTTTGGATTTAGTTTCAGGATAAAACAATGCGTTATAGAATTCATTTTATTGATGTGCAGAATGCCCTCCAAAACTATATCTGGATTTTAGAAGATACTGAAACCCAAGAAGCTGTAGCAGTTGACCCAACAGAAGCAGAACTAGTCACCCAATTTTGTCAGAAGCATCAGTTAAATTTAAAACAAATTTGGCTTACTCATTGGCATAAAGACCATATAGGTGGTGTTGCTGATTTAACGGCTGCTCAAAATATTACTGTCTATGGTCCCCGTGATGAGCTCACAAAGATTCCGGGAATTACCCACCCCTTACAACATGATGATCATCTAAAATTTAATGATTTAAAAGTAGAGATTATTGCAACTCCAGGTCATACCTTAGGGCACATTGTATATTTTATTGAAGAATTAGAAGCTGTATTTTGTGGTGATACTTTATTTGCAATGGGATGTGGTCGCTTATTTGAAGGTACGGCTGAACAAATGTATCACTCACTGAGTCGTCTAGCAGCATTACCAACCAACACAAAAGTTTATTGCACACATGAATACACGCTTTCAAATGCCGAATTTGCTTTAACGGTAGAACCGCATAATCTTGCCTTAGCAGAACGAGCTCAAGAAGTCCGAGAACTACGTAAACAAGGTTTAATCACGCTACCAAGTACGATTGAACTTGAATTGGCAACCAATCCCTTTCTTCGCGCAGAAAGTGTTGAAGACTTTGCACATATACGTACTCTTAAAGATAATTTCTAAAATTGAGCTTTAAAAAAAAGATACGGTTTCATTTTAAGAACTGTATCTTTTTGCCTATTAGCTGTTGCCTGTAATTATTTTTTACATTTACTCTGTTTTTTATTTGCTCACTATTCTAAAAATAACGTTGAATTTATATTTTCAAAAACACTCAAGAAGACAGCTCTTTAAATAAAAAGTTATTATTTTTCATATATATAATTAATTTATTATTTTATGAAAATGAAATCTTTTCTTACTTTTTTACAAGTTGAAAAATAAAAAAAAGTTTTACCCCTTTAAAAAATCCAATTAAAACCCTATTAATAAATAAGATGTAATGCCACGGATAGAAGGAGTTCTCACGTGAAAAAGGTTGTTAAAGCTAAAAATTTGATTGCGTTTCGTATTTGGTTAGAAAAGTTAGGGTATTCAGTTAAAAATCTCGCTGACGGGAAAGGTTTTACTTTTAGTTTTAAAAAAGAATATGGTTTGGTCACTTGTGAGTTAGCAGGTAATTCATTAGCTATGCAATTAGGTGAAGAGTTTGAGGATCACTTAAAAGCATAATTTTTTACGACTTGATTTTAATTACAGTACGGTCTTTCTTGAAAGACAAGTAATGTTGCAGAACTTTAGAATGGCTTAATTAAAATATATTTTTTAGTTATTAAATAAAAAATCTGTAGCAGGGCTACTCTCCCAAATTGCCCTTAGCTACAGATTTTTTATTTTGTAAGGTTAATCTGCTTTATGGTTCTTTAATGCTTTATCAAGAAGATCTTTATCTAAAGCCTTATCCCAACGTGCCACCACAATTGTTGCACAAGCATTACCAACTAAGTTTGTTAATGCACGGCATTCAGACATAAAACGGTCGATACCAAGAATTAAAGCCATACCTGCGACAGGAACAGCCGGCACAACGGATAGAGTTGCAGCCAGAGTAATAAAGCCTGCACCAGTCACCCCTGCCGCACCTTTAGAACTTACCATTGCAACAAGAAGCAATGCAATTTGTTCACTAATTGATAAATCTACATTACACGCTTGTGCAATAAACAGAGCTGCCATAGTCATGTAGATATTTGTACCATCAAGGTTAAATGAATAACCTGTTGGAATGACCAAACCTACCACCGATTTTTCACAACCTGCTTTTTGCATTTTGTCCATTAAAGATGGCAAAGCTGCTTCTGAAGAACTTGTTCCTAAAACCAACCAAAGTTCATCTTTGATATAACGAATTAAATGAATAATTGAAAAACCGTTGTAACGAGCTACTGCACCTAAGATCACTACGACAAATAACACCGCAGTAATATAGAATGTCATAATTAATAGTAATAAATTACCAATTGATTCGATTCCATAAGCACCAATCGTGAAAGCCATTGCACCAAAAGCACCAATTGGAGCAAGCTTCATTAACATACCAACCAAGTAGAAAACTGGAGCTGTTAAGTTATTTAAAAAATCGGTAATTGGGCGTGCGCGGTCACCCAAAGCAGCTAAAGAAATACCAAATAACACCGCTACAAATAGAACCTGCAAAATCTCGCCACCAGCCAGAGGACTGACTAAGGTTTGCGGGATAATATTCATGAAGAAATCGGTAATATTTGTTGCATGTGCCTTCTCAACATAAGTATTTACTTTGTCGTTGACTAAGGTAGCAGGATCGATGTTAAGGCCTTTACCCGGTTGGATAATATTTGCCACAATCATACCAACCACAAGAGCCAAGCTTGAGAAGGTCAGAAAATAAAGCATCGCTTTACCAGTTACACGGCCCACACGGCTCATGTTTGTCATACTGGCAATGCCTGTAACAACTGTTAAAAAGATGACGGGAGCAATAATCATTTTAACGATCTTGATGAATGCATCACCAAGCGGTTTTAAACTTTCGCCAAGTTCTGGGTAAAAATGACCAATTAAAATGCCCAAAATAATTGCAAAAATGACCTGTACATACAAAATTTGGTGAAATTTCTGTTTTTTCTGTACCGTTTCTTGGTCAAGGGTATTGAAATCCATTATCTAAATACCTTTTCGATGGGGATAAAAAAATAAAATATAAAGCTAGCACCACAAGCCGCTTTAACAAGGAAAAGCCATTGTAAAGAATAAAAAACACCCTGTGTTATAAATTTAAAAAATGTCAAATTCAAAAATCATGCATTAATTTGTATAGAATACTTTTTATTTTAAGATTTGAAAAATTATAATATTTATTAAAACAAATATTAAATTATTGTTTATATTAAAATTTAACTCTATTAAAGGTAATAAAATCGACTTTAAGGACTTGTTTAACTGATTCATGACCACCATTTATTAAATAAATGATTTTATTAAAAACATGTAAATTATAAATTATGAAAATTTAATTTAAAAATAATAAGAAAAATTGATATATAATTTTTTAACAAGAGAAAATGTCTATTTCTTGTTAAAAAATTACACTAATAAGCTGTGATAAATTAATTAAAATTAGAGTGGGCCTTAAATAACCGCTCTAATAAAATATGGACATAGTCTAAGCTTAATGTACGATCAGTGAATAAGATGCGGAATAACATAGGTGCAATCACAGCTTCGATAATTTCTTGATTTTCCATCGTTAATTCACTACGCGCCTTAGCTCTAGCTTGAATAATATCAAGTTGTTGAACAATTAAAGTTTCGCACTTTCGAGCGTTTGAAGATTCAGTTGCATATAGCAAATCTCGTAGCAATGTTTGCCCTACTTCAGAAGAGTACTCTTCGAAATATTGTTCGACCCATGTCGTGATATCAAGCTGAAATGAGCCTAAATCTTTTGGCTCCATATCGGGTTTCAGCTCATTAAGAGCAACATCTGAAAATAACTGATTGATATCTCCCCAACGACGATAAATTGTAGAAGGTGTTACACCTGCTTCATCAGCAATCATGGGTATAGTAATTTGGCTTTGCTCCAGATTTTTTTGAAGCTCTTTTACTGCTTGATGTACCGCAGTTTGAATTCTTTCACTACGACCACCCGGGCGTAACCCAGTAACAACTTTTGCCATTAATTAGCTCTACTTCAATAAAAACGATTAAAATAATATTTGTATATACAAAATACACTAAAGCTAATGATTTGCTTTAGTGTAAAAATCATGTATAAAAGCTAAATATTCGCTTTTATGTTATTCATCTTATATGAACAATTCAAGTTCAAAACGGTCTGGATCATTTTTTCAGTTAGATTCAACAGTAGCATTGACCTTAAACACAATCACTCTTATGACCTTTATGGCGGCGTCTAGTGCCCCTACGCCTTTATATCGTTTGTATCAGCAGATATGGCAATTTTCGCCCGTTATCTTAACTTTAATTTTTGCGACTTACGCGTTTACCTTACTTGCTTCTTTACTCATTATTGGTTCTTTATCTGATTATATCGGACGTCGGCCCGTCATTATTTCAGCAATTTTTTTGCAAATCGCTTCAATGAGTTTTTTTCTTTTTGCCTCAGATGTTTCTATGTTATTTATTGCGCGTGGCCTACAGGGTATCGCAACAGGTCTTGCCGTTTCTGCAATTGGAGCTGCAATTTTAGATTTTAGTAAGCATCATGGTTCCCTAATTAATAGTATTGCTCCAATGGTCGGCATGGCAGTAGGCGTTTTTATTACATGTTTTATTCTGCAATTTTCAGCTCAACCCTTACATTTGGTTTTTGAACTCTTATGTGTTTTCTTTGCATTTGAACTTATTCTAAGTTTCTTTAATCCTGAGACTGTACGTAAAAGATCTGGAGCTTTGGCTTCTTTAAAACCCAACATGGCTATTCCTCATCAAGCAAGAGGTGCTCTATTAAGTATTAGCCCTATTAATATTGCGCTTTGGATGGTGAGTGGTTTTTTCTTATCACTTATGCCCTCTTTACTGGCAAAAATTTTTCAGACATCTTCAGCTTGGCTAAACGGCAGTATGTTTATGGCGCTCGCACTTTCAGGTGCGGCAGGGATTCTGACTCTTAGAAAATCTACCAATTTTCGTATTTTGCTCACGGGCACCTTATCCATCATTATTGGTGCAACCGTTTTATTTTTAGCGATCAATTTTACAAGTGCTGTGGTTCTACTTATTGGTTCTATTATTACTGGAGTGGGTTTTGGTACAGCTTTCATGGGAGCAATTCGTACTGTCATGCCCCTCGCTTTACCCGAAGAACGCGCAGGTTTAATGGCTGCATTCTTTGTTGAAAGCTATTTGGCTTTTAGTGTTCCAGCAATTCTGGCAGGCTACTTTGTGGGTAAAATCGGACTTATGAATAGTGCCAATATTTATATGAGTTTAATTATTGGTCTTTCACTAATTGCTCTTCTAATGATTTTTAAAAATATTAAAAGCAAATAAGGATGTGTTAAAAAGTCAGCCTCAAATGAAGCTGACTTAAATAATTTAAAACAAATGATACTTAAATAAATAATTTAACTTCCGATTACTACATTGATGTCTATTGAAATTCGTTAGACTATTTTTAATATCAAAATTCACTCGTGAGCTGAACTTCGATACTAAATAAATAAAATGCTCAAAAGGATTTTCTATTTATCATTATAAAATATAAGGAAATTTATTATGGATAATTTTATTTTGACAACTTTTGACTGGGTTCCAGAATTACCACGAGGTTTTGTAAGAGATATAAGGATAAGATGGGCATTAGAAGAGGCAAAAATGCCCTATCAAATAAATAGCGTATCTTTTTATAAACGAGGAGCTGATCATTTTTCTCACCAACCTTTTGGGCAAGTTCCTTGGTTAACAAATGGTGATATTTCAATTTTTGAAAGTGGCGCTATCTTATTTTATTTGGGTGAACGTAGTCGTGTACTTTTACCTTCAGATCCGAAACAGCGTAATGAAGCTATAGAATGGTTATTTGCAGCACTTAATTCAGTAGAAATGGCGAGCCTTCCTTGGGCTTTATTAAGATTTTCTAATGCTCAGACAGATAGTCCCGCACACAAACAATTTGATGCCTTTCTTCAGTCTCGCCTTCAACATATGGAGTCATTTCTTGCAGAGCGTGAATGGTTAGCTCAGTCGTTTTCTATTGCCGATATTGTTATGGCTGACGTATTACGTTTGGTGAATAAATTTGATGGGTTGACAGAATTCCCCCATTGTCTCGCATATGTTCAGAGAGCAACTATACGCCCTTCTTTTCAAAAAGCGTATGCTGACCAAATGGCTCATTTTGCAGTGGCAGATGCCAAGAGGAATGCTTAAACATGTCATCATTTAAGCATTCTACATTTATTAAGCTAAAACTTAAGATTTACTGATCACGCCAAGGCTTCAAAAAACGTTTTACATATTTTTTAAAAGGCCACGTAAACTGTTTTACAAAACTATTTGGGATTTTATAGCCCACGGTTCCATATACACTCGCCAAATGACTAGGCATATATACGCTTTTAAAAATGACATCATAGAGTGGAATAAACGCAGCGTAATTTTTATCAATGGCAGGTTTTTCTGAAGAATGATGCCAATGGTGAAACTCTGGCGTTGCGATAATCCAGCGCAAATATGGAAAACGAAAACGCACATTAGAATGAATGAAAATAGCGTGAAATGAAATAAAAACTAAATAAGCAAAAACTGCTGAAGTATGAAAACCTAACAGAAAAATCGGTAAAGTCGCAATAAAGCGAGTCATTAGCACTTCAATGATATGCAAACGAGAAGATGCTAACCAATCCATATATTCAGTCGAATGATGAATTGCGTGAAAACGCCATAAGAAATTAACTTCATGCATAGCGCGGTGCAACCAATACACCGTAAAGTCGACCACAATTAATAGTTCAATAAATTGCAGCCAAATTGGCTGAGCTTGTACATAAGGCACAATTGGATTATCAGGTAGATGCGTAATCCAATATTGAATCGGCATGACGGTTAAAAAGCTAAATAATTGAATGCCAACATGGCTGACCATGAAATATTTCATATCAGTCACCCAGCCCACCCTTAATATTTTCTGTTCAAGATTTTTAGCAAAAAAACCTTCAAGCGGAATAAAAATGAACGCTAAAATGAATAAGGTTAGTACAAAATAATCGATACCTGCATAAAACGGTACACTTGGTAAAACCGGCGCCTCAATTACACCACAGCCCAAAACTGCTGCTACAAGTGAAAAACATAGTCCGTAAAAGCCATATCTGTTTTGACGGACAATTGCACTAAATGCACCAAAACCAGCGCTAATAATAATGCCCGTAATCAGGCCATAATAAAAAATATGATAATGTTTTGCGTAAAGAGGACGGAGTTCTGGAGTCGTTAATACACTGGGAAATAAAAAGCATAATGCACCAAACAGACAAAGTAAGCTGAGTGACATTGAAATAAAGGCGCTGATTTTCCCTAAACCTGCGTTCAGTTCTAAATTCTCAAATTTTGCTCTTAATTGATCTGTCATAATTCATATACAATTCTTATTGTGTATAACGCGAATGCTATCAAAATTTAATAATAAATTGGAAAGAACTTTAAGTTCTCAGATCAAAGCGCTTAATCTGAAAATGAAATTTTAAATAGCTGTAAATAGTTTTTATAAAACTTCAAATATTTGACCGACAGATTGAATCAGCCATTTTCTGGCAATAATATCATCACTACGATTAAACCAGTTCAAGCTCACTTTAAAAGAATCCATAGCGAAAGGTAATTCAAACATTTGGACATTACCATGTGCTAAATAATGTCGAGCTGCTCGCGATGGTAGTGTCACCAACATATCTGAACTCTGCAAAACACCTTGTAAAACACTAAAATGTGGAACCTCTAAACGAATTCGTCGCTTCAAATCCATTGTTTTTAGATATTGTTCAATTTGGATATGCCCTGTCGATGACTTGATGGCAACATGATCTTCTTGCAAATATTGCTCTAATGTCAGTTGCTGCTGTAGCCTTGGATGGTCAGCTCTAGCAATGCATACATATCTTTCTTCAAATAAAGTACGTGTTTCTATTTTAGGCATTATGGTCTGTGTACTATTAAATACGGCTAGATCTAAAAAGCCATCAATAAGCCACTGTTCAACCTTAGACGACTGAATCTCTTCAATCTCAATTTGAATATAGGGCGCTGTTTTCTGCAAAAAGGCCATAAGACTAGGCAATAGGCAAATCTCCCCTGCGTCAGAGAGTCCGATTCGGAAAGTTTTATTGGAGTTTTCAGGATGAAACTCCTGTGCTTGAGCAATCGCTGATTCAATATTAAAAATCGCTTGATGAAAAATTGGATAAAGCTCATGTGCAACTTTTGTAGGTTCGACCCCACCTCGGCTTCGGGTAAACAACTCGTCATTTAATTGACGGCGTAAACGGTTCAAATTATAAGTCACAGAAGGCTGACTCAAATTCAATTTATCAGCAGCTTTACTAATATGCCGAGACTCATAAATACAGACAAAAACTTTAATCAAACCTAAATCCATGGTTCTGATCCTTTAAATACTCTAAACAAAGACTTTAACTTCTTTGCTTAGAGTTTAGTTCCTTTTACAGGAATGAAAATGCTTAATTCTTATGGAGATATACTTGAATTTAGCATTACACGTTTGGTTCGATTACAAATACTTATGGCAATAACACTTAAGGTTGCCAGCACACAAGGAATGGCTAGCGCGATAAAATTATATTCAATGGGTAAATGCAAACTTAAAAGCCAGCCGCATAAAATCGGACCTAAAATCGCCCCAATACGGCCTACGCCCAAAGCCATACCAATGCCAGTACTGCGAATTGGTGAAGGGTAAAACTGAGCCATATAAGCGAGCAATAAAATTTGCCCGCCGATAGAAGCCGCTCCTGCAATGGCAATACAGAGATATAAAATGACCATGGGTAAAGCATAGCTCAGCAAGTAAAGTGAAATTGCACCCGCTAAGAAGAGTAAACAAATGACTTTGCCTAGGTGAAAACGATCAGCAAAGTAACCACCACCGATTGCACCCAACATCCCACCCAAGTTTAGCGCCAATAAAAAGACCAGACTGGTTGATAAATCATATCCGGCCTCGACCATAAGTTTTGGTATCCAGTTACCGAGCGCATAGACCATCAGTAAAGCCATAAATACACTCATCCAGAAAAACACAGTGACTAAAGCACGGTTCTCGGTAAATAGAGCAACCAAAGGACGAGCGGCGGTTTGTTGATTTTCTTGGTGTAATACGATGCTTGTATGATCAGCTATGTTTTGTTCTGGTGCTAGCTGTTGAAGTAAATCATGCACCTCATTCCATTTTTTCTGGCGAACTAGATAATCGATTGATTCGGGTAAAAATTTCCAAATAATAGGTAATGAAATGAGTGGAATACCCGCCAAAATAAACATGATTTGCCAACCAAATTTAGGAACCAACCACATGCCTAAAAGTGCTGAGCTCATGCCACCAATTGCATAGCCACTAAACATGAGCGATACCAAAGTTGATCGTAATTTCTTTGGGGCAAACTCGGTCATTATGGCAATAACATTTGGCATTACGCCGCCCAAACCGAGGCCGGCAATAAAACGATAAATGGCAAACTCTTTAGGACTGTTGGCAAAACCACATAACACCGTAAAACCGCTAAAAATAAAGACACACAGCATAATTAAACGCTTACGGCTAAAGCCATAGGACTCTAATTTGTCGGCCAAACTACCGAAAATCATTGCACCAAACATCATGCCAAATAATGCAACACTGCCCAGCAATCCAGCAGTCATACTATCTAACTGCCAATGTTGCATGAGCTTAGGCAATGCAACACCATAAATGACTAAGTCATAGCCATCAAAAATAATAATGAGCGCACTCAGCAAGATCACCCGCCAATGTAATGGTGTTAATCTTGCGTCATCAATCAATTGATTTGCATTTAGTTTTTCCATAATTGCTTTCCTTAGCAAATTGTGTGTAAAACAAAAATTTATTTAAATGGTTGCCATTCCTAGCTGATGTAATTGTTGCTGTGCTTCTGCAACATCCTGTTCTAGGTCATGTTGCCATAACCAATCAAAGCGATGCTCAAGATGTTCGCCAATTTCGGCAAACGTTGGGTACTGAGTTGAATAACACTCATAAATTTCGCCAGACTCACGAGAGGTTTGCTGAACACGACAAGCACGTTTTAAACGGAGCTTTTCATATATTGAAGACACATCGGTTAACTGATCTGCTTGTAAGTGTTTTGTCGACAATAAGGCCGCAAGAATCAATGCATCTTCAAGACCTTGGCCTGCTCCTGCTCCTTGGTGAGGTAACATGGCATGTGCAGCGTCGCCCATGACAATGACATGACCTGAGGTACTTTGATAAGTCGAAAGTTCTTCAATTTCATGTAAGGCCCAAATGGTAGGCTGTTCAATTAAACCGAGTAATGTTTGGCAGCTTTCACTCCAGTCTGAAAAATCCGAAAGCATTTGAGCTTTATCGACAGGCTTAGTCCACGGTGTATTGGCTGGTAGTATTGTATCTTCGCGATTTGAGCAGAAAGCAACGATATTAATTTGCTCCCCCTTACGAATTGGGAACGTTAAAATATGTTTGTCTTTGCCCAATAGCATTTGGGGAATATCTGCTAAATCTGTATCGCCATTTACTTGTTGCAAAGCTTCTTTAAATGAAGCGTGAGAAATAATGCCACGATATGCCCAAGTTCCTGAAAAACGTGGATGAACTGGTGGTAAATGATGAGAAGCTAAAACATATTGGCGAGCTACCGAGCGGATACCGTCAGCCCCAATCAAATAATCGCACTCATGCTGACTACCATCATTAAAATGCAGAATCACCTGATCATCCTGTTCTTCAATAGCCTCTAGGCGTTTAGAAAAGTGGACATTTTGTGTAGGCATGTGAGGAATAATGGCATCAAGAAAGTCAGCACGATGAACAGATGACTGCCCTACACCTGTCACGATCGATGCAGATAAATATTCATCAGTATAACCATTGCGCCATTGAAACCAAACATCTTGAAATGGTGGCGATACTTTATCTGCAATTGCATGATATTCGTTAGCTAAACCTAACAGTTCAATGGCTTTGACTGCATTGGCACCAAAAGAAATTCCTGCCCCAATTTCAGAAAACTGAGGTGCAGATTCAAACATTTGGACATTTAAATGAGCGTGTTTACTTAAATTACTTGCTAAAGCCAGACCAGCAATACCACCACCGACCACGGCAATTCGAATATGTGTATTCATGTGTTTGTTCCTTAAACATCATTATCGTTTTCACATATTCATTTTTGAGAAGTTGGCTTATAAAGTCCAATTAGTATTTTTTTTGTTCAATTATTTAAAAATTAAATAATTGCCATTTGGGCGAGCCTCTATAAAGCCTAAAGACCGCCCATGCTAATAAATCATTGTTAAAACACTTTATGGTGTGCCTGGCGGGGTTCCAATAGCATATTTCATTGGAGCTTCATAAGTTGTCTCTGCAACTGGCGAAACGCGCCAAATCGTATTGCCCACATCATCTGCAACTAATACAGCACCTGAGAAATCAATTGCCACCCCCACAGGACGACCATACGCTTTGCCTTTATCACTGAGGAATCCAGTCAAGATATCTTGCGGTGGACCAGAAGGTTGACCACTTCTAAATGGGACAAAAATAACTTTATAACCACTGTGAGGCTTACGGTTCCAAGAACCATGCTGACCGATCAATGCACCGCCTCTAAATTGCGGCATGAGTTCTGCTGCATAAAATGTGAGGCCTAAAGAAGCCGTATGGTTGCCTAGAGCATAGTCTGGTTTAATTGCACGGGCAACCATTGCTGGATTTTGTGGTTTAACTCGTACATCAACATGTTGACCATAGTAGCTATAAGGCCAGCCATAAAAAGCTCCATCTTGAACTGACGTCATATAGTCAGGTACTAGGTCACTCCCAATTTCATCGCGCTCATTAACCACCGTCCAGAGTTTTCCACTTTGAGGTTGCCAAGCCATACCATTTGGATTACGCAGACCTGTTGCAAATGGGCGTGACTGACCACTTGCGATGTCAAACTCCGTAATTTGTGCTCGGCCTTTTTCTTGATCTAAACCATTTTCAGCAACGTTACTATTAGAACCAACGGTAATGTACAACTTGGTACCAGCTGGGTTAGCAATCACATTTTTGGTCCAATGGTGATTTAAAGGGCCACCCGGTAAGTCCAACACTTTGGTTCCACTGGCCGTAATTTGAGTTTCACCTTCCTGATAAGGAAAACGCACCAGTGCATCTGTATTAGCGATATATAAGTTATTACCGACCAATGCCATACCAAATGGAGAATTTAAGTTTTGAAGAAATACTGTTTTCTGGTCAGCGATGCCATCCCCATTGGTGTCACGAAGTAAGCTAATACGGTTTGCACTTGGATGAGATGAGCCTGCACGTCTCATCACAAAAGACATAATTTTACCTTTAATCCCTTTGCTGTCTTCTGGTTTAGGCGGGGCATCCGTTTCAGCAACCAATACATCGCCATTTGGTAATACATAAAGCCAACGTGGGTGTTCAAGTCCTTTGGCAAATGCTTTGACCTTTAAACCTTCTGCTGGTTTTGGCATTACCCCACTCGGCCAGCCTTCTGCTGGAGCTATATTAACAGTTGGTAATAAGCTCGATTTAGGTTCAGGAAGTTTTGGGTCTGGCCCATAACTGTCGGTAATTGGATATTGAGAGGATGAAGCGCATCCAGCTAATGTAATTAAAACCGTAGTGCCAAAAATTGGCAGTAAAAAACGTGTCGCCATGGGTTATCTCCATTTTTTTTGTCGTCATGGAAATAGCGTAATTTATGTTTGCAATTAAACAAGCAACTTTAATGGAGTCTTTTGTTTATGGCTTGAAAAAAACGTTCTTTATCTTTTGGTGAAATCATCACTGAAGTAATTTCTCCATTTTTCATATAATAAATTTTGAGTCGATCTAATGAGAGCGCTGGAGATGAAAGTGGATTATGAGTAGGCTCTATTTGGGTAATATCATTAATATTAATTTTCCATCGGAATACCAAACTCTTAATCATTAAAGTGTTGTTTTCTAACACATAATAAGTATTAAAGATGGGGAGCCAAATAAGAAAAATGATTAAACTATAAATGAAGAGATGTGGAAAATTTGAAGCTAAAGAATAATGATGATTTGCTTCATAAATTTTCATAAGGATATTGGCAGTGATAACAACAAATATTAATAAAAGCCACCAATCAATTTTTGATCTAAATTTCAAAAGTTATCCTCCACGTCTAAATATCATTTATAACGAGTCTTTCTATATTTTTTTTAATAAAATAATTGAACTAAAAATTAGCTTTAAATGTTAATGATACAAAATCTCTATCATCTATGGTGCTAAATTCATTAGAACCAAAAAAATTATTATAGGCAATCTCTGTTGTATATTTTTGCTGATAAGTCATAGATAACGCCGCACTTATACTCATTTGCCCTTCTTGAAAGTTTTGGCTATATCCATAAACATCATGTCTAAAACTAAGACTTGGCGTAATCACTGTAGAGGGTAAAATATCTTGATAATTTAATGCGCCACGTAATCGGTAGCCAAATGACCATTCATTAAAAAAACCGTTTTTATTACAAAAGCGTTCATTTAAATTGTCTATTTCTGCATTTGTAAGATGAGCTGTACCATACGGCGTACATTTAAACTCGCCTGTTTCAGGATTATAAGCCCCTGTTGACAGCTCACTACGGCCAAATGCGCCTGTCCGTCCAATCCGATGATTACCAATATCTGCAATATGGTTTAAGGCAAACTCTGTAGACCATGTCATCGAGTTTGCGCCCCAAATATTGAATAAGCTATCAGTTGCTCCCACCGAAAATTGTGTTACGGGTAAGCGTACATATCCTTGGATATATTGACCTAATTCAACAGTTTTTCCCGGCGGCGCAAATGGTGTTCCTTCCGATAGCACTTGAGCATAGACAATGTCTGTGCCGTTTAGTTGTAAAGGTTGATTAGGTTTGTGGGTTAATTCACTAAAAACGGTTGTTGTTCCAACTTTCCCAGTCAAACTTAATCCAAACATTTTGATATTTTCAGGATAGATAGAAAAATAACTCGCAGTATTAAAATGTTCAGGTCCTGCTGCTGTTACAGCTGTTCCATCAAAGTTTGCATTACGGCTATGGTAGTTCGCATAGTAAATACCTAACTCAGCATTATTTAAACTGGGTAATGTCTGTTTTAAAGCAATACCATATTGGCCGTTATCCTTTGCTTTTCTACTTTCTGCACGTGGAATATAGGTACGTAAACGAATTGCTGTATCTGATAATTTATCTCCACCTCCAGCAATCAGAACTGGACCTGCATTTTCGGGCACAAAATCTGAAATCTCAAAAAAAGTTCCGTTACCATCAACAACTGAAGGTCTAAATTTAAATTGATAGAACCCTTCTATTTTCAAATTTTTATTAATGCTTGTGTCGAACGAAAACATTTCGGTTGGAATGATTCTTTCTTTTGCATCACCACCCGGTCGGTTAATTGCAGCAAAATCAAAGGCACTCACCGAATTTAAACCGTTTTGAAAAAACTGAGATTTCCCCCAATTTAATGTTTGTTTACCTAATTTGAAATTGATGCTTTTCCCACTGCCTAGTTCAAAATCTTTCCATATATAGGCATTCCATAAATCGATACCTTTGAACTTTGCGAGCCTTGGCCACGCTGAATCATTAAAGGGTTTAAAGTCTCCTTGTCCTGTCTCATAAGCATGGTCATACCAGTATTTAGTGCTAATGACCGCACCCTGCTGTTTTCCATTTAGCTTAACTTCAGTTATGCCTCTAATAATCTGTGAAATGGCATCATATTTACTAAAATTCATACGCCCATCATCACCATTCACATCAATGCTAGCGCCTTGTTTGCCTATTTTGTTTGCGTCAGGCCGATAAAGTAATGAAACAGATGGATCTTGCGTACTCCAACTGGCTCCTAAGCTTAATGTCGTTTTTGTCTCGAACTTCCAGTCTTTATCAATATCAAAACTGGCTGCGTTCGCTTTAAACATGAATAAAATTAGGCTTAATGAAACACCTATTTTTTGAATATATAAAACGTGATTATTTCTTTGATTTAAATAGACGTAATGACCCATCATATTATCTCCCTATAAATATGATTTTTTATTTATTGCTTATTAATCAAAGCCATCCATTGGCTTTTAAATCGTTTACATAAGCAGGTATTTTTTGTACTAGGCAGGTTGTTCGACCTGATCTAACTGTTGAATGAATTGTTCAGCTAAAGGCCAATAGCCAAAGCCAGATGCAGGGTTTAAATGTCCCACTTCACCTAAATTTACGAGTCGACTACCCCACTTTTCTGCCATTTCACTGACAGCTTCATAACGAGCTAAATGGTCATTGGTGCTTGCAACCAAAATGCTGGGAAAAGGTAGTTCTTGATCTGGTAAAGGACTCCATCCTTCTTGATGAAGTACAGTTGGGCTTGGATAATTTTCTGGCCAGCTTTCGTTTAAGTCAGGCGGAGCCACAAGTAGAGCTCCTTGAATTGGTCTTTGATATTTTGCAGCCCAGTGTATTGTCATCAGCACGCCTGCACTGTGGGCAACTAAAATGACAGGACCTTGTATTTGTTCGAGTTGTTTTTGTATAGCAGCAACTCTATTTTCACAATTGAGTTTATTGGTTTGTACAGGTGGTACAGAGCGAACCTTCGCTAGTCTTGTTTCTAAAATCGTTTGCCAATGCTCGGGAACGTGATCGCGTAACCCCGGAATAATTAAAATTGTTGCTCTGGTTTGTATTTTTTCCATTTTGACGCCTGTGAACTTTGCCATCTAGGATGCATAAGAGTTTTTATAAAACTCCATTCACAATAAAGGCTCATTTCAGTTAATGGTGTACATAAGGCGTCACGGACTTTTCATTTGACGACACATCTTTTTAAAATTTCTTAAATTCATTAAAATAATTTTTGTAATTACAACTAAGTCAAAACAAGAAGTTTCACATTAAGCGTACTTAACAATTAAGCTCTTAAATAAAAGCTTTTGTAATGTGTATATTTTGGTTATAACTAGATATGAGCTGTAAGGAATATGGCTGATTAAGAACAAGGAGATAATAAAATGGTACCTCTTGCGCATACGGCCTCTTTAAAAAATTATTTGGCAGTTGCTCAACAATTAGATCTAAACCCCTACCATTTATTATCACGTGTTGGGCTTAGCCAAGCTCAATTAAATGATCTTAAACAACGCATTCCTGTAGATAAAGCCATTACCTTGCTTGAAGACTCAGCCCAAATGAGTAGTTGCGATGTTTTCGGTTTACATATGGCAGAGCAACGCGAAATTGCAGATTTTGGTGAAATTAGCCTTTTGTTAAATTATCAGCATACTTTACGAGATGCCTTACAAACGATTGTTCGTTATAGAAATTTACTCAATAACTCACTTGAAATATATATTGAGGAAATTGATGATACGGTGGTTATTCGAGAAGAAGTTGTGACCACAACTTGCGGATATAGTCGCCAAGCCACTGAACTTGCTTTAGGAATTACCCATCGTTTTTGTGCAGCGTTACTGATGCAAAAATGGCGACCATTAAGTGTTCACTTCACCCATAATCCACCCAATGATCTAAGCATACACCGAAGGATTTTTGGCTGTGCCTTAGAATTTGGCAGTGACTTTAATGGCATTGTTTGTACGGCGGCCGAACTTGATACAACAAATCCTCAAGCAAATCTGGCTATGGCCAACCATGCACAGCGTTATTTAGATATTTTACAGAATAGTAATGAGTCGACCATGATTTTTGATATTCGTAAAAGTATTTATCTTCTTTTACCAATGGGCCGCGCTACGATTGATCAAGTCGCTCAAACACATGGTATTCATGTCCGGACCTTACAGCGTCGCTTAGAAGAAGCGCAGACGAGTTTTAGTGATTTAATCAATGAAGTACGTAAAGACCTCGTATTTCGCTATTTAAAAAATCTAAATTATTCACTTGCTCAAGTGTCTGATATTTTAGGTTACTCAATGCCGAGTTCTTTTACGCGTTGGTTCATTAGCCAATTTGGTATGTCACCGAATACGTGGCGTAGTCATAATAAAGCCCTGCTCAATTAATTTCTCTTTATGTGAGGCTAAATGAAGTCATTTAAAATGTAAGGAAGCTGGAGAACCACTCCAGAACTTCCTTAAAAATCTAATTTTTGAAATTAAAACCACAAGCGCATAAGCCCAAGAACCAATACCACTAAAAAGATGCTTTCGCCGATCATTAAAAGAATCGGTTTAATGCCGACAGATGCTAATTCTTTTAACTGAGTTTTCATTCCTAAAGCACTAATTGCAATGACTAAAAACCAGCGTGATAAATCATTAATTCCATTTTGAACCATTGTTGGCACCCATCCTGTACTGTTAATACAAGCGAGTAGTAGAAAGCCAACGGCAAACCAAGGTAGTAATGGCGGTCGTTCCCCCGTTGAATCTGCACCTTGCATACGGGTAATCATAGCCGCACAAACAATTACTGGAAGCAGCATTGCCACACGCATCAGTTTAACTACAGTCGCCGTATCACCCGTTTGAGTAGACATGCTATAACCAGCGCCGACCACTTGCGCCACATCGTGAATCGTAGCACCTAGAAACACACCAGCTGCTTGTGGAGATAACTCTAGCCACTTCGCAATCATCGGATAGACAATCATTGCAAATGTTGAAAGTGCCGATACGCCAATCACGGTAAATAAAGTCGCTTTTTCTTTTTGCGGATGATTCGGAAAAGCAGCCGATAGCGCCAGTGCGGCTGAAGCACCACAGATTGCCGTTGATCCACCAGTGAGCATGCCAAATAGTTTTTGGAAACCTAAAATTTTAGCGGCAATGACAGAAACGGCGATTGTGACAATAACCAGAGTAACGACTAACGCAACAGGCTGCCAACCGAGTGCAGTAATTTGCCCCAAAGTTATACGCATGCCGAGTAACGCGATGCCCATCCGAAGCACACTACGTGCGGTAAACTCGATACCTACCTTGCATTTACTTTCAGCTGCTAAAAAATTCACGCTCATGCCGAGCAGTAGTGCAAATAGCATGACTGGCGCACCATAGTGCTCTGATAAAAAACAGGCAGCCGCAGCAACGACCGAACTGACCACAAAGCCTGGTGCTAATTCTCTTGTACGCTGGGAAAAATTTTTCAAAACTAAACTACTCATGATTTTCCCCACAACGCATCACAATAAATACCTTGTCCTCGGCCACTTCCACGGGATAAGTCGCAACTTTAAGATGAGCAGAATTAACCAAACAGCCATTTGTTAAATCAAAACGTAGACCATGGGCACAACACTGAATCACTCGTCCTTCTAGACGTCCACTAAATAGCGATGCCCCCTGATGAGGACAGCTGTCATCGATTGCATAAAACTGAGCCGCAACGTTAAATAGTGCGAGATTTTTATCTCCAATTTTTAAAAAAGCCCGCTCACCTGAATTGGGAATTTTCTCAAAAGGCACTTCAAATCGGTTGGTCATATCAACTCTCCTTGTGCCAGCATTGCCTCTTGCATCGCTTGATAAAGCGCATCTGCTGATTGCGCGCCCACTAAGGCAGAAGCCCTATCAAAAATAAAGTAAGGCACGCCATTACCTCCTGTACTTGCAGAGATAAAATCTTGATGATCTTGAATAAGCGCACTTTTTATAAGTTCAGATGAAAAACCACACTGTTTTGCTATTCTGGATAAAGTAATGGTGTTTCCAATGTCTAACCCATCATAAAAATAGGCAGCAAAGAGTTGTTCTAACAACGCATTGTACTGCTCAGGAGTTCCTATCTTTAAAGCTTTATCAAATAAGCGATGAGCTTTGGCCGTATTTGGCATCCGTTTAATTTGCTCAAAATCGATCTTGAGCCCAACTTTATTTGCAGCTTTATTGACCTGTTCTTGTCTCATACGAACTGCTGTCAAGCTACCTAACCGTTTCAAATAAAAGGTTTGAAACGGTACACCTTCAACAGCTAAGTCCGGTATAAGCTGAACGCCTCGCCAATGCACAATAACTTTGACTTTTGGGTGAAGCTGATAAAATCTATTTATAGCGATCAGTAACTGACGTTTTCCGATCAGACACCAAGGACAAATAAAGTCAAAAAATACATCAATATGTAATTGCCGAATTATCATTTGTTATTCATCCCGCATTTTTGTATTTGGTTACCTGAATGATTTTTAAGCTCAGTTATTCCTTGCTGTTCAAAGCGTGCGATATCTTTGTGATAATGGCGTTTGGCATAAAAAAATACGGCCGCTGCTGCAATACTGACCAATGGCATAAGTTGAAATGCGCTATGTAAACCAATCACATCAGACACTTTGCCAACCACTAAAGGACCAAGCGCTAAACCAAGAAAATTATTAGCCAGAGTAAGCGTTGCAAACGCAGAACCATGAACTGAGTTATGTGTGAGATTGGCCACCATGGCACTAGATGGCCCATTGGTTCCTAGGGCAATAAACATTCCGAGGCAGATGATAAGTAACTGATTACGTCCCGCAGGCATAGCAAAAGCAATTAATAAAAGAACACAACCGAGCAAGCAGTATGTAATCGCTAAACTGACCTTACGATCTGGACAGTTACGACCCAAATAATCACACAACATGCCGCATAGAATTGTGCCTACTGCACTACATAGCAAAATGACCGCTGCCATCACACCTGCTTTGTCGGTACTCATGCCGTAATAGCGATTGAGATAACTCGGCATCCAGACAATCACTGTGCCACCAACAAATAATTGCAGACCACTACCAATGTAAGTGGCAATGACTGAGCGACTTGAATATAAAGTTTTTAAAGGGCTTTTTATGTGCTGGGTTTTACTACGAATTTTATTTTGAGGTGTTGCGTTTATTCTGTTTTCTTTCACTAAAATTGGATATAGAAAGGCCAAAATGAGACCAAATAAAGCAATGCCTCCAAAAGCCCAACGCCAACCGAAATGCTGTGCGAGTACACCACCTAAAGCCACACCCAAAAACGAACCAAATACGCCACCCGCCATAAAAGCACTGGCGAGTGTTGCACGCATTTCCCTTGGAAAAACAGCCACAACCACCGCGATTCCAACGCTGCCATAAGCAGCTTCACCCACACCAACCATAAAACGAGCAATAAACATTTGCTCATAATTTTCAGCCAGTGCACATCCTAAAGTCGCCAAACTCCATAAAGCCGCCATAATAGCCAAGCTTTTCACTCTTCCAAAACGGTCTGCCATTAAAGACAACGGCAGAGTCAATAAACCCACCATTAACGCGACAATGCCACTAAGCAAACCTAACTGACTGTCACTGAGTAACCACTCATTTTTAAGTAAAGGAAAAACTGCGTTTAAGACTTGCCGTGACATGTAATCTGAAATGAGCAAACCAAATGTCAAAGCAAAAACAAGCCATGCATAACGACGAGGTATACTGATTGACGTATCAACATCGCTCATCTGATCTGAATACTGATGTGCATTCATACGACCTCCTTGTATTTTTTATAATTTCTATTTAGCTAGTGCAGCAACGCACTTTTAAAAACAAAGCGAATAAGCTGCACTACATTTGAGGTCTAAATTCCGTTAGACCTTGTCACATTAATTACGCTGCGGCACGCCCTTTTGCCCTGCTTTCCGATTGGGTGCCATACCATTTGCGATTAGGGTTTCTTCAATACTGTTGTATTGCACCCCTATACGATAAATTTCACGGGCTTCTTTTCCTGAGGCAATTTCACGGCCTAGTTCATGGGCAATCCGAACAGTTTGCTTAATTTGCTCTACAGATGAAAAACGGCGTCCGTGATGATCAATGATCGTGTCTTCATTACCCACTCGAGCATGTAAACCCATTGCCATCGACATCGTATTAAAAGGCAATACATTTTTGAGTAGAGACTCAGATGTCAAAGTACATCCATCGGGTACGCGATGAATAAAATTAAAGAAATTAAATGGATTTGGGCCATCGAAACCACCGCCAATTCCAATCCAAGTTAAGTTTAACGGCCCCATATACAATCCTTTACGCACCATACGTTCTAGCGTCTCAAGACCATGCATACCAGTTAACTGAAAGTGCGGTTGAATATTGTTTTTACATAAGCGCTTGATGTGTTCAGTGACCCATGCAGGTCCTGCCGGTACAGTCATTTCTGCATATGCTGCTTGAGTCGCTGGATGTGCCAATGATGTCCCTTCTAAATATTCAGGATAGAGCAATTCCATAATATTCATTTGTGTGGTGTTAATTGCCACCGTGACCTGATCTGGCTTTGGAGTGAGTTCAGCCAACATATGTCGGGTGTCATCACTTAACCATAGAGCCGCTTCACCTTCACTTTCTGGTGCAAATGAAATCGAACCACCTACCTGAATAATCATGTCAGGTACAGCCTCACGAACACCTGCGATAAGCTCATTAAATTTTGATAAGCGTTTAGATCCTTTGCCATCAAGCTCACGGACATGTAAGTGCAGCACCGTAGCGCCTGCTTCATAGCACTCAACCGCTTTTTGTATTTGCTCATCCATGGTCACTGGAATATCTTCGGGAAAGTCTTCCGGCATCCATTCGGGTCCATACGGTGCAACCGTGATTACCACTTTTTCCATATTTTCCGGGTGCAATGAGTCGTCAAAGAATTGCATGTGCATCTCCTTATGTATTTTTAGAATTTTCAATTAGATAAAATTATTAACCTATAGATTTAATAGGTTGCGTCACCAATAATGCCAGCCCGTTCCATTTTTCGGTGGCAAGGTGGATAATCCATGACTGCATAATGTTGTGTACTGCGGTTATCCCAGATGGCAATGCTGTTAGGCTTCCAACGCCAACGCACTTGAAACTCTGGAATATAAGCTTGAGAAATTAAGTAACGCAGTAGTTCGGCTGCGCCCGGATTAGCATCTTGCCCAAATCTGACCCGCTCTTTGGTGTGATAATTACTGAAGTGGGTTGTGAACGCGTTGACGTATAAAATTTTCTCGCCCGTTTCAGGATGAGTACGTACCACTGGGTGCTCTGCATCGGGAAACTTTGCTTTTAAATCCAAGCGTTTTTCAAGTGGCATAGCCGCACCAAAACTCGCTTCTATGCTGTGATAAGCGCGTAAGTCAGCAATCTTATCCTTAATATCGTTGGGTAACGACTCATAGGCCATCACCATGTTGGTCCACATGGTATCGCCACCCACTGGTGGGCATTCAACACAGTGCAGCACACATCCCATCGGTGGAACCTTGCGCCAGCTTGCATCGCTGTGCCAAGCATTTTCATAACGATCGACGGGACTTTCCGGATGTTTATAAATCTGCACCAAACCCGGATGATCAGGATGGCTGCCTACAGCAGGATGATCTTCTAACTGTCCAAATTTTTCTGCAAATGCAACATGATCCTGACGGGTTAAGTGCTGATCTCGTAAAAACAACACGCGATGTTTAAGTAGTTGTGTGCGAATTTCAGCAAATAATCCATCATCATAAATCGCATCAGCAAGTTTGATGCCACTGAGCTCTGCACCAATATTGCAAGTTAACTGTTCAATTTGCATAAGAAATCCCTTCAAATTACAAAGATTGATGAACCTATTGTTTTACGTGCTTCCAAATCACGATGAGCCTGCACAGCATCCTTTAGCTCATAGCGCTGATTAATTTCAATTTTGATTCGCCCATGTCGAACATGATCAAATAATTCATTTGCCAGCTCTTTCTTCTCGGCAGGATCTGCAATGTAATCTGCCAAAGCTGGACGTGTGACAAACAATGATCCTTTTACGGCAAGTAATACTGGGTCAAAAGCAGGGATTGGACCAGATGCTGTTCCTACGCAGACCAGCAAACCACGGCGTTTGAGAGAGTCTAATGAACTCATAAAAGTCGCTTGGCCGACACTATCGAAAACGACATTTACACCAACGCCGCCTGTTAACTCACGTACGCGTTCGGCAACATTTTCATGGCTGTAGTTAATGACATGATCACAACCATGAGCTCGCGCTACGGCAGCTTTTTCTTCTGAAGATGTGGTACCGATAACAGTCAAGCCAAGTAATTTAGCCCATTGAGAAACGATCAGCCCAACACCACCTGCGGCTGCATGTAATAAAATTGAATCGCCCGCTTTAAAGTCATAAATGCGGCGCATCAGATAAGCAGCGGTCAGCCCTCGCATGGTCATGGCTGCCGCTGTTTCACAAGAAATTTCTTCGGGTAATTTAATTAAAGCATTTGCTGGAATGAGACGATGGGTACTATATGCACCTAACGTATTTAAAAAACCTGTATAAGTAACTCGATCGCCTACTTTAAGCTGAGTGACTCCTTCGCCTAAAGCTTCAACGATACCTGATGCTTCGACGCCCATGCCATTAGGCATTGGAATTTGATAGGTTCCATTACGAAAATATGTATCGGCATAATTTAAACCGACTGCCACATGACGTAGGCGTACTTCTCCAGCTTTTGGATCTCCTACTTCTACATCCTCATAGCGCATTACTTCTGGCGTTCCTGTTCCATAGAAACGTATAGCTTTCGTCAACGTCATGTCCTATTCCATATTTTGGTTTTTTATTGAGTGCCTATAAAAGCAATAACCAAAATTACAACAGTTAGGATATGGGCCACTTTACATTTCACGACACAAGCTTAACGTTTAATGACAAAGGATATTCCAAATATTGCTAAAGAA
The DNA here is from genome assembly GCF_023612055.1 of Acinetobacter sp. AS23. Lineage (NCBI taxonomy): Bacteria > Pseudomonadati > Pseudomonadota > Gammaproteobacteria > Moraxellales > Moraxellaceae > Acinetobacter > Acinetobacter sp. AS23. The sequence goes on along the minus strand of NZ_CP082274.1, from coordinate 1,335,679 downwards.
TAATCCCAGCATTTGCAGCAGACTTATGTAGATTGGCGCTATTAGAGTTTTTATTTTCATTTAAGCTAAAACTGACCGCCTCTTTTGCATGAATGGTGGTCGTATCAAATAAAGGAACTGAGAATTTAAGCTCACCAATCAACATACAAATTTCAGTACAACCCAAGATAACGCCTTGGGCGCCTTCAGCTATGAGTCTCTCTACAATAGCGATGTACTGTTGCTGAGAATCTGGGTTGATCACGCCTAAACAAAGTTCTTCATAAATAATGCTATGAACCATCTTTCTATCGGCTTCATTTGGAATAACGACATCAATTCCATAATCCTGCAAGCGAGCTTTATAAAAATCTTGCTCCATTGTAAAAGCTGTCCCTAACAGTGCAACTTTACCAATGTTTTGACTCAAAATTTCTTTTGCCGTTGCATCCGCAATGTGTAAGAACGGAATCGTAATTGAATCTTCAATCTGTGCAGCAACTTTATGCATGGTGTTAGTACACACCAAAATACAATCTGCTCCTGCCTTTTCTAAATTTTGTGCTTGCTCAGCTAAATATGCGCCAGCTTCTTGCCATAAACCCTTCGCTTGCAAGGCTGCTATTTCTTCAAAATCAACACTATTAATAATGACCTTAGCAGAGTGCAATTTTCCTAATTTACGATGAACCATTTTATTGATTTGTTGATAATAAAGCGCTGTAGATTCCCAACTCATTCCGCCTAATAAGCCGATTGTTTTCATTATTGAATCCTTCTATTTATGCAAAACTTATCTATATCTCTTATGGGTAAAGCACAGCTAGAATAAAATTGCTTTATTAAATTTTTTCTAGCTTATCTTATTTATTAATTTTAAACGGTGTGACGTCCAAAGAAACGTCTAAGTTGAATAGACCTAATTGATGAAAATTCTAAAACAGAAAATGCTCTCCATTAAACCCAAATCATAAAACAAGAATTCACGCAAACTTCACGACCAGCTCTTTAATTTAATCTTATAAAGTTGGTTCGGATATAGACATGAAAATTATAACTACAGCCCTAGGGTTATTTACCTTGGTAGGTTTAACAGCATGTAAAAGTGTGCCTAGTTACTCAGGTGACTATGGCAAAGCTGAACAAAAAATTACTGGTATAGAATTAGATGACCAACAGGCGCTAGATATTGGCAATCGTTTTGTTGCCGCATTTAATACACTTGGCACCCCTTCTTTTGTGAATAACGCGAGTCATCTTTACGCTGATCAACTTTATATCAACGATACACTCTCGCAGTTCTCTCAGAAAAAAGATCTGATTAAGCATTTTGAAGGCATGAATGCCCGAGTGAGTAATGTCACTGTAAAACTCATTAGTGCAACTCATCACCAAGATACAGCCTACATTCATTGGTACATGAGCTATGACTTTAAAATGTTAGGTCGCTCAAAAACCATGGCTTCTTATGGAATTAGTCAAATTAAGATTAATGAGCAACAAAAAATTATTTTCCAGCAAGATTATTGGGATCCGGCGAATGGCCTTTACCGTTCTTTACCAATATTTGGAGGAGTATATAAATGGATATTACCGTTCAAAAAAGTCGAATCTTGATATTTCTTGGAATCTTAATCGTATCTCAAGCGAATGCAGCTGAACTAAAAAAATGTAGTTCAGCTCCTTTAATGGTGACGAGCAAGAAAGTGGGAAATGTCAGTTACTTTGCTGAAGATTGCCTAAAAAATTGGCAGAGCCAAAGCATCAAAATGGACTTTAGCTATAACCGCGATATTCCCGAATGGGCATTTAAGCGTGCAGCAAGCCATTATTTGAAGAAGAATATTAGTGGCTTTGATGCAAAATCCCCCCTTAATCATATTAATGAACTATATAGACCAATTAAGAGTGGAGATCTTTATAGTCTCTACTATCAACATGAAACTCAAAAACTAGAACTAAAATTAAATCAGAAGCTACTCGGTTCTTTAAATAATCCGAATGCAAATCAATATTTTAAAATCTGGTTTGGTAGCGAACCGTTTAATGCTAAATTAAAACAACAACTATTAAATTAATGGCTTAATAAAATCTCATGGGTAATCACTTTATCCTCATGGTTGAGGACCATTTCGAACTTGCAGCAACGGTCTGCGAATTTCTTGAAGTACATGGTTATGTTGTCGATCATGCGCGTAATTTAGATGCTGCACGGACTTTTCTTAAATCTCAGCATTATCACCTTTTACTGCTCGACATAAATCTGCCCGATGGCTCGGGTTATGACCTATGCAACTGGCTACGCACCGAACAAGGCGTTGATATTCCCGTTCTTATGCTGACAGCAAGAGATACTTTAGATGACAAACTTAAAGGTTTTACTGCTGGCACAGATGATTATTTGGTAAAACCTTTTGATTTTAATGAGCTAGTGATGCGGATTCGTGCATTAATAAAAAGAGCAGCTGGTGAAGTCACCCATCATAAAATTCAAATTCACGACTTAATTCTTGATAGCGCAACTCAAACCGTGGTTCGTGCCGGAAATAATATCGAGTTACCCCCTATTCAATTTAAACTATTAAAAATTTTGATGCGTCAGTCTCCAAAAGTGGTGACCAAGCAAGAGCTGATGATGGAATTATGGGGCGACGAAGAACCTGAAAGCGATGCGTTACGCAGTCATATCTATAACCTAAGAAAAATGGTTGATAAGCCTTTTGACCCAAAGCTATTACATACAGTAGCAGGTGTCGGTTTAAAAATTGCTTTGGAAGATTCCGCGACTTAACTTAAATAGACCACAACAATTAAGCCTGTGGTTGGCTCCAACTCTAGTTCAGGATGAGTGGTTAAATAATATTGTCGATCAAACAACTCAACTCGCCATCCTAATTGTTTGCAAAGCTTTTGTACCAATTGCAAACCAATTCCATGGCCTTTAGCCTTTAAGGAAAGTTGTGTGTCGCTGAGCTCTTGCACCTTTACATCGTTAGGTAAAGAAATTCCAATTCCGTTATCTGCAATAATCAGGCTGTTTTTTTGTTGAATAATGTCGATTTGTGAACCTTGAGAATAGTTAAGCGCATTACGTAAAATATTGCTTAACACCATTTGTGTCATAGAGGGATATAACCAACGCGGCTGTTCAGAAAGATCGGGTTGAATATGAATATGTATGCCCTTACTCTCGCTGACCGCATCTAAACTTTCGACTAAATCCTTCACAATTCTAGATAAAAAATTCTTCTCAGACGGTAAGCTTTTTACTGTATTACGTGCGATTGCCAGCAAGGTGTCGACTAATAACTGCATATCTTCAATTGTATTATGAAGTCGAACTAGGGCTTTATCCTCTCCATATTTCGCCTGACAAAGTTGCACATTACCCTTTAAGATTGTGAGCGGAGTGCGTAACTCATGACTTACATCTCCAGTAAACTCCCTTTCGCGTCGAATAAAATCACTTAAAACCTGATGATATTTTTCCAAGGCTTGTTTGAGATATTCTGCTTCCATATTGCCATTAGTATTAATATCTTTAAAAGGAGAAGCTTGAGTGTCTTGATGTGCCCAATCAATATTTTCTAAAGCATTTGCTAAACGCGTAATTGGGGAAAAATAGCGTCTTGCTCTTCGGTTTGACCACCATAAAAAGCTATATAGAACAGATAAACTGAACATGAGTGGAGCAAGTCCAAATAACCAGATCAGCTTATTGACATTACTTTCGCCAAATACCAATAGAACATGCTGACCGTTATGCTCACCATAGACCGTCATCCGTTCTTTACCATCAACAAATACTCGATGCACACCACTTTCTAAACGCATGTCTTTAAAAGGTTGAGGTGCGACCTCTGTATTCCACCGATATCCATATAAATTTTTGGTATCTGGTAGATCAGCATTTGGATTACGTTCTATGCGTAACCAGTAATGCTCCATTTCCTGTTCTAAAGCGGTTTTAAGTAAAGAGCCCTTAATCACCCAAGCACTACAAGCCAACCCGACCACGATCGATAATGCAATCAGACCAATCTGCAACCAGTAATATCGATTGAACATTTGGGCTAATGGATGACTCGCTTTGCCATCGTTTCGAGTTCTTATCATATCTTTATCGCCGGGATAGGCTGTAGAAATTACAATGCTCTCTTTTTAAATAAAAAGTGACCAATGACCCATTCTTGTCCTTGCTCAAAACCGAATAGCTCAGCACAAGCCATGAAGAAAATACGCCAGCGTTGCCACCAAATATTGGCATCTTTTCCATAGATTTTTTTAAACAGTGGTTTCAGTTCGACTTCTTGGTTGTCCATATTCTCAAGCCAAGCGTTTGCTGTTCTCATATAGTGCTCACCCGACCATTGCCACTGTTGAGCCAACTCTAAATGCTCTTGAAAATGCAAAAAAGTGGAAGTCGACGGCATTAAACCGCCAGTAAAGAAATACTTGGACATCCAATCATAATCTGATTTCACTTCAAAAGGATAATGTAAAAAGCGATGGCAAAAAATATGACACCAAAGTAAGCCGTCTGCTTTTAACCATCCCTGAATTTTCTCAAATAGACGCTGGTAATTACGAACATGTTCAAACATTTCAACCGACACAACACGATCAAACTGCGCTTGGTCTAATTCAAGTACATTTACATCACAGGTGAACACTTCAACATTTGTTAAACCTCTCAACTCTGCTTGCCGAAGAATATGCTTTTTCTGAGTTGCAGAATTTGAAACAGCCGTAATCTGTGAGCGCGGATAGTTTTCTGCCATCCACAAAGTTAAAGAACCCCAACCACAGCCTAACTCTAAAATGTGTTGACCATTTTTAAGTTGTGCTCTTTCACAATAAAGCTGAAGTGCAAGCTCCTCTGCCTGATCTAAAGTTGTGGTTTTAGTCGGGAAATAACACGCACTATATTTGAGTCTTTTTCCAAGCACCGCCTGAAAAAACTCAGTGGGTAATTCATAGTGCTGCTCATTTGCCTTGTCCGTTTCAACGGCGATTTCACTCCGTTTTAGCATATTAAGCACATCCATATATCGCTGTGCCCCTTGTTCAGGGTCATAACGGCCTTCTTGAATTAAGCGTTTTTTGCTTAAAGCACGGATTGCAGCTCGAATTGCATGATCTGGAAGCACACCACTTTCAACAATTCTCAAAGACTGATGAACAATAAAATCCATATGCGCACCTATTTTTTGGGTTTTCGCGGAATAAACATTGATGTTTTTTGCTGATAATCACGATAATTTTGACCGCGACTTTTAATTGCTTGTTTTTCACTAAATGGAATACCCGTGACGTAATATAAAAACAGCCACATCAGTAACGGATAAATCCACAATAAATATTGGCCTGCCGCTAAACCAATGATTGGATAGGCAAACCAATGTAACCATTCAAAAAAATAATTGGGGTGACGTGAATAACGCCATAAACCCTGATCCATGGTTTTGCCATGATGATCTGGATTTAATTTAAATCGGTATAGTTGCTGATCAGCGAGCTGCTCTCCAATAAAGGCAATCGCCATGATGACAGCCGCAATCACTAAAGTGACTTTATATCCACTACTCCATTCAGTTGCTTCTGCATTGAGTAGCGTCCACATTGGTAAGAAGAACAAAAGCACTAAAAGTGTTTGAAAGATAAAAAATAAAAAGAAGCCAAAATGCTGAAACTTTCCCATGGCTTGACGCATGCTCGCGTAACGGCCATCTTCTTTTTGTTCGGATTGATAACGTCTTAACAGATGCCAAAATAATCTTAGAAACCATAAGCCGCTAAAAATACCGATAAACAAACGCACTTCAACAGGAGCAACTGAAATGAGTAAAGAAGACACAATAATGTTGACTGCCAGACAGAAACTCCATGCAGCATCTACAATTCCAGCTCGGCCATTTAGAGTGGCAAGTAACCAGCTCAGCAACATGATCATTAAATCTAGAATTAGTAAATTCAAAAACATCAGCAGTCTCCTTACTTGAGCTGTTTGAGTTAGTAACTAGCACTCTCAAACAACAAGTGAACATTGCTTATCACGCCTTCTTTAAAACCACCCTCGCAATAACATAAATAGAAATCCCACATGCGAATGAAGTTTTCATCGAAACCCAGAGCCAATACTTCTTCTCGTGCGGTTAAAAACCGTGCTCGCCAGTGATGAATTGTTTGTGCATAACTTAAACCAATGTCATTTAACTGTTTTAGCCTTAAACCACTCTCAGAGGCGGTTTGAGTCAATACACTTATGCTAGGGATAAAACTACCAGGGAAAATATAGCGCTTAATATAATCAACTGTATTTAATGCTTTTTTATATCGAAAATCTTCAATGGTTATGGCTTGAATAAAGGCTAGACCTTTGGGTTTTAATAGTGCTTTACACTGATCAAAGTATGTTGATAAATATTGCGCACCAACGGCCTCAACCATTTCAATTGAAACCAGCTTATCGAACTTTCCTTCGAGTAAGCGGTAATCTTTTAATTGCACATCAATTCGATGAGCTAAGCCTGCATCATTTACACGAGTAATCGCTTCATCGTATTGAGCTTGTGAAATGGTAATGGTGGTCACTCTACAGCCGTAATGTTGAGCTGCATAAATAGCAAAACCGCCCCAACCGGTTCCGATTTCAACCAAATGATCCAATGGTTTTAAATCTAACTTTTTACAGATCAGCTCTTTTTTTAAATCAGATGCGTCTTCGAGTGTCATATTTTCATTTTCAAAAAATGCACTCGAATACATTAAAGAAGGATCTAGAAATAATTTAAAAAAGTCATTGCTTAAGTCGTAATGCTCGGCAATATTTTTACGGCTACCGCTTAAAGAATTCTTTCTATTTTTATACCAAGCTTTAAGAAAAAGCTGGCTTGCTTGTGCAATAACATTCTGGTTGAACTGGTCCAATACATCTCGATTACGTGCCAAAATCTGCACCAACTCTACAAGTTGCTCGCTGCTCCAGTCACCACGGATATAACCCTCCGCTGCCCCTAAAACTCCATTTTTTAAAATCAGATCCATCAACAAAGGATTGCGAACTTCAATCACAGCATGTAAGTCTGAAACCTCGCCAACCGTACCACTCCACGCGCCCTGAAAAGTAATCTGTCCATGACGTAGCTTAAGAAGACTCTTGAGTAACAATGGTAGTGACTCATCTTCACCATAAAGAAATGTTTTTATCATGTCTTATCTACCTTGATCTTTTTAGGATGGCGATAAAATGGAACTTTTTTTCGCCACAACTTAAATGCCTGTAAATATATTGAAAACAACATTTTAAAAGGCGCTAGGCTGTTCATAAGAGCATATCGATATTGCTGTGAAGGAAATGTGATGGGCACAAGTTCAAAGCGCATAGTGGCATCAAAGAGTTGTTTTTGTTCTTCAAAGAGCTGCATGTGAATGACATTTTGCTGATCTGAAAAACTAAACCGCCAGTGATAAGTCAACTGCATAGGCATGAACGGCGAAACATGAAATGATTTTTCAAAATGAAAATCAAAACTCTGATAATCACCCATATTTCTTTGTTGTTTTGAGCAGTCGTGTATATAAACTTTTCGTTCATTCCACGGGGTATTGGTAATTTCACTGACAATAAATACGGGTTTTCCAGTTTTATTTAAAACAAAATAAAATACGACCGAGTTAAACCTAAAACCTAAACAACGAGGTAAAGCCAAGACTCTGATTTGCCAATCTGGCCGAAGATGTGAGTTGTTATTTTGCAGTATCGCTTTCTCGACTCGATCCTTTATAGAACCGCGATACATATTTAAAAAATCTTTTTCAGATAGTGTTAGTACATTCCAATGATCGGTCGACCAAAGTGAACAATCTTTTGTAATATCATCTAATTGATCTGGATCGAACCATAAATAATTTAGGGTCGATGTAAACTCATGCGGTTTCGGGCTATAGCGTCTGTGACGAATAAGTGCAGGAGCAATAGCAAGTTTATTTAATAACATTTGAAAGCTCCTTACCTATTTTTATAACGCTAAGAGTTGCTCTACAACACGTGCTGCACTGCGGGCACCATCTTCATGAAACCCCCAGCCCCAATACGCTCCACAAAACGAAGTCCGATTTTGTCCATTAATTTCGTGCCAACGAGATTGAGCTTGAATCGCTTTTGCATCAAACACAGGATGACGATATTTACGCTCAACCAAGATGTCTTCGGCTTTAATTTTCATATTCGGATTTAACGTAGAAAAAATCTGAGTAGCACAGGATAAATTCTGCAAATTATTCATCCAGTAGGTAAAACCATAATGTATGTCGGATAATTCGTTTTGAACTTGAGATTTTGGTGTTACATGTACATGCCAGCTTGCCCACTGCAAACGGCTTTTAGGCATAATTAATAGATCACGGTGAACCACCATTCGATTATCTTGATAACCAAATTGACTTAATATTTCCTGTTCAAGCACTGACGCATCTTTAATTAAATTTAGGCTATCGTCAGCGTGGCTTGCAAAAATCACCCAGTCGTATTGGGTTTGTCCTTCAACAGTTTCGATCAACACAGTTTCTGGTGAACGGCTCACAGCTTTTACTTCTGCAAACTTCCACTCAATGGATGGGCAATGCTTTTGAATGGCACGAATGTAACTTGCTGAACCGTGTTTAACCGTTTGCCATTGTGGCCGCTCTTTTAGCTGTAACATGCGGTGATGTTGAAAAAAGCTCACCACAAATCGATATGGAATTTGGCCTACCTGCTCAACGGGAGCTGACCATAAGGCTCCGCACATCGGATAAAGATGTTCATAACGGAACTCATGACTATATTTATGGAGGTCTAAATACTCTTCAATCGATAAATTTGGATCAATATCTGTAACATCTATATCTTTATTGTCATCATAAAAACGTAGCAAATCTGAGAGCATTTGCAGAAATTTTCGGTTTAAAAAGTTCTGCGGACGGGTAAAGAGCGACCATTTTTTTGAAGGATTGTATTGAAGTCCACTGACCAGATTATTCACCGAAAAACTCATATCGCTACTTTGAGTTTCTACACCTAATTTTTTTAGCATGTCGGTAAATAACGGATAGTTGTAGTCATTAAACACAATAAAACCACTATCTACCGCGACTTTAGTGCCTTCTATCTCTAGCTCGTGAGTGTCAGTATGACCGCCAAAATAGTTATTTTTTTCATACACAGTGACCTGATGTTGTTTTGACAATCTCCAAGCTGCGTAAAGTCCAGATATACCTGAACCAATAATGGCAATTTTCATAACACTTCACCGTTTTCAATTTTCTCTATCGATAAGTCTTTAATCTTTTTATATTGATAAACCTTGTCTGGTACGGGCTTAAGCCCCCACACCAAACCAAATAAAGACATCATTTTGAGTACATAAAAGGTGATATCAATCTGCCACCAATAAAAACCTTGACGCACACTGCCAGCGTAAAAGTGATGGTTGTTGTGCCATCCCTCACCCAAGGTAATTAAAGAAAGTAGGAAGTTATTACGACTATCATCTGGGGTATTAAACTCACGTGAGCCATAACGATGAGCGAGTGAATTAATACACAAGGTTGCATGCGTTAATAGAACTGTGGAAATCACAAAACCCCACACCAAAAGCTGTAAGCCATTCGTACCTAACTCAGGAAAATGTTGTGCAAGCCATGAACCGAAACCATAAATTGCTAAAGCCGTCAAAATCACAATAGGTAAATTAAATCGGTCCAGCCAAATCAGCTCAGGATATTTCAACCAGTCTTTAATGACTTTTTTTCGAGTAGCAAAATTCTGCTCATTTAAAAACCAGCCTACATGGGAATACCAAAAGCCTGCTTTCGCTGAATGCGGGTCCTGATCGGTGTCGGTAAAATGATGGTGATAACGGTGATGTGCTGCCCACCATAAAGGTCCGCGCTGCGCACTCATGGTCCCGATCAGTATAAAAATGAATTGAACAATACGTGATGTCTGAAAAGTTTTATGCGAAAGATAGCGGTGGAAAAAAGCAGTAATTGCAAACATGCGAAGAAAATAAAACCCCAGCATGAAGAACATAGCGAACCAAGATACGCCCACCCAAAACGCTGCTAAACAAGCGATATGTAATAAAATAAAAGGAATAATTCTTAACCATTGAATGTTCTTTTCAATGACATATTCGCTAGAAGCACCCACTTGCGCATTTTCTGAATCTGACCAGCTATCGATCCAGCGCAGAAAAAATTTAGACATTGATTCTTCCTGATCTAAAGCATTTCTTTTGGTTCTAATTTAGAAAATGCGCAATGAATTTTATGTGAAGTTCACTCGGTTACGAGATAAATATAAGAATCTACGCAACCAGCATTTCACTATTTAGACTGTGTTGTCTTAACGAGTTTAGAAACGTCGTAGCCATAGCTTTTTGCGGTTTGCAGATAAGATTGATATGTCGCCTCATCAAGTTGAGGGCTACGAGAAAGAATCCATAAATATTTCTGGCTTGGGCCACCCACTAAAGCGACCTGATAATTTGGGTCAACTCTTAAAACCCAATAATCGCCTTTTGTAAAAGGAATCCATCTAAGACCAGAAGGTAAAAAGCTCACCTTCAATTTACTGTTGCCTTCATTTTGCGAGTAAGCAACACCTTCAGATGAGATGGTTTCTCCACTTTTATTCGTACAACTATTTAGAACACCAACAGTTTTGTCTGCGTTAATAGAATAGTTTGCAGTTGTATTAGCTACACAATTACGCTGAAAAAACATAGGTAAATGCGCAATTTCATACCACTTACCCGCGTATTTATTAATATCGATAGAATCAACAGCAACAGGTTTAGTATTGGTATCGGCAAAAGTGCTCAAAGGAAGCATTAAGCTAACCGCTACAAGGCTGCTGCTCATGACCAGTGACTTAAATAATAATTTCATGACTACCCTCTTCTGTTTATTTCATATGATTAAACATACGTCAGAGGGCTGTGAACAAAGTGTGAATTTTAAAAATTAAGGAACATTAATAAGGATTTAATTGTATTTCTTTGCAGCATCTGCAACCAGAAAATCAAGCTCAAAGCACACACCCTCGACCGTGTTATAAACTCGATAAAGGCCATGGTGTAGATCCATAATTGAAGCAACAATCGATAAACCTAATCCACCTGTCTGATTCTCATCACTTCGGCTTGAGTGGCATTGGTAGAATCTTTCAAAAAGATGCTCAAGTTGATGTTCAGCAATTGAAATACCTCCCGTTACCACAGTCAGGCTCACCCATTGCCTATGTTTAATCATTTTATTTTTAGTTGCGATATAAATAGTTCGGTTATTGCCACCGTGAACCAGCGCATTTAACACAAGGTTATAAACAGCTCTTTGAAATAACTCAGGATCTGCAAATAAGGTTTGAGCTTCTAAGTTAAACCTAAAATGACACTCTTGTTCTTCAGCTTGATATTCAAAAATCTGGCATAGGCCATCTATAACGTCTTGAACGTTTATTTCCTGTTTGTTTACAAGAACCATTTTCTGATCGGCTCTTGCCAAGAAAAGCATGCTATCAATCATGCGCTTTAATCTGTGGTAGTCGTCTAAATGAGACACCAGCAAATCTTCATATTGCTCAATCGAACGTTCGCCAGTTAAAGCAATCTCGGTTTGCCCAATCAAATTATTTAAAGGCGTACGGAACTCATGAGCGATATCTTCAGAAAAACGGTTGAGCTGTGTATAGCCCTTTTCAATACGCTCAAGCATGTGATTTATATCTTTTGAAAGTAGCTCAACTTCTAATGGTGAATTTGATAGGTTTAATCTTTTCTGGAGCTGATTTACGTTAATAGAATGAGTTTGCTTACGAAGCTGTTGTAGCGATCGTAAACCTAAATGACACGCTAAAATACAAAGCACAAAGATTGCAAACACGCCGCCGACCACATACATCAAGAGACTTTCTTGAAAAGGTAAAAGAATATTGATGCGTTCCGACCACTGTTTACCTGCAATGAGTAGATAAGGCTCGTTATTAATTTTTATGGTTTTCCAAGCAATGCGTGTTGGATATGAGTTGTTAACTAAATCTTGAAATTGAAGACTGTCTCGCTGTGCAAGTTCAGGCAGTTGAATGTGAAGCGGATTGATATTAATTAAAGTTTTATCTTTATGAATAAGCAGAAACAAGTTGTCTTGGTTGCCAAGCATGTTTTGATACAGCTTAGGACGCGCAATGATTTGCTCTACATTTTCGCTATCTTGCAGCAAAATTTCCAAACGGTTAATTCTGTCTGCTAAAGCTTTATCTTGTTGCTTTAATAAAATCTGGTTAATACCCAAATAGGTCATAAAGCCGACTGAACATAAAATTAAGGCAGAACAGAGCGTGACCAGTAATGTAATACGGACTTCAAGAGAACGTAGAAATGTAAAGTTCATAAGCTAACCGAAATTTTATAGCCCAAACCACGTATGGTATGAATGAGTTTTAATTCATATCCCTCATCAATTTTGCTTCGTAAACGGCGTACAGCGACATCAATAAAGTTGGTATCGGTGTCAAAGTTAATGTTCCAAACTTCGGAGCCAATTTGTCTGCGTGTCACGATTTGTTCTTTGTTGAGCAACATGTAACGCAACAAATTAAATTCGGTTTTGCTCAGCTCAATTAAGTTTCCATTACGCCATACTTTATGAGCGACCACATCCACTTTTAAATCGCTAACAGACAGCTCATTTTCTTGCAAATATTGCTGTCTTCTTAACAGACTTTTAATCCGTGCCAACAGTTCAATATAGGAAAATGGTTTAGCCAAGTAATCATCTGCACCCAGCTCTAACCCTTTCACTCTATCCATCACCTGATCTTTTGCCGTTAAGAAAATCACCGGAATTTTTGAAAACTGACGTAATACTTGTAATACGCTCCAGCCGTCTATGTCCGGCAACATCACATCAAGAATAAGTAAGTCATATTGATCTCTCTTTAGCATTTCCAAACCTTGAAGCCCGAAGTAAACACACTCCGCTTGATATCCAGACTCTTTTAATCCTTTGACCAAATAAGTGGCGATCTTGATCTCGTCTTCAATAATAAGGATACGCATTTTGTAGAGACTCATTTGAAAGATGACAACTTTGTAATGTGATTGTCACGCTTGAAGTTAAGCAATTTGTTTAAGATTTTCAAAGCGACATAGAGGCAATCATTATGAAAAAATTGAACTGGCTGATGTTAGCAGCCGTGCTATTCGGTAATAGTACTTTTGCACAGCCCCCTGCTTTGAATCAAGTTTATTCGTTAGATCTAAAAACTGCCCATCTGTTGACCGACAGTGCGAAAGAGGCATGCAAAAAATTAAATCAAAACATTGCGGTCGTTGTTGTAGATCGTGGCGGTAATCCTTTAACTGCCGAACGGCATGAATTAGTTGGTCCGCATAATTTAATGGCTGCCGAGAAAAAAGCCTATACCGCTTTATCTACCAAAACATCGACCTTAGTTTTAAGCCAAAACAGTAACCAAAACCCCGATGCAAAAAATTTAACCACCGTAGCGAATTTACTTTTGTTAGGCGGTGGCGTGCCTGTTCGTTTTGAGAACCAAGTAATTGGAGCGATTGGAGTTGCAGGTGCTGGCGGCGCACAAAATGACAATCAATGCGCAAGCAAAGCCATTGAAACCGTTTTTCATTCATAAGGAGCTTCAACATGCCTAAATCATTTATTGCTTTATCTTCGTTATTTATTGCTTCAGCTACATTTGCACAAACTAATCCGCTAAGTGTGCATGTGTTAAATCTAGAGACGGGTTTGCCCTCTTCTCAGGTTGAAGTGGTTTTAGAAAAAAATACCAATAACCAGTGGGTTAAACTCAATCAGCAAGTGACCAATTCAAATGGACGTATCACTGCACTCTATCCAGAAAATAAAAAATTAGAGCAAGGGGTTTATAAAGTTACTTTTAAAACTGAAGACTGGTTTAAAAAGAACAAACAACAAACTTTTTTTGCCGAGGTTCCTGTAATTTTTAAAGTGGATGGAAGCGTAAATCACTACCATATTCCTTTATTACTCAGCCCTTACGGTTACTCAACCTATCGAGGCAACTAAAAATAAAACCCCTTTATCTGTTGTGCACAAATAAAGGGGTTGATTAAAAACGATGCGTTTTACGAACAAACACCATTGCTAATAACCGATTTTTTATTTGAATCTAACGCCACAATTGAAGAAGAAACCGTATTAATTATTTGAGTCATTGCCTCACTTGAAGCACTCACAATCGCATCCATCTTTTTAGCTTTTTGATCAATCGGCTGCTGAAAAGCAATTCGACAATTTAACTGAGATCCTGCATTCGTGATGACTTTTGCATTATTTGACTCTAATTGACTAGGCGGTATTTGACGCTTCACCACCCAAGACACTGCAATATTAATATAGCTTTTATCTACAATATCAAAATGAGAAAAGTCTGTAGAAACTCGATATAAAGGCTGATTGTTTCCAGCTAGGCCGCTGCTATAACTGTCAATTGCGCCTAATTTTTGTTGCAAACCCGCCGACAAAGTATCGCGTAATTGCGTACTCATGGTTGATGTCCAGCGCTCATTGTTTAACACCGTAGACTTGCCACTACTGTCTTGCAGCACCAAAGGCGCACGGTCTAAACGGTCAGGGAGTCCAACTGGTAAAACTTCAATGACTCGAATACTCGAGCTAACTGCCGGAGTAATTTTAGGGGAAATCGTATAATAGTTTGGCGTTGGCGAACTCGAACATGCCGTCATGGCAACTGCCGTTAAAAACAGGCCGCTCCCAAGCAGCCATTTGGCTGCTTTAGGATGTTGAAAAGATAGAGTGTTTTTATTTTTCATCATCGGCCTCTGGTGTCTTACCACGAATAATTGATTCGGGATGTTGCTCAATATAATCTGCCATTAACTGTAGTGAAGCTGCCGCACGTGTCATTTGCTGCAATGCTTTACGTACGTCTTGTTGTAACGGCGCATCGCTCGACAAAATAGACTCGGACGATCTTACAGTTTTACGAACATCGTCCAAGGTTGCTTGTAAACCAGGGGCAACTTTTCCATCTAACTGTTTAATCAGTTTGTCTGTAGAGGCAATGGCGGTGTTCATATTGTTGAGCGTTTTACGCACATCTTGCCCAATCTCAACTAATGGGAATTTCGTTAACTTATCAGCAATCTGAGAAACTTGAGCTTGTAAGCCACTCAGTTCGGTTGGTGTAGTCGGAATCACCACACGGCCATCACTCAAAATTTGTAATGTCGCTGGTTTCGCTTTAGGGAACTTATCTAGGGCAATGTAGTTTTGACCCGTGAGCAGATTGCCTGTTCTCATTTGAGCACGCCAGCCATGTTCAACAAAATCTTTGAAAATTTCACTATTTGGATTAAGCGCTTGGCCATTTTCAACACGTGAAGGATAGATAACCGCCTCAACACGCATACGAATCTGTTTATAGTGGTCATAAAACTCGGCATTAATTGATTTAACATTACCAATTTCAATACCCATGAAATCAATTGGCGCTCCAACAGAAAGCCCACGCAATGAATGATCAAAATACATAATCACACCACGAGGTTGTCCGTCAGGCTCTTTTAATGCTTCAGATTTTGAATCCCAAAGATTAAAGCGACTCTGATTCGCTGCCATTGTGGCATGTGAACTTTCAGGGAATCCAAATGCAATACCACCTGCGACAATACTTGCCAAAGATTGAGTATCTAAATTAAAGCCTGAAGCATTTAAGGTTACATCAATCCCGCTCGCCTGCCAAAAACGTGCATCAGTAGTGACAAACTTGTCATACGGCGCACGAATAAAAGTTTGCAGCTCTACAGATTTACCATCATCAGATAATTTATAGGCTGTAATTTGCCCTACGTTAATTCGACGATAATAAATTGGAGAACCTATATCTAAAGATCCCAAATCATCTGCATTTAAGAAAAATACTTTTCCGGGAACATCTGAAGATATGACTGGTGGCACTTCTAATCCCGTAAATTCAAACTTATCCTCTTCTGATTTACCGCCATCCACTTCAATGTATGAACCTGACAATAAGGTGTCTATTCCTGAAACTCCACTCGTCCCAATACGCGGTCGCACGACCCAAAATCGTGAATCTTTTGCTGCAAAGTTACTGGCGCCTTTACGTAAATCAATTCTGGCAATAACATGTGAACGATCATCTGAAAGATCAATCTGCCTTACTACACCAATATCGACCTGCTTATAGCGAACTGTTGTTTTACCAGCAACCAACCCTTCAGCTGTGCGAAAAGACACATCAATGGTAGGGCCATGAGACAGTAACGCCTTTATAGCCAATGAAAGCGCGATTAAAAGAGCAATTAATGGAATAAGCCATATTAATAAAGGCTTCCATCGACTTTTCTTTTCTTGGGGTTCTGGCAAATCATTCATGTTATCCAGTTCAACATCCGGATCACGATGATCTGAGTTACCAGTGGTTATTTCATTTTCAGACATACTCATTGTTCTTTTATTGACTGGGATTAATGGAATCATTATTCAACGGCGGATGTTCTGCCTGAATAATTTTTGGTTTTTCTGAAGCAAAAGAAGAAGGTTTATTTGTATTTTGAGATACGTAGAAATTATCCCAAATAATACGTGGGTCAAAACTTAACGATGCAAACATGGTTAAGACTACAACCGCGCCAAAAGCTATCGAACCTGGCCCTGCTAAAATGGTAGCAAGCGATTGAATCTGAATGAGTGCTGTTAATAATGCCACAACAAATACATCAATCATTGACCAACGGCCAATAAACTCAACAATTCGATATAATTTTACGCATTGCTCGGGTAAAAATTTCCAACCTGCCGATTGTTGAAGATATACCGCCACTAATAAAAAATACAAAATCAGTAGCTTCAACATGGGAATAAAAATACTGGCCATGAAAATGACCACTGAAACCAGATAGTCTCCACTTTGCCAAAAGTAAATAACCCCACTCATGATGGTATCTTGCTGACTTCCCAAAAGTGAGTCAGTCACCGTCATGGGAAGTACATTGGCTGGAATATAGAGGATGGTTGCAGCCACCACTAAAGCAAAAGTTCGATTTAAACTCGCTGGCTTACGTGAGTGCAGCACGCTATTACATCGAATACAACGTAAAACTTGAGGACTTTGCTTAAGTCGTCTTTTCTCATTTTGAGCAGAATTTACAACACCACAGCAGTGACACACAATTAATGAAAGATCTTTAGCTCTTGGATATTGCTTAAGCACTGACCCTTGCTGCGAGCTTTGGGTTTGGGTCACATTTTTTATTGTTTTCATGGCAGTGACCTATCAATTTCATTCCATATATCACTCACCTTTATGGAAGTAATATAGACCAACAATACACTTAAGATCGCAAACGCCCATAACGCAATCTCAGGAATCACCAAGACCATTCCCATTAACTTTACAAGCGTGACCAAAATTCCGATTAAAAACACCTCAACCATTCCCCACACTCTCATAAAAAAAAGTGTGCGTAAGGCAATCACCAAAAATGTTGGTCTTTTCTTTAATACACTTACCGTACCCAGTACATAGGAAAGTAATAAAAGATAGGTAAGCGGCACAATAAAGGTAGTGATTAAGATGAGTACACCAACAAAGGCCCGATCATAATGAAACATCACCCAAACCGCTCCAAGTAAGGTGGTTTCAGATGTGTTTCCCTGTAATTCAATTTTTACAATCGGAAAGCTATTGGCAATAACAAATACGATTAATGCCGTTAAGATCAAAGCCAATAATGTCGAAAAAGGTTTGGTGTGCCGATAGAGTTCAGCACCGCAGCATACGCAATAAGCTCTTTTTCCATAAGCAAGCGGGGTTCTACGATAGACAGTATCGCACTCCTCACAACCTGCTAATTCTTTAAGCTTCATAGTTATACTCTAAGGTTTATCGTTTTACTGTGTCACACAAAGCTCTTTTTATTACTAAGATAAATTAAAATATAAATCAATCTAAAAGCTATATCAGACAATGGAAATTACCATAAGTACTGTTCAATATATTGTTGAAACTGCTAAATAATCTGTACATATTCGGTGATCAAATAAAAATAGTTATATAAAGTCATAAGCTTAAGTTCAGATAATACACTTTTTGCCCCAAGTATCTGAGCGTCAAATGAGTAAACCCTAACTATTGCTTAACATCTTTCCCTATTGAAAAGTTCATGTTGCTCTAGATCACTTTTGCCCCCCTAAACGGCACAACAAGAATCAGATTTAACGCAGCATATGACAGAACAGTTCCTGTAAAAATTTAGCATTCCTAAGCAGGATGTCATGTTTGTGATTGTGCAAAATAGCGCAGAAGATTGGTACTTTGGTCATGCAAACGAGTAGATCTTTTATTAAAAAAGTTAGTATCGATAAACTAGCTCTCAAATTTAAAACTACAATAAAGCTCTCTTTTTAATATGATAAATTTATTTAAATATAAAAATTAAATACCAAAAAAACTCACTTAAATATAAGCAGATTTAAAAATTTAAAGATTATTATGAAGATTAAATTAAATATACTCATAAAACACTTAAAACCAAATTATGCGACACAATTAACAAAAATTTAATTTTAAGTAGATTATTTTTTATAAATTAACAACTCCAACAACAATAAAAAATAATTACCAATAAATATCAATATCTTAATAAAAAAATTAAATCAAAAATTAGTATATATGCTCTTTTACATTATGAAACATTCTTTATATTATTGTAATTAAATTTTACTCCAAGTTAAAAACAAAAGTTGATTTAATCACTCAGAATTACCGATATATCTAGATCACAAGCATTTTAAATATATTATTTCTACAATTAAACTTAAGAAAGTCACCAGATTTGAAGGTTTGCTTAAGCAATTTTCATACTGTATTTTAAAAAAGGAAAAATAAATAATTTCATATATTAAAGATATATCTAATAATAAAAGTGAGATCAAAATGATTGAATGGTTACAAAGTGTCTTAAAGCACAGCCCCGAAATATTATTGTTCTTATCACTCGCAATCGGCTTCTGGATTGGACAGTTCCAGTTTGGAAAATTTCAGTTTGGCGGAGTCGCAGGCTCCTTACTCGTCGCAGTTGTTTTAAGCCTTATTGGCGTACCTGTCGATAACGGTGTTAAAGCAATTTTGTTTGCCCTCTTCATTTATGCAGTAGGTTTTGAAAGTGGCCCTCAGTTTTTTAAATCACTGGGTCCACAGTCCATAAAAGAAATTTTATTAGCAGTATTCATGGCAGTGTGTGGTTTAGTCACTGTTTTAGTGATGGCTAAAATTTTTCACCTCGATAAAGGCTTGGCTGCGGGTCTCGCTGCGGGTGGCATGACTCAATCAGCCATTATTGGGACTGCCGGAGATGCCATTTCTAGACTCGATCTCCCACTCGCAGAAATTCAAAGACTTCAAGCTAATGTCGCGATTGGCTATGCAGTGACTTACATTTTCGGCTCATTGGGAGCAATTATTGTCTGTGTGAATATCTTACCTAAGTTTATGGGTAAAGAAATTCACGACGATGCTTTAAAAGCCCAAAGTGAACGACTTAAAGGTGCTTTTGAACTTGCACCGGGTCAGGAACTAGCAATGCCGGAAATTGTTGGCCGTATTTATAAAGTTAAACAAGCCAATGGACACACTATTGCGGAAATTGAAGCAAAAGAGCCGAGTATTACGATTGAACGGTTGAAACGTAAAGATCAATTTATTGATGTTGCTCCCGAACTGACCTTACAAACTGATGATGTCGTCTTACTGGTTGGTCGCCGTGCCAATGTAGTTTCAGTTGCCGAGCAAATCGGTAGCGAATTACAGTCATCGCAAGGTATGGAAATGATTATGGATACCAGCGATGTCATCCTAAGAAATTCCAAATACCTCAACCGTACTTTAGGAGATATTAAGGCCAATACGCCTGCGTATTTAAAGCACGGTATTTATGTACTTGCGATTAAGCATAACGATGAGCCACAACCTTTAAGTGACGACACTGTTTTACGCCAAGGTGATGTCGTCACCGTATACGGTACAAAAAGCGACCTCGATCGTTTAGTGAAAGAAGCTGGTAAAGCCTTACCTGAAAGCTTAAAAACAGACTGGATTTTCCATGGTGCAGGCCTTGTAGTCGGTTTAGTGATTGGTCTGTTTGTGATTCGTTTAGGTGATGTGCCCTTAACGCTTGGTGCGGGTGGCGGAGCTTTACTATCAGGACTGCTTTTTGGTTGGATTCGAAGCAGAAATCAGGTGCATGGCAATATGCCTCTAGCGGCTTCTCAGCTTCTTAAAGATTTGGGTCTGGCAGGATTCGTTGCTGCCGTCGGCTTACAATCAGGTTTACAAGCCATTCAAACCATTAAAGAAAGTGGCCTTTCACTCTTTATGATCGGGGTTGTCGTAACACTGGTTCCACTGCTGCTTTCTATGCTCTTTGCTCGTTATGTTCTGCGTTATAACAACGTTGCAGTGATGGCTGGTGCGCTATCTGGTTCACGCAGTGCAAACCCTGCATTTGGGGCAATATTAGATAAAGCAGGAAACTCAATTCCGACCGTTCCATTTGCAATTACCTATGCCCTAGCAAATGTGTTCTTGACCTTACTCGGACCACTGATCGTAGGCTTGGCCTAACTTTGTACATTGAATTAGAAATTTTATTCATCTCACTATAATTAAGGAGACGTCCCATGGGGAAAGTCGATTATTCTAAATATGCAAAACTCAGCCCATTTGAGCTTAAAGATAATTTAATAGAATTAGCTCAAAGCAGAACTGACCGAATGATGTTAAATGCTGGGCGTGGTAATCCGAACTTTCTTGCCACTATTCCGCGTAGAGCATTCTTTCAACTCGGTCTATTTTCAGCGACCGAATCCGAATTTTCATTTTCATATATGCCAGAAGGTCTAGGTGGTTTCCCGCGCCCTGTTGGACTCCAGTCACGTTTTGATAATTTTATTTTGGAAAACCGCGACAAACCTGGTGTGGTCTTTTTAGGTAAAGCCGTGTCTTATGTACGTGACCAGTTAGGTCTCGACCCAGATCTTTTTTTACTTGAAATGGTTGAAGGGATTTTAGGCTGTAACTACCCTGTGCCAGACAGAATGCTTAGAGTGAGTGAAACGATTATTAAAGAGTACGTCTTAAAGGAAATGGGCGTACAAGGCATGCAAAAAAGAGACTTAGATTTGTTCGCTGTTGAAGGCGGAACAGCAGCAATGGCCTACATTTTTAACTCATTAAAAGAAAATAAAATTATTAAAAATGGCGACCGTATTGCTATTGGTAGCCCAATTTTCACGCCATATCTTGAGATTCCAAAACTTAATGACTATCAGCTTGAAGAGGTACTCATTGAGGCAGATCCTAATCTCGGTTGGCAATATCCAGAATCGGAACTCAGAAAGTTAGAAGATCCATCTATTAAAGCGTTCTTTTTAGTCAACCCAAGTAATCCCCCATCTGTAAAAATGAGTGATGAAGGGCTTGCGATTTTGGCAGATATCGTTAAAAAACGCCCTGATCTGATTATTTTGACCGATGACGTTTACGGTACGTTTGCAGATAACTTCAAATCGCTATTTGCAATCTGTCCTGATAATACAATTCTGGTTTACTCATTCTCTAAATACTTCGGTGCGACTGGTTGGCGACTCGGTGTCATTGCACTTTCAAATAACAATGTGCTTGATAAACAAATTGCGAACTTATCAAAGAAAGAAAAGAAAGAGCTTGAAGAGCGCTACTCATCTTTAACCACCGACCCTGCAAGCATTAAGTTTATTGACCGTTTAGTTGCAGACAGCCGTAATGTTGCTTTAAACCACACTGCGGGCCTATCTACACCACAGCAAGTTCAAATGGTTTTATTTGCCTTGTTTAATTTAATGGACTCACGTCAGAGTTACAAAAAAGCGGTCAAGTCTGTTGTGCGTGAACGCGATGCAGCACTTTACCGACAACTTGGTGTTGAAGTACCAACAGATCCAAATGCTGTTGACTACTACACCTTGGTTAACCTTGAAAACACTTCACGTACTCTCTATGGAGATGAGTTTGCCGACTGGGTCATGAAAAATAAAAATCCGACAGAACTTTTATTTAGAGTAGCTGATGAAACAGGTGTGGTTTTATTACCGGGTTCTGGCTTCGGTGTGCAGCATCCTTCTGCTCGTGCATCTTTAGCTAACTTGAATGAATACCAATATGCAGCTATTGGTGATTCTCTAAGACGCTTTGCGGATGAAGCTTATGCAGAATATTTAAAAACCAAAAAAGGAAAATAAGTACCTATATAAAGTGAGGCTCTAACAGCCTCACTTTTAATGAGCTAGACCTAAGACACCATAGTCAAAAAATAGTTTAATAATCTATCTCGGTCATCTACCTGATTTTCCCCTAAAAGCTGAACCATAGCGCCATCAATAACAAATAAAAACAGGTGAGCATCTTCAATTGAGGCCGTAACTTTTAACGTTAGAAGTAGTTTATAAATTTCTTGAATTAGCCAATTTCGATAGTCAATTACGACCTTATAGGCGGTTGGATAAAGCTTTTCAATTTCAAAAATGGCTTTAAATGGCAAATGGTAAAAGCCCTCTAAATCTGCATGTAAGTAGAAAATTTTCTTGAGTTTATCGAACAACATAAGTTCACGATATGAATGGATAATTGAAAATACCTCGTCTTTTAATGCATCTTTTTGAAAAGCAAGGCTCATCTCGATGAGCTTTTCTTTGGAGTGAAAATCATTATAAAAAGTGGATTTGGAAATTCTGGCTTCAGCAATAATTCGGTCGACACCTACATTATGAAAACCATGTTGATTAAATAGATCTCTTGCCGCGTGGAGCACTTTTAATGCTCTAAATGAATTTTCTAAATTTGGCATAAATATTCTGCTCAAAGATAATTTTTTGTTGTATATAAAAGAGATAGAAAGGCCTTCACTCTTAAAATGAGTGCTAAAAACAGGCATGCGAAAGCTGCACAAAAAGGATGCGCTAACCTATCTCAAGCTTTATTGTTGATATGATTTTTTAGTCGTAACGATCTAAAGGCTAAACCTATAAATGTTTAAACCGTTTTAAAGACCAGTTAAGTGGTATGGATAGAGAGAGCTTGGCAAAGGCCAAAAAATAAGAAGAAATAGTACGCATGGCGGACTCCTAGATGAAATAGAAGTTCTACCGAATTACTGTCAAATAATTATGGTGGCAGAACGAAGGCGGGTTGACAGACCAGTCATCTAGGAACCGGCACGCACAAGGCGTCCCACCTCCGTCCTACCGCTACGAAGGGGGGACGAACGAGTTCGCCACCAAAAAATTACTTTCTTGGTGCCCTAGATGAAAAACAGCCTGTCAAAGCCGGCTGACAATGTAGGTCAGCAGGCAAAGGATAATCGGCAGGGTTTAGAGTGTCAATGTGATATTGGCTAGAAATTGGTTAAATAATTATTGTTTTTCATTTAATTAGACAATCAAAATCCATTATTTTTATAAAACATTACAAGCTGCTCTTCAGCAAATTTTTTTAATATAGTATCTGATGAGTTAATATACTGGTTTAAATATTCCAGAGACCTAGGACATTTTATATTTGTACCTAAACCAAAAAATGCTTTCCGAGCAAGTACCCTTAAGTCATCTTCCATCATATAACTTGGAACAAAATTAATAGCGTTTTTAAAAAACTCCACTAGCTTACAATTTCTAATTCTACTAACTGTAAAAACGATATCTTCATGAGCATCATGCCAATCTGAAAAAAAGATATCCAATAAGCCGAAATCATCTTCTTGTAATTCATATTCATCAAATATAAGAAATGCAATATGTACAGCATCGCTATTTTTTGATTTTTCTGCGATGTTTAGTATTTCTTTTGCAAATAGATAATCGCTAATATCTCTAAAGTTTAATCGTCCTTTTAAAATATTTATGGGAATTACCCCCAAATAACAACCTTCAATATCCTTTTCAAAATCAGTCATGTTTGCCCTTCCAGATGAAAATAAAAATTAAATCAATACAATATAAATTTTACATTTTTTATTCAAATTCAGGATATACGAAATCATACCTACCTGTTTTTATCCTATAAACAATACTATCTGGTGGTATAACACTCCCAATTTCTGAAAATTTGTTTTCCCCTTCTAATTTTCCTACATATTGCTGAGGCTCATTAACTTTCCAAATCCACCAATTATTAGATATTTTTGTTTTTGGACTATCGCTGCTACTACGAAATAACACATCAATATTTCCAACGTCTGGCATGTTCCCAACTTTCTCCCAGAAACCTAATTTAATACCAAAAACAGTTATACAATGTGCATAGAAATCTACCTCATTATTAATAACTTCAGTTAAAACTGGGACAGTATTTGCAGAATATTCTGTTTTAAACACTCGAATTACATCACTATTTAATTGAGTTAAGTCAAAACCTACTAATTGAAAATATTTTTTACATCCACTATCTAATTTAACAGCAAATAAATCTCCAATTTTTGTATTTTTTCTTTTCATTATTTAATACCTAAAGTTGTGTTATAAAAATTAAGAGCCCTAACACATACTTCTAAAATGAGTTATATAGATAGACCAAAATTGATTTCTAATTAAAGCTTAAATAAAAGCAGATTTCATCCATATTGCTTGAAGAAATAAATAAACCTAAAGATAATAGCTCCAACCTAATCTAAAGAAAATTTTAAACTCTTAAAGTAATTTTCATGAAAAATATTAATATTTTTAAATTTATAAACCTTGTGCTGGCCTTTTTATGGATCTATCAAGGCCTCGTTCCCAAATTCCTATTTCTTAATTCTGATGAAATTTTTGTGTGGCAATGGGCAGGACTATCACTTGAACATGCAAAACTTGCAGGCCATGCAAGTGGTATTGCCGAAATGATTTTTGGTTTATGTTTTCTTTTTACTGCACATAAATATATTCACTATTTAAGCATTTGGGGCTTGCTTGGCTTACTTCTTTTAATTGGTTTCTTAATACCTTCTACCCTGATCTTGCCCTATAACCCTATCGTAATGAATCTTTCAATGATAAGTTTATCTATTGTTTATCTCATCTTATTAAGTGAGCAAAATTAACTTACAGCCATTCATTTAACTATTTTTAAAGATTTTATATAGAGCGTTCAATGAGTCTACCTAAAAGTGAAGTTTACTGTGTGGTTATTACAGGAAGTACAAAGGGTATTGGCTTAGCACTCGCCGAAGCTTTTTTAAAGCTGGAATGTTCAGTTGTGATTGCTGGACGTAACGCTGAGCACTTAAATCATGCCCTCACCCACTTAGACACTCATTTCAATAAAGAAAAATTTATGGGTCTATGCTGCGATGTGACTCAAATTTCCGACGTACAAACCCTATGGAATAGTGCAATTGAGCGGTTTGGACATGTAAATATTTGGGTGAACAACGCAGGAAGCTGCCATCCAACAAAAGACTTTATTGACCTTCAACCTGATGAATTAAACGCAGCTGTTTCAACCAATATTTTAGGTACGATGCTGGGTTCGCAAGTCGCTTTAAAAGGCATGCTTAAACAAGGTTATGGTCAAATCTTCAACATGGAAGGTTGGGGAAGCAATGGCGAATGGAGTGCTGGCATGACTCCCTATGCAACCACCAAACGAGCAGTCAGTTACTTTAGTAAAGCACTTTATAAAGAGACAAAATCGACTCCAATTTTAACTGGCACACTAAGCCCAGGCATGGTGGCAACCGATTTATTAGTTTCGTCTTGGACCAATGGAAACGTCCAAAACTGGAAAAAAATGAAGCGCTTATTTTTCTTTGTGATTGACTCACCAGAAGTCGTTTGTGCCTATTTAGCAAAGCAAATTATGCAAAACAAAAAAGCCAACCGACGCATCGCGTGGATCACGCCATGGAAGCTTTTTCTTAGATTTTTGCAACCTTATTACTGGCGCAGAAACCCAGTTAAAGGCACAGCATTAGAGCACTTATAGTCGAGCTTAGCACTTGAAGCTCTTTTCATCATAAAATTGTTCAGCAGAAGTTCTTCTAAAGAGAGCTTCTACTGAACTTTATATATTAAGAATCACTATCTGAGCTATCTTCTTTATTTAAAATCCGCCCTTCCCGTTTTGGTCGAATCAATGGAGCTGTCGGTCTTGGATGATGCGTATGTGTATATTGCATACCAACCCCTGCATTTACGTCATCTGCTGCGATTTCAGTTTCAAAACGCTCATTATCCAGATCTCGAATTTCCTCGGTAATTCGTTCTACTTCGTCTTCATCTACACCCAGTTCTTGCAAAATCACGCCACCAAACTTAATCGCCGATTCAAACGTTTCACGGATCATAAAGTCCACTTTTTGTTTGACTAAATGCAGTGAATGCTCACGGTCATATGAGCGCACTAATAATTTCGCTAAAGGAAATTCGTGAGTTACAAGTTCCACAATTCTATTTGTGGTTTCTTTACTGTCCACACACACCACAATCGCTTGTGCTGTTGCAGCACCAGAAGCATGTAAAATATCTAGGCGGCAGCCATCGCCATAATAAATTTTAAAACCAAATTTTTCCGCGTTTTGAATCATGTCCGTATTATTATCAATAATGGTGACATCGACACCTCTTGCCAACAATAATTGACTGGTGACCTGTCCAAAACGTCCGAATCCGATCATTAAAACACTACCGCTTAAACCCTCGGCAATATTGACGTTTTCTAATGAAACATCCGCTTTAGTTTGAGTAAAACGTTTGAAAATAATACCGACAATTGGGGTCAACACCATTGAAAGTACCACAATAGCAGTAAGATTAGATTTAACCGTACTATCAATAACTTGTGCACTTAGCGCGGCAGAGAAAAGTACAAAAGCAAATTCTCCACCCTGAGCCATAAGTAAAGCACGATCCAACGCTTCAGTATGAGAGCTTTTCGTTACTCGGGCGACTATATAAATCATGAGCGCTTTGGCAAGCATCAGGGCAATTACCCCACTCACAATCAGTTGCCAATTCTGAGCGACAACTGATAAATCCAGTGACATGCCCACGCCAAGGAAAAACAGGCCTAACAAGATTCCTCGGAATGGTTCAATATCAGCTTCAATTTGATGTCTAAAGGTCGATTCAGATAAAAGTACACCCGCTAAGAAAGCACCCATTGCCATGGTCAAACCGCTGACTTGCATGAGTAACGCTGCCCCTAACACTACCAATAATGCCGCAGCAGTCATGACCTCTCGGGCTTTAGCGGCAGCCAAAAGCCTAAATAATGGGTTTAGCAACCAATACCCTGCTGCAATCAGACCTGCAATTGCGACTAATCCAATTCCTATATTTTCTAGGCGCACAGATGTGCTTTCGACCACATGATTTGGTGCCATAAAAGCAACAATAGCCAGCAAAGGTACAATTAGTAAATCTTCAAAAAGTAAGATGGCTACAATTTTTTGCCCACGAGGCTGAGTCAAGTCACCCCTATCACCCAACAACTGCATCACAATAGCAGTCGAGGTCAGTACGAAACCTGCCGCACCAATAAAAGCGACTTGCCACGTAAAACCAAATAATAATCCGACGCCAGTCAAAGCCAACGCACAAATGATAATTTGTAGCGTACCAAGGCCAAAAATTTCGCGTCTAAGACTCCATAAATGCGATGGTTGCATTTCCAAACCAATCACAAATAGGTACATCACAATTCCTAACTCGGCAATATGCAAAATTGCGGTGGAATCTTGAAAAAAAGCAAAACCGAATGGGCCAATAATCAGACCCGCAATTAAATAACCTAATACTGAACCTAAACCAATACGTTTAAAAATAGGGACTGCAATGACGGCCGCTGCCAATAAAACTACGGGGGCAACCAAGCTAATTGAATGTGCTTCTGAGCTCATACATTTCTCATTTTATTTATCTGCAATTTATTCTATGTGAAACTAGGTTTAAGGGCGATTATTAGTTTTGAGAAGAAGTATCCTAAAAACAAAATGGCTTAAATCGTCCAAAAATGAAAATTTAGAGTACCCATATGAAAAAAATATATCTCTATTTTAATGTTCATAATTAAGCACTCGTAAAAAAAGCCCTTACGGGCTTTTTTGATTAAACAACGAATTTCAACATGAGCTGAATCACTGTTGCATTAATTAAATCGACAAAGAACGCACCACAAAGCGGAACAATTAAAAATGCCTTATGCGATGGACCATACATGTTTGTAATCGCTTGCATATTTGCTACTGCTGTTGGCGTTGCGCCCATACCAAAACCACAATGCCCTGCTGACAACACCGCTGCATCATAGTTTTTGCCCATTACACGGAACGTCACAAATGCTGCATATAACGCCATCGTAATCGTTTGAGCACCTAAAATCACAACAAGAGGCCCAGCCAAATCTGCAAGTTGCCAAAGCTTTAATGAAAGCAATGCCATTGCTAAATAAAGCGACAAAGACGCATTACCAAAAACATCAATCGCACGGTCAAAAATATCAATTTTCAACACGCTTTCTAAAATATTTCTTAAGATTACACCACCACCGAGCGCCCAAACGAAGGTTGGTAACTCAAACCAAGTTCCCTTACTAAAGCCAGTCATAAATTCAGCAAATGCTAAACACGCTGCAAACATACCCAGCGTGGTAATTGCATTATCAGCAGTAATTAAACGAACTTGATGTGGGTTTTCAAACGGCGCGAGGTCATCCGAATTGTGTTCAACATGACCATCACGCTGTTGTATTTCAGCATTGGTTTTCGGTTGTGCAAGGTTGTAACGATTGATAAGCAATTTCGCTAATGGGCCACCAATTACACCACCAATAATCAATCCAAAAGTCGCACTCGCCATACCCAGTGCTAAAGCACCCTGAATACCATGCTGACTTTCTAAAATTTCACCCCAAGCTCCGGCTGTACCATGACCACCTGTTAAGGTAATTGAACCTGCAATTAAACCAATTAATGGGTCAAGGCCAAGCAAAGTTGCAAGGCTCATGCCGACCGCATTTTGCACAACAATGAACGATGCAACACAGACTAAAAAGATAACCAAAGCCATACCGCCTTCTTTAAGCTTCATAAAATTGGCACTTAAACCAATAGAAGCAAAGAATACAAGCATAAAGCTGGTTTGCAATTCGCTACTAAAAACAATGCTATATCCCCATAGTGTATGGACAAGTAGAGAAATGACCGCGGCCACCAAACCACCTGCTACAGGTTCGGGAATATTGTAGCGTTTTAAAAAATCAATTCGATTAACAAGAAAGCGGCCCAACAATAAAACAATGACCGCCGAAATTAGCGTATAAAAACCATTAAAAACAAATTCCATATAAACTACTTTCTAATTACATTCCTAAAGGATTGTAAAATAATTATATTTTATTTTTTCATATGTAAAAAAAACACAAATAAACTTTACAAAACTATCCTACCAATAGGCTTTTTACTATTCTTAAAAAAAGCTTAAATTTTTAAAGGTTTCATACAAAAATATTAAATAAATTTATTTCATTATTAATTTCAAATATTTATTGCAAATTATTCTTAATGAAAAATAATTATTCCTTGACACCTTAAGCAGAAAATACTGTCTTTTGGGTCACGGAACTTAGAACTCATTCCCTTTAATATCCCTGAAAAGACCAGCTCCTTATTGCTCTGGGCAACATCTTTATAGGTTTTATATTCAATGAGTTTATTGCTTAAAGTTCGTCAGAACATTCCACAGCTACAGTCTATTAAAAAATCTCTTCAGACACGTGCTGGTCAAAAAATACCTCACATGCTGATCAATGCATCGGATCTATTTTTTAGAGGTCCTGAAATTGCCTTGTCAGGAAAAACACCTTTTGACGTGATCTATAAGCATGAAATTATTAGCTTACGCCATTATAGAAACGAAGCCGATATCTCTACACCTAAACACCGTGTTCCTTTAGTGATTGTTCCGCCATTAGCTGTGAACATGCTCATTTATGATTTGTTTCCTACTCGCAGTTTTGTACGCTTCTTTTTGGCACACGGGTTTGATGTCTATTTAATTGACTGGGGTGTGCCAACCCATCACCAAGCAAAATACAATTTCGGCACCTACATTAAAGTCTTTATGCCCGAAATGCTAAAGCAGGTTCGCGAGCATAGTGGTCAGCAACAGCTTTCTTTACATGGGTGGAGTTTAGGCGGTGCACTTTCACTCTGCTATACCGCATTATTTAAAGATAAAGATATTAAGAATCTAATTATTCTCGCTTCCCCTATCGATACTCACAAAGCGGGTTATATGGGGAAACTTTATGGCAGTCTGACTAAACCTGCCGAATGGGTTCGTAAACATACGCCATTTCGTATTCGCCACCACGTGCCAAGTAAGGCATTTCATATTCATGGTTGGCAAAACACGCTGGGCTTTAAATTAACGGACCCGATTGGAAATTTGAAAACATATTGGGAACTTTTTAAAAACCTCGATAACCGAGAATTTATTGTCGACCATGCAACCTCAAGTTCATTTATCGATAATATGCTCGCCTATCCAGGTGGAGTCATGCGTGACATTATCCTCCGTTTCTGGATTGATAATGAACTATCCAATGGCGTAATTAAATTCGGCGAACTTACAGCCTATCTAAAAGATATTCAATGTTCAGTACTCGCAGTCGGCGGCAGCACAGATATTATTGTGACCGCTGATGCTGTTAAGCCACTTATGACTTTGATTAGCAGCCAAGACAAAACCTTTAAAGTCGTTCCTGGTGGTCATATGGGTGTCGTTTCTGGAAGCCAAGCCCCTACTGCGGTTTGGCCAGAAATGAGTCATTGGCTAGCTACACGTTCAGATTAACTCACTCACACATCATCAGACCAGTGTAGTCATATCTACACTGGTTAATATTCAAACTTTGCAAAACTATTCTGTTTATCTTTATATATGTTGAATCGTATTTTTCTAAGAAATTTTAAAAGCAACTTATTTTAAAATATATAGATACTATAAAGATATATTAGTATTTCAATTCACAAAAAAGTATTTAAATTATCTAAAAATATAAATTTTATTTATTAAAAATATAGTTTAAGAATAAAATATTTTATCAATCGTTAAAAATTATTCAAACGAAGTATCTGCCATCAAATTAATATTTTTCATTTTTAAAATTATCTTCATCAAGTAGATGTTACTTTTTGTTATTTATGTAAAGCCCACCTTAACAATAAAATTAAATAACTATTTGTTAAATATGATTTTTATTTAATTTTATTTTGTAAAATTTGTATATTTTTTATACAAATGTAGGTAATTTCTCACAACCATGTAAGTCAAAGAGTACAACACAACTAATTGTTTTTCCTATAATTAATTTCAGTACATATAAGCACTCTTTACTATTAAATAGAAAGCTGAATATTAATGAAGAGATCTGGAGAAACGGTAACGTTATCTTTATTAATATAAAAACTCTTAATAATAGAAAAAGAATCTCAAAAAATTAATATGTACTATCTTTCCTCTGGAAACAGAGGAAAGATCTTTTTTTAATCATCAGATAGGGTATAGAAAATGTTTATTGCAAAAAATATATTTGTATATTTACTATCAATGTTAGCTTTATGCTTACTGATTATTTTCTTTAACTACCTTGGAATGAATGAGACGACTAACCTGCTGCTCTCTTCAGCAATTTTTGGAATATTTATTACTTGGTATTATAAAGGTAGCGGACTATGTCTCGCGTTATTTAGTTTTTTTTACTGGGCAATGTTTGTAATTAGTCAAAGTTTAGAAGTGATATGGATGCTCGCAAGTTCAGTGATTGTCTACCTAGTGATGACTAAAATGATTCCTAAATTCAAGGCCATCCATATCGGTGTTATAGCTAAAAAGGGTTCACCCCACGCTTAACCATACCTACTTTCTTAACTGTATTAATTTTGGTTTGTTCAGCACTTAATAATTCATTTAAGAAAATTTTTAAATTTTGCTCATCAAGACGAATGGGATTAAAACTAGTTTCTCCCATCTTTAAAAAGAAAGATTCAATATTTGTATTACGCTGTACATATTTCATTGACCAACGCTGAAAAGAGTTCTCCTCGATGGAATATGTACACAACCATTTAACATTGTAGTGCCTTTGATCATTTTGAATTTTTTCAAATAATCGTTCAACTACCTCCCGTTCACCTTCCAAGCATTGAAAGAAAGCATTATCTGCATAATAGAGCACCCCACAAATTTGATTCAAATCATTGAAATCTCGTGCTTCTGTCAAAATATCACGTAAATCTTGCAATAAATCTTCATTTTTTTCGTTTCGTTGACTGGCATAACACAAGCGAACGTTCATTAGCAATTCCGTGAAATATAAAATTTCTTTATTTAAAGATTTTTTAATCTACCATATCTCTATTACTAATAATTTATATTAACAAGAAAATAAAAAGCCCTCTTATAGAGGGCTTTTATAGCTTCTAAAAGAACAACGAAATTTCTTTTAAAAGACTAAAATAAAAAAAGCACTAAATAGTGCTTTTTTTCTTACTGAAATATTATTGTGGAATAATATTTACAGCATTTGGGCCTTTTTGACCTTGAGTAACAGTAAACGTTACACGTTGACCTTCGTGTAAAGTTTTGAAACCTGAACCAGAGATCTCTTTGAAGTGTGCAAACACATCTGGACCATTGTCTTGTTGAATGAAACCGAAACCTTTAGTTTCGTTAAACCATTTTACTGTACCGCTTACTGTATTAGACATGATATATCCTACTGATTTCTAATATTTTAGTATCATTTAATAATGACACTAACATAACTTTGAAAAAAGAATAACAAATTGAGTTAAGATCTTAAAAAACGAAGGATTATGACTAAAACTACGATACTTTAAAGAAGATTTACTAACAAGACTTTTTTCTAGTTAAGAGCATGATACATGAAATAAATTTCTATTCAAGCTTTTTATGAGAAAAATTTTATAAATTCTAATAAAAAACCAAAAAACAATAACTTAATAGCGCAACTAAAAACTTAGTATATTCCCTACTTAACCAACAACTTACAACCGATTGGATCAATTGTTGAGGAATAGAAAGATCATCACTTATGACGTATTAAGTAACAGAATAAAAAATATGAAAATAGACTTTAAATAATTTAGCTTTTAGAAATTCAGGCAATAAAAAAACTCCTAAACAGGAGCTTCATTTTTAAATGATTGGCAGAGGATCAAGGACTCGAACCTTGACGAACGGTTTTGGAGACCGTCATGCTACCATTACACCAATCCTCTATATTTATGATTAAACAACTCATGATTTAATCATAAAAAAAGCAAGAACATCGTCTTGCTTCTTTTAATGGTGGGGGCGAAGAGACTCGAACTCTTACACCTTGCGGCGCTGGAACCTAAATCCAGTGCGTCTACCAATTTCGCCACGCCCCCATCTGGGACATTTATTTAAAATAAATGTGGCAGAGGATCAAGGACTCGAACCTTGACGAACGGTTTTGGAGACCGTCATGCTACCATTACACCAATCCTCTTCCAAAACATAGATGACTTAACATCTACATTACCTTTAAGTTTTAACTTAAAGTGGTGGGGGCGAAGAGACTCGAACTCTTACACCTTGCGGCGCTGGAACCTAAATCCAGTGCGTCTACCAATTTCGCCACGCCCCCGATGGCTGTGTATATTAGCGATAAGATCTAACAGTGACAAGTGTTTTTTTTCTAAAAAAAACTGACCGTGTAAATTGTATACAGATACTAGATCAATGATTTTTATAAGTTTGAATGTGCTTTTAAACAATTCATCGCTTCAAACACGTTTGCAAACCTATTTTTTTGTTGTTTTTGCAATAAACCCGAAAGTAATGGATAGAAAATCATAAATTTCGCGGGTAATTGAATGGTTAAATTTTGACAATGCAATACTGCCCACTCATAGTAACTCTCTGCTTCTAAGCGAGTTTGAGTTAACCATTCATATAGAACGATACCAAATGCGTATAAATCGCTTTGTATATCCTTAGAAACGCCTCTAAACAGCTCTGGAGCCATATATCGTGGTGTAGCATCCATTCTTAAATCCGAGCTTGATATAAGTCGGGCTTTCTCAAAATCAATCAAATAAGGATTTTGCTCACACTTTCGAAAATGTTCTTTCTTAATATCTCCATGAATCCAACCAAATTCATGGAGTTCTGCGAGCTTATCTAGTGCGGACCAAATCTTATGATATACATCAGTTAAATCTGCTTCATGAGACAATGAACCAAACCACAAATCAGTATTGGGTAAAATTAAAACTTTACCTAAAGAATGGTTTAATTGAGGAATAGCACTAACTTCAATTAAGTTATGAGGTAAAAGCCACGCGGAGTTTTTATGAGTAATTTCTTCGTAAAACAATTGTTCATGGATGAAATCTTGCTCACTTTGAACATTTGTTTCAGGTAAATGATATTTTAACCAATAGTCTTTGTTATCTATACTGCATGTCCATAGATACCGCCCTAAAGCGGCACTCGCAGGTTTTGTCACACTTTTTAAGTTTTGTATATGCGAAGCAAAATCATGCTTCAGCATAGTAAGACTCTGGCTGTTGTTGCTTTTCTTCAAAACGCAAAACTTCTAAACAATGTTGAATCGTCTTGCCAATACGAGCATGGGTTTCAATCGAAGAAATTTTTGGCCAAGTCGCACGTTCCCCTTCTCGCTGTAAGCGTTTAAACAAATGTGGACGTGGGTTTTGCAAAGTATAGGTATAGTGACTCAAGCCATATTTAGCAATGATGTTCACATCACCATAATAACGCTGCCCCATTACTCCATAGCCGTGATCGAGTAATCGTCTAATCGGAGAAATAGAACCGAGTCTTTGACGTGTAAAGTCCATAAGTCCCATGGATAACACTTTACCTTGACGTCTTAAAATCCGTTCAGGCCAACTTAAAACGTCTTTACGAAAGCGGTCTGCATCATTTTGCATAAATGGAACAATATGTGGGTTCACCTGACTGGCGATGGTGTAATTTAAATTATAAAGTCGAGCCATTCTTTCTTGCGGAAAATCATTTCTTACACTGCCATCTACCCACTTTGTGTTTGCCATGTAAGGCGTGTGTTCACCGTCATAACGTTTGCTGGTTAAACGCACGGGTGGAAATAACACAGGTACAGCACATGAAGCCAACACAGCACTCCACACTAAAACATTAGGCGTCATAATCGCATTCATGATGCGCGGGTTTTCTGTTGCATCATATGGCGCAACTGCCACATTAATGTTTAAACCAGATTTTTTGAAAGCCTCTTCAAACGTGAGATCACCCAGATTTTCGACAAGGAACTTTTTCAAATAGTGCACATCGGCAATTCCACCATTTCCTTTAATGAGTTCACGAAGTTTCCTAAAATGAAAAGCATCACTAAAGAATTGTTCTCCATTTAATAAATTTTGAACATCTTCACTGGCAGAAGTTCCGAGCATGCCCGTCATAATTGCTCCTGCACTTGAGCCAGACAACACTTTAGGCATTAAATCTTGTTCAATTAAAGCTTTACAGACTCCAGTGTGAAAAAGACCTAAAGTTGCTCCACCTGAGAACATAAGGGCTGGTTGTCCATATGCTTTTTCACAATTTTCAAAAAACTCAATTTTTTCTTTTCTTTGGAAAGTAATACATTCACTTGAAGCAATATAGGCCAAGCTTTGGCTAACTTCTTCAATATAATCTTCAATTAACTTTTTTGTTCCCACATGCGTTGCAGCAAACAACATAGGGTGACCAATATTTGCAATATCGTAAGTTAGACCTTCTTTGAGTAAATAAATAAGATCGAGCGTTCGATGTTGCTGGCGATATCTTTTCAGTAAAGTGTATCTATAAGAAATGAGTTCTGCATCGAAGTAAGGCGAACTATTATCAAATTTCCACTCTTGCACCCCTGTTTCTTCATCTAGTTTTAATGCAAAAGACTTCCACTCTTCATAAGATTCAGCCATGTCTAACTGACGTTGTAATTTTTTGATACGGTAGGCCTGATGCGGATTCATATCACTGCGTATTTTTTCAAACATATTTCGTCCTCATCTTCACAGATGATTTTACTGAATAGACACAACAACACTATGCGCGGTCTGAAGATTTCAATCAATTGCAAAACCGATAAACTGTATAGACAATAACTTTTTTGTCAGCCTGTTAATTTCGGTGTTAGTATCCTAGTAAATTACTGTTTAACATGATTGACTTACCATGGCTACCATTGATTTACCAGATAATTTAGTTCAAACATTATCACTTGTATTAAATCAGTTACAGCAGGTCTTACCTGAACCTAGACAAGAAACAGATTTTAATGCACCTGCTTTTAGATGGGAAAATCAGCAACTTAAAGCCATCTATACACCCAAAAATATTTATCTGGATGACTTAAAAGGCATTGAACGTCAGAAAGAGAAAATCATTCAAAATACTTTGCAGTTTTTAAATGGTCTACCCGCAAATGATGTGCTTTTAACTGGCTCGCGCGGTACAGGAAAGTCATCTATTGTGCGTGCTTTATTGACTGAGTATGCCCCACAAGGATTACGTTTAATTGAAATTGAGCGTGATGACTTAGCAGACTTACCTAAAGTTCAGAAACTCATTCAAAACCGACCTGAAAAATACATCGTGTATTGTGACGACTTAGCTTTCAATGCTGAAGATGAAAATTACCGTAGTTTAAAAAGTGTATTGGATGGTTCATTACAGTCTGGTTCAAGTAATTTTATTATTTATGCAACCAGTAACCGCCGTCATTTGTTACCAGAGTTCATGCATGAAAACACACCTGTAACCAAGGTCGATGTACCACAATACACTGAGTTACACCCACAAGAAGCGATTGAAGAAAAGATCTCTTTGTCAGATCGTTTTGGTTTGTGGTTATCTTTTTACCCAATGGACCAGAATTTATATTTAGAAATCGTAGAGCATTATCTTGATAAAGCAAATATGGCTTTTAATGATGAAGTTCGCGCTGAAAGTTTGCGTTGGTGTCAAATGCGTGGTCAACGCTCAGGACGTGCTGCATATCAGTTTTCTAAGCACTGGATTGGTTTAAATGGCTTAAAAGAGTTGTCTAACAATTAAACAAAATGTCCCGCAAAGCCTTAGCTTTGGCCTGAAAACCGCTTAGTTTTGATAGTTGTTTTTCATAACCTAAAACAAAGATAGTCCTATCCTCATTTAGGTTTATATATGAAAAAACAATTGCCCAAAATTTCTATAGGCAGCAAAGTTTTAGGTCAAAGCTTATTGCTCGCGCAAAGTGTTATAGATAAAGCAGAAAAATACTCAACTCTTCCTTTTTCACAGTCTCATATTATTCAGCCCCGAGTTGATGAAAAATATTATAGCTGGACTCATTACGGCATCTTTTTCCCACTTTTGCCAGAGCCGCATCGCTATTTAAATATTATGATTTTATTAGGCACACCCGGTGCTCTTGCATTTGATCATGATGACATAATTCATGGAAATCCCAGAAAAACAGCGACTTTCTTTTCAAGTACAGCTGCAGTAGAGAAAGCTTTGCTTAAGGCTTATATCATTCCTGAAGATACAAAAATTAATGAAGATGGAAGCTTAATCGAACTAGGTCAAGAAATTTCAATTCAAGGAAAATTTCCACAAATTCATATTAATGGGCACTACGAGGGTCTTGATTTCGACTTTGATATTGATGTTACCTCACATGTTTCGTGGTTTATAAAAACACCGATTTATGATCATTTTAGTTTGTTGGCAAAGTTTAAAGGTTTCTTAAGCTATCAAGCAGAACGTATTGAAAGTGAGGGACTCTGCACTTATGAATATGCTCGAGCAGTTGGTGCTCATTCCATCACAAATAAACTTATTCCTGAAGCCTATAAACTGCCGCTTGATTTTTTTACTTATCAAATTATTAATTTAAATGAGACCACTCAACTTCTTCTTACCAAAGCAGATATTGCAGGTCAGACAGCAGCTTATACTTTACATATTAGATATCTTGATCGACGGGCAGAAATTTATACAGATGTCAGTTTTGATATTATTTCTCACCAAGTTGATGATTACATCTCACCGACTGGGCAAAAGATGCGACTTCCTAAATTCTTTTCGTGGATTGCTCGAAATGAAGCCAAACAAATTATTTTAAATATTCAGGCAGAAATTGACTGCCCACTCCGCTACGGTCATGGGCGAGGATATGCAAGTAGTTATATATTTACCGGTAATTATTTCGGCAATGAAGTTCAAGGCCGTGGCTATATCGAATACATTGATGTCGAAAACCAACAGACCTTTGAAGATGAATAGTTTTACTCAGGAATAGACAACTCAGTCATTGGCCAACGTGGTGTTGTGGTTACAGCCAAACCATCATGCTGGCCTGCTTTTAAGCGTTGATAGCCTGCAAAAGCAATCATTGCCCCATTATCAGTACAAAGAGCAGGTTCTGCGTAATAAACTTGTGCCTTAATTTTAGCTAATGAAGTTTCCAACTGTTCACGTAATCGTAAATTTGCGCTTACTCCACCTGCAATAACTAGACGCTTAAGTCCAGTCTGCTTCAAGGCTTTTACTGATTTTTTTACCAAGGTATCTACAATTGCTTCTTGGAATGACGCAGCAATGTCAGCATCTCTGTTTTCACCGTTCAATTTTTTCAATTGCACAGAAACAGCTGTTTTTAAACCACTAAAAGAAAAATCTAGACCTTGGTGAAGCATTGGTCGTGGAAATTCAAACGCTAATGGATTACCACTTAAAGCCAATTTCGCAATATTAGGACCGCCTGGGTATGGCAAACTCATCATTTTTGCAACTTTATCAAAGGCTTCGCCAGCTGCATCATCAATAGACTCACCCAAAAGTTCATATTGACCAATACCGTGAGCTGCCATTAATTGTGTATGCCCACCTGAAACCAATAAAGCAACAAATGGAAATTCAGGCGGTTGACTTGAGAGTAAAGGCGCCAACATATGCCCTTCCATATGGTGAACACCAATGGCAGGTTTATTTAAAGAAAAAGCTAAAGTTCTTCCAAATAAAGCCCCTGTCATTAAGGCTCCCATTAACCCAGGACCACGTGTATAAGCAACAGCATCAATCTCTTGTTTCGTTACACCACTTTGGTCAAGTAATTGATTCATTAAAGGAATTAATTTTCGAACATGGTCTCGAGAAGCAAGTTCAGGTACTACTCCACCATATTCGGCATGAAGTTTAATCTGGCTATAAAGAACCTGTCCCCGCAAGCCGAGTTCGCTATCATAAAGTGCCAACCCTGTTTCATCACAAGAAGTTTCCAAGCCTAAAACAATCATCAAAACTGCCTTTTATATGAGTCAAAATATTGCAATCGCTATTATAGACTTGTGATATGAGTTGTAAATGAGTAAAATACTGACCTTCACTTGTGATCCGGCACAATAGTGTGCTTGATCTTATCCATAATCTAGAGGATTTTACATGCCACAAGTTAAGTTGAAAGAAGGCGAACCAGTTGACGTAGCTATCCGTCGTTTCAAACGTTCATGCGAAAAAGCTGGTGTTTTAGCTGACGTTCGTAAACGTGAATTCTACGAAAAACCAACTCAAGAACGTAAGCGCAAAAAAGCTGCTGCAGTTAAACGCTACCAAAAGAAATTGGCTCGCGAATCTGTACGTACTACTCGCCTTTACTAATTAATTTGTGATTGACTGCTGAATTATGACTACTTTAAAAAACCAAATTACTGATGCATTAAAAACTTCTATGCGTGCCAAAGATATGGCAACAGTGACGGTTTTGCGTAGTCTACAAGCAGCAATTAAGCAAATCGAAGTCGATGAGCGCATAGAGCTTGGCGACGCTCAGGTTCTTGCGGTCATTGAAAAGCAAATTAAACAACGTAAAGAATCGATCAAAGCCTTTGAAGGTGCTGGTCGTGATGATTTAGCTAGTAAAGAACAAGCCGAAGCTGAGATTTTATCTCAGTTTCTACCAGAAGCTATGACTGAGGAAGAGCTTGATTCTCTCATTGAGCAAACGATTTCTGCTCAAGAAGCAACTAGCATGAAAGATATGGGTAAGGTGATGAATTCTCTACGTCCGATCATAGCCGGGCGTGCCGATCCTTCTGTAGTTTCAGCAAAAATTAAAGCTAAATTAGCTTAATCTCTTCTCTTAAAATTTTATATTCCCTCAAACAAAAGCTCCTTTTAGTTTGGGCGTGTTTATATATTTGAATTTTTTGAAAGCTATATTTTCAAATTTTCATTCTTCGCTCATCTTGCATTTGTTTCAATCTACTGTCTATTCTAGCCGACATTGCTTGATTGTCCTTTGCTAATCGCTGAGCATGCAACATCGATTTAATCGCATTCTCTTCACTCCCCGACCAATATTCAGCTTCTGCTCGATAGCGTAAAACATTGACTGCTCTCAACGGTCCTGTCTTGTCCAAATTAGCAGCCTGCTGCAAAAATTGCCAACCTTGGATATCTCTTGGGTTTTTATTGATAAACCGTTGAACAAGAGTTTGAACCTGTGAAAATTTTCCTTGGCGCAGCAACACTTCAGCCAACTTATAACTGAAAGCTCTATTTTCAGGCATAGTCATTTGTGTAGAAGCAATTGAAGTATAGGCTTGATCCAACTTGTTTTGCCCCAGATAAATATCGGTCTGCAAAAGTGTAACAAGAGGTTTTCCACTAGATTTGACTTGATCTAAAGTAGATTGCGCCTGTGCATAATCACCTTGTTTTACATAAAAAGCTGCCAAAGCAATAAGACCCGCAATATTTTTTTGTGAGGCTAAACTCTGTAGTTGGTTTTCGGTAGCCTGACTTGAAACTACCATTGTGTACCATTTTAAAATTTCAAAATCAGCATCATATATGCGATTTTTGACTTTAGGCATTTGGTTCGCACGAAGTCGAGCTTCACTCATGCGTTCGGTCGTCAGTGGATGGGTCAGCCAGAAATCTGGTAAAAAACTTACCCGACTAGTCGCACGATGCATTGTTTCAAAATAGTCTGCCATACTTTGCGGATTATAACCCGCTGCATACATATATTGCATGCCAATACGGTCCGCTTCACGCTCCTGATTTCGACTATATGTTAACTGGCTATCCA
The DNA here is from genome assembly GCF_023612055.1 of Acinetobacter sp. AS23. Classification (NCBI taxonomy): domain Bacteria; kingdom Pseudomonadati; phylum Pseudomonadota; class Gammaproteobacteria; order Moraxellales; family Moraxellaceae; genus Acinetobacter; species Acinetobacter sp. AS23. Next base: position 1,294,419 of record NZ_CP082274.1, on the reverse strand, counting down.
TTAATGCAGCCTGTGTTCCCAACATCACTGCTGCTCCTGCATCTCCACCACCCTGTGCAGCTATGGCAACACCTGCTAAAAGCCCAGCTAAACTCAATAACGTTTGCCCCTTAAAGGCTTCCTCTGAACGACTAAAATGTCTTTGGGATACGTGTGCAATTTCATGCGCCATCACCCCAGCAATTTCATCAATATTGCGAGCTGAAGCAATAAGTCCTGTATTAAGCGCAAATAGACCGCCCGGAACAGCAAATGCATTGATTTGTGGATCTTTAATAACAACTAGACCAATAGGCTGACCCAGTTGAGTCTCACTTAAAATACTTGAAAATACTTGAAAAAATTGATCTTCGAGCCAGATATCTTGGATAACGGGCATTTGTTTATGCACTTCACGGAAAACTTTTTCACCAATAAATTTTTCTTTTTGTTGATCAAGCAAACCTATTCCACTTCCAATATTCGGAATTTCCACCTGATTCGCAGATGGCTGAGGGTCGAAAGACTGTGCATACGAAGCATTTGCTATAAAAGTCGCACTTAAAATAACTGGCAAAAATCTCAAAAGTTTTCTCTATTAAAATTAAACCATAAAAAAAGCCTACTGATGTAAACCACAAAAATTGGTTTTCAATCAATAGACTTTTACTATATCACTCGAAATCGACTAGTTTTGCAATGAAGTGTTATCAATCACTTATATAAAGTTTTGGTTTACCAAATATCTAGGTGTTTTATTTTCTAAAGCTTCAACCAAATTTCTATAGGCAAGATTTGCCATTTTTTTACGGGTTTCAGCAGTAGCCGATCCCACATGAGGCAAAGTCACTACATTCGGCAATTTAAAAAGACCCGAATCTTGTAAAGGTTCTTTTTCATACACATCTAAACCAGCAGCAAAGATCTGATTTTGCTGTAAAGCTTCAATTAAAGCTTGTTCATCAACTACTGAACCACGGGCAATATTAATAAAAATAGCGTGCTTTTGCATAAGCTGAAACTGAGCTTTGCCCATTAAGGCTTTCGATTCATTATTTAAATCAACTGCAGTTACTACAAAATCAGACTGCTTTAGCAATTGATCCAGACCAAGATATTCTGCATTTAATGGTTCAGCCAATTCAGGCTTCTCGCGACGATTATGGTAAACAATATTCATGTTAAATCCATAAAAACCACGACGTGCAATTGCAGCACCAATATTACCAAGTCCAATAATACCTAATGTCTTTCCAAAAACATCTAAACCGAACTGCTGAGGCCCTACCGTTCTTTTCCATTCACCTTGTTTAGTCCAATGATCCAGAAAAGGTACTTTTCTAGCAGCACTTAGTAATAATGTAAAAGCAAGATCAGCTGTCGTTTCAGTTAAAACATGAGGTGTATTTGCTAACCAGATTTTTCTTTGGTTTAAATAAGCCACATCATAATTGTCATAGCCCACTGTTACAGATGAAATAATTTTTAGTTTTTGGGCAGGCGCAAGGTTCTTTTCATTCAGTACTCGTCCCGCACCAATCATCCCATCGGCATCGACAACGTGCTGTCTTATTTGTTCATTAATATCACCCAGTTTTGGGTTAAGAACTACAACATGATAATCCTGTTGTAATCGAGACAAAATTTCTTCATCAATTTGGCTAAAAACTACAACTTTTTTCATGTAAATCCCTACTACTCGTTGTTATCTTGCATTAATTTCCATAACCTTTTTTTAAGGAGTGGTTTCTCCAGCATTTCTTTTAAACTTGCCAAATGGATGATATTGGCATGCTGAATATAAGAACATTCACCAAGACATAAGATCTTTTTATCTGCTGCAACAGCATCCAAGAAGCCTTGTATATATGAACCAGCTCCCCGCTGATCTTGATACGCAGCTAAAGGAAAAGGCCATTTTAGTTCAGCATATTGCCCTATTTTCGCTTTTTGTATGTTATTCCAAAGCTGTTTTTCTTCTTCACTTAAATTTGTAACATCTAAAAAAATAACACATTTTTCAAGAGAAAAAGCCTGCAACTCAAATGATGCAATCTTAATGGCAGGTGCTTGCACTTCATTACGAGGTTCTATAACAGGTTGAGCCTGCATTGAAACTGGCGCCACAATTTCAGGTTCAATTTTTGGAATATCGTTAATTTTTGGCTTTGCTGGCTGCTGCTCAAGAACTATGGGTTCTACAGAGGGTAGTATGATCGGTTCTGGCTCTTCTACAACATGATCTCGCCAAAGGCTTTGAGCATTATTTTTTTGGCACGCCTGTGTCTTAGGAATCCATACATCAATTCCTAAAGTCGCCAATATATTTCTTTGCTGCCCAATCATGTTTGAATCAATACCTCTGCTTAAGCTACATTCTAACGGGCTTGAGTTTTTTTTTCAGTTTTTTATTTCGTTCAGCTGTTTTTATAATCGTAGATGTCTTTTAAATAATCATCACACTATTTCTTTTTTGCATTTGCTCAACAATTTCTTCTGTTTCAAAGCCAAATCGCCAATAAAGTAATTCGAGTACATCTAGTTCATCTTGTGTGATAATACGATCACTCCACAAGCACATTTCTGCAATCGCAAGAATACTAAGACGGTCACGCAATAATAAACCTGCAATATCATTTAAAATTTCAGCCAAATCTAAAGGCTCATCTGAAATCTCATCATAGACATACATTTCATCGGGATTAAGTAGCGAACGCAAAATACGTTCACGTACTTCCAACTGATTTGGACTATTAATTTGCTGAACATGAAGCAAGGCATCAATTAAACGAACAATTTGAGGTTTTACTTCTTCAAATGCTGTTGGCAAATGTAACGGCATTAAATTCAACTCATATTTAACCCGTTCCAGCAAAAGTGCATCTAGCAAGCCAATTTCGCCATCTTCTTGAATAATGAGCGCTAGTTTTGTTAGAAATTGTCGCGCAATGCTTGCTGGCATATGCCCAATGTTTTTACAAGCATCATGAAATATCTGAATATGGATACGTCCATCAAGATTTAATAAGGCATCAATAATGGCATGGCTAACTGGTGCATCTTTTGGGATAAATTCTCGATATTGGCGAATCATCAAAATAGCAACCATTACCTCACGTGAACCCGTAGCAGTTTGAAGTGCACGCTGAATGAGCTCAGGACGCTTTTTATTTCGACGCACATCACTACTAAGAGGCTTAATAGCATCATTTAATGCAAAACTAATGGGTGACAACCTTAATAAAGGCAAAGGCTGTGGAGATGACCATGGAACATAAATCTCTTTTTCAGATTCTTCTAAAAAATGAAATAAACTAAATAACGGTCGATTGCGAAGCTTTTTTAAATTTTCTAATTGTAAATCTTGTAGCAAAGTCGGATTTAACTCGTAAATACGCTCACGAATACTTGGGTGAATATTCATCCAACTTTGCGGACTCAGTGAGTTAGCAAAACACATATGTGCGATTGATTCAGAATAGGCACTATGAATTTGTGAACCAGAATGGTGGACATAAATACGCAACAAAGTCTGAGTATTAGCACTATTTTTTAATAACCGTACTGTTTTTTGGTCATTACGAAATGTGCGTCCACTCAAAGTTAAATATTTAATAAATCGGGTAATTAGTACACCTAGGCTTCCAGCTAGCCAAATGACACCACCCACTGCAACAAACACTGTTTCAAATTTATGTTTATAACCTGGGCTGTATCGTTTAAAGCCTTGTTTTGCTAATTTACTGCCCCACTGACTAAATGTCGTTAATCCACTATATAAAATCTTTAATTTAGTATTTTCAACAGCTTCACCCGATAAAATCTGATTAAACTCATGACCCAACAAACCATATAGTTCAAGTTTATCCAGATTTTGCAAAGCTCCCCATGTCAAAATAATCACAATATCTTTAGGGTGAAAACCTGCCGTAAGCGCATTTACGCCTACCTCATCAGGTAAAACATATAAGGTTGGAACTTTAAGTGAAAAATTTTGCGCCAAATATTCAGTAATTTTTAATGCTTCAAGCTCTTCAGGTGTACTTTCTTCTTTTACTAAACGACGCGCTTTCAGTTGTTTTGCTAAAGAATGTCCACCTTTACGCAAGATATAAAGTTCAGTAACTACCGACCAAACCATAATAAAAAGCAATAGCGCGACGAAATAAGGACTTAAGGTATGCCACCAAATGGGCTGACTATAATCAAAAAAATGGACGAGTAAACCTAAAATTAAATTTAAGATAAAAATAGTAAGCAGCACAGCAACCAAACACATAGTGATGGACCATGCCATATTCTTATTTTCGATTAGATAGTGGCTTACTTCTTTCAATGTAAATATTCCCAATTACATTGTTAGTTTTCATCATAAAAGAAAAAAGCGGGAAACACCCGCTTTTTTCAGCTATTTCTATTCTTCTTTAATGCCTGTTAAATCTACAGAAGCAGCGTCAACATTCACATCAATGTAGCCATCTTTTTTCTTTTTAGCAGAATCATTACGCTTCTGCTCCAAATTATTTAGATAAGCACCATCAATATCGCCTGTTACATAAACGCCATCAAACACAGAGCAATCAAACTCAGTTAGATCAGGTACTTTGCTAGTACGTACAGCATTTTTCAAGTCTTCCAATTCTTGGAAAACTAAACGATCAGCACCAATAATTTCCTGGATTTCTTCTACACTGCGCTCTGAAGCAATAAGCTCAGCTTTAGCAGGCATATCAATACCATAAACGTTTGGATACATTACTTTTGGTGCTGCTGACGCAAAGTATACTTTTTTTGCACCAGAATCACGTGCCATCTGGATAATTTCGTTACAGGTTGTACCACGTACAATTGAGTCATCAACCAGTAAAACATTCTTACCTTTAAACTCAAGTTCTACAGGGTTTAATTTCTGGCGTACTGATTTTTTTCGTTGTTGCTGACCTGGCATAATGAAGGTACGACCGATATAACGGTTTTTCATAAAACCTTCACGGAACTTCACACCTAGAATATTTGCAAGTTCTAATGCGGAAGTACGGCTCGTATCCGGAATTGGAATAACCACATCAATATCGTGGTCCTCACCCCAGTCACGTAAAATTTTATGGGCAAGTTTTTCACCCATTTTTAAACGAGCTTTATAAACTGAAATTCCGTCAATAATGGCATCAGGACGCGCAAAATAAACATATTCAAAAATACATGGACGGTATTTTGGATTAGCTGCACATTGTCTTGAGAACAATTCACCATCTGAATTGATGAAAATTGCTTCACCCGGTTCAATATCACGCTCAATTTTAAAACCAAGTGCTGTAATAGCAACTGATTCAGAAGCGATGATGTATTCCATCTCTCCTTTTTCAGTCATACGTGAACCATAAATCAGTGGGCGAATACCGTTTGGATCACGGAAACCAACCAAACCATGACCAGTAATCATTGCCACTACGCCATATGCACCTAGACAGCGCTCGTGTACACGAGAAACTGTGTGAAAGATATCATCTGGTGTAGGATTTAAAGTACCGTTCTTCTGCAACTCATGTGCGAATACGTTCAAAAGAACTTCTGAGTCAGAGTCCGTATTCATATGACGTAAATCTGTTTTAAACAGGTCATCATGAATATCTTCGGCATTGGTTAAGTTACCATTATGTGCAAGTGTAATACCGTAAGGTGAGTTCACATAAAATGGTTGTGCTTCAGCACTGCTAGCAGAACCAGCAGTTGGGTAACGTACATGGCCAATACCATAATTACCAAGTAATGCTCTCATATGACGAGTATGAAAAACATCACGCACCATACCGTTATCCTTACGAAGGAAAAGACGGCCTTCATGGCAGGTTACTATTCCAGCTGCATCTTGCCCACGATGTTGCAACATCGTTAAAGCATCAAACAACATTTGGTTCACTGGCGATTTACCGGCTATACCAACAACTCCACACATAGCAACCTCGCAGACAAGCTAGGAATTAATAAAAAGGATTCTTTGTCGAATGGTCGGATCGGTTTTCTAAATCTTCCGATTCGTCCATTGGTTTTGAAGGGGTGCTTGATGCACTACCTCCAGATGTTATTTGATGAAATGCCTCACTTGCAGCATCTTTAGACAATTCAGTCGCTAAAGGTGCATAAGGCAGTAAAAATTGTATAAGTACGGACTGTTTCCAATTTGGTGAACTTTCAACCCAAGGCCCAACGCCTTGCATTGTAATCAACACAACCAACAAGCCCTTTAAGGAACCAAAAGCACCACCTGCTAAACGATTTAATGGCCCCAATTTCAGACTTTTCAAGAGGCCATTTAAAAATGCAGTGACGATCCATGTTAAAACAATGATCAGAAGTGCTATAAATGCAAAAGCTGCAATTTTTTGAACAACCGGATCATGACTCAAACCAGACATGGACGGCGCAAGAAGGACAGCATATTTTGCACCCATAATTAATGCAATGATCCATCCTACCAAGTTCGCAAAGGCTTTGATAAATCCTTGTCGCAAACCGTTTAGCCCCCCAATGAGCAAAAGTATCAGAATAATGATATCAATTGTGTTCATATTCACTTAAGTCATGGCTGCAACACATTGTTTTACTAATATAGGACCGGTGTAAATCAATCCGCTATAGATTTGTACTAATGTTGCTCCAGCTTGCTGTTTGACTGCTGCTTGTTCACCCGACAAAATTCCACCCACGCCAATCAACGGGATTTGTCCTTTTAACGTTTGGGCAAATAAACGTAAGCATTCGGTACTTTTTTCAAAAACAGGCGCACCTGATAATCCGCCCGATTCGTTACCATTAGGAAGGTTTTCTACACCGTCTCTAGATAAAGTCGTATTGGTAACGATTAAACCATCAATCTTAAATTGCAATAATTGTGCTGCAATAAACTCAACATCTTCAACTGTCAAATCAGGTGCAACTTTTAAAACTAAAGGAACATAATGGTTATATTGCTCGGCAAGCTCAAGTTGTCTTTCTTTTAATGTTTGCAATAATTCAGTTAATGCATCACCACTTTGTAAACTTCTTAAGTTCTTAGTATTTGGAGATGAGATATTAACAGTAATATAAGAAGCGTAATTATAAACTTTCTCAAGGCAAATTAGGTAATCATCTACAGCCTTTTCTACAGGCGTATCTGCATTCTTACCAATATTGATGCCTAGAATTCCTTTAAATTTCGAAGCTTTAACATTCTCAACAAGCTTATCAACACCATCATTATTAAAACCCATGCGGTTAATAATGGCTTTAGCTTCAGGAATACGGAACAATCGCGGTTGTGGATTACCCGACTGAGGACGCGGTGTAATTGTTCCAATTTCAATAAAACCGAAACCCAGTCCGGCTAAAGAATCAATATGTGCACCATTCTTATCAAGTCCAGCCGCCAAACCTACCGGATTTGGAAATTCAATTCCCATACAGGTTGTTGGTTTTGATTCTACGCTTTGACGTAGCAGGCCGAACTTATGTGCTTTATCAAGCATAGATAATGTTAATTCATGGGCACGCTCTGGTGCTAAACTAAACAACATCGGGCGAGCAAGTGAATATAACATACCAATCACAGTCTACTGATTTTAGGTAGGCATATTATAGGCACAGGCAGCACAAAACACCATGCTTAAGAACACCATATTTTAATATGTTATTGAACCGTCGCTGTTAATTTAATCTGTCCGTCACTTGAAACCATTTCCATTTTTTGAATACTTAAGCCCATTTGTGCAAGTTGGGTTAAAAAGTTCGCTAAAATTGCATAATTCTGATGAGTAACAACAATTTGTAACTGCTCACCATTTTGTTGAGAAGTGACCGTTAAGCCTTGCTGCTGAGCTACACGCTGTATTTTTTCCGATTGACCCAACTCAAGTTCATTTGCGGGTTTCATGGTAACCGCATTGCTCTGCATCCATACCATCAAATCTTTTAAATCATTTAATCGTTGCTGTTGCTGCTCTGCCAAAGAATGCATTTTCCAAAGTGAAGCTCCTACAATAGCCACAACGACAAAGATTGTAGTAAAGACCACCATAATACGTTCACGTACAGTTAAGCGATCCAAATATTGAACGATCTGTTCAACCCACTGATCAAAGCGGTTTTGCAATTGAGTTATCATTTTCATTATTGTATTTTCACCACCCCGATTGCCCCACCACCATCGGCTTGAACATTACCGAGCTCTGCTTTGAATCCCTGCTGGTTAAGTTGCTGAGTTAAAGCTTGCAAATCATCTGCGGACTTTGCTTTTAATGCCATTGTTAATATTGATGCATCATAATTTAACTGCTGAGCTAAAATTTGTCTTTGCATTAAAATAGGCCCAACACGACTCAATAAAGAAAGTGCTTGTGTATCACCTTGCTTACTCATGCGTAAATGACTTTCAAATTGGCTTTTTATGTTCTGCTCATTTACACGACTAGAAGAACCAAACCAATATTTATATTGTTCTATAGTCTGCTCAGCGGTTTGATTAGCCACATTTTTTAACTTTACCCAGCGCAACAAGTCATAGCTAAACTGAACCACTATAATTGCTAAAATAACAGCAGCACATGCTTTCCAATAACCTGAAACCGTTTGCTCTTGCCCTTTAGCCTTAGGTAGAACATTAAAAGGATGCTGTTTAGGTTTATCTAAAGCCTGAAATTGATAAATAAATTCTGAACGCTGCTCAGCACTTGATGCTGCCATCAAGCTTTCTAATTGTTCTGCTGTCAAACCACTATATTGATAGTGTATTTCAACCGGCTGGAACTCTAAAAACAATCCCAGATCATCTAGAGAATTACCAACCCATTTACTTTCACGTACAAGTAATTTCTGGTCAATATTGCATAAGACTACTTGCTGATCTTGAGGTTCCGGTAAAATTAAAAAGTCTGGCAATAAAGCAACGAGCTTAATAGGCAGCAAAGCCATTGCATGTTGCCATGTTTCTACTGTTGTTTTTGCCACCCCCAATACGGTTAATTGATCAGCATGAAAATGATGAACCACTTTCATATGATCAATTGGCAAAGTCACAAATTCTTCAAGCAAATATTTAACACCATCTGCCCCGAGTTGCTTGTAATGAGACTTTGCCATGTGCTGCTGGAGTACCTGAGCATGGCGACTAGGGAAAAAGATGATAGCTTCTTTTCCTTGATGTAGTTGCAGATCTTGTATTAATTGATCAAGACTTGCTGCCTGCAACCAGTTTTCTCCGTTAGACCAATGCCATATTCCATTGGTTTCAGGCATCCATAAATACAGCATAATGGGCTAAATGACCTTTTTAATTATATTGTGGGTACAAAACTATTTTTTTGTGTTGATAAACCAGTAGCAATCACAGCCTGATCATAAATTCGAGCTTCTGCAAGTGCAAATGGATTAAAGTTTTCATGAGTCAGTAGTTCAGCAATATGCCCTACTACATTCATATGACACACGACTACAATTGACTCATACGGAACCTGAGACAACCACTCAACCGCTTCTTTCGCATTATCGTCCGGTTTAATTTTATCGCATAACAGCACAGGCACATCTTTAAAATAAGTTTGAATATGCGCTAATGTTTCTTGAGCACGCAACAACGGACTCACCACGAAAATATCTGGCTTAACAATATCTTTTAAAAATGTTGCTGTCTGTTCAGCTTGAGCATGCCCACGAGCAGTAAGTGGACGTTTAGTATCATTACCATTTACTGGAGGAGCAGCTTCCCCATGACGAACTAATGTCAGTTGCATAAATATTCCTTGTTAATAATTCTTGCATTATAACCGTAATTTATGACATTTCTTCTTCAGACTTCATGATGAGGTAAAACAAACTCAACATCACTACGGTGCCCATTTTTCATGAGAGATAAGGCAATATTTAAAGGAGGCGCCCCCTCAAAGATAACTTCATATAAAGCATTGGTAATTGGCATATATACGTCTAGTTCTTCTGCTTTACCGCGCACCTGAACAATCGTATTAATTCCTTCAGCGGTTTGCCCCAATTCTTTACTCGCTTGGTCAAGTGTTTTACCTGAACCCAAAGCATAACCAATTTGATAATTACGGCTTAATGGACTATTACAGGTTGCAAATAAGTCACCAACGCCAGATAAACCTAAGAATGTTAATGGATTTGCACCCTGTTTAACTGCAAAACGGCTCATCTCGGCCAAAGCACGCGTTAAAATCATACTCTTGGTGTTTTCACCAATTTTGTAAGCTGCACCAATTCCCATTGCAACGGCGTAAATATTTTTAAGTGCTCCACCCAGTTCAACACCGTGCACATCATCACTACCAAAAACTCGGAATAACGCACTATGCAGAGCATGCTGTACAGCATAACGAACGAGTTCAGAATCACTGGCAATAACAGTACCCGATGGCATTCCCGCCATAATCTCCTTAGCGAGGTTTGGTCCAGACAATACTCCATAAGGAACTTCTGGCAATTCTTCGCGAATAATATCGCTCATGAAGCTAAAAGTTTTAGCCTCGACACCCTTGGTTAAAGAGACAATCGCTTGTGCAGTAATAAAAGGAGCAATTTGTTTTAAGACATCACGAAATGAATGGCTAGGAATGGCCACTAAAATAATATCTCGATCACATACTGCTTGTTCAAGGTCTGACACAGCACGCAATGAGGACTCTAAAACAAAGTCTGGCAAATAACGTTTATTAATATGGGTTTTATTGATTTCTTCAGCTGTATCAGCATCACGAATCCAGATCATGGTGTCGCAGCCATTACGTGCAGCTAAATTCGCCATTGCCGTACCAAAACTGCCTCCACCTAAAACAGTAATACGTAATGCTGTTTTTTTATCGACCGCAACAGGTTCCACTAAATCTGTAAACTTAAATTCAGTCATGCTTTATTATCCTATTTCTTACTTCTACAGACTTTTATGCCTGCCAAACTTTTACGAATTCTTTACTTTCAATATCTGCACGCGGTGCAATCGCTTTAGCTGCCGTACCCACATAAATAATACCTGAGATTAAATCATGCGGTTGCAATCCTAAATACTGTTTTAACCAGTTTGATTCGACAACAGCACCACTACGCCACATGGTAGAAAAACCTTGAACTTGTAAAGACAATAAAAGGTTTTGTACGGCAGCCCCAGTACTTAAAATCTGTTCAAAATGTGGAACCTTAGGATGATCTTGCAATTGTGTCAGCGCTAAAATGAGTAAAGGTGCGCGGAAAGGATGTTGCTTCACTCGCTCAAGCTGTGCTGAGTCGGTTTCACCTAAATCAGCCAAAGCTTTTGCTAAAACTTCACCAAAAGCACCACGTTGTTCAGCCTCGACAACGACAAAACGTGTTGGTTTCAGTCTATGGTGGTCAGGAGCAGTTAACGCAGCTTGAAAAGCCAACTCTAATTGATCTGCATTTGGAGCAGGCTCAATCAATTGACCAATAGATTGACGTTGGTGAATATTCTGATGAATTATCTGTATTGCTGAATCCGTCATTAATATTGATCTAACTCAAAAAATTCAAAATAGATTAGCATAATCTACAGATAATCCACCATTGTATCTAGAACATAAAAATAACGAGTTCGTGCTTTGACATTTTTTTAAGACAAAACATCAAAACTTATACAACGTCTTCAAAATCAATTAGAAAACTTGTGTTCAAATAGTGAGATCTTTTGACGATTAGCGATATTAGGTGAAACATGAAAAAAATAATTTTAGCGAGTGCGTTGAGTAGTGTTGTTTTATTGCTAGGTGCTTGTGCCACTACGCCTAAGAACACTTTGGCAGTTCAAAAAGAAAATAATCAATTTGAAGTCACAGGTATTGGTAAAACGAATCTAATTGCAAAAAATAATGCGATTACTGCCGCTCAAAAAACTTGTTCAAAAAGCACCAGCCCTGTTGTGGTAGATGAAAAAACAACATACAACGGTGTATTAAAAGATGTTGTAAGCGAAAAAACTGGCCAAATGGTTGAAGCAGCGGCTGGTGTAATTGGCACCTTAACTGGCAAAAATGCATCACTTGCAAAAGACGATGATTATCAAACAACCCTTACCTTCTATTGTAAAATTAATTAATCAAAAAAAATCCCAATCAACTGATTGGGATTTTTTTATTAGCAATAACCGTCTAGACGGGTTAATGGCAATTTCTTACCAATTGCTTTTTCAATTTCCGGCAAGTAAAAAGCATCATCTTCAGATAAGAAACTAATACTTACACCTTGTGAGCCAGCACGACCTGTACGTCCAATGCGATGTACATAATCATCTGATTGCTCAGGTAAAGTATAGTTGATCACATGAGATACGCCATCAACATGAATACCACGGCCTGCAACATCAGTTGCAATCATGACGTTATTTTTACCCTGCTTAAACTGCTCTAACATTTTTAAACGTTTATCTTGAGCAATTTCACCTGAAAGCATTCCGACCCGATATCCATCTCTCTTTAAATGATCATAAAGACGGCGTACTTGATCACGTCGATTCGCAAAAATCATAACTTTATCAATAGGCTCTTCACGCAAAATATCTTGTAGTAAACGATATTTATCTTGTTTAGCGACTACATAAACGCGCTGCTCAACATCGTTGTTAGTTTTTTGCTCAGGCTCAATCTCAACAGTGATTGGTTCAAACAACCATTGTCTTGCCAAGTTAAGCACATCATAACTAAAAGTAGCCGAGAACATGAGCGTTTGACGTTGTTCCTTACGTGGGGAATAACGCACAATACGTTTTACAGAAGGAATAAAACCCATATCCAATAAACGGTCAGCTTCATCGATGACTAAAAATTCAATTTGATCGAGCCAAACTTCTTTTTGTTCTACAAAATCAATTAGACGCCCAGGAGTGGCAACGATGATGTCGACAAAATTAGCATCCAACTGTTTCTTTTGCTTATCGAAATCTACGCCACCCAACAGTGTCACGATGTGTAAATCTGAAAATTTTGTGAGTAACTTTGCATCGCTTTCGATTTGCAATGCCAATTCACGCGTAGGCGCCAAAATCAAAGCACGTGGCTCACCACGAAAACGCTGCTCTTGAATCGGGTTATGTAACAAGTCATTAATTACACTAATAAGGAAAGCAGCAGTTTTACCTGTTCCTGTTTGCGCTCTACCAATCGCATCATGCCCGCCCAACGTATATTTTAAAACCTTTTGCTGAATCGGGGTCATTTGCTTAAACCCTAAAGCATCAATCGCCTTTTTAAGTTGCGGATGTAAATTCAAGGTTTCAAAACCAGATGTCATAAATACGTGCTCTAACAAACAATCTCTCTAATGAGAAGATCATTATAAACAAAAACGCCCCAATTCAAAAATTGGAGCGTCCATGATTCATCAAAAAGATGAATTAGTCTAAAGGCTGAACGTTTTCAGCTTGAAAACCTTTTTGACCTTGTACTACACTAAATTCTACGCGTTGGCCGTCACGTAAAGAACGGTGACCGTCACCAACGATTGCGCGGAAATGAACAAATACGTCATCACCACCGTTACGTTGAATAAAGCCAAAACCTTTAGTGTCGTTAAACCACTTTACTACGCCTTGTTCGCGAGCTGTCATAAGTCAATCCTCAGATGTTGAAAAAAGGACCTTCCGGTGTTGCAAACAGCAGAGCAAACAAGTGTTTAAAATATTTATAATCTTAAAGCTTGTAATCATTCTGTAAAACTATCAACAATTTCCGGTTACATCCATTTGTTATAAGATTTTTAAACCAATTTAAGTGTGTGGTAAATCTTAAAACGGTTCGAGCTTACCACGGGTTTATGACAATTAATAGAATTTTTTTCAATTATTCCCCGTATTTTTAGTCGTTTTTTTAAACAGCTTATTACAATATTTTTTATAGGTAATTGGTTGTTTCTTCTTTTATAAAATGTGCGGCATTTATAAAAAAATTTGTTAGAATAATTTTTTTAGTTGTTTTGATGATGAATGACCAACACTTCTTCTACTACAGCACCCATTGAAATTAATGCTTTGGGCCAACCCTGTCCGATGCCTTTATTAATGCTAAAACGCGAACTCAAAAAAGTATCGGGTAAACAGCTATTCTTATTAAAATCTTCTGACCCTCATAGTGAAATAGATGTAACTCGTTACTGTGGTTTACATCATTTTATGTGTCAGACAACACATATATCTGAAAGAGAATTTCACTATTTAATTGAAACTCAATGATTCTTTGATAAACTAAAAGATTAGAAATTGCATAAAATTTTACATTTCTCTACCCAATTTTCCTTAATTATGAAGCTGATTCAAATTAAGATGAATTTATTGGTTATCCCATCCGATCCTACAAGGAGAAATCATGAGTGACAGCAGCAATCAATTGATGCCCCTGTCATTGTCTGCGCCCGGTGTAAACCTTGGTGCATATATCAGTACTGTCAATCAGATTCCTATTTTAACGGCCGAGCAAGAAAAAGAACTTGCTGAACGTTATTATTATGACCAAGATCTTGATGCCGCAAAAATGCTGGTAATGTCGCATTTACGTTTCGTCGTTCACATTGCGCGCAGCTATGCAGGTTATGGCCTACCACAAGGCGACCTTATTCAAGAAGGTAATTTAGGCTTAATGAAAGCCGTGAAGCGTTTCGACCCAAATATGGGCGTGCGTCTTGTATCTTTTGCCGTCCATTGGATTAAAGCAGAAATTCACGAATACGTTATTCGTAACTGGCGTATTGTCAAAATTGCAACGACCAAAGCACAACGTAAATTATTTTTCAATTTACGTAGTTTAAAAAAATCGAGTAAAAAATTAACGCTCGAAGAAGCTCAATCGATTGCGAATGACTTAAATGTTACTGCAGAACAAGTTCTGGAGATGGAAGGTCGTTTAACCGCTTATGATGCTGCTTTCGAAGCTCAAGGCGACGACGACGATGACACTCCGCATACTGCACCTGCATTGTATCTTGAAGATAATCGCTATGATCCAGCTCGTTTAGTTGAAAATGAAGACTGGGAAGAGCAAAGTACATCTGCCTTACATGATGCAATGGATCAGTTAGATGATCGTTCGCGTAATATTTTACAACGTCGTTGGTTAGATGATGACAAGTCTACTCTCCACGAGTTAGCGGCCGAATATAATGTATCAGCAGAACGTATTCGCCAGCTTGAAAAGAATGCAATGGAAAAAATTAAAATTGCCATGTCTGCAAGCTAAAATAAGTTTAAAAATAAAAGGGCGATTAGCCCTTTTGTTTTATCTGGCTATGTTTAGCCAACCCAATCTATGATAACGTTGCCCTTCATTATTCATTTGCGTTTTTTGTTATGTGGATTGCCATTTCAGCCCTTAATCTTGCCTTTGCAGTCATGTTGGGTGCTTTTGGAGCACATGGTCTTAAAGCTCATGCGAGTCCAGAGCAACTTGTTTGGTGGCATACTGCAACCGACTACTTTTTCTACCATGCTTTAGGCTTACTAGCACTTGGTATTTTAGGCAAAGTCATCCTGACGTTCCCTATTAAGTTGCCATTCATATTGATTCAGATTGGTATTTTATTTTTCTGTGGTTCACTCTATATCATGGCACTTGGATTACCGAGAATTTTAGGGGCAATTACCCCAATTGGTGGAGCATTTATGATAGCTGGATGGCTCGTTTTGGCTTGGAATGCTCTCAAATACGCAAAATAATTGGAATGTGATCATGCAAATTTATTTAAATGGCGAATTAACGGACACGCCTTGTCAAAACCTGTTGCAACTCATTCAGGAAATGGCACTTGAAGGAAAACGCTTTGCTGTCGAGCACAATCAGCAAATCGTTTCTAAAAGCAAATTAGAGCAAATTACTATTGCTCAACATGACCGTATCGAAATTATTCACGCTGTTGGCGGCGGCTAAGTCGGAGTTATCCATGCAAGACACCCCTCTCATTATTGGTTCACGTTCTTTTCAATCTCGTTTATTGGTAGGAACTGGAAAATATAAAGACTTAAATGAAACGGATTTAGCTATTCAAGCCAGTGGTGCAGAAATCGTAACTGTCGCAATCCGCCGTGTGAATATTGGACAAAATCCAGATCAACCGAATTTACTGTCTGTCATTCCACCAGAAAAATATACAATTTTGCCAAATACCGCAGGTTGTTTTGATGCTGATAGCGCAGTTCGTACTTGTATGCTAGCGCGTGAGCTACTCGATGGTCATAACCTAGTAAAACTTGAAGTTCTAGGCGATGAAAAGACGTTATATCCAAATGTAACTGAAACTTTAAAAGCAGCTCGAACTTTGATTGATGACGGTTTTGAGATTATGGTCTATACCTCTGATGACCCGATCATTGCGCAAGAACTTGAAAGTATGGGCTGTGTTGCGATTATGCCTTTAGGTAGTCTAATTGGTTCAGGTTTAGGTATTTTAAACCCGCACACTATTTCAATTATTAAAGAAAATGCAAAAGTACCCGTTTTGGTAGATGCAGGCGTTGGGACAGCAAGCGATGCTGCTATTGCAATGGAACTTGGTTGTGACGGCGTGCTGATGAATACAGCGATTGCTGCTGCTCAAAATCCTATTTTGATGGCTTCTGCAATGAAAAAAGCTGTTGAAGCTGGACGTGAAGCATTTTTAGCTGGACGTATGCCACGTAAACGTATGGCAAATGCAAGCTCACCAGAAACAGGTTATTTCTTTAAATAATCTATTTCTTGCAAGAACACAGCCTTTAATTACCGTTGTAACTTTAGTGCAACTTGTATAGGCATTTTACTTTTCAAAGATGAAAAGTAACAAAAATCTTTTGTTTCGCTGATATTACATCCATGTAATACAGCGAAACGGTGGCATCCATGCCACCTCACGATAGTTACCGCTTACGAGAGTTTAACTTTAGTAAGGCTAAGCCACTTGCTCATCGCGCTTAAATACCAACTCTTTTGCTGATGAACTCTCAACATCAAAGTAGTATCCATCGGTGTTGAACGCTTTAATATCCTCAGCTTTATTTAATTGGTTTTCAATCATAAAACGAGCCATTAAACCACGTGCTTTTTTCGCATAGAAACTAATGACTTTATATTTACCATTTTTCTGATCAAGAAAAACAGGCTTAACAATTTCAGCCTTAATTTTCTTTTCATTGACCGATTTGTAATACTCATCTGAAGCTAAGTTTACAAGTAATTCAGAATTTATTGCTGCCAAATCTTCATTAATCTGGTTTGTGATAATTTCACCCCAGAACTCATACAAATTATGACCACGCGTATTTTTTAATTTAGTGCCCATCTCAAGACGATAAGGCATCATTAAATCTAAAGGACGTAACAAACCATATAGACCAGAGAGCATACGCAAATGCTGCTGTGCAAAATCAATATCTTTATCTTTTAAATGGTACGCATCTAAACCCGTATAGACATCACCTTTAAATGCATAAATTGCCTGACGAGCATTTGAAAAATCAAATTCGGGCTTCCAATCTCTAAATCGGTCTACATTTAATGTGGCAATTTTTTCACTAACACTCATTAAACTCGCAATTTCCGAAGCAGAAAGTTTACGGCTAACATCAATTAATTGTGCTGAGTGTTCTAACAAGCGAGGCTGAGTAAACTCATCTGTAGGTAACGCTGTTTCATAATCCAAAGTTTTTGCAGGAGAAATTAAAGCAAGCATACATAACCTGAAAAAATTATTCTTAATACCAACTATAACAGTAGATATTTTTTAATGCTAACTCGTGTTTTCAATGACGACTATCGGTAAAATAGCATCACGTATTGTTATTTAGCGGTTCTTATATGTCTGAGCAAACTTTCATCCAGGGTCCAGTAGGTAAAATTGAACTTTTCGTTGACCACCCTGAAGGTGAAATCAAAGGCTTTGCGGTTGTTTGTCATCCGCACCCATTGCAAGGTGGAACCCCTCAACATAAAGTCCCTGCCCTTTTAACCCAAATCTTTAATGAATATGGTTGCATTGTTTACCGCCCAAGTTTCCGCGGCCTAGGTGGCAGTGAAGGCGTTCATGATGAAGGCCATGGTGAAACTGAAGATATCTTAGCTGTCATTGAACATGTTCGTAAGCTTCATGAAGGCCTACCATTTTATGCAGGTGGTTTCAGCTTCGGCTCACATGTTCTAGCAAAATGCTTTGCCCAGCTTAATCCTGAATTACGACCTATACAGTTAATTTTATGCGGTTTACCAACGGCTACTGTAGTAGGTTTACGCCACTATAAAACCCCTGAAATTCAAGGTGATATCCTACTCATCCATGGTGAGCAAGATGACATCACCTTACTTTCAGATGCAATTGCATGGGCAAAACCCCAAAAGCATCCGATTACGATTTTACCGGGCGCTAATCACTTCTTTACAGGTTATTTAAAACAGCTTCGTCAAATCATTACACGCTTTATTATCATGAAATAAAGTGTATGTGATGGGCATAGATTGAGTCAATGTCCATCACTTATGAGCACTGTAACTGCTAAAAATTATTCCAACTTAATCCAAAACGGGCCAAATATTTTTTCACTCGGTCGCTATCGTTCGTTGTATTACGTTGTTGACGAGATACTGAAAAGAGTTGTCTTCCCGCCTCTGCCATTGATTTTGAATTTTCACAGACTATGAGCACACCTCGTAATTGAATCTGATCAAATTCATCTATCTGTTCTAGCTGCTCAGGACTCAAATAGTTCAACAAAATATCTGTATTTTTACCATTGTAAGATTCATCCTGAGTAATCCAAAGTTGCTTTAGGCGTTGAATTTCTTTTTCTACAGCTTCACGACGAATTAACTCACCATGAGATAAAGTTGCCAAACGAGTTACGCTCGCTGCTAAATCTCTAAAATTTCCTTGCCATGATGCATCTACTGATTTAGCAAACTTTAAATATGTTTCTAAAGCATCACGTTGAAAACGTAATTGTCTTTGATGAATTGCAGCAAAACGCTGTAGCTCAAAATCAATATTGGGTGCAATATCTTCTACACGGTCTTTTAAATTTGGTAAGAAGAACGTCCACGTATTCAAACGAGCCCATAAATCTTCACGAAAACGGCCAGCTTGAACCTCATTACGCAAATCACGGTTAGTACCAGCTATTAGTTGAAAATCGGCCTGAATTTCCTTATCACTCCCAACAGGAAAAAAGCTTTTATCCTCTAGTGCTTTTAGCAGCATAGCTTGCTCATCAAGTCCCAATTCACCGATTTCATCTAAAAATAAAATGCCTTGGTCAGCACTTTTTAATAAACCAGCACGAGATGCAGCTGCTCCTGTAAATGCACCTTTTATGTGACCAAATAAGGTCGACATAGCACTATCACCACGTAAGGTTGCACAGTTAACATCGATAAAACGACCGCTTAATTGAAATTTATCTTTCTTTAATTGAAAAATCTGTTTTGCCAAATGAGACTTACCAACACCTGTTGCACCCATAATTAAAATAGGTGCACTAGAGCGGGTTGCAACTAATTCAACTTCCTCAATAAGCTGATTAAACGCTTTATTATGAGTAGAAATATTTGCTTTAAGTTGTTGCCAATTTTGTTTTTGTTCATCATCGAATCGCTGTTTTAAAACATCGTATCGAGACAAATCCAGATCAATAATTCTATATTCACCTTCTGAGGTCTTTTGCTGATTAGGTGAACTTTGGATAAGTTGAGCAGGTAAATAATGTGCATCTACCAATAAATACCAACAAATTTGGGCAACATGTGTTCCCGTTGTGATATGCAATAAATAGTTATTTTTTTCGACATCAAACGGATAGGTTTTTACAAAATCATAAAGTGCACCATAAACTTCAGCAAAATCCCAAGGGTCTCTAATACTCACCTTATGTCCAGAAACCTGAGTTTGTGGAGAAATTTCTTTTGCGTCTGCTGCTATAGATTTAACTAAATTATGATGTTGTCGATCATGTAATAGTACCAATTCATCTATAAGCAAATCTTCATGCATTAACAAGCTAATCGTAGGACGCCAACGTTGCCATCGATCTGGCTTTCTTCCCTGATCAAGTGTAGAACCGACAAAGCCAATAACGACTGTTTTCTTTGCATCCGCCATAATTTCTATAAAATTTTATAAGTGTCTATAATATACAATACGCATTTGACCAAAAAATTCCAAGAATATGCTTCATTTTACTTTTTTAGGCACATCTTCGGGTGTACCTACCCTGACACGTAATGTTTCAGGATTAGCAGTTCGTAACAGCAAAAATAAGGACTGGATTTTAATTGATGCCGGCGAAGGGACACAGCACCGCGTTCAACAAGCCAAACTTTCATTACAACACCTAGTTGCCATTTGTATTACACACGTTCACGGCGACCATTGTTATGGTCTAGTTGGTTTATTGGCAAGTGCAGGCATGAATGCCCGTAGCAAACCATTAATCGTGATTGCACCGAAAGAAATTCAGCAATGGTTTGAAATCACTGCCCAACTTACTGACTTACACTTACCTTACTCACTACAATTTATTGATGTAAATGAAGCAATGCAGCCACAACAGATCACTGATGAATTCATTGTTCAAGCACACCCACTAAGCCATCGTGTTCCAAGTTTTGCTTTTAGCATTTATATCAAATCGATTCAAAAGAAGTTAGATACCCAAGCTCTAACTCAGCTTGGTGTACCTCAAGGTGATATGTGGGGCCATTTAAAACGAGGCTACAATGTTGAATTTGAGGGACAAACTTTAAAAGCTCAAGACTTTATCAAAATACAAAATCAAGAAGTTCATGCAATTATAGGTGGTGATAATGACCAACCTGAACTATTAGCTGATGCTTGCAAAGATGCTCAACTCCTTATTCACGAATCGACTTACTTGCAAACGGTTTTAGAGAAAGTCGGCAAAGGTCCAATGCATAGCTCAGCAAAAATGGTGGCTGAATTTGCAGAACAGCAATCTTTAAGCAATTTAATTCTGACGCACTTTAGCCCCCGACATCAGGATAAAGCTGGGCAGCAAGCTATTACTGAAGAAGTTCGCCAGCTTTATAAAGGTCATTTTTATTTAGCCAATGATTTTGATGAATTTACTTTAAATGAAGCTGGACAGCTTTTTAAAGTCGATAAAAATGGTAAGGCCTATTAAATACATATATCCCAAAAGATATTTAAATATATTTTTAGATATCTTTTAAATATTAAAATCCCCAAAAGAAATTAGTCAGACTGAGAAACTAATTATTTTTATATATTATTTTCAATAACTTATATTTTAATTATATTATTTTTAAAAAGTTGGCACACTCAGTGCAATAGTACAGAGCACACAACATCATTGGGATCTTGTGAATAACACCTGCCTGCAAACGCTTGGCAGGCAGGCTTTGAAAGGAAAAGAAAATGTCTGTCATTGAAGAAATTAACCAACAAGCTCAATTTGAACAAAAGCAGCAAGAACGTTCTTATCAAGTTCTGCAAAATGAAAAAAGTATGCCAGTCAAAATGTGGACTAAAGGCGTGCTTGTTGATGACAACTCAAAACAACAATTATTGCAAACTGCTCAAATGCCTTTTATTTATAAGTGGATGGCTGTCATGCCAGATGTACACTTCGGTTTAGGAGCAACTATTGGTAGCGTGATTCCAACTAAAGGGGCAATTATTCCTGCTGCTGTGGGTGTAGATATTGGTTGTGGAATGATGGCAACCCGTACAAGCTTAACTGCTTCAGATTTACCAGATAACTTACATGCTCTACGTACTGAACTAGAACGATTAATTCCACATGGAATGACTAAGCGCGGACGTGATCGTGGGTCATGGGAAACTCCACCAGAAATGGTAGATCAAGCTTGGACCGATCTGGTTGCAGATTTTGAATATATTTGCGCAAAACACCCACGTTTAAAAAACACCAACAACCGCAAACATTTGGGAACTTTAGGTACTGGAAACCACTTTGTCGAAATCTGTTTAGATGAGCAAGATCATGTTTGGATTATGTTGCACTCAGGTTCTCGTGGTGTAGGAAATGCTATAGGTAATCATTTTATTGAACTTGCCCGTAAAGACATGCAGAAGCATTTCATTAACTTGCCAAATAAAGATTTAGCATACTTGGTTGAAGGAACTGAACATTTTGATGATTACTGGTTTGCTGTAGGTTGGGCTCAACGCTTTGCAATGAAGAACCGTGAAATC
Organism: Acinetobacter sp. AS23; assembly: GCF_023612055.1. NCBI lineage: Bacteria > Pseudomonadati > Pseudomonadota > Gammaproteobacteria > Moraxellales > Moraxellaceae > Acinetobacter > Acinetobacter sp. AS23. The sequence continues at coordinate 1,272,240 of NZ_CP082274.1, read as the reverse complement.
ATGATGCAATCTGCGATTAAAGCCTTGGCTACGATTGTACCAAAGCCTTTTCAGGCACGTTTGGAAGCTGTGAACTGTCACCATAACTATGTGGAAAAGGAAGAACACTACGGTGAAGAAGTGATGGTCACCCGTAAAGGTGCAGTCCGTGCGCGCTTAGGTGAATACGGAATTATTCCAGGTTCAATGGGTGCGAAGTCGTTTATTGTCCGTGGGCTTGGAAATCAGGAATCTTTCTGTTCATGTTCGCATGGTGCAGGTCGTGTTATGAGTCGTACTGAAGCAAAACGACGTTTTACTGTGGAAGATCAAATTGCCCAAACTGAAGGTGTGGAATGCCGTAAAGATGCAGCTGTTATTGATGAAATTCCATCGGCATATAAACCAATTGAAGATGTAATGAAAGCACAAAGCGATTTGGTTGAAGTAGTGTATACCTTACGACAAGTGGTGTGTGTTAAGGGTTAATCATGGAAAAAGATTGTTTAGATATTCGAAGTTATAGAATCAAAGCAAATGAAGAAAAGCATCTGATTCTACCTGAACAGCCCTATTACATCATCTTGGTTGTGAAAACCGATCAAATTCTGCCTGAATGGCGTAATTGGATTTGTGAAAAGATTGTCTATTCCAAACATTGTATTCAAGCGATGGTTACAGGATATGAGTGTTCTATTTGGGATGATGTCCTAGATGAAACATATCTAGTTTTTTATAACTATCAACCACCAGCCGATCATTGTTTTATGACAACTTGGCATGAAGATGAAACTTTAGAAGACATTACTGAATGTGCAAAAACTACTATTCAATTAGAAGATATTTCAAACTTAGTGATTGTACATATTGAATAAAAGGTAAATAAAATGAAACTCGCAGAAGCACTTTTACTTCGAAGCGATCAACAAAAAAAGCTTGCTTCGTTAAAACAACGAATTAATGCCAATGTATTGGTACAAGATGGTGATGAACCTAGTGAAGATCCAAATGAACTGATCAAACAGGTATTTGCTTTAACTCAGGAAAGCAATCAATTGATTTGTCGTATTCATTTGACCAATGCACAAGCAAAACTGGAAGATGGCAAAGTATTGTTGTCCCTATTAAGCTTGCGCGATAGTTATGCTGAACAGCATAAGATTTTAATAGATGCGATTGCCAATACACATCGAGAACCTGATCGTTATAGCTCACGTGAAATTAAGTGGAAGAAAGTCATTCCTGTTTCTAGCTTACAAAAGCAGGCGGATGATATCAGTGCGAAACTCCGTGACTTAAACGTTAAAATTCAGGCTGCTAATTGGCAAATTGATCTAATCGATTAAACAATAGATTTTGTGAAATCATTTTCACAATCAAAGTTTGGACATACTGGGCGAGTACAAGATCCTGCGTTACTCCGATCTGAGGGATTGAAAATAATTCAGGCGGCTATGGCAGCATGTGAGCCGTGCATCGATATTCACTTATCAGGCTCAGCACTATGCACCTAGTAAATCTTTGTCAAAAGCAAAGTCACACGTTACTTCGCATTACCATGTACTGACAGTATGTTCATTAAATTAGAAAATAAGGAAAACAGAAGTGAATAAAGCTTTGGCAAATATGCCCAAAACCATCCAAATTGATGGTTCACAAGGTGAAGGCGGTGGACAGATTTTAAGAACCGCCCTTGCCCTCTCAATGATTACAGGTCAGCCCTTTGAATTAATTAATATACGTGCAGGACGTAAAAAACCAGGTTTAATGCGCCAGCATTTGGTCTGTGTACAGGCATCTCAACAAATTAGCCAAGCCTATGTGGAAGGTGCTGAATTACATAGCCAACGTTTATATTTCGCACCTCAGCATGTTCAAAGTGGTAAATATCAATTTCAAATCGGTTCTGCGGGTAGTACAACACTGGTTTTACAAACGCTTCTACCTGTTTTGTTATTACAAAATGAAGCTACCGAACTCACCATTTCAGGGGGTACACATAATCCACTTGCACCAACAGCAGATTTTATTGAACACTGCTTTTTACCTGCTCTAGCGAAGATTGGAATTAACGTCGATTTTAGATTAAATAAAGCTGGCTTTTTTCCAATTGGTGCTGGTGAAATTCAGATTACTGTTCAGCCATGGCAAGATCGAAACAGCTTAAATTTATTAGATCGTGGTGCTTTGCAAGGCAATGAAGCTTTTGCAGCTGTATTAAATCTTTCAGAAGAAGCACAGATAGCACAACGTGAATTAACCACATTAAGTAAAAAACTAAACTTAAGCTCGCAGCAGCAATTTCATTTAAATGGAATTAGCCAAGGCAATACAATGTATGTGAAAGTTGCTCATCAATATCACACTCAACTTTTTACAGCTTTAGGTGAAATGCGCAAAAGTGCGGAGCAAATAGCTGATCACTTAGCAAAAGATGTAAAGCTATATTTATCTTCGCAGGCTGTTGTAGATGAGTATTTGGCAGATCAATTGCTTCTACCTTTAGCTTTAGGTCAAGGTGGTGAATTCACCGCACAATGTATTAGCGAACACACTCGTACTCAAGCAGCCATGATTGAAAAATTTATTGATTGTGAAATCGAGTTTGTAGAATTAAATCCAGATCATTTCCATATAAAAGTTAAAGTTTAAGAAGCTCATAACTGAGCTTCTTATCTCTTAAAAAATTACTCTACAGATGCTAAAGCGGTTACTAGTAGCTTCCAGCACTTCTCTACGGTATCAACCTTAACTCGTTCACCCGGTGCGTGTGCACCTTGAATATCCGGTCCAAACGAAACCATCTGTAAATCTGGATAATGTTCAGCAATAATCCCGCACTCTAAACCCGCATGAATCACTTTAAGATTTGGCTCAATGTTAAATGCCTTTTGATAGGCTTGTTGTAAACACTTTAGAGCAGCTGAGTCAGGATTTGGTGTCCAACCCGAAACTAAGGGCGTGAGTGCAGAAGCGATATTAAATTGACTAAAATGTGCCTGAATTTTTTCTGCAAAATCTTGAGCTTCTTGGTTCACCATTGAGCGAACCATTAAAACAGCTTTTCCACCCTCTCGATTTAGTTTTACCACCCCAATATTATTTGAAGTTTCAACTACGTCTGGTAAAGCTTGACTCATACTTGCAACGCCGTAAGGGCTTGTTGCTAAAGCTTGTAACCACTCGTTTTGCTGTTGTTGAGTAATGACTTCGGTTACTTCCGTGCTATTCGGTTGAATACTTAATTGCAGATTGTCATCAATACCTTGTAGCTGTTTTTTCCATGCTGTTTGATATTCATCAAGTAATTTTTCTAGTTCTGGTAACTGATTAGATGAAATTGCAATGGTTGCTACTGCTTCTCGAGGTAAAGCATTACGGGCCGTACCACCTGTAAATTCAACAAGTCGTCCACCAAGCTTTGCTAAATACTCATTTAAAAAGCGGGCCAGAATAACGTTGGCATTGCCACGTCCTAAATGAATATCTACACCAGAGTGACCACCTTTAAGGCCAGCAATCTGAATATTTACAACCGTCAAATTTTCAGAAATTGGTTCATACGTGAGCGATTGTTCTACTTCAACATCAATACTGCCAGCACATCCGAGATATAACTCGCCCCACTCTTCTGTATCAATATTAAATAACCATTTTCCTTTTAGCACACCTGCCTGTAAAAGCCGTGCACCGCTCATCCCTGCTTCTTCATCAACAGTTAAAAGAACTTCAATTGGTCCATGAGCAATATCATTTGAGTCTAAAACTGCCAAGGCTAAAGCTACCCCAATGCCATTATCAGCACCTAAAGTAGTATCTTTAGCAATTAACCAGCCATCTTCAAGAACTGGGCGAATTGGGTCTTTAAAGAAATCATGTACTGTGCCAGTGTTGGCTTGTGTGACCATATCTAAATGGCCTTGCAGAATGACTCCAGACACATGTTCTTTACCCAGAGTCGCATTCTTACGGATAATTAAATTACCGACTTCATCTACGTATGTTTCTAAATTCCGACTTTCAGCCCAGTTTTTTAAAAACTCACGAAGCTGCTGTTCATGCTTTGAGGGACGAGGAATAGTGCAAAGTGTTTGAAAATGCTGCCAAACCACTTGAGGAGATAATGCTGCAATATTGACTTGTGTCATGAAAACCACACTCTAATTATGTAAATATCTTAATAATTTCAATATACACAATGCATTAAAGATAGGTAGGAATTTCAGGAAAGATTTTGTATTTTTATCTTTAATCTAAAGAGATAATACGACTTTCTAAAAAGCCGTACTTCATGAATAAGTCTTAACAGTCGCCTGCTTAGTTTTTCCATTCAAATGCTGAAAAGCTTTGATCAGCTTTCAAACTATTTTCAACTGCCTGTGCAAGCTGACGAATGATGCTCTGTGTTTCAATTTTCTCAAACCAGTCTTGCTCTTCATCTGGATTAGCAGAGATTTCACACATCAAATGCCCTTCATGGTCTGTTTTCTGACAAGTAATCGACAAGGGTAAAAGATGATTATCGATACTGACTTCTACCTTTTCATGCTCATGCACAATGTGCTGTGCATCAAAACCATAATGCCCCAATTGTTTAAACAGTAAAGCCGCTACATATTCTTGAGTGATATGGCATTCATTTGGTGGATGATCAAGCACCCCATGTTGTGGGCAACTGGCAATAAATTGTAATTTTTTCATCCTTTGTCCTAACACTTTTATCATTATCTGCGCTTAGCATAAGCAATAAACAAACAGCAGCCAAGCCTTTAGCCCGCTGCTGCCGTTGCTATTGTGTTAGCAATTATAAAATGTGTTAGGTCAAAAGTTATTGGCTAACTTCGATTGTTAAACCTGCACGATTCGCCAACTCAGTGAAAGTTGGGAAACTTGTCGCCACAGTTTCAGTACCCTGAATTGTAATCGGACCAGAATTACGAAGACCTGCCATACTAAAACTCATGGCAATACGGTGGTCATGATGTGATTCAATTTCACCACCAGCAAAGATTGGTGACCAATCACCTGACTTACCCTTACCTTCGATAATGATTCCATCATCAGTTGGCGTGCAGTCAATACCCATGATTTTTAAGCCATCTGCCATAACCTGAATACGGTCAGATTCTTTCACACGAAGTTCTGCCGCACCAGTTAGTACCGTTTGGCCTTCGGCACAAGCTGCTGCAATAAATAAAGCTGGGAATTCATCAATTGCTAAAGGTACTTGGTCTTCTGGCATATGAATGCCTTTAAGCGTGCGTGAACCTTTAATATGAATATCCGCAATAGGTTCGCCACCAGCAATACGTTCATTTTCAACAGTTAGATCAGCACCCATCTGTTTTAAAATTTCGATTACGCCAGTACGTGTTGGGTTAATACCTACAGCTTCCAGAACAACATCGGAACCCTCAGTAATTGCAGCACCCACCATAAAGAAAGCAGCAGATGAAATATCAGATGGTACTTGAATATCAGTACCTACTAATTTACCGCCACCAACAAGAGAAATCTTGTTGCCTTCGGTTTTAACATCATAACCAAATGCACGAAGCATGCGCTCTGTGTGGTCACGAGTTGGTTCTGGTTCAGTGACTGAAGTTTCACCTTCAGCCCACAAACCAGCAAGTAAAATACCCGACTTCACTTGAGCAGATGCCATAGGTAAATCGTATTGAATGCCTTTTAATTGCTGGCTACCCGTAATGCTGACAGGTGGTGTACCTTTCTCACCGGTAGTCTGAATTTGTGCACCCATTAAACGTAATGGTTTAGCAATACGCTCCATTGGACGTTTAGAAAGTGACGCATCACCCGTCATCACTGAATCAAACTTTTGCGCTGATAGCATACCTGAAAGCAAACGCATGCTTGTACCAGAGTTACCCATATACAATGCACTTGCAGGTGCTTTTAAACCATGCATGCCTACGCCATGAATGGTCACTTCCCCATTCTTTGGGCCTTCAATGCTTACGCCCATGTCACGGAAAGCTTGCAAAGTTGCTAAAGCATCTTCACCTTCGAGGAAGCCTGTTACATGCGTAGTGCCTTCGGCAATAGCACCAAACATAATGGAGCGATGTGACACAGATTTGTCACCCGGTACGGTAAATTTACCTTTAAAAGCCTTATTTCCCGGTAAGATACTGAATTGCTGTGTCACCTTATTTTTCTCCATTAAAGGTTTTTTGGCTAACATATGATTGAAATGCTGACGTGCTGCCTGAGCATGGCCGAGTAAACCCATTAATGCATGAGAATCTTCGTTTTCAATCAATTTTCTAAGTACGGTAAGTTGCTTTTCAAAGCCATCTACAGCATTTAATATCGCTGTTTTATTGGCAAAGAAAATGTCATGCCACATTTGGGGATCACTAGCCGCAATCCGTGAGAAATCACGAAAACCACCTGCTGCATAACGGAAAATATCAAGATTATCTTCACGGTTTGCAAGTTGCTCGACCAGATTAAATGCCATTAAATGTGGTAGATGACTCGTATGCGCAAGCACTTCATCATGCTTAGCAACATCCATACAAATGACTTCAGCTTTAGCAGCTGACCAAAGTTGAATCAGTTTATCAACAGCCCATTCTGCACTTGTCGGTAACGGCGTTAAAATTACTTTGTGATTTGCAAATAGGTCAACCTTACCTGCATGAACACCCGTGTGTTCACTACCTGCAATAGGGTGTCCCGGTACAAAACCTGCTGGTAAATTTTCACCAAATACAGCTTTTGCTGCATCAACGACATTACCTTTTGTACTTCCCACATCAGTTACAATCGTGGTTTCTGACAAATAAGGTTTAATTTGCTCAAGCACTTTTTGTGTAGCACGTACGGGCAAGGCTAAAACGACTAAATCTGCCCCTTTCACGGCTTCAACAGGATCAGAAAATCCTTCTTGTATTAAGCCAAGTGATTTTGCATCTTCTAAAGTTTTCTGTGAGCGTGTAGATGCAACAACAGTTGTGGCCAACTTTTCTGCAACAATAACACGAGCTAAACTCGACCCGATGAGTCCTAAACCAATAAATGCAACTTTTTTAAATAGGGGTTGTGACATAACTTCAACTTTGCTTTTGCTCAAAGTTATTTAAACCATTGAGCAATTTGTTTTTAAGCATAATGACATGCTTATCTTGATGCATGTCATTATTCCAACATAAGTGATTACAGAACAGCAGCAGGATAAGAACCTAAAATACGAATCTCTTTCACCATTGGGCGAATATCATTAATCGCAGCAGCAACATTCTCTTGTTCGATATGACCTTCTAAATCAATAAAGAATACGTATGCCCACTTTTCAGGTAATGCTGGACGAGTTTCAATACTTGTTAAGCTAATATTATGTTTTGCAAATGGTGCTAAAATTTCTAGTAAAGCACCCGCACGGTCATGTGCTGAAATCAATAACGATGTTTTATCGTTGCCGCTTTGTGGAATTTTTTCACGGCCAATCACTAAGAAACGCGTGGTATTTTCCGGATTATCTTCAATATTGCTATGTAAGATTTCAAGGTTATACATGCCTGCTGCAATATCAGAGGCGATCGCTGCCGAATGCCATTCGTTGCGGATACGGCGGGCAGCTTCTGCATTTGAGTTTAAAGCAACACGTTCAACACCCGGATAATGTGCATCTAACCACTGGCGACATTGTGCCAAAGTTTGCTGATGAGCATAAATCTGCTTAATACTGTCTTTACGTGTATTTTCAGAAACAAGAAATTGATGATGAATACGTAATTCAACTTCACCAATCACATTTAAATTCGATGTTTTAAAGCAATCTAAGGTATGGTTTACAACACCTTCAGATGAGTTCTCAACTGGAACTACACCGTAATGCGCACTCCCTGCTTCCACTTCACGGAAAACTTCATCAATAGTTGGAAGTGGGCGTACAACCGCATCTTTACCAAAATGCTTAAGTACAGCAGATTGAGTAAAAGTACCTTCTGGCCCTAAAAATGCAATACTTTGTGGAGCTTCTAAAGCAAGGCAAGCAGACATAATTTCACGGAACAAACGCGCCATGGTTACATCAGACAAAGGACCTTGGTTACGCTCCATTACTTTGCGTAATACTTGCGCTTCACGTTCAGGACGATAAAACAAAGGATTCTCTTCGGAAGCAAATTTAGCTTTCGCAACAGCTTCAGCAAGGCTTGCACGTCGATTTAATAATTCTTGAATCTGTTGATCCACGCTATCAATATCTTCGCGAATTTGTTCTAAACTAAGAGAAGTCGTTTTGTTTTGATCATCGTTGATCATTAGAATGCAGCCTCAGTAAAATCATCTTTTGAACGAGAGTATAACAATAGTCTGCTTTGATTTGTTAGGCAATATCGCTGTAAGAGCTTTTTTCATTAACCTTTTTGCACACATTCCTTGAATTGCTTTATTTGATAATGATTTTCATTTATCATTTGTGTAATAAATTTTATTATTCCCCATTATGCATAAATCATTTTTCTTTTTACCTTGTTGTTTCCTTTTGAGTTCATTAATAAGCAGCTCTGTTTTGGCTCAAACTTCTACACAAAATCAATCAAAAATCGTTTTTCAAAATAATCAGGCGCAATTTCAAATTAAATCTAAAAATACAGGCCATGATTATCTTATTCAAATTTATAAACCACCCGTTGCCCCACCCCAACATGGTTATCCAGTACTTTATATATTAGATGGCAATGCAGCATTCCCAAGTGCTGCCAATATTGCCCAGTCTATTGGTGCAGGTTCAGCAAAATTAGGCCTAGACCCGCTCATGATCGTCGCGGTTGGATATCCTCAGCAAAAAACTTTTGATGTGCAAAAACGCGCTTATGATTACACACCAAAACCTTCCGCTGAATTTCAGGCACAAGGTAAATATAAATATGGTGGTGCTGACAAATTCATCAATTTCTTAAATGATGAACTCAAACCAGAAATTGCAAAACAGTTTCCAGTTAATAGTCAACAACAGAGTCTATATGGACATTCTTTTGGAGGCTTGTTGGTTCTTTATCATTTTTTTCAAAAGCCAGATGCATTCCAGCGTTACTTTGCTGCAAGCACTTCTCTTTGGTTTGATCAAGGCATGTTATTTCAACAGTTAAATCATTGGCAAAGTCAAAAACAAAGTAATTCTCCAATGCTTTTGACCACAGTCGGTACACATGAACAAGGTGGGCCTCGCACTCAACTTGATAATAAATTTAACGAAACAGATTTCTTTAAAGCTCTGGAAAATAAACGTTCAGATCAATTTACTTATTGGCATTTTTATAACCCTGCTGAACAACACATTACAAATTTGTATGCAAGTCTACCCAAAGCCCTTATGTTTGCTTCGTGCAAAGACCTAGAAAGCTGTAAATCTTTATTTGATGGGCCATCACAGCAGCCAGCCAAGTAAAAACATAATTACATTTAAAGATGATTATTTCGTTGTTCTTAAAGATAGTCCTCTTAATGCATAGATTGGTTATACTGACCCAATATGTCATAACAACAGTAAAATAGAATGAATAAAATTATTGTTTTAGGCTTACTGGGTCTTACAAGTTTTAGTTTAACGGCTTGTGGCGGTTGCCCCTTAATCGCAGGATGCAATGGTAGGGATAATTCTCCGTACTATATGACAACTGTCAGTAATCAAGTTCGTGGTATTCCAATCCCACCTAAAACCAAGCTCACCTATAAGTCCCAAAATTTCAGGCAGAAATTTGAGCAAACACATGCTTTAAAAGAGAAAAATTTATCAGGGATTGCTTTACCAGAAAATACAGCAATCATTTGGGGCGGTATGCCAGTAGACATGTTTATACAGTTTTCTAATCCCGAAATGAAAGGTTTCTCGGTCTATCCAGCACGAGGATTTAAAGCAGAATTATCAAATGAGTTTTTACGTTTATGGAAAAGTTGTGAAAGTGATTTAAACATTAACTTAAAGAATCCAAATGACTGGTCATTTAATCCTGAAAATATGAAAATAACTGGTTGTGGTGTCGTCTTTCAAGAACGTAGTGAATACACCGAAGATTCATTTCATCAAGATGAAGCAGATGAGTTTTTAAGAAAGATGAATCATGCATTACAGCAATTGCCGAAACAACAAGACTATCCTGTCATTCAACAAAAGACCAAATAGTTAAAAACAAAACAGCCTGTTCTAAGACAGGCTGTTTTTTCTCTGCTTAATTAGGCTTTGCCAATTAATCCACGTGCTACGATTTCTTTCATAATTTCATTTGTACCACCGTAAATACGTTGGATACGGGCATCTACAAAGAAACGTGAAATTGGATATTCAGTCATATAACCATACCCACCAAAAAGTTGGAGTAAGTTGTCTGCAACCTTCATTTGCATATCACTACTGAAACTTTTCAATGCCGCAGCCGTTTCTACATCTAGTTTGCCTTCTTGATATAAGGCAACGTTTCTTTCATAAAAAGCCGCTGTTGCAAGCTCATCAATTTTTGCTTGTGCTAAAACAAAACGAGTATTTTGGAACTGTGAAATGGGTTGACCAAATGCTTGACGCTCTTTTACATAAGCTGTTGCCAAATCAATCGCACCGCGAATTGCCCCAATTGCAGTAGATGCAATTGCAGTACGTTCACGAGGTAACTCTTGCATTAAATAAGCAAAACCTTGCCCAGCTTGACCAAGTAATTGGTTTTTAGGTACTTTCACATTGTCAAAAAACAACTCAGATGTATCTTGAGAATGTAGGCCGATTTTGTCTAAATTTGTGCCTTTTTTAAAGCCTTCCAAATGTGTATCTGCCAATAATAATGACACACCTTTCGCCCGTGCTTGAGGATCAGTTTTTACTGCAAGCACGACAAGATCAGCATGCTGTCCATTTGAAATAAATGTTTTTGAACCATTTAATAAATAGTGATCGTCTTGCAAGATGGCACTGGTACGCATTGATTGTAAATCCGAGCCTGCTCCAGGTTCAGTCATACCAATTGCACCAACAACTTCACCTGTTACCATTTTCGGTAACCAATATTGTTTTTGCTCTTCTGTCCCAATATGTAAAATATACGGCGCAGCAATTTCAGAGTGGCAAGAAATAGCTGTTGATAATGCACAAAAACCAGCACGTGCAGACTCTTCAACCAACATTAACGAATAATATGTCGGAACCCCATAACCACCATATTCTTCTGGAACATCCACACATAAATAGCCATTTTCACCCAGTTGATTCCAAACTGAACGAGGCATGATTCCTTCGCGTTCCCATTGGTCGTAGTGAGGCGCAATATGCTCACTCATAAAACGTTTAAAATTATCACGGAATAATTCTAAATCTGCATCGTATGCCAACATAATATTTTCCTTCAGCTTTATTGTTTTATCGAATCTCATTGCTGTGCATGCTAATCATTTTTTTAGCAACTGTCATGGCATAGCTGCTCATTAAAACTGTACTTTTCAGTCAGCCAATAAAAAAGGAAGCTTTAGCTTCCTTTTTTATATAGGTTTCTTTGAATTAATCTAAACCTTCAGCGACTTGAGGACTTTTTGGTTCCATCATTTTTCTGTCGACTTCATCTGGATTATTTAAAGCATCATTAAGCTTATCTTTATCTAAAGCACCAACCCATTTCGCAACAACAATTGTCGCTAAAGAGTTACCAACAAGGTTAGTTAAAGCACGTGCTTCTGACATGAAACGGTCAATACCTAAAATCAATGCCAAACCTGCAACCGGAATATGTCCAACAGCAGACAAAGTTGCCGCCATAACAATAAAGCCAGATCCAGTTACACCCGCCGCACCCTTAGATGAGATTAAGAGTACTAATAACAAAGTAATCTGATGTTGAATATCAAGCTGAGTATTCGTTGCCTGAGCAATAAAGATTGCTGCCATAGTCAAATAAATTGACGTTCCATCTAGGTTAAATGAATAACCTGTTGGAATAACCAAACCGACTACAGACTTTTCACAACCTGCAATTTCGAGTTTACGCAACATGCGAGGTAAAACAGATTCAGAAGAAGATGTACCAAGTACAATTAATAACTCTTCACGAATCATGCGAATCATTTTGAGGATACTGAATCCACTCATACGGCTGATTGTACCCAAAATCAAGAAGATAAAGAGTAGACACGTAACATAGAAGCAGAGAATTAATTGCCCTAATTGTACAAGTGAACCAACGCCATATTTACCAATGGTGAATGCCATTGCACCGAATGCACCAATCGGAGCCAGTTTCATAATCATGTTCACAATGTTAAAGAACACATGTGCAACTTGATCAATAAATTTTAAAACTGGACGTCCTGCATCACCTAACTTATGTAAAGCAAAACCAAAGAGAATTGCAAAAAGAAGGACTTGTAAGATTTCACCATTTGCAAATGCGCCAACAACCGTATCTGGAATGATGTGCATTAAGAAATCAATGGTAGATTGTGACTCACCAGAACTGACGTATTTTTGAATGCCCGAGGTGTCTAGAGTTGTAGGGTCAATATTCATCCCTACACCCGGTTTAGCAATGTTAATTACAACAAGGCCAATCAGAAGTGCAATTGTTGAAACAACTTCAAAGTATAACAACGCGACGCCGCCAGTTTTTCCGACTGACTTCATGCTTTCCATGCCAGCAATACCGCTGACCACGGTACAGAAAATAACTGGAGCGATGATCATCTTGATCAAACGAATAAAGGCATCACCTAATGGCTTGAGTTTCTCACCTAAACCTGGGATATGCTGTTCAACACCATTGACAATTTGCGTTGAGCTTGGGGAAAAATGCCCTACCAAAACACCCGCAATAATCGCAATAATCACCTGAAAATAAAGTGATTTATAAATCGGTTTTTTAGCCATAACTTTACTTCAATCTATATTTCCAAGTCCGTTGGAAATACCAAAATGAAACGTCTATTCTTTACGAATACACAGCCCTAACCTTTCACATGAACACCGCAAAAGGGAAACGGTTCTTTGTAAACAAAAAACCTTCCTACTACCTCAATGAAAACAAAAAAAGTTGTTTTCTAAAACAGGAGAATACCTGAAGTTTCTAACCACTTTGAGTAGTTAGAAATAACCTCTTACTTTTTCAATAAAAAGCTGAAGATATAGGAGAATCACAGAAAATTATGATATGAGTGCTCAAAAAAGCACGAGAAAGTGTACTCGAATTAAATAATGATTCGGTTAAATTTTTAGCTAATACGCACAAAAAACACCCATGCAGCCTTAAGACTTTAGTATAAGAAACACTTTTGATATTTTTTCGACAGTTTTTTATGTCATATTGATTAAATACTTGTGGACATTTCATTTTGAGCTGCCTACATCCCATCATTTTTATTGTTTTTGAACCACGATGAATACTAAACGTAATATCTATAAAGATGCTGAACACCCATTCGCTCAATATGTCCGTATTTTAGGTAAGGGAAAAAGTGGTTCACGCTCTTTAAGCTATGAAGAAGCTTATCAAGCATTTAGCATGATTTTAAAAGGTGAAGTGCTTGATGTTCAGTTAGGTGCTTTTTTAATGCTACTTCGTGTTAAGGAAGAATCTATTGATGAACTCGCGGGATTTGTTCAAGCCACTAGAGATCAACTCAATTTTCAACCTTTGGAAGTTGATTTAGACTGGTCATCTTATGCGGGTAAACGTAAACATTACCCATGGTTTTTGTTAGCAGCTCTCACACTTGCCCAGCATGGCTATAAGATTGTTATGCATGGTGCATCAGGCCACACGCTTAACCGCGTCTATACCGAGCAAGTTTTAGAATATCTGGGTTATCAAATTTGTCATTCTGAACAAGAAGTACGAACACAACTAGCAGAGCAAAATTTCGCATACTTACCTTTAGATGTGATTTCACCAGTTTTAAGTGAACTAATTTCTTTAAGGAATGTAATGGGCCTACGCTCACCGATTCATACTTTAGCCCGTCTCATTAATCCTTTTAATGCTAAAGCTACCTTACAAGCTATATTCCATCCAGCGTATAGAACCTCTCATCAACATAGTGCACTGCGCTTAGGCTATCAAAATAGTGCTGTGATTAAGGGTGAAGGCGGTGAATTTGAACGAAATCCAGATGCAAAAACACTCATTTGTGGCATTAAAAATGGTGAGCTTTATGAACACGAGTTACCAAAACTCACCCCTGAACGTAGTCCAACTGAAGAAGAATTAGATTTAGCAACTTTCAAAGCAGTATGGCTTGGTCAGCAGCACCATGAATACGGTGAAATGGCAGTAACAGAAACAATGGGAATTGCGCTATATACCATGGGCGTTGTTGCTAGTTTTGAAGAGGCAATGCAGAAAGCAAAAGTATTGTGGGAAACAAGAAATTCAGGGCTAAAAGATAAAATTTAGTTCATGCAGCCTTATAGGTTATGTCTTTTCGATATGGTTACATATAGGCAATACTTACTTTTCAAAGATGAAAAGTAACAAAAATCTTTCGTTGAGCAAACAGTACGTTCTTGTACTGTTGCTCAACAGGCGACATCCATGTCGCCGACGCGATAGCAAATGCTAATACGATTTATTCTTTTATTCTAAAATGCTGTTTTAAACAAAACGAATTGGTTTAAATTCTGGCTCATGTTTGTGGTGATCATCTTCACAAACCTCACCTTCTTCTTTCGTACCGCGGTCAATATAACCACTACGCTGCTCTTCTGGTAAGTTTTTTAACTCCCAAGCAATTACAGCTTGCATACAAGTTTCACGCTGCTCTTTTGTTAAAACAACGCCATTTGGCCATTTACCAATTTCTACTGCTGTTTTTAAACGCTCTACAATCTCAGGGTTTAAAATAGATAGCATTTGTTCAATATTCATGATTCATCTCTTTGGAAAGATTCAAAATCTTGGTTCCAACCAAGTTTGGTACGGCAGGCCATATAAAAATCATAACCTGGTGGATGCAATAAACTTAGTTTAAATGGATGTTTGCGGATGTGTAAACTATCTCCAACATTGAGCGATATGCTATGTTGACCATCTGCACTCACCATCGGTAACACCCGATTTTCGCGAATAACAATCTTAATTTCGCTTTGTCCACCGACTACGATAGGACGTGATGACAATGTATGCGGATGCATTGGAACTAATGCAATAGCGTCCATACTTGGATGTAAAATTGGTCCACCGCCTGACAACGCATAAGCCGTTGATCCTGTTGGAGTCGAAACAATTAAACCATCACTATGTTGACGATAAACATATTGACCATCAATATTAAGCTCGAAGTCAATCATGTGTACCGACTTACCCGAATGCAAAACGACATCATTTAAAGCAATGGCATCATAAATGACTTCGCCATTTGTTCGCACTTCCATTTCAAGCAAGAAACGGCGATCAAGTTGAAAATGCCCTTGAAGCACTTGGTCAAGTTTAAAAATCGCTTCTGACGGTTTGATATCGGTTAGAAAACCTAATCGACCACGGTTGATACCAATAACAGGTGTATTGTAACGAACTAAAGCTCTTGCCGCGTGGAGTAAAGAACCGTCCCCGCCAACTACAATAACTAAATCAGCAACTTCACCTAATAAATGACGGCTTACTACCTGTGCATGATCATAAGGCACTAATTCAGCAGTTTCCTGATCAAAAATGGGGTTTAAACCTAGGTTCAATAAATGATCATGAATTAAACATAGTGTTTCTACAACTGATGATTTATCTGGTCGACCGATTAACCCGACGTTTCTGAAGGACTTATGTGAAATTTGCACGAATGAGTAAGCTCCGCTGCGATACTTGCCTATAATAACATTAACCGGATTAATTTAAAAAAACATAACTACAAGATGCTGTAAAATTCAATCTAAGTTTTCCAATTATTCACAGTTTTATCATTGCAAATTGATGACAAGCTATCGCATCATTACAGGCATTGTTAGGGTTTTATCTCATTTTTATGAAGTTTGAACGTGGTATCGGTTTCTTTGCACTAATCTTTTCCATTTTGGTCATTGGTGCTTTTATTGCTCTTAGTATCTATCTGATTCGTTTAGATAATATTATCCGTGAAAAATTTGAAGGACAACGGTGGGATATTCCTGCCAAAGTGTTTGCACGACCTCTGGAAATTTATAACAACGCGCCTATTTCCCAAGCAAATTTCACTCAAGAATTGAAGCTACTGGGTTACAAAACTTCAAGTAATTATGACAAATCGGGAAGTTATGTTGCTCAAGGCAGCAACATGTATATTCACACACGTGGTTTTGACTACGGCGACAGTGTTGAACCTGAACAAGTCTTAGAGTTAAGTTTTGCAAATGATCAAGTTGTTGAAGTTCGAAGTACTAAACCCTCTTCAACAGGCGTTGCACGCTTAGAACCGTTACTCATTGGAGGAATTTATCCTCAACACAATGAAGACCGTGTACTCATTAAACTGAATAATGTCCCTAAACCACTTATTGAAGCTTTAATTTCTACAGAAGACCGCAATTTTTATCATCATCATGGTATTTCAATTCGCGGTACGGCTCGTGCACTAGTGAGTAATATCACGGGTGGAAAGCGTCAAGGTGGCTCAACCCTGACTCAACAATTAGTTAAAAACTTCTATCTCACACCTGAGCGTACATTAAAACGTAAAGTTAATGAGGCATTAATGGCTTTGCTCATCGAGCTGCATTACAGCAAAGATGAAATTTTAGAAGCCTATTTAAATGAAGTGAATCTTGGCCAAAACGGTAGCTACTCAATTAATGGCTATGGTTTGGCTTCACAATTTTATTTTGGTTTACCATTACGTGAGCTTAGCGTTGCACAACAAGCTTATTTAGTAGGTTTGGTACAAGGCCCTTCTTTATATAATCCTTGGAAAAACCCTGAAGGTGCAAAAAAACGCCGCGATACCGTATTAAACAACATGCGTGTGATGGGTTATTTAACTCAAGCCGAATATGAAGATGAAATTGCACGTCCTTTAAATGTATTAAGTAAACCAAGTTTAGGGCCTGCAAAATTCCCCGACTTTTTAGATATTGTTCGTCGTCAGTTGCGTACAGAATATCAAGAAAGTGATTTAACCAATCAGGGCTTACGTATTTTTACGACCTTAGACCCAATTACTCAAACTCAAGTTCAAAACGCATTTAAAGCTTCAGTAGATCGCTTAGCCAACAGCAACCCAGCACGTTTGAAAAACCTACAAGGTGCTGTACTGATTGCACATCCTGAAAATGGTGAGCTTGTTGCAGCAGTTGGCTCTACACAAGACTTTACTGGTTTTAACCGTGCTTTAGATGCAAAACGCCAAGTCGGTTCTTTATTGAAACCTGTGATTTATTTAAGTGCGATTGAATCTGGACGTTATAACTGGGCAAGCCAAATTGAAGATGCTCCAATCAGTGTTCCTGTAGACGGCGGTAAAAGCTGGACACCTAAAAACTATAGTGGTGGTGGACATGGTGTAGTAAGTCTGAGCGAAGCATTAGCAAACTCATACAACCTTTCTGCTGTACGTTTAGGTCAAGAGTTTGGTTTATCAACATTTACCAATAATCTAAGAAAGTTTGGTGTTGAATCAACGATTCCTGCCTACCCTTCTATTTTCCTTGGGGCAGTCAATATGTCACCAATGGAAGTACTCGGAATCTATGAGAACTTCGCTACAGGCGGCTTTAAATATCCAACTCGTGCAATTCGATCTGTGGTAGATGCGAATGGTCGTTTACTTGACCGTTATGGCCTGAATGTTCAACAAACGATTGATCCGGCTGTTGGCTATATCATGAATTATGGTTTACAACAGGTCATGTCTTCGGGTACTGGTCGTTCAGCCTATAGCAGCTTATCTCCAGCTTTAAAATTGGCGGGTAAATCAGGTACGACTAACGATACACGTGACTCATGGTTTGCTGGTTATTCGGGTAACCATGTCGCTGTAGTATGGTTAGGTTTAGATGACAATAAAGTAACAGGGTTAACTGGTTCATCTGGTGCATTGCCAGTATGGACTAACGTGATGAAACAGTTACGTCAAACTCCTGTGAATATACGTCAACCAGACACTGTACAGTGGCAGTGGATTGATCGTGCAACGGGTGATTTATCTGCTCAGGCTTGTGATGGTGCTATGTATATTCCGATGCTAACACATACGGTTCCGCACCGTGCTACGCCATGTGGAGCATCTTATTATCAAGTTGATCCAACATATACGCCACAAAGTGATAACACAACGCCTGACTCTCAGGATGATAATACCGACAGTTATATTCGTGAAAGTGAAAGTCAGATGCAACAAGATCTGTCAAATAACTCACACGTGATTTCAAGTGGTAGTTATAACAACTAAGCGTAAACAGGAAATTAGGATATGTTGAAGAAAGGTGTTTTTTATATTGGTGCTATTCTTATGGTCGGCTGTACAACTTTTCCTGATCATTCTGACTCCAAAGAGAAAACACCTACTTCTCCAGTCAAAAAGACGGAAACTCCATCGGGTGTAAAAATTACACCTTATGATCATCCGGAAATTCAACGCAAAAATTTACAGGTGATCGTTCCTCAACAGAAAAAGCCTCAACATTTTAGTGATGATGGCAGCCAGTTACCTGCATTTAAAGTCTTAATGCAAAAAACACAGCAGGCTTATAAAAACCAGCAATGGTCAGAAGCTGAACGCTATGCACTTCAGGCACAGCGTTTAGCACCGCAAGCAGCTGAGACCTATTTATTTCTTGCACTTACTGCAAATCATAAACAGCAATATTCTAATGCTGAGTCTTTAGCACGACGTGGTTTAAGCTTTGCTCAGAGCCAAGCAATGAAAAAACAGCTTTGGCTAACTATTTTAAAAGCTGGGCAACAGCGTAATAATCAAAAAACTGTTCAAGAAGCACAGCAAGCATTAAAAGCACTCTAGCTTTTAATGCTTTTATGTCTTATTAAAAATTACGAATACCCGCCAAGCCATACGCACCCTGTTGCTGTGCTGTGACTAAATCATCAGGACTCATGCCTCCCAAAGCGAATACGGGAATCTGGCATTTCTCAATCAAGTCATTTAAACGATCCCACCCTAATGCGCTCGCATCTGGATGGGTCTCTGTTACTTTGACAGGACTTATAAAAACAGCATCACAGCCAATTTGCTGAGCATGCTGTAAAGAAACCGCATCGTGGCAAGCAGCAATAAAACGCACTCCCACTTCCAAGTCGCCTTTATGCAAACTCATTAATTGGGATTGCTTAAGATGCACTGTTTTTATATGAGTTTTTAACTCAGGTTTTAGCTTGTGCCAAACATCGACATTCACGATTAATTTTGAAAGCTGATCGGTATCTAAAAGAGCTAACTTTTCTAGATCTGCCTGATCAAAACTATCTTTTTCACTACGCCAATACACTAAAGTGTCATCATTTTCGACTGGTGCCAGTGTAGGACTAATTTTAATAAAATGCGGCCAATACAATCTTTCTATGATGTCTTTATTCGCTTTTGGAAAGTTTAAGTGAAGTAATTGTTCACGTGTGTACCATGCCCATGGTTGATGAATAAGATTTAATAGTTCATCAGGCACATAACTATGGAATAAATGTAAATTGACAATAATGTCGTCATATTCATGATGAATATAATCAAATTGATGCCAATCTTTTAAACCAATACCCACTTCTTCATAGATTTCACGGCGACAGGCTTCTTCGGGTGTTTCACCTTGCTCAACTTTTCCCCCTGGAAACTCATGCTTTCCACCTTGATGCTGCTGCTCTTCGCGCCATCCAACTAGTATTTTTCCACGATGGATCAAGATTGCTATAGCGACATCGACGATTGGTTTGGGCATTTTTTTACTCTCTAAAACTTTTCTCAAGTGTAAGCAAATTTTATCATTTTATAAAATCTTAAAAATCTCATTGACAGATCTATTCGATAATGATTATCATTTAAATCGTTCAAGAACATACCACGGAGCACAACAAATGAACGCACCTTTTAGCTTATTTACTCGTAACAATGAAACAGCTCATGCCTTACCAATGTTACATTCTAACAACCTCTTTGCATTAGGCCGTGAAATCCGCATTATGCATGCTGGCGAGGAATATCGTTTACGCCTCACTCGCAACAATCGTCTAATTTTAACTAAATAAAAAATACACTCGCGTTTCAATAATATTCGTGGGAAAACAAAAAATGGATAGCATGGGTAACCATGCTATTTTTTATAATGGAAGATTAACCTCTACCCTCAAACCACCCTGTTCAGCATGCATAAAATGCAATTCACCATTATGCAATTCAATAATTTTTCGAGTAATTGAAATTCCCAACCCTGAACCCTGCTGCTGAGTACCTAATACTCGAAAAAAACGCTGTCCTAAACGCTGTAATACCTCGTCATCTACACCATTTCCTGTATCTTCTATAGCGACCTTAATTTGCTGTTCATCCTGACTAATCTCGACATGAATAGAACCGTAAGTCGGGCTATAACGAATGGCATTATCAAATAAATTTCTAAAAGCAATAAACAGTAATTCTTCATTCGCAAAGGTTTTAGTTTCTGTCGATAAGGTATTTGTCTCTATCAACATCTGTTTAGCATTCGCATCTAAAGTTACAGTTTCAATGACTCTAGCCAATAAGTAATTTAAATCGATAACTGTTTTAGGAAGTTGTGGCTGCTCTGCTTCATTGGGTTCCAAGCGAGCCAGAAGCAGTAAGTTTTCAAGTACTTTTGTACTTCTTGAAACGTCTTCTTGTATGCGCTCAAAGTCTTGATGAAGTTCTGGAACATGTTGATATTTACGCTGTAAAACCTGAAGGCGCATTTGTATGGCAGACAACGGAGAACGTAGCTCATGAGAAGCATCCGCTGTAAAACGCTGCTCAGCCACTAATGCTCTTTGCAATCTTGCAAGTAATTGGTTTAAAGCATCAAT
The DNA here is from genome assembly GCF_023612055.1 of Acinetobacter sp. AS23. Lineage (NCBI taxonomy): Bacteria > Pseudomonadati > Pseudomonadota > Gammaproteobacteria > Moraxellales > Moraxellaceae > Acinetobacter > Acinetobacter sp. AS23. The sequence continues at coordinate 1,251,313 of NZ_CP082274.1, read as the reverse complement.
CACAGGCTGAATTTCGGTAATAACATCTGGTTCTTGAATTGGCTCTAAATTTGATGCAGTTTTTTGAGCAATTCGTCTAGAAAGTAAATTTAGCGCAGCCAATTGATGCTCGGTACGCCAACTTACAATGACCCATTGCAGCAACCAGAACAACACCATAAGACCGCTATATCCTGCAAGTGCTTTGAGTACTTCTTCAATACGTGTACTCATTGGCTGAAAGACTTCAACTTCTAGTTGAGAGTCTTCTTGTTGTGCAGCCAGACTACGCCATAATTGACCATCAAACCAAAAATATGAAAAACCTTCAGATAACTTTCCTTGTTCAAAAAGTTCATGCTGATAACTATGAGAATGAGTAAGTAATTGCCCAGAGCTTAATAACTCATACTGAATATCAAATTCATCACTGAGTTGATCAAACTGTTTCATAGAATGTTTAGAAAGGTCAGAAACCAGCAAAGTATCTGAAATCTCATCCATGATTTCGTCTTGCACTGACATGTTGTGATAAACAGAAAATATGGTAAGTAAGCTTAAAGCTACCAAACCCACCACCACACTACTCCACATGGTGGTTTTAACCAGTTGCGACTGCAAGGATGAGCGATTCGATTTCATTTTAAATCTCCCATACGGTAGCCTAGCCCCCGTATGGTTTTAATGCAGCTACTTCCGATTTTTTTTCGAAGCTGATAAATAAATACTTCGATGGCGTTACTTTCAATTTCCTCACCCCATGCATAGAGTGCTTCTTCTAATTGATCACGGGTAATAATATGTTCAGGATGAACCATCAGCTTACGCAATATTTGAAATTCTTTTGCCGTTAAATCAATAGACTTGCCAGCGCTTAATACAACTTTCGCTTGTGTATCAAGTTGCAAATCACCCCACGTTAAAATCGATTGCTGACTTAACGTTTGTTTACGCAATTGAGCGCGAATTCGGGCAGAGAGCTCTTCTAAACTAAAAGGCTTAACCAAATAATCATTTGCGCCTAAATCTAGTCCTTCTACTCGATCATGAATGCTGTCACGTGCGGTAATAAAAATAACAGGAACATTTTTTTGTTTATAACGGATCGTTGTTAGAACTTTCTCACCCGCTAATTGCGGCAGTCCCCGATCAAGTAAAATACAGTCATAGTCATGCTGCTCAATTGCCGTAAGGGCATAATCACCTCTTTCCACCCAATCGACCTGATAACCATCTAACTCTAACCATGATTGAATACTTTCAGCTTGAGAGCGATCATCTTCTGCAAGCAAAATTCTCATCTATTTTTCCTGTTATATGCTGTTTTAATCTTGCCAAGCCTTTATAAAAAAAGCAAAGCCGCATCATTTAAATGCGGCTAAAAGTAGTATATTCAGAGATCAATGAATTAGAACTGAACTTGATCGACCTCAATTTCTACACGTTTTAAAGGTTTATAGTCGATGTCTACTTCACCAATTAGAGTGACATTTGTATTTGCTGAAATAGGACGACCCTGCCAAAGCTCATCATCTACATCCACTGTAATGCTACCTGTCTTGTCACGAAATTGATATTTTTCATCGCCTAAAGATTTTACAACCTGCCCATGTAATTTAACTGGTGTATTATCTTTTGCCGTTAATGCATGCTTAACAGTTGTTAGCGTTGCTGGAGCAATTGCTGCCTGATTCACAGGTGTATTTGCCATAACTACACCAGTAACAGTTAGACCCGTAGTCATTAATATCGCTTTAAGCATTTTCATAAGATCACCTTTTTAACCACATCTTGGAATAGCGTAAGTACAACAGGCATAGATGAGGTGAATCTTAAGAAAAAGTTAATTTAATGGCACAACCCGCAATACCTCTTCTAGTGTTGTAAGACCATCAATCACTTTATGAGCACCTGCAATTCTTAAAGGTTCTATACCTTCTTTTTTAGTTTGCGTTCTCAAATCATTTAAGGTCATATGGCTACTAATAAGATGCTTAAGCTCAAGACTGACTGGCATAAATTCATAAATACCAACTCGCCCTTTATAGCCTGTATGACGACATTGTTCACACCCAACTGCCTGATAAACTTTTTCTGGCATGTCCATAATGTAGTCAAATGTTAAATGTTGCCATTCATCCTCATTAATATAAGTTTGTTGCTTGCAGTGCGGACAAAGTTGTCGCACTAAACGCTGTGCCAACACACCTAAAATAGTTGCTGCCGTTAAAAATGGCTGCACACCTAAATCATGCAACCGAGTCAAACTAGACGGCGCATCATTGGTATGTAAAGTTGATAATACCAAATGACCTGTAAGTGCCGCCTGAATGGCCATATTTGCTGTATCTTGATCGCGAATTTCCCCAATCATTATAATGTCTGGGTCTTGTCGCATAAGTGCACGAACACCATCTGCAAAGCCTAATTCAATTGCATTATTGACCTGCATTTGGTTAAAACTAGGCTCTAACATTTCAATCGGGTCTTCAATGGTACAGACATTGACCTGATCAGTTGCAAGCTGCTTTAAAGATGAATATAACGTTGTGGTTTTACCTGAACCTGTGGGGCCAGTAACTAAAATAATCCCATGGCTATTTTTTGTTAATTGCTGCCACTGCTGTAATAAACTCTCTTCAAAACCAAGTTGATGAAAAGAACGTACTAACACATCTGGATCAAAAATACGCATGACCAGTTTCTCACCAAATGCTGTTGGTAAGGTTGATAAACGGAGTTCAGTTTCTTGACCTTTAGGTGTCCGTGTTTTTAATCGACCATCTTGCGGTTTACGTTTTTCCGCTACATTTAAACGCCCTAAAATTTTAATTCGGGAAATTACGGCAGTCAGCGTATTTGATGGCATGTTATAAATGGTGTGCAACACACCATCAATACGGAACCTGACTTTACCATTGTCTTTACGCGGTTCCATGTGAATATCACTGGCACTCTGCTCGAATGCAAATTGTAAAATCCAGTCAACCAATTTCACAATATGCTGATCATTCGCATCTGGATTCTGACTATCGCCAAGCTGCAAAAGCGCTTCAACATTTTTAGTGTCACGTTCATGAGCTGCATCTTTTTGAGCAGAGTTTACCGCACGACTGACCTGATAATATTCACGCAAATAGCGTTGCAACTGTTCGGGATTAAGCAGTACCCGTTCAATTTTTTTAGGCGCTAGACTTCGCTCTAAATTGTTTAGCCAATCTGTTTGAAATGGTTGATCTGTTCCAATCACGATTCGATCAGCATGAATTTCCACAGCTAAAATATGATTGCGAATAGCAAACTCTTGTGACATTACTTGCGTTAAAGCACTAACATCTGCCTTTAAAGGATCTATCACAAATAAAGGGAGCTGAACCAGATCTGCAAACCATAAACATAAACGGTTTAAACTTAAATGAGCGTGTGTGTACTGCTGATCTTTTAAATTAAAATGTGCAATCCACTGTAATGGATGCCACTTTAGCTGGTCTTTTTGGCGGTGGCTTGACTGTACCAGTAATTTATCTCGTTCTGTAATACGGCCTTCTTGTAATAATTGTTCTAGACACCAATACGTATCTATTTGTACATGTGCATTCATGCGTTATCCCCAATATATTTTTATAATATAGCAGAGATATTTTTAATTTAGCCCACCACAAATTTGCTAAAACTAAATTTTAAATATTCTTTAACTTCAAATAATTAAACCAATTCTCAACTTAATATTTTTTTGCGTCATAGTTCATATTTATAAAAATACTGTGTTTGTGGCTTTGTCTGAAAAAGATACTATGCTCACTATAATAAAAAGCATAAACTGAACGTGAATATATGATTTTTAAAACGATTCAAATCTACTTATAACAATAAACCAAAGAGGAAGTAACATGGAGCTTCCAATGACAATGTCATTACAAACAACTTCATTTGAAGAATTCATTACCGTTATTGCTGCGGCGCTCGGTTGTGGCTTATTAATTGGTTTAGAACGTGAACGAAGTAAGCTTAAACATGAATACAAAACGTTTGCCGGATTTCGTTCTTTTGCAATTAGTTCACTATTAGGCGCCATCTGTTTTTTATTCGGCACTGAAATTGGAATTGTAGGTGCCCTTCTCATTGGGGCAATTAGTATTGTATCTCTTAAAAATCAGCCCAATGACCCCGGTGTGACTACCGAACTTGCCTTTATTATGACTTACTTTATCGGGGCACTTTGCATTTGGAATATCTCATTGGCCGCTGGACTCGCCGTAATCATGACCATTATTTTATTGGCAAAGCAGTCTATGCATGGCATTGCCAGTCAGTGGATTACTGAATCAGAATTGCGTGATGGTATTTTTCTACTTGCCTTACTGTTAATAGCACTGCCTTTAGTACCCAATAAACCCTTTTGGGGTCCAGTTTTAAATCCGCATGTTATTTTAAAATTACTCACTTTGATCTTATTTGTACAAGCACTCGCCCATATTGCGAAACGGTTACTCTCATCTAAAAACGCTTTATTACTCTCTTCTTTAGCTTCTGGATTTGTTTCCAGTACAGCGACCATTGCCAGTTTAGGTTTAGAAGTACGCTCTGGCAGAGCCAATGCAACTACAAATGCAGGCGCTGCATTAATGTCATGTGTTTCAACACTCATTCAAACTTTAATTATTGTGATTGGGATTAGCTTTGCTTGGTTTAAGCTGATTATATTTCCTACCCTTATTGCATTGGCAGTTTTAGCAATCTGGGCTTTCATTTTATTACGTAAAGCAGAGCCCAGTACAACTTCGCCCGAACTCGATTCAAGAATGTTTAGCTTAAAAGAAGCCCTTATTATTGTAGGCACACTCACCCTCATTCAGGCTGGTGTTTATGGCTTAAGTATCTCTTTAGGCGATGCTGGGTTAATCGCAGGTACTCTGCTCGCATCTTTATTTGAAATACATGCAGCTATTGCGGCAGTCATTGTGCAAGGTGAACCTGATAGCAGCCATATGACACCTTTATTAATTGCATTTTTAGGAGGCTTTGCAGTTCATGCTCTTGCCAAAAGTGTGAACTCTGCAATTTCGGGCGGGCTACGCTATGCCCTTGCTTTCGTTCCCGCCCAACTCATTCATATGGCTATCTTTATTAGTTTACTTTGGCTCAACATCCATTGGTTTTAAAGATTTCTACTGTGCAAGCTAAGAAGTCTTCACCACATCAATCACAGTAACTACAAATTGATCGACTTTGAAATGAATATCAAAGTCTGAAAATTTCATTTTATAGATTCGTTCAGCATCTTCTTGATAGGCAGGCCGAGGATCTAAAGCTAAAACTTGCTCAAGCTCATCAATGTATTGAGCATCTATTTCATTATTTTGCAGAAAATATTTTTGCGCTGTTAACGCAGCTTCTGACCAAACGACTGACTTACGTTCAGGTTCTGCATGTGCATAACCACTTTCTGCATCAATAATTGCATCAGAATATTGAATATAAGGTTTGATATCTAAAATTGGAGTACCATTTAATAAATCACTTCCTGTGATATAGACTCGAACAGACTTACCGACTTTTTCCACTTTATTCAGTTTTACAACTGAAAGCCCGATTGGAGAGGGTCGATACATGCTACGTGTAGCAAACACCCCAATTTTTTCATTCCCCCCTAAACGTGGCGGACGAACCTGTGGACGGAATTTATCGGCACTCCTCTGATTTTTGTTGTCATGAAACTGCCAAACTAGCCAGAGATGACTGAACTGCTCAATTCCCTCAAATGCCAATAAGTCATTATAAGGTTCTACCATATCAATATAAGACTCAATATTTACCAAATTAGGCTGGCGTGGAATACCAAATTTTTCACGATATGGGGAACACATGTGGCCAATTATGGGGAAGGTGACAGAATTGTTCATCACTTTTTCTTATAAACACAATTAAATATATTCAGTTTATCGGGAATGAAATTAGATTAGAATAGCTATCTGTTTTCTTTTAATCGTGATCGAGACCTTTAATGGCTGCTTTTAACGTCGAACGCATTACTCATGTTCACCACTGGAATGACACACTTTTCAGTTTTAAAACTACACGCGATACTAGCTTACGTTTTAAAAATGGTCAGTTCGTAATGATCGGACTAGAAGTGAATGGCAAACCGTTAATGCGCGCGTATTCGATTGCAAGTGCAAACTACGAAGAAGAGTTAGAATTTTTCTCAATTAAAGTACAAGATGGTCCTTTAACTTCAATTTTGCAAAAAGTACAAGTTGGCGATGAAATCTTAATTTCTAAAAAACCGACAGGTACTTTGGTTCATGATGACCTTTTACCGGGTAAAAACTTGTACCTTTTATCTTCTGGTACTGGCCTTGCACCATTCTTATCAATTATTCGTGACCCTGAAACTTACGAACGTTTTGAAAAAGTAATCGTTGTTCATGGTACACGCTATATTTCTGAATTAGCTTACCAAGATTTAATTTTGGATGAGCTTCCAAAAAATGAATTCTTTGAAGAGTTAGGTATTAAAGACAAACTTGTTTACTACCCTACAGTAACTCGTGAACCTTTCCACACTCAAGGCCGTGTAACAACTGCAATTGAAACTGGTGCTTTATTTGAAAAAATCGGTTTACCACGTTTTAACCGTGAAACTGACCGCGCAATGCTTTGCGGTAGCCCTGCATTCTTAAAAGACGTTGCTGCGTTACTTGACCAACACGGTTTAGTTGAATCACCTCGTATGGGTGAAATGGGCGACTACGTAATTGAACGTGCGTTCGTAGAAAAATAAGATTTTTCTAATTAAAAAAACCGAGGCACAGTCCTCGGTTTTTTTATATGTGTTTTATAACTTGATTGTGCCATCAATACAGGTAACAGCCGTTCCACCCACTAAAATTTTATCCTGATGCAATTCAAGTTGAAGCTGTCCGTCACGGCCTAAAGCCTGCCCCTGTGAAGAAAGAACTGTGTCATTTTGTGCTGGTAAAATACCATAGTGACGAATGAAAGACGCCACACTGCCATTCCCACTGCCACAAACTGGATCTTCATTTATTCCAATTGAAGGAGCAAATGAGCGGACTTCTATATGTTTTTGCTCATCATTATTTTCATAAAAACCATAAACCGTCGCTCCACCAACTTTCATTTCTAAATCATGTTCTTTTAGAGCAGCAAAGTCTGGTTGGCTATCTAAAACAGCTTGGGCATTTACCGCTTGTAATACAATCCAACGTGCGCCTACATCAACCAATGTGGCGTTCCATTGAGTATTAATTTTACATTTTAAAATTTCTGCTAATTTCTCAGTGTGCATTGCATCTAATGGTGTAATTTTAGGCTTAGGGAGTTCAAATGAAATATGCCCTGAGTCACTTACGGTAAGCGTTACCAAACCCGCAGCACATTGCTGTACCAGCTTACCTTCTTTAGCTGTCACGAGGCCCGCTTCAAGCAAAGCATAGGCAGTACCAATTGTAGGATGTCCTGCAAATGGCAACTCACTTTGTGGAGTAAAAATTCGAACCTGATAATCAGCTTGCGAATCGGTCGCAGGGAGCACAAATGTCGTTTCAGAAAGATTCGTCCAATTCGCAATTTCCTGCATCTGTTCAGATGTTAAGGTACTGGCGTCCATAATGACTGCGACAGGATTACCTTTAAATGCTTGTGAAGTAAAAACATCAACTTGTTTAAATGCAACAACAGACATAGACCACTCCTACTGATTTTAAAATTAAAAAATATGGCTTTTAAGTCCTTACCATTTTTTGATCTTACTGATTTATTTTTAATGGTCACAGTATCAGTTAATATGAAAAATAATAGACACAGTTTTTAAGTTTAGATTTGTGTTAAATGAACCAATCAAAAGCAATCACAATATTTGAGTTAAATAAAAGATCACGATAAAGTGTATCCATTGCTTTGGCTTTTTAATGAATTGACATGTACAAATATAAAAAAGTGAGTGATGACCTCACCTTTCAAATTCAGAATGGCAGGCAGCCTATCGGTTCACGCTTACCATCAATTCGCGACTGCGCAAATCATTATCAGGTCAGCATTAACACCGTAAAAGAAGCTTATCGTCAGCTTGAAGACCAAGGTTTAATTTCAGTTCGTCCACAGTCTGGTTACTATGTTTGTCATGCACCTTCAAACTTACTAGAACTCGAAGAGCGTTATGTCAGTGAAGAAAAAGTATCTCTTTCAGGAATTAGCTGTTTTCTTGCACAAATCGTTAAAAAGCAAATGGACCCAGCCTATATCAATTTGGCTTTAGCTTGTCCTTCTGGTGAAAATTTCTACCCAATTGAACGCTTAAAACGCTTAACTGCTCAAGTTTTACGGACGCAGCCAGACATTTTTAAAAGCTATACTTTACCGCCCGGCTCTATACGTTTACGTACACAAATTGCGAGGCGAAGTTTACAGCTTGGTATGTTTCTTTCAGCAGATGATATTGTGCTCACTCACGGCACGATGGAGGCTTTAAGTCTCGCGATTATGGCAACAACTCAAGCGGGTGACAGCATTGCACTTGAGATCCCTACATTTCACAATCTGTACCCACTCCTTCATAATTTAGGTCGAAAAATCGTAGAAGTGCCGACCTCGCCGCACACAGGTATGTGCCTGGATGCTCTTGAAGAACTCTTAAAATCTAAAAGTGTACAAGCCATATTAACTATTCCAACAGGACACAATCCTCTCGGTTTTAGCATGCCTGAAAGCAACCGCCGTCGCTTAGCAGAGCTTGCTAATCAATTTCAAGTTCCCGTCATTGAAGATGCAATGTACGCCGAATTGCAACTGACTGAACCACTCTTACCCAACATTAAGGCATTTGACCAAAATGGATGGGTTTTGGTGTGTGGTAGCTATACCAAGACTGTAGCACCTGACTATCGAATTGGTTGGTTAGAAGCTGGACGCTTCCGTAATATTGTGCAGCAGCTTAAATTTACAACCACTGTTGCCGAACCAGCTTTACTCACAGAAACGTTGGGACTTTTTTTAGAAAATGGCGGATATGATCTGCATTTACGACAGCTCAAAAAACGCTATCAACAACAAATTGACACCATCAAATCTTATATTTGCCGTTATTTTCCACTCGGTACTCGAGTCAGTCGACCGCAAGCAGGATTTATTTTATGGTTAGAACTACCCGAATCAATAGATACATTAGAACTGTTTCATCAGGCAATCGATGAAAAGATCTTATGTATGCCGGGAATTTTGTGTTCGGCTGATAAACGATTTAGTCATTGTTTACGTATAGCTGCGTGTTTCGAGCTAAACCCCAAAATGTTAAATGCTTTGATGCGCTTAGGAGAGCTAGCAAAAAATATGCTGCCCGTACAAAAGGATAGTGGTCAAATCCCTACTAATTCAGTAGGTTGAATCCCAAATGCGGAGTTAATAAAATAAACCCATATACTTTTTATGCCTTTTATTTTATGAAAACTGAGCTTCTCTCTCCCGCAGGTTCACTTAAAAACATGCGCTATGCTTTTGCCTATGGTGCAGATGCCGTATATGCAGGTCAACCACGTTACAGTTTACGTGTGCGTAATAATGCTTTTGATCATGACAATTTAAAAATTGGGATTGATGAAGCGCATGCTTTGGGTAAAAAGTTTTATGTTGTGGTAAATATTCAGCCACATAACAGCAAATTAAAAAACTTTATTCGTGATCTTGAACCGATTGTAGCGATGCAGCCAGATGCGCTCATTATGTCTGATCCGGGCTTAATTATGATGGTGCGTGAACACTTTCCAGATGTGCAAATTCATCTATCTGTTCAAGCCAACGCTATTAATTGGGCCACTGTTAAGTTTTGGAAAGATTACGGTTTAAGCCGAGTCATTTTATCTCGTGAGTTGTCATTAGAAGAAATCGAAGAAATCCAGCAACACGTACCAGATATTAAACTCGAAGTTTTTGTACATGGCGCACTATGCATGGCCTACTCAGGCCGTTGCCTACTTTCAGGATATATGAACAAACGTGATGCCAACCAAGGTGCTTGTACCAATGCGTGCCGTTGGAACTATAAGTTGCATGAAGCCCAAGAAGATGCAAACGGCGATGTGATTCCATTCACTCAGTTCAACACATCAGAAAAGTCTTGCTGCTCATCAGCACAATCAGAAAAAACTTCGAATCAAACTGTGCTTGTACAACGTAATGATGAAGAAATGTTTGCGGCTGAAGAAGATGAACACGGCACTTATTTTATGAACTCTAAAGATTTACGTACGGTACAACATGTAGATCGTTTAACCAAAATGGGCATCGCCTCACTGAAAATTGAAGGCCGTACTAAATCCTATTTTTATTGTGCCCGTACTGCCCAAATTTATCGAAAAGCCATTGATGATGCTTTAGCAGGTAAACCATTTGACTCAAGCTTAATGGCTCAGCTCGAAGGGTTGGCGAACCGTGGTTACACCGAAGGTTTTTTAAGACGTCATGTACACAGTGAATATCAAAATTATGCTGATGGTTCATCACATTTTGACTATCAACAATTTTGTGGAGAGGTTTTAGAACGTCACGGTGATTATATTCGCATTGAAGTTAAAAACCGTTTTTTAGTTGGCGACTCACTTGAACTCATGACAGCTCAAGGCAACATCACCTTTACCTTAACCGAAATGCGCGATTTAAAAGGTAACCCAATTACAGATGCTAAAGGTTCGGGGTATTTCGTTGAAATTCCACTCTCACAAGATGTTGATATCAGTTATGCCCTACTCGTACGCAATTTGCCGCATGCGAAAGAAAGTATTACTGCATCTACATTGACTTATTCAGCGAGTTAAACATGGCACTTTTGATTACGAGTGACTGCATTAACTGTGATATGTGCTTACCTGAATGCCCGAACATCGCCATTTTTGAAGGGAGCAAAGTTTATGAAATTGATCCACTTCGTTGTACCAAGTGTGTAGGCTTTTACGATGCGCCAACATGTAAGGCGGTTTGCCCTATCGATTGCATAAAACCAGACCCTGCGCATATTGAGAATAAAGAGCAACTGCTAGAGAAATTTAAGGGTCTAAATATACTCGGCGAATCTATTTCTTAAAAGACTATCGAGGATCAGGCTAAAGTTACTGATCCTCTTTTTATGACTATGCAGATCAATGATTAAATAAATGAATAAATAGCTGATAACACTTTGCTAGTGATAAAATCAATTTATCAGTTCAGTTTGATTTACTGGTAATTTTGTACCAAAAAAATTAAACAATCGTTAAAACTGCCAAACCATTTCAACATTTCATGTAGATTGATTAAAACTCATTCTGGCGCAGCTCCCCATGTCTTATCTTTATTTAGCAATTGCGATTGCTTGTGAAGTCATTGCAACTTCAGCTTTAAAAGCATCTCAAGGTTTTACTGTTCCTATTCCATCCATTATTACAGTTGCGGGTTATGCAATTGCTTTTTATTTACTGTCCCTGACATTAAAAACGATTCCGATCGGAATCGCATACGCCATTTGGTCGGGCGCGGGTATTATTTTAATTTCTGCAATTGGCTGGATATTTTACAAACAGCATTTAGACTTGGCGGCGTGTATTGGTCTTACTTTGATGATTGCAGGTATTGTGATTATTAATGTGTTTTCTAAAAATACTCATCTATAAAATATAATTTAAAAGCAACCGAGTAAGATGAAAATTCTTTTATAAAAATTTCACCTTACTCGGTATAAACAGCTTATTTCAAACTGCCCGTCAAAAATTGCTTTAAACGCTCACTTTTCGGATTGTTGAGTACTTCATCAGGGTGGCCCTGTTCCTCAATTTTCCCTTGATGCAAGAAAATCACTTGATTAGACACATGACGTGCAAAGCCCATTTCATGTGTCACCACAATCATGGTACGGCCTTCTTCAGCCAAACTCTGCATAACCTTGAGTACTTCACCCACCAACTCCGGATCAAGTGCACTGGTGGGTTCATCAAATAGCATCACTTCCGGTTCCATTGCCAAAGCACGAGCAATTGCTACCCGTTGCTGCTGACCACCAGATAAAAATGCTGGATATTTATTCTCAACACTTTCAGGCAATCCAACTTTACGTAGATATTTCCGTGCACACTCTTCTGCTTCAGCACGTTTTACCCCAAGCACATGAATTGGCCCTTCAATGACATTTTCAAGCACTGTCATGTGAGACCATAAATTAAAGTGCTGAAATACCATCATCAGTTGGGTACGCATTTTTTGTAGTTGTTTTGGATCAACCACTTTTAAATTGCCTTTTTTATCAAAGACTGTGCGTAGTTTTTCACCATTGAGTTTAATGGTGCCATTGCTCGGTTGTTCTAAAAAGTTGATACAACGCAGCAAGGTACTTTTACCTGAACCGGATGAACCAATAATACTAATCACATCGCCAGCATTTGCATCAAGTGATATCCCTTTCAGTACTTCATGATCGCCAAATGTTTTGTGTAAATCACGAATCACTAGTTTTGCAACGTGTTCCATTTATGTCTCCTAATGATTCGATGGCTTTAAAAATGCCAACCAACGTTTTTCCAACTTACGAAATATCCAAATCAAAATAAATGCCAACATCGCATATAACACCGCGGCAATCCCAAAAGCATTGAAGGTGTCATAGGTTGCCGCATTTACATCACGCGCAATTTTTAAAATATCTGGAACAGTTGCTGTAAATGCAATGGTTGTCGCATGTAACATCAAAATGACTTCGTTACCGTAAAATGGCAAAGCACGGCGTAACATCGACGGAATGATAATACGTGTGTAGAGTTTCCATTTTGACATTCCAAAAGCTTGGGCAGCTTCAATCTCGCCATGTGGAATAGAACGAATCGCTCCTGCGAAGATTTCAGTCGTATATGCACCAGTATTGAGCGCGAATGCCAAAATGGTGCAATTTATGCCCTCTCGAAAAAATGCATCGAGTGTTTGATGTTCATGGACGTAATCAAAGCTGTAAATACCTGAATAAATAATCAGCAATTGGATGTACAGTGGTGTGCCACGAAAAACATAGGTAAACAACCAAACTGGACCACGCAACCAGATATTTTCTGATACTCGTGCAAGTGATAAAGGCACAGCAAGCACAAACCCAATACCAATAGAAAGCACCAATAACCAAGCAGTCATCGCGACACCGGTCATTTGTAGGCCATCGGTCCAAAGGTATGCCTGCCAATATTGTTGAAGGATTTCAATCATAATTGTCCCTTCCTCACACCAGCAGAATAACGACGTTCAAGCCACATTAAAATCAGGTTGGACACGGTGGTAATTGCCAAATAAATGGCAGCAGCGACGATGCTGAAAAAGAACAGTTGCATGGTACTTCTACCCGCATCTTGTGTAATTTTTACAATATCAGTCAGGCCAATAATAGAAACAAGTGCGGTCGCCTTAATCAAAACCTGCCAATTATTACCAATGCCAGGCAATGCAAAACGCATCATTTGAGGGAATAAAACACGTCGAAAAACCTGCCAAGGGGTCATACCATAGGCCTTTGCTGCTTCAATTTGACCCGTTGGAACCGATTGAAATGCACCACGAAAGGTCTCGGTAAAATATGCACCATAAATGAACGCTAAAGTAATCACACCAGCCACGAATGGGTTGATATCAATCTGGTCCATTTGCAGTGCTTCAGTAATTTGGTTTAAACCTAACTGCAAGCTATAAAATAACAGCAGCATAATCACCAAGTCAGGCACACTACGAATGAGCGTGGTATAGGCGGTCGCAATATAACGTAAAGCTTTAATATTAGAGAGTTTTGAACTCGCACCAATTAAGCCAATAATGACAGAAAGCAAAAGTGACAACAGCGCAAGCTGTATGGTCATCCATGTTCCGCTGAGAAGGAGTGGCCCATAGCCAGATAAAAACATGACTCATCTTCTCCTTAAAAACAATATCTAATATTGATGAGATGAGAATAGATTTTAAAATGTCGGCACTAAGCCGACATTTTTCACATCATTAGTAAATGTTAAAGGAGAAATATTTTTTCTCGAGTTTCTTGTATGTGCCATCCGCAATGATTGCTGCGAGAGCTTTGTCAATATTCGCTTTCAAATCTGCATCTTCTTTGCGTAAACCAATCGCTGCGCCTACACCCAATGTTTTTGCATCAACCACATTGCTGCCGACAAAAGTAAAGTTTTTGCCTTTTGGTTGTTTTAAGAAAGCACCATCAACCATGATTGCATCTTGTAAAGTTGCATCTAAACGACCTGACATCATGTCTTGATAAATCAAATCTTGGACTGGATAAGGTACAACAGTTACACCTTTTGTTGCCCAATAGGTTTTAGCATAAGTTTCTTGAATTGTGCCCTGTTGTACCCCTACACGCTTACCTTTCAATGATGCAGCTGTTGGTAATAACGGTGAGCCTTTTTTTGCAACCATACGTGTTGGTGTGTTGTAGATTTTGCTACTAAACAAAATTTGTTTCGCACGTTCATCAGTCACCGTCATTGATGAAAGAATACCGTCAAATTTTTTCGCTTTAAGTGCTGGAATCATCCCATCAAAAGAGTTTTCAACCCAAACACATTTGGCTTTGAGTTTTGCACAAATAGCATTACCCAAATCAACGTCAAAACCAGTTAACTTGCCATCTGGTGTTTTATATTCAAATGGTGCATAAGAGGATTCAGTACCAAAACGAATCACCTTCCAATCCTTTGCTTGAACATTCGTTGCAACAGCAGCCAAAACTAAGGTTGTTGAAACGAACATTTTTTTCATAAAGCTTGCCATCTTGAAGCTTCTCCTTAAAATCCAAATAAGGTGATAAAAACTTGAGTAATTTCTAAATTACTCTTCTGCCGAAATAATTGCAATTTCTATACCAGTAAATTAAGGATTTATGAAGATGTCAAAACAGCTGGTCGTATTACCTCATTAAATGTTGAAAAATCACTCAAATTTTAAGTTAGTTTTTGAGTGTGTAAGCCTCTGCCATATTTTCATTTTGAACCAATGTCCGGATGGTGTATTCATGGTTATGTTCTTTGGCACTGGCAAATTCACATTTTTGATCTAATGACATTGAGCAACCACTCAGCAATGGACAACCTGCAAATAATTCGGCTACCCAATCAACAAATACACGGACTTTAGGCGATAAATGACGGTTTTGTAGATAAACGACTGATATTGGCATTGGTGCTGGTAACCATTCAGTCAATACCTCCCTAAGCGCACCAGTCTCTAAATGTTTTGCCACCATATAATATGGACATTGAATTAGACCAAAACCTTGTACCGCCAAATCAATATATGAATCACCATCATTGACAGAAACGCGCCCTTTCACGCCAACGCTGTGAATTTCCCCATCAACCATAAAATCCCAGTCGATATTGCGTCCGGTACGACTATTAAAGTAATGCACGACTTGGTGTTTTTGTAGATCATCAATAGTTTTTGGTTCGCCATGTTCCGCCAAGTAACGGGGTGCAGCAACCGTCACACACTGAATTGTTCCTATACGACGTGCCACCAAACTTGAATCTTTCAACTGACCAATACGAATGACACAATCCACCGCATCTTGTACCAGATCTACGGGGCGATCACTCATTCCAATTACCAAATCAATATCAGGATATTTGGAATGAAAATCACAAAGCATGGGAATAAGAATAAGCCGTCCGATTGAAGCTTTAACATCAATACGTAGTCGGCCTCGTGGTCCACGTTCCGAATCATGGAAAGTCGATTCAACGTCTTCGACATCGGCTAAAATTCGTGTAGTACGTTCATAATAAACCGCACCATCTGGTGTCAAACTGAGTTTACGGGTGGTTCGGTTTAATAAACGAACCTGTAAATGTTTTTCTAAACCCTGAATGGTTGTAGTCACAGAAGCACGCGGTAGGCCTAAACTGTCAGCCGCTAAACTGAAACTATTTGTTTCGACAACTTTGTTAAATACTTTCATGGCATGAAATAGATCCACACGCACACTCCTATCAATTAATGCATTTTTTCATTCAAACACATCAATTGTTATAAAAATACGAATAGTGTTATCGAATTTAATATATTTATTCGTAATTGACAAACTTTTATGCTCCGTTCATCTCATAAACCCTGTTTCTCCCATACGGACCATAATTAAAAGTCTGAAAACAGGTATCCAAATAAGTAGGAGCACCTCATGTCATTTTCCCGCAAACAGTTTGCGCTGTCTGCCATCTTTGTCGCCATTTTGGCAACAGGTGGCAGTTTTATGTTTTTACATGAAAATGCCGATGCAAAAGCTGCACCGACCACAGCTCAACAAGCTGCTACTGTTGATATTTCTAATGTCATCAGCAAAACCATTACCGATTGGCAAGAATATTCCGGTCGCTTAGAAGCCATTGATCAAGTCGATATTCGGCCACAGGTTTCAGGTAAACTCATTTCCGTACACTTCAAAGATGGCAGTCTGGTTAGAAAAGGCGATTTACTTTTTACCATTGATCCGCGTCCTTTCGAAGCAGAACTCAATCGTGCCCAAGCTCAACTTGCTTCAACTGAAGCACAAGTGACTTATACAGGTTCTAATCTTTCTCGTATTCAACGTTTAATTCAAAGTAATGCTGTATCTCGTCAAGAGTTAGATCTAGCTGAAAATGATGCACGCTCAGCCAGTGCCAACCTGCAAGCCGCCAGAGCAGCCGTTCAATCTGCACATTTAAATCTTGAGTACACGCGCATTACTGCACCAGTCAGTGGTCGAATTTCTCGTGCCGAAGTGACTGTGGGCAACGTAGTTTCTGCGGGTAATGGAGCACAGGTTTTAACAAGTTTAGTGTCTGTATCCCGCCTCTACGCATCTTTCGATGTTGATGAACAAACTTACCTGAAATACATCAGTAATCAACGTAATTCAGCACAAGTTCCTGTCTATATGGGACTTGCCAATGAAACTGGGTTTTCTCGTGAAGGAGTTATCAACTCAATCGACAATAACCTAGATACGACCTCAGGTACGATTCGTGTTCGCGCGACTTTCGACAATCCAAACGGAGTTTTATTACCGGGTTTATATGCTCGAATCCGTCTGGGTGGTGGTCAACCTCGTTCAGCAATTCTGATTAGTCCAACTGCGGTCGGAGTCGACCAAGATAAACGCTTTGTTGTTGTAGTCGATGCTAAAAATCAGACCGCTTACCGTGAAGTAAAACTTGGCACACAACAAGATGGCTTGCAAATCGTAAATAGCGGATTACAAGCGGGTGACCGTATTGTGGTGAATGGTTTACAGCGAATTCGTCCGGGTGACCCTGTGACCCCGCATCTTGTTCCAATGCCAAATGCACAAATCACTGCGAGCAGCACTACTCCTCAACCTCAGCCAACAGAAAAAACATCAACTCCGGCAAAAGGTTAATCACATATGAATATTTCTAAATTCTTTATTGATCGGCCGATCTTTGCTGGTGTGTTATCAGTACTGATTCTACTTGCCGGTTTACTTTCGGTATTTAAATTACCGATTTCAGAATATCCGGAAGTTGTTCCACCATCTGTGGTGGTACGTGCTCAATATCCAGGTGCAAACCCGAAAGTAATTGCAGAAACTGTTGCTTCTCCGCTTGAAGAATCCATCAACGGCGTTGAAGACATGCTGTATATGCAGTCTCAGGCAAACAGTGACGGTAACTTAACCATTACAGTGAACTTTAAGCTCGGTATTGACCCAGACAAAGCTCAGCAATTGGTTCAAAACCGTGTATCTCAGGCCATGCCTCGTTTGCCTGAAGACGTACAGCGTTTAGGTGTCACTACGTTAAAAAGTTCACCTACCTTAACCATGGTTGTGCATCTGACTTCACCAGATAATCGCTATGACATGACCTACTTGCGTAACTACGCAGTGCTCAATGTAAAAGATCGCTTGGCTCGTTTACAAGGTGTAGGTGAAGTCGGTTTATTTGGTTCGGGTGACTACGCAATGCGTGTCTGGCTCGACCCACAAAAAGTAGCGCAACGTAATCTCACAGCCACTGAAATTGTGAGTGCAATCCGCGAACAAAACATTCAGGTTGCAGCAGGTACCATTGGTGCATCGCCAACTAATTCTCCTGTACAACTTTCAGTGAACGCTCAAGGTCGTTTAACCACTGAGCAAGAATTCGCAGATATCATTTTAAAAACTGCACCTGATGGTGCTGTCACTCGCTTAGGTGATGTTGCTCGTGTTGAACTTGCAGCTTCACAATATGGCTTACGTTCATTACTCGATAATAAACAAGCGGTCGCAATTCCAATTTTCCAAGCGCCAGGCGCTAATGCTTTGCAAGTTTCTGATCAAGTGCGTAGCACGATGAAGGAGCTTTCAAAAGATTTTCCATCTTCAATTAAATACGACATTGTTTACGATCCGACTCAGTTCGTACGTGCAAGTATTAAAGCGGTCGTTCATACCTTGCTTGAAGCGATTGCACTGGTTGTTGTGGTTGTTATTTTATTCTTACAAACATGGCGTGCCTCAATCATTCCATTGCTTGCTGTACCAGTTTCAATTATTGGTACATTCGCACTCATGCTTGCTTTTGGTTACTCAATCAATGCGCTTTCACTGTTCGGGATGGTACTTGCCATCGGGATTGTGGTCGATGACGCAATTGTCGTCGTCGAAAATGTCGAGAGGAATATTGAAGCAGGCTTAAGCCCAAGAGATGCAACTTATCGCGCGATGAGAGAAGTGAGCGGACCGATTATTGCCATTGCTTTAACGCTGGTTGCCGTGTTCGTTCCACTTGCCTTTATGACAGGCTTAACAGGGCAATTTTATAAACAATTTGCCATGACTATTGCCATTTCAACTGTTATTTCGGCATTTAACTCTCTTACACTATCTCCTGCTTTAGCCGCCATGTTACTGAAAGGACATGACGCTAAACCTGATGCATTAACACGCATTATGAACCGTGTATTCGGACGTTTCTTTGCGCTGTTTAACCGTGTGTTTACCCGTGCGTCAGACAACTATGGTAAAGGCGTAAGTCGTGTTATCTCCCATAAAGCATCGGCAATGGGTGTATATGCTGCACTTTTAGGTTTAACTGTTGGTATTTCTTATATTGTTCCGGGGGGCTTTGTTCCCGCTCAAGACAAACAATATTTGATTAGCTTTGCTCAATTACCAAATGGTGCTTCATTAGATCGTACCGAAGCTGTCATTCGTAAAATGAGTGACACTGCACTTAAACAGCCTGGTGTAGAAAGTGCAGTTGCCTTCCCTGGCCTATCAATTAATGGTTTCACCAACAGCTCAAGCGCCGGTATTGTCTTTGTAACCTTAAAACCATTCGATGAACGTAAGGCTAAAGACTTATCTGCAAATGCAATTGCTGGTGCGCTCAACCAGAAATATTCAGCCATTCAAGATGCCTATATTGCGGTTTTCCCACCACCACCCGTGATGGGTTTAGGCACCATGGGCGGCTTTAAACTCCAACTTGAAGACCGAGGTGCGTTAGGCTATTCAGCCTTAAATGATGCTGCCCAAAACTTTATGAAAGCAGCACAATCAGCCCCTGAACTTGGTCCAATGTTCTCAAGTTATCAAATTAACGTACCTCAACTGAACGTAGATCTGGACCGTGTAAAAGCCAAACAACAAGGTGTTGCTGTGACTGATGTTTTCAACACCATGCAGATTTATTTAGGTTCTCAATACGTTAACGACTTTAACCGCTTTGGACGTGTTTATCAGGTTCGAGCACAGGCAGATGCCCCTTTCCGTGCTAATCCTGAAGATATTTTGCAGCTTAAAACCCGAAACAGTGCGGGACAAATGGTGCCTTTATCTTCATTGGTGAATGTAACTCAAACCTATGGTCCAGAAATGGTAGTTCGTTATAACGGTTACACATCAGCCGATATTAACGGTGGCCCTGCACCGGGTTATTCATCTAGCCAAGCAGAAGCTGCGGTTGAACGTATTGCTGCTCAAACTCTACCACGTGGTATTAAGTTTGAATGGACAGATTTAACTTACCAAAAAATCTTGGCTGGTAATGCAGGACTCTGGGTATTCCCAATTAGTGTATTACTCGTGTTCTTGGTACTGGCTGCTCAATATGAAAGTCTAACCTTGCCTTTAGCTGTAATTCTAATTGTACCGATGGGAATCTTGGCAGCTCTGACGGGTGTTTGGCTGACAGGCGGAGATAACAACATCTTTACCCAAATTGGTCTGATGGTGCTGGTAGGGCTGGCCTGTAAAAATGCCATATTAATTGTCGAATTTGCACGGGAACTCGAAATGCAAGGAGCAACTGCCTTTAAAGCAGCTGTTGAAGCAAGTCGTCTACGTTTACGTCCAATTTTAATGACTTCTATTGCATTCATTATGGGTGTAGTCCCACTTGTTACCTCAACTGGTGCTGGGTCTGAAATGCGTCATGCCATGGGTATTGCGGTGTTCTTCGGCATGATCGGTGTAACGCTGTTTGGTTTGTTCCTGACTCCTGCCTTTTATGTCCTGATTCGCACATTGAACAGTAAACATAAATTGCATTCGGCAGCAGTTCATGAAGCACCTTTATCTACCCCACATGATCATTAAGGAGGACATTTGATGGCTACAGCAAAACAAAGCCTATTATTGTCCTCACTCATGGGAAGCCTGCTGCTTGCAGGCTGCTCTTTGGCTCCAGAATATCAACCTGCAAAAGTGATAGTTCCAGTCAAATTTAAAGAGTCTGACCCAAAACTTGAAGACAATAATTGGAAAATTGCCCAACCTGCCGATCAGCAGATTCGAGGTGAGTGGTGGCGTGTTTTTAATGATGCTCAATTGAATGAGCTCGAACAACAAGCCATTTCTGGAAACCAGAGTCTTAAAGCGGCAGCGGCCAATATTCAGGCTTCACGTGCATTACGTTCGGCAGCACAAGCTGAACGTTTACCAAGTATTGGTGCTGGCTTTGGCCCAACTCGTCAAAAACCCTCTCCTGCTTCATTGGGTTTAGATGATAACGCTCATACATCTGCACAAACCTTATGGCGTGCTCAAGCGAATGTTTCATATGAGCTCGATTTATTTGGTCGTATCGCCAGTAGTGTCAATGCAGCAACAGCTGATGTACAGCAACAAGAAGCTTTATATCAGTCGGCACTTTTAGCTTTACAAGCAGATGTTGCCCAAGGTTACTTTCTCATTCGTCAGCTTGACGCTGAACAAGCAATTTATAATCGCACTATTAAACTGCTTGGCGAGACACGTGACTTAGTTCAAACACGTTTTAGAAATGGTTTAGTCAGTGAATTAGATGTTTCTCGCGCACAGACTGAACTGGCCACCGCCCAAACCAATGCACTGAACATTGCTCGTAACCGAGCCAATGCAGAGCATGCGCTTGCAGTATTGTTAGGCAAAACACCTGCTGAGTTTAGCTTGGCAATTCAACCTTTAACTGCAAACAGCCTCCGTCTGCCAGCAGGTTTACCATCAGCCTTACTTGAAAGACGACCTGACATTGCTGCTGCCGAGCGTGCGATGGCAGCAGATAATGCGCGTATTGGAATTGCACGTGCTGCTTTCTTCCCAAAACTAGACCTGACAGGTGCTTTCGGTTATGAATCATCAACTTTAGGTGATTTAGGAAAATGGTCGAGCCGTACATTCTTACTTGGTCCAGTCGCAGGCACTATTTTATCTTTGCCATTATTTGACGGCGGGCAACGTAAAGCTGGAGTCGCTCAAGCGCGAGCTGCCTATGAAGAAAGCGTTGCGAATTATCGCCAAACTGTATTGAATGCATTTCGCGAAGTTGAAAATGGTTTATCTGATCAAAGAATTCTCGATCAGCAAATTCAGGCTCAAAGCCAAGCGCTATCTTCTTCTCGTCATGCAAATCAATTGTCTCATTTACGTTATCGAGAAGGTGCGATTAGCTATCTTGATGTGATTGACTCGGATCGGACTATTTTGCAACAAGAGCAACTTTCTGCACAGCTTAACGGCACCAGAATGATGGCTAGTGTAAATTTAATCCGTGCATTAGGTGGTGGCTGGCATGATGCCGAGTCATCGGCAAAATTTAAAAGTTAATTCTTATCTAATTAACTTGATATAAAAAAAGCGCCATACGGCGCTTTTTTTATATTTACAACTTATTGTGCGTATACAGGGAATTTTGCACAAACAGTTTCAACTTTCGCTTTTACGTCAGCAATAACTTTTTCGTCACCTTTGCTGTCAATCACATCAGCGATCCAACCAGCAAGCTCACGAACTTCAGCTTCACCGAAACCACGAGTTGTTACCGCTGGAGTACCAATACGGATACCAGAAGTCACGAATGGAGAACGTGGGTCATTTGGAACTGAGTTTTTGTTCACAGTAATGTGAGCAGCACCTAACCAAGCATCTGCATCTTTACCAGTTACATCTTGCTTGATTAAAGATAACAAGAATAAATGGTTTTCTGTACCACCAGAAACAACGTCATAACCACGAGCGATTAACACTTCAGCCATAGCTTGAGCATTTTTCACAACTTGTTGTTGGTAAGCTTTAAACTCATCAGACATTGCTTCTTTGAAGCAGATTGCTTTAGCAGCAATCGCATGCATCAATGGACCACCTTGGTTACCAGGGAATACAGCTGATTGAAGTTTTTTCTCGATTTCTTCATTCGCTTTCGCAAGGATTAAACCAGAACGTGGACCACGAAGTGTTTTATGAGTCGTAGTTGTAGTTACGTCAGCAATTTGAACTGGGTTTGGATATACGCCAGCAGCTACAAGACCTGCAACGTGAGCCATATCAACAAAAAGGTAAGCGCCAACTTTGTCCGCGATGTCACGGAAACGTTGCCAATCTACAACACGGCTGTAAGCAGAGAAACCAGCAACGATCATACGTGGCTTGTGCTCTAATGCTAAGCGTTCAACTTCTTCATAATCGATCTCGCCAGTTTCAGCGTTTAGACCGTATTGAACTGCATTATAAGTTTTACCAGAGAAGCTTACTTTAGCACCGTGAGTCAAGTGACCACCGTGAGCCAAGCTCATACCTAAAACAGTATCGCCTGGGTTAAGAAGTGCTAGATAAACAGCAGAGTTAGCTTGTGAGCCAGCGTGTGGTTGAACGTTTGCGTAATCTGCACCAAAAAGTTCTTTAGCACGATCAATCGCCATTTGCTCAATGATATCCACATATTCGCAACCGCCATAGTAGCGTTTACCTGGATAACCTTCTGCATATTTATTCGTAAGTTTTGATCCTTGCGCTTCCATCACAGCAGGAGAGCAATAGTTTTCAGAAGCAATTAACTCGATATGTGCTTCTTGACGCTCACCTTCAGAAGCAATTGCTTGAGCTAATTCTGGATCAAATTCAGAAATGGAAATATTGGCAAACATTAGCGGGGGTCCTATAAAATTAGGGCTTTTAAGCCGTGCTAAGATTGCGACATATTGTAGCATGAACTTTATAATTAAACAGAATGAAGTTAGCTCAGTTTTAAATAAAAATGGCTCAAGTTTTATAAAAAATGAGCCATTGTTTATAAATCAATAAAAAAGCTGCTTTAAAGCTTATATGTTAAATTTTTTCCTCATTCACTTTAACTTACAAGAAGGTTAAAAATACTTTAAATATCAATAACTCTATTGTGCTGTTAGCAAGGTCTGAACATTTCCAACAATGTTGTCTACATTACTACTCATCGCCGTGCCATGGTCCCAGTTACCAGTCACATAACTATTAATTTTAGTACCTACGACAGTGGCATTAGATATCAAAATATCTGTAGCTACTTTAGGAACTGTTGTATCTGCTAGCCCCTGATAAATGATGATTGGTGTAGATACTTTTGCCTGTAAAGGTTGAGAATCTTTATCTAAGAATGTTTTAACTAAGGGTACTGCCATAAAGTTAGGTTGTGTACGCGTAAAACCGTCCAGTGTGCCGCCATGAGTTGCTGCGTAGGTTTGCATATTAACTGCCAAAGCTTGGGCTAATGGTCCCGCACAAATCGTTTCTGCCTGCTGTGCTGTACTTTCTGTTTGTGAAGTAAATACCTGCGAATAATTAAAGCTTGGCTGTGTATTTCGAATACCCGCTGTAACTAACGCAGTATAGGTATCAAGCTGTGCATACATCGGAATCTTTTTATCTATAGTTGCATTAGCAACAGCTTGTTCACCTGCAACTAAAATAAAACCTAAATTAGAAGCTGGTGCTACGGCTACTGTACCTTTATAGTCTAGCTGTGCACGACTCGCATATTGTGCAGCGCTCAACGCAGCATGTCCCCCTTGGGAATGTCCGACTGTAAGCCATTTTTTTGAAGTTAATAAGTTACGCTGTGATAAATAGTTACGCGTTGCAACCACAGCATCTGTAATTGAGAAAGCCTCACTTTTAACATTTAAAAATGGATGTAGGCCTGAAGTACCTAAACCTTCATAGTCTGGTGCAACAACAACATAACCAGCTGCAAGTAACTTACTAATTAAATCTTTTGTACTGTCTGTTAAAGCTGCTTTACTTGGTGCACAGGCATCTGCAACACCTGTAGTACCATGTGCCCAGACTACAATTGGCCAACCGCCTGTTGGTGGTGGAGTATTTGGTGTGAATACTAAACTGGTTGCCTGCACTTCTTGGCCACTTTGGCCTAACATTTTATAGGTCAAAATACTACTTTCAGCAGCAACTGATCCTAAGTTAGTACTTGTGTAAGCATCTACTTTAACCACTGGGTTTTGAATATTATTGGCTGGAGTACCAGATGGATTAGTACTTACTGGGCTGTCATCGCTACTTCCTCCACCACATGCCGTCAACAATAAACTTGTGCTAAGAACACTGGTCATGAGCAGTTTCATTTTCATTGGTATATCTTCCCTTAAGTTCCATTTTTGTTGTGCTTTAGTTTTTTAATCAACATTTTCTAATGCCTTAAAAACAATTACGCCTAAACTTAATGTTTGGCAAGTCATATTTGAGCAAAATTAATCCATGAAAGACTCTATTTTTGAGCATGAATTGTCATTCTCGCTAATTTCTGACTCTAGTCCATGTTTTAAAGTAAGTAGCCAACTGTTAACATTTATACTTACTCGTGATTGTTTAAAGGGCCAGTTATGCAAACCATTATTTTAGATACAGAAACACATACACTAAATGGTTTGCCTATTGAAATTGCGTATGCCCCGATTGAAATTAATGAAGGCAAGCTCACCTTAGATAAAAGCAAATTGTTTGATCAGCTCTATCAAGTCGGTACCCCTATTTCTTACGCCGCTATGGCAGTTCACCATATATTAGAATCAGATTTAGAAAACCAGCCTCACTATAAAACGTTTAAATTACCAGAGAGCACGACTTATATTATTGGTCACAATATTGATTACGATATTGCCGCGATTGCACGTTGCGGTGTAGATGTATCGAATATTAAACCAATTTGTACTTTAGCTTTAGCACGTAAAGTTTGGCCTGAAGCGGAAGCACATAATATTTCAGCACTGATCTATATGATTTCTCAAGGCAGTAGTAAAGCTCGTGAATTGCTCAAAGGTGCACACCGTGCCGATGCCGATATTATTTTGACTGCTAATATTTTGATGCATATTGTCTATCATTTAAATATTCAAGATATTGAAGAGCTATACCGAGTTTCTGAAGAAGCACGTATCCCCACAACGGTTAACTTTGGTAAGCATAAAGGCACAGCAATTGCTGAACTTCCTAAAGACTATATTCAATGGTTATTACGCCAAGATGAGCTTGATATTTACCTTCGCAAAGCATTAGAAAATGTACTTTAATGACTTAAATAGATGATATTCATCAATTCTTCATCATATTGTCATTTTTGAGTTTTATGGTTAACCCCATTTATATTTTATTAAAAACAGCACTGTTCAACTCAGAAAATTGAACAGTCTGATTTATTTTTATATTGGGGAAACATCATGGCTGGTTTTTATAGAACCAATTTAGGAAGAGTTGCGCTTCAACAACGCAATATTGTTTTAAATGCAAAACAAAGACGTTTATTACTCTTGATAGACCATGAAGATTTTCAAAACTTAAATGGTGAATTTAAAAAGCGCATTGCTTCTCCAGAATTGATTCAACAGCTTATCGACTTAGAGCTCATTGCCCCAGCTGCCTCTACAGAAACATTAACTGATGAAGAAATTATTTTAAAAACATCCCCATCTCCAATAAATAAAGTAGAAGAAAAGCAAAAAGAAATTATTGGTAGCTCCATAGCACATTCCCCGAATCTTGTTGGAGAAATCCAGCTTTCCGAGCAAAAAACTTTAGATCAGTCCAGTACTACATATTTTCAACCATTAACGCCCATTCAGATTCTCTCTTTCGAAGAAATACAACTATTAATGATGAAAACGCTTAGCAGTTATTGTGGACTAATGACTAAACCACTAGTTCAAAAAATAGAGAAAGCCACAACAATACAAGAGCTTAAACTGTGTCAAATGCAATGGATTACCAGTTTGCAGGAATCACGGATTCCGCCTCAGGAACTTGCCAGTGCTTTACATACAATTAACTATTCAATTCAGCTTCTTCAAGAAAGTATATAAATATTAAACAACTTGCTGTTTAATTAAGCATTAAATTCACTTGGCACGTATTTCGTGCTTTACCTGCCAGTGTTTTTTTCCTATGATGTGCCCCACGCATGCGCTCGTAGCTCAGTTGGATAGAGTACAGGTTTCCGAAACCTGGGGTCGTGGGTTCGATCCCCGCCGGGCGCACCAGCTTTTATATAATAACTTCATAAATTTATCTCAATTTTATAAAATTCCGACTATTTTACTTGGTTTATTAATCATTATCGCTCAAAATATACCCCTCTTTCATAATGTGAGAATTTCATGACTGATGCTTTGGTTTTAAGAGATTTGTCCAAAACATATCGTAATGGTTTTCAGGCGTTAAAAGGTATTAACCTCACTGTGCCTGAAGGTGAATTTTATGCGTTGTTAGGCCCAAATGGTGCCGGCAAATCAACAACCATTGGTATTATCAGCTCCCTCACGAAAAAAACCTCAGGAACAGTTGAGATTTTTGGGCACAATCTCGATACCCACCCATCTCTGGCAAAACAGCAGCTTGGCGTCGTTCCTCAAGAATTTAACTTTGGACAGTTTGAAAAAACATTCGATATTTTAGTCACTCAAGCTGGCTATTACGGCATCCATAAAAAGATTGCAGAAAAACGTGCCGAACATTATTTAGAAAAGCTCGGCCTGTGGGAAAAACGTAATATACAAGCACGCATGCTGTCTGGTGGTATGAAGCGTCGTCTGATGATTGCCCGTGCCATGATGCATGAGCCTAAACTTCTTATTCTAGATGAACCTACTGCTGGTGTAGATATTGAATTACGTCGTTCTATGTGGGATTTTCTGACTGAAATGAACGAAGGCGGTACTTCTATTATTTTAACGACCCACTATTTAGAAGAAGCAGAAATGTTGTGTCGTCAAATTGCGATTATTGACCGCGGTGTAATTAAAGAAGATACCAGCATGAAGAACTTCCTTAATCAGCTCAATGAAGAATCATTTATCTTCGATTTAGCCGAACCGATTGGGCCGCTTCAGTTAAATATTATTGGTGTAAAGTTTAACTTAATTGATAGCAATACATTAGAAGTAACGATGGATAGAGCGCATACATTAAATGACCTATTCCAGCTATTAGAATCTCAAGGTATTCGTGTTCGTAGTATGCGTAATAAATCGAACCGTTTAGAAGAATTATTTGTCAAAATGGTCGAGAAAAATCTTGAAGGAGAGGCAAAATGAATTTTAGCCAACTGCAAATTGCTCTCTGGACCATCGTTCGTAAAGAAGTACGCCGTTTTCTACGCATTTGGCCACAAACCCTATTGCCACCAGCAATTACAATGAGTTTGTACTTTGTCATTTTCGGTAATTTGGTGGGTTCACGCATTGGACAAATGGGTGGCGTGAGCTATATGCAATTTATCGTGCCCGGTTTAATTATGATGGCAGTCATTACCAATAGTTATGCCAACGTTTCTTCAAGTTTCTTTAGTGTAAAATTCCAAAAAAGTATTGAAGAACTCATCATGAGTCCCGTTCCACTCCATATCATTTTATGGGGCTATGTAATTGGCGGTATTTGCCGTGGTGTATTAGTTGGTGCAATTGTGACTGCAATGAGCATGTTCTTTACTGACCTTTTCATACACAACTGGTTCGTAACTATATATACAGTCTTAATTACATCGGTTCTTTTCTCATTAGGTGGTTTTATTAATGCAGTCTATGCAAAATCATTTGATGATATTTCTATTATTCCCACCTTTGTTCTTACACCCTTAACTTATTTAGGTGGTGTGTTTTATGCCATTAGTGCACTTGGTCCTTTTTGGCAAAAACTTTCTTTAATTAACCCTATTGTTTATATGGTTAATGCTTTCCGTTTTGGCATCTTAGGTCATAGTGATGTGAATGTTTCATTCTCTTTAATCATTGTGACATCATGCTGTGTTGTACTTTACGGAATTGCTTACTATTTACTTGCTCGTGGTTCAGGAATGCGTGAATGAGTGTCGAACAGTCTTTATTGGGTAAAGAAACCCAATATCCAACTAATTATCAACCTGATGTTTTATTTCCAATTGCCCGTGCTCAGTCTCGTGAAAGCTATTCACATATTGAAGGCATTACTCAAGGTAAAGATTGGTGGCATGTTTTTGAAATCTCATGGTTAAACGCTCATGATATTCCACAAGTTGCGATTGGCAGAATTACTCTGCCCGCTTCTTCACCGAATTTAATTGAGTCCAAGTCATTAAAACTTTACTTCAATAGTCTTAATTTCACTCAATTTGATTCGAAAGAGCCATTCATTGAAACGGTTGAAAAAGATCTCTCAGCTGCTGCGGGTGCAAAAGTTGAATTAACCTTATTTCAGGTTGATGATTTAGAGATTTCTAAACCTCAAGGCATTTGTATTGATGACCTTACTCCAGAACGTTTAGAGCAACATCCTAATGCAACTCTTTTAAAACGAGATGAGTCTGGTGAAGAAGTTGAAATTGAGCTGTATTCTCATCTTTTGAGAAGTAACTGCCCAGTCACGGGACAGCCGGATTGGGGTACAGTTTTTATTCGTTTTAAAGGCAAAAAACCTTGTTATCGTAGTGTTTTAGCTTATATTATCTCGTACCGTCAGCATAACGGCTTTCACGAACAGTGTGTTGAACAGATCTTTGCCGATATTTGGCAAAATCTAGAGCCTGAGAAGCTGATGGTTTATGCAACTTATACTCGTCGCGGCGGACTTGATATTAACCCTTGCCGAGTATCGGATCTTTCATGGATGCCAAAACCGATTCGATTGGCACGACAATAAAACGAATAATTTGAGGATACACCATGCCGTTTTTTGGTTTTACCCCTTCTGAAGGCTTATTGAACGATATACAAACTGGAATTGCGAATAAGAATTCTAGCGAACCTTTATATCCACTTCGCGATAAGATTGCTTTACAACTTAATGAAGAGATTATTGATAATGTCTTAATTCAGTTAGTTCAGCATTTTCCTGCAAGTGAAAAGCGCGATACTGCCGAAAAACTAGCAGGCTATGTCAAATCAACTGTTGCTGTTCTTTTAAAGCAATTGCTAAGCAAAGCACCAAATGATGTGGTTAAACAATCAGTAGAGTTTTCTGAAAAAAGCTTATTTAAAGACCCACAAGGCCAATATAAAGTAGGCGTAAATTTAGATGCGGGTTTAGTGACTAACCTTAAGCATAACTTTACTGAACTTGAAGCAGGCAATGACATTAATAAAGCTGCTTTAGCTGAATTATATAAACAATTCGGCGATGCCATGATTAAACACTTCATGTCTGATTTTAATAAAACATTAGACCTTGGCATGATTAAGCGTAAAGCAGCCGATATTGGTGCAGCAGCTGTAACAAAAGCTGTTCACATTGCGATCGACAAACTGATTCCAAGCCTAAATCGCACTGAACTAAAAGCGATGGCTGAATATCATGATGGTTTATTCTTTAACTAATAAAAAATAGACTATCGGAAACCTAGCGCGAGCTAGGTTTTTTTATTGCAAAATATTGATATACATTGCCATTAACCAAGTTTATGTTAGCATGCGCCAAGCACTGATTGACCTTAGTTAACGCCGCATGTCTCCTAGCCCACAATATAAATTTTTACGCCAAGCTCCTCGAGATGGTCTTAGCACTGCTATGCAACCTTCAAAGTGGCAACAACTCCATGTTGACCCTTGGCTATGCCTATTTCTGCTCTTAAATGCGCTATTAGGTTTAACCGTACTATATAGTGCTTCTGCACAAGATGTGGGGTTAGTGAGTAAACAAGCCATGAGTTTTGGTATTGGCTTTTTAGTGATGTTTGGTCTAGCCCAAATTCCGCCAAAGGTCTATCAAGCTTTTTCACCCTATTTTTATTTATTTGGCTTATTTTCACTTTTGGCAGTCATGATATTTGGTGAAGTCCGAATGGGTGCTCAGCGCTGGATTGATATTCCTGGTTTCGGAAGTGTTCAACCCAGTGAATTCATGAAAATCGGCATGCCTATGATGATTGCCTGGTTTTTAGCACGTAAACCACTTCCCCCTAGTTTTTCACAAGTTGTTTTATCTTTAATGTTAATTGGTATTCCTTTTTTACTGATTGCAGAACAACCTGACTTAGGGACATCACTTTTAGTATTAGCAAGCGGTATATTTGTTTTATTTTTAAGTGGACTATCGTGGCGTATGATCGGTGCTGCGGGAGCCTGTGCTGCAGTGGTTATTCCAATTGCTTGGGAATTTCTTTTACACGACTATCAACGTCAAAGGGTTTTAACTTTACTTGATCCAGAGGCAGATGCGCTCGGTACAGGTTGGAATATTATTCAATCTAAAACCGCAATTGGTTCTGGCGGTTTTTCAGGTAAAGGCTTTCTCGAAGGTACCCAATCACATTTGCACTTTTTGCCTGAAGGTCATACCGACTTTATTATTGCTGCATACTCCGAAGAGTTTGGGCTCATCGGTGTACTTATTTTAGTTATTCTTTATTTTGCTATTATTTTTAGGACATTCCAAATCGGGTTACAAAGCT
This sequence comes from Acinetobacter sp. AS23, assembly GCF_023612055.1. Taxonomy (NCBI): domain Bacteria; kingdom Pseudomonadati; phylum Pseudomonadota; class Gammaproteobacteria; order Moraxellales; family Moraxellaceae; genus Acinetobacter; species Acinetobacter sp. AS23. The sequence goes on along the minus strand of NZ_CP082274.1, from coordinate 1,220,162 downwards.
TCCATAACTATGGACGTTTAGTTGCTGGCGCCTTTGGTTTGTCTTTTTTTGTTTATGTATTTGTAAATGCGGGAATGGTCAGTGGTATTTTACCTGTAGTAGGTGTTCCCTTACCTTTTATGAGTTATGGCGGAACAGCTATTATTACTTTAATGGCCACCTTTGGTTTAGTCATGTCCATTCATACACATCGATAATCTGGAATTTTAAAACGATATGTTGTCTCAACACTTAAATAAAACTTTAAAAATGCTTGCTTTATGTACTGGTTTAATCAGTACAAGTCACTTTGCTCAGGCCAACGATTTTGCAACACATCCTGATTATGTAAATTTTAAACAAAAAACGATGAGCGCTTATGGGTTAAGTGGCGATCAAGTTGATGCAGCTATGAATGGTGCAAAAAATTTACCAAACATTCTAAATATTATGACTCGTCCAGGTGAAAGCAAACCTTGGTATGACTATCGTTCTATGTTTTTGGTTGAAGGAACAATTCAACGTGGTGTCCGTTTTAAAAACCAATATGCAGATGCTTTAAACCGTGCTGAACAACAATATGGTGTATCTCAAGCTGTTATTTTAGGTATCTTGGGTGTTGAGACAGGTTATGGCGCAAATAAAGGTTCATTTATTACACGTGATGCATTAGCTACACTTGCTTTTGGCTACCCTCGCCGTGCTGAATATTTTGGTGATGAACTTGCTGCTCTTATTGCATGGACCTATAAAGAAGGTTACCCAACAAGTAGTATTGTAGGTTCCTATGCAGGTGCAATTGGCTATCCACAATTTATGCCGAGTAATATTAGTAAATATGGGGTCGATTATGATGGTAATGGTCACATCGATTTAAGAAACTCTGCAGAAGATGCAATCGGTTCAATCGCAAATTACTTAGCAAAACAAGGATGGCAACGCGATCAACCTATCGGGTTTATGGCACGTTACACAGGTTCAAATCCAGACAGTGTTATTGCTAAAGATTTAACTCAACCTTTTCCATATGGTGCATTAAAGACACTCGGGGTTTCACCTTTAAATCCTTTAGTTAAAATTGATGATCTGGATATGGTGAATGTTATTCAATTACAAGACTATAATGGTCCAATTTACTATTTGACTTACCCGAATTTTCAAGTGATTACGACCTATAATAAGAGCCGTATGTATGCTACTGCTGTATGGTTATTAGGCACTGAGGTGGCTAGCCGATAGGCTAGCTTTTTTATGAGTTATGTAAAAGTCAATAAATATTTTTGTTAAATAGATCACAATACGCACAAAATTAATATTTTGTTACACTTTTGATCATTTTTTAACCCAGAACTGTAAGTTTTTGCCCTTTTTGTAACTATTTCTCGTTAAAGACTAGACACTCTCCGTAAGCGATGAATATTATCCACCCCAATGTAGCAATTGCAAAAGTGAATAATAAGACATGTTCACTTTAAATTTCAGTCAATCGCTGAAAGAAAAAAGTACATGTTCTCAGGAGTTTATACAAATGCAGTTATCGCTGAAATACGTTCTTGCACTGACGGCTAGTTTAAGCATAGCCCCATTGCACGCTGAAATGGTGCAATCTTCATCATTAAATAGTGATGTAGATGGTTCTAATTTAGCAGCTCGTGTATTGAGTAAAGATACTCAAAATTTTAATTCTCGTTTTTCTAATATTAACAGTCTTTCAATCACTGAACGTTCTGGCGATCAAATCCGTCGTCAAGCTATCGCAGCAAAAATTGAAATCCCTGAAGATGAGCCTTCAGTGATTGAAAAACTTAACACAGTAGCTTCAAACACTGTTCGTAAGTTTAGCCAAACTGGCATGGCTTCATGGTATGGTCGTCAATTCCATGGACGCAAAACAGCAAGTGGTGACACATTCGATATGAATGCCCTCACTGCTGCTCACCGTAGCCTACCGTTGAACTGTTACATTCGAGTAACGAATAAAGACAATGGTAAAAGTGTGGTTGTAAAAGTAAACGACCGTGGTCCTTTCCATGGCAATCGTGTACTTGACCTATCTTACGGTGCAGCTAAACGTCTTGGTATTACCAATGCTGGAACTGCAAAAGTAAATATTGAGCGCGTTGATGGTCCAACTTCATAAGTTATAGACTCTAGAGCTCATGTAAAAAGCCGCAATTTTTTCTGCGGCTTTTTTATGTTTTAAACTATGAAAATAATTCCTAGGTTAAGGTAAAAAAATTATCTTTTTTAACCCTTCTCCAACCCCACTTTTGATTATTTTTCAAACAAAAAATTGCATTTATTTTATCAAAGTCTATTTCGCTTCTAAATTGCGCTTAGAGCGACTTTAATAAATTTTCGCTACCCTAGTACCATTTTTCTAAAATAAGGGCTATTTATGGCGTTTTTAGAGTAGATGAATAGAGCTTTTTCACACAATTTTCCCACCCATCTCAAAATTACACTTTTTTTGGTGTTTTCATCATTGAGCAACACAGAAAGAATATTATGAAATATTGCACCCTTTTTTGAGTTCGAATTAACTCTTTTTTCAATCAGCGCCACATTATTTTTTTCTTCTACCCCTTCCTCAGTTTTTACTGCCAAGTCGCTATAGTTGAATAGTGTTGGTTTCTTGTCGAATTTCTCCAGAACAGGCTAAAATACATCTAGAAAAAAGAAATCAAAGTTAAAACAAGGAGCGTGCCATTAATGAAATCCGTTACAGAATGGTTTGACGAATATAGCGAAAGCCATCAAAACCCAACCAATAAACAAATTCACTGGCTATGCGTTCCTGCCATTTTATTTTCTATTATTGGAATCATTGCCCATTTCAGCACCTTACTCACTGCTCTATTACTTGTACTCACTTTAGTATTTTATGCTCGTTTAGATCTTGTACTTGCTGTTGCAATGGCAGCTTTACTTGTTGTTATGGCATGGCTCATTTACACCCTACCTGTAGGAGTAGGATTTTATATTGCTATTTTTGTGATTGCTTGGATCGGACAGTTCTATGGCCATAAAGTTGAGGGTAAAAAGCCATCGTTCTTTAAAGATTTACAATTTTTACTCATTGGCCCGGTCTGGTGTATGGATGCTTATCTAGGAAAAATCTTACCCAAATGGAAAAGTAGACAAAAACACGCTATATCCTAATTGTTGAATTAAAGCTGGATCATCTCGATTCAGCTTTTACATTTTAGTAATTTATTAGAAAATTTATAAAATAGAAAAAAACCAAACTAGCGATAACACTTAAAAGCACTTTCTTCAGATAAAGGGCAATCACAATACAAAAGATTGCTGCATAAATATAAGGATTATCAATAATTCCTTTTAAATTATCGCCATCAAAAAAAACAACTGGAATACAAATTGCTGTTAATAAACAAGGTGCAGAATAATTAAGCATCTTATTCATAATAAGCGGTAATTTAATTTTAACAGTGGGTTCTAAAAAATAATAACGATTAAAAAAGACGATTGCTGCCAAACCTAAAATCATAAACCAAGACATATTATTGCTCCTTACTTATTTTTTCAGTTAACACAGCAACCAACATCCCGATTAATCCTGAAAGTAAAATCGCTCCTTCAACTTGATAAAATTTAAAGAAAAACCCGCTTAAACAAGTCATTAGCACACCAGCAACTACAGGCAGCCCCTTACATAGCGGCACGATCATGGCAATAAAAATAGCCACAATTGAAAAATCTAAATGATAATTTAGTAAGTCTGGAATCACTGTTGCCAAAAGTATTCCAACCAAGCTAAAAACGACCCAGAATAAATAAAAAGACAGACCTGCACCTAACAGATATTCTGGCTGTCTTTTTTCACCAGATGCACACACCGCAAATAATTCATCCGTTAATAAAAAACCCAAACTTAACCGTTTCGATAAAGACAAAGCAGAAATGTCATTTCTTAAAGTTAGTGCATAAATAAAATGCTGAGCCGTTAAAAAGAAAATCGTCACATAAATTGTAAAAGTAGATGCCCCTTCCATTACCATGCTTAAACTAACTAATTGAGCTGCTCCAGCAAAAACAATTCCCGACATCGCAAGGGCTTTATAAAAAGATAAACCTGCATGAATTGCCATAGAGCCTGCCAAGATTGCCCAAGGAATAACAGAAATTGACAAGGGCAAAATATCCATTGCACCATGTAAAAAAAGATAGGATGGCTTATTTTTTGGAAACCTCACCAACTGATGAAGCTGAATATTCATATATAAAATCCAAGATAAAAGATCTCTCTATAAAATGCGTAATGAGCGTTGATTTATATTGGATAAAATTGCTGTAAATAAATTTTTAATAATCTAGTTATTTAGGCTAGCTACATATTGAGTAGGCGTCACTCCCATTGCTTTTTTAAAGTGACGATTAAAATGGCTTTGATCAGAAAAACCACATTGCTGTGCCACCATCGCAATTTGGTCACCCTGTTTTAATAATTGTCTTGCTTTTTGTAAGCGTGCTTGAACAAGCCAAGCATGAGGTGGCAAGCCCACATATTTTTTAAATTGTCTTAAGAAATGCCATGCACTTAGACCCACCATGTCAGCCAGATCTTGCAAAGAAAAGTTTGTTTCAGGCATTTCTACCAGTAATTCTTTAACTCTTAATATTTTTGAATATGCTTCAGGCAACTCACAAAAAGTATGATTTGATTGACCATGCCGCTTCATTAAACAGGCTAAAGTCGATAAATACATCGTTTCTTTAAGTAAAAAATTATCTTTTTGTTCTAATAAATCAAAGAGTAAACATAGTTGTTGAGCCAAACCCAAGTCACGAATGACAGCTTGAGGAAACCATGGCGCCCCACGTGAATTTTCAAAAAAATCTTGGCTGACTTCTGCCAACATTTCAGGTGTAGGATAAATTGCTCGATATCGCCAACCTGACTCTACCGCAGATGAACCCGTATGAATTTCGTCAGCGTTTACTAAAATAATGTCGCCTTTAGGAGCTACATGCAGCTGGCCCGTCCTAAAAAAAGACTGTGCTCCCTCTTCAATCACACCAATACAGTACCCTTCATGAGTATGCTTCGAAAATTGTGTTTGGTGATAATGTGCTTTTAGTAACTCTAAACCGCCCAGCTCTCGCACATGCAGATAATCGGCTTGCTCCCGCTGCATAAATACGTCTCATCTATTCAATAAAAAAACCATAGCATGTTTTAAGAAACTGAATAGAATAAAATTGCTCTATAAAAACAATCTCTTTATTTGTTTATTCGGCTTTATTGGTAGATTTGCCCATCATGTTTGAGCCAACCGCTTTCATGACGATTTTGTGGATCACGATGAGTCCAGTGCAATACACCACCTTTTGGGTTATATTCATATTCACCGTAAAAATCTACGACATCACCTTTTTTCAAATTAGGAATTTTAGGTGCTAAATCAATATTATGCGCGACTAAAATTGAAAGGCCATTTTTTAGTACAAGAATAAATTTCTGGTGTCTCGACCCATCATTATCATCTCTTAAAATTGCTTTTACTCGGCCACTTCCCTGCACTTGAACATTACTTTGTCTCTGCTGATAAGCAGCTTTTATTGTATCAACCCCATTATTTGAAAATGTAGTTTCAGTATGCTGAGCTTCGGGCATGACTGATGATGGCGATTGATTTTGCTTATGCCCAGATAAATCCAGACCAAAATATGCAGCAATCAATAAAATTATGACACCACCAATACTGAGATTTTTTTTATTTGTCATTGTCTACCCTTAATTTAACTGAGATAAAAAAAGCCCCAATGGGGCTTTTTTTATTGTGATACGAATTACTTCGCAGCAGCTTGAGCAGCAGCAACTTCTTCAGCGAAGCTCATTTCTGCTTTTTTCTCAATACCTTCACCAACTTCGAAACGTACGAAGTTAGCAACAGTAGTACCTGTTGCTTTTAATACATCAGCAACTTTTTTGTCGTTGTCGATTACGTACATTTGACGATCAAGAGCAACTTCGTTCAAGTATTTATCAACTGAACCAGTTACCATTTTCTCAACGATGTTAGCTGGCTTACCAGATTCTAACGCTTTCGCTTCAGCAATTTCTTTTTCTTTAGCGATAAGGTCAGCAGGAACAGCTTCAGCATTTACAGCTACTGGGTTGAATGCAGCAACGTGCATTGCAATACCTTTACCAGTGTCAGCATCACCAGTATAAGAAACTACAACACCGATTTTTAAACCGTGTTTGTAGATAGCCAAGTTTTCGCCTTCAACGATTTTCGCACGACGAACTTGGATGTTTTCACCGATTTTTTGAACAAGCGCAATACGAGCTTCTTCAACTGTTTGACCGTCTGCTAATTTTAATTCAGCGATTTTAGCAGCATCAGTTTCACCAGCAGCTAAAGCAGCAGTAGCAACAGCTTTAGAGAAGTTAGAGAAGTTTTCGTCTTTAGCAACGAAGTCAGTTTGACAGTTAACTTCAACTAGAATTGCTTTGTTGCCTTCTTGAACGATTGTGATTGCACCGTCAGCAGCAATGTTACCAGCTTTTTTAGCAGCTTTAGCTTGACCAGATTTACGAAGGTTATCAATAGCAAGCTCGATGTCACCGTTCGCTTCTGTTAATGCTTTTTTGCATTCCATCATTGCAAGACCAGTACGGTCACGTAATTCTTTTACCATGCTTGCAGTAATTGCAGTCATGTTGATCTCCTAAAATCGGTAGAAAATAAATCTTTTCAACAAAAACGGCCCAAAGAAACTCTGGGCCGTTTGCACTCTCGACGCTTAATTTGCCACCATTACATGTCGCAAAAATGACAAGCCTGCGTCAAAACGCATTAAGCCTCAGAAGCGTCTTTCGCAGCGTCATCGCCTTTTGCTTGAGCGTTCGCTTGAGATTGAGCGTATTCTTTACCAGCAAGAATTGCGTCAGCCATAGCTGAAGCATATAGAGTTACTGCACGGATCGCATCGTCGTTACCCGGAATAACGTAATCAACGTTGTCTGGGTTAGAGTTTGTATCAACGATACCGATAACAGGAATACCTAAGTTCTTCGCTTCTTTGATTGCAATCGCTTCGTGATCAACGTCGATTACAAATAATGCGTCAGGTAAACCACCCATGTTTTTAACACCGCCTAAAGAACGCTCAAGTTTTTCCATCTCACGAGCACGTTCTAAAGCTTCACGTTTAGTAAGCTTAGCGAAAGTACCGTCTTGAGATTGAGTTTGAAGATCTTTTAAACGGTTGATAGATTGGCGAAGTGTTTTCCAGTTCGTCAACATACCACCTAACCAACGGTGATCTACATATGGTTGACCAGCGCGTTGAGCTTGTTCACGGATGATGTTAGAAGCAGCACGTTTTGTACCAACGAACAAAACTTTGTTCTTTTTGCTTGCTAATTGGTTAGCGAAGTTCAAAGCATCATTTAACGCAGGAACAGTGTGCTCAAGGTTGATGATGTGAATTTTGTTACGCGCGCCAAAAATGTATTGACGCATTTTTGGGTTCCAGAAACGAGTTTGGTGACCAAAGTGCGCGCCTGCTTGAAGAAGGTCACGCATGCTTACGTTGTAATCTGCCATTTTCTTTACCTTAAAAGTTGGGTTAGGCCTCCATATATCCGCATTCTCCACCCTTTTACAGGCACCCAGAGTAATGTGACGATATATGTGCGGATTTTTTACTCCACCTATCAAATTTGTTCGTAAAAGATATTCACGAAAAGCATTTGATAAAATGGGCGGCTATTTATACCATAGACACTTGTAAATTACCAAAAGTTTTTAGAGATCATGAACAGTACTTATACAGCTCCACGTCGATTAATCAAAACTCCAGATGAAATTGAAAAAATGCGCATTGCAGGACGACTGGCGGCTGAAGTTCTAGAGATGATCAAGCCGTATATCAAGGCGGGTGTAAGTACACTTGAACTTGATACCATTTGCCGTAATCACATTGAAAATGTACAACATGCTATTCCTGCCTGTGTCGGCTATGGTGGCGCTCCTGGACGCCCTGCTTTTCAGCACTCTATTTGTACTTCGGTTAACCATGTTGTCTGCCATGGCATTCCTTCTGAAAATAAAACGTTAAAAAACGGCGATATTTTAAATATTGATGTAACTGTGATTAAAGATGGTTATCACGGCGATACAAACATGATGTATATCGTTGGTGGTGAGACATCTATTTTAGCCAATCGTCTATGTAAAGTTGCTCAAGAAGCGATGTATCGAGGCATGGCAACTGTTAAAGATGGTTCATATTTAGGGGACATTGGTCATGCAATCCAGAAATATGTCGAATCAGAGCGTTTTAGTGTGGTACGTGAATATTGTGGCCACGGTATTGGCACCGTTTTCCATGATGAACCTCAAGTATTACATTATGGTCAAGCTGGAACAGGTATGCGTCTGGAAGCTGGTATGACTTTTACGATTGAACCTATGGTAAATGCTGGCGTATGGCAAACTAAACTATTAGGCGATAAATGGACTGTTGTAACGAAAGACCATAAACTTTCAGCTCAATATGAACATACTATTTTAGTGACTCAAACAGGGATTGAAGTTTTAACTGCACGCCCTGAAGAGGACTTATCTCGCTTCAATTAATAGTTTAAGAAACTTAAATAAAAGGCTGCTTTATGTAGCCTTTTATTATTTATTATGTATTTAAAATTAACAAATATTGCCAAATATAAACAATTATTTCAAAAAAAATTACAATTATTAATTTTTAATAAACAATCATTTTAATAAAACGCGGTATGGTTGGCTCAATAAAAATCAGTAAACAAAAGTTCGGACATGGAGTCCTTTTATGATGAAAAAGTCATTATTTTGTATGACAGCTGCCTGTTTTGCCCTGCCAACAATCACTAACGCCGCTTCGCCATATTTTAGTTTAAAAGATGGTGATGGCTTCAAACGTTTTTCAGTCTCTGCTGGTCCTTTATATGTTAAACCGACTGGTAATGCTCAGCCTTTTAGAATTAATACTTCTGTTAAAGAAAATGAGCAATCTAAAGTCGGAGATATTAAAGTTAAAACGATTCAAGACAACATTTCAGACAGTAATAGTAATGTCGTTCTTGAACAGCTCATTGATGTTATTGGTTTAGGTACAGATACGATTCCTTCTTGGCTAAGCGGAACAGCTGAAGTGCGTGGTCTAAGTCAATGGGATGCTGACAAAACAGGTTTGGAAGCTGATGATGTCACCACCTTAGGGTTAATGAGTAATTACTTTTTTACAGATAATTTTTCATTAGAGTTAAAAGCTGGGATTCCACCTAAAGTTGACTTGCAAGGTAAAGGGAAAATTTATGCGCCTTTTTCAGCCACAGCTAAACCTGCTGGTGGAATTCTTGGATCTATGGAACTTGAAAATAATCTTTTCATTACAGATCTTGAAGGACATGGGAGTGCCGCTTCAGCACGTGCTTGGACACCAGCATTTGAATTTCAATATCACTTCGGCAAAACTGGTGTAAATAAATTTAGACCCTATGTTGGACTAGGGGTCATGTACGCTTATTTCAGTGAATTAGAAATGAATCCAGAAATTGAGAAAGATTTAGTCAATGCTGGTCATATGATTGTGAATATTAAAGATGGTAAAGCTGGTGCTGCTTTAGAAAGAAAAACTAGCTCAGGAGATCCTAAAGTAGAACTTGAAGCTTCAGATGCTATTGCTCCTGTAGCGACTTTAGGTTTCACCTACGACTTTAATGATAAATGGTATGCCGTTGGCTCTGTTTCCTATGCTCACTTAAAAACAGATACGACGATTACAGTAAATGATGCTAAGTATGGTGAATTAATCAATGCAAAAGCAGATATCGAAATTAACCCAATTTTAGGTTATGCCGGTGTTGGTTACCGCTTCTAACCCTGCATAAAGCTATAAAGACTTGTATAAGTTTTTATAGCTTTCTTTCACTCTATTTCTCCTAAAAATTGCTTCTTTTTAAATCAAAATGCTAAAAAAATGAGCATTTTTTATAAAAAATACAGCTGTGGAAACCTTTTAAAATTTTTATTAATACCCTCTTATTTTTTTCCAATTTTTTATTATTTTTCTATTCACAAACTAACTCAATAAAATTAGAAAGTAATTTTTCCTTTTTAGTAAAATTCATTTTTTGGCACAAGCTTTGCTTTATTCAGAGCATGATGAATCAATGATGATTCAATGAATAAACAAAGACGGCCAACGATGTCCGCTCTGATCGGTCTGCAGATAGGCAATAAATTGCCATGCAAATTAAATTTCGTTCAGTTCAGAGGGACGGCGTATGTCTTCAAATATCCAATTAGATGCAAAAAAAGCAACTGAAATTAAATTATTCAGTTTTTCAACTCCAGCAATGCGTGCCTTCCACATGACATGGCTCGCTTTCTTTGTATGTTTCTTTGCATGGTTTGCGTGTGCACCATTAATGCCCGTGATTAAAGGTGAATTTGGCCTAACAAAAGATCAAATTGCTAATATTAATATTGCTGCTGTTGCTATTACTATTTTAGTGCGGCTTATTGTCGGACCACTCTGCGACAAATATGGCCCACGTATTACGTACACCACTCTACTATTAGTTGGCAGCATTCCAGTATTTGGAGTAGCTGCTGCTAATAGCTATGAATCTTTTCTATTCTTTCGCTTACTTATTGGTGCGATTGGCGCAAGCTTCGTCATTACTCAATATCATACAAGTGTCATGTTTGCACCTAACGTTGTAGGAACAGCAAATGCGGCAACGGCTGGCTGGGGAAATGCTGGCGGTGGAGCAACACAAGCTTTAATGCCTTTATTACTCGGTGCAATTGTGATGTTTGGTGTTGAACAAACCATGGGGTGGCGCGTGGCATTAATCGTACCTGGCGTAATGATGGTTATTGTTGGCATTCTTTATTGGAAATTAACTCAAGATTGCCCTCAAGGAAACTTTAAAGAAGTTCGCGCGCAAGGTATTGAGGTCGGAAGTGGTAAAAAAGGTGGTACTGCCATTTTAATGCAAGCCGCTCGCAACTATCGTGTCTGGATTTTATTTTTGGCATATGGTGCAAGTTTTGGTATTGAGATTTTTATCCATAACGTTGCAGCAATGTATTATGTTGATCAGTTTAAAATGGATTTAAAAACGGCTGGACTAACTGCCGGAATCTTTGGTCTGTTGGCATTATTCGCTCGTGCACTAGGTGGTATCATTTCCGATAAAGTCGCACTCAAAAAAGGTTTAGATGGCCGTACGAAAGTGCTTGTGCTCATGATTTTAGGTGAAGGTTTATTCTTAATACTCTTCTCGCAAATGAATGCTGTAGCGCTCGCAATTATTTCGATGACTATTTTTGCTTTGTTTACGCATATGGCATGTGGAGCAACTTACGCACTCGTACCATTTATCGATCGCACTGCATTAGGTGGAGTCGCAGGAATTATTGGTGCGGGTGGCAATGTTGGTGCAGTTGCAGCAGGTTTCTTACTTAAAGGCTTACTCGATGTTCAAACTTGCCTGTTTATTTTAGGCGGTCTGGTTATGGTCGCAGGCTGTAGCGTAATTTTGATTCGCTTCACAACTGAACATAAAGAAAAAGAACAAGTTCTTTTTGAACAAGCATTACTTGAACGTAATTCAACAGCTTAATTTTTATAAGAAGCTGAGATCAAAATGGTCTCTGCTTCTTCAAATTTCTTATCATAAAATATTTACATTACCCACTTTTTAATTCTTCTTAAATATTCTTGCCATCTATATCGATATTTTTCGATATATCTTCTACAATAAATGACCACATTATTATAATTTTCCATTAACGATGACTAAAACTGCTCACAACTTTTCCCAGCCACTTATCTATATGCTGATTGGTAGTGCCCTTATTTTGGCTCTTTCTTTAGGCGTTAGGCATGGTTTTGGACTTTATTTGGTTCCAATGAGCCATGAGTTTGGCTGGGGCCAACATGTTTTTAGTCTTGCAATCGCCATGCAGAACCTGATCTGGGGTGCAGTTCAACCTTTTACTGGCGCAATCGCAGATAAATATGGCAGTAAAATTGTGGTTGCTGTTGGCGGATTACTTTACGCCCTCGGCTTACTATTAATGGCTTTTAGTTCAAGTGTACTCATTTTGAATTTAAGCCTAGGTCTTATTATTGGTTTAGCTTTATCAGCAACCTCCTTTACAGTTTTACTTAGTGCAGTAGGCCGAGCTGCCCCTCCAGAAAAAAGAAGTATGGCAATGGGGATTGCAAGTGCAGCAGGTTCTTTCGGTCAGTTTATTATGCTGCCATCTACCCTTCTCTTACTCAAGAATGTTGGATGGTCAGCTGCCCTAATGGTCAGTGCGCTATTAATTGCTCTTATTATTCCGCTTGCATGGATGTTAAAAGGACCAAGCAATCAAACACCAAAAGCAATTGCACAACCTCAGCTTACATTTAAACAAGTGCTGAATATTGCCAGAAAACATAGACCCTTTTGGTGGTTAGCTTTAGGTTTCTTAGTATGTGGATTCCAAGTTGTTTTCTTAGGTGTACATTTACCTGGTTATTTAATCGACCACGGCTTTGATGCAGCTACAGGAACTGTGTTTCTAGCCCTAGTTGGACTATTTAATATTGTGGGGACTTATGGTGCTGGCTGGTTAGGAGACCGCTTCTCAAAACCTAAATTATTAATGGCGCTTTACGGCAGCCGTGGCATCGCGATCATTGCCTTCTTGTTATTACCTTTAAGCATTTATACGGTATATGCTTTTGGAATTATTATGGGCCTTTTATGGCTCTCTACTGTTCCGCTCACGAACGGCATTGTGGCAAATATGTTTGGCGTTAAATATCTTTCAATGCTAAGTGGTATTGTGTTTTTCACCCATCAAGTCGGTTCTTTCTTTGGCGGTTGGCTTGGCGGTGTTAACCACGATTTAACAGGTAATTACAATGCAATTTGGCTATGTTCTATAGCATTAAGTATAGTGGGTGTAATCGTACACTTTTTTGTGAATGAGGAGGCTGTTATTCATGACGCATAATACCTTACTTTTGAAAACAATTATGACTTTTATCCTAGTCACGCTTTTGGTGCTTTCCATCATTCTATGGAAACAAACACCGGATTTATTTGAATATTTTAACCAAGCATTTTGTCCACACTAGTATGATGAAAAGCTAAAATCATCCTTTGGATTGTCATAAAAATATAAAAAACCTATGATCTAATGAAAATAAAAAAGCCCGCAAATTTGCAGGCTTTTTTATTGAAAACTTATTTAAAATCAAAACAAACGATTCATACCATTAAGTGCAGCTACACGATATGCTTCAGCCATTGTTGGATAGTTAAAGGTCGTTTCAACGAAATATTTCAAGGTATTATTTGGGCTGTGCATAACTGCTTGCCCAATGTGGATAATTTCGGCAGCGTTATTACCAAAACAGTGAATACCTAAAATTTCCATAGTGTCGCGGTGGAAAAGAATTTTTAACTCGCCCACTGTATCACCGGTAATTTGTGCACGAGCCAAATGACGGAAAGAAGCTTGACCCACTTCATACGGAATTTTTTCTTCCGTTAATTCCTGTTCATTTTTACCAATTGATGAGATTTCAGGAATGGTATAGATACCAGTTGGGATATCACGTACTGGCTTCGCATCTTCACCACTCATGTTTGCGCCAGCACAGCGCCCTTGGTCATAAGCAGCAGAAGCAAGTGATGGCCAACCAATCACGTCACCAGCAGCATAAATGTTTTCAACTTCAGTTTGATATTGATCATTTACAGAAAGCTGTCCGCGGTTGTTTGGAACTAGTCCAACGTTCTCAAGACCTAAGCCTTCTGTGTTACCTGAACGGCCGTTACACCAAAGAATGGCATCGGCTTTAATCTTTTTACCACTTTGTAAGTGTAAAACAACATGGTCATCAAACGTTTCAAGATGATCCATTTGTTCGTTGTGACGAATTAACACACCTTGTTCACGTAAGTGATATGACAAAGCATCAGCAATTTCATCATCCAGATAACTTAATAGTTTTTGCTGAGTATTAATCAAGTCAACTTTATGGTCTAGACCAATAAAGATTGAGGCATATTCACAGCCAATAACGCCCGCGCCGTAAATAATAATTTTTTGAATTGAATAATCAAGATCAAGAATCTTGTCCGAATCAAACACGCGAGGATGATCAAAGTCGAGACCTTGTGGATGATAAGGACGACTACCTGTCGCAATCACGATTTGCTTACAGATAATTGTTTCTTTAATACCTTCATGGCTAAAAACTAGAACTGTATTTTTATCTTGAATATATGCACGACCGTGGAAGACACCAATCTTGTTACGGTCATAAAAACGTGTATGTGTATCAACCTGTTGTTGAATCACCTTGTGTGCATTACGCAGAACCTGTTTCATGGTGAATTGTTTCCATTCACCTACTTTTTGAAACATTGGATCACGCTGATAGCGAATAATACTAGAAACTGTTTGACGTAATGCTTTACTTGGAATCGTTCCTACGTGTGCGCAGTTACCACCAAGTTGATCACGCACATCTACAATTGCAACACGCTTACCAGCTTTTGAAAGCTTCATTGCCGCGCCTTCACCCGCAGGTCCAGAACCGAGAACTACCGCATCGTATTTAACGAAATTCCCACTAACGACCTCTTTTTTACGTGGCATTGAAAGCTCCTTCCTCTCTTGAATGACCATATTTTATAATAGATTATGACTAATATGCGGTGAATTTATGTATTTCTCAACCCTATATTTCTGAATAGCCACATTTATTATATGAATAGTTATTTTCCGCTATTAACTGAAGAACTTCGCTATAATACAATGTCAATGTCTCTATAAACGAGTGGAAAAGTTAGATATGTCAGAACACCGTAAACCTGAACAGGGTGTAAAACTTCGTGGCGCAGAAAAAGTCGCAAGAATTCCTGTAAAAGTTGTACCTACGGTTGAAGTGCCGCGTAAACCTGACTGGATTCGTGTCAAGATGACGGCACCAGAAGAAGTTCAGCGTATTAAAACGACTTTACGTGCTCAAAAACTCCATACCGTTTGTGAAGAAGCTGCTTGTCCTAACCTGCCAGAATGTTTTGGTGGCGGTACGGCAACATTCATGATTATGGGCGATATTTGTACACGCCGTTGTCCTTTCTGTGATGTAGCACATGGTCGTCCAAATGCACTCGATGCTGACGAACCTCGTCACATGGCAGAAACCATTTCTAACCTGAAACTCAAGTATGCAGTAATTACTTCAGTTGACCGTGATGACTTACTTGACGGCGGTGCACAACACTTTGTGGACTGTATTAAAGAAGCTCGCGCACTTAGCCCGACGACATTGCTTGAGATTTTAGTACCAGATTTCCGTGGACGTATGGATATTGCTTTACGCATTATGACTGAATGTCCGCCAGACGTATTTAACCATAACATTGAGACTGTGCCTCGCTTATATAAAGCAATGCGTCCAGGTTCAGACTATCAACACTCTTTAACCTTATTAAAAATGTTTAAAGAATACTGCCCAGATATCCCAACAAAATGTGGTTTGATGGTCGGTATTGGTGAAACTGAAGAAGAAGTGATTGCATTGCTTGATGACTTACGTGCTCACGATGTTGACTATGTGACTATTGGTCAATATTTACAGCCTTCTAAACAACATGCACCAATCGACCGCTTTGTAACGCCAGAAGAGTTTGAACGTTATGCAGAGCATGGTCGTAAACTTGGCTTTAGAAATATTTGGTCTGCACCAATGGTTCGTTCAAGTTATTTTGCTGATCGTCAATACCACGGTGAGCCAGTACCAGAAGTTCGTCGTAAAGTAGATCCAGCTAAAAAAATTGCTGTTCAAACCGTCGAAGCTTAATAAATTAAATATCTATAAAAAGCCCTCTAACACAGAGGGCTTTTTATTTGTATAAGAAAATCAATAACATTTCTTGACAAATCGATAAAACAAGCCATTACACTTTCACTGAAAAATATCTTATACCTAAAAGTACGATATATCCCTGCTCTAGCATATACATCAATTGCGATATAAAAAATTAAATTTAAACAGCATTAAAATTAGCTAGTTAAGCCTTAAATCTCTCCTCGCTTTTTTCGTAACTTCTAACTTGAGGGCTTATCTAGCAAGGAGCAAGTATGATTTTCCTACTCTTTGTTTTAAGCATTGTCATTCAGCTTTTTGCAATATGGGCAATTTTCTTTTTTAACCTGAACCGAATCATTGGCAGTGTAATTACGATTGCGGTAGCTATATTTACTGCACTCATATTAACGCCATGGGCTCTCATTTTAGGTATTCCCGTCATTGCCCTTAGTATCATTATTTTATTTGCACCATTACGCCTTAACCTGATTACTAAACCTGCATATAAAACATTAGCAAACTCAATGCCGAGCATCAGTACGACTGAACAAGAGGCTTTAGAGGCAGGTACCAGTTGGTGGGAAAAAGAATTGTTTATGGGATCACCTGATTGGTCTCAATTTGAGAAATATCCCTACCCAACGTTGTCAGAAGAAGAACAAAGTTTTATTGATAATGAAGTTGAGCTACTTTGTAGCATGCTCAATGAGTGGGAAATTCATCATCACTTAAAAGATCTTCCACCAGAGGTTTGGCAATTTATTAAAGACAAAGGTTTCTTAGGTCTTATTATTCCAAAGTCATTTGGTGGTAAAGAATTTAGCTCATTTGCTCAAAGCCGTATTATGAGCAAAATTGCTTCCCGCTCACTCACCACAGCTGTGAGTTGTATGGTTCCAAACTCGTTAGGACCAGGTGAGCTACTCATGCACTACGGTACTGATGCTCAAAAGCAACAATATTTACCGGGTCTTGCTAAAGGTGAAGAAATTCCATGTTTTGGTTTAACCAGTCCAGAAGCGGGTTCCGATGCTGGTGCGATTCCAGATTCGGGTGTTGTTTGCTACGGCGAATATGAAGGTGCTCAAGTTCTTGGGCTCCGTATGAATTTCTCTAAACGCTGGATTACCCTTGCACCAATTGCCACAGTCGTAGGTCTTGCATTTAAACTATATGACCCTGAAGGGTTACTCGGCGATAAAAACAAAACAGAATACGGAATTACCTGTGCCCTCATTCCTGCCAGTCATGCAGGCGTAAAAATAGGAGCGCGTCATTTTCCAGGTTCTCCATTTATGAATGGAACCGTAGAAGGAGAAGATGTTTTCATTCCTATTGACTGGATTATTGGTGGGCAAGAAAATGCCGGTAAGGGCTGGCGAATGCTAATGGAGTGCTTAGGTGTTGGTCGTGGTATTTCCCTTCCAGCTTTAGCAACAGCAGCAGGTGAAATGAGCTATTTAACCGTTGGTGCTTTTGCAAAAATTCGTCAACAGTTCAATATTTCAGTAGGTAAATTTGAAGGCGTACAAGAAGCGACCAGTGAAATTGCCAGCGATGCCTACATGCTTGAAGCATTCCGTTATTTAGTGACATGTGGCCTAAATCAAGGTGGAACACCTGCGGTAATGACTGCCATGGCAAAATATTATGCAACTGAAACGATGCGTAAAGTCGTTAATCACGGAATGGATATTGCTGGAGGACGTGCAATTCAACTTGGACCACGTAACTTCCTTGCCCTTACCTATCAAGCGATTCCAATTGCAATTACGGTAGAAGGCGCAAATATTTTGACTCGTTCATTGATGATTTTTGGTCAAGGTTCAATGCGTTGTCATCCTTATCTATTTGAAGAATTACAACTCCTTCAATCTGAGGATAAAGCTAATGCAGTTCAAAAATTCGATGATTTATTATTTAAACATTTAGCCTATACCTTTAATCGTGGGGCAAAATCATTTGCTTATGGTTGGACAGGTGGCTCAAATGATGCTCCTCAATCAGTAGATCAATTTACTGCTAGTTACTATAAGACAATTAACCGTTTTAGTGCCAACTTCGCGCTTGTTTCGGATATGTCACTTGGTTTACTTGCAGGCGACTTAAAACGCAAAGAAATGTTATCAGGACGCTTGGCAGATATTCACGCGCACCTCTTTATTTCTACTGCGATTTTAAAATTTTATGAAGCTGGCCAAAAAACTGAAGCCGAACAACTTCACGCTAAATTAGCTTTACAAAAAGCGTTCTTGAATATTCAGGAAGCATTTTGGGGATTATTTGAAAACTTCCCAGCTAAACTTCCAGCGGCATTTGTAAAATGGATCTGTTTCCCTCTTGGCCGTGTCATTTCAAAACCTGACGATGAGTTAAAACAGCAAGTCGCTGAACTTATGATGCAAGAGCATCCTTTTAGAGAGCAGCTTAAACATCACGTATTTTATTCAACTAAAGCCGATGATGTGACTGGACGTTTAGAACATACATTCCAAATTCTACGAACCCTTGAACCACTTTGGGATAAGTTCAAAAAAGCTGAATCTAAAGGCAAATTTACAGGACTTACTTTCGAAGAGAATATTGCACAAGCAATAAAAGAAGGTTTTATTACTGAAAGTGAAGCTCAACAATTATTGCAATACAACGCAATTCGATTCGATAGCATGCTTACAGATGTATTTGATGAAGATTTAAATAAGGACCTTCCTTTGTCGAACCCTCATCAAATTGTGTGACTGATGCCTCCACTAATTCACTATTGCAATCACACTTGATTCGCATTAATTAATAAACAGCCATAAAAGCGTCAATCGACGCTTTTATTTTTAGGAGAAATTAATGTCTAAGCAAGATTACGAAAATGGATTAAAAGTTCGCACAGAAGTGATGGGAGAAGCTTTTGTAAAACGCGCCCAAGAAAACACCATACCTTTTACCCAGCCTTTACAAGACTGGATTAACGAGCATGCATGGGGATCGACTTGGCAGCGTGAAGGCGTATTACCACGTAAATATCGTTCATTAATTACTTTGGCAATGTTAACTGCACTTAAGTCACCCACAGAACTCAAAGGCCATGTTCGTGGTGCACTCAACAATGGCTGTACAGTTGAAGAGATTCAAGAAACTTTATTGCACAGCCTTCCATATTGTGGCGCACCTGCTACTCAAGAAGCTTTTCGCGCTGCTTTAGAAGTGATTCAAGAATATCAACAAAAATAATTTCAATATGAGCCAGCAGACTACTGGCTCTTTTTAATCTAATTCAATTTAGTCGAATGTATCTGAAAATTACGGTCATCAATCACGATAGCCTGACAACAAATCCCTTCTACTTGACGTTGCTTTTCAAAAACTGCTGCTGACATCGGTTCAAAATTATCAAAAAAGCAGATTTCTTTTGGGTCAATAGAATAGATGAGAGACTGATTTCCAACACCTTCTAAAGTATCGTAATAGACAATCACCATTTTGCCATTTTGAATTTCAGCTTGAATATCTTGATAGCTCAACGCAGGTCCTGTCGGTATTTTCAATACCTTTGCTTCTTTATAGCTCATTCGTTCACTTGGGCTAATATTAGGATCTTCATCTGAATGAAATGACACGTTAAATCCTAATTTCTTTAATGCAACGGCTAAGGCAATAGTATAGGTACCCCCTTCGTCGTGTCGGCAAACTTTAATCAACTCAGCAACATCAATTTGTACTCCATGATGTTGAAGCACCATCCAAACCGCAAAAACACCACAGTTAGCTTCGAGGTTTGCTAGAGCTTGGGGAATATTTACTGCCATAATTTGAATCTATAAGGATAATTAGGCAGATAATAAACAAAACTGGATTGGCACTAAAAGCTTTTCCAAGTACAATGTTTCGCTAGTCGAGGGATGCTGCGACAAATGATCGGCACTAAAGATCAATTTGCCAGGCTCGACAATCGGTTAAACACTCGTTTTAACCAACAACGGCATCCGCGAACAGAACGATCCATACTATTTTTTCCCTAGGAGATCCTGATGAACGCGGTTAATGCTTCATTTACAGATTATAAAGTTGCTGACATCTCTCTTGCTGACTACGGTCGTAAAGAAATCAAACTTGCTGAAGCAGAAATGCCAGCTTTAATTGGTTTACGTAAGCGTTATGCAGCGTCTAAACCACTTGCTGGTGCAAAAATCCTTGGTTGTATTCACATGACCATTCAAACAGCGGTTCTTATTGAAACGCTTGTTGAATTAGGTGCTGAAGTTCGTTGGACTTCATGTAACATTTTCTCGACTCAAGACCATGCTGCTGCTGCAATTGCTGCTCGCGGTATTCCTGTTTTTGCTTGGAAAGGCGAAACTGAAGAAGAATATGTATGGTGCCTTGAACAACAAGTGAATGTTAATGGTCAACCTTGGGATGCCAACATGATTTTGGACGATGGGGGTGACTTAACTGCTCTTGTTCATGAAAAATACCCTGCTCTTTTAGAACGCATTCACGGTATTACTGAAGAAACGACTACAGGTGTTCAACGTCTTATTGAAATGTGGAAAGACGGTTCTTTGAAAGTACCTGCAATTAACGTAAATGACTCAGTTACTAAATCTAAAAATGACAACAAATATGGTTGCCGTCACTCATTAAATGATGCAATCAAACGTGCAACTGACATGCTTTTATCTGGTCGTCGTGCGCTTGTGATCGGTTACGGTGACGTTGGTAAAGGTTCTGCTCAATCTTTACGTCAAGAAGGCATGATTGTTCGTGTAACTGAAGTTGACCCAATTTGTGCAATGCAAGCATGTATGGACGGCTACGAAGTTGTATCTCCATACAAAAACGGCGTACAAACAGGTAAAAAAGAAGATATTAACCACGACTTACTTGGCAACACTGACCTTGTTGTAACGACTACTGGTAACTACCACGTATGTGATGCTGCAATGTTAGATAGCTTAAAAGCTGGTGCAGTTGTATGTAACATCGGTCACTTCGACACAGAAATCGACACAGCTTATTTACGTGGTTATAAGTGGGTTGAAGTTAAGCCACAAGTTCACCAAGTTTATCGTTCTGAAGATGAAAATAACTACCTCATTCTTCTTTCTGAAGGTCGCCTTGTAAACCTAGGTAATGCAACTGGTCACCCATCACGCGTGATGGACGGTTCTTTTGCTAACCAAGTGCTAGGTCAAATTCACTTATTCCAAGAGAAATTTGCTGACCTTCCTGCAAGTGAAAAAGCTGCAAAAATTCGTGTAGAAGTTCTTCCGAAGAAACTTGACGAAGAAGTTGCTGCGGCAATGGTTGCAGGTTTTGGTGGTGTACTTACTCAATTAACTCAAGAGCAAGCTGGCTATTTAGGTGTTGCTGTTGAGGGACCATTCAAGTCTGACGCTTACAAATACTAAGAACTTAAGGGCAGACGGTGAACCGACTGCCCTTTTTTCTAAAAATATTGTTTCGCTGTTTACAAGGATTTGACATGACTAAACGTATACCCATTTCTTTTGAGTTTTTCCCACCGAAAACTGATGCCGGTGCTGAAAAACTTCGTATTGTTCATCAAGAATTACAACTATTAAATCCAGATTTCTTCTCGATTACATATGGTGCTGGTGGTTCTACTCGCGAACGTACTCTTGCTGCTATTGACGATTTCAATGGTAAAGGTACACCAGTTGCACCTCACCTTTCATGCATTGGTGATGATAAAGCGCGTATTGCTGAGTTACTAGATTTATATAAAACCCAAGGCATTAACCGTATTGTCGCTTTACGCGGTGACTTACCTTCTGGTCAAGTCGGGCTTGGCGAACTTCCTTATGCTCAAGATTTAGTACGTTTTATTCGTGAGCACTCAGGTGATCATTTTCATATTGAAGTTGCAGCTTATCCTGAAATGCACCCTCAAGCTGAAAACCTTGATTCAGATATCCAACGTTTTATTGAAAAAGTACAAGCTGGCGCTAATGCAGGAATTACACAATTCTTCTTTAATCCAGACTCATACTTTTATTTTATTGAGCGTCTGGAAAAAGCTGGAGTTAATATTCCGGTGGCTCCTGGCATCATGCCGATTACCAATGCCAGCAATTTAATTCGCTTTGCTGATGGTACTGGTGCAGAGATTCCTCGTTGGATCCGTAAACAATTACAAGCCTATGGTGATGACAGCGAGAGTATTAAAGCTTTTGGTCATGAAGTTGTTGTGAAGCTATGTGAACGCCTGATCGCAGGTGGTGCACCAAGCTTACATTTCTATTCAATGAATCAAGTCGAACCAACTCGTCAACTCGTTGTTGATCTTGGTTTAAATTAATTTTGTAAGGCGTACCCAATGAATCGTTTTTTTATCGAAACTGAACTTACAGTTGGTTCAACTATTCAACTAACTGAATCAGTATTTCATCATTGGGTGCGTGTCTTACGTGCACAATTACAAGAACAAGCGACTCTCTTTAATGGCCAAGGTGGCGAATATCTCGCGACACTGAGCGAAATTAATAAAAAAAATGCGTTTGTCACAATTGAGAATTTCAACCCTAATAACCGTAATGCCCCATTTAAAGCAGTTCTGGGTCAGGTCATGAGTAAAGGCGACCGAATGGATTATGCCATTCAGAAAGCCACTGAACTTGGTGTAAGTCAAATTCAGTTACTTACAAGCGACCGCTGTGAAATGCGCTTAAAATACCACCGAGATCAAAAAAAATTAGATCACTGGCAAGCTGTTGCAATTGCAGCATGCGAACAATGTGGCTTGAACTTAGTCCCAGAAGTATTAGCACCTATTTCTCTTAATGAATGGTTAAGTTCTTCAGAACTTCCTCAATCTAAATTCGTTTTAGCGCCAGAAAAAGAACAAAAAGATGTATTAGCAGGCATACAACCTGAACTTGCCTTGTTAATTGGACCAGAAGGCGGTTTAAGCGAGAATGAAATTACTCAAGCCAATCAAGCTGGTTTTATGAACTGGTGTATTGGTGACCGTGTTTTACGTACAGAAACTGCGCCAGTCGTCGCCTTATCTATTTTAAATTATCGGTTTTTATCCACCTAAGTTCATTGAACATTGATTAAATCGCTATTTAAAGTTAATTTACTTTTATTGTATGAATAAAATTTCAAATTCTTTATCACTGATAAATCAGATTCTTTCTGTATATATGTAAAAAAATAGGATAGAAAAATCTTATGTCTGGGCTTCAGGAAGAATATTTACAGCATCAAACAAAAATTGAGCAGCTAAAACTTTCAATTCAATATATACGCTGGTATTTAGTTAGCTTAATACTGCTATGTCTCATCTCATACGCTATTTTTTCTTATTATTTTTTATCTTCAATAACAATATTTAACTGGTCCATGGGCCTCACTATTGTATCTCTTATCTGCCTATTATTTGTTCCAAATATTTTAACGCACTATCGTACTATTAATTTTATTAAAAAAGCTGATCTTATCTTACAAAGCATTTGTTTTATTTCAGGAATTTTATTAGGGGCAACCGTTACGGTTATTCATTTTTATCTTCCTCAAGAGCTAGTTACCCTACCAGATGCTCATATTTTAATTGCTTTGTTTATCACTTCTGCCCATATCATTGGACTGACTTTTTTAACTCAACAACCTCGATACTTTTATCTCTTATTTATTCCCAGTACATTACCGTTATTAATCGCTCAATTTACACATACACCCATTACTCAGCTGCCTTTTTATTTCGCCTATAACATCGCTTTCATAGCTACCATACTCTGTGCATACGCAACTCAACGTAACTATCAAAAAATTTCTCAACTATTATTTAGAAATAAACAGCTCATTCAAATTTCAGAACAACATACCCATTGGGCTGAAGAGTTATGTGTACAACTTCAACAAGAAGTGAATAAATCGAAAGATATTGAAGCCCAACTCCAATTTAATAACCATTTACTAGAACAAAAAGTTCGTGAACGCACATACGATCTCACTAAAATGAATGAGCAACTTGAAAGCCACCACTACAATTTAGCTTTTGCAAATGAAACGGCAGGCATTCGACCTTGGGACTGGGATATTGAAAATCAAAAATTAGAAATTACCTTTTTCGATCAACAAAAGCAGACTCAAACGACCGTTATTCATCTCAATACTATTTTAGACCGCGTACATCCAAGTGATAAGAAACTGTTTAACGAGCGTTTAAAGCAACATCTGGAAGGAATTACAGATCATTTTAATATCAATTTCAGGATTTTACGTCGAGATGGTTCATGGCGATGGATTCATGATGTAGGTCGTGTCATTACCAGAGATCCCAAAACACAAAAAGCGCTTCGTATGGTTGGGATGACCCGAGATATACATCAAGAGAAAAAAGATCAAGAACACTTAAGACTATCGGCAATTGTGCTTGAACAAGCAGCCGAAGGCATATTCATTTTAGATGAACACCTAAACTATATTGATATTAACCCTTACTACGAGAAATTAACTGGATTTTCTAAATCGGAACTTCTAAATAAAGAATTATTTAGCATTGCGATTAATCAAAAAGAATTACAACAACAATTTCACACCTCAATTACCCAACAGCTCCTCGAAACTGGGGAATATATGGGTCAATTTGATGAAAAGTTTAGTTCTGGCAAAAGCGTCTATTTGTGGTTACACATCAATGTGGTCAAAGATGAGTTCCATCAAATTACAAATTATATTGGATTTGCACGTGACCTCACTGAGCAAAAACGTCAGGAACAACATCTATCCTATTTAAAAAATTACGATAGTCTCACCCACTTGCCTAATCGTCTTTACTATTACAATCAATTACATCAATATCTCGTAAACCCTTCATATAACATTAAAAATTTAGCATTAATACGAGTAAACATTGACCGGTTTCGTGCTTTTAATGAATTTTTAAATAATGATAGTGGTGATGAACTTCTTAAACAGTTCGCACAACGATTACGCTTAATCAATATTAATGCAATTTTGGTTGCCTATTTAAATAGCGACGATTTTGCAATTATTTATGAAATCTCTCCAATCCATCCAAATATTGAGCAATATTGCCAAAACATCCTGCAAGCGCTCAATGCACCTTTTTATATTGATAATCACGAATATTTTATTACAGCTTCTATCGGTGTGGCATGCTTTCCTGAGCATGGTCGGCAAATTGACCATCTTAATAACCATGCAGAACAAGCACTTTCAGAAGCAAAGCGCTTAGGGGGCAACACCATTTCTTACTATTGCAATAAAGCAGAACATCCATATAAAACTGCTGATTTAGAACAAGAGTTACGTAAAGCCATTCAAAATGATGAATTTGTCATTTATTACCAACCCAAAATTAATCTACTAGATCAATCTATTATAGGTTTTGAAGCATTAATACGTTGGCAACATCCTGAAAAAGGATTAGTCATGCCAAATATGTTTATACCTTTTGCTGAGCGTAGTAGCCTGATTTCAGATATTGGCAAAGTCGTTTTAGATAAAGTTGGAAAACAATTACAAGAATGGAAAAACGCAGGCTACACAAACGTTCAAGTCTCTGTAAATATTGTCGCTCAGCAAATACATCGTGGCTTATTACTTAATGATCTAGATGAAGTTTTGCAAAAGTATAATATACAAGGTTCTGATCTTGAACTTGAAATTACTGAGTCGGCTTTATTAGACAATACAGATAACGTCAAAACGCTATTACATGCGATAAAACAACGAGATATTTCAATTGCTTTAGATGACTTCGGTACAGGTTACTCCTCTTTGGCTTACCTAACTGAATATCCAATTGATGTACTAAAAATTGACCGTGCTTTCATTTCTAAAATTGGTGATCACAAACAAGAAGCGATTGTAAATGCCATGATTGCAATGGGTAAAAGTATGGGTCTTAAATTGGTTGCCGAAGGTGTAGAAACAGAAGAACAAGTTGCCTATCTACAAAAACAGCAATGTGACTTTTTACAAGGCTATTTCTTTAGCCGCCCTATCCCAGCTGAGCAGATTATTCCTTATCTACAAACAGATTCACATATTTATTAATTGTTCCAACTCTCTATTTTTACATATGCTGCTTTTTCCAAAAATGAGCGTTTTTGACTGTGAGAAATAAAGAAGTAGTGTTATATTCTTTAGCATTTAGCTCACTACAGGGCTATTGGCAATTCGTCTACTATTCTCTTAATTGGTAAAAATTAAAGCATAGTAAAAGAACTGAGTTGCCTTCTCCCTGAATGAGTGATTTGACTAGTTTGCTTTTTTGTATCAAATAGAGACTCAGATGGACGATCAATCTTTAAAACAGGCCGCTTTAAATTACCATGAATATCCAAACCCAGGGAAAATCAGCGTTACCCCAAGTAAGCAACTTGTCAACCAACGAGATTTGGCTTTAGCCTACTCACCCGGAGTTGCTGCGCCATGTTTAGAGATTGAACGTGATCCTTCAACAGCTGCTAAATATACAGCTCGCGGAAACTTGGTTGCTGTAGTAACTAACGGTACAGCTGTTCTTGGTTTAGGTAATATTGGCCCATTGGCTTCTAAACCTGTAATGGAAGGTAAAGGCGTTCTCTTCAAAAAGTTTGCTGGTGTAGATGTTTTTGACATCGAAATTGCAGAAAACGATCCAGATAAAATTGTAGATATCGTTGCCTCTCTTGAGCCAACTTTCGGTGGTATCAACCTCGAAGATATTAAAGCGCCTGAATGTTTCTATATTGAAAAGAAACTTCGTGAACGCATGAAAATTCCTGTATTCCATGACGATCAACATGGTACAAGTATTATTGTAGGTTCAGCTTTGCTCAATGCATTGCAACTTGTAAATAAGAAAATTGATGAAATCAAAATTGTAGCTTCAGGTGCAGGTGCAGCAGCACTTTCATGTTTAGACTTGCTTTGCGCGCTTGGTGCTAAAAAAGAAAATATCATTGTTGCCGATTCTCGTGGTCTATTAACCACTTCACGTGAAGGCTTAGACGAATCTAAAAAACGTTATGTTCAAGATATTTCAGCATCTCAGCTTCATGAAGTAATGGCTGGCGCTGATATGTTCTTGGGTCTTTCTGCTGCTGGTATTCTCACCAAAGAAATGGTGAAACAGATGGCTGAGAACCCTATTATTTTTGCTTTGGCAAACCCAGATCCAGAAATTTTACCTGAACATGCACATGAAGTACGTTCTGACGTCATTATGGCAACTGGTCGTTCTGACTATCCAAACCAAGTAAATAACGCATTATGTTTCCCATACATTTTCCGTGGTGCACTTGACGTTGGCGCAACTACGATTAATGAAGACATGAAAATTGCATGTGTACATGCAATTGCACGTATGGCTCATGTTGAAGCTGATGCTGCAACATATGGTGAAAAATCTGCTTCATTTGGTCGTGACTATTTAATTCCACGCCCACTTGATCAACGTTTAATTTTAGAAATTGCACCAGCAGTTGCTAAAGCTGCAATGGACTCAGGTGTAGCAACTCGTCCTATCGAAGATTTCGCTGTATATCGTCAAAAATTGTCTGAGTTTGTATATAACTCTGCATTCTTGATGAAACCAATTTTTGCTCAAGCAAAAGCTGATCCAAAGCGTATTGCATATGCGGAAGGTGAAGACGAGCGCGTATTACGTGCAGTACAAATTGCTGTTGATGAAGATTTAGCTAAACCAATTTTAGTAGGTCGTACTGCTGTAATTGAAGCAAATATCAAAAAATTAGGCCTACGTTTACAACATGGCGTAAATATTGAGATTGTTGATCAAGAACAAAACCCGATGTATGAAGAGTTTTGGAAAGATTACTATCAAACAATGCAACGCAAAGGCATCACTGTTGAATATGCTCAACGTGAAGCTCGCCGCCGTTCAACGTTAATTGCATCTCTACTGGTTAAATTCGGTAAAGCAGACGGTATGTTATGTGGTACTTACAGCAGCTATAACATTCACCTTGACTTTGTACGTAATGTTATCGGTCTTAAAGAAGGCATGAACAACTTCTTCACGTTAAATGCATTAATGCTTGAAGATCGTAACTTGTTTATTGCAGATACCTATGTAAATACTAACCCGACTGCTGAACAACTTGCTGAAATGACTATTTTGGCAGCTGAAGAAGTACGTCGCTTTGGTATTACTCCACGTGTAGCACTTCTTTCTCATTCAAGTTTTGGTAGTGACCAAACTGATTCAAGTGCTCAAAAAATGCGTGAAGTTTATCGTATTTTATCTGAGCAAGCTCCTGAGCTTGAAGTTGAAGGTGAAATGCATGGTGATGCAGCATTAGACGAAAGCATTCGTCAATTTGCATTCCCTGGTTCACGTTTTAAAGGTTCTGCAAACTTGCTCATTATGCCAAACCTAGATGCAGCAAATATTTCATTTAACTTGTTGAAAGCGACTTCTGGTAACAACGTTACTATTGGTCCAATTTTGCTTGGCGCAGCAAAACCTGTTCATATTTTGACACCGACAGCAACGACTCGTCGTCTTATCAATATGACTGCTTTAACTGTTGCGGAAATCCAACAACAAGAAAAGTAATTTAGAAAGAGCTTTTTACGAAAAGCCTGTCTAATGACTTGAGAAAACCTCTATTCTGTAGCATGATTGCTTGAAGAATAGAGGTTTTTTCATGCAAGTGTATTTAGTAGGCGGTGCCGTCCGAGATTCTCTACTTGGGCATCCCTATCAAGAAAAAGACTATGTTGTGGTCGGAGCAACACCTGAACATATGCTCGCCCAAGGTTTTCAACCTGTAGGCAAAGATTTTCCTGTGTTTCTTCATCCTGAAACGAAAGAAGAATATGCACTTGCACGTACTGAGCGAAAGTCCGGTAAGGGTTATCACGGTTTTCAGTTTTTTACTGATACCACAGTAAGTTTAGAAGAAGATTTAATTCGCCGTGATTTAACCATCAATGCCATAGCAATGGATCAAGATGGCAAATTATATGACCCCTATGGCGGTCAAACTGATTTAGAAAATAAAACCTTACGACATGTTTCAGAAGCTTTTGCTGAAGACCCTTTACGTGTTTTACGTGTCGCACGCTTTGCAGCTCGATATTCTGCATATGGCTTTCATATTGCACCTGAAACCTTACAACTCATGCAAACGATGGCCGAGTCAGGTGAACTTGATGCATTAACACCAGAACGTGTGTGGAAAGAAACTTCACGTGCACTCCTAGAAGATCATGCAGATATTTATTTTCAGACATTACGAGATTGCGGTGCGTTAAAACATCTTTTCCCTGAAATTGACGCATTGTTTGGTGTACCACAACGCCCTGAATATCATCCTGAAGTAGACTGCGGCATACATACCCTAATGTCTTTACAACAAGCATGTAAATCAAACTACTCGCTTGATGTTCGATTTGCTGTTTTAGTACATGATTTAGGTAAAGCATTAACGCCAGTTAATGAACTTCCGCGCCATATCATGCATGAAGAACGTGGCGTGAAACCCGTTACCGAACTATGCGAACGTTTAAAAGTTCCAACTCAAACTCGACAGTTGGCATTATCGGTGTGTAAAGAGCATTTAAAATGTCATCAGATTATGTCTTTAAAACCAGGAACGGTATGGCGTTTATTACAACGCCTTGATGTATTACGCCGTCCTGAAAGAGTCGAGGCTTTTGTGCAGGCGTGTGAGTGCGATGCTAGAGGAAGACTAGGTCTAGAAGATCGCCCTTATCCTCAAGCTCAATATATGTTAGATGCAATGCAAGTGGTTCGCTCTATTAAAGTTCAGGATTTACCAGAAAATATTAAGGGTGCTGAAATTGGCGAAATGTTAATTCAGTACCGCATTGATGCTTTAACTGAGTTCAAACATCAACATCAGACACCGACACATTCTTAATTTAAGCCAATAAAAAAGCCTCGTAATGAGGCTTTTTTTTATTTTACTGTTTAGGTAACGGTATATATTGAGATTGACTATTTTGGTTTTTTCTTTCGCCAACTGTTACTACAAAGTTTTCTTGCTTCCCAGCTCGTTCAACCACTACATTAATTTCGCTATTAGGCGCTTGTAAGGCAACGTAATTAATCAAATGAGATGCCGATGTGATTGGTTCATTATTTACCTGAACAATCTTATCTCCAACTTTTATACCTGCTGAAGCCGCTGGACCACTTTTTAATACATCAGCAACAACTACACCAATTTGCTGTTTTGGTGCCAAGACATCGTCTTGTGTAGGTGGTACTAAACTAATGCCTAACCATCCACGAACTACACGACCATCTTTCAAAATCGAGTTTAATACTTGTTGGCAAATTTTAGCTGGAATTGCGAAGCCAATGCCTAAAGAGCCACCTGACTGAGAGAAAATAGCAGTGTTTACCCCAATTAAGTTACCAGCAACATCAATTAATGCACCACCTGAGTTACCTGGATTAATTGCGGCATCGGTTTGAATAAAGTCTTCATAGGTATTAATGCCTAAATCAGAGCGCTCAGTGGCAGAAATAATGCCCTGAGTTACCGTTTGCCCTACGCCAAATGGGTTACCAATTGCCAAGACAACATCACCCACTTCGTTACCACTGAGCTTAAATGGCAACACAGGTAATTTATCTAAATCGATTTTAATGACTGCTAAATCTGTATCAGGATCCGTTCCAACAATTGTTGCTTCTGCACGACGCCCGTCACGTAATGCCACTACAATTTGATCAGCTTGAGCAATCACATGATTATTAGTAAGAATATAACCATCAGCACGTACAATAACCCCAGAGCCTAAACTATTTTCATTTTGCTGTTGTTGTTCAGGAACCTGATTTCCAAAAAACTCGCGGAATACTGGATCACTTAACAATGGATGATTTTGTTTAACTTTCTGGGTCGTAAAAATATTAACAACTGCCGGCGCTGCAACTTTTACCGCAGCACTATAAGACACCACCCCGCCCGTTCGTGAAGTATCAACCAATGGCTCGACTTTCTCGGCAGGCATTTGTACCCCATCAACTGCAACAGTTGGTTTCGGTTGATGGTATTTTTGCCATGCAATAAAACTGGCAATTACAATAATAAGTAACACCCAAGGTAACCATGTAAAGGTGCGGCGCACGTTTATATCCTCTACGAAAAGAAGTTTTTAATTAAATTAATATATTGAACAAAAAGAGTTTTCAGTTAAGCATTTTAAATTAAATATGTCGATATACACAAAAAACTCAAAAAAGATTTGTCTAGCTTTAGTTACACAACAAAATATGTTTCTATAGCTTTAGCAATTATTTACTACTCAATTCAGGAAATATCATGGCGAATTTGCATGAAATTATTCAGTGGTGCGACCAAACCTTAAAAGCAGCAGAATTTAAAGATTACGCACCAAATGGCCTGCAAATTGAAGGTTCAACTGAAGTAAAACGTATCGTTTGTGCGGTTACTGCTTCCGAAGATGCGATTGATGCAGCAATTGCTCAAAATGCAGATCTATTACTTGTACATCATGGTTATTTTTGGAAAGGCGAACCGTATCCAATTACAGGAATGCGTGGTAATCGCATTAAAAAACTCATTCAAAATAATATTTCATTAGTCGCTTACCACCTGCCGTTAGATGCCCACCCAACTTTGGGCAATAATGCAGCCATTGCAGAGAAATTAAATTTACAGAATTTAGAACCACTTGATTTAACCGAGAAACATCCGATTGGTAATATTGGATATTTAGAGCAAGCACTTTCTGTGGCGGAATTTAAAGCAAAACTACAAAACAGTTTTGATTTTAAGGTAATTCATTTACCAGCTGGAAAACAAAGCATTCAAAAAGTAGGTTTCTGTACAGGCGGCGCTCAAGATTTTATTGCTAAAGCAGCTCTGCAAAATTGTGATGCTTATATTTCAGGCGAAGTCAGTGAACGAACTTTCTATGAAGCAAAAGAATTAGGTGTTCACTATTTTGCTTGTGGTCATCATGCAACTGAACGCTATGGAGTTCAGCGATTGGCACAAGCAATTTCACAACAGTTCGCTATTGAAAGTGAATATTTTGAATTGAATAATCCGATTTAATTAAGTCTTTTTTTCAATCTGTGTTATGCGTATTAATTAGATCTTTATTGTGTATAGTTCTTTAAAACGATGCCCTATTGTGAACAGAATCATTTACAATAGAGCCACTTAATATTGTATAACCCAGCAAATGCAAGGAATAGGAACATGACAACCATTACTTTACCTGCACTTCCATATGGCTATGATGATTTAGCGCCACATATCAGTAAAGAAACTTTAGAATACCATCACGATAAACACCACAATACCTATGTTGTTAACTTAAACAACTTAATCAAAGGAACTGACCTTGAAGGTAAAACTTTAGAAGAAATCATCAAAGCAACTGCTGGTGATGCATCTAAAGCTGGTATTTTCAACAATGCTGCTCAAGTTTGGAACCATACATTCTACTGGAATTCTATGAAGCCAAATGGTGGTGGTAAGCCTACTGGCGCAATCGCTGCTAAAATTGAAGAAGCTTTTGGTAGCTACGAAAAATTTGCAGAAGAATTTGCTGCTGCTGCAACAACTCAATTCGGTTCAGGTTGGGCTTGGTTAGTTGCTGACGAAGTAAACGGTAAATTATCTATTACTAAAACCTCTAATGCAGACACTCCACTTGCACATGGTCAAATTGCTGTATTAACAATTGACGTATGGGAACATGCTTACTACATCGATTTCCGTAACTTACGTCCTAAATACATCGCAACTTTCTTAGAAAGCCTAGTAAACTGGGACTATGCAAATGCAAAACTTGCAGGCCAACCAGCAGGCGTAGAGAAATAATTTTATTTCTTTAAAAAAACCACCCTATTTTGGGTGGTTTTTTTATTTTTAATACCACAAAAGCATATTAATCAAGCAAACGATTCATTTTCTTTAATATTCTTATTGACGCTTTTAGATTTCATCCATAAAATGCGCATCAGATTCTCCAATAGCTCAGTCGGTAGAGCGACGGACTGTTAATCCGCAGGTCCCTGGTTCGAGCCCAGGTTGGAGAGCCATCTACTAATCTCCCATAGCTCAGTCGGTAGAGCGACGGACTGTTAATCCGCAGGTCCCTGGTTCGAGCCCAGGTGGGAGAGCCAAGATTCTAAAAGCCCGCATCTATTGCGGGCTTTTTCTTATCTAATCATTTAATAATTTTCTATTATTTTTAATAAAATCAATGTTTCGAATATTTTTAAACCAAACGATTAGATATTCTGACTAATTCCGTTATTAAGACTTGACCCAGCCCTCTTTCCTCCCTAAAATCCTTTTCCAGATTCTCCAATAGCTCAGTCGGTAGAGCGACGGACTGTTAATCCGCAGGTCCCTGGTTCGAGCCCAGGTTGGAGAGCCAAGATTATTAAAAACCCACTCATCATGAGTGGGTTTTTATTTGTATGATGCCTTCACATGTTCGAATCGAGTCACTTATTTTTTATTGTTTTAGGTTGCTTAAGCACCTGCATTTTTCTTGTTGTTTGTTTACGCCCTTATTTATTTCCAAAACAAAAATTCTTTGCTCGCCCTGTTATTACAAACTTTGAAACTCAGATGTTTATTCGTTTAAAACAAAGTTTTCCAAGTCATCATGTTTTAGCACAAGTGGCTTTTAGTGCTTTGATTACCAGCAATGACTATAAAATTCGTAGTCAGTTCAACCGTAAAGTAACCGACTTCGTTGTGCTTAACGACAAAATGGAAGTAATTGCCATTATTGAGCTAGATGACCCTACCCATCTTGAAAAAGCAGAAGAAGACCGTATTCGTGATCAAATGCTAACAGAAGCAGGTTATATAGTAAGACGTTATACAAACATCCCAAGTGTACGTCAGCTACAAAAGGATATTCATTAAAAGCACTGTTATTATTTCTTTTCAGAACTTGCTGCTTCTTTTTCAGCTATTCTTTTTTCCATCTCTAAACGTTGCTGCTCATATTGTTTTTTAGTCTTAGCATCACTTTTTGCAGCCAAGAAAAGTATTCCAATAATTAAAAAAGGAATAAGTAAACCTAATCCCATTAATAACCAAGGAACAGATTTTTTTTCAACAGGTTGCTGGCTCATGACTAACTTCAAACTCAAACGATATCAATTTTAATATGCGTAACAATATAACAAAAAGAGCCGCTATAAAGTGGCTCTTTTTTAAAGCTAATTTTTTAATTAGATAATTAAATCTTAGAATTTACCTGTGCAGTGAGGACTTTGGCTAGCATCTATTACTGATGGATCAAGCACGATATTTGTTTTAGCTGGCATCTTAGATTGAACAAATTGATAAATTTCAGCATTTCTACATACAATCGCTTGAGTATGAGCAGCCCCTAGAACAGGCACAAATGTCACATCAGTTCCCATTTTTTTAAGCCCCTCTTGTAAGGCAAAAGTAACAGGATATGGTACGGCCATATCAGCAGTACCCTGAACAATCATGACCGGTGAATTAATTTTTTTGGTTGCAGGTTGGTTATCCGCCAAGAATTTTTTTACAGTTGGGTTTTCTTGGAAGTTACCAGCTAAACCAGGATAATCTAAAACTGTTTTGCCAGTATTAGTCGCAAGAAAATCTCGAATGTCATCTGCAAATTTATTATGCAAATCAGTTAAACATACGCCATTTTCACCAGTAGTGCCTTCTGCGAACTCAGCTACACTCTGAGAACGTTGTTGGAAAATTTCACGATAATTAAATTTAGGTTCATAAGCAGTAATACCTACTGTGGTATATGCAGCATACGCGAGTAGCTCAGCATACACTTCTACAGCCGTACCAACAGGTGCTGTACCAGCCTGCTCTTTCTCAAGAATGTCTTTAATTGCTTGCGGAGCAATTTTAGAAATAATATCGCCAAGGCTAGAAGCTGGTGCTGTTGCAACCGCTCCTTTGTAGTTAGTGTCGTTATTAGCAAATTCAGCTGTTCCTAATGAAGCATGGCCTCCTTGAGACTGGCCAATTGACATCCATGAACTATTTAACTGACTACCGTAATGATCCTTCGCAGCTTTAACTGCTGCAATTGCAGATTTAGCCTCACTTCCTAAATTAAGGTATGGATGCATGCCTCGCGTACCCAAACCTTCATAATCTGGAGCAATCACAACATAGCCAGCTGCCAATAATGTATCCGCTAGAATTTTGAAGCGTGCATTAATCGTATTATTGCTTGGAGCACAACTATCTCCTACGCCTACAGTGCCGTGCTCCCATACCACTACGCGATAACCATCTTTCGGCTGAGTCACTTTAGGGAACATTACCAAAGCAGTTGCTTCAGCTGTTTTTCCTTGTACATTGACCATGTTATAAGTCATAATTTTTATAGATGAAGCACCGCTTAAGCTATCTTTAGAATAGGCTTTTTCAGACACATAAGTTTTATCGGGATTTACACCAATATAATCATCATCATTGTCATTACATGCTGCAAGAAATAATGTTGAAACCGATAATGTTATAGCTAAAGCAATTTTTGACCGTTTCATAGAATATCCTTTTTTATGTATTATTTATTCCGCATATTTTTTATGCACGAATATTAAGACATAAAAAAAGTGCTCTGCATAGAACACTTTTCAACCTTGCGGTCATTTTTACTATATGAAATTTAAAAATATTCCTAGAAAAATGATTAATCCAACCCAGCGATTGTGACGGAATGCCCAAAAACATGCTTGGGGGTTACGGTCTTTGGTTTTAATTGTTTGATATACAAAATCAAATGCAACAACAATTAAAGCAATGATCGCCCATGGAAATAAGATATTTTCTAAATACAGTGCAGTGCCAATTAAAACAAGACTAGTTGCTTGTAAAAGCGCAATAATCTGAATGTCATACCGACCAAAAAGGATAGCGGTAGATTTCACACCAATTTTTAAATCATATTCACGGTCCGTAATTGCATATTGAGTGTCAAAAGCCACTGTCCATGCCAAATTACCAAAATAAATTAGCCAACACGTTATATCTAAAGGCTTACCCATTGCAGTAAATGACATTGGAATACCCCAAGAAAATGCCATTCCTAACACGACTTGCGGTAAATGGGTATAACGTTTCATGAAAGGATATATAAATGCTAAAGCCAAGCCCCCTAATGCACAGTAGAACGTCGCGATAGGTAAAAAGAAAAGCGTACAAGCACTGGCAAATACTAATGCTAAAAATACGTACACCGCTTCTCTTGGACGGATTACCCCTGTTGCCAAAGGGCGTGTTTTTGTACGCTCTACATGTCCATCCACTTTACGATCAGCAAAGTCATTAATTGCACAGCCAGCGGCACGCATAAAAATTGTACCTAATACCATCGCCAAAAGAATATGTAGAGGTGGCATTCCCTCTGCTGCAATCCAAAGTGCCCACATGGTTGGCCAAAACACCAGTTCTGTTCCAACGGGCTTATCAAATCGACATAGATAATAATAAGCTTCTAAACGCTGACGCCATGTTGTACCTGTTGCAGTCGTCATAGTAATTCCTTGTCGTGCTGCTGATTTAAAAAAGCTTCAAAAGCCGGTAAGAATGTTTCTTGGACGATAAATTTACATCCATGCCAAGTATAGCAACTTTGTCGTGTCCAGCCCTCAGGCAAACGAATGACACGACGGTCACAAAGTGGTGTTGTTCTTTGGAATAGAAAAAAGCCAATTGGCTTAGAACCAATGTGCTGAAATATACGGGCTTTTTTTTGTAAACTTTGAATTGGAAAAATACTTTTTGCTTTAACCCATGGTTCTGCTTCACAGCCATATAAATAGGTTTCTCTTACCCACGAAGTGTGAGCATGAGACATCTTCATCCACTGACTATCTGCAAAAGTTAAACGCTGAAAATGTTCTTGAAAAGGCTTTACACTAAACTGGCCACCACCAAGTTCAGTCAATTGTTGAGTCAGAGAACCGGACGCATACAACCATGTTTTCAATTCAGGATTTAAAGTCTTTTCCTGTTTAAGTACTGGTTGTCGTTTACGCATAATCTGCTCACATGAAAACTCGCACCTAGTTTACCCCAATTTTTTGATAAAAAACGTAGAGAATTCAATCAACATTCCAAGCAATAAAAAAGCCTGCATAAGCAGGCTTTTTTATGAAAATATGTATTACAAGCTGTAGTACATATCGAATTCAACTGGGTGAGTAGTCGTGTTAAGACGACGTACATCTTCAGTTTTAAGTTCGATGTATGCATCAAGCATTTCTTTAGTGAACACGCCGCCTTTTAACAAGAATTCGTGATCTGCTTGAAGTGCTTCAAGAGCCATGTCTAAGCTATGAGCAACTGTTGGGATTTTTGCTTCCTCTTCTGGAGGAAGATCGTACAAGTTCTTATCAGCAGCTTCGCCCGGATGGATCTTGTTTTGGATACCGTCGATACCAGCCATTAACAATGCAGCGAAACCTAAGTACGGGTTCATCATTGGGTCTGGGAAACGAGCTTCGATACGCTTACCTTTAGGGCTAGAAACGTATGGAATACGGATAGACGCAGAACGGTTACGTGCTGAGTAAGCAAGCATGATTGGCGCTTCGAAGTGAGGAACCAAACGCTTGTATGAGTTTGTAGATGGGTTTGTGATTGCGTTCAATGCACGAGCGTGCTTGATCACACCACCGATGAAGTACAATGCCATTTCTGAAAGGCCTGCATATTCATCACCAGCAAACAAGTTCTTGCCATCTTTAGAGATAGACATGTGAACGTGCATACCAGAACCGTTATCACCCACCATTGGTTTAGGCATAAAGGTTGCAGTTTTTGCATATTGGTGAGCAACGTTCCAAACAGCATATTTGAACTGTTGAACTTCGTCAGCTTTACGTACAAGTGTATTGAAGCTCACACCAATTTCTAACTGGCAAGAAGCAACTTCGTGGTGATGTACTTCTACACGGCCTGGGCCCATGATGTCTTCG
Source organism: Acinetobacter sp. AS23 (assembly GCF_023612055.1). Classification (NCBI taxonomy): domain Bacteria; kingdom Pseudomonadati; phylum Pseudomonadota; class Gammaproteobacteria; order Moraxellales; family Moraxellaceae; genus Acinetobacter; species Acinetobacter sp. AS23. Next base: position 1,182,316 of record NZ_CP082274.1, on the reverse strand, counting down.
ATTTTTGCACACATTTCTGCACGCATATCTTGTGAAGAATCAACTGGAGGAACTGGGAAGTAACCGCCTTTAACACGTGGACGGTGACCAGAGTTACCAGACTCGTAATCTTTACCAGTAGACCAAGCAGCTTCTTCAGCGATTAATGTATGACGAGCGCCAGACATATCGATGTCCCACTTCACTTCGTCAAATACAAAGAATTCTGGTTCTGGACCAAAGAATGCAGTATCACCGATACCTGTAGATTTTAAGTATTCTTCTGCACGGCGAGCAATCGAACGTGGGTCACGCTCATAACCTTGACCAGTTGAAGGTTCAATAACGTCACAAGTCACAACTACAGTTGGTTCAGCAAAGAACGGGTCGATAAAACCAGTTTCTGCATCTGGACGTAAAATCATGTCAGATGCTTCAATGCCTTTCCAACCAGCGATTGAAGAACCATCAAACATTTTACCGTCTTCAAAAGTATCTTCATCAATAGAATCAGCTGGGTAAGTTACGTGCTGTTCTTTACCCTTAGTATCAGTAAAGCGAAAATCGACCCATTTTGCGCCACTTTCTTGTATGAGTTGAAGGACCTTGTTCGCCATGCTCATTTTGCTCCAATGAAATTTTGTTGCACTTGTTAAGTGCGTGTTAATTGCTGGTATTTATATAGCAATTCTCATACCAACTTTATAAGACTTACCTAAAACATTGAATTGCTTATAACTATCCATGATTTAGGTCCCTTGTCTTGAACCCATTATACTGTTTGCATAGTTAAATGCACCATATTCAGACATTTTCAAATTATGGCATACAAGAATAGCTCGCAATCGCCCTAATTTAGTGCAAAATTGTTGCGCCAATATGAATCATCGCATCAATATCTAACAGTCCTTCATGATCATAATACTTTCTAATATATAAAGCTGACTTTCTTATTACAATGAATGAAAATAATAAAAGATGACTTATAAAATTTTAACCTTTAGCTGCCTCTTCTATATCTATTCATGCCTTTGCCAAAAGTTCTAATGCAAATATCTCTTCAAAAAATACTTCTCAAAAATTTAAAAAAGTCACCGATCGAATCATTCCTTACCTCAATAAATACTGAAGTTTTATAAAATTAGTTTTCTTTCGCTTATCAAGTTCTCTGCCGTGAAATAGGTTTTGGTCAGCTTTGGTGCAGTAAGAAACCAAAGGTTTTTTTACCATTTGTTATATACCTTTTTTATACATGACCAACTTGCTTTTCAATTTAAAAAAATCTAAAAAATAAAACATAACTTTTTTTTATAACTAAACAAACTAAAAGTTTGGCTTATTAAACTACAAATATCTTCAAAGGATTTGAAATGAAGCATGAACTCGAACAATGTGACACCGCTTTTTTCGGCCATCCAAAACCCTTAAAAACTTTATTTTTTACAGAGCTATGGGAACGCTTTTCTTACTATGGAATTCGCCCCTTACTCGTTCTTTATATGGTCGCGATGGTCAATGATGGGGGTTTAGGTCTTGATCGTCCTACTGCCGCCGCAATTGTTGGGTTATTTGCAGGCTCTATGTATTTAATGACCGTTTTAGGTGGTTGGATTGCCGACAACTGGTTAGGTCAAGCACGATCCGTCTGGTATGGCTCCCTCATTATTGCATTAGGTCATTTATCAATTGCGCTTACCCCCATCTTTGATCAATTCTTTTTTTATTTCGGCTTAGTCCTTATTGTTCTTGGATCAGGTTTATTTAAAACCTGTATTTCAGTGATTGTGGGAACATTATATAAAGCTCAGGATAGTAGACGAGATGCCGGCTTCTCCATTTTTTATATGGGGATTAATATGGGGTCGTTTATTGCTCCGCTTATTACAGGTATATTGGCTCGCGATCATGGCTGGCATCTAGGTTTTGGGATTGGCGGCCTTGGAATGTTGATTGCATTACTCCTCTTCCGTGCATTAGCCATTCCTCAGCTACAATCATTCAACCAATTGCGTCAGCAAACTGACAATTGGAATAAACCTGTTGTAGAAAATAGAAATGCGCCAAAAATTGCTTTCTCATTTTTACTATCTGTTGCATTCGTTATTGCTCTTACTTTCTTTGGCGTTATTCATATCAATCCAGTCGCGGTAGCAACTTATTTAACAGTCGGAATCGGCGTTGGAATTATCGCTTATTTTATCTATTTATTATTTTTCCTTGGTTTAGAAAAACATGAAAAATTTAAAATTATTATCTGCTTTGTCTTATTAGCAACATCAGCTCTTTTTTGGTCTGCCTTTGAGCAAAAACCAACATCTTTTAACCTATTTGCGCAAGATTACACAGACCGTATTGTTTTCGGATTTGAGATTCCAGCAGTATGGTTTCAATCAATTAATGCTCTGTTTATTATTATTTTTGCCCCAATTGCAGCATGGCTTTGGGCTAAACTTGGTAAGTCAAATAAAGACCCAAGTTATATCAGTAAATTTATTATTGCACTTTTACTGGCAGCAGGCGGTTTCTTGTTGATGTCATTTGCAAGCCGTTTTGCTATTGCAGGTGGATTAGTTTCACCATTTTGGTTAGTAGGTACTTTATTTCTACTTACTATCGGCGAACTTTGCTTAAGCCCGATTGGCCTATCTACCATGACTAAACTTGCACCTGATGTTATACGTGGTCAAATTATGGGTCTATGGTTCACAGGTTCAGCTTTAGGTAATCTTATCGCTGGTTTAATTGGCGGGCATGTATCGGCAGATGGCATTAATCATTTACCTACCTTATTTATGCGATGTGTTTTAGCGTTAGTGATTGGCGCAATCGTGTTATTTTTATTAAAGAAACCTATCAATAGATTAATGAACAAAAGTACCAGTAAAGTTCAACCTGAGTTGGAAACTATATGAGCGTTTTAACTGTTCCAGAAAAACTTGAGAAACTTCGTGAACTCATGCGCAATCAGCATGTTGATGCTTTGATTGTGATGAGTGCCGATCCGCATATGTCAGAATATTTACCAGACTACTGGAAAGCAAGGCAATGGTTAAGCGGTTTTAGTGGTTCGGTTGGTACGCTCGTCGTGACCCAAAACTTTGCAGGACTCTGGGCTGATGGCCGCTATTGGGTACAAGCTGAACAACAACTTGTTGGAACTGGCTTTGATCTTCAAAAATTAACAAGTGATGAATCTTCAACACATCTCGCTTGGATTGAGAAAAATCTAAAACCAGAATCAGTCATTGTGGTAAATGGGCATACTTTATCAATTCAGCAATTTAAGGCACTCGAACATACTGCACGAGTTAATAATTATAAACTCGAAACCCAGCAAGATTTAGTCGGAGAGATTTGGTTAAACCGCCAAGAACTTCCATCAAAAAAAATTCATCTCATGCCTGAAGGGTTAAATGCCCTATCTCGTAAAGAGAAAATTCAGGCTATTCGTGAAACTTTACATAGTAAGAATATTGCGGGCCATTTTATTTCATCTTTAGATGATATTGCATGGATCTTAAATGCACGTGGGCAAGATGTAGAATATAACCCTGTGTTCCTTTCACATTTATATATCAGTGCAAAACAAACTGTTCTTTTTATTGATGCTGAAAAAGTTGATGTAAGCATTCAGCAAGCTTTGGCAGCCGATGGTATTGAAATTCGTAACTACGAAGATACAGCTAAGTTTTTAGCAAATATTTCTGATGCTTCAGTACTTTTAGATCCAGCCAAAGTCTCGATTTTTCATGAACAAGCCATCGCAAAAGATATTCGGGTTGTATATGACATCAACCCGAGTACACTTTTAAAATCGCGTAAACATGAAAGCGAAATTGCTCATATCCGTCATGCAATGGTTAAAGATGGAGTCGCGCTTTGCCACTTTTTTCACTGGTTAGAAAAAACGCTTCATCATGGTGAAAGTATTTCAGAACTCACCATTGATGAAAAGATTACAGCTTTCCGTGCTCAGCAAGATGGATTTATTGGGCCAAGTTTTTCAACGATTGCTGGCTTTAATGCTAATGGTGCTCTACCCCACTACCGTGCAACTGAAGAGCACTATTCATTTATCGAAGGTGATGGACTTTTACTCATTGACTCAGGTGGGCAATATGTAGATGGAACAACGGATATTACTCGTGTTCTTCCTGTAGGCACGCCAACACAACAACAAAAACGTGACTACACCTTGGTTTTAAAATGTCACATTGCTTTGGCAAAAACCATTTATCCAGAAGGTTTAGCTGCTCCTCTACTCGATTCAATTTGTCGTAATACTTTATGGCAACATGGTCTAGATTACCGACATGGAACAGGTCATGGCGTAGGCTTTGCGCTTAATGTTCATGAAGGTCCGCAAGTTCTTTCTTATTACGCGCCTATACATGCCTACAGTAAGTTACGTGAAGGAATGATTATTTCTAACGAGCCGGGCTTATACCATGAGGGACAATATGGTATTCGCATTGAAAATCTGGTTGCTAACAAACTTCACTCTGGATTTGAAAAAACTTACGGTGAATTTTTAGAGTTTGAAACGCTGACCCTTTGCCCGATTCATTTAGATTGTATCGTTGTTGATATGCTAACTAATGAAGAGAAAGACTGGTTAAATCGTTACCATCAAACTGTTCAGGAAAGACTAGCTGAACACTTATCTGGCGATGTTTTAGACTGGCTGATTTATAACACGAGAGCGATTTAATCTTCTTTTTTTAACTCAGGCAGAATAATTTTCTATTTCTAATAAAAATCTTATTTTGCCTGAGTTGTACTTATATATCATTTCAAAAAGGCTCACTTCTCAAAGTCGTTTTTTCTGCAAATTTCTAACGAATGAAATAGTTAAACTGGTTACTTCTTTTTTTGCTATATTAGCCGCTTAGAAAGCGGCTTTTTATTTGATCAAATAAAAGTGCTTTTGAAAAAGTGAGTAATATTGTGAGTAAATCTCTAGTCACTTATTAAATATATATTAACTATCATGAGGTTAAGTTCATCATGCTTCTAATGATCGACAATTACGACTCTTTTACCTACAACATCGTCCAGTATTTTGGCGAGTTGGATCAGGAAGTAAAAGTTGTTCGCAATGATCAAGTCACATTAGAGGATATTGAACGATGGCAACCTAAATATCTGGTTATTGGTCCTGGCCCTTGCTCTCCAAGCGAAGCGGGTATTTCAATTCCTGCCATTAACCACTTTGCCGGAAAAATTCCTTTGCTTGGCGTGTGTTTAGGGCATCAAAGTATTGGGCAAGCTTTTGGCGGAAAAATTGTAAGAGCCAAAACGGTGATGCACGGACGTTTATCTGATATGTACCACAGCAATAAGGGTATTTTCAGTAATCTTCCTAGCCCATTCTCGGCAACTCGTTATCACTCTTTGGTGATTGATCAGCAAACACTGCCTGATTGCCTTGAAGTAACGTGCTGGACCAATGAAGCAGATGGCTCAATGGAAGAAATTATGGGTGTTAAACATAAAACACTTCCTGTTGAAGGTGTGCAGTTCCATCCTGAATCAATTTTGAGTCAGCATGGCCATCAAATCTTTAAAAACTTTTTAGATATCTATGCATAAGGCTGCCGTAAATAGATTGTTTTAAAAGTAATTTGATAAGAACCCTGAATAAAAAAGCCAACTGCGATCAGTTGGCTTTTTTCATGCTTGAATCAATTACAACTTTAACTGCTGCACAATTGATCCATCTTGTTTTGCCACCAAAGATTCGCAGAGTTGAATACGTTCTTTGGTCTGTTTCAATCCTCTTTCTACCCCGACCAATTCTTTAGTTCGTGGTGCAAAAAAGTCATTTAACTGGACTGCCTGTTGTTGGGTACAGGCCGCACCACTAAACATTGCAGGAAAACGCCCAGCCGAAGATTTACCTAAACGATCAAATACGGCGTCATGATTTACTTTAAACCAAGACCACAAACCGCCTTGTTCGCCTCCATAATTATTGATTGAGTTAACCACAGTACGAACTTCACCGACTTTAACACGCGGGTTCAAAATCAACTGTCGTGCTTGTTGGCGTGTTGCTTCTTGATTTGCTGAACCTAAGGCAGTAAGAATCGCAAGACGTTGTGTAGGTTGAGTCACGCGTTGTAACTCTCCAGATAAACGATCAAAAGCAGGTTGGCCTTTTTCTTGTACACGTACAGCTAAAATGGTTGGTAATAATTCAGGGGTTACTTGCGCAAAGTTAAGCTGTTTTTGAGCAAAGAGAGTATCTGACTGTTTTAAAAGTTGTGCACGGACTTCTGGAACTTGAATATCTAAAGCAAGAAACTTAACTAACTCACTACGCCATAAACTGTCTTCGGCTGATTCATCTTTTTTGTTTACATAACCCAACTGATTTAATTTAGGTAAATATAAATTGGCCAAGACTTTTCTAAAATGTTCACGTTCAGCTTCCGTTTTCAACACATGACGATGAATCGTACTTAACTGAGAAAACAGCGCTGTACTAATTTGTCGGCTATTCGAATTGGCAAATTTCTTCGCAGCATCTACGACAGCCAATAAATTAATATCGCCGTGGTTAAATGCAGCTGAAATTGCATAGGCATAGGCCAACTGTTCACTATTAGAAAGCTTCTCTGTAGACGCAGTCAGACGAGTAAATTCTTTTTGAGGCAAACTAAATTGGTAATATCCTGCCGCATCTGCATTTGGAATATACCAACTGCCAAGGCTAGCGCCGTTGAGTTCAATCTTGGCTTCTGCTTGGTCTACCAGTTCACACTGGACCTTACTGGCTGCATTTGGAACTTCATAACGTACACATAACGGTACGCCCCAGAGGCTTCTTACATCTCCTTTTGAGCCCACAGGTAAATAACGAGTTTGCTTCACATTTAAAAAGACTTTATTGCCTTCTTGCTGTAGTGAAGTATTGATTAAAGGTACACCCGGTTGATCAAGGAAACTTTTCATCGCTTTGGCAAAGCGCTCACTTTGTCCAGACTGCTCTGCTAAAGCGCTAATTAAATCATTGGCTGTCGCATTACCATATTGGTGCTTATTAATATAATTGCGTACGCCTTGTTTGAATTTCTCTTCGCCTAAGTAGCTTTCAAACATATTTAAAACAGCCGCACCTTTTTGGTAAGTAATACCATCAAAAGCCGTTTGAATATCGGCATTGCTTAAAATAGGTTGACGTATACGACGTACACTCACCAAGCTATCACTTTTCATCGCATCAGCAGTATCTGCAATACGTTCTAGGTCAGCATTAAATTCGGGATGTAATTTTTGGGTGATTTTACTTTGCATCCATGTGGCAAAGGATTCATTGAGCCACAGATCATCCCACCACGGCATCGTGACGACATCACCGAACCATTGATGTGCCAGCTCATGTGCATTGACATTAAATGAATTCTGTACAAAAGAGACTGGTGAGTCCTTATCTAATAACATTAGATAGTCTCTAAAAGTAATTAGCCCCGGGTTCTCCATGGCTCCAGCTGCAAAGTCTGGTGCTGCAAGTAAATCTAACTTGTCAAATGGATAACCAAAGGCAAAATAATCTTCTAAAGTTTTTAAAATGGCTGGCGTTTCAGATAAGGCATGCTGCATTTTTTCAGCTTTAGCATCAGGCGCAATACCACGTAACTGGATTGGCTGCTTACGCCATGAGGTCGCCCCAATATCTGGCCCTTTTTGTAATTGCCACGGTCCAACAGCCAGTGCAAGTAAATACGTTGGTAGTGGTTTGGTTTGTGCAAAACTGAGTGTTTTCCAACCCGACTTCTCTGCTTGCTCCGACGTTTGTTGGGTATTGGCAAAACCTGAATATTTGCTTGGAATCGTCAAACGAATATTAAACGGCGTTTTAAAACGTGGTTCATCAAATGATGGGAATGACTGGCGCGCACTAATTGCTTCCATTTGTGTCATGACATAAGGTTTACCTTCAAACTCGATTTTATAAATACCGTCAAGTTGCTGGTCATACGCCGCATTAAAATCTAGAACGAGTTGATACTGGCCTGCTGGCAAGGTCTTGGCAAATTTAATTTTACTTACCCCATCAACCTCGGAGGCTTGCTCATATTTTGCTTTGGTTTTAGTACCCTCAGCCGATGTGATATTCACATCTTTCACCGTCAAAGATTTACCATGAATCCAGATGTGATCTGTAGCTTGAGCCAGCTTTAAATGAATAGTGGTTTTACCGGTATAGCCTTTTTGTGCGGGATCAATCTTAAAATATAAATCATAAGATTCGGGTATGACCCACTCGGGTAATTTACCAATCGGGATTTGTTCACTGTTATTCGATGCAAAAATCTGTGTTGCCGATAAAGATAATAATGTTGTAAGTAGTAATCTTTTTTTAAATGAAGGCTTGACCAACATAAGGGGTTTTATCCTCTGTAGTTTTAAATAAAAAGATGCAGCAAATGCTGTACCACTTCGCTGCATCCATACATCATTCTTAAAATTTATAGTTAAACTCCAACCAACCTTGACGGCCGAATGGCGAATATGATCCTACCGGATAATACGGCCAACCGCCTGTGTCATCTCGTTTCACTTTGTCAAACAAGTTATTAATAATGATTGAAGCAGAAGCTTTTGGAGAGATTTGATAAGTACCACTCCAGTTCACCAAATACGTTGGGCTTAAATAGGCAGTCTGGTCGCCGTTTGGAATTTTGCCATAACGATTAACTAATACTGTTGATGCCCAATCACCAAAGCTCCAGCTGAGACTGGTATTAAAACGGTCACGCCAATCCGGAATAGTTAAATCTTTTAAGTAGTCATCTTTCTCGCCATCTTTTGATTGTTGATATTCATGTTCTAGTACACGGCTATAATTGATTGTCCAGAGAAAGTTACCAAAGCTGTCTGTTTTCCAGCGCCATCTGCTAGTGAAATCAATCCCACGGGTATGGTCTGATGCAGCATTAATCGGAACGATATTTATATTCTTAATCACATTTGGGTCGACAACTGCATTTGCAGGGTTACGCTCCACACGTGCTAATGCATCAATACAGGCTGCAGAGTTAATATCTTGGTTACCTAAACGACAATCTGCTTCTAAGCGTAGAATTTTGTCCTCACTTAAGTTGGTCACAAGATTATCAATTTTGATATCCCAGTAATCGACGCTAATATCAAATTTATTGGTGGGTGACCATACAAAGCCTGCACCATAAGATTTACCTTCTTCAGGTTTCAGCTCTTTGTTTCCGGTTAAAGTGTAGTTCGCCCCAGGTGCGTAATCTTTAAAGCTACATTTATCTAAAGGTTGTCCCGTTTGGCTACAACGTAAATAATCGGTGGTACTTGCGAAATAACCTTTTTGCTTGTTTAAAAACAGATAGTTCATATCTGGTGCACGGAAGCTGGTCGCGTAATTACCGCGCACCAATAAAGTCGGATGTGGTCTAAACTCGAGGCCCGAACCGAAAGTTAGCTTATCAATGCTGTTATCTGACAAAGCATAACGGTCATAGCGTCCGGACAGGGTTAAATTTAACGGTTTTGCTAAGGGTAAAAATAATTCAGCGCCGAGTGCTTGGCGGGTCCGTGTTCCTCCATATTCGCCACTAGAGCTTAAATTATAATATTCACCATTTTCGATCGCCTCATCTGGCTTAATCGAGAAGCCTTGACGCCCAATTTCAGCCACTGCTGCAAGTTTGGCAGTTCCCGCAGGTAACTTAAACACATCACCATTTGCACTTAAGGTTAAACTTTGTGCCCACGATTTATCTTTTTCTTTTGTTGTGCCCGAAATACTTTCAAATTCACTTGCTGTGAGTGGTCGACTTAAACGATCTAAATGAGGGGAATAAATAGGAATACCATCTGCATCTGTACCAAGTTGCTTACCTAAGAAATATTCATCAACATTCGAGCGTAATAAGCCTTGGCGGTTTAGCTGACTAGTATAAATGGAACCATTATAGGCTGCTTCATAACTCCAGCTCGTCTCTCCAATATCGCCTCGAATTCCAAAATTTAAGTTAGAAGAAAGTTCTTTCCATTTTTTATTTATTCGTTCTACCCCACCTAATTCTTCAGGTGCAAAACGGCGATTCCAAATTTCATAATTTCCCGAGTCTTGATTTAGGAAATAACCACTCGTTGCAGCTAAAGAAGTCCATGTCGGACTACGGGTATTATTTTCAATTTGGTTTGCCCCAATCAAAAAATCTGCAAATAATTGAGTTTTATCATTTAACTCATAATCTAAACCGAGATAACCATTTTGACTGCGATTTTGAGTTTGAACAGTCCAATAAGTCGGTCGAGCCAAACCACTGGCACAATTGTCCGCCCCTGCTTGTCCAATATTATTGACTGATCCGTTAAATAAACCATTAAAGGCCTGACACCCACCAATTGAAAGATATTTACCAGTATCAGCATTTTTACGACCCACAATCGTGTCTGGTTTTTCTCCTAAACGAGTTCGGCTCTTCATAAAATCTCGATCGGCTGCCCATATCGGTTCACGGCCACTGAGTTCAACCCCATAAACAAGGCTGAGCTTGTCTAAAGTCTTACTGCCACTCAGTTGTAAACGTAAGTTTTCACCACCTTCTTTTGTTCCACCCGCCTTGATATTAAACTGTGTGCCGTCTGTTTTCTTTTTCAGAATAATATTCACCACACCAGCAATTGCATCTGAACCATAAATTGCAGAGGCACCACCGTTTAATATTTCAATCCGATCAATAATGGCAGTTGGAATATTGGCTAAATTTACGAAATTGACAGAGCCATCATAAGGTACAGGATAGTCTGCAACCCGATGTCCATTAATCAAAGTTAAAGTATGATTAGGTCCTAAGCCTCTTAAGCTAATAGCGTTAGCCGCAGGTGTAAAAGTATTTCCATAATCGGCACCTTGTACAAAACCCGTGTTCTGCGTCAAATTATTGAGTGCATCAAATGCATTACTAAAACCTTGTTTTTCAATATCGGCTGCCGTGATTACCGTCACACTGGTCGGGCCATCTTTTTGTGCTTTTGAAATCCTTGAGCCTGTTACTGCAACACGAACTACTTTATCTGGTTTAGCTTGGTTTTGTGGTTGCTCTACAGTTTCTTGTGCATAGCTTTCTAATGGATGAAAAAGTGCAACAAATACAAAAATAAATGAGCGCTTATTTTTTAACGTCCCTAGATATTTCAAGTTATTTAGATACATATTTATTAGTAGACAAAATAAAGATTGCCCTAATATATCCACTTTAATTTGATTGATTTATACACATTTTTCCTAGGTATATTTGCGTTTAATATATACCAAATGGTTAATTATTTATCATAAAAACTCACAATAAACTAAAACCTTTTTCCATAAATAAATTCTGTTTATTAATCAAACTAAAGTAAGAAACGAGCAAAATTTTTAAAACTATGATCGAACAACAAAAATCTTTGATTATTTTCTGCTAACATAGCTCCCCGTAGCTAGTGAATCATGGAACGCAACAAGCCGAACCTTCCACTCTTGATCAACTTCACCTAAAAATTTTAATCATTAATGCTGTAAATCATGACTATGAATATCCAACAGGCGCTCAACCACATTACCAAAAACATTCATTTGACTCAGCCTCAAATGGAAGACATCATGCGCAGCATCATGCAAGGTGAGGCAACTGAAGCACAAATTGGTGCTTTAATGATGGGCTTACGCATGAAGGGTGAAAGTATTGATGAAATGACTGCAGCTGCACGTGTCATGCGTGAATTTGCGATTAAAATTGATGTCAGTGATATCAAACATTTAGTTGATATTGTGGGTACTGGCGGCGATGGACAAAACTTATTTAATGTCTCTACTGCTTCAAGCTTTGTGATTGCGGCGGCAGGTGCAACCATTGCAAAACATGGTAACCGTGGTGTTTCAAGTAAATCAGGCTCATCAGACCTACTTGAACAAGCAGGTATTCATCTTGATTTAGATATGCAACAAACCGAACGCTGTATCCGTGAAATGGGTATAGGTTTCTTGTTTGCACCAAACCATCATAAAGCAATGAAATACGCTGCTGGGCCACGTCGCGAACTTGGTGTCCGCAGTATTTTCAATTTACTCGGGCCGCTTACGAATCCAGCGGGCGTGAAACGCTTTGTCATTGGTGTATTTTCAGATGAACTTTGCCGCCCAATTGCTGAAGTTATGAAGCAACTCGGTGCTGAACACGTGATGGTTGTCCATTCAAAAGATGGTCTTGATGAAATCAGTCTTGCTGCTCCTACTGCTGTTGCCGAACTGAAAGACGGCGAAATTACTGAATGGACGCTTAATCCTGAAGATGTCGGAATTGAGTCACAAACCTTAAGTGGTTTGGTAGTCGCTGATGCAACGGCAAGTCTAAAATTGATTAAAGATGCTTTAAGCAAAAATAAATCCGATATTGGTGAAAAAGCTGCAAACATGATTGCGCTTAATGCGGGTGCTGGTATTTATGTGGCTGGTATTACCAAGACTTATGCTCAGGCTGTTACATTCGCACAAGATATTATTTATGGCGGACAGGCTTTAGAAAAAATGAGTGTTTTGGCTGAATTTACCAAAACATTAAAACAATGTCAGGCAGATTAAGGACTTCTCATGATTAATATTCAAAATACCATTTTAGGTAAAATTGTTGACCGTAAACATGAGGAACTTGCTGCGCGTTTAAAACAACGTAATTTGCAAGATGTTGAAGAATTAGCAAAAGCTGCGACTCCAGTGCGTGGCTTTGCAAATGCTTTGCAACATAAACGTCCGGGTGTAATTGCTGAAATCAAAAAAGCGTCTCCATCAAAAGGAATTATTCGCGCAGATTTTAATCCTGCCGAAATTGCAGAGCAGTATGAACAAGCTGGAGCAGCATGTTTATCGGTATTGACCGATGTGGATTTCTTTCAGGGTGCAGATGAGAATATTGCGATTGCCCGCAGTCATTGTGCCCTGCCTGCTTTACGTAAAGACTTTCTGATCGATCCATATAATGTAGTTGAAGCACGTGCTTTGCATGCTGACTGTATTTTATTAATTGTTGCTTGCTTATCTGACCAGCAACTCGAAGAAATGTCTAAAACTGCGTTTGAACATCAACTCGATGTACTAGTTGAAGTTCATGACGAAGAAGAAATGGAACGCGCTTTAAAGCTTTCTGAGCAATGTTTATTAGGTGTGAATAACCGTAATTTAAAAACGTTTGATGTGGATTTAAATACATCTATCCGTTTGAAAAAATTACTTCCGGCCTCACGTTTATTAATTACTGAAAGCGGTATTGCGACACCAGATGATGTGCGTATGATGCAAGAGCATGATATTCACAGTTTCTTGGTGGGCGAAAGTTTTATGAAACAACCACGTCCAGATCAAGCTTTTACTGCTCTTTTTGGACAACCTCAAACGGTTTAATGAAGATATATGAGTAATAAAGATTCATCGCTTTCTAAAGAGCAACAAAAGTTATTGAAGCAATTTAAAAAGCAAATCTCCAATCCTCATTCAAGCAAAATCGCAAGTCAGCCTGAGACCAAACAACCTCAGGCTGAGTCTGAAGAATTGGAAAATGCAAATCTGTTTCAAAGCGCTGTAGCAGGTGTTAAACCCATCAATAATAGTAATATTGCTGATGTAAGAGTTCCTCGTGCAAAAAAAGTTGATGCTCAAACATTAGCTAAACGTGCAGCTGCCGAAGGTGGCCGTGACACTGAGCATGCCGAACTATCTGATACACAAGCTGCTTTAAATCCTGTCGCAAGTCAAGCAACGCTAAGCTATCGCATTGCCACACTTCAGCATAAAGTTTTCGAAGACTTAAAAGCTGGAAGAATGCGCTGGTTTGAAGCGGTAGATTTACACGGATGTACGATTGAGCAAGCACGTGGCGCAGTTTTACAAGTTATTCAGATGGCAAAAGATGAAAATCAAAATGTTGTCAAGATTGTACATGGTAAAGGCCCTGAAGCGGTCTTAAAAACCTATGTCAACGGATGGTTACGTCAGCACCGCGATGTTTTGGCTTTTGTAAGTGCTCCAGAAAATCAAGGTGGCACAGGTGCTGTTCTCGTACTGCTTAAACGTGCAGAAAAAAATCCAAAGTTCGAACAAAAGAAATGATCTCAAAAGATCATTTCTTTACATCAAACACCTGCAATAATTGAGCAACCACTGCAACTGCAATCGTTGCAGGTTGTTTCGATGAAATCCCTTCTATCCCGATCGGGCAAACCAAGCGTTGTAATGTTTCCTGAGTATAACCACGTATTTGCATACGTTTCTCAAAAATAGCCCTTTTACTTTTTGAGCCAATCATCCCAACATAAGCAAATGGTTTTGTCGCAGGTTTCAAGGCTGTAAAACACAGTTGCAAATCTAATTGATGATCATGAGTTAAAATTAAAACTGCACCTGAACGGTCAAAATGCTCAATTTCGGCGTCTAATGTATCAGTCGTTAAACATTGCACCTGTTCCAGTAAGTCTGTTGGGAAAATATCATCACGCGGATCAATCCATTTCACTCTGACACCAATAGGCAATAAACAGCGAACAATTGCTTCCCCCACATGCCCTGCTCCACAAATCAGTACTTGCATGGTATAAGGTTGAATCTGCTGGCCAAATTGCCATTCTTCACTATTGGTAGGATGAAACTCGAAACTCGGTTGTTGTTCCCTATCCATAGTCTGCCAAGTAGACGCATATTGGTGTGAGACCGTACGCCATATTTGCTTTCCAGCTCGCCATGCTTGCAAACTCACAGATAAATCCGATGCGATCTCAGCAGGTGATATTTTTTCAAACAATAACCACATTACTCCGCCACAACACTGTCCAAGCCGAGCACTGAGGTTAAAACGTTCAATACGCCTCACACAAGTTTCCGTTTCTTTTAACATTGCTTTAGCAATATCAATAGCCTGAAACTCTAGATGCCCACCACCAATCGTATCGGATTGCTGCCATTGCTCTTGCAAATTAAACCGCAATAACATGGTTGCACCAACTTCTCGTGGTGTTGAACCATCAGCGCGAACTACTGTGACCAATACCATAGGCAACGCATCGACTTGCCACGCCACAAAATCAGTCCACCATTGTAAATGTTGCATAATCTTCTACATTTTAGCCTGTGGGCGGTCAGCCAAAGCTTGTCCTCGTCCAATCGCAATTGCACGTAAAATTTCTTCGGCAGTTGCTGGAGCATTGAGTACGAGCGGTGCATTTTCTGGAATAGCCGCCAGTACCGCCTGACGAATTGCAGAGAAAACAGATAATGCCAACATAAATGGAGGTTCACCTACTGCTTTAGAGCGGTAGATGGTGTCTGCCTGATTTTGATTATTAAACAGTTTGACATTAAAAATATGAGGAATATCCACACTGGTCGGGATTTTGTAAGTTGAAGGTGCATGGGTAAACAAGCGGCCTGCGTGTGGTCCTTGTGGCTGCCAATATAACTCTTCTGTCGTGAGCCATCCCATCCCTTGAACAAAACCACCCTCAATTTGCCCTATATCAATTGCAGGGTTAATTGACCGCCCGACGTCATGCAAAATGTCAGCACGTAATACTTTCATTTCCCCAGTTAAGGTATCTACTGCAACCTCACTAACCGCTGCACCATAAGCATAATAGAAAAATGGGCGCCCTAAATGGTTGACCTGATCATAGTGAATTTCTGGCGTTTTATAAAAACCGCTGTCCCAGAGTTGTACACGCGCCATATATGCCCGTTGAACCAAATCAGGAAAAGTCCATAAATGACCATTCGCGGTTGAAACCATACTATCTTCAAAGTGGATTTGGTCAGCGTCACTGTCACTTATTTCTGCTGCAAGTTTTGCCAGACGTTCACGAATTTTAATACAGGCATTTTGAACAGCTTTACCATTTAGATCTGCGCCACTCGATGCTGCAGTTGCCGAAGTATTTGGCACCCGAGAAGTATCGGTTGCAATTAAACGAACGCTATCGATTGGTAAACCCAGCTCATGAGCGGCAACCTGCCTTACTTTAGTATATAAACCCTGTCCCATTTCCGTACCGCCATGGGTAATAGAGACAGTACCATCCATATACACATAGACCAGTGCACCCGCCTGATTGTAATGCACGGCATTAAACGAAATACCGAACATTAATGGGGTTAACGCAATACCACGTTTAATGATGTCATTGTTCTGATTAAAGGCATGAATGCTCTGTTTGCGTTTTGCATAATCACTACTTTGTAATAATTCAGCCACCAATTTTGGCGCAACATTATCACGGACTTCTGCCCCATAGTGCATACGGTCACGTCCAGAACCGGACTGCTCGGCAAAGAAATTGCGTTGACGAATTTCAACTGGGTCACAACCTAAATAACGAGCAATGTCATCAATAATATTTTCAATGACAAACATGCCTTGCGGTCCACCAAAACCACGGTATGCCGTATTGGAAACAGTATTGGTTTTACAACGCAAGTTACGTAGCTCAACTGCATTTAAATAATAGGCATTGCCAATATGGCAAATTGCTCGTTCATTTACTGGCCCAGAAAGATCAGCGGAAAAACCGCAGTTTGAAGCCAGTTGCACCTTTAAGCCTTGCAGAACACCACTGTCATCAAAGGCTACAGACCATTCATAAGCAAAACCGTGACGTTTACCTGTAGCACTCATGTCATCATCACGATCTAAACGTAATTTACACGGACGGCCTGTTTTTTGTGCTGCCAAAGATGCAATACATGCCCACTGTGCCGACTGCGACTCTTTACCGCCAAAACCACCACCCATACGGCGACTTTCCACACTGACCTGATGCATATTCATGCCTAATGCATGGCAAATCAGCAGCTGCATTTCGGTTGGATGTTGTGTTGAGCAATAGACTTTTAAGCTCTGATTTTCTTGTGGAATCGCATAGGAAATCTGACCTTCTAAATAAAAATGCTCCTGCCCGCCCAGCTCAATCGCCCCAGAAAGTTGATGGGCTGCATTTTGAAATGCCTGTTTAACTTCACCATGGCTAAATTCAACAGGTGGTAACACCCACGATTCTTTTTCAATCGCATCTTGAATCGTTAAAATTGGAGTTTCGGTCACATACTCAATTTTTGCTAAGCGAACTGCCTGACGCGCTTGCTGATAACTCTCAGCAACAACCACAAACAGAGCTTGTCCATAAAATTCAACCTGCTCTTCGGCAAAAATTGGGTCGTCTTTAACAATTGGTCCCCAATTATTTTCAACCTCAATATCCTTTGCCGAAAAAACTGCATGGACACCATCAGCCTGACGTACTGCATCCAAATCAAATTTACTAATTTTACCTTTGGCACAATTTGAAAATCCGACCGCCAGATGCAGGGTATTTTCAAGCTCAGGTAAATCATCAATATAAGTTGCCTGCCCCGTTACGTGTAAATGTGCGCTCTCATGTGGAATCGAGTCGCCTGCTTTAGCTGATTT
Organism: Acinetobacter sp. AS23; assembly: GCF_023612055.1. Taxonomy (NCBI): domain Bacteria; kingdom Pseudomonadati; phylum Pseudomonadota; class Gammaproteobacteria; order Moraxellales; family Moraxellaceae; genus Acinetobacter; species Acinetobacter sp. AS23. The sequence goes on along the minus strand of NZ_CP082274.1, from coordinate 1,164,866 downwards.
TTTAGAAATATTTAAGTCAATGGTTTGGTTCATGTTAGATCTCCACCATAGCAATCAAGTCATTCACACGAGTAATCGTTTGAGACAGGACTTTTTCTATATAAAAACGCTGTAAACAGTTTTTCGCGACGTGTAATCGATATGCCGAGCTAGCACGTCCATCATCTAAAGGTTGATAGTCTTGCGACAATGCCTCTTGAGCCTTAGCTATCAATTCTGCTGTAAGTTGCTGACCTTCCAATATGGCTTCTGCATATTTTGCACGTTTGGGAATAGCCGCCATGCCACCAAAAGCAATTCTGACATTGTGAGCGACATGATAAGTATCTAACTCACATGAAATGGCCGCACATACCGCAGAAATATCTTGCTCAAAACGTTTAGCAATTTTATAGCTGGCAAATTTAAAACGCGTCTGCCCTTCACGAAGCGGAATAACAACTGCTTCAACAAACTCACCAAGCTGTAATGCTGTTTTTTGATAATCGAGATAAAAGTCTTCCAAGGCGATTTCACGGGTCTGCTTACCTACACGCAAAATCAAGTGTGTACCTAGGGTAATTAATGCCGGCATTGAGTCGCCAATAGGCGAACCATTGGCAATATTTCCACCTAGGGTTCCTGCATTTTTAATCGGCATGGAAGCAAAACGGCGCTGTAATTCTTGAAAGTCAGGATAAAACTCTGAAATTTTGATGAGTGCATCACTCAAACTGACATTTGCCCCAATCGTTAAAGCATGGTCTGCGACTACGATCTTTTTAAGCTCTTCCACCTGACCAATATAAAGCATATCGCCTAAATCACGCCCCTGCTTGGTTACCCACAAACCGACATCTGTGCTACCAGCGACAATGCGCGCTTGTGGCAATTGCAAACGTAAAGCGGCAAAATCCTGCAAAGTCTTTGGTGCAAAAAATTGCTGATCATGATCATTCAAATGCAATGCAGGTAATGCTTTGATCTCTTTTAATACATCAAGTACTTTTTGACGTTCTAATACAACACGTGGATAGTCATATGCTTTTTGTGCTGCATCTAAAATAGGGCGATAGCCTGTACAGCGACACAAGTTTCCAGAAAGATAATCACTGATTTTATCTTTGCTTGGAGAATGTTGTTCATTTTCGTACATTGACCATAAGGACATGATAAAACCGGGCGTACAAAAACCACATTGTGAACCATGCATATCCACCATTGCCTGTTGTACTGGGTGAAGTGTTCCATCTTGTGTAGGCAATAAATTATGCAGATCTTCTACTGTAAATAGGGCTTTACCATCTAAAGTCGGTAAAAACTGAATACACGCATTCACACTGCGCAATTGCAGATTGTCATTGACCAACTCACCAATCACTACTGTACATGCACCACAATCGCCCTCAGCACAGCCCTCTTTTGTACCAGTCTGCCGAGTCTTACCCGATTGAGTATATTCTCGCAAGAATTGTAAGACTGTCATGGTGGGTAATACATTTTCTACTTGTTGCTGACTACCACGAAAAAAAAAGGTGATTGGACGTTCTGACATGTTTTATCCTTATGCTCTATAGTACGGCATATTTGCAAATATGATGCCATCAGGCGATCATTTATAACTTACCTCTATTAGTTGCACATTTCATGCTCAAATAATTGACTATTAACGATAAAAAACATGAAATTTATTCACCATTTATCTAATGCGTGCCGAACAGGATAAATATAGTGCGACGAGTTATGAACATCAGGGCATGTTTCTGATACAATGCCGAGCTTGTCTAATAGAGTAAATTTATACGCCTTATGTCAATGCAGCAATCGTACGCAAACATTCTGACTGCCGTCGGTGAAGACCTTAATCGTCCCGGCCTTAAAGATACGCCTGTGCGTGCGGCTAAAGCTTTTTCATATTTAACTTCTGGCTATAGTAAAACTTTAGAAGAAGTCACCAATAATGCTGTTTTCCCATCAGATAACCATGAAATGGTATTGGTGAAGAATATTGAATTCTATTCGCTTTGCGAACATCATCTCCTCCCGTTCTATGGCCGTGTTCATGTTGCCTATTTACCAGAAGGCAAAGTTCTTGGCTTATCTAAATTTGCACGTATTACCGAGATGTTTGCTCGTCGTTTGCAAATTCAAGAAAATTTAACTCAGCAAATCGCTGAGGCTGTAGCTGAAGTGACTGGCGCACGTGGTGTGGCTGTCGTTATCGATTCAGCACATATGTGTATGATGATGCGTGGTGTAGGTAAACAGGAATCTACAACTCGTACAGTTTCTTTTGTCGGAGATTTTAAAACTGACAAAGAAGCACGCCGTGAATTCTTAAGTGCAGTACCAGAAAGCTACTAATCTGGTAACTACTGCAAAAAAGCCCGACTCAGTTGGGCTTTTTTTATATTTAGATAAAGCACTTACTCTATAAAACATAACAATCAAATTATGTGATTTTTGTTATAAAAGTACACATCTTTAATTTTAAATAATTTATGAGTTAATCATGCAATTTAACAAAATTTCTTGCTTACTTTTATCCCCTCTTTTTATTTTTAATACCTCAATTTATGCAGGGAATACACCAAAAGAGCAAGAAATTAATAAACTGGTTGATCAAAATTTTAAACCGTTATTAGAAAAATATGATGTGCCTGGGATGGCTGTTGGCATCATCCAAAATAATAAAAAGTATGAAACGTATTATGGTCTACAATCCGTTCAAGATAAAAAAGCCGTAAATAACAGTACCATTTTTGAGCTCGGTTCTGTTAGTAAATTATTTACTGCTACAGCTGGTGGATATGCCAAAACAAAAGGAACAATTTCTTTTAAAGACACACCCGGAAAATATTGGAAAGAATTAAGAAACACACCGATTGATCAAGTTAACTTACTTCAACTTGCTACTTATACAAGTGGCAACCTTAGCTTACAGTTTCCAGATGAAGTCCAAACAGATCAGCAAGTTTTAACTTTTTTCAAAGACTGGAAGCCTAAAAACTCAATCGGTGAATATCGACAATATTCAAATCCAAGCATTGGTTTATTTGGAAAAGTTGTTGCTTTATCTATGAATAAACCTTTCGACCAAGTCTTGGAAAAAACCATTTTTCCAGACCTTAGCTTAAAACATAGCTATGTAAATGTGCCTAAGACTCAAATGCAAAACTATGCATTTGGCTATAACCAAGAAAATCAGCCGATTCGAGTTAACCCTGGCCCGCTAGATGCACCTGCGTACGGTGTTAAATCGACCTTACCGGATATGCTGAGTTTCGTTAATGCCAACCTCAACCCACAAAAATATCCGGCAGATATTCAACGCGCAATTAATGAAACACATCAAGGTTTCTACCAAGTAGGCACGATGTATCAAGCATTAGGTTGGGAAGAGTTCTCTTATCCAGCACCTTTACAGACTTTATTAGACAGTAATTCAGAACAAATCGTGATGAAGCCTAATAAAGTGACTGCCATTTCAAAAGAACCTTCAGTCAAGATGTTCCACAAAACTGGTTCAACCAACGGTTTTGGCACCTATGTCGTGTTTATTCCTAAAGAAAATATTGGTTTAGTCATGTTAACCAATAAACGTATTCCAAATGAAGAACGCATTAAAGCAGCGTATGCAGTATTGAATGCAATAAAGAAATAATCCTTTGCTAAAACAAAAAAGGGAGAAATGATTTCATTCATTTTTCCCTTTTTTTATTCGTAATGCTATTTAAAAGAACCAAACATATCCTAGACTTGATTTCATCCAATCTCGATGATTCTGTTGTTCATAATCCAAATTTAATCGAACAGTATTATTACTATTAATCACATATTGCCACTGAGTATTTACTCTCAAATTCCATTGGTTTTGATCTTCCCAATAGGGTAATTCAATTTGCACTACAGAGTTGAAGTGTTCAAACCACTGATTCATGCAACCTAAAGTCGGGCCCATTCCCACACGCCACCCTTTATCTAGATTTGAACCGGCTTGTAAGTAGGTTTGTAGTTGCCCATAGCAAACATGTTTGCGCTCATAGTCAGCAAAGCTATATCCAACCTGAGCATTAAAATTCGCTACGCCATGCTGTTTTTCTTCACTAAAAGTACCATCATGAATCGCTTCCTGACGCCAACCTAAATTAAATCCCCAACTCAGCGGTGTTTTAAAAGGTTGAATCGGGTTATAAGAATTTACTTCTAGCAGATCAAGACGTTCTAGCTTTAAATGGTCATCTCGCCACTGTGCATTACCATTTAAAAAGAGTAATTGAGTTCCCGCACGGTATCCTCCTTGAGGATCTATCAAGTCATGATAAGCTTGGCGATGACCAAGTTCGATAAACTTCTCACCTTGAACCTCACCAGCTTTGACTGAAATATTACGTGCATTGTGACCTTGAGTTGGCTCTTTTGTTGGTCTTTTAGGTTCTTGACGCTGTTTGTCTAAATCAATTTGGCTTCTGAGTGCTAACAGCTGGCGCAACTGTGGCTGAGCAACGCTTTCTTCTATTTTACGGCTCGTAAATTGAAGATATAAATCATCATAAGCCATCTCTAAAATTTTAGCCTGATCTTGCTCACTAAATGATTTTAAAATCTGAGAAGACTGCTGAGTGGGCATCATCGCAATTTGATGAGCTACCTTCGCCAAAGATTCGCCATGCTGATGAGCTTGTGCTAATAGCTGAGTTTCCAAAGCTGGTCGATATACAGGAGCTTTGGTGAGCCCTTGCTGCTGCATCGATTTAATGGTTTCCATCGGGATAGAAGCGTGAGTGAATTTCTCTTGCAGGTGAGACTCAGGTTTTACTAAATCAACCAACCCTAACAATCGATAGGCGCAGTTATCGCTCACAAAGTAATAAGGAAAGCTCACATGTTGCATTTCCCAAATATGGCTTACTAAAAACCGTGTTTCTTCAGGTGTTAAATTTAGCTCATATTCCCATAAATCACGGCTTTCAAAATCACCGTACTCTTTTACTTTACGGTAATAAGGCATCAGTGAATATTCACCCGGATATTGCCCTGTTAAGCCTTTCCATGCATATGACCAGTTGTCGTTTCCAGCCACAGTTGCTGCATAATTTACAGCGTAGGAAACTAAATTTAATTGTTGCTGATCTTTCGGGTCTAAACGCAATAAAGTATGCCCAAACATGGAGCTCGGATTGCCCATAAAATCTGTCGCATAAATTAATGTCGCTTTATGAGGCTTAATCTGTCCAATCCAGTTTTCAAATTCTGAACACTTCACTTGAGGCAATTCACTTTCTTGAATGCCTACTTTTTGTATGAGCCATTGACTGCGTGCTGGAAATTTACAGCGAATCGACTGATTATCTTGAGCAGGCATAAATAATGCCGAGATGTCAGCTTTCAGTTCTTCTTTTAAATTATTTTTCCCATTTTCTGCCATGAAATAGCCAGAATAAGTGACATCACTTTTATGGTCTTTATTGGCATACATGAGCCTTTGCCATGTAATGTCTTGATCTAAGTTTTTCTGTTCTGCAATTGACCAATATTTTTGAATAGATGGATTTATATCTGCTGAATATGCAGTATTCACTGCCAAAGAGGCAAAAACTAAAACAAATGACTTCATTAAGCTCATCAATTTTTATCATTAAATATAAGAAAAACCCTGCCAGACGACAGGGTTTTCAGTTTCAAACTTATACGTAAGCTTTTAAAACGTCGTCTTTAGCCATTACAGTTTGCAGTGATGCTAAAACTTGAAGGGTATTTTGGTTATTTGCAGAATAGATTTCACCAAAGTTTGCTTTTGAAACTTTAAAGAAACGGTCTTTGTCTTGAGGTTTGATTTGCATTAACTCAGCAAGTACGTTTAGGCTTTCACCTTGGCCTACAGCCATATCACGTGCTAAAGCTTCTGCATTTTCATTTGTGAATGTTACAACTTGCGCTGTTACTGTCCCGCCTTGACGACAGCCTAAAGTACCGAAAGTGATCCCTAATAATTGGTTAGTAAAAATACCGTTTGTTGTTGCAGCAAGAATTTTAGGCGCTACTCCTTTTTTACCAGCCCATATTTGTGTACCTGCACCACAACCCACATCGTTGTCAGCCATTGCAACACTTGAACCAGCTGCTAATAACGCAGCTAAAGCTAATTTTTTTAACATAGATGTAAATCTCCAAAAATCATTATTGATTGTTTCTTATGTGTTGTATTGTTATGTGTAATTCTTATTACACGATATTAAAGATAACTAGAAGGCTGTGATTTAGCAATTAAAAAATAAACAATATGATAAAAAGTGCAAAAGAAAAATTATCTTAAATTCCAGTTACCTTGATTATCCCTGTTGCCTAGTATTTTAAGCACCAGTACTAAACTTAAAAGTAATAATAAATACCACGACCCTAGCTTGCCCCAACCGACCATATGCCAAGCATCGACCTGACTTGGATAAAGCCAGATTTTATAAAATGTACTTATATTTTCAGCAATCCAGATCAGAAACGCGAGTGTAAACAAAACAGGTAACATCGGGATTTTAAATTTATGTTCACTTAACTGGAAATAAAGTTTTGTTTTCCAAAAAATAAAAATACTAATCGCGAATAAAATATAGCGAATGTCTGGAACAAAAAATTTACTCATAAAATTTATATATGAGAAAAATGCCAGTAAGAGCATAGCTCCAAAACTTGGAAGTTTTTCAAAAGACACTTGAAACAGTCGTATTGAACGTGCAAAAAAACTACCTACAGCCGAATACATAAAACCTGCAAATAAAGGCACAGTTAAAATTTTAAATACGGCGGGCTGTGGATATTGCCACGATGCAATCGCAGGATGCGTTAGAAATATTTCCATAACCATCGCCATAACGTGGAATAAAGCGATGACCTTGGCTTCTTCCCATGACTCCAGTTTTAAATAGAGTAAGCAGATCTGGATTAAAAGTGCATAGGTCAGTAAATAATCATAACGATAGAACCCCATGTATTCATGGCTTCCCATCGGCGCTGTTAAAGCAAAAGCAATTAACAATAAAATACCAAACAAGGCTGCCGAAACAGCCTTGCCGATAAATTGAAACGGTAAAGTTAGATATTGCACAAAAACTATCCTAGATATTTAGCACTATACTCATGCACTGTATCTACAAAGATTTTTGGTTGCGCAGGATCTACCCATTGAGTAATCCCATGGCCCAAGTTAGCAATATAACCGGTCTTTTCGCCATTTGCGTAGGCATCGTCTATCATCAATTTCACTGCTTTCTCAATTGAAGCAGCTGAACCGTATAAAACAGCCGGATCAAGATTCCCTTGCAGAGCGACACGTCCAGCCACTGTAGTTCGAGCCGTATTTAATGGTGTCGTCCAATCTAAACCTAAAGCATCAGCACCTGTTGTGATCATTGGTTCTAACCATTGACCGCCGCCTTTTGTGAACACGATGATAGGAATACGTCGACCATCTTTCTCACGTTGTAAACCTGCAATGATTTTATTCATGTAGTTTAAAGAGAATTCGACATATTCACGGTGTGCTAATGCCCCGCCCCAGCTATCAAAGATCTGGATGGCCTGAGCACCTGCATCAATTTGAGCATTTAAATAGTCAATGACTGAGTCTGCTAAATGATCAAGCAAAGCATGTAAAACTTCTGGTTGAGCGTACATCATCTGCTTGGTAAAACGGAATTCTTTACTTGAACCACCTTCAACCATATAAGTTGCAAGCGTCCAAGGGCTACCAGAGAAACCAATCAGTGGAACTTGACCACCTAAAGCAGAACGAATTGTACTTACCGCATTCATCACATAATCAAGATCTGATTTTGCATTTAATTTTGGTAAATTTGCGACATCTTGTTCAGTACGTACGGTCTTTTGAAACTTAGGGCCTTCGCCAGTTTCAAAATAAAGTCCTAAACCAAGTGCATCTGGAATAGTTAAAATATCTGAAAATAAAATTGCTGCATCTAAATCATAGCGACGCAAAGGTTGTAAAGTCACTTCACAAGCAAAATCTGTATTTTTACATAAAGATAGGAAATCACCTGCTTGTGAACGTGTTTCGCGATATTCAGGCAAATAACGCCCTGCTTGACGCATCATCCACACTGGTGTGGTATCTACAGGTTCGCGTAACAAAGCACGGAGGAAACGATCATTTTTCAAAGTCGTCATTACCAATCTCTATCTTCTTTATGTGGCAGCATCATATCAAAAACAGAGACATTTTTATAATTTCAATTTCACACAAAAAACTCGTCAATCTACTAAAAAATGCATATTTACACAAAAGTCTACTGCAAGCCTTGGGGTTTTCTGCAATACTTGCAACATGTTACATTGGGGTCATTGGATATTCTTTTAATCACTAAATTACCAATCTTGGGCTCATAGAAATGAGTTAATGGTAATTTTATGCACTTTGAGATTAGATCAATCCCCTATTGCTTATATGAAAATTCTTAAGGTTGAATTACATGTTTGTTCGCTCATTACTCGCTATGAGTTTAAGTTGTATTATTGCTAATGTTGCTTTTGCTGCTTCAACAACTGAGCAACCCCTGAACCCTAAAAAGGTATCAGCTCCTGTAGAAGATCCGATTGATCCTTTAGCAGTAGATGCAGCTTCAACTGTAAAAGCTCAAGCTTCGACACAAATTACCGCTCAAGAACAAAATGACTTAAACCGAGCGTCAACAACATTACAAAATTTACAGAAAACTGAAGATCCAAATGCTGAATCAGGCATCGCGGCGTCTACTCCAGCTGTTGCTAAAAGCAGTGCTGCGTCTACGGCTCCTGCGACAACCGCTGCATCATGGACTTTAGATAGCTTAAACTCGGCAGAATGGTCTGAAAATATTGGTAAAGGCCAACTTCCAGTTTATGCCCGTGCCCATGTAATGCTCAATAACGCACATGCTTCGCCAGGTGCAATTGACGGCATGAGCGGTAAAAATACATTAAAAGCAATTTCTTCATTCCAACAAATGAATGGTTTATCACCTACTGGTGACCTGACCAAAGAAACTTGGGATGCATTGGTTGCTAAACAAACCAAGCCCGCATTTATTGAATACACAATTTCTGATGCTGACCTAAAAGGCCCATATGCTGAGTCGATTCCTTCTGACTACGCATTACAAGCTAAAATGAAAGGTTTGTACTACACACGTGTAACCGAAATGTTGGGTGAGAAGTTTCATATTGATGAAGCTTTCTTAAAGAAAATTAACCCAACTGCGACATTCAAAAAAGCGGGTGAAAAAATCATTGTTCCAAACGTACGCAATGATTTACCAGAAGATATTCATTTGATTATTGCCCATAAAGGTGCAAAACAATTGTATCTCTTCAATAGCCGGAACCAAATGATTGCCTCATTTCCTGCAACAATTGGCAGTACTGATACGCCTTCTCCGGCCGGTACTTACAAGGTAGTTGGTGTGGCTCGTAACCCTTGGTATAGCTATTCACCTTCGAACTTCGTACAAGGTAAAAACTTAAAACCTCTTTCTTTACCACCTGGCCCGAATGCTCCAGTAGGTAATATCTGGATTGGTTTAAGTAAAAAATCTTTCGGTATTCACGGAACACCAAACCCATCTTTAATTTCTAAAACAGCATCACACGGTTGTATCCGTTTAACAAACTGGGATGCAAACGATTTAGGAAATAAAGTACGTTCTGGCGTAACTGTTAAATTCCTTGAGTAATCCATATATTCCTTAAAAGACCTGCCTTCATGGCAGGTTTTTTTATTCTTAAAAAATTGATCAATAAAAAACTTTACAACCATATCAATTATGCAACGACATGTTGCAGTTAGCCTATTTTTCTAGTCTCCATAGAACATTAATATATTTCTCAAGAGATAAATAAAAAATTTGGGAGATTAAATCATGAATACTTATCTACATCGTGGTGAAGATCGAGGACATGTAAAAGCGGGTTGGTTAGAGTCTTATCACAGCTTTTCATTTGGTAGCTGGTACGATCCTAAATATATGGGTGTTAGTGCATTACGTGTGATTAATGATGACAGAATTGATGCACATAATGGTTTTGGTACACACTCGCATGACAACATGGAAATCTTAACCTGTGTGCTAGATGGTGCAATTTCACACCGTGATACGATGGGAAATGAAGGCCAAATTAAGGCTGGTGAATGGCAACTCATGAGCGCTGGTACAGGTGTGGCTCATAGTGAAATCAACAACACTGATACGCCTGTACATTTATTACAGATCTGGATTATTCCAGACGTAAAAGAAGCTGAGCCAAACTACCAGCAAATTAGCCTTGACCCACGTAATGATCCAAACAAATGGCATTTAATTGCAGGGCCTGATGCAAATGCACCGATGCATATTCGCCAAAATACAGAGATAAAGTCAGCTGTATTGGAAAAAGGACATGAGCTAAACGTTGAGCCAGTTAAAAAAGTGAACTATGTTCACGTGATTTCAGGCGTAATCCGTATTGGTGATCAAGAAGTCAAAGCAGGCGATGCTTTCGTGTTTGAAGGTAAAGCAACAATTCAGGCAACTGAAGATAGTCAATTTATCTGGTTCGATTTACCTTAAATCATTAAAAGCCCTTTGCATAAAAGGGCTTTTTTTTAATCTCCACCGCCGCCGCTATCACAGCTACCTGAATCTGAAGATGATGAACAATCATTTGAATAGCTTGAGCTATGATGACTAGAACTATTATCGTGAAAATGATGTGTTGAAGAAGATGAATCATCGTGTTCGCCAGATGACGAATTGTTTTTTAGATTTTTGAGTAGAGCAATTAAGCAGATCAGTCCAATACTAGAAAAAATTGCAATAAATATAATTATAAATAACTTCAAATAACGACCTCCTACTAAAGCAACATAGATGTGTGTTGTGTTCCTATTTCATTATTTAAATGAGTCATGCTGAAGAAACAAGTTGTTTTTTGATAAATAAGATACAACTTATAAAAACAGAAAAATTGGCAGAATAACCTTTTAAAAAGCACAAAGGTTACGCAATACCAATTTCAAAAACATTATGTTCAATCTTATAAATGATGGAAAATCTTTTAATTTTCCTTTACATACAAATAAGCACTTGCTCTTGATATACCTAAATGTTGCGCAACTGTCTCGACAGCCTTTTTAATATCTAACAAACCATTATTCTTTAACTCATGTATTAATTTTTTTCTCTCATTGAGTTTTAGCATACGCGGTGTAGTGGCATGTTTTGAGGCAAATTGATCGATATATTTCCGGATTGCTTCAGTGCCACTCGGCTCCAAATTTTCAACAATGTTATCAGTTTCAATTTTAGTGAAATGCTCTAAAGCACTTTGCATCCCTCTAAATAGGGTTAAATCAATATTCATGCATAAAGCAGCCACATACTGGCCCTCTTCATCTTTAATTCCAATAGACGTGCTTTTTGCGGGACGGCCATCTGCAAACTGATTTGCATAATTTGAAATAAGGTTTGGAAATTCTGGAGACATGATTCTAGCCAATCCTAATTCAGTTGCTGGATCTCCAACTTTTCGACCAGATAAATTATTGTGTATTGAAAGTATGGCATGTTCAGGATTTGTTAAGTCATGGACCACAACTTCGCAAAAAGGAGATAGCGTTTCACTTAATCCCTTTGCAATTGTATCTAGCTGAGTGAGTAAATGTTTATCACGATTGCCCAATGTATTTCCTCCAAATGACTTAGTTACTATTTCAAACCCTAGCGTAAAGCATGCAATAGTAATTTAGACTTTTTATCTAATTTTAAACTTAATGTAAATCAAAATCTTATATCTCATTGTTATCACATTAGAAAATAAAATTAGACATTTAATCTAAATATATATATTTTATCTAAACAAGGTCCATATATTGTGCGTTGCTTGAGCAATAGTAAATCTTGCATCCAAAAACATTGAATAGCATTAGGTTTAATTATGAAAAATTTAACCCTTCCCACTTATGAAGATGTTTCAGCCGCTGCTGAACGTATAAAAGGTTTTGCAAATAAGACTCCTGTTTTAACCTCACGTACTGTGAACAATGAGTTTGAAGCAGAAGTATTTTTTAAATGTGAGAATTTTCAGCGTGTTGGTGCTTTCAAATTTCGTGGTGCAATGAATGCGCTTTTGCAATTCAATGATGCTCAAAAAAAAGCGGGCGTGGTTGCTTTCTCTTCGGGAAACCATGCACAAGCGATTGCACTGTCAGCAAAAACTCTTGGTATTCCAGCCATAATCGTTATGCCCCAAGATGCTCCTGCTGCAAAAATGGCAGCAACACGAGAATACGGCGCCGATATTGTTGAATTTGATCGCTATACAGAAGATCGGGAAAAAATTGGAAAAGAAATAGCTGAAAAAAAAGGCCTGACACTCATTCCATCTTATGACCATCCTCATGTAATTGCTGGACAAGGAACGGCTGCAAAAGAGTTATTTGAAGAAGTGGGTGACTTAGATTATCTGTTTGTATGTTTAGGTGGTGGTGGCTTATTGGCAGGTTCTGCCCTGTCTGCTCGCCAGCTCTCGCCTAACTGTAAAATATATGGTGTTGAACCTGCTCTAGGAAATGATGGACAAATGTCTTTAAGAAAAGGAGAAATTGTTCATATTGATACGCCACAAACCATTGCTGATGGTGCTCAAACTCAATATTTAGGCAAATTAACATTCCCTATTATTCAAAAGAATGTAGATGACATTTTGACAGTAGAAGATGAAGACCTGATTAGCTGTATGAAGTTCTTCGCTGAAAGAATGAAAATGGTCGTTGAACCGACCGGATGTCTCGGATTTGCTGCTGCGCGTAATTTAAAGCACGAGTTAAAAGGCAAACGTATAGGCATCATTATTAGTGGTGGAAACGTCGATATTTCTAAATATGTAGAGTTTTTATCTGCTTAATAAAAATTAGTGCCTATCTATGATGTTATTTAAAGCGTCATAGATAGGCATTACATGCTACTCGTCTCTCGGCTTGCTCGTGTCTTAATTTAAATAAACTTTTGGAGATATGATGAGATTTATTTCTGAGTCTGAATCTGCTGCTCTCATCAATCATGAACTAGCTTATGACGCCATTTACCAAGCTTTAATTGCTGCAATTCAACCTGACACTAAAAGTTTTCCTGTGGTTCACGGTCAAGGTTCCAATAGTAAAAATACCTTTAGCGTTAAGTCATCGGCGACCCAGCACTTGGCTGGCCTTAAAGTTGGTTCTTTTTGGGAAGATAACCCTAAAAATGGTTTGCCTCGACATAACGCACTCATTTTATTATTTAATCAAGCCAATGGAAAAATGGCAGCAGCCATTGAAGCAGGCAAAGTCAATACATTCCGTACAGCGGCATCTAATGCAGTTGCGACCAATATCTTGGCAAGAAAAGATTCAAAAGTATTGGCTATATTGGGTACAGGAAATCAGGCCAAATATGAATGCGAGGCTTTAGCAAAAATTAGAAATTTCGAACAGATTTTGATAGTTGGACGCGACTCAAGTAAAGCTGAAAAAATGGCAGAAGAACTCAAACCCTTAGGTATTCAGCTTAATATTACGAATGCAAAAGAAGCTTGTGAACAGGCTGATGTTATTGTGACTGCAACCTCTTCGCACACTCCTCTTTTTAAAGCAGAATGGGTCAAAGTCGGCACTCATATTTCATCGATGGGTTCCGATAAAAAAGGCAAACAAGAACTTCCGCCAGAGTTATTTGCACATAGTGGTTTATTTTGTGATCTTGATGTACAGTCTAAACTTATTGGTGAATTTCAACATGCTCCTGAGTCTACAACTTTAACAAATATAGGTGATGTGCTCTTAGCAAATGCCCAAGGTAGGCAGTCTCAGAAACAAATCACAATTTATGACAGTTCAGGGCTATCGATCCAAGATTTATATATCGCCCAGAAAATTTTAGAAATTTCTTAATCTTTACTTTTAACTGCATCATTCAGGCTGATGCAGTTAAATTAAAACATCTTTTTTTTGATAACGCTTTGCGAATTCTTTCTTAAAATCAGAATTAATCTTGAGTAAAAACTTTGGTAAAAGACGCTATATATTGCTCAGCCTTAACATCATAGTTTTGAAAACCTGAATCAAAAACCCATCTTTCAATTTCAGATTTTTTGACTAATTTTTGCAAATAAAGCTGATGATGTTTGTCTAACTCTTCTTTTAAAATTCTTAGCATAAGTTCATTTAAACCAGCGGGAGGATTCAGACCTGTATCTAAAATACTCGGCGCAAATGCCACACTATTGAGTTCCAGTTGATGCGCTGTCTTTACAACAGTTTTTATCGCAATCTCGATTCGCTCTACCGTAAACTCTTCTGGTGCCCCCATCCCGATAAGTAACACTTTAGAGGCTTGTATGGTTGAAGGCGTTTGATTTATTAAAAGAACATCATTCAATTTCGCGCTGAACCAATTATTTTTTCGTATTACATTTAGTCTTCCATTTAGAGCATCATCTAAATGTGCCAAACCGCCCGAAAAAGAACGATTATTCATTTCATGTTCAAAAATACAAGCACAAGAAAGATCAACTTCGGCCCTGGTGCAATCCCAAGTCACGAGTTCGATGTCTAGATTTTGATAATGGCCAATTTTAGTTTGCTTTAAATCTGTGCTCATATTTTTCTCTTCTATTTTTACCATGCATATTTAAGCTCAAGACCTAAATAATTTGCGTCTTTACCACCTGCTTTCTTAATGGTATCTCCGACTTCAAAGTGCACTCCTTCTGCTGCAACATACAAATTAGCATTTATTTTTTGATCTGCTCTAAGTTGAATATATGCACCTGTCCAGCTAGAGCCTTGGCCTGCTGTGTTTGCCATGCTGTTATTACCTTGGAAATAAACTGCATCATTGGTGGTTTCACGCCATTGAAAACCTAAAGCACTTAACAGAGTAAGTTTATCGGAAGGCTTAAGTGTCAGAGATGGTTTTATGTGAATAATATTGCTGTAGCCACTGTAACCCGCCAAAGTAAAGTATGAGCCGTTTGCAAAGAGCTGGTTAAAGGTATTGAGTTCATTATCGTTGGCGTTTTTATCACCTGTGGCAATATCAAACTGGACACCTAAACGCGGCGACCAAGCTTGGTCAGCGAACGTGTATCCTGTAATGCTACTGAGTCCCCATGCTTGAATAGTTTGTCCGCCAATCCTTCCATGCTGAAACATGCCTTCAACATCCCAATCAAGATTATTCTTTTTACCCATATGACGAGCATCATATAAGTCTCGAATTTC
Source organism: Acinetobacter sp. AS23 (assembly GCF_023612055.1). NCBI lineage: Bacteria > Pseudomonadati > Pseudomonadota > Gammaproteobacteria > Moraxellales > Moraxellaceae > Acinetobacter > Acinetobacter sp. AS23. Next base: position 1,149,601 of record NZ_CP082274.1, on the reverse strand, counting down.
ATTACCCTTAACGCTTGTAAAAGATGCATTATCTCGTTCATAACGTGAGTAATAACCAGATAACTCACCTCCCCACACATTTTGTTTATCTACGCGAAAGCCGCTAAAACTTAAATTACGTTTCGAGTGGTCGTTAAAAGTTGAATCTTTTTCAATTTGAACAGGTCTGGTGAGATAACCTAAAACTCTCCAATCGCCATATTCATAACCCGACCAAATGCCATCAAAAGCTTGCCTAACGTTTGGCCCCTCGCGATTTGAAATAAAGCGTTGTAAGTCAAAAGCCATCTCTTGGCGACCTACTCTAAATTTAAAAGTTCCATTATTTAAAGGACTCACCCACGCAATAAAAGCTTGCTCTACATCGAGTCTATTTTGATCGGTACTACTAATATTCTTTTTATCAAACGCTCGTGCATCAGTTAACTGAGTAAATAATTGTAAATGATCACCAATACGTGCATCGGCATGAACCTGTAATCTTTGAATTAGATAGCGATCGGCTTGATTATTTCCGCTGCCAAATCTCGCATTATTATTGACTTCAAAACGCTCACGAATATTCGCACCCAATGACAAATAATTATTATTGCCAAAGGGTATATATTTGAAATCATCGCCTATTTTCTTTGGTACACACGAGTTTTTTAAAACATCCCAATTTTCTTGCCAACGATTGGTTGAGATTTTTGGGCGAGCTGGACATGCATTTGTGTTTGAAGCTTCATTTTCTGCATGAGCAAATTCATAAAGAAATAAACTACCCGTAAGCAAGACGCTCATTTTTATAATTTTAAGATAATTTTCTGAGCACTTAATTCGATATTTTCTATCATTAGAAATAGGCTGAGCCATATGGTTATCCACGGTAATAAACAGGTCATTGCAGAGACTTCGTCTTTTACACTCACACTGCCCCTAGGCAATATGAGCGTTAGTTTCTAACAATCATTAAGCGAATAAATTACTTTGTAGCAGCATGAATTTCGGCAATATAACCGCCCGGGAACTGCACCATCGCTGCCTCACGACCCTCTGATTTATAGGCATTCACCAGTACAGATACACCCGCTTTTGTGGCTTTATCTAAAGTCTCAGATAAATTTTTGACTTCATAACCCGTCATATCATGCCCATATGGATATGGAAGATGACCATCTGTGACTAACACTGTCATTTTGCCGAAATCAGATTCAACGCGAATACGTCTATACGTTTCATTTGGGCGTCCAATCTCTACACCAGCCGCTTTCGGATTGTCTGAAACCACTTTGCCGTGCGAGAAATTGACAAACTTTTTAACGAAAGAGTCTGCACTTTGTTTTGAAACATAAATACGATTTTCTGGAACGGTCTCTAATTTGTTATAGCTAGGTTTAGTCGTGTGCCAATAAAGCTGCATATTTACCCCACCCGGCCATTGAATGACTGCATCACGCCCGATTGGGTCAGGAAATGCATCAACAATCACATCTGCCCCATTTGCTTTGGCAGACTGAACGGCTGCATCCATATCTTTGACTAAATAGCCTGTTCTTTCTAAGCCAAAAGGATGTGGAATTGGAGTTTTAAAACCAAATACAGACAGTGTTCCTACTGGAGTCAGTACAAGCTGGGAAATGGTCTGGCTTGGTGTTGGCGTCACCTGAAAAACGCCCTGTTTAGATTTGGTCCCGCCAAAAGTCGCGACTAAGCTATCGGTAAATTTATCGAAGTCTTCGGGGTTAACATATACATGCGTTGTATCGTATTGAGGAGCTACACCGGGCGCTTCACTTTTTACACTGGTTGTTGTTTTGGCAAAAACTTGAGGAACAATGGCAACATTTGTGCCAACTAGCATTGTGCTTAAAAGCAAGGCTGATAATGATTTACGCATAAAAGACTCCGTAAGAATTAAGTACTACAACTTATTGTGACTTTGTTTGTTGATTAGAAAGAATGGTGACCATCACTAAAGCGGCAATGAGACCGAGGTGTTCAAAGAAACTATTAAATGTGCTAAAAAATGCTGGACCTGTATGATTCCAAAAATCGTTGGCAACCAGCATCGCTATTGCGGTTAAACAGCCTAAAGCCCCCGCTCCCAACCAGACAAAACGATTAAAAATAACCAAGAGCGAGCCAACAATTTCAATAAAAATCGCTGCAGCTGCCCAGAGCCAAGCAGGCTGTAAACCGAAACTCGCTTGCTCTTCAATCGCCGCATGAAATCCAATTAATTTATTCATTCCACCGACTAAATAGGCTGAAACTAATGCAAGTCGAAGAAGTGGGAGCAATCCATGAATTGATAAGATCTTTTTTACCCACACAGGATTATTATTAATTAAGTCACTCATCTATTTACCTCATTGGTATTTCGATTTTTTAACAACCCTACAAAGTTATAAAAATATTAATATTTATAAGAACCATGATTTTAATTTAGATATTTAAAATGATTATTTATATGATCCACCAAAAAATTAATAAGTAGACTATATAAAATCAAAAATAAGCGTAAACTACTAGACACCTATTTAAATACAAACTGTATCCTTAAAAGATACAATGATTGATAAGTAAAAATTCATAATATAGTTTAGCTACACGCCAATTTAGCCTTTCAAAATTTAATGGATAAACTAGACTGTATTTATACTTTCATTAGCGTTGTTGAAAGTGGAAACTTCAGTAATGCCTCTAGAAAATTAGGTATTACTCGAGATCAAGTTTCTAAAAGAATTTTTTATTTAGAAAGTTTATTCAGTACATCATTGTTTATTCGTAACACTAGAAAGATGGACCTCACCCGCTCAGGGGAAAAGTTTTATCAACGGTGTAAAGTTATTGTTAAAGAGTTAGATTTAGCTGCTATTGACTTCATCTATGATCAAAAATATCCTGAAGGTATATTAAAAATCAACGTTCCAGATGCTTTTATTCAGACATGCTTTTCAGAAATTATTTCCAATTTTCTAAACCAATATCCTAACATCGAAATTGACCTATTATTTTCAGAGAAATCAATAGACATTAATGAAAATAAATTCGATATTGTTTTAAAAATTGAAGAAGATATTAAAGAGGAAAATATTTTTATTCTAAATAGCTATAAAAGAAGCTTCTATGCAACAACGACATTTTTAAATAAACATGAAAAACCTGAAAGCATAGAAGAACTAAGAAAACATAATATATCGTTATATTCAAGATCAGATTTAAAAGATAAGATTATTAACTCAAGCCCTCAACTGATCTGCAATAATATAGAAATTCTTTTAGATTTTTGCCAAAAGAACCAGAGTATTTTGTTTATTCCCGATTTCTTAGCAAAAAAATATGAAGATGCTGGCGTTATTATTAATTGCTCAGAAGACATCTTTTCATCAACGGTTCATTTTTATGCAACCACCCCCTATGGCTCAAAAATTCCAAAAAAGGTTGAACTTTTCTTAGAGTCGTTGAGGCAACATTTTTCAAACTTAGAGCATTTTCAGTCATACAAAGCTATCTCTCAGTAGATCGCTTTTTTTCTTATAAGTATATAAAAAAAGCTCTAATCACGATTAACACTAGTTAAATATTTTTGTTATATACTCAACAAAATATGTTGAGTATATAACATGAATATATCATTACTCATATCTTCACTCCCTACTCAGAACTCAACCGCTCGTATGAGAGTCTGGCGTTCACTCAAAGCAAGCGGAGCCGCAACTATTCGTGATGGAGTGTATCTATTACCCATTACGCATTCTGAAAAGTTTGAAGCTATCGCGCAGGATGTAATCTCCGAGCAAGGTTCAGCTTATATCTTTCAAACAGAAGCGCCATTAAACCTTGAAATTGTTTCACTTTTTAATCGTAATGAAGAATATGAAGCTATACGTAAACAGCTTGTTGATTTAAATCAGAATCAAAATGAAAGTGAAAAAAAAGAATTACTTAAACAAGTCCGCAAATTAAGAAAGAGCTTTGATGCTCTTGTAGAAATTGATTATTACCCTAGCGAAATCCAAGGGCAAACGCTTAATGAACTGGTTTCACTCGAACATTCTATTGCTCGCCTTGGTGAAATCAATGAACCCGTTTTTACTCAAGCAAAGATAAAGAGGCTTCTAAAGAAAGATTATCAAAATCGAGTCTGGGCTACCCGCAAGCATCCATGGATAGACAGATTAGCGTCAGCTTGGCTCATCAAAAATTTTATTGATGAATCCTCTCAGCTTATATGGTTAGAGTCTCCTTCTGAGTGCCCCGCACATGCGCTTGGTTATGATTTTGATGGTGCCGCTTTCACGCATATTGATAACTTCGTTACGTTTGAAGTTCTCTTGCATAGTTTTGAACTTGAAACACCTGCATTAAAAAAGATTGCGGAAATTGTGCACTATCTTGATGTAGGCGGTTTTGAACCACCAGAAGCAATAGGCATAGAAAAAGTAATTCAAGGTTTACGTAGTCAGATCAGCAACGACGACCAATTATTCGAATTGGCCAATTATATCTTTGATGGCTTATATGCCGACTTAAAAAGAGAATGCTCATGATACAAGAAAAAGAAAATTCACTGGACTCGCCCGTTGAACCTGTCAGCTTCTGGCGCGCATTTCTGTTTTGGCTCAAATTAGGATTTATCAGCTTTGGCGGGCCAGCAGGACAAATCGCAGTTATGCATCAAGAGCTTGTTGAACAAAAGCGCTGGATTTCAGAAAAACGTTTTTTACATGCGCTTAATTATTGCATGCTGTTACCCGGCCCAGAAGCACAGCAGTTAGCGACCTATATTGGTTGGCTTATGCACCGTACCGTTGGAGGTATAGTTGCGGGTGTTTTATTTGTCCTCCCCTCGCTGTTTATCTTGATCGGATTATCATGGATCTACATTAAATTCGGTGATGTTCCCGTCATTGCTGGCCTTTTTTATGGAATTAAACCCGCGGTAGTCGCTATTGTTTTTCATGCGACTTATCGAATTGGTAGTAAATCACTCAAAAATAAATTTTTGTGGTTAATTGCTGCTCTCGCTTTCCTTGCCATCTTTATTTTAAATCTACCCTTTCCACTTATTGTTTTGGCAGCAGGACTCACAGGTTATTTTACAAGTAAGAAGTATCCTGAGCTATTTTCTAGCAATGCTGGACATAAAAATAGCCAAAAAGATTATGGTATTGCTTTAATTGATGACGACACACCAACACCCGATCATGCAAAGTTCAGATGGTCGCATCTGACTAAAATTCTGATTATTGCAGCGCTGCTGTGGTTTATTCCGGTGCTGGGGCTTGGTCTTTGTTTCGGTTGGGATCATGCATATACCCAAATGGCATGGTTCTTTACGAAAGCAGCTTTACTTACTTTTGGCGGTGCGTATGCGGTACTGCCCTATGTCTATCAAGGTGCTGTGAACTATTATGGATGGTTAAGTCCAACACAAATGATTGATGGTTTAGCACTTGGTGAAAGTACACCAGGCCCTCTAATTATGGTCGTTGCTTTTGTCGGTTTTCTTGGTGGCTTTAACCATGCCTTATTAGGTTCAGAACACTTATTTTTAGCAGGCGCAATCGGAGCGACTATTGTTACTTGGTTTACCTTTCTATTTTCATTTGTATTTATTTTGGCAGGTGCGCCTGTGATCGAATCAACGCACAACGAGCTTAAGTTTACAGCTCCATTAACTGCAATTACTGCTGCCGTAGTTGGCGTGATTTTAAATTTGGCACTGTTCTTTAGTTACCATGTTTTATGGCCGCATGGATTTGGCCAATCTTTCAATTATGAAGCGGCTTTAATTGCAATTGCTGCATTCATTGCTCTATTCCACTTTGAAGTAAAAGTGATGTATGTCATTTTAGCGGCAGCTATTTTCGGTCTATTTTTATACATTGGAATATAAAAACTTTGTGATGTAAAAAGAGTAATCATTAGGCTTACTCTTTTTTTATGTTGTTGCTTCAGAACATGGTGAAAGTATTGGAATGCCTTGTTTAATCTGAGCAGTTTCATATTAAAAACCAATCCAACACCATATCTCTTTCATCCAAACTGTTTGAACTTAAAGTCTGTAACATCAAACCATCTATCAGGTTTAGAACCATATTGGCATCGGGTTTGAGTGCTCTGCTTTCCAGACTAAAGACCAGATCAAAAAGTTCTCGAAGCAACCATTTTCGATATTCAACTGCCATGCCGTAGGCTCTTGGATAAAGCTGTTTTATTTCAAAAATGGCTTTAAATAAAAGATGGTAAAAGCTATTCACATCGACATGTAAGCAGACAATTTCTTTGATTTTATCGACAGTGTTTGGGTAGCGGTGTGAATAGACAATTGCCAGCACTTCTTCTTTCAGTCGGCTTTTTTGAAGGGTTAAGCATGTTTCAACAAGGCGTTCTTTTGAGTGAAAGTAGTTATAAAAAGTGGCTTTGGGAATTTTGGATTTTTTGACAATTAGGTCTACGCCTGTATTGTGAAATCCATAGGTATTAAATAGATCTACTGCTGTATGTAGCACTTTTAATTTTTTTGAAGATGTTTCTAAATTTGGCATATTTTTACCGTTATAAATTCTTGTTGTTTCTAAATGAGATACTTTTTGGGAGAAAAAAAGGCATAGCAAAGCCGTAAGACTGTGCTTGGTACATCTCAAGTTTTATTGTTGAAATAAGTTTTTAGCCGTAATGACTTAAAGCCTGAAAACCCTAAAGGTAATCAAGCTGATAAATATGATTTAAGTCGTGTCGTTATAGCTTTTGGCAAAGGCTGCCAAGAAATTAAGAATGTACAAAGCCAACTCCTTTTTATTGGGAGTTCTGCCAGACATTGATAGAATTATGGTGGCAGAACGAAAGAGGGTTGACAGACTGGCTTCAAGAACCCAGCACGCACGAAGGCGTCCCCCTTCCGTCCTACCGCAACAAAAGGGAGACGAACGGGTCTACATTAAAAAAACGAGTTTTTTCAATGTACTTGAAGAACAGCCTGTCAAAGCCGGCTGGCAATGTGGCCAGCAGGCAAAGGATAGTGCTCTGCCCTTTAGCAGTCAAGCACACAAAATGACATTTGTTTTAAATTAGATCATTAAAAAGTAAGGATAAATAATAAGATAGTTATTGTTAAATGAGGGTTTATAAAAATTATAATACTTCCATAAATGTAGCTGGAAGAAAACATTTTTAAGAAGAATAAATGTGAAGACTTGAGAACTAATAAAATGACTGTTCTCTAGTAAAATTCTGAAATTTCGACTTAATTTCTTAAAGATTTAATTAATTTTTAGAATAAAAAGTTTTCAAGATCTTTTTTTGTAATATATCTAGAACACACCCCTTTAGCTATAGCTTTTAGGCTTGCAAGACCTGACGGAGAATTAATATAATCCATAAATTCTTTCTTTATAACATTTTCCTTAAATTTAATATTGTACAAACAATCACTTATTTCAATCCTTTCTCCCATATATTCAATAGATTTTCCAACAATTCTTGTGCCCACTCTACACATCACAACATCTCCTCTTGTTGTATAAGTTATATTATTCTCAATTTTTTGAACTGCTTCATTAGGATTCGAGTCAAGATTAGTTGTATGTAAATAGGGTTGATTTAATTCTTTTAATTCTTTATGTGACCGTTTACCCCTAGAAATTTCAGCAAAATCACTTAATTTCCTTTGTTTTGAATAATTCATACTATTAATAAAGAAAGAAAAATCCATTCTCTCTTCTAATAGTTCGATATTTATATCACCTAATACCTCAACTTTATTTAAAAAATTTAGACGTTGAATACTTATATTAGATTTATTTGGTATAGCTTTACGAATAAATAGAATATGTGTTTTTGCTTCAGTCTGTTCAAAAGGATTTCCTTGTATTTCTAATATCTTTTCAATCCTCCAATTTTCCAGAAGACCTTCGCGAAACTTTTTAGAACGAGAACCAGATATAATTGATTCAGGTAAAATAATAGCTAGTAACCCATTATTTTTTATAATAGATAAATACTGACAAATAAAAACATATTCCGCTCTTACAGTACTACCAACCTTAAAATCTAAATTCAAATATTTAGATAATATTTCTTGTATAAATTTATCTACAAGAATATTTGACAAAAAAGGAGGATTTCCTAGTCCTAAAATAAATTTCTCTTCACCTAAAAAATTTAATGGCATCAATGCATCTGCATTATAAACTTTAAATTCTGTATCATGTTTTTTTAACAGTTTAGTATTTTCTAAATCTAAATCAACGGCACTAATTTTACAAAAAGGTACTTGTTTACGAAGTTCTGCTATTAAATTTCCTTCACCTGCTGCCAGCTCAATCGCTTCACTTGGATCACTATCAAGCAACTCTAATGCCAGCTTAACCATTTCCTTAGATAAGGTTAACGGAGTATAAAACTGACCCAGTGCAATTTTTTTATTCATAACAGCAAGTAACTTCTTTGACTAACGTGGAATGATAGCTAAAGACATTGTATGGTACCACTGTTTTCATCAATTAATTAGTAAAGAATAGATCTGGGGGCAATTTATGAACCAAAACAGTGATGAAGAGTTAGAGTATAGAGCTGATCATATGACTTTTGATGAGCTTGAAAAAATCACAGTTGAAACAAAATTCTATAACGATGTTGTTAACAAATTACTTGGGAGAGGATCAAAATTAATTATTGGTCCTAGAGGCGTTGGTAAAACACATCATATGAAGATTGCTTATAAAAAATCTCTATCAGAAGAATCAAAAAGCTTTCCTATCTATGTTAGTTTTTCAAAATATTTACGACTTGAACCTCTCAAAAATTCAACTTCAATTGCCATCCAATATTTTCACTGTTGGGTTTTATCAAAAATTTTAATAGCTATTAATGAGACTTTAGATCAAATTAAAACTCCAAAACCTGATAATTTCTTAGGGATCGACTGGGAAGATATTTCTATTTTTTGTGAGCAAATTGAAAAACAGCAAACAAGGGAATGGCAAGATATTCTTTTAGAAAAAATTTCAGTGCACTCTGTATCAAATTACATTGAAAAAATACTAGAAAAAGTTAATAAAAAGCATTGTATATTACTATGTGATGATGCGGCACTCGTATTAACAAAAGATTATATGATTGAATTTTTTGATATTTTCAGAGCATTAAAATCATCAAAAATATCACCTAAAGCCTCAGTTTATCCTAATACAGAGTTTGGACCTAGATTCCATGTGGGTCAAGATGCAGAGAGTATTTCTTGTTGGCCTTCAATAATGGATGATGAGTATATAAATCTTTTTGAAGAAATTTATAAAAAAAGATTCTCAAATGAAATTAAAGATGATGTAAAGAAATGTTTTATGTTCGCTGCATTTGGAGTACCCCGAGCGTTCATAAATCTTTTAAATACTTATAACCTTACTAATGAACATACAAATCAAAGTAGAGTCAATACCGTAATACGAGAACAAGCTGATACAATTTTACAAGAATTTAAAGCATTATCGACGAAACAGCCCCAGTATAAAAACTATGTACAAGCTGGCTTTGATATATTCACAAAAATTGTTTCAGAAATATCAAGAGTTAATAAAGAAGCACTTAATAAAGAAAAACAACAAATTTGTCTAGGAATTCTCCAAGACCATATTGACTCTACTAAGGTAAATAGGGACTTATCAATCATTATAAGATTACTAGAAGAAACTGGATTACTATTAAGGGCTGGTACCGTGAGACATGGGAAACAAGCTGATGACATTCCAAGAGTATATGAACGTTACATACCCCATTTTACCCTATTGCTTAATGAGGGAGCTTACCAACTAGGTCGAAGTGGCTATATTAATAATTTTTCAGAATATATAAATTATCCAAAAGAGAAGCATCCTCACAGGAAAAATTCTTTCGCTGAATTTATACCAAAAGAACAATTGGAAAATCTATCTTTAGAATTGCCTAGTTGTGGCCAATGTGGAAATCCAAGAAGAGATATTGATCAAAAATTTTGCATGTTTTGTGGATCTGAACTAATTAATAAATCTACATTTGAAGAACTTATATCTAGAAAAGTTATTGATTTACCCTTGTCTCCTTGGCTAAAACGTAAAATTGCAGAAGAAACTAGAATAGAGACTGTAGCTGATATCATTTTATCATCAAATCCTGCACAAGAGTTGAGAAAAGCCAGAGGTGTTGGTGAAAGAAGGGCTTCTATCATTATTGAAGAAGCAAAAAGAGGTATGGAGGAGTTTTTATACTAATGGCTAAGCAATCCCCTCTTTTTATTAAAATTAACGGCGATACTCGCTCTACAGTTTTTAATACTGACAAATTATTTGCTGATCATGATGATGACAAATTCTCTCCTATCGATATTTATATTCGTAAAAATAAATCTTTCTTAATTAAACTAGGTGAAATAGAAAGAGCTGAGATACTTGATATATCAAACCAAGATGATAGAGATATTTATAATTTGTTTTTATTAGGTTTTGTATCAAATGTAGAATCATATTTTAGGCGAATAATTAGACGTACTATTTTAATTGATAATATTGCTTTAAAAAACTGTTTAGAGCAACAATTAACTTATGCAGCTGCTATTCATCATAACAGTAAATTACTTCCTGAAGCTTTATTAGAGAATTGTTCTTTCATTTCTCAAGATAATATTAAGAAAACTGTTAATTCATTTTTAGGAATTGCTATTAACACCAGTGAAAAAGCAAGTGGTAGCCAAAAAGATTTAAGTAACTGTCTGGACATGTTTGATCAATTATGTCATTTGCGACATTGCATTGTACATAGAGCTGGTTTACTTGGTTCGAAGAATGCTATTAAGCTTGGAATCGATTCACATAAAAACTTTTTTGAAAAGCCTATTGCATTAGATGTAAATTTTTTACAGACAGCAAGTAGTGTATGCTTAAATTGTATAAAAGCATTTAATTCTTTTGCTTTTAATGAATTAATTAATCGATATATTAAAGAAAATTCTGAAATATCTTGGAATTATACAAAGGATAAAAAGTGGTTTAATCAGTATTTTAACTTATTTAATTCTGAAGAATTAAATACAGAATCTAAAAAAGTAGGCTTTGAAATCTATGATGCTAAAAAAGCTTATAATTCTTTTAGAGACCATTACAAATGATTTAAAAATTAACTTGAGAATTTATTAGTAGTAAATATTATTTTACCTTCTATTAATTATCTAAATTTTAATAAGGGATTTCTTATCAACTTTCGGGAATTCCTTATTAGTGAGATAAAATTTCTTTTTTATCTTTTCTTATTTCATGTAGTAGAGTGAAACATTGTTTCCAATTTTGCTTTAGGAAATGAAATTTCTCTTTTTAAACTATTATAGAAAGTGAAATTAAATTATAAAACCAATAAAAAAGCCCCAAACCATTATAGTTTAGGGCTTTTTAAGTCATGTAAAGCTATTCGAGTTTATATGACTTTAAATCTTGGTAGGTATATCCAATACCAAACAACCACATAAAATGTTGATAATTAATCATTTAAAAAAACAAGTAATATTAATGATACAAGCTATGATACAAAAATATTCCTACTGTCTTTGCTGCAGCTTTATATCAATAACTATCTTCTCACTTTAATTTAAGAAACAGCTAAATTTTAGAGGTTACAAAGGTTACTGAGGTTACAACTTTATACAATAAGGCTTTGAGGGTGTAACCTTTCAGAAAGGATGAAAGGTTACAGTGTTTAGAGGTTACAATTTAAGGTGGGCTATCTAGAAACTATTACTAGTTTTACTAATTTAATTTTCTTTATTTGCTAGTTTAAAAATTTACTTTAAACACTAATGAAAGAAAATCTCTATCATCCATAACACTATAATCATTCGAGCCAAAGTAGTTTACATAGGCAAGCTCAGTAGAATATTTTTGTTTATAGACAGCCGATACAGCAGCCATGATACTCATTTGTCCTTCTTGAAAATTCTGTCCATAACCATTTACATCATGGCGAAATGTCAAACTAGGTGTAATAACTGTTTCAGGTAATAAATTTTTATAAGTAAGAGCCCCACGTAAGCGGTACCCATACGACCATTCTGTATAAAAGCCATCTTTATTGCAGTACTTCTGATTCATGTTATCAATAACATCATTCGAAAGATTTCCCATACCATAAGAAATACATTTGTTCGCGCCAGTTTCAGGGTTATACGGACCTGATGACAACTCACTTCGCCCAAAAGCACTGGATCTCTTTATACGGCTGTTTCCAATATCTGCAATATGATTAACGCCTAACTCAGCCATCCATGAGAAAGCATTAGCACCTAAAACATTGGGAATATTATTACTTGCACCTAACGAAAATTGAGTTACAGGTAATCGTACATAGCCTTGTATATGTTCTCCCAAGTTAACCCTTGTACCTGGTTCTGTTAGTGGTGTGTCATTTGCTAATAATTGTGCATATACAATATCAGTACCGTTTAATTGTAATGGTTGATTCGGCTTATGGCTCAACTCACCAAATAATGCAGTAGTCCCAACTTTTCCAGAAAGACTCAATCCATATAGTTTCACGTTTTCAGGATATATTGAGTTGTATTGTGCCGTATCATAATTGGTTACCCCTGGTGCAGTTACAGAGGTACCGTCAAAATTAGGCTCGCGACTGTGGTAATTTGCAAAATAAACACCGAGTTCGGCATTATTTAATTTAGGTATTATTTGTTTTAAAGCAACACCATATTGTCCACTATTTTTTGCATAACGGCTTTCGGTACGAGGTATAACAGTCCCTTGCTCTAAAGCAGTCGTCGTAAGCTTATCACCTGGCGTAATTGCAATGATAATCGGGCTACAATGTTCAGGCACAAAATCTGCTGTTGCAAAAAAGGTTCCACAACCATCCAGTACAGAAGGTCTAAATTTCAACTGATAAAAGCCTTCAAGTTTGAGATTTTTATTTATTCCAGCTTCAAAAGAAAACATTTCTGTCGGAATGATTCTTTCTTTAGCATCGCCTCCAGGACGATTTATAGCAGCATAATCTAATGAATTTACAGAGTTTATGCCATTCTGGAAAAATTGAGATTTGCCCCAGTTTAAAGCTTGTTTACCCAATTTGAAATTCACCGTTTGGCCATTTCCCAAAGCAAAATTTTTCCAAATATAAGCATCCCAAAGATCTATACCTTTAAATTTAGCTAGTCGTGGCCATTCTGAATCATCAAATGGATCTAAATCTCCTTTTCCTGTTTCATAAGCATGGTCATACCAATATTTGGTACTTAACACTGCTCCTTGTTGTTGGCCTGTTAAACGAAATTCAGTGTAACCTTTAATAATTTGTGAAATTGGATCATATTTATCAAAGTTAATACGACCACCATCGCCGTTAACATCAATACTTGAACCATTTTTTCCAATAGAGTTTGCATCTGGTTTATAAACTAATGCGTTATCAGCATCTTGCGTACTCCAACTTGATCCAATACTCAAATTAGTCGTTGTATCGAACTTCCAGTCTTTATTAAGCTCAAAACTAGCGGCATTTGTATCTGCTAGAGAGACAATAAAGACTAAACTCGTTCCTATTTTTCGTACCCATAGAATGTACTTTTTTGTTGCATCCCAGTTTAATAATTGGCTGTTCATATTAACTCCATATCCATATGATTGAGTGTGACTATCCCTCACATGAATTAATTTTCACGTGAAATTTAAAGTAAATAAGTGGATTTATTTATGCATCATGAGCTCTAATTTTCCTGTTCTTTTTGGAATTAGCTCACTGTTAGTTTTTCTCTACCTTACGTTTTATGTCTTATTAATAATCCTCCTACCATCCAAATAAAGTTTTAATTTTATTTAGAAATTTGGCCCTTTAATCGATTTATATACCAGTTAACGCCCTCACTATCCTGAATCACCTCAATGTCATCTTGTGCAAGTAATCGATTTAAATGAGCTATACACTCACCTGTAGCAAGTTGTGATAACCAAACCGAATACTCTTTTCTATATCGGAATAGCACTGAAAAAAGATCAATAACTCGAGCAGGCTGATCTAATACATTGCGTAATCGTTGAAGACCATTCTTATGCCCTACAGCAAGCTGTGCCAGTCGTGAATGCAAACCATAGAAAGGCAAACCGTGAGCTGGTAAAACCAAAACACTATCTGGTATGTAATTCTTAAGCTTTTCGATTGAGTCAAGCCAGTGGCCAAGAGGATCATTACTCGGATTTGTTGGTACAACAGATATATTTGATGAAATAGTAGGTAAAACTTGATCACCAGAAATAAAAAGCCCGAGTTCCTTACACCACAAGCATGCGTGATGTGGTGAATGCCCTCTACCAGTCACAACTTCCCAAATATACTCACCAATTTTTAACTGTTCATTTTCGATTAGTGCTCTAAATTGAAGCGGTAACGTATCTACATAACGAATCAAATCATTCGCCTGTTCACAATACTCAGCCAGCATTTCATCTGACCAGCCTGCTTTACGATAAAATGCGACTCCCTGATCAAGATCTACTCCTTTCAAAGAGTCAGCACACCCTTGATATTCAAGTGCGGTGATCCAGAGTGAGCAATTAAAACGCCGTGTGAGCCAACCTGCCATCCCAATATGATCAACGTGCATATGTGTCACTATTACACGCTTTACAGGATGACCTTCTAACCCTTGAACAAGTAATTTTTCCCATGCTTCAATTGTTTCAGGTGTGAACAACCCACAATCCACAATTGTCCAGCCTTCACCATCAGCTATTGCCCATACGTTGATATGACCCAATTCACCAATTACAGGTAATCTGATCCAGCGAACACTAGGTACAAGGCTTATCATCTCTCCCAGTGCAGGAGCTTCCTGAAACGGATAATTTAAATCCGCACCAGACTTACCTTGTGAAATTTTCATAAGAAATCCTTTTCAACGCATTAAGTATTTATATAGGACTGAGCCCGTAAAGCTGTGAATTCAGTCCCTTTTACTTATAGTTGGTCAACGCAAACCACGACAGTATGGCTATACTTTTTTACTATTATTCCAATGAATCATTACGCACTGCGTTATATACCCCACAATAAAAAGAATGAAGAGCACGGATAATACTTGAGGTATCGGAGACGCCAGCGGTGCACTTGCCAAAGGATGCGTAACAGGTAATCGAGTCAGTGTTTCATTTACACCAGGTACGAGTGACAAGAAAAAGCTCAACGATAGCCCCAATACAGACAAATATGGTCGGAGCTTTCCAAGAAATTTTATTTTGGGTACTAACAGGCTACCGAAAGCAATAATAAGAATCAGGACACCAACAGCATGCCCTTCATTTAAACCGCCTGTACTCGATACCCCGAAAGAAGTAATTACTGCTAATGCCAGACTGATAAGATAAATTTTACCCGAGAGCTTTGACGTATCGATCATGTGATAGCGAATAAAACCATAGATGCCCGCAATGATTGGCACCAGACTAATAACCGTATGAATTACACCTAAAGGTGATAATGGATGAATCATGGGACACCTCGATTAACAAGACTAAAAATCAATTGAAAGACTTCCAGAAAACTTGCTGTTTTAAACTAGTTCACTTTACGACCTGAATTTCTCCAGTATTTATCTTTCACTATACGGCGGATTACTTTCCCGACTGTCGAAACAGGCAATTGATCTACCAATGAAATAGACTTAGGTGCTTTATAGCGACCAAGCTTATTTTTAACATGTTCAATCAGTTCTTCTACTGTACTCTGACAACCTGAACGTAAAACCACCTCGGCATGAACAGCCTCCCCCCACTCCTCGTGAGGAATACCCACTACAGCTGACATCAATACTGCTGGATGTGATGCTAAAGCAGCTTCAACCTCGACTGCATAGATGTTAAAACCACCACTAATAATCATGTCTTTCTTACGATCGACAATAAAAAGATAGCCATCATCATCTATATAACCAAGATCACCAGACTTCCAAGCACCATTAACAAATTCAGCGTTACCCTCTGGGTTTTGGTAATATCCTTTTATCACTCCGCGGCATCGAATCATGATTTCGCCAGTTTCACCTAAAGGTAATGGACGACCAGTTTCGTCTACAATGTATACAGCTACCCCAGGTGACACCCTGCCTGCTGAGGAAAGACGGCGAATACTTGTTTCATTATCAGTCCGATGATCATATTTACTTAATGTCGATATAAACATCACCAGCTCTGTAGCTGCATATCCTTGGACAAAAATAGATCCAAAGCACTCCACCAAATCCGAAAGTTTAGTTGGACTCATTGGAGCCGCACCATAAACAATAGTCTTCAATGAAGATAGATCTCTCGGATCACTACGCTGCATATCAAGTAAACGATATAACAAGGTAGGTACTAAGAAAGAATGTGTAATTCCTTCAGATTCCACCACCCGTCGCCATTGCACCAAATCAGGCAAGTTTTGTGTATAGGTAGTACCACCTGCAAATAATGTCGCTAAATAAAACAACATGCTGCCATGTGAAAGTGGGGCAAAATGTAAAAACCGAGTATGTTTACTTATTCCAAATTCAGAGTGAGTAAATACACTGTCACATGTACTCAGTAAGTTATCCATGCTATACATCGCACACTTGCCACGACCCGTCGTCCCACCGGTAAAACGCATCAAAGCTAAATGATCGTGTGTATCTAATTCCACATTCGTATTAGCTGATGAAGAAGTTTCCAATAATGCCCAAAAATCATGTACTCCTTCACGAGGCTCAACAATAGAGTCCATGACAATAATCTGGCAACCATGTAGACGTAGCATGTCGTAATAGCGATCCAGATTAGCTGTTTCAAGAAAAACTACTCTGGGTTTAATTAACTCTACCTGCCAAGTATGTTCTTCAAGCGAATCTCGGTAATTCGTAAATACCAATGTACCTTCTTGCTTAAAACTAGCAGCCAAGTGCATCAAGCTGAGATTATCGTTGTCTAAAATAGACAATAATTTATCTCCGGATTTCACCTGCAAAGTATCGCGTAGCATGTTTGCAATACGATTAGTGACAAGATGCAGCTCTTTGTAGCTGAAACGTCGATTTCTCTCTACATTTACTAATGCGAGCTGATCGCCATAGCTTTGAGCGAGTAGCTGCATAATCCAACTGAAGTCCATTTTCATGATGATTTCCTAGTATCTAACTAACGAGCACGTAATCGACTAGCAGCATCCAGGCGAATACTTTCCCCATTGACATAAGCATTTTCAATAATGAAAGCACAGCAGTGAGCAAACTCACGCATATCGCCAAAGCGTTTAGGAGCTTCAACTTGACTGAGTAAGGCATTCACAATCTTTTCATCTAAACTCTGAACCATAGGAGTTGAAAATAGTCCTGGAGCAATGGTATTTACACGTACTCCAATTGCCCCTAACTCGCGCGCTGCTGGCATATTCATACCAATCAAAGCAGCTTTAGTTGCTGAGTAAGCACATTGACCAATCTGACCTTCATAGGCTGCACCAGAAGAAATATTAATGACGACACCACGTTCTTCAGCAGCTTCTGGTTCATTCTTTGCCATTTGCTCAACACACTTAGACATTACGTTGAACACACCATTAAGGTTAATCGAAGTCGCTTGAGCAAATTTAGCTAACGATGTGGCCTTGCCATCACGATCTAATACTTTTACTGGTGTAGGGATAGCAGCACAGTTGATACATACATGGATAGCACCAAACTTGTCTATCACTGCATTCACGGCATTTTGTACTGAAGTTTCATCTGAAACATCAGTTGCAACAAACAGTACGTTTGCATCACCCAATTCATCTACAGCAACTTGACCTGCTTGTGCATTCAAATCGAAGATAGCAACCTTTGCACCTTTGCTTTCAACCATGTATCGGGTCGTTGCTAAACCCAAACCAGATGCACCACCAGTGATTACAATTACTTTGTCTTTAATTTGCATTTTAGATTTCCTTTAATTTTTGCTTTAAATTCCCTTTAGGATCAGAATGCACCGACACCAGTTAGTGCTCGAGCAATAATCAATTGCTGAATCTGTGATGTACCTTCTGGAATCGGAACAATAATGGCTTCACGTGCTAATTTTTCTACTAGGAACTCGGTCGTTACGCCGTTAGCTCCATGGATCTGCACACCTTGGCGACAAATTTCTACCGCAGCTTCAGCAGCGTAATATTTCGCCATAGCAGCTTCCATTTCAGCAGGAACACCAGCATCAATCATTTGTGCGGCACGGTGAATCAAGAGACGAGAGGCATCAACTTTTGTTGCCATATCAGCAAGCATGCTTGCAATTAATTGATGTCCAGCAATCACTTTGCCGTGCTGACGACGTTCCTGCGCATAACGTACAGACTCTTCTAGCGAACGTCGTGCAATACCTAATCCCTGACCTGCTACATAGACACGAGAGCGTTCAAATAAACGTAGCGTATTTTTCAAGCCATCTCCTTCACCACCAATAATATTGCTGGCAGGAACACGTACATCTGACAAGAAAATCTGTGAAGTCGACTGACTGTTCATGGCGATTTTGTGAATATTACGCACTTCATAAGGATGTTCTTTTCGGTCTAACAAGAAATGTGTTAGTCCTTTCTTCGGATCATCACTTGTACGGCAAGTACAAATCAGAAAGTCTGAATACATGCCATTGCTAATCCATGTCTTCTCACCATTAATGATGTAATCATCGCCGTCACGACGGGCACGTGTTTTAATCTCCATGACATTGGAGCCAACATCTGGTTCAGAGATCCCCATACTGATGAAGGTTTCTCCACTAAGTAGGCCAGGCAAGTAACGATCGCGTAAATGTGCTGGCGCGACTGATTCCAACAAAACAGCACCGAATGTATTGATCAATGTCACAGTAGATAAGTCAATTGAAGTGTATGCCAACTCTTCAAATAACATCATGCCAGTCAGCCAGTCATCTCCATTACCACCTAAACCACCATTTTTCTCACTAATCACACCACCAACCAGACCATACTGAACCAACTGGCGCATGATCTCTTGCATCTTTTCCTTTGGAATAAACTGATCTCGATATTCCTTCACTACAGGTTCAATTTCTGCATCTAGAAAACGACGTAACCCATCTACTGCTAATTTTTGCTCTTGAGTTTTGAATACATGACTCATTGAATTTCTCCTTATTATTTCGCCAAGATATTGACAGCCACAACTGCCTCTTCAATACCGTATAAGCCACCACCATTTTCATGAATAGCTATGCGAGCTTGATCCACTTGTCGATGTCCTGCTTCACCACGTAACTGGGTAACTAACTCATGAATTTGTCCTAAGCCAGTTGCTCCAATAGGATGTCCCTTAGATTCCAAGCCACCCGATGGATTGATTGGAATACGCCCACCTACCGTGAAATCACCGCGCTCTGCCGCAGGGCCACCTTCACCGAACGGTACCAACATCAATGATTCAGCATTTAGGATTTCCCCCATTGCTGTAGCATCGTGTACTTCCGCTACATCCACATCTGAAGGAGATACCCCAGCTAATTCGTAAGCTTTCTTCGCAGCTAAATGAGAAATTATTTTTTCAGGCTCATCTATTGTCCGTTCAACACCTACCTGCACGACGCTAGCTAATACTTTCACTGCACGATTAGCAGCGTGTTTTAAAGACTTAAGGCCGTCTTCATTACACAGCACTACAGCAGCGGCGCCATCACTGATCGGGGAACACATCATCATAGTCAGTGGATAGGTAATTGGTGGCGAAGCTAATACTTGCTCAATAGTGAAAGGATCACGATATTGAGATAATGGGTTATATACAGAATTTTGGTGATTCTTAGCTGCAACTGCTGCAATCTGACGCTGAGTTGTGCCATATCTCTTCATGTGATTTCGGCAAAAGGCTGCGTAAACATCCATAAAGACACTGTAGGGACGCTCGGAAATTGAACCTGGCGGCGGCGTAATCCCCTCACCGAGTGCGAATAGAATCTCTTTATTTTGCTCAACAGTACTTACATCCCAACCGCCGTCGAAAATTGCGAACATCTTAGATTTATCCGCTACGTTCATCTTCTCTGCACCAACTGCTAAAGCTACATTGCAGCTACCAGCTTTAAGCGCCTGAACAGCTAAATTAAATGCTGAAGAACCAGATGCACATGCATTCTCAACGCTATATACAGGAATACCTGTAATCCCTTTACGGCGCATTGCAATTGGTCCAGGGATACATGTTTGTCCCTGTAATGCTCCATTGGTAGCACCTGCATAAAAAGCAGTTCCTATATCGCCTGTAGTACAACCTGCATCCTTAATCGCCAACCCCACAGCTTCATCCACTAAGTCATAAATACTTTTATCGAGCAGGCGACCAAATTGGGTCATACCAACACCAACTACATAAATATTGCTCATCGCTTTTATCCTTAATAGCCTTTGAATACTGGTGCACGCTTCTCACTAAAAGCACGTAACCCTTCTTGAATATCGTAAGAACGTAAGTGCTCTCTTAGCATTACTTGCTCATGTAACAAGGCATCCTCACGAGTTTTATCAGCTGTATGTCTTGCTACCTGTTTCATTCGTTGCAGTACGATCGGGCTTTTGGTTGACAACTGCTGCGCTAATTTATTAACTGCATCGGTTAATTGATCATCAGGATGTACTTCATTAACAAAGCCGTATTGATACATCTGAGCAGCAGAAAGTGTTTTACCTGTGTAAAGTAAATACATGGCAACATTGAGTGGGACTAAACGTGGAAGTATTGCTGCACCGCCTGCGCCTGGATAAACACCAAAGTTAGAATGTGCATCACCAATCTTGGCACTCTCTGCTGCCAAAACTATATCTGCACACATAGCTATCTCTAATCCGCCAGCCATCGTTACACCATTGAGTGCAGCAATAACCGGCTTTGGAAATTCACGTAGCAAATTGAATACAACAGCTGCACGACCAAGAAAGTCCTGCTCACCAGGAGAAAGTTGTTGTCCTCCCAATACCTCTTTGAGGTCAGCACCAGCACAAAATGCTGGACCAGTACCTGTGAGCACGACTACTCGTACATCTTGATTAGTTGCTAGTTCAGGCAATATTTGTTCGAGCTTACCGAGTACGGCAAGATTAAGGGCATTCATTGCCTTTGGACGATTGAGGGTCAATGTAGCCACAGTACCTGTGATCTCAACCAAAAGTTCATCGCTCATGCTGTCTCCTTACAAAGCTTGAAAAGCTCGTCATTATTGACGACAGGTATAAAACCTAACCAAGATTGGGCTCTTTTAAACGATAGTAGATAACCAATTGAAGTGATGCTTGTCTGTTTGATGAAATCGCTGGTCTGTTTAATAATGAAAGATGATTTATTTATATAGCTATAGACGAGGTCGTTGATGCGGTTTGACTCATTAAATGTTGCTTAGCAATTAAATCGACGTATAGAATGAAAAAGACAATAACAATAGCACCTATTATGGATATGGATACCCAGTCTGCTATACCAACTGAACTTACTCGAAATAGTTCAGACTCCATCGAGCCAGTAACATCAATTGCTGGTTACGGTTTAGCATTAGCTAAAGCATTAGAATATATGGGCGTTGATAGCAATCGTGTCTTTCAAATTGCAGGTGTGAATCAGCAAATCGCGAATGATCCATTGCAACGATTAACACTTAATAATGTGACCCGACTATTTAAAGCTAGTGTAGAGGTGACTGGCGACCCTTACATTGGTCTAACTGTAGCTAAATTCATCCATGCTTCTAATTTACATGCTCTTGGCTATGGTCTATTGGCCAGCTCAACATTGATGGATTTCTGTTTACGTTTACAAAGATATTTCAGACTTGTATCACAAGCTGCTAGCATAGAAATCAAGCAGAATAATAATGAATTGCTTTTAGTTACACGTTTACTCGCACCAGTTTGTGCCGAATCACAAGATGTCTGGTTCGCATTTTTAATACGTACAATCCGACTACTATATCGATCTGATTTCAAACCATTAAGGCTTGATTTGGTACACAAAAAACCAGATCAGGGTGATGGACCCTATCTGAATTTCTTTGGTTCTCCAGTAATGTTTGATCAGGTAGATGCGTGTTTAGTTTTACCTCTAGCTGATATGAATGAACCTTTACCGGGCTCTTGTCCAGAGCTAGCACAATTTAATGACAATCTTGCCGCTAGCTATTTAGCAAAACTAGATCATCAAGATGTAGTAGCAGGCGTGAGAGCAAAGATTATCGAACTACTCCCTTCAGGTGAATGCTCCAAAAACTTAGTGGCTAATGCATTACATCTGAGTCCTGCAACCTTGCAATCCCGTCTTACTCAACGAGATACAACTTTTCATGATCTGTTGAATGACATCCGCCAGGAACTTGCTTGTTCTTATCTAAGGCAACCCACTCTATCCGTCACAGAAATTACATTTTTACTCGGTTTTACTGATCTAAGTAATTTCACTCGTGCATTCAAACGTTGGACTGGTTCCTCTCCAAGTTCCTATAGAAAGAAAGTGACTGAAGCCATATGAATTTATGGCCCCTAAAATCATGCAAGGGCTATATAAATTTATATTCAGTAATAAAAAAAAAGCCCTAAACCATTATAGTTCAGGGCTTTTTAAGTCATGTAAAGCTATTCGAGTTTATATGACTTTAAATCTTGGTAGGTATATCCAGACTCGAACTGGAGACCTCTACGATGTCAACGTAGCGCTCTAACCAACTGAGCTATACACCTAGAATGGAAAGCATCATATTCATTTTTCAGAAGCAAAACAAGTGATTTTCAATTGAAAAAAATACAAATGAGCAGACTTTAAGCAACCTTTTTTCATTTCCAAAAAAAGAAAAACGGTACATGGTTTAACCACATACCGTTTTGTTTAGCTGAATATCAAGCTCAACTTAACATGGGCATTTCTTTAAAGTACCGCCTGCCGATGGATAACGCGCATCGACACAATGACGATAGAAAGTCTTTGCATCCATTGGTGTTAAATCAGGATGATGGGCTTTCATGTGCTCCACATAAGTCTGATAGTCTGGAACCCCAACCATCAGTCGAAAGCTTTGCTGCAAACGCTGCCACAAGGTTGCAATACGCGACCAGTTCTTTGGAGAAAGTAACAGCTCTTTTTGCGAGAGCACCGTCATTTTGATGATTTTCGCAATAATGACAGTTCCATTTTTTGCAAATTTAAAATTCATCATTACTCTCCTCGTGGGGTGACCACTTCCGGATCGGCATATACAGCAGGTGCTTCATTTACTGTTGGTTTAGGGCTTGCTAAAGCACGGCGTATAATACCAATTGAAGCAATTACCATCACAATCGCAACGATCATAAAGAAACCACAAAGCACAGCATTAATCTGATTCGACATTACAATGTTTTGCATTTCAGCAATACTTTTAGCTGGTTTAATAATTTCACCACGAGCAATCGCATCAGAGACCTTATGTGCTTGCGCTAAAAAACCAATCTTAGGATTTTCATGGAAAATCTTTTGCCAGCCCGCAGTCATACAGGTGATGAATAAGAAAATTGTTGGGATGATCGTCACCCAAACATATTTTTCTTTTTTCATTTTAAACAAAATGACTGTACCCAAAATGAGGGCCATTGAAGCCAACATTTGGTTACCAACACCAAATAAAGGCCATAAGGAGTTCACACCACCGAGTGGATCAATCACACCTTGATAGACGAAGAAGCCCCATCCACCGACTGCAACAGCCGTACCGACCAAGTTACCAAAGAATGAACCTGATGCTTTAACCGCAGGAATAACAATACCAACCGTGTCTTGCACCATGAAACGACAAGCACGTGTACCCGCATCTACAGCAGTTAAAATGAATAACGCTTCAAATAAAATCGCAAAGTGGTACCAGAACGCCATCATTGAACGGCTATTGAAAATTTCCGAAATGATATGTGCCATACCAATCGCGAAGGTAGGCGCACCACCCGTACGAGATAAAATCGAAGATTCTCCGACTTCCTGTGCCAACACCGTTAACATTTCAGGAGTAACGACAAAGCCTAAATTACGCACAGCTTCTGCCGCAGTTTCTACAGTTGTACCCAGTACAGCCGCAGGAGCATTAATTGCAAAGTACACGCCTGGGTCTAAGACAGTTGCACAAATCATCGCCATGATACCGACGAATGATTCCATGAGCATACCGCCATAACCAATCACACGAATATCTGCTTCGTTATCGACGAGTTTTGGTGTTGTACCACTTGATACAAGCGCATGGAAACCAGAAATCGCACCACAGGCAATGGTAATAAATAGGAATGGGAATAAGCTACCCGAGAAAACAGGGCCAGTACCGTCAATAAAATGAGTCACTGCTGGCATTTTCAGTTCAGGTAATGCAATGATAATGCCGACTGCTAAACCAAGAATGACACCAATTTTAAGGAATGTTGATAGATAATCACGCGGTGCTAATAATAACCAGACAGGTAAGACTGATGCGACAAAACCATAAATGATTAAGCACCATGTCAGCTGTGTTCCTGTTAAGGTGAAAAATTCACCCCAGTAAGGATCGGCTGCAACATGTCCACCGTAAACAATTGCAAGCATCATTAAGACGAAGCCAATAATCGAAACTTCAGCAATACGTCCCGGGCGAATAAAACGCATGTAAACGCCCATAAATAATGCAATTGGAATCGTCGCTGCAATCGTAAAAACACCCCATGGACTATGGGCAAGTGCTTTAACCACAACTAAAGCCAATACTGCAAGGATAATAATCATTACCCCAAGCGCACCAAGCATTACAACGATACCAGCAAAAGAACCCAGTTCCTGTTTTGCCATTTCACCAAGCGAACGACCGTCTCGACGCGTTGAAATAAATAAAACTAAAAAGTCTTGGACTGCACCTGCGACAACCACACCGACCAGTAGCCAGATTGTCCCTGGTAAAAAACCCATTTGTGCAGCCAAAATTGGCCCGACTAATGGCCCCGCTCCTGCAATCGCAGCGAAGTGGTGACCAAAAAGTACATATTTATTGGTGGGAACATAATCCAGCCCATCGGCTAAACGGTGGGCTGGGGTTAAACGTCTTGGGTTTAATTCAAATACTTTAGTTGCAATAAATAGACTATAAAATCGATATGCGATGCTATATACACATGCTGCAGCCAGTACAAGCCAAACCGCATTAACATGTTCACCACGACTGAGTGCCAGCATCCCAAAAGAAATTGCACCTATAATTGCCACTAGGCTCCAGACCAGCTTGGAGGGAAGCGTAGATTTCGCTTGCATTGTGTCCATTCTTAACCTCTCAATAAATAACTACAGCATTTTTATATTGTTATGTACTGTTCTATCAAATCCTTGTGACTGTACTCCTCCTTTAATTTTTTTCCTCTTATACTTTCGCATAAAAAAAGGGATGATTTACATCATCCCTTCGATAATAGTGTATTTTTTAACTATTATGCACGCTCTAAATAATCGCCAGTACGAGTATCTACACGAACGCTTTCTTCTTGCTGAACAAATAACGGAACACGAACAACCGCACCTGTTTCAAGCTTAGCTGGTTTACCGCCGCCGCCAGATGTATCACCGCGTACGCCTGGATCAGTTTCAACAATTTTTAATACAACGAAGTTCGGCGGGTTTACAGTTAAAGGTACGCCGTTGAACAACATAATTGTACATTTTTCATTTGAATCGTCTTTTAACCATTTTGCAGCATCGCCCATTGCAGTTTTGTCTGCAGCGATTTGCTCAAAAGATACAGGATCCATGAAATTCCACATTTCACCATCGTTGTATAGGTATTCCATTTCAACTTCAACAATATCAGCAGCTTCTAAAGAGTCACCTGATTTGAAAGTTTTTTCTAATACTTTACCAGTTTTAAGGTTACGTAATTTTACACGGTTGAACGCTTGACCTTTACCTGGTTTTACATATTCGTTTTCCATGATTGAACATGGGTTACCATCAAGCATAACCTTAAGGCCTGCTTTAAAATCATTTGTAGAATAATAGGCCATGAAAGGCACACTCCAAACTTAACAAGTCAACTATGCGATATAATGCGTTGTTGCATTATCTTAATCGTGTCAAATGATAAACTATTTATACCAAGAGCAAAACTGGCAATCACAACTGAGTGACCTTATTACTGATCCGTCGGAGTTGCTAAGCCTACTCGAGTTATCCTCTGATCAGCTATTATCAGGTGCGATTCTGGCTTCTGAACAGTTTAAATTGCGTGTTCCTCGCGCGTTCGTCGGAAAAATGAACGCTAAAAACCCTTTTGACCCGCTTTTGCTACAGGTTTTACCTCATCATTTAGAACTTGAAGAACATCCTGAATTTGTAACAGACCCTTTGGGTGAAGAAGCAGCAAATCAATTACCTGGTGTATTACATAAATATAAATCACGTTTTTTACTGACTTTGACGGGTGCTTGTGCCGTACATTGCCGTTATTGTTTCCGTCGTCATTTCCCCTATCAAGAAAATTTACCGAAAAATGATGATTGGTTAAATATTAAAAATTACATTGAAGCGAATCCGCACATTAATGAAATCATTTTAAGTGGTGGAGACCCCCTTACGCTTTCTAACCGTAAATTCGCACTTTGGCTAGAACGTTTATCATCTCTCAAACAAATTAAGATTCTGAGAATTCATTCACGAGTTCCAATTGTGATTCCAAACCGGATCGACGAAGAGCTGATTTCTTTATTAAAAAACAGTAGGCTGCGTATAGTTCTGGTGGTACACTCAAACCACGCTTCTGAACTCGATGACTTTACCTGTTCAAAATTGTTGCAGTTATCTGCCGAGCACATTACTGTACTTAATCAGGCAGTATTGCTTAAAGGCGTTAATGATTCTGCACAGACATTAATTGATTTAAGTTATCGTTTATTTGAAGCTCGCGTTATGCCTTATTACTTACATGTTTTAGATAAAGTAAAAGGTGCACAACATTTTGATTTAATACCATCTGAGATAGATGATATATATCGTGATGTGTTAGCGAACCTACCGGGGTATTTGGTTCCTAAACTCGTCAGGGAAATTGCGGGCGAAAAGAATAAAACACCGCTTTTTGGGGCAACAACATTTTGAGTTATATAATAAGTGATGATGAATAATGCACTATCGGACATTTTTCACAATCAAACCGAACTCACTCGTGAGCGGTTAAGCTTTTGTGAAGCCAATATTAAAGATCTTAATGAATGGGTCACTACCCTTTCTATTATGCAACTCGGCGATACGTCAAAAGCATTATTCACCGCCATTTTAGAGCTCAATGAATTAAAATGTAGTGAAACCTTACGTTTTGATCTTATACAAACGCTTCATCCCACCATTAATAACGTTCTTGCGAGTCTAGAAAAAAACTTTTTTAACCAAGGTGTGATTAGTACAGACCGTAACGAACATATTATTGAGTTAGCGATGTTGATGCGTTGCTATTTCGCCAGTATTTATTTAAATATTGCACAAAATAGCCATGGGCAATTACAGCATCAAAAGTTTTCTCTATTTGCCTATAAGCAAAAAAAGAATTTGCAAACGGCACGTACCTTATCAACTTTTCATGCACTGCAACAATTAACGAGTCTCTTATATCAGCAGCATATGCTCTATAGTGAGCCTCTTAAAGGACAGTGGCTGGTTGCACATCAGCTCTACGAAACCGCTGTTCAACATAAATATCATCTCATCAATATTAATCATATTCAGGGTATCCACCACCCTCTAGCAAATATTACCCAAGCTTATGCTCAGCTAATTTTGCTCGATATTTTAAATACGAACCAGATTCGCCAATCAGAAATTCAAGCCTTATTTCAATGTAGTTTTGACTGGGCAAGAATGATTCAAATTTTGCCGAAAGATACAGCCTTAACGAAATATGTGGTTGACCCTAGTAAAGACCATCCACCAGTCTATAACACCAAACGCAGCTCTAATTTTAGTCCAAGCATTTTCATAGGCACACAAGCTTTACTTGAGCATGTCACTGCAACCATGCATAAAAATGCGCAATATATTTCTAAAAATGAAAAGTTTTATTTAAGCCCGGCTTTAAAGTTTCATGTTCAAACGATTTTGGGTACAACTGCTCAACGTCGTCACGAACGTTATGAATACAATGCAGAACTACAAATTTGTTTCGGTTTAAGTACAGCTCATTTCTATCTTGCCAAAGCAAAAAACTTTGAAGAAACGCTACAGCTTAACAATAATTACAACTTACAAAGTGAGTCTAAAGTTTTATCAAATTTAGAGAAAAAAGAACAACAAACCACATCCTATCAACGCTTAAGTCGTGAAAGCAAAACCATTTATCAAACCACTGTTCTCGATATTAGTGTCAATGGATATCGTATTAAATGGTCTGGGGAAGCACCGAAAAATCTAAGAACCGGTGAATATATTTTAGTTAAAGAAACTTTGCATGGACAATGGCGCGGTGGCGTAATCCGCTGGATTAAACAGTCGACAGAAAAATCCCTAGAGTTAGGTCTAGAGATTTTGTCACAGGCGATGTTCCCTTGTGCAGTGCATATTCAAGCTGAGCGTCATACACGCAATTATCATCCTGCACTATTACTACAAACACAAAATCTAGAAGAAATACAAAATACGTTGATTTTACCGGGGTCACAAATTTTTAGAGAGCAACAAACAATTCATTTACGATTGGGGACAGAAGAAATCAAAGTGTATCTACTCAAAGCACAACTCATTACTCAAAGTTTTATTCAATTTCATTTCGAACTTCTGAATGAGCAGCAACAAAATCTGCTTGATCAGTTCATGATGAAAAAGAATAGCAACTCTAGCAGTCAAGATTTATGGGAAGCACTAAAGTGAGAAACTCTTTATTATCTAAAAAGTTAAAACGTACTGAAACACGTTTACTCATTATTGATGACAACCAGCTACGTTATAACCAGATTTTAAATTTATTATTGGGGAATAATTATCAAGTTCATGCTTTATTACTTGATGATCTAAAAAGTTTCGAAAAACAGTTAAATACGCCTTGGGATGCTATTATTTTTGGTCGTGCTTATGACCTAAAAATTGAACAAACACTCTCCCTTATTCAAGCATCTGAGCAGCCACATTTACCTGTTTTATTATTGCAACCTGAAGATTATCAACCTCAGCAATATCAAGCCTATATTCATAAAGGTATTTATGACGTAGTTCCATTAGAGCCATTAGATTATTTTTATATCACGCTTATTCGGACCTTGTCGTATAGCCACTTATTGCAAACTGAACAACGCCTGACCAATGAATTGGAAACTATTCATTCTCATACACAAACATTGGTTAATAACAGTCATAAAGCAGTTGCCCTCTTTCAAGAAGGCATGCACGTTAAGGCAAATACAGAATACCTCAACCTTTTTGGCTTTAAGCAAGAAGAAGAGATTATCGGCCTGCCCATCTTAGATGTTTTACAACCCAATGATTTAAATATTTTTAAACAAAGATTTAAGAAGATTTCATTAGGTCAATTTGATCAGGCCCGTTTTGAAATCCAGAGTCAACATGCAGCAATTTCAGGTAATAATGCTTTAAAACTTGAATTTATTCCGAGTCAAGAAGAAGACGCCGTACAGTTAACCATTGACTATCAACTGGATTTACAAACACCTGCAAATACAGCATTTTCTGAAAAAAGTTACGGGTCCACTGCGCCTTGGCAACAAATTAATCGACAACTATCAACACACCCTGCTCAAGCAAATGCATTGGTTTTATTCAGACTAAATCAGTGCCCAGAACGAGTGTTTCAACTAGACTGGCAAACACCAGGGCAATATTTTAATCAGCTGCAAAGTTTTCTGAAAGAACAGGCTCAAATGCCGATTTTCAATCTTGAACTTGGAGCCTATCTTGGCGTTTTGCAAGCCGAAAACAGTACAGTCCTTAACTCCCAATTGGCTAGTCTGCAAAGTTTGCAAAAAGAGCATTTATTAACAGTTAATGAACTTAATTACTCAGTACAATTCAAACTGAGTTATGCGCAAATTACAGAACCATTAAATGAAGCTAGCTTTGCAAAGCTTCTTGATCACACAAATCAGCAAGCCTTACCTAAAGCCAAGCCAGAAATTGAGATAACGCCAACAATCGATCTTATCCCTTCTGAACCTATCAGCTCGTCTCTGTCACTTGATTTAAGCCTTCATGATGTTGATGCTCCAATGCCCTCACCGTTATTGCAGCAGTTAAAGCAACAGCTAGCACGGGGTGAAATTCATTTAAAATATCAGCAGATTTATGATAAGCATGATCAAGAAACCCATAACTACGAAGTGACGAGTGGTTTTATTGCAGATGAACAGTGGCATGATTTAAATGATTTAGCCGCTTTGCGAGATGATAGTGAACTTTCGATTCAATTAGACCGTTGGATTTTGGTCGAGGCTTGCAAGCAGCTACATAATTTCATTACGCAGTACCCGAAAGCCAAGCTGATTATTAACTTGAATATTGATATCTTACTCAAAGATAAATCAGCCCCTGAACTCATTTCGAAATTACTCACCATTATTGGTAGTAAGCAAGAAAGCCCGTTGATTTTACAATTTTCAGAGCAAGCGATTCAGCCACATCTTGCAATTGCACAGCAACTTATAGCCCGCCTACGCCAACACGGAGCAGAAATTTCAATTCGGGATTTCACATCTTCTATGTATAGTGAATCGATATTGCAAC
The DNA here is from genome assembly GCF_023612055.1 of Acinetobacter sp. AS23. Classification (NCBI taxonomy): domain Bacteria; kingdom Pseudomonadati; phylum Pseudomonadota; class Gammaproteobacteria; order Moraxellales; family Moraxellaceae; genus Acinetobacter; species Acinetobacter sp. AS23. The sequence goes on along the minus strand of NZ_CP082274.1, from coordinate 1,118,847 downwards.
AACTTGATGTTCAATATTTAAAATTGCAATCGAAGAAGACAGAGCTATTAAACTCAGATGCTGGTTTAGCGCAATTACAAGAAAAGATTCTAAATTATTTGACTGTAAAACCTGTTGGGATTTTACTTGCCGATCTTAATGATATGAACTTATTTGCTAACGCTTGGAATGTGGAAGCACGTTTCTTACAAGGTCGTTATTTCCAGAAAGGACTTGATCGATTAACAGACGTACAAGACCAATAATGGTCTTGTCGTTCATAAACAAAAAACGGGCATAAAGCCCGTTTTTTGTTTCGTTTTTCAGTATTAACGCTTGATAGAGCGAGACATACCAGAGAAACGTTGTTTGAATTTGTCGATACGACCACCAGTGTCTACATTCTTTTGCTTACCAGTGTAGAAAGGGTGGCAAGCTGAACATACGTCAAGGTAGATAGTTTCTTTACCTAAAGCAGAACGAGTTTCGATTACGTTACCGCAAGAACAAGTTGCAACTAATTTTTCATATTTTGGGTGAATATCGGCGCGCATCGTCGATTACTCCTAATTGTAGAAAGGCTTAAGCTGTCATCGCAATTGATCACTCTCAATATAAATCGAGGAAAGCTCAAAATGAGCAGATCAACACCACAACAGACCATTCTTTTGGCCCACCGAAACCTCTAGGGTTAGAGCTAAGCACAACAAGTGGACAAGATTATACGCCAAATATTTTTTATTTGCGAATTAATCTTTAGATTTAGCCCAGTAATTTGCAATTACCCCACAAACCATTAATTGGATTTGGTGAAAGATCATAATAGGCAACACAATCATGCCTAAAGGCTGACCAATAAATAAGATTTGCGCCATCGGCACACCACTTGCCAACGTCTTTTTTGAACTACAAAAGAAAACCGTGACTTGATCTGCTCGGTTAAATCCAAAAGCACGAGGTAGATACAGTGCTAATAACATAATGACCGTTAAAAGAACTGAACAAGCAACCACTAAAATAAGCAAGGTTTTCCAGTTTACCTGATGCCAAAGACCTGCAACCACTGCCCCACTGAACGCGCCATACACCACCATCAAAATCGAGCCTTGATCGAATGCTTTAACAATACTTGGAACTTTTGCCATATAAGGAAAAATATAAGGACGTAATATTTGCCCTAAAATAAATGGCACTAACAGCAACAATGTAATTTGTATAATTGAAGCAGTCGGATCGAACCCATGTTGGCTTTGGCCTAAAATAAAAAAGCTCACCAACACTGGTGTAATAAACATACCAATCAAATTGGAAAAAGATGCGCTACAAACCGCTCCAGCCACATTCCCTTTTGCAACTGATGTAAATGCAATAGAAGATTGAACTGTAGAGGGTAAAAAGCACATAAACAGAAAACCCCAGTACAGCTGCTGGCCGAGTAGAGGTAACAGAATCGGTTTAGCTAACAGACCCAGCAGGGGGAAAATAAAAAAAGTAAATGCGAAGACAAGTAAATGCATTTTCCAATGCAAAACGCCTTCAATTACAGCCTCACGAGACAGCTTTGCACCATGCAAAAAGAATAAAATTGCAATCGCGACAGTAGTCAGTGTATTGAAATATTGCGCTGCTTGACCACTGACTGGAAAAAATGTTGCTAGCAGTACCATTCCAACTAACAAAATTGTAAATCGATCAAGTGCCAATAACTTCAACATAGCCACATCCTATGATTATTTTAGATAATAAAAAACCCAGTTGATAAATTGACCATCTGGTCAAGCGTTCATCATACTGGGCTAAAAAAATAAAGCTAGACTTTTAAGACCTAAATCTTAAAGCGTCATAGTCAATTTTTAGTTATTTGTCGCATTAGCATCTTGTTGAATCAACTCGATTTTATAACCATCTGGATCTTCAACAAATGCGATAACGGTAACACCGCCTTTCATTGGGCCCGCTTCACGCACAACTTTGCCGCCACGTGCTTTAATTTCTTCACACGCTTTATAGGCATCGTCAACACCAATCGCAATATGACCATAGGCATTACCTAACTCATAACTTGATGTATCCCAGTTATGGGTAAGCTCAAGCACAGTATTGGTTTCTTCATCACCATAACCAACAAATGCCAGTGTAAAGCGCCCTTCTTCATAATCACGCTTACGAAGTAACTTCATTCCTAATACTTCGGTATAGAACTTTAAAGATTGTTCTAAATTGCCTACTCGCAACATTGTATGAAGCATTCGCATGTTTATTCACCTGCCTTTTCTGATTCATGAGTTTGATGATCTTTTAAAAGCTTTCCAACCCAAACCACTAAAATCAAGATTGGAATACCAATAAGAGTGGTCATCAAAAAGAACTTTGGATAGCCAATATTACTCACTATGGTACCTGAATATCCACCCAAAAGTTTTGGTGTGAGCGTCATGAGTGAACTAAAGATCGCATATTGAACAGCTGTAAATGACACACTCGTTAAACTTGAAAGGAATGCAATAAATGCTGCACCAGCCAAGCCAGAAGCTAAGTTGTCGACAATAATGGCAAAATAGAGCCATAAAGAACTATATGGTTTAATTACCTTACCGCTGACTTCAACTGTTTGGCCAGAAAGAGGATCGATGTAAGGGAGCGGCTCAATATTCACATCTAATTCACTTGTCGCTTTTAGATTCGCACTCACTGCATATGGATGAGATGCAGAAAGTATTTTCTGTTCGCCCTCTACTACAGCGACCTTAAGCTCTTTACTGGTTGATGCTACTAATTTTTTAGCATCGATGGTCGTACTAAAAACACCTTTTTGGTCAGTCATTTTTGCATCAAAATTTTGTCCATCAAGACTAATTATGATTTTTTGTGCAGGAGTTAAAGCTTGCCCAAAGTATTGGCCTCGAACAACAACACTTCCCTCTCCATCTTTTAATGAAACCTGATCATTTCCCATAACTGGTAAAATTTGTAGAGGTGATTTTGCCAATTCGGTGGTTAGTAACGGCTGAGTACGCACTACAGGCGGCACAGTATTTTGTGCAGCATAAGCAGCTTTCACTTCAATTTGTTTTGTTCCGCTAAAAGCAGAACTTGGAACTTCTAATTTCCATAAGCCTACTTCATCTGGTTTAACTTGATAGCTTTGACCACCAACTTTTACATCAACCATATCTAATGGCTGACCAGATTTTACGAGCCCAATAAAAATTAAATTTGTAGAACTTGCTAACACCGCACCCACAAACATCAGCTTCATAATGTTTATGCGCTGTGCTAAAAGTCCCCCTAAGAATCCACCGACTAAACTGAATAACACACCATAGATTTTGACTGCTTCGGCAATTTCTTCTTTGCTAAAGTTCAGATCCTGATAAAACACATTGGAAATGACACCAGCAATGATGTCTGAAATACGGAAAAAACCAATGAGAAGTAATAAAACTAATGCAAGTTTGACACCATAACGTTTAAAGAAATCTAAAATGGGTGCAATCCATGTTTCTTTCGCCATTTGCTGATTAACTACACCAAATTTAACCAGTAAATAACCCACAAAAATGGCACAAGCGGTAGCCGTTAAAAATCTTAAAGCTTCTAAACCAAATAATGCTGCGTTGTCTTTTATATTTCCAGCTTGTGAGATTGCATCTGTAATCTGCCCAGAATAAATATAGGTGACTACAAATGAAATAACAGCAATAAAAAATACAAAAACTAAGCGGTAATAATCACTACTCTTATAGTTTTTATAGACGCGATTTACCTGAGGTTCACGAACGAGCAAAGTCGTTACAATACCGACTAACATAACCGCTGCCATGGTTAAGTAAGTCATTTTCCAAGCTTCGTAAATGTAATTACCTTTTGCAGTCCCTAAATGTGCAGCTAGAAATAATGCCCCTGCTCCAGCCACAATCATGCCGATTCGATAACCAGCATTGTAGGTAGAGGCCAACACTGTTTGCATTTCTGTTTCTGCTAATTCAATACGATAGGCATCAATTACAATATCTTGTGTTGCTGCTGAAAAACCAAGCAATACTGCACCCACTGCCATTTGAACCAGATAACTCTGACCCAAAGCCGGGTCAGAGAAAGCCATAATACAAATAGCAAGAACGATCAAACACTGTGCAATTAACAACCAAGCTCGTCTTCGTCCTAACATTTTAGTTAAGACTGGTACAGGTAACTCATCAATAAGAGGAGCCCAAACGAACTTAAAAGAGTAACCTAAAGCCGCCCAACTAAAAAAAGTGACTGCACTTTTATCAATGCCCGCCTCTCCAAGCCATAAAGAGAGACTAGAGAAAATTAATAAAATTGGAATTCCGGCAGAAAAACCCAGAAACAGCATAATTAATGCACGGCGATCTAAAAATGCTTTAAAAGCCGAGACCCAACCCGAAGCTTGTGTGGTCATTCGTTTTTTATTTTCCATAAATTATAAATGTGCCTATTCAAACCCTTCTTACAATTGCTTTCAAGATTCTTTATGCAAACATTTTTGTTTTGGCGATAAAAACCGCAAGTTTGCTTGATATTTTATGCTAAACCTGTATACCTTTAGGCTTCAACCTTCGTTTTCTTTTGCTGGATATCAACAGTGACACAAAAACTTGATCAAGTGACTATTTCAACTTTATCACTCGCTAAAACAACCAACACAAACGTCACAGTAAATGCATTTCCTTCAGCTTTTGAGCAACCTGATATAAAAATGACCTTAGATAAAACCGTTTTAAAACCTGAACAACTTACACATATCCCCGATTTTGAAAAAATTCCAGCTTCAACTAAACGCATCAAACCTCTTAATAATTTTTTAGGTCAAGATCGTGCCAAAGCATCTGTAGAGGCGGGAATTTCTTTACCCTACTCTGGCTATAACATTTTTGCAGTAGGAACTGCTGGTTTAGGCAAACGTACTATGATTAAACGTTTGTTACAGCAGCACGCCAAAACAATGCCAACGCCTGATGACTGGGTGTATGTCTATAATTTCAAACAAGCACGTCAACCTATTGCTCTACGCTTTCCAGCAGGTCAAGGAACTAAGTTTCAACAAGCACATGATCAAACTTGGCAAATTATTTTAAAGCAACTTGAACGCCGTTTCAGTGCAGAGACTTATCACAATCGTATTGAACGTATTCGTCAGGAAACAGGTGATGTACAACAACAAGCGCTTGTTGAACTAACCAAAGAAGGTGAAGAACTCGATTTAAAACTCATTTCTCGTAATGAGAAACACGGTTTTGTTCCTGTACAAGTCAAAGATGATCAGGTTCAAGAACTTACCCAAACAGATATTGATGCATTAAATAGTAAGCAACGCGCTGAAATTGCTGCCAATATTCGCTATATGGATAAAAAGCTGGATCGCCTTGGTCTACATTTAGGTGATTTAGAAGATGATGCACGCGACAAAGTGTCTGTGTTAAATCGGGATATTGCAACGCAAGTTGTTATGCCAAGAATGGAGCTTATTTTAAATAAATATGGCCAAGTGAAAGGACTCGAAGATTACTTAAAACAATATGCCCAAGATATTATTGATAATGTTGAACTGATCTTAGAACAAGATGAAGATGATTTTACTCCATCAATGTTCAATCGTGTTCCAGCACGTTATCAAGCCAATGTGATTGTTTCAAATAAACCAAATAGTGGCGCTCCTGTTATTTTTGAAGACTTCCCAACGCACTATAATTTACTCGGCCATGTTGAACAGCTCACCCATAACGGCACAATTACTACAGATTTCACGCTCATTCGTCCAGGTGCTCTACATCAAGCGAATGGTGGTTTTTTAATGCTTGAGGCCGAGCAATTACTTGAACAGCCTTATGCATGGCAAGGTTTAAAGCGAGCCTTAAAATCAGGCCAACTTAAGTTATCTTCTCTTGAACATATGCTGACGTTAACAGGCTCTATCTCGATAGAACCTGCCGCGGTTCCGCTTGATATTAAAGTGGTTCTTATGGCAGAACCTGAAATTTATTATGAAATTTTAGAAGTAGAACCAGAGCTTGGTAGTGTATTTAAAATTCGTGCAGATTTTACTGATACATTACAACGTAATGACGAAAATGAACAAGCCTACATGCAGCTCATTGCTGACTATGTACAAGCGGATAAATTGCTTCCGTTTGATCGTAGTGCTTTAGCAGCTTTACTTACTGATTCAAGTCGTCAGGCTGAAGACCAAAGTTCACTGTCGTTACATGCTTCAACCTTAGGTGACCTGATTCGTGAAGCACATCATCATGCATTTAAAGCAAATGAGAAGCTGGTAACCGATCAGCACATTAACCTCGCTCTACAACATCGCCAATATCGCTTAGGCTATTTAAGAGAGCTTTACTGGCAAGATCTTTCACGTGGTACACAATTAATCGAAACGTCGGGATACCGTTTAGGTCAGATCAATGCCCTCTCCGTCATTCATTATGCGGATGTTGAGTTTGGTTTACCTTCACGTTTAACAGCATCTGTTTATCAAGGTGGCGGCGATATTCTTGATATTGAACGTAGTGTAGAACTTGGTGGCTCACTTCATGCGAAAGGCGTGCTGCTGATGTCTAGCTTCTTGAAAGCTCACTTTGGCCGTGAACAGATTTTACACTTCTCCGCTGCGCTTGCATTCGAACAGAGCTATGGTCAAGTGGATGGCGATAGTGCAACTGTTGCTGAGCTTTCAGCGTTGATTTCTGCGATTAGCCAAATACCAATTGATCAATCATGGGCAATTACCGGCTCTATGAACCAATTAGGACAAGTTCAACCTATTGGCGGCGTAAATGCAAAAATTGAAGGATTCTATGATGCATGTAAGCTACAAGGTTTGACAGGTAAGCAAGGTGTCATTATTCCTCGCCAAAACATGCAGCATTTGATGTTACGTCAAGATGTTATTGATGCTGTTCGCAGCGGTCAATTCCATATCCATGCCATTGATACGATTGATCAAGCACTTGAAATTTTGATGGCTCGTCCGGTCGGTACGCTCGATAAGAAGGGTAAATACAGCAAAAATTCAATTTATGCAGCAGTAATGGAACAACTTGAATATTGGCAAGCCATTGAAGATGGTGCTGAAATTGAAGAAGAGCCAAAAAAGAAAAAGAAAAATAAGAAAAAAATTAAGAAGCATGAAGAACTTACAGCTGACGATCTGCCACAAGAAAATGCAGAAGAGGTTGCTACCTTAAAACAGAAGTAATAAAAAAGGGCCTGTAAAATACAGGCCCTTTTTTATTTTAGACTTGCAAAATTAACGAACGATTTGAATCGCTCGCCCTCCTGCTAACTGGCTAAAATATTGTTTAAGTGCTTCAACACAACGTTGAATTTTCATTGGTTGTTGATCATGCTTGGCAACCTCTGCATACAATGTAAACGTTGGTAATTTCCAATCTGGCATGAGTTCAATCAAAGAACCATTTTTTAGTTCTTTCTGAGCATCTAAATATAAAATTCGTGCAATACCATGCCCTTGCTGACATAACGCTTTTGCAACTTGTAAATTATTGCTCTGCAAACGGCTTTGCATTTCAATATTGAGCGTTTCACCTGTTTTTACATGTTGAAAATTGAAATGGCGTGAGTCATTCATGACATTAATCGACAACAATTCATGATCTCTTAAATCATTAGGATGCACAATTGGACTAGATTGATTGAGATAACTAGGAGAAGCAATCAAAATCTGATCTACAAAAGCCAACGGAATGATCGAGCTGCTCTCTTCTACAGGAGTAGAACTCATGCGGACTGCAATATCAATTCGCTCTTCAATTAAATCGATATAACGATGCCCAACTTCGAAATGCACAGATAAACCGCGATGAGCCGACATCCAGTGAGATAATGCAGGAATGAGGTGTTGAACTGCTAAATCAGGAGTTGTCGCAATACGCAAATCCCCGATTAAGTCATCCCTCAATTCATTAATTCGGATTTTTCCCCTTTCAGCAGCCGCCAACATCTCTTGACAGCTTGAAAAAAAAGCCTGTCCGGCTTCTGTCAAACTAAGTTTACGAGTGGAGCGATGTAATAGAGTTACATCCATTTCATGCTCAAGCGAGCGTATCTGCTGACTCACCGCACTTGTTGTAATTCCTAATTCACGTGCCGCACCACTAAATGAACTTTTTTCTACCACACAAGCGAAAACACCCATCGCACGAAGCTGATCTAACATAGGTTTCCTCAAATCTAATTTTAAATTTATAAAAAATGCTTATTGTTGTAATGAAAGCAACCAATTACATTATACGAGGAAACCTAAGTTTTTTGCATTAGCTATTTTGGTAAAAGATTTACAGGATTAATCGGTTTTCCATCCAAACGAATCTGGAACTCGAGCATGACTTGAGATGCGCCAGTAGATCCCATTTCGGCAATTTTTTGTCCAGCAGTTATATTATCACCGCTTTTCACAAACATCTTGCTATTGTGGGCATACGCACTGATATATCCATCAATATGCTTAATTAAAACCAGATTTCCGTATTCTTTTAAGCCATCAGCTGCATAGACAACTTGACCATCGGCTGCGGCATAAATAGGGTCACCCTGATTTCCACCATAACGGATTCCCTTGACATTATTTGCCAAATTAAACCCTTGAATCACTGGCCCATTCGTCGGTTTTATCCAACGTAAGCTCGAATTTGGTGCAACTGATGCCACTGTCGTATTTGTTGACGGTACAGTAGACGGCTGTGTTACTGGAGTAACAGGCTGTGTAGTTGGCAAAGCAATCGTTTGACGCTTAATTTGCTCAGGCTGTGCCATGACTTGTGTAGATACCGTTCTTGGTGAAGAACCTTTCTTCAAACGTAACGATTGATTGACATAAATACGATATGGCGCAGGAATATCATTCATTTCAGCAATACTGATGTAGTCCAGACCATAACGCATTGCGATACCACTTAAAGTATCACCTGAACGAACTGTGTAATAGTTAGGAGCCATTGCATAGCGAGAACTATTATTAATTTGTGGTTTAGAAGCACAGCCTGCCATAGCTACGGTAAAACCTACAGCCACAGACAACAACATAATTTTCATTATTTTGTCTTTTTGGATATGCACTCTGTTTTGTTGCCCAATTAAATGCATTGATCTCCCTCACTAAATGCTACAAATCATTTCGGCTAAGAGTACCAAAAAAGTAAGAGGAAACACGTTCCTCTTTTTCTTTATTCACAAAGTTATAACATTCGAGCTCAATTATTGACTCAAACTGCCCTGAAGGTCTTCTAAAACGGCGTAATTTGTAGCATCCATTTGAATAGGTGTAACACTGACATAACCGTTTGCTACCGCAAAGAAATCTGATTGAATCTGGCTTGAAACACGCTCCGGATCTGTAACCGCCTCGCCTGCTAATCCAATCCAGTAAACTTGGCGTCCTCTTGGGTCGACATGGCTGGTAATAGGTTTAGATTGAGCACGACGTCCCTGATACGTAATTTGTGCTCCTTTTAACTTCGGCACATCAGGAATATTGATATTAAAGATGTGTCGTGGAGGCAATGCTGGTAAACCGCTTGCAATAAAATCATGTACCCACTGTGCAGCCTGAGCATAATCTTCTTTAACATTATAAGCGCGTACATCAGGACCAGCTAAAGAAACGGCAATTGCAGGTTGCTTCATTAAACGCCCTTCAAATGCAGCACCGACTGTTCCAGAATATAAAACATCATCACCTAAGTTCGCACCACTATTGATTCCACTTACGACCAAGTCAAATTCGAAATCAAACAAACCATTCATAGACAAATAAACGCAATCTGCTGGCGTACCATTCACAGCCCATACATCTTCGGCAATTTGAATTGGGCGCAATGGTCGATCTAGTGTTAATGCACTTGAAAAACCACTTCTTTCACTTTCTGGTGCAACCACAACCACACGTCCAAGCGGTTTTAATGCTTCAGCTAAAGCCTGTATACCTGGCGCAAAAACACCGTCATCATTCGCTATCAAAATATTCACTAAAATCTTTCTCTACAAATAAACCTAAAGGTTTTCACAATTGAATTATTTGTTGAATTATATATATTTATGCCTCCATAGCATTATAAAATTGTGAAAAAATGAAAACTTTTGCTCCTTTTTTTCAGGTATTGGGGATCAGTATCACATTGTGTACGCAAGCGGTTTTTGCAGATGAGGATATCTCAACACAAGAAGCTGATAGCTTAATTAAAGATGATATTGCGGCAACGCAAGTCTTACAGGAAATTTGTCCAGCTTTCGTAGGGACAAATAAAAAACTTGAGTCAAATACTCAAAAAATTATCACAACGTATCTTCAAGGGTATTCGAATAAATCAATTACCCTCTCTGCTCTACAAAATGATGCAGAGTTTAAAACCCTGTTAAATGAAGCACGTCAAGCTTCAAAACAAATGGACCATCATGAACAACACGAACTCTGTGAAGAGATCGTCAACTATAAAGAATAGGTTTTTACTCGTTTAGGGTAGAAGTTTATTTACTGAGGTTTTCTGCTTGGTATTAAGCAGAAAACCAACATAATAATACATTTTTTCCATTTTTTTAACCTGTAAATTGGTTAAGCTATCGACATATTTAAAAATTTTATTTTGGGTTATCGATGTTTATGAAGAAAAGCTTAGTTCAATCGCTCTCTTTGGTTTTACTTATGAGCATGGCAACAGTTGGTTTTGCTGCTGATAAGAAGAAAACAGCTGAAAAGAAAACCGAAAATGAAAATGTTGTTGAAGTAACTCCACAGCAAACTATAACTCCTGAAGAATTAGCTGCAATTCAAGTACTTTCTGAAATTTGCCCAAGCCTTATTGGGAAAAAAGATGCTGATTTTGCTCAAGGTTATGAACGTTTAGTAAAAGACTATTTACCAAATGAAGCCGATCCAGTTGCAGCTTTAGAGAAACGTGCTAAAGACAAAAGTTTCAAGAAAGTCCTAAAAGAAGCGCGTAATGATGCAAAAGCTGCTGGTAACGAGCAAAACACATTAGTTTGTCAAGACGTGAAAGCTTATCAATCGCAAAACTAAATTAGTAAAAAACTCTTGAGTTACAATACTGTTTGAAAAAGCCGACTTCCCCCATAGAAGTCGGCTTTGCTTTATCCTAAAATGCTAGGTTCTTCTGCTTCATACAAGATATTGGAATTACCTAGAATGACTCGAAAAAGCGCTATTGCTGCACTCCTCCTCTTACCAAGTTTTTCTTATGCAGCAACTGTCTTATCAGCTCCGCCAGAATTAAATAATAAGTCTTATGTATTAATGGATTATGAGACAGGACAAATTCTCGCTTCTAAAAATGAAAACGAAAAGCTTGCACCTGCTTCAATGACAAAAATGATGACAAGCTACATCATTGAACAAAAATTATTAAAAGGTGAACTGACTGAAAATGAGCAGGTTCGTATGAACGAGTCTGCATGGTGTAAAGGAAGTAGCTCTGAATCATGTATGTATGTTCCTTTAAATGGTACAGCAACTGTTCTAGAAATGCTTCGCGGTATTATTATCCAGTCAGGTAATGATGCATCAAAAGCAATGGCTGAACATATTGCCGGAAATGAAGGCACGTTTGCTCACATGATGAATCAGGAAGCAAAACGTATCGGTATGACAAATACCCAGTTCATTAACTCAACTGGTTTACCGGCAGAAGGTCATTATTCAACAGCTAAAGATATGGCTGTTTTAGCGCAACATATTATTAAAGACAGCTCAAGATATTACCCAATCTACTCTGAAAAAGAATTTACGTTTAACGGTATTAAACAAGGTAACCGTAATGCCTTGCTTTACACAGACCCAAGCGTAGATGGTTTAAAAACAGGTCATACAGATGAAGCGGGTTACTGCTTAACAACTTCAAGCAAACGTGGTCCGATGCGTCTCATTTCCGTTATTTTCGGAACGGATAGCGTTAATGAACGTGCTAACCAAACACGTACATTATTGTCTTGGGGCTTTGCAAACTTTGAAACTGCAAATATTCAACCAGCCAATCAAGTTCTTGCAAAAGCAAAAGTGTGGTTTGGTAAAGAAGATGAAGTTCAAATTGGTCTGGCAGAAAACTTTAGTGTGACTATGCCTAAAGGCAAAGCTAACGGCATTAAAACACAGTTAGTTGTTCAACCTAACTTAAATGCACCGCTTCAAAAAGGCCAAGTTGTGGGCAAACTTGTTGCTAGCCTTGACGGCAAAGTAATTGCTGAAAAGCCATTAGTTGCATTAAAACCAGTTGAAGAAGCAGGATTCTTTGCACGCTTAATCGACCATGTTAAACAATTCTTCAGCAACTTATTCTAATTTTTGAATAGTTGAATTAAGCACTCATGCTATTTAGCCTGAGTGCTTTTTTATTTTATAATTCATCTAAATTTTATTTTGATACTACTCATGGCAAAGAACATACGTCCTTATCTTGAACACCGTCCTCAAGTTGATCCAACATGTTATGTCGATGACATGGCCGTTGTAGTCGGTGAAGTCAGCTTAGCCGAAAATGTTTCTGTCTGGCCTTTTGCCGTCATTCGTGGTGACGTAAATAGTATTCAAATTGGTAAAAACAGTAATGTACAAGACCATTGTATGTTGCACGTTAGCCATAAAAATGATGCAAAACCTAATGGCTCACCTCTTATTATTGGTGAAGATGTGACGGTTGGACATCATGTGACTTTACATGGCTGTACCATTGGCAACCGAGTTTTAATCGGAATCAATACTGTTATTTTAGATGATGTGATTATTGAAGATGATGTAATGATTGGTGCTGGAAGTTTGGTTCCACCGCGTAAAGTCTTAAAAAGTGGTTACCTATATGTAGGAAGCCCTGTACAACAAGTGCGACCACTAACCGAAAAAGAATTAGCATTTCTTCCTTATTCGGCAAGACATTATGTAAAAGTACAAAATAATCATAAAGCGGCTCAAGCCGAGCAAGATTAATTAGCTCTATGAAATATCAGCAATAAAATTCTGATTTTTTAAACGATATGGTTTTGTAGTATTGCTCATATCGTTTAGCAGATCACCATAGCCAAAAACCCCTAAATTTCGTATCATACGTCTTTTAAATCATGGTGCTTTTTTATGGCCGCATGGACTCCTCATGTCACTGTTGCTACAGTCGTAGAAAAAGACGGACGCTATCTTTTTGTAGAAGAACATAGCGAAGGTTTTGTACACACAGTATTTAACCAACCTGCTGGTCATGTGGAATGCGGTGAGTCATTAACTCAAGCAGCCATTAGAGAAACACTTGAAGAAACAGGTCATCATGTTGAAATTGATGCCTTGCTTGGTATTTATACATATACCCCGCCCATGTTTCCGGACCGTACCTATTACCGCTTCTGTTTTCTAGCACATGTGACTCAAGTTGAAAATAATCCTCAACTCGATACAGGTATTGTAGCTGCTGTGTGGATGACACCAGATGAGCTCAAAGAATCTGCTCGTGCTCGTAGTCCACTCGTACTCAAAGCAGTTGAAGATGCCATGAAAGGTCACCATTATCCTTTATCGCTTATTTATGAGCACCCTTTCTCTCCCTCATTAACTTCTCATTTGGATGCCTAGTCCTATGCAACAACGTGTCATCGTCGGTATGTCTGGTGGTGTAGACTCTTCTGTTTCTGCAGCACTTTTACTTCAACAAGGATATCAAGTTGAAGGTCTTTTCATGAAGAACTGGGAGGAAGACGACGGCACGGAATACTGTACGGCAATGGAAGATTTAGCCGATGCTCAAGCAGTAGCAGATAAAATCGGTATTAAACTCCACACAGCAAACTTTGCTATGGAATATTGGGACCGCGTATTTGAACTTTTCTTAGCTGAATATGCAGCTGGACGTACCCCAAACCCAGATATTTTATGTAATAAAGAAATTAAGTTCCGTGCATTTTTAGATCATGCCATGACTTTAGGTGCAGACTTTATCGCGACTGGTCATTATGCTCGCCGTGGTGAAACTGCATACAACTCGCAAGGCGAAGCATACGCACCATTATTACGTGGTGTAGACAATAACAAAGACCAAACTTATTTCTTGCATGCTGTTCATGGTAAAGAAATTAACAAAACCCTATTTCCAGTAGGTGAGATTGAAAAACCAGAAGTTCGCAGAATTGCTGAAGAGCTTGATCTTGCTACAGCTAAGAAAAAAGACTCTACAGGAATCTGTTTTATTGGCGAACGTCGATTTAATGACTTCCTTAAACAATATTTGCCCGCTCAACCTGGAAAAATTGTACTTGATACAGGTAAAGAAGTTGGTGAACATCACGGTCTGATGTACTATACGCTCGGTCAACGTGGCGGAATTGGTCTAGGTGGTTTGAAAGGTGCAGCGGAAGGTGCATGGTTCGTACTACATAAAGATATTGCCAATAATCGCCTCGTTATTGGTCAGGGACATGAACACCCTCTCATGCAAAGCACGCAGCTTTGGAGTGAGTCAATTGACTGGGTGGCTGGTGAACAGAATATTCCTGTTGAAGGTTTACGCTGTACAGCTAAAACACGTTATCGCCAACCTGATCAGGCATGTACAGTTTTTATTGATGAAAATAGTGAACACGGTGTACGAGTTGAGTTTGATGAACCTCAACGCGCTGTTACACCGGGTCAAAGCGTTGTATTTTATTCAGATGAAGTTTGCTTAGGCGGGGGTGTCATTCACCATACAAATGCCCCTACACCAAATTTTATTTAAGGGAATGAATGACATGGTGGAGTTACCATTTCAACAATCACAAGCCTTGAATGTTCGCCAAAACCGTGCCCTTGCCTTGGCTGGGGTATTCCAGGCTACCCAGCTCACGCACATGACAGCTTTAACTGGTCAGCAGAGTATTGGTGAAAGTGGTAACTTCTATTTTGAGCTGTTAATCAAAGCGAGTTTAAATATTCGCCCTACAGTCAACAATGGTGTTCAAACATTAGATTTTTTCAATCAGTTGGCAGATATTTCTTTGGGGCTTAAAACCCTCGAAAATTGTATTACTCAACCTTTTACAAATATGCCCAAATCTCGTCTTCCAAAAATGGGCACTGCCAAGCTTCCAATGTCATATGCGATGTCCCTTTTGCAATTAGAAAAGAAGGTCTATAGCAATCCTGAATACGTCGCAATCATTGAAAAAGCTCAGCAAAAGATTTTAAAACAGCTTTCTTTTTTTGATAATAACTACTTACATCCAAGCATTTTAGCCAATTTGGCTCAAACCTATGTTGATACTGCTGGGCAGATTAACCCTCGCATTCTCGTTCGTGGTAATGCAGAAGCATTTAAAGATACCAACCATACTAACCGCATCCGTGCTTGTCTGTTTACTGGCTTACAAATGGCCCATTTATGGCGACAACTCGGTGGTAGTTCGTGGAACATGATTTTTAGCAAACGTAAATTGCTACAGGATATTCAGGCACTTGCTCGTTTACAGTATCAAGTCATCTAAGGCTGTAAAGAGATTATTTTTTGTTTTATGTTTATTCCAACATTAAGGAATCGTTATGAACGCTTTAACCGCACTATCACCATTAGATGGACGTTATGCCAGCAAATGTGATGCGCTACGCCCTTTTCTTTCTGAGTTTGGTTTAATTCATGCTCGTGTCACTGTAGAAGTGCGTTGGTTACAAGCACTTTCTAACCGTCCAGAAATTGTTGAAGTTGCTCCTTTTTCAAATGAAACAAATGCAGCTTTAGATGCAATTGTTAGCAACTTTTCTGAAGAAGATGCTAACCGCATTAAAGAAATTGAGCGTATAACTAACCATGATGTAAAAGCTGTTGAATATTTCTTAAAAGAGAAAATCGCAGGTATCGCTGAATTACAAAATGCAGGTGAATTCATTCACTTTGCATGTACTTCAGAAGACATCAATAACTTGTCTCATGCACTTATGCTTAAAAACGGCCGCGAAGTTTTAGTATCAAGCATGAAGCAAATTTTAAATGCGATCTCTACTTTAGCAACAGCTCACGCTGAACAACCAATGTTGTCTCGTACACACGGTCAAACTGCAAGCCCAACAACTTTGGGTAAAGAAATGGCGAACGTTGCATACCGTTTAGCTCGCCAAATTAAACAGTTTGAAAATGTTGAGCTACTCGGCAAAATCAATGGTGCTGTAGGTAACTACAATGCTCACCTTTCAGCTTACCCAGATGTTGACTGGGCTGCACATGCTCAAGCATTTGTTGAATCTTTAGGTTTAACATTCAACCCGTACACGACACAAATCGAACCACATGACTACATGGCAGAGTTGTTTGATGCGTTACGTCGCTTTAATACGATTTTAATCGACTTTAACCGTGACGTATGGGGTTACATTTCTTTAGGTTACTTCAAACAAAGATTGAAAGATGGTGAAGTTGGTTCTTCAACTATGCCACACAAAGTTAACCCAATTGACTTTGAAAACTCTGAAGGTAACTTAGGTATTGCGAATGCTGTATTGGCACACTTAGGCGAAAAATTACCAATTTCTCGCTGGCAGCGTGACTTAACTGACTCTACTGTACTTCGTAATATGGGTGTTGGTTTTGCGCAAAGTTTAATTGCTTTTGATGCGTGTTTAAAAGGTGTTGGTAAACTTGAGCTCAATGCAAACCGTTTACTTGAAGATCTTGATCAAGCTCAAGAAGTTTTAGCAGAGCCAATTCAAACTGTTATGCGTCGTTATAACGTTGAAAAACCATATGAAAAGTTAAAAGCATTAACTCGTGGTCAAGCAATGACTCGCGACATGATGGTTAACTTCGTAAATGGCGATGAACTTTCTCAAGTACCAAGCGAAGAGCGCGCACGTTTAGCTGAACTTACTCCTGCAACTTACACAGGTAATGCAGCTGAACAAGCTAAACAAATTAACGATTTAATTAGCAAAATCTAATTAAAAACTTCATAAAAAGCGGAGCTTCGGCTTCGCTTTTTTATTACACTGATATAAAGCACAATAAAGTTATATTTCTAAAATGATCGAAAAACAATTCAAACTTAAACACTATATTGCTCTTGGCATTATTTTTATTGCCATCATATTGTCTGGCATTCAGCCCCTTGAATTTGAAGCTTATTTACTTCATCAGGTGGGTACAATTTTTATGTTAGTCCTCTTATTTATTATTTTTAAAAAGATTGGTCTCGATTATTTAAGTTTTACTTTCTATTTAGGTTTTTTGCTCATCCATATTATCGGTGCACACTACCTGTACTCATATGTTCCATACAATGACTGGATTCAATACATATTCAATTTTAATCTAGATCAATACATGGGATGGTCTCGTAACATGTATGATCGTTTAGTTCATCTTGCCTATGGAGTTTTACTCTACCCTCTTATTTATCGAGTTTTTCAAGTTTGGTTACCGACAGCTCGACCTTTTACTCTGTTTTTACTTGTGATCCAATTCGTCATGGCATCTAGTGTCTTTTATGAACTCATTGAGTGGGTAATTGCGATTGGCTTATCGCCAGAGCAAGCCGAAAATTATAATGGCCAACAAGGCGACATGTGGGATGCCCATAAAGATATGTTATTAGCAACGATCGGTGCAATTCTCTATGGATTCGTAGCTCTTATAAAAACACCTAAAATAAATAATTCATAAATAAAAAAAGCGCTCAATGAGCGCTTTTTTTAAAAATTTTTTAGACGACTGAATAAGTTTGATCTAACAGATTTGATAAATCTGAAGAAGTCGTATTTGGTAGAAGCTGTTCTAGATTCGTTGTGACATCACTCGCTGTATTATTTACTTCGCTCTGCTCATTCACTACAGGTTTAGAGTCTGTTGCAGATAAAATTTTTGCGATTGGGTCAGAAGCATCCGTTGAAGAACTTTTTAATAAATCATCTAATGCCACAGATTTTTGCTGCTGACTAGTCGTTTCATTGGTTGTAGTTTGCGCTAACTTTAATGTATTTAATCCGACACTATCCGCCACAGAAGGAACCACTTCATTTACATCACTACTGACAACTTCACTCGTACTCGCCACTTTTGGTGCGACGACATAAAAGGTAAATGGTGAACTCACTTCACTCGTCAGCCCAGCTACATCTGTTTGCACGAAAGTAATCGTATGTTTACCAATGGCTAAATCTTTATCAAGCATAAATGACCAATATTTATTTGCATCTACTTGACCAACTTTAAGAATGGAAATTGCGACTCCATTATCATAAATAGTTAAGGTTGCGTTAGCTTCAACTTGAACAGTAAATTTTGGTTTAGCATCATCGGTTTCAGAACCTGCTGTAATTGCTCCTTTTAGAGGCCCTACATCATCATCTAAACCTCTTAACACAGGCTTAGCAGGTGGAATCGTATCTTTATCACTCCCAACAATTTCCAGCGCAGTAGATTTATTTCCAGAACTATCGGTTGCTATTACTGAACCTTTTAAGCTATCGGTTAAAGCAGGAGAAATCGCGATTGTAAATTTTCCATTCGCATCTGCTGTTCCAGTACCAATAACCTTATCTGCTGAGTTTTTGATTTCTATTTTTGCATTGGGTTCAGCTGTACCAGTAACTGAAGTTCCGTCTGCATTCACTTGAGCTGTAGGTTTATCTGGCGCTATGGTGTCATAGCCAGAAGTGACTTCTAAAGGCTTAGATTTATTCCCTGCTGCATCTTCAACAATGATTGTCGCCTTTTGTGATTCTTTTAAGGCAGAAGAAAGCGTAATTTGAAACTCACCTTGCGCATTTGCCGTACCAGTTCCAATGACTTTACCATCAGCATCTTTTATCTGAACTTTTGCATTAGCCTCTGTTTTTCCTTCAACCACTGTTCCTTCTTTATTTACTTCAATTAAAGGAGCTGCTGGCGGAATAGTATCTTTACCTGCAAAAATGGGTGTTGCTTCAGATTTATTTCCGGCAGCATCCTGAGCAATGACTTTACCACCAGCTTCACTCGTCAAAGGTGGAGTTAGCTTTAAAGAAAAGATTCCTTCTGAGTTTGCTTTTACAGTTCCTAATAATGTTCCGCTAGCATCATAGACATTTACAGTAGCATTCGCTTCAGTTTTACCATCTAAGATCGAACCATCTTCATTTAATTGAGCCTGAGGAGCATCTGGCGCAATTGTGTCTTTAGTACCAGTTACAAGACCTGGTTTAGAAATATTACCCGCAGCATCCTCAGCTAAAATATTTAATTTATTTCCATTTGCTAAAGGCTTATCTAGTTTAATTGTAAAATTACCACTTGCATCTGCAACACCCGTTGCGACCGTATTACCAGCAGCATCTTTAATATAAATTTTTGCATTTGCTTCTGCTTTACCAGTAACCGTAACGGTATCATCGGCAACTGTAGCAGTCGGTGCAGCAGGTGCCAAGATATCTACAGGTCCTGAAGAATCATCTTTGTCATCTTTATCAAAAGCCCACAAATATAAACCTTCAGCAGCTAAAACTGCTAAACCAGCTTTTAACACATTGCCCATCGAAAAAGTTGGAGAATCATCAACCGCCATTGTTGAAGCTGGTTGGCTAGTGCTTGTATAGGCTAAATCTGTGACATGGTTTAAACCTGTATAGTCGATCACCTTACCTTGTGCGTCGAATTGGGCTTCAACAAATTTTCCGTGTTCAGTCGGAAAAACAAGTGAATGGTCTGTTGTATTTGTTGCTTCATTAAAGAAATTTTCTAAAACAAGGGTTTCACCATTTTTTAAATGGATGATAAGACTTCCACCTTGCTTTTCCATCGATGCTATATCTTTTTGACTTACACCAATTTGAATGATTGCTGGTTGGTTTAAAACCACTTTATTGAGCTGACCATCTTGTAGAACGTCCAAACCCTCTTTGGATGCCACAATTATTCTTGTCATTATTTCCTATCCTGAATTTCAGTTATATTTTTAAATGTCTAACTTTTTAAATGATTCATCTAAAAGCTATTTTATTGCTGTTTAAAATATCAAAACCATGTGTTTATCACAATTCAAAAAGCATGTTTATCAATAATTATTTTTGACTTTTAATTAAAATATCTATTTCTCATAAAGCCCATATCAACCTTAAATTTCACCCTGTTCGATTATTTATTAAATCTCTCATATATTAAGGCCATCATTTACATTTGTAAGTAAAAGAAGCTAAAAGTGCCTATTACAATCAAAAGAAATAAAGCAGCGAATTTAGTTATTTTCGCATCTGACAAGGTCATTTTTAGCATACTCCAGCCCTGAAAACGTTTTGCAAAAATGCTATTTAGAATAAGAGTTGAAACATGCAATAAAACCAAAGCTAAAAACAAGTTTGCAAAAAATTCGTGTAGGTCTTTCAAAGAAAAATTAACATGCTCAGTCGCATACCCTAACCCCACCACAATTGGAATCACGAGAAATATAAGTACAATTGAAGTTTGAAAAAGTGCAACACTGATTGAATGAATTGAATTTTTAGAAAAAATACTCTTAAAGTTTGAATGACTTAAGGATTTTTTAATCGCATTTATCGCTATGTTACTTCGCTTTTTAATACCGAACGGTGTTGTACTTGAAATACGTGGACTCAAAAAATGCCAGATCACTCGCGCAGTAATACTAATAAGAAGTAAGTAACCAAACATCATATGGACTTGGTGCAGATCTTCATTATCTCCTGTGAAATAAGCACCAATAAAACCAAGCATAATAATGATATGTAAAATACGTATGAGAATATCAATGTGTGGCCATGTTTTTGACATCACAAAAACTCAGAAGTGAAAAGTTAACTATAACTTTTACAATAGAAACTTAAACAAATATTAATCAAATTTCTCTCATCACTCACATAAAAAAAAGAGCACCCTTACAGGCACTCTCTATTTCAAAATTTAGCTTAATTAAAATCTAGTATCACGCATTTGTACTAAGGTTGAATTGGCTTTGGCCAACGTGTCTGCAACTTTATTCATTACAGCCGGAATCAAGCTATCTGCCATTTGAGCTGCTTGTAAACCTAACTTTTCACCTAAAGTCGCTTTCTTACGTGTATTAATTACATAAACATCATGTTGTGGTAATAACGCCAATAGATACTCATCAGATGTTTGTAATTTATCAACAAGGTTTAGCTCTAGCGCATCTTCACCATACCAATGCTCACCTGTAGCGACTTTATCAACATTAAGTTGTGGACGGTACTTTTCTACAAAGTGCTTAAATAACACATGAGTTTGTTGAAGCTCTTCTTCGAACTTCGCTTTACCTTCAGGGGTATTTTCACCAAACATCGTGACAGTACGCTTATATTGCCCTGCTGTGTAAAGCTCGAAATCCACATTATGTTGTTTTAAAAGACGGTTAAAGTTTGGAACTTGAGCAACCACACCAATTGAACCCACAATAGCAAACGGCGCTGCAATAATTTCATTTGCAATACATGCCATCATATAGCCGCCACTTGCTGCTACTTTGTCTACACAAATCGTCAGATGGAAACCTGCATCGCGTAAGCGTACCAATTGAGCTGCTGCTAGACCATAACCATGTACCATGCCCCCAGGGCTTTCAAGGCGAACCACAACACGGTCACGGCCAGCTTTAGCAGTTGCTAAAATGAGGGTAATTTCTTCTCGCAAGTTTTCAACTGCTGAGGCTTGGATATCACCCTTAAAATCTAAAACAAAGATTTTCTGATTGTTTTTACGGCGAATTTTAGCTTCTTTAGCAAGTTGTTGAGCCAATTGTAAAAGTTCTAAACGGCTTGCAGTTGTTTGTGCAATTTTTTTTCTCTGTTCATTTACACGTGCATTTAAATGACTAACACGTATTTCTGCAGGGAGTTTAGGCAAATGGAATAACATAAAATTCTAAGCTCATAAGTTATCTTTTATAGCCTTAAGATGTGGTCGTTTTGATTAAAATTCAATAGCGTTTTTGCAAAATAGAGTCATTTTCATTTATAAAATAAAAAAAGAGCACATAGCTCTTTTTTTATATGAATGACTAATTAACCGAATCGTCCAGTAATATAAGCTTCCGTCAACTGATGGTCAGGTTGAGTAAAGACTTTTTCAGTTGAGTTAACTTCAATCAAATCACCTAAATGGAAATAAGCAGTACGATCAGACACACGTGCCGCCTGTTGCATTGAGTGAGTCACAATAACGATTGTATATTGCGTTGATAATTCAGAAATTAATTCTTCGATTTTTGCTGTTGCGATTGGGTCAAGCGCAGAACATGGCTCATCCATCAAAATCACTTCAGGACTTACTGCAATTGTACGAGCAATACATAAACGTTGTTGCTGACCACCTGATAAACCAGTACCCGGTTGATTCAAACGATCTTTCACTTCATCCCATAGACCTGCTTTACGTAAGCTATTTTCAACAATTTCTTCAAGATCATATTTATCGCGTGCTAGACCATGAAGTTTAGGGCCATAAGCTACGTTATCAAAAATAGTTTTAGGGAACGGGTTTGGCTTTTGGAATACCATACCAACCTGAGCACGTAATAATACGACATCAAGATTTGGATCATAAATATTGTGGTTATCGAGTGTAATTTTACCTGTCACACGACAACCATCAATGGTGTCATTCATACGGTTTATCGTACGAAGAAAGGTCGATTTACCACAACCTGACGGTCCAATAAAAGCAATAACTTCGTTCTTGTAAATATCGAGGTCAATACCTTTAATCGCTTCAAAATCACCATAATAAACATGGGCATCTTGCGCACTAATTTTGATTTCAGTTGAGTTCTGCTTTTTTGAAGTTTGTGGTTCAAAATGCGAAACATACGAAGTGCCATGATTCTGCGATTTATCTGTAAATTGAGATTGTTCAGTGTTCACTAACTTATCCTTTTCTAAGGAATTCGTAATATCAATAGTATTCATTATTTATCCTCTATTACCAACGCACTTCGAACTTTTTACGTAACCAAATTGCAAGACTGTTTAAACCAATCATTAGTGCAAGTAGTACGATAATCGCAGCGGCAGTACGGCCTTCGAAGAAGTTACGCAACTCATTACCTTGCCATAAGTAAACTTGAACAGGTAATGCAGTTGATTGATCAAATGGTGTTGCTGGAATACTTGCAACGAATGCACTCATTCCAATTAAAAGTAAAGGTGCAGTTTCACCAAGCGCATGAGCAACACCAATAATTGAGCCGGTCATAATGCCTGGTAAAGCTAATGGTAAAACGTGGTGGAAAATGGTCTGAAACTTAGAAGCTCCCAAACCAAGTGCGGCTTGTCGAATAGAAGGTGGCACTGCTTTTAATGAAGCACGTGTCGTAATAATGACTGTTGGTAATGTCATCAAACTTAAAACTAAACCACCAACTAACGGAGCCGATAACGGTAAATGCATCCAGCCAATAAAAATTGCCGCACCGAGTAAACCAAACACAATTGAAGGAACAGCAGCAAGGTTATTGATATTAACTTCAATAATGTCTGTGACAATATTCTTTGGAGCAAATTCTTCAAGATAGATTGCGCTAGCAACACCAATTGGAATCGCAATAATGATCACAATCAGCATCATGAATAATGAACCCATAAATGCACCAGCAAGACCACTAATTGCTGGTGAACTACGAGAGTCCGGATTCTTAAATAAGTTCAAATTGAACGTATTTTCAAGAACACCTTTTGCTTTTAGTTCATCCGCAAGTTTACGTACTTCTGGTTCAAGTTGTTGCTGATCATCTGGCAATGAACGGTCAATATTACCTTTTAACCAGACATCAACATTGGCATCGCCCAAGAAATTAATATTTTCTTTTTTACCAATGAGTGATGGGTCTGCAAAAACCATGTCACGTAAACGATAAGCCTCTGAACTTGCATAAAGACTACTTAAGTAATCACGTTCACTAGCAAGTGCAGGATCTTTGGCAATCATTCCATTTACAATAATGCCATCCCAATCCACCATACCCATTTTAGTTTGCCAATCGATATAACGCTCTTGGTAATGAGCAGGTGTTTCACCTTGAGTACGTACAGGTACTGGACCTGCATCAATTACTTTCGGATCGAAATAAATTGGAACATTCATGCTCGTTTGCCAAAAAGCAGGTAAACCTTTTGCCAAAATACTGCTAAACAATAGCGCTACGAATGCAAGACCAATAACAACTGCCGATAAACCAGCAAAACGGAAAGCTTTTTCTTTACGGTGACGTTTAGCCAATGACTTTTCAATCACTTTTTTACGGCGATCACGTGCTTGAGCAGCAGCTTGTGGATCAAATACGTTCTGATCCATAGGAGACGATGTATTTGATGTACTCATTCGTATTGCTCACGGTATTTACGCACAATGTACAGTGCAACAATGTTTAAACATAAGGTAATCACAAAGAGTGTCAGACCTAACGCGAATGCAACCAAAGCTTGTGGGCTGGCGAAGTCAGTATCACCAGTTAACTGTTTTACGATCGTAACGGTCACTGTCGAAACAGCTTCAAATGGATTTGCATGTAAAAGTGGACTGTTTCCTGCTGCCAAAACCACAATCATGGTTTCCCCTACGGCACGAGAGACAGCTAATAAAAAGGCACCAGTAATACCCGGTAACGCAGCAGGTAAAACGACTTGTCGAATTGTTTCTGACTTAGTTGCTCCAAGTCCTAAAGAACCGTCACGTAAGGCACGAGGTACTTGGGTAATAATGTCGTCTGATAAAGAAGAAACAAACGGAATAATCATAATCCCCATCACGAAACCAGCAGTTAAAGCACTGGTCGCGTTAATTTCAAGACCAACGTAAGCACCAGCTGTCTTGAAAAATGGTCCAATAATCATCATGGCAAACACACCATAAACAATTGTTGGAATACCCGCTAAAACTTCAATTGTTGGTTTTGCCCACGAGCGTAACCACGGGGAAGCATATTCAGCTAAATAAATGGCAATCATTAATCCAATGGGTACGGCAACTAATAAAGCAATGCCGCTGACCATGAGTGTGCCCCAGAGTAATGGCAATAAACCATAACTACCTTCTGCATTACCCGAAGTACTAAAGCCCGGATTCCACTCTGTCCCGAAGAAGAAATCAAGCGGGCTTACAAAACGGAAGAAGTGCATTGCTTCGCCAAACATCGACATCACAATACCGATGGTTGTTAAAATCGCAACACCAGAACATAAAATCAAAGCAACATTAATCGCACGTTCAACTTGGTTACGTGCACGATATTGTTGATTAATCTTTTTCTTTGCCCACACTAAACCTAATAAAGCTGCACAAACTACAACAGCAAATTTGGCAAAAGAGCCAATGGTTTGAAATTTTGCAAACTGTTGTGCAGCAGCTAATTCATAGGCTGCCGGCTTATCACTTACCCCAAAACCTGAAGCAATCGCTTGAACACGATCAATCAAGACACTTCTGCCAGCTTCATCAAGTGATGCACTTACAGATGCAGGAATATTATTAAAGATAATATGATTTAAAATACTTGGTTCAACCAAGCTCCAAATGATCAAAATTAAAAAAGCAGGGATACCGCACCAAAGACCAACCAGTGCACCATAATAACCAGGACGAGAATGTAATGTCGCCGAGTTGCTTCCCTTACCTGCTAGGCTACGGCTCTTTCTCAGCCCAAGTTGATATGCGATTGCCACAAGGGCTAACAACACACCGATAAGTAGCAGATTCATGTACTCTCCACTGTTTTCTCAATTGTCATAATTTGGAAAAACAAGTTAGACAAAAAGGCTGATGAACTCTCAAGATCACCAGCCCCTATTCAAACTAACTTATTTAACAGTTTTACCTGCTTTAAAGTCAGCCAATACTTTTGCACGTTCAGCATCAGACATTGCGATTAAGCCATCACGTTCAGCTTTAGAGCCTTTACCTGTTGCTTTTTTGCTTACGAAATATTCTACATATTGCGGTAAGCCTTTAACTGATTTTAAATGTTCGCCTTTCACATAGAAGAATAATGGACGAGACACAGGATATGTACCGTTCAATACAGTTTTCTCAGATGGAACAACGTTATTTACAGTTGCTACACGTAACTTGTCACGGTTCATATCATAGAAACTTAAACCAAACACGCCTACTGCACTTGGAGAAGTCTTTAAGCGAGCTAGAGTTTCTGTATAGTCACCAGCAATTTCAATTACACGGCCATCTTTACGGAAAGTAGAACATGCTTTCTTCTGAGCATCTTTATCTAAGTTCTTGAAGTATTCATACGCTTCACAACCAGCATCAACCATTTTCTCTTGGAAAACTTCACGAGTACCGTGGTTAGATGCAGGAATTACAAGAGTAATTGGTTCATTTGGAAGTGATTTATCAATCTGGTTCCAGTTTGTATATGGGTTTGGAACCAATTTACCATTTGAAGGTAATTGTGCAGCTAAAGCAGCAAACACATGGTAAGGTTTTAATTTATAAGCTGCTTTGTGTGAGTTAGACGCAAATACGATACCGTCGTAACCAATTTTGATTTCTTGAATTTGTTTTACACCAGCTTTGTTACAAGCTTCAATTTCAGTGCTTTTAATTTTACGAGAAGCGTTAGCAACGTCGATTGTGTTATCGCCAACACCTTGACAGAATTGTTTCAAACCAGCAGAAGAACCGCCAGAACCAACTACAGGAGTTTTAAATTGAGGAAATGTATTACCAAACTCTTCAGCTACAACACTGGCAAATGGTAGTACAGTTGAAGAACCAGCAATTTGAATCGTATCACGAGCTGCATTTGCAGTCGTTGTTACAGCTGCCCCAGTTACTGCTAACGCAATTGCGATTTGACGTGGATTTAAGCGCATTCTGTTCTCTCTCATTAATGCAATAGGTTGTACGTCACTTTTTGTTGAGTGCTTGTACGCTCTTCGATAGCTGCATTGTGAATAGAAAATATGACAATTAAGTTACAGTATGATGACGCTTTAATGATTTCGATATTGTTAATTGTCACATTATTATTTTTTATCTGTTATCAAATATTTAATTCAACTTAAGCAGATATTTTACTCTGTATATTAGTCTCTATTATGACACTAATTAAAAATATAGATTTTAAGGATTCATAAAATATAAAACCAAAAGATATTATAATTATTTTAAAAATCGATAATTTAACTATATTTTTACTTTTACTACTAAAAATAATTTTATTACTAAAATTCTGATCAAAAATTGCGATAGATAATAATTTCTTTGTAACATGAAAATAATATGACAAAAGATAAAGGGTTACCTACCGTATGTAAGGTAACCGCAATATCGTTGTAAATTTAGTGGATTAATTCGATTGCACTTCTGGCATTGCGACCATTTTTCTGCGGTATTTGAAGAAATACATCAGTGCTAAAACAGCAAGCCAGATTGGACCCAAAATAACGGCCAATCTCATATCTGGCGTCATTGCCATAATAATAAGAATGAAACATACAAAGCTAATGGTTAAATAATTACTCCATGGACTCATAATACTTTGGAACTTAGTTTGACGTTTTTGCAATTTCATTGCTTTGGTAAATTTCAAATGTGTGACTGAAATCATGAGCCAGTTAATCACAAGTGCAGCCACAACAAGCATCATAAAGAGCTGAAAGGCTTGTCCAGGAATTAGGTAATTTACGACCACACATATTGCTGTGATTGATGCAGAAACAACCGCTGCTGGAACTGGAATACCACGGCTGTTTACTTTTTTCAAAATTGCCGGAGCATTGCCCTGCTCTGCTAAACCATGCAACATACGACTATTACAATAGATACAGCTGTTATAAACCGAAATAGCAGCAATTAAGACTACAAAGTTAAGAACATTCGCAACACCATTACTGTTTAATGACTGGAAAATCATGACAAATGGGCTACCGCCTTCTGCCACCATATTCCAAGGGTAAAGGCACAGTAAGATCCCAATAGCACCGATGTAAAAAATTAAAATACGATAAACAATTTGGTTCACTGCTTTTGGAATAGTGGTTTCAGGTTTTTTCGTTTCAGCAGCAGCAATACCAATAAGTTCTAGACCACCAAATGCAAACATAATAACGGCTAAAGCCATGACAAAACCGTGAATCCCGTGCGGGAAGAAGCCACCGTGTTGCCATAAATTTGCAATACCTGCTTGCGGACCAGCAGAACCTGTAAATAAGAGATAAGTACCAAAACCAATCATGCTTAAAATTGCAATAATCTTAATGCAGGAAAATAAGAATTCGGATTCCCCAAAAAAGCGGACATTCACTAAGTTAATGCCATTAATTAAAATAAAGAAAAATAAAGCAGTCAGCCAAGTCGGAATTTCAGGCCACCAGAACTGAATGAAGGTTCCAATTGCACTGAGTTCAGCCATACTTACCAGCACATACAACACCCAGTAATTCCAACCAGACATAAAACCAGCCATTTTGCCCCAATACTTGTTCGCAAAATAACTAAAAGAACCACTTACTGGTTCCTCAACAACCATTTCACCTAAATGACGCATAATTAAGAAAGCGATAATTCCGGCAATTGCATATCCTAATAAAATTGAAGGACCTGCCAGTTTAATCGTTTGAGAAAGACCTAAGAATAACCCTGTTCCGATCGCTCCTCCGAGTGCGATGAGTTGAATATGCCGATTGGATAAGCCTTGTTTTAACTCGTGCTTATTGTTTGCATCCATAACATTATCTCCAATGTTGGTGTCACTTCCTGTACACCTTTATTCAGCACCATATCCGAAGGCCAGAAACCGACCTTCGGAAATACGTTTGCTTTAATATGAGTCCATTTAATTTTAAGAAGACTTGTCCTATCTTCTATTTAAAACGAGCTTGCATCCTTACATTTAATAGGCTGGGAACGCTCCTTTAAAATTTCGTAGCCACGATCGCCGTAATCAAAACGCGCGATGACAGAAGCAAATTTTTTCAAACTTACTGGCGCATCCATTGCTGGTAGCTTTAATTCAATAAAAGTTAACTGATCATTTAAATGAACATTGTCTAAAACACTTCTAAGCTGTCCGGCAGTTTCAACCACATAAGTGGTATGGCCTTTTTTACCGTTAAATACCGCAGGAATTTCGGTGTATTTCCAATTTTGCACGTCGTTATAGGCTGCGTTTTCACCCATAATTAAGCGCTCAATGGTGTAGCCGCCATTGTTCAGCAAGAAAATGATCGGCTTTAAACCGTGACGGATAATTGTAGAAAGCTCTTGTACCGTAAGCTGGAAAGAACCATCGCCAATAAACAAAATTTGACGGCGTTCAGGAGCTGCCAACAAGCTACCAAGTAAAGCCGGCAAGGTATAACCGATTGAACCCCAAAGCGGCTGAGCAATATATTTAGCTGTTGCAGGGAGTTTTATACCAGACAAAGCAGAGTTTGATGTCCCGACTTCACCAATAATCACATCGTCTTCTTTTAAGAAACCTGAAATGTAGTTCCAAAGCACATCTTGACTTAGCTTTTGTTGGGCTGGGGCTTCAATTACTTTCTGTGGCTGTTTTTCAAGAAGAGGCATTGACGATTTACGTGGTGCAACTTTTTTATTTAGCTCAACAAGTAACTGTCCAATTTCAATACCCGGAAAATCTTGCCCGAAAATGTTCAGACCATAAGATTTAATTTCAATGTAATTCTTGGTCTCAATTTGATGAGTAAATACAGCTGAACCAACATCTGTAAATCGTGCACCAATACCAATTAGGCAGTCAGATTGCTCAATAATATTTTTCACATGCGGTTGGCTTGCCCCACCCACATAAGTTCCAATATAACGAGGTGAGCCTTCATCCATAATATTTTTTGCAGTATTCATACCCGCAAATGGAATTGAGCATTTTTGAGATAAATCATTTAAAAGCGAAGTTACACCAAAAACTGAAGCTTCATTATCAATAAGAAGTGCTGGACTTTTTGCATTGTTCAAAATGTCACAAAGTTTGCTTACCACACTTTGCAATAAGTCTGGTTCAACAGATGGATAACTTAAATCAAGTGGGCGGTCAGTAACTTCAATTTTAACGTGAGTAATATCTCCCGCTAACTGGATGTGCACAGGGCGACGTTCAAGGAAACACTGACGTAATACACGATCAATTTCAAAAGCTGCATTGGCAGGAGTTAAACGTGTTTGAGCAACTGTGAACTCTTTCATACAGTTCATAATATTGTCGTAGTTACCATCGACAAGGGTATGGTGAATTAAAGTGCCCTTTTGAACTGCATGTAAAGGCGGAATACCTGAGATATGAATAAGAGGTACATTTTCTGCATATGCACCTGCAATGCCATTAATCGCACTTAAATCACCTACACCATAAGTAGTTGCCAAGGCAGAAAAACCGTTAATTCGTGCATAACCATCAGCTGCATAGGCAGCATTTAATTCATTACAATTTCCGATAAATTCGAGTTCCGGATCTGCTTCAACTTGTTCGAGATATGAGAGGTTAAAATCACCAGGTACACCAAAAAGATGTTGGATACCCATTTGTTTTAAACGAAGATTTAAAAAGTCACCGATTTCTATGAACATTGCTCTATATCCTTTGAGACCAATTTTTATTCCATAGAAAAATAATATTTCATCTACCTTTTAGATTTCGTGCATAATGAAAACGCATTTTAAGAAAAATACATGATTTGTGTATCATAAAAGGATTTTATGCAATGGATAAGTTCGACTGGCAAATCATTCAGGCACTACAAAAGAATGGACGGCTCACCAACCAGGAAGTTGGAGATTTAATCGGTTTATCTGCTTCTCAATGTTCTAGAAGAAGACAGCTACTTGAGCAAAAAGGCATAATTTTAGGTTATACAGCCCGTATCCAGCAACAAGCTCTAGGGCTGGAAGTCACAGCGATGATTCACATTAATTTAAGAACACACGAGGCAAAATCTCAGCAGGCATTTCAAGAACTTATTGAAGCGGAAGATAACATTCAAGATGCATTTTCAATTAGTGGCGATGCGGATTTTATTTTAAAAGTCGTTGCTGAAAACTTAGAACAGCTTTCTCAATTTGTAACCGAAAGATTGCTTTCTTATAATTTTATTGGTCACATAAAGTCTTACATTGTTCTGAAAAAAATCAAAGAACAGAATCATTTTTTAATCAAACCTAAAGGTCACGGTTACCATCACACGACTTAAGCAGATTAATATTTAATAAGATAATTTAAAATAAAAAAGGCGGATCTATCATCCGCCTTAGAATTAATATTTAGACTTTACTGATATGGACTGTTTGCCCGATCGTATTTTCAAGTAAACCTTCTAAACCAAACTCAGCACCTAATCCTGACATTTTCCAGCCACCAAAAGGTGCATGAGGCAGGACTTCTGCATGGGTATTAATCCAAACAGTACCGCATTGAAGCTGAGTCGCATAAGTTTGAGCAGCTTGAATATCAGAAGACCAAATTGAACCACCCAAACCAAACTCGCTGTCATTAGCACGGGCAATTGCATCGTTGATATCTGTATATTTTAAAACAGGCAACACTGGACCAAATTGTTCTTCTTGGACCACTCTGCAAGAGTCAGACACTTCAGTCAAAATAGTTGGCGCAATAAAGTAGCCCTGCTCTGGTAAGTGCTGGTGACCAGAAAGCGCTTTTGCACCCTGCTCTATAGCTTCAGTAATAAGCGCTTTCACTTTGTTATATTGCATTTGATTTTGCACGGGACCAAACGTTGTAGAAGACTCCATTCCACCACCCACAACTTGAGCATTGGCAATATCAGCTAACTTTTGAGATAGAGCTTCATATTGGCTTTCATGTACATATAAACGTTTTAAGGCCGCGCACGTTTGACCAGCGTTCAAGAATGCCATATTAAAAATCTTAGCTGCAATTTCATCGATATTTGCATCAGGCAGTACAATACCCGCGTCATTACCGCCGAGCTCTAATGTTAAATGTTTTAACTGTTGAGCTGCACCAGCCATAATGTGCTGACCTGTTCGAGTTGAACCCGTAAATACGACTTTTTGCACATCTGGATGTGAAGAGAGTGCTTCACCAATCTCACCAGCACCTACCACAATTGAAATGACACCCGCTGGAACTTCTTGTTGAATGATTTCACATAGACGCAAAGTTGATAGCGGTGTGTATTCAGAAGGTTTACTAATCACAACGTTACCCGCACGTAAAGCAGGCATGATATGCCAAACCGCAATCATGAGAGGCCAGTTCCACGGAGTAATTGAAGCCACCACACCTAATGGCTGACGATGACGTTCAATACGCTTGGTTTCACTGTCTTCAATTACTTCAACAGGTAAATCCATAGCAGCGGCATAGCGAGTCCAACCAATTGCACCCTGCACTTCCATTTGCGCGAGTGCCAGTGGTTTACCTTGCTCCAGCACAACCAGCTCTGCAAGCATTTCAGCGTGCTTTTCAATACCATCTGCAATTTTGTTTAAAATTGATTTACGTTCATCATGTGAAACTTGTTGCCAAGCTTTAGAGGCTTGTTTAGCTGTACTCACTGCTTGATTCACCTGCTCAACCGATGCTTTTGCACAGCGTGCGGCTGTTAGACCTGTAGCAGGGTTAATAACTTCTAGTTCACCCTGTTCACCTGAACAAGATTGACCGTTAATAATCAGTTTAAATTCATTAAGCACATTAACTTGTTGCATTTCTTCTTCCTTGTCTTAATTGTAATTACAGCCACTTACTTTTTTCAGTTAAAACGGGATTATTTAAAGTAAGTACGATATTGATATATCAATGTGACCAAAAATATTGGGGACATACCAATACAATAAGAAATTTGCATAAGATAGATCATGCATAATTATTTTTGTTTTTGAAAAATATGCATGGTTTGTGCATATTTCTATTTACTCATACACATTTTGAATAAAAGAATCTGTAATAAAAAAGCCCAGCAAGAAGCCAGGCTTTTTTTGTTATCAACTCAATTAGTCGATTGGTGGTACATAGTTACCAGAAGCAATCGCATCTTTAATACGGTCAGCTTCAGCCAATACTTGACCTAAAAGGTTTTTAACATTTTCGAATGTCACAACAGGGCTTAATGTTGTCATCTTCAATGACTGTACATTACCAACTTTTGTTACACCGATATTTGCTTCACCACGTGCAAACAATTCGTCCGCTACGTTTTGGTTCAAGCTGTCGATAAACTCAACTGGGTAGCCTTGTGGCACAACACGGAACAATACTGAAGCAAATTGTGGTTCAACTAAAAGCTCTAGACCATCAGTTGCCTTGATGTAATCTGCAACTTCACGAGTAAGTTTTACACCATGGTCAATCATTGAACCGTAAAGATCTTCACCAAGCGACTCAATTGTCATCCACAATTTCAATGCATCAAAACGACGAGTCGTTTGTAATGACTTAGAAACAAGGTTTGGTACACCATGTTCTTCGTCATAAGCAGAGTTCAAGTATTCAGCTTCGTAGTGCATGAAACGGTAGTTCGCTTCGTCTTTTAACAAGAACGCGCCACAGCTAATGCTTTGGAAGTAATGCTTATGGAAGTCGAGGGTAATCGAGTCAGACAACTCAATACCATCAAGCATTGCACGGTAGTCATTTGACAGAATTAATGCACCGCCCCATGCCGCATCAATGTGCATCCATGAACCATATTTCGTCGTGATTTCACGAATTTTCTTCAATGGATCAATTGCACCAGCATCAGTTGTACCTGCTGTCGCAACAACACAAGCAACCACTTTGCCTTCTGATTGCAAATGCGCCATCGTTTTTTCGAGAGCATCTACATCCATCTGTGCATTTTCATTCACAGGAACAGTCACAACTGACTGGAAGCCCATGCCCATCATTGCCATGTTCTTTTGCACAGAGAAATGTGCATTTTCAGAACAAATAACTTTGACGTTTTTCATTGCTTCAGCTGGAATACCATCACGCTGTACAGACCACGGATTACCGTTTTCGTCTTTCCAGTTTTTCGAAATGCACCAGTCACGAGCAAGTAACACACCCATTAAGTTAGATTGAGTACCGCCAGAAGTGAAAACACCTGCCTGACCAGAACCATAACCAACTTTTTGACGCAACCAATCAATGAGCTGAACTTCCATTAATGAACCGGCTGGGCTTTGATCCCATGAGTCCATAGACTGGTTAGTTGCATTGATTAACACTTCCGCAATCTGGCTCATCACCATGGTTGGGCAGTGTAAATGTGCTAATGAATGTGGATGATGTACTTTTAAGCTTTTATTTAAGAAAAGCTCAATCATACGTTGAAGTGATTCTTGTACACCCATACCTTCTTTTGAAGGTTGGAAAGAAATTGCTGAACGCAATTCTTTAATGCTACCGCCTGTGTACATCTTTTCATTTTGCAACCATGCTGAAACGGCTTTTACCGCTTCGCCCATTGCTGACTCATAGTCAGCAATGGATTGTGCATCATTGCAGAGTAACGCTTTACGATGTTCTGCAAAATCCACCATACTTATGCGCCTCGTACTGCAACCAATGCTTCTGCAATTGCTTTCTTAAAGCGAGCAACTACTTCAACACACTCTTCTTGAGTGATGATAAGCGGGCAAAGTAAACGAATTACTGTACCGTTACGACCACCTTTTTCAAGCAATAATTTATTGTTGAAACAAGCAGTTTGAATCGCAGCAGCTAATTGTGAATCAGCAGGATGTGAACCAATACGATCAGCTGGTTTACGCTCGTCAACGATCTCAACACCGATCATTAAACCGCGACCACGTACGTTACCGATACATGGGAATTCTTGAGCTAATTTTTTAAATTCAGCTTGTAGATAATCACCACGTTCTTGCGCATTTTGAGCAAGATTTTGTTCAGTAATCGTTTTTAATACGACAAGGCCTGTACCCATAGCAAGTTGGTTACCACGGAAAGTACCAGTGTGACCAGCAGGCTGCCAAGCATCAAATTTACGTTTAATACCTAATACTGCAAGTGGTAAACCACCACCTACTGCTTTAGACATTACCACAACATCAGGTTCAATACCTGCATGTTCAAATGCAAACATTTTGCCTGAACGTGCAAAGCCAGCTTGAACTTCGTCTAAAATTAAAACGATGTTGTGCTTTTCAGTCACTTCACGGATTTTTTGCAACCATTTTACTGGAGCTGTAACTACGCCGCCCTCACCTTGAATCGCTTCAAGAATAACAGCAGCCGGTTTTGTTACACCGCTTTCAACATCTTCGATAAAGTTTTCAAAGAAGTAAGTTAAAGCGTCAACACCAGCTTCACCACCTAAACCAAGTGGGCAGCGGTATTCATGCGGATATGGCATAAATTGCACGCCTGGCATTAAACCGTTAACTGCATTTTTTGCACTTAAGTTACCAGTCATAGCAAGTGCACCATGGGTCATACCATGATAACCGCCAGAGAAACTGATCACTGAACTACGGCCAGTGTAAGTCTTAGCAAGTTTAATTGCTGCTTCAGTTGCGTCTGCACCAGCAGGACCACAGAACTGCAAGCAGTATTCTTCTTTACCACCAGGTAAATATGCTAACAATGCTTCAGTGAATGCATCTTTTAAAGGTGTGGTTAAGTCTAAAGTATGCAATGGCAAACCACTTGCCAATGTATCTTGAATACTTTGAATCACCGCAGGATGATTATGACCTAAAGCCAATGTACCTGCCCCAGCTAAACAATCAAGGTACTCTGTACCTTCAACATCAGTAACCCAGCATCCTTGTGCTTTCGCTATCGCTAACGGTAATTTACGTGGATAGCTACGAACATTTGATTCCATTTGACTTTGGCGAGTCAAATAATATTCGTTAGTAGCATTAGTGGCAGGGTTAACGGAAGTAACGCTCATATCGGATTACCATCTCTGATAGGGGTAGAAAGAAATAAGTCTGGTGACTTTTGGTCCTTTGACTCGGTGCTTTATAGAACTAGTAAAGACACTTATTTTATATCTTGTAACTAGGAGCGCGATGATACCTAATTTTACAAGAAAAAAAACGTCTTTTATGTACTTTACTCATCTAATCTTATTGAAAAAATGTATCATCCCAATAGTTAAGATGAATTATCATCATACTATGTGACAACCTAAAGAAAATATTCTTTTTTTATATTACTTTGATTTTTTAAGTTACATTGACACACTTTATTTTTAAGTATTTATTTTTAAAAGATTTTATATTTACCAAAATTTAAAAAAACTGATCTAAATATTACAAATACGCCACAAAATCTGCAAAAGTTATGCATAACTTATGTTTAACATTTCTTAATGAAAAAAATTAAATTTATATTAATTTTTAAAGGAAAAAATTATGCGTACTTTAGCTGCCTCAACCCTTCTTTTAGGTTCTCTCCTTAGCCCTTTAGTTTTTGCTCAGGATGATAATGCTTTGAACTATAATATTGTGAATGTACAAGCTGAAGCTTCTCGTCAAGTTTCTAATGATGAAATGCATGCAACTTTATATATTGAAAAAAGTAACAAACAACCAGCCGAACTTTCAAATCAGATTAATCAATTGATGAATCAGGCACTTGCCGTTTCTCGTAAATATCCGCAAGTAAAAGTGGAAACTGGTGCTCAAAGCACTTACCCAATTTACGATAACGATAGTAATAAGCTAAAAGAATGGCGTGGCCGCGCTGAAATTCGTCTTGAAAGTAAAGACTTTAAAGCAGCAAGCCAGTTAGTCAATGAATTGCAACAAAGCTTCCAAACTCAATCGATTAATTTTACGGTTTCAGATGAGCAACGTAAAAAAGTTGAAAATGATTTGATGGTCGAAGCTTCTAAAAACTTTCAACAGCGTGCTCAAATGTTGACTCAAGCATGGAATAAAAGCCAATACACGCTTGTTAACTTAAACTTAAATACCAACAACTATTTTCCTCAGCCTGTAATGAGAGCGAGTATGGCTAAGTTTGCTATGGCCGAAGCTGCACCAGCTCAAGACATGGCAGCTGGTGAGTCTAAAATTACTGTCAATGCAAACGGTTCAATTCAATTTAAATAATTGCTTGAGCTAAAAAAGCCGCATGAAATATGCGG
Source organism: Acinetobacter sp. AS23 (assembly GCF_023612055.1). Lineage (NCBI taxonomy): Bacteria > Pseudomonadati > Pseudomonadota > Gammaproteobacteria > Moraxellales > Moraxellaceae > Acinetobacter > Acinetobacter sp. AS23. The sequence continues at coordinate 1,081,799 of NZ_CP082274.1, read as the reverse complement.
CTTTTTTATGTATGAATCAAAAAACTTAACTCAAATTTTGCAAAGAATCCCAAGCAGCTTTCGCCAAAATATCTTTATAAACTTTAGGATTTGAAGGAACACGTTGTGATAACCACGCACGGCAGTAGTTTTCTGTAGACCCAATGACTAGTGAAAGTAATAACTCATGCGGTATAAATTTTAAAAACTCAGCCTCAGCATAATTTGAAATTTCACTAAAGATCTTTTGATTTCTTAATTTATTTTTCTGAACAAGACGTTCTTGATCTTCCCCCTGCATCACACTAAAACGAGCAGATATTAAAAATTTAGCAAACTCAGGTTGTCCACTAACCCAATCAACATAGCTGTGAATATAAGCATATAACACTTCTTGAAGAGATTTTGTACCCTCCAAATATTCATCTCTTAATGCCGCTTGGTCATCTAAAGCTGCAAAAAATAAAGTCGCAACAATCCCTTCTTTATTTTTAAAGTGGTGATAAATAGCCCCTACACTGCTGTCAGATTTCGAACGAATCATTTCAATGCTAGTGGTTTCAATTCCATTCTCTAAGAAACAAGACAAGGCATCTAATAAAATCTGTCTTTTTAAAGCAGCCCTTCTGCCTGGATATAACCGTTCTAATAACTCTTGTGCAGATTGCATTGTTTGTTCCCTAACCAGTTATCGGAGATATTCTGAATGACTTGACTCACTTTTGTAAACAGAATTATATTCTGTTAAAGAATATAATTCTTTTTTTATTAATATGGAGCTTTAAATCATGGCAACCACTTTAGAACTTTGGAACAAAGTGTCTACTTTTCCGAAAGGAAAATGGACTTTCTCACGCATGCTATGTTTAAAAGCACCTTATTTCGGCAGTATTTCGCCGCTATTTATTGAGTTAAAACCTAATTATTGTGAAATAGCCATTAAGAAAAAACGATCTGTTCTCAATCATATTGGAACAGTTCATGCGATTGCGATGTGTAATATGGCCGAGCTTGCAGGTGGAACAATGACCGAAGTCACTGTACCTTCTACTCATCGCTGGATTCCTAAAGGTATGACTGTCGAATATTTGAAAAAAGCAGAAACAGACTTAATTGCAGTTGCAACGCCTGTAGAAAAAAATTATGACTGGGATAAAGCTGGCGAATATTTAGTAAATGTAGAAATCTATGATTCCCAGAAAGAAAAAGTCTTTCAAGCTATAATTACCATGTGGATTTCTAAAAAGAAATAATAAAAAAGCCCTGAACTGATCAGGGCTTTTCTTGATTATTTTTTAAAGGGTAAAGCATATTTAAAGATACGACCCACAACCTGTCCAAACTGTTTAGCCAGACTAGCATTGTTGTAATTTAGACCATATTTTTTACATACAGCTTCAACTTTTGGAGCCATTTGGCGATAACGGCGCGCAGGAACATCAGGATATAAATGATGCTCGATTTGATGGCTCAAATGTCCGCTTAAGATATGTAATGCTTCTGAACCTTTTAAGTTTGAAGAACCACGAATCTGGCGCATATACCAGTGACCACGGCTTTCTTCCTGTAAAACAGACTTTGGAAATACTTCTGCATCTTTTGTGAAGTGACCACAGAAAATAATCGTAAACGTCCAGATATTACGAAGACCATTCGCAACCAAGTTTCCTGTCAATACAGGTAATGCCGCTGGCCCTGCAATTAATGGGAAAAAAACGTAATCTTTGAAAAGCTGGGTACCAATCTTTTTATTTACTGGTTTCAATTCTTCCAAGAATTTAGCCATGCTCTTACGCTTGTAAAGAACGCGACCAATTTCAAGGTTCTGAATCGCTACGCCCCATTGGAACAATAAGCAAAATGGAATGCTATAAACGGGTTGAAGCAAGAAACCAGGTTTCCAACGTTGCTCTGGGAATAAACGAAGTAAACCATAACCAATATCATCATCGATACCTTTAATGTTGGTATATGTGTGATGTTTATAGTTATGCGTTTGGCGCCAGTTATCAGAAGTACCGACCGTATCCCATTCGTAGGTTTGACCATTAAATTTAGGATCGTTCATCCAGTCGTATTGGCCATGCATCACATTATGCCCAAGTTCCATGTTTTCCATAATTTTAGAAAAGCCTAATAGACCTGTTCCTAAAATCCATGCTGGTGGGAACCAACCTGCAAATAAACAAGCTCGGCCTAGAAAACTACTGTAACGAACTGCTGCATAGACACGGCGGATATATTTAGCATCTTTCTCACCCAAATCATCCAATACTTCTTGTTTGATCTGATCAAGCTCTTTTGCAAATGCGTCAAGTTCTGCTGGAGTCAAATCGCGATTTTTAGGATTTTTAAAATATTCGACTTTCACTGGCATATTCATAAAAGTTCTCTCTTAAAGATCAATAACTAGATCAGATTGTGCTGAGTTCACACAAATTTTGAGTAATTGGCTTGGTTCGGTATTTTCACTACCATTGAGTAAGTTACGTGTAGAACCTTGAGCTTTACTACAAACGCACTTATTACAAATTCCCATACGGCAGCCATGTGTTGGCTTAAGGCCTTCATGTTCCAGACTCACCAAAATTGATTCGCCTTTTGGAATTGCAATAATCTTATTAGACTGGGTTAATGTGACATTTACATAACCAACTTCAGCCGTACTATCACGCGTTAAGCTAAAAGCTTCTGTTAATACAGTCGGTGCTTTTTCAAAAAGCTGTTCCACTGTTGAAACGAAACCAGAAGGTCCACATGCATATATGGTGCTATTTTCCAAATCATCTACTAATGCTAAATGCTCTGCATTTAAACGTTCATCATTTGGTGTTTCTTGTGTATAGAAAACCTGATAACTAAAATTTGGGAATTGCTCTGCAACTTTTTCAAAGTATTCAACAAAAGCTGCATCAGAGCGTTGCTTTACCCAATATAAAAGCTGTACTTGAACTTTATCTAACTGCTGGCTTTGTTTAATTGCAGTGACTAAGCTCAACATTGGGGTAATACCACTACCCGCAGCTAGCATAATTAATTTCGGTGTTTTGATGTTTTGTTGCATGTCACCATAAGGCTGACCAAGCTCAAAAACATCACCAATTTGGCTTTCAGTCATAAACCAGTTACTGACAATACCATCAGCCACTTTTTTAATCGTTAAGCGTAAATGTTGTTCATCAATTTGCGTCAAGCTATAAGTACGTTCATAACGACGACCAGCAATTTCAACAATGACAGGATGATGCTGACCAGCAACACCTACTTTCACTAAACGGTTACATTTTAATGTAAGACTCACCATGTCATGAGCGACAAATTCTTTTTTTACAATTTGAACAAGCCCATGTTTTACCGACCATAAAGGATTAACTTTTTGTAGCCAGAAGTTAGCCATTTCTTTATCAAAGATGGCTTGTGTCAATGAATTGAATAGAGAATTTCTCTTTTCGATTACTTGCATAGATGGACGCTCTGTCGCTCTTTTTTAATTATTATACACATGTATATATATTTGTATATACACCCGTACTTTTAATTACAATTTCACAAGTTCAGCTTCTAAGGCTATAATCCTGAGAGTTTACAAATATATTGAACAGCATGACCCAATCTTCACTTTCTCAGAACCTGAATGACACACCTCAACAACAAGATGTCATTGAAATTAAAACAGCTACGCGTTCTGTGGGAAGAAAAGCGACAATTACTAAAGAAGAACTTTTTCAGGCTGCTCTAAATCTGATTGGCCCACAAAAGAGTATTGCTTCATTAAGTTTACGTGAAGTAGCACGAGAAGCTGGCATTGCGCCAAATAGTTTCTATCGACACTTTAAAGATATTGATGAGTTAGCAATTTCTTTAATTGACCGTGCAGGTATCGTCTTACGTAAAATTATCCGGCAGGCTCGCCTACGTGCTTCCTTGCAAGAAAGTATTATTCGCAGTTCTGTCGATATTTTTCTCCAGCAGCTCGATGCCGATGAAGGTAATTTAAGTTTATTACTACGCGAAGGTTTTACAGGTTCTACTTCTTATAAAGCTGCTGTTGATCGCCAATTAAACTTCTTCCAGCAAGAACTACAAGAAGATTTAATTCGTCTAGAGCATTTAAATAATAACCACTTATATCACCCTGATCTTGTTGCAAAAGCAATTACGCAACTTGTGTTTCACATGGGCGCTAAAGTGATTGATCTTCCAATTCATCAACGTGCAGAAGTTGCTGAGCAAACGATGATTATGATTCGAATGATTTTAGAAGGTGCTCGGCATTTGGATGAAGCAGAAATTCGTTAAAATTATCTAATGAATGGCTTGTTAATAAACAGGCCATTTTTACATCTAACTCCTCTATTTTCCAATAAAAATATAATTCACCGATTGAAGCGAATAGCTTGCGAGAGTATAAATAATTATTCCATTTGCTCTTTCTTCTATATTCCCAACGATCTCAGGGATCAACATGCAAAATTTGAATAATCGTCAAAGTCTGATTGCAAGCTACATTCTTATGGGCATCTTTTTGCTTTCGGTTATCCCATTACATCTATTAGCAAGTTTTTTTGCAGGCTTTCTTATTTATGAAATTATTATTAGCTTAAGCTCGGTTGTAGAACGTTATATTGATGGTCAAAGAGCCCGCATTTTTATTAGTATTTTATTAAGTATTATTACGATTTCACTGATCGCCTTTTTCTTTACAAGTTTAATTAGCTTTGTGGTTCATGATTTAAAAGGTGTAGGCATCCATAATATCAACAGCAAAGTCGATCAAACCCTGTTGCATTTACAAGCTGAAATTAGCAAATACCTTCCGGGTTATATTCCCGATAGCGTGACAGAATTAAAAGATGAAATTTTCGCTTTTATGAAAGATAACGTGACCATATTAAAAAATACCAGCTCCGATATTTTGCATAACTTCGTGACGATGGTTATGGGTCTCATTATCGGTATCTTGGTGGCTATACATGGTTTTCACCGCCGCACACCTCAACCTGTTTTTAAATCTCTTCTGATTCAACGTATTCAGAAACTATCAATTTCATTTAAAAATGTTGTTTTTGCACAGATAAAAATTTCAGCAATTAATACGCTGCTCTTTATTTTATTTGCATTTGTTTTATTACCGCTTTGGGGAGTCCACCTTCCTTTTGCAAAAACGCTTACTATTTTGACCTTCATGTTTGGATTGATTCCAATTTTAGGTAATCTTATTTCCAATACATTGACGTTCATTGCCGCGCTTACTGTTTCACTCGGGCTCGCAGGTGCAGCATTACTTTATCTCGTTCTTGTTCATAAACTTGAATATTTTATTAATGCTAAAATTATTGGGCATAAAATCAATGCAAATGCATGGGAGATTTTATTAGCAATGCTGGTATTTGAGTCAATTTTTGGCTTAGGCGGTTTAATCGCAGCTCCAATTTTCTATGCATATTTAAAATTAGAACTAAAAGATGCCGGTCTCATCTAATTCAAAATCCATCTATAAAAAAAAGCGCCCTCTAGGCGCTTTTTTTAGTTTGAGTTAATTATGGCTTAACCACAACTAAAACTTGAATTGCTTCTGGTGTAACAGTTAAACCATCAAGCAAGCTCAAGCCTTCTTTTTGCAGCTTTTGTAAACGTTCAATTTCATCTTGACGAATACTTGGATTGAACTGTTTTAGATAAGTTAAACGGTCAATTTCATATTGCCATTTATTACCATAGTGTTCTTTTGCTTGCTGCTGAAGCTGTGGCAAATCAACTTTCGCGATATCCAATGCTTGTTTATAACGTTGCTCAATAATATCACGGCGAGCTTTAACCACCTGACGACAGCTATTGCCATCTAAGTGATGTAAATATGGTTTCAAAATTGCTGGATCAATTTTTTCAGACAAATCTTGACCAGTTTCGCTTAATAGCACACGAATTAACTGCTTAGGCAAGCTCGATGGTAAGTTCAACGCCTTAGGCGCAACAACATCGACTTTAAACCACACTTCAATTAATACTGAACCCTGCTTTAACGCATTAGACTTGAGTACAGCAACATTGGTACTACCAAATGATTGGGTACGGATCATCTCCATTACACTTTCAATGAATGGGTGCTCTAAAGTTAAATATTGAGCATCTTCACGAAGCTGAGCCTGATCACGATAGAACGTAGCGGTCATGCCTTCTTCGTCTAGCGCTAAACCTTGCACTTGCATTTGGTCTGTTGGACGAATAATCACAGTACCGTTACTTTGCTCATCAAAGTCGATATTGGTTGAAGACATGAAACGCTTCACAAACATTGGTAGCGTTGTGTTGTCATCATAATCTTCAAGTGCCTGAACAATCTCTTGCGCCACGATAGGACGACATGAGTTATATTCAAGTAAACGATCTCGGCCCGCTTGAAGTTCAGCTTCCAAAGCTTGACGTTGAACATTCACTTCTTCAAGCAAATCTTCAAATGTTTGACCTTGGTCTGCAAGCAAACAGTCTTTTAATTCAACAATAAAATTCTCTTGCAGCGTTTGTGCTGTCGGAGAAATATTGCTGAAAATATTAAGTGCTTCATTGTACCAACGGAACATACGCTCTTGAGCTGTTCCAACAAGATATGGCACATGAATCTGAATACGGTTTTCTTGACCAATACGGTCTAGACGTCCAATACGTTGCTCTAAAACATCTGGGTTCGCTGGCAGATCAAATAAAATTAGATCACTGGCGAATTGGAAATTACGGCCTTCCGAACCAATTTCCGAACACAGGAGAATTTGTGCACCATAGCTTTCTTCAGCAAAATAGGCTGCTGCTTGGTCACGTTCAAGTAAGCTCATGCCTTCATGGAACATTGCAGTACGAATGCCTGCATGCAAACGCAATACATTTTCTAGAGCTTCAACAACTGGTCCACTACGCGCAATTAAAAGCACTTTTTTATGCTTGAGATCTTTGCGTAGAATTTCCATTACCCATAGCACACGTGGGTCATTTTGCATCCATGAACCATCAAGTTGTGCTTCTTCTGGCCACATTTGCTCACGCAGTTTCCCATCTTTTGACCAATCTTCTGGCGCTGGTAATGGTGCTGGCTGACAATCACGCCCTGGGAAGCCTTGAATTGCTTCACGCGTATTACGGAATAAAATACGACCTGTACCGTGACGGTCTAATAATTCGTGAATTGCTCTAAAGCGTTGGTCAGGTTGGTCTTCAATACTGTGACCTAATAAGCCTTCTAAAGCAGATAAATGCTCTGGAGCTAAAGGCTGATCAGACATGAGTACTTCAGCAATTTTTGCAGTCTGCTGGTATTGAGTTTCTTCATCTAAGAAGCGCTCTAAACTGCTAAAACGCTGTGGATCAAGTAAACGTAAACGTGCGAAATGACTTTCCACACCAAGCTGTTCAGGTGTTGCGGTAAGCAATAACACCCCAGCGGTATTTTCAGCAAGCTCTTCAATTAAATCGTAGCGATCATTACCGCCTTCTTCTTCGCTCCACATCAAATGATGTGCTTCATCGACCACGAGCAAATCGAAGCCAGCTTCTATTGCTTGCTCACGCAAATCATCATGGTCAACCATTAAATCAACGCTGGCAATAATGCATTGCTCAGTCAAGAACGGGTTAAGTTCTGGATCATGTTCTTTAATAGATGCGGTACGTGTTAAATCAAACAGAGAGAATTGCAAGTTAAAACGACGGCGCATTTCAATCATCCACTGATACTGTAAAGAATCAGGGACTAAAATAAGAATTCGTTCTGAGCGTCCGGTTTTAAGCTGTTGGTGGATAATTAAGCCAGCTTCAATTGTTTTACCCAAGCCCACTTCATCGGCAAGTAAAACACGAGGTGCAAAACGTTTACCAACTTCGTGTGCGATATAAAGCTGATGCGGAATTAAACCAACACGCGCCCCAACCATTCCACGCAGAGGACTATTCTGCATTTGTGCTTGCATAAGCATCGCTTCAATACGCAGGTCATACCACTCTTTATAGTCGACCTGACTTGCAAGCAAACGATCTAAAGGTTTCGATAACTGAATTTGTGCACCGATACGTGTTTCATTCAGCGCTTTACGATCTTGTTCGCCATTTTCTAAGGTACGAACAACGTTGTAACGCAAAACACCATGTCGGTCTTCAACAGACTCAACAATCCACTTCTTGCCTTCTTGATCTTGAACTTCATCATTTGTGTTAAAGATGATACGAGATAGTGGAGCATTATTACGTGCATAGACACGTGTCTCATCACTTTTGGGGAATAAAATGCTGACAGATCTTTCATCTACATCAATAAGCACACCTAAACCGAGTTCAGTTTCTGTGTCTGATAGCCAACGTTGACCAATAGCATACTGCTGCAATTTTTCCACCTTTCTCTCAAGTTCGCACTACATATTGTACGATGCAAATTAGCTTATTTTTGCATCTTTTTATGTAGTCTTTAAAGCAAAATTTTGAAGCAAAAACCAATTAAATGACTTTGCTACAAAAAATCACGCATTAAAATTTTTACATTAAAACGGTACAGGACAGTCAAAAGTTAATGTTTCTGCTGTGACAGGATGATTAAAACTTAACTGTTTGGCATGCAAACATAAACGCGGAACAAGTTGTTGCTCCGGTGTTGCATACAGCGTGTCACCTACAATTGGATGCCCAAGATATTGCATGTGTACACGGAGTTGATGGGATCGACCCGTAATTGGTGTTAATTTCACACGAGTTACAGGTTGCCCCTGAATCTGAAAATGTTCTATTGCCTGCCAATGTGTTAAAGCAGGTTTGTTGTGAGAAGCGTCGACAATATGTAAAGGTGGTCGGCTTGGATCATAGATGACAGGAATATCTACAGTCCCCTCACCCTCTAAATGACCTGCGACAAGCGCTTCATATATTTTTGAAGTCTGACGATCTTGAAATTGACGCGCAATAGCACTTTGACCGCGCTTTGATAAACCAAATACTAAAATACCTGAAGTATCTCGGTCTAGACGATGAATGAGCAAAGTTTTAGGTTCAATCGCAACCAACCTTGTCAAAACGCTATCATGTAAATCACCCTTACCAGGAACACTCAAGATGTCCGAAGGTTTATGAATCACCATAAAATCATCATCACGATAGATCAGATGTTCACTTAGAAAATCACTCAAAGTTGTATTCCCAAGGCAAGATGAAAAACAAGCGGGCAATAATAAAAAGCTTACGTCCGAATTACAATGCCGTTCGGGTAAATTAACAGCATAATTTGCAAATATTATGGATCACTTGGAGTCTATAGTTAATCAAGGCTTCAATAACTGCATAATATGCTGCAATGTCGGTGCTTGCATTATCTCTTCAGTGCTCAAGCTCGCACCATTCGCACGCCATAATTCGACCAGATAATTCACAGCAGACTGATCTAAACCGTAGTTTCGTAAATCAATTTCAGGATGAATCTCCATGGGGTGTCGCCCCACCTGTTCAGCAATTGCCAATAAGATTCCTTTATCCGACAAAATATATTCAGACGGCGCACTTAAAGACCATAGACGCATTAAGGTCCGTGTATTTAAATGTTTTATATGGTCAAAACTGATCTTTTCAACCAATTGGATATGTTGCTCTAGATTAGCCGCCAAGATCGCATCATTTACAATAGCTACATAATCGGTAATAGATAAAACAAGCTGCATGACTTGTTTAAACAGAGGTGACAAATCACCGGCCATCACAACTTGGGCTTTGCTATTTGATGACAGTCGTTGCCCTAACTGCAACATGGTTTGTTGAAGCTGAGATGCATCAATAAAAATAACTGGAATCTCGAGTGCCTGTGCTCTTTTACTTAGTAATTCTAAATGATCGGCTAATGGCTGGTGCACCCAGTCAGGTGATTTTTCAAGTTCATTTAGCCCAACCATGAGCAAAATACTTTGTGTAGACTCAATTGACCAATTTGAAGTACTTGCTGCTAATTGGATTTTTCGAGGTAAAGGATAAAACATTGTTCTCTACAAATATAAAAATAGCTCAAATTAAAAAGCCCGTTTAACACGGGCTTTTTGCTTACTTCATTTCAGCGAATGTTTCTTTAGCAGCCTGAATCGTATACTCGATATCTTCATCGGAGTGAGCAGATGAAATAAAGCCTGCTTCAAATGCTGAAGGTGCTAAGTTTACCCCACGTTTTAACATGCCATGGAAGAACTTTTTGAAAGCTTCAATATCACACGCCAACATAGAGTCAAAACTTGTAATGTCTTCTTGGTCGGTAAAGTAAAGACCAAACATTGCACCAGCTTGCTGAGTTTTAAATGGAATACCTGCTTCATTAGCTGCGGCTTGTAAGCCTGCAAGTAACTTTTCAAGTTGAGCAGATAAATTACTGTAAAAGTCTGGTTGGCGTAAATGTTTAAACATCTCGATACCAGCACGCATAGCAAGTGGGTTTCCAGACAAAGTACCTGCTTGGTATACGCCACCTAAAGGTGCGATACATTCCATAATTTCACGCTTACCGCCAAACGCACCTACAGGTAAGCCCGCACCAATAATTTTACCTAAAGTCGTTAAGTCTGGCTTAACGTTATAAACCGATTGAGCACCACCTAAAGCAACACGGAAACCAGTCATCACTTCATCAATAATAAATACAGATTTATATTCATCACATACATCACGAATGGCTTGTAAGAAACCGTCAATTGGTTTCACCATATTCATGTTACCAGCGACAGGCTCAATAATGACGCCCGCAATTTCATGACCAAATTTAGCAAAGCATTCTTTTAATGCAGCAATATCGTTATAAGGTAACGTTAAAGTGTGTTTAGCAAAATCAACAGGAACACCCTTTGAAGTCGGTTCACCCTCACCTAAAGTCAGTAAGCCTGAACCTGCTTTTACTAAAAGTGAGTCAGAGTGACCGTGGTAACAACCTTCAAACTTCACGATCTTGTCACGGCCAGTGTAACCACGCGCTAAACGAATAGCCGTCATGGTCGCTTCTGTACCAGAGTTCGTCATACGCACCAATTCAATTGATGGCATGATTTCACAGATAATATCTGCCAACGTTGTTTCATGTACGGTTGGTGCACCAAAACTTAAACCATCTTCTGCGGCTGTTTGTACTGCTTTAATAATTTCTGGATGAGCATGACCCAAAATCATTGGTCCCCAAGAACCAACATAGTCAACATAACGCTTACCATCTACATCCCATAAATAAGCACCTTTTGCTTTCTCGATGAAAACAGGTGTTCCTCCAACGCCATTAAAGGCACGTACCGGAGAGTTCACACCACCTGGAATGTGTTTGCTGGCTTGTTTAAATAACTGTTCTTGCTTTGGAGATAAACTCATGGAAATGCTCGTCTTAAATATCTAAAAAATAATTTTGAAAGCTTAAGAAAATAATTGTGCCCAGGCCTGTACACGGGCAGGAATTTCAGCAGTTGATCGGCCTAATATATCACTAATGACTGCACAGAGGTCAGCCCCAGCCTCAATCACAGGTTTTGAGTTTTCAACAGTTAAACCACCAATCGCGCAAATTGGTAAATCATATTGGGCTGCTGCTTGCTTAATCACTTCGATACCCACATTACCTGCTTCAGGTTTTGTAGAGGTCGCGTAGACTGCACCAAATGCAATATAAGTCGCGCCATCTGCAATTGCTTTTTGGGCGAGTTCTAATGAGTTTAGACAAGTACGACCAATAATGACACCTTCAAGTAACTGCGATTTTGCATCAGTAATTTCACCGTCACTTTGCCCTAAATGCACACCTAAACCAAACTGAGCAGCCAGTTTTAGGTCATCATTAATCACAAAAGGAACTTGATATTTTTCACATAAAAGTTTGATCTGTTCAACTTCTGCGGGTTGGTCTGCTTTTTCTACTTTCTTACGGCGGTACTGTAAAATTGCGACCTGATGAGTTGCGAGTGCGGCGTCTAATTTTTCTAATAATAATTGGATTGGGTCATCATTGGTAATGAGATATAAACCGCGCATACTCTACTCTCGCTTTAAAAAACTTCGCTAGTATAACGGATTTATAGGACATCATAAGTACCGATTGATATAGGCTTACCAGTACCAATCGGTATATTAAGAATAGAAAGTAAAATTAACTTGGTATTTTGTCATGCTTACGATCAGTCAAACTCAAACGACCACGTGCAACATCAGATAGCATTCGCCAATCAGAAATAAAGCTATAGAAAGGCTGTTTAAAACTGGCAGGCTTATTTTTTTCAAACACAAAATGTCCAACCCAAGCATTTGCGTAGCCCGCTACCAAACCATAGAGCACATATTTGGCCTGTTTCTTACGAATTGCTTTTGAAAAAAAGTATATGCCAATACTGCTACCCACCACATGTAAGCGTCTGCTCATGATGTTACGGTGTTCAGTTAAATAAAAACGATAAAATTCCTGATAGTTTTTAATCGGCAATTCAAACTCTGGCTGAGCTTCATGGCTAAAGTTTACTGGTGCATTCACGATCATCTTCCTGATTTTTATTTGATCAAAACGTCACCTGATTGTACACCTAAATAAAAGCCTAGCGTCATATGTTTGATTGTAACTTTCTCTATCAAAAGCATTACTTTTAGCGCTAAGCTATTATACTTATTCAAGATAGTTTAAATACCTGATTCAGGGAGATATATTATGGTCGAAGTCGAACTAAAGTTTCAGTTACCTGAATCGAAGAAAAAAACTGTCCAGCAATACTTAAAAAAACATAAAGCGAAATATATTCACTTACAGGCAAAGTATTACGATACCCCTGATCGATTACTCGCAAAAAATGGCATGGCTCTACGTTTACGTAAAGAAGATAATCAATGGGTACAAACATTTAAAGCCGCAGGTCAAAGCCACCTGCACCGTGTTGAAGAAGAAATTCATTTAGGTGCGTGTGACCAAGAACCTGACTTAAACCTTGCGTTATATCAAGATAATAAAGTCGTAACTGATTTAATCAATGCGGTTTTAGGAACGCAAGCTGAAAAACTAAGTTTGCAGTTTGAGACCGATGTACAGCGCACCTATCATGTGTTTGAAGCAGATAATACAGCTATTGAAGTTTGTTTAGATGACGGCGTCGTAAAAACTGCAGATACACAAAGTATAATTTGTGAAGTCGAATTTGAACTTAAGCAAGGCGCAGTAAAAACGCTAATTCAATTTGCACAGCAATGGATTAATCGTTATGCCCTTTGGCTTGATGTCAGAAGTAAAGCCGAGCGTGGGAATTTATTAACACTGGGGCAAGCAGCCTCACCCGCTGTACATGCCAAAGCGCTGACATTAAATAAAGATATTACTGCTGAACAGGCTCTAAAAAAGATTATCGAAAACTGTTTAGGACAATTCTTACCCAATATGGCTGTAATTGCCGATGGAGTTGCCGAACCTGAGCATATTCATCAGGCACGTGTAAGTTTACGTCGTTTACGCAGTGCACTAAAACACTTCTCTGGCTGGTCAAGCGAGCTAAACCCTGTTTGGGAAGAACAAATTGCCGAGCTTTTCCGTAAGCTTGGAGACACTCGTGATGAAGATGCTATCCGTACCGAGGTGTTACCTGTCATTCAACAACATGGCTCACCAGAACTTTTACTACCTGTTTCAGTTCAGCCCTCAAAAGAACTCTCAACAATCTTTACCTCTGCGGACACGATTAAGCTATTACTCGATTTATTAGCATTTGCGTATTCAGAAGAAGATTCAAAGAACAAAACAGGTGGATTAAAAAAACATATTAAAAAGAGTTTAGATAAATTACATCATAAAGTGATTAGCAATGCTGAACACTTCTCTGAGCTTGAAGTGACTGAACAGCACAAAATACGAAAGACAGCTAAGCAGTTACGTTATTGTGTTGAGTTTATTTCAAGCCTTTATCCTGACAAGAAAGTACAGCAATATTTAAAACATCTACAACCTGTACAAAACACCTTAGGTCAATATAACGACTTATTTATTGCGGAAGGTATTTTCAATAAAGTTGTCGAAAATGACTCATCTTTCTGGTTTGCCTTAGGCTGGGTAAAAGCCAAACAACCGCACCTACAAAAGCGCTCAGCAAAAGCTTTACAAACTTTTAGCCAAGCTGAAACTTTCTGGTAATTTATAAAAAGTCGCTGTAAACAGGCAGCGACTTTTTATCGGTATTTACCAAATACTTTCCACACACCGTTATCTGCTAACGGGTCATTATAGCTATCACTACGTTGCTTTCTTGGCTTATCACGGGCATCGACCAATTTAAAATGTGGTTCTACCCCTAACACAATACCATTGGTATAAAACCGTGAACGGGTATATTCACTTTGTCCATGTTGAAATACATACGTTCTTAAATCGATAAATTCACGGTGAGCAACTAGAGCCGCGGTATCATCGCTCTGCAACCATTCTTGCATTGTAAAAATCTGATCAGTTTCGAACTGCCCGCATTTTTCAATAAGACTTGCCACACCACGGAAAGTTTTCGATTCTTTTGCGCGTGTTTTATTAATCCGAATTCGATCTACATGAAAAAAGAATAGCGGTAAATTTAAATGACTTGGCAAATGAATGGCATCTGGTAATTCATCTTCCATAAATGGCTGAAAAAGTTCTTGTGCCCTTTCAATTAGGTCCTGCCATTGGTGATAATAATTTTCGACTTCTTCTTGCAAGCCATAATAAATTGGCAATCCTTCAACATGTTCTAAATATTGAGGTGGGAAAACATGCTGGCGTAATAAAGCAATATCTGTTTTTAAACTTTGAATAGCAATCGCATCTTGCATATTAGACTCTCCAACCAATACTTAGGCTATTTACAGACTAAGTCAAAGGTTTTGTTTCCGCAAGCGTTTGCCTATAATAAGCAGCTCTATTTTTGCGGGAATAAGTCATGTCTCAAAAGATTAATGCAACAGATATTACTGAAGAAGAAGCGTTAAATGCGGTTTTCTTTGAGCGTGCGGATGAATTCATTAAACAAGCCAATGATTTTTGTCGCCCGCCAAAAGGTGAAAAGCCAGATCCAGCCGAACTGCGTGGTCAAGTAAGCGCAGCAATGTTGTTTGCTAGTGCCCGTTTTAACACGTGGGTAGCAGCAAATAATTTTAAAGATGGCGAAGAAATGCGCGCTGCTAAAGATCAAGTGATGTCTTATCTTGTGCAACAATTTCAAATGATGCTTGAAGATAATTTTGATGAGTACTGTGAACAGTTCGAAAATTATTTACGTTTCCGTAAAAATGAAGATTTTCATGCGCATAAACATGATCATTAAGATGATTTAAACATCCAAATAAAAAGCCACAATTTAGTGGCTTTTTATTTGCGATAAGACTTTATTTTTTTGCTGCCTGACCATATTGATCAGCCATCACCTCAACTAAATGTTCAGGTTTAATATACTTTTTAATTACTGCATTTACGTCTGCAACAGTCAGTTTAGTCAAGTTTTGATCATGTCGAATACGGTCTTGTAATGTTTTATCTGTTTCAAGCTGTAGATTTAACATCCCATGAATATTACGTTCATCTTCTAATGCCGTAACGCGTTTCTTCATGATATCTGCTTTAGCAGCTTCAAGCTCTTGCTCAGTCACACCATTTTTCAACAAGTCATTCAACACTTTATGTATTGATGCAGACACTTGTGCTGAGCGACCAGAAGTATAATTTGCACTAATACTTAAGGCCCCTACATTCGTATCACGGTCAAGTTGCAGCCCACTTCCAAAACCATAGACTAGCGCATTTTTCTCACGAAGCTCTTGAGCCAAACGTGATGAAATTTGAGACTCACCTAAAATATAGTTAAGTAAAATTAATGCAGATGCATCTGGATGGTTTTTCCCAACTGGAATTGAAAGCACACTTTGGTAACTACCAAATTCGCGCTGCTCAGATAAAACATGAACTTGCTGAGCTGGAAAATCAACATGATTAATCAAGATTTTTTGATAAGGCTGTTTACCATTCCAACGACCAAATTCCTGATTAAGTAATTTCTGCATTTTTTTCGCATCAAATTTACCTGTAATAGCAATTTGAGCATGGTTCATTGCAAAGAAACGCTCATACAACTCTTTCACTTGCTCTTGAGTTGCGTTTTTCAATTGCTGTTTTGCCAGTTCAGGTTCAAAGTGATAACGCAAATCACCTGGTTGATATTCTTCAAGCAAACGTGAAAGTGTTAAGCCAGCCACGACATCTGGTTCAGTATAAGGACGATCAAGGCTTGATAAACTTTGTGATTTAATTAAATCAAATTGAGATTGCTCAAATTTTGGATTTTTCATCACATCAAGAACAAACTCGAAAAACTCATCAAATTTTTCTGATTTAGACTGAATATTAATGGTCATGCCATTGCCGTCAGCACTTGCATAAGCCGCGCCGCCCGCATCAATCGATTTATCAGCAATATCTTGCAAACTGTATTTATCAGAACCACGAAGCAATAAGTATGAAGTTAAATCAACGACCGTACCTTTATTAAATAAAGATTTTTCTGTTCCGAAGTCCATCGTAATCGTTGCATAAGTACGATCATCACGTGTTTCAACTGGGAATAAAGCGTACTTCATTCCATTTTTCAGTTTTCCACGGATAATCTTTTTCTCATTGCTTTCAACATATTGCTTAGAAGTTTTTAAAAACTCCGCGACTTCTTGTTGATACACCTTTGGATCTTTTAAAGGCTCTGCCTTTGCTTCTACCTGATCTAGAGTTTTAGGTGCGTCTTTTGCATTTTGCTGTTGAGCTTTTTTCTGATCTTCAGGTGTTGGTAAAATATCACCGTCAATGCGATGCTCAGCCACAAGGAATTGTTTTAAAGTTTGATTCACTTGGTCTAACTTAACGTTTTCTACTGAATCTAAATCTTTAAAATATTGATCCCATTGCCCACCAGCAACCGTGTAATCACTTAAACGTGACCCAAGTGCTACCGCATCTTTAGTAATTAAATCGCCTTGAGTTTTCATTAAACTCTTAACACGATTTAATTCAACTTCAGTAAAAGGCTTACCTTTCTCAATACCCGCTAGCAGAGAGCTTTCAACTTTTTTAGGGTCATTACTTGGTGCATAAATGGCACCCAGAAACACCACATTAAAATCTTGGTCTAACCACGTACTTGCATCAACATTTGTGGTAATGCCTGTTTCAACCATGTTCTGATATAAATGACCACTTGGCTGCATGGTATATAACAAAGGCGCTAAAGCGAGAGTCGGCTGAATTTTGGTATTTTTACCATTCATATAGATATGGAATTTAGCGAGATCGCTCCCCTTTTTTACCACAAACTGACGATTTTTTATTTTTGTAGAGTCGAGCACAGGAATCTGTACAGGCTTAGGAACATCACGCGCCGCAATTGGGCTAAAGTATTGATCAATGGTTTTTAAGACATCTGTCTTATCGAACTTACCTGAAATTACCATGACTGCATTATTAGGCGCATACCAGCTACGATAGAACTGATTCAATTCAGGCATTTTAATAGATTTAAGCTCAGGTAAATCGCCAATCGGTAAACGACCTAAATATTGGTTACCATAAGCTGACTTCCACATTTGATCCATCAGGACAGCAAAAGGCTGATCCATACGGACTTCACGTTCGCGTTTTACGATTTCAATTTCAGAAGGAACAAATTTTTCTTGTAGAACTAATTTATCCATACGTTCCGATTCAAGATATAACACTTCATTGAGTGCAGTCTTTTCCGGACGAACAATATTGGTATATTTGGTCGAGTAATAATCGGTGCTGGCGTTCGTCATCAATGTATATTGATCTAGACGACGCTGGAATTCTTCCCCTTTAACATTTTTTGTCCCTTTAAAAGCCAAGTGCTCAAGCAAATGAGCTAAACCGCTTTTACCTTGCGGGTCATTTAATGAACCAGTTAAATAAATGGTATTAATAAAGATTTTATTTTCTTTGTCGTTCGGTGCAAGTACAACCCGAAAACCATTATCTAATTTATATTCCTCAATATTTTGCTTGCTTTTTACTAGTGTGGTTTGTGCAAAAGACGCAGCACTTAAACCAAGAATACATAGGGAGAGAGTCAGTTGTTTAAACTGCATAAACATATAAATACCAATTAATTTGAATAATAAAAAATCAATAGTTGTGGGACTATAGTAGGAAATTTAAGCTGACATTAATAGTAAAGATTTGAAAAAAAAGCCGTTTATTTAAACGGCCTTATATTTTAAAGAAAAATTTCAGCTTGCATATAAAGTTTTCCATAGCCTGAAATTTCAATACGTTCTTCAGACAGGATATTGCAATATAAAACGCCTCCACGGCTAGAAGCCTGATAAGCCAATATATTATTTTTGCCCAGCTTTTCTGCCCATAACGGCGCTATTGCGGTATGAACTGAACCTGTAACAGGATCTTCATCAATGCCCGCAACAGGTGCAAAATAACGCGATACACAGTCATATTGCTGGTCTGCTTTTGAGGTAATTGCAACCTCCATTCCCGCCGTTGTAATCGCAGTCCGTTTACCTAGGGTTTTGAGCAAGCTCATGTCAGGCTGCTCGTCTAATACATCTTGCACTGACTCATATTCTACAATGTAAGCTTGAACATTTTGATAAACCGCTTTAAAAGGTTTGGTTAATGCCTCACGTAAAACCACTGGGTAATCTTCGACTTGATGAGCTTTACGAATTGGAAAATTCATTCTGATTTTACCATCATCATCTTGATGAACGATAAAAAGACCTAAGTTTCGGACATGAAAATTAATGGTCTTTTTATCAGTAAAATCTTTAAATATTACAAAAGCACTAGCAAGAGTGGCATGACCACAAAAATCGGCTTCAATCGTTGGCGTAAACCAACGAATTTCATAATTTTCAGCATCTATGATTTTGACAAAAGCAGTCTCAGATAAGTTATTTTCAAGCGCTATCTTCTGCATTAAATCTGCATCTAGCCACTCTTTTTCAACAATCACAGCCGCAGGATTGCCGCGAAATAACTCTTTTGTAAAAGCATCGACTTGATACATTTTCATGGTAGCGCTCTCTTTTGTAATAGGTCCATTTTCGAAAATTATTTAAAAGAAAAACAGATACAGTTTTTTAAAAATTAACATCACAGGGGCAATTTAAGCATATAAAAAAACGGCTCATCCAAAGTAGATGAGCCGTTTAATACTAAGTCTTAATGATGTTGAGTTAACTCAATTTCATCTTCACTATTTAATATGTCTTTATCAGTCTGCCCCATAAATTGGCTCGTAACTACGCCAGCAGTCATTGAACCATTTACGTTTAATGCCGTACGTCCCATATCAATGAGGGGTTCGATTGAGATCAGCAAGGCAACTAAAGTCACAGGTAAGCCCATAGCAGGAAGAACAATGAGTGCAGCAAAAGTCGCACCTCCACCTACTCCGGCAACCCCAATTGAACTTAAAGTCACAATACCTACTAACGATGCAATCCACATTGGATCTAGCGTGTTAATTCCCATGGTTGGCGCAACCATGACTGCCAACATTGCTGGGTATAAACCCGCACAACCATTTTGACCAATGGTCGCACCAAAAGAAGCAGAAAAACTTGCAATAGATTCAGGAATACCTAAACGGCGAGTCTGCGTCTCAATGCTCAGTGGAATACTGGCAGCACTTGAACGGCTGGTAAATGCGAATGTCAGAACAGGAGCAACTTTTTTGAAGAACTTAACAGGAGAAACACCTGTCAGGGTCAAAATAATGGCATGCACAACAAACATGATGGCTAAACCTAAATAAGATGCCACCAAGAAACCGCCTAGATTTAAGATATCTGCCACATTCGAACTTGCCACAACTTTGGTCATGAGGGCAAAAACACCATACGGTGTAAGGGTCATCACTAAACGAACCAACTTCATTACCCAAGACTGTAAAGTCTGAATTGCAGTCAGAATACGCTGGCCTTTCTCTGCATCATCTTTCATTAGGTTAAGCGCAGCTATACCTAAAAAGACAGCAAAAATAACCACACTAATAATTGAAGTTGGGTTTGCACCAGTTAATTCGGCAAATGGATTACTTGGAATAAAAGAAAGAATAAATTGCGGTACACTTAAATCAGTAACTTTACCTACATAATCTGTATTAATGGCAGTTAAGCGTGCAGTTTCAGCAGCACCTTGCACTAAACCCTTTGCCGTTAAGCCAAATAGGTTAGTAACAAATACCCCTACCAGTGCAGCAATCAGCGTTGTAAAGAGTAAAGTGCCGATCGTATAAAAACTGATTTTGCCTAAAGATGAGGCTTGGTGTAATTTTGCAACTGCTCCCAAAATAGACACAAATACCAAAGGCATAACGACCATTTGTAAAAGTTTTACATAGCCGTTTCCAACGATATTAAACCAGCTAATAGATTCAGCAAGAATCGGATGGCCACCGCCATAAATCAAATGTAGTCCTAAACCAAACACTACACCTAGAACTAAGCCAGCCAGAACTTTTTTCGATAAGCTCCAGTCTGTTTTACGTGTTTGGGCGAGTAAAAATATTAACCCGACAAAAACCACAATATTGATGATTAAGGGTATATTCATTCCCAAACTCCAAATTATTGCTTGTGTCATCTTTCAAGGGGGCATATTTGACCATAGCCGGCCTATATAAACTACCCTTTTCAACAATTTTATAGCATCAAGATGATTACAAACTTGCGTGAGAATATAAAATGACTTTTAAATACATATATATCACTTTTTACTTATAAATTAAGTGAGATATTTATTTATAAAAATCAGCCTCTACTTAAGCAACCTTTAATTCAAATTGCTGCTCAATAAAATGAATAAATTGCTTTAAATTGGTCCCCCATGTTTCTGGTAACTGGGCAACTAAATATGTAGTGAAAAAAGCAGATTCTGTATTTAGTGCAAAAGAATTGACTGAAACTTTATCTGCAACTTTTGTGAGATATGATTTCGGTAATAAAGCAAAACCAACACCCAACTCTACACAGCTCACGATTCCATCAAGACTTCCCATTTCCATAATTTGTGAAGGCGGAATACTAAAGTCATTCAAGAAAAGCTCTATCGCATGTCGATATGAACAACCTTGTCGAAATGCAATAAATCTGGTCTTTGCAAGGGTTGCCTTATCTGGAAAACTCTGTTGTTGCTTAGGGCAAACCAAAACCAGCTCTTCATGCCACACAGGAAAACTATATAACTCAGGAATCGAATGTTTAGATGCCACAAAAGCACAGTCCAATTCCCCCTGATGTACCGCATTTAATAAATAACGGGTCGGATGAGTTTGAAGCTCAATAGGCAAAGTAGGATATTGCTGCATAGATTGATTGAGCAACTGTGGCAAACGTATTGCTGCGGTTGTTTCCATGCTGCCTAAACGAATGGTTTCATTCGGGTCAATATCACCTTCTTGAAAGATCTTTTTAGCTTTGTCATGCAATGCAATCATTTGAACAGCGTAACTATGTAGCTGTTGTCCTGCATTCGTTAAAGTCACAGGATTATTACGATTGAATAAAATAACCCCTAACTCTTCTTCAAGTTTTTTTATATGGCTCGTGATATTCGATTGAACCGTATACATTTTTTGTGCAGCCAATGAAAAACTTCCACTCTCTGCAACCGCTAAAAAAAACTCTAAAGACTTAAGTAACATCTCACTATCTCAAAACAAGATAACCACTATCATATTAAATCATTTTTAATGATTGATAAACTCGTTTTTAATAATAAAAAATTGAGCGTCTTCTCATGTCTACGTTTTATCGAATGAGCTTAATTGTCTTTTTGGCAACTTGTTTGGGAATTGGTGTTTTTAGGTTTTCCTATACTGCGCTTATGCCCATCATGATCGAGCAGTACCACTGGACCCATGATTTTGCCAGTTACTTAGGCAGCGCAAATTTATTGGGTTATCTCATAGGTGCCTTATTAGCGCTATTGAGTATTAAAGAAAAGTACGTCCCATCCATGATCGTACTTTCGACTATAGCTGGCAGCCTCAGCCTACTATGCTGTTCATTCATGGATATGCCTTTGGTGTGGTTCATTTTCTGGCGCACAATTTCAGGTATTGCTGGCGGCTTACTTATGATTTTGGCACCTAGCTTTGCAATGAAATACATTCCCACCACGCAAAGATTAAAAGTTAATTTTTTAGGATTTAGCGGAATTGGTGTGGGGGTTTTATCTGGCACCATTATTATTCCCCTACTTAAAAATATGCCCGTGCATTATGTTTGGGATATTTTTGCAGGTATTTCTTTATTAGGAAGCTTAACTCTTTATCGCTTATTAAGTGGTAATACGGCCCAGATGATTAAACCGCAATCGACAACTCTAGCAACCTCACAAAAATCACGTTTAGGCCTTGTCATTATTATTGCCTATATGTGTAGTGCCTTTGCCTATATTCCACATTCTTTGTTTTGGATGGATTATTTATCTGGAACTCTGCATTTTCCATTGCAGCAAAGAAATTTATTTTGGGTTCTCTATGGATTAGGAAGCTGCATTGGTGCATTTGTCGCTTATTGCTTAAGCCGAATAGTGGGATATATACAGGCCATTAAATGGCTCTATGGCATTTACTGCCTAGCCGTTGTTTTACCTTTCCTTTCACAGACCACTTCTTTACTCGCCTTGTCTTCACTTTTGACAGGCTTACTGACTCCCGCAACCGTATTTATTAGTTCTTATAGTCTGCTACAGATTTATGAGCAACGTTATCAAAAGCTTTGGAGCCTTGCCACTATTGGGTTTGCTAGCACTCAGCTTTTAGGTGGGGTTGTCATTAGTACTTTGCATCATTTGCATTGGTCTTATGCCCATCTCTTTCTTTTGGGTGGAATCGTTCTTCTTTTTGCGGTTTGCCTTTTATTTCCTGTACGCCCTTCTTTCACCTCAACTCTCGGAGAAACCAAATCGTGAAAACTCTGCTCTTTCCTTTATTTCTAGTTGCTTTCGTTCTTGTTATTCAAGCCCTAGACCAGAGTTATCAAAAGAAAACTGGTTTTATTAAGACTCCGAAACATCCTGAATTTATGCAATAAAGAAAGCCCTCAACAGAGGGCTTTCTTATGCAAAATTTATTTAATCTTCCATATGTTTGATAATCGCATCACCAAATTCAGAACAACGTAATAAGGTTGCACCCGGCATTAGGCGTTCAAAATCGTAAGTTACGGTTTTAGCTGCAATCGCTCCAGCAATTCCTTTAATGATCAGGTCTGCAGCTTCTGTCCAGCCCATATCACGTAGCATCATTTCCGCAGAAAGAATAATAGAACCCGGGTTTACTTTATCCTGACCTGCATATTTAGGCGCAGTGCCATGAGTTGCTTCATAAACTGCAATTGCACCACCAATATTTGCACCAGGTGCAATACCAATACCGCCTACTTCTGCTGCCAAAGCATCAGAAATATAATCACCATTTAAATTTAGAGTAGCAATAACGGAATAATCTGCTGGACGCATAAGGATCTGTTGTAAAAACGCATCTGCAATCACATCTTTAATAATGATGTCTTTACCAGTTCTAGGATTTTTAATTTTAACCCATGGACCGCCATCAATTAGTTCTCCACCGAAGCGATCTAGAGCCAATTCATAACCCCATTCTTTAAATGCCCCTTCGGTATATTTCATGATATTACCCTTGTGAACTAGCGTCACAGAAGGCTTATCATTTTCGATTGCGAACTGAATGGCTTTACGCACTAAACGCTGTGAACCTTCTTTCGATACAGGTTTAATTCCAATCCCACATCCTTCAGGGAAACGGATTTTTGTGACACCCATTTCTTCTTGAAGAAACCTAATCACTTTTTTAGCTTCTTCAGAATCAGCTTTCCATTCAATACCTGCGTAAATATCTTCCGAGTTCTCACGGAAAATCACCATATCTGTTAATTCTGGGTGCTGAACAGGTGAAGGAACGCCTTCAAACCAACGTACTGGACGTACGCAAACATATAAATCCAATTCTTGGCGTAAGGCAACGTTGAGTGAACGAATACCACCACCCACTGGAGTCGTTAACGGACCTTTGATTGATACAACGAATTCTCGAAGTGCTTCGAACGTTTCTTCTGGCATGTAGTCGCCATAAATTTTATTGGCTTTTTCACCACAATACACTTCCATCCATTCGATTGAGCGCTTGCCACCGTAAGCTTTTAAAATAGCAGCATCTACAACTGTTTTCATGGTTGGCGTAATATCCACACCAATACCATCACCTTCAATGAAAGGAATAATTGGATGGTTTGGTACGTTCAGTGACAGGTCTGCATTTACTTTAATTTTGTCGCCGTCAGCAGGAACTACGATCTTCTGATAACCCATTGTGTAAATTCTCCCTTTTATAATACTTAATTAACTAAAAATAATTATCGATAAACAATACTTTCAACTTTTATTAACGCATAATAGCTTAATCGAATTTAATTCTTTTTGAGATTTATGTGGGAAATAAGCAAATTTCACACTTAAATATAGCTCAATGTTTTCTCTAGTTATTTGAAAGAAGAAGCCATTTTTTATGAAAATTGTCATTCTCAACAAGCCTTATGACGTTCTCTCCCAGTTTCGTAAAGACGAAGCGCATATGACCGTCTCGGACTTTGTTGATGACCCGACTTTGCGCTTGGCAGGCCGTCTTGACATGGACTCTGAGGGTTTAGTCTTTTTAACCGATCATGGTGGTCTTAACCAGTTCATTACCAATCCTGCAAATAAAAAATACAAAACGTATTTAGTTCAAGTTGATGGCGATGTAACTGAAGAAGCGCTTGAGCAGCTTCGTAAAGGTATAGAACTTAATGATGGTATGACGCTTCCGGCTACTGCCATTAAAGTAAGTGAACCTGAGTGGTTATGGGAACGCAATCCACCTGTACGTTATCGTGCCAACATTCCAACATCTTGGATTGAAATCTCTATTTGTGAAGGTCGTAACCGTCAAGTTCGTCGTATGACTTCTGCGGTAGGTTTTCCAACTTTACGTTTAATCCGTACTAAAATTGGTTCAATTGATTTAGTTCAACTCGGTTTAAGACCTGGTGATGTGAAAGAAATTGAGCCTTTGCTTTATCCTGACTTTAAAGATGTTCCTGCGGAAGAGCCTTATCGTTCACGTTCATATGTGAAAAAACCAGGTGGTACTGGTGGCAAACCGATGGTTCGTAAAAACAAAGATGGTTCTGCGAAAAAGTCTGGTACAAAACGCATCTGGCAAATGGATGAAAGTGAAAAGCCACGTCGTAAGACCAATGGTACAACTCGTCCAAATACAAAAGCACCACGTGGTCGTGGACGTAATAGTCGTTAAGATCTAAATTTTCAAAGCTCACTTCGGTGGGCTTTTTTAATGCCATTTATTTTTAAAATAAAAAAGCCGGTGTTTATACACCGGCTTTTGAGCTATTCACTAACGAGTTAGTAATTAAGCACCAACAGTTGCAAGAGCTGCATTAAATGTAGCACTTGGACGCATTACAGCATCTACTTTTGCTTTATCAATTGCATAGTAACCACCGATGTCAGCTGGTTTACCTTGTACTTGGGCAAGTTCAGCAACAATCTTAGGTTCTTCTTCAGCTAAAGTTTTTGCAAGTGAAGCAAATTTAGCTTTTAACTCAGCATCTTCATTCTGTGCAGCAAGTGCTTCTGCCCAGTAAAGTGATAAGTAGAAATGGCTACCACGGTTGTCAATCTCACCTGTACGACGTGATGGAGACTTACCATTATCAAGTAACTTGTCAGTCGCTTCATCAAGAGTCTTCGCAAGTAACTTAGCACGAGCATTATTTTCTTTAATGCCCATTTCTTCTAAAGAAGCAGCTAGAGCAAGGAACTCACCAAGCGAATCCCAACGTAAGTGGTTTTCTTCAACAAGCTGTTGTACGTGTTTTGGCGCTGAACCACCCGCACCAGTCTCGTACATACCACCACCCGCCATAAGCGGAACGATAGATAACATTTTCGCAGAAGTACCAAGTTCCATAATTGGGAACAAGTCAGTTAAGTAGTCACGTAAGATGTTACCAGTCACAGAAATAGTATCTAGACCACGTACTACACGCTCAAGTGTGTAACGCATTGCACGAACTTGAGACATAATCTGGATATCAAGGCCAGTCGTGTCATGATCTTTTAAATACGTTTGTACTTTCTTGATTAATTCATTTTCGTGTGGACGGTACGGGTCAAGCCAGAAGATCGCAGGCATGCCTGAGTTACGTGCACGAGTTACTGCAAGTTTTACCCAGTCACGAATCGGAGCGTCTTTAACCTGACACATACGCCAGATATCGCCTTCTTCAACATTTTGAGTCAATAACACTTCACCAGTGTCAAGATCGGTAATGTTTGCAATACCAGCTTCAGAAATTTCAAAAGTCTTGTCGTGAGAACCGTATTCTTCAGCTTTTTGAGCCATCAAGCCAACGTTCGGTACAGTACCCATAGTCTTCGGATCGAAGTTACCATGCCACTTACAGAAGTTGATCATTTCTTGGTAAATACGGGCAAATGTTGATTCTGGCATAACAGCTTTAGCATCATATTGCTTACCATCAGCACCCCACATTTTACCACCAGCACGGATCATTGCTGGCATAGAAGCATCAACGATGATGTCGTTTGGTGAATGGAAGTTAGTGATGCCTTTTGCTGAGTCAACCATTGCAAGTGCAGGACGGTGTTCTTGACAAGCATGTAAGTCTTCAATGATTTCTTCACGTAATGAAGTAGGAAGAGTTTCGATTTTCTCGTATAACCCAGCCATACCGTTATTAACGTTAATGCCTAATTCGTCAAATAACTTACCGTGTTTTTCGAAAGCTTCTTTGTAGTAAATTTTCACACAGTGACCGAAAACGATCGGGTGTGAAACTTTCATCATTGTCGCTTTTACGTGTAGAGAGAATAAAATTCCCGCTTCTTTACAATCATCAAGTTCTTTTTCATAGAAATCACAAAGTGCTTTCTTGCTCATGAACATTGAGTCAATGATTTCGCCTTCTTGAAGCGCAACTTTTGGCTTAAGAACAATGCTCTTACCACTGGTCGTGATAAGTTCCATTTTCACATTACGTGCGCGATCAAGTGTCATTGATTTTTCACCATGGTAGAAGTCACCTTCTTCCATATGTGAAACATGAGTTTGTGACCACTGTTTCCACTCGCTCATTGAATGAGGGTGTTTTTTCGCATAGTTTTTAACTGCTGCTGGAGCACGGCGGTCAGAGTTACCTTCACGAAGGACAGGGTTTACTGCTGAACCAAGGCACTTACCATAACGAGCTTTGATTGATTTTTCTTCTTCGGTTGCAGGATTTTCCGGATAATCAGGAATTGCATAACCTTTTGATTGAAGCTCTTTGATACATGCAGTTAATTGCGCAACAGACGCACTAATGTTCGGGAGTTTGATAATGTTAGTATCTGGATCTTGTGTAAGACGACCAAGCTCTGCAAGGTTGTCGGATACCTTTTGCTCTTCACTTAGGTAATCAGCGAATTCTGCGAGCACACGTGCAGCTACAGAGATGTCACTTTTAATAATCTCGATGCCAGCTGGCTTAGTAAAGGTCTCAATGATCGGCAGTAGCGAATAGGTCGCCAATAGTGGCGCCTCGTCAGTCAGTGTGTAAATAATAGTTGACTTTTCACCAGCCATATATAGCCCCTTCCGTTTGATTGAGTGTTGAGGACCGAGCTTTTGGCCCAGTGCCTACGAACCGATATGCTTAAATAAAACCCTGAGAGTATCGGCTCTCATTGCCTTCCAGTCAACGAAATATCCAGTGATAACGACATTTCGTAGCGAAATAATACATAATTCAAATATATAGATAATTTTCTGATATCTAAGTCATTGTAATACGCACATTCAGATCACTTTTCAGGCATTAAACATCATTAAATTACATGAGATATCTTTCAGTGTTCTGACAATTATTATACTTTTCATTCAAAATAAACTCAAAGGCAAAACGGATTTCGCCATCTGGAAGTACTTAAAAGTAAAAACCGATGTGCAAAACATCGGTTTTTTATAAACTATTTAGCTTTAATCTAAGCTTTTAACCATTTTTCAGTTTTAGCTTGATCTTCAACGATAAGTTCAACTTCAGTTAAATCAGATGTAGCGCAATCGACTTCAAAAGAGATTAACTCATCACGACGGAAAGCAAAGACAGTATAAGTTCCGCCCTGCTTTGCATACTTCTCAATAAGCTTAGTGGATGCTTTTAAACCATCAATTGCAATAATCACATCATTGGCAGAAATACCTGCTTTCGCTGCTGCACTATCACGGCGGGCACTTTGCACAAGCACACCTTCTGGCTTATCGACAAGTTTTAAGCCTAATGGCAAAGATTTGTCGGTTTTAACTCTATAGCTTAAGCCAAACTCAGGAAACAATTGATCAAGCGGTAATTCATCAGTCGTGTTAATCAGATGATTAATCTGTTCAATCCAATTATCACCCGTCAGTTCTTTACATAAATCAAAAATGGTTCTTTCGTTTACTTGCATACCATTTTGAGTATTTTCATATAATCGACGCATTAAAGCATCAAGACTAGAACCACGTAGACGTAAACCTAAATCTAGGCACAACGCAACTAAAGCACCCTTATTGTAGTAACTCGTACCCGCGTTATTCGAGTTTTCATCTTGACGATAAAATTTAATCCACGCATCAAAACTTGATTCGGCCACTGTTTGAACAAAACGGCCTGGATTTTGTAAATAGCGATCAATTTGCGCTTTAAGTAAATCAAGATAAGACTTCTGAGAAATTACGCCACTACGCAATAAAATCAGGTCGTCATAATATGAAGTAAAACCTTCAAATATCCAAAGTAAAGTGGTGTAACCTTCTTGATGCAAATTATAGTTTGCAAAGTTTTCTGGGCGAATAAACTTTACTAACCATGAATGAAAATATTCGTGACTACATAAGCCTAAAAAGCGTTGATAATCTTTAGAAGGTTCAGCTGGTTCATTTGATTTTGGCAAATCGTCACGCGGTGTAATCAAACTTGTGCTATTGCAATGTTCTAATCCGCCATAACTATTCCCTGTTGCCATCGTCATAAAGGTATAGTTTTTAAAGGGCGCTGAACCGAACATATTTATTTCGGCTGCACAAATCTTTTCAATGTCGGTTTTTAAGCGATCAACATTGGCATTATGTGGGCCAGAAATTACAAACTCATGTTCAATATCATGTGTTTCAAAACTAAAGCGTGTTTGATCAGCCAATTCAAACGGGCTATCAATCAATTGATCATAATGATCGGCTTTTAAAGTAAAGCGGCCTTTGACTAGACTTTTCGAAGCTAAGCCCGTTGCTAACTGAAAATGTTTTAACTCATCGGGTAAGAAAACTTCGACTTCACAAGCAGACTGCTCTTGGCCTTCTAAAGCTAAACATACGCATGCTGGATTAATATATAAGCGGGTCTGATCGACATATGCACCACGTACAGACAAATCATATGCATAAACATCATATTCAATCGTCATTAACTCATGATCGGTATTAAATAAACGCCAACGATTCTTGCTCGTTTTTTTAATATCCAGCAGACGTCCAGCTTCATCATAAGCTTTAACGGCTTCAATATGTTTTGAGAACTCTCGAATTAGATAACTACCTGGAATCCACGTTGGCAGCCAAAGTTCCTGATTCGGATTGGCTAAAAAACGAATTGTCACGTGAACAAGGTGTTGTTTGTAATCATCGAACTCAATTTGATAATGCAACATAAATTCTTCAATTTAAAAATAAGAACGGCTTCGTATTAGATTATCACTTTTTTGTATCGTCTTGCGTACATGTATTTTTTGGCAACAATTTCCACTAGCCTTCCATTAAAAAAAGGCATAGCATGCTGTGCATCTGTGTCCCGTATTTGCCAGTAAAAGTTAAGGTCATCCGTGAAATTTTTTCTATCTCTTTTTACCCTATTCAGTCTTTTCTGCACCACCCTAACCAATGCTGCGCTACTCAATATTGCACCTGAAAGTGTTGAAGCCGCCGCATGGACTATTGTAGATACTCAATCGGGTCAAATCATTGCCGAGCATAATAGCCACGTGCAACGTGCGCCAGCATCTTTAACCAAAATGATGGTTGCCTATATTGCTTTAAAAGAGATTAAAGCCGGAAAGCTGAAAAAAGAAGAAATCATTACTGCAACACCAGTAGTTGGTGTCGTGCAGTGGGACGAATCACAAATGTATCTTAAAGCTGGTGAACAAATTTCTGTTGATCAGTTATTGGCAGGTTTAATTGTTATGTCTGCGAATGATGCAGCCGTGACCTTAGCTGAAAAAATTTCTGGTGATGTTCCTCATTTTGTACAACGTATGAATCAGGAAGCTCAAGCTCTGGGTATGAAAGATACCCATTTTAGTAACCCTCCTGGAATTACGATGCCGGATCATTACACTACGGCACATGATTTAAGCTTATTAGGTCAGGCCGTAATTAAAGAAACGCCTGAATATTTGCATTATTCAAAAATGCCAAGCTTTAGCTTCAATCAACGTTTTCACCATGCGACTAACCTTGCTTTGAAATATGATCCATCTGTTGATGGTCTAAAAACTGGTTACACTAAAGCAGCGGGTTATAATTTGGCATTAACAGCTTCACGTCCTTCATTTTCATCAGACTTAGCTCAAAGACGTTTATTGGTCATCGTTTTAGGTACACCGAGTGCGGTAAAACGTGCTGAGATTGCAGATAAATTAATGAATCTTGCTTATACCTATACACGTGATGAAGTCATTATTCCTGAGCAAAAATTAATTGCCGAGCTGCCTGTTGTAAAGTCGACTTTAAAGATGTTTAAGGTAGCGACAAAGCAGCCTACGATTGTCACGACTTCTTTATATGCTGACCCAGCACCAATTGACTTAAATAATTTTGATAATATCACTCAGCGCGTTCAAGTACTTGATAGTAACCTTCAGCCAAAGGTTATTGCTCCGCTCGAAACGACTCAAACACGTGTAAACATTGAGTTAAATGAAAAACAATTAACTGCGCCGTTAATGAAAGTAATGAGCTTAGCAACAGTATCGATTTATCAAAATAATCAACTGATCCGTAGTCTTCAAATCGAAGATAACGTACATATTGAAGAAGCTAATATTTTCCAAAAAATCGCAATGTGGTTTTCTAGCCTCTTCTCTATTTTTTCATCAAGTGAACATAGTGCTGCAAAACTCTACCCTGTAGATTCGCACTAAAAACATCAAATTGTGCACAGACGCACAATAAATTTTATAAATAAAAGATGGCATAATTTAGCCATCTTTTTTTATAGAAAAATAATTAGGTGAAAAAAATGGCCCAAAATTTACATCATATTGTAATTGTTGGTGGTGGTGCTGGTGGCTTAGAACTGGCAACACAACTCGGTGAAACTTTTGGGAAAAATCGTAAAGCAAAGATTACATTGGTTGACCAAAACCTCACTCATATTTGGAAACCTTTGCTTCACGAAATCGCTGCTGGTTCTTTAAATCCGCATGAAGAACAAACTAACTATTTCGCACACTCAGAAAAACATCATTATGAATTTGTGCTAGGAACATTAGTTGGGGTCAATAAAGATAAAAAATTAATTGAACTAATGCCCCCTCAAGTGTCTAAGGATCAACAGAATCATCCGCAAGAGCTAAGTTATGACACACTTATTTTAGCGCTTGGCTCAGTATCAAATGACTTTAATACCACGGGTGTACGTGAAAACTGTCATTTCCTCGACAGCAGAAAACAAGCCGATGTTTTCCAGCAAGATTTATTACATCTTTATATTGAAGCTCAAAATCAACCTAATCAGCGAACTTTAAATATTGGAATCGTTGGTGCGGGAGCAACAGGGGTAGAGCTTGCAGCCGAGTTAATTGAAACAACCAAAAACTTTTATCGATATGGTTTAAAGAAGATTCACCCCAACCAAGTCAAAATTACACTCATTGAAGCCTCTGAGCGCATTTTACCTGCTCTGACGGATAAAACTGCTGAACACAGTGCCGAGCAACTCAGAAAAATGGGCGTTGAAATTTTAACTCAACACCGCGTTGAAAAAATTGATAAGCATTGCATCTACTTTAGCAATGGCAACCAACTCAAAAGTGATATTACCGTTTGGGCAGCAGGCGTAAAAGCACCTAAGGTACTAGAAAGCTTTACAGATTTTAAACGCGACAATATTAACCGTTTAATGGTCTATGCAACGTTGCAAACCTATTCTGATCCAAATGTATTTGCGTTTGGTGATTGTGCTCATTGCCAGCTTGATGCACGAAACCCTCCTCTTGGACCACGTGCTCAAGTTGCCAGCCAACAAGCAAGCTTTTTAGTTGATGCTATGGCTGCCAGACTTAATGGCCGTTCACAACCAATGTTCACTTTTAACGACAAAGGTTCCCTCGTGTCTTTAAGTCGTCATAAAGCCGTTGGAGAATTACTTGGCGATGTAAGTGTGCAAGGTTATATTGCAAAAACCATGTACGTATCTTTGTATCGTTTACATCAAGCAACGATTCATGGATACACTCAAGCTGGACTACTCACAATGAAAGATTTACTTACAAGACGTGTACGTCCAAAAATTAAGCTGTATTAAGTTGAATTTTTTAAGTTCGTCCCTATTTATATAAAAACGCATTAGAAAAAGTGCCAAAGATTAAGATTTTGTAGTCTACAAAATTTATTTTTCACTTTATGATGTACGCTTTAATTGATTGAATGGATCAAAAACATGACTGCTATTGCAAATAACCACGTGGTTTCATTCCACTACAAATTAACAAACGCTGAGGGTGAAACACTTGATCAATCTCAAGGCGAACCACTTGCCTATTTGCACGGTGCAGGCAATATCATTCCTGGTCTTGAAAATGCATTAGAAGGTAAAACTGTTGGTGACAAATTTACTGTTAATGTACCAGCAGCTGAAGGTTATGGCGAATACAACCCAGACCTAGTACAAGAAGTTCCAGCTCAAATGTTCCAAGGTGTTGAAAACATTCAACCTGGTATGCAATTCCAAGCTCAAACAGATGACGGCGTTCAGATCGTAACTGTTAAAGCTGTTGAAGGCGACAACGTTGTTGTAGATGCTAACTTCCCACTTGCTGGTCAAGATTTAACTTTTGAAGTTGAAATCGTAGAAATCCGTGAAGCTTCTGAAGAAGAATTAGATCACGGTCACGTACACGGTGCAGGTGGTCACCACCACTAATTCATCTTTAGATGAAGATAAGAGCAAAGCTTCGGCTTTGCTTTTTTTATGTATTTATTTTTATATAATATCTTGATAATAAACCTCTAACTCACTCAACTTTATAAGGGTATCTTTCATGTCAAACGTAAATCAGCTGATTTGGTTTCGTCAGGATTTGAGAGTTCGAGACCATGCTGCTTTATGGCATGCTTGCCAGCAAGGACCTTCAATTGGGTTAGTTATTTTGTCGCCTGAACAATGGAAAATACATCAAGATGCACCTATAAAAATTAATTTCTATTTACATCAGCTTCAACAACTTAAAAAAGAATTAGAACAGCTTAATATTCCACTGATCATTCAAGTCATTCCCTACTGGAAAGATATTGCAGATTATATTTGCCAACTTACACATCAACTTCATATCGAAAATGTTTACTCAAATATAGAAGTAGGCGTGAATGAGTTAAAAAGAGATAAAACTGTACAGCAGGCTTTAAATCAAAAAGGTAAAGAACTCTTTTTGTTTCATGACCGTACGATTTTTCCTTTACGTTCTATTCGCAACCAGTCACAGCAACCATATCAAGTTTTCGGCGCATTTAAAAAAGCATGTTATTCAAAACTAGATATCAGCGGTTTGCCTCAGTGCTATCCAATTCCTGAAAAGCAAAAAGCTAATCCAGAGTCTGATTCAAATATAAAAAGTTTAAGTCTAGAAGATATCGAAGCTTTTTTTGACTCATCTATTCCTAAAGACCAACAAAACTTGTGGCCCACTGGAGAAGATTTTGCTCTGGAGCAGCTCGACGTATTTATTGAAAATCATTTATCTGATTATAAATTAGAACGTGACTTTCCAAATGTAAAAGGAACTAGCCAACTATCTCCCTATTTAAATCTTGGAATTTTGTCTATTCGTCAATGTTTACAAGCTCTTTTCCGAGCTGAACATGGCAACTTCCATCTTGCAAACGAAGGTCAGCAGACTTGGTTAGATGAACTGCTTTGGCGAGAGTTTTATCAGCATATTTTATTTGATTTTCCACATGTTTCTAAACACATTCCGTTTAAAAAAGATACTCAGAAAATTAAATGGAATCATAATCCAGCGCACCTAACCGCATGGCAAACTGGCCAAACAGGTATACCAATTATTGATGCAGGCATGCGTCAACTACAAAAAACAGGATGGATGCATAATCGAGTCCGCATGATTACCGCTATGTTTTTATGTAAAAACCTACTCATCGATTGGCGAATAGGTGAACAATGGTTTATGGAACACCTAATCGATGGAGATTTAGCAGCGAATAATGGTGGTTGGCAATGGTGTGCATCAACTGGAACTGATGCTGTACCCTATTTCCGAATTTTTAACCCTATTGCTCAGTCTAAGAAATTTGATCCAAACGGAGACTATATTCGTCAATGGGTGGATGAATTAGCTCATCTAGACAATAAAGTGATTCATGAACCCTACTCAAGTAAAACTCCGCTTCAGTTGAATTATCCAAAGCCAATTGTTGATTTGAAAGAAACTCGTATGAAAGCAATTGAAACATACAAGAGTATTTAGATAAGAATTACGTCTTATCTGTTTATTTTTGATTAAAAAATAATAACAATATTTGACTAAATGGTGACTTTGATCTACAAATAAACATAATAGATACTTAAAAAGGCCATAAACAACAATAACTTCGCAATGTCTCACGTTTAGTAATAAAAGTATAAAAAAATTAACATTACAAGAAGGTAGCCATAGCTCACATGCAACAGCAACAGAAAAACCCTGGAAGAACACTCGTCTTATGGATTATCGCAGCTCATCTATTTATGGGGATGGTGGCATACGAGTGGCTGCCTGTAAGTTTTAGAGGAAGCTGGATTTTTATTCTTATTCTTTTAATTTCTGGTGCTTTTTTAGAAGTCGGCGCATCTTTAATTGTGGGTTTAATCGCTTTTATAGGTGTTGCAGTATATTTTCTACTCGACCTAGGCGCACAAACACATATTGAACGTCAGCTCCTTTTACTTTTTATTATCCCTCTCATTCCTCTTTTTCTTAGTGCTGTACGCCACAATATTGAAATTAACGTCCAAAAATATCGTGATATACAAAGTTATGATCGAAATTATCGTCGTGATATTTTCCCGCTTAGTGCACTTAAGTATTTTCAACGTAGTTTCTTTAAACTTCTTGATCATCACCACATACAAGATTATGAAGTCTTTGAAATCAGGATTCTCAACCGAAGCTTAATTAAAGAAATGTTAGGCGATGATGTATGGAAAACCACTCAAAATGAAATGATTAAAATTTTGAGCCAGCATCACCCGCAAGAAATTGTTTTCCAGTTTGCTGATGATGATCTAGAAACGATATACAGTATTGTTATTCGTAAACAAAAAACAGAAGAAGAACCTGAATTTATTAAAAAGCTAAGAGAAATTATGACTTTGCGGCTTGAAGTCGAATATAAAGTTATTCAGATTCCACCTGAAGAGGAGATTACTTAATGTCTAATCTTCTTAATATTTGTGGAATTATTATCGCCTCTAGTCAATATCCAGATGGCACTTTGCAGCAGTTCTATCGTCAATATTATCATTGCGAGATTAAATCTGAACAAACCAAAACTGAAGTTCAGAGCATGAATGACCTTTCCATGTTTTTCCCATCACAGGACACATGGTGGCCTATTTTTACAATTGACCAAATCAGTTCAGACAGTTTTCAAGGACTTATTCATAAAGGAATAAAGCCAGGCATCATATTACCGGATGAAGTTTTTAGCTTTTCTCACTATTTCTTATTAAAAGAAGCGGTGAGCCAAGGTGCTATTCCGATTGTACTTTTTAAATCTGAACAACCTCAATATTTTGCGGCCAAAGCTACATTTTCAACTGCAATTGGTTTACGGCCTATGGCTGCTTTTGTTTCAACAGGTTGGGATGAAAACTTAATTTCCCAGACCGCTGGCAGCTATATTGTTCAGTTTAACCCAAAGGAACTTCCGCTACCCTCCAGAGAGATTAAACAAAAGCAGCACTTATTTTATTCAGCCAAAAATTTTAATGGTCATGTTTCAGGTTATGAAATTATTATTAATCCTCCTGCTGATCTACCGACCACAAATATTCGATATCCTCAACTCGGCATTTCATGGAAATTTAATAATATTAAATACATAAGCACCCCAGAACATGTAAACACTAGTTTTATTGGGTATATTTTTATTGGTTTAAGCACAGTCGTAGTTCCACTCGATCTTATTTTAACCACAACCTATCCTGACCTACTTGGTACTTTCGGCAGCTATATTTCTTGGATCTCCTTGGTCGTCGGGGTGATTTTATTGTTATTGCTGATCTCATCTATCATTAGGAGGGTTAAATCAAATGGCTCCCATTGATATTCTCTTCCTATTTGGTTTTTTAGGCATCTGGATTCCTCAAGCATTTTGGGCATGGCTAAGTTATCAGGCTTGGAAATACTCAAAAACAGCAGAAAAAGAATTGCAGAACTTACCCGTACCCGATAGATGGCCCGTTTTGAGTGTTTTGATTCCTGCCTATAATGAAGGCGTAGTCATTGAAGATACTTTACATGCAATCGCGCAACAGGATTATCCAGCCGAAGCATATGAAGTTTTGCTGATTAATGATGGTTCTAAAGATAACACCCTAGAAATCGCCGAAAATCTAGCGCAGATTTATCCTTGCATAAAAATTGTCAACGTTCCTAAAGGGATGGGAGGCAAAGGTAAATCTAGGACACTAAATAATGGTCTACCTCATGCCAAAGGTGAACTCATTGTTGTTTATGACGCAGATAGTACACCTGAACCCGACTGCGTAAGGTTATTAGCTCAAACACTACTTGCAGATAAAAAATTAGTGGCTGTAAATGGCAAAGTAAGAACCCGTAATTGGCAAGATAGTATTCTGACTCGATTTATTGCCATTGAATTCATCTTTTTCCAATGGATTTTCCAAGGTGGGCGTTGGCAACGTTTTGAGCTATCGACATTAATGGGTACCAACTATGTCATTTGGCGTGATGCTTTAGAAACCTTGGGTGGTTTTGATGAGAAGTCATTGGTCGATGACACTGAAATGAGCTTCCGAATTTTTATCGGTCAAAAACGAATTAAATGGGTTCCCTACGCAATTGGTTGGCAACAAGATCCGCCATCATTAAGTGTGTTTGTTAAGCAGCGCTCACGTTGGACTCAGGGTAATTTTTATGTGACTCGTAAATATTTACCCGTAGCGTTAAGAACCCCATTTCCTATTGGAATTGAAATTCTAAATAACATTATGTGCTACATACTTTTCGTACCTGCTTTATTCTGGAGTCATATTACCTTGACGCTTGGGTTACTAGGTATCGCAGGCATTTCAGTTCCAGGCCCCTTTACATTACTGTGGGGCCTCTCGTTTTGCCTATATGTCGCACAAATGTGGTTTACCCTTTCACTCGAAAAAGTTAAACCAGAACTCTATTTTTACTCTGTTTTATCTTATGTAAGTTACTCACAAATATTTCTATTTATTGTTTTTAAAGCCGCATATGACATGCTTAAAAATAAAATACAGGGCAACTCCCTTCAATGGTACAAAACGGAACGTAGCAAGGAGAAAAAATAAATGAAAAAGACTTTTGATCTCTACAAAACAGCTCAAGTGCTCCTTGCCAGCACCAGTCTTATGCTCGCCATGTCTGCTCATGCGTACATATGGAAACTCGACGATATTAGTACTTCAACTAAATATACGGTCGAGCCTCATTTTTTCTATATTGGAAAAGGTGCCCAGTGGCAAAACATTCAATTTTCAAGTGATTATTCCACTGAAAGTGATACAACTTTACTCGTAAAATATGATGATAAACTCATTTATAACACTACGCTGAGTGGTGATGGTCAATTCAAATTTGATATCCCAGCAAGTCAGAGTGGCTTTCATCGTTTAGATTTTATTATTCAACAGTATGCTAAACCGACTACGCTGAATCAAACAAAAGAAACATTCTGTACAGAAGATATTGATCACTTAACTTATTTAAGCAATTCCCAACTCGACTTTACGCCTATCCGTAATATATACCGTTTAAAAGACTTACCAGATGCTTTAGCTAATCCACAAGCTAGACGGCCTACTCCATTTGTTGGTATTTTAAAATATAACCGTAAAGAGATTATAGAAGCTTCTATGCTCGCTAGATTAGCAAGTTCATGGACTTCAATCACACCAATTGAATGGGTTGATTCAGGACAAACTAATTTAAATGATGAAACAAATTTCATTATTGAAGTGATTCACTCAGCTACGCCACTCAAAGGGGGAGCATTCGTACAAATTGCAAAACCAGCAGATGGAGTAGCTACTCTTTCAATTACTTATCACACACCACAAGAACTCACTGCTGCCATAAATGGACTAATCAACCCCTCGTATGTAGAGCAACTTGATACAGGAAGTGCAATTTTCCCCACAACGATCTCCACTCCAACTTGGGCACAATTTAAAAAAATCAATACACTTGCAGACTTAGGCATTGAGGACTTCAGATTAAATCACGCTGAAAAGAACTTATTCCTTGATTTCCCAGCAGTATGGCAACCAACCGATATCTTGCAAGGGCAAATTGCACTACGTATTCAAAGTGGTTTATTGCAAGGTTCAAATATTACGGCTTGGATTGATGGCGGACTCGCAGGCAGCATGAAAACAGCCGACCTTGCTTCCGATCCCGTCAACCGACAATTCAACATTTTTGCCAAAGCTATTTCTAATACGACCAATTTTAATTTAAAGCTAGAAAACTCAGTCATTGCTAATTCACAGTGTTTACCCACTGCACATGGTTCGCTCTGGATTGATACAGCTAAATCTACTCTAAAGCTACCTCATAAACTAAAAAATGGTGTAGCCGCAATTTCAATGACTTTAGCAACGACTCCGACAATTGCAATTGATGATCAATCTGGTGCGTTAAATATCGCGATTGTATTAGGCCAAACTGCGAAAAAAATGCTTTTAACACAAGGACCAATGCCACTTAACCTAGTCCGGTATTCGCCAAATGCACCACAAGCAATAAATGTTCGTGTGAATAAAGATATTTATCAACAACAGGTATTAATGCATCAAGATATTATTTATGCGCCTGCTGCCCAAAATGGTTTCATTGTCAGTTATAACAATAACCGCTTTGATGTGATTACCGACTCACAAGGCGGTGCACAAGCTTTCATGCACCTTTGGGAAAAAATACAACATAAAATTCCAAATAACGTGACAAAAATGCTCGTTTCAGAAAATGGAAATATTTATGTTTTACAAAAACTTATTGTCGGAAATCAAAAAGCACCTTTAGTTCAACAATCTTCTTTCTTCTTATTAGTTGTGATTATCTCTGCAATCATGATAATAATTATCTTCTTGTGGTACTGGTTAAGACGAAATAATGAAAAAACAGATACCAATTAAAATAGCTGCTTTTATTATTTTAATTATTTGTAGTGTTATCGCTTATGCGGGGTTGTTCAAACATCAAGGACAAGCCCCACATATTGAAGGAATTTTCTGGCAGCCCGACAATAACACGACTCCACCAGAGGGAAACTGGCACTATTTAGGTGTTGATACATTTGTTCCCCAATGGTCTGTTGTTGAGTCTAAATCATGGTGGAAAGAATCAAATTTTCCTCAATGGGAAAAAGCAATTAATTTAGAAAAAATTAAACAAGAGCCTTGGGCTAAAAATCTAATATTGGGTTTAGCCGGCGAATATAATGAACCTAAAGCTCGGGCAAATGTCACTGAGTTAGGGGAAAAATCTGCTGAAATTATAAAAGAGCAAAAAACTGCACCTAAAGGTTATTATTTCCCAGTGGAAGCAGATCCGACTTGGTTAAGAGTAAGTGCTTTAGGTCAGGTTTTAACTAAACTTCCAGTACCAGTTTGGGTGAGTATTTATAGTGGTGAAACCGAACCCGAACATTACGATTTATGGGTTAAAAGCTGGTTACCAGAACATAACGGCGTTTTCTTCCAAGACGGAGTTGGCGTAGGTGTACGTTCTCCTCAGCAAGCTAAACATATTTTAGATCAACTTGAACAAAAGCTTGGAAAAGATAAAGTAATTATAGTACTCGAAGCCTTTAGAGTTAAAAAGAATGGGCAATTTAGAGCCGCATATCCTTGGGAAATTATTTCTCAGCTAAAAGCATATGAAGGAAAAACTGTCTATATTTTTGATGGTCCTCATTACATGAGCCGCTGGTGCGTCAATATAGTGAGCTTGTGGTATCGCCTCACTTATGGTGGTGTTAATAAAGCCATAAGTGAGAAGAAATTCTTAACTCATCATTATGCCAATTCATAAGATTTAGCAATTTGATCTAGAATACGTTGAGCTGCTTGCCCGTCACCAAATGGGTTTTCTACATGTGCCATTTTTTCATAGTGCTGTCGGTCGGTGAGTAACTTTTCAGCTTCTTCAATAATTTTTTGTTGATTCGTTCCCACCAAAACGCCTGCTCCCACTTCAACAACTTCAGGTCGTTCTGTGGTATCTCGTAAGATTAAAACTGGCTTATTAAATGATGGACTCTCTTCTTGTAAACCACCTGAGTCCGTCAAAATAAAAGTAGATCGGTCTATGACTGCCAATAAACTAGGATAGTCTAATGGTTTAACTAGATGGATTTGCGGATGGTCTTTAAACTTATCATGAACCACATCATGTACTGCTGGGTTTAAATGGACTGGCCAAATAAAATGTAAATCAGGATGGTCATGGGCTAAGTGCTCAACGGCATTACAAATATTTTGAATTCCCCCGCCAAAGTTTTCACGACGATGCGCAGTAATAAGCACAACTTTATCATCTTGCTTTAATTGAATTCCATAAGGTTCAAGCTGGTTCTTCAAATCAGATTTTTCAGAAATTAATTTACGTCCTAAATACACTGCATCAACAACTGTATTACCTGTAACTGTAATGAGTTCTAATGGAATTTGCTCATTGAGTAAATTTCTTTTTGATTGTTCTGTCGGAGCAAAATGCCATTTGGTAATACGTGACACTAACTGACGATTTCCCTCTTCTGGAAAAGGATGATCCAAATCATAAGAACGTAAACCAGCTTCGACATGTGCCACAGGAACTTTCATTGAAAACGCGACTAAGCCAGCTGCTAAAACAGTTGTTGTATCTCCTTGAATAACAATTGCATCTCTTTTTTGCCCATCAGTGTATACATTCTCGATTTGGCTCAAACCGTGTATGAGTAGCTGATTTAAACTTTGTCCCGCATTCATAATTTTAAGACGATGGTCAATTTCAACCCCAAAGAAATCTATCGCATCTCTTACTAATTCATCGTGTTGTCCAGTAAAAATCACCTCAACTTGAAAACGAGGATCTTGCTTTGCCAATAAAATAACAGGGGCAAGTTTGATTAATTCAGGACGAGTTCCAAATACAATAGATATAAAAATTTTCTTCATTTTAGAAATCCTTATAAAAGACGAGTTCCACTCGGGTATTGTTGTAATGATCTTTTGTATTTACTGGCACATCTTTAAAGTAATTGCCATATAGTCGTTCAACACGTAGTTTTATTGGTTGATAATTAAAAGGCTGCCATGAAATGCCGGGGCCATATTCAAATAAATTATTGTAATACTCATCTTTACTGTCAGCTAAGCCATGCAATTTCAAATAAGCCTGTACAGTTCCGTTCTCACCTTTATAGACATTCAAACCCGTACGTAAGCGCAAATCACCAATAACGTTATAATCTTCTCTAGAATAAGTCGCTGCATTGCCATATAAATCAGTGAAGTAATCATTAAAGCAAAGTGAATGATTACAATTATTTTGAGAGTACCATTCTTGATAACCTGTCACCCCACCGACAACACTTTCACGAAATTTATCTCTATTTCGATCAATCAGATCGTAACTTCCCCCCACTTCTAAATACATTCGTACAGGTATAGATGTCCAAGGTTGGTAATTAGCACCAACACCTAGAGTTACTGCATTTTCATCAATAATTTCAGGTCTTACCCCGCCCTGAGATTGGGTATCACGGTTTAGGTTTAAAAAGCCGTACACCTGTGCTCGACCATTATCAAGATTCTTACCATAGCGAGCTTTAAGTGGGAAAATCACATCGTCGTAACGTGACTCATATGAAGGTGCAAAATACACATCACGGAAATAAGTTTTGACTTCCCCTCCACTTAAATTCTTTACGGCCTGTGTCGCTTTATTGGCAATATCGGCATCTTTAGATTGCGTAAGCTCCTTAAAAACTACCAAAGCTTCTTTATTATTTTTTTGAGAGTTAAGCAGATAGGCTTCTTGGAGTTTTAAATTATCATCTGCTGGATCTAATGCCTCTGCTTTTCTTAAACTTTGCAAAGCTGCTTCTTGTTTGCCTATTCTAATCTGCAAATAAGTTAAACTTTTCCATACTTTAATATCTTGAGGTGTCATTTCACCGAGCTCTAATAATAACTTCTCGGCATTTTCAGGTTGAGTCTTCTCAATTTTATAAAATTGGTCCCATTTATCATAAATCGGATTACCTGGTTTATATTCTTGATTAACAATCTCTTGGGCAAATGTAGTCTCCATGCTTAAGAGGCCTAAAGCTGGACAGATCGAACCAATAACGATGAGGGAACGGGTTAGAGATTTTATTGTTTTGTTATTCATTGAGACCTCTAGAGTAAAGTGGATAGAATATTTGCGTAGAAGTAAGATTAAAATTTAATCAATAAATATTATAATTAAACTTATAAATTACACTATTTGGTAAGTAGGCTAGGTTCCATAAATCGTTCATTTTATCTCCTTTTATATTATGTTTTGAAAAGTAGTTATCTGATTGTTTTTCCTATAATGACACATTTTTTAATCGTATTATTGTAAATAATCTTATAGGATAAGATAAAAATTTATAACTAAAAAAGGTAAAGTCATGTCCTTTTCCCAACATCCAGAACATCATTTTATTCACCGCTCAGGTTGGTTAAGGGCAGCCGTTTTAGGCGCTAATGACGGAATTATTTCTGTTACTAGTCTAATCATGGGAATGGCTGCAAGTGGAGCCACTGCTCATACGCTTCTTATTACCTGTATTGCTGGTTTAATTTCTGGTGCAACTTCTATGGCTGCCGGAGAGTATATTTCTGTAAAATCACAAGAAGATATTGAAAAAGCAGACTTAAAATTTGAGGCACAAGAACTCAAAAAGCATCCGCAACGTGAATTGGATGAGCTCACCCAAATTTATATAGCCAGAGGCTTAGAACCAGATTTAGCTCGGCAAGTTGCGACTGAACTTACAAATCATGATGCCTTAGGTGCTCACGCACGTGATGAAATTGGTATTCATGAAAATACAGCAGCAAATCCTGTTCAAGCCGCATTAGCTTCAGCTGGCTCATTTTCATTTGGGGCATTGTTTCCTATGCTCGCTATTCTACTCAGTCCTGAGATATGGGTCGAAAAAACAGTTCTAATATTTGGCATTATTTCATTAGCTTTTTTAGGGGCACTATCAAGTCATTTCGCA
Source organism: Acinetobacter sp. AS23 (assembly GCF_023612055.1). Classification (NCBI taxonomy): domain Bacteria; kingdom Pseudomonadati; phylum Pseudomonadota; class Gammaproteobacteria; order Moraxellales; family Moraxellaceae; genus Acinetobacter; species Acinetobacter sp. AS23. Next base: position 1,037,910 of record NZ_CP082274.1, on the reverse strand, counting down.
GGTACTTCTAAGCTGAAAGGAAGTTTACGCATTACCTTGTGGGGAATTTTAGCGATGGCTTTTTCAAGCTGGATCGGATCTTTGTTTCATGTTACTCCACTTTAAAAAACCAGAACTTTTAAATATTTAAGAAATAAATATTTAAAAACTAAATGCCCAATATTATTTGCTCTTGGTTCTGATTTCACGTTATGGTGAAGAGAAAGAAATGAGGTGAATAAAATGACCCTGTTACAACAACTTGAAATTAAACATCCTATTTTTCTTGCCCCTATGGCGGGTGTGTCTACCCCTGAACTTGCTGCAGAAGTTTCTAATCAGGGTGGTCTTGGGTCATTAGGACTTGGAGCAAATACGGCGCAAAGTGCTCGAGAACAAATTTTAAAAACCCAAACACTTACAGAAAAATCATTTCAGGTTAATTTTTTCTGCCATCAGCCCGAACAACTTAACCCTCAAACCTCAGCACAATGGATTGAATATTTACGGCCACAGTTTGAAAAGTTCGGAGAACAGCCTCCTCAAAACTTAAACTGTATTTATCCAAGTTTTCTTGATAACGATGATTTTCTAAATGTCGTATTAGAAACCAAACCTAAAGCGGTCAGTTTTCATTTTGGCATTCCCCATCCCCATCAAATTCAGGCATTAAAAGATGCCGGAATTATCACTATGGTTTCTGCTACTAATTTAGTTGAAGCACAAGCCATTGAAGCGGCTGGTATAGATATTATTATTGCTCAAGGGATTGAAGCAGGTGGACACCGTGGAATCTTTAATAAGACTTTTGATGCAGCAATTAAAACGAGTGATTTAGTACATCTGATTGTCCAACATTGCAAACGACCTGTAGTAGCCGCTGGTGGCATTATGAACGGCGCACAAGCACGACATATGTTGAGCTTAGGAGCTACAGCTATTCAACTCGGAACTGCTTTCGTTCAATGTCCATCTTCAAATGCATCTGCCGAGTACCGTAAAGCTTTATTTAATGAGTCTGTGACGCAAATTAGTGCCAGTCTTTCTGGACGTCCGGCCCGTGGATTGCTCAACCATTGGCACACACAAATTGATTTACCTAATCGCCCTCCTCAACCAGAATATCCATATACCTATGATTTAGCCAAGCAACTCAATGCAATTGCAAGCAAAAATAAAGACTATGGCTTCGGTGCTTTTTGGGCGGGTAGTAATGTCTCACAAATACGTGAATTAGCTGCTGCCGATTTAGTTAATCAGCTAGTGGTAGAAATGCTAGAAGATGAGTAAATTTAAAAAAAGCCAGTAAACATTTACTGGCTTTTTCTTTAATGAGCTTCTAGTAAATTAACCTGCTCAACTTGCACATCACTCATCAAATTGCCTTCAGCTAATAGCTGATTAAAATAGTTTTCGACCACTAATGCTTGTTCAGCAGTACTTTCAACTTTATACATATTTTGGCGGAATTCGTTACTTGAGCGTAATCCTTTTGTGTACCAAGCAATATGTTTACGGGCAATACGACATCCAGAATATTCACCATAAAATTGATAAAGTTCTGATAAATGCCCAAGTAGCACATGCTGCACCTCTTCAATATTAGGTGCAGCTAAGTACTCTCCAGTTTTTAAATAATGAGCAATTTCACGGAAAATCCATGGTCGACCTTGGGCAGCACGACCAATCATGATTGCATCAGCACCTGTATAATCGAGCACATATTTTGCCTTTTCAGGACTATCAATATCACCGTTTGCAATAAGTGGAATATTGATTAACTCTTTGACATGTTTGATCAAATCATAACGTGCTGTATTTAAATACATGTCTTCACGGGTGCGACCATGTAAAGCCAATGCAGCAATTCCCGCTTCTTCTGCTCTTTTTGCGACTCTTAAAATATTTTCTTGACCATTTAAAAAGCCCAAACGGGTTTTTAATGTCACAGGAACGTCAACAGCAGTGACCACTGCATCAAGAATTCGTGCTACTAAATCTTCATCTTGTAATAATGCTGAACCAGCAAGTTTGTTACATACTTTTTTGGCTGGACATCCCATATTGATATCAACAATTTGTGCGCCATTTGCCACTTGATAACGTGCAGCTTCTGCTAATTGCTCAGGATCAGAACCTGCAATTTGAGCAGAAATTGGAGCGAGTTCGCCGTCAAAATTTGCACGGTAAAGGCTTTTTTTACTCATCCGCAAAGTCTTATCGGCAGTCATCATTTCACTGACTGCATGGCCTGCGCCAAAATACTTGCAGAGCGTTCTAAATGGACGGTCAGTGACCCCAGCCATAGGAGCAACGATTAAATTATTTGACAGTTGATAGGGACCAATATACATATATATTCATACAATTGATGATCAACATAGTATACTTCATCCGCTTAATCGGCTCATCTTTTTATGCAGGTGCTTTCCTCGCCATGAACAAACCGTTGTCTTCCCGTTTTTTATTAAAATCATTCGGTATGGCTGCCGTATGCATGAGTTTAGCTGCTTGTGGTGATAAAGCTTGGTGGTCAAATAATGATGAGCCTGAATTAGAAAGCCAGCAAATTAAAAAGTTAATTCCATCGCGTGTGCATGATCGTGAATCATGGGCTAAAGATATTGACGACATTATGAAAGACTTGGATATTCCTAAAACGAAGAAAAATGTCTGTAGTATTGTGGCTGTAGTAGATCAAGAATCTAACTTTGTTGCCAACCCTCAAGTACCGGGATTAGGCCAAAAAGCAGTTGAAGAAGTTAGCACACGTTTAAATGAAAAGTTTGAAGATAAGCTTGGCAAAACCATTGGTGGAACAATTGCCGGTTATTTTGAAGAAGTGCTAAGAACTCAGCCTTCTCCCGATAACAACTATATGAGTCAAATGCGTAAGGTTAAAACCGAGAAAGACCTCGACTTACTTTACCGAGAAATTTTCGATTTTATGGCTAAGCATTACCATGTGAGTGCATTAACAGGTGCGGCCAAATTAGTTGGACAAGATATTGGCGAGAAAATGAACCCTATTACGACTTTGGGTTCTATGCAAGTTCATATTAACTATGCGAAAGCCAATAAACGCTCAAGCATGAATACTGCTGCACTTCGTGATGACTTATATACTGAATATGGCGGTTTATATTATGGTATTCATCGTTTAATGGTTTATCCAGCAGACTACGATAAAGCCATTTATCGATTTGCAGACTATAACTCAGGTATGTATTCTAGCCGTAATGCTGCTTTTCAAAGCATGTTAAATGACCTAACAGATACAGAAATCAGTCTTGATGGTGATCTACTTCTTTATACAAAAGATGGTGATCCACGCCCTACTCAAAGCCAGTCAGAAAAAGAACTGATTACTGTATTTGCAAAAAATAATGTATTGGTTACCCCACGACAAATTCGTGATGATCTTAAATTAGAAAAAGAGAAAAAGTTTGAAAGTACTCAAACCTATATTGCTCTGACGAAACTTTATAAAGCAAAGACAGGTAAAGACCCTATCTATGCAATGATGCCACAAGTGGTCATTTCTGGGCCAAAATTAAGTCGTGACTATAATACCAACTGGTATGCAACCCGCGTAAACGGACGATATGAATCATGTATGCAACGAGCGAAACGCATAAGACTATAAAAAGTCTCGCCCTGTTCGATTTTGATGGAACCTTGTGTAGTAAAGATAGTTTTACAGGGTTCATCTTTTATGCTTTGTCTAAGCGCCATATTGTTAAACAAGGCTTGAAAATCCTGCCATGGATTCAAGCCTACTATCTTAACTTTTATCCAGCCCATGCTATGCGTGCCAAGTTATTTCGTAGCATGTTCAAAAATACCCCTGCAATTGAGCTGCAAAGATTAGGTGAAGAATATGCTCAAGATTTAGTCTCTTCGCTTTCACCTGAACTTTTCACACAGTTACAACACCATCAGTTACGTGGTGATCGAGTGGTACTGGTTTCAGCTTCAATTGATGTCTACCTTGCCCCACTTTGCAAACTACTGAATATCGAATTAATTTGTACTGAAACTCAAATTAAAAACGGCATGATGACAGGTTACTACTCCACCCCAGATTGTAGTAGTGAACAAAAGAAGTTAAGAATACATCAGCAATATACGCTCCAGCATTACCATCAAGTTTATGCGTATGGTAATAGCTCAGAAGACCTAGATATGCTCAGTCTCGCGACACACCCCTATATGGTGGGTGAAGACCGTGTGCTACCTAGTTTAACACCAGAAAAAAAGCTCGCATAAAGCGAGCTTTTTTATTTAGACATAACTTAATAAATTGCCATATGATCGCGATGAATCATTTCAAGTGAACGAGCTTCACCTAACACTTGATAAACCTTATCTGAGGCTAAGCCTTTAATAATTTCAGCAGATCGTGAACTGAAATTCACTCGACCTACTGCAATACGTTTACCTTGTTTATCTACACATTCAACCACATCGCCACGATCAAAATGTCCTTCAACAGTTTTAACTCCAACAGGGAGCAAACTGCGATGTTTTAATTTAATCGCTTCAACAGCACCATCATCAATTACAAGACGGCCTGCCGTTTGTAAATGAGCAGCGAGCCATTGTTGATGAGCAGTCATACGGTCTTTATCTGTAGTAAACAACGTACCTAGCATTTCACCTGCCATCGCACGTGACAAGACATTATCACTTTCACCACTCGCAATGAGTGTTGGACAACCAGACTTAGCAGCTAAACGTGCGGCACGAACCTTAGTCACCATACCACCTCTGCCAAGCACACCGCCACCGCCAGCCATTTCGAATAAAACATCATCCATGGCACGAACAGTAGAGAGTAATTTCGCATCGGGGTTGTGACGCGGATCTGAGTCAAACATACCCTGCTGATCAGTTAAAATAATCAACAATTCTGCATGAACCTGACCTGCAACCATCGCAGCTAAAGTATCGTTATCACCAAAGCGAATCTCGTCGGTAGATACCGTGTCATTTTCATTAATAACCGGAATTACACGCCAATCAATCAAGTTTTGCAAAGCATCACATGAGTTTAAATAACGACGGCGGTCTGCTAAATCATCATGAGTGAGTAAAACCTGAGCAGTACGAATGCCATGTTCTTCAAGTACACTAGACCAAGTATGAATTAAACCCATCTGCCCAATTGCAGCACAGGCTTGTAGACTGGGTAGATCGGTGGGTCGACTTGCAAGCTTCATACGAACCATACCTTCAGCCACAGCTCCAGAAGACACTAAAATAATTTCGTGTCCTGCATTGTGTAAATCTGCAATCTGTTTCGCCCAATGCGAAATAGCATTCAAATCTAAACCTTGCCCATTGGCTGTGAGTAAAGATGATCCGATTTTAACAACGATTCGTTTACACTCACTGAGCTGACGTTGCCCATCGACCACTTCTATCATGTTTTCCTCGGTTTTTTAGTCACGAACGTAGATGCTTTCTACATCATTGTCGTCTTCATCATCGTCAAAATCATCATCATCGCCCAACATGCCTTCAAGACGTTGTGCTCGACGCATAGCGCGATATGCTTCTTTTGCCGCAATGGTTTGTTCACGTGTTTCAACTTCTAGTTGTTCACGGAAAGCTCTTACTTCTGCTGCATATTCAGGATCTTCAACTTCGCGTTCACGTTGTTGTTCAATCTGATCCATGAGGTAATACACAACGTCTTTTGTACCTTCACTTAATAGACCTGATGTCTTAAAGACAGGCCCAGTCCACTCTAGTTCATCTAGAATATGCTGACACCACTCTTCACGACTTTCTTCAGCAATCTGATCAAGTTTATTCAGCACTAAAACAATCGGAAGTTTAGCCAAAGTAGGAGAAAACTTAGCTAACTCATTCATAATTGCTTTTGCATTATGCGCAGGATCCGAACCGTCAATTGGTTGCACATCAATAATGTGTAAAAGGATACGCGTACGTGCCAAATGTTTAAGGAAACGAATTCCTAAACCAGCACCTTCCGCTGCACCTTCAATCAAACCAGGAATATCGGCCATTACAAATGAACGATGACGGTCAGCATCTACAACGCCAAGGTTTGGAACCATGGTTGTAAATGGATAATCTGCTACTTTTGGTTTTGCAGCACTTACAGCACGAATAAAGGTTGATTTACCAGCATTTGGCATACCCAATAAACCAACATCTGCCAATACTTTTAATTCAAGACGAATTTCACGAAATTCACCTTTGATGCCTGTCGTACATTTACGCGGAGCACGGTTAGTTGATGATTTAAAGTGGGTATTCCCCAAACCACCATCACCACCACCTGCAACCAGAATTCTTTGGCCATCTTCAACCAAATCGCCAATAATATCGCCTGAATCTGTATCAACAATTGTTGTACCAACGGGTACTTTTAAAACCACATCTTCACCACCACGTCCGGTACAGTTAGCGCCTGCACCATTCTTTCCGCGCTCAGCACGGAACTTACGTGTGTAACGGTAATCGACTAGCGTACTTGTATCATCATCAGCTTGAATATAGATACTTCCACCACGTCCGCCATCACCACCATCTGGGCCACCAAATGGTACAAATTTTTCACGGCGAAAACTGGCTACGCCATTGCCACCGTCGCCAGCCTCTACGGTAATGACTGCTTCATCAACAAAGCGCATCTGCCAATCCTCTAAAAACTCTAAAACCGCCTATTCTGCCATATTTTCATAAAATTCTCGAATAGAAAATGGGACAATTCCCATTTATAACGGTCTGTTTTTATCTTTAAGTCATCAAAAGCAATTTAGATTTACAAATACGGGCTTTACCCAACATAAAATGCAGAATAACTATTTAATTTTTAAGGATGCACATTGCGCAGTGGCAAGGTCATTTGCATATCAAGATTTGCTTTTGTTTTTGGAACCGAATTATACATGATGGCATTAAATGAAGAGACATTCCCCATTTCCATAGGGTCATTCACTTGTAGACTTGGGTTAAACCGATGTTTAACAGATAAATTTACTGGCTCATCAAATTCAAAATAAACAGGACCATCAAAAACAATTTTAACTGGAATGGTATAACTACGTTTTAAATTAAAAGGAACATCTAGCTTGATAGGAATATCTAGTTTAAGTGGAAATTTTGGTAAAAATTTACTTTGGTAGACGAGGTCTGTAGTAGTTTCAAGAGGCATAACCTGATCAATTTTTAAAGTTGTTGAATAGTCAACGCTCACTGTAATTGGTGTCTCTACAGCAAAACTTAAATCTGCCAGATATTTCCCTTTTAAAGGTAAAGTTAGTTGGCGGTCTATATCTAATGTTGTATCAAGTTTACCAATAGATTGAACCTGTAAAGTATTGCCAACTTGAATCTTTGTTTCTAAAGAGTCAGGCAAACTAATATCCGCATTATGAGCCGAAACAACTAAATTAGCTTGAATATTGAGATATACCCAAAACATAACAGCAGCAAGGATCATCATTAAGAAAAAACTGATCAACATACTCTTGAGTGAACGAAACATTACTATTCACCCTATTGATCAGTTGTTGTCTGCGATGTTTCTGAACCCACTACCCGATTTAATCGCATAGTGGACAGAGGAATTTTTAACTCACCATTTGCAATCTTCACAGGCAATGTGTTTTTCACATCAACCGAAGCATTTAGTGCTGTTTTAACAGGGACATTCAAATTACCCTCAATTGGAATATTAGTATCCAATCTTGCTTTTAGAGGAATATGGAGATTTTCTTTTAATACCGTCCGCACTGGCGCATCAAATTTTAAATGAACCTTTTGCTCAAGCGGAACATTAATATCAATCGGAACATCAAGTTTTAATGGAATTGTTCCTTTTAATGGTAACGTAATATCACGTCCCAAAACCCTCACCTGAACCTTCGTATCGATTGGTAAATTCTGCTCAACTTTTAATGTTTCTTTGACAGGAATTGTAGTGCTAATCGGCACCATATTATCGAAGTAAACACGTGGAGTTAATGTCTGTGTTAATGGAATATTCAGTTTCTCATCAATTGGAATACTGGCATTTACCCGCCCTTTTACATCCACGTTTAAAGCATCTTGTACTTTAACCTTAACTTGTAGAGGTTCTTGCAAGTCAATAGCAACTGCTTGATTCTTCAAAGGAATGTAAATATTAAAATGCTTAAACACCCATATTGCAATGAGTACACCACATAAATTGGCAATAATGATGAATATAAAAACGACCAACAAACGTTTAAACTGCGACAATTCCTATCCCTTACTATTTTCTTTTTTTCCTTAATTCCTATTCTCATTTATTTACAAAAAATAGTCAGCATATATTTTGTACGGTTGTAAAAAAACCCAGCCTAAACTGGGTCTTTTTGTGAAAATCTTTTATAGATCGTTAAATGATCTTAAGCATTCAATTCTGCTGGAATTTTTTTGTAGCTTACGCCGCACATTTGTTCAGCGATACGTAATACCTGACAGCTATAACCAACTTCGTTATCGTACCAAACATAAGCAGTTAAACGGTTACCAGAAGTAATCGTTGCTTGAGCATCATATACACCAGCAGTACGAGAACCGATAAAGTCACTCGATACAACTTCAGTCGAGTTGGTATAACCAATTTGACCTTGAAGACTAGAGTTAATCGAAATTTGACGAATGTATTCGTTCACTTCTTCACGATCAACTTCTTTATCAAGCGTTAAGTTCAAGATAGCAAGAGATACGTTTGGCGTAGGAACACGTACAGAGTTACCAGTTAACTTACCTTTCAATGCAGGTAATGCTTTAGCAACAGCTTTAGCAGCACCAGTTTCAGTAATAACCATGTTCAATGTAGCTGCACGACCACGACGATCTGCTTTATGGTAGTTATCAATTAAGTTCTGGTCATTTGTAAATGAGTGAACAGTTTCAACGTGACCGTTAAGAACTTTATATTTGTCATCCAATACTTTAAGAATTGGAGTAATTGCATTTGTTGTACAACTTGCAGCAGAGATGATTTTGTCTTCATCTAAGATATCTGTGTTGTTTACGCCAAATACAACGTTTTTCATTTCGCCTTTACTTGGTGCAGTCAATACAACACGTGCAACGCCTGGGCATTTCAAGTGTTGGCTCAGACCTTCAGCATCACGCCATTTACCAGTGTTATCGATTAAAAGCGCGTTTTGAATACCGTATTCAGTATAGTCAACTTCACTTGGGCTTGATGCATAAATCACTTTAATGAAGTTACCGTTAGCAATGATTGCTTCGTTTTCTTCATCAACAGCGATTGTACCAGCGAAAGTGCCATGAATAGAGTCACGACGAAGTAAAGAAGCACGTTTTGCTAAATCGCCATCAGAAGATTTACGCACAACGATTGCTTTAAGGCTTAGGCCACGACCTAAACCTGATTGGCTAATGATTAAACGAGCCAAGATACGGCCAATACGACCAAAACCATAAAGAACTACATCTTTAGGCTGTTCAGAAGTTGCACTACCTTTAATTGACTCAACTGCTTGAGCAACAAAAGCGTCAACATCACCGCCTTTTTCTTTATATTCAACTGCAAGTTTACCGATATCAACTTCTGCAGAACCAATGTTTTCAACTTTTGCTAAAGCTTCTAAAATTGGAAATGTATTTACAACAGAAAGCTCAACATCTACAACACGTGTACGACGGTGAGTTTTCAAAATTTGAATAACAGAACGGTTAATTAAAGAGCGACCGTAAACAGATACGACAATATTTTTTTCACGGTATAATTGACCGATTACGGCAATCATACGTTCCGCGATTTCTTCACGGTTTTTCCAACGGCCTTGGTGTTCAGCATGCAGGGCGATGATAGTGTCTTTGCTCACAGATACGTCCTCTAATTAATTATATCTAGGCGTGATTTTTTAAACCCCGTAATTGTAATGGAATTATCGACAAGAATGAATCAAAAGCTGACGTTAGTGGTTAGATTTTCCTAAAATTCATCATAAATTCATAAAATACCTATAATTATTTTTTATTATCTTATTGTTTAAAGCAGCTAAATTTTTGCTTTTTCTTACTTTTTAGATTCTGATGCTCTAATCATGAGCATCATTTTTTAATCTTTTTTGATATTTTGCGACGTTTAGCTGCAAATTTTTGGCTTTTTGACGTTGTTGATAAAGGTGAACTGCGCCTTCTAAAACGAGTACAAATACTGCACACCAGATCGGAATATAAGTAAACCATTCTTCTTGGCCAATACTCTCCCCTAAAACTAGAGAAGCTAAAGCAAGCAAAACTGGTTCCAGATATCCTAAAAGTCCAAACACAACTAAAGGTAAAAAGCGACTTGCCAGAATATAACTTCCCAAACCAATAGCACTTAAAATTCCAAGCCCAATAATGATCAAAGCAAGGCTCGGTTGATCTATAAATTTGCTATAAGGGAGTAAACCTGTATGGGTTAAATAAATCGCAATCGGCAAAATAATGACTAAGTCCCACCAAAAGCCGCCTAAATTGTCTGTTTTAATTTTTTTACGCAATAAAAAGTAGGCAGAATAACCAACCGCAACCAATGCAGTTTCCCAAGCAATGCTTCCTAAACGCCAGATTTCATGGCCCACACCAATGACAGCAAGAATAATTGCGACCCATTGAAATTTTGATATTTTTTCGCCATATAGCACACTTCCAGCCAATACTAAAACAAGCGGCAATAGAAAATATCCTAAAGATACTTGTAGGCCTCGCCCATGCATAGGCCCCCATAAAAACAGCCAAAGTTGGACTGAAGTTAAAACGGAGGTTGTGATTAACAACAATAATAAAGATGGCTTAGCCAAAATACGCTGGTAGATATTTTTGATATACGCTAAATCGCCACTCCACCACATAAACAAAGTTAGAAATGGGATTGTTGCAATAATCCGCCATCCGAAAGTTTGTTCACTATCAAGCTGGCCTAACAATTGAGTATAAAAATAAAGTACACCAAAAGTGACAGATGCCATGACAGACAAGCTCACGCCCTTAAACATCACCACCCTCTTAGACTTTAGTAAAAACAGCTCACCACAATACTTGATTTATCCACTATAAAAAAGAAAAAACCATGTGAAAACATGGTTTTTTCTTAATCAGACATTTACATTTATTCTTTATGTTCTGTACGGATAATATCGCGAATATCAAAACCCAATGTTTTTGCATAATTTAGATATTCATCCACCACTTCTTGTTCAGGATGAGGAGTTCTTGATAATACCCAAAGATATTTACGAGAAGGTTCTCCTACTAAAACAGTTTGATAGTCTTCATCTATTTTTAAAATCCAGTAATCTCCGCGAATAACTGGAATCCATCGCACAGCTTCCGGTAAGAAACTCACCTTCAATTTGCTGTTATATGGCGGGTTAACCACGAAGGCTTCACCAATAGATTGCTGTAATTGTTTTCTATTGTCATAGCAGCGATTATCTACAACCACATTTCCATTTTCATTTAAGGTGTAAGTTGCAGATACGTTATAAGCACATTTTTTTTGGAAAAATGCAGGCTTACGGGCGACTTCATACCAAACACCTAAATATCGGTCCAGTTCAACTTTATAAACAGTTTGCAAGGGTTTCGGCTGAGCATAGACATAGGTTCCAACAGCTAAACCAGCCAAAACGACACCGCCTAACGCAATTTTAGCCAAACGCCAACTGGCTTGCGGAACATTATTTCGAAATGCCATTGTTGCCCTCAACGATTAGTTGTGAATACAAAAGAACTCAAATATCTACAGTAGCTTGTTTTTTAAACACATTATGTAGCGTTATGTATTCATTTATTGCAACATCTGCGCTTTTAATCGAAGAATTTCATCACGTATCCGCGCTGCTTGCTCAAATTGTAAATCTTTCGAGGCCTTCAACATATCTTTTTCAAGCTTAGTAATATGTTTACTAAACAATTTAGGGTCTGAAAGAATATGTCTTTCATCGGCACTCAATGCTTGTGCTTGTTCAAGTACTTTTTCATCAATCTCGTCGTCTGAAAGTACCTCACCCGAGTCAATTTCTTTGACAGCCTGACGAACCGCACTCCGCGGCGTAATACCATGCAACTCATTAAATTCAATTTGCTTGGCTCTACGGCGATCAGTTTCATCTATTGCTTTTTGCATAGAGTCAGTAATTCGGTCAGCATATAAAATTGCTTTACCTTTTACATTACGCGCAGCACGACCGATTGTCTGAATAAGAGAACGTTCCGAACGTAAAAAGCCTTCTTTATCTGCATCTAAAATGGCAACCAAAGAAACTTCTGGCATATCCAGACCTTCACGTAGCAGGTTAATACCGACTAAAACATCGAATACGCCTGTACGTAATTCATGAATAATTTTGACACGTTCAACCGTATCAATATCTGAGTGGAGATAAGCCACCTTAACGCCATATTCTTTTAAATATGAAGTCAGATCTTCTGCCATACGCTTCGTTAAAGTCGTAATTAATACCCTTTCATTCAAACTCTTACGAATATTAATTTCAGAAAGAACATCATCCACTTGGGTTAAGACAGGACGAATCTCAATTTCAGGATCGATAAGACCTGTTGGACGTACCACCTGTTCAACGATTTGATCTGACTTTTCTAATTCATATTTAGCAGGTGTTGCACTTACAAAAATGGTGGTCGGTACAATACGTTCCCACTCTTCAAACTTCATTGGACGGTTATCAAGCGCACTTGGTAAACGGAAGCCATAGTTTACTAAGTTTTCTTTACGCGATCGGTCACCTTTATACATCGCTCCAATTTGTGGAACCGTAACGTGTGACTCATCAATAATCAGCAAAGCATCTTCTGGAATATAGTCGAATAAAGTCGGCGGAGCTTCACCAGATGGTCGGCCAGACAAATGACGTGAATAGTTTTCGATACCATTGGTATAACCCAACTGCTGCATCATTTCTAGATCGTAACGTGTCCGTTGCTCAATACGCTGTGCTTCGAGCAATTTGTCATGTTCACGGAAGAATTTAAGTTGATCTTGTAATTCATCCTTAATTGTATCGATGGCACGTGTTAAATGATCTTTTGGTGTTACATAGTGGCTTTTCGGATAAATCGTTACTCGAGAAACTTTACGAACCATTTTACCTGTTAGCGGGTCAAACCAACGGATTGAGTCGACCTCATCATCAAATAGTTCAATGCGAATAGCATGTTGATCAGATTCTGCTGGGAAAATATCAATAATTTCGCCGCGAATTCGATATGTACCACGTAAGAATTCAAGTTCATTACGCGTATATTGCATTTCAACCAAACGGCGGATGATTTCATCACGGCTTACTCGATCACCCTCGACCACATGCAGCAACATTTGCATATAAGCATTTGGGTCGCCCAAACCATAAATTGCAGACACCGATGCCACAATAATTGCATCACGACGTTCTAATAAAGCTCGTGTTGCAGATAATCGCATCTGGTCAATGTGATCATTAATGGCAGCATCTTTTTCGATGAACGTATCCGAAGATGGAACGTAAGCCTCTGGCTGGTAGTAATCGTAATAACTTACAAAATATTCAACCGCATTATTAGGGAAGAAAGATTTAAACTCACCATAAAGTTGGGCAGCCAAAGTTTTGTTATGGGCCATCACAATTGTAGGGCGCTGTGTTTGAGCGATCACATTTGCCATGGTATAGGTCTTACCTGAGCCAGTTACCCCTAACAATAACTGATTACGAAAACCATGCTCGATACCATTGACCAGCTTTTCAATTGCCTGTGGCTGATCACCTGCTGGCTGATAATGAGTGACCAAATCAAAAGGTTGATTTTCGTTCAAAGTTATCTCTCTTTATGAAAAAATTGAATTTAACGTCTCCCCTTTTAATGGGGATTTTTATCTTAATTTAAAGTGCAAATTGAGTTGGAAATTCAATGTAAAAGATTAAGCATCTTAACACTTGACCAATACTATAATCAGTTGCAACATGAAGCTATCCATTAAATAAAAAGCATAACCATGACCTATCAATATCATGATGAAAGTATTGTAACCGAACTTCCAGAAGATACAGTTTTTGTATTTGGTAGTAACCTTGCTGGACAGCATGGTAGCGGCGCAGCACGCGTTGCCAGTCAACACTTCGGAGCAGTTGAAGGTGTGGGGCGTGGCTGGGCTGGTCAAAGCTTTGCAATTCCAACTTTAAATGAACATATTCAACAAATGCCTCTTTCACAAATTGAGCACTACGTTGAAGATTTTAAGATATATGCAAAAAACCATCCTAAAATGAAATATTTTGTCACCGCTTTAGGTTGCGGCATCGCAGGTTATAAAGTCTCTGAAATTGCACCACTCTTTAAAGATATTGATCACAACGTTATCTTTCCAGAATCTTTTAAACCCTATGTTGAAGATAATGCAGTTTCACAATTTCCAACATTAACTCAAAAGATGGTAAAAAGTTTCATTAACGATGAAGTAATTTTTTATTTCAATCATGGAAGTGAATCTTTTGAAGAAGCCTTAGATAAAACAGATTTATCGGCTGCTGAAAAAGCGATTGCTCTTATTGTTTTAAATGAAGAGCTCTACCCTCGAGATCGATATGGCCGAGGTCGTGATCATGAACTTAGTGATATTTTAGGTAAGCTCAACGGTAAAATTTTTGACCTGCACGGGAACTCTGAGGGTGCGATGATTTTTGTGAGCGCAGTCGTTGCACTCATGGAACTTTATGATTTTGACGAGCAAGACTTTATCAAATTATGGCGTGGTGAAAAGAATATTGATCACCCTATTAATCGTTAATTTCTCTAATAAACTTATGAGCTAAGCAGATAATATCTGCTTTCTCATTATTTTATTTTTACTTACATTTAATTTTCTTATTTTTAATTATTCTAATAAATTTAAGTTCTTTATATTCCCAAATCTTAATTTTTCTCATTATACTTTAAGGCAAACTGAATACTTAAAGAAACATATGGAAACTTTAGATTCTTCAATTTTTGACCTTAGCCCAATTCCAATGTGGATTGAGGATTTCAGTGAAGTTAAACAACAATTTGATCTATGGAGAAATCAAGGTATTGAAAACCTCCATGAATTTTTAAGCCAAAATAAAAATTTAATTATTGAATGTGCCCATAAAATTAAAATTGTCCGTGTGAATCAAAAAACATTAGAACTTTTTGAAGCAAAAACTCACGAAGAACTATATTCGAGTTTAAATCTTATTTTTAAAAAAGAGATGTTTGAATCACATATTAATGAATTACAAGAACTATGGAATGGTAAAACCCATTTTTCAAGTACGACTGTAAATTACACTTTATCGGGCAAACGTATTGATGTTCAGTTAAGAGGCTCAATTTTACCTGGTTCTGAATCGACTTTTGAACGTGTATTAATTACTACCGAAGACATTACGCCTTATCAAAATGCGCTTCGTGAAGAAGAAAAAAATCGTCGCTTGGCTGAATCCATGTTTATCTACTCACCCACGTCTCTGTGGGTCGAAGATTTCAGCCGTATAAAAAATAGAATTGATCAACTTAGGCTATTGGGAATTGAAGATTTTAGAACTTTTCTAGATGTTCATCCTGAATTTGTCCGTCAGTGTGTAGAAGATATTCTGATTCTAGATGTTAATCAGGCAACTCTCGATTTATTTAAGGCCCCTGATAAATCCACACTTTTCAGAAATACACATAAGGTTTTTGCTGAAGAGATGATTGAAACATTTCGCGAGCAACTCATCGAATTATGGCAAGGTAATATTCATCATAAACGTGAAGCCATTAACTACGCTTTAGATGGCCAAATAAGAAATGTGTTGCTTCAATTTACCGTTTTCCCAGGATATGAAGAGACTTGGGGACTTGTACAAGTTGCACTTACCGATATTACCGCGCGAAAAAAAGCGGAAAACTACCTTGAATATTTAGGACAACACGATGTTCTTACCAAACTATATAACCGCGCTTTTTTTACAGAAGAACTGAATCGTTTAAACCGAAGCATTATTCGCCCTGTTTCTTCAATTTTCTTAGATATGAATGGTTTAAAAGAAACCAATGATCAGTTTGGTCATGATATTGGGGATGGTTTATTGCGTCGCGTTGGAAATATTTTAAGTCAGGCTATTTTAAATACGCCCTATACGGCTTCTAGAATAGGTGGTGATGAATTCGTAATTTTAATGCCGGGGGCAGATGAGGCGAATGTTCTTATTATGCTTCAAACCATTCAGGAGCTTTTTAATATCGACAATCAATATTATTCAAGTCACCCAATTAGCATCGCAATTGGACATGCAACCACTCAAACAAATGAACAAATTGAGGACATGTTAAAGCGAGCGGACCATCACATGTATCAAAAGAAAAAAAGTTATTATCAGGAAATTTTACTCAATCAATAAAAAACAGGCATATTGCCTGTTTTTCAAAATTAGCGTTTTCCCATAGAACGACGCGTACCACGTGGAGGCATCCACGTTCTATCTGCGTATTGCTCTGGTTTAGGACGTACTTGGTTGTGTACCGCATCGTCGGCTTGATTGCTTTCATTCGGCATTGGGAATGGCAATTTCACCAAAGCCTTTTTCTGTTTTGGCTGTTGCTCAGTCATGATTCATTCTCGAAATTTCGATTGCGACTTATTATAAATGATTTTTATCATTTCTTTCCAAAAAAGCTTCAATTGAATAAAACAGAGACAAGATCTTTCTTAAATCAAACTTTTTTACATCTAAAAATACCCACATCCGCAAATTACTTAATTTTTGCGATAAGATAGTATGCTTTTTATTTTTTAATCCCATAAGAGGAATATTGCCGTGGACGTACGTCTTTCTGATCGTGTCAATGCTATCAAACCGTCCCCTACACTTGCTGTAACCAACAAAGCTGCTGAACTTAAAGCTGCTGGCAAGAACGTGATTGGTTTAGGTGCTGGCGAACCAGACTTTGATACCCCGCAACACATCAAAGATGCTGCAATTGAAGCGATTAATAATGGTTTCACCAAATATACGGCTGTAGATGGTACTCCTGGATTAAAAAAAGCAATTATTGCTAAATTTAAGCGTGATAATAATCTTGATTATCAAGCGAATCAGATTTTGGTTTCATGTGGTGGTAAGCAAAGCTTCTTTAACTTGGCACTTGCTCTATTAAACAAAGGCGATGAAGTTATCATTCCAGCACCTTTCTGGGTAAGCTATCCAGATATGGTCATTATTGCTGAAGGTACTCCAGTCATTGTGAAATGTGGCGAAGATCAACGTTTCAAAATCACTCCTGAACAATTAGAAGCTGCTATTACACCTAACACTCGCTTAGTTGTATTAAACAGCCCTTCTAACCCGACTGGTATGATTTATAGCAAAGCTGAATTAGAAGCTTTAGCTGAAGTTCTACGTCGCCACCCACAAGTATTTGTTGCATCTGACGATATGTATGAACCAATTCGTTGGGAAGATGAGTTCTACAACATCGCAACAGTTGCTCCAGATTTATATGACCGCACGATTGTTTTAAATGGTGTATCTAAAGCATATGCAATGACTGGTTGGCGTATTGGCTATGCAGCCGGCCCAGCAAAAATCATTGGTGCAATGAAAAAGATCCAATCACAGTCAACTTCTAACCCAACTTCTATTTCGCAAGTTGCTGCTGAAGCTGCATTGAATGGCCCACAAGACGTTTTACAACCGATGATTGAAGCGTTTAAACGCCGTCATGACTTAGTTGTAAACGGCTTAAATGACATCAAAGGTATTTCTTGCTTACCTGCTGATGGCGCTTTCTATGCTTATGCAAACATTCGTCCTCTTATTCGTGCAAAAGGCTTAAAATCTTGCACAGAGTTCTCTGAATGGCTATTAGAAGAAACTGGCGTAGCAGTAGTACCTGGTGATGCATTTGGTTTAGGCGGTTTTATGCGTATTTCATATGCAACAGCTGACGAAGTACTTGTTGATGCGTTAGCTCGTATCAAAAAAGCTGCTGACTCAATTGAAGGTGTAGATGCTGCTATCGCTTCAATCGAAGCTGAAAAAGCTGCGAAATAATCTGTAAAAATTAAAAGGGCCTCAAAATTGAGGCCCTTTTTTATAATTAAAATTATTATAGGTTAAATAACGCAGCGACCTGAGCCTCAGTCAATTTCTTTGTATCATTTTGAAAAGTATAAAAATCAGGTTTTGAATCAATAAAAATTTCCATATTCAAATTCAAGTCTTCTACTGGCTCATTTAAAGAAAATGCATTGATGTTGCAATAGCTTTGATCTTTCGTTCTCCAAAAAATTGTTGTACCACAAGCATTACAAAAACCTCGTTCTCCCCAGTCAGAAGAGTTAAATACACTAAGATGCTTTTGCTGAATAAACTTTAAACTACCTTTGACCACATCAATTGTCATAATGACACCACTGGTTTGTCTACGACACATCGAGCAATGGCAAGCATGTACATCATGATTTTTTAATTCAACTTCAAAAGTTGTTTCACCACATAAACACTGACCGTTCATTATTATTTTCCATAAGAAGTTTATATTTTTAGAGTTATAAAATATTCTGCTCAACCAAAATTTACAAGTTCATAAACTATAAAGTGACGTATATTTCTTGTACTTGACAATATGTATTTTAACGCCTAATTTAACATCAAGTTCTATTTTAGAACTTAAAGAATTAAAGGACTCAAAAAATGAAAAATCCGATGGAAATGACTGGCCTTGAATTTTTACAAGCCATGATAGAAGGCCATATTCCTCCTGCAAGTATTAGCAAAACTATACCTATGCAGCCTACTGAAATCTCAGAAGGATCTGTTACTTTCAAAGCCCAAGCGGATTATAACCATCTAAATCCACTCGGTGGCGTGCATGGTGGTTTTGCTGCAACAGTCCTAGATTCGGTGACTGGCTGTGCAGTACATACGATGTTACCTGCGGGTGTAGGCTATGGCACAATCGACCTTAACGTGAAAATGTGCCGCCCCATTCCAAAGAACCATCCTTTAATTGCGACAGGAAAAGTCATTAATTTAAGTAAAAATTTAGGTATTTCCGAAGGAAAGATTATTGATGAGGAAGGTAAACTGTATGCCTATGCAACAGCAACCTGCATGATTATTCGTCCCTAATGATTAAAGGCAGCCTTAAACCGCTGCCTTTTTTATTGAGTAATCTTGATTATTTGGACGTTCACAAGTTTGCGCAATCACATAAGGTGCCCAAATATTTTTAAGTTGAAGTTCTATAATTTCTTGATGCTCAGTAGACCAAGCTAACACTTTATTTTTACCCAACAACAACTCCCCTTCTAATTGAAAAATATAGAGAGATTTAGAGGAGTTTAATAATTTCGAGCTTTTTAAAATTTTAAGTGAATTATGCACATTCCATTTAGAACTAAACCAAAGTTGCAGTAAATCGCCTAAATATAAATTCTGTTTTTTGAAAGGATAAGCATCAATCCATGCATCTTCTACAAGTGTGTAATAAGATTCTGATTGAGTTAAGACATTAAGATAATTTTGTTGATAAAAATCAAAATTAGAAAAAATAGAAGCGATCGTAAGCGTTTTCATACTTATCTCCGATTTAGCCATTTTAGTGCTGGCAAGTTGGTTTAAATCCACACTGTTTGGATTTCTCCAAACGCTTGTTCTTTCTTGAATCTAGCAATTGACTTTTTAAAGTGCAAGTAATTTCTTAACACAGCACCCAACTGATCAAATAAAAAGCATACAACACAAAAATGAAGTAAACATGACAATTTAGACTTGACCCTTCTCAAAATCTCCTTATAATCGCATGCAGATTCTCCCATAGCTCAGTCGGTAGAGCGACGGACTGTTAATCCGCAGGTCCCTGGTTCGAGCCCAGGTGGGAGAGCCAAATACTAAAAAGCCCGCAGCATTAAAGCGGGCTTTTTTTTGCCATAATTTTATTAATAGCTATAAAAAAATCCCCTATCAATATAGAGGATTTAATTTTCATGGTTAAACCATTTACTTGGCTTAATGATCCAATCTAAGTTTGAAAAAGATATTCCTTTCTTAAATCCTTATTCCATTTCAACTACTTTTAAAGGATTAAAAGACTGAGTGGTCGGCATCATTTCAATACGATTAATATTAATGTGCGGAGGTTGTGAGGCAACCCAAGCTACCGTATTGGCAATATCTTCCGGCAAGATTGGATTCTTTTTATCATAAAGACTGTTCACTTTTTCTTGGTCACCTTTAAAACGTACCAAAGAAAACTCTGTACCCCCACAAAGCCCTGGCTCAATGTTAGTGACTCGAATGCCAGTACCTGATAGATCAGCTCGAAGGTTTAAACTAAATTGCTCCACGAATGCTTTGGTGGCACCGTAAACATTACCACCCGGATATGGGTATGTACCTGCAATTGACCCCATATTGATAATTAAGCCAGACTTTTTCTTTACCATGCTTGGTAAAATTAGTCGGGTAACAGTAATAAGCCCCTTAACATTGGTATCAATCATAGTGTACCAATCATCTAAATCTGATTTATCTGCTGACTCTAACCCTAAGGCCAATCCAGCATTATTAACCAATAAATCAATTTCACTGATTTGAAATTCGGCTGGTAAGTCAACCAAGGCTTTATTTATATTTTCTACGGTATCTGTCATGTCAAATACTAAGGGATAAAACTTTTCACCAAGTTCTTGCTGTAATTCTTTTAATTTTTCTGCCCGTCTTCCACAGCCAATAACTTTGTAGCCTAATTCAATCAGTTTTTTTGAAATACTATAACCAAAGCCCGCAGAGGCACCTGTAACTAATGCTAACATTCTTATATCCTTAAAATATTCGACTAATTTAGTTGAACCGATTATGAACAAAACTATCTTTATATTTACATAATATTCGTTATTACTTTAAAAAATAAAAGTTTTTTAAAAAATTTTAAGAGAAATTAAAATTTATAAAAAATATATTTATTAAATAATTATATGCATAAAAAAACTAAAAGCAGAACATGCCGACCACCGGAGGAATAAAGCTTACTTAATAAAAAAGTTTACCTTTCACGGTAAACTTTTTTATTCAAAACTTCTAATATTATGCAGGCACGCCGCTATGAAAACGGAAGGTATCATCAGGCATTAAAATCAGATTCTTTTCAACCTCACGAATATGATCAATGCGCTGCTGAATATCCTCTTTAGGATTTTTCATTTTTGCAGTTTTTGCAACATCAAGTGCAAGTGCCAAGTAGTCTTCAAAATGACGAGACTCCGACTTAAGCAAATAGCGATAATAGCGTCCTAACTCATCATCTACACGTGGGGCAAGAGCATGAAAGCGTTCACATGAGCGCGCCTCAACAAAAGCACCTACCACAAGTACATCAATTAAAGCCTCTGGCTCATAAGTACGAATCTCTTTACGCAACCCACCAGCATAGCGCCCTGCACTTAAGCCATCCCATTTCTGACCACGCTTAGCCATAAGCTCAAGCACTTGTTCATAATGAAGCATTTCTTCCCGTACCAGCTGCGCAAGCTTTACTTGCAAATCAGGGAAGAAGCTATAACGAAACATTAAGTTCATTGCAGTACTAGCTGCTTTTTTTTCACAATTAGCATGATCTTGCATCAAAATATCTAGATTATTGATTGCCTCATCTAACCATGCTTTTGGTGTTTGACAGCCTAAAAAAGCTAAAACAGGTTGCATTAATTCATCGTAATTGATACTCGACATAACCAATTAACCCGCCACCTGAATTGCTGCTTTCATATCTTTAACAGCTTGAACTAGACCCACAAAAACACTATCTGCAATAATTGAGTGCCCAATGTTTAACTCATGAATTTGTGAGATAGCAGCAATTGGAGCAATATTCTTAAGGTTAAGGCCATGACCAGCATTTACAACCAAACCTTTTGAAGCTGCGTATTCAACACCTTTGATAATACGCGCTAGCTCAGCTTGTTGACCTTGCTCTGTTGCCGCATCTGCATATGCACCCGTATGTAACTCAATAGTAGGTGCACCACATGCAACTGCTGCATCAATTTGAGCTAAATCGGCATCAATAAATAATGATACGTCGCAGCCAATAGCAGCTAAAGTCTGAGTTGCAGCTTTAACTTTTTCAAAGTTACCTACTACATCTAAACCACCTTCGGTAGTTACTTCTTGGCGTCTTTCAGGAACAAAACAAACATGCTGTGGCTGAATTTCTTTCGCAAACTCGACCATTTCATCAGTAACAGCTAACTCAAGATTCATACGTGTTTTTAATAATGGACGCATGCGGCGTACGTCATCATCTTGAATATGGCGACGGTCTTCACGCAAATGCAAAGTAATGCCCTCTGCACCAGCTTGTTCACAAATAAGAGCAGCTTCTACAGGATCTGGGTAAGTAGTACCGCGCGCCTGTCTCAAAGTAGCAACATGGTCTATGTTTACACCAAGCAATGCAGCCATAAATAAATCCTAATTACGATTAGTTTGAGTGTTTTGAATCCACAATTGTCGACTTTTTAGGGGACGATCACCTAAAAGCGATGTAATCATTTGACGGTATAGTTTACCTAATAATTGCAATTGTTCGAGAGAAAAATCCTGCCCTTGCTCATAATCCAACATAGACAAAATCGCTTTCCCTGACAAAGAAGAACGACTCGCCTGCACAACAGGAGCGAAACCTTCTGTCACTTGAAATTGATAAAACTGATGAGCCTGAATCGGCTGTTGTTGGGTATCGACTGAGAAATCAAGTGCGTATCCAAGTTCAGGAAGTAAAATATGCTCGAACTGGCGTAAAATCTGCCGAAGAAAAAGGTCAGGATTTTCGTGGGAAGATAATTCTTGTAATTGAAGTAACGTTAACTGATATTGCTCAAACGTTTGTGGCATTGTCTCTTCTAAGGGACAAAGTCTAAGAACAACTTCATTTAAATAAAATCCGGCAAAAAAAGCATCCCCAAAAAAGAAAACAGGCTGATTTAAGATTTCAAGCTTTGTAAAGTTTTTCAGCTCACTTTTACCCGTGGCTTGCAAGCGAATAGGCTGATATTGAGGGGGCGGAGTCTGTCTTAAAATACCATCGACTCGCCCATACTCCTGAGTAAAAAGATGCACAATATGACTTTTTTCACGGTATTTACGGTGATGAATCATATATCCATGGAGGATTTCATTGCGCATCATAAAAAGAAACTATTCCTCAGATTCTTTTTCTTTTTTGTCATCCTCATCATCACCGTCAGGAATTACCGCCCCTACAACAGCCGCTGTACCTTTAACAACACCTTTTGTAGTTTTATAGGCGATACCTACTGGTACGGTTACAAGCTTATATACACAACCTTGTAACATCAATGTACATCCAATTATAGCGACCAATGATGTAATTGTTTTCATACCAGCATCCTTATCCTTTAGATATCACTATACCCTAAGCTTTTTAAAGCACGCTCATCGTCAGACCAGCCACCTTTAACTTTAACCCATAAGGTAAGCATGATCTTTTGCTCAAACATTTTTTCCATGTCTTTACGAGCATCCATACCGATTGTTTTAAGCTTGGCACCTTTTTCACCAATCACAATCGCTTTTTGGCCTGCACGATCTACAAAAATCGTTGCATCAATATAAGTACAAGCTGGCTTTAAACGACCAGTTTTTTCATTAACAGTCTCTTCTTCCGTTCTGAAAGATTCAATTTGTACTGTTAAATCATAAGGTAATTCTTCACCTAACTGACGCATGATTTTTTCACGAATAATTTCGCTAGCTAAAAAGCGCTCAGAACGGTCAGTAATCTGATCAAATGAATACAAAGGCGCTTGGTAAGGAAGATACTTCTCAATCGTTTCGCTCAAGTGTTCCAGATTTGCTCCGCGTAATGCAGATACAGGAACGATCTCGGCAAAATTCATAAGCTTAGCGCGCTCTTGAATCAAAGGCAGAATATCTCTTTTATCTTCAAAAGTATCAGCTTTGTTAATCACCAAAATAACAGGCATTTCAGCATTCTTGAGTTTTTCAAGCACTAAGTCGTCATTTTGCGTCCACTTATAAGCATCAATAACAAATAAGACCAAATTAACGTCGCGCAATGCAGAGTGAGCTGCACGGTTCATCATTTTATTAATAGCACGCACTTCTTTTTTATGCATACCCGGGGTATCTACATATACCGCCTGCATTTTTTCACGCGAATCAATACCAATAATTTTATGACGTGTTGTTTGAGGTTTACGCGAAGTAATAGAAAGCTTTTGACCTAACAAATGGTTCATGAGGGTAGATTTACCCACATTTGGACGTCCCACAATCGCCACAAATCCGCTCTTAAAATCCGAAGGAATTGTTACGCCTTTGGAACTAAAAAATTGATCAATCAGATTATTAGGATCTTGGTTCTCATTTGAATCTGGATTGATTTGATCAGAATGCATCGACATGCAGGTTATTGCTCCAATAACTTTAAAATTTCCGCCGCTGCTGCCTGCTCGGCAAAACGACGACTTGAACCCTCACCATGAATCTTTGATAAGCCATCTATCAAACATTCAACTTTAAAGTGCTGGTGAGGTGCATCACCCTGAATATCTACAACCTCGTAAACAGGGAGAGGTTTTTTACGTGCTTGTAGATACTCTTGTAAACGTGATTTAGGGTCTTTAAGTTGATCCGTAGGCTCAATATGGTCTAAATACGGTACATACCATTTTAGCACAATATCTGTAAGTAAGTTGAGATCACCACTATCAATATAAATTGCACCAATAATGGCTTCTACCGTGTCAGCCAATATTGACTCACGATGATGACCACCAGATTTCAATTCACCCGTACTTAATATTAAACACCGACTAAGTTGCAAATCGGTTGCAATCTTACCTAAAGCTTCCTGACGCACTAAAGTCGCTCGCATACGCGTTAGGCGACCTTCGTTTTCATTTGGATAGGCATGATATAGATAATTGGCAATAATCATGCCTAATAATGAATCGCCTAAAAACTCTAAGCGCTCGTAATTGTATTTATGACTCACCGAACGATGAGTCAAAGCCAACTGTAACAATTCAAGCTGCTTGAATTGATATCCGATTCGACTCAATAAGCGAGGATCACTTAGTTTGAACTGATGTTTTATCAAAACTCTTCTCAAATGTTAAAACTAAATCAATATTTGATAAGAAGGGTTTTCTTACCTCATATTTCTTTTGGACTTTTAGACCAGACTCATTAAACACTTGCGCAATCTCTTTAAAATGAAGATCACGAATATTGTTCATTTCCAGACGCTGATCCATTTGTGTCATAAACTTCTGTGGGGTGATGTCAGAAGAGCTTTCTTGTAAAAGCTCTTCTATTTGATTATTAATCAATCGATCATCCCAATATGCTGGCCAAACTGCAAGTACAGCTTTTACTGCAACCGCAAATATAACCACCCCAAATAAAATTGCTAAATACGAAGTACCTTGTTGTGCCTTACGCATTTCTTTTTTTCCTAATGGTTGTTTTTAATCTATTTTTCCATTTCGGCCAAAGTTAGGAAGATGTAACCCCGGTTCTTTATGCATCCAGACATAAAATGCTCGTCCTGTTAAATTTTCTTCAGGAACGAAGCCCCAGAAACGACTGTCTGCACTTTGATCACGGTTATCCCCCATTGCAAAGTAATGTCCTTTTGGAACAGTTACTTCCCAATATAAACCGTCTTGGTTTGCATATTTACCATTTTCAACATAGTTGATAAACGGTGCTTGACGCGCCACATTTACGCCTTCAAGTTCACGCATTGTAAAAGTGTGCGTACCAATCGTCTCTTTATGATAAATAGACGTTGGTGTATCTAATACATCTTTTTCACGGCTAAACTGTGTTAATACTTTCGGTACTTTTTGTCCGTTAATAATCAATTGTCCATGATCATAAACAAGATGATCGCCTGGCAAACCGATTACACGTTTAATATAACTAATGGTAGGTTGAGGTGGATAACGGAATACAATCACATCACCACGCTTTGGTTCTCCCACATCAATAATTTTCTTATTAACGATAGGTAAACGCACACCATAATCAAATTTATTAACCAGAATAAAATCACCAGTTTCTAAAGTAGGTACCATAGAGTCTGATGGAATATTAAATGGTTCGTAAAGGAATGAACGAAGTACAAGTACTACAGCTAAAACTGGCCAAAAGTCATAAGCCCATGTAATGACAAAATTTTCGTTCCCGCGCCCTTTATTTGCACGCTGTTTAAATACAAGTTTATCTAACAACCACACTGCAAATAGAATCAGCGTAACTGGAACAAGAATTAAATTAAAATCAAAATCCACACGACCTCACTCGCAGCCTAGCTGCTTGTCTTAAAGTAGGGGAAAGTAATGTCTTACTCCCCCCGACCTTCATTTCTTATCTTTCTACTTTCAATACAGCCAAGAACGCTTCTTGTGGAATTTCAACACTTCCCACTTGTTTCATACGTTTCTTACCTTCTTTTTGTTTAGAAAGTAGTTTTTTCTTACGCGAAACGTCACCACCATAACATTTTGCCAATACGTTTTTACGCATCGCTTTTACAGTAGAACGGGCAATAATTTGCGCACCGATTGCTGCCTGAATAGCAACATCGAACATTTGGCGAGGAATCAAGTCTTTCATTTTCTCAACCAATGCAATACCACGATGGCGTGCATCATTACGGTGACAAATCATAGCCAAGGCATCAACCTTTTCGCTATTAATTAGCACATCAACCTTAACTAAAGCTGAACTTTCAAAACGTACAAAGTTATAGTCTAAAGATGCAAAGCCACGAGAGCATGACTTTAACCTGTCAAAGAAATCCATAACGACTTCAGCCATCGGGATTTCAAAAGTAATAGAAACTTGGTTACCCAAGAATTTCATATCTTTTTGTACACCACGACGTTCGATACATAGCGTCATTACGTTCCCTAAGTATTCTTGAGGAACAAGGATATGACATTCAGCAATTGGTTCACGCAAATCTTCTACAGTAGATCCATCTGGCATTTTTGATGGACTGTCGATATAAATCGTTTCGCCCTTCTTGGTTAATGCTTCATAAATTACGGTAGGCGCAGAACTGATGAGATCAAGATCGTACTCACGCTCTAAACGCTCTTGTACAATCTCCATATGTAGCATCCCTAAGAAGCCACAGCGAAAACCGAAACCTAATGCATCAGAACTTTCTGGTTCAAAGAATAAAGCCGAGTCGTTAATTTGTAATTTTTGTAGCGCTTCACGGAATGGCTCAAAATCACTCGCATCAATCGGGAAAAGACCAGCATAAACCTGTGGTTTAACTTTTTTGAAACCCGGTAAAATCGTAACATCAGGGGTAGATGCAAGCGTAATCGTGTCACCTACTGGCGCACCAAAAATATCTTTAATACCCGCAATTACAAAACCTACTTCACCAGCTTCAAGGATATCTGTTTCCGTATGCTTCGGATTAAATACACCCACTGAAGTTACCGGATGAGTTTGACCTGTCGATTTAACCAACATTTTGTCGCCCTTACGGATACGACCTTGTTTAATACGGACAAGAGAAACTACACCTAGGTAGTTATCAAACCATGAATCGATAATTAATGCTTGTAATGGAGCATCACGATCGCCTTCAGGCGCTGGAATAACATCGACTAAACGCTCTAAAACACCTTCAACACCCAAACCAGTTTTTGCTGAACAGGTTGGTGCATCAGTTGCTTCAATTCCGATAATTTCTTCAATTTCATGAATTACACGTTCAGGTTCAGCCTGTGGTAAATCAATTTTATTTAAAATAGGAAGAACTTCGAGACCTTGTTCAATCGCGGTATAACAGTTTGCAACTGATTGTGCTTCTACAC
Source organism: Acinetobacter sp. AS23 (assembly GCF_023612055.1). Classification (NCBI taxonomy): domain Bacteria; kingdom Pseudomonadati; phylum Pseudomonadota; class Gammaproteobacteria; order Moraxellales; family Moraxellaceae; genus Acinetobacter; species Acinetobacter sp. AS23. Next base: position 1,010,006 of record NZ_CP082274.1, on the reverse strand, counting down.
CTTGTGCAGCATCTACAACTAATAGCGCACCTTCACATGCAGCTAATGAACGAGAAACTTCATACGAGAAGTCTACGTGTCCAGGAGTATCAATAAAGTTAAGTTGATATTCTTGACCATTAGGATGAGTATAATATAGCGTGACTGAAGCGGCTTTAATGGTAATCCCACGTTCGCGCTCAAGCTCCATTGAGTCCAAGACTTGAGCTTGCATTTCACGATCTTGTAGACCACCACACATCTGAATAAAACGGTCAGCCAATGTAGACTTACCATGGTCAATGTGGGCAATAATCGAGAAATTTCGTATATTTTTGATATCGACGGATTTTTTAGCTTGCGCCATGGGTTACCTTGAGAAAATATAGAGTGCTATGTAGCTTGTTTTAATACACAGCCAAAGCAGTTAAATAAATTGCGTGAGATTATAACAGATGGATATTTTAAAGTATCCAAAATAATCATGAGCTTTGTACTTATGTTTTAAAAATGACAATCAAAGTGAGGCTACTACTTCAGGTTATTGAGCATACGAAATAGTAAAATCATAAGGGTTTATGCTTGAATCAAGCGGCTTGTATGCATGGGTAAAAGTTGGAGACATTCGTTTTGGACGTCCTGTAGCAATTTCAATGCATGCCCATTTAGTATTTCCGACAAATAATACGGCCTGATCTGATGGGCGGAAAAATACATATTGGCGAAACGAATAAAGAGCATTGATATCATCTAACCATGTACGTAATACAATTTGTTCGCCTTCAAATGCAGCTTTACGATATTGCACATGATGCTCAACCGCGACCATTGCATGTTTTAGTTCAAGATATTTAGTTACCCCGACTCCTAATGTTTCAACATGAGCACCAGCTACATCTTGCATCCACTGTACATACATCACATTATTCACATGTCCTAACGCATCAATATGGTGTGGCTGCACCTGAATATGTAAATCAAAAATACTACTCACAAATGTTCACTCTTATTTATTAACTTTTAAACTGAAATAAGTGTAGGTAGATATCACTATACGCTCAAGATAAATAACAAAAAACCACCCATGTTTAGGGTGGTTCATTGTTTCTTTTTTAAGTTTACTGAATACGTAAACCAAGCATTGCGCGTTGTCCCTGACGAATAATTGCAACACGCGCTACCGTATTTTTTTGCAAGTTAGAAACGACTTTTGCAAAATCCTGACTATTTAAAATCTGGTTATTGTTGACTTGAACAATCACATCACCCGGAATGATATTTGACAATGATGCTAGGCCACCACGGCGAACATCTTGTACATAGATACCACCTTTTACACTCAAAGCACTTTTTTCTGGCTCAGCTAAATCACGAATGCTCATTCCTAAAACTGGTCCTTTAGATACGATACTTTGTGCACCTGTGGCAGGCGTTTCATCTGGAGCAGTCGTTAAAGTTGCTGAAATATTACGGGTTTTGTCATCACGTAATACTTCAAACTGGACAGTTTGATTCGGCTGTACTTTGTTTAATGCATATAGTAATTCACTCGTGCGCGATACCGGATTACCGTTGTATTTCAAAATCACGTCACCAGCTCGCAAGCCTGCTTTTTGTGCAGGTGAGTTCGGAGAAATTTGAGTAATTAAAGCACCTTCAGGTTTTGGTAACTTGTAAGCATCGGCAAGGTTGCGGTCAATGTCTTGCATCATCACACCAAGATAAGAGCGTGTTACCTTACCTTTAGTTTTAAGCTGTTCGGCTACATCCATCGCTACGTCAATCGGGATAGAAAAAGACAAGCCCATATAGCCGCCAGTACCACTAAATATTCGAGAGTTTACCCCGACTACTTCACCATTTTGGTTAAATAGTGGACCACCAGAGTTACCTGGGTTTAGCGCAACGTCAGTTTGAATAAATGGTACCGAAGTTTCACCACTCATATTTCGTGATTTAGCACTCACAATACCTGCCGATGCAGAGTAGTCAAAACCAAAAGGCGAACCAATTGCTAAAACTGGCTCTCCCACTCGCAAACGGTCAACATTTCCTACGCGTAAAGCTGGATAACTATTTCCAGTCACCTTTAACAATGCAACGTCTGTACGCTCATCACTCCCAACCACAGTTGCATCAATTTCACGGCGGTCATTTAAAGTAATACTAATGCGTGAGGCATTTTCAATCACATGGTGGTTGGTAAGTAGGTAACCATCTTTACTAATAAAGAATGCACTACCGTATGCAGTTTTTTCTTGTGGACCCTGTTGCTGTGGAATGATGACCTGATTTCCAAAGAAACGTTTCAAAATTTCAGGGACTTGCTGCTGCAATAGTTCATCCTGAGTCATTTTTTTTACGACGTTTACACTCACCACTGCTGGACTAACTTGTTCAACGAGGTTTGAAAAATCAACAGCAGCATTTGCCTGAACAGCAGCAACTGTAAATACCGCTGCATACATTCCTTGTTGTAAATAGCGAGTTTTCATTCGGTGCTCACCCACAATTGGTCTACGAGAATAAGAATAAAACTGTTGTATCACAACGCTTTGGGGTTGTGCGTAACAATATGTTTATTTGTAAGGCATCCTTACATTCATTATTTTACGCATTGCAACTTTTTAAGCCAATTGCAATTTTTCTCTGAGTTAGAGCGCTTAAGCTCTTGCCTTTTTAGATAAAAAGGGGTGTCATTAGCGGACGTTTTAGATTGTTGCGAATGGACATGCCTAATTTACAGACAATTCACCACTTTGACGTGATTATTGTGGGCAGCGGCGGTGCTGGTTTAAGTCTGGCTTTATCGTTACCAAATCATTTTAATATTGCAGTTTTAGCCAAAGCTGCTTTAACCGAAGCAAGTACCTTCTATGCTCAAGGTGGTGTTGCTGCTGTTCTTGATGAGACTGACTCTATTCAACAGCACATTAATGACACTATGATTGCAGGTGCTCATTTATGTGAAATGGATGCGGTACAACATACCGTAGAAGGCGGTCGCCCTTCTGTTGACTTTCTTTTAAAGCAAGGCGTGCAATTTACTTTAGATGAAGATGAACAACTTCATTTAACACGCGAAGGTGGCCATTCACAGCGACGCATTATCCATTCTGCTGATGCAACAGGTAAAGCCATTTCAACCACCTTGGTTGAACGTGCCAAAGAACGTAAAAATATTACTATTTTTGAAAATTATATTGCGATTGATTTAATTACATCGCATAAATTAGGTCATACAGATCAAGCAAATCGCGCTATTGGTTTGTATGCCTTAGATGAAAATACAGAAAAAGTTCATACTTTCCTTGCACCATTCACCGCACTTGCTTGCGGCGGTGCGATGAAAGCTTATCTGTACACATCTAATCCAGATATTGCTACAGGTGATGGTATTGCAATGGCCTTCCGTGCAGGTTGCCGTGTAGCCAATATGGAATTTAACCAATTCCACCCAACTTGTCTGTATCACCCTCAAGCTCGCTCATTTTTAATTACTGAAGCCATGCGCGGTGAAGGTGCTTATTTGCGCTTACCTGATGGCGAGCGTTTTATGCTACGTTTTGACGATCGTGCAGAACTGGCTCCTCGCGATATTGTGGCACGTACCATTGACCATGAAATTAAACGCCTCGGTATTCGTCACGTGTGGTTAGACATTACACACAAATCACCAGAGTTTATCAAAGAGCACTTCCCTACACTTTATGCACGATTGCTTGAGTTAGGTATCGACATTACCAAAGACATGATTCCAGTGGTGCCAGCAGCGCACTATACATGTGGTGGTGTCGTAGTTGACTCAAATAGCCAGACGGATATCGAAGGTCTATATGCGATTGGTGAAACGTCTTATACCGGTTTACATGGCGCAAACCGTATGGCAAGTAACTCATTACTTGAGTGCTTCGTTTACGGCATGAGTGCAGCAAAAGATATCGAAAATAAATTTGATGAAAACTTCAAATTACCTGAAGTACCAACTTGGGATGACTCACAAGTAACCAACCCTGATGAAGATGTAGTGATTTTACAAAACTGGGATGAGTTACGTTCGACCATGTGGAACTATGTTGGTATTGTAAGAACTACAAAACGTTTAGAACGTGCTTTGCACCGTATTGAAATGTTAAAGCGTGAAATCACTGAGTATTATCAAGACTACCGTGTCAGCAAAAATTTAATTGAGTTGCGTAACCTTGTTTTAGTATCTGAGATGATTGTGCGCTGTGCTATGCAACGTAAAGAATCACGTGGTCTACATTACACGCTTGATTATCCAGAAACTTCGAGTGAGATTCGTAAAACAGTTCTAACACCGCCAAATTTTGCAGTTGAACAGCCATTGGTTAATACTGATATTTAAGCTGTTCTTCTAAAAAAAGCACAGTTCAGACTGTGCTTTTTATTTGCTTTAATATTTATGATCTAGGTGGAATTGAATAAGTTGCGGTCACATGTGCAACGGGTTCTTCTAACCCTACTGAATAAATCCAGACCTCACCCACGACCAAGCTCTTTCCGACTTTCATGAGTTTACATTCACTACGTAAGTCTTGATCACCTGCGGGTTTTCTTAGAAAATTAATATTAAAATTGGTCGTCACAGCTAAACCAATAATTCCGATTTCACCTAATATTGCAATATATAAAGCAAAGTCTGCCAAAGTCATCATGGTTGGACCAGATATGGTACCACCGGGCCGTTGATGCCTTTGATCGACATGATAATGAACGACAGCAGCTTTAGGCGTGACTGATTCAATCGTGCAATGTTCAAGACTTGGTGGAAATTCCTTTTCAAGAAATGCCACGATTTCTTCTTTTGAGCTTTTCATCCTTGTTATTCTTCAATCTATAAATCATATGTAAGATAGCATAAGAAAATAGCAGATATTTTCTATGACGTTTTAAATCAGAATTAACGTCATTTTTCACCACTCCCATAGTCTATAAGAGTGGCTCATCCAATTGCTTATCCTAAATATTGCAATGCCTGTTCGAACACCTGATCAGGACTTTGGGTTGCATCTATTCGCTTAATACGTTCAGGTTCAGCTTTCCACAAGGTTTCATAACCTTCACGAACCTTAGTAAAGAAACTTAACTTTTCTTGTTCAAAACGATCTAAAACTCCACGTTCACGTGCACGGTTCATCCCGAGTTCAATCGGTGCATCTAACCAGAACGTTACTTCTGGCATGCGTGAAACAAAGTTCTGATTTAAAAGCTGTAATTTATCTTGGCTTAAACCACGACCAGAACATTGGTAAGCAAAGCTTGCATCGGTAAAACGATCACTTAATACAATTTTATTAGACTCTAGAGCTGGCAAAATAATCTGCTGTAAGTGTTGAGCACGTGCAGCATAAATTAAAAGTAGTTCAGTATCGTGACTCATATTTTCATCATGATTCACTGCCAAAAGCATTGAACGTATTTGTTCTGCTAACGGCGTACCACCCGGTTCACGAGTTAAAACAACTTGTTTACCTTGCTCTTCAAAATACTGATGAATTTTTCGAATGAGTGTAGTTTTACCCACCCCTTCCGTACCTTCAAAGCTAATAAACATCTCTTTTCCTTATTTCTTCGATCTCAACACGGATAAGTACTCTTGCACCGCTTGATTATGCGCTTGCAAGCTTGCCGTAAATTTATGCCCACCATTACCAGTCGCTACAAAATAGATGTTATTTGAATCATCTGGATGCAATGCAGCTTCAATTGCTTTTTGGCTTGGCAAAGCAATTGGCGTTGGCGGTAAGCCATTAATAGTATAAGTATTATATGCTGTTGGGGTACGGAGGTCTTCTCGAGTAATATTGCCTTTATAGTTATTCCCCATACCGTAAATAACAGTTGGATCCGTTTGTAGACGCATACCAATTTTTAAACGGCGAACAAAAACGCCTGAAACTTGTGTAAGTTCACTGTCTAAACTTGTTTCTTTCTCAACAATAGAAGCCATAATTAATGCTTCATATTTATCTTTATAAGGTAAATTCGGCGCACGATTTGCCCAAGCTGCATCTAGAGCTTTCATTTGACGGTGGTATAAATCGGTCAGAATTTTCTTATCTGTTTCACCTTTGGCAAAGAAATAAGTATTAGGTGCGAACAAACCTTCAGGATGCCCATAAGGAATCCCAAGCGCCTTCATCAGCTGATCATCTGGTAAATCTAATATTGTATTTTTTACATTTTTATCATTTTTGAGTGCAGTAATAAGCTGTTTAAAAGTTGTACCTTCAATGACCAAGACACGGTTCATCTGAGCATTATCTGCATCAGATAGCATTTCTAATACTTCTCTTACACTCATTCCCTGTTCAATTTCATACACACCAGCTTTCATGCTGTCATGAATCATAAACTTCTGATAAAGCTTCAATACCACAGGAAAGCTAATTTTGCCTTCTTTCGCCAAACGATCAATAAAACCAGAATAGGTTTCACCAGATGTAATAGATAACATCTGTTTTTTGCCTTCAATAGGATAAGCTTTAAATAGACTCGACCATAAAATGGCAAAAGTAGAAATTAAGACAATAAACAGGCCAATTAGAACCAATCGCTTAGAAAATTTTGGAGCTTGTTTTTTGTTATTTTTCTTGGCGTTTTTTGCTTTCGCATTCACAGGTGGCTTCGGCATATTAATGAATCTGATTTAAGTTAAGGATATGAAATAAATCTATGCATGCCTGTGTTTCTAGCGTTTTCTCACCTAAATGAGTGACTACTCGCATAGGGTTTAAAGCATTACAAAAGAATAGACTTTGTATTTCAGATACTTCATCTAACTCAATTACACGTACTTCACAGGCAATACCATGGTGCTGCATACGCGCCAGAATTTCTGCCCGCATTACACCGTGGACGCCATTATAACGAAGTTCCGGAGTAATCCATCTATCATTTAAGCGAATAAAACAATTACTGCTGACCCCTTCAACAATATAACCTTGTACATCAGTAACTAATGCTTCAGCCCACCCTAGTTGATCTGCTTCTTTTTTTAGCAACACTTGTTCAAGACGGTTTAAAGATTTAAGCCCGACCAAGCTCGGCATGGTTAAACCTAAAGCCTGATTTAAAACACCACACTGTATAAAGTCTGGTTGAAATGGTTCTAAAGCTTTCGGATAAAACCAAATATAAATATCGGCGTCATGCTTTGGTAAGCTATAACCACGGTCGCCTTCACCACGACTAATCACAATTTTTAAAGTGCCGTTGAGTACAAGATTTTGCTTTTGTAATTGCTCTAAGCTCTGTTCTATGAGTTCAAAATCCGCAGTTAAAGACAGTTTTTGACATGCAAGTTTTAGTCGATCCCAATGCCTTTCTTTAAGTTCAATCTGATTTTGAAAAACACGGATTGTGGTAAAGCATCCATCTCCATAATGAAATGCTCGATCCAGTAAAGGAATGGTTTCAATAGGTTGCCCATTTTTAAAACACCACATGTTTAACCCATCCTATGCTTAAAACGACCCGACAATACAACACCTTTCATTTAAATATTAAATGACTGATTTTAAAAAATTATACCGATTTCGTATCTACTTTTGAAACTTGTTCTATATCAAGATTTAAGAATAACTTATCTATTTTTACTATTTCTATTTTTTTCATATTAAATTCGTTTTTTATTATTTTTTTAGAATAAAGACTAGCGCTATTCTGCGTTCATGTTTTGAACATTTCATATTTTTTGAGGACTTATCTCATGCGTTTTTCACAATTAAAAGTCGGGGTTATCGCTGCACTTCTGTCTGTTTCATCATTTGCAGCGCAAGAATTTTTAAACGTCTCTTACGATCCTACTCGTGAGTTATATACAGATTTCAATAAACAGTTCGGTACTTACTGGAAACAACGTACTGGTCAAGATATTGAGTTCAAACAATCACATGGCGGTTCTGGTAAGCAGGCGCGTGCAGTGATTGATGGCTTAAATGCAGATGTAGTGACATTAGCACTTGCGGCAGATATCGATGAAATTGCGGAAAAAGCAAAATTACTTCCAGCTGACTGGCAGAAAAAGTTACCGCAGAACTCTACCCCATACACTTCAACAATTGTGTTTTTAGTGCGTAAAGGTAATCCAAAACAAATCAAAGACTGGGGTGATTTAATCAAACCAGGTGTAGAAATTATTACGCCAAACCCGAAAACTTCAGGTGGTGCTCGTTGGAATTATCTTGCAGCTTGGGCTTGGGCAAAACATCAACCAGGCGGTAACGATGCTAAAGCACAAGAGTATGTTCGCCAAATTTATAAACACACTAAAGTTCTAGATTCAGGTGCACGCGGTGCAACCACAACTTTTGCTGAACGTGGTATTGGTGATGTGTTACTCGCTTGGGAAAACGAAGCATATTTAGCTACTCGTGAACAGCCGGGCAAATTTGAAATTATTACCCCATCTCTTTCGATTTTAGCTGAACCTCCAGTTGCTGTTGTTGAGAAAAATGCTGCGAAAAAAGGCAACTTAACGATTGCTAAGGGTTACCTCAACTACTTGTATTCGCCAGCCGGCCAAGAAATTGCAGCACGTAACTTCTACCGTCCACGCAACGCAGCCGTTCTTAAGAAATACAGCAACGTATTTAAGCCATTGAAACTTGTAACTATCGATAAAGAGTTTGGTGGTTGGACGAAAGTACAAAAGAAACACTTCGACAATGGTGGTGTTTTCGATCAAATCGTGAAAATCAATAGTACAGAGAAGTAATTCTTTGTACTAAAAATAAGGAGAACAGACATGATTCATACTGTAATTGTTCCAGGTGTAGGTGGAAGTGAACATCAGCATTGGCAATCTTGGTTGCAGCGTAAACTCGTGTCTAGTTCTCGTGTTGAGCAAAAAAACTGGGATAGACCTGTACTAAGTGAATGGGTTGAGCAATTCGTTAAAACGGTTCAAGCAGCACCAGCTCCTGTACAAATTGTTGCTCATAGCTTTGGTTGCTTAACAAGTGTTGCTGCTTTAGCTGAGCATCCAGAGTTAAAAAACCGGGTTAAGAAACTTATTTTAGTCGCTCCGGCAAATCCAGCACGCTTTGGGGAAGCAGGGTTTGCTCGACATAGTTTGACCGACTACAAAGATTATTTTCATCAATTAAAAATTGATGTGCCTACAACGCTCCTCATTAGTGAAAATGATCCATGGCTTGGTTTTTTTGATGCATTACAACTTGCGAAATCATGGAAATTAAACCCGGTTAATCTTGGTGAAGTCGGCCATATTAATGTTGCTTCAGGTTTTGGCCCGTTTCCAGATTTGCTGAATTATTTGATTCCAGAAGATTCGATGTGTAGCCACTCATCTATCGACCCGGTAAAAACTCATTTCTCTTTGAAATTTGCTTAATACCCAGCTTTATATCGCACCGTTTATCTTTATTTATTCGCTTACTGGTTTCAGCAGGCTTTTCTCTTTGAGGAAATATCATGTCGCAGCGATCCCGAGTGCTGCCTGGGTTTGGTCTATCTTTGGGCTTCACCCTCGCCTACGTTTCTTTTATTGTGCTTATTCCATTAGCCGCAGTCTTTATCAAATCATTTGGAATTGGATGGGACGGATTATGGGAAATTTTAACTTCTGAGCGTATTTTAAAATCGCTTCAGCTCAGCTTTAGTTCAGCTTTAATCGCAGCCTTTATTAATGTTGTGTTTGGGTTACTTTTAGCTTGGTGCCTTGTCCGTTATAACTTTCCTGGGAAACGCTTGGTTGATGCATTAGTCGATCTACCTTTTGCTCTTCCAACTGCAGTTGCAGGTATTGCGCTTACTTCACTCTATGCGCCCACTGGCTGGATCGGTCAGTATTTAGAACCACTTGGTATTCAAGTTGCATATACGCCAATCGGTATTACGTTGGCATTAATATTCATTGGTATTCCATTCATTGTAAGAACAGTACAACCTGTACTCAGTGATATCGAAACTGAACTTGAAGAAGCAGCTTCGGCACTCGGCGCAAATCGCTGGCAGACAATTACTAAGATTATTTTACCGATATTACTACCAGCCCTATTCACAGGCTTTGCTTTAGCATTTGCCCGCGGTGTCGGTGAATATGGTTCAGTTATTTTTATTGCAGGTAACCAGCCGTTTAAAACAGAAATTGCTCCGCTCATGATCATTTCACGCCTTGAAGAATATGATTATGCAGGTGCAACAACAATTGCTGCGGTCATGTTAGTTCTCTCTTTCATCATTTTATTTGCCATTAATTTACTTCAAGCGTGGGCAAACCGTCGTACAGGGAGAAATATCACATGAACCTACATACTGACAGCAATGCACTTGCGCTTAAATTGCAATCACGAGATGCAACACGCGAACCAACTTGGGTACGTTATACCTTAATTACAATTGCGCTGATTTTTTTCCTCAGTTGCCTCATGTTGCCACTCATTCTGGTTTTTGTAGAAGCATTTAAACAAGGACTTGAAGTCTATGTTCAGGCTTTGATTGATCCAGATACGTTATCAGCAGTGAAATTAACTTTATTAACCGCAGCAATTGCAGTGCCGATTAACGTGATATTTGGTGTTGCCGCAGCATGGGCTGTCTCTAAGTTCCAATTTAGAGGTAAGGCTGTTTTAACCACCATCATTGATATGCCTTTTTCAGTTTCACCTGTTATTGCAGGTTTAATGATTGTACTTATTTTTGGTGCTCAAGGTTGGTTTGGCGGCTGGTTAATGGACCATGACATTAAGATCTTGTATGCAGTACCCGGAATTGTTTTAGCAACCATCTTTATTACAGTCCCTTTTGTAGCACGTGAGTTAATTCCACTCATGGAAGCTCAAGGAACAGAGGAAGAAGAAGCCGCGATTGTATTGGGTGCCTCAGGCTGGCAAACCTTTTGGAAAGTGACACTACCTAACATTAAATGGGGTTTGATTTACGGCGTGATTTTGTGTAATGCCCGTGCAATGGGTGAGTTTGGTGCAGTATCGGTAGTTTCTGGCCATATCCGTGGTGAAACCAATACCCTGCCACTTCATGTCGAAATTTTATATAACGAGTACACCTTTAGCGCAGCGTTTGCCGTGTCCTCATTGCTTGCTTTTTTAGCCCTATTAACGCTGGTATTGAAAACGTGGTTAGAACTACATCAAGACAAACCAGAACCACATTCAACTGATTCGTAAGGAATGAAATCATGAGTATTCAAGTTAAAAATATTGAAAAACACTTTGGTGCATTCCATGCGCTTAAAAATATTTCTCTAGATTTTCCGGAAGGTGAACTGGTTGCCCTACTCGGCCCATCTGGTTGCGGTAAAACAACCCTCCTTCGGATTATTGCAGGATTAGAATCAGCTGATGGTGGTCAAGTGCTACTTGAAGGTGAGGATGCGACCAATGTACACGTACGCGAGCGTCAGGTTGGTTTTGTATTTCAGCACTATGCTTTATTCCGTCACATGACAGTATTTGACAATATTGCATTTGGTTTACGTGTTCGTCCTCGTGCAACACGCCCTTCAGAAGCTGAAATTAAAAAACGTGTTACTCGTTTACTTGATCTAGTTCAGCTTGGATTTTTAGCAGACCGCTACCCTGCTCAGCTTTCTGGTGGACAGCGTCAGCGTATTGCTTTAGCCCGTGCTTTGGCAGTAGAGCCACGAGTCTTATTGCTTGATGAACCATTTGGTGCGCTAGATGCTAAAGTCCGTAAGGAATTACGCCGCTGGTTACGCAACTTGCATGATGAATTGCATATTACGTCAATCTTTGTAACCCATGATCAGGAAGAAGCACTTGAGGTTGCAGACCAAATTATTGTAATGAATAAAGGAAATGTCGAGCAGATTGGCTCACCTCGTGAAGTTTATGAAAAACCTGCAACGCCATTTGTATTTGATTTCTTGGGTCAAGCAAATCGTTTTGAAGGTGAACATGCCGGCGGTATTATTCGTATTGGCAATGACCGTATTGAATTACCAACGGCAGTTGAGGCACCTCAAGGAAAAGTGATTGCTTTTGCCCGTCCAGATGAGTTACATATTCACTCGCAACCGCAAGCGAATACGATTGAAGCGACTTTTGTACGTGAAATCTGGATTGCTGGAAAAGTTGTGGCGGAATTACAAGACCGTAATGGACGTTTAATTGAAATTGCTCTGAGCAGTGAAGCTGCAAAATTACATGCATTTAAACCGAATCAAACTGTTTGGGTGAGTGCATCTCAATTGCACTTATTTGCAGATCAAGTTGCTTAAGAAATATATTTGGTGAGGGAATATCTTGCGGAACTAAAGCAATTCCTCACCTCTTTTGAGGAAAAGTGTGAATGAACTTTCAACAATTAAGAATTATCCGAGAAACTGTACGCCAAAACTTTAACTTAACCGAAGCATCGGCTGCACTCTACACGTCTCAATCGGGTGTAAGTAAACATATTAAAGATCTAGAAGATGAGCTAGGTGTACAGCTTTTTATACGAAAAGGTAAACGTCTTCTAGGTTTAACAGAACCAGGACAATCTCTTCTTGGCATCGTTGAACGCATGTTGGTTGATGCTGAAAATATTAAACGCCTTGCAGAAGATTTTAATAAAGTTGATGAAGGCACATTAACGATCGCAACAACCCATACTCAAGCACGTTATGTGCTACCTCCGATCGTAAACCAATTTAAGAAGCTATTTCCTAAAGTTCATTTGATTTTACAACAAGCTAGCCCTGTTGAAATTTCAGAAATGCTCTTACAAGGTGAGGCGGATATTGGAATTGCCACAGAGTCTTTAACAACTGAAGAAAATCTGGCTAGTATTCCTTACTATCAATGGCAACACAGCATTATCACACCGCAAAATCATCCTTTAGTAAAGGCAGACAAGATTACACTTGAACTTTTAGCGGACTACCCACTTATTACTTATCATGGTGGTTTTACAGGTCGCTCTAAAATTGACAAAGCTTTTGAAGAAGCTCACCTAGATGCAGATATCGTAATGTCTGCTCTTGATGCAGACGTTATTAAGACTTATGTCGAATTGGGCATGGGAGTCGGAATTGTCAATGACGTGGCCTATGACACAGAACGTGATCATCGTTTAAAACAGACTAAAACTGATATTTTTGGTGTCAATACGACATGGATTGCAGTTCGCAAAGGCCATCTACTACGCGGTTATGGTTACGAGTTTATTTCCTTATGCTCACCTGATGCCGATATCAAAGCACTTAAGAAAATTGCTTACCCAGATGAATAAAGATTTAAAAATAAATAAAAGAGCTTTTTAGCTCTTTTATTTTAGGAGATGCAAAAAAAACGAGCCGTAGCTCGTTTTTCTTTTAGATCTTACCAGTAGAAGTTCACACCAACTTTACCAACTGGTAACCATTGGTATTTATCGTCATTCGCGATTTTACGAGCTTCCGCATTTACTGCTTCTTCAAGTGATTGATCACCAGTAGTAGTCGCTGAACCTGTTGAAACAAGTTTAACTGTTGGGTTACCAGTGTAGTAAGCACCTACTTCACCAAATACGCCCCAGTTTTTATTAATTTTAGGTGCAAAACCAAAACCTAAATATGGAGCAATGTCATTTTCATAAGACATTTTACCATTAATTTTTACTCCGCCCTCATTAGCAAGAAAGTCTTGGTTATTGACACGGAATGAACGGGTCGCATCAACATTACGAGATAAATCGTAATCATTATCAAGATATGCTGCACCAGCCGCTACATATAGGCCTTGAGCCCAACGGTTAGTACTTGCACCCCATGGACGAATTTCAGCATTTAAATAAACATTGTTGTTATCCATATCGATGTCATAGGTTGAGCCATTAACTTTTACGTCATCAGACCAAGAAATGTCACCACCGTTATAACCAAGTGCTAAACCTACATATGGGTTTGCTTGCCACAATAAAGCACCACCGTAACCAGTTGTACCTACCTCAGCACGCGCCCCCACAGGAATTAATTGGTTTTTGTCAAATGCGTAGCTGTCATGAACAACTGCTTCATCTGCCATTACAGCACCAGCAGCGAATAAAGCTGTTGTTGTTACTAAAACACGTAATGCTTTCATAGTTTTCTCCTCAAAAAGGCTCTGTTTTTAATTTATTCATCTTGTGACTGAAATCATAATAAAGAGAGCTTAGAGTCTTTTTTATACAAAAAGTGGTAGATTTCTGTTATTTTTTGATACAAATTGAGTTAAATTTTTATTTTCAAATCATTTTTGTGTAAAAAACACTTGATTATCTAATAAGCTTATTTTCATTTACCTCATTTATATCCTCAATTAAACGTAACACGTTTTTTCAAAGATTCTTGTCACAAATTAGTGTAAAATCTTTAAAATTTTTTATGGAAGGAAGATCATGTCTCAGCTTTCTACGATCATTGAGCAAGCATTTGAAGACCGCGCAAACTTTACTGCAGCAGATTGCTCAAGCGAAATCCGCCAAGCTGTTGAAGAAGCAATTGCTGGTTTAGATAACGGTACACTTCGAGTTGCTGAAAAGATCAATGGTGAATGGGTTGTTCACCAATGGTTAAAAAAAGCTGTTTTATTATCATTTAAATTAAATGACAATAAACCAATCGAGTCATGTGATCTTCGTTTCTACGACAAAGTTGAAACTAAATTCTCTGGTTGGACTGAAGAACAATTTAAAGCAGCAGGTGTTCGTGTTGTTCCTCCTGCTGTAGCACGTCGTGGTAGCTTCCAAGCTAAAAACGTAGTGTTAATGCCTTCTTATGTAAACATTGGTGCTTATGTAGATGAAGGCACAATGGTTGATACATGGGCAACTGTAGGTTCATGTGCACAAATCGGTAAAAATGTTCACTTGTCTGGTGGTGTAGGTATCGGTGGTGTTTTAGAACCATTACAAGCGAACCCAACCATTATTGAAGACAACTGCTTTATTGGTGCGCGCTCAGAAATCGTTGAAGGTGTGATTGTTGAAGAAGGCTCAGTTATTTCAATGGGCGTTTTCATTGGTCAATCAACTAAAATTTATGACCGTGCAACTGGTGAAGTCCATTATGGTCGCGTTCCAGCAGGTTCAGTTGTTGTAGCAGGTAGCCTGCCGTCAGCTGATGGTAAATACAGCTTATATGCTGCAATTATTGTGAAAAAAGTTGATGCGCAAACACGTGCAAAAACAAGTTTGAACGATTTGTTACGCGCTGACTAATTTCAGTTTGATCAAACATCTCTACGGTCAACACTGATCGTAGAGATTTTATTTTTTATATAGTGTGGTATTTCTAGAATGGCTTCCTTACGTTCCTCTGCAATTCCTGTCTCAGACCCTGCGTCCGGTTTACGCATTACCGAGATTTTTTACTCGTTGCAGGGTGAAGCAAACGCCTCTGGCCTACCGACTGTATTTATCCGTCTAACGGGCTGTCCATTACGTTGTAGTTATTGTGATACCACTTATTCTTTTGAAGGCGGTGAACGTTTTTCACTTGAACATATCATTGAAACAGCTACCCAATATCAAACACCTTATATTTGTGTAACGGGTGGTGAACCACTTGCACAGCCAAACTGTTTGATTTTATTACAACGTCTATGTGAAGCTGGCTTTGATGTTTCTTTAGAAACCAGTGGCGCGCTCGATGTCTCAAAAGTAGATTCGCGTGTTTCTAAAGTTCTTGATTTAAAAACGCCAACTTCTGGTGAGGAACATCGTAATCTCATCAGCAATCTTGATCATTTGACTGCGCACGATCAAATTAAATTCGTCATTTGTAACCGCGAAGATTATGAATGGTCAAAGCAGCAAGTTGAAAAATATCAACTGCATAAAAAAGTCAGTACCGTTTGGTTCTCCCCTGCCTTTGCAGTTGAAAAAGGTGCTGTTGGCCTGCCACGTCTAGCACGTGATCTGGCACAGTGGATACTTGATGATAAACTCCTCGTTCGCTTCCAACTTCAGTTACATAAACTGCTTTGGAACGATGAATCAGGTCGTTAATCACTCAATAAAATAAATCATTCCGAATATGGAGAAAAATATGCGCCCTCGTGCCATTGTTTTGCTTTCAGGCGGCTTAGACTCAACCACTTGCCTAGCTTGGGCACAAGCACGCTATGAATGTATTGCTATTAGTTTTATGTATGGCCAACGCTCAACGACTGAACTAGATGCAGCAAAAGCATTAGCTCAACGTGCAGGTGTTGAACATCGTGTAATTAATATCGATTTGGCGAATTTAGGTGGATCTGCACTTACAGACCACAACATTGCCGTACCAGAACAGTTACAAGAAGGTATTCCTGTAACTTATGTACCAGCGCGTAACACTATTTTCCTCTCTTATGCTCTAGCAGCAGCTGAAGTATTTAATGCCGAAGCGATTGTTATTGGTATCAATGCTGTTGATTATTCAGGATATCCTGATTGTCGTCCTGAATTTATTGATGCTTTTGCGAATATGGCACGCTTAGCAACTAAAGCTGGCGTAGAAGGAAAACCACTTAAGTTTGAAACACCACTGTTACATTTATCCAAAGCGAATATTATACGTTTAGGGATTGAACATGGCGTAGACTATAGTCAAACGGTATCTTGCTACCAAGCAGATGCTCAAGGACGTGCGTGTGGCAAATGTGACAGTTGCCGTTTGCGTAAAGAAGGCTTTATCGAGGCTGGTGTTGCCGACCCAACACGCTATATACCGTAATAAGTAGGTAAAATTTATGAAGTTGTTAAAATCAAATCTTATTCTTTCATCTTTGTTTTCAACAGTTGCTCTTATGGCTGGTGCAGCACATGCTGCCGAAAACCCAGTTCAAGCAGCATATAAAAGTACCAACGTTAAAGGTGCATTAGTTAACGTTTGTAAAGATCAAACAGCTAAAGGCGGCAAACTAAGTTCATCTGAAGTTAGCAAATTCTGTAGCTGCCAAGTTGAAGCACAAGGTAAAGTGACTGAAGCACAAAAATGGGAAATCCAAAGTGCAATCAATGCGAAGAAAAGCCCAAGCTCTCTAGGATTTGTACAACAACAAAACCGTGATCTTAAAGCATGTTTCGGTCCTCAGTTAACAACTAAACTTGAAAAATTAACTGAAGATGCAATGAAAGCTGCTCAACAACAAGCTCCTAAAAAATAAGCTTTTGTTATTCCAAATTAAGCCTGCATTTATGCAGGCTTTTTTGTAGCTCTGTTAAAATGATCTTATCGAACTTGAACAATTCACCTGAAATAAACCATGCAAGAACAATGGAAAACCAACGCAATAAATAAGGCCTCTATTGTCTCCTTCAGTGGCGGTAAAGACAGCTCCCTTGCACTCTACCATGCAATGAAAACTGGCACGGTGAGTGGGCTCATTGTCATGTTGGAAGAACAAGGTCAGCGCTCTCGTTCACATGCTATGCCACTTGATATTATTCAAGCACAAGCTAAAGCAATCGGCTTACCCGTATTTATGGCTTCATCAAGCTGGAATGACTATGAAGCTAAATTTATTGAATTACTCATTCAGGCAAAACAACAAGGTGTCGAGGTACTTGTTACAGGTGATCTAGATATGCCTGAACATGGGTGTTGGCATGATCGGATTACTCAACAGGTGGGACTTAAATTAGGAATGCCTCTATGGCTTCGTCCACATCGCGAAGTTGTTGAAGAATTTATCAATCTTGGTTTCCATAGTGTGCTTGTAACAGTGAACTTAAAACTAGGAATGACAATTCAAGATTTAGGAAAAACTTTAACCTTAGAATATATAAAAGAACTTGAAAACCGTGGTATTGATCCATGTGGTGAAGGCGGTGAATTTCATACCACTGTGATTGATGGCCCAATTTTTAACAAACCAATTCCTGTAAGAAAGCTCGATATTGTTTATCATGAAGAATATGCTTTTTTACCACTTGAATTAGATCAAATTTAGCTTTTTTGAAGGATGAGAAATGACTGACAATATCCAATTACCAAATCAGGTATTCCCAACAACACAAGGTGAAGTGAACTTGACTGAGGTCGAAAATGAATGGTTAATCATTTACTTCTACCCTAAAGATTCAACTCCAGGATGTACAACACAAGCTGTTGGTTTTTCTTGTCTAAAAGATCAGTTTGAAGCTTTAGGTGCTCGTATTTACGGTGTTTCGCGCGACTCAGTAAAAGCCCACCAAAATTTTACAGAAAAGCAGGCACTGACTATTGATCTGATTAGTGATAAAGAAGAAGTACTGTGTAAACACTTCGATGTGATTAAAGAAAAAAATATGTATGGCAAAAAAGTAATGGGTATTGAACGCTCTACTTTCATTTTCCATAACAAAACTTTAGTTAAAAGCTACCGTAAAGTTAAAGCTGCTGGACATGCAGAACAAGTTCTAGAAGACTTAAAAGCCCTTCAAACAGCCTAATAAAATTAACAAACAAAAAGCGAGTTTCACACTCGCTTTTTGTTTGCAAAGCATTACCCAATACTTTGACTTTGGCGTATCATAAAAACATTAGAATAATTATTTTAAGGCAATGATATGAGTCTACTCAAAACCTGCTCTTTGCTGCCTACTACTCTTTTTATTGGTGCATGTAGTGCAAATACATTAACAATATCCACTGATAGCACCACATCAATTGCTCAAATTCAAAACAATTCCAATGAAATAAGCTGCCAAGATTTACAAAACCCAGCCTATCAACAAGCTGTATTGAGCACAATTAATCAGATCCGACAGCAATCACGTCAATGTGGCCAACAGTATTTCCCCGCAACTAAACCGTTGAGCTGGAGTAATAATTTATATAAAGGCGCACTTTCTCATAGTGAAGATATGGCTGCACACAACTTTCTCGGGCATGTTGGCTCAACAGGTCTGGACTTAAAATCACGTTTGAAAATTTACAATACCCTTGGTAAAGCCAATGGTGAAAATGTCGCTAGTGGCCAAAAAACTTTAGGGCAAGTTATGTCTAAATGGCTAACAAGTCCCTTGCATTGTAGTAATCTAATGAATCCAAAATTCACAACTTACGCAATCGCGTGTGCTTCTGATCAGTCTGTGAAGCAAAAGAGTTATTGGACTCAACAATTTGGTACGCGTTAAAAGGAAAAAATGATGCAATCTGGTTCAATCACTCCAATTTTAAGAATTTTTGATGTTGATTTAGCTCAATCATTTTATCTTGAGTTCTTAGGTTTTCAGCTTGATTGGCAACATCAATTTGAAGATAACTTTCCATTATATTTACAAATTTCTAAAGATGATTGCGTTATTCATTTATCCGAGCATTTTGGTGATGCAAGTCCACATAGTGCAATCCGTATTTATTGGGAACATATTTATGAGCTGCACAGTGAACTAAGCAAAAAAGATTATAAATTTTCTAAACCTCAGGTTGAAAAAACAGATTGGGAAACACTTGAACTCAGCATCACCGATCCTTTTTCCAACCGAATTATCTTTTGGGCAGATGCTTAATCATTTAGTCCGCTAAAATTTGATAATGGAATACTTTCGATATAATTCTCCATTGATCATCTTCAAACACAAATGTAAGTGCATCATAAAAATATTTAGGGTGGATAATGCATTCAACATGGACTAGCGCCAACCGTTCATGAATCAAATTGATTGAACTGATTTTATCCTGTCGTGTTTGTTGCTTTGAAGCTGGAGAAATCCGACTCGCAACAATTGGAAAATATTCAGCCATGCTAAGTCGTAGTACGGGTTGCTCGGTTACATTGATATATATGGCATCAGGATGAAAAACATTATTTAAAAGTTGCACATCACAAAAATACAAACCATCAAAATATTGTTCTAGTTGTTTCTGAATCTCAGTAATCGGATTATTTTGCATTTTAAGTACTCAAACTTTGTCTTTTTCGTATCGCAGAAACAGTTTCACCTGCAACACCCCAGTTATCAGTTTCAACTTCATCAATGACTACAAATGTAGTTGCAGGATCTTTATCAAGTACACGAACCACAAGCTCTGTTGCTTCTTGAATTAATTTAGATTGGTTTTATCATCTATAAGATATTTGCGCTGGAGTTCAGCATAAATTTCAGTTTCTTTAAATTCATCTAAAAATTTAATCGTTCCTACAGGGAAAAATTCCGTTTGGATTTCACCACGATAATAAGCTTCACGCATTGGTGTTGCCGAAATTGAATCTTTTAAGCTATCCAGCTCAACCATAATCCATTCAGGAAACAGTCTCAAATAATAGGAAGACTCGTCTTTAAAATGTCCGATCAAACCAACTTTTGAGTTAGGTTCAATTACGCCATTCACTAAAGATTTGACTTGTTTCACCCACTTTTCGTCATTATAAACATCTACCACATGTACAAAACGGATGCGTTTTTGTTCTTCTAGAGAAAAATTTGACAAGATCATTTGCTCACGCTCTATTGCTAAGAACGGATTTTTAATATTACGTTCCATTTGAGCAGAGCCTAGCGCCAAAACCACATAATGGCTTTGTTGTAAGGCAATTTCAATTGTCTGCATATGAGCCAAATGAAATGGTTGAAAACGCCCTATAAAAACGAGATAGTCAAATTTATACATAATTAGATTTTCACTTTTTATGAACTCATTAGTAACGCTCATTACAAAAAATATGCGCCATAATGAGAACCTAAAAATTAACAACGTGGTTTAAAGCAAGGATAGTACGATGACACTTAGCTGTATTCAACAACCTCATCAACATTTAAACGCAAATTTAGAAGGTGGCGTACTCACCTTAGCCATAAATCGCCCAGATGCAAAAAATGCACTCTATGGCGAACTTTATTTATGGATTGCCAAAGCACTGAATGAAGCCGACCTTCATAAAGATGTTCGTGTAGTTATTCTACGTGGTGTTGAGCAAGATTTTACCGCTGGCAATGACATGAAAGATTTTATGGGTTTTGTACAAAATCCAAACATAGGTCTAGCTGGAGAAGTTCCGCCATTCGTTCTACTTAAAGCGGCTGCCAAATTCTCAAAACCACTTCTTATTGCAGTAAAAGGTGTGGCAATTGGAATTGGCGTTACGATTTTATTACATGCAGACTTGGTTTTTGCTGACAACACTGCCCTATTCCAAATTCCATTTGTAAGTCTTGGCCTTTCTCCAGAAGGTGGTGCAAGTCAATTACTCATTCAACAAGCGGGTTATCACAAAGCAGCTGAGCTTCTACTTACTGCAAAAAAATTCAATGCTGAAACCGCAGTACAAGCTGGCTTAGTTAATGAAGTAGTTGAAGATTCTTACGCATCTGCTCAGGCAACAGCTCAGCATTTAGCAGCTTTGCCTCTTGCATCATTAAAGCAGACAAAAGCGCTTATGAAACATAATTTAGAGCAAATTATTGAATGTATTGATCATGAAGCTGAAATCTTTATGCAGCGCGTTCACTCACCTGAAATGCTAGAAGCAGTACAAGCATTTATGCAAAAACGTAAACCAGATTTCTCTCAGTTTAATTAAAATCAATTTCTATGATTTGAATAAACTCAAAGGCAGGCTCTTCATAAGGATGGCTTGCCTTTAATGCTTTCGTTACAGCCTTGGCATTTTCTTCAATTACAATTGTTTCTACACGCCACTCATCAACTTGTTCGAGTTCACCTAGCTCTCCGATATAAGGATCGGCTCCTTTGACTGGCTTAAACTGCCCTATTCCTTTCACTTGCCATGCACAGTGTTCATAATTACCGATACCACCTGCACCAGCAGAGAAAATGGCTTGTTTAGTCGACTCAAGATGTGACTCAGGTACGTAATAAATCAGCTTTAACATGGGCAAAATGACTCAAAACTAGCGAACTTGCTTTAAATCATACCGTTAAAAAAGCCTCAGAATCAAAGTCAGCTCATCATTACTAAATAATTTGCTCCAATAAAGAGGATTTGAATCGCAAGCGCTAAGCCAAATAAACGCCAGCCCATATCTTTTTTATAAAACGTTTTTATGTGATTTTCATTTTTCATCATTTTGATCTCCGATTTTTTATCGTTGTTACAGAGAAAGCAAAAATTGAACCAACCTTAAATAAAGCATAAGGGGTTAAATAGTAAGCTGTCTATACTCTTATACGTTTTTTTAAAATGCTTCAAGAGCTTCAACAATCCATATACAGCTATTACTTTGAAGAAATTTGAAAATTCAGTGATTTATTTTCATCCCTATAATTTTAAGCGTCCGATTTCTTTAAATATCTATTCTCATATATTGTCATAGCGAAAGCCAAACCACACAAAATGACAAAACCACAAGTCATTGGAATTAATGTACCGTTATATAACTGCCCAATAATAGAGGCAAGAATAAGTGACAAGACAGAGGAAGCTGCACCAATAATAGCCGATGCCATTCCAGCGACATGCCCCATTGGTTCCATCGCAATCGCGTTTAAATTACCAAATAGAGTTCCAAATAATAAAAATAAAATACAGGCATAAAGCATAAACATCCAGAATGATACAACCACGCCTAAAAGCTGAATTCCCAAGAAAATCAAAGAAATTAAACACAAGCCTAAAAAGCCATAAATACAGATTGGACGCATACCAAACTTCATAACAATTTTAGAGTTTGTAAATGAGGCGATTCCCATCACACCAGCAAGCACGGCAAAATAAGCACTAAATTCTTGTCCTGTTTTACCAAACTGTTGCATAAAAATTTGTTGAGAAGTTCCTAAATAACCAATGAATCCACCAAAGCAAAAACCGGCACATAGCAAATAGCTCATGGTGGTTTTATTACTTACAACTTCTTTAAAGCCCTCTTGAAATGCTTGCAACCGCATAGGTAAACGATTTTCAGGAAGTAATGTTTCTTCTAATCGTAAAGCAACCCATGCTCCAATCACTGTGGCATAAACCATATATAAAACAAAGATCTCACGCCAACCAAAGAAATGAATAATGAGCTGCCCTAAACTCGGTGCAACTGCTGGAGCCACCATAAATACCATCATGATTAAAGACATGATGCGAGCCATTTGAGCTCCGCTGTATTTATCTCTAACAATTGAAATCGTAGCAACATAAGGCCCTGAAACGCCAATACCTTGAATAAAGCGTCCAACTAAAAACCACTCAAAACTTTGTGTTGTAAAGCACAATAAACTTCCCAGAAAATAAATAATAATTCCTGTGAATAAAATGCGTTTACGCCCAATCGCATCGGATAGAGGCCCCGCAATGAGCTGCCCAATGGTCATGCCAGAAAAGATACCAATGATGACCCACTGTGACTGATTATTATTTTTTAATTCAAAAATACGTCCAATCTCGCCTAAAGCAGGCAAAACTGCATCTATCGAAAAAGAAACAATCGACATGAGCAATGCCATGAGCAATGCAAATTCACGGAAATGGATTTTTGATTTCATTTTTCTTCTCTACTATTTATTCTATTTACATTGTACTACATACAAATAAGCCACCTTACGGTGGCTTATTTCAATTTTTCTATTAACCTATAAACTTACGAGCATTACGGAACATACGTAACCATGCACCATCTTCAGTCCATTCTTCTGGACTCCAAGAGTGTTGAATTGCACGGAAAGTACGCTCAGGGTGCGGCATCATAATCGTTGCACGACCATCTTTAGAAGTAACACCAGTAATCGCTTCAGGTGAGCCGTTCGGGTTCAATGGGTAATGTTGAGTCGGGTTACCGTGACTATCAACATAACGCAATGCAACTTGGTTACCTGCATTCAAGCTTGCAATATCAGCTTCACTCGCAACTGCACGACCTTCGCCATGTGCTACAGCAATCGGTAAGATTGAACCTTCCATACCATCAAGTAATACAGAAACAGATTTTTCAACACGAACGTTTACGCTACGAGCTTCAAAAACTTCCGACATATTGCGGTGGAAACGTGGCCAGTGCTCAGCACCCGGAATAAGCGGTGCCAATTGTGACAACATTTGGCAACCATTACAGATACCTAAGCTGAATGTTTCTTCACGATGGAAGAACTGTTCAAACTGATCACGTAATTTAGCATTGAACAATACTGATTTTGCCCAGCCACCACCTGCACCCATTACGTCACCGTAAGAGAAACCACCACAAGTCACTAAACCTTCGAAATCACTTAGGCTTACACGACCAGCAAGTAAATCGCTCATGTGTACGTCAATCGTATTAAAGCCAACTTTGTCAAAAGCTGCTGCCATTTCAATATGACCATTTACACCTTGCTCACGCAAGATTGCCATATTAGGACGACGTGTATTAATGAACGGCGCTTCAATAGGTTCATTCAAGTCGAATGTTGGTTTAGCAATTAAACCTTGGTGTGCATTATCAGTAATTAATGAAAATTCCTGATCAGCAGTTTCTACGTTATCACGTAGACGTTGGATCTGATGAGATACCTCAGACCAAGCTTGTTGTAATTCAGCACGATCTAAAGTTAAACCATTTACAGATAATTGATCTGAGTTATTTACACGACCAACTACAGCAATTGCATCTTTTAAGCTAGAAGCTGCGATTTCTGCTTGTAAAGCTTCCCAATCAGTTGCTTTGATTTGAAGTACTGCACCAATTTCTTCTGCAAATAAACCCGCAGTAGTCTGGTTTTCTAACGCAACACCTAAACGTGCAGCAAACATCATTTCAGCTACAGAAGCTAATAAACCACCATCGCCGATGTCATGGTAAGCCTGAATCAAACCACGATTGTTCCAGTCTTGGATTAAAGCGAAGAACGCTTTGAAATCATCAAAACTATCAACATCTGGAGTGATTGAACCGATTGCTTTATATACTTGAGCAAGAATCGAACCACCTAAACGGAACTGACCTTTAGATAAATCAATACGTACAAGTACTGAATCTTCTAAATTTTTAAGTTCAGGTGTTAAGGTCTTACGAACATCAGTTACTGGAGCAAATGCAGTAATTACACCCGTCATTGGAGAAGTTACGGCTTTATCTTCGCCGTTGTCATTCCAAGTCGTACGCATTGAAAGCGAGTCTTTACCTACTGGAATCGCAATTCCTAAAGCAGGACACATTTCCATACCAATTGCTTTCACGCCTTCAAACAGTGCTTGGTCTTCACCTTTTTGACCCGCAGCAGCCATCCAGTTTGCAGAAAGTTTGATATCGCTAATTTGTTCAATGTTTGCACATGCAATATTGGTAATTGCTTCAGCAACTGCCAAACGAGCAGATGCTGCTGGATTTAACAATGCAACTGGTGGACGTTCGCCCATTGCCATTGCTTCACCAGTGAAACCTTGCAAACTTGTTGTCGTTACTGCTGCATCTGCAACAGGAACCTGCCAACGACCAACCATTTGATCACGTGCAACCATACCTGTAATTGAACGGTCACCAATGGTGATCAAGAATGACTTAGACGCAACTGTAGGGTTTTTCAATACGCGGAAAATCGCATCTTTCAAATCAACTTTTGAAGCGTCAAAATCATCACCACTACGTTCAATAGTTTCATAAGAACGCTGCATGCGTGGCGTACCACCAAGCATTACCTGCATTGGCATATCAACAGCATCATTTTGGAACAATGGATCTTCAACTGTTAAGTGACGTGCTTCAGTTGCTTCACCTAACACAGCAAACGGACAACGTTCACGTGCACAGATTGCTTCGAACTGCTCTAAAGATTCTGGACGAATAGCAAGAACATAACGCTCTTGTGCTTCATTTGACCAGATTTCCATTGGGCTCATGCCCGGTTCTAATGAAGGAATCTTACGAAGGTTAAGAACTGCACCTAACTCATGATCATTCACAAGCTCAGGCATAGCATTTGATAGACCACCCGCGCCAACGTCGTGTACAGAAACGATTGGGTTGAAGTCTTCTAAACGCCAGCACGTATCGATCACTTCTTGACAACGGCGCTCCATTTCTGGGTTTTCACGTTGTACAGATGCGAAATCAAGGCTTTCACCCATTGTACCGCTGTCTACAGAAGATGCTGCACCGCCGCCAAGACCGATTAACATTGCAGGGCCACCCAATACAATGAGCAAGTCACCTGGTTGAATCGCATCTTTTTCTACATGGTCAGGACGGATATTACCGTAACCACCAGCGATCATAATTGGCTTGTGGAAGCCTTTCACTTCACCATTTACATTCTGTTCGAAAGTACGGAAATAACCATTTAACGCAGGACGACCGAATTCATTGTTAAATGCCGCGCCGCCTAATGGACCTTCAATCATGATTTGTAATGGCGAAGCCATACGTGAAGGTTTACCGTAGTTTTCTTCCCAAGGTTGTTCAAAACCAGGAATGTTTAAGTTCGAAACTGTGAAACCTGTTAAACCAGCTTTTGGTTTACCACCACGACCAGTTGCACCTTCATCACGGATTTCACCGCCTGAACCTGTTGCAGCACCAGCAAATGGAGAAATTGCTGTTGGGTGGTTATGAGTTTCAACCTTCATTAAAATATGAGCAGCTTGGCTCTTATATTTATAAACAAAGTGACCATTTTCATCCGCTTTCGGATAAAAACGCATCGTGTCATAACCCACAATTACTGAAGCATTATCTTTATAAGCAGATAACACATCAGTTGGAGATTCTTTATAAGTGTTTTTAATCATCTGGAACAATGATAATGGTTGTTTTTCACCATCAATTGTCCATTCAGATCCAAAGATTTTATGACGACAGTGCTCAGAGTTTGCTTGTGCAAACATCATCAACTCGATGTCATTCGGATTACGACCAAGCTTACCGAATGCTTCAGTTAAGTAATCAATTTCTTGTTCAGATAACGCAAAACCGAACTCATTGTTAGCTTTAACCAAAGCTTCTTTGCCTTGACCCAAGATATCAATTGAATTTAATGGTTTTGGAGCTGTTTCTGAAAATAATGCTTTTGCATCATCAATTTGAGCAAAAACTGTTTCTGTCATACGGTCATGAAGTACTTGTTTAACTTCATTCGTAATTTCAGTAACACCTTTTAACGTGAATAAAAGACCACGTTCTAAGCGGTGTACTGGTGTATTACAGTTTTTGAAAATATCAGTTGCTTTAGAAGACCAAGGTGAAATAGTACCCACACGTGGTGTAACTAAAATCTGAATCTCATCACTTGCAGATTGACGAAGTTCAAAAGACTCACCGTCATTCAATAATTGCAAAGCAGATTGATGTTGCTGCTCGTTGAGCGCTTGATCAAACAAATAGACCCATTGGCTGTCAAAAGATTGAACAGAACTAATTGACGATAAACGTGTTAATAGTTGAGCTTTCTTAAAAGAAGAATGTGCTGCTGCACCGGCCACGATAAACATGTTGATTTTGGCTCCACGGGCAGGTCTTGTGAACCTTACCGCAATGTGACTTTAGAGAGAGCGCATATTCTACTGCTTCTTGCTAAAATCAGCTAGATGTAGAATCAGTATTCTGTAACCTAATTCTGCAAGAAGTGAGTAGTTTTTTGTTCAAAATCATTTTTTTAGGCATTCTAGCTAAAAATAAATTGTTTCATGTTTATTCAATAACATAATAAAACCTGAACTAAGACAAACTATGTCGCACCAAGCTAGTGCTTTTAACTTTTTTTTGGCATGATCAGGTTTTACAGTTTTGAATAATGATAAATGGAACAAATGCGTTGGTTAGAGCTGCTTTCTGCAGTTCGTTTAGGTAGTAAAAAAAGCAGTACAGAACTGGCTCGTAGCCCATTCCATAAAGATTATGACCGTATTATATTTTCGCAAAGTTTTCGTCAGCTAAACCGTAAGACGCAAGTTCACCCACTCGCACAGCATGATGGCATTCATACCCGTTTAACTCACTCTCTTGAGGTTTCCTGTATTGGCCGCTCGATGGGTATGCTTGCCGCAGAAAAAATAAAAAATGAATTACCCGTATGGATTTCTCCTGCTGATGTCGGCGCAATTATTCAAGCAGCCTGTCTTGCCCACGACATTGGCAACCCACCTTTCGGACATGCAGGAGAATACGCGATTCGTGAGTGGTTTGACGATGCTTCACATGATGATTTTTTGAAGAAACTAAGTCCCGAAGAAGAAGCCGATGTTCGCCAGTTTGAAGGTAATGCTCAAGGATTACGTTTATTAAGTCGCATTGACTATCATCCAAATGATGGAGGCATGCGTTTAACCTATGCAACTTTAGGTGCTTATTTAAAGTATCCATGGCTTTCAAAAACCATTGCGTCACAAGGTGATCGCCCTTCTCATCAACGAGCAAAGTTTGGTTGTTATCAATCTGAAAAAGAAATTTTAAAACAGATTGCAGAACAACTCGGACTTATTCAATTAGGTGAATACCATTATTGCCGTCACCCTCTCACCTATTTGTTAGAAGCTGCGGATGACATTTGCTATGCCTTAATTGACTTAGAAGATGGCATTATCTTAAATATGCTGAGTTACCAAGAAGTTGAACCAATTTTCTTAAACCTTATTGCCGACTATGGTCAGCCTGAAGAATTGTCACATCCAAATAGTACGTGGCAACAAAAGATTTCAGCATTACGTGGTCGTGTTATGAAACGGCTTGTAGATGAAGTCACTACAGCCTTTGCTAAACATCATTATGAAATCATTACAGGTCAGCTTAAAGGCAACCTTTTGCAATATTGTTCACCCGATATTGCAATTGGTATCGAAACAGCCAAAAATCTGGCGCGTGATAAAATTTTTGAGCATCCACAAAAGTCTGGCTTAGAAATTATTGCGCATCAAAGTTTGCAAACAATTTTGGATGCATTTGTACCGCTGACCACACCACATAAATCTTTAAGCTTTAAAGAACAACGTTTAATGTCTATCCTTAATCTGTATGGTGCTAACTTTAGCAATAATCATTACAGCAATATTATGCAAGTACTCGATATTATCAGTAAGTTTTCAGATCATCAGGCTTATAGCTTGGCTCAAGAGCTACAAGGTAATAAAATTGGCTTGTTTTAAGCTGGCTTAATATAGAAAGAAATAAAACCAGTGTCGTTTTTAATTAGTGTTAAAACGACCAGATTTACAGTTATGAATAAGTGAAACTAATCTATGATCGGATGTTTAATTGGCGAAGTGTTTGCCCTAGAAGCCCCTACTGTCTTACTCAATGTAAATGGTGTGGGTTATGAAATTGATACGCCACTTTCAACATTTTGCCAATTACAAAAAGGCCAGAAAGTTACGCTATGGACGCATTTAGTTGTTCGTGAAGATGCTCAACAACTCTACGGTTTTAGCGATGCTCAAGAGAAAACAATTTTCCGCACCTTATTAAAAGTAAATGGTGTTGGTCCGAAAATGGCATTGGGTATTCTATCGACACTAAGCGTTGAGCTATTGGTTCACACCATTGAACATGATGATATTAATACGCTGGTCAAAGTTCCGGGAGTTGGTAAAAAAACAGCTGAACGTTTAATGATTGAGCTTCGTGACCGTTTCAAAACATTAGCCCAAGGTACTTCTACGTCAGCTACCCTGCCTCAAATTCAGTTTGCGGCAAACTCGCCTGTAGCAGAAGCAGAAGCCGCTTTGCAATCTTTAGGTTATAAGCCACTTGAAGCACAAAAAGCTGTTGCTGCGGTTAAAGCCGATTACACAGAATCAGCCGATATTATTCGTGCTGCTCTTAAATCAATGATGAAGTAAAACACTTATGCAAGACCGTCTAATCAGTGGAGCAGAAAAGCCTGAAGATCATTTTGATCGGGCTATTCGACCAACTTCTCTTGCCGACTACATCGGACAACCTGTAGTACGCGAGCAAATGGAAATTTTCATTGGCGCAGCTCGCGGTCGTGGTGAAGCACTTGACCACACGCTGATTTTTGGTCCACCGGGCTTAGGTAAAACCACCCTTGCCAACATTATTGCGCGTGAAATGGGTGGAAATCTTAAATCTACTTCGGGACCAGTTTTGGAACGTGCCGGCGACTTAGCAGCAATGTTGACCAATCTCGAAGAAGGCGACGTCTTGTTCATTGATGAAATTCACCGCCTTTCACCAGTGATTGAAGAAATTCTTTATCCAGCAATGGAAGACTACCAATTAGATATTATGATTGGTGAAGGCCCTGCTGCTCGTTCAATTAAACTCGATTTACCCCCGTTTACACTTGTCGCGGCTACAACACGTGCAGGTTTGCTCACCTCTCCTCTACGTGACCGTTTCGGTATTGTGCAACGTCTTGAGTTCTATTCTGTAGAAGACCTTACTCATATTGTGTCACGCTCTGCAAACTTGATGAATGTACCCATTACAGTTGAGGGTGCAGAAGAAGTTGCACGCCGTGCACGCGGAACGCCTCGTATTGCCAATCGTTTATTACGTCGAGTTCGTGACTATGCTCAAGTGAAAGGTACAGGTGAAGTGACTCATGAAATGGCACAACGTGCGCTTGATATGCTCAATGTTGATAAAGCTGGCTTAGACACCCTAGACCGCCGTTATTTGAGCATGCTGTTAGAGCGTTTTGATGGCGGGCCTGCTGGAGTCGAAGCACTTGCAGCAGCCATGGCTGAAGATAGCGGCACACTTGAAGATGTGATTGAACCGTATTTAATTCAACAAGGTTATGTGATGCGTACTGCGCGAGGTCGTATTGCAACCAACCAATCTTATTTACAGTTTGGAATGACACCACCTGAGCCTAAAAACTAATCAAAGGAAGAGAATTTTCTCTTCCTTTTTTAATTCCTCTACTCTTCCAAATCAAATAATTATTTTCTTATCAATATATTAGCCACTCGATACCTTTTAAGTCTTTCTTTATACCTTATTGATTTTTTAATATTTTCAAAAACTGAATTATAAGAAATCTAGATATTAAATCTTATGAACAATAATATTTTTTAGGATAAGGACATGTATAAGAAAGCCGCTTTAATTTTACCACTTGCCTTAATGAGTCAACTGAGCCTAGCAGATTGGGTAAACGATGCTGCTCAACAAAATGAAAATCAAGTCATTCAGCTAAGACAAAACATTCACCAACACCCTGAACTCGGCAATATGGAATTTAAAACCTCTGCCCTTGTTCAAAAAGAATTAAAGTCTTATGGCATTCAAGTCAAAACAGGTTATGCGAAAACAGGTGTAATTGGCATATTAAAAGGTAATAAACCAGGCCCTATTATTGCGCTTAGAGCGGATATGGATGCTTTACCTATGGAAGAAAAGAGCGGTGTTTCCTTTGCCAGTAAACAAAAAGCAATCTATCAAGGTAAGGGAACTTATGTGATGCATGCATGTGGACATGATGCACACACTGCAATGTTATTAGGCGCAGCAAAAATTTTAGCTGCGAATAAAGATAAAATATCGGGCACAGTTATTTTTGTTTTCCAACCTGCTGAAGAAGGTGGTGCAGATATAGATAACTTCACTCAGGGTGATCAAATCGGTTCACGAAAAATGATCGCTGATGGTGCTTTTAAAGACTACAAACCAGAAGCTATTTTTGGAATGCATGTCATTGCGGGTATGAAAAGTGGTCATCTTTACTATAAAGATGGTGCCATTTTAAATAGTGCAGACCACTTACGTATTCAGGTCAACGGCAAGCAGGTTCATGGTTCGACGCCATGGTTAGGCAGAGATCCAATTTATGCATCGGCACAAATGATTAATAATTTGCAAAGCCTTATTAGCCGAAGAACAGATCTAACCCAAGGTATAGGCGTGGTTAGTATTGGCAATATTCAAGGTGGTACGGCAGGAAATGTGATTCCCGAACAAGTCAATATGATTGGTACCATTCGCTCTAATAACGAAGAAATAAGAAATAACATCTTAAAAAATTTACCAGTCATGATAGAGCATAATGCTCAAGCCAATGATGTAACTGCTAAAGTTGAAATTGCATCTTATGCACCAGTAACCATGAATGATAAAACCCTTACTCAACTTATTCAGCCAACATTAGCCAAAGTTGTAGGAGATTCAAAACTGCATGTGCTTGATCACAATGCAAGCGCTAGTGAAGATTTTGCCTATTATGGCAAACTGATGCCTTCATTCTTTGTCTTCTTAGGGGCGACACCAGAAAATCAAGACTTAACTCAGGCTGCACCGAATCACAATCCCTATTTTATTGTAGATGACAAGACCTTAAAAACTGGAACCGAGCTACATGTAAGGTTCGTATTAGATTATCCGAATATATCAAAACAAGTCCAAACTTCATGGAAGCCCTCTTAACTTAAAAAGCTTGCTAGCCATAAGATGTAGCGTTTTTAGATTAGAAATTCAGCAATCGCAATTGAAAGGTTGTGCCATAGGACTTAGTATGCAATCTGCTAAACTGCCCCGTATTTAAAAGCAGATGTATGGCTTTTGAATGGAACCAATGTTTTATTCAAAGCCATATTTTAAATATAAAGCTCTATAGTGAACTAAAACGGAATCCTCTCATGGCGAATCATTTTGAATTCAACATTCGTGTTTATATTGAAGATACAGACGCAGGTGGTATTGTTTACCATGCCAACCACATTCGCTATATGGAACGTACCCGTACTGAATGGCTCCGTGCTTCTGGCGTTGATCATTACTGGCATCAAAAAGACTACAACTTTGTCGTACACAAAATTGACGTAAAATACATGCGTCCTATTTTAATGGATGATTTAATTACTGTTACAGCACGTGTAGTTTCATGTAAAGCTGCGTCATTTGTGTTGCAACAAAATATTTATCGTGGTGAAATCTTGCTTGCTTCTGGCGAGGTTGAGTTGGCATGTTTAAGCAAAGAACTTGTAGCTCGTCGTCTTCCAGAAGAAATACGTGATCTTATTCGTAAAGAATTGGAACAAGACTAAAAAAACAACCGGCATATGTAACTATGGCAACAAACATTGAATCAACCCTGCATATTTCTGACCTTATTTTACAGGCAAGTCCAGTCGTTCAGTTGGTCATGCTAATTTTACTGTTAGCATCAATCTTTAGTTGGTATCTGATTGCCAAGTTACATATGAGTTATAAAAAAGCACATCAAGAAGATGAACATTTCCAGAAAATGTTCTGGTCGGGTGCTGAACTCAATACGCTTTACAACAATGCCCAGCTCAATTCAAAACGCTCAGGTCTTGAAGATATTTTTTATCAAGGGTTGAGTGAATTTTTTAAACTTAAAAAACGTCAGGCCCCTGTTTCACAAACGATCGAAGGCACTGAACGTATTTTACGTGTAGGTTTGAGCCGTGATCAGAGCCATCTAGAATACGGCTTAGGTACTTTAGCAAGTATTGGCTCTGTAGCTCCTTACATCGGTCTATTTGGTACCGTTTGGGGGATTATGAATGCATTTATCGGTTTAGCTGCTGTTGATCAAGTCACTTTGGCAACTGTTGCACCAGGTATTGCCGAAGCACTTATTGCAACCGCAATTGGTTTATTTGCTGCAATTCCTGCTGTATTGGCTTTTAACCACTTCACTTCTAAAAGTGAAAGTGTTTACTCTGATCGTGCTTTATTTGCTGAAGAGATGATTGCCTTATTGCAACGTCAGTCTGTGGGTTCATCACAGGAAGATGCATAATGGAAATTCAGCGTTCAGGGCGCTTTGAGCGCATAAAAAAACCACTAAAAAGTGATATGAACGTCGTACCCTATATTGACGTTATGCTCGTACTTTTGGTTATTTTCATGGTGACTGCTCCCATGATTACTAGTGGTATTAAAGTCGATTTACCTCAAGCAAATAACCATCCAATCGAATCAAAAGATATGCCAGCCATGGTCACGATTGGTAAAGATGGCAATATTTATCTTCAGTATGAAGATTACAAAGATAGTGAACCATTGTCTCGTGAAAAACTTGAAGAAGTTTTAAGCGGTGCACAAAAACAAGCTGAACAAGAAAATAAACAACTCACAGTTTTAGTCAATGGTGATAAGTCTCGTCCTTATGGAGAAGTCGTATCATTGATGGCAAGTTTACAAGAAGCAGGTTTAACTCAAGTTGGCCTTCTGACAGAGCCTTTAAAATAAGCTATGAATAAAAATCAAAAGCCACACTTTAAACAAAATGCGATTGCATTGAGCTTCACACTAGGAGTTCATGCAATTGCCATTGTTGGCTTGCTTTTTTTAGGCTTGAGTAAACCACCTGAACAGCCAAAAAAGCTAACAACTATTTTAGTTAAGCCAGAAGATTTACCTCCTCCTTTAGCCAAAGAAGTTGAACAAGAGACTACAGCTACCAATGAAGCAAAAGAGGTGTTAACCCCTATTGTAGATGAAACGCTTCCTGAAAATCTTCCGGCTACGCCCCCTCCTCCGACCGCTCAACAACTTGCTGCTCAAAAGCAAAAGGTGGAACAGGCACAGCAAGCAAAATTAGCTGAACAAAAGCGTAAAGCTGAAGAAGCTGCAAAAGCTAAACAAGCAGCAGCAGAACAGCAACGTATAGAGGAAATACAAAAGCAGCAAGCTGAAGCTAAACGCCAAGCTGAGGCTAAAACAAAATCCGAAGCCGAACAAAAACGTAAGGCTGAACAAAGTGCAAAAGCTGAAGCCGATGCTAAGGCAAGACAAAAAGTTGCTGAAGAAGCTAAGCAAAAAGCAGAGACCGATGCAAAGCTAAAACGTGAGGCTCAAAAAGCCGAAAACGCTAAACTTCGAGCACAGCAAGAAGCTAAACAAAAAGCTGAAGCAGATGCTAAAGCTAAGCAACAAAAAGCTAATGATGACGCTAAACGTAAAGCTGAAGCAGACGCTAAAGCTAAGCAGCAAAAAGCTAATGATGATGCTAAACGTAAAGCTGAAGCAGACGCTAAAGCTAAGCAGCAAAAAGCTAATGATGATGCTAAACGTAAAGCTGAAGCAGACGCTAAAGCTAAACAGCAAAAAGCTAATGACGATGCTAAACGTAAAGCTGAAGCAGACGCTAAAGCTAAACAGCAAAAAGTTAATGACGACGCTAAACGTAAAGCTGAAGCAGACACTAAAACTAAGCAGCAAAAAGCTGCTGATGATGCTAAACGTAAAGCTGAAGCAGATGCAAAAGCTAAGCAGCAAAAAGCTGACGACGCTAAACAAAAAGCTGAAGCAGACGCTAAAGCTAAACAGCAAAAAGCTGCTGATGATGCTAAACGTAAAGCTGAAGCAGAGGCCGAAGCAAAAGCTGCATCTGCTCAAAAAGCACAAGAAGAAGCAGCTCAGAAGAAAGCCGAAGCTAAAAAAATTGCTTCTTCAGCTAGACGTGATTTTGAGCAAAAAATTCGACGCTCTTGGGATGTTCCGACTGGTAGTAGCGGTAAAACAGTTGGTGTCCGTTTTACCCTTTCAGACTCAGGTAGCGTTAATTCTATTGTGATCACACGTTCAAGTGGCGATGATGCTTTAGATGCAAGTATTAAGGCCGCAATTCAAGCATCTGCGCCATATCCTATGCCATCAGACCCTGATGCAAGACGGGAAGCAAGAAGTGTTAACTCTACATTTAGAGCGCAATAATTTTGAAAGAGTTACATGCTTTAAATAGTTTAAGGCATGTAACTATGCTACAAAATCAACAGTCACAAAAATACCTGCTATGACTTTAAACTTATGAATACGAGCCGCAAACACCTGCTATCTTTAGCATTGATCACCGCCTTAAGCCCTATTACTTCTACAACTGCTTTTGCCCAGTTATATCTGGAAATTGCCAAAGCACCAGATCAGGCACCAAAAATTGCTATTGTCCCGTTTAACAATGACAATGGGCTTTCTCCTATTGTTGAAACTGACTTAAACCGTTCTGGACGCTTTACAAGCTCATCTAAAAATTTGCCTGCCAATGCTGCAATTAATCAGATCCAAGCTTCTGACTGGCAAGCTGCCGGAATTCCATATGTAGTTACTGGACAAATTAAACAAACAGCTACAGGTTTTGAAGTTCATTACCAACTTTATGATGTACAAAAGCAACAATACATTTTAAATGAACTTTTAAATGTACCCGCTTCACGCATACGTCAAGCTGGCCATATGGTGAGTGATGCTATTTATCAGGCACTTACTGGTATTCCAGGTGATTTTAGCGGCCGTATTGCATATGTACTCAGAAACCCTGCCACCCCTGCAGAGCGTTATACTCTACAAATTGCAGATACCGATGGTGAACAGCCAAAAACTGTTTTGTCATCTCGTGACCCAATTCTTTCTCCGGCATGGACACCAGATGCCAAGAAAATTGCTTATGTTTCTTTTGAAACCAAACGTCCAGCAATTTATCTACAAGATTTATCTACTGGAACACGTGAAGTACTCACTAGCTTTAAAGGTCTAAATGGCGCACCGAGTTTTTCACCTGATGGTCAATCAATGCTATTTACAGCATCTATGAATGGCAATCCAGAAATCTATCAAATGGATTTATCAACTCGCCAAGTTAAACGTATGACAAACGACTCGGCAATTGATACAGAAGCACGTTATACACCAGATGGAAAATCGTTTATTTTCACTTCTGACCGTGGTGGTTCAGCCCAAATCTATCGTTATACCTTTGCTGATGGTTCAGTAAAACGTCTAACATTTAAAGGTTCATTTAATGCACGCGGAACTTTGAGTGCAGATGGCAAAAAGATTGCTCTTGTTCATCGCCCAAGTGGCAGCAGTTATAAAGTTGCAATTCAGGACATTAATACTGGCATCACCAATATTCTTACTCCAACCAGTTTAGACGAATCACCAAGTTTCTCACCGAATGGGCAAATGGTGGTCTACGCGACTCGTGAAGGTAACCGTGGCTTGTTATCTATCATGTCGACTGATGGACGTTTCCGTATGAATTTACCAAGTGAACAAGGTGAAGTACGTGAACCAGCTTGGGCACCAAAATAACTTTTAATTCCATTGATGGAGAAGATCATGAAATCAATCAAATATTTAGCTTTACCCTTTCTTAGCGTAGCGCTTGTAATGACGGGTTGTGCTAGCCGCAAACCAGCAACAACTACTGCAACTGGCACAAATCCAAGTACAGTTAACACTTCTGGTTTAAGTGAAGATGCGGCATTAAATGCTCAAAATTTGGCTGGTGCTTCATCGAAAGGTGTAACTGAAGCAAATAAAGCAGCTTTGGCTAAACGCGTTGTTCATTTTGATTATGACAGCAGTGATTTATCTACTGAAGACTATCAAACGCTTCAAGCTCACGCTCAATTCCTTATGGCAAATGCAAATTCAAAAGTTGCATTAACTGGCCATACAGATGAACGTGGTACACGTGAGTACAATATGGCTTTAGGCGAGCGTCGTGCTAAAGCGGTACAAAGCTACTTAATTACCAATGGTGTAAATCCACAGCAACTTGAAGCTGTAAGTTATGGTAAAGAAGCTCCTGTTAATGCAGGACATGACGAATCTGCGTGGAAAGAAAATCGCCGCGTTGAAATTAATTACGAAGCAGTGCCTCCTTTATTAAAATAAGGCATCTGCATAAAAAAACGCTCATATTTTATGAGCGTTTTTTTATAACAACAGAACTTAAGAAGATTTCTTTTCTTCTTCAGAATGTTGCATAGATTCAATCAAATCATGCTTATTAAAATCTTTATATTCAGGCTTAGCCTCGTAGTCTTTCCAAGCTTCCTGAACATTTTCTTTCGAAATTTCATCTAGATTGATTGGTTCACCTGCTGTTGGGGTCGCATCAAACTTCTTTGTTGTCATTTCGATTCTCCTAAAAATATACAGTCCTTTGTAATGCAATCAACATACCATTTTAATTGGGGCTTGTAAGCATAAATCCAACACAAATAAAGTAAGATAATTTTTATTTTGTGACATTCTCATCTAGAATATGCCACGTATTTATCTGACTCATTTTGATGCTTGAAGCACAGGAGCTTTTTTTATGTCCAACCTCACATTGTCCCAATTTTTACAACAACAAAAAGGGAATCTAACACCTGAGTTGGCTCAAGTCATCGACACTATCGCCACCACCTGTAAAACGATCGATCAAGCCTTACAAAAAGGTGCACTCGCTGGTATTTTGGGTAGTGCTGGTAATGAAAATGTTCAAGGTGAAACACAAAAAAAACTTGATGTGATTTCTAATGACTATTTAATTGATGCTTTAAAAGTTCATCCCCAAGTGGGTGGCCTCGCTTCTGAAGAGCTTGATGAGTTCACACCTGCACAAGAAAATGGTAAATATCTGGTTTTATTTGATCCATTAGACGGCTCAAGTAACATCGACATCAATATGTGTGTAGGCACAATTTTCTCTATTCTGCCTGCGAAAAATGCGGTAACCCAAGCAGAAGATTTCATGCAAGCAGGTACACAGCAAGTTGCTGCTGGTTACGTACTTTATGGTCCATCAACCATGATGGCCTTAACTGTAGGAAATGGCGTAGTATTCTTTACTTTAGACCCAGAAACTCAAACATTCTTGCTTACTACTGACAATGTTCAAGTTTCAGCAGATACTCAAGAGTTTGCAATTAACGCATCTAACCAACGTCATTGGGAAGAACCTGTAAAACAATATATTGATGAATTACTTGCAGGCAAAACATCTGTACGTGAAAAAGATTTCAATATGCGCTGGGTAGCATGTATGGTGGGTGATATTCACCGTATTTTATGCCGCGGCGGTATTTTCCTTTATCCGTACGACTTAAAAGATCCGAAAAAAGCAGGTCGCTTACGTTTAATGTATGAAGCAAACCCAATGAGTATGCTGATTGAACAAGCTGGTGGCGCATCAACTACAGGTCGTGTTCGCATCTTAGATATTGAACCGACAGAACTTC
Source organism: Acinetobacter sp. AS23 (assembly GCF_023612055.1). NCBI lineage: Bacteria > Pseudomonadati > Pseudomonadota > Gammaproteobacteria > Moraxellales > Moraxellaceae > Acinetobacter > Acinetobacter sp. AS23. The sequence goes on along the minus strand of NZ_CP082274.1, from coordinate 971,283 downwards.
ACCAACGTGTTCCTGTAATTATTGGTTCTAAAAATGAAGTTGAGCGTGTAACAAGCTATCATTAATAATTTTAATTATTTAGGGCATCATAGTATCATGATGCCCTTTTGTTGGATATTTTCTCATGGCGGTTATTTTTTTAGAATCAAAAGACAATGCAAAAATTAAACATTTGCGTGGATTAATCGAACTTAATAGCGCCCGAAAAAAGCACCAACAAACAGTCCTTGAAGGTACCCATCTCTGCTTGACGTGGCTACAACAGCAAAAGAAGATTTTTTCTTTATTTACGACCGAACAAGCATTAGAACATACTGATTTAAAAAAAATAATTGAACTGCATCAAGGTCATATCTTTGTTATTAGTGAAGTTTTATATAGAGATTTGAGTACATTAGGTACAAGCTTACCTTGCTTAGCTATTATTGATTTACCTAAAACTGCATCAACAATTGACTATAAAGTAGATACTTTAATTCTGGAAAATATACAAGATCCAGGTAACGTAGGCACATTGTTACGTTCAGCAGCAGCGGCAAATATTAAACAAATTATTTGCACTCAAGGATCTGCATCACTTTGGTCACCACGAGTTTTAAGAGCAGGCATGGGAGCTCATTTTAGCTTACATTGTTTTGAAAACTTCCAACTCACAGATATTCTTCCAAAATTTCAAATTCCAGTTTTTGTTACAAGCTCTCATCGCTCAACAAGTCTTTATTCAAAAGATCTTTCAAAACCGTGTGTCTGGATTTTAGGAAATGAAGGCCAAGGTGCAAGTGATTACGCCCTAGATCATGCAGAATCTGTGACTATTCCTCAGCCTGGTGGACAAGAGTCATTAAATGTAGCAATAGCAGGATCTATTTGTTTTTTTGAGATGGTTCGTCAACGCCAATAAAACGTTAATTTATTTTACATCTCACTTATTTGTGAAAAAAATCAATTACACTAGTAAAAAATAACCGATTGTTGTCAACCTCCCACCTCTTTTCAACGTTATATAAGAGATATATTGAAGATAAGGTGGGTATGTCCAATGACAGGATTTTCCATCTCCATGGATTTAGCACCGAAAAAGTCTCGATCGGAAACATCTAGTGCTCATGCAAGCACGGCTGAACAACGCCTGAAAGTTTTCATGCAAGATGTTACTGGGCGTGCTTTGGTGATGATGGAGAGTGCTACCCAAGGTCAACAAGGTATTGCGATGGATTTGGTTCAAGAAGCATTTATTGCTTTACACAAATCTTATGCCGATAAAAGTACTGAAGAATGGTATCCCCTGTTTTATACTATTTTAAACAACAAACTTCAGGACTGGCGCCGCAAAGAATCTCGTAGAGCAAACCCATTTTCATTCTTCAAAAAAGTTAGTCTGGATAGTGACGACGATGAAGTTATTGATGTAGTTGATGAAAAAGCCATTAATCCTGCGGATTTTCTTGATCAAGCAGTGACTATCGAAGAAATTCGAGAAGCAATTTCAAGGCTACCTGTTCGTCAACAACAGGCATTTATGTTACGTGCGTGGGAAGGTTTTGACACACACACAACAGCTCAGATCATGAACTGTACTGAAGGTAGTGTAAAAACCCATTATCACCGAGCAATTCAGGGACTTAGAGAGTACTTAGCCCATTTAAATCCCTTGGGAGGTTCTGATGAATCATGATGATTTCACTAAAAAGGTGACGTCTAAACTTGATAGTTTGGCACATCACCATAAAAATAAAACAGTGGTCATGAATCATGTGCTTGACCATATTCAACAAAAACCAGCCTCTTTTTATAGTGTCTGGAAAATGTCTGGTTTTGCACTTGCAGCTGCGATCACAGGTTTTGTAATTTTACCTAATTCAGCAGATATTGTTGATAAGCCGCAAAATCAAGTGATTGTAAATCCTAAATTATCTCCACAAATGGTGGAAGATTTAGAAATGCTAATGGTCTTGGGTGAGGATAAAGTACAACATGGCAGCTAAAAAATTAGCACTTATCCTTTGTTCATTAAGTTTCCTGCAAACGAGTTTTGCAGGTTTTGAACGATTTTGGATTTTTTCTAAGGATGCCAATACACAAGTTGATGACACATGGAATGCTCTTTCTGAAGAGGAACAACGTGCAGTTATTAAACGCTACCAGAGCTTAAAAGAGTTACCAGCGAATCAAAGTACGAACCTACAGCAACGTATGGACTGGTTTACTCAACTCCCCGATGCTGAAAAAGAAAAAATGCGTGAAGCATGGCAAAAAATGAGTACACAAGAGCGTAATGATTTACGCCAGCGTATGCTTAAAGCGAATGGTGAAGAAAGAACAGCTATTCGTGAAGAGTATATGAACAAGTATTTAGAACATTAAATATAACTCAGTAAAATTCGTACACAGTGAATTTAATGTCTTAAACAATTTTCTATAAAAAGCCTCCAATTGGAGGCTTTTTATTTTATATCGTTTATTTACGGTAGCGTCTATAGACAGCTAAACCAAGTAAAGATGCTAAAGACAAAATTCCTAAGCTACCACCACCGCCCCCACCACTTCGAGAATCATCTGTGGTAGTTGCAGTACTTATTAGATTAATTGTCCCAGGTTTCGCTGAAATTAATCCATTAGCATCATAGACATTATAAGATAGTGTATCGTTAAAAGTGTTAAAGACATTTTTAGCTTGAATATAAATATTACCGCCATAACATGTATTTTTACTGTCTTTACCAGGACACGGTCCTTCTCGATCTGCCTTAACGACCGTAAAAATTCCATCTTTTGAAGCTTTGCTTGGTAAATAAATTGGTAAGTCCGCAAATTGAGACTTATTAGAATTTGTACTAAGTGTACTAGCCGGCCCATCTCCATCATCATTCGCATATTTGAGCAAATTCAAAGGAATCATCTCATTTGCTAAATACTTAAAAGTTATTGTGCCGTCTCCAGAAACAGGAGCGATATTTGCAAATTTTGCTTTAATCAATCCACTACTAAGTTCGACACCCGCTTTAGTGGTAATTGTATATTTACAAAATTCATTAGTTGTACTTGAAGTAACATCATCATCGACACGATAAAAAAGAATTTGCTGTACGGTTGGATTCCACACACATCTCTGGTTTTTCTTAGTCTCTGTTTTAGGAGTTAAATCTTCTACTTTTTGTGCCACACCCAAAGGTTCTGCTTTAACATTATAATCAGCTGTATTAAAAAACTTTAACACATGGTTACTGTCTTCAGTTGGTAGAGGAAAACCATAATTTTTTAAATCTATATAAATTGCTCGATATTTTGTATTTACATGAGCCGTATCATTTTTAAACTTATCGAGTAAATCCTTAAATTCAGCTAAACGAACTTTATAGTAAACGATAAAGTTTGATGGCGTAGTTGGATCTTTGAGAAGGCTATCATACAAATCATAGCTTTTTTGATATGTATCTATTAAAGTCGTAAATGAAATATTACCTAAACCTTCTAGATCACCTGCCGTAAGTTTCATCAACTCAACCGAACCAATATCACAACTATTTTTATTTAAAGTTTGATAATAGTATGTATTACTTACCAACCTAGCTAACCCACGCTGATCTTGAGTCTGGCAAGTACCTTTATTTTCTGAATCTACATCAATTAAATCTGGCTCTGAAAAATTATTTTTTGGATAGTAAATTGGTAAAAAACCATTATTTTCATTAGGTCCTTTTAAAGGCTCCAATAAAGTATTTAAAGTATTATTTTTTACATCAATATTAGTATTACCTGTAGGAACTACTTCTTTGGGTACATCACATTTTGGTGCATTGCCTGTTAAATTTAACGCATTAAACTTCAAATCTAGACCAGTATCTTTTTCCTCAGCTGCTGCCCCAAGTAAATATCGGCAAGCATAAGACCCTTTATTAAAAGCTAATACATTAAAATTTAAATTTTTATCACCTAATTTATCATATAAAAAAGTTGTGTTTGCAGAGTTCTCAACAATCGTATTATTTTGCAATGTTAAGCTACTATCCGAACTTAAATTACTGGTTTGATTTTTTGCTGGATCAGCATCTCCTGTAAATTTAAGAATACTACCGTTAGCCGGACTTGCAATATTTTGTGCAATTGTATTATTTGTAAAGGAGGCTGTAGGGCTACCACAAAAATTAAAAGCACTTATTGAACTAGTCGATCCATTATTAACAAAACTATTTGAATCTAATGATATAGTACGTGCGCTATATGAAGTATTAAACATACAACTCATTGCGAGAATACTACCTTCAGTTGAAGTCAGGCCATTGTTTTGAATTAAAGAATGACTCATCGTTAAACTGGCAGTATTACCTCCAAGGTAAATCGCTCCACCTTTAGATGCTTGTGAGTTTAATATCTGACTATTCTTTAAAGTTACATCGGCGCCAGCATAAATTGCACCACCAAACTCAGTACTTTTACCATTTTCTAAAATAATATTAGTTAATGTTAAAGGTTGCTGGTAAACAGCCGTATTAAAGATACGTGATTTTCCCCCAGCATTTATACGAGTTTCAAGCGCTTTTTGGGCTGGATAGTCATTAGTTAGAACTCCTTTTCGCTCCCAATCCGTCGCTTCTTTCCCAATAATATTCAAACCGATTTTAGGGGTTAATTCTTTATTTAAGGTGTAAGTACCACCTTCTAGTTGAATTGTGTAGTTTGCATCAATTGCAGAAACCTCACACCCTCCATAAGATTTACGCATTTCAGCTGCTGTAATCGCTTCACGTAGAGAACATGCATTCATGTTCTCATTATCCTCATCAGCAAATGTTGTAACTTTTATTGTTGTTTGAGCCATTAAAGGCATTGCTGCGATAACAGTAATTACACCCAGTGCTTTTTGATAATTTTTCATAGCCCACATCCCTGTTTATGACTTGAAACGGCGTAATGCAATTAATCCAAATAACCCTAAAATTAAACCACCGCCTACACTTCCCCCACCGCCAGTACTCACCGATTTATCTTCAATTCCAGATAAAGGTTCCTGAACAATTCTTGTTGGGATAGTAATATATTGAAAATCTTCACCCTCATTAAAACGAGACACGCTAGTAACTACTTGAATACTAAAAATATCTGCACCATGCCAATTTCCGTTTGGCGTATAAATTACATTACCATTTTGATCTAGGGTTATAGTACCTTTTGAAACTGGTGTATCTGTACTTTGTCTAACTTTAAGACATCCTGATTGCCAGTCTTTGCCATCAGCACGCTCACCAAACAATCGCTTACACGTAGCAGGCGTAACCAAATCAGCTTCACTTAAAGAACCTAAAATACCGAATTTTGCAACTTGGCCATATTTAATATCTTGACCAACTGAAGAGACTTCACTATCTACGATATATTCGATTGCACCTAAATCACAGAGCTCATCATATCCACTCCGACTCTTGCCACGTTGATCGTATCTTTCACAACTTGCTAAACCAATTGAAGAGCCATCACTATAAAGACGACCTTTATTAATGATCAATGATTCAGCTAAATTTTTATAATTCTCAAGTAATCGTGGTCTAAAGAAACCCAAAAAGCTATTTTTTGGCGTGTTATAAGGGCATAACAATCCATTTTGAGCAGTTACATCGCACACACCTTCATCTGTATCTCCCGCAATTAATTTTTCATTAGCGGGATAAAGAATATTAGGAAGCTTTGAGGTCGCATTTCGGTTACATTCTGCGGTAACCAAATTACTTTGTATAACTGCTTTATCGGTTGTACCAACCTGACAATTTAGCGTATTCCCTACTAATATACTGTTTGAAACAGAAACATTTCCTTGAGGAGCATCAAGAAATAGTCCTTTGTCATTTTTAATCATCGTAATGTTATTAACAAACATCCCATCTCGAATATTTGCAATAAAACCACCTTTATTATGAAAAATTGTACTATTACTTAATCCAATAGCACGTGAAGTTAAATATCCCCCAGTACTTTCATCTGCAAACTTGGTCTGAACATACAATAAAGCGTTATCTGCGGCTGTAACTTCATTATCACGTAAAACAGATTGAGTAATGTAATAAAGAGGCATTTCACTATATAAAACTGCTCCCTGAGCCGCTTTATTATTCTGTATTAAATTATTGGTAAGAGTAACTGTACCTGCTGTTCTTGTCGTATTAGATAAATTACCAGCATTGTAAATTGCACCACCACGAGTAGCGTAACCATTAAGTAAACGTGAATTTTTAATAGTTAATTGTTCATGGTTATAAATTAATCCTCCATCTAATGCGGAGGTTTTAGAGCCAGCCCCTTGTAAATTAAGGTCACTCAAAGAAACAGAAAAAGAGGTTTTTTCAACATTACCATCATCAATTTTAAACAGGCGGTCTGTACCTGCCATTTTAATGCTTGCGTTATGGGTTCCTGGAGCATCATTATCAATAAAACTAGAGTCACTCTCTGTAAGGATATTTAGAGGCCCAGTAATTGTTATACTTGTATTCAATACATATTCTTTATCACGCTTCAAAATAATATTTGAAGAGGCGTCTTTACCTCCGCATCCATGATAACCAGTTGCATATTTTTCAACATCAGCAGCATTGGAAGATGCTCGATAATTAAGAAATTGTACAGCCTCACGCAACGTACATAACGTATCGTCTTTATCTTCATCAATTAAGCTTGTGACTTGAATATCGGCAGAATAAGCGTGTCCAGCAGCAGCCAATAAAGCAAAAGCAATGCTCCGTTTGAGCATACCCATCTCCTTACATCTTTTTTCATTTTTCTTTGTCAATATTGCAAAATTTCCGCTTTTGCAATCGCATCCTTTGTGCGTACTTTGTCACAGCAAGTAGAATTTCTCAAGACATTTTGGTCGGTCTGTAGAGTCATTTTTGAACCAGCTTACAAAAAGCTTCATACATTTAAAAAACTTTTTTAAATACAAAATGTGAATGTTTAAAAATTAGAAGGAGCTTTAAAAAGATATATAGGCAAGTGCTCTGAAATTAGAAATCTTGTGTCCGAGACACTATTTTTAATAGTTTTTTATGTGCGCAGGTGAGGCAATAAGACAAGATTAAAGAATATCTATGGTTGATATTCATCAATCAAAGCATAAATTTGCCTTAAAGTTGCATTCGAAAGTTTTGTTTTTTCGCCTTTGAGAAGTTTTTCTAACTGAGCAACGGTCTGTAGTAAAAGAGAAGCTTGGTGAGGGCCATGTAATAATAAGTAGTCAACAATTTGCTGATCAAAATGGATACCACGTCTAGACATTACAGACGTAACTAAAGAGTAACGGTCCGCATATAAGCTTCCACTCGGCACTTTAACACTAACAGCTTGCGTAAGCCGTGACTGTAAGTCTGGCAATTCTAACTTTAATTCGATAGGCGCTACACGTGAAGAGAATACTAGCTGTCCTTCGTGATTATTCATTAAATGGAAGACAGCTTTTTGCCAATGAGGCACACCACTAATTGATTCAATATCATCCAAAGCGACAAGATCATAATGCTCTAAAGAAGTAATTGCTTCGATAGGAGCATCAAGGAGTTCAAGCAAAGAAACTTTAATTGCAGATTTGCCTATTTCTAAATAAGAGTCACAAATTGCGGAAAGTAAGTGACTCTTTCCTGTCCCTGCTCCACCGTAGATATAAAACCTACTCACCAGACCAGCATGTAGTTGACGCACAGCATCGACTACATTCCCCCAACTCGGTCCCGAAAAATCACTGATTCGGGCATCAAGTTGAGGTTCTATATCCAGTTGGAGTTGACGCATATATTGAATTAACCTTGAAATTATTTCTGGTTAGGGGATTTCAGTTCATCTGTATCTTGCTGTGTTTTAACTTCAAGATCAAGCTTAGTGCTTTCGGTTTCTACATGAATTTGCTCAATATCGCCATGTTGGATCACTAATGTAGAAGGTGGAGCATAAAGTGAGCTTCTTTCATAATTCTCTCTTAAATGCTTCAACAACACTACAATAACAGCAGCAACAGGCAATGCAATTAACATTCCTAAGAAACCTGCAAGCTGTGCACCTGCCAATACGGCAAAAACAACTGCCACAGGAGATAAACCAATTTTATCACCCAGTAGGAATGGCTGAAGAATATAACCTTCTACCGCTTGGCCAATCATAAATACTACGCCAACCAGTAATAAATGCATCCAATCCAAACCGAACTGGAACAAGCTGGCAATAACAGCTGCAATAATACCTACGGCAAATCCTAAATAAGGAATAATACTGGCAAGACCAGCTACCATACCAATAATAAGACCAACTTCCAAACCAATGAGCTGCAAACCAACTGCATATACTACGCCTAGTAAGAGCATGACGAGAAACTGACCTTTAACAAACGCTCCTAAAACGCTATGGCATTCACCAACAATCTGTAAAGTAGTTGCTTCATATGGGCGTGGAATGAGACGGCGTAAGTTTTGTAGCATACGGTCCCAGTCTAATAAAAAATAAAAAGCAATAATTGGAATTAGAACAACTGTTCCACCAATTTGAATAAAATTTAGACCTGATTGTGCAAGCTTTAATAAGACAGCTTGAATACTATCGGCACTGTAATTTGTCTGAACATAATCCATGACAGCTTTGGACATTTGATCAGTATCAATTTCCATTTGCTGAACATTAAATGTCGAAGAAACCCACGGTAATAGTTCTGCATTAATCCAGTGAATACCTGCTGGAATGCTATCTCGAGCGTAAACCAATTGTTTCCAGATCAAAGGAACCAAATACCATAATGCAATGGTCAGTGTTACACCAATTCCTATGAACACCACGCTAATTGCTAACCAGCGAGGCAGTTTGATTTTTACCAGAACATCAACGAGTGGGCTGAATAAATAAGCCAGGAAAAAAGCACCGATAAAAGGAATGACTACAGGCTTGAGTAAGTACAATACCCATACCAGCAATACAATACCTGCGAGTAAAAGAATACGGCGCAGTATACGATCTTGCATAAAATCTAGCCTTTTTTGATTTAATCGTTATAAATGAAAAAATATTTTTATTAAAGATAGCATTTTCGAGCATAAATAACATAAGAGTTTCGTATATTCAGGTTATAATCTGCCGCCAATGCGGAGACTTCATTTATGAGCAACTCAACTTCTACCCCAAATACCGGTTTAAGCTATAAAGATGCGGGTGTCGACATTGAAGCGGGCGACGCACTGGTCGATCGTATCAAGTCAGTCGCTAAACGTACAAGTCGTCCTGAAGTAATGGGCGGTCTTGGTGGCTTTGGTGCACTATGCAAAATTCCTAAAGGTTATGAAGAGCCTGTTTTAGTTTCTGGAACCGATGGTGTAGGAACTAAATTACGTTTGGCACTTAATCTTAATCGTCATGACACAATCGGCCAAGATCTTGTGGCTATGTGTGTAAATGACCTTTTAGTTTGTGGTGCAGAACCATTATTCTTCCTTGATTATTACGCGACTGGTCACTTAAATGTTGACGTTGCTGCAAATGTTGTTACTGGTATTGGTAAAGGTTGTGAGCTTGCAGGTTGCGCACTTGTAGGTGGTGAAACCGCAGAAATGCCAGGCATGTATGAAGGCGAAGATTACGATCTTGCTGGTTTTGCTGTTGGTGTTGTTGAGCAAAGCAAAATTATTGATGGCTCTAAAGTAAAGTCTGGTGACGTACTTATCGGTGTTGCATCAAGTGGTGCTCACTCGAATGGTTACTCATTATTACGTAAAATTTTAGACGTTAAAAATGTTGATTTAACTCAAGTGATTGATGGTCGTCCTCTTGCAGATGTTGCAATGGAACCAACACGTATCTATGTAAAACCAGTTCTTGAACTTTGCAAACAAGTCGATGTGCATGCTATGGCACACATTACTGGCGGCGGTTTACCTGGTAACTTACCACGTGTATTACCAAATGGTGCTCAAGCAGTTATTGATGAAGCTTCTTGGGAATGGTCTGAGTTATTCCAACTTCTACAACGTGAAGGCAATGTAGAGCGCTTTGAAATGTACCGTACGTTTAACTGTGGCGTAGGTATGGTCATTGCTGTTGATGCAAATGATGCTGAAAAAGCAATTGAAGTGCTTAATGCTCAAGGCGAAAAAGCTTGGAAAATTGGACACATTCAAGAAAATGCTGAATCAGTGGAAGGTGCAGACGAAAAAATTCGTGTGATCTTTGCATGATAAAAATTGCTGTTCTAGTCTCTGGGAACGGTAGTAATTTACAAGCCTTGATAGATGCAAATCTATCAGGGCAAATTGTAGGTGTACTGTCTAATAAAGCAGATGCTTATGCCCTAGAACGTGCTCAAAAAGCCAATATTGCTACGGCCGTTATTTCTCATAAAGACTTTCCAACGCGTGAAGTGTTTGATGAAGCAATGCATCAACAGCTCTTGGCTTGGCAAGTGGATGTGGTTATTTTAGCCGGTTTCATGCGCATTTTAACTCCCACCTTTGTCAACAAATGGCAAGGGAAAATGCTGAACATACATCCCTCACTTCTTCCAGCTTATAAAGGTGTGAACACTCATCAACGTGTTTTAAACACAGGTGAGCGTTTACATGGTTGTACCGTACACTTTGTAACGGCTGAACTGGATTCTGGTCAATCAATTGCCCAATCCGCTATTTCAGTTAAAGAACATGATACTGCCGCTTCATTAGCAAATCGAGTGCATGCACTTGAGCACTTTATCTACCCACAAGTAGCAGAATGGTTATGTAACGGTCAACTTACATGGAAAAATGGCCAAGCTTATTTCCGTGATCAAGTTCTTGAACACCCTATTCGTTTTGCAAATTGGTAAAACTTTTTACTCAAAAGCAAAAATAAAAAAGGACATGCCAGCATGTCCTTTTTTATAATTCTAAAAATTAATTTGGCTGATGATGAATCAATTTCTTTATAGAATTCACTGTATCAATAGGATGTTCTAGAGGGAACATATGCCCCCCTTCAACCACAGTAAACGGAATTCCCATTTTTCGCTTTGCCATTTGAGGAAAGCCTCTTTTTAAGAAATCACTTCCTTTACCCACAACTAAATGCACAGACATCTTAGGTTTTGGCATAGGTAACCACCACCAAGAAGGATTTTTACGGAAAATTGCAACTTCATCCTCACGAGAAATCGTTAAAGTTACTCCACCTCGAACCGAATCTTCTTTCAAAGCATAGTCGATGTAGGCTTGAAAACAATCTTCATCAAAATCTTTATAGAAACCTTTAGGACGTAATAACTCAGCAGCCTGCTCTCTCGATTCCCAATGTTCACGACGGCGTGCAGATAAGCCAGCAGGAGTCATCGCATCAACCAATTTAGGACGAAATAGTTTTGCCATGTGAAATGCAAATGAATATCGTCCTAAAATAAGAGGCGGATCTAACATAATGACTTGAGAAAAGAGTTCAGGACGCTGAAAAGATGCCATCAACGTTAAAACCGAACCAAGAGAATGGCCAAGTCCAATCACTTTACGTCCTTTCGCCTGTCGCACAATACTGTCAATTACCTGATCAACCAAAGCAGGCCAATGGTTAGTCACAGGATAACGTTTATCAGGACCAATCAGGGGAACATAAATAATGTCATATTCCCCTTTTAACTGGTCAAACAGTTTTTGATACACTTTTGATGGCACGCCATTCGCATGAGCAAAGTGTATAACTGGTTTCATTGACATACCGCTATCCTAAAACAGATTTTATTGTAATTTTGCGCTTTGACGAGTCTGCACTTCTTGAGCAATAGATTCACTTACCCCTTGCCCGATTTGTGCCCCCATACGACCTAAAATGGATTGTAATGGGTTGCGCTCAATTGTGTAGTCAACTTTATTATCAAGGTTTAGTTCACGCATCAAGCTCGTAATGTTACCTGAACGGTCAGCAACGCCCAATTGGATTGCTTGTTCGCCAGTCCAGAATAAACCAGAAAAAATAGCTGGATCGTTCGATTTCAAACGCTTTCCACGCCCTTCTTTAACTGCAGTGATAAAGTGAGTGTGAACATTATCAAGAACAGATTGAATATGTTGCTTTTGCACAGGATCAATCGGTTTTGTCATACTTAAAATGTCTTTATTGGTTCCTGCTGTTAAAGTACGATCTTCAATGCCAAGTTTCTGAGCTAAACCAGTAATCCCATAGTTAGGCATGATCACACCAATTGAGCCGACCAGACTTGATGGATTGACAATAATCTCATCCGCAGCAGACGCAATATAATAAGCACCTGATGCGCCCATATCACCAATCACAGCGTAAACCTTTTTATCTGGATGCTGTTTTTTCAAATAACGAATCTCTTGCCAGATTTCATCAGACTGAACTGGGGAACCGCCAGGCGAGTTAATATTAAGTGCAATAGCTTTACTATTTGAAGCTTCAAAAGCACGTTTAAGCGCTTTATTTGTATCTTCACTATTTACTGATTGATTACTCGAAGCATCAATAGTTCCAATAATATCTACTACTGCCAAATGAGCACTACTGCTACTTACAGCAGAGCCTTCTTTGCTGGTTGAACAGCCTTTACCCATGAGTACAATAATAAATAATAAATAAATAAAAGTTAATGTTTTAAAGAAGATTCCCCAACGGCGACTACGGCGCTGTTCCTCTACTGAAGCAAGTACAGCCTTCTCAAGAATTTGCCATTCTGGTCCATTTTGTTTAGGGATTATAGGTTCATTTTGTGGTTTTGGTGGCCAATCGGACATAAAATTCCAATCCAAATTAATCTAAAATGATGTCATTATATACGTTGATTTGATAAAAACTGTCTAAATAATATGATTTCATTTATAATAATTTTATCTTTTTTTAATTATTGCTTCCTTTTTACCGCGATAGATGACCAAATTAGATACAAAAAGCATGAACTACTACCTACTCAAAACTTTTAGCCGCCAGCCAATTCAATTTGGACGTTTTCTTGCTCGTATGTTGGCAGGGTTAATCAATACTTTAAAAATTACTAAAACATCAAAAAGTATAGAACTAAATCTACAAATCGCCCTTCCACATTTAACGCCACAGCAGCGAATAGAAATTACGCAACAAGCTATTCGTAATGAAGTCACCTCATACTTTGAATTTTTAAGTATTTGGGGCTCATCAAATAGTAAGAATATTTCACGTATTCACCATATTGAAGGTGAACATTACTTTCACGAAGCACTTGCAGCAAAAAAAGGTGTGGTTTTGATTGTTCCACATTTTGGTACATGGGAAGTATTGAATGCTTGGTGTTCACAATTCACTTCAATGACAATTTTATACAAGCCAGTAAAAAATGAAGATGCAGACCGTTTTGTTCGAGAAGCACGTAGTCGTGAACAAGCTCACTTGGTTCCTACTGACGAAACTGGTGTAAGACAAATTTTTAAAGCCTTAAAACAAGGTGAAACTACCGTAATTTTACCTGACCATACGCCTAACGTCGGCGGCAGTATGATCAATTATTTTGGTGTTCCCCTTGCCTCAAGTAATTTAAGTACCAAGCTTATTCAAAAAACTAAAGCAAAAGCTTTATTCCTTTACGCGATTCGTAATGAAAATGACGGTTTTACGATGCACGTTGAACCTATGGATGAGAAAATCTACGAAGGTAGTGCCGATGATGGAACTTATGTCATTCATCAGGCTATTGAACAACTCATCCATCGTTATCCAGAACATTACCACTGGAGCTATAAACGTTTTAAAGCAAACCCTGCTTTAGATAATATTTATAATATTGATCCAGCTGAAGCTCTTCAAATTGTAGATAAACTTAAAGCAGAAGCTTCACAAATTTCTGTGAAGCCAAGTACGCTCGAAACGTCGAGTGTATAAAATCATTTGATGATTCTCAGATACAAAACTTAATGTTCCTTGCTCAACTGTACTTTTAAATGGAATATTAAGTTCTTGTATTCTCGCTAAAACTTCTTTGCTTGGATGACCATATCGGTTATTAAAGCCGGCAGACGCAATAACAAGCTTGGGATTTAACGTCGCCAAGAAGTCATAGGCTGAACTATGCTTACTACCATGATGACCTAAGACCAAAACATCTACTTTTAAATCAGGATATTCTTTTATCAATTGATATTCTGCTTCCCATCCCGCATCCCCCATAATTAAATAATTTTGATAACCCCTTACTTGTTTTAAATGAATATAAACAACACAAGAATATTCATTTTGGTTAGTAGGAACTAAATTTAAATCATTTTCTTTAGGCCAAAGTATCTCAATATCTAACTGTGGATATTGCCATTTTTGACCTTGATGACAATAGGTAAATGGTTCTTTCACCTGCTCTGCCCATAGCTGATTTGATATGACTTGTTTGATAGGAAATGCTTGAGCGATAGAAGGAAATGCCCCACTATGATCTTGGTCAAGATGAGATAACACTACATGATCTAGTTGCTTAATACCTTTCTGACGTAAATATGGAATTACTACATTTTGACCAATGCTGAAAGCCTTTTCATCATAAGAACCACCCGTATCAATTAACCATGTCTGCTCTGGATGTTGTAGAAAAATCGCTTGTCCTTGGCCTACGTCTATAATATTTAATTGAATTTGCTGTGAGGTTTTATTCGGAATGACTAAGGGTAAACAACATATAAGACTCCATGATTTTGGTAAAACACCACGCGGTAAAAATAAAATAATAATGGCACAGCTTAAACCTATCAAAGCCAGTGGTGTCAGACTAAAACCTTGCAACGGTAGAGATAATTTCTCTAAAAGATTAAAACATGTCAGCACCATACTGAGCAAAATATCATTAATCTGAAAGAGTGCATTTCCAACTGAATTAAAAATAAGCCACACACAAGCAGCGAAAATATTTAAAGGAACAATAACTCCTCCTAACAGAGGAACAGCAATAATATTTGTAAGAGGTGCTACCCATGAAATCTGTTGGAAGAAAATCAGCATTAGAGGACATAGAGCAATAAATATTTTGCCCTGAGATTCAATTAGGGTTTTAGCTAAAAGAATTATTCTAGATAGCAAACTCAATGAGGCAAGATTTGGTGCCTGTACTATGGTTTGATAAATGCGTAATAAAATAAAGCAAGAACCATAAGAGAGCCAAAAACCTGCTGATAAAACACTAAATGGATCAAAAAGTAAAAGTAGGCTTGCGCTATAAACCAATAACGAAAATGGCTTAACTGGCAGTTTGACCAACAATAAAAAGGCAAATAAAAATACTGAGAGTAAAGTTCTTAAGGCTGGAATTTCAAAGCCGACAAAAGCTGTATAAATCAAAACTCCAAAACATAACGGAATCATTGCTAAAATTTGCTTGGGTTGCCACAAATAAAGCTGGGGATAATAACGTCGTACTAATTGATGTAATCCCCAAGCTAACAAGATTGCAAAAATGAGGACATGAGGCCCTGAAATGGCCAACAAATGAGAGATTCCTAACTGTTTAAATTGATTTTTAATGTCTTCATTTAAAAGACTTTCATCCCCTGTTAAAAGCGCTAATAACAATCCTTTATTCTGAAATGAAGATTTTTTTAGCATTAATCTAAATTTTAGACGGAGTTTTTCTATATTTAATTGTTGTCTAGTCAAAAAATTTTGTTGCTGTTTTAAGTGATTTTGATAACCCAACCGATAAATTTCATTAGAGTTTAAAGGCTCAATATGCTGAACACTGAAACCTGACATTATGTTTCGTTGAATGAACCATTGTTCTTGATCAAAAGCACCTGATACTGCATAACTATGAGCTGGTCTGGTTTTACCCGAAATTCGATAGTAATGACCTAATTGTAATTTTGGCCCCTCTATTAATGCACTCTCATTTTCATTTTTTAAATATAGCAACCAATTCACCGCATGAGATGACCGCCCTAGAACTTGAGCGAGTTGCTGTGTCTTATTATCTTTTTCTTCACTTATTCGGTCTATATAGACAACAATCTCTAAAGACTCAGGTTGCATCTCCCGTAGTTGTAGTCTTTCATTTAAGGCATACTGAGCATACTGATGGCCTATAATAAAAAGGCTTAGACCACAGATTAAATAATAAACTCCTTTTAATATGGGACGATTAACAACAAGATGCCGCTTAAAAATATAAAAAATTAAGCAGATAAAGAGCAAAACTTTACCAATCCAACCATATTGCGTTATGAGAGGAAGATCTATTCCCATAAATGCAATACCTACAACCCACCCCATTAAAATAAGCTTTAACATTTAAAATCATATCGTTATCTTTTTAGGGGCAAAATTAAAGCCCAACTGAGTGGGCTTTAACAATGTGATTTAATGACAATTTTTTAAGAACCGCTTACCCACAGACCATCTTCCATATGCAAGATTGAATCTGCTGCCTGAGCTAACTGCTCATCATGAGTCACAATAAGCATAGCCATATTGAGCTCTTTCTTAAGATCAGTCAGTAATTCGAAAATACCAACAGCTGTTTTACGGTCCAAATTACCCGTTGGCTCATCTGCTAAAACTACGGCAGGTTTAGTGACTAAAGCACGCGCCAATGCCACACGTTGGCGCTCACCACCTGACAGTTCACCTGGTTTATGATCCATACGGTGAGATAATCCCACTCGATCTAGTAAATATTCAGCTTGTGCCTTTACCGATTTATATTGACTGTCTGCTCGAAGCATTAAAGGCATTGCCACATTTTCAAGCGCAGAAAACTCAGGTAATAAGTGGTGGAATTGATAAACAAAACCAAGGTATTTGTTACGTTGAAAACCACGTTCGGCTTCACCTAAATTATCAAAACGCTGACCATTTAAGAATACTTGTCCTTGTGTTGGTTGTTCTAGACCACCTAATGCATGAAGCAAAGTACTTTTACCTGAACCACTTGCACCCACAATCGAAACAAACTGCCCTGCTTCAACTTGTAAAGAAAGACCTTTAATGACTTCAACCTTAGATTTACCATCATCAAAATGTTTATATATTTCTTTTGCTTCTAAAACAATTTTACTCATAGCGCAGTGCCTCGGCAGGTTGAACTTTGGCAGCACGAAGCGCCGGATAGATAGTCGCCAAGAAGCTTAAAAGTAAAGAAACAATCACGATAATCGTCACATCTTGCCATCTTAAATAAGAAGGAAGGTAATGCACGAAATAAGCATCGAATAGATTTAAGCCCAACACATTGTTAAACCATGAAATGATATCGCTAATGGTTAAAGCTAAAATTACACCTAAAACTGTACCAGCAACTGTTCCAATCACACCAATCACGGTGCCTTGCACCATAAAGATTTTAGTAATCATTGATGGCGAAGCGCCTAATGTACGTAAAATGGCAATATCTGATTTTTTATCAGTCACAACCATGACTAACGACGAAACAATATTAAATGCTGCAACCACAATGATAAGTACAAGCAATAAACCAACTAGTGTTTTTTCCATTTGAATGGCATTAAAAAGATTGCCATGCGTATAGGTCCAGTTCGTTGCATAGAAATTGCTTGGTAAACTTTTTACCAAGTCATCGGCAACTTGTGGCGCAGCAAAAATATCATCTAGTTTTAAACGAACACCTTGAGCACCATCAGGTAGGCGTAATAAGGTTGAAGCATCATATAGGGCGATATAACCCACCATAGAGTCGACTTCAGCACCTACACTAAAAATACCCACCACTTTAAAACGCTTGAAACGAGGAACAACACCGGCTGGAGATGGTGTTGCTTCAGGTAAAACCAATGTCACGCTGTCATTTAGACGTAAGCCTAATGAGTCAGCCATATCTTTACCAAGCACAATACCAAACTCACCCTTTTTAAGTGAATCTAGACTCCCAGCAACAATATGATTTTGAATAATAGAAACATTCTTTTCATATTTTGGGTCAATACCCGTCACCATAATACCAGCGACTTGCCCTTGCGCGGTTAACATACCTTGCAATTGGGTAAAAGGTGCAACCCCAGTTACATGTGGATGATGTTCAACTCGCTTTACCAGTTCAGGCCAATCCGTAAGGATTTGTGTAGATGAAACTGTCGCTTGCGGCACCATTCCCAAAACACGGTTTTTCAATTCGCGATCGAAACCGTTCATTACAGAAAGTACCGTAATCAGCACTGCGACACCTAGTGTCAAACCGACCATCGAAACCAATGCAATAAAAGAAATAAAATGATTACTGCGTCTTGCGCGAGTATATCTCAACCCTATATACAGTGAGATTGGTTTAAACATACCTTCTAAATCCAAGGTGATTGATGGGAAATAGCAGATGCCAATGTCAAATTACATTCACATTTACTATTTGGCCATATCGTTAGATGCTGTATTAAGGTTTAAAAATCAGTAAGTTCTGATCTTCCCTTAACAATCCTAATATTATATTGCTGCGCTATTTTCTACTACTTAAGTTAGGAGATCAATTTGATCATGCATTTCGCTACGAATTAGAACAATTTAATGAATAAGCTCAACAAATTACCCCAATCTTCTCCTATTTAGACTTCATATGTTGAGCAAAGTTCCGGTTTGCCTGAATATCTTTATAAAAATATAAAAAGAGTCCAGACAAGATGATTAAAGCTCCTACAAAAACCATAATCGAAAGTTGTTCATGATTTAAAGCAGCTCCAATCATCATCGCTAACATTGGTGTAATTACTGTCGTTAAAGATAAAGTCGTTGGCTGAATATTTTGTATAAGTTTGAAATAACAAAACATGGCGACTAATGAAGCCATGAGTACCGTATAAATTAGGGCAAATAAAGATTTAGCTTCTGGCAAATGTGTCGGTGCATATTGCCAAATAAATGGAATAAAACAACTAGCAAAAATAGAAGACACTAAAATAGAACCTGTTGCCTGAGCCATCGGCTGGATCTGCGCATTAACTTTCTTAACCCAGAAAATTGAAAAAGAATAAACAAACACACTAATCAGCATAAGGACAATACCAAACGGATGCACGTGCTGATTTGCACCGCTCAGACAAATAATGGCTAACCCACTGACAGCAATTGCCATACCCAGCCATTGCAACTTATAAAGTTGCTGACCAAATGCAAACCGACCAATAAGCCCTGCCATAATAGGTGCTAAGCCAAACATAAGTGCAATCATGCCGGAACTTAAATATTGGGTTGCGGCATAAGTAAAAATTTGGGAGCCAATTAAGCTAAAAGATCCGGCAATGTAGCTATGAACTGCTTGTCGATGAGTCGGAAAAGGTGTTCTTAAAATCAGTAATATGATTACTGCCAAAGGCAATGCAATAAAAAAGCGTAACAACAATGCCCACATCAGATGTAAATCAGACACACTCCAAACAATGGCTAATGGAGTGGTTGCCCAAATGAACACTAACAAGGCATAAGTTAAAGCCAAATTGGTTTGCGATGGCATGTGATGCTCACTTAGCTGTTTTACGTTTTTGCTTTAAAATTGTTTGATCTAATGAACTTGAAAATTCACGCTTATCTCGCTCAGAAATAGGCGGTGGTCCACCAGTTTGCACACCCGCACCACGAAGCGTATCCATAAAATCACGCAGATGTAAACGTGCTTTAACATTCGCCGTTGTATAGACTTCACCACGTGGATGAATAGCAACACCTCCTTTCTCGATCACTTGAGCTGCCAGTGGAATATCTTGCGTAATGACAATGTCATTTTCAGTCATACGATCAACTATTTCTTTATCGGCCTGATCAGCACCACTTAAAACCTGTATTGACTTAATACGAACAGAAGGTGTAATCCCAACATTCTGATTGGCAACAAAAATAACTTCTAATTGATAACGATCTGATGCACGCAAAATTACTTCACGTAAAATTTTTGGTAAGGCGTCTGCGTCTACCCATAGCTTAAATGGCAGCACGTTATTCTCTATTTCCACTAAAAATCTAAGTCTAACAGATGCTTTTCGAAGGTGAGTAGAAATAAACATTAAACTTATTTTTAATTTCAACATTAAAGTTTTTATAGATGAAGCTTACTTTTAATTTATAAATAGAAGCCACATTTCTCTTTAAATGACTAAATATGTGCTTTTACAAGAGAATTTACACATGATGACTTGAAAAATAGTAAACACCCTCGATTTAATATAACAAGTAATGTGAACCCAACAGCATCGTGCTTATGAAAAATCAAAACAGTCCAGAAGTAATTAAAGTAAATGACCAAAATTTTGGTAGTCATGGCGAACATTGGAATCTATTGACGTCCCATCCTGAAACAGATGTACCAAAATGGTTAGGACTAGCACTTGATGCACCTGTAATGCCGATGGGCTTATGCGAACATGAAGAAGATATGGATCAATCTTTTTGGTTGATCCAAGGCCCACAAAACCAAAAAGTTACAATCAACCAGATTATTGCTGTTGAAAACCAAAAGCCTCGAGCACTCAAAACAGCGTTTCCAAGTTTTGAAAGTCCATATCAATATAATGCAAAAATTGAACGTATCATTACTTGTGACTCTGCAACGCAAGCCGTGTTAAGTTTAAGACTAAATAAAAATACAACTGTTTATGCATTTGATAATTTATTTAGCGTTAACGCTTGTCAATATGACAAAAATCAAAACTATCAAGTTCAATTTAATGCATGGGCTTATGAATTAGAACCAGTTCCAGCAGGCGAAAAAATTGTTGTTGATGACCCAGCTTCAATTAAACATCACCGTGCATTAAATGCAATTTTGACTGAACATAATGGTATTGCTCCTGAAAACTTACAGGAACTCATTAATGAATGGCAGCCAAAAACCCCAGAAGATCAAGAACCTGTAACTGTTGATTTTTCTAAAATGGTTGCTTATTTATATGGCGAAAATCTTGGTCAAGAAGATGAAGCATGGTTCCAAGGTAATATTGTTGGTAAAACTTCTATGACGTTTATGGGGGCAGAATATACCCTTTATGATGTCACTTTGGTTTTAGAAGATGATCTTCCTGCCATATTAGTGCGCATTGCGACCAAAAACGATTTGTATAAAAACTTTAATATTGGCGAATATATTCGCGGTAATATCTGGATTCAGGCGACTATTTGTGCTAAAAAGGGTGAAACTAATTGAATTTCACTAATATTTTAATAATTAGGTTATTGAATGAAGATTATACCCGAACAAACTACCAGCCTCATTCAATCTAGTAGCCTGCGCGTAAAGGTCGATACTGGTGCGTTTTGCTTTTTTGTATTGGGTATGTTTTTAGCTGCCATATTCATGCACCAACTTGGTTTAGTACCTTTTTAGTTTATAAAATTTATTCAAAAATAAAGCCCTCATTTGAGGGCTTTATTTATTTGATTTGCTTAACCATTACGTTTTGCAAAATCATCCATAAAGCTAATTAAAGCCTGTACGCCTTCTAATGGTACAGCATTATAAATACTTGCACGCATACCACCTACAGAGCGGTGTCCAGCTAAATTCAACAAATGGTTTGCTTCCGCTTCTTTTAAGAATTGCTTGTCTAAAGCTTCATCTGCCAAGGTAAACGGTACATTCATAATTGAACGGTTCGGAATTGCAATCGGGTTATTGTAGAAATCACTTGAGTCGATATAACCATATAACAACTGAGCTTTTTCAAGGTTAACTTTATGGATAGCATCTACCCCACCCTGCTCTAACAACCATTCAAATACCAAACCAGACAAGTACCAAGCGTAAGTCGATGGAGTATTTACCATAGAACCATTTTTCGCTTGGTCACCATATTTTAAAATGCTTGGAATTTCTGGTTTAGCTTGATCAAGTAAGTCATCACGAATAATGACAATTGTTAAACCAGCAGGACCAATATTTTTTTGTGCGCCAGCATAAATCAAACCAAACTTGGTCACATCTAATGGAGCAGATAAAATACTTGATGAATAGTCACAAACGAGTGGAGCTTTTACATCAGGAATTCCTGCGAACTGTAAGCCACCAATCGTTTCATTATCCGCATAATGTACATAGGCTGCATCGTCAGATAAATTCCATTCGCTTTGCTCAGAAATTGCGAACTTGCCATCTACTTTAATACCAGCATTTACAACATTAATGTCGCCATAACGTTTTGCTTCTTTTAATGCTTTTTCAGACCAGATGCCTGTGTCAATATAATCAGCTTTACTGTTCTTACCTAAAAGGTTTAAAGGAATCGCAGAAAATTGTAATGACGCACCGCCTTGTAAAAACAGTACTTTATAATTTTCTGGAATATTCATTAACTTGCGTAAATCTGCTTCGGCTTTTTCAGCCACAGCAACATAGTCAGCACTACGGTGACTCATTTCCATGATGGATAGACCTTTACCTTGCCAATCCAACAATTCTTGTTGAGCTTTTTCTAAAACGGCAGTAGGTAATGCAGCAGGACCAGCACAGAAATTGTACGCGCGCATGATTTTTCCCTTGTATAAAGTCAAACACAATAAAAATGGCATTTAACCACAGATTGCTTAAGCTTGCAGCAGCTTCTCAAGTAAATATTTCAATGCTGGACTGTATTTAAGTTTATTTTTTCAATTATTGTTGTTATTTCCATAGTTTTAATTATCGCCTTCAAAATTTAAAAAGATTTTAAGCAAAAAGATCAACTTGACTTGTGATTATCATTTCACATACCTTGATAGATATTAGAAAAAATATTGGCTTAGTAAATTCAATAATTAAAGGAGCTAAAATCAAAATGTTTTTATACAAATGTATAATAAACAATATGATAATTGAATTTAATAACAAGAAATTTAAACTATAAGGGATGCCAGAAATTGTTATTTAAAATGCCAGCACATCGATATAGACAGTCTATTTTTCCCTTTTCATTTAAACCAAAACATCTTGCTTTGGCTTTAGGCTTTTTTTTCACTAATCATTTATATGCCGGAAGCTTAAGTTATGCTGAAGCAGAACAACAAGCTTTAAAAAGTTCATACAGTACTCAAGCCAACCAAGCATTACAGCAAGCATCTCAATTAGAAGCTGAAGCAGTAAAGGGCCTCGGATTACCTCGAGTTGATTTAAATGTGAGAGCCTATGCTTTTCATAGTGAAACAGATGTACCTCTTGGCTCTTTTAAACAAAAACTTGAGAATGATTTAAGCCAAGGGCTGAATGACAAACTTTCACAGTGGAACAATGTCATTCCATCGGATGTGCTGGGACAAGTTCAAGAAGGCGCCAATCAAACCATCCATGATGGTATTAACCGATTTCCAGATTATGCGAATCTGACCATTGAAGATCAGGTTGTACGCCCTTCTATTTCAGTCGTTATGCCACTCTATACAGGTGGTTTAACCAGCAGTGCAAAAAAACTAGCAAATATTCAAGCACAGCGTTCGGAGCTTTCAAGCCAGCAACAACAAGATATACAGCGGTTTGAAGTAGTACAAAGTTACTTTAATGTGCAATTACAGCAGCAGCTGGTCGCAAGTAGCTTATTTAACTTTAACGCGATGCAGAAACATTACAGCAATGCCCTAAAGCTCGAACAACAAGGATTTATTAGTAAAGGGCAACGCATGCAGTTTGAAGTCGCTCGTAATAATGCAGAACGTACTTTACAAAATACTCAAGCCAACTTAAATGCCAGTCGCTTCAGTCTTAATAATCTTTTACATCAACAAAATAATATAGATTTAAGTACGCCACTATTTGTAAATAACACCCCAAGCCAGTCTCTAGAATCTCTTTTAAGCAGTTATTCACAAAAATCTAGCCTTGTACAAAAAATGCAGATGGATACTCAACTGGCTAATGTAAATATTCAAGCTCAGGAAGCTGCAAAAAAACCAAGTCTTTTTGCCTTTGGTGAATATGCTCTCGATAAAAATGAAAACTGGATTGTCGGTGTAATGGCAAAATACAACCTATTTTCAGGTGTTGATAAAAATAAGAATATTCACGCTGCTGAATTGAAGCGCTATGCCTCTGAACTCATGACTGAACGAACTAAACAAGAGATTGAAGCTCTTTTGAATAAGTCATATAACGAACTTAACTCTGCTCAACAAAGTCATCAGCTCTTACAAAGAAACGTAAATGCCGCTCAAGAAAACCTACGTATCCAAGAGCTTTCTTTCCGTGAAGGAATGGGTACAGCAACCCAAGTAATTGATGCACAAAATGCATTAAGCGCGTTAAAAACTGAAATGGCTTTAAATGCTTATAAATATGTCATGTCACTCGCGACTTTACTACAAAGTCACGGCTCAATTGACCAGTTTAAAGCATACGTTAATCAACCACATACCGACTATATTCGTTAAGGGGAGTATAAAATGAATCAAGACTCAGCTCATTCAGAACAAGATGCTCCTGTTGCGGATACAGCAGAAACCAACCAAGTTCAAAAAGATGATCAAGCGAGTGATCATCAAGAATCAAGCACAAATAAAAGTGACTCCAAACCACCTAAAAATTCAAAAATTAAACTGATTATTGGTGTAATCATTATTGCCCTATTGGGTTTAATTATTTTTGGTTTATGGAAAAGTTATCAACCAAAGCCTATTGAACTACAAGGCCGAGTTGAAGCCGAAACAATTCACGTAAGCACAAAAGTTCCGAGTCGTATTGAAGAAATTTATGTACAAGAAGGCCAGAAAATTTCCAAAGGCCAGCCACTTGTTCGTTTGGTTAGCCCGGAAATAGAAGCTAAAAAACAACAGGCTTTGGCTACCTTACAATCTGCTTTAGCATTTCAATCTACGGTAGATCGTGGTTCTCAACAAGAGAATATCGATACACTTTATGCCAACTGGCAAAGCACGAAAGCACAAGCAAATCTTGCAAAAACCACTTACCAACGTGGTGAAAATTTATATAGACAAGGTGTCATTTCACGTCAAAGACGAGATGA
The DNA here is from genome assembly GCF_023612055.1 of Acinetobacter sp. AS23. Taxonomy (NCBI): domain Bacteria; kingdom Pseudomonadati; phylum Pseudomonadota; class Gammaproteobacteria; order Moraxellales; family Moraxellaceae; genus Acinetobacter; species Acinetobacter sp. AS23. The sequence goes on along the minus strand of NZ_CP082274.1, from coordinate 946,414 downwards.
AATGCTTGCAGCACAAACTTCTGCTCAAGAATTAAGTGAAGCCTCTTATCAACAATATGCTCGTGCAAAACGTGGCAGTACGAGCCAACAAAAATCTACAGCAGATGCACAGGTTGAAATTGCAAAAGCAGCTGTAGGTGAAGCAAAAGCACTAGAGGAAGAAACACGTTTACTCTCTCCTATTTCAGGTACGGTTTCAAAAACTTACGGTAAACCTTCTGAATTAGTTGCTATGGGTGTACCTGTTGTCAGCATTTTAGAAGATGATGATTTATGGGTAAGTTTAAACGTGGGTGAAAATCAATATGCCTCTGTTTATAAAAATAAAACCCTTGAAGGATTCATTCCAGCACTTAATCAGAATGTGAATTTTAAAATTAAGAATATAGATGCTGAAGGTGAATTTGCCACTATAAAAACGACTCGCCAAACTGGAGGCTATGATATTCGCAGCTTTAAATTGCATCTTGTGCCTGAGCGTCCATTGCAAGATTTAAAAGTTGGGATGAGTGTTCTATTTAAAATTAAAGAAGAAAAATAAAGCATGTTTACCAGTATATTACGTGAACTAAACTATCTAAAAAGCAACAAATGGGATTTGTGTATGGTGACACTCATCCCCGCTTTTATCATTTTTATGTTTAGCAGCATGTTTTACGCAGGTAAAGCTGAACACTTACCAATTGCGATTATTGATCAGGATCAAAGTGAACTCAGCCGTAATATTGAAAAGTATCTTTCTTTAAATCATACGGTAGATATTAAAACAATTACGGCGAGCTCCACAGAAGCGGAACAACTACTCAATGAAACCCAAATATGGGGATATGTTTTCATTCCAGACGGTGCTGAAAAACGCTTTGTGAAAGCGCAAGATGCTCAAATCAGCATTGCATTTAACCAGTCTTTTTTTAGTGTCGGGAACACGATTTCCTCCGCAATGTTGATCAGTACCCTCAATGCTTTAGCAGACTACGCAGGCCAGAGTTATCTAGCAAATAATATCCCCTATTTAGATGTTCCTACCGCTCATGTCAAAATCTCAACGCTTTATAACCCAAGCATGAGCTATGAGTTTTATTTAGAACCCTTCATGGTTCCAGCCGTATTGCATTTGTTGCTATGCAGCTGTGTTGCCTTTGCTATTGGACAAGAACTTAAACGTGGCACATTAACCACTTGGGTAAACCGAGAAAGTTTTATTCAAGGCTTATTGGCTAAAAATTTGCTCTATAGCCTTATTTTTTGTTTCTGGACATGGTTATGGATGTTTTGGCTAGTCGAAATCCGTGGCTGGTTTGTAGCGGGTTCTCTTAGTTTATTGCTATGCGCACAGTTCCTACTTTATTTTGCCTACGCTTTGATTAGCAGCACAGTTATTTTAGCAACCAAAAATTTAAGCAAAACTTTTGGCTTTATTGCCGTTTATGGTGGGTCATCTTTGAGTTTCGCAGGCGTTACCCTGCCTTTAAATAATGCACCGATTTTCACTAAGTTTTGGTCACTTATTATTCCCTATACCCCTTATGCCAAACTGCAAACTGAACAATGGGTCATTGGAAGTCCAATTTTCATTTCAATCACTCCATTTTTAATACTTCTGGGTTACTGCCTTATTTACTTCTTTTTAAGTTCTTTGCTGCTTAAAAAATTAATTCGGGGAGCAATTTAATGAAAGATTTTTTTCAGGCATATTTGCAGACTTTTAAAGATATTGTAGGGAATAGTTCAGTTTTCACGACTCTGATTTTATCGGTCATTCTTTATAGTTTTTTTTACCCGACCGCCTATAAAGCTGAGCGGGCAGAATCAATTCCTATTGTCATTGTTGATGAAGAGCAAAGTCTCTTAACTTCTCAATTAATCGGTCAAAGTGCAAATAGTCCGCATGTTCATATTGTTACTGTTACAAGCAATTTCTTACAAGCAGAACAAATGGTTCGTGAACAAAAAGCCGATGGTATTTTACTTTTACCAAGCAACCTAACGCAAAGCTTACGCCGTGGAGAAGCTGGCGGAATTGGCTTATATTTAAGTACAACCAACTTTTTAAAAACTAAAGAAATTGGTTTAGGCTTAGCTACATCCATCGAAGCAACCTTAAAAGAATATGTCGAAAAATTTGGAGAGCGCACACATTTCCAACCCGCGCTTTCTATTCATCAAGTCCCTTTATTTAACCCCCTTTCAGGCTATGGAAGTTACATTTTTCCGGCTGTTGCATCTTTAATTATCCATCAAACCATTGTGTTAGGTTTAGCGATGCTGATTGCAAGCTACCGTGAGCAACACCAAAAAATTACAGCTGTTCGCTTCGCTGGAATTTTCGCAAGTATATTTACCATTGGTTGTTTAAGTAGTTTTTATCTTTTTGGTTTTACGTTGTGGTTCAACGACTATCCACACGGTGGAAACTTCATAGGTTTACTCGTTGCTGTTCCTATTTTTATTAGTTGTGTGATTGGATTAGGCATGTTGATTGGCTCACTTTTAGATATGCCAGAACGTGCCGGACATATTATTGTGTTTAGCTCTGTACCCTTATTCTTATTAACTGGCGCTGCATGGCCACATCAAGCAATGCCCGAATGGTTACAATGGTTTGCGTGGTGTTTACCATCAACACATGGGGTACAAATGTTTGTGCAACTTAACCAGATGGGTGTTCCTTTAGCCACAGTTGTACCAAAACTGATTTTTCTTGCGACAATCGGTCTTATTTTTTTAATCTGGGCATATTCACGTTTAAAAACCTCCAAGTGAAGAGTTTTCTGAACTTGGAGCATAAATTATATTTTTATTTACTATAAAATCTGATAGTTAAAAGTCATTCCTTAAAAACCATTGACCATAAAAATATAAAAAAACCAATAAATTCAAATTATTAATTAGTAACAATTGTCATAAAACCTTAAAAAAACTTTAAGTTGAAATTAAGAAAATTTCTCCATAGTAAAACTGTTTAGTTTTTCAGCAGCCTAAAAGGGTAACTCTGCTACCCTGCTCTATGACGGAATTTGATATGGCAAAGGTATGTTATTGCGCAGATGACTTTGCAATGAATGCAGAGATATCTAACGCAATTATTCAGTTAATTGAAAGAGGAGCACTTCAAGCGACCTCATGTATGACCCAATCTGAACTCTGGGAAACTGCTGCTGCCAAACTTAAACCTTTTTCGAATCAAATTGACATTGGTTTACACTTAAATTTCACTCATGCGTTTACTTCAGGTAATACGGTTTTCTCATTACCTGCACTCATGTTTCGCGCATGGTCATCAAATCTTAACCGTGAATTAATTACCCAGTGTATTGAAGAACAATGGGATGCATTTGTTTCAGTCATGGGAAAACAACCCGATTTTATTGATGGACACCAACATGTTCATCAATTTCCGTTTATACGGGATATTTTGCTACAGCTTTTAAAAGAGAAAAATTTCACTGGTTGGATACGTAATTTACAACATCCAATTTATCTACCCCATTATCGTTTTAAAACGCATATGCTTTCTGCACTTGGCTCAAATGCCTTAGCAAAGGCGTGCCAAACTTACCAGTTTAGCCAAAATGAATATTTCGCTGGTATCTACGACTTTAAACAAACTGATTATGCCGAACTGAATCAATATTGGCTTGCTCAAGCAAAAGATCACTTGCTGATTATGTGCCATCCCTCACTTTCTACACCAAGTGAGCAAGACCCAATCCAGCATGCACGTATCCAAGAATACCAATATTTTTCTTCTGATCAGTTCCCTCTTGATTGCCAGAAAAATGGCATCCAACTTACCAGACTAGGGGCAATGCAATGAGCACAAAACCTTTTTTATCCTGCGTTGTTCCCGCTTATAACGAAGCAGAGAATTTAAAGACATTCATTCCAGCTTTAGCAAACAGCTTAAAGCAACAAAATCTTAGCTATGAAATTATTGTGGTCGATGATGGCAGTAAGGACGATACCATTCCGATCTTGCAAACAATGATCGAAGATTATCCTTTAGTTGTACTGGAATTATCACGAAATTTTGGTAAGGAAGCTGCTTTAAGCGCAGGTTTAGACCATGTAAATGGTGAAGTTGCACTACTGATTGATGCTGACTTTCAACATCCTTTTGAAGCAATTCCGACCATGATTAACCTTTGGAAAAATGGTTATGACATGGTTTATGGCATTCGTAATCGTACTACTGAATCATGGCTAAAACGGACTCTCACCCAAGGTTACTATCGTATTTTAAATTTAAGCTCACCTATTGATATTCCCGAAAATGCTGGTGATTTCAGACTTCTTGACGCAAAAGTTGTTGAAGCAATTAAACAACTACCAGAAAAAAATCGCTACATGAAAGGCCTTTATGCATGGGTCGGTTTTAAAAGTATCGGGATCAATTTCTCTGAGCAAGATCGTCAACATGGTCGTTCTAGTTTTAACGTAAAGTCATTATTCAATCTGGCAATGTCTGGTTTAACTGGGTTTTCAGATTTACCTTTACGAATTTGTATTTATCTAGGCGCCCTATTGGCTTTAGGCGCTATGAGTTACGGTGTCTGGATCATTATTAAAACCTTAATTGAAGGAGTTTCTGTACCAGGTTGGGCAACTCTTGCGGCAGGTATGACGCTATTAGGTGGCATTCAATTGTTATTCATTGGAATTTTAGGTGAATACATTGGCCGAATTTATGCAGAAGTTAAAAATCGACCTAAATATATTGTTTCAACCGAACATTCTCGTATTAAGCAAGAACACCCAATCACTCACTCCGAAAATACGTTCTCTAGTTTCTAATGTTTGCACATATTTTTCAGCTCGCGCGGTTTACCACGACTGGGGCCGCGGCGGCACTTACGCACTACAGTATTGTCATGCTCTTGTTTAAACGAAACATTGCATTGCAATATGCCAACTTAGTCGCCTTTCTACTTGCCTATTGGGTAAGCTATTTCGGGCATCGTATTTTTACTTTTAAAGCCCAGCATATTTCTCATCGACACACACTACCCAAATTTACCTTAGTCGCTGGATTAGGTTTTTTATTTAATGAGAGTTTTCTCTTACTTTCTAATCTTTACTTCAGCGCCCCTGTTTCAACATTGGTTTGTGTAGCTATTGTCCTGACTTCAATTGTGACTTTCTTGCTTAACCGTTTTTTTGCATTTCAACATTAAGGATTATGTATGCAGCAATGGCTTCGTAGTTCCAAATTCTTATTAATATTTTTACCGATTTGGTTGTTTGTTTTGTCTTGGATAAGACCCCTCTCTGTGCCAGATGAAGGACGCTACGGAGATATTAGTCGATCTATGTTTGAGTCGGGAGATTGGTTGATTCCCCGTATCAATAGCTTGCCATTTATGCATAAGCCTCCTCTATTACACTGGTTAAGTTCTATATTTATGGAACTTTTCGGTATGCATATTTGGGTATTGAGATTAGTTCCCGTACTAGCAGCTACACTCATGCTAGTCAGCCTATTTTTATTCGTTAGAAAGCACATTTCAGAACGTGTAGCCCAACTTACTGCCATTATTTTAGGCACAAATTTACTGTTTTTTGGTAGTAGTGAATATATTAACCATGACCTACTGCTTGCTTCATGGATTACCGTCAGTGTTTTATGTTTTGTTGATTTCACAATTTCAGCGCGTAAATCTATTTTATTTTTAGGATATTTTGCAGGTGCGGCTGCGTTCTTAAGTAAAGGCCTGATTGGTGTGTTAATTCCCGGTATGATTCTCTTACCGTGGTTGCTTTACACCAAACAATGGAAAAAAATCCCTTCATTGCTTAACCCTTTGGCGATTTTGCTATTTATATTACTGGTTAGTCCATGGCTCTATGCAGTTCAGCTTAAATACCCTCAATTTTTGCATTATTTCTTTATCGACCAACAATTTAGTCGATTTAGCTCAAAAGAGTTTAATAATAAACAACCGTGGTGTTTCTATCTGATTATTTTAATGTTCAGCTTTTTACCATGGATTCTGTCAAGTAGATTTGGATTTATTAAAGCCGTATTTCAAAATTACAAGCAATCCGCTTTACTTGCCCTGCTTGTATGGTGGTTTATTTCTGTCACAATTTTCTTCTCTATTCCTCCATCTAAACTAGCTGGCTATATTTTACCAGCTGTACCTCCACTCGCTGTTTTCTTGGCTCTTGTTATTAACCAAGTACTTGAAAGTGAATATAAAACCAAATTACAGGTTTGGGGTTTACCTATATTTATTATGCTTGTCGGAATAGGTATTGCTGCTACACCGCATTTCATGCATGCACATCAACCTTTTTTCCAAAACCAAGCGGTATTTATTTATATCATTGGCACGCTATTGGTTATGCTTCCACTGGCTTTAGTCTGGTTATATAAAAAGCAGAAATTAAACTATTTGAACTATATTTTTATCAGTTTAATTGTTCTGTGTAGTTCAGTCCCATTTGCCGTTCGTATTTTAGATACTAAAAATAATGTGGGACAAACGAGTTTTTCTGAATATATGACACCATCAATAAAAATAGTTTTCTACAATTACTATTTCTATGATGTGCCTTTCCTTTTACAGCTAAAACAACCTGTATATATTGTGAATCAATGGGATACAGTACATTCAGATAGTGCTTCTTTAGAAATTAAAGATGGTTTATTGTTTGAACCACAACGCAAAAAATACTTATGGAGTGAGCAACAGCTTCAAGATGCTTTAACGCAAAAGCAAGATTTGATTGTCGTAAGTCAGCCTAATAATTTTGCAACTAAAGATCCATCTGTTAAAACACTCCATTATCGAAATTATGATGTATTTATCTTCCACTCAAACAAATAAATAACCCAATAAAAAAGGAAGCTTACGCTTCCTTTTTTATTTAATTAAGACTTACTCTTCTGACACATCGTCATTCGTAGAAACTGCATCTTCGCCATCTAGTTCTGAAGTATCAACTTCTCCTTCGAGAAACTCTTCTTCATCTTCAACAGCTTCAATAGACACAACACCCACTAAAGTTTCTTCTTCGCTTAAACGAATCAGACGAACACCTTGTGCATTACGACCAGTCATTGCAACTTCAGCAGCACGCGTACGAACTAATGTACCGCCATCAGAAATAAGCAACAGTTCTTTGCTTTCATCAATAGATACTGCACCTACAAGCTCACCATTACGTTCACTTGTCTTAATCGCAATAACGCCCTTACCACCACGTTTTTTGGTTGGGAAGTCATTTACAGGAGTACGTTTACCATAACCATTAGCACTCGCACACAGCACTTCACCCGTTTCAGGAACAACAACAAGCGATACGATGCGACTTACTACATTTAAATCTGCTGAATCTTCATTGTCATCAGATTCATCATTTTCAACTTCGGCATCTTCTTCACTTAAAGTACTGCTTGCAAAGCTAACACGCATACCACGGACGCCTTTAGCAGTACGACCCATTGAACGCACGTCAGTTTCTGCAAAACGAATTGCCTTACCTTCATTCGAGAACAACATGATTTGCTGATTACCATCAGTAATCGCAACACCAATCAAGGTATCTTCTTCATTCAGTTCAATTGCACGTAAGCCATTTGAACGAATGTTAGCAAACTGCTCCAAATCAACACGTTTAACCGTACCTGAAGCTGTCGCCATAAATACATAATGGTTTTCTGGGAACTCAGTTAACGGCAAGATAGCTGTAACTGTTTCATTCGCCTCTAAAGGTAACAAGTTTACAATCGGGCGGCCTTTAGCACCACGTGATGCTTGAGGTACTTCAAATACGCGAAGACGATACACTTTACCTACGTTAGTAAAGCAGAGTACAGTCGCATGGTTTGAAGCCACAATCAGATGTTGAATAAAGTCATCATCTTTCATTGAGGTTGCAGACTTACCACGTCCACCACGGCGCTGAGCCTGATAGTCTGAAAGTGGTTGAGTTTTTGCATAACCTGTTTGTGAAACCGTTAATACAACTTGTTCTTCAGGAATTAAATCTTCACGGCTAAAATCAATACGTGATTCAATAATTTCTGTACGACGACCATCACCATACTGTTGTAGTACTTGCGCTAATTCTTCACGAATTACAGCCATCAATAAATTGAAATCATTAAGAATTGCCGTAAGTTCAGCAATTTGACCTAAAATTTCAGTATATTCTGCATGTAATTTGTCTTGCTCAAGACCCGTTAAACGATGTAAACGCAATTCTAAAATTGCACCCACTTGCGTTGGTGATAAACGGTAAATTGATTCAGTTAGACCAAATGGACGATCTGGATTTTCACCTTCGATTTCATCTGGGCGAACAGAAATAGCGCCAGCTTTTTCAAGTAAAGAAATAACGCCACCACCAGCCCACTCACCAGCTAGTAAACGCTCGCGCGCTTCAGCTGGGTTAGCAGAAGTTTTGATGGTTTCAATAATTTCATCAATATTGGCTAAAGCAACAGTTAAGCCTTCTAAGATATGACCACGTTCACGTGCTTTACGTAATTCGAACATGGTACGGCGTGTCACTACTTCTTGGCGGTGACGAATAAATGCCGCAATAATATCTTTCAGATTCATCAATTTTGGTTGTCCGTTATCAAGACAAACCATGTTGATGCTGAATGAGTTTTCAAGCTGTGTATTTAAGAATAAGTTATTTACAACGACTTCTGCGTTTTCACCACGTTTCAAGTCAATCGCAATACGCATACCGTCTTTGTCAGACTCATCACGAAGCTCTGAAATACCTTCAAGTTTTTTCTCTTTAACTAACTCGGCAATACGTTCAATAACTCTTGCCTTGTTGACTTGATATGGAATTTCAGTAAAGACAATGGTTGTACGGCCTGTCTTTTCATCTTCTTCGAAATGGTACTTACCACGAATATGTAGTCGGCCTTTACCTGTACGGTAAGCATCAACAATGCCTGATTTACCGTAAATAATACCGCCAGTAGGAAAATCAGGACCAGTAATGTATTCCATCAATCCTTCAATCGAGATATTCGGATTGTCAGCATAGGCTAAGCATGCATTCACAACTTCTGTCATGTTATGCGGTGCCATGTTGGTTGCCATACCTACGGCAATACCAGCAGCGCCATTAATTAACAAGTTAGGAACACGTGTTGGAAGCACCTGAGGAATACGCTCAGATCCGTCGTAGTTATCTTCCCAGTCAACTGTGTCTTTTTCTAGATCTGCAAGAAGCTCGTGCGCTAACTTAGTCATACGGACTTCGGTATAACGCATTGCAGCCGCGCTATCACCATCGATTGAACCGAAGTTACCCTGACCATCTACCAATAAATAACGTAAGCTAAAATCCTGAGCCATACGTACAATAGTTTCATAAACAGCTGAGTCACCATGAGGGTGATATTTACCGATTACGTCCCCAACAACACGTGCAGATTTCTTGTAGGCTTTGTTATAGTCATTGCCCAATTCGTGCATGGCAAATAGCACACGACGGTGAACAGGTTTCAGACCGTCTCTCACATCCGGCAATGCACGAGATACGATTACACTCATTGCGTAATCTAAATATGAATGCTTGAGTTCATCCTCAATGGCAATCGGTCGGATTTCCGATACGCTCATGCATACTCCTTCTTACAGATAGAAATTTCCATCTGCTAATATGTCTTGATCTTGCAAAAAATTTAGTTCTGAAAACTGAACTAAAATCGAAAAAAATATAGCTGTATAGTATAGCACAAACTGCTCGTTAACTGGGAGTTTAGCAATCTGAAAATAGCATTTTTTTACAATAAAAATTTCATTAGAATTAATAAGTTAAAATTAGAGAATTCTAGTTTTAAATGTATTTCTTAAAACTCAACAGTTCGACCAAAATATAGACAACACAAAAGTGCTCTCTTTAGAGCACTTTTCATCTAATCTTAAAAACAAAACTTAGTTTATTAGCCAAAATAAATAATATTTAGCTTCAACATACTTGTCTTGTTGTAAACCCATTATTCTTTTAATAATAGGTTTGAAATATCATTTTGTAGGCCGATATTGAGCAGGAATCCACTGATATCCTTTTGAATTTTTACTAATATGCCCAATACCAGGAAAAGCAACATGCGCAGCTCCCACCCACCATTGGTTTTTATAGGCTTGTTCAAAAATACTTTTACGAACAGCTATAGCCTGATTCGAGTGAGTATCAGGTTTGTAGCTTGCTTCAGGATAAGGAAATTGTACTGCACCATAGTGTACAACATCGCCAAGACCTAAAAACTTTTGACCGTTTTGTCCATCTACCAAATATGAAGAATGACCTTCAGTATGACCATGAGTAACGATGAGTTGAACATTCGGTACGTTAAAAGAGGTTTTGGTAAAAGCGACGAGTTGCCCTGCCTTTTGGTATGGCTGTAAGGCATCTCTCGTCATTTTAAATATTGGCTTAAAAAAATCATTAGCTTTTGCTTCATTTGCAGATGATGTCCAAAAATCGACATCTTCTTTAGCTAGATAAACCTTCGCATTTGGATAAGCCATTTTGCCATCGAGTGTAATACCGCATAAATGATCAGGATGGGCATGTGTAATCAAGATGGTATCTATTTGTTCAGGCTGTACGCCTGCGTTCTTTAAATTTTCACGTACATGACCCAAGGTTGGACCAAAACATTTTGCAGTGCCAGCATCAATTAAAATATTTTGTGTGGGTGTTTGAACAAGATAGGCAGAGAAATCTGTGACAATCTGATTATGCTCATCTACAGGAACAAAGTTTTCTGCAAACAGTCGATTGGCTTTTTCAGCTGAAATACCTAGTAAATCACTACGAGGCAGTCCCAGTTCCCCATCAAACAATGCTGTTACCTTAAGGTTGCCTACTGGTTGTAAAAAGTAACCATCGACTTGATGTACACTTGGCGTTTGTTCTGCATGTATAACTGTACTGGCACTCAGTAGCAATAATATCGTAAGTGATTTTAATGATTTCATCATAGAGTCCTTCGTATTTTCATACTTTAACTCTATTGGTTTTTATCTATTTAAATCGCTCAATAAGCGATAAGAAACGCTCAAATTGACTTATTCGGCAGCTAGCACAGCAGGATCTATACCATAACGCTCTACAAAGCGATCACGAAAAATAGCAACAGACTGGTACCCAGATTTTGCTGCAATAGTTTTCATAGGTAACTTTTTCGAATACAACAGCTCAAGTGCAAAAGTAAGCCGTGCATGCGTAATCGTTTCTCTTAAGGTTGTGTCTTCATGGCTAAGCTTGCGGCGAAGTGTGGCACTGCTCAAACCTAGTCTCATTTCAAACTCACTAGACTGCCAATGGTGCTGTGGATTTTCTATGACCCAATCATGAATGATTTTTGTCAATTTAGGTGGAGGTACAATTAAAACATCAGAACAATGCTGTTGGCATAGCTGTACAAGTATAGCGGTAATACATAAACGTGCTTTCACTACATCATGATTAAATAAAGCCGTTTGCCACTCAGCTAAAGAGGTAGCAAAATCATCAATTGAAAACTTTAATATTGCTTCAGTTCTGTCTACAACTGGCTTAGCCCAAATCATTTGTGCAGCTTGAATGACTTCTTCACACATAGGCACAAGAATAGTGAGATATTCACCCGTTATAGGGTCAGGCAGATTAACTGCATCGATAACCGTATCGGGTTTTATAATATAGAGATCGCCAGCGCTAAAATTGATTTGTTTTGTTTGAAGATTTAATTGTTGTTGCCCATATAAAATAAATCCCATGTGCAACTGACTAACTTTAATATTGGACAGTCCATGCTGATTTTTCGAACGAATACATAAATAATCTCGTGCCATATCTGCCCGTGCCAATCTCACAAGTGATTGATGCAATTGGTGGGCCTCTAGGGAAGCGGAATAATTAATATTCATAATGATGATCTAAATAAAAAAACGCCCTTGGCTATTTATAGCACAAGGGCGTTTTTCGAATAAGTGACAAGCTGTAAATTACAACTTGCTTACTAACTCTGGTACTACAGTGTTCAAATCACCAACTAACCAGTAGTCAGCAACACTGTTGATTGGCGCTTCTTCGTCTTTGTTGATTGCAACAATAACTTTAGAATCTTTCATACCAGCTAAATGCTGGATCGCACCAGAAATACCTACAGCAACATAAAGATCAGGCGCAACGATTTTACCAGTTTGACCCACTTGGAAGTCGTTAGGTACGAAGCCCGCATCAACTGCCGCACGTGAAGCACCTTGTGCTGCACCAAGCTTGTCAGCTAATGGATCAAGTACTTTATGGTAGTTCTCACCAGAACCTACACCACGACCACCAGAAACTACGATGCGAGCCGCAGTTAATTCTGGACGATCAAGCTTAACGATTTCTTCAGATACAAAATGAGAAATACCTGCATCTTTCGCTTCACTTACCGCTTCAACCGCAGCAGAACCACCTTCAGCAGCTACTGGATCAAATGCTGTACCACGAACTGTACCCACAATGATTGCTTCGTCAGATTGAACAGTCGCAATCGCGTTACCTGCATAAATCGGACGCTTGAATGTATTTGCAGATTCAACAGAAATAATGTCTGTGATCATGCTTACATCAAGAAGAGCAGCAACACGTGGAAGAATGTTCTTACCAGTTGTTGTAGAAGCAGCTAATACGTATTTGTAACCTTTAGCTAAATCGGCAACTAGGGCAGCTACGTTTTCAGCTAACTGGTTTGCATAAGCAGCATTGTCAGCAAGTAAAACCTTGCTTACACCAGCAACTTTAGCAGCAGCATCAGCAACTGCCTGAGCACCAGAACCAGCAACTAATACAGTAATATCACCACCGATTTTTTGTGCTGCAGCAACAACGTTTAAAGTAGCACCGTTAAGTGCTTGGTTGTTGTGATCAGCGATAACTAAAATACTCATGATTTTATCCTTCCGTATTAGATCACTTTCGCTTCATTTTTCAATTTTTCAACAAGCTCATCTACAGATTTCACTTGTACGCCAGCTTTACGTTCTGCTGGAGCTTCAACTTTAACAGTTTTAAGCTTAGTACCAGCTGCAACGCCATAATCAGCAGGAGATTTAGTATCAAGTGGCTTCTTACGAGCTTTCATGATGTTAGGCAATGCTGCATAACGTGGCTCATTCAAACGCAAGTCAGTTGTAATGATTGCTGGAAGTGCCAGTTCAACAGTTTGTAAACCACCGTCAACTTCACGAGTTACTTGTACTTTGCCACCATCAACTTTCACTTCAGAAGCGAATGTACCTTGGCCCGCACCTAATAATGCACCAAGCATTTGTCCTACTTGGTTAGAGTCATCATCAATTGCTTGTTTACCAAGAAGGATAAGTTCTGGTTTTTCAGCGTCAACAACACCTTTTAAAATTTTAGCAACTTCTAAAGCGCCAATTTCATCAGTGGTTTCAACTAAAATACCGCGGTCTGCACCCAAAGCCATTGCAGAACGGATTTGTTCTTGAGCTTCTTTAGGACCCACAGAAACAACAACGATTTCTGTTACTGTTCCTTTTTCTTTTAAGCGAACCGCTTCTTCCACTGCGATTTCACAAAATGGGTTAATTGACATTTTAACGTTAGTTAGGTCAACCCCACTATTGTCCGGCTTAACACGAACTTTGACGTTGGCATCAACCACGCGTTTTACAGCAACAAGAGCCTTCATGTAATCCTCGGCTGTTCTAGCAAAAGTAAATGTTGAGAAAAGTATATTAACTCTTCAATTAAAATTTTTTAGGTACCCTATCTTGCAATGTGTTTGGCATTTCGGTCAAGTCACAATTTTCGCTACTGCTATAAAAAAGATGAAATGCCCAGTTCACTAATTCAAATTGCTTATTCGCTCAATGAATTTAGCAAATAAGTCAAACAAATTTTAAACCTTGAATTTCTTAATATTTTAAAAAATATAGTAGCTTAAAATCCTTTAATTTTAGAGAGGAAAAAAACAACAAAAACATCATTTCCTCCCCGCATGAGAGCACTCACGGTACTCTGAAAAATTGGCAATTAGGTAAGAACATCCATAAATAAATGTTGAACAAAATAAAAAGCCACTTACTGCTAATTACTTAATTTTTCAGAATATATTTCCATTAAAAACAAAATATTAAGTTACCATTTAAACATAGGCAAAGGACTCCAAGGCTTTTGTAAAAAACGCTTTAATCCTAAATAAACTAGCGTTTTATGAAATCCAGCATTTGGATATTGGCGTGTTAACTTTTTGAACTCACTTTTAGAAATATTTGAACGTAATAAGCCTAAAGAGAAATCTGCATAGTCAGCTTGTCTAAAATATTCAACCAATGGGTATTCTGAAAACTTTGTCGTTGTTAATTTATGATGTTCTGTAATCATTAATGTTATTTCTATTTGCCAATCTAATAACCGATGCGCAGTCAAATAACTTAACATCACTTTGACGGATGGCTCTAAATAATCAATTGTTTTACTTGTCCATATCCCAATATCATGAAAGGCAGCTGCAATAGCTATTTTACGTATAGTCTCTTCATTACTATCTTGGCTTAATATTAAACAGCATGCTGCCACACGTTTACAGTGATTTAGGTAGCCTTGATAATCTGCATCAATCGTAGTTTGATATTCCTGTAAAATTGTCTCAATCAAGATACTACATTGTCTAAATGCATCTTGATCAAGTGATAAAATCAAACCTTCTTTAGTGTTCATTCTTTTGTGCTCTCGGATGAGCTCGATCATAGACTTGTGCCAAATGATCAAAATCAATATGCGTATAAATTTGTGTCGTAGACAAATTACTGTGGCCTAACATTTCTTGTACTGATCGTAAATCACCACTACTTGATAACATATGGCTAGCAAAACAATGCCGTAATAAATGAGGATGCAAATCTACATTCACACCTGCTCTTTGCGCTTGAAGCTTTACACGCTTTTCGATTTGCCGTGGGGTTAACACACCGCCTCTTTGAGAAATAAAAACAGAAGCATTTTGATCAAAATGGCCTTTCCAGATTTTATAAATTTTCAGCCAATTCAATAGGCTTTCTTTCGCCTTTTTCCCAAATGGTACAATTCGGGTTTTATTTCCTTTACCCGTAATACGTACGAGTTGACGGTTAAAATCGATATCTTTAATTGTTAAGCCTTGCAGTTCAGCCAGACGCAAACCGCTTGAGTAAAGTAACTCGAGCATGGCTTTATCTCTTAACCATAATTGCTGATCAACTGGTTTTTCAGGCATTGGCTGATCTAAAATTTGATTAACCGTTTCTATGTCGATCATACCCGGCAAGGGTCTAGGCTGACGTTTTAACTTAAAATCATCAGTAGGGTTAATTTCTAAATATTTCCCTTGCTCAGCCCATTTCATAAACT
The DNA here is from genome assembly GCF_023612055.1 of Acinetobacter sp. AS23. Taxonomy (NCBI): domain Bacteria; kingdom Pseudomonadati; phylum Pseudomonadota; class Gammaproteobacteria; order Moraxellales; family Moraxellaceae; genus Acinetobacter; species Acinetobacter sp. AS23. The sequence continues at coordinate 931,042 of NZ_CP082274.1, read as the reverse complement.
GGCGAATTGATGTGAGATGACGCTGCATACTGCTTGAACTTAACTGGTCTTGCTCAACACGCTGGGCCAAATATTCACGTAAATCTGAAGCTTCAATATTTCTTAAATCAATTTGTTTGAGCTCGCAGAACTTAAGAAAGCTTTTAACATCTCTTTCATACGCTGTAATCGTGTGCTCAGACTGGTTCTGAATTTTTCTTTCTTTTAACCATATTGAGAGCAGCTGTAATGCAAAATCCAAATTGCTCTCCATTTATTTGCTCATTTTATTTTTTCAGTGTATCAAAAAGTAGTTGTTCAGGAAATTTAAGATCGTACAGCGCAACAACTCATTACCTTATATATTACACTTCACTTTAAGTATTCGTCGGAACCCTGCTGTCATGACTACCATACTCATTCCCTACTTAATTGCCATTACTTTACTTACGCTTACCCCTGGTCTGGATACGACTTTAATTATTCGTACCGCTACTCTTGAAGGCAAATCTAAAGCATTTCAAGCAGCAGTGGGTATTAGCCTTGGCTGTATTGCATGGGGAATTGTGGTTGCTTGTGGTCTAGGGGCTTTACTCATGGCTTCTGATCTAGCCTTTAATATTCTGAAATGGATGGGGGCTGCTTATTTAGCTTGGCTAGGTTTGAATATGATTTTAAAACCGCGTAGCCAACTTGCAGACATGCAAGAAAGTAACTCCAATATCCCTTCTTCACAGAATTGGTTTATTAAAGGTTTTTTGGGTAACTTACTTAATCCCAAAGTTGGTATTTTTTATATTTCATTTCTTCCACAATTTATTCCACCACAAGCATCGGCTGTCACTTGGATTATAGCGCTTGTGATGATTCATGTGGTGATTGGAACCTTATGGTCAATTTTATTAATTTTGGCTATGCAGCCACTTTCACGTTATCTGAAGCAACCCAAATTTGTGAAATATATGGACCGAATTACGGGCAGTATTTTTGTGTTGTTTGCTTTGAAACTGGCTTTGAGTAAAAGATAAATTTTAAAAAAGCGTGCTAACGCATAGCACGCTAAATAAGACTTAAAAATTTACTTTAGTTGTTCTAAGTAGGTTTTTATTTGAACTGAAACTTCATCGGCATGTTTTTCTGCTAATTGATGGTCCCCACCTTTCACAACATATAACGTCGAATTTTCAAACTTTTGATTTAAATATTGACCCACTTGAACGGGGCTCACTGGATCGTTATCGCCCCAGATTAATAAAGTTTCAATGTTTATATCTGATAAAAACTCTTCATAGTTGGCATTGGTAGTAATAAACCAATCTGGATATTTTAAAAATGCTTGGCGATATGCTTCTCGCCAGTCTTGTACATTAAATCTTTCAAGGTTAATTCCACCAGAAGTTGCAATCAAAACCAGCCCTTTCACCAGCTTAGGTTTTTGCAACGCTGCCGCAACAGCAAAAATGCCACCCATAGATTGCGCAATAATTACAGATTCTTCATTAATTTGATCGACCACATGATTTGTTAGGTCTTTAAAAATTTTGACCTCAAAGGATTCAGCTGTATCGCCGAAACCGGGGTAACCAATAATTTTTGTCTGGTAATGCGGAGGTAATTTTTCAATTAAGGGATGCCAAAATGTCGTACTGCCTGATGCACCAGGTAAGAAAATTAGATTATTCATATTTTTATAAAGTAATAAAATTGAAAAATTATTGTATATAAAAGAAAGCCTCTTTTATCATTTTAGTTAATAAAAGAGGCTTCTATTTAGGTAATGCTATTAACTTTGGAAATAACGTAAATCCAAACGCCCATCATATACATGAGTTGTTGGACCCGTCATCCAGACCACATCGCCTTCTTGCCATTCGATTTGTAGCTTACCGCCAGCCAATTCAACTTCCACTGAATTACCCAGTAAGCCACGGCGCATACCACTTACCGCAGCAGCACAAGCCCCTGTGCCACATGCAAGGGTTTCACCTACACCACGTTCAAATACACGTAAACGTACATGCTTTTCATCAATGATTTGCATAAAGCCAGCATTCACACGTTCAGGGAAACGTTTATGTGATTCAACTTGTGGACCAATGCTAGCAACATCTGCAGTTAATACATTTGGAACAATAGTGACAGCATGAGGATTGCCCATATTGACCACATCAATACTAATGTTTTGGTCATTGGCTAACTCTAGTGTATATAAAGCTTCTGGTTGTTCAGCAATGAATGGAATTTCATTCGGCAAGAATTTTGGGTAGCCCATATTCACGCGAACCCAACCATTTTGCCCCAGTTCAGGTTTGACAATCCCAGCTTTGGTTTGAACAGTAATACTAGTTTTCGTTGTTAAATGACGCTCATGTACAAAGCGAGCAAAACAGCGTACACCGTTACCACATTGTTCAACTTCCGAACCATCTGCATTAAAAATACGATATTTAAAATCTGCTTCCGGTAAATCAGGTGGTTCAACAATTAAAAGTTGATCAAAACCAATACCGAAATGACGATCGGCTAAGCGTTGAATTGTTTCTGTATCCAAATAGGCGCGTTGGCTGATCAGATCAACCACCATAAAGTCATTGCCTAGGCCATGCATTTTAGTAAATTCTAACAACATTTCATTTACTCCTCAGGCAATAAACTTTCTTTTTCCCAAAGGGATTCAACTGTTTCACGTTCACGAATCAAATGGGCTTTGTCGCCAGACACCATTACTTCTGCGGCACGTCCACGTGTATTGTAATTTGAACTCATTACAAAACCATAAGCGCCAGCGCCAAGAACAGCTAACAGGTCATTTTCTTTTAACGCTAATGAGCGATCTTTACCAATGAAATCACCTGTCTCACAGATTGCACCCACGAGATCCCAAGTTTTTTCTTCAGTATCTGAACTTGGTACCACAGGTTGGATATCCATCCAAGCTTCATATAATGCAGGGCGAATTAAATCATTCATTGCTGCATCAATAATGGCAAAGTTACGGTGACTCGTAGGCTTGAGCAAATCGACTTTGGTTAAAAGCACACCTGCATTTGCACTAATGCTACGACCCGGTTCCATATAAACCTTAAGACCTAACTTTTCTAAAGCAGGTTTCATTGAGTTGGCATATTCTTCAACACTTGGTGGTGTTTCATCTTTATAGCAAACCCCTAAACCACCACCGATATCGATGTGTTTAAGATTGATACCAAGTTTTTTTAGTTCCTCAATCATTACCATCACACGATCTAAAGCATCAACGAATGGTTTAGTCTCGGTTAATTGCGAACCAATGTGGCAGTCAATTCCAATAATCTCAAGGTTTGGTAAAGATGCAGCATATTGATAGGTTTCATAAACGGTATCACTTGGGATACCAAATTTATTTTCTTTTAAACCTGTTGAAATATAAGGATGTGTTTTTGCATCTACATCTGGATTTACACGTAAAGAAATCGGTGCTTTTTTGCCTAGACGAGCTGCAACTTTTTGAAGACGATCTAGTTCGGCATACGACTCTACATTAAAGCAAGCAATGCCTACATTTAACGATGTTTCAATATCGGCTTCAGTTTTACCTAAGCCAGAAAAAACAACTTTAGATGCATCTCCACCCGCTTTTAAAACACGTGCAAGCTCACCACCTGATACGATATCAAAACCAGCACCAAGTTTTGCCAATACATTAAGAACAGCTAAATTTGAGTTAGACTTCACCGCAAAACAGATTTGATGATCAATAAAATCAAAAGCACGATCCATATCTAAGTAATGTTTTTCAAAAGCTGCTTTTGAATAAACATACAAAGGTGTGCCAAATTGCTGCGCAAGCTGCTCCATAGAACATTGCTCTGCGTGCAATACTCCATTAATGCGAGTGAAACTCATGAATTTGTCCTTATTTCAAAGCTTAAGGTGAAGTTGTTTGGGTTGGGGCTGATGATTCAACTGGCTGATCAGCTTGTTCATCCTGTTGCACAACTTGTTTCTGTTCTTTATTACGATAGAGCAAGTATTTCGCGCGTTTGTCATAATTCGGATCAGAAGGTAGCTGTAATGCTCCTGACTGACCGCAAGCGCTTAGCAAAATACTGCTGCTCAATAAACTGATGAGGCAAATGACACGACGCATCTGAGCACCTGATTTAAACAATTCGATGCAGTATACCGTGATCATGCAGGCGGCTAAAGAGTAAACTTAAAGAGAAAAACAATATGCATAAAAAACGCCAGCTTTTCAGCTGGCGTTTGATCATAACTAAATAAATTTAATTACTTTTTATGACGCGGTTTATAGAAGAAGAAATAACCAATGATCAAGATAATAAACCAGATTGGGCTGACTTTAAGCGCTTTAAACGTATCTGGCTCTAAAGACAACACGTAAATCATACCAATAAAGAAAATAATCGTGATCCAACATGTAAATAGGCCGCCCGGCAATTTAAATGTTGATTTTGCATGCAGCTCAGGACGTGTAGTGTAGTAACGGATATAACTCCAGATAATGAGTAACCACACGCAAATGAACAGAATCGTTGAAAGTGTTGTTGCAAGCGTAAACGCTTCAACGGTATTTGGTACAAAATACTGTAATGCTGCACCTAACAATAAACACGCAGCAGAGAAATACAATGCATTTGCAGGTACCGCACGTCTGTTCAATTTACCAAAAGCTTTTGGTCCCTGATCTTCACGAGATAGACCAAACAACATGCGGCTTGTTGAAAACACGCCACTGTTCATTGATGACATCACTGATGACAACACAACCAAGTTCATTAAGATTGCTGCTGCCGCAACGCCTGCTTGACTAAACAAGTTTACAAACGGGCTGATCGCTGGATCAATTTTATTCCATGGTGTTACTGACATAACAATAATTAATGCGAACACATAGAAAATAATGATACGAATTGGAATTGAGTTAATTGCTTTAGGCAAATTACGTTCAGGATCTTTAGTTTCCGCAGCCGTTGTTCCGACAAGCTCTACACCAACGAAAGCAAAAATCGCAATCTGGAAGCCTGCCAAGAAGCCATGTACACCCGTCGGGAAGAAGCCGCCATTGGCCCACAAATGAGTAAAGGATGCCACTTCACCAGTAGTCGAGGTAAAGCCTGTAAAGATCATCCATAGACCCACTGCAATTAAAATAATAATTGCTAGGATTTTGATAAGTGCAAACCAAAACTCCAACTCACCAAACAGGCGAACTGTTAACAAGTTCAAGCCCATAATGAATACAATGGCTGCAACACTGATCATGGCACCTTCGACTGGCGAGAAAGGTAGACCATTATTAAAGAATTGTAAGTAATAGATAATTGCAGAAAGATCGGCAATACCAATAGTGATCCAACACAGCCAATAGGTCCAACCTACAAAATAACCTGCCCATGGGCCAATTAAATCTGTTGTGAAATCAATAAATGATTTATAGGCAAGATTTGAAAGAAGTAATTCGCCAAGCGCACGCATGACAAAAAACACCATCACACCAATAATCAGGTAAATGAATAAGATTGAAGGGCCAGCAAGACTAATCGTTTTGCCTGATCCCATAAACAATCCCGTACCAATTGCACCGCCAATCGCGATCAGCTGTAAATGCCGATTTGAGAGGCTACGATGGAGCTCACCTTGTTCATGAGGCTCATTCAGATTTTGATTCGACATCTTATCAATACACTCCAGTAATTTTTTTTAGTCCGTTAGCTAAAATCAAAAAGACGATATCGCACCATTTGCAGGTATCTTTTAAATGTATATTCTTTGATAATTTTTCAGCTAACCGATTTTTATCTGTATTGCTGATGATTTCAAGCTACATACAATTAAATCTGATAATACGCACAAGCCCATAGCAATACAACGCACTTTACGGTCTAAAAACATGACTTGAACTTGTCTGATTTTTAAATTAAAAAGACGATTCAATTGACCATTTTTCTAATCTTCAATTTCATTTCAGTCCTTCATCTGTTTATTAAAAACACCCCTGCTCGACCTTAATCTTTTAAATTAACTAACGCATGACAATGACCTAATATTTTCGTTGTTTTAAATTAAGCAAAATGTATTCCACTTCAAAACTGATTCTCTATTTTGGTTTTGTTATACTCCGTTTCTACTATTAATTAAGAAGTTTTTAACTGAAGTCGAATATGAGCAAAGTCAAAACTGTTTACCGTTGCGAACAATGTGGTGCCGATCATCTTAAATGGGCAGGTCAATGTTCAGAGTGTGGTGAATGGAATTCTTTGACTGAAGTCAAACTTGAGCCTACCACTGCTCACCGCGCACGTCCAAAAGTTGGGGGCTATGCTGGTCAAGCTGCCAATATTACAACTCTAAATAAAGTCACTTTTTCCCATGAAACACGCTTAGCAACAGGCATCAGCGAATTTGATCGCGTACTTGGCGGAGGCTTAGTTACGGGTTCAGTCGTATTGATTGGTGGTGATCCGGGTATTGGTAAATCGACTATTCTTTTGCAAACAGCAACCTATATGGCAAGTGCGAAAAGCTCTGCACTTTATATTACCGGTGAAGAATCTTTATCTCAGGTTGCACTTCGCGCTCAACGTCTTGACCTACCTACTGACCAGTTAAAAGTCATGGCAGAAACCTGTGTTGAACGTATTTGCGAAGTCTTAGAACAAGAAAAACCTGTCGTGGCGATCTTAGATTCGATCCAAACGCTGTATACAGAAACACTTCAATCGGCACCAGGTGGTGTTTCGCAAATTCGTGAATCTGCTGCTTTATTAACTCGTTATGCAAAAAATAGTGGCACTGCACTCTTCATTGTTGGTCACGTGACCAAAGAAGGTGCACTGGCTGGTCCACGTGTTTTAGAACACATGGTGGATTGTGTACTTTACTTTGAAGGCCAATCAGACTCACGCTATCGAATGATACGTGCTGTTAAAAACCGTTTTGGTGCGGTGAACGAGCTTGGCGTATTTGGCATGACAGATAAAGGCTTACGTGAAGTTGCTAACCCTTCTGCCATTTTCTTAAGCCGTTATGATGAAGCGATTCCGGGTTCAATTGTCATGATTAGCCGTGAAGGAACTCGTCCTCTTTTGGTAGAAGTCCAAGCTTTAGTTGATGATGCTCAAGGACAACCTCGTCGCGTAGCATTGGGTCTGGAACAAAACCGTTTGAACATGCTGCTTGCTGTAATGCATCGTCATGGTGGTGTTCAAACCACCGGACAAGATGTCTATGTCAACATTGTCGGTGGTTTAAAAATTACCGAAACAGGTTCGGACTTGGCTGTTTTACTGGCCTGTGCATCGAGTTTACGAACCAAAGCATTGCCTCAGCAACTTGCAGTTTTTGGAGAAGTTGGCCTTTCTGGTGAAATTCGTCCTGTACCAAATGGCCAAGAGCGTTTGAAAGAAGCTGCAAAACATGGCTTTAAGTATGTCATTTTGCCTAGAGGTAATGCGCCCCAAAAAGCAATTCCAGGCGTACAAGTCATTGCGGTTGCCCGTCTGCATGAAGCATTGACTGAGGCAATGCAACTCAGTGATGAATTGACATAAAAAAACATACTTTTATGGTTGAAATTTAGCGTAAATACCTTCATAAATACTATTACAATTTAATTTTAGACAGGAATTTCCTATGGAAGTACACCAGCGTGGCTTGATTACCGGTATTTTAATGGCTGCTTTAGCAATTTCGCCTCTTGCTGAAGCTAAACGTGCAGGTGGTGGTAAAAGCCACGGTATGGCACGCTCTACTACTTCAAGCCAGTCTTATCAACAACCTCGTCAAGTGACTCCTGCTCAACAACCTGCTACTGCACCTCAACGATCAGGTCCGGGTGTTGGTTCAATGGTTGCAGCTGGTGTGGCTGGTGCTGCCGTAGGTGCTGTTGCAGCAAATGCTTTAGCTGATGACAAACCAACATCAACTGAACATCAAGCAACTCAAGCTGGAACAGAACAAGCTGCTCAAGCGCAACAAGAAGAGAAAAAAGGTGGAATTCCTAGCTGGCTTTGGGTATTACTTGCAGCAGCTTTAGCCTTTTTTGTTTTCCGCAAATTGGGCGCAAAAAAAAAATTAGCAGCTAATAATCCTTACGCACCAAATAACGACGGTCAAAACCCATTTGGTCGTTCTGCTGCACCACAAGCAACACCACGTAATGCTGGAGATAATACAAATATCTTTGGTCAATCTGTTGGTGGCGGTGCAGCAACCCAAGCTCCTTTTGGCGGTGCAACAACGAGCAATGGCAATCAACTTCCAGATGGTAGTGAACCTGCTGCTTTCTTACGTATTGCACGTCAACGTTTTAATCACATCCAATCGATGAATACTGCAAGTAACATTGAAGAAATTCGCCGTTACTTAACACCAGAACTTTATAGTTCTATGTATAACGACATCATGGAAAACCAAGATCAAGACGTTGCTGAATTTAGCAATCTGAATGCGATGGTTGTAGACAGCGCGACTGAAAATGGTCAATACGTTGTAAGCGTACGCTTCACTGGTACTGTGAGTGAAGATTTAAACAGCTTGCCACAACCATTTACTGAAATCTGGCACTTCGTTAAGCCTGCTGGTTCTCAGCAAGATTGGGTTGTTGCAGGTATTCAACAAGCGTAAGCTAAATAAACCCTCAATAAAAAAGCCACAATATTGTGGCTTTTTTATTTGTCAGTTTTTAAGCAATTTCAGCTGGGAATGTAATAACTTTTTCAATTTTGACCTGATCCATTGCAACCATGAGTAAGCGGTCTATACCTAAAGCAATTCCTGAACATTCTGGCATATGAGGCAGTGCTGCTAACAAGTGTTCATCTAAAGGCATAACATGAAGGCCTTGCTTAGCACGCTCTGCATTGTCTGCTTCAAAACGTGAACGTAACACCTCTGCGTCGAGCAATTCATCGTAAGCATTGGCAAGCTCTAAACCTTCAATATAAACCTCAAAACGTGCTGCGACCTCTTCCCCATCTTCATCTACTTTCACTTTTGCCAAAGATGCCATTTCTGGTGGAAAGTCAGTTAAAAAGACTGGCGCATCAAATCCTAAGCTTGGTTCAACAAAATGAGAAAATAATAAATCCATGTAAGCTAGACGATCATCGCCTAAATCAAGATTTAATCCCACACGATTTGCAGTATCTTTGAGTTGCTTCAATGTTGCTTGTAAAGGGTTGATATCGAGGCGATCTTGAAAGGCATGTTTATAACTTAAAATAAACGGACGAACTTCACCAAAACGATGCTGCAAACAGCTTTGCAATAAATCGGCGGTTTCATGCATTAATGCTTTTAAGTCTAGACCCGGGCGGTACCATTCGAGCATGGTAAATTCACTATTGTGTTTACGTCCGTGTTCATCGTCTCGAAAAACCTTACAGATTTGGTAAATCGGCCCGCTACCACTCGCTAGTAAACGCTTCATGGCAAACTCTGGAGAAGTCTGTAAATATTGAGTCTGCAATTTGCCATTAATATGACGTAAAGTCTGAACAGAAGCTAAATGCACATCGGTGACACCTGCTTGTGAAACAATCGGTGTTTCGACTTCCATGACATCACGTTCAGCAAAAAACTGACGAATCTGGTTATAGAGCTTAGCACGTGCTTTTAAGGCATCAATTGAACAAGTTGGTTGATAACTTAAACTCATGCCTGCGGCCCTCTATGTGCTGCCCATTCACGGCGCAGTGGATAGTTTTTACGTAATAAATCAAATGCTTTTTGCTCTACTTTGCCCTCTTTAATGCAGGCACGGATGTTGGCATCATCTTGAGCAATATCATAAATCTGAGTTATTTTTTGCTTTAACACTTCTTTTAAATCATTTCCTGAAAAATAGTCGTCACATGCAGGCAACTGAGTCTCGAAACGTTTATTTATATCAAACCCAAACTTTTGGCAGAATGCTTCATAAATCATTTGTGTACCGCGTGCCTTCCCTTCAAGGCTATAACCTGCAATATGCGGTGTCGCCAACGCTAACATGTCTATAAGTTCTTCAGATATGACGGGTTCATGTTCAAATACATCGAGCACAACTTTACGCTGGGTACGCTGAATATCTTCGATTAAAGCAGCTTCTTTCACGACTGGACCACGCGCACTATTAATTAAAATCGTGTTCGGTTGAAGTGCAGCAAACGCTTGCTCATCAAACAGATGATACGTCGCATGTTCACCATTTTTGGTTAAAGGCACATGAATTGAAATTGCATTCGCTTGTTGCAAAAGAGTTTCTAAACTCACATTTTTAATTGAATCTAACTGCACAAATGGGTCAAAGCCAATCACATTCCAGCCCAGCAACTGGGCCATATATGCCAAACGCTTACCGACGTTTCCAAGCCCCACTATTCCTAGGGTAAATTTTTCTTTTTGTTCTAAAAGGTTGACATCTAAATGAAGTAAAGCAGTAATGACATATTCAGCAACTGCCTGCGCATTACAACCTGCTGCATTGGCCCATGTAATTCCTTGTTTTTCTAAAGCAGAAATATCTAAATGATCGGTGCCGATTGTGGCACTACCCACATATTTTAAAGCGGTGTTTTGAATTAAACTTTCGTTTACTGCGGTGACTGAGCGAACCAATAAAGCTTCAGCATCTTTTACATCTGCGTGCGTTAAGGTGCGTCCTGCATGGTGTTGAATATCGCCAAATTCTGAAAAAAAGTAATCGGTAAATGCCAAGTTTTCATCTGCGACGATTTTCATTATCTGCAACTCAAAGCTTATAAAAACGTTATTATCCTTTGAGTTGTAGCAAAGCACAATGTTCAGGGCGTTAAATTACGATAAGGCTTCTAAGCGTAGTTCACCTACAAACCACCACCAAAATAAAAATAAGCCATCACCGCTAGAGTGAGCCACATTAAAATAATAAGTACAGCAACCAAATAATTTCGTGGCCCTTTTTCATGTTCTTCTAGCCATTCATTAGCTTTCTGTTCTGCATCGAAAATAACTTGTTGAGGCGTAAATCGAAGCGCTAACCAAATGAGTATCGGTAAAATGATGGCCTCATCTAAAAGGCCTAAAATAGGAATAAAATCTGGAATTAAATCGATTGGACTAAAGGCATAAGCCACAGCCACCACAGCAATAACTTTTGGGAACCATGGCATTTGAGGATGCTTTGATGCAAACCAAAGCATAATAATTTGTTTTTTTAGACGTTTTGCCCATTCTTTTAGTGATTGTAACCAAGACATTTGGACAGACTCTGAACTACATAACTCTGATCATAAAGTATAAAGTTCGTGCTTAACTTAAAATTAGGCAAAATAGAAATGTATATTTCCATTATGTTTGATCATTCTTAGCATTTGAACTGATCTGATCAATATTTCAATGCATGATCTTTATGTGTATAAAACGAAATCATCTCCACGACAAAAGCTTGCTAAAGTTAGGCCTGAAGTTTTTGCGAGTCGAATAGCCATACTGGTTGGGGCAGAAATTGAAGCCAATAAACCTATATTAAGCTGAGCACATTTACGGATTAATTCGTAGCTTGCACGACTAGTCATAACAACAAAACCCAAACTGGTGTCGTAGTTTTCTTGAGCTAAATAACCCAGCAATTTATCTAAGGCATTATGACGACCAACATCTTCAAACAATGCCATGATTTTGCCTTGAACCACCCAAGCAGCGGCATGAGCACCACCCGTTAAGGCAGTAATTTTCTGTTGATCTTTTAATTGAGAAATCGCGACTGGAATTTGTTCAAGCCATTCTTTGGAAGGTTCGATGGTAATTTTAGAAATATCGAGCTGAAGCTGCTCCAAACTTTCAATGCCACATAAACCACAGCCTGTACGACCCACTAACATACGCCGCCTTTCTTTTAACGCAGCAAATGCTCTAGATGAAATGGTCATATTCACTTCAATTCCCAGTTCACTTTCATGAACCTCAATGGCATACAACTCTTTTAAGCTCGTTAAAATTCCTTCGGACAGACTAAAACCTTTAGCGAACACACTCACATCGGTAGGTGTAGCCATCATTACTGCATGAGAAATGCCGTTATATACCAAAGCAATCGGATGCTCTTGAACAATATTATCTAAAACACTTTCAGATTCGGTTTTCTTAAACCGCTTTACTTGTAATGTTTCAACCCCATAAGAATGTGGTGTCAAAATAATTTCCTTTATCTTGAAATGGCGCTTATTTAGAGCGCCATTTGTTTGAATTACATTTTTAATATCGCTGTTAATTTAAAGGTTACTTACTTTCTTATCAGCATCTTCAGGGTCAACTGCCGTTGCCAAATTAAAGTGTGCAGGTGCATCACCGGGATGCAAAATCACAGGAACACTTTTTGAAGCTGGAATTTTGGCGTATTTATCATGACTGCTTAACGCCACCAACGGATTGGTCTCTGGATAGTACGCAGCTAAACTGCCACGTGGAATGTTGTACGGCACAATACGGAAACTATGCACAATACGTTTAACACCATCTGAGAAAACACTTTCAATATCAACCCATTGATTTGCTTCAAAGCCCGCTTCATCAATATCGGCTTGGTTCATAAATAACACACGGCGCTGCCCAAAGACTCCGCGGTAACGGTCATCGAGACCATATAGCGTCGTGTTGTATTGGTCATGAGAGCGAGTGGTCATTAAGGTATAAACTTTGCTGTCGGTATAAGCGGCAGCATATTGATTTTCTTTATCGCCATAGACTTCACTCAGTGGTGTAATCATAAACTGAGCTTTACCACTTTTTGTGTTCCAAATGTGCTGATTAGCCGGATGCTCTAGATGGAAACCACCTGGGTTATAGACACGTAAATTAAAATCATGGAACTCATCAAAAACCTCAGCAATTGAGTCACGAATACGATCATAACTTTCAATGTACCATTTCCATTTGATCTTGCTGTCTGGTAGAACCGCTTCAGCCATTCTTGCCACGATGTCTGGTTCAGATAAAATATTTTCAGAAATTGGGGTATTACGCCCAGCCGACAAATGAATATTACTCATCGAATCTTCGACTGAAATTGCCTGCGGGCCATGAAGCTGCTCATCAATTTCGGTACGGCCTAAACATGGCAAAATCAGAGCCTCTTTACCACAAACCAAATGGCTACGGTTTAACTTGGTTGCAACATGAACGGTTAAATTACACTTTCTAAGTGCTTCTTGGGTATACGGTGTATCTGGCGTCGCAACTGCAAAGTTACCACCTAAACCAATAAAGACTTTGACCTCACCTTCAGCCATAGCTTTAATCGTTTCAACGACACCATGCCCATTTTTTCTAGGGGATTTAATCCCAAACACGCGGTCAATGTTGTCGAGTAATTTAGGACTAGGTAACTCATTAATGCCCATAGTTCGGTCGCCTTGCACATTACTGTGCCCACGAACTGGACAAAGCCCTGCACCCGGACGACCAATTTGCCCACGAGCCAATAATAAATTCGCCAACATATGCACATTAGCTGTTCCATGGCGATGTTGAGTAATACCCATCCCCCAACAGAAAATTGAGCGCTCAGACTCTAAAAAGAGCTTAGCGAGTTTTTCTAAATGCTCTGGTGATAGACCCGAGTGTTTATAAATATCTTTCCACTCAGTTTTTTCAACCTCGGCAATCATCTCGTCGAAACCGATTGTATTCACCGCAATAAAGTTTCGGTCAAAAACGCTTGGTTTACCTGAAGCGAGCGCCTTTTTATCCCACTCATTTAGGTGCTTTAAAATCCCTAACATCAGTGCATAGTCACCACCAATTTTAGGTTGGAAATAATAACGACTAATTGGGGTACTGCCGTTAGTCATCATTTCAAGTGGTGCTTGTGGGTCTTGGAAACGTTCAAGTCCTCGTTCTTTAATTGGGTTAATCGCAACAATGTTACCGCCACGTTTAGACACTTCACGCAAAGTACCTAACATACGTGGGTGATTAGTTCCGGGATTGTGCCCAAAACTAAAAATTGCATCAGCTAAATCAAAGTCTTCTAGGGTGACTGTGCCCTTTCCTAAACCAATCGAATCAAGTAATCCAACGCTTGTGGTTTCATGGCACATGTTCGAACAGTCTGGGAAGTTATTTGTTCCAAAGCTTCGCACAAACAATTGATATAAAAATGCTGCCTCATTACTTGCACGGCCAGAGGTATAAAACGCAGCTTGATCTGGGTTATCTAAGGCATGAAGATGCTTAGCAATAATCTGAAATGCTTCATCCCATGAAATTGCCACATATTTATCGGTTGCAGCATCGTAGCGAACTGGATCTGTTAAGCGACCTAAGTCTTCTAGAAAGAAATCACTTTGTTCTGATAACCAACTGACGGTATGACCTGCAAAATATTCGGGAGTCACTGTTTTACTGGTTGCTTCAAATGCAACTGCTTTTGCGCCGTTTTCACAGAAGTTAAAGGCATGAGCATTTTTCTTTTCTGGCCATGCACAACCGGGACAGTCGAACCCTGTAGGCTGGTTAATATTGAGTAAGGTAATCGAACCTTTTTTTAAAATATCTTGCCGCTTTAAGTTTCGAGCGACACTAAGAAGTGCTCCCCATCCGCCCGCAGGATGAGTATAGGGTTCAATTCGTGCAAAGCCGTTATTTTCCTGAATATGCTTTTGTTCTTCTGAATTATCCACTTTGTCATCCTCTTATTACTTTTTACACATTCTATAGGTGCAATAAATCACAACTTAATTATGGTTATATCTACGCTATTTGCTGTTTATCTTAATAAGTAAAAATCCACTTTTATCTTACTCATGATATTTAGAGGCAGCCTCAACGCTAGTTATAATATGTGCCATATTTTTTATAATTACAATCATTCAGCAAAAACCAAAAAATTATTTAAATTAAATAAAAACAACATCTTAAAAACACAACGATCTATTTTTTACAGATAAAAACATAATTCACTTTATATTTTTAAAAAATAGAAATGATGTAATGAGCTGAAATTTACGTCATTTTAAGTAGGTTTTTATGGGTTTAAGCAGTATAAATTAATTGAAAAAAACAGATTCAGAGAACTTATGAAGGTTGTGATTGCGCCAGACTCTTTTAAAGACAGCCTATCGGCTTTGGGCGTCGCTCAAGCCATTGCCAAAGGATGGCAAGAGGTTTTTCCAAATGCTGAAACGCTGATATGTCCAATGGCAGACGGTGGTGAAGGAACCATAGAAGCGGTGTTAGAGGTCTGTGAAGGGGAATGGCGTGAAAAAACCGTAATGGGACCATTAGGTCAGCCTGTTCAAGCAAGATGGGGATGGTTAGAAAAACAAAAAATCGCCATCATTGAAATGGCTCAAGCCAGCGGCATACAGTTAGTTCCACCGTCTGAGCGTGATGCTTGTCACAGCACAACGTTTGGCACAG
This sequence comes from Acinetobacter sp. AS23, assembly GCF_023612055.1. Classification (NCBI taxonomy): domain Bacteria; kingdom Pseudomonadati; phylum Pseudomonadota; class Gammaproteobacteria; order Moraxellales; family Moraxellaceae; genus Acinetobacter; species Acinetobacter sp. AS23. The sequence continues at coordinate 915,679 of NZ_CP082274.1, read as the reverse complement.
GCCAGCTCATTTTGGATGCTTTAGACGCAGGTGCAAAAGACATTATTTTAACCGTGGGTGGTAGTGCAACCAATGATGGAGGTACAGGATTACTCAGTGCTTTGGGCGCAGTTTTGCTCGATGCTAACCACAACGTTTTACCCCTTGGTGGACTCGCGCTCAAAAACCTATCAAAAATTGATTTAACACATTTCGACCCACGTATTCAGCAAACTCGGTTTTTACTGGCTGCCGATGTGACCAATCCACTTTGTGGTCCAAACGGCGCATCTCATATTTTTGGTCCACAAAAAGGTGCTTCCCCTGCTCAAGTAGAGTTACTCGATGGAGCTCTTGCCCATTTTGCCGATGTCTCGCTTAAGCTTTTAGGTTTCGATAAACGAGATGAAGCGGGTTCTGGTGCTGCGGGAGGTTTAGGTTTTGCAGCCAAAAGTTATTTAAATGCTGAGTTTAAAGCTGGAGTTAAGGTTGTGGCTGAACTCAATCAGCTTGCCCATAAAATCTCTAACGCGGATTGGGTCATTACAGGCGAAGGTAAATTTGACCAACAAACCTTAAGTGGTAAAACAGTTTTTGGGGTGAGTCAAATTGCCAAAACACACAATGTTCCTGTCATTGTCATTGCAGGAACATTAGGCGAAGGCTATCAAGCACTCTATGAACATGGCGTTACAGCTGCATTTTCGCTAACTAATGGCCCTATTACCTTAGAACAAGCCTGCGAACATGCGGCCAAACTTATTTATGAAAGAACTGTCGATATTGCGAGGTTAATTCAATTTAGCCAAACCAGTTTGAGAGATAAAAAAGTTTAATCAGCTAACTTTAAAAGGCTTTCTTTACAGCTTTCCAATATTTCATCGCTAAGGTTTGATTGGTCTGGGCATGCGCGAGACAATGCAATTGCCCCTACAGATTGGGCAAGAATATTAATGGCTTGCTTTCTCAACTCTGGCGCTTCCAAAGAAACTTGTTTGGCTCGTTCATTCATAATGAACTGAATAAGTTGCTCAATACCCTCTTCAAATTCGACTTTTACTTCGTCTGGCTGTCTTGCAGCATCACAAGATAACGCTGTTAAGGTACATCCCAAATCTCGGTTGTCTCGATGAGTGCGGGACACATAAAGCTGAATAAATTGAGTTAAGTTTAAACCTTCTATTCTTTTTAAAACCTGCTCAAGCCCATGTTTAACGGTAATTGAGACAAGGTCGGTCTTCGAAGTGAAATGTTTATAAAAGCCGCCGTGAGTAAAGCCCGCGCTAGACATTAACTCGGCAATGCCAACTCCGTCATAGCCTTTGCTACGAAAGAGTTGAGTCGCCTTTTCAACAATTTTATCTCGGTTTTCTTTTACCTGAGTTTTACTGACTTTCATTTTGGCGCACCCACTTTTATTCACCCTACTGGTCATAATTATACATTGATTATGGTTGACATCAAAACTCGCATATTTTAGATTATATTCATCATCTAAAAATTAAAGCCTGGAGACATCACATGTCAGCTCAATCAAAAGTACTTATTACAGGGGCTTCGTCAGGAATTGGTTCTGTCTATGCAGACCGATTTGCTCAACGTGGCCATAACTTAATCTTGGTTGCACGAGACACCAATCGCTTAGATAAAATCTCAAAAGACCTTCAAGAAAAATACGGTGTACAGGTCGAGTTCATTCAAGCCGATCTATCAAAAGATCAAGACATCACTAAAATTGAAGATGTACTCAAAAACGATGCTGATATTGAAATTTTGGTAAATAACGCTGGGATTGCACTGAACGGAAACTTTTTAACTCAAGATATTAAAGACATTGAAAAACTTATAACTTTAAATATGACCGCAGTTGTTCGGTTGTCTCATGCAATTTCGCAACCCCTTCTACGCAAAGGTAAAGGCGCCATTATTAATTTAGGTTCAGTGCTTGGATTAGCTCCTGAACTTGGTTCGACCATTTATGGCGCAAGTAAATCTTTCATCCAATTTTTTAGCCAAGGCTTATATTTAGAGTTAAAAGATCATGGCGTGCATGTTCAAGCCGTATTGCCATCTGCAACTAAAACCGAAATTTGGGAACGTTCTGGCATCGACTTAAGCCAAGTTCCACCATTAATGGATGTCCAAGATTTGGTCGATGCGGCTCTGATAGGTTTTGACCGTAAAGAAACGATCACAATTCCTGTGCTGAAAGACGAAAATCAATGGAATAATTTTGAAAAATCACGTATCACATTACTACCAAACTTTTCTTCGGCTGAAGTAGCCCAACGTTATAAAACTAACTAATACTGCTACCCAATTCTCAAGTAGGAAAATCTTATGAATGTTATTGATGCCATCCATAACCGCCGTGCAGTTAAACGCTTTGATCCTGCATTTCAACTTTCTGACGATAACAAAAAGCAGTTATTACAAGAAGTTTTAGCAAATGCTCCAAGTGCGTTTAACTTGCAACATTGGCGCCCTGTTGTGATTGAAGATGCTGAGTTAAGACAAAAGATTCGTACGATTGCATGGGATCAACCACAAGTTACCGAGGCTTCTTTACTCATTGTGTTATGCGCAAAAGTAAGCTCGTGGGAAGCCGATGCTAAACGCGTGTGGGATGGCGCGACTCCAGAAGTGCAAAATATTATGGTAGGTGCGATTGATCAATATTACCGTGACCGCCCGCAAACTCAACGTGATGAAGTGATGCGTAGTGCGGGTATTTTTGCTCAAACCTTGATGCTTCTTGCTCAAGAGCATGGTTTAGACAGTTGCCCAATGGATGGTTTTGACTTTGACGCAATGGCAAAGCTCATTAACTTACCTGAAGATCATGTGGTGTGTTTGATGATTGCAGTTGGTAAGTCAGCCTCTCAGCCTTACCCGCGTGTGGGCAAACTTCCTTACGATGATGTCATTATTCAAAATACATTCTAAGTTTTTAGTCGGAGTTAGGCCCTCATGCTATTTATCGCATGAGGGCCTAACTGTTAATGACATTCTGTTTTGTAAAATCATTTTGCCTTTTGGGCATTTAACTTATTGGTTAAACGACGAACTAAAAGAAAAAATAAAGGCACAAAGAAAATAGAAAGTAGAGTTCCCGAAATCATCCCACCAGTTACGGCGATACCAATTTCTTTTCGGCTCACAGCTCCTGCTCCTGTAGATACAGCCAATGGTAGAACACCTGCAACAAAAGCCAGAGATGTCATAATAATTGGCCGTAATCGCTGACCCGCACCTTCAATAATGGCGTCCATTAATGCCTGACCAGCTTCCAATTTGGCTGCTGCAAATTCAACAATCAAAATAGCATTTTTGGCAGAAAGCCCAATGGTGGTAAGCATAGCGACCTGAAAGTAAATATCATTCACAAAACCTGCCAGACTTGCAGCAACTACAGCGCCAATAAGACCTAAAGGAATAACCAACATGACAGAAACAGGAATAGACCAGCTTTCATAAAGTGCTGCCAAACATAAAAAGATAAAGATGATTGAAGCCAAATATAACCAGATCGTTTGGCCACCCGCTAACTTCTCTTGATAAGACAATCCACTCCACTGAAGATTAAAGCCTTGTTGCTGGTCAACTAACTGCTGCATCTTATCCATAGCCCCGCCAGAACTTTCACCCGTTGCAGCAGAACCTTGAAGTTGTACGGCTGAAAGACCATTAAAGCGTTGCAGCATTTGAGGCCCCATTTGCCACTTTACAGAAGAGAAACTAGAAAATGGTGTCATTTGACCAGTAGCGCCACGAACATACCACTGCCCAATATCTTGAGGTAAAGAACGATAGTTCGCTTCGCCTTGTAAATAAACTCGCTTAACACGTCCCCTATCAATAAAGTCATTAATATAAGATCCGCCCCAAGCAGAAGATAAGGTATTACTGATATCAGCTTGGGCTAAACCAAGAGCGCTGGCTTTTCTTTGATCGATATCGACTTGTAACTGGGCTTTATCTTCTAAGCTATTCAAACGTACTGCTGCTAGGCCAGAATCAGCATTTGCTGCTTTTAACACATTATTTTGTGCAGTGATTAAAGCATCTCTTCCTTTATTTTCAGCATCTTGCAACCAAAGTTCAAAACCACTTGATTGCCCAAGACCTCTTACAGCAGCGGGCGAAAGTACCTGAACACGTGCGTTACGCAATGACTTAAAATGTGCATTTGCACGAGCAATCACAGCTTCAGCTGTATTTTCACTACCTTCTCGGTCATCCCAATGTTTGAGTCCAGCAAATGCCATTCCCACATTTTGACCACTGCCTGCGTTATTTCTACCCATCACCATGAAAATCACATTGAGATTATCCTTTTCTTTCGTTAAAAAATAATCTGCGATCTGATTACCAACCCTTTCTGTTTCAGCTAGTGTCGTGCCTACAGGCGTACTAAATTGAACCATAACCGAGCCTTGGTCTTCTTGGGGTAAAAACCCCGTATTCATACGCGTATATTGCCAACCTAACAAAGCTGTAATACCCACGAATATGATCATAAATATTTTGGGTTTACCTAAAACAGCAACTAGCTTTGTACGGTAGCCTGATTGACCTTGCTCTACTTTACGGTTGAACCAAGTAAAAAATTTTCTCTGTTTATGCTTTTCATTTGCAGGTTTGAGTAAGGTTGCACATAGCGCAGGTGAAAGTGTTAAAGCAACAATTGCAGAAAGTACCATAGCCGATACGAGCGTTACCGAGAACTGGCGATAAATAATCCCGACTGAGCCACCAAAAAATGCCATAGGTAAAAATACCGCCGCAAGTACCATGGCAATACCAACGAGCGCGCCAGATATTTCTTGCATTGAAATTAAGGTGGCTTGCCGAGCATCAACATTTTGCTCATGCATAACCCGCTCAACATTTTCTACGACTACAATCGCATCATCTACAAGCAAACCAATTGCCAAAACCATCGCAAACAAAGTCAGTGTATTAATGCTATAGCCCAATATGCTTAACACCCCAAATGTACCTAACAATACAACTGGGACTGCAATTGCCGGAATTAAAGTCGCACGCCAGCTCTGTAAAAATAAGAACATGACAATAATGACGAGAACAATCGCTTCAGCTAAAGTTTTAATCACTCCATTTACCGAAGCTTCTACAAATGGCGTACTGTCGCGTGGGTATGCAACTTTTAAACCCGCTGGCATAGAGGCAGTTAATCGTGTGACCTCAGCTTTAACTCTTTCAGCGGTTTCTAGTGCATTGGCACCAGATGCAAGCTGAATAGACATACCCGAAGCTGGCTTTCCATTCAGACGTGTAGACGTCTGATAACTCTCTGCACCCCGCTCGACTCGGGCAACATCTTTAAGTAATACAACCGCACCATTTGTTTCTGTCCGCAAAATAATATTTTCAAATTGGCTCACGGTTTGTAGCCGAGATAATGCAGTTACTGTTGCATTTAGAGCCTGCCCATCACGCGTGGGTAATGCGCCCAATTCTCCCGCAGTAATTTGAGTGTTTTGTGCTTCAATTGCGGTTCTAACGTCTGATGGCATTAATCCATAACTGTTTAATTTATGAGGATCAAGCCAGATACGCATTGCATATTGAGCACCAAATACAGTGATTTCACCTACTCCATCTACCCGACTTAATGGGTCTTGAAGTGTGCTCACCATATAGTCAGATATGTCGACAGAAGATCTAGTCCCACTTTCATCGTAAAGCGCAAAGACCAATAAACTATCGCCTTGTGATTTTGTTACAGTGATCCCTTGCTGCTGAACCTCTTGAGGCAATCGACTCAGTGCCTGATTCACAGCATTTTGCACCTGCACCTGCGCGGTATCGGGATTGGTATTTTGATCGAAACTAAGACTTATGCGTGCTTGTCCTGCCGAACTACTACTCGATGAAAAATAAAGGAGACCATCAATACCCTTAATTTGTTGCTCCAAAATCTGGGTCACACTGTCTTCAACAGTTTTGGCCGATGCACCTGGATAATTCGCAGTAACATTTACACCCGGTGGTGCAATATCGGGATATTGCTCAATGGGTAACGTTAAAATCGAAATCGTCCCCAATGCCATAATACAAATAGAGAGGACCCAAGCAAAAATAGGTCGTGCAATAAAAAAACTCGACAACATAGAGAATCCTCAGCTCATTGGGGTAGGATCAATCGTCATGCCGGTACTTAAACCTTGCAGACCATCAACAATGACTTGATCTCCCGCTTTCAAGCCAGAGGTCACTAACCAACGATTATCAATCGCACTCCCTAAAGTAATTTTTCGTTGTTCGGCTTTATTATCTTTTCCAACAACCCAAACAAGCGCATTGCCTTCTGCATCTCGGAACAGCGCACCTTGAGGAATTAAGATACTGTTAGGACGTGTGCCCGTTCCAAGTTCCGCCCGTACATATATTCCCGGTAATAAAGCATTATTCGAGTTAGAAAACGCAGCACGTAACGTGACACTTCCAGTGGCTTCATCTACTGCAATATCACTAAATTTAAACGTTCCTTGTTCCGCATAGTTCGTGCCATTCTCAAGCTGTAAACGTACTGAAAGTTCATTTGGTTTTATTCCATTTTCAGTAAGCTGTTTGCGCAGCGCCATGTATTCATCACTCGACTGGGTCAAATCGACATACATAGGATCTAGTTTTTGAATCGTTGCTAAAGGATCTGTTTGAGCCGAAGTGACTAAAGCTCCACGTGTAATCGAAGAGCGCCCTATCCGTCCTGAAATAGGCGCAGTAACTTGTGTATAACGTAAATTGGTTCGTGCCGTTTTCAGTAGGGCTTCATTTACTGTCACGGTGGCTTTTGCTTGTTCATATGCACTTTGAGCATTATCAAGCTCTTGCTGACTCACTCCATTTACTTTAATTAATTCTTTATAGCGCTCAGCTTGTAAACGAGTCGAATTGACTGTTGCTTTAGCGAGTGCAAGGTTACCCGCGGCCTCGTCAACGCTATCCCGATAAAGTGAAGAATCAATTTTATAAAGGGGTTGTCCCTTATTCACCTGAGAGCCTTCTTTAAACAATTGCTCGACAACCACGCCATTTACTTGTGGCCGCACTTGAGAAATCTCAGAGGCAACTGTTCTTCCAGCCAATTGATAAGTAGATTCAATCGTCTCTGGTTTTATAGTGATAATGCCCACCTGTTGAATATTTTTGGTCGCAGGCTGGTCAGCATCACAGCCATTCAAGAAAAGCAACAAAGGCAATAAACACAAAGTATTACGATGAAAAAAATTAAAAACAAGCATATCTGGGACCCCAGACTTATAGACAATTTATTTACTTTACTGTAAAGTAAATAAATAAGATGTGCAAGAAATCCTCATATGTTAAAAAAATCTCCAGGTCGCCCTTCTCGAATTCGCCCTACTATCCTTGCAGCAGCACGTGCACTATTTCTTGAGCATGGATTAGAAGTTCGTTTAGAAGCTATCGCAGCTAAAGCCGGAACAAATCGACAAACTTTATATAACCATTTCCCAACTAAGACGGCTCTACTTATTGAAGTTTTTGATCATTTAAAAACAGAAATGGAAGTGCCTTTTGTTGAACAACATGAATTAAAAAATAAGCGCCTAGATCAATTACTCTTAGAAATTGGGCAGGCTGTACAAAATCATTTTTATAATATTGACGTCATTCGTCTGCAAAGATTGCTGATTATTGCATTAGTTGAAATGAAGGAAATTCTTCCAAAAATTCAACAGCGTACTCAAGGAAATATTAAAAGATCGTTAACCGATATTCTTGCAACAGCACACAATGCAGGCATTGTTAAAATTGATCAGCCAGAGGAAGCAACAAAAGCATTCCTCGGTGCTGTAATGGGATATGCATATCCTGCTACGCTGATTAGCGGAAACATTCCGACTCCTCAAGAGCTACAGCAGTTAAATGAAGAGGTTTGCCAAACCTTTTTAAAAGCATGGCAATATAAAGAATAGATTTTATAAAAAGCCCTTTGATAAGAAGGGCTTTTCTATGAAATAGCTAAACTTGAAAACGATGAATGATACATATTACGCCGCTTTAAACTGCTTCAAAAAACATTCTAATATCATCTCTCGCTCCCCTTTTTTATCTGAGCTTAAAAGCTGAATAATCGCGCCTTCAATCATATATAAAAATAGTTTGGCATCCTGAAAGGAAACATCGGTTTTTAGTTTTATAAGTTGGCTATAGATTTCATTCAGTAACCACGTTCTATACCTCACGGCGATTTGATAGGCTTTGGGATAGGTCAGTTTCGTTTCAAAAATGGCTTTAAATAATAAGTAGTACAGCCCTTCTAAATCGGTATGTAAAAGATAAAGTGTTTTAAGTTTATCCATCACATCTGCACCTTGGTCGTAGTCAGCAATTGAAACTACTTTTTCTTTTAAGCGCTCTTTTTGAACGTTCAAACAGATTTCGATAAACCGCTCTTTAGAGTGAAAATAATGATAAAAAGTGGCTTTGGGAATTTGAGATTCTTTCACAATTCTGTCTATTCCAACAGTATGAAATCCGTGGTTGTGAAACAGATTAATCGATTTATTTACGACTTGTATGGCACGTGGTGAGATCACTAAATGTCGCATAGTTTTACCGTTATAAAATTATTGTTGTAGATAAGCGAGATACTTTTTTGGGAGAAAAAAAGGCATAGCAAAGCCGTAAAGACTGTGCGTGGCACATCTCAAGTTTTATTGTTGATTAAGTTTTTGTCGTGACGAATTAAAGCCTAAAAGCGCTAATCGCAATCAAGCTGCTTATAGATTTAAGTGGTGTCGATATAGACTTTGGCAGTCGCTGCCAAGAAATTAAGAATGTGCAAAGCCAACTCCTTTTTATTGGGAGTTCTGCCAGACATTTATAGAATTATGGTGGCAGAACGAAAGGGGGTTAGCAGACTGGCTCAAGACCCAGCACACCCGAAGGTGTCCCCCTTCCGTCCTACCGCAACAAAAGGGAGACGAACGAGTTCACATTAAAAAAAACGAGTTTTTTCAATGCTCTTGAGTACGGTCTGCTAAAACCGACTGGCAATGTAGGCCAGCAGGCAAAGGATAGTGCTCCGCCCTTTTGCAGTCAAGCACACAAAATGACATTTGTTTTAAATTAGATCATTAATCAAAATGGGAGAAATAAGCTGCCATTTTCTTAGTTTAAGTCATATTATATTGAGTTATGAATTTAAAAATTATATGAAATCTTTAGAAATAGAGTGTTTAATACTAAATAATTGATTTAAAGAGATGTTCTATGAGCTATAAGGATGAAATAACTCAGGATATTGCTGAGGTTATGACCGATTTACAAGTGCAACCTATTCTTTTTATTGGATCAGGTATTTCACAGCGCTACTTCAATGCTCCTTCATGGAAAGGGCTTATGAAAAAATTAGTTGAAATGTGTCCAGAACTTTCCAATAAAAGATTTGCCTTTTATGAACAGCAATTTAGAGAAGGAAATGATACAGACTATACCGAAATGGCTAGTAGTTTTGTTGAGGCATACAGCAATTGGGCATGGGGGGCAACAGATCCTTCTACATCCCCATTTCCAGATGAGTTATTTGAAGATGAGGCTCAAAAGCAAGATTATATAAAATTCATTGTTTCTAAGTATTTTAAAGAAATAACAGAATCTATAGATTTAAACTCAAATTCATCAAAAGATGAAATTGAAGAACTTCAAAATATAAAGCCACATGCAATCATCACCACGAATTACGATGGCGCATTAGAGAAAATTTTCATTGATTATCAAAAAGTTATAGGTCAACAAGTAATTCGTGCAAACTATACATCATATGGCGAAATTTTAAAAATTCATGGCTGTTATGAAGATAGTAGAAGTATTGTTCTTACTCGTGAAGATTATGATTATTTTAATGAAAAGAAAAAATACCTTAGCTCAAAGCTCTTAACATACTTTGCAGAACATCCACTATTTTTCTTGGGTTACAGTTTAAATGACCCTAATATAATAAATATATTATCAGACATTGATGAGATCTTAGTCTCTAAAGGTGAACTTGTTCCTAATATCTATATGGTAATTTTTGATAGTACATTTAATGAAGCAAATACTTATCCTAAAGAAAAACTGATTGCTTTAAATGAAAATAAACATATTCGTATTAAAGTAATTTATGCAAATCAATACGATTGGGTATATAAAGCTATTTCTCAACTCTCCCCTGAAATTACTGTAAATCCTAAATTATTAAGATCGCTATTACATAGAACCTATAAAATGGTAACTTCTGATCTACCAAGAAGAGAACTACCATTTAATTTCGAATTGTTATCAGAAATTTCAAATGATGATACAAAATTACCAACTTTATTCGGGTTAGGATCATTAGATGATGGTCAACATATTAACGCGAGTTTTTGTTATACCATTTCAGGAGTTGCAGAAGCCTTGGGTTATGACCATTGGTATCCTGTAAATACTTTAATCAAAAAGATCACAGAAGAGAAAGGGATTAATATAAAAGACTCAAACAACCGCTATCACCTTAAAATTAAATCTGGTCAAAAAAGTAATATTGATAAGTATTCAAAGGCATGTATTGACCTACTTGAACTGGTTAAAAATGATTTGCCTTATGAAATAGAAATCTAGTAATAAGTTGAAATAGACACCTTACGGGGTGTCTATTTAATATAGAATCTCTTATTCGAAATCTTAAAAAAAACAGAGTTTCCCATTAATTTAACGTTTATTTAATATAATGGACACTATATGAAATATGACAACAAAATCCCTTTATAATTAACTAGTTATAAAAATTAATAGTTGTTTGTAGGATGAATTAATTCAATTACAACACTCTAAATAAAAAAGCTAAGCCCCGATTACCTAGGCTTAGCTTTAAAATAATTTTAATTAAAAAATTACTTATTTGATGTCAGTAAACTCAGAGACAGGTTTGTTCACTTCAACTTTTGTACCTGCAAATTTTTCGCTCACAAACTTTTGTACTTTAGGTAAGTGGTAAAGTTCACCCAATTTCGTATAGATCGGGTCATTTTTATTCGCTTCAGCCACACCTAATAAGTTCACATAAAGCTTTGTAGACTGGTCAATAGGTTCACGGAAGATAGAATCTTTCAGAACGTTTAAGCCGCCTTCAAGTGCTAATGTATTACCCAATACAATTGCATCTACGTCGTTTTTAACACGAACTGCTGTAGTCATTTGAATTGGTTTTAATTTTAAACCTTTAGGGTTTTCAGCGATGTCATTCGTTGTCCCTTTTACAGGGTCAAAGTCTGGTTTAAGTTTAATGAGTTTAGCAGACTGTAATAAGGTTAATGCACGCGCTTCGTTCGCAGTATCGTTTGGAATCGCGATTGTAGCGCCTTGTGGGAACTCATCAACAGTTTTAACTTTATTTGCGTAAAGACCCATTGGTTCCAAGTAAGTCGTCGCAACAGCCGCAACTTTAGCTGTATTTGAAGCATTGTAAGCTGCTAAATAGTTAAATGACTGGAACGCATTTACATCTTGTTCGCCACTTGCTACAGATGTGTTCAACACAACGTAGTCAGTCAAGTTAGTCACTTCGAGTTTAATGCCTGCTTCTTTAGTTTCAGGAAGCGTTGCAACATATTTCCATACGTCAGTGTCTGAACCTGTTGAAACAAGTTTAATTGTGCGTACTGACTCAGTTTTGTCTTTAGCTGGTGCTGAATTTTCAGTTTGTGCAGGTTGTTTATTACATGCAGTCAGTGTGAGTACAGATGCACTGAACAGGACACTAAATAATTTTTTCATAGATACATCCTAAAATAGGAAACGCCTACTCTACAAAAGAGCGAGGCATTCCCAACCATTGGGTCGAAATGCAATATTTGGCTGGAAGTAATTCCAGATATATAAGGGTTTAGAAGCCTGAATTCAGCCTTATTTCTTCCTTGATCTTGCTCGCTGAACAACAGAATTATGTTTTGAATCAGTTTCTAAATATTGGATCATCATATATCAATAAGTGAATATTCTACAAATAACTTGTTCGATTTTGATATATAGATGTGCTCTTGGTAAGGGACTGATAATAAAAAACATATTATATAAATAAAACAGTTTTGATTAAAATATGTACTTATTTGATTTATATGAAATTTTCAGGATTTGTTAGCAATATTTAAGCTAACTATGAATGTAATTTATGTTCTATGCATAAAAAAAGCCTCTGTTTTCACAAAGGCTTTTTAAATTAGTGAGTTAAGCTCAGTTTCAATTACTTATGAACCCAAGGCACAGCTGGTGAGCCAATCCACGCAGATTTAGCAGGAATATTTTCACCTTTCATAACCAAAGTTAATGGCCCTAACACTGCATGATGGCTAACATTGGCGTTATATAAAATAATGCTACGTGAATTTACGACTACATCATTTCCAATATTCACTTGTCCAATTTTCATAATACGATCTTCAAACAAGTGGGTTTGTGGGCCTGAGAAGCTATTAAACTCTGCACGGTCACCAATGCTTACACAGTCGAACTCAGTGATATCAGCCGTATCCATGTAAACATCTTTACCAATTTGAACACCCAAAATACGTAAGAAGAATGGCAGCATTGGCGTTCCTCTTAAGTAGTTTAAGAAGTTAGGAATCGCAACTGATTCATATAAGCTGGTAATCCCTTCACTTAACCACACAAACATGGTCCACATTGGCGCTGAACGTGGTTGATAACGACCAATTAAAGTCCACTTCATCAATGCAACAATAATGAAACAGCCAACACCATAGAGTAAACCAGCAAGCGTTAAAGCCAATAAACCAGTTGGAATGTTGTATTTGTTAATAACATCAATCACTTCAAGCACAATCATATACCCCACACCAATTGCGAGTGCGGCTGGCAATACAACGCGAAGTCCTTCAATAAAACCACGCATGAAACGGCGCTTGAAGCTTGGTTTAAACGTTAAGTGGTCAGGATATTTTTCGGCAGCTTCACGTGCAGGCAATAATAATGGCGGCGAACCAAACCAAGTTTGACCATCATACATTTCAAGGTTATCTGGTGTTTTTGACTGTACGCCAATTAAAACGTTATCTGGTAAAACAGTTCCATCAGCAATATAAGCACTGTTTCCGACAAAGCTACGGTTACCGATTTTGGTCGATTTTAATGTCATCCAACCGCCTTTGATCTCTTCATCACCCAACATTACCGCATCGGCAATAAAGCTTTCTTCACCCAAAGTCAGCATTTCAGGAATAACACCATTTGCGGTAGAAATTTCGGTATTTTTACCTACTTTCGCCCCTAACATACGGAACCATGTAGGTGCATAAATCGTAGCAAACAGGCCGTGCAATGTTTGTAAGCTTGTTTCTAAAATTTGAGATGCAAACCATTTACGATAATAGGTGCTGCCATGAACAGCGTACGTTCCAGTCTCAAGACGAGGCAATGCAATTTTGCGTATTGCTGAAGAAATAACAGCGGTAATCATCATCATCATTGCACTAGCTGGAATCGCTAAAGCAAAATAATAAAGTGCGATTTGCAGGTGGTTATTCGGATTGATATTAAATACGTTTACATCTAACCAATCGACCAAAAGGAAACTTGGGAAAATTGGAATAAAGAACAGACAAGCAATGATTAACGCACTAACACCATAATATCCATATTCAGCAATCTTACGAATGAACGATAATTTAGGACGTTCTGGCATTTTAGCGTGTTCATCTACATGCCCTATTTTCTTAGCTGGCGTACCATCCCAAACTTCTCCGGCTGGTACAACCGTGTCATATTCAATTGAAGTTAAGGCATTTACATGGGCTTGTTTTTCTAACACTGTATTTTCTTCTAATACAGCATATGAACCCACATAACTATCTTGTTTAAGATGAATTGAACCCAACACCAAATGTCCATGTTCGACTTTGGCATTTTCTAAATTCACTTGAGAGCCAATACTCACACCATCTTCAACAGTTAATAAAGATGGCATGCGAATATGAACTGAACTAATGGTGACATCATGTCCAATTTTTGCGCCGAGTGCTTTTAAATAGAGGTTAAGTAAAGTTGAACCTGACAATAAATAAACTGGTGAAATATTACTAATACGGTCTGCTAACCACCAACGGAAATACGTCATTCCCCAAAGTGGATAACGTCCAGCACCAATGCCCAGCATTAATAATCGTTTCACCGTAATTGAAAGTACAAAACTACTAATAATAACGCTGATATAAACCAATAGAGACAACGCGATTGCATATGGAATGCTGTCTCGGGTTCCACCTGTGAAATAGTGATAGGTAAAGAATGGCGCTAACCACTGCAAAATATTAATCGAAATTAAAACTGGAATGGTCGTAAGCTGCGCAATACCACATAACCATTTATAAGTTTGATTACGCGGGTTGTCTTGCCCAATCTGGCTATCAAATAATGTCGGTTCTGGTTGTTCCAACATTAAAGCAGCAATTGCCCCCACTCTTCTCGCTTGATATAAGCTTTGAATTGTAAGATGGCTATATTCTTGATGTTCACGCAGGTTTGAAATTAAAACGGCTGCTAACAGCGAATGCCCACCTAAATCATCAAAGAAATCCGAATCTAGTTTAATCGGCATGTTTGGAAACAGGCGGTTTAAAATTTCAAATAAAATTTCTTCGGCTGGATTTTGCGGCTGATCAGATTCACTGCGGTCAATCACACTCGTAAGCGGTCTTACTTTTAACGCTTTACGGTCAATTTTTCCAGATAATAAACGTGGTACTTCTTCAATAATCTCAAAACGATTCGGCACCATATAAGGTGGTAAACGTTGAGCTAATGTATGTCGAAGTTGCTTAATTTCTATCGGTTGTTTGGCATCAAGCTCGGCTGCAATAAAAGCAATAAGCTGATCAATTCCGTCTTCTTGACGCAAAATTACTGCTGCGGTACCAATCCCATCAATATCACAAAGTGCCGCTTCAATTTCACCGAGTTCAACACGGAAACCACGGATTTTCACCTGATCATCAGCACGCCCTAAGCAGTGGACTTGACCAAATTCATCAATTTTTGCCAAATCACCAGTACGGTAAAGTAACTCTTCATCCGCACTCATTGCCCAAGGGTTTTCAATAAACTTATCAGCCGTTAAATCAGGTCTGCCTAAATAGCCTGGTGCCACACTCGGACCGAAAATACAGAGCTCACCTGTTTCACCTTGAGGCAGTAATTCTCGTTCTGCGTTAATCACCAACATGCCATAGTTTGGTAAAGGTTTACCAATCGTGACGGGTTTACCACGTTCTAATGACTCAAGGCTTGCAGTAACCGTGGTCTCAGTTGGGCCATAGGTATTAAACATTTGATGGTGAGGTAATGCCCAACGGTCCACGAGTGAGTCTGGACACATTTCCCCACCTAAGTTAATAATTCTTAAGTTAGGTACATCTTCAGGAAATAAAGCCAGTAATGTTGGAACTGCATGTAAAACAGTAATTTGTTCCTGCTTTAATGTTTGGCATAAACGTTCAGGGTCACTTACAAGCGACTTAGGTGCAATCCACAAAGTTGCACCAACCAAATAAGACAGCCAGATTTCTTCAAACGACATATCAAAAGCGACAGAAAAGCCTTGATAGACTTTATCTTGCTCTTGAATACCCAAAACATTATTTTCACTACGTAGAAAGTGACAAATATTTTTTTGAGTAATTACAATCCCTTTCGGCTTACCCGTTGAACCTGACGTATAAATAATATACGCAGGTTGATCGGAGGTCGTTCTAGCTAAAGGAATATTTTCACTGAGTGGCTTTTGAAGTTCAGTATTTGTCCATTTTGTTTGTGGCACTTCAGCTAAGTGTTCATACCATTCATCAGTAGTAATCATCCCGACAGCTTCGGCATCTTCAAGACAAACCGCAATACGGTCGGCTGGCGTATCCATATCAAAAGGAAGCCAAGCTGCGCCACTCAAACAAATCGCCAATTGGGCTTTTAAAAGCTCAATACCACGAGGTACCCATAACCCAACAATATGACCTGGTTTTACCCCTCTTATTGTCAAATGTTGAGCCATAATTAAGGCTTGCTGATATAACTCCCCATACGTCAACGTTTTATTTGCTTCAATTAAAGCTGTTTTATCTGAGAGATTTTGAGCAGTTTGAATAAAAATATCGGCGAGTACTTCATCTTGCAAAAATTCGGGGTGAAATTTACCACGAATAATATTCTTCGAACTTGTTACGAATTGGTTCATTTTTATAACTCACTTTAATTTTTTGATTTAGCTAAAATAAAGTCACGTTTGAGTTTTTCTGACCTATTAAAGAAATCAATTGCTATGTAATAAATTAAAGAGTTGAACTTAAATGAAGATTAAAGTTTTTATTTTAAGAATGGAGAGTGAACTATTAAATGAGAAGAACAAACGATTTTTATTACTTATAAATCAAACTAAGATGACAATAAGGAAAAATATAGGCACATATTTTTATAAAAATTAATTAGTGTTATTCAAAATTGATATATAACGAATTACTCATTGCACAACGCTACTTCACGAACTAGGGCAAGGAAGGCTTTCAAACCAGCAGATTGGTTGCGTCTCCCTGAATAATATAAACAGAGACCAGACATACAAGGCATCCAATCGTCCAAAACAGAAATAAGTTGACCTGACTCAATTTCAGCACGAACATCCTGTTCCATAAAGTATCCTAAGCCAATGTTCTCTAATACTGTAGCTCTTGATAAGCTTGCTTCATCAAGGGTAATCGGTCCTTGCACATCAATTTGAATAATTTCTCCATTTTTTTCAAACTTCCAGCTAAATAGTGCACCATCAGGAAGACGTACTCGAATACATTTATGTCTAAAAAGATCTGTTGGTATTTTTGGCTTTCCGTAACGCTCCAAATACTCAGGTGAACCAACAACAACATATCTTTGAAGTTTACCAAGAGACACTGCAATCATGTCACTTGGAACAAGATGGGCAACTCGAATACCTAAATCAAAACCATCAGCAATAATGTCAACAAGTTTACCCTCGGTCACTAAATCAATATTCATTTCTGGGTAACGTCGAAGAAATTCGATAATCACAGGAGAAATAATCTCTCTCGCTGCAAATGCGGCCGCATTGATTCTTAATGTACCTGAGGGTGTTTCTCTCTGCGAACGTACAATATCTAAGGCACTATGAATATCCTGAAGAGCAGGCCCGACTTGCTCTACAAAAAGTCTGCCTGCTTCTGTCAATGAGACACTACGTGTTGTCCGATTAAACAGACGTACACCCAAATTTTCCTCTAATTTACTAATTGCATGACTTAAAGCTGTTGTAGACATCCCAAGTTCAATCGCAGCGCCACGAAAAGTTCCTCGCTTGGCGATTGCCATTACTGCTTTTAGATCATTTAAATTTGCTCGTTCCATTATCCTGATTTATTCAACTAAACATCCCATTTTATACGGATTGTTAGAACAATCGTCAAATTATAAAATTTAAAACACTAATTTAGATCATTCAAAAAGAGCGACTCATGAAAGATATACCAGAAGTGGTTAGTGCATACTTTGATGCTGATCAAGCGAACGACGTAGATGCTTTAAACCAAATTTTTTCTGACTCTGCCATTGTTGAAGACGATGGCAGTCTATACAGAGGAATTGTGGAAATTCGTACATGGTTACTAACAATGAAAGAAAAATACCAGTACTCTCTTGAAATTATTGAGGTTTCCAATACTAACCATATCAGCACGGTTTTAACACAAGGGAGTGGCAACTTTCCAAATAGCCCTGTGAAACTTACCTTCCAGTTCACACTTGAAAATGGCAAAGTTGTTAAATTGAGGATTTATTAATGGAAGATTTTATTACTTTAAAAGGAAAACGTGCCTTAATCACTGCGGGTACAAAAGGTACTGGCGCTGCCACAGTTCAATTATTCCATGAACTCGGCGCAACAGTACTAACTACGGCTAGAACTCAACCAGATTATTTACCGAATAATGCACATTTTGTTTCTGCTGATCTCACAACTCGAGAAGGTTGTGAAGCTATCGTCCAAGCAGTACAAGAGATATTAGGTGGTGTGGATATAATTATACACATGCTTGGTGGTTCATCTGCACCAGCAGGTGGATTCGCAGCATTAACCGATGAAGAGTGGTATAAAGAACTTCACCTAAATCTGATGCCTGCAATACGTATTGATCATCAACTAATTCCCAATATGATTCAGCAAGGCCAAGGTGTTGTAATCCACGTTACGTCAATACAACGTTCACTTCCATTACCAGAAGCTACGACAGCTTATGCTGCTGCAAAAGCAGCGCTAGCGACTTATAGTAAAAGCCTGTCAAAAGAAATATCTCCCAAAGGTATTAGGGTTATTCAAGTCTCTCCAGGATGGATTGAAACAGAGGCATCTATTGCTCTTGCAGAGCGACTGGCTTTACAAGCTGGTACAGATTACGAGGGTGGTAAAAAGATAGTTATGGATTCAATCGGAGGAATTCCTATTGGACGACCAGCTAAACCTGATGAAATAGCAAATCTTATCGCCTTTTTGGCATCATCCCGTGCGTCTGCAATTACAGGTACTGAATATGTGATTGATGGTGGGACGATTCCTACAATTTAATAGTCATATTGAATCACACCTATACTGTATTTTCTCTTCACTTGAGCAGTTTTAAATTACAGGTAAAAAAAAAGCCCTCGTCATTAACAAGGGCTTTTTAAGAATTTGGCGGAAGCGGTGAGATTCGAACTCACGGAGGACTCACACCCTCGTCGGTTTTCAAGACCGGTGCATTAAACCGCTCTGCCACGCTTCCAACGAGCGCTATAATATAAATAAAAACTCAAGTTGGCAAACCTTTTATTTAACTTTTAATTCAAACGCTCAAAATAAATACAAATTAATTTAGTTTTCTGGATTTTCGTTCTTTTCATAGCGAATTGTATTGATATACCAAAGCTTTTTTCCAGATGGCGTGTGTACTTCAATCTCATCATCGACTTCTTTGCCGAGCAGTGCACGAGCCATCGGCGATTCAATTGAGATATGCTGCGGGTGATGATCATAAATTTCATCGATCCCTACAATACGTAAAGTTTTTTGCTCGCCTTCTTCATTTTCAATCTCTACCCAAGCGCCGAAGTAAACCTTACCGTCTTGTTCAGGAGCGTAATCAATGATTTTTAATTCTTCTAAACGTTTTCCTAAATAGCGTACTCGTCGATCAATTTTTCTAAGTAGCTGCTTATTGTATTGATAATCGGCATTTTCACTGCGGTCACCTAAGCTTGCAGCCCAATTCACTTTCTTTGTGATTTCCGGTCGTTCTTCATGCCAAAGTTGTTTTAATTCAGCAACTAATTTGTCATGCCCAGATCGAGTGATTAAGTTAGATTTCATGATTAAAAACCACTGTTTAACAACATATCGCTTACAAGATGTAGCATTTTATACCCTATTTTCTCATATCAGAAGTGTATAAATTTTCTTCCTTAAGAAATTCATGTGTTTATGATGATATATCGAATATTTAATTGTACGAAATTTGACAATACTTTTTTTCAATACTATGATGCGCGCAGATTAAATGTTGAGCAATTTTTAACCTTCTAGAAAACTATGTAGATTTTCTACACAGTTTGTTTTTTTCATTTCATGTCATTTTGAATGACGTCATGACTGCCCACCCCTTATTGAATTTATCAACTTTTAGAAGTTATGGCAGCTTTTTGTCTGACTTTTGGGGCATAAATTACCTGTAGCGGAGACAACATGCACAGTAATTCAAGTTCAGGGTCGAGGCTTTGCCTTAACTCTTTATTTTCTTCTCTCCCGTTAAAAGCACTTGCACTTAGTACTATGCTTTTTCCATTTCATAGTATTAATGCAGGAAAAACCCTACAGTACAATACTGTAGTAAATACAAACACTTTAACTGTTGTTGCGGTAGAAAGCCCGACAACCGTTTTCAAAGAAGATCAGTTTTTACATGGTTTTGGTTACGACTTAGCCCGTAACTATGCACAAAGCCTTAATGTAAAGCTGGACTTTAAAATCGTGGCAGACAATGCCACTGCCCTTAGATGGGTTCAGCAAGGTAAAGCAAACTTTGCGATGACGACCACTGGTTTAAGTACCATCGAGAACAAAGGTTTGATGTCTTTTTCTGCAAGCTGTGGTGACACAGTCGATCTGCAAAAAAATGGTTTAAATCCTGAGTTAAGCTGGGTGTTTAAACAAGCTGATGACCCCCTCACCCAGACCGCTAGTGGCTTTGTATGCCAAAGTAAGCAAAATGGTGTGACTCAGCAACTCGCTTCTTTCTATAATCGTAATGTGGTGAAACCAGAAGCTTGGTCAACCATTCAACGTGACTTAAAAACGCGTTTACCGATTTATAAAGCGAGCTTTAAACAAAGTGCAGCTAAATACGATCTCGACTGGCATTTGCTTGCCGCAATTGGTTATCAAGAATCATATTTAAAGCCAGAATCTGTTTCTCCCACAGGTGTTCGTGGCTTAATGATGCTGACCAATAGCACTGCTCGAGCAATGGGTGTGAGCAATCGTAGTGATCCAGCTCAAAGCATTCAAGGTGGCGCGAAGTATTACGACCAGATGTTAAGTGAATATGATGATATTCCTTTCCCTGATCGAAACTGGTATGCGCTGGTGGCCTATAATATGGGACCAGGTGCGGTAAACCAGATTCAGAAGCGCTTGCAAGCACAAGGGAAAGATCCCAACCAATGGGTTAATCTCTACAATTATTTGCAAAGTAATAAAACGCGTAATGGTCGATATAAGCAAGCGGTTCAATATGTCACTCGTATTCGTGCTTATCTTGAACATATCAAAACAGCGCAAACACGGATCAATATCTAATTTTATTATTTAAAAGTTGATAAATTCTTTGTTTGTGTGAATAAAAAGCTTACCTCTTGGGGTAAGCTTTTTATATGAATTCTTTTAGATTTAAGCTGTATGCTCTAATACTTTCTTAAACAAATCTTTTTGTTCTTGGCTTGGCTTAGCTGTTTGTAAAGCCATTAATTGAGACATATCGCCTTGAACTTTAATTTTACCAGTCATGAATGCCTGCATAGCAGCAGCCATATCAAACTCTAAGAATACTTTACGTAAAGTTTCAGCATCCATATTTAAAGTTGTTTTGGCATTTGAAGACAAACCTTTTTGGATTTTACCCCCATCTAAAGCTAATTCGGTATTTCCAGAAGCATCTGTAACTACTAAATTAATTGCCAAATTCGCAAGAGCAGGTGGCAAATTAAGATCCCCTGCTTCAGCAGTTAATTTTTCGACAGTAGCAAACCAATCTTCAGTTAAAAATGCAGGCATGATTCTTCCTCAAATTTATTTGTTCAATTTCTCTAGTTGTCTATCCAGACAACATCATGTGAAGCAATTCTGCTTGAGCGTTGTTATAGCATGTAATTTAAATTTAGGGCTATGACTTTTTGTACGGAACATTCATTTTTTAGTATTTTGATACATTAAAGGCACTTGTTTATAAAGTGCCTTTAACATTGTCTATGTCTAGCGTTTATTCAGCAGCAAAGCTTAAGTTCACGACATCTAAACGGTTTTTAAGCTCTTCCGGATCTTTAAAATCTAACTCGCGCTGAGAATCTAAAGCTTCGAAATCGAACAATTCACGGTCCGCTAACTGAGACGGTGATACGTTTTGTAACGCACCGAAAATACTGTGTAAGCGTTTCGGATATTGTTTATCCCAGTCACGTAGCATTTCATTGAGCATGGCACGCTGTAAGTTTTCCTGCGAACCACAAAGGTTACATGGAATGATTGGGAACTGACGTAACTCTGCATATTTGATGATGTCTTTTTCTTCAACATATGCCAATGGGCGAATCAAAATATTCTTTTTGTCCGATGATAAAAGCTTTGGAGGCATCGCCTTTAAACTTCCGCCATGAAACAAGTTTAAGAAGAACGTTGCAAGAATATCATCACGGTGATGTCCTAAAGCAACTTTAGTCGCACCAATTTCTTGTGCAAAGCCATATAAAGAACCACGGCGTAAACGTGAACATACTGCACAGTAGGTTTTACCTTCCGGTGTTAAACGTTTAGTAATGGTATAGGTGTCTTTTTCTAAAATGTAATATGGAATGTTATTTTCTTCCATATAACGAGGTAAGACATCTTCAGGAAAGCCGGGTTGCTTTTGGTCAAGGTTAACCGCAACAACATCAAAATTGATTGGTGCAATACGTTTAAACTGCAACATGATATCGAGCAAGGTATAACTGTCTTTACCACCAGACACACACACCATGACCTTATCGCCCTCTTCAATCATATTGAAGTCACGAATAGCATGCCCAACTTGACGGCGAAGCTTCTTGAGCAAACGGTAATAGGCCGAGCTTGTTGGAAGTTCAGGCTTAAAATTAAATCCCTGATTGGACTCAACTGGCGCGTACATAGACGAGATATACCCATAAATAAAAATACCGCGCAATTTTATATGATTCAGAAGAGAATCGCATCAAAAGAATAGTTTCAATTCTTGAAGTCGTCACATTGCTCATGCATGATGCAAAAGTGATGCTCTATTTTTGACTGAAGCGTTCAAAAAATGTGCAAAATGCTTACTTTTTGGACTTTTCCACAGTTTTCCACAAAACCTGTGGATAAAATTGTGGATTTCTTCGTACTTGACAAACTGTTTTGACCTTCTGTTAAGGGTTTTATTTAAATTGATCATTTTTTAACCAATGTTTTTTACCTTTTAATATCAACATGTTATTCAAGTCAATAGAATCATTTTAAAAATAATTTTTAATTTTTTTTGATGAGCATTCGAACAAAACAGCTTGATTTTTTGAAAGAGTCGAAATAAAAAAAATTACACAAAACTTCTTTAAGTAATATTTTTTGATAAACTCTTTGGCAAGTTTTAAATACCTTAAAATTGTGAATAACATAAAATGAAAAATTCGGTTCAATTTCTGATTTCTTGTTTGCTGGGGATGACCACTTTTACGGTCGGCATAACTTCGAGTTCAGCAGGCCAAATGTATATTTACCAAGATAAAAATGGTAGTACATTGCTCACCAACCGAAAAAGTTATGATCAATCACTTAAAAAAGTAAAAGTGACTTACTACCCTGATAGTAATATTCATAGTTATACGAACTGGGGAGCATCAGAAGCTTCTGTTCTGCCAAGCTACAATAAAAATAAAAATGCTTTTGATCATATTATTAAACAAGCTGCTCTACAGCATGGTGTATCTGAAGGCTTAATTAAGGCTGTCATGCATACCGAGTCAGGATTTAACGTCAATGCCCGCTCTCCAGTTGGCGCGCAAGGTCTTATGCAACTCATGCCTGCGACTGCACGTCGATTTAACGTGACCAATGCCTTTGATGCTCAGCAAAATATTTTTGCAGGTGCAAAATATTTAAGCTGGTTACTCAAACGTTTTGGGGGTAATACTCAAATGGCGCTTGCTGCTTATAATGCTGGCGAAGGAAACGTTGATAAATACGGCGGTATTCCACCTTTTCGTGAAACACAAGATTACGTGCGCCGTGTAACGAGCCGATATCAAAACTTATATTCATCTGGTTCTGGTTTCTCATCTTTTTCTAATACTTCAGCACAAGTCACTTCTCAATCTACTAACTTAGTGGAAAACACAACAGCTCAAATAGCAGCACCAGCTCCTAAACATTCCAATTCTCGTCAAATTGTGACTTTATCTAATGGAACATTTACTGATGCGCCTACAGGTACTTATGTCACAAACAATGCCACAGCAATTGCACATATTCGAATAGAGTAAGAACGTTTACTGACAGTTTATTTCGTCAAGTTTATGTGCTTTAAATTGTAATGATCTATTACCTGATCCTTACCATTTAGGCGAATTTAGCCAATTATTCTTTAAATTTAGGTACATTCTACTTCGTGAAAGAATGTATCAATTCCTTATTTTTTTCTTGAATTTTTCCCCTAAGCCCCGCATATTAGCTGCATGATTTAGAATTTGTAAATCAGATAACATTTTATTTATAAGAGGATTTTCTCAATGATGCGGATTGGTTTGTTTTTGCTTACCAACCTCGCGGTACTGGTTGTAGCTGGCATTATTTTGTCACTCTTCGGTGTCGGTAGTTACCATGGCGCGGGTGGCTTGAATCTAGGCAACCTTTTAGTGATCTGTTTTGTGTTTGGTATGGTGGGATCTTTAATCTCGTTATTCATGTCAAAATGGATGGCTAAGAAAACGACCGGTACAGAACTGATCGACCCGAATGCTCCTCGTAACCAAGCTGAAAGCTGGTTATTGCAAACAGTCGCTGAACTTTCTCAACGTTCTGGTATTAACATGCCAGAGGTTGGTATTTTTCCATCATATCAATCCAATGCCTTTGCAACAGGCTGGAATAAGAATGATGCCTTAGTTGCCGTTTCATCTGGTCTACTTGAACGTATGAACAAAGATGAGCTACGTGCTGTGCTTGCGCACGAGATTGGTCACGTTGCTAATGGTGACATGGTTACCCTAGCACTCATCCAAGGTGTCGTGAACGCCTTTGTTATGTTCTTTGCTCGCGTAGTCGGTGATTTTATCGACCGTAATGTTTTTGGTCGTCAAGATGATCAAGCCCCAGGTATGGGTTATTTCCTCATTACCATGGTATTAGATATCGTCTTTGGTATTCTCGCTTCTGCGATTGTGATGTGGTTCTCTCGTTATCGTGAATACCGTGCTGATGAAGCAGGTGCACGTTTAGCAGGTAAACAAGCAATGATTTCTGCATTATTACGTCTACAAGCTGAGACAGAAATGCCAGATCAAATGCCAAAAGAAATGAAAGCTTTCGCGATTGCGGAAGGTAAAGAACAAGGCTTTAGCTTAGCTGCTTTGTTCCAAACCCACCCAACAATTGAACAACGTGTGGCAGCTTTACATCAATTAGATTGCCCATAAAACGTTTAACGTGAAGAGATAAAGCCTCCAACTGGAGGCTTTATTTTTATTACATGGTTTGATAGAGACCCCAAAGATAACTTGCCCCCCACCAAACAGCGAAGCCAATTAAAAGCAATACAAACGCGCCTAATAAATCGGGTATATGCAACCATAACCAACTCACCACAGGATTACGCCAGAAAGCTGAGTGTTGCTGCTTCTTTTCGAGTTTTTCATGCAAATATGGATGAACAACATGAATATCACTTTGAATCGCATATTCTTCACGTATGTGCGTATGAACCACATCTAATGCTTTTCTACTAGGGCGGATAAAAATATCAAAAATAGTCCCAGCAACTGGAACAAAACCTACTACAGCATCTACAACAGCGAGTTTGATAACTGGAGTTAACTTGTGTTGTGGTACACCAATCTGTTTAGCTTTATAAATTGCATAACACGTCAGTACAAAACCAGCGACATCACCAGCAATTGGAATCGTGCTCAGTGCAGCATCAGCACCAATGCCCTGCTTCGTAAAAGGAATACGCACCGCGCTGTCCATCATGGTAGCAAACTTGGCAAGGTCTCGTTCTAATGCGATGACCTGTTGCTCTGTTAATTTTTTTTCTTGAGGCATCTAAATCAAATATATGAAGAGAAGTTAAACTTAATATACTTGATTTAATGCCTCTTTTTAAATTGTTTACTTTTAACTAGACGCTTTCGATCTAAATAATGAACGCAATAACACATACATAACTGGAATAAAGAATAAAACCAGCACTGTACCAAACATAACGCCACCTAAAATACTAATACCGATTTCTTGACGGCTCACAGCCCCTGCACCTTGAGCAAACACGAGGGGAATCACACCTGCACCAAAGGCTAAAGATGTCATTAAAATCGGTCTTAGACGCAAGCTAGCGCCCTCTAAAGCCGCCTGAATGGCATTCTTACCCTTTTCTTGAGCCAAAGCTGCAAACTCAACAATTAAAATTGCGTTTTTACATGACAGACCAATTGTGGTTAACAGTGCAATCTGGAAATACACATCATTTGGTAGTCCGAAAATATAAGAGAAAATGACACTTCCTCCGACACCTAGCGGAATAGAGGTCATCACAGCTGCTGGAATGCTCAAGCTTTCATATAAAGCTGCTAAACATAAGAAAATAAAGCCTGCCGAAATTAAATATAACCAGACGGCCTGATTTGTCGACTTCTGTTCTTCAAAAGATAAACCGGTCCAAGCTAAACCAACATCTTTTTGCTGATTTACAAGTTGTTCAACATCTTTCATTGCCTGACCTGAACTGCTGCCACTCGCAACGTCTGCCTGTAACTGCAAGGCACTATAACCCATATAGCGTTTTACGATTTCAGGAGCACCACCCCAGCTAAAGTTAGCAAATGAACTAAAAGGAACCATTTCATTTTGGTTGTTACGCACAGACCAGTTATATAAATCTTCTGGTTTCGATCTGAACTCGGCATCACCTTGAATCATGACACGCTTAATACGACCACGGTCAATAAAGTCATTTACATACGTTCCGCCCCACGCACTCGACAAAGTGTTGTTAATCGCAGGTAGTTCTAAACCATTTGATAACGCTTGTTTCTGATCAATTTTGATATTGAGATTTGCTTTACTATTGGTTGATTGCTTATCAAAGTTTTCAAAAGTTGAATAATTTTTACTTTGAGTTTGCAATTGACGGAAGGTGCTATCTAGAAAATCTTGTCCTTGCCCATTTAAATCTTGAATCCATAAATCCATACCATCGGTTTGACCTAAACCATTTACTGAAGGTGGTAAAGTCACATTAATTTGAGCATTATTTAATTGACTAAAATATTTCATTGCCCGCTTTTGTATAGCATCCGCTGAGTTTTCTTTTCCAGTACGCACATCCCACGGTTTTAAAGCAATGAACCCTTGTGCTAAATTTTGCCCTGTACCCGAATTGTTTCGACCATAACGGATTAAAACTAAATCGACATTTTTATCTTCTTGAGTCAAGAAATATTGACGAACTTGTTCACCAATTTTCTGACTTTGAGAAATTGGGGCGCTATCAACAAGCTTAATTTGAACACTTAAAATGCCTTGATCTTCTTTAGGAATAAATCCACTTTTTAAACCGCTATAGAACAGCATGAATACAGCAATTAAAGCCACAAAAATCACAACAACCGACTTACTGTAACGAATGCTTGTTTGGACGATCTTGATATATTGATTTTTAAGTTGATCAATCTTTTGGTTAAACCAAACTGCCCAACGCATAGGCTGAGGATTAGGCTTTAAAATTAAGGCACACAATGCAGGTGTTAGAACTAATGCAACAACGAGCGATAACGCCATAGCGGCAACTAAGGTAATGGAAAACTGGCGGTAAATCACCCCAATTGAGCCACCTAAAAAAGACATTGGAATAAAAACAGCAGTTAGTACCAATGTAATCCCAATTAAAGCACCACTAATTTCGCCCATTGACTCAATAGCTGCTTCTTTGGGTGTTAAGTGCTGTTCATGCATGAGCCGTTCAACGTTTTCTACGACTACAATTGCATCATCCACTAACAAGCCAATAGCGAGTACTAGTGCAAATAAGGTTAAGGTGTTAATGCTAAAACCAAGCACGTATAAAACAGCAAAAGTTCCTAAAATAACAACCGGAACGGTAATACTCGGAATGAGTGTCGCGCGCCAGCTTTGCAAAAATAGGAACATTACCAAAATAACTAAAATAATCGCTTCAATAAGCGTCTTTACGACTTCTTTAATCGACTCTTGAACAAACGGCGTGTTATCACGTGGATAAACAATTTTATAACCCGCAGGTAGTTTGGTTGTAAGCTGATCTAGAGTTTGATGGATAAGTTTAGAGGTCTGAATGGCATTTGCACCCGAAGACAATGAAATACCTAAACCTGCGGCAGGATAACCATTAATGGTATTAAAAGACTGATAGTTTTCTGCACCCAACTCAACTCTAGCAATATCTTTTAAATAGACATAGCTCGCAGTTTGATTTGATTTCACTACAATATTTTTAAAATCTTCGACTGTTTTTAGTCGAGAACCAGCTGTAACTTTAGTATTTAAATATTGCCCATCAATAACAGGTAAATCACCAATTGCACCCGCAGCCACTTGGGTATTTTGAGCAGTGATTGCACTGGCAACATCACTTGGCATTAAATTATATTGTTTTAATTTATCAGGGTTTAACCAGATTCGCATTGCATATTGCGAACCGAAAACATCAGACTCACCCACCCCTTCAATACGGTTCAGGTTATCGACCACATGCGTCGTTAAATAGTCTGATAGCTCAATATTCCCAGCTTTACCAGTCGAGTCATATAAACCCACCACCATAAAGGTATCGCCCAGCGACTTACTTACCGTCACCCCTTGGCGTTGTACTTCATCTGGTAAACGTCTTATCACGCCACTAATGCTATTTTGTACTTGTACCTGTGCAGTATCTGGATTTGTTCCATTATCAAAACTAATGGTAATTCGGCTACGTCCCGACGAGTCACTGGTAGAACTGAAATAAAGTAAGTGATCAATACCTTGTATTTGCTGTTCTAAAATCTGAGTAACACTTTGCTCAACCGTCTGTGCATCTGCCCCACTATAACTCGCCGATACTGTAATTTTTGGAGGTGCAATATCGGGATAGCGTTCTACTGGCAAATTCAGAACCGAGAAAATACCAAATGCCATAACAATAATTGCAAGTACACTGGCAAAAATAGGGCGCTGAATAAAAAATTTAGATAGCATGGCTGCTCAGAATTAAGTCGTCAATTAACGGGTGGCAATACCGAATTCGGCATCTTGATCATCAACGAGCGATATATAAAAGACAAGTAGAATTAACACAATAAATGCAATTAGGACAAAAACAAAGCAGGAATGGCTATTTCCTACAAACCCATAAAGAAGGTTTTAACAAGTGTCACTGAAAATTCATGAATTCTTCATGATCACGTCAAACTCAATAAGCAGACTAGAGCCGTTTCAACTAAAACAATATGAGTAGAATTATGTTTAAAAGAGCAATTTTATGCTTAAGTTTAATTAGCTTGGTTGGTTGTAATGACGATGATAAAACCGAAAACACGCCTACTACACCAGAATACCAACTACCTAAAATTTTAGTGATTGGGCACCGTGGCGCTAGCGCTTTACGCCCTGAACACACTTTAGCTTCATATCAAAAAGCCATTGATGATGGTGCAGATTTTATTGAACCGGATTTAGTATCTACAAAAGACGGTGTATTGGTTACTCGCCATGAAAATGAGATTGGTGGAACAACCAATGTAAGCACTTTAACTCAGTTTGCAGATCGTAAAACAACAAAAAATATTGACGGCAAAGACTTAACGGGTTGGTTTACAGAAGACTTCACTTTAAGTGAATTAAACCAACTTAAAGCGCGTGAACGTATTCCAGAGTTCCGACCTGCAAACACAGCTTATAATGACCTTTATCCTGTCCCGACTCTAGAACAAGTGATTGAGCTAGCTGAAGCAAATTATAAGAAAACGGGAAAAATTATTGGTTTATATATTGAAACCAAACATCCGACTTACTTTAAAAATCATAATCTGGCAATGGAAGATACCCTTCTTAAAACCTTAGCCAAATATAAATATACACGTGATATTGCACCTGTCTATTTACAGTCTTTTGAAGTTCAAAACTTAAAAGATTTAAAAAGGGAGCTGGATCTTCATAAGACGCTTAAACATGCACAAATTATTCAATTATATGATGCTAAAACCTCTCAACCAGCCGACTTCGTTGAATCTGGTGAAACCAAAACTTATGCTGATTTAGCCACAGCAGAAGGCTTAAAAGATGTTGCTAAATATGCAAACGGTGTAGGACCAAGTAAAGGTTATATTCTAAACTTTAATGAGAATGGCTCAGTTCAAACGACTTCGTTTATTTCTGATGCGCATAAAGCTGGCTTAAAAGTACATCCTTATACTTTCCGTCCAGAAAATAATTTCTTACCAACGCCTTTAAAATGCAGTCAAGATAAACCAGCTGAGCGCTGCCCAACTGGTGCTTTAAAAGAATTTGAAGCCTATTTCAAAGCGGGTGTTGATGGAGTCTTTACAGATGACCCAGCACTTGGCCGTGAAGCCGTTATTAATTATGAAAAAGCCGCAAAATAATTAAAGCTTTTAATAAAAAACAGGGCAATAAATGCCCTGTTTTTTTATTTCTCTACGACATTATCAAAATAAAGTGGGATCCACTGATATTGCTCAGCGTTTACTTTATAAACATGGCCAATCCCTGGGAATGGTAAATGTGGCGCTGCGACCCATTGCTGCTTATTTGAAATTTCAGCAAACATTTTTAAACGGGTATTAATCGCCTGCTCAGAATTCACATCGAAATCCACACCTGTTTTTGGAGCATCAAACTGCAAAGAATGCGAGTGAACAATGTCTCCAACAAAAATAATTTGCTGATCATTACTCTTTAAGCGAAAGCTATGATGCCCAGGTGTATGACCGCGCGTATCGATCACTTCAAAACCTTGAATAACATCGCCATCTTTAAATGTCTTAAATGCTTTTTTTGCTTGATATGGAGCAAGAGCAGTTTTTATGTTTTTCACAGTACCTAAATAGTTTTGCTTTTTATCTGCTGGCACTGTTTTTTCAGAAGCTGGATTTAACCAATAATCAGCTTCGCGTTCATGTGCATATACAGTTGCATTTGGAAATACAGCTTTCCCATTTTGAGCAATTCCGCATACATGGTCTGGGTGTAAATGTGTGAGCAATACTGTTTTTACATTAGCAAGTTGATAACCTGCTAATTCAATATTTTTTGCAATCGAACCCAGTTGTGGGCCAAAACAACTTGCTGCACCACTATCGACAAGCGTTAAATTCTTACCATCATCTACTAAAAATGCATTGACCGAAGTTTGAATACCCTTCTCATTCACAGCAGCATATTTAGTTAATATTTTAGTTTTTTGAGTCTGATTTAAATTTTTAAACAAGTTAGGATTTAGATAAATCGTGCCATCAAGTAAAGATGTTACACGGTATTTTCCGAATTGATGCTTATAATATCCAGGTACTTGTTGAGTAGGAGTTTGTTCGGCATACGCAGCATGCATGCTACAAAATGCAAGACCCAAAGCTACACATAATTTTTTCATCTCTTCTTCTCTATTCAGTTATAAAGTCAAAATCTTTAAAAAAGATTTAATAATTTTTTAAGACCCAAATTATATAATGCATGAAATGTGTCAGAAATATAAGTAAATGAATAGCTATTCTCCTTATAAAGGTAAAACAGGCCTTAAGCGTATATTAAATGCAACGGGCTACTCGATTTCCGGATTTAAAGCAGCATATAAAAATGAAGCAGCTTTCCGTCAAATTGTTTTGATTAATCTTATTTTAATTCCAGTTAGTTTTTTTCTTGACGTAACCCGCAGTGAACACGTCTTACTCATTATTGTATGTCTATTTGCAATGATCGTTGAATTATTCAATTCGGCTATTGAAGCAGTCGTTGACCGAGTTTCTCTTGAAAAACATCAACTTTCTAAAAATGCAAAAGATATGGGAAGTGCGGCTCAATTTGTTGCGCTTTCTATTATTGCTATTACATGGTTGTTCATTTTATTAGGATAAAAAAAACCATGCTTATAAGTAAATAAGCATGGCTGTAACAAAGAGGAACTTCTAGCTGCTGTTCCTGTTTTTTAATATAAGTTATTGAACTTAACTATTTCTTAAAATCACGTAAAATAAAAAATCCCTGTATAAACAGGGATTTTTTTAGTTCAAGCGTTGATGCGTTATTACATCATTCCGCCCATACCACCCATACCGCCCATATCTGGAACAGCTGGTTTATCTTCTGGAATGTCAGTAATCATACATTCTGTAGTTAACATTAAACCAGCTACAGAAGCAGCGTGTTCAAGTGCAGAACGAGTTACTTTAGCTGGGTCAAGAATACCCATTTCTAACATATCGCCATATTCGCCAGTTGCAGCGTTATAACCGAAGTTACCTTCACCCGCTTTAACTGCATTGATAACTACAGATGGCTCATCACCAGCGTTTGAAACGATTTGACGAAGTGGAGCTTCGATCGCACGGCGTAAAATATTGATACCCGCTGTTTGATCGTCGTTAGCACCTTTTAGGTTGTCTAATACATTTACAGCACGTACTAGCGCAACACCACCACCAGCAACCACACCTTCTTCAACTGCTGCACGAGTTGCATGAAGTGCGTCGTCTACGCGGTCTTTCTTCTCTTTCATTTCAACTTCAGTTGCCGCACCAATTTTAATTACAGCAACACCGCCTGCTAATTTAGCAACACGTTCTTGTAATTTTTCACGGTCGTATTCTGAAGAAGATTCTTCAATTTGAGCACGGATTTGCTGAACACGCTCAGCAATAGCAGCTGCATCACCAGCACCATCAACAATTACAGTGTTTTCTTTAGAAACAGTGATCTTGTGTGCAGTACCTAAATCTTGAAGAGTTGCTTGTTCTAAAGACATACCAACTTCTTCAGAAATAACAGTTGCGCCAGTCAAGATTGCGATGTCTTGAAGCATTGCTTTACGGCGGTCACCGAAACCAGGAGCTTTAACAGCACATACTTTGATAATACCGCGCATGTTGTTTACAACAAGTGTAGCAAGCGCTTCGCCTTCAACATCTTCAGCAATGATAAGAAGTGGTTTACCAGTTTTCGCAACTGCTTCTAAAACAGAAATCAATTCACGAATATTACCGATTTTTTTGTCAACAAGAAGAATGAACGGGTTTTCAAGCTCAGCTGTTAAAGTATCTTGCTTGTTGGCAAAGTACGGAGAGATATAACCACGGTCAAACTGCATACCTTCTACAACGTCTAAAGCGTCTTCGAAGCCAGAACCTTCTTCTACAGTGATTACGCCTTCTTTACCTACTTTTTCCATCGCTTGAGCGATAAGTTTACCGACAGTAGTGTCAGAGTTAGCAGAGATAGAACCAACTTGTTCGATCGCTTTAAAATCATCAGCAGGTTTTGCATTTGAACGGATATTTTCAACTACAGTTTTTACTGCGATATCGATACCACGTTTTAAATCCATTGGGTTCATACCTGCAGTTACAGATTTGATCCCTTCATTTAAAATTGCTTGAGCAAGTACAGTTGCAGTTGTAGTACCGTCACCAGCGATGTCATTAGTTTTGCTAGAAACTTCACGAACAAGTTGAGCACCCATGTTTTCAAACTTGTCTTTTAATGAAATTTCTTTAGCAACAGTTACACCGTCTTTAGTGATGTGTGGAGCACCGAAAGAACGGTCAATCACTACGTTACGACCTTTAGGGCCTAAAGTCACTTTAACAGCATCTGCAAGTACGTTTACGCCTGCAATCATTTTTGAGCGAGCTGAATCACCAAATTTTACGTCTTTAGCTGACATATTAAACTCCGAATCTTTTTAAATACTGAATCTGATAATGAATTGAGTTATGGATTGATTAGCCTTCCAACACAGCTAAAATGTCTGACTCTTTCATGATTAAGAGTTCTTCACCACTTACTTTCACTGTTGTACCTGCATAAGTACCAAACAATACTTTGTCACCAACTTTAACATCCAAAGCACGTACGCCATTCTCAGTGATTTGACCATTACCTACTGCAATTACTTCACCTTGAGATGGTTTTTCAGCAGCAGAACCTGGAAGTAAAATACCACCAGCGGTTTTGGTTTCTTCTTCTACGCGACGAATTACAACGCGATCATGTAATGGACGAATGTTGCTCATAATTAACTCCATCAGACTAAGTCTTTTTGATTAATCGTTATTGCTTTAATCCAGAGCAATAACAAAATATTTAGATGTCACTTTTGTGGGGATGAAAAAAAAGGCTTCAAGGGGAAAATGAAAAAAAACTTATCTTTTTTGGTCATTTTTTAACAGGTTGTGAAGAGTTTTTATTAAATTTAAAGCACAAAATAAAAGAGGCTATTTTCACAGCCTCTTTTATAAAGATAAATTTTAATGTTAAACAAAGAGTTGCTGGTTATTTAACAATTCATCTAATGTTGTATTTACCTGATTTAAAGTTATCAATGACACACTACTAAACATTGTACCTTCTCCATCTCGGTCAAGACTAATAGTCGTGTTTCCAGCATCTTGCTCTACAGTAATAAATTTCGCTAATGTGCTTACATCTTTAGAATAGTCAATTAATAGTTCACTTAAATCAATTTTGTCAGCTTGGAGGTCAGTTCTTACATCACCTAAAGTAAAATCTAACACTGTGTCATGTCCATTTCCTCCTGTCGCATCTTGGCTATTTAGCAATTGGAACAAAATAGTATCAGCACCGTCATTAGTCATATAGGTATCGTTACCTTCACGTCCATTCAAAATGTTATTCCCAGAGTTACCTGTTAAAAGATTATCTAAAGCATTGCCTGTTGCATTTAGATGAGCAGAGCCAACTAACTCCAAGTCTTCAACATAACGACCACTTTCTAAACCTGTCGACCAATCAGAATATCCAACCAAACTATAACTCACAGAGCTAATTATTTTATCGTGTCCATCAAAATCAACATCTCGATAGCCAGATTCAACAAGTTGACTTTCCCAGTAACCGCTTTCTACGAAAACATCTTGATAATGGCTAGTATCTACCCAAATATCTTCATAACGACTTGTATCAATATAAACATCTTGATAATGGCTGAATTCAATATAAACATCTTCAAAATGACTAGTATCAACCCAACCTTCCTCTGAGCGGATATAAGTCAGTTCATAGCCTTCTTGCCATTGCTTATTTACAGCATCATAATGTTGTTCTACATATCGACTATAGTCGCTCTCTGATGTTCCATTATCTATATAAGTTATATTGCCCTGATTTATATATATTTTTTGTATAGTTGAATAACCACTTGTGATCCATTGCGTTTCATAAAATCCATCTGTTATTAATTGTTGTTCATAATATCCATCAACAAGCCATATCTGTTCATAATGACCTTCAGTGACCCATTCTGCATGGGTATAACTATTATCAATCCAGACATCTTTATATATTTCATACGGCTCAACAATATATTCTTGAACAAAATCACTTATATGATCAACTATATAAATATTATCTGTAGCATCACCTATAAACTGATCAACCGTGATCGTATGTAAGTCGCTAATCGCTTTACTGATAGTTTCACTACGATTTCCTGCACGATCAATAACAGTAATATCAAATGATGTCGCATTCTCATACATATAAGTAGAGAAAGTTCCATCTGCCATGACCATAGTATTTGTTACAAAAGGTTCTTGATCAGCAAAATGATATGTAACTTCAAGAGTAGCCTTACTTTCTGCATGCCCCGTGAGCTCGTCCCATCCCTTCATAGCAAGCTGTGTGGCTACATTCGGTGCTGTTGTATCATTTATAGCAACAACCGTTGTACTCTCACTCTCATTTTGATTGGCATCAACTACTTTTACCGTCAATGTTTCACCATGCCAATATTGTGACCATAAGTATGTTGTGAAACTTCCATCATTTTTGACAGTAGTTTGACCAACTAAATTATTATCATCAAAAATATTAACAGTTGAATATGCTTCCGCTTGTCCCGAAAGTACATTTCCATCTTCTAAGACAAGCTGAGTTGCTGCATTTGGTGCGACGATGTCTATAGGTGCGGTAATTTCGGTGTAAGTGCTTAGATAGCCATTTTGTTCCACAACAATGCGTAAGGTCTGTCCACTCACCTGAGGTGAGTACAACTGGATATTAAAGTGTCCTGTTTCATCTACAGAACCACCACCAATATAATTAGTAGATACGTTAAAAACATGTACATAACTACTTACTACAGCAGTTCCCTCAATAAACAAACCATTTTCAGAAACAACAACATGCTCTGCTGATGGAGGTGCATTAGTATCTGCATTAAAAGTAATATTCAATGGTGTACTTATATTTTTGGCTAAATCTATTACCGTGATAAATAATTGCTCTCCACGTAATATAGGTAGATAAATATTAGCATTGAAATATCCTAATTCATCCGATTGAGATTCTGCTCGTAAATTCCCATCCGCATCCATTACCTGAATGATTGCTTTTGAATCAGTGTGACCTGAAATTCCCTGACCATCATTGTTAATCACCACATCGTCAATCACTGGAGCAATATTGTCTAAAGGCGCAATAATTTCAGAGATTGGGCTATATTGATTGGTATTCTGGTCATAAACTCGAACTTGTAATATCTGTCCCTTTAGATAATAGTCATTTAACTCAATAGCAAAACTACCATCTTCGTTCACGACACTGTTCCACCCCCAATTAATGCTTTGACCATCCGCGGATGTAACAACAATCGTCATTCCTACTGTCGCCTTACCTGTAAGAATATGGCCATCAACATCCAATTTTAGCTCTGTTGCAGCAATTGGTGAGTTCGTAAATACAGGTACTAACTGATGAGCAACTTCACTTCGGTTGCCAGCAATATCTTTGACAACAATACTCAAATTTTGTGTCTGATATTGACTCAGATTGATCCATTGATAAAATTTTCCATCATATCCAACATACATTGTTGTGATAACTGCACCATATTGATCAATAATTTCAACAGTTGTATTTGGTTCAGCCTCACCAAAAAGCAATCCGTTTGAGGCTAATGTAATATTTGCAGCAGCTGGCGGTGCGACATCATCAATTAAAGCATTTTGTTTAACCTCAATACTTCGGTTACCTGCTATATCTACAACGATGAAAGTTAATTCCTCTCCATGTAAATAGACTTGATTAAAATAACCTGACACATTACCAGTATCATCTACATAACCAGAACCTATCACCTCACCCGCAGCATTTTTGACTTCAATCCGAGTATTTACTTCTGCTTGCGCCGTAAAGTTTTGACCGTGTGAGTCGAGCACAATATTCTCAATCGGATTTGGTGCTATATCATCAATCAAAGCATTCTGCTTGACTTCAGCACTACGATTACCAGCCCGGTCAACGACAACAAAAGTGAGCTCTTCGCCATGTAAATAGACCTGATATAAGTAACCAGAAACATTACCCATGCTATCAGTTGAACCAGATCCTACAACCTCACCAACAGTATTTTTAACTTCGATTCGACTATCTGCTTCTGCTTGCGCTGTAAAGTTTTGACCGTGTGAGTCGAGCACAATATTCTCAATCGGATTTGGTGCAATATCATCAATCAAAGCATTTTGCTTAAATTCAACACTTTGATTACCTGCTTTATCTATAACGATAAAAGTGAGTTCCTCACCTTTTAAATAAACCTGATTGAAATAGCCTGTCACATTACCAGTGCTATCGACATAACCATAACCGACAAACTCACCCGCAGCATTTTTGACACCAATAAAACTATTGGCTTCTGCTTGTGCCGTAAAATTTTGCCCATTTTCATCAAAGATAATGTTTTCAATTGGATCTGGCGTAATGGTATCCACCAAAGCATTGAACTTAAGTTCGACACTTTGATTGCCCATTCGATCTATGACAACGAAAGTTAATTCTTCTCCATGTAAATAAACTTGGTAGAAGTAACCTGTCACATTACCTGCGTTATCTGTAGAACCATGACCTATTAACGCACCCTCAGCATTTCTGACTTCTATATTACTATTTGCTTCTGCCTGCGCTATAAAGTTTTGACCGTTCGGATCAAGTACAATATTTTTAATCGGATTTGGCGCAATATCATCAAATGGAGCCTTAACTGAAACAACATCACTCACATTTCCAGCTCGATCTTTAACAATAACTGTGAATTCTTCACCATGTAAATTAGAGCTACCCAAGAAAATAGTGAATGTACCATCAGCATTTACACTCTGACTCCACGTATTCACCTGTTGACCATTCTGATCAAAAATCTGGATGAAGGTATTTGGCTCAGCTACACCAGAAAGGGATGAACCATCTTCACTAAACGTGAGATTACTTGCAGCCACAGGAGCAATATCATCAAGCGGTGCTTTTACAGTAACCCCACCACTCAAATTACCAGCCCGATCTACTACAACTACCTTTAACTCTTCGCCATGCAAGTAGTTACTGTATAAAGAGATGTTAAATGTTCCATCCCAATTAACATTATTATTCCACTGATTTACCAATTGACCATTCTGATCAAATATCTGAATCGTAGCATTTGGCTCAGCCATACCAGTTAGATATGAACCATCTTCGCTAAATACTAAATTAGTCGCATTTTCTGGTGTCGTATTATCGAGAAAGGCTGTTTGTTTTACTTCAACGCTGCGATTACCGGCTTGATCAATCACAACAAAAGTGAGTTCCTCACCTTTTAAATAAACTTGATTCAAGTAACCCGAGACGTTACCAGCACTATCTACATAACCGATACCTACAACCTCACCCACAGCATTTTTAACTTCAACTTTGCTATTTGCTTCTGTTTGCGCTGTAAAGTTTTGACCATTTTCATTAAAGATAATGTTTTCAATGGCGTTCGGAGCAATGTCATCAATCAAGGCATTCTGCTTGACCTCTGTACTATGGTTCCCCGCTTTGTCAACTACAACAAAAGTGAGTTCTTCTCCATGTAAATGAACCTGATATAAATAACCTGAAACATTGCCCATGCTATCGGTTGAACCAGATCCTATGACTTCACCAGCAGCATTTTTGACTTCAATTTGAGTGTTTGCTTCTGCCTGAGCTGTAAAGTTCTGTCCGTTCGCATCAAGTACAATATTTTCAATCGGATTTGGTGCAATATCATCAGTTAAAGCGTTTTGCTTGATCTCTGCACTGCGGTTACCAGCTCGGTCAACGACAATAAAAGTGAGTTCTTCTCCATGTAAATAGACTTGATATAAATAACCTGACACATTCCCAGCGCCATCTACATAACCTGAACCTATGACCTCACCCGCAGCATTTTTGACTTCAATTTGAGTGTTTGCTTCTGCTTGCGCCGTAAAGTTTTGACCGTTTGAGTCGAATACAATATTTTCAATCGGATTTGGTGCAATATCATCAATCAAAGCATTCTGCTTAACTTCTGTACTACGGTTACCCGCTCGGTCAACGACAACAAAAGTAAGCTCTTCGCCATGTAAATAGACCTGATACAAGTAACCAGAAACATTGCCTGTGCTATCTGCTGATCCATAACCAATAATGTCACCATTGGTATTTTTAATTTCAATCTGGCTATTTGCTTCAGCCTGAGCTGTAAAGCTCTGTCCATTGATATCTAATACAATATTTTCAATGGGATTTGGTGCAGCATCGTCATTCAGAGCACTCTGCTTGACCTCTGCACTGCGGTTACCAGCTCGATCAATCACGACAAAAGTGAGTTCCTCACCATGTAAGTAAACTTGCTGAAAATAACCAGATACATTACCTGAGTTATCGGTATACCCAAAACCAATCTTATTTCCAGCCTGATCTAATACTTCAATAGAGCTTCCTGCTTCTGCCTGAGCTATAAAGCTTTGGCCATCTTCGTTGAAGATGATATTTTCAATCGGATTTGGTGCAATTGTATCAATTAAAGCATTTTGCTTAAATTCGATACTGCGGTTACCAACTCGATCTATGACAACAAAAGTAAGCTCTTCACCATGTAAATAGATTTGATTGAAAAAGCCTGAGACATTACCAGCACTATCTGTAGAGCCCCAACCCGTCTGATTACCTAATGAATCAAAAACTTCAATCTGACTATTTGCTTCTGCTTGTGCTGTAAAGTTTTGACCGTTTGCATCAAGTAAAATATTTTTAATTGGATCCGGTGCAATATCATCAAGTGGAGCTTTAATTGAAACAGCTTCACTCACATTTCCAGCTTGGTCTTTAACAGTGACCGTGAATGCCTCTCCATGTAAATTGTTGCTACCTAAGAAAACAGTAAATGTACCGTCCGAGTTGACGGTATTATTCCATATATTCAATGGCTGACCATTATGATCAAAAACCTGAATTGTAGTATTCAGTTCTGCTACACCCGTAAGATATGAACCATCTTCTGAGAAAACTAAATTACTGGCTGGTGTAGGAGGAACTGTATCAGCAGTAATTACAGTATCGGTGCTTATTTGTCCACGAGCATCCTTAATTGATAAGAACAACTGCTCACCATCAACAAGAGGGCGGTCAAGCTGGAGTTTAAAATAAGTTGATCCATTCCAGCCGTTATCTTCACCGACTTTAATTTCAGCTACGACTTCACCTTTGGTATCTTTAACAATGAGAGTACTATTATTTTCAGCTTGCCCACTTATCACTCCATCCGAAGTAAAGCTATCTACATATGGGGCAAAAGCATAGTTAGGCGCCTGTATCTGAGCAGCTAAACTTACATTTCCATTTACATCTGTAGCCGTAACATAAACTGTCTCAGCATTGGTTAAAAACATACCTAATTCTATCGAGAAACTTCCACTCTCGTCGGTCCAGTTATTCCAAAACCATTTATTAAGAATGTTTCCTTGTCCATCTTTAACTAAAATTTCAGAGAAAGGTTCTGCATGACCATAAACTAAATCGCCAGCATCATTAAAATTTAAATCTGTTGGAACAGGTGGAGGAGTCAGATCTACAACAATATTCTGCTCAGGGCTCATCAGACCTTTATTATCAATAATTTGAACGGAAATTTGCTCTCCATCAATTAAAAGTCGGTTTACACTCAAGCTAAAATGACTAAATTCATTCCAACTATTGTCATCACCTAATGTAACCTTTCCTAATTCATTACCGTCAGCATCACGCACAATTACCGTACTATTATCTTCAGCAAACCCAGAAATTAAGCCTTCTTGTGTAATACGTTCAACATGTGGAATATAAGCAAAGTTTGGAACTTCGATTAGGGCTTCACTCGTATTTTGATTTTTATCTACTACTTGTACGGTAACCGACTCACCTTCTTTTAAAAATTGGAACACAGGTAAACTTGCAAAGCCTTGTTCATCTGTAACACCGTTAGCGATTAGATTTCCTGTTCCGGAAAACACAAGAATAAGGCTGTTAGGTTCATTGACATGTACTGATAAGGTTTCACCACTGATATCAAATTGTGGCGTTTCTAAAAATACTGCGGGCGTATAGTCTGCGGTAATATATTGTGGATGGCCTGAAACATTATCTTTATCGGTAGAGATAATAATTTGAGTACCTTCCTCCAAAGGTTGGTCGAGGGACAAAGTAAATGGTCTAACTTCACCTAATTCCATTACACTAAAAGGTGTAATACCTGAGCCCTCAAATGCAATAGAGTTAAACTCTTGTAGAATATTTCCATTCTGATCTTTTACAATAAAATGACTGCCTTCAGTCGCATAACCAGTGATCACGCCTTCTGGACTAATTCGTAAAATACTAAGAGCTGGAACTTCAGTAACTAGTCCAATTGATGAGTTTTCGCTGCTGTATCCATTATAAGTAGCAACTGCATAAACTTCATTATTTGAGCTAATTGAAAGATTTTGTAAGGTGAAGTTACCCTCTTCATTGGCTATTGTACTTGCAAGCCAATCTCCATTTTTATTGTAGATATCGACTTTACTTCCTTTATATGCGCTACCCGAAATGATAGCTCCATCTATATTATTAAAGGTTAGTGAATCTAGTGTTGGTGAATTCGGAGTATGATCTACATTATAATTTTGAATCTGTTTAATAATCGCTGTATTGCCAGCTTGATCAGTAAGGCTAATATTAATTGATATATTGGTTTGCGATTCTTCTGACCACAAGAACTCTGCTGGAATTTCAGCAACCCATTCTTGAGTTAGCTCATCAAAATGAAAGTTATAAACAACATCATTTAATGTCGTATTTATTGAAGTCAGTGAGCTATTTAAATCTGTTGGTAGATTATCTACGTCCAGTCTTATAGAAATAACTTGATCTTTTTCAACTAGGCTTATTGTATTGTCTTCAGTAATCGGCTTTACAGTTACTGCAATTTCTTCAACATTTAAAGAATTATCTACAATCACTTTTTGTACAGCGGTTTCTGAGGTATTGCCAGCAAGATCCGTTACTACGGCTTTATAGAGATAAATACCATCAGCTAAATCTTTTTGTTCAGCTGTTGTTTCCTGCCAAGTTTTTCCTTCATCTTTCGAAATTTCATAGTGGTCTAGTAAAGCAGCTTGTTCACCGATCACAATTGGTTGAGTTAACTTCAAAGTAAAATTATTATCTTGCGTAAGTCGATCCGTTGCTGAAACACCTGTATCGCTCAAATCAGATAAAGTCAGTTCACCTGCTTGCGGTGCTATGGTATCCACAACCACTTTTTGTATAGCAGTTTCTGAGGTATTACCTGCAACGTCTGTTACTACAGCTTTGTAAAGATAACTTC
Organism: Acinetobacter sp. AS23; assembly: GCF_023612055.1. Classification (NCBI taxonomy): domain Bacteria; kingdom Pseudomonadati; phylum Pseudomonadota; class Gammaproteobacteria; order Moraxellales; family Moraxellaceae; genus Acinetobacter; species Acinetobacter sp. AS23. The sequence continues at coordinate 873,224 of NZ_CP082274.1, read as the reverse complement.
CATCAGCTAAATCTTTTTGTTCAGCTGTTGTTTCCTCCCACGTCTTACCATCATCTTTCGATATCCAGTAAGTAATTTGGCTATTTACTTCTTGTCCACTAATCTTTAAATCAAAAGTTTGATCTTGCGTAATCTGATCCGTTGCTGAGACGCCTGTATCAGTCAAATCAGATAAAGTCAGTTCACCTGCTTGTGGTGCTGTGGTATCCACAACCACTTTTTGTATAGCGGTTTCCGATGTATTTCCAGCTCGGTCTGTTACTACAGCTTTGTAAAGATAACTTCCATCTACTAAATCTTTTTGAGTTACTGTTGTTTCTTGCCACGTCTTACCATCATCGGTAGAGACCAAATACGTTACTCGACTTCCACTTTCCTGTCCCTCAATCTTTAAAGTGAAGTTTTTATCTTGAGTGATCTGGTCGGTTGTTGAGGCGCCTGAGTCTAAAAGATTTTTGAGAATCAAATGACCTGGCTCAGGAGGCGTCGTGTCTTTAGGATCTTTCCTTGACAATAAAGCAATTGTTCCTGCGCCTGCTAAAGCACTGACCACCCCAGTCCAGAGAGGTACAGAAGATGAAGAGTCTATAAGTTCTGGTGCATCTTTTACTTCTAAATAATTAACAGTAGTCTGTCCAGTAGCATCTTCACCTAAACTGGCAGTCCAATAACTCTGCCCATCATTTAAAAGAATTTGCGGATTTTCGCTAATAAAATAGTTTTCTAAAATAATTTCAGTTCCATCTTTTAGATGAATAATTGCATTATTTCCTTCTCTTGTTATTGAGGCAATTTTTTCTGGGCTTATATCGATCTTTGCGATTTCTTTAGGATCTACTACAATAGTTTTTGTCTGGCCTACATCAATATCAACTGTATTATTTTTTGAAGCATTATTTGCCATTAATGATACTTGTACCATTTATCCACCATGAAATTTTAAATATTATTAAGTTTTTCTAAAATATTAAGTCAATAGATACTCATTTTATAAAATATTATTAAATTTCACAAAAGACTAAAACCCTTATTATAGCTAGTTAAAAACATGGCTTTTTATATAGTTAAAAATTTTTATGTATCCATTAATATTATTTTTAAAATGATAAAACATTAAGAATGTTTTCCTATTCCCCATATATAGAATTTAAAGCTTAGGCATTGTAATGGATAAAATTTTATCAATCTACTCTTAAGTTAAATGTCTTATAGAATTTTTATAAATTAAATTAATTGAAAAATCTTTAAATCATAATTAAACCAATAATGATTAATTCTTCCTTCATTTGAAATGACATTAAAACTATTTGGAACATGATAATGCAAACGGCTAGATGTCGCTGTTCCTGCATGAATATCATAAATAGGATGATCTATTTCTAATTGATAAATTTGCGTTAAATCATATACGGCTATTTTATGAAGATGCCCATGTAACATACCAAATAGTCCTGTCTTACTCCATTTTTCGAGAGCCATTTTCCCTAATACAGGACAATCTTTAATACCATGCTCATCATCAGGTGGGGTATAAAAAGGCTGATGAAAAACAACTAATTTGATTTTATTCTCTGGCCCTTGCTGTAATCGCTCATATGTAGTTTGAATTTGCTCAATCGAAATATGTCCACGAGTATGATAACGGCGGCGTATACTGTTTACGCCAACAATATAGAAATGTTCAGTTTCTAAAGTTGGCTCAAGCTGGCCAAAAAAATATTGATAGCGAGTAAATGGTGAGAAAAAACGGTTCCAGACATGGTACAACGGAATATCGTGATTACCAGGCACAACAAGATAAGGAATATTAAGACTATCTAAAAACTGACGACAATTATAAAACTGTTGATATCTGGCTCGCTGAGTGATATCTCCACTCACAACAATAACTTCAGGTTTATGTTCGGTACAAAAAAGCCGAATTGCATCTAAACAGGCCTCAATTTCTGTTCCAAAATGCAAATCAGACAGATGTAATAACATTGGGCACCATAATATTTAAAGCATTCTTTTCTACAGTGAAATTTAATGGTGTTTTCATCTCTAAAATTTCACCATCTAAAGCTACAGTAAGTTTTGATTTTTTTGCACATTCAACAATGACATGATCAGCACAAAAACTATAAACATCTTTTGTCTCTTCAACCTTTCCTTGAATCCATTGCCAAAGCATATGTAATAAACTAAGCCTATCACTTTTTGTAATGACTACTCCAGCGACTCTCCCTTGTGCAGCACAATCAGCAATTCTTAATTTCATATCACAAAGTTGCAGTTGATTATTACCAAAGAAAATTAGTGGGGTTTTGACTGGATATTTTTTTCCATCAACTGTGACGGAGAGCTTCATAGATTTATTTTCTCTTAATAAAACATCCAAAGCTGAGGTATACGCATGTAAAGGCAAACGTCCTAAGTATTTATTGTAGAGCTCACGTTTTTTTATAAACAATGGATAAAGGCCTAGGCTCGCATTATTTAAGTAAATATGATCGTTAATAGTCGCAATATGTACAGAACGGGGTGTTCCTGTAGCAATGACTTCAGCCGCCTCTAACAAATCTAAAGGAATATCTAAAACTTTAGCGACGTAGTTAAAAGTTCCCAAAGGTAAAATTCCCATAGGAATATTGGTATGACGAAGTTTTGATGCTACTGCATTTAACGTCCCGTCTCCACCTGCTGCCACAACAACACCTAAATTTGCTTTTTGACTATGCCGATGAATCACTTGATTCATTAAATCATCAAATGAAACATCTTCCGCTAATTCAAAAACTTGTATTTCAAAACCAAATTCGGTGAGTGCAGTCATTAATTGTTCATACATATCTTCATGTTTTGAAGCATGAAAACCCGACTTCTGGTTATAGATGATAGAGAGAGGTTTTAAAGTCCGCATTTTTATTATCTTAAAGAGGATTTACCTTGTATTTTGTATAGAAAATCGCCTAATAAAAGTCTCTTTATGTAAATTTCGAATGATGATCATTTGTTTAATCAATAATAATTCTCAAGAAAAATTTAAACATCAAGTTATTGATTTTAAAAAAAATAAATAATATAAATAACACACATACAACATAAAAATGTAAAGAATAAAATACACCAAAAAACAATAAATATATGATTTAAATTAAAAAAAATAAAAAATCAAAATATCTATTTCTTATTCTTTAGTCTTATTTTTTTTATGATTTTGTGCTTTAATACAGCCACTTTTTTATTTGATCTTTCATTGTACCTCAATGAATGACTTGTACGTTGTACATATTTTGAATAGGCCTCACCATGACCACAGTGAACGCACCAGAATTCGTTCGTCATCCTAAGCTTATCGCATGGGTTGAAGAAATTGCAAACTTAACCAAACCAGCAAAAATCGAATGGTGTGACGGAAGCGAAGAAGAGTATCAACGTCTAATCGACTTGATGATCGCTAACGGCACCATGCAGAAATTAAACCAAGAAAAACATCCTGGTTCTTATCTTGCAAATTCTGACCCATCTGATGTTGCGCGTGTTGAAGATCGTACTTACATTTGCTCTCAAAAGAAAGAAGATGCTGGTGCGACAAACAACTGGGAAGAACCAGCTGTTATGCGTGAAAAGTTAAATGGTTTGTTCGAAGGATCAATGGAAGGTCGTACAATGTACGTTGTGCCTTTCTCTATGGGTCCACTTGGAAGCCATATTGCTCATATCGGTATCGAGTTAACTGACTCTCCTTACGTTGCTGTTAGCATGCGCAAAATGGCACGTATGGGTAAAGCAGTTTATGACGTACTAGGTACAGACGGCGAATTTATTCCTTGTATTCATACCGTAGGTGCTCCACTTGCTGAAGGGCAAAAAGACGTTGCATGGCCTTGTAACCCTGAAAAATACATCGTTCATTACCCAGAAACTCGTGAAATCTGGTCTTACGGTTCTGGTTATGGCGGTAACGCGTTACTTGGTAAAAAATGTTTAGCACTTCGTATCGCTTCTGTTATGGGTCGCGAACAAGGTTGGTTAGCTGAACACATGCTTATTCTTGGTGTGACTAACCCACAAGGTGAAAAACACTATATCGCTGCAGCCTTCCCATCTGCATGTGGTAAAACAAACTTCGCAATGTTAATTCCACCAGCAGGCTATGAAGGCTGGAAAATTGAGACTGTAGGTGACGATATTGCTTGGATCAAACCAGGTGAAGACGGTCGTCTATACGCAATCAATCCAGAAGCTGGTTTCTTTGGTGTTGCTCCTGGTACAAATACCAAGACTAACCCTAACTGTATGGCAACTCTTCACAAAGATGTTATCTATACAAACGTTGCGGTAACTAATGACGGTCAAGTATGGTGGGAAGGTCTTTCTAAAGAAATTCCAACTAACTTAACTAACTGGAAAGGTCAACCTCACGTAAATGGTGAAAAAGCTGCTCATCCAAATGCGCGCTTCACTGTTGCTGCTGGTCAATGCCCTTCTATCGATGCTGACTGGGAAAATCCAGCAGGTGTTCCGATTTCTGCATTTATCTTCGGTGGTCGCCGTGCAGATACGGTTCCTTTAGTTTCTGAAGCTTTTGATTGGGTTGATGGCGTTTATAAAGCTGCAACTATGGGTTCTGAAACTACTGCTGCTGCTGTTGGTCAACAAGGTATCGTTCGTCGTGACCCATTCGCGATGCTTCCATTTGCTGGCTACAACATGGCTGACTACTTCGATCACTGGTTAAGCCTTGGTCAAGAAGTAAGCACAAAAGCTGAAGCTGCTGGTAATAAATTACCAAAAATCTTCAATGTAAACTGGTTCCGTCGTGATGCTGAGGGCAATTTCGTATGGCCTGGTTTCGGTCAAAACATGCGTGTTCTTGAGTGGATCATTGACCGTTGTGAAGGTCGTGCAAACGCTGTTGAAACACCAATTGGTCTTGTTCCAACTTACGATGACTTGAACTGGGAAGGTACTGAATTCTCTAAAGAAGAATTTGACCTTATCACAGCTCAAGATAAAGATCAGTGGGTTACTGAAATTGAAAGCCACACTGAGTTATTCAATAAACTTGGTGAGCGCTTACCAAAAGCATTAAAAGAACGTCAAGCAGCTTTACTTGAAGCTGTAAAAACTGGCTTCTAATTGCTAAATATAAAAAAGGTCGCCTTGTGCGGCCTTTTTTATTATGCGGCATCATCTTTTTGTCGACGTCCAGTCAAATAGCTTTCCAAATTTTTTACTTGTTTTTCATCAAATGCCAAACCTAACTTAGTTCTACGCCACAATATATCTTCTGCCGTATTTGCCCATTCATTTTCACATAAATACTGAACTTCAGATTCAAATAAACCGTGACCAAAATCTTGCCCTAACTGCTCAAGAGCTTTTCGCTCATGCAAAATATCCCAAACCCTAGAGCCATAGGCATTTGCCCAGCGAGTAGCAAGCTGCTCGGTTATCCCTTCAACTTGGTTTTGAATCTTTATAACTAAATCTTCAAGTGTGGTCCAATTCTCCGCCCCAGGTAATACTTCATTTGCAGTCCACTCCTCTCCCATATCTGTAAAAAACGGGCCAAGTTGCTCCAGAGCCGATTCAGCTAATTTCCGATAAGTTGTAATCTTTCCACCAAATACCGACAGCAAGGGAGCTGTTTTATCTTCAACTTGCAATGCCAAAGTATAGTCACGTGTAACTGCAGACGGATTATCTGACTCATCATCACATAAAGCTCGAACTCCAGAAAACTGACTGACGATATCTGTACGGGTGAGCTGCTTTTTAAAATGTGAATTTGTGACTGTCAAAAGGTAATCTATTTCCACATCGGTAATCTCTACCTTTTGTGGATCATCTAAATATTCCTGATCTGTCGTACCTATTAATGTGTATTTTTCTAAATAAGGAATGGCAAACACTATGCGTCGGTCTTCATTTTGCATAATAAATGCTTTATGACAATCATAGAGTTTAGGCACAACAATATGACTACCTTGTATCAGCCGAATTTGATATGGCGATTTTAATTGTAGGTTTTCACTAATAATTTCTTCGGCCCAAGGACCTGCTGCATTCACTAAGGCTTTTGCTCGTATTTGATAAGACTTAGCCCCGCTTTGTAGTTCCAAATGCCACAGTTCTTGTTGTCTATAAGCCTTAACACATCTTGTCCGCGTTACAACTTTGGCACCCTTCTCTTTAGCTTGTAGCGCATTCAACACAACAAGACGTGCATCATCTACAGTACAGTCCGAATATTCAAAGCCACGCGTTATAGCGGGTTTTAGGGGACTATCTTCTTTGAAATAAATAAGATTTGACCCTAATAATTTTTCTCGTTTTCCTAAATGATCATAAAAAAATAGGCCTGCCCGAATTAACCACGCAGGACGCAAATGTGGCCGATGAGGCATAATAAAACGCATTGGTTTAATAATATGCGGAGCTTTAGCCAACAAGACTTCACGCTCTGCTAAAGCTTCTCTAACCAACCGAAATTCTTTATGTTCTAAATAGCGTAAACCGCCGTGAATTAATTTACTGCTCGCAGATGAGGTGTGACTAGCTAAATCATCTTTTTCACATAAAAATACCGATAAGCCACGGCCTGCTGCATCATTAGCAATACCGACGCCATTAATACCGCCACCAATCACGGCAATGTCATATATTTTTGAATAATCATTAGGCTGTACTGTCATTTCTCATTTTCTTTTTATTGTTGATCTTATAAAAATTAAAACATCAAATTGATGAAACAACAATCAAAAAAGTAGAATAATCAATTTTAAATAACCAAGTATTTACCGTTAATTGATTATCCTACTATTGAATTTAACCAGTTAAAGAACAGATCAATCCTCAGCCCAACTTTGACTACGCTTAACTGCCTTCAGCCAACCTTTATAAATGACTTCAGATTGCTCAGAAGACATTTTGGGTTCAAATACTTTTTCTATCGCAGACTTATTTCTTAACTCATGAAGATCTTGCCAGAAACCCGTTGCCAATCCTGCAAGAAAAGCTGCACCTAAAGCAGTAGTTTCTTTCATTATTGGGCGTTCTACTGGGGTTGATAAAATATCAGCTTGAAATTGCATCAAGAAATTATTTTCTGTTACTCCACCATCGACTCTAAGTGTACGAAGCTCTTCTTCTGCATCTTGCTGCATCGCATCAAGTACGTCTCTTGTCTGGTAAGCAATTGACTCTAAAGTTGCACGAATAATATGTTCTATACTTGCTCCACGAGTGAGACCAAAGATTGCCCCACGCGCTGTCGGGTCCCAATAGGGAGCACCTAAACCTGTAAAGGCAGGTACAACATATACACCATTGCTGTCTTTTACACGTGTTGCATAAAGCTCAGAGTCTTTAGCGTTCTTAATTACCTTTAACTCATCACGAAGCCACTGTACGCAAGAGCCACCATTAAACACGGCACCCTCTAAGGCATAGTTCACTTCACCATTTGCACCACATGCAATCGTCGTCAGTAAACCATGCTCTGAACGAACAATCTTTTTACCTGTGTTCATGAGTAGAAAGCAGCCTGTGCCATAGGTATTTTTTGCTTGTCCAGGTTCTACACACATTTGCCCGAAAAGTGCAGCTTGTTGATCCCCTGCTATACCGGCAATTGGAATCCCCACTTCTTGCCCGCTAATGGTATGTGTGTATCCATACACCTCAGATGAACTACGCACCTCTGGTAGCATTGCTCTAGGAATATCTAAAGCTTGTAAAAGTTTTTCATCCCATTCGAGCTTTTCAATATCAAAAAGCATGGTTCGCGAAGCATTGGTAAAATCAGTGACATGGGCTGCGCCATTGGTTAATTTCCAGATTAACCATGTGTCCACCGTACCGAACAATAACTCCCCTTGCTCAGCACGTTCACGGCTTCCTTCTACATGATCCAAAATCCATTTTATTTTGGTAGCAGAAAAATAAGGATCAATAACTAAACCTGTTGTTTTACGAATATATTCTTGCCAACCCGCTTTTTGTAATTGATTACATATTTCAGTTGTCTGTCGGCTTTGCCAAACAATTGCATTGTAAATCGGCTTGCCTGTTTTCTTATCCCATACAATTGTGGTTTCCCGTTGGTTTGTAATCCCAATTGCTGCAACTTGTTCACTCTTGATGCCAGCTTGAGCTAGAGCTTCTACCCAAACAGCACTTTGTGTGGCCCAAATTTCCATAGGATCATGCTCAACCCAACCTGGCTGCGGATAAATCTGAGTAAATTCTTTTTGAGCAATACTTACAACGTTAGCATCATGATCTAAAACAATTGCTCTTGAGCTTGTTGTTCCCTGATCAAAAGCAACAATATATTTTTTCGGGCAATTTGACATCTGAATGTCCCTTTCATTATCCACACACATCTAGTCCACAATGCCAAGACATCATGCCTAAATGTATTTATTTAAAATTTTCTTTGGAATATATCATTATTTTTAAGTGATATAGGTTTTCTTGGCGTAAACATTACGCATTCTTTATCACTTTTTACTACTTGGAAAAAATAGTATGTCAAAGATTGGAGAAAGATTATAAAAATGAGCTGATTGACTAATTTGAAATCACATGAATATTCAACTTATTCCTTTGCTTAAATAATAAACATTGTTTTACAGACATAAAAAAAATAAAGTGAAATACTCCTCTGGATAATATGTAAAAACGGAATAAAACTTCTCTTTTTTAGCATTCAACCCAAGCGAAACATGGAGCGACTCATGGTTGATCAACCTTCTACCGCAACAACTCCGCATTCTAATTTAGATACAAAAACCCGGCTAAAATCAATTTTGGGCGGTTCCGCGGGTAACCTTGTCGAATGGTACGACTGGTACGTATATGCCGCATTTACGCTCTATTTTGCTCATGCATTTTTCCCAAAAGGAAGTCAAACAGCTCAACTTCTTCAAGCGGCTGCAATTTTTGCTGTAGGTTTTTTAATGCGCCCAATTGGTGCATGGATTATGGGAATCTATTCAGACCGCAAAGGACGTAAAGCAGGTCTTACACTTTCCGTTACTTTGATGTGTATAGGCTCACTTCTTATTGCTGTGACACCAAGTTATGAAAGTATTGGTGTATTTGCTCCTCTTTTATTAGTTGTCGCTCGTTTAATTCAAGGCTTAAGCGTAGGCGGTGAATATGGTGCTAGTGCCACTTATTTAAGTGAAATGGCCGAAAAAAATCGACGTGGTTTTTTCTCGAGCTTTCAATATGTCACCTTAATTGCAGGACAACTGACAGCTCTATGTGTTCTTTTAATATTACAAATGGTGTTAACCGAACAACAGTTACATGATTGGGGATGGCGTATTCCATTCTTTATTGGCGCTTTACTTGCCATCGTTGTGTTCCGTATTCGTCGTGGTTTATTAGAAACACAATCTTTTAAAAATGCCCAAGCTGAAAAAGACCAACCACAATCGGGCATGTTTGCTTTATTCAAACACTACCCTAAAGAAGCTTTTACAGTATTATTTTTAACAGCTGGTGGAACTTTAGCTTTTTACACTTATACCACTTACCTACAAAAATATTTAGTAAATACGTCCGGATTTACAAAACCCGAGGCCACTCAAATTACCACGTTAGCGCTATTTATTTTCATGTGCTTACAACCTGTAGCGGGTGCTTTGTCAGACCGAATCGGTCGAAAACCTCTTATGATTTTCTTCGGAATAACGGGTGTTTTATTCACATATATTTTATTTGATGCACTCGCAAACACGCATAACTACTGGACAGCTTTCTGGTTATGTTTTGGAGGTCTAGTGATGGTGACTGGCTACACTTCAATTAATGCTGTGGTTAAAGCAGAGCTATTTCCTGCGCATATTCGAGCTTTAGGGGTAGCTTTACCCTACGCAATTGCCAATACATTATTTGGCGGTACAGCAGAGTTCTTTGCTTTAAGTTTTAAAGAAGCTGGACATGAATCTTGGTACTTCATTTATGTGAGTATTATGATCTTCATTTCACTTATTATTTATATTTTTATGAAAGATACTAAGCATCATTCAAAAATTAAAGAACATTAATATTTTAACAAAAGAGCTAATATCGCAAGCCGATGTTAGCTTAAATCGTGTGATTAAGCCCCAACAATCGCTGTGTTTTATGAGATACTAGAGATAAGAATATAAGGATGATACTGATGAATAGAAGTATTTTATGTTTGGCATTAAGCAGTATGTTTGTTTTAACCGCTTGTCAGACCACCCCTCGACAATACAATGGTTCAACTGGCTATCAGATTGAAAACCAAACAAAAACTTCGGCAACTTTAGCTTATACATTGGCTAGCCGCACTAATCAGCAGTTAGATGAACGTAAATTGCAACGTGCTTGTCAAAATGTATTAGGCGCTCAAAAAGTTTATAAATTATCAGTTCTAAGCATTAATGAGATTTCAAACCCAGCTCAACAAGAACATTATGGCGTTCAATTGGGTGAAACTCGTGCCTCATTTGGTTTATCGAATACGCCAAGCTTAAACAATGGTGAAGATTATGCGACCCGCCAAGCACTTGAAGCACGTCCAAGTACATTAAAAGTAGTTCGTTATACTTGCTCATAATATAAATAAGACGCTGTTCTTTTACAGCGTCTTATAAAAACTTACATTTCTAAATTCTTTAGCTTCATCAAGATCTGGCCATGTCGATGCACTTCTTTCATCAATTTTTTGATATTTTGGATGACTAAAGTTTTTAACACGGCTATCTGCGACCCAAACCTCTGGCGAAAATTTCAAGAATTCATCTAAAAAGAAACGGTTGCACTGGTCATACAACACATCAGCAGCCAATAAAACATCAACTTGCTCTGCTTTATATAAATCGTCCAAATATTCCAGCTCAACATCATTCAACAAAGCATTTTCACGGCAGGCAGCAAGACTAACTTGATCAATATCACAACAAATTACTCTTTTAGCACCAGCCATTTTAGCTGCAATTGCGACTACGCCCGAACCTGCACCAAAATCTAGAACAACTTTATCTTTAACATGATGTGGCTCTGCAAGTAACCACTGCGCCATTGCTAAACCAGATGCCCAGCAAAAAATCCAATATGGCGTGTCATTCCAGATACGGCGAATAACTTCATCATCTAAGCGATCAGTTGGGAAAACGGGTGGAATCAACCACAAGGAAACAGGCGTTTCTGGTAACTGTTGTACCATCAACTCACAATGAGGAATAACTTCATGCAAGGCTTGAAGTAAATGTTCAGGGGCTTTGGTAAGTTGGAAAGTGCAGCTCATAAATAAGCTCAACAATTTATAATTACTATTTGATTAACCACATTGCGAGCAAGACTAAAACAGCGGCTTATAACATGATAGCGTTTAGTTACTAAAAAATACGTTAGTTCAATTCCAATGTATTAATTACAGCAACCGTTTTGGTCTTGCGTAGCTTCGCTACTCATCCCGAAAGAAAAGTAACATACGAGCTCCTAACATTTGCGTTAAACGGTAGGATGCCGTTGTAAATAAATTAAATTAACCTAAAGCTTTTTCAGCAGCTTCTACAGTTTGACGAATCAAAGTTGTAATTGTCATTGGACCAACACCACCTGGTACTGGCGTATAAGCAGAAGCAATTTCTTCAATACCTTGTAGCTGGATGTCGCCTACACCACCACCATCGCGTGGATGGAAACCAGCATCAACAACTACTGCACCTTGTTTAATCCAGTCTTTTTGGATGAGTTCAGCTTTACCTACAGCACCAACAATAATGTCAGCTTGTTTCACAAGCTCAGGTAAGTTTTGTGTACGTGAATGGCAAATTGTTACTGTTGCATTCGCTTGCAATAGCATCATTGCCATTGGTTTACCTAAAATTGCTGAACGACCAACCACAATCGCATGTTTACCAGCAATTTCAATGTTGTTTTCTTTTAAAATGGTCATAATGCCCGCAGGAGTTGCTGAACCATATGCAGCTTCGCCCATTGCCATACGACCAAAACCAAGACAAGTTACACCATCAACATCTTTAGCTAAAGAGATTGCATCAAAACATGCGCGCTCATCAATTTGTGCAGGAACTGGATGTTGTAGAAGAATACCGTGAACATCTGGATTAGCATTTAGCTTTTCGATTTCAGCTAATAATTGTTCTGTTGTAGTTTCTTGTGATAACTCAATTTTTAAAGAATCCATGCCTACTCGACGGCAAGCATTTCCTTTCATGCGTACATAAGTTGCAGATGCGCCATCATCCCCAACCAAAATAGTCGCTAAAATTGGGGTACGACCTGTTTTAGCTTTTAAAGCTTCAACACGTACTGACAAATTTTCTTCAATTTGCTTTGCTAATGCACGACCGTCTAAAACCAATGCCACAGCACATCTCCAAGGTAGACATGAATTTAATGTGCCAATAATACATGATTATTTGGACAAATTTATTCTAGATGTTGCTTTTATGTTCATCTTATCTCAAAACAGTATTGTTTTTTTTCTAAAGGTTGCTAATATGTGCATCACCAAATGTAGGCGGGGTGGCAGAGTGGTCATGCAGCGGACTGCAACTCCGTGGACGCCGGTTCGATTCCGACCTCCGCCTCCAAATTTGGTAAAGCCCGGGTGGTGAAATAGGTAGACACAGGGGATTTAAAATCCCCCGCCCACAAAGCGTGCCGGTTCGAGTCCGGCCCCGGGCACCATTTTCTAGTTCAGAGAATGGTGTAATAAAGAATCCAGCGTAAGCTGGTTTTTTTATGTCTAAAAAAAAAGGATGCTTATTAGCACCCCTCTCCACTCGATCTATTTAAGCAGTTTTTTGCTTATCTTTTTCAGGTGTTAAGTTCGCATCCAACACTAATTGATAGTGTCGACTTGAATCTACTTTATATTCTGCATTTTTAATTGAATCCACAAAAATCCAATCCGATTGCACTTGCGTATCATCGAGTGTAACCACCAGATAGCCCCGCTGATTTAAATTGCAATACGTCAATTCATCGATAAGTGTAGTAAAGGCAAATTCAAACTTTTGCAACTGAGCCAAAGGAATACTTAAATACTTTTCAAGACCCGGCGAAGAAACCGAGCTTGTCGCCAGTTCAACACCGACATACTTCCCTTTTTGGCTATACAAGTAAGATGTCCATGCATTATGAGTATCGCCGGCCAAAACAATAATTTTCTTATTAAACTCTGCCAATTTATCATACACAAACTCTCGCTCAGCATAGTACCCATCCCAAGCATCGAGATTATATGGAACTAAAGTTGTGAGTCGCGCTCTTTCTTGAATAGTTAAAGTTGGATCACCCTGCTCTAATCGCAATTTCAATGTGACTAATTCTGTAATTTGCGCATTCATTTTAGCTAACGCATCTGGCGAAGTTTCACCTGAAGTAATTTGTCCCAGAGAGACCAACAACTCAGCAGGAATCCACATTTTACTCATTAAGACCTGCTGACCAATCACATTCCATGTTGATGTCGATTGCTTTAATTTATCAACCAACCAATCTCTTTGTGTATGCCCCATTAAAGTACGCTTTGAGTCTGTTAAATCAGCCTGAAATTTTTGCGCATTCAAACCAACAGCTGTCATATAGTCCTTATATTCAAGCTGTTTATCTCGCGCAATAATGCGTGTATCTAGCATTGTTAGCTGTACAAGTGACCCAAAATTAAACTGACGATAAATATTTAGATGATCTGTGTTAGAAACAGGACGAATTGGCATCCATTCGAAATAAGCCTGTAAAGCAGCTAACTTACGATCAGAAAAAGATCCTTCATTATCTTGATGGTTTTCCGCACCATCACGCCAAGTATCATTTGCTAACTCATGGTCATCCCAAATTACAATGAAAGGATGACGTTGATGAGCTGCCTGCAAGTCTTTATCCTGACGATATAGCGCATAACGTTTACGATAATCATCTAATTTAATAATTTCTTTATTATTATCAGATGGCAAAGTGCGGCCCATTTTTTCGGCATCTTCTGTCGCGTATCCATCAAAGCCATATTCATAAATGTAATCTCCCAAATGAATGACTACATCCACATTCTGTTTTGCTATTTCACGATAAACGTAGAAGTAACCCGCAGGATAATTAGAACAAGAACATACTGCAAAGCTGACCTTATTAGTACTTACAGGCAAAGTTTTAGTTTGACCAACAGGTGAAGTTTTATTACCAAAATGAAAACGGTAATAATAAATGGTATCCGCCTGTAGACCTGTTGCATCTACTTTCACGGTGAAATCATCTGTCTTAGTCGCTTGAACCACGCCAGTCTTCAAGTTCACCTTAAACTGGTCATCGGTAGCAATTTCCCAAGTCACCTTAAGGCGCGCACTAAGATCTACCGGTGTTAAACGCGTCCATAAAATTACTTTATCCTGCAAAGGGTCGCCACTCGCAACTCCATGTAAAAAATCTGCTTGTGCCTCCGAACTTTCTTCATCGGAACCATCATTACAACCCGTAAAAGCTACCGGCAAAGATAGCGCCCCAAAACCAAATAGACTTTTTTGAATTAATTCTCGGCGTGAAATTTTCTCTGACATAAAATTACCTAAGTTTTAAGCAATGAGTGTCTTAAAGTTAAGTAGATAAGATGAACAACTGATCTCAGTTTAATGAACAAATCATGACATAAATTGGTTAATTTATATAAATACTAACAAGAACTGATTGAAAATAAAGCAAACTATCTGATTTTCTCTTGCCAATCGCGTACTTGTCCTCTATTATTGCGCACATGCCCGGGTGGTGAAATAGGTAGACACAGGGGATTTAAAATCCCCCGCCCACAAAGCGTGCCGGTTCGAGTCCGGCCCCGGGCACCATTTTCAAATATTGAATTTGGTGCTACAAAGAATCCAGCGTAAGCTGGTTTTTTTATGCCTAATTAAAATGAATTGTATGATAAGAATATTATTACTTTTATTTAGCATCCTTCTCTTAACAAAGGTTCATGCTACAGATCTTTTTTCTAGCACTGTTTATTTCAGAGATAACCATTAGTATTTTTCAGGTTACTCTATCATCAAAGATGATTATTTAATTAACGTACCTAAACAGATAATAAATAAATTCAAGATATTAGAACGAAAAATAGAAACGTATTAGATCACTTTATTAGTAGATGCCAACTCTCAAGAGAATGGTGTTTTAGTTTTAAAAACTAAAGAACTAGATGAAATTCATTTAAAAGCATCTTGTCATTTATTAGATGCATTTGAAGGTATTGTGAATCGAGAGTAATCACCACTCTCGATTCATCACCAGCTCTTCCATTTCAAGGTCTAAATATCCTGCATCCTGTGCCACCATCATCATTGCTTCAGCAATATAGTCAGCAGCACTATCATCTAAGGAAGAATCTAGATCTTCGAACTGAGGTTTCATTTCATTAATTTCAATTACAGTTTGATGAGCATATCGATAAATATCCTGATCAGCTAAAGCAGGCTTCTGAACTTTTTTGGCAAATTGTTCAATTAACTGCTTGAGTTCAGCAACTAAAATATCTGGATAATACTCGTCATCAAACATTGGGAGAAGTAAGTCTTCGAACATACAAAAGTTTACACAGCAGCAGAAACCTGCCGCTTATAACATATTTTCAAAACAATAACGACAATTTTCCCTGACTCAATCATCTAACCCATGAAATTAATCAATCATGACCTGATTATAAAAGTCTATTTTTTAAGCTTGTTTCATCGCTTTCCAAACAAGAATTGCATCATGCATGGCTTTTACATCATGTGCACGAACAATTGACGCTCCTTGCTGAATACTAAGTAAATGCCCCGTAACGCTTCCTACCGCACGCTGATCTGCAGCTACGCCGTGTAAAGCTTCACCAATAAAACGTTTACGAGAAAGGCCAGATAAAATTGGATAACCCATTTCACTAAGTTTCCAAAATTCATTTAACAGTCTTAAATTTTGCTGCGCATTTTTTGCAAAACCAAACCCAGGATCAATAATAATATTCTGTTTTTTTACACCCGCAGTTAAAGCCTCTTCCAGACGCTGCTGAAGCTCTTGCATCACATCCAATGTCACATTCGCATATTGATCTAGCTGATTCATTGTAGTTGGCTCACCACGCATATGCATGATCACCACAGGGATATCCAACTCTACTGCCGTTTTTAAAGCATTTGGTCGAGTAAGCGCACGTACATCATTCCAAATATGAGCACCCGCTTCTTTTGCTGCACGGATAACATCTGGCTGACTCGTATCAATTGATAGAATCACATCATGTTTAGCTAAAGTTTCAACTACAGGCACAACTCTTCTAATTTCTTCTACTACACTTACCTCAGATGCCCCTGGACGGGTAGATTCCCCACCAATATCAATAATGGTAGCACCCTGTTCTATCATGATTAGCGCATGAGCAATAGCTTGATCTACTTGATTATGTTTTCCACCATCACTAAAAGAATCTGGCGTGACATTTAAAATACCCATAACATGAGGCTGTGATAAATCTAACTGAAGCTGCCCACATTGTAGAATTTGCTGAGGTAAAGGCATTAACTGCATGACAAGCTCCAATTTAATATTCGGCAATATTTTAACAAGACTCTGATCAATATACTGCTGATTTCTTTTCGGCTTTGTCTGAAATACATGCATAAAAAAAGAGCCACATGACTGTGGCTCTTTTGCTTAACTCATTTAGTTCATTGCTGGTAATGGTGGTGGTGTAGATGGACCATCTTTTGGTGGTTCAAATGCAGCCACTGGATTTTCAGCAACATACACCTTAGGTGGTTGCGGTTCACGGCCTTCCATAATGTCACGAATTTGATCACGATCAATGGTTTCCCATTCCATCAAAGCTTTTACCATTGCATGGGCAATATCTTTATTACCTTCTAAGATATTACGTGCAACTTTATATTGCTCATCAAGAATACGACGCACTTCTTCATCAACTAACTGTTGAGTTGCTTCAGAAATCGTACGGCTTCCTACATTTCCAAAGAAACCATTTTGGTTTTCATCTTCGTAAACCATGACGCCCATTTTATCAGACATACCGTACTTAGTAACCATTGCACGCGCCATTTTAGTAGCTCGCTCAAAATCGTTTGAAGCACCAGTAGATTGCTGTTGGATAAACACTTCCTCAGCAATACGACCACCAAACAAAATCGCAATTTCATTTAGCATCTTGTCTTTATAATGGCTAATCTGGTCTTGTTCAGGTAACTGCCAAGTTACACCCAAAGCCCAACCACGTGGCATGATCGTTACTTTATGAACAGGATCTGTACCAGGCAAAATCTCTGCAACAATTGCATGACCAGCTTCATGATAAGCAGTTGCACGACGCTCTTCTTCACGTAGAACCATCGACTTACGCTCTGGACCCATGTAGATTTTGTCTTTTGCATCTTCAAAGTCATGCATGTCGACCGTATTCTTATTACGGCGTGCAGCAAATAATGCAGCTTCGTTAACAAGGTTAGCCAACTGTGCACCAGAGAAACCTGGCGTACCACGTGCTAACACTTTCATGTCCACACCTGTAACTGAAGGTAATTTTTTCAAATGTACATTCAGAATTTGCTCACGACCACGAATATCCGGTAAACCAACCATTACTTGACGGTCAAAACGACCTGGACGTAATAATGCTTTATCAAGCACATCAACACGGTTAGTTGCAGCAATAACGATTACACCTTCATTACCTTCAAAACCATCCATTTCCACAAGCATCTGGTTTAAGGTTTGTTCACGCTCATCATGACCACCACCTGTACCCGAACCACGGTGACGACCAACTGCATCAATCTCATCGATAAAGATGATACATGGCGCGTGACGCTTCGCTTGCTCAAACATATCACGGACACGGGACGCACCCACACCCACGAACATTTCTACAAAGTCAGAACCTGAAATGCTGAAGAAAGGAACCTTCGCTTCACCAGCAATTGCTTTAGCTAATAATGTTTTACCAGTACCCGGAGGACCAACCATAAGTACGCCACGAGGAATAGTCGCGCCCAAACGTTTGAATTTTGCAGGGTCTTTTAAGAAATCAACAATTTCAACAACTTCTTGTTTTGCTTCATCACAGCCGGCGACGTCAGAAAAATTGACTTTGATCTGGTCTTCAGAAAGCATTTTTGCCTTCGATTTACCAAAACTCATCGGTCCATTCTTTCCGCCTGCACCACCACCCATGTTACGCATAAAGAACATGAATAACAAAATGATTAACAGTACAGGGAAACTAGCAATGAGAAGTTGCATCAAAATGCCTTGACGTTGTGGAGCTGTTCCCTCAACAACAACATTTTGTTTATTTAAGCTTGGCATAAGCTCAGTGTCTTCAACTTGCGGACGAACAGTTTCAAACTGTGATCCGTTAGTTTTTTCACCATTAATATTTAAACCGTCAATTGTGACTTGCTTAATTTGGCCACTATTCACCGCTGCAACGAAATCTGAATATTTCATCGCAGTAGGCTTGTTGCGGTCACTGATATTACTGAAAATTAAAATCAGAACACCAAGTATTATTAGCCACAATACGGCATTCTTGAAGTAATCGCTCAAAGCTTTATTCCCATATCGATCTAATTTGATCATGCCCAATCTTGGCCGATCGTCATAAAAGCAGCAACTGTATTGCTTGCGGATAACCTAAAAGTACAAAATGCACAATTTTTAGGAGCTTGGCAAGTAAACTTTATTGCAATGCTTTCTTACGCCCTTGTCCAACCAAAAAAACTTCTTTAGATCGTGCACGAGAAGCTGCTGGTTTTACTGTTTTTAACACATCAAAACTATCAACTACTTGTTTACGAAACTCATCAAATCCTGCACCTTGGAACACTTTAACCACAAGTTGTCCATTAGGACCAAGAACCTTTTGAGCAAAATCTAAAGCCAGTTCACATAAGTAAATCTGTCTAGGTTGATCAACAGCCCTATTACCAGATGTATTGGGGGCCATATCAGAAATTACAATGTCTACTTGTCGCCCATTTAAAATATTTAACAATTTTTCAAATACATCTTCTTCTCTAAAGTCGCCTTGTAAGAAAGTGACATCAGGCAAAGCATCCATAGGCAAAATATCGGAAGCAATCACTAAACCTTTGCTACCAACAAGTTTCCCAGCGATTTGAGACCAACTACCAGGAGCCGCGCCTAAATCTACTACCGTCATGCCTGGCTTGATCAGCTTATATTTTTCTTGAATTTCAAGAAGTTTATAGGCCGCTCGAGCACGATACCCTTCCTTTTGAGCTTTTTTAACAAAAGGATCGTCTAGATGTTCTCTCATCCACGCACGACTACTTTTCGACAATTTCTGGTTTGTAATGCGTGTTGCCATAACTCACTAAATATCAAAAAAACTTCTGATCGTTCATTGTACGTGAAAATTACTCTCATTACAGTACGGATGTAGCGTAATCTCACTAAGTTTTACAGTTTTTTTCCAATAATGTTGATCGATTATTTATACAGTTTTTCGTACATCTGGATTTAAGTTTTTTGCTATACTAAGCCGTTTTTAAAATCAGGTATTTTTAATGGCCGCTTTATCTATCCATGAACGTAAACGTTTACGTCAAATTGGTCATGTGCTTAATCCGGTTGTCATGATTGGTGGACAAGGCTTAACAGACGCGGTAATCGAAGAAACGCTTCGTGCTTTAAACGACCATGAACTTATTAAAGTTAAGATTGCTGGTGAAGACCGTGAAGCGCGTACTGCAACAATTGAAGCAATTGTAGAAGCAACAGGTGCAGAAGCTGTGCAAAAAATTGGTAAAATTGTTTTGCTTTACAAAAAAGCAGCTAAACAAAACCAGCATTTGTCTAATCTTGTTCGTCACGCTCACTTAGCAAACTAATTTAATTTGACAAACTATGGCAAGTTACGAACTTTCAGCTTTTGATCGTTTTCATGCTGTTTCCGTTGTTGGCGCAATTGAACAGCAAGCACCTTATACTTTAAATATTGGTTTTTGGATCCGTGATCCAAATCAACTTATTATCTGGCCTCAAGAAATCGCGGCTCATCCTCGTCAAGATTTTTTGTGGGAAGAAACTTGTTTCGAAATTTTTGTTGGCGTGCATGATGAAGATTATTATCGGGAGATTAATCTTTCCCCTTCTCAAGCATGGCAGTCATATCAGTTTGAAGAATATCGCTATCCAGAAAGTATACCTCCCCTTGCTGCTTACGATATTGAACTGAATCATCTCAAGCGTACTCACTATGGCTTAAATGTTAGTCTCGATTTAGGGCAATTTATGCAACAGCATCGCTTGAAATGGGCAAACCTTTATTTAGGTTTAACTACAGTTTTAAAAACCAAAGAAGGTATGCAGTACTATGCAATGCAGCATAGTGGAAAAAGTGCAGATTTCCATAATAAACGTGACTGGTTACATCAGTTCTAAAAATAAAAAAGCGAGAAATTAATTCTCGCTTTTTTATAGCTGGATCAAAGCAGAGATTATTAATTGTCTCGTGCTTTATTCCAAGCTTCGACTGCATTATTTTTAGTACGTTTAATACTTTCACTTAGAGAATCTTTGTGTTTCAAAGAAATCTGGCTAATATCACCTTTAAGCTCTTTGCTCACTTTCGTTAAATCTTCAATAAGCGCATTAATTTCTGCTTTCAAAGCATTTTTAAGATCAGATAAGCCTTCTTGCGAAGTACTAAACTGAGCCTTAATCACATCAAGACGTTGTAAAATATCTTGTTTAATTTGGACAAATTGATTTTGAATATTTTTATTTAACTCGTGAGTTTCAGCTTCAATTTTCTCTTGAGCCTCACTTAAAACTTCTTGGACTTGTTCTTGAGTTTCAGCAATCGCCTCTTTTACCTGAGCTTTTGCTTCAGTAGCAACTTCTTTAACTTGCTCAGTTTTTTCAGCAACAGTTTCTTTTACCTGTGCAGTTTTAGCGGTTACTGTTTTTTTAGCCTTAGTTGTAGTTGCAGCTATCGTTTCTTTCACTTCATTGACCTCAGCTTTGACTGATTCAACTACTGCTTGAGTTTTTTCACTCACCTCTTTTGAAACTTCATTATTGCTCATACTATTTCCTCATATTGTTTATTTTTTAACTAGCAATACAATAAATCCAGTTCAAAGAATTCACCTTGCAAATTGTTAGACAATTTATCAAAAGTATCTGATTCAGATGAGTGGATAATTTTTTTATAAAAAGCAAGCAATGAATTATATTTTTTAGCAGAAAAGAAATAGACTTTGAGGGGTTCCATGCGTATAATGCGCTGTTAAGTTACAAGCGGGCAGACCGATAGGGAGGGCATGTTTTATCCAAACATTGCCGATCTTTTTTGGGTCTACTCGCTTTTTTACAGCCGAAATTCAGGAGCTTTGGTTTGAGCATCCCCGCCATTTTAGCCCTCGCAGATGGAACGATCTTTAAAGGAACGTCAATCGGCGCAACGGGAAGTACGACTGGAGAAGTCGTTTTTAACACAGCCATGACTGGCTATCAAGAAATTTTGACTGACCCAAGTTATGCACAACAAATTGTGACATTAACTTACCCTCATATTGGTAACACTGGTTGTAACGCGGAAGACGTTGAATCTGGTCGTATCCATAAAGTATGGGCGAATGGTTTAATTATTCGTGACCTTCCTCTACTACACAGTAACTTCCGTGCTGAGCAGTCTCTTAGTGAATATCTGCAAGAACACAATGTTGTTGCAATCGCAGATATTGATACGCGTAAATTAACACGTATTTTACGTCAGACTGGTGCACAAAACGGATGCATCCTTGCTGGTGAAAATATTACTGAAGAAGAAGCAATTGCAAAAGCTCGTGCTTTTGGTGGCTTAAATGGCTTAGACCTTGCAAAAGAATGTTGTGATCCAACTGGTTTTGAATGGTCTGAAGGTTCATGGACTCTAGGTCAGGGCTTCTCTCAACCTGAATTAAAATATCATGTAGTTGCATACGATTACGGTGTCAAAACCAACATCTTACGTATGCTTGCAGACCGCGGTTGCAAATTAACCGTTGTACCTGCAGAAACTCCGGCTGAAAAAGTATTGGCACTTAATCCGGATGGCGTATTCCTTTCAAATGGTCCTGGCGATCCAGCTGCTTGTGATTACGCAATCGAAGCTGTAAAAACTATTGTTGAAACCACAACATTACCTGTATTTGGTATTTGCTTAGGCCACCAAATCTTGGCACTCGCTTCTGGTGCAAAAACTGTAAAAATGAACCATGGTCACCACGGTGCTAACCACCCTGTACAAAATCTTGAAGATGGTACAGTGATGATTACTTCACAGAACCATGGTTTCGCTGTAGATGCAGAAACTTTACCGGCTAACTTAAAAGCAACGCATAAATCATTGTTCGATGGCACCTTACAAGGTATCCACCGCACAGACAAACCAGCTTTCAGCTTCCAAGGTCACCCTGAAGCAAGCCCTGGTCCACATGATTGTGCACCTTTGTTCGATCACTTCATCGAACTTATCGAAGCATCTAAACAGTAATTACGGAGCGAATAATGCCTAAACGTACGGATATTAAAAGCATCTTAATTATTGGTGCTGGCCCGATTGTGATTGGACAGGCATGTGAGTTTGACTACTCAGGTGCTCAAGCATGTAAAGCTCTTCGTGAAGAAGGCTACCGTGTTATTTTGGTTAACTCTAACCCAGCGACCATCATGACAGATCCTTCAATGGCTGATGCAACTTATATTGAGCCAATTACTTGGCAAACAGTTGCACAGATTATTGAAAAAGAACGTCCAGATGCAGTATTACCAACTATGGGTGGTCAAACTGCATTGAACTGTGCCCTCGCACTTGATGAGCATGGCGTTCTTGAAAAATATAATGTTGAATTAATTGGCGCAAGCAAAGAAGCGATTGAGAAAGCCGAAGATCGTAAACTCTTCGATATCGCTATGCGTAAAATTGGATTGGAATGTCCAAAAGCTGCCATTGCTGAAACAATGGAAGAAGCTTTAGCAATCCAATCACGCTTTGGTTTCCCAGTAATTATTCGTCCATCATTTACAATGGGTGGTTCGGGCGGTGGTATTGCATATAACCGCGAAGAATTCCTTGAAATTTGTGAACGTGGTTTTGACCTCTCTCCTACTCACCAGTTATTGATTGATGAATCTTTAATTGGCTGGAAAGAATACGAAATGGAAGTTGTTCGTGATAAAAACGACAACTGTATTATCGTATGCGCGATCGAAAACTTTGACCCAATGGGCGTTCACACGGGTGACTCAATTACCGTTGCTCCTGCTCAGACATTAACAGACAAAGAATATCAATTGATGCGTAATGCTTCGGTTGCAGTTCTTCGTGAAATTGGTGTTGAAACAGGTGGTTCTAACGTTCAGTTCGGTATTAACCCGAAAGATGGACGTATGGTTGTCATTGAAATGAACCCACGTGTATCTCGTTCATCTGCTCTTGCCTCTAAAGCAACAGGTTTCCCAATCGCAAAAATCGCAGCAAAACTTGCTGTTGGTTATACCCTTGATGAATTGAAAAATGACATCACTGGTGGCGTGACTCCTGCAAGCTTCGAACCATCGATTGACTATGTTGTAACGAAGATTCCTCGTTTTAACTTTGAGAAATTCCCGCAAGCAGAACCAGTTCTTACCACTCAGATGAAATCTGTGGGTGAAGTCATGGCAATTGGCCGTAACTTCCAAGAATCTGTACAAAAAGCATTACGTGGTCTTGAAGTTGGTGTAAGCGGTTTCGATGAAAAAATCGAAGCTGGCGCAACAAATGCAAAAGAAACCATTTTAAAAGAGCTTAAAGTTCCAGGCCCTGAGCGTATCTGGTATGTAGCAGATGCTTTCCGTCATGGTTTCTCTTTAGATGAAGTGTTTGAAGCAACCAAAATTGATCGTTGGTTCCTCATTCAAATTCAAGACATCGTTAAAACTGAAGCTGAAGTAAAAGCTTTAGGTTTTGGTGACTTAAACGCTGACAATATCCGTGCATTCAAACGCAAAGGTTTATCTGACCTTCGTATTGCGCACCTCATGGGTATTTCACAAAAGCAATTCCGTAAACAACGTTGGAACTTAGGTGTTTATCCAGTTTACAAACGTGTTGATACATGTGCTGCCGAGTTTGAATCTGGTACTGCATACATGTATTCAACTTACGATGAAGAATGTGAAGCAAATCCATCAAATCGTGACAAGATCATGGTGATTGGTGGCGGTCCAAACCGTATTGGTCAAGGTATCGAATTTGACTACTGCTGTGTACACGCTGCGTTAGCGATGCGTGAAGATGGTTATGAAACAATCATGGTTAACTGTAACCCTGAAACTGTTTCTACTGACTACGACACATCAGATCGTTTGTACTTCGAACCTGTAACACTTGAAGATGTACTTGAAATTGTACGTACTGAGAAGCCAAAAGGCGTGATCGTACAGTACGGTGGTCAAACGCCTCTTAAATTGGCACGTGCTTTAGAAGAAGCTGGTACACCAATTATTGGTACATCACCAGATGCAATTGACCGTGCAGAAGACCGTGAACGTTTCCAACAAATGATCCAACGTTTACAGCTTCGTCAACCAAACAACAGCATTGTAAAATCTGCTGAAGAAGGTATCTCTGAAGCTGCGAAAGTAGGTTATCCGTTAGTTGTTCGTCCATCTTATGTATTAGGTGGTCGTGCAATGGAAATCGTATACAACGAAGAAGAACTTAAACGTTACCTTCGTGAAGCAGTTCAGGCATCTAACGAAGCTCCTGTTCTTCTTGACCGTTTCCTAGATGATGCAACTGAAGTTGATGTTGACTGTGTATCTGACGGTAAAGACGTTGTGATCGGCGGCATCATGCAGCACATCGAACAAGCAGGTATTCACTCTGGTGACTCTGCATGTTCAATTCCTCCTTATTCTTTATCTAAAGAAATTCAGGATGAAATGCGTCGTCAAACTGTTGCTATGGCAAAAGAGCTTGGTGTGGTTGGTTTGATGAACGTTCAGTTCGCAGTTAAAGGCGATGATGTTTACGTTCTTGAAGTTAACCCACGTGCTTCACGTACAGTTCCTTTCGTATCGAAATGTATTGGTGATTCTTTAGCAAAAGTAGCTGCACGTTGTATGGCTGGTCAATCTCTTGAATCTCAAGGGTTTACTAAAGAAATCATTCCAACACACTTTGCTGTCAAAGAAGCTGTTTTCCCATTCGCTAAATTCCAAGGCGTAGACCCAATGCTTGGACCTGAGATGAAGTCTACAGGTGAAGTAATGGGCGTTGGTAAAACATTTGGTGAAGCATTCTATAAAGCTGTTTTAGGCTCAAATGATCGCTTACCAGGTTTACCAACTGAAGGCGAAGTAAAACATGCTTTCTTATCTGTACGTGAATCTGACAAGAAATATATTGCAGATATCGCTAAGAAATTAGCTGCATATGGCTTCAAGCTTATTGCAACAGGTGGTACATACCAAGTGCTTAAAGAAGCAGGTTTAGAATGTGAATCTGTGAATAAAGTGACTGAAGGTCGTCCACATATTGTTGACCGCTTGAAAAATGGTGAAATACACCTTATTGTCAATACCACTGAAGGTAAACAAGCTCAATATGACTCTGCAATGATTCGTCGTGCTGCCCTACAAGGCAAAGTGTATTACACAACGACTATCAATGGTGCAGAAGCTGTTTGCCAAGCTTTTGATGTGAAATTGCCAATGGATGTATACCGCTTGCAAGATTTAACTGTAGGTTAATTTGTTACCGATAAGTCCCGTCACCTTATCGGTGGCGGGATTTTTTCATTTTTTTTAACTGTGTTTTCTCAAATTAAGAGGGACCAAAATGCAACGCTATCCAATGACCCCTGAAGGTAAAATTGCCTTAGAGAAAGAATTACAACATTTAAAATCTGTTGAACGTCCACGTATTATTCAAGCTATTGCAGAAGCACGTGAACATGGCGACTTAAAGGAAAATGCTGAATATCATGCTGCACGTGAACAGCAAGGTTTCTGTGAAGGCCGTATTCAGGATATCGAAGGTAAATTAGGCGCTGCTCAAGAAATTGATGTTAAAACACTTGAGCAAAATGGCCGTGTTGTTTTTGGTGTAACAGTAACAATTGAAAATCTTGATACTGAAGAACGTAAAACTTATAAAATTGTTGGCGATGACGAAGCAGATTTTAAAATTAATAAAATCTCGGTGAACTCACCAATCGCACGTGGTCTTTTGAGTAAGAGTGAAGGCGATGAAGTAAAAATCGTGACTCCTCAAGGCGAAGTCGAATATGAGATTGTAAGTGTAGAATATCTCTAAGATAATGCACAACTAGCCCCTCTTTATGAGGGGTTTTTATTCAATACCATTGATATATTTTTGGGAAATCACACATGGATAACTCTTTAATTAACACTCCAGTTCGTCATTGGTGTGAGTTTGAATTTATCCATAAAACTGTTAAAAACCCCAATATCCATATCAGTGGTCATTATTCTTATTATTCAGCCTATTGGGATCAAGGTTTTGAACGTTGTGTCGTGCGTTATTTACATGATAAAGCCTCGACACCAGACAAACCAATTGACCAACTTTATATTGGTAATTTTGTTTGCTTTGGTGCTGAATGCGTCATTATGATGGGTGGCAACCAACTTCATAGACCAGACTGGATTTCGACTTTCCCTTTTGATACCCGTAGTTTTTTAGCAGCTGGTGATACTGTAATTGGCGATGGATGCTGGATTGGTAGTCGTGCAATGATTATGCAAGGGGTCACACTTGGTGAAGGTGCAGTGGTTGCAACTGGGGCTGTGGTCACTAAAGATGTTCCCCCCTATGCAATTGTAGGTGGTGTGCCTGCGAAAATTATTAAATATCGTTTTCCTCAAGAACAAATCGATAAACTGCTTGCTTTAAGACTTTATGATTTGGATGAGAAGCAAATTTTAAAAATACGCGAATATTTACAAACTGAAGATATAGATGCTTTATCTACACATATGGAAAATTTGCGGAATCTATAAAAATATATCTACAAAAATTTGTTGTTATAAACTCACAAATGATTACGTGCTTGAATTTAAATCGTCAAAAAATAAGTATAAAGTATTGAATAAATAAGCATCATTACAATAAGGAAAACACTCATGTTATATCAACATATTCTTGTACCAATTGACGGTTCTGAAACTTCTTTAATTGCCATGAAAGAGGCAATCAAACTGGGAAAAGCGTTAAATAGCAAAATTACGGTTGTGCAAGTTATGGCTCTTGATCCGTTTATTGCTGACGCCTATGTAAAAACTGGTCAAACGAATGATTTGATTGAACGGACAAGAACCTATTTACTCGATATTTTAGAACATGCAAAACAAGAATTTGCCAATGAAGGCATTACTGTCGAAACCAAACTACTTGAAGGTTTTGTTGTACATGAAGAGATTATTCAGGCAGCTCAAGACTTAAATGTAGATCTGATTGTTATGGGTTCTCATGGCCGTACAGGGGTCCGAAAACTTGTACTGGGTAGTGTTGCACAAAAAGTCTTAGGCGAAAGTCATATTCCTGTTTTAATTGTTCGATAATTTCAATATTGCCTATTTTGTTAATTCTAATAATTTAGGCAATGATTTAAAAAAAGCCTTTTCAGGATCTTTAAGGCTGCCAAGCAAATTGCTTTAAGTTTACTTTACCGTTTAACAAATAGACTCCTTCAGCTTCTAGCTTTAACTGCTGAACATTTTCACCTTTGTCATTAAATTTACTTAGGCTAATTTTGCCTTGAGAATTAATAACCCGATACCAAGGGACTTGATGATCCGCTTCAAGATGTTTCAAAACATAGCCCACTAATCGCGCATGTTTAGGTAACCCTGCCATACGAGCCACTTGCCCATAAGTTGCGACTTTTCCGTAAGGAATCAAAGCAATGACTTCTAAAATCTGCCGATGTAGTTCATACTGAGTTGTCAAAATGGACTCCATAAAAATTGACATAATTCATATCATATAAAAATTTTTGACTAAAACTAAATGCAATCCAAGGTGGGCTTGAGGGAAATCTGCATGAAAAAAACATTATTGGTGATTACTGGGACTTTACTGTGCGTTTCTTGTACTACTCGCCCCCCTATTCCTTTAGGAGAAGTACCTAAAGTCTCTACAGATGGCCGCCCTATCGTTCCTGTCACATTCGTTTTTACCACTAATTCTCCAGAAGCTACAAAATTTGATAATCATCATCAGATGCGTAAAGAAATCAAAATATTAAACAAATATTATGTAGACGATAAAAATAATAAGATTTTTAAATTCAAATTACACCGTTATATCCCTTACGAAGAATTTTCAAAATTACATTGCGATTTAAAGCAGCAAATCAATCAACCCTACCCGATCTCTACTGAAACTATTCCTGCCAGTGTAAACACCTGTTTTCCTAAAAGAACTGTCAGCAAGGAAGTCATCATTTTTATTTATGATGCCTATTCAACTAAGTGGAAATTTGAAGATGTAACAAGTAGAGCATTTCGCAATAATGGTAAACCTTTTGTTTTATTAGACTGGAACCGACTCAATTATAATATTCAGGCTGGTAGCGTACATGAAATGGGACATGTGTTCGGACTAAAACATGTCTGCGCGCCGAATGCTACAAAACGTACACCGACCAACATCATGGCGAGTGCCGAATGTAAACGTGGCAGCGGTGGACTTAGAAATTTAGGTTTTACACCGGTCCAACTTCAAACAATTTTAGAAAATTACCAACGTTATCCATAAAGATTTTAAAAACTCATTTCGACGTAAAAACCTAAATCATCTTGTGCTGCATAATAATTTTCAGGGGTCAGTAATGAAGTCATATAACTGCTGGCCTCTGAAAAATCGTCTTCATTGACTAGATACGACTGCCAAAATGTTTTCAAATTATTGGTATAGATCGGATATAAACGCAGTCGATCTTTTGACAAATCTAGCCGTGCTATACATCCATACGGTAAAGCGTTTTGCTCTGTATATTCACCATTGCTATTAAAAACTGCATTGCCAATACCAAATACTACAGGCTTCTGATTAATCACTTTAATCGGTTGGATGGTATGAGCTCCATGACCGATAACGAGGTCCGCACCAGCTTGAGTCAGAATATCAGCAAGCTTGCTCTGCTCTTTTGTAATTGGCTTAAAATCGATACCCCAATGAGAAATAACAATAACTTTATGCTCAGGGTTAGTCTGCTTATAACGACCTATTTGTTCAAGCAAAACCCCATTTAGACATGCAACTCCACTCTTAGGACCTAAGGCATAAAAATCATAATCTAGATAGGCAGTGTCTCTGTGCCAATAGCCGTTAAAAATAGTGTAATGCTTGTTATTAAAAGTGATTTCAAAGTAGTTATGGGCTTCTTTTTGATTTGTGCCTGCACCGATATAAGAAATATTGGCCTGATCAAATTGTTGTAATGTATAAGCTAACCCAGGATCACCATAGTCTTTTAAATGGTTATTTGCCAATACCACATGGTTAAGGTGAATATTTTTGAACGCTGCTAATGTTTGTTCGGCATCAGCTTTAAGAATAAATGGTTTTTTATGTGCTAAAGGAGATTTGGTTTCTAAAGCAAAGACAGCTTCAAAGTTAGCAATATTTAGGTCATGTTCCCCTAAAAAGGCTTTTATTTTATCAAATGGATAGTCATACCCATATTGCTGCAGAGCATCCATTTGCCCTTTAGCCTTACGTTTTTCGGTGTAGATTTCCCCAAAGTAGGTATCACCTAAAATGTTAATAATGCCGCTTGGAGTAGAGCAAACTTTAGGTCTTACAGTCTGTGCTTGAAAACAGTGATAATAAGGAATTAAGTGCTCAGCACGATGAATATCATCTAAGAAAGAAAAGAAACCGATAGTCTGGTTTTCCTCAAAGAACGTCAGATAAATTTTTCTAAATGAATTTGTAAGATATAAGACCTCTACTACATTCTGTGCCATTAATAGAGTCTGTGGTAGATAAAACTTTCCTTTAAAATTCAGCTCTTTTATAAAGAAAAGTTTTCTAATTTCAGCTGGATGGCTATAAATATTTTTAACTAATAAAAACAAATGTTTTAACTGGTTTTGTGTACTTTCTTTTTTCAAATTTAAATTATAAGTAGCAGCTCTTTTTGACAAAATTAAATAGGCTTGCTCATCTGTACCGCAGAGCATATTGCTTAAAGCATCCTTCACATCTACTGCTTGGGTGAAAATTAGCAACTGCAATAGATCAGTAAAAGTGTAATGTTCCGAAGGTTTTAAGCCTAGATTTTGCTGACCTAATTGCTCAGATAGGTGTCCAGGGACAACATAGTCATCTTGAGCTTGTACATTTTTTTGCTGAAATTGCTCTAATGCATAGTCGATTAGCAGTAGTGTTGAAATATCATCGTCAAATTCGAATTGCCATAAATCTTCATCGAAACTTGTCGTATCGATATGTGCTAATAACTTGATTTCAACAGGCTGATATTTCATGGCTCATCACCTTTGTAATCTTTAACGTAAGCGATGTAACCCGATAAGTTGTGTTCTTGGTCATCAATCCGTACTCGAAAACGATCATGGCGAATATAAAACGCATGTAAAATTTTATCTGGCCGAGCCATATACATCGCCATTTCCGGATAAAAAAATCCTGTAGTTTGAAAATCAGCTCTAAACTCAATTAGCTTTTGAAGCTCAGGCATATACGCCTGCTCAAAAAGTGCTGTCCGCCCCTGCTCTTTTAAACGGTTCACCATTTTATAAGCAGCCATTAGCATTTCTAATAAAGTTGCATATGTTGTTTTTCGATTTTTAATAAAAATAAAATGTTTTAAATAATTATTTAAACCAAAAATAAAATATTTATCTTCGGGGCATATTTTAGTGAGTTCATTTGTACAATAACTTAACCAGTGGTCATGATATTTTTCATATCTATTTTTAATAAAATATTCAAACATTAATTTAACAGTTTCTAATAAAATAGAATTTTGATTAATTTGATATAACCTTAATAAAGCTAAAGCAGCTTCACCATCATAATAAATAATTCTGAATTTTTCTTTTAAATCATAATCTGGATAATTTAATACATGAGTTGTTGAGCCATTTGAATCGACTAATTTTAAAATACCATTTGCTAGTTTTTCTGCATATTTTTGATAGTCATTTTTTTGAGTAATTTCTTGATATTTAGTTAACATTAAAATAGCGGCCGCATTCGCACCTAATTTGATTTCGAACTCCCCTTCTTTACCATCAATCATAAAAGCAGTTTCTAAGTCTTTTTCTTTATAAAAGTTGGTCAGTGCATAGTGAATGGCAGCATGTATTTTAGGCCAATATTCTGGCTTGCTTTGCACTTCAAATGCTTCTAGTAAGGCATATACCGAGGTACAGTGACGCACCGTATTGTAGTTACGAATGTCACGATCATAAGCAGAAAAATAGCCATATATAAATTTGCCATTTTCTTGAATCTGGTCATGCAGAAATTCTGAGTTTTGCTCAATTAGATGTTGAAAATGCTGTTTTTTATTGCTTGAAATTCCTCTAATTCCATTTACATCATAACCACTCGCTAAGTTAATAAATTCCTCATTTTCATAAAATGCTGCGTAGGTATCAAAAGTCCAAATGTCTTGCAGCTCTTGTAATTTAATCTGTGGTTTTGGAGTGTTATATTTTTGCTTAACGGCATAATTCAGATTTGTTTCATCAAAAAAATTCGGTTTGTCGTAGCTCAAGCCTCGAATGATTGCTTTTCCATAAATCTCTTGTTCGAGAAAAGCTACTGAACAGTGTTCATCAAATCCAATCCCTTTACGGTAGTGGTTGTTGTGAAATTGATGGTGGACCTGTTGTTCTACTTCTTTCCAGACCTGTTGCATTAAATTATATGCGATATCGATTTTTATATAATCAGCGAGTGGTGCCTGTGCAAATTGGTCATTAATAAAATCTAATAATTGTTTTTTAGCCTGCTCTAAATTGGTTTTCTCACTGTGCCATACGCTACATCTTTGGTCTTTGGGGCCATAAGATAAAAATAAAATAATATCCTGTTTAAGACTCGGAACGTGCTGAATAACTTGTTCTAACCAAAGGTTCATTTGTCTTTGGAATTTTAAAAATGCCGTCACTCGAATTTAGTCCCTATTCGTTAATTGTTGTTCTATAAAATTTTCAATACATCATAGCACGGACAAACTAAAAGCTAGATTAACGTATTGTTTAAACATAAAAAAAGAGCCCGAAGGCTCTTTTTTCATTTGGTTAATTATCTATTAATAGATAATTTGACCATTGTTGAGAAGATCATTGAGGGTCAATGAAGTTCGAGATTCGTCTAGATGAATCGTCAACAATTGAGTATTTGAATAAGTAAGACCTAAACCATCACGATCAACACTAATCGTAGCGTTTTGAGTCGCAGCATCATAGCTTACAGATACATATTGTCCAATGGTTAAACTATTTGGATTGCCAAGTAATAAGTTACTAATATCAATCTTGTCAGCTTGAGTATCAGTTGCCGTATTACCTACATGGAAATCATTCCATACATCTACCCCATTACCACCAGTTGCACTATTCACACTTGCAGCTGTCAATGTATTGTAGATCAAAGTATCCGAGCCATTACCAAGCGTAAACGTATCATTCGCACTTGTACTTACAGCAAGACTATTCAATTCTTGACTCAAATCAATCGTTAATGTGCTTGCAGATTCAGCGCCCGTAACTGATACAAGTTTGTAGTTAATCGTATCAATCGTAGCATTTGCTGCACTATCTAATGGTTTGTAGTAGTACGAACCATCATTGTAGAGATAGAGGGTACCTTCACCAGTATTAATCGCTTGACCAGCGGCAATTTGATAGTTTCCTGGTGTAACTTCAACATACAATTGAGAAGCCACTGTAGTATCTGCAACCCCACCAGTAGTATCACCTACCAAGATATTGCCATGAATCCAATCTGTTAAACCATCAGGTGTGTATTGATCTAGATGAGTTGTTTTCGTAGTCACAACTGAATCAAGTGACATATTACCAATTGGAAGCAAACTAGATAAGCTAAATACAACTCTATAAGTACCAGCAGATAAATGAGACACATCTGCCGAGAATGCCGGAGCACCGAGTATACCTGCCAAGGCTGTCGAAGAACCTGAGTAAACTGTATCTACCCATACTCCACCAACAAACTGTTGGATCTTATAACCAGTCGTCGGTAGAACAGATAAACTTAAAGATGCTAAATAATTCAGCTGAACATGTACATCAGTTACAGTATTAGCAGCAACAACAAATTGGTTCGATGTCACTGTACTGCTTAAAACTGGTGGTAATGTACTAAGTGATACGTTACCACTTGGCACATCAACAACTGCATCAGTTACTTGTTTCATGCTGATCGTTGCATCATTAGTATCCGCGTTAGCGACTGGTGCAGGAATTACCGCATCTACACCTGGGTTAGCGGTATCCCAAGTGATATTCACATCAGGCGAACCAATTTGGATATGCAATGTTGCTGTATCTGTTCTACCAGTTACAGGGTCTGTCACGGTATAGGTAAAGCTATCTACTTTTCCTATATTTAAAGTGTTAGCTGTAGCCTGATAACTATAAGTACCATCCGCATTAATTGTTAAAGTACCATAAGCACCAACAATTGTTGCTGATGAACCTACACTCACAGCTGATGTATTACCATTTTCAGAAGTTACCGAAGTCACAACTGAAGTTGTCGTAATGTAATCGGGCGTATAGTTTGGTCCATATACAGCAGAGTTATCATCTGACAGAACATTACCAATGATAGGATCCACTACTAAGCTAGGTACTTGAGTAATATCACCATTATTCAAAGTAATATCCGCAGTGACACTACCTAGAGCTGTAAGAAGCGTATTGCTCTCCATAAACAACTCATAAGTACCAGAACCTAAGTTATCAACCTTGAATTTCACTTCAGAACCAAAGATACCTAATAAATCAAGCACTCCTGTATCTGCACTATCCGCTACTACTGTACGAGTGCCGTCTGGATTAACTCGTGTTAATACCACGTGTAAACCATCAACAATCGTTGCAACTGAACCAAAGTTCACTGAGATAATTGCTTCAGTAATATGGCCTGGGTCAACTGTAAATGTCGCAGTACCTTGTTTAGTACCGATAACAACTCCACCAACACCAAGTAACCAGTTATAGCTAATTGCATTATCAAAGACTTGTTGTGTCGTTGGATAAACCATGTCAATTGCTGCTGAATCAACATTATCCATTGCATCAACAGGAACTGGGCTTGTGATAACAGCTGGTTGAGATGGATCATTAGGGTTCCAAGTCATATCCACACTATCACTATCCAAGTGAACATATAGAGTCGCTTGAGAACTATTGCCCGTAACTGGATCGAGTAACGTATAAGTAAACTCATCAACTTGTCCGAGATTTAGTCCATTCGCATTTGGTGTGTAAGTGTAGTTACCATTTTGATCAATTACCAAGGTACCGTAAGTACCTGCAATCGTAGTTGTACCAGTTGCACTTACTGCATTTCCATTAACTGTTGAGATAATAGCGTCATGGGTTGCAGCATCAACTGCACCGTTGATACCAACATCTTTAATAACGTTGCCAGAAATTGGCTCGACAGAGTAACCAGCCACGATGTATGGATTATAGACATCCATCGTACCAGTTAATGTTCCACCTAGACCTACACCTAACAATCCGTCATAACCGATAAATGCACGGTACTGACCTGGTTCTAAGCCATCCACTACAGCAGTTGCTACTCCACCAATCAGAGATAAATCAATGAGCGAAGCTTCTGGGTTAGTTCCACCAATAGATACCCATTGTCCAGTAGTTGCATCGTATTTTTGAACAACTAATGAGTAGTCACTTAATACATTCGCAGTGAGTAGTCCACTGAAGGTAAATGTAGCTGTACCTTCTCGGTCTGCATCCACATTAAATGCAATGGTTGCATCACCTAATAATTGTAAGTTCAAACCAGCGAGAGAAACTGCTGCTAAGTAACTTGCACTACCAAGAGCTACGTCATCTGCAACAAGCAACGATTCTGGATTAATTTCAGCCACTGCTAGGTTGTCTGCTGCTTTCACAGAGCTCAATTGAATATTGAGATTTGCTTGAGCAGTATCCCCAGTTGCAGGATCAGTTAATGTGTAGACAAACACATCTGTTTGACCTACACCAGCTGCACTTGCAGTAGGAGTATAAATATATGAACCATCAAGATTTATCTCCAAAGTACCATAAGCACCATTAATGATCGTACCATCTGCTACAACAGGTTGACCGTTAACTGCACTTACAACTGTTGTTGGGGTCACGATGTCTACTTCACCTGAACCATTCACTTCTGTGATGACGTTACCATCAGCAACTTCAGTGTAGTATCCACCTACTTGCGTCGTGTCATAAACATCTATTGTGCCAGTTAAGGTACCAAGTAAACCAATACCTAGAAGACCGTTATAAGTCATGAATGCACGGTATTGACCTTCTTCTAAACCATCAATTACTACACTAGGAGTTGTACCTAATAAAGTAAGGTCAAGAATGTCTGCTTGGCCACCACCATAGACAGAAGTCCATTGTCCAGTTGCTGTATCAAATTTCTGAAGAACTAGAGAGTAATCAGATAATGCATCTACGCCAATTAAAGCACTGTACGTAAAGGTTGCATTACCTTCATCACCTGCACCAACTGTAAAGCCAATCGCTTCAGAACCAAGTTGCAAATCAAGTCCAGCAAGTGACACAAGAGCTAAGTACGTTTTGCTACCTAGAGCTGCATCATCTTGTACAAGCAATGGTTGAGGTGCAAGTACTGCTGTATCAGTGTTATCAAAGGCAATGATACTAGACGAACTAATCGTTACCGTACCAGTTGCAGGAATCGATACATTACCCGCAGGATCTGTTGCAGTTACACTTACAGTATGTGGACCATCGATTAATGAAGGAAGTGTATTGTCCGCAAGCGTCCAAGTACCGTCACCGTTGTTGGTCGCATTATAGTTCAAGCCATCAACAGTCACTACAACAGTCGCGGTAGGATCATCAATCGTACCAGTCAATGGTGGCGTATCATCATTAGTAGTTACATTTGTGAAGCCGACTACTGGCGCAATAATATCAACGATAAAGCCGTCTGTACCATCGAGTACATCACCTGTACCCAAGTTACCAGCAAGATCTGTATAAGTACCATTAGCCACACTAATGCTTGGTGCTGTGCCTGTACCATCTGGTGTGAACACTGCTGTCCACGTGATGTTGTCAGTTGTAACCAATGCACTCAACGTACCGCCAATAAGAGTGATGTCATTTGCATCAAAGCCTGTAACTGCTTCACTGAATGTGAAGCTAATGTTCGCTGTTTCACCAGCCGCAAGAGCTAGGTCATCAGTCGTGATCTCAAGCGTTGGTGGAACAATATCTACAACAAAACCGTCTGTACCATCGAGTACATCACCTGTACCCAAGTTACCTGCAAGGTCTGTGTAAGTATTATCCGCCACAGTAACGCTCGGTGCTGTTGCACTGCCATCTTGAGTGAAGGTCGCTGTCCAGGTCACACCACCATCTGCTGTGGTCAAGCCAGTAAGCGTACCACCTGTCAAGGTTACATCTGTTGCATCAAAGCCAGTTACTGCTTCACTGAATGTGAAGGTTACGGTGGTGCTTTCACCAAGAGCAAGATTCAGGTCTGTTGCACTGATCGCAAGCGTCGGTGGCACAATGTCTACAACAAAGCCGTCTGTACCATCGAGTACATCGCCTGTACCCAAGTTACCTGCAAAGTCTGTGTAAGTATTATCAGCCACAGTAATACTTGGTGCTGTACCTGTGCCATCTGGTGTGAACACTGCTGTCCAAGTAATGTTGTCAGTCGTAGTTAATGCACCTAATGTACCGCCTACCACTGTGATGTCACTCGCATCAAAGCCTGTAACCGCTTCACTGAATGTGAAGCTAATGTTCGCTGTTTCACCAGCTGCAAGAGCTAGATCATCAGTCGTAATCGCAAGTGTTGGCGGAACAATGTCTACAACAAAGCCGTCTGTACCATCAAGTACATCACCTGTACCCAAGTTACCTGCAAGGTCTGTGTAAGTATTATCCGCCACAGTAATGCTTGGTGCTGTGCCTGTACCATCTGGTGTAAACACTGCTGTCCAAGTAATGTTGTCAGTCGTAGTCAATGCACCTAATGTACCGCCTACCACTGTGATGTCACTCGCATCAAAGCCTGTCACTGCTTCACTGAATGTGAAGCTAATGTTCGCTGTTTCACCAGCGGCAAGAGCTAGGTCATCAGTCGTGATCGCAAGCGTTGGTGGAACGATGTCTACAACGAAGCCGTCTGTACCATCAAGTACATCGCCTGTACCCAAGTTACCCAAGACATCAGTGTAGCTACCATCAGCCACGGCAATGCTTGGTGCTGTGCCTGTGCCATCTGGTGTGAACACTGCTGTCCAGGTGATGTTGTCAGTCGTAGTCAGGCCAGTCAATGTACCGCCTACCACTGTGATGTCGCTTGCATCAAAGCCTGCTACCGCCTCACTGAACGTGAAGCTGATGTTGGCATCTTCACCTGCCGCAAGTGCAAGGTCATCTGTCGTGATTGCAAGGGTTGGTGCTGTTGCATCAACAGTCACTGTGCCTGTTACCGGCGTTGAAACGTTACCTGCTACATCTGTTGCAGTCACGCTCACTGTGTGCGGGCCATCTGCCAACACTGGAAGTGTATTGTCTGCAAGTGTCCAAGTACCGTCACCATTGTTGGTTGCCGGGTAATCCACGCCATCCACAGTCACTACCACAGTCGCAGCAGGATCATCGATCGTACCGGTCAACGCAGGAGTCGTATCGTTGGTCGATACATCCGGGAAGCTTACGACCGGTGCAACAAGGTCAACGATAAAGCCGTCTGTACCATCAAGTACATCGCCTGTACCCAAGTTACCCAAGACATCAGTGTAGCTACCGTCAGCCACGGCAATGCTTGGTGCTGTGCCTGTGCCATCTGGTGTGAACACTGCTGTCCAGGTGATGTTGTCAGTCGTAGTCAGGCCAGTCAATGTACCGCCTACCACTGTGATGTCGCTTGCATCAAAGCCTGCTACCGCCTCACTGAACGTGAAGCTGATGTTGGCATCTTCACCTGCCGCAAGTGCAAGGTCATCTGTCGTGATCGCAAGGGTTGGTGCTGTTGCATCAACAGTCACTGTGCCTGTTACCGGCGTTGAAACGTTACCTGCCACATCCGTTGCAGTCACGCTCACTGTGTGCG
This sequence comes from Acinetobacter sp. AS23, assembly GCF_023612055.1. Taxonomy (NCBI): domain Bacteria; kingdom Pseudomonadati; phylum Pseudomonadota; class Gammaproteobacteria; order Moraxellales; family Moraxellaceae; genus Acinetobacter; species Acinetobacter sp. AS23. Next base: position 834,808 of record NZ_CP082274.1, on the reverse strand, counting down.
GGCCATCTGCCAACACTGGAAGTGTATTGTCTGCAAGTGTCCAAGTACCGTCACCATTGTTGGTTGCCGGGTAATCCACGCCATCCACAGTCACTACCACAGTCGCAGCAGGATCATCGATCGTACCGGTCAACGCAGGAGTCGTATCGTTGGTCGATACATCCGGGAAGCTTACGACCGGTGCAACAAGGTCAACGATAAAGCCGTCTGTACCATCAAGTACATCGCCTGTACCCAAGTTACCCAAGACATCAGTGTAGCTACCGTCAGCCACGGCAATGCTTGGTGCTGTGCCTGTGCCATCTGGTGTGAACACTGCTGTCCAGGTGATGTTGTCAGTCGTAGTCAGGCCAGTCAATGTACCGCCTACCACTGTGATGTCGCTTGCATCAAAGCCTGCTACCGCCTCACTGAACGTGAAGCTGATGTTGGCATCTTCACCTGCCGCAAGTGCAAGGTCATCTGTCGTGATTGCAAGGGTTGGTGCTGTTGCATCAACAGTCACTGTGCCTGTTACCGGCGTTGAAACGTTACCTGCCACATCCGTTGCAGTCACGCTCACTGTGTGCGGGCCATCTGCCAACACTGGAAGTGTATTGTCTGCAAGTGTCCAAGTACCGTCACCATTGTTGGTTGCCGGGTAATCCACGCCATCCACAGTCACTACCACAGTCGCAGCAGGATCATCGATCGTACCAGTCAACGCAGGAGTCGTATCGTTGGTCGATACATCCGGGAAGCTTACAACCGGTGCAACAAGGTCAACGATAAAGCCGTCTGTACCATCAAGTACATCGCCTGTACCCAAGTTACCCAAGACATCAGTGTAGCTACCGTCAGCCACGGCAATGCTTGGTGCTGTGCCTGTGCCATCTGGTGTGAACACTGCTGTCCAGGTGATGTTGTCAGTCGTAGTCAGGCCAGTCAATGTACCGCCTACCACTGTGATGTCGCTTGCATCAAAGCCTGCTACCGCCTCACTGAACGTGAAGCTGATGTTGGCATCTTCACCTGCCGCAAGTGCAAGGTCATCTGTCGTGATTGCAAGGGTTGGTGCTGTTGCATCAACAGTCACTGTGCCTGTTACCGGCGTTGAAACGTTACCTGCTACATCTGTTGCAGTCACGCTCACTGTGTGCGGGCCATCTGCCAACACTGGAAGTGTATTGTCTGCAAGCGTCCAGGTACCGTCACCATTGTTGGTCGCATTGTAGTTGATACCATCTACGGTCACCACCACAGTCGCAGCAGGATCATCGATCGTACCAGTCAACGCAGGAGTCGTATCGTTGGTCGATACATCCGGGAAGCTTACGACCGGTGCAACAAGGTCAACGATAAAGCCGTCTGTACCATCAAGTACATCGCCTGTACCCAAGTTACCCAAGACATCAGTGTAGCTACCGTCAGCCACGGCAATGCTTGGTGCTGTGCCTGTGCCATCTGGTGTGAACACTGCTGTCCAGGTGATGTTGTCAGTCGTAGTCAGGCCAGTCAATGTACCGCCTACCACTGTGATGTCGCTTGCATCAAAGCCTGCTACCGCCTCACTGAACGTGAAGCTGATGTTGGCATCTTCACCTGCCGCAAGTGCAAGGTCATCTGTCGTGATTGCAAGGGTTGGTGCTGTTGCATCAACAGTCACTGTGCCTGTTACCGGCGTTGAAACGTTACCTGCCACATCTGTTGCAGTCACACTCACTGTGTGCGGGCCATCTGCCAACACTGGAAGTGTATTGTCTGCAAGCGTCCAGGTACCGTCACCATTGTTGGTCGCATTGTAGTTGATACCATCTACGGTCACCACCACAGTCGCAGCAGGATCATCGATCGTACCAGTCAACGCAGGAGTCGTATCGTTGGTCGATACATCCGGGAAGCTTACAACCGGTGCAACAAGGTCAACGATAAAGCCGTCTGTACCATCAAGTACATCGCCTGTACCCAAGTTACCCAAGACATCAGTGTAGCTACCGTCAGCCACGGCAATGCTTGGTGCTGTGCCTGTGCCATCTGGTGTGAACACTGCTGTCCAGGTGATGTTGTCAGTCGTAGTCAGGCCAGTCAATGTACCGCCTACCACTGTGATGTCGCTTGCATCAAAGCCTGCTACCGCCTCACTGAACGTGAAGCTGATGTTGGCATCTTCACCTGCCGCAAGTGCAAGGTCATCTGTCGTGATTGCAAGGGTTGGTGCTGTTGCATCAACAGTCACTGTGCCTGTTACCGGCGTTGAAACGTTACCTGCTACATCTGTTGCAGTCACACTCACTGTGTGCGGGCCATCTGCCAACACTGGAAGTGTATTGTCTGCAAGCGTCCAGGTACCGTCACCATTGTTGGTGGCTGGGTAATCCACGCCATCCACAGTCACTACCACAGTCGCAGCAGGATCATCGATCGTACCGGTCAATGCAGGAGTCGTGTCATTGGTAGATGCATCTGTGAAGCTCACAACCGGTGCAACAAGGTCAACGATAAAGCCGTCTGTACCATCAAGTACATCACCTGTACCCGGGTTGCCCACTGTATCGGTGTAGCTACCATCAGCCACGGTAATGCTTGGTGCTGTGCCTGTGCCATCTGGCGTGAACACTGCTGTCCAAGTGATGTTGTCAGTCGTAGTCAGGCCAGTCAATGTACCGCCTACCACTGTGATGTCGCTTGCATCAAAGCCTGCTACCGCCTCACTGAACGTGAAGCTGATGTTGGCATCTTCACCTGCCGCAAGTGCAAGGTCATCTGTCGTGATTGCAAGGGTTGGTGCTGTTGCATCAACAGTCACTGTGCCTGTTACCGGCGTTGAAACGTTACCTGCCACATCCGTTGCAGTCACGCTCACTGTGTGCGGGCCATCTGCCAACACTGGAAGTGTATTGTCTGCAAGTGTCCAAGTACCGTCACCATTGTTGGTCGCATTGTAGTTGATACCATCTACGGTCACCACCACAGTCGCAGCAGGATCATCGATCGTACCGGTCAACGCAGGAGTCGTATCGTTGGTCGATACATCCGGGAAGCTTACGACCGGTGCAACAAGGTCAACGATAAAGCCGTCTGTACCATCAAGTACATCGCCTGTACCCAAGTTACCCAAGACATCAGTGTAGCTACCGTCAGCCACGGCAATGCTTGGTGCTGTGCCTGTGCCATCTGGTGTGAACACTGCTGTCCAGGTGATGTTGTCAGTCGTAGTCAGGCCAGTCAATGTACCGCCTACCACTGTGATGTCGCTTGCATCAAAGCCTGCTACCGCCTCACTGAACGTGAAGCTGATGTTGGCATCTTCACCTGCCGCAAGTGCAAGGTCATCTGTCGTGATCGCAAGGGTTGGTGCTGTTGCATCAACAGTCACTGTGCCTGTTACCGGCGTTGAAACGTTACCTGCCACATCCGTTGCAGTCACGCTCACTGTGTGCGGGCCATCTGCCAACACTGGAAGTGTATTGTCTGCAAGTGTCCAAGTACCGTCACCATTGTTGGTTGCCGGGTAATCCACGCCATCCACAGTCACTACCACAGTCGCAGCAGGATCATCGATCGTACCGGTCAACGCAGGAGTCGTATCGTTGGTCGATACATCCGGGAAGCTTACGACCGGTGCAACAAGGTCAACGATAAAGCCGTCTGTACCATCAAGTACATCGCCTGTACCCAAGTTACCCAAGACATCAGTGTAGCTACCGTCAGCCACGGCAATGCTTGGTGCTGTGCCTGTGCCATCTGGTGTGAACACTGCTGTCCAGGTGATGTTGTCAGTCGTAGTCAGGCCAGTCAATGTACCGCCTACCACTGTGATGTCGCTTGCATCAAAGCCTGCTACCGCCTCACTGAACGTGAAGCTGATGTTGGCATCTTCACCTGCCGCAAGTGCAAGGTCATCTGTCGTGATTGCAAGGGTTGGTGCTGTTGCATCAACAGTCACTGTGCCTGTTACCGGCGTTGAAACGTTACCTGCCACATCCGTTGCAGTCACGCTCACTGTGTGCGGGCCATCTGCCAACACTGGAAGTGTATTGTCTGCAAGTGTCCAAGTACCGTCACCATTGTTGGTTGCCGGGTAATCCACGCCATCCACAGTCACTACCACAGTCGCAGCAGGATCATCGATCGTACCAGTCAACGCAGGAGTCGTATCGTTGGTCGATACATCCGGGAAGCTTACAACCGGTGCAACAAGGTCAACGATAAAGCCGTCTGTACCATCAAGTACATCGCCTGTACCCAAGTTACCCAAGACATCAGTGTAGCTACCGTCAGCCACGGCAATGCTTGGTGCTGTGCCTGTGCCATCTGGCGTGAACACTGCTGTCCAGGTGATGTTGTCAGTCGTAGTCAGGCCAGTCAATGTACCGCCTACCACTGTGATGTCGCTTGCATCAAAGCCTGCTACCGCCTCACTGAACGTGAAGCTGATGTTGGCATCTTCACCTGCCGCAAGTGCAAGGTCATCTGTCGTGATTGCAAGGGTTGGTGCTGTTGCATCAACAGTCACTGTGCCTGTTACCGGCGTTGAAACGTTACCTGCTACATCTGTTGCAGTCACGCTCACTGTGTGCGGGCCATCTGCCAACACTGGAAGTGTATTGTCTGCAAGCGTCCAGGTACCGTCACCATTGTTGGTTGCCGGGTAATCCACGCCATCCACAGTCACTACCACAGTCGCAGCAGGATCATCGATCGTACCGGTCAACGCAGGAGTCGTATCGTTGGTCGATACATCCGGGAAGCTTACGACCGGTGCAACAAGGTCAACGATAAAGCCGTCTGTACCATCAAGTACATCGCCTGTACCCAAGTTACCCAAGACATCAGTGTAGCTACCGTCAGCCACGGCAATGCTTGGTGCTGTGCCTGTGCCATCTGGTGTGAACACTGCTGTCCAGGTGATGTTGTCAGTCGTAGTCAGGCCAGTCAATGTACCGCCTACCACTGTGATGTCGCTTGCATCAAAGCCTGCTACCGCCTCACTGAACGTGAAGCTGATGTTGGCATCTTCACCTGCCGCAAGTGCAAGGTCATCTGTCGTGATTGCAAGGGTTGGTGCTGTTGCATCAACAGTCACTGTGCCTGTTACCGGCGTTGAAACGTTACCTGCCACATCCGTTGCAGTCACGCTCACTGTGTGCGGGCCATCTGCCAACACTGGAAGTGTATTGTCTGCAAGTGTCCAAGTACCGTCACCATTGTTGGTTGCCGGGTAATCCACGCCATCCACAGTCACTACCACAGTCGCAGCAGGATCATCGATCGTACCAGTCAACGCAGGAGTCGTATCGTTGGTCGATACATCCGGGAAGCTTACAACCGGTGCAACAAGGTCAACGATAAAGCCGTCTGTACCATCAAGTACATCGCCTGTACCCAAGTTACCCAAGACATCAGTGTAGCTACCGTCAGCCACGGCAATGCTTGGTGCTGTGCCTGTGCCATCTGGTGTGAACACTGCTGTCCAGGTGATGTTGTCAGTCGTAGTCAGGCCAGTCAATGTACCGCCTACCACTGTGATGTCGCTTGCATCAAAGCCTGCTACCGCCTCACTGAACGTGAAGCTGATGTTGGCATCTTCACCTGCCGCAAGTGCAAGGTCATCTGTCGTGATTGCAAGGGTTGGTGCTGTTGCATCAACAGTCACTGTGCCTGTTACCGGCGTTGAAACGTTACCTGCTACATCTGTTGCAGTCACGCTCACTGTGTGCGGGCCATCTGCCAACACTGGAAGTGTATTGTCTGCAAGCGTCCAGGTACCGTCACCATTGTTGGTCGCATTGTAGTTGATACCATCCACAGTCACTACCACAGTCGCAGCAGGATCATCGATCGTACCGGTCAACGCAGGAGTCGTATCGTTGGTCGATACATCCGGGAAGCTTACGACCGGTGCAACAAGGTCAACGATAAAGCCGTCTGTACCATCAAGTACATCGCCTGTACCCAAGTTACCCAAGACATCAGTGTAGCTACCGTCAGCCACGGCAATGCTTGGTGCTGTGCCTGTGCCATCTGGTGTGAACACTGCTGTCCAGGTGATGTTGTCAGTCGTAGTCAGGCCAGTCAATGTACCGCCTACCACTGTGATGTCGCTTGCATCAAAGCCTGCTACCGCCTCACTGAACGTGAAGCTGATGTTGGCATCTTCACCTGCCGCAAGTGCAAGGTCATCTGTCGTGATTGCAAGGGTTGGTGCTGTTGCATCAACAGTCACTGTGCCTGTTACCGGCGTTGAAACGTTACCTGCTACATCTGTTGCAGTCACGCTCACTGTGTGCGGGCCATCTGCCAACACTGGAAGTGTATTGTCTGCAAGCGTCCAGGTACCGTCACCATTGTTGGTCGCATTGTAGTTGATACCATCTACGGTCACCACCACAGTCGCAGCAGGATCATCGATCGTACCAGTCAACGCAGGAGTCGTATCGTTGGTCGATACATCCGGGAAGCTTACGACCGGTGCAACAAGGTCAACGATAAAGCCGTCTGTACCATCAAGTACATCGCCTGTACCCAAGTTACCCAAGACATCAGTGTAGCTACCATCAGCCACGGCAATGCTTGGTGCTGTGCCTGTGCCATCTGGTGTGAACACTGCTGTCCAGGTGATGTTGTCAGTCGTAGTCAGGCCAGTCAATGTACCGCCTACCACTGTGATGTCGCTTGCATCAAAGCCTGCTACCGCCTCACTGAACGTGAAGCTGATGTTGGCATCTTCACCTGCCGCAAGTGCAAGGTCATCTGTCGTGATTGCAAGGGTTGGTGCTGTTGCATCAACAGTCACTGTGCCTGTTACCGGCGTTGAAACGTTACCTGCCACATCCGTTGCAGTCACGCTCACTGTGTGCGGGCCATCTGCCAACACTGGAAGTGTATTGTCTGCAAGCGTCCAGGTACCGTCACCATTGTTGGTCGCATTGTAGTTGATACCATCTACGGTCACCACCACAGTCGCAGCAGGATCATCGATCGTACCAGTCAACGCAGGAGTCGTATCGTTGGTCGATACATCCGGGAAGCTTACAACCGGTGCAACAAGGTCAACGATAAAGCCGTCTGTACCATCAAGTACATCGCCTGTACCCAAGTTACCCAAGACATCAGTGTAGCTACCGTCAGCCACGGCAATGCTTGGTGCTGTGCCTGTGCCATCTGGTGTGAACACTGCTGTCCAGGTGATGTTGTCAGTCGTAGTCAGGCCAGTCAATGTACCGCCTACCACTGTGATGTCGCTTGCATCAAAGCCTGCTACCGCCTCACTGAACGTGAAGCTGATGTTGGCATCTTCACCTGCCGCAAGTGCAAGGTCATCTGTCGTGATCGCAAGGGTTGGTGCTGTTGCATCAACAGTCACTGTGCCTGTTACCGGCGTTGAAACGTTACCTGCCACATCCGTTGCAGTCACGCTCACTGTGTGCGGGCCATCTGCCAACACTGGAAGTGTATTGTCTGCAAGTGTCCAAGTACCGTCACCATTGTTGGTTGCCGGGTAATCCACGCCATCCACAGTCACTACCACAGTCGCAGCAGGATCATCGATCGTACCGGTCAACGCAGGAGTCGTATCGTTGGTCGATACATCCGGGAAGCTTACGACCGGTGCAACAAGGTCAACGATAAAGCCGTCTGTACCATCAAGTACATCACCTGTACCCAAGTTACCCAAGACATCAGTGTAGCTACCGTCAGCCACGGCAATGCTTGGTGCTGTGCCTGTGCCATCTGGTGTGAACACTGCTGTCCAGGTGATGTTGTCAGTCGTAGTCAGGCCAGTCAATGTACCGCCTACCACTGTGATGTCGCTTGCATCAAAGCCTGCTACCGCCTCACTGAACGTGAAGCTGATGTTGGCATCTTCACCTGCCGCAAGTGCAAGGTCATCTGTCGTGATTGCAAGGGTTGGTGCTGTTGCATCAACAGTCACTGTGCCTGTTACCGGCGTTGAAACGTTACCTGCCACATCTGTTGCAGTCACACTCACTGTGTGCGGGCCATCTGCCAACACTGGAAGTGTATTGTCTGCAAGCGTCCAGGTACCGTCACCATTGTTGGTCGCATTGTAGTTGATACCATCTACGGTCACCACCACAGTCGCAGCAGGATCATCGATCGTACCAGTCAACGCAGGAGTCGTATCGTTGGTCGATACATCCGGGAAGCTTACAACCGGTGCAACAAGGTCAACGATAAAGCCGTCTGTACCATCAAGTACATCGCCTGTACCCAAGTTACCCAAGACATCAGTGTAGCTACCGTCAGCCACGGCAATGCTTGGTGCTGTGCCTGTGCCATCTGGTGTGAACACTGCTGTCCAGGTGATGTTGTCAGTCGTAGTCAGGCCAGTCAATGTACCGCCTACCACTGTGATGTCGCTTGCATCAAAGCCTGCTACCGCCTCACTGAACGTGAAGCTGATGTTGGCATCTTCACCTGCCGCAAGTGCAAGGTCATCTGTCGTGATTGCAAGGGTTGGTGCTGTTGCATCAACAGTCACTGTGCCTGTTACCGGCGTTGAAACGTTACCTGCTACATCTGTTGCAGTCACACTCACTGTGTGCGGGCCATCTGCCAACACTGGAAGTGTATTGTCTGCAAGCGTCCAGGTACCGTCACCATTGTTGGTGGCTGGGTAATCCACGCCATCCACAGTCACTACCACAGTCGCAGCAGGATCATCGATCGTACCGGTCAATGCAGGAGTCGTGTCATTGGTAGATGCATCTGTGAAGCTCACAACCGGTGCAACAAGGTCAACGATAAAGCCGTCTGTACCATCAAGTACATCACCTGTACCCGGGTTGCCCACTGTATCGGTGTAGCTACCATCAGCCACGGTAATGCTTGGTGCTGTGCCTGTGCCATCTGGCGTGAACACTGCTGTCCAAGTGATGTTGTCAGTCGTAGTCAGGCCAGTCAATGTACCGCCTACCACTGTGATGTCGCTTGCATCAAAGCCTGCTACCGCCTCACTGAACGTGAAGCTGATGTTGGCATCTTCACCTGCCGCAAGTGCAAGGTCATCTGTCGTGATTGCAAGGGTTGGTGCTGTTGCATCAACAGTCACTGTGCCTGTTACCGGCGTTGAAACGTTACCTGCCACATCCGTTGCAGTCACGCTCACTGTGTGCGGGCCATCTGCCAACACTGGAAGTGTATTGTCTGCAAGTGTCCAAGTACCGTCACCATTGTTGGTTGCCGGGTAATCCACGCCATCCACAGTCACTACCACAGTCGCAGCAGGATCATCGATCGTACCGGTCAACGCAGGAGTCGTATCGTTGGTCGATACATCCGGGAAGCTTACGACCGGTGCAACAAGGTCAACGATAAAGCCGTCTGTACCATCAAGTACATCGCCTGTACCCAAGTTACCCAAGACATCAGTGTAGCTACCGTCAGCCACGGCAATGCTTGGTGCTGTGCCTGTGCCATCTGGTGTGAACACTGCTGTCCAGGTGATGTTGTCAGTCGTAGTCAGGCCAGTCAATGTACCGCCTACCACTGTGATGTCGCTTGCATCAAAGCCTGCTACCGCCTCACTGAACGTGAAGCTGATGTTGGCATCTTCACCTGCCGCAAGTGCAAGGTCATCTGTCGTGATCGCAAGGGTTGGTGCTGTTGCATCAACAGTCACTGTGCCTGTTACCGGCGTTGAAACGTTACCTGCTACATCTGTTGCAGTCACACTCACTGTGTGCGGGCCATCTGCCAACACTGGAAGTGTATTGTCTGCAAGCGTCCAGGTACCGTCACCATTGTTGGTGGCTGGGTAATCCACGCCATCCACAGTCACTACCACAGTCGCAGCAGGATCATCGATCGTACCAGTCAACGCAGGAGTCGTATCGTTGGTCGATACATCCGGGAAGCTTACAACCGGTGCAACAAGGTCAACGATAAAGCCGTCTGTACCATCAAGTACATCACCTGTACCCAAGTTACCCAAGACATCAGTGTAGCTACCGTCAGCCACGGCAATGCTTGGTGCTGTGCCTGTGCCATCTGGTGTGAACACTGCTGTCCAGGTGATGTTGTCAGTCGTAGTCAGGCCAGTCAATGTACCGCCTACCACTGTGATGTCGCTTGCATCAAAGCCTGCTACCGCCTCACTGAACGTGAAGCTGATGTTGGCATCTTCACCTGCCGCAAGTGCAAGGTCATCTGTCGTGATTGCAAGGGTTGGTGCTGTTGCATCAACAGTCACTGTGCCTGTTACCGGCGTTGAAACGTTACCTGCTACATCTGTTGCAGTCACACTCACTGTGTGCGGGCCATCTGCCAACACTGGAAGTGTATTGTCTGCAAGGGTCCAGGTACCGTCACCATTGTTGGTGGCTGGATAGTTCACACCATCCACAGTCACCACCACAGTTGCTGTCGGATCATTCACTGTACCAGTGAGTGCTGGTGTGCTGTCATTGGTCAACACATCATCGAGCGCAACCACAGGTGCAGTAATGTCCGCAGACACCACGCCTGAACCTGGCAATGAAGTATTGCCTGCAGGGTCAGTTGCTGTTGCGGTAACCGTTTGACCATCCGTCAAGTCACCTGGGTTTGGTACTGACCAGCTGCCGTCTGTACCTGCAACCACAGTTGCTGTCGTACCGTCAGGGAAGCTTACAGTCACGGTTGAACCCGGTTCTGCTGTACCTGTTACTGGATCAGTCGCATTGATTGGATCAAGGACCGGTGCATTTGGTGCAGTGGTATCCACTGTCACCACAGCAGTATCCGTACCCACATTGCCTGCTGCATCTGTTGCAGTCACGGTAATCGTGTGTGGACCGTCTGTTAATGCTGGCAGTGTATTGTCTGCAAGGGTCCAAGTGCCGTCACCATTGTTGGTCGCTGGATAGTTCACACCATCCACAGTCACCACCACAGTTGCTGTCGGATCATTCACTGTACCAGTGAGTGCTGGTGTGCTGTCATTGGTCAACACATCATCGAGCGCAACCACAGGTGCAGTAATGTCCGCAGACACCACGCCTGAACCTGGCAATGAAGTATTGCCTGCAGGGTCAGTTGCTGTTGCGGTAACCGTTTGACCATCCGTCAAGTCACCTGGGTTTGGTACTGACCAGCTGCCGTCTGTACCTGCAACCACAGTTGCTGTCGTACCGTCAGGGAAGCTTACAGTCACGGTTGAACCCGGTTCTGCTGTACCTGTTACTGGATCAGTCGCATTGATTGGATCAAGGACCGGTGCATTTGGTGCAGTGGTATCCACTGTCACCACAGCAGTATCCGTACCCACATTGCCTGCTGCATCTGTTGCAGTCACGGTAATCGTGTGTGGACCGTCTGTTAATGCTGGCAGTGTATTGTCTGCAAGGGTCCAAGTGCCGTCACCATTGTTGGTCGCTGGATAGTTCACACCATCCACAGTCACCACCACAGTTGCTGTCGGATCATTCACTGTACCAGTGAGTGCTGGTGTGCTGTCATTGGTCAACACATCATCGAGCGCAACCACAGGTGCAGTAATGTCCGCAGACACCACACCTGAACCTGGCAATGAAGTATTGCCTGCAGGGTCAGTTGCTGTTGCGGTAACCGTTTGACCATCCGTCAAGTCACCTGGGTTTGGTACTGACCAGCTGCCGTCTGTACCTGCAACCACAGTTGCTGTCGTACCGTCAGGGAAGCTTACAGTCACGGTTGAACCCGGTTCTGCTGTACCTGTTACTGGATCAGTCGCATTGATTGGATCAAGGACCGGTGCATTTGGTGCAGTGGTATCCACTGTCACCACAGCAGTATCCGTACCCACATTGCCTGCTGCATCTGTTGCAGTCACGGTAATCGTGTGTGGACCGTCTGTTAATGCTGGCAGTGTATTGTCTGCAAGGGTCCAAGTGCCGTCACCATTGTTGGTCGCTGGATAGTTCACACCATCCACAGTCACCACCACAGTTGCAGTCGGATCATTCACTGTACCAGTGAGTGCTGGTGTGCTGTCATTGGTCAACACATCATCGAGCGCAACCACAGGTGCAGTAATGTCCGCAGACACCACGCCTGAACCTGGCAATGAAGTATTGCCTGCAGGGTCAGTTGCTGTTGCGGTAACCGTTTGACCATCCGTCAAGTCACCTGGGTTTGGTACTGACCAGCTGCCGTCTGTACCTGCAACCACAGTTGCTGTCGTACCGTCAGGGAAGCTTACAGTCACGGTTGAACCCGGTTCTGCTGTACCTGTTACTGGATCAGTCGCATTGATTGGATCAAGGACCGGTGCATTTGGTGCAGTGGTATCCACTGTCACCACAGCAGTATCCGTACCCACATTGCCTGCTGCATCTGTTGCAGTCACGGTAATCGTGTGTGGACCGTCTGTTAATGCTGGCAGTGTATTGTCTGCAAGGGTCCAAGTGCCGTCACCATTGTTGGTCGCTGGATAGTTCACACCATCCACAGTCACCACCACAGTTGCTGTCGGATCATTCACTGTACCAGTGAGTGCTGGTGTGCTGTCATTGGTCAACACATCATCGAGCGCAACCACAGGTGCAGTAATGTCCGCAGACACCACGCCTGAACCTGGCAATGAAGTATTGCCTGCAGGGTCAGTTGCTGTTGCGGTAACCGTTTGACCATCCGTCAAGTCACCTGGGTTTGGTACTGACCAGCTGCCGTCTGTACCTGCAACCACAGTTGCTGTCGTACCGTCAGGGAAGCTTACAGTCACGGTTGAACCCGGTTCTGCTGTACCTGTTACTGGATCAGTCGCATTGATTGGATCAAGGACCGGTGCATTTGGTGCAGTGGTATCCACTGTCACCACAGCAGTATCCGTACCCACATTGCCTGCTGCATCTGTTGCAGTCACGGTAATCGTGTGTGGACCGTCTGTTAATGCTGGCAGTGTATTGTCTGCAAGGGTCCAAGTGCCGTCACCATTGTTGGTCGCTGGATAGTTCACACCATCCACAGTCACCACCACAGTTGCTGTCGGATCATTCACTGTACCAGTGAGTGCTGGTGTGCTGTCATTGGTCAACACATCATCGAGCGCAACCACAGGTGCAGTAATGTCCGCAGACACCACGCCTGAACCTGGCAATGAAGTATTGCCTGCAGGGTCAGTTGCTGTTGCGGTAACCGTTTGACCATCCGTCAAGTCACCTGGGTTTGGTACTGACCAGCTGCCGTCTGTACCTGCAACCACAGTTGCTGTCGTACCGTCAGGGAAGCTTACAGTCACGGTTGAACCCGGTTCTGCTGTACCTGTTACTGGATCAGTCGCATTGATTGGATCAAGGACCGGTGCATTTGGTGCAGTGGTATCCACTGTCACCACAGCAGTATCCGTACCCACATTGCCTGCTGCATCTGTTGCAGTCACGGTAATCGTGTGTGGACCGTCTGTTAATGCTGGCAGTGTATTGTCTGCAAGGGTCCAAGTGCCGTCACCATTGTTGGTCGCTGGATAGTTCACACCATCCACAGTCACCACCACAGTTGCTGTCGGATCATTCACTGTACCAGTGAGTGCTGGTGTGCTGTCATTGGTCAACACATCATCGAGCGCAACCACAGGTGCAGTAATGTCCGCAGACACCACACCTGAACCTGGCAATGAAGTATTGCCTGCAGGGTCAGTTGCTGTTGCGGTAACCGTTTGACCATCCGTCAAGTCACCTGGGTTTGGTACTGACCAGCTGCCGTCTGTACCTGCAACCACAGTTGCTGTCGTACCGTCAGGGAAGCTTACAGTCACGGTTGAACCCGGTTCTGCTGTACCTGTTACTGGATCAGTCGCATTGATTGGATCAAGGACCGGTGCATTTGGTGCAGTGGTATCCACTGTCACCACAGCAGTATCCGTACCCACATTGCCTGCTGCATCTGTTGCAGTCACGGTAATCGTGTGTGGACCGTCTGTTAATGCTGGCAGTGTATTGTCTGCAAGGGTCCAAGTGCCGTCACCATTGTTGGTCGCTGGATAGTTCACACCATCCACAGTCACCACCACAGTTGCTGTCGGATCATTCACTGTACCAGTGAGTGCTGGTGTGCTGTCATTGGTCAACACATCATCGAGCGCAACCACAGGTGCAGTAATGTCCGCAGACACCACGCCTGAACCTGGCAATGAAGTATTGCCTGCAGGGTCAGTTGCTGTTGCGGTAACCGTTTGACCATCCGTCAAGTCACCTGGGTTTGGTACTGACCAGCTGCCGTCTGTACCTGCAACCACAGTTGCTGTCGTACCGTCAGGGAAGCTTACAGTCACGGTTGAACCCGGTTCTGCTGTACCTGTTACTGGATCAGTCGCATTGATTGGATCAAGGACCGGTGCATTTGGTGCAGTGGTATCCACTGTCACCACAGCAGTATCCGTACCCACATTGCCTGCTGCATCTGTTGCAGTCACGGTAATCGTGTGTGGACCGTCTGTTAATGCTGGCAGTGTATTGTCTGCAAGGGTCCAAGTGCCGTCACCATTGTTGGTCGCTGGATAGTTCACACCATCCACAGTCACCACCACAGTTGCAGTCGGATCATTCACTGTACCAGTGAGTGCTGGTGTGCTGTCATTGGTCAACACATCATCGAGCGCAACCACAGGTGCAGTAATGTCCGCAGACACCACGCCTGAACCTGGCAATGAAGTATTGCCTGCAGGGTCAGTTGCTGTTGCGGTAACCGTTTGACCATCCGTCAAGTCACCTGGGTTTGGTACTGACCAGCTGCCGTCTGTACCTGCAACCACAGTTGCTGTCGTACCGTCAGGGAAGCTTACAGTCACGGTTGAACCCGGTTCTGCTGTACCTGTTACTGGATCAGTCGCATTGATTGGATCAAGGACCGGTGCATTTGGTGCAGTGGTATCCACTGTCACCACAGCAGTATCCGTACCCACATTGCCTGCTGCATCTGTTGCAGTCACGGTAATCGTGTGTGGACCGTCTGTTAATGCTGGCAGTGTATTGTCTGCAAGGGTCCAAGTGCCGTCACCATTGTTGGTCGCTGGATAGTTCACACCATCCACAGTCACCACCACAGTTGCAGTCGGATCATTCACTGTACCAGTGAGTGCTGGTGTGCTGTCATTGGTCAACACATCATCGAGCGCAACCACAGGTGCAGTAATGTCCGCAGACACCACGCCTGAACCTGGCAATGAAGTATTGCCTGCAGGGTCAGTTGCTGTTGCGGTAACCGTTTGACCATCCGTCAAGTCACCTGGGTTTGGTACTGACCAGCTGCCGTCTGTACCTGCAACCACAGTTGCTGTCGTACCGTCAGGGAAGCTTACAGTCACGGTTGAACCCGGTTCTGCTGTACCTGTTACTGGATCAGTCGCATTGATTGGATCAAGGACCGGTGCATTTGGTGCAGTGGTATCCACTGTCACCACAGCAGTATCCGTACCCACATTGCCTGCTGCATCTGTTGCAGTCACGGTAATCGTGTGTGGACCGTCTGTTAATACAGGCAGTGTATTGTCTGCAAGGGTCCAAGTGCCGTCACCATTGTTGGTCGCTGGATAGTTCACACCATCCACAGTCACCACCACAGTTGCTGTCGGATCATTCACTGTACCAGTGAGTGCTGGTGTGCTGTCATTGGTCAACACATCATCGAGCGCAACCACAGGTGCAGTAATGTCCGCAGACACCACGCCTGAACCTGGCAATGAAGTATTGCCTGCAGGGTCAGTTGCTGTTGCGGTAACCGTTTGACCATCCGTCAAGTCACCTGGGTTTGGTACTGACCAGCTGCCGTCTGTACCTGCAACCACAGTTGCTGTCGTACCGTCAGGGAAGCTTACAGTCACGGTTGAACCCGGTTCTGCTGTACCTGTTACTGGATCAGTCGCATTGATTGGATCAAGGACCGGTGCATTTGGTGCAGTGGTATCCACTGTCACCACAGCAGTATCCGTACCCACATTGCCTGCTGCATCTGTTGCAGTCACGGTAATCGTGTGTGGACCGTCTGTTAATGCTGGCAGTGTATTGTCTGCAAGGGTCCAAGTGCCGTCACCATTGTTGGTCGCTGGATAGTTCACACCATCCACAGTCACCACCACAGTTGCTGTCGGATCATTCACTGTACCAGTGAGTGCTGGTGTGCTGTCATTGGTCAACACATCATCGAGCGCAACCACAGGTGCAGTAATGTCCGCAGACACCACGCCTGAACCTGGCAATGAAGTATTGCCTGCAGGGTCAGTTGCTGTTGCGGTAACCGTTTGACCATCCGTCAAGTCACCTGGGTTTGGTACTGACCAGCTGCCGTCTGTACCTGCAACCACAGTTGCTGTCGTACCGTCAGGGAAGCTTACAGTCACGGTTGAACCCGGTTCTGCTGTACCTGTTACTGGATCAGTCGCATTGATTGGATCAAGGACCGGTGCATTTGGTGCAGTGGTATCCACTGTCACCACAGCAGTATCCGTACCCACATTGCCTGCTGCATCTGTTGCAGTCACGGTAATCGTGTGTGGACCGTCTGTTAATGCTGGCAGTGTATTGTCTGCAAGGGTCCAAGTGCCGTCACCATTGTTGGTCGCTGGATAGTTCACACCATCCACAGTCACCACCACAGTTGCAGTCGGATCATTCACTGTACCAGTGAGTGCTGGTGTGCTGTCATTGGTCAACACATCATCGAGCGCAACCACAGGTGCAGTAATGTCCGCAGACACCACACCTGAACCTGGCAATGAAGTATTGCCTGCAGGGTCAGTTGCTGTTGCGGTAACCGTTTGACCATCCGTCAAGTCACCTGGGTTTGGTACTGACCAGCTGCCGTCTGTACCTGCAACCACAGTTGCTGTCGTACCGTCAGGGAAGCTTACAGTCACGGTTGAACCCGGTTCTGCTGTACCTGTTACTGGATCAGTCGCATTGATTGGATCAAGGACCGGTGCATTTGGTGCAGTGGTATCCACTGTCACCACAGCAGTATCCGTACCCACATTGCCTGCTGCATCTGTTGCAGTCACGGTAATCGTGTGTGGACCGTCTGTTAATGCTGGCAGTGTATTGTCTGCAAGGGTCCAAGTGCCGTCACCATTGTTGGTCGCTGGATAGTTCACACCATCCACAGTCACCACCACAGTTGCTGTCGGATCATTCACTGTACCAGTGAGTGCTGGTGTGCTGTCATTGGTCAACACATCATCGAGCGCAACCACAGGTGCAGTAATGTCCGCAGACACCACGCCTGAACCTGGCAATGAAGTATTGCCTGCAGGGTCAGTTGCTGTTGCGGTAACCGTTTGACCATCCGTCAAGTCACCTGGGTTTGGTACTGACCAGCTGCCGTCTGTACCTGCAACCACAGTTGCTGTCGTACCGTCAGGGAAGCTTACAGTCACGGTTGAACCCGGTTCTGCTGTACCTGTTACTGGATCAGTCGCATTGATTGGATCAAGGACCGGTGCATTTGGTGCAGTGGTATCCACTGTCACCACAGCAGTATCCGTACCCACATTGCCTGCTGCATCTGTTGCAGTCACGGTAATCGTGTGTGGACCGTCTGTTAATGCTGGCAGTGTATTGTCTGCAAGGGTCCAAGTGCCGTCACCATTGTTGGTCGCTGGATAGTTCACACCATCCACAGTCACCACCACAGTTGCTGTCGGATCATTCACTGTACCAGTGAGTGCTGGTGTGCTGTCATTGGTCAACACATCATCGAGCGCAACCACAGGTGCAGTAATGTCCGCAGACACCACGCCTGAACCTGGCAATGAAGTATTGCCTGCAGGGTCAGTTGCTGTTGCGGTAACCGTTTGACCATCCGTCAAGTCACCTGGGTTTGGTACTGACCAGCTGCCGTCTGTACCTGCAACCACAGTTGCTGTCGTACCGTCAGGGAAGCTTACAGTCACGGTTGAACCCGGTTCTGCTGTACCTGTTACTGGATCAGTCGCATTGATTGGATCAAGGACCGGTGCATTTGGTGCAGTGGTATCCACTGTCACCACAGCAGTATCCGTACCCACATTGCCTGCTGCATCTGTTGCAGTCACGGTAATCGTGTGTGGACCGTCTGTTAATGCTGGCAGTGTATTGTCTGCAAGGGTCCAAGTGCCGTCACCATTGTTGGTCGCTGGATAGTTCACACCATCCACAGTCACCACCACAGTTGCTGTCGGATCATTCACTGTACCAGTGAGTGCTGGTGTGCTGTCATTGGTCAACACATCATCGAGCGCAACCACAGGTGCAGTAATGTCCGCAGACACCACACCTGAACCTGGCAATGAAGTATTGCCTGCAGGGTCAGTTGCTGTTGCGGTAACCGTTTGACCATCCGTCAAGTCACCTGGGTTTGGTACTGACCAGCTGCCGTCTGTACCTGCAACCACAGTTGCTGTCGTACCGTCAGGGAAGCTTACAGTCACGGTTGAACCCGGTTCTGCTGTACCTGTTACTGGATCAGTCGCATTGATTGGATCAAGGACCGGTGCATTTGGTGCAGTGGTATCCACTGTCACCACAGCAGTATCCGTACCCACATTGCCTGCTGCATCTGTTGCAGTCACGGTAATCGTGTGTGGACCGTCTGTTAATGCTGGCAGTGTATTGTCTGCAAGGGTCCAAGTGCCGTCACCATTGTTGGTCGCTGGATAGTTCACACCATCCACAGTCACCACCACAGTTGCAGTCGGATCATTCACTGTACCAGTGAGTGCTGGTGTGCTGTCATTGGTCAACACATCATCGAGCGCAACCACAGGTGCAGTAATGTCCGCAGACACCACGCCTGAACCTGGCAATGAAGTATTGCCTGCAGGGTCAGTTGCTGTTGCGGTAACCGTTTGACCATCCGTCAAGTCACCTGGGTTTGGTACTGACCAGCTGCCGTCTGTACCTGCAACCACAGTTGCTGTCGTACCGTCAGGGAAGCTTACAGTCACGGTTGAACCCGGTTCTGCTGTACCTGTTACTGGATCAGTCGCATTGATTGGATCAAGGACCGGTGCATTTGGTGCAGTGGTATCCACTGTCACCACAGCAGTATCCGTACCCACATTGCCTGCTGCATCTGTTGCAGTCACGGTAATCGTGTGTGGACCGTCTGTTAATACAGGCAGTGTATTGTCTGCAAGGGTCCAAGTGCCGTCACCATTGTTGGTCGCTGGATAGTTCACACCATCCACAGTCACCACCACAGTTGCTGTCGGATCATTCACTGTACCAGTGAGTGCTGGTGTGCTGTCATTGGTCAACACATCATCGAGCGCAACCACAGGTGCAGTAATGTCCGCAGACACCACGCCTGAACCTGGCAATGAAGTATTGCCTGCAGGGTCAGTTGCTGTTGCGGTAACCGTTTGACCATCCGTCAAGTCACCTGGGTTTGGTACTGACCAGCTGCCGTCTGTACCTGCAACCACAGTTGCTGTCGTACCGTCAGGGAAGCTTACAGTCACGGTTGAACCCGGTTCTGCTGTACCTGTTACTGGATCAGTCGCATTGATTGGATCAAGGACCGGTGCATTTGGTGCAGTGGTATCCACTGTCACCACAGCAGTATCCGTACCCACATTGCCTGCTGCATCTGTTGCAGTCACGGTAATCGTGTGTGGACCGTCTGTTAATGCTGGCAGTGTATTGTCTGCAAGGGTCCAAGTGCCGTCACCATTGTTGGTCGCTGGATAGTTCACACCATCCACAGTCACCACCACAGTTGCTGTCGGATCATTCACTGTACCAGTGAGTGCTGGTGTGCTGTCATTGGTCAACACATCATCGAGCGCAACCACAGGTGCAGTAATGTCCGCAGACACCACACCTGAACCTGGCAATGAAGTATTGCCTGCAGGGTCAGTTGCTGTTGCGGTAACCGTTTGACCATCCGTCAAGTCACCTGGGTTTGGTACTGACCAGCTGCCGTCTGTACCTGCAACCACAGTTGCTGTCGTACCGTCAGGGAAGCTTACAGTCACGGTTGAACCCGGTTCTGCTGTACCTGTTACTGGATCAGTCGCATTGATTGGATCAAGGACCGGTGCATTTGGTGCAGTGGTATCCACTGTCACCACAGCAGTATCCGTACCCACATTGCCTGCTGCATCTGTTGCAGTCACGGTAATCGTGTGTGGACCGTCTGTTAATACAGGCAGTGTATTGTCTGCAAGGGTCCAAGTGCCGTCACCATTGTTGGTCGCTGGATAGTTCACACCATCCACTGTCACCACCACAGTTGCAGTTGGGTCACTTACCGTACCTGTTAAAGGCGGTGTACTGTCATTGGTTAATAGATCATTAAGAGCGACTGTCGGTGCAAGCGCATCCACAATACCTGTTGCAGGTCCTGATGTATTGCCTGCAGGATCTGTTGTAACTGCCGTAACTTCATCACCATCATTAAGACCTGGATTCGGCACAGTCCAACTACCATCCGGTCCTGCTACAACGCTTGCTGTACTACCGTCAGGATAAGTCACTGTTACTGTTGAACCAGGTTCTGCTGTACCTGTAATCGGGTCTGTCCCGTTAACCGGGTCAATCACTGGCACATTCGGTGCAGTGGTATCCACTGTCACCACAGCAGTATCCGTACCCACATTGCCTGCTGCATCTGTTGCAGTCACGGTAATCGTGTGTGGACCGTCTGTTAATGCTGGCAGTGTATTGTCTGCAAGGGTCCAAGTGCCGTCACCATTGTTGGTCGCTGGATAGTTCACACCATCCACAGTCACCACCACAGTTGCAGTCGGATCATTCACTGTACCAGTGAGTGCTGGTGTGCTGTCATTGGTTAATAGATCATTAAGAGCGACTGTCGGTGCAAGCGCATCCACAACACCTGTTGCAGGTCCTGATGTATTGCCTGCAGGATCTGTTGTAACTGCCGTAACTTCATCACCATCATTAAGACCTGGGTTTGGCACAGTCCAACTACCATCCGGTCCTGCTACAACGCTTGCTGTACTACCGTCAGGATAAGTCACTGTTACTGTTGAACCAGGTTCTGCTGTACCTGTAATCGGGTCTGTCCCATTCACCGGATCAATTACTGGTGCATTTGGCGCTGTGGTATCTACTGTATAAGTTTGCGTATCTTTAACAGTGCTGCTATTACCTGCTGCATCTGTAAACGTTACAGTAGCATCAATAGTTTGATCTGGATCTGCTTTTAAACCACTACCCGGTACACTTACACTCCATGTACCCGCATCCTTATCTACTATCGCATTATAAGTCACACCATTGATTACAACGGTCACAACAGTATTTGCTGCATCTGCTGGAATGTTTTTCAAAATACCAGTAATCGTGACATTACCTGCTGCTTCTGAGGCATTAAGTACATTATCAGATGTAACTGAATTAACAGAGAAAGTTACCCCATCTGTATTTGGTGGAGTAGTATCGGTAGGTGTTGAAGAGTCATTATTACTATCATGGTTCGATGCTGCTGCGATAATACCACCCGCAACTAATGGGATAGCCCACAGCCATGGGTTTATGCCGCCATCGTGATAAAGCAATGGTTCAATTGAAGAAATAGGCTGATAAATGACATCAGACACCAACTCTTGTGGTGCCTCTGCTGGTAAAGCAGCTGGTAAATCTTCAGCTACGAGTGCTTGTGGCTCAACATCACTGTCGGCATCAGCATCCGCGTCTGCGTCCGCGTCTGCATCATTTTCAGCATCTTTGAATTTTGCCCAGATTAACTGTCCATTTTCGTCTTGAAAAACAAGGCTGTTATCTTTAGGCTCAGCTGTTCCACTAAAAAAGCCTTCAATAACAATTGTCTCGCCATTTTTAAGGCGAATGACTGCATTGGTTCCCTCCCTATTCACTACCAATACATCACTGGCAGCCACTTTTACCAATACAACCGATGCTTCTGTAAGCGATGCGGAAGTTCCCTTGATGGTTGACAAGGTGTCGTGACTATCCTTGGCAATAATTTGTATTTCAGGCATATCTGTATTCCTTTTATATTATTGATTTAAATGATTTTTTGTATAATTCTTTTTACTTAATGTTTTCAAGTTTTTGACCTACAACTTAAAAACATTAAGTAATGTGATCATTTTTACATTAACCACTTTAAAATAAAAAAAACAAATACTAAAGTACCTAAAGAAAAAATTTTAATTAATAGAAATTATATATAAGTCTTCTTTGAGTTTATCTTGTGTTAATTTAATGGAAAATTTCTTTAAATGTTTTATATATAAAACAAATTTCTTTTTTTATATTTACCATTTGTTGAAATGTCATTTAATTAAAATATTCATATAACAATTATTAATATCTTAATAAAATAAAATATATTATTAATGATATATATAGAAAAAAAAGGCTTTAGGTAATATTTCACTATTACACTAAAACCTAATTTATAAATCTTTTATAAAATTTAAAACTGCAAATATTTAGAAATTATCTGGGCTCTCAAATCGTTTTACTTCTTGTAACTTATTTGGGTCATGCATCGTTGCAATTCCATCTTCAGTTTTTTGATCAACCAGAATATCCGGGTTAAAAACGGTAATTGTTTCTCTACCTAGAGCATCCTCGCCAACAATATATTGAAAGCCTCTTCGATTCATCTTATGACACAATCGTTGATAGAGACCTTTTAAGCCTTCGGTTTCTTCATTCGGATTGTAATAGAAAGCATTCATCACAGCTGGTAGGCCTAGACCACATACGATGCCTGATAACAACACACTAATAAAAGTATAGCCAATCAGAATACTGCTATAAGGACTTAATGCAGGAATATTGGCAACCGCCAAAATCAATGCAAGTGAAATCCCCCCTCGTACACCACCCCAAGATAAAATGGTCAAGCTACCATTATAACTTTTCATTTTCCGCATATTCGGGAAAAAGGCGAAAGCCATGAAGTTGGCTGCAAAACGAGAGATATGTAGGATAAAGAACGCAACAATACCGCCTAAAATTAGGCTAAAGTTTAAATCAAGAATAAATAACTCTAGACCAATTAAAGTAAATAGGAATGAGTTGATGATTCCTTCTACGGTATGCCAAAAATGATTAACTTCTTGAATCTCTCGCTCTTCTCGTATTTCTTTCCATTTGTTTCCAACAATTAAACCACCTATTACACAGGCAATCGGTGCTGATGCATGGGCAAACAAAGCCACTAAATATGCTCCACTCGCAAGCAAAGCTGTTGTCAAAATCAGGGACTCCATTTCGTGTTTACCACGTAATAGACGCAACACCCCTACCCCAAATGCCCAACCAATCCCGACCGCAACAACAATTTCATAGAGTAGAGCTTCTAGTGTCGCCATCAACGAGAAATGTTCACCCTGTAAAACATTGAGTAAGGTCATAAACAATGCAATACACATTGCATCATTAAAGAGTGACTCACCTTCCAGCTTAACAATCAAATGATGCGGTGCACGAATCGAACTAAGTACACCTTTAATACCAATAGGGTCTGTTGCTCCTAAAGCTGCACCTAAAAGTAAAAGCACTAGAATTGGCACATGATATCCAACCAGTAGTTGGAACCCGTAGAGCAATCCACCAAATAAAACGGCGCAAATGACTAATGCAATGGTGGCCAAAATACTAATTTGCTTCCAGTAACTTTTTAAATCAGAAATTTTAAATTTAAGTGCTGAAGAAGTTAAAATAAAACAAATGACACCATTAATTAAAAAATCATAAAAATCGATATGGCGCACGGCTTCTTCAATATTATGAATATTAATGGTAATAAACTGGTTACCGTTTAGTAGGCTTGCGCCCCATTGCAAAATAAAGACAAAAATTGCTGAGACCAGCGGCACACCAATAGCCTGAGGAAAGCCTAAAATGCGCTTATTGAAGATCGTGGTTGCGATTGATAGCGCAAAAACCACTGTGAATGCTTGTAGTAGAAAAAAATTACCCATGAATACCCTTCTTCTGGGTCAACGACCAAATAAGAGAAACTTTGTTAGATCGACCAAACTTAATAAAAAACTGGCATGAAGAATGCCATAATCATAAAAACAGAAATTAGGACACAAGTTTAACGAATTGATTGAACAATCTATCACTCTGTTAAATTTCTTAACATTATTTATAGTTATGATCTAAAGAAAAACGGATGAGCTTCTTAAACATGTTTAACAAGACTCATCCTAGAAAAGATTAAACTGGATTGTTAAAAGTATCGCATTGGTTAATATCGCCAGTTTTTAAACCAACCTGAAACCAGTGCATTCGCTGTTCACTACTACCATGCGTAAAGCTATCTGGAACAACCTGACCAGTTGAGCGTTTCTGTAAATAATCATCTCCAATTTTTTGAGCAGCATCCATCGCTTCTTCAATATCACCTTGCTCTAAAAATTGAGTACGTTGCTGATTATGACTCGCCCAAATACCCGCTAAACAATCGGCTTGCAATTCTTGACGAACGGATAATTGATTACCTTCTCTTTGGCTCGCTTGTGCACGGGCTTGTTGTACTTGTGAAGAAATACCAAGCAGGGTTTGAACATGGTGCCCTACCTCATGTGCAACCACATAAGCTTGAGCAAAATCGCCTGCCTGATCTTGTCTAGAAAGTTCAGTTTGGTTTTGCTCACCAGAAATTCCCATTTGCTGACGCATATCTTTAAAGAATTCTGTATCGATATAAACCTTTTGGTCTGCTGGACAATAAAATGGTCCCATTGCAGATTGAGCAGTACCGCATCCAGATTGAATCATTCCACTAAATAACACCAACCTTGGTGGCGTATATGTTTTACCTAACTGTTTAAATATAGGAGTCCACGTATCCTCTGTATCAGCCAAAACAGTTCCAACAAAATCAGAGGCTTCTTTTTGCTCGGGTGTTAAACTTTCTGGCGCAGTTGCATTTGACTGCTGTGACGCAGTGACTTGCTGAGTTGCCTGATAAGCTTGTTGTGGATCAACCCCAAAAAACTTCCACGCAACAAATGCAACAACCAAACCAATAATGCTGATACCACCTGCTCTAACACCGCCCCCACCTCGACGGTCTTCCACATTGGTACTAATTCGACGACCTTTCCAGCGCATAATTTCCCTCTTATTTTAGAATGGCATCATGAACCCGATGCTTTTTTTGGCCACATTTTTTGTATTAAGCTTACAATTAATAGAACAATTGCACCCGCAACCAATCCTATTCCAAAATTAATCAGTGTCGGTGTTAAAGCACCAATAATATTGCCTACTGCTGGTATCGTTTCTACATGGTCCACTGTGTTTTCAGTTAAGTGATGAAGTAGTGGAATCGTATGATTAATAATTCCGCCACCAACTAAGAACATTGCAATGGTGCCTACGATTGAAAGTAGTTTCATTAAAATAGGTGCAAAAGCTAATAAACCTCGACCTATAGTTTGCTTAAATGAAGCAGTTTGCTTAGTTAAATATAATCCCAAATCATCAATCTTAACAATCATGCCAACTAAGCCATAAACACCAATTGTCATAACAATAGCAATAATACTAAGTACGCTTACCTTAGTCATTAAACTAGCTGTAGCCACGGTACCTAAAGAAATAACAACAATTTCAGCCGATAAAATAAAATCTGTTCGAACGGCTCCCTTTACTTTTTCTTTTTCAAAATTTGCTAAATCTAATTCTTCACTATCAAATTCTGCTTTTGCTTCTTCTGATGTAGATGGCTTTTTATGCATAATGGTATGAAGAACTTTTTCAACTCCCTCATAACATAAAAATAAGCCTCCCAACATTAAGAGTGGATTAATCAGCCAAGGCGCAATCACACTAATCAACAAAGCCAAAGGAACTAAAATAAGTTTATTAACAAATGAACCTTTGGCCACTTTCCAAACAATAGGTATTTCACGATCTGCACGCACACCTGTAACTTGTTGTGCATTTAAAGCCAAATCATCACCTAAAACACCAGCAGTTTTCTTTGCTGCCATTTTGCTCATTAAAGCAACATCATCTAAAATTGTTGCAATATCATCTAGTAATAAAAGTAAGCCACTTGCCATTTCTTATCCAAGTTTGTATTTATTAGGCTATTGTAAGATGATTTTTTTCAATTTCTGTAATTTTACTGAATAAATTCACAATATTATTTTAAGAAAAGTTTAACCAATCGCTGACGAATTTTTTTTATTTCCCGTACAATAATGCCAATCTTTTATATTGCAGGGCTTACTACCCCTGATTAAGCCAATAAGACAGTGGAATAAATAATGAGTAATGTTGATCAGCGTCCAATTATTTTGACAGGCGACCGCCCAACCGGACAACTTCATCTTGGGCATTTTGTCGGTTCTTTGCGTTCTCGTGTAGGTTTACAGGATAGCCATCATCAACATCTCTTGTTAGCAGATGCACAAGCCCTAACAGACAATGCAGATAACCCAGATAAAGTCCGTCGCAATATTTTGGAAGTTGCTCTAGATTATTTAGCTGTAGGCATTGATCCAACAAAAACCACGATTTGCGTTCAATCATGCTTACCAGCACTGAATGAGCTTACTATGCTCTATCTTAACTTCGTGACAGTTGCACGCTTAGAGCGTAACCCAACCATTAAGTCTGAGATTCAAATGCGCGGTTTTGAGCGTGACATTCCGGCTGGTTTCCTCTGCTACCCTGTTGCACAAGCGGCAGACATTACTGCTTTTAAAGCGACTGTGGTTCCAGTGGGTGAAGATCAAATTCCAATGATTGAACAAACCAATGAAATCGTACGTCGAGTAAATCGTCAGATTGGTCAAGACCTTTTACCTGAATGTAAAGCTTTGCTTTCAAATATGGCACGCTTACCTGGTTTTGATGGCAAGGCAAAAATGTCTAAATCATTAGGTAATACCATTGTTTTAAATGCGTCTGATAAAGACATTAAAAAAGCTGTAAACGCAATGTATACCGACCCAAATCATCTTCGCATTGAAGATCCAGGTCAGGTTGAAGGAAATATTGTATTTACTTACTTAGATGCATTTGATCCGAATAAAGAAGAAGTTGAAGAGTTAAAAGCACACTATCGTCGTGGTGGTTTAGGTGATGGAACTGTTAAAAAACGCCTTGAAGGTGTTTTGAAAGAATTGATTAGTCCTATCCGTGAACGTCGTGAAGAACTTGCTAAAGATCCTGACTACATTATGGATGTTTTACGTCAAGGTACAGATAAGTGTCGTCTTATTACTCAACAAACCTTAGATGAAGTTAAAGACGGTTTAGGATTATTTAAATTCTAATTCCTTTAAAAACTAAAAGCCCTTCGGGGCTTTTTTTATGCTTATTTTATTCATAGCATAATTTTTTAGAATTACTAATGTATTGACGACTATTCACATGCTTTTACCCTATTAACGTGAAGTAACACTTATTAACGCTAATAGCGATGAAGAATTTCTTAACTATCTCTATTATTCATCATGTAGGTTACATTATATGAACCTCACGACATTTCTCCTTAAACCGAAACTGTTTTTACAGATTCGTTGTTCTACGCAATGATCACCCCAATCATTGCGTATTTTTTTGCTTAAATATTTAGTTTTCTTTAGAAATTTTATTTTCTTGATTACTTATTTTTAATAGATAAAAAAACACCGCATCATTTTCAGATGCGGTGTTTTTTAAGATTCAGGATAAAGCGATTAAGCTAAACCTTTCTCTTTTAAAACTTGCAACATTGTTGAACCAAGCTCAGCTGGGCTACGAGTGTAAGCCATTCCCGCGCGTTCAAATGCAGCGAATTTCTCTTCAGCTGTACCTTGACCACCAGAAATGATCGCACCAGCGTGACCCATACGCTTACCTTTAGGTGCAGTTACACCAGCAATGTAACCTACTACAGGCTTAGTCACGTTAGATTTGATGAATTCAGCAGCTTCTTCTTCAGCTGTACCACCGATCTCACCAATCATGATAATTGCATCAGTATCTGGATCGTCTTGGAACAATTGAAGAGCTTCGATTTGGTTCATACCTGGGATTGGGTCACCACCAATACCGATACAAGTAGACTGACCTAAACCAAGCTTAGTTGTTTGAGCAACAGCTTCATAAGTCAATGTACCTGAACGTGAGATGATACCAATACGACCTGGTTGGTGAATATGACCAGGCATAATACCAATCTTACATTCGCCTGGAGTGATCACGCCTGGGCAGTTAGGACCAACTAAACGAGTACCGTTACCGTTAGTTTCTAAGTAGCGTTTTGCTTTAAGCATGTCGATTGTTGGAACACCTTCAGTGATCACAACGATTAGGCCAACACCTGAATCAACCGCTTCAACGATAGAATCTAAAACGAATGGAGCTGGTACATAAATTACAGATGCATCTGCATTTGTTTCACGTACAGCTTCTTTCATTGTGTTGAATACTGGCAAGTCAAGGTGAGTAGTACCACCTTTACCTGGAGTAACACCACCAACAACTTTTGTACCGTAGTCTAAAGCTTGTGCAGAGTGGAAAGTACCGTTTTTACCAGTAAAACCTTGTACCAATACTTTAGTGTCTTTATTAATTAATACGCTCATGATTGATACTCCCCTTACGCTTTAACTGCAGCTACAACTTTTTCTGCGGCATCAGACAAGCCGTTCGCAGAAATTAATTTCAAACCAGATTCATCAAGTAATTTAGCACCTAACTCAGCGTTGTTACCTTCTAAACGAACAACAACTGGAACAGTTACGTTTACTTCTTGAACCGCTGCAATAATCGCTTCAGCAATCATGTCACAACGTACGATACCACCGAAGATGTTAATTAAAACACCTTGTACAGATGTATCAGCAAGGATGATTTTGAACGCTTCGATTACGCGCTCTTTAGTTGCACCGCCACCAACGTCAAGGAAGTTTGCAGGCTGACCACCATAAAGTTTAATGATGTCCATAGTTGCCATTGCAAGACCAGCACCGTTAACCATACAACCGATGTTACCTTCTAAAGCAACATAGTTAAGATCAAATTCAGATGCTTTTAATTCACGCTCATTCTCTTGAGATTTGTCACGTAAAGCAGCAACTTTAGGTAAACGGTAAAGCGCGTTAGAGTCGATACCAACTTTTGCATCTACACATAAAATATCGCCATTTTCACGAACTGAAAGTGGGTTAATTTCGAATAATGCAAAGTCATTTTCTACAAATGCTTGGTAAGCAGCAGCCATAATTTTAACAAATTGGCTGATTTGCTTGTCTTTCAAACCTAAAGCAAACGCAACTTCGCGCGCTTGGAATGGTTGTAAGCCAACTAATGGGTCAACTTCAACTTTGATAATTTTTTCTGGAGTTTCTTCTGCAACTTTCTCGATTTCTACACCACCTTCTGTAGAAGCCATGAAAGTAATACGACGACTAGAACGGTCTACAACCGCACCCAAGTAAAGCTCACGCTCAACTGGGTATACGTCTTCAGCAACAATAATGCTGTTTACTGGTTGACCATTTGCATCTGTTTGATACGTTACAAGACGAGTACCAATAATGTTATTTGCAAACTCGATAACATCTTCTTTAGATTTTGCAACTTTAACGCCACCAGCCTTACCACGACCACCAGCATGAACTTGCGCTTTCATTACAGCGAATTTACCACCAAGCTGTTCGAATGCAGCAACTGCTTCGTCTGCATTGGTTGCCAAGATACCTTCTTGTACCGGCATACCATATTCTTTCAATAACGCTTTAGCTTGATACTCATGTAAGTTCATTTAGTTACCTACTTAACTTTGTTTGTTGTCTTCAATTTGCGCAACATTCTCATGTTGTATATGCAAATTGCTGTCTACCTCTATCACCTTGATGTTTTTTTAATCACACCATCAAATGTGAAAAAGAGCGGAGAACCGCTCTTTATTTTATTTACGCTTACGTTGAATCGCGTGAATTGCACGACCATCTACAGCAAGTGCAGCTTCATGAACAACTTCAGAGAATGTTGGATGACCAAATGTCATTAACTGAAGATCTTCAACAGAAGATACAAATTCAAGAGCGATCATACCTTGGTGTACGATATCAGATGCAGCAGGTCCAATGACATGCATACCTAATAAACGGTCAGTTTTTGCATCAGCAACAAACTTAACAAAACCAGCACCTTCACCCGCCGCTAAAGCACGACCATTTACAGCAAAACCGAATTGACCAGTTTTAACTTCATGACCTTTTTCTTTAGCTTGTTCTTCAGTTAAACCAACCCATGCCGCTTCCGGATGTGTATAGATAACAGAAATGATTGTGTCGTAGTTCACTTGAGCTGCATGACCGTGAATACGTTCAACAGCCATTACACCTTCTTCCATTGCTTTATGAGCAAGCATTGGACCACGAACTAAGTCACCAATCGCATATACACCTTCTACAGAAGTTGCACAGTAATCGTTTACTTCAACTAGACCACGTTCAGTCAATTTAATGCCTGAATCATCAGCTAATAAACCTTCTGCATAAGCTTTACGGCCTACACAAACGATTAATTTGTCAAAAGTCTGAGTTTTTTCTTCGCCACCTTGAGTGTATTTAACAGTCACTTCGCGACCATTAACTTCAGTACCAGCAACTTTAGCGCCAATACGAATATCAAGACCTTGCTTAGTTAAAAGTTTTTGGTAGTCTTTTGCCAAAGCTTTATCAGCCATTGGTAAAAATGCATCCATTGCTTCAAATACAACAACTTCAGCACCAAGACGACGCCAAACAGAACCAAGTTCTAAACCGATTACACCAGCACCAATAACACCTAAACGTTTAGGTACTTCTGGGAAGTTTAACGCGCCAGTTGAATCAACAATAATATCTTGATCTACAGGAGCTACTGGAATATTTACAGGTACAGAACCAGACGCAAGAATTACGTATTTAGGTTCTAAAACTTGAGTCTCACCTTCGTGTGAAACAAACTCAACTTTTTTACCAGCAAGTAATTTACCAGTACCTTTTAACCACTCAATACCATTGCCTTTAAGCAATTGATCGATACCACCAGTTAATTGGTCAACAATTTTGTCTTTACGAGCAAGAAGCTTAGCAAGATCAAAATTTACTTCACCTGTAGTAATACCGTGATCAGCTAAATGATGCACTGTATCTTCATAACGATGTGAAGAGTCAAGTAATGCTTTAGAAGGGATACAACCTACGTTTAAGCATGTACCACCTAAAGATGGCTTACCGTTGTGAATACGTTTTTCGATACAAGCGACTTTAAAACCTAGTTGAGCAGCACGAATTGCAGCTTCATAACCACCAGGACCACCGCCAATAACAACAAGATCAAATTGTTGAGACATTATTTATCTCCATGGTCCGAGATAGAGGATCACTCTATCTCGGTAATATTATTCGAAGAAATTAAAGATCAAGGATGAGTTTAGCTGGCTCTTCTAACAATTCTTTGATTGCTACCAAGAAACCTACTGCTTCTTTACCATCGATCATACGGTGGTCATAAGAAAGTGCTAAATACATCATTGGCAAGATTTCAACTTGACCATTTACAGCCATAGGACGCTCTTGGATTTTGTGCATACCCAAGATACCAGTTTGCGGCTGATTCAAAATTGGAGTTGAAAGTAATGAACCGAAAGTACCACCGTTAGTAATAGTGAAAGTACCACCAGTCATTTCTTCGATAGATAATTTACCGTCACGTGCTTTAGCAGCATACGCACCAATACCAGCTTCAACTTCTGCATAGCTCATACGATCAGTATCACGTAATACTGGTACAACAAGACCACGATCAGAAGATACAGCAACACCGATGTCATAGTAACCGTGATAAACAATATCGTCGCCATCAATTGACGCATTTACCGCAGGATAGCGTTTAAGTGCTTCAGTTACAGCTTTAACAAAGAATGACATGAAGCCCAAACGAGCACCATGGCGTTTTTCAAACGCATCTTTATATTGCTTACGCAATTCCATGATTGGCTTCATGTTAACTTCGTTAAATGTAGTTAACATTGCAGTTTCTTGAGTTGCAGAAAGAAGACGCTCAGCTACACGCTTACGTAAACGAGTCATTGGAACGCGTTTTTCGATGCGCTCACCAACAGCTACGCTTAACGGAGTAACGTTAGCAGCTGGTTTAGCTTGATGGTTTGCTACATCTTCTTTAGTGATACGACCACCGCGACCAGTACCTTGTACGTCAGCAGCAGCAATACCAGTTTCAGACAAAGCTTTACGAACTGCAGGAGCTTGGCCAGATACAGCTTCAGTGCGCTCAACAACAGGAGCTGCACCAGCTTGAGTTTGAGCAACTGCTTGCTCTACTGCAGGAGCAGCTGCCGCACCAGCACCAGCACCAGCTTCAAACTGAGCAATCACTTCGTCAGAAAGAACTGTATCGCCTTCACCTTTAATGATTGCAACCAAGCTACCATCTGCAGGAGCAACCACTTCTAAAACAACTTTGTCGGTTTCAATATCACAGATCACTTCATCACGTGATACAGGTTCACCCACCTTTTTGTGCCAAGTTGCGATGGTTCCATCTGCAACAGACTCTGGGAATACCGGTGCTTTAATTTCGGTTGCCATTATTGAGAATCTCCTGATTGTTCAGCTTCGATTGCCAATGCATCATTAATTAGCTGAGCTTGTTGTTTTGCATGCAAGTACGGTGAGCCACAAGCTGGTGCAGCAGAAGCTTCACGACCTGCAAAACTGATACGGATTTGTTTGCCAGATTTTAAGATATCGTCGTATAAACGCGGTGCGATAAATAACCAAGCGCCTTGGTTCTTCGGCTCTTCTTGTGCCCAAACAAGTTCTTTCACGTTTGGATATGCAGCTAAGATTTCCGCAAGACGTTGTTCTGGGTATGGATATAACTGTTCAATACGTACAATTGCGACGTTAGTTAAGTTTTGTTCACGACGTTTTTCGAGTAAATCGTAATAAACTTTACCACCACAAAGTACAAGACGAGTTACATCTGACTTGTTAATTTGGTCAATTTCGTCAATTACAGTTTGGAATGAACCATTTGCAAGCTCTTCTAAAGTAGAAGTCGCAAGTTTATGACGAAGTAAAGATTTCGGTGACATTACGATCAATGGCTTACGAATTGGGCGTACAGCTTGACGACGTAATGCATGGAAAATCTGTGCAGGTGTCGTTGGAGTGATCACTTGCATGTTATCTTCAGCACATAACTGTAAGAAACGTTCTAAACGAGCTGATGAATGCTCTGGACCCTGACCTTCGAAACCGTGTGGTAACAACATTGTTAAACCACAAACTCGTTCCCACTTAGTCTCGCCAGAAGCAATGAACTGGTCAATTACAACCTGAGCACAGTTTACGAAGTCACCAAATTGTGCTTCCCAAATAATTAAGCTCTTAGGAATTGTAGTTGCATAACCATATTCAAATGCAAGAACAGCTTCTTCAGATAATAAAGAATCGTAAATTGCAAAACGAGGCTGATTTTCTTTAACGTGACAAAGCGGGATATACGTTGAGCCATCTACCTGATTATGCAATTTTGCATGACGGTGTGAGAATGTACCACGCCCAACGTCTTCACCAGTAATACGAACAAGGTAATCTTCATCGATCAAGGTTGCGTAAGCTAAAGTTTCAGCAGCACCCCAGTTCAATGCAGTTTCACCAGTTTGCATTTTCACACGATCTTCAATTACTTTTTGCACTTGACGCTGCATAACAAATCCTTCCGGAAGTTTGCTCATGCCCTCGCCTAATTCTTTTAAGCGATTTAAGTCAAATGAAGTATCCCAATCGTCTGTATAGTCATGGCCCAAATAAGGTGTCCAATCAACAAACATTTTTGTATTTGGTTCAAGCACCAAAGCATTTGCTACATGGTTTCCGGCTTCTAAATCAGCACGGTAATCTTCAACCATTTGGTCTGCTTCAGCACGATCAATTACTTTGTTTTGAACAAGTTGATCTGCATAGAGTGTACGAGTTGTTGCTTTTTTAGCAATCACTTGATACATCAATGGCTGTGTACCAGACGGTTCATCTGCTTCGTTATGACCACGACGACGGTAACAGAACAAGTCAAGTACTACGTCTTTACGGAATTCGTGACGGAAATCATGTGCTAATTGAGTAGCAAAGATTACTGCTTCAGGATCATCGCCATTCACATGGAAAATTGGCGTCTGAATCATTTTTGCAACGTCAGTACAATATTCAGTAGAACGCGCATCACGTGGATCAGAAGTTGTAAAACCAACTTGGTTGTTCACGATAATGTGTACAGTACCACCAACCGTATAGCCACGAGTTTGTGACATCTGGAAAGTTTCCATGTTCACACCTTGACCTGCGAATGCAGCATCACCGTGAACAATTACTGGTAATACATCATCACCGCCGATGTCTCTACGACGCACTTGACGTGCACGCACAGAACCTTCAACTACAGGACCAACGATTTCCAAGTGAGATGGGTTAAATGCTAATGCCAAGTGAACTTCGCCACCAGGAGTCATTACATTACTTGAGAAACCTTGATGGTATTTAACGTCGCCAGAACCTTTCTTATGAATAGCTTTACCTTCAAACTCGCCAAACAAGTCTGCAGGGTTTTTACCCATAATATTAACAAGAAGGTTTAAACGGCCACGGTGTGGCATACCAATAACAACTTCTTTACAACCAACAGCACCAGCACGTTGAATGATTTCATTCACCATAGGAATAAAAGATTCACCACCTTCTACACCAAAGCGTTTAGCACCAACGTATTTATTGCCTAGGTATTTTTCAAGTCCTTCTGCAGCGGTTAAACGCTCCAGGAACCCTTTCTTTTGATCATTTGTAAAATTAAGCTGACCACGAACACTTTCAAGACGTTGTTGAATCCAACGCTTTTCTTTTGTGTCCACGATATGCATATATTCAACACCGATTGAACCACAATAGATTGCTTCCATTGCTTCAATCATTTCAGCAAGCGTCGCTTCGCTCTTACCGATTTCAAGATTACCGGTATTGAATACTGTGTCTAGATCTGATTTGGTTAAACCGTGAGCTGAAAGCTCTAAATCTGGAATCTCTTCACGCTTAGCAAGACCTAATGGATCTAACTTAGCTTTTTGATGTCCGCGATTACGATAAGCAGCAATAAGTTGTAAAACGCCAATTTGACGACGTTCATGCTCAGTACTTACCGTACTTTGTACAACAGGTTGAACACGATTAGCATTACGTCCTAGTAATAGGAATTGCTCACGCACAGCGCCGTGTGGTTGGTCACCCTTTGGATATTTATCGAAATATTGGCGCCAGTCCTCAGCTACAGAGGTTGGGGAAGACAGGTACTGCTCGTAAAGTTCTTCAATATACGCTGCACTATCAGCGGAAAGTTCAGTGTCAAGACGCAATGCGTCAGCAACTTCTTGCATTTGTGGACCCATTTCCTATTGCAAAAAATATTACAGGCTGCCTTTTAAGCACACCCATGATGCATAATGCCAAATTGGTAAAAAAGGCATTACTTACCCAACAGGTCTTTAAGACCATGGGGCGTCATACTACCTAGAGAGGAAACTCCATAGGTAATTAATGAATCACAACACCCTCAATGGCATCATCACTCACCTTATACTCGATTAAAACCGAGCAATTTTTTGCAAATCTTTTTAGAAAAATTAACTTTAAAATTAACTTTTCTAAAATGACTTTAACCATAAAAATTAAGCACAGATCTAAGATTGTGCTACTTAAATTAATTTCACTAGTATACGCTTTTTTCACCTATAACTTTGTGGCAAATCGTATCATGTTCTTAACGAACGATTGATTTTTTTGACACATACCACCTATAAATTGGCGAAATACATATGCGATTTTATCTTTTAATATATGGTGCAATATATAAAAACCTCATCTTTTTCGACCAAAGTCTAAAGTTTACATTATAAAGTTAAAAAAAAACGCACATCAAGGATGTGCGTTCTCTATTTGTGCAGAATTAACCCGCTTGATCTAATAGCATATTACGGATGTGACCGATTGCTTTTGTAGGGTTTAGACCTTTAGGACATACTGACACACAGTTCATGATACCTTTACAACGGAACAAACTGAATGGATCGTCAAGACGAGCCAAACGGTCTGCAGTTGCAGTATCACGAGAATCGATAATAAAACGGTATGCATTCAACAAAGCTGAAGGACCCAAGAACTTGTCAGGGTTCCACCAGAATGATGGACATGAAGTTGAACAACATGCACAAAGAATACATTCATACAAACCGTTTAAGTGTTCACGCTCTTCAGGAGATTGTAAACGCTCTTTAGGTGGAGCTGGCTGGTTATTGATCAAGAATGGCTGAATCTTGTCATATTGATCATAGAATTGGTTCATATCAACAACCAAATCTTTAACTACCGGCAAACCTGGTAATGGACGAATTACGATTTTCTCTGGTAAATCATTTAGGTTTTCTAGACAAGCCAAACCATTTTTACCATTGATATTCACACCATCCGAACCACAAATACCTTCACGGCAAGAGCGACGGAATGTTAACGTTTCGTCTTGAACTTTCAATGCAAGCAATGCATCAAGCAACATACGGTGCTTATCAGTCAATTCAAGCTTGAAAGTTTGCATGTACGGCGCTTTATCCTTATCAGGATCATAGCGGTAGATTTCGAATGTACGAGTACCTCTACTCATCTTTATACTCCCGATTAGAATGTACGTGGTGCTGGCGGAATTGCATCAACAGTCAACGGTTTGAAGCGCACTGGCTTATATTCCAAACGGTTATCTGATGAATACCATAACGTATGTTTCATCCACTCATCATCACGGCGACCGTATGAATAAGTTGGATGATCAGCTGGTAATTCATAATCAACTACAGTATGCGCACCACGACACTCTTTACGCGCAGCTGCTGAAATTAAAGTTGCTTTTGCAACTTCATACAAGTTTTCAACTTCAAGCGCTTCAACACGTGCAGTGTTAAATACTCTAGATTTATCTTTTAAGTGGATATTACGCACACGTGGCTCAAGAGCAAGGATCTCTTTTACACCCTTATCAAGCAATGCTTGAGTACGGAATACACCAGCGTGATCTTGAACGATATCACGAATTGCATCAGCAACTTCTTGAGCATTTTCACCAGAAGTTGAATCATCCAACTTACGTACACGAGCTAATGTTTGCCCTAATACATCTGTTGGAAGTGGTGCGTATTCATCACCATGATGCTTAGTTACGTAATCGATAATGTGCTCACCAGCAGCTTTACCAAATACAACCAAGTCAAGAAGTGAGTTAGTACCTAAACGGTTTGCACCATGTACTGATACACAAGAACATTCGCCAATTGCATAGAAACCTTTTACAGGTTTAGTGTAGTTGTCTGTACCCGCTTCAGGTAAGCACACTTGACCATGCATATTCGTAGGAATACCACCCATTTGATAATGGATTGTTGGTACTACAGGAATCGCTTCTTTTGTAATGTCAACGTTCGCGAATTTTTTACCAATCTCAAATACAGATGGTAAACGCTTCATGATTGTATCAGCGCCCAAGTGAGTCATATCAAGTAAGATATAATCACCTTTTGGACCACAACCACGACCTTCTTTAATTTCTTGGTCCATAGAACGTGAAACGAAGTCACGTGGAGCCAAATCTTTTAAAGTCGGTGCATAACGTTCCATGAACGGTTCGCCGTCTTTATTACGAAGGATTGCACCCTCACCACGACAACCTTCAGTCAACAATACACCAGCGCCCGCAACACCCGTTGGGTGGAATTGCCAGAATTCCATATCTTGTAATGGAATACCAGCACGAGCAGCCATACCAAGACCGTCACCAGTGTTGATATAAGCATTTGTTGATGCACGGTAAACACGACCAGCACCACCAGTAGCAAATAATGTCGCTTTTGCTTGGAATACTGAAATGTTACCAGTTTCTTGGTCAATTGCTGTTACACCAAGAACATCACCAGCTTCGTTACGAATCAAATCAAGAGCGATCCACTCAACGAAGAATTGAGTACCCATTTTCACGTTGCTTTGATAAAGCGTGTGCAATAATGCATGACCTGTACGGTCCGCAGCTGCACAAGCACGTGGAACTGGTTTATCACCATAGTTCGCAGAGTGACCACCGAACGGACGTTGGTAAATTGTACCATCAGCGTTACGGTCAAACGGCATACCCATGTGTTCAAGTTCATACACAACTTTTGGTGCTTCACGACACATAAATTCAATTGCGTCTTGGTCACCTAACCAGTCAGAACCTTTTACTGTATCGTAAAAATGGAAATGCCAGTTATCTTCTTGCATATTACCTAACGACGCACCGATACCGCCTTGAGCAGCTACAGTGTGCGAACGTGTCGGGAAAACTTTAGTGAGTACTGCAACTTTCAAACCTGCTTGAGCAAGTTGGTAAGATGCACGCATACCAGAACCACCACCACCAACGATAACTGCATCGAAAGTGAGGTTTTGAATATTTGAATAATCTTCTTTAGGGGTTATCGCGCCCATGATGTCTTCCTATCAATTCGCCCAGAAAATCTGGATACCCCAGATTGCGTACACAAACACTGCAATAATGACAGCCGTCGTCAGTACAAGGCGTAAACCTTTCGCTGAAGGACCCATTTGACGAGTAGTGACATAGTCAGTAAAAACTTGCCACATACCAATCCATGCGTGTGCGATAAGCGATAAAATTGCCAATAAAGAGAAAATCTTCATTGGTAATGTCATCATGAAACCAGCCCATTGTTGATAGTCAAATCCACCTTTGCAGAGAATCCAACCCAAAAGAACAACAGTATAGGCTGCAAGTACAACCGCACTTACACGCTGGATAAACCAATCACGAGAACCTGAACCAGTTAAACCTGTAGCACTTTTCATTAGAACATAATCCATATAAAGGCTGCGATAATAGCTACCACAGATAAGATCAATGAAATTGTCGCTGCTATACGACCACTTTGCAGTTCTTCAGCAAAACCTAAATCTGCAAGTAAGTGCTTTACTCCAGCAATAAAGTGGAATAACAAGCCGGCTACAAATACCCAAACGATAAAACGTACAAGGATATTTCCAAACACGACATTTTTAACGTAGTCAAATCCTTCTGGTGAAGATAATGATTTATCTAAAATCCATAATAGAACTGGTACTAATAAGAAAACGATGACACCTGATAAACGGTGTAAAATTGATGCAATAGCCACGGGTGAGCGTAAATTTACCGCTAACACCTGACCCATGGACAAATTGACAGGTCTGTTGCTTTTCACAGCGGGCATCCTGTAGGTAGAAACTCCGACCGGAGTTTGTTGAATTAATTCCAAGGAAAGCTGGCATTGTTAGGCAAGCACAGCTCATGCCTAACCTATAAACGACACTGAATTATAAAACGCGAAGTATCAAAATACAAACAATCCACTTTCCCATTTAAGCAAAAAACAATTAAATAAGAATCATTAACAATGATATCACCCTATTAACCCTGTTAAAATGGCATGCAGAGTTCCATCATGTTATTGTTTAAAATAACTTTTTATTTAATTTCATTTTTTCTGCAATTTCTTTTAAATAAGCAAATTTTAGACTAAAGATAAAGTCATAAATTCATCATATAAATAGAAAAATGTTAGTAACTGGTCATATTTTCAATAAAAGCTACAATTCAACTAAGTGAAGTTAGTTGGATTCAATACAAATCAGTCAATCTAAAATACATTTGAGAAAGCAATTTTTATTGAAAATAAAATTTTTAATTATTTTAAAGCTGTTCAATTAGCTATTTTTTATACAATTAAACTTAAAAAAACATCAACATTCTTTGTTACAACTAAATAAAAATAGAGTTTTTTTTGATTAGCAATTTTAAATTACACCATGAGTTTTATGATTTTTTTAATTGGATTGGCATTTTCTACCGACTTACCATTCCCAATCTTAATTTAAAAATTTGCTTACAATTGTACTGATACTTCATTTTTTTTCTGCACGTTGTTGTTGAATTGACTTATTATACCATCCCGATGCAGTGATTTTACTGACTTTTTTGCTCGGGTCTTGATGACTAACTCTCTGTGAGAACGTTATTTTTTATCCATAAGTATAATTGACAAAATTTCAGTACTCACTAATCTTATAGCAAATTTTGACACCGTCTGATTCGCACATGAGAACATTAGGATTTCGAGTCAGATCAACATTCACCAGGACAGGAGATCTATTGAATGTCTGAAGCAAATGGCAAAAAAGCCGTATTACATCTTGATGGCAAAGAAATTGGTTTACCAATCTACAGTGGCACTTTAGGTCCAGATGTAATTGATGTCAGCAGCATATTGAAAGAAGGTCATTTTACTTTCGATCCTGGTTTTATGGCGACAGCTGCATGCGAGTCTAAAATTACGTTCATTGATGGTGACAAAGGTATTTTATTACACCGCGGTTACCCAATCGACCAGTTAGCAACTCAAGCAGACTATCTTGAAACTTGTTATTTATTATTAAATGGCGAGCTCCCAACTGCTGAACAAAAAACAGAATTTGATGCCAAAGTTCGTGCTCACACTATGGTTCACGACCAAGTTAGCCGTTTCTTCAATGGTTTCCGTCGTGATGCTCATCCTATGGCGATCATGGTTGGTGTTGTTGGTGCATTATCTGCGTTCTATCACAACAATCTTGACATTGAAGACATCAATCACCGTGAAATCACTGCGATTCGTCTAATTGCAAAAATTCCAACACTTGCTGCTTGGAGTTACAAATACACAGTAGGCCAACCATTCATCTATCCACGTAATGACTTAAATTACGCGGAAAACTTCTTACACATGATGTTTGCTACTCCTGCTGACCGTGATTACAAAGTAAATCCTGTTCTTGCTCGTGCAATGGATCGTATCTTCACGCTTCACGCTGATCACGAACAAAATGCTTCGACATCTACAGTACGTCTTGCTGGTTCTACTGGTGCAAACCCATACGCATGTATCTCTTCAGGTATTTCTGCGCTTTGGGGACCTGCTCACGGTGGTGCAAACGAAGCTGTTCTTAAGATGCTTGATGAAATCGGCAGTGTAGAAA
Source organism: Acinetobacter sp. AS23 (assembly GCF_023612055.1). Classification (NCBI taxonomy): domain Bacteria; kingdom Pseudomonadati; phylum Pseudomonadota; class Gammaproteobacteria; order Moraxellales; family Moraxellaceae; genus Acinetobacter; species Acinetobacter sp. AS23. The sequence goes on along the minus strand of NZ_CP082274.1, from coordinate 793,764 downwards.
ATGTTGCTGAGTTCATGGAAAAAGTAAAACGTAAAGAAGTTAAACTCATGGGCTTCGGTCACCGTGTGTACAAAAACTTCGACCCACGTGCTAAAGTCATGAAACAAACTTGTGACGAAGTTCTTGAAGCATTAAATATCAATGATCCTCAATTAGCGCTTGCTATGGAACTTGAACGTATTGCATTGAACGACCCGTACTTTGTTGAACGTAAACTTTACCCTAACGTAGACTTCTACTCAGGTATCATCCTTAAAGCGATTGGTATCCCAACAGAAATGTTTACAGTAATCTTTGCTCTTGCACGTACAGTAGGTTGGATCAGCCACTGGTTAGAAATGCACAGCGCACCATACAAAATCGGTCGTCCTCGTCAGCTTTACACTGGCCCGACTCAGCGCGACATCAAACGTTAATATTCGAAAGAAAATTAATGATAAAAAAGCTGCCTTCTGGCAGCTTTTTTATTGTGGTATTTTCAATTCAATTTAAAAACTTATTCTTCATCAAACACACTTAATAAATGATGACTAATTCCATCAGCTCTTAACCAAGCCAACTCATAACTCGCTTTAGCCAAAGCTAGAACACGTCTTTCAAATTCAACCCAGATTGTTTTGACTTGAGGTTCTGAAATACCCAAACCACTTTCTGTTGCCAGATGCTTATTTTTTTCACATATTTTTAAAGCATGATAAAGCTTGCGACCTTTACTCGCCCCTTCCATCAACCGAACACGCTTACTTAAAATAAATCCCTCTACATGCTGTAAGTTCGCATGAGGCAACATAGGTACTAGGATTTGATTCAACTGATCATCTAAGCGCTTCCACACAGCCAAGCGTTGCTCTGCTGTATACGTATTCCATTGAATCACTTCATGGTTAAAACGGCGACAACCACGGCACACCTGATCACCAAAAACTGTTGAACAACGCCCTGCACATGGGGTGAGAGAGAGCATTCGATGATCATTACTCAAAACAAACTCCTTAAATAAACCATATACTTTTTATGGTTTTCTCGCTTATTACACATTTTCGCGCTAAAATATGCGCCTTAAATTTATATCTTAATACATTTGGAGTTTTCCATGAACGCTACTGTAGAACAGCTTGCACCTGTAGAACAGCAAGCGACCGCGGGTTGGGTTGTTGCAGCACTATATCAATTTAAAGAAGTTCAAGATCCTGCAGATCTTCAGCAACGTCTATTAGACTTAGTGAAAACAATTAACCTTTGTGGAACTCTGATTGTAGCAGGTGAAGGAATTAATGGTACTGTTGCGGGCGATCGTGTAGCAATTGATAGTCTCTATCAATTTTTGCTTAATGAAGGTTTTGCTTCTATGGAATACAAAGAATCCCATAGCTCTGACAAACCTTTCCGTAAAATGAAAGTTAAACTTAAAGAAGAAATTGTGACTTTAGGTGTTGAGGTTAAACCCCGCGACTTAGTGGGCCACTACCTTGATCCAAAAGAATGGAATGATTTAATTGCACGTGATGATGTAATTTTAATCGACACGCGTAATGACTATGAATATAAGGCGGGTACTTTCAAAGGTGCAATCGACCCGAAAACCGAGACATTCCGCGAGTTCCCAGAATATGTCAAAAAAGAGCTAGAGCAACATAAAGATAAAAAAATTGCGATGTTCTGCACAGGTGGTATTCGCTGTGAAAAATCAACATCTTTACTTCTTCAAGAAGGCTTCCAAGAGGTTTATCACCTCAAAGGCGGTATCCTTAAATACTTAGAAGAAACCCCAGCCGATGAAAGTTTATGGGAAGGCGAATGTTTCGTATTTGACGGACGTACAGCTGTAACTCATGGCGTTGAAGAAGGCGTAAATATTAAATGTCATGCGTGTGGTTGGCCATTAACTCCAGAAGAGTCAGCTTTAACGAGTTATGAACATGGTGTTTCATGCGTGTATTGCATCGACAAGACAACTGAAAAACAAAAAGCTGGTTTCCGTATGCGCCAGTCGCAAATTGCAGCTGCAAAGCGTAAACGCTTGTAATAAAAGAGGGCATCAAATGATGCCCTCTTCATAATAGGTTATATAAAGCAAATTTAAGATATGAGTCGTTATTATGAGGTACGTGATCTAGTTGTTGCACAAACTAAAGCATCACCCTCCCCATTACCAGCACTTACACCATTAATTTGCCCATTAGTCAGAAATGAAATTCCAATATTATATAAAACATCCTCTTGGGCCGATAAAACAGGATTAGAGGCTACAAATAAAGTACCAATAGATGTTTTCGAAGGAATCCCATCATTCTCGTCTTTATTGATAAACGTAGATATAGTCAATTTACCATTACTAACTGTGAGCATATCACCCACTTTTGTTAAACTACACTTTTCACCAAAAGGTGTAATTAACTGATCTTCCTTAAAATCAGGTAAAACATCTGAAGTACAATAATTATATCTTTCAATTATACCTGAGTCATATTGTTGGCAAGCCGTCGTATCTATATTAATATTTAAAGGATTGACAAGAATTTGATCTGATTTCACCGGTAATTGAGATAAATTTCCATCTTTAATTAACATTAACAGTGCATCATAGTCTTTAATGTCTCTATTATTCTTAATAGCTTCCAATAACTCTTGAATAGCTTGATGAATAGGATTATTTGCTTTCATCTCAGCATTAAATAGATCCATATCATTATTAATACCATACCCCTTTTTAATAAGTTCAGCTACCAAAGCAGAATTTGCAGAATTTAACTTTTCTGTAGTCATGGTTCCAGATTGATACCACGTTCCAGGAACTTGGTTACTAGCATAAGCAACGACCATATCCGTAAGCGGATTAATATTTACATTATCCTCACGCTCGACATAACTATAGTAGCTTTGTCCATTAGCCTTTACCTGTAAACGACAAGGAAACTTACTATTGTCTACTTCACCTTGCCATTTACCTTGGACATTAACATTTACAGTATTTTTAAAACCAGCTCCATCTTTACAAATTGCTGTTACATTTGCACCATTCAAAGCAGAATTTGAAAATGCTGTACCAGAGATTAATTTATAAGTAACTTCATTTTGATTAGATTGTGAAATTTTATCCTCACTAACACTGTTACTATTTTCACCACCACAAGCTATAAGCAATATTACTGAGAGCAAGCCACTAATTTTACAAATTATATTCATATTAAATCGCATTGTTATAACACTAAAAATTTTTATATCAACCATGGACTAATACATGATGATAGGTAAATTAAACTCTATTAAAAGTATAATTTTAAAATAACAATAAATATTATATATAAATAAAATTAATGTAAAAATATTATTATGCTCAATTACCTATTAAAAAATTCAGGTAATAAAAAACGCCCTAGAAAGGACGTTATTTATTATTTCTTCTAATAAATTAATTTGGAGTATGGTACATCAAATATAATTCATTCAAATTATCTGGAATTTCTTCTGCCAGTTCATCCATTAACTGTCCATTACGACGGAAAGATTCCATCTGCGGATCTTCTTCATCAATTCCACTAAATACCATCATTGGTAAAGTTAAATCAATTAATTGTTCTTCATGTTCAGGGGCAAACCATGCCTCTTCATTTAAGAACATCGCATCAACAAATCCCACACTCCAGTCGCCTAAGCTAGATTCAACATCAGCTTCTTCAATTTCAAATGGAAATACAATTCCATTCTCATTTGCTAAGTCTTGTCGAATTGACTCTAACCACGCCTTGATTTGCTGAATAATTTCAGCAGGAACCTTTTTATGGTTATTATCAAACAGCTCATCTAACCAACGGTCAAACTGAGGGCCTACTGCAATTGCACACAGAAAACCATGAGTTGCAGCGAAATCTAGACCATACTCATTGTGGTCTCCATCTAGATATTCACTTAATTGGTCTAAATCTAACGCACTCATTGTGTTACCTGACTATAAAAAAGAAATCTACGATAGAATAGCATTTAAGCCGACGATGCCCTATTCAGATTTGATTAGTCTTCATCATCAAGATCATCATCGTCTAAATCGTAATCAAAATCTTTCAACTCACGCTCTAAACGGCGTTGAGCCAATAGATCATCAATTAATCTACGTTTTTCTAATGATTCTTTCGCAGTGATTTTGCCTGATGACTCATCAAAACCGACATCATCATCATCACCGTAGTTATCATCTAGTTCAAAATCTGTAGAAGACACTAAAACTACCTCTAATGAAAAAATGTGAATGGGTCTAGGCGCTATTTATCTCTCTTACAGAATCATGTCAAGTTTTATTTATATTTTTTTCATTAAACTGCATATTTGTACTTTTTTTCACCCGAAAAATTGTGTATTTATAAAACTCAACTATTTTTTTGATCAAGAAAAAATTCTATGATCTTTTCTATGGTTTAAGCTTGAAAAAAATGATTTTAGCCCAATATTCAAAAAACAGACGTGAATTCAAAGATATTTTTTATTTAACGGTTACCGATCAAACCCAAAACATTTCAAGCAAATTGTGCTATCATGCACGGTTTTTCACTGCCACAGATTCAACGAAGAGTAAGCAAAGATGAGCGATATGCATTCCCCTACTTCTCAAGTAGCGGCTCTGATTAGCCGAGGCAAAGAACAAGGTTACTTAACTTACGCTGAGGTTAACGATCATCTGCCGGACTCGATTACTGAAAGCGAACAGATTGAAGACATTATTCAAATGCTTCAAGACGTTGGTATTCCTGTACACGAGCGTGCACCTGAATCTGACGATACCATGTTCGGTGAGTCAACTGACACAGCCGATGAAGTTGCTGAAGAAGAAGCTGCTGCCGTACTTGCATCGGTTGAAAATGAGCCTGGACGTACGACAGATCCTGTACGTATGTACATGCGTGAAATGGGTACAGTTGAACTGTTAACCCGTGAAGGTGAAATCAGCATTGCAAAACGTATTGAAGAAGGGATTCGTGATGTCCTTAACTCAATTGCGTACTGGCCAAATGCTGTTGAAGTTGTATTAAAAGAATATAATGATTTCTTGACTGGCGAACGTCGCCTTGCCGATATTTTATCTGGCTATCTTGATCCGGAAACTGACGAAGATATTCCTGAAGTTCTAGAAGAAGAAACAGAACTTGAAGAAGATGATGCGCCAGCTACACCAGCAAAAGAAGTTAAGCTTGACGATGACGAAGAAGACGAAGAGTCAGAAAGCGACGATGATTCTGAAGGTGAGTCTGGTCCAGACCCTGAAGTTGCAAAGATTCGTTTTAATGAACTTGAATCTGCATGGACTAAGACAAAAGGTATTATTGAGAAACATGGGCGTAATAGCCCTGAAGCAGATGAAGCTTTAGAAGCTTTAGCTACTGTATTCATGATGTTTAAATTTACACCACGTTTATTCGATATCATTTCTGAAATGATTCGTGGCACACATGAACAAATTCGTGCCAATGAACGTGAAATCATGCGTTATGCAGTACGTCGTGGCCGTATGGACCGTACTCAATTCCGTACATCTTTCCCTAAGCAAGAATCTAATCCAGCTTGGTTAGATGAACAGATTGCTAAAGCTCCTGCTGAAATCAAGGCGCATTTAGAAAAAGTTCGCCCAGATGTTTTAGCATTCCAGCAAAAAATTGCAGATATTGAGAAAGAACTTAGTTTAAGCGTTGCTGAAATTAAAGATATTTCTAAGCGTATGGCGATTGGCGAAGCGAAAGCACGCCGTGCTAAGAAAGAAATGGTAGAAGCCAACCTTCGTTTGGTAATTTCGATTGCGAAGAAATATACCAACCGTGGTTTACAGTTCCTTGACTTGATTCAAGAAGGGAACATTGGTTTGATGAAAGCGGTAGACAAGTTTGAATATCGTCGTGGTTATAAATTCTCGACTTATGCAACTTGGTGGATCCGTCAGGCGATTACCCGTTCGATTGCCGATCAGGCTCGTACAATTCGTATTCCTGTACATATGATTGAAACGATTAACAAGATCAACCGTGTATCTCGTCAATTGTTACAAGAAATGGGCCGTGAACCAACACCTGAAGAATTAGGTGAACGTTTAGAAATGGACGAAGTTAAGGTTCGTAAGGTACTTAAGATTGCCAAAGAACCGATTTCAATGGAAACACCTATTGGTGATGATGAAGATTCGCATCTTGGTGATTTCATTGAAGATCAAAACATCACTTCTCCAATTGATGCTGCGACTTCAGAAGGCTTAAAAGAAGCAACACGCGAAGTATTGGAAAACTTAACTGAACGTGAAGCAAAAGTATTGAAGATGCGTTTTGGTATTGATATGCCAACCGATCACACACTAGAAGAAGTGGGCAAGCAGTTTGACGTAACACGTGAACGTATTCGTCAGATTGAAGCGAAAGCATTGCGTAAATTACGTCACCCTTCTCGTTCTGAACACTTACGTTCTTTCTTGGAAAATGACTAAGTTTTGAAGGCTTGAAATTTCAAACCCAAGCCCCATTTAATAGAAAGAGCTATAAACGCCTGCGATAATGCAGGCGTTTCAAATCATGAGGTAACTTATGTTAGACCGCACTCCATCTCGCGAACTACAAGAACATCTTTGGGTATTTCCGATGGATTATCCAATTAAACTTATTGGCGATGCGGGTGAAGAATTACGTGTTGCTGTAGTCGACATTTTGGTGAAACATTTCCCAGACTTCGACCACTCAACATTAAAAGTTCAAGAATCTCGCACCGGCAAGTATCATTCTTTAACAGCACAATTGCGCTTTGAAGAATTAGAACAAGTTCATGCACTTTATGCCGACTTGGCTGCTTGCCCGCAGATTAGAACTGCGCTTTAATTTTCAGTTCTTCAATCAATACCACAGTCAGACACTATTACTGTGGTATTTTTTTTGAGAAATTTTTAAGCTATCAAACAGTGAAAAAACAATACAAATATTTAGAAACCCTATTATAAAATCCTTTAAAATTACAGGGTTTTCGGCTTCTATCTTGCAGATATTAACTGGGTGCCGCAGAAACCAACTTATAGGAAGATATTGTGATGAGCCTTGATAAACCAAACTTGATCATTCGCCAATGGAACGATTTACAAGATTATCAAAGCAAGTTCGAAACCATGAAACTCTTAACAAACGAGCGTGATCAAGATACGCCTGATGAGTTATGGTTACTTCAACATCATAATGTCTTAACACAAGGTCAAGCTGGTAAACCTGAGCACATCCTAATTTCTTCAGATATTCCTGTAGTGCAAACTGATCGTGGCGGACAAGTGACTTGGCATGGACCCGGTCAACTTGTGGCTTACTTCATGTTTGATCTTAATCGTCTAAAATGGAACGTACGTACATTGGTCAGTTTTGCTGAACAATTCATGATAGATGTTTTAAAAAAATATGGAATTGAAGCTTATGCCAAGCCCGATGCACCTGGGGTATATGTAGATGGCCGCAAGATCGGTTCTTTAGGTTTTAAAATTCGTCGTGGTCGTAGTTATCATGGATTAGCATTAAACTTGGACTGTGCCTTAGATGGATTCCAGACCATCAACCCTTGCGGCTATGCAGGCTTAGAAATGGTACGTATACAAGATTTAGTGACTCCTTATCCATCATTTGGTCAACTTTGTCAGGACTTTATTGAGTATATTAATAGTACTGGGTACTTTAATGACCCTAAAGTCAAATATGAATAAATCGCTTTGCGATGAAATAAAAATGGATTAGAGTAATTACTCTAAATTTGCTTTCGCATAATTTTAACAAGGGATACGCGAGTGATTTCGACAAAAGCGGTAAAGCCGACTCTGCAACTTGCCTACGTTAAGCTCATGATGGATGTTATTGGGCGTGGCTTGGTCATGGCAAGTCAAGTGGACACTGAAATACAAGAGGAAGTATCTAAATTTCCTGTTCACTTTGTACTTTCAATGAATGTTTTCCCGAATGGACCAGCATTTTTTGCTCGAGTGACAGAAGACAAACAGTTAGAACTACTTCAAAGAGCTGAAAGAAAACCAGACTTAACGATTACATTCAAACATGTCACCCATGCCTTTTTAGTGTTTTCTTTTCAAGAAAGTACTGCTCAAGCATTTGCCAATGACCGAATGATTGCCGATGGTGATGTATCTGCTGCTATTCGCTTAGTACGCTGCCTAAATAAAATGGAAGCTCTTATTTTACCTAAATTGGTTGCTTCACTAGCAGTCAAAGAATACCCAACCGAACTGAGCCTAAAAGAAAAATTCAACGAGGCTGCAAATATTTATCTAAAAGTAGCCAAGTCCTATTTCAAGCGGAGCGCATAACATGGCCAAACCATATTACGAATTCTTTTGTCCTGTAAAAGTCATTGCTGGTAATGCTGCGCTAGAACATATTCCGTTTGAGCTTGCAACTTTGGGTGCAAAACGCCCTCTTATCATTACAGATAAGGGTGTACGTGCAAACGGCTTATTAAATCCAATTGAAGCTGCATTTAGTACAACTGATGCTGTCATTGGCCATGTTTTTGATGATGTTCCACCCGACTCGAGTTTAGAGGTCGTTCGTCTTGCAGCAGAAGCTTATCGTGCAAACAAATGTGATGCGATCATTGCTGTAGGTGGTGGCTCAGTTATAGATACTTCTAAAGCAACTAATATTTTAGTTTCTGAAGGTGGAAATGACTTATTGCAATATGCAGGTGCTCATAACCTACCGAAACCATTAAAACCATTTTTTGTGATTCCAACAACTTCTGGTACTGGTTCTGAAGTAACAATGGTTGCCGTGGTTTCAGATACTCAAAAGAATGTTAAGTTAGCATTTGCTTCATATTATTTAATGCCACATGCAGCGATTTTGGATCCGCGTATGACGCTTACATTACCGCCTCATTTAACTGCAATGACTGGTATGGATGCATTAACGCATTGTGTTGAAGCCTATACATGTATGGCTGCCAATCCATTAAGTGATGCTTATGCAAGTGCCGGAATTAAAAAGATTAGTGAAAATCTCTTTAATGTCTTAGAAAACCCAAATGACTCACAAGGCCGCTTAGAGTTAGCACAAGCTTCTACAATGGCGGGTATTGCATTTTCTAATTCAATGGTTGGCTTAGTTCACTCTTTAGGGCATGCTTTAGGTGCTGTTGCTCACCTACCCCACGGCCTATGCATGAATTTATTCTTACCTTACGTACTTGAATATAATAAACAAGTAAATGGTCAGAAAATTGGTGAGTTGCTATTACCACTTGCTGGTGCAGATATTTATGCACAAACTCCTGCAACCCAGCGTGCAGATAGAGCAATTACGACTATCTTAGCAATGCGTGATCGCCTATTTACTTTAACAAAGTTACCACGCACTCTACGTGAAACAGGTAAAGTAACTGAAGCACAGCTTGATGAAGTTGCAGAAAAAGCACTAAATGATGGCTCAATTATTTACAACCCGAAAGAAGCAAGCTTAAAAGATATCCGAGATATCTTAGAAAAAGCTTGGTAATTCGATAAGTTAAACTCCAAGAAACTCCATAAAGGTCTGATTTATATAATGAATCAGACCTTTTTTGTCACTAAGCATTTTTATTGATTATTTTATTTGAAACATATGGCAAAAAAATTGCTAAAAAATAGATGAAAGTACTGACAATTTATATCAATTTAGGATAGATTGGCGCACTTTATCTTTTTCTGTAGGGGGGATCGTTCGTCTCAAACGATCCTTAACACCAAGCTGATCCTTGATCAACGATTATGAGGATAACGCCGTTGACAAATTTATCTGGGACTAAACCAACAGGCAAGCTTCAAAAGAATCTTGTACTTTGGCATATTGTTATTATTGGTTTAGCTTACATTCAGCCCTTAACGTTATTTGATACTTTTGGTTTAGTGTCAGAACGAAGTGGTGGTCATGTACCAACTTCCTACATTTTTGCATTAGTCGCAATCTTATTAACATCGATCAGTTATGGACATATGATTAAGCGCTACCCTTCTTCTGGGTCGGCTTATACGTATGCTCAAAAATCAATTCACCCTAATGTTGGCTTTATGGTGGGTTGGTCTTCTTGGTTAGACTATCTACTGTCACCGCTTGTTAATATTATCTTGGCAGATATTTATCTAAGAGCTCTTTTTCCAGAAGTAAATAACTGGTTATGGGTGATTGGTTTAACAACGCTCATGACTGTTATTAATTTATTTGGTGCACGGTTCGTTGCACGTTTTAACAGTACGATTGTTGTTATTCAGCTTGGCGTAATTTTTTATTTTGTTTATCAAGTATATATCTTACTTACTCAAGGTGTATATGCAGATGGAACTTTAAATCCAGATAAAGCAGCATTGTGGTCATTAACTCCTTTTTGGAACGATATGACGTCTGTCAGTTCTTTAATTGCTGGCGCGACTGTACTCTGCTTCTCTTTTACCGGATTTGATGCTTTATCTTCTCTTGCTGAAGAAACAAAAGATGCAGAAAAAACGCTACCAAAAGCTATTTTTTCTACAGCATTACTTGCAGGTATTATTTTCATTGTAAGTACTTACTTCATCCAATTATATTTCCCAAGCAACCCAAACACTTACTTCAATCCTTTAGATGAATCACAACCTGTGATGGTCGCTGCGATTGGTAGTTTGATGTTTAAAACTTTGGTTTTATATTTTGCTGTAGTCGCTGTGATGGCATCAGGTATTTCTGCACATGCGGGCGTATCACGCTTAATGTATGTGATGGGACGAGATGGAGTCATCAACAAGAAATTATTTGGTCATATCAGTCCAAAATTGCATACTCCAACTTATAACATTCTTATTGTTGGTGTGGTTGCTTTATCTGCTGGCTTTTTAGATCTTGAACATATTGTTAACTTGATTAGTTTTGGTGCTTTAACTGCTTTTAGTTTTGTTAACTTCTCTGTAGTTTCTCGCTATGCATTAAGAGATGGCAAGAATAAAACGCTTAAAGACATCATTAATTATATTGCTATACCAACGCTTGGTTTTGCCAGTGTGTTTATGATGTGGTTAGAGATTGATAAGCTTGCCTTACAAATTGGCTTAGCTTGGGCCGTTATTGGTGTAGGTTATTTGGCCTATAAAACCAAAGGCTTTAAATATAATGCTCCACAGCATAATGAACATGAGTAATAAAAAAGGCGCTTAAAGCGCCTTTTTTATGGTTAAATTAACCAAAAATTTTATTTACAATGCTTTGTACACGTTGAGCATAAAGTTTTGCTGTTTCAAGATCACCTGTTGGAACCTCTTCCACACTTGCATCCGAAGGCGATTGAACTAAAAGCCCAACTGAGCCGCCTAAGTTGTTTACATCTTCACGTGTTGCATCTTTCGTATTTGCTGGCAATAAACCAAGACTCACCCAAATGCCACCATGCTGTGATGCTAAAGTTTGTAGTTGAATAAGAGTTACTTGCTTATCACCATTTAAGCTCGCGCTGTTTGTAAAACCTGCAAATACTTTATCTTGCCAACCACGTGTAAACCACACTTTTGAAGTTGCATCAGCAAACTTTTTAAACTGCCATGGCGCTGTACCCATATAAGTAGGCGCACCAAAAACAATCCCCTTCACATCATTTAATGTCTGCCAATCTTGATCAGTAATATTTCCCTCTTGATCAATTTGGATGAGCTGAGCATTAATTTCTTTTGCAAACGTTTCAGCCACGACTTTAGTGTGACCATAACCAGAGAAATATACAACCGCGATATTAGAGTTAGACATGGGAGCAAACCTTTGTTTTATTAAATTCCACTTTATGATATATTTTAGAAACTAGGTGTCAATTAGTTACTAGTTGGTAACTAGGGTAATTTTTCAAAAAATTATAGGTAAATGGTATGAATGAATGTCTAAAATATAATATTTTTCAACAACATTGCCCTGCTCGTTTATTTTTTGAAAAAATTGCAGATAAATGGGTTTTATTGATTTTAAATGTTCTTGAGGAAGAAACTCAGCACTTCAATTTGCTCAAAAAGAATATTCAAGGTATCTCCCCTAAGGTCTTATCACAGAAGTTAAAAATGCTGGAGAGAGACGGTTTTATTGAGCGTAAAATTCAGAATACATCCCCAATTCGTGTTGATTACTCACTTACCGCTTTAGGGCAAAATGTAGCTTCCATGGCATTTCAATTAAAGGAATGGGCTGAAACCAATATTGAGCAAGTTTTAGCAGCCCAAATGACTTATGATGGAAAAGTGCTAGAGCAAGCTTAACCCATAAATCCTTTAAAATTTTATTGAACTTGATCAATTAAGCTTTTCTCTTAGCTTAAAAGCCGCTCAACTTAATTAATTTTAATGGATTCAGGCGGCGCACTTATTTTAAATTGAATAGTTAAAGGTTCGCATTGTTTTAACTCCTGCTCATTTTTCAAATAGGTGCTTTCTAGACCATATTTCCAAGTACCATTCATGACTTCAAATGCAGGATAATTGACAATAAAAGTTTTGGTTTCATTAGGCTGATATTCGTAAGTTTGAATCTCTTTACACTCATTTTCTGGATAAGAACGTTTAGTATTACCAAATAAATAGAGTTCTAAAGGCACATAACACGCAGGTTGTCGTTCTTGTATTTTCTCTAATCCCTTATTAGTTTGAGTAATCTGCAAAGCAATTGTGCCATTTAAAGTTAACTGCTGTGCATATTTAAAAACCGTTTCTTTTTCGATAGGTTCACGCGTTACATTATTTAAGAACTGTAGTTTACGATGCAAGTCATTACAGTCATCTTCAACAGGTGCGGGTAACCAGATTTCATTATCTTTTGAGTCACCTTTCTCACCATCGGCAGGTGTTTCATAATCACCTGGTTTACCGGGTTTAGTCGGATTTCCCGATCCACCTAAACTGGCACCACCTGCGAATAAATCCTCTCCGCAAGCAGTCAAAAGACCACCCATCAAAATGAAACTCATGGATATTATTAGTTTTTTATAAGTTGTTTTCATCATATTGATAAGCTCCGAAACGGAAAGTTTTGGTTGCACCCTCTTTTCCTTCATCGAGTGCACAACGTTCAATGGCTAACTTGAGTACTTTTAATGATAGATCTTCCCATAAGCGTAAACTTGCTTCTTTGAGTAAAGTAATCGATTCATCTGTTAGTTCATCAGCAAAAATTGCTTGTTCTAAATAGGGTTCTTTTTCTGGCTGAAATAAATTATGAACTCCGGCAGCTAAATGTGCCTCTAAGTTATTCGTTAATAATTTTCGAACCTCGAATTGCTCAACATCAGGCATAAAACTACGCTGCTGCAATACCACAAGGCCATCTTCTTCTTTCACAATGTTCAGACGCTCAAGTTCGTTCAAAATAGATCTTGGGTGTTTTTCGGTTGAAACTTTCTTTACCAAACTTTCAAAGCTAATCTGATCTTCGCTAATAAACGGAATTTTTTCTGCCAATCCCTCTGCAAGCCACAAGCCAATCACCCGAGCAGGAACACTTACTGGCTCTGCTACTTTTGCTTCTGTTAAAGGCTGCCCAGCCTGCATCGCCTTTTTAAATGCATTCACATCTTTGCGATGTAACCCTGAAAGTAAACTGACCGCTGAATCAGTTGGCTTTTGTTCTATACGCTCTAGCTCAGTTAAAGCCTGTTGATAGAAAACAGGTTTCAAAGCAGTCGCAAAGTCGTTATATCCCACTCCTGAACGAATTAACCATTGCGTCAGGTATTCCATTAACATTAATACCTGCTTCTGATTAAGTTCTGCATTGTTCGTTTGGAGTGTGGTCATAGGGTAACAATTTTCCTTCATATTTGAAAAACAGTATGGGCCGAGCAATTGTCACACTGAACGGTTTAAGATGCAATTTTCATTCTTAGACCTCTTTTGGAAACCGATCAACATAATGATTTGGCGCATTAAAATGGGTAAAAGAAATACTGATTGAGACATCTAAACTTTCTACACTATGCCACCAACCAATTGGGATAAACAAAGCCTCCCCAGCATTCAAAATACATTCCACTGGAGTGATTGATCTTGCCAAAGGATATTTTTCAAAATCAATTTTATTTGCATTACTTAATTCACTAAACACCCAATGATCGTTATATAGATGAGGAACTTGCAAGGCAGGGATTAAAGTTACTTTTTTGCGCCCATAAATTTGAACTAACATATTATTCGTTAAATCATGATGTAATGGCGTGAAAGTTCCTTTAGGTCCAAACCATAAAAAACTACGCTCATCTTTTAAAGCCGAGTCACAATAACCTTCTGCAAAATCACCAATATCTAAAAATAGTTCTTGAAGCATCTGATGGCTGTTGGTCGCATTATTTGCAGTCATATAAAAATCATTACTAGCATCAACTGCCATAACTTTTGATACAAATTCAGACATCTTCATTTTCTGTTTTAGTGATGGAGAATGTCTTTCAAACTGTTCATCTAAATTTCTATTCATCTGAACTTCAACTGAATGATGGCCAAATTTAGAAGCAAAATATTGCGGAGACCATTTGTGCAAAGCTGGCCAATGTTCGATTCCTTCTTTTAAAATCACAGGGCGATGTTGACTATAATAATCCTTTATAAAATCAGAGAACTGTGGAGCAGTAATTGAAGGAATTTCTTCACTATAGCCAGAGTTTAGCTGTGCCAATTGGTCTACAGTTTCTATTAGCCATTCACGTTTTTTAAGTTGATGATGCTTTTTCTTCAAAATTTTATATAACTGATTATTTTCTAAATTATTTAAATATTCTTTTACTTTTAAACCATCATGCCCCTGCTCTATTAATATTTTTACTATTTCCGCAGACGTGACCTTATTTAAAACTTGTTCAATTATCCACTCTTGATCATGATCCAATAGAGTCTGAAATTTCAAATCATTCATTTCAAATCTTGGCTCAAATCCATTTGCTTTTAATACATCAACTAATTGTTCAATTCCACACCCTTTTTCTAAATTTTCTTCAAGCCAGTTTTTCCATTCTAATGGCAACTGGTCAAACCATTTTTGACTTTGTTCGAATATTTCAATTTGATTATAAGCTGCCATGTTGAACCTTTTTTCAAATTTGATCTTTACAACTGCATTATAATTGATCTATTTTAAAAATGTTAAATTTTCACATTTTAATAAAAAAAGGGTTCATGTGATGAATAACATAGTAAAAGGAAGCAGTATTGCTTTGATTTTTATAGCTTTAAGTGGGTGTGGGTCTGACGATAATGATTCGACACCAACACCAACACCAACACCAACACCAACACCAACACCAACACCAACACCAACACCAACACCAACACCAACACCAACACCAACACCAACACCAACACCAACACCAACACCAACACCAACACCAACACCAACACCAACACCAACACCAACACCAACACCAACACCAACACCAACACCAACACCAACACCAACAAGTGTAGCGGATCGCTTTGTTGGAAGTTGGTTAGCGGGCAAAGGAGGTTGTATTAACGGTTCTGCTCTAAAAATGAACGTCATTAAGGTTTCTGATAATAGCGTTCGATTTGCTAGTGAAACAATACGTTATGAGAATGAATCGAACTGTACAGGTAACATTGTTGCAAGTTACCGCCAAGCTGAAGATTTTAGTCTGGTTTCAAATATTGGAGCACCTCAGACAATACAAACCTCAAGCTATAACAAAGTAGATTGGCAGCTTGTAGTAGCAGGAAAGCTAACTCAGAAACAGCCAGCTATTCTAGGGTTTAAAAATGCAAATCAATTCTGCCTAGTTCCTACAGATGAGCCAAATGCGATACATAATTATTTGCAGCAAGCAAACTTTGATTTAACAACTACTTGTTTCACAAAAACAACACCATCAGCAAGCATGCAAAAGCCAACACAAGTATTGGCAACAGCAAGTTATAGACTAGCGGACAATCAAGAATCTTGGGCCGATCTATTAACCCAACTTAACGATCAAGGACGCCAAGGCTATGCACTTCTCACACCATCTGTAAGTTTGGATAATCCTGATAGTAGCTTTGCCCTATATAAAAATTTATATGTCAAAAACAATAAAACCACTGATACATACACCTATAAAACAGTTGATGTTAAAACTAATTCAGTAGCAAACCGTTATTTACTATGGGTAAATGAGTTAAATAAACAAGGTAGCTTAGGCTATATATATAAACTCTCATTTGGAGAAGTAACTTCGAATACAGATAAATATCTATTTGTGAAAAATGATAAGAAACCAGCAACTTATACTTACTCTAATCGCTTCTTAACCAACACTTCCCGCACGAGTATTTTGAATGCCTTCAACGAACTTGGTGCACAAGGTTGTAAGCTAATTTATGCAAACTCAGCATTCACTAATAATGGCACAACGAATGGAACCTTCTATGTACCTACTTGCGTAAATAGTAGTACGCATAACGGAACCTATGCGTATCGTTATTTTGAAGTTCCACAACATATTCCGTTTAACAAAGATGATGCAATTAAACTTGAAAAACTTCTTAAAGAGCAGGCAGCCGAAGGTTATAGACTGGTTGATGCGAACAATAATCTAGGCTTCTTTAATATTGATGGTTACCTATTTGAGCGTGATAGTGAAAATACGGGACCTATTGAATATAAAGTATTTATTGAAGATGCTGCATCCGAAACAGATGAGCCATATCTCGTTGAAAATCGAATTCAAGACCAAGGTAAATTAGGTTGGTTCTTTGCAGTTCGACTTGGATCGGTCTATACCAACTCACCAACAAATTATGATTTAGCAAGTGGTGTAATTTTCCCTAAATAAGACATCTAAAAACAAATAAGGCCACAACTGTGGCCTTATTCTTACTTAAAATTAGATAACTTATCCTAAGTTTTTAAAACCCTGCTGACGCCATGCCTCATAAACAATCACTGCGGTTGCATTAGATAAATTTAAACTTCTTGAGTTTTCAGCCATTGGCAAACGGATCCACTGTTCTTGTGGAAACATTAAGCGGACATGCTCAGGCAAACCACGTGTTTCTGGCCCCATCAGTAAAGCCACAGGCCGATTCAAATCGACTGTATGTGGAGTCGCTGAGCCTTTAGTGGTGAGTGGAAAAACATGCTCAACACCTTTAGCTTTTAAGTCTGCAAGGCATAGTTCAATGTTGTCCCAAATCTGCATACGCGCCCATTCATGATAATCAAGGCCTGCTCGCTTGAGCTTTTTATCATCTAACTCAAAACCTAGTGGCTTGACTAAATGTAGCTGTGCGCCCGTATTAGCACATAAACGAATGATATTGCCTGTATTGGCAGGAATTTCAGGCTCGTATAGGACAACATGAATCACAAATTTTCTCGACTTTAATAACCAGCAATAAATTCAGATAAATTTATTGCCATTTTAACTGTTCACGTAAATTCACCACTTCACCAATAATAGTTAAAGTTGGCGCTACGATATGATGTTCAGACACTTTAGTTGCAATATCAGCTAATGTTCCAACAATAACTTTCTGTTCTGGTGTGGTGCCTTTAGATATTAAGGCTACAGGCATATCAGCACGTTGACCATGAGCAATAAGTTGCTCACAAATGCGTTCCAAACCAACTAGCCCCATATAGAGGACTAAAGTTTGATTTTCATAAACTAGTTCATTCCAAGGGAGTTCAGGGGAACCTTCCTTTAAATGCCCAGTCAAGAAACGTACACTTTGTGCATAGTCACGATGAGTTAATGGAATTCCTGCATAAGCTGAACAACCTGATGCTGCGGTTATCCCTGGCACAACTTGGAAAGTGACATTTGCCTCAACCAGCTCTTGAATCTCTTCACCACCACGCCCAAAGATAAATGGATCACCACCTTTTAGACGACAAACACGCTTTCCTTTTTGAGCATATTCAACCAGTAAAGCATTGATTCCATCTTGGGGAACAGAGTGATTTGAACGCGCTTTACCTACATAAATTTTGGTCGCATCGCGGCGGCAAAGTTCTAAGATCGGTGCAGACACCAAACGATCATAAATCACAACATCTGCTTGCTGCATAAGACGCAATGCTTTTAATGTCAGTAGCTCAGGATCACCTGGTCCAGCCCCCACCAAATAAACTTCACCTTTAGGTGCAGTCCATTCTGTTAAGGCTTGCTGAATCAAATCATTTGCAACTTCTAAATTGTCATTAAAAACTTGTTCTTTTAATGGGCTAGCATATAAGTTTTCCCAAAAGATTCGACGCTCATCTGGGTTACTAATCTTTTCTTTTACTTGCTTACGCCATTGACCAGAAAACTCAGCAAGTTTCCCCATGCCATGTGGAACAATCGTTTCTATTTGAGTACGAAGTTGTCTAGATAAAACGGGTGATGCACCATTTGAGGCAACAGAAATGATCAATGGAGAACGATCAATAATTGCTGGAACCATAAAGCGACAGTGTGGAATATCATCGACACTATTTACCAGTAAATTACGCGCTTCACATTGCTCAAAAACAGCTTTGTTCACTTGCGCATCATTAGTCGCAGCAATGACTAATCTGTAAGGTGTATTTAAAAAAATTTCAGCAAAGGTCTCAGCAAAATACTGCCCTCCACTCGCCTGAACCAACTCTAAAAGCTGATCTTCAATTGCTGGAGCAATAATATCAATTACGGCTCCAGCTTTGACTAAAAGATTTGCTTTGCGCAAAGCAATATGCCCACCACCCACAATCAGACAACGTTGCTGTTGCAACTTTAAAGAGATTGGAAAAATATCCACCTTAAACCTCTACATTAATCATCTGATTTGGGTTAAGCAAAAACCATGCACAATTTAGATGCAAAGCTTAGTCAATAAAGGTTAAACCACCCATATATGGGCGTAATACTTCTGGAATCTCGATAGAACCATCTTCACGCTGGTAATTTTCCATTACAGCAAGCAAAGTACGTCCAACTGCAAGACCTGAACCATTTAGTGTATGCACTAATTCAGTCTTCTTTTGATCCATTCTGTAGCGTGCTTTCATGCGGCGTGCCTGAAAATCACCCATATTAGAGCAACTTGAGATTTCACGATAAGTATTTTGGCTTGGAACCCAAACTTCTAAGTCGTAAGTTTTAGTCGCACCGAAGCCCATATCCCCACCACAGAGCAAAATTTTGCGGTATGGCAAACCAAGTGCCTGCAAAATACCCTCAGCATGCGCAGTAAGGTCTTCAAGTGCCTGCATAGAAGTTTCAGGTTTAACGATTTGCACCATCTCAACTTTATCAAACTGATGCTGACGAATTAAACCACGGGTGTCGCGACCATAAGAACCAGCTTCACTACGGAAACACGGTGTATGCGCTGCATATTTTAATGGCAAGCGTTCGGTATCAATAATCTCATCACGAACGAAGTTAGTAACAGGAACTTCTGCTGTAGGGATGAGGTAATATTCTTTTTCACCTTGAAGTTTGAACAAATCTTCTTCAAATTTTGGTAACTGACCAGTACCACGAAGTGAATCCGCATTTACCAAATAAGGCACATAAGCTTCAGTATAGCCATTCTTTAAAGTATGGGTATCAAGCATGAACTGCGTTAAAGCACGTTGTAGGCGCGCTAAAGAACCTTTCAACACACTAAAACGTGAACCAGTCAATTTAGTCGCAGTTTCGAACTCTAAACCGCCCATCCACTCACCTAAGTCAGTATGATCTTTGATTTCAAAATCAAACTGACGAGGCGTACCCCATTTTGAAATTTCAACGTTATCATCTTCATCTTTACCAGCAGGAACAGACTCATCTGGTAAGTTAGGGATGCTAAGCGCTTTTTGTTCAATCTCGTTTTGGAGCTCTGACAAAGCAACTTCAGCAGCTTTGATTTCATCACCAATCGCTTGCATACGCGCCATGATTTCAGAAGCATCACCACCGGATTTTTTAATCTGACCCACTTGTTTTGCACCGGCATTACGCTCTGCCTGCAATTTTTCAGTTTTTGATTGCAAGTCTTTACGGCGAGTTTCTAAAGAAGCCCATTCCTGAACATCTAATTGAACACCACGTTTTGCCAAAGCTGCATTAACAGCTTCAATATTATTTCTGAGTAACTTAGGGTCGATCATAATCAATCATAATATGGGTAAAAAACTGGCTATAGTGTAAGGCCTTCACACTAAAAAATATAGTGATCATCTTCATAACGAATAGCTTTCACACAATTGTTAGAATAGATCACCTATTTTAGAACTTATAGTTTGGCACACTCGGTAAATACTCAGGTTTAATGAATTTACTCGCTTCAAAATACGGCAGTGTTAATTCAGACATTCCTTCGGCATAAGAAGCCAATTCATAAATTGGATAGACAAAAACAATCCCATTTGCGCCGTAGTAGAAATTATCACTTAATTGCAGTTTTTCACGACTGATATTGTGCTCTTGAAGCCAATTTGTATTTGCATCAAAAAGTGCATCAACTAATTGTTTTTCAACATCAGGCTGAATGAGCTCAGCAACAGTAATATGTTTTTTATTTAATAAATCAAAAGTCACGAACTCTTGATGTGACATGCCATGTGCTGCGCCAACAGAATACGAATAAGTCTGTAATGCAAAAGTTGCAAGATTATAATTTTGCCCTAAATAGCGAACATAAATTGCGCTTTGACTCGAACGCGGCTCACCTTCAGGTACCTCTACAGGTTTATCAGCCAAGTTTGCAAAAGCATTCGGATCTGCTTTCTTTATTCGATTAGTGAAGTAATCATTAATCCACTTTTGATTGGTTTGTACTGTTTGAAAGTCATACTCAGTACAACCATCTTCTAAACAAACTTTTGATTTTGGCAATTTTACTGGGATTACTTTTGCCTGAATTACAGGAACACCAGCCTCTTTAGTTTCTTTAACTTTTGCAGTCGAAGCAGCCTGCTCTTCTTTGGCTGTCGACTTTGGTTGGCAACCACTCACAATTGCCATTGCAGCCATTAATGGAAGAATACAAATAATTTTTTTATCGTAAAGTCGCATAATAATCCCCATGAATTTACCTCTATCACTATACAAAGCGTCCGATCGAGGTGGGGTTAAAAAATGTATCTATCTCTCTTATATAAAAAAAGCTACCGTGAAAGGTAGCTTTTTTTGAAGAGGCTTTAATTATTGATCAATAATATCTGTGCCTTTTGGTGGCGTAAAGTTAAAGACAGATGCTGGAATTGAAGCATTTACTTTCACGTTCTTAAAGCGCACATAAGTAGTCTGACCTAATGAGTCTTGTAACACCATAAGCGTAGGCACTTTATTTGCTCCAAAACTAATTGTTAAGCTTTGGAAAGCGCCATCTTCTTTTTTAGGGAATAATGTGAAATAAAGTTTTGATTTATCGGGTTGCGTTACACGGTAAGATTTCATGATTTGATTAGTATTACCAGAGAGTAATAACGCTGGTGTATCTGCAACCTGATCATCTAAGCTTTGGCGAACCGCTTGTTGTAAATCTGGATCATAGATCCAAACTGTTTTCCCACTTGTTACAATCGTTTGTTTAGCAGGACTTACTGTTTCCCAATAAAATTTCCCTGGACGTTCAACTTTCATTGAGCCTTTGAATGTCTGGTTCATATGCTGTGCACTTAAACTCTTTTTCTGTGCCACAGTTTTTGTATTGGCTTTAGTTGTTTGTTCAAAATCGGCAGTCAAACGCTGTAAACCTGATAACTGATTAACCAGGTTCCCAATTGCCTGTTGCTCCGGTGCTGCTACAGGCGCAGCAAACACTGTAGTACTCATTACAGGAGCAAGCACTGACGCGCTGAGTGTAATAGCACACATAGTTTTACGAAGCATATTCATGTCATCACCTTTTTAGTTGCTGTAAGACAACTTGCCATCTTCCAAAGTTATGAAACTTAGCAAGCTCTTAATTCAAGACTCATATTAACCGACAAACTCTGTGCTAATCATTGAGAAAATAAGATATTTTGTTATGTTATTCATGTTGTTTGTAGAATTTCATTCATCATGATGAAGATACACCAGATTAAATTCCATAAAAAAAGCCCACAAAATGTGGGCTTTTTTTGAAGCTAAAACTTATACAGTTTCAACTTTTACGTAGCGACGGCCAAATTGACCTTTCACTTCGAATTTTACTACGCCGTCAGCAGTAGCAAATAAAGTATGGTCACGGCCCATACCAACATTTGCACCAGCGTGGAACTCAGTACCACGTTGACGAACGATGATGTTACCAGCAGTTACAGCTTGACCGCCGTAAACTTTAACACCTAACATTTTTGGGTTTGAATCACGACCGTTCTTCGTCGATCCACCGGCTTTTTTAGTTGCCATGTCTCTTACTCCTCGTGATTAGCCTGAAATACCAGTAATTTTCAACTCAGTGAACCATTGACGGTGACCTTGTTGTTTACGGTAGTGTTTACGACGACGCATTTTGATAATGCGGATTTTGTCGTGACGACCATGGCCAACCACTTCTGCAGTTACTTTAGCGCCAGCTACAACTGGAGCACCGATTTGAATGCTGTCACCGTTTACAACCATTAATACATCATCAAATGTAATAGTCGCGCCAGATTCAGCTTTCAATAATTCAACTTTAAGGGTTTCACCCTCAACTACACGGTGCTGTTTACCACCGCTTTGGATTACTGCGTACATAATGTACTCCAATTAGCCCGTGTCGTCGTGCCGATAAGGGATATATCGATCTTAAAACGCTCGCCACTGGGGTTATATAAGGCGACAGATTTTAAGTGAAATTTGATCAAACGACAAGTATTTTCTATTTATCAGTGGCTCCTATTCCCCTCTTTTTACAAAATCAACAGACAGCTTCGATTGGAATTTAGCAGTTTTCATTGATTCTGAATGAAAATTAAAATACAGTTCCAGACACAAATTGCGACAAGAACAAGTTGTATTAATGCTGATGTCATTAAATTTATTGTTTTGCCGGAAATATCATGTTTTGCTTAAATAAAGAACAAAGAACGCATAAAGACAATAGAAATGATTAATATCAGCCACTTGTTTACCTGTGCAACACACCTTTAATTGTTACACTAACGCCACTTATCTACCAATACGGGGTTTTTCTTCATATGGTCATCGATTTCAAGCAAGACATTCTTGCGCCTGTTGCCTCAGACTTTGCTGCGATGGATCACTTGATTAATGAAGGAATTAGCTCAAAAGTCGGTTTAGTCATGTCTGTCAGCAAACATGTGGTTGAAGCTGGCGGAAAGCGTATGCGCCCGATTATGTGTTTACTGGCGGCTCGCGCTTGTGGTTTAGACAACATGCAAAATGCTCAACGTCTGGCTGCAATCATTGAAATGTTGCATACCGCGACATTAGTCCATGATGATGTGGTAGATGAATCTGGGCTTCGTCGTGGTCGACCTACAGCAAATGCGACATGGAATAATCAAACAGCCGTTTTAGTCGGTGACTTCCTTATTGCTCGCGCTTTTGACCTATTGGTTGATTTAAACAACATGACTTTATTGAAAGACTTTTCAACAGGTACATGTGAAATTGCTGAAGGTGAAGTATTACAACTTCAATCACAGCATCAACCCGATACAACCGAAGAAACATATTTAAAAATTATTCACGGTAAAACATCTCGCCTGTTTGAGTTGGCTACAGAAGGTGCCGCTATTCTGGCTGGGCAAGAGGCGTATCGTGAACCATTAAGATTGTTTGCTGGTCATTTTGGTAATGCATTCCAAATTATTGATGATATTTTAGACTACACTTCAGATGCTGAAACATTAGGTAAAAATATTGGTGATGATTTAATGGAAGGTAAGCCAACTTTACCGTTAATTTCTGCATTAGCACACTCAACAGGTGAAGAGCATGCGATTATTCGTCGCAGCATTGCAACTGGTGGAGTGGACCAATTATCTCAGGTCATAGAAATTGTACAGAAGTCTGGTGCTTTAGATTATTGTCACCAACGTGCCCAAGAAGAAACAGAAGCAGCACTGCAAGCTTTATCAAACCTACCTGATACACCGTATCGTCAGGCTTTGATTAACTTAACTCAGCTTGCGTTACATCGAATACAATAGATATTATTTTGCCTATGCATATAAATTTTTCAGATCTTTTTTTAAAAATACAGAAACAGCTTGAGGATTCTCAAGCTGTCATTGACGAAAATCTACTTATTGAGTTAGTCAATGCTATTCGTCCATCCGATCCTCAAAATACGGATGAGATAAAGCAAAAAATACAGGCTTTCATTGAAAGCCTATTACGCACACCTACAGCACCCTTCCTGCTACAAACTTTTTTATTACGTCTAATTAATCGCTATAAACAAGTCAGCTTATATGCTGATAGCGGAATTTTGTCTTTAGATGGTTTCTGGAACCAGCTAGGACAAAGACTCGGAGCACATTTTTTACCGTTAATCGAAGATGCAAGCCAACTCAAAATATTAATTGGTAGAATTTTCTATTTAGAAAGTGACAAAATTTGGCTCAATAATATTGATGAGGAAGATTGGGCAAATCTATTTGGTCTTATTGGACAAAGCCAAAGTAATGTAGATGAAAAGCTTGTCATTCAAAGTGAAATGATTAAAGCGATTACCGTTTTATCTTATCGAATTAGTGGAATTGGTCTTTACCCCGAATTTATTAATGCTCAACCGGAATTAACTGAATATGAATCACCATTTTTAGTTCAAAACCGTGAAATTGTTGAGTTTATCGAGAAGTACAAAAAACAAGAACTTTTTGAACATGAAATTGCGGTGACTTCCCCTCCGGATGCATCACAAGCATTTGTTATGTTGGAACAGTGTCGGGATGTGGTTTTAAAAATTCGCCGTGCTACCAAAAGAATTGGGGTCAGCTTAAGTTTGACTTACTTATTGTCATTACTTGAGCAGTGCCTCGATCGAATTGAATTACTGCTTTATTTGGTTGTAGATAACACTAAAGGAAAATATGTCTCTTTAGGACATCTGATTTCCGATTTAACCAAGGCGCACTATAGTGAAAAAAGTGTTCGCTCTTTATTAAGTACAACAAGTGAACTTATTGCTTTTCAAGTAACTGAAAATGCCAGCCGAACAGGTGAACATTATGTAAGTACTGATACCAAAGGCTTTTGGGGCATGTATAAAGCTGCTGCTGGAGCGGGTGTCATTATTGCCTGTATGGCATCTTTAAAAATTCTTGCAGCAAGAATGACAATGGCTCCGCTAATGCAGGCCTTTACTTTCAGTATGAATTATTCTCTAGGATTCATTCTGATTCATGTACTGCATTTCACAGTTGCAACCAAACAACCTGCAATGACAGCTGCGGCCCTCGCAGCCACTGTGCAACAGCGTAAAGGCTCTAAAACAGCTCAAATTGCAGAGTTAGCAGCCCTGATTATTAATATTATTCGAACACAATTCATTGCTATTTTAGGCAATATTTCAATTGCGATTCCTACTGCTGCACTCATTACATTTGCTTGGCAGTTCTATCTTGATGAGCCCTTGTTAACTCATACTAAAGCAACGTATTTGTTGCACAGCTTAAACCCCTTCACTTCATTAGCAGTTCCACATGCAGCGATTGCCGGAGTGTGTTTGTTTTTGTCGGGTCTCATTGCTGGATACTTCGATAACCTAGCTGTTTACCGAAAAGTCGGTCCACGCCTAAGAGCACATCGTCGCTTAGCCAACTGGTTTGGGCAAGATCGCCTCAACCGTTTTGCTGAATATATTGAGCGCAATTTAGGAGCATTAGCGGGTAACTTCTTATTCGGGATTATGTTAGGAAGCATGGGGACCATAGGGTTTATTTTAGGTTTACCTTTAGATATCCGTCATATTGCCTTTGCTTCGGCCAACTTTATTCAAGGTTTAATGACCATTAACGGCAGTCCAGACATCGGACTGATTATCGTATCCTTTCTAGGCGTGTTATGTATTGGTCTCACTAACTTATTCGTTAGTTTCACTTTAACGATTATTGTGGCTCTACGTGCACGTCGTGTTCGCTTCGAACAATGGAAACCTTTAGCCAAACTCGTTATGACCCACTTTCTGACTCGTCCAAGTGATTTTTTCTGGCCCCCGAAACAGCCGCTAGAACTTGAAGAAAATACGACTACAAATAATGGAAAAAAGATAGAACATTAAGAATTTTGCTTTGTACACAAAATGTGAATTCCGTCAATTTTGTTGTGATTGTTTTTCCAAATGTTAAAAATTTTTCAAAATGAATTTACGATGATCTATCAGGCTTGAAAAAAAGTGTACTGGCAAGTACACTTTTAACGGCTTTCAGTAGTGGACACTGCTTGAATAAGCAAAGGTATTTATATGCCCTATTTGTTGCTTTTTATTGGTTGTATTTTTTTAGGATTAGGTGTTCTTGGTCTTTTTGTACCAAGACTTCAGTCTTTGGATCTTCTCAGCGTTCAAATATTGAGTGAATATCGTTCAGATTATCTTAACTCTATTACGATCTTCCTAGCACGGATAGGCGGTATGCCTTTTGTACTTTTTTTATCCTTTCTGGTGTGTATATATCAGGCATGGTATAAAAAATATATTACTGTTATTTTCATTAGCGTGGGAGTTCTTGGCAGTATCACCATGGGTTGGCTGCTCAAGTGGTGTGTTGATCGCCCAAGACCTCCACAGGTATATCATATTGTCGAAAGTTACGGTGCATCGTTCCCAAGTGCACACAGTGTTTATGCATCAACACTGGCTTGTCTGGCAATGATAATGTTATGCCATAAGCCCAACATTAACTCTCCTTATATCATTTTGATTTCTTGCCTTTGGTTTATCTGCATGGGGCTTTCAAGAATATATGCAGGAGTTCATTTTCCAACAGATGTACTCGCCGGTTGGGGCATAGGTTTTATTTGGATTGCACTGCTTTGGCTCTGGTTATTACAAACACAAAGTAGGTTAAGTAAAAAACAAATATATTTTTAGATTTTATCTAACGAGGTGGAACAATGATGTCGGCTAAGCTTTGGGCTCCTGCCCTTACTGCTTGCGCATTAGCAACAAGTATCGCACTTGTTGGTTGTGGCAAAGGCTCCGATGAGAAACAGCAAGCTGCTGCTGCTCAGAAAATGCCGCCTGCTGAGGTAGGTGTTATTGTTGCTCAACCACAAAGTGTTGAACAAAGCGTTGAGCTTTCTGGCCGTACTTCAGCATATCAAATTTCTGAAGTTCGTCCTCAAACAAGTGGTGTAATTTTAAAACGCTTGTTTGCTGAAGGAAGTTATGTGCGTGAAGGTCAGGCTCTTTATGAACTGGACTCTCGAACAAACCGTGCAACGCTTGAAAATGCAAAAGCATCTCTTTTACAACAACAGGCAAATCTAGCTTCACTACGTACCAAGCTAAACCGTTATAAGCAACTTGTTTCGAGTAATGCTGTATCTAAACAAGAATATGACGACTTACTTGGTCAGGTGAATGTTGCTGAAGCACAAGTTTCTGCTGCAAAAGCTCAAGTAACGAATGCAAATGTAGATCTTGGTTATTCTACAATCCGCTCACCAATTTCTGGTCAGTCTGGACGTTCTTCTGTAACAGCTGGTGCTTTAGTTACAGCAAACCAAACTGATCCTTTAGTGACGATTCAACAGTTAGATCCTATCTATGTTGATATTAACCAGTCTAGTGCCGAGTTATTACGTTTACGCCAACAACTCAGCAAAGGCAGTTTAAACAACAGTAACAACACGAAAGTGAAGTTGAAGCTTGAAGATGGTTCGACTTATCCAATCGAAGGACAACTTGCTTTCTCTGATGCTTCTGTAAATCAGGATACAGGAACGATTACTTTACGTGCCGTATTCTCGAACCCGAACCATCTGTTACTTCCGGGTATGTACACAACTGCGCAGATTGTTCAAGGTGTAGTTCCAAATGCTTATCTGATTCCTCAAGCCGCAATTACGCGTTTACCGACAGGTCAAGCTGTAGCAATGCTTGTTAATGCTAAAAGCGCTGTTGAGAGTCGTCCTGTTGAAACCTCTGGTGTTCAAGGACAAAACTGGATTGTGACTAATGGTCTCAAAGCTGGTGAAAAAGTGATTGTTGATGGTGTTGCCAAAGTTAAAGAAGGGCAAGAAGTGTCAGCAAAACCTTACCAAGCTCAACCAGCGAATCCTCAAGGTGCAGCTCCAAATGCTACAAAACCGGCTCAATCAGGTAAACCTCAAGCAGAACAGAAAGCATCTAATGCATAAGGGGTAGATTGAATGGCACAATTTTTTATTCATCGCCCCATTTTTGCGTGGGTGATTGCATTAGTCATTATGTTGGCGGGTATTCTCACGCTAACTAAAATGCCTATTGCACAGTATCCGACGATTGCACCACCGACAGTTACAATTGCTGCAACTTATCCTGGTGCATCGGCTGAGACTGTTGAAAATACTGTAACCCAGATCATTGAACAACAAATGAATGGTCTAGATGGTTTACGTTATATTTCATCTAACAGTGCGGGTAACGGTCAAGCATCTATTCAATTAAACTTTGAACAAGGTATTGATCCTGATATTGCACAGGTTCAGGTTCAAAACAAACTGCAATCTGCAACTGCTCTTTTGCCTGAAGACGTTCAACGCCAAGGTGTGACGGTTACTAAATCTGGTGCAAGCTTCTTGCAAGTTATTGCATTCTATTCACCAGACAATACCTTGTCAGACTCAGACATTAAAGATTACGTAAACTCGTCAATTAAAGAACCACTTAGCCGTGTTGCTGGTGTTGGTGAGGTACAAGTCTTTGGTGGTTCGTACGCAATGCGTATCTGGCTCGACCCTGCAAAACTCACCAACTATCAGTTAACACCAAGTGATATTGCGACTGCTTTACAAGCGCAAAACTCACAAGTTGCTGTAGGTCAGTTAGGTGGTGCACCAGCGGTTCAAGGTCAAGTGCTTAACGCAACAGTAAATGCGCAAAGCTTGTTACAAACACCTGAACAATTTAAAAATATCTTCTTAAAGAACACAGCATCAGGTGCTGAGGTTCGTTTAAAAGATGTTGCTCGTGTAGAGTTAGGTTCTGATAACTACCAGTTCGATTCGAAGTTTAATGGTAAACCTGCTGGCGGTCTTGCAATTAAAATTGCAACTGGTGCTAACGCACTTGACACCGCTGACGCTGTTGAACACCGTTTAGCAGAATTACGTAAGAACTATCCAACAGGCCTTGCAGATAAACTAGCTTATGACACTACTCCATTTATTCGTCTTTCAATTGAAAGTGTTGTACACACATTAATTGAAGCGGTAATTTTAGTGTTCATTGTTATGTTCTTGTTCTTGCAGAACTGGCGTGCAACGATTATTCCAACACTTGCTGTACCTGTTGTTGTATTAGGTACATTTGCTGTTATTAATATCTTTGGTTTCTCAATTAACACCTTAACCATGTTCGCTATGGTATTGGCAATTGGTCTTCTGGTCGATGACGCCATTGTTGTAGTGGAAAACGTTGAGCGTGTGATGAGTGAAGAGCATACCGATCCGGTCACGGCGACTTCACGATCAATGCAACAGATTTCTGGTGCGTTAATTGGTATTACAAGCGTATTGACAGCGGTATTCGTACCAATGGCATTCTTTGGTGGTACAACAGGTGTGATTTACCGTCAATTCTCGATTACCCTTGTAACAGCAATGGTTCTATCGTTAATTGTAGCGTTAACTTTCACCCCTGCACTTTGTGCAACCATTTTAAAACAGCATGATCCTAACAAAGAACCAAGCAATAATATTTTTGCTCGTTTCTTCAGAGGATTTAACAACAGTTTTGACCGCATGTCGCATAGCTACCAAAATGGTGTTAGCCGCATGCTTAAAGGCAAAATCTTCTCTGGCGTACTTTACGCTGTAGTGATTGGCCTACTAGTGTTCTTGTTCCAAAAACTCCCATCTTCATTCTTACCAGAGGAAGATCAGGGTGTGGTTATGACACTTGTTCAATTACCACCAAACGCAACGCTTGACCGTACAGGTAAAGTGATTGACACCATGACAAACTTCTTCATGAATGAAAAAGATACTGTGGAATCTATTTTCACCGTTTCGGGCTTCTCATTCACGGGTGTTGGTCAAAATGCTGGTATTGGCTTCGTTAAGTTGAAAGACTGGAGTGAACGTACTTCACCAGAGTCTCAAATCGGTGCGTTAATTCAGCGCGGTATGGCATTAAATATGATCGTCAAAGACGCATCTTACATTATGCCATTACAGCTTCCTGCAATGCCTGAACTCGGTGTAACAGCTGGATTTAACTTGCAACTTAAAGATTCAAGTGGTCAAGGTCATGAGAAACTTATTGCAGCACGTAATACGATCTTAGGTTTGGCTTCACAAGATAAACGTCTTGTAGGGGTACGTCCTAATGGTCAAGAAGATACACCTCAGTATCAAATTGATGTAGATCAGGCTCAAGCTGGTGCTATGGGCGTTAGCATTGCTGACATTAACAACACTATGCGTATTGCATGGGGTGGCTCATACATTAACGACTTCGTTGACCGTGGTCGTGTGAAAAAAGTTTATGTTCAAGGTGATTCGGATAGCCGTATGATGCCAGAGGACTTAAACAAGTGGTATGTACGTAATAGCAAAGGCGAAATGGTACCGTTCTCTGCATTTGCTACAGGCAAATGGACATATGGTTCTCCTCGTCTTGAACGTTATAACGGCGTATCATCAGTTAACATTCAAGGTACACCTGCACCTGGCGTGAGCTCTGGTGACTCTATGAAAGCCATGGAAGAAATTATTGCTAAGTTACCATCTATGGGCTTACAAGGTTTCGACTATGAATGGACAGGTTTATCACTTGAAGAACGTGAGTCTGGTGCTCAAGCTCCATTCTTATATGCGCTTTCATTGTTAATCGTTTTCCTTTGCTTAGCGGCATTGTACGAAAGCTGGTCTATTCCGTTCTCGGTTTTACTTGTAGTACCACTTGGTATTATTGGTGCAATCGTATTGACTTACTTGGGTATGATTATTAAAGGAGATCCAAATCTCTCAAATAACATTTACTTCCAGGTAGCAATGATCGCGGTCATTGGTCTTTCTGCAAAAAATGCGATCTTGATTGTTGAGTTCGCAAAAGAGTTGCAGGAAAAAGGTGAAGACCTACTTGAGGCAACTTTACATGCTTCAAAAATGCGTTTACGCCCAATTATCATGACTACCCTTGCCTTCGGTTTCGGTGTACTTCCACTTGCCCTTTCAACAGGTGCTGGTGCAGGAAGTCAGCACTCAGTCGGTTTCGGTGTACTCGGTGGCGTACTCAGTGCAACGTTCTTAGGTATCTTCTTTATCCCTGTATTCTATGTGTGGATTCGTAGTATCTTTAAGTACAAACCAAAAACCATAAACACTCAGGAGCATAAATCGTGATGCAAAAAGTATGGTCTATTTCAGGTCGTAGCATTGCGGTATCTGCACTTGCGCTTGCTTTGTCAGCTTGTCAAAGCATGCGCGGCCCAGAACCAGTCGTGAAAACCGATATTCCAGAAAGCTATGCATATAACAGCGCTTCTGGTACGTCTATTGCTGAACAGGGTTACAAACAGTTCTTTAGCGATCCTCGTTTGCTCGGAGTGATTGATTTGGCGCTTGCCAACAACCGCGACTTACGTACAGCAACGCTCAATATTGAACGTGCCCAACAGCAATATCGAATTACGCAAAACAACCAGCTTCCAACAATCGGAGCAAGTGGTAGTGCAATTCGTCAGGTTTCTCAAAGCCGTGATCCGAATAACCCCTACTCTACTTATCAAGTAGGTTTGGGTGTAACTGCCTATGAACTCGATTTTTGGGGCCGTGTACGCAGCTTAAAAGATGCTGCACTAGATAGTTATCTTTCAACGCAAAGTGCACGTGATTCGACTCAAATCAGTCTTATCAGCCAAGTTGCTCAAGCATGGTTAAACTATTCTTTCGCAACAGCGAATTTAAGACTTGCAGAGCAAACGCTTAAAGCACAACAAGACTCTTACAATCTCAACAAAAAACGTTTTGATGTGGGCATCGACAGTGAAGTTCCACTACGTCAGGCACAGATTTCTGTAGAAACTGCGCGTAATGATGTAGCGAACTACAAAACACAGATTGCTCAAGCACAAAACTTGTTGAACTTGTTAGTGGGCCAATCAGTTCCACAAAACTTGTTGCCAAACCAACCTGTAAAACGCATTACTCAACAAAATGTATATACAGCTGGTTTACCGAGTGACTTGCTTAACAACCGTCCAGATGTAAAAGCTGCTGAATATAACTTAAGCGCTGCTGGTGCGAATATTGGTGCTGCAAAAGCACGTTTATTCCCAACCATTAGCTTAACGGGTTCTGCGGGTTATGCATCAACTGACTTAAGTGATCTATTTAAGTCTGGTGGTTTTGTTTGGTCAATTGGTCCAAGCTTAGACTTACCAATCTTTGACTGGGGTACACGTAAAGCCAATGTGAAAATTTCTGAAACCGATCAGAAAATTGCATTGTCTGATTATGAAAAATCAGTTCAGTCTGCATTCCGCGAAGTGAATGATGCGCTTGCAACTCGTGCCAATATTGGTGAGCGTTTAACAGCTCAACAACGCCTAGTAGAAGCAACTAACCGCAACTACACACTGTCAAATGCCCGCTTCCGTGCTGGTATTGACAGTTACTTGACAGTTCTTGATGCACAGCGTTCATCTTATTCAGCAGAACAAGGTTTATTGTTGCTTCAACAAGCTAACTTAAACAACCAAATCGAGTTATACAAAACTCTAGGCGGTGGTTTAAAAGCAAATACTTCAGATACAGTGGTTAATCAACCATCAAGTGCTGAACTTAAAAAACAATAAGTTTTAAATAACTTAATTTATAAAAGCTCACTTCGGTGGGCTTTTTTATTGCATCTGATGTGAATATTTTTTATCTTGAAACCTTAAGAATTTAGATTGATAAAAAACAATGTTACTGAGTAATTTAGAAAGTGTTCCGGGCCACCAGATTGTAAAGCAACTTGATGTTGTTTATGGAAGTACCGTCCGTAGTAAGCATGTTGGCCGTGATTTGATGGCAAGTTTAAAAAATATTGTAGGTGGTGAACTTACAGGCTATACCGAATTATTAGAAGAATCCCGCCAAGAAGCCATGGATCGCATGATTGCCAAAGCTCAGCAACTTGGTGCGAATGCAATTGTTGGTATTCGGTTTTCAACTTCAAATATTGCCCAAGGTGCTTCTGAATTATTCGTATATGGTACGGCTGTGGTTGTTCAACCTCAAGCGCCCCATCTACCAGATCCATTTAGTGCATAGGTAGAAAATGGACAATCTTATTTTTCAGCTTGTTATTTTTCTAATTCTTTTCAGTATTGGTTGGGGTTTTGGGCGCCATATTGAACGAAAACATTTGAATGAACTTCTAGAAAAAGAACAACGACTGGCCCATATCCGAATTAATACCAATCGTTTTGCAACGAGTGATCAGCGAGGTCATTTTATTAGTAGTAATGTCGTAATTTCTCATGACTACTTTAAATACGTATTGGCATCCATTAAGAATGTTTTGGGTGGAAGACTTACCAGTTATGAAAGTGTAGTTGAGCGTGCTCGCCGTGAAGCCATTGTTCGCTTAAAACAACAAGCCCATACCGCAGGAGCTAACCATATTATGGGAGTTCGGCTGAGTACAACCGAACTTGGTATGCAAGGTGGCATGGTTGAAGTATTTGCTTATGGTACAGCAGTAAAAGACTAGCACTGCCCCATAGCAGAAAAATGAATGCGCGGATTGCCAATATTTTTAGTTAAGTGTTGGCAAATTCCGGTAATTTTCCAACTCTCTTGTTGTTTTGCCAAAGTAAAATAATAACGACCAAACGAATGAAAATAATCATTTTCCGAAAAACGATAAATTTGATAATTACATTCTAACCATGCTTGATCTTGTTCAATACGAATCAGAGGATTACTCAAATTGTGCTGTAGCCGTAAATGCGATAAAGCTTGTTGCCTAGAACCTTTATATTCATGACAAGACACGACACATAAAGGCTCTCCCCTAAACTGGAAATAGTCCACCTCAAGTTGATCTGCCAATAACTCATCAAAAGCGTCCCAATTTTTCTGGTCAAAGACCAATTGAAAACGCGTAATGACGTCTAAAATACGGTGATAATCTTGATCCATGGTGAACCTTCTATGCGGGTTTTTCCATCAATTTAGCATGGCGAAATCACTTTTTTATTTTACTTTTGTTTTCCTAATCATTTTATAAAGAAGTTTTGGTGACATCCGAGAAACCATCACACCTAGTTTTTCCTTTGCTCCACCAACAACAATATATTCTTGACCCTGCATTAATGCTTTTACAGATTGCTCTGCAAATACATCTGCCTCTAAACCATTCTCGATAGCCTCATCTTGATGACCTTGAGGTTGCCCAGCACCATTTAGTGCATTGAACGAAACGTTAGTTTTTACGAAGCCTGGGAAAATAACTGAAACTTCAACACCTTGATCGGAGACTTCAGCACGTAAACTATTTGCCCACATGTGAATTGCCGCCTTAGCAGCAGAGTAGCTTGCACGGTACTGAGTCCCTAATAAACCCGCTACACTCGACACAAATACAACACGACCAGACTTTTGTTTTAGCATGGTCGGCAGCACAGTTTTAGTTAATGCCACTTGAGAGAAATAGTCGACTTCCATAATGGCCCGTTCGGTTGCCATTGTCGTATCTTTAATTAAAGCACGTTGGCTTAAACCTGCATTATTGATGAGCCAGTCAATTCGCCCTTTCGCTTTTAAAATCTGCTTATAAGCTTCGTTTACTTGTTTTTCATCAGTAATATCAGCAACCACCGACAAATGACGGTCAGCGTTTAACAAGCCAACCCGAACTTCTTCTAATTCTTCAAAACGACGCGAGGTCAAAATCACTTCGGCCCCTTGCAAAGCCAACTCACCGGCTAAGGCCTTACCCAGACCAGAAGATGCTCCCGTAATCCATACCACTTTATTTTGCAAAGTATCAAGTTTGGCCATGCTTTATGTTCCTATTATCTTTTTAAATTATGCTGCTTGATGCATGAAGGCCAAAAAGTGGTTGATATAATGAGTTGCTGTGGTCTGATCGACCTGTGTACCTAACTTTTCCAAACGTTTATAGCCCAAATGCGTCGTCATGTTGATTACTCCGTTAAGAGTTTTATCGACAACTAAATTAAATTTTAAACGCTTTTTAGGCTCACGTACTAGGCTTGTTACGCCTAAATCTACAATTTGTATTAAGGTTTCAAAAGCAGCTGCAATACTTTGCATATTACCGTCACGAATTTGCTGCGTAAGGTGTTGAGCTTGTTGTACGAGCTGCAGGGTAACTGGGTAGGTAATATAAACTTGTTGCCCCTGTTCTTTCATCAGAGACGTCATGTAATCGACTAAAGGCAAAAGACGCTCATTTCCAAAAAATGAAACTGACCAAGGCATATATTTTCGAAAAGTCTCTAAGACCTGCTGAATAACTTTTTCAGACTCAGCTTGTTGCTTTGGAGACATGGTTGCACTTCCTGACTGTAAAAGCACAGAAAATACCTGCTCAATAATTTCACAAGAAAGATCAGAGAGTACATCGCCTAAAGGTTTTGCCTGACTTTGACTTATCCCATCATGCAGTTTCTGTCGAATGGTCTCGAATTGGGTATAAGTTGAATCGGAAATTTTCAAAAAAACTTCATAACTCATGAGCAACATCCTTTTTCAATTCGTTTGTAATTTTTGTGCCGTGTGTCTACACGATTAAATTGTGATCCATCCTTCATAAATCTACCGTTTTTTGAAAAAAATACAAAACCGTTTATCTGTTTTCAGCACATTAATTTCGAGGCATTTTTTTGATACAATAGGTGCAATTTTTTATGCATATTCGATCTAAGCTACTATGACTGACGCTCAAACCGCTCAAAATATTGCGACCACATACGATCCAACCGAGATCGAAAAGAAGTGGTACCAAACGTGGGAAGAACAAGGTTACTTCAAACCTTCTGGTCACGGTGAATCATTCTGTATCATGATTCCACCACCAAACGTCACAGGTAGTTTGCACATGGGCCATGGCTTTAACAATGCCATTATGGATGCCCTCACCCGTTATAACCGTATGATGGGTAAAAACACTTTGTGGCAACCGGGTACTGACCATGCTGGTATTGCAACGCAAATGGTTGTTGAGCGTCAACTTGGCTTACAAGGTGTAACTCGTCATGACTTAGGCCGTGATAAGTTCATCGAAAAAGTTTGGGAATGGAAAGAACAATCTGGCGGCACAATTACGAAACAAATTCGTCGCTTAGGTTCATCTGTAGACTGGTCACGTGAACGCTTCACGATGGACGAAGGTTTATCTAACGCAGTTAAAGAAGTATTCGTTCGTTTGCACGAAGACGGTTTAATTTACCGTGGTAAGCGCCTTGTAAACTGGGACCCTAAACTTCAAACAGCACTTTCTGACCTTGAAGTAGAAAGCAAAGAAGAAAAAGGCTCACTTTGGCACTTTAAATATTTCTTTGAAGACAAATCAGTTAAAACTCAAGACGGCAAAGACTATTTAGTCGTTGCAACAACTCGTCCTGAAACATTACTTGGTGATACTGCGGTTGCTGTTCATCCTGAAGATGAGCGTTATGCACACCTTGTTGGTAAAAACATTGTATTGCCAATTACGGGTCGTTTAATTCCGATCGTTGCCGACGACTACGTTGAAAAAGACTTCGGTACTGGCTGTGTAAAAATCACGCCTGCTCACGACTTCAATGACTATGACCTAGGTAAACGCAATAGCTTGCCAATCATTAATATCTTCAACAAAAATGCCGAAGTTTTAGGCGAGTTTGAATATATTGCAAAAGCTGGCGAACAGATTTCTAAAACCATTACTGCACCTGCGGAATATGCTGGTTTAGAACGTTTTGAAGCACGTAAAAAATTAGTTGCTCAAGCTGAAGCTGAAGGCTGGTTAGATCAAATCCAACCGTATGACTTAAAAGCTCCACGCGGCGACCGTTCTGGCGTGATCATTGAGCCGTTACTTACTGACCAATGGTACGTAAAAATTGCTCCGCTTGCTGAGCCTGCAATTGAAGCAGTTCAAGATGGTCGTATTAAGTTTGTTCCAGAGCAGTACAGCAACATGTACATGGCATGGATGCGTGACATTCAAGACTGGTGTATTTCTCGTCAGCTTTGGTGGGGTCACCGTATTCCAGCTTGGTACGATGCAAATGGCAACATCTATGTTGGCCGTAACGAAGAAGAAGTACGCACGAAAAATAACATCGCTGCTGACGTTGAACTTAAACAAGACGAAGACGTTCTTGATACGTGGTTCTCATCTGCACTTTGGACATTCTCAACTTTAGGTTGGACTGGCGACGCACAAAAAGATGCAGCAAATGATTTCTTAAAAACTTTCCACCCAACAGATGTGTTGGTGACTGGTTTTGACATCATTTTCTTCTGGGTTGCCCGCATGATTATGATGACCCTGCACTTCATGAAAAATGAAGATGGTTCATCTCAAGTTCCATTTAAGACTGTTTACGTTCACGGCTTGGTACGTGATGGTGAAGGTCAAAAAATGTCGAAGTCTAAAGGTAACGTGCTTGATCCATTAGACTTGATTGACGGTATTGATTTAGAAAGCTTAGTTGCAAAACGTACAACTGGCTTAATGAACCCGAAAGATGCTGCGAAGATTGAAAAATCAACGCGCAAAGAGTTCCCAGAAGGTATTAATGCTTATGGTACTGACGCAGTACGTTTCACGTTCTGTGCGCTTGCAAACACTGGTCGTGACATCAAGTTCGACTTAAAACGTGTTGAAGGCTACCGTAACTTCTGTAACAAAATCTGGAACGCGACTCGTTTCGTTCTGATGAATGTTGAAGGTCAAACTGTTGGTCAAGAAGCGCGCCCTGATCTATGGGAACTTCCAGAACAATGGATTATGAGCCGTCTGCAAAAAGCTGAAGCTGCTGTACATCAAGCGTTTGCAACGTATCGTTTAGACCTTGCTGCTCAAGCGATTTACGACTTTATCTGGAATGAATACTGTGACTGGTACGTTGAGTTAACTAAACCAGTTCTAAACGATGCAGAAGTTTCAGAAGAGCGTAAAGCTGAAGTACGTCGTGTATTACTTGCTGTAATGGAAGCTTCTTTACGTTTGGCTCATCCGTTAATGCCGTATTTGACAGAAGAAATCTGGCAAACGCTTGCACCAATGCTTGGTCAAGGCGGTCCAACGATTATGACTGCTCAATACCCTATTCCTGAGCAAGCAAAAATCAATGAACAAGCTGAAGCAGATATGCAATGGCTTCAAGGTTTGATTGGTGCAGTACGTAACATTCGTGGTGAGTTAGGTTTAGGTAATGCGCGCTTGTTGCCAGTATTACTTCAAAACACGTCTGACGCTGAACGTGAACAAATCATTCGTATTGAAGCATTGTTCAAAGCATTGGCTAAAGTTGAAAGCATTGAGTTCTTGAATAAAGACCAAGAACCACCTTTGTCTTGCTCTAGCGTTGTTAGCCATGCATCGGTATTTGTACCAATGAAAGGCTTAATTGACCCTAAAGCTGAGCTTGCTCGTTTGCAAAAAGATTTGGATAAAATCCAAAAGCAACACGACCAAATCGCGGGCAAACTTGCAAACGAAGGCTTTGTATCTAAAGCACCAGCAGCAGTTGTTGAAGGTGAAAAAGCGAAGCTTGCTGAGTTTGCTGCTCAATTAGAGAAAGTTAAAGCGAATATGGAGCAGATTGCTGCGCTTTAAGCTTTTTTAGTCGAATAAACCCAGAATCTGTGCAAGCAGGTTCTGGGTTTTTCTATATTTAAAAATTACTTTTTTTGTAGAATCAGCATATGAAGATGCCATGATTTTATGTAACCATTCAATAAGGGCAAATTTTCATTCATTTCTTTATGAAACAATAAATTAAAATCGCATAAGAATAAATCGGCTATATCTTGATAAGTAAAACCTATAAATTTTTTAGGTTCTCTAATAACCCATTCATCTTGAGTCCCCAATAAATCAACTACAAGAATTCCGCCTTCAGGAAGTGCATTTATAATTCGTTTAATTACACGCTCGAAATAGCTTGGATCGCAAAAGAATAGACTTGATGAAGCAATAATTAAGCTTGCAGATGGAAAATTAAAGTCTTCAAAAGATTCATGATAGAAAATAAATTTAGAGTCATCCTTGAATCGCTCAGCACAGAATTTTTGCGCCTCAATTGAAATATCAAAAGCATAAACATTAAATCCCTTTGATAATAGGTAAGCAGATTCATTGCCAGCACCACAGCCGCAATCTATAGCAATTAAAGGTAAGTTAGGAAAATGACCTAAAGCCTTCTCTAAAATAGGTCTATGTTTAAGTTCTCTTGATAATTGAATAAATTTTTCATTCATAAATCCGATCTTTTAATTTTTATAATTTTCACACTATATTTTATAAAGAATATAACCTCAACAATTTCTTATTTTAGAAGCTACCGACCAAATCGCGGGCAAACTTGCAAATGAAGGCTTTATATCTAAAGTACCAGCAGCGGTTGTTGAGGGTCAAAAAGCGGAGCTTGCTGCTCTGTTAGAGAAAGTTAAAGTAAATATGGAGTAGATCGCTGCGCTTTAGTATTAGATGTGTTGTTATTAAGTAAAAAAACACGATAAAATCCCCATTTCCATAAGGAGATTTTTTATGAGTAAGTTAGATTCAATAAGAATACAAAATTTAAGAAGTTTAAAAGATACAGGCTTTATCAACTTAAAACCTTTAACAATATTAGTTGGGCGTAATAGTGTTGGCAAAAGTACATTTGCAAGATCATTTCCTCTACTGCGCCAGAGTTGTGAATCGCAAAAAAAATCACCTATATTATGGTATGGTCGGCTAGTTGATTTCGGTGATTTTAATACATCAATACATAAAAAAAGTACCGAGGAGGGAATAAAATTTTCTTTTAATATAGAAATGTCTAAATATGATTATATCAATATTTTTAGTTCAACTAGATTAATATCGAGAGGAATTCAAAAAAATATTTTTAATGATGCTGATGATACAAAAATTAAAACCTCAATCTCTATTAATCTCCTTGATATAAACTCAAAAGACCCTCAATATACTGTAAACATTTTACTTTTAAACGATTATATAGAATTTATAATTAAACCTAAATCCAATAAAATTTATGCAACTATAAACGATCATACATATGAGTTAGAGATTGATGATTTTTATAAAATAGAACAAAGACAAATTTTACCAAATATAAAAATAGATTTAAAACAAGATAATTCAGTAACATCCCAAAAAAAATTACATCAATATATTGATTTTTTTATTAAAAATAATAATTTTTTATTTCCTATTCTTATAGAAAAGAATTTT
The DNA here is from genome assembly GCF_023612055.1 of Acinetobacter sp. AS23. NCBI lineage: Bacteria > Pseudomonadati > Pseudomonadota > Gammaproteobacteria > Moraxellales > Moraxellaceae > Acinetobacter > Acinetobacter sp. AS23. The sequence continues at coordinate 753,278 of NZ_CP082274.1, read as the reverse complement.
AAAAAGGAAATTAATAAGAAGGATATTGACAAGGTAATTGATTTACTTCATGAATCTTTGTTAAATAACTATGATATCAAAGCTTTTCAAAAATTAGGTGTTATTGAAGAAAGAATCCATGACTTAAAAGAAATATATATAATTTCAAATATTGAAAGAATTCTAGATTTTTATAATAACTCAATATCATCTTTTTTTTCACAAGTAAGATATCTTGAACCACTTAGAGCAACGGCACAACGTTACTATAGAAAACAAGAATTAGCGATAGATGAGGTCGACTCTAAAGGATCAAATATTGCTATGTTTCTTCTAGAAAACCATAAACATGAGAAACTAAAAGAGCTAATTAACAAACATTTTGATTTAGAATTCTCAACAGAAGATAGCACTGGGCATATTTCCCTACATTTAATTATGAATAAAGATACAAGGGAAACTATTAATCTTGCAGATCTAGGTGTTGGTTACTCCCAACTTTTACCTGTTATTTTACAGTTGTGGAGTGCTGTTTATAATAATAAAAGTGAAGATCAAGGCTGCTTAGTTGTGGAACAACCTGAGCTCCATTTACATCCTGCTTATCAAGCTAAAATTGCTGATATAACAGTTGATATTATTAATCAACTAAAATATTTAGATAGAACATATCATTTTATTTATGAAACTCATAGTCCCCACTTAATAAATAGACTTGGAGAATTAATTGAAGAAGGGAATTTAGATACTGAAGATGTTCAAATATTAATTTTTGACAATGAATCTGGTCAAACAAATATTATTCATTCTAATTTTAATGAGGAAGGAATATTAGAAAATTGGCCATTTGGTTTCTTTAGCTAACTTTATAATTTATTAATTTTGAGACTTGATTCGTGTATATTCATTTAGATGATTCTCTAGACAAACTAGATTTGGAAAACTGTGAAAATTTGAAAAATTTAGGGTATTTATTAGATGGTTTTAGTGAAGGTTATTTTATTATAAGTGGTAGTAGAAGTTTATTAAAAAAATTCTCCGAGTGTAGTGACTTTTCAAAGCCAGCTAGAGAAGCTGCTTCATTCGCTCTTAATAATTATGCAACCAATCAATCATTTTACAATAGCATTCCCTATAAGATTATTATTACTGCGAATACTTATAACATAAGTAATATTGATAAGAGATGGATTATAAATATAAATGAAATTAAACCTGGTTTTCTTTCAAAAGGAATTTTAATACTGGCAGAAAATCTTAATGATTCTTATTTTTTAAATTATGCAGCAGAACACTTTCGAATCAAAAATAGGAAAAACTTTCCTTCATTAAAGATATCCAACCATTTCCAAGGTGGTGGTGGAGATACAATTACAGAGGAGTTAAGAAACCAACTAAATAAAAAGCAAGAGTTTATTTTTTGTTTTAAAGATAGTGATAAATTTTCTCCTAATTGTGAAATTAGTGATAATGCTAAAAAATGTAAAGTTTTAGTAGAAAGTGATTCATGGTTAGCTTTTTTTTCAAATACTAATTGCCGTGAAGCTGAAAATTTAATCCCTGAAAAACTCCTAGAAAACACACCTTATATCCCTTTTGAAAGATTAAAAATCTTAAGAAACTTGGATGCGGAATCAACTATCAATTTTTATTCCTATATAGATATAAAGCTAGGTTTTACAAAAAAATTCTATACTCACCTTGGAGGAAGTACGCCTAAAGGTAAATATTGGAATCAAGTTTATAATTTCCTTAAAGATAAGAAAATTATTAAAGATTGTGAGTTTGATGAACACGCTAATTGTAAAATTCATAGACAATTGAAAGAAAAAAATTGTATATTCTTAGAAGGAAGTAGTGAGAAAACTCTAGATCACGTTATTAATTTTCTAAATACTGAAAGTAGTCATAAGACTTTTGAAATTATAAGAAATGATCCCACGAACATTGAGTGGTTTGGTATAGGAGAAACTGTATTTTGGCTTTCATGTGCACTTCCCAAAATTAGATTTTCTTAATTGTATTCCCCCTTTACTTTTAAAGTTAGGGGGATATATGCTTTTAAAAATTATAACACCCCATGCTCCAACAACATCTCCACCCCACTCACTTTTTTCATATGCTTTAAGCGTTCCTTTTCCCACTTCACCTGCTGCTTCAACTCAGCACAATCAGCATCTATAGCTTTATAAACATCACTAATATGTACATGCTCCGCTTTCACATTCTTGGCTAACTGAAAAGAATCCAAAATCTCAGCAAGTTGGCTTTCAAGCTGCTGGCTTTGTGCATCCAAAGCAAGTTTGTAAAACCGCAATTGCTCAGCAGATAATTCTTTAGCCCCTACTCCTTTATTCTGTTCAAGCTGTAACTGAAGTTTGAGTAAATAAAACAAATCCTGCTTTTCATAGGCCTGACTTGCTTGTTGGAACAACTCAGTTTTTTCTTCTTTTTTGGTTTCATCTTGTTCACGGTCTGGGTGAATCATCGCAGCAATTTTTAAATAAACTGTTTTGAGTGACTGCGCTGCCATTTGCTCAGCTTGTTCACATTTCTGTTGCTGCCTTTGCTGTTTGGCTTGTTCTCGCGCTTGTTGTTGCTCAGCCGCATACTGTTCAAAGTCTTCATCAAATTCTGCACTTTGCTCAGTACTTTCATCATATTCAAATTTTATTGAATGAGCTTTTTTAGTCTTTTTTGCCGATTCCCCCGCATGTTGCTGATAAAAGGTATCGATCTGCTTCACCAACTCCAACTGTTCAGCAGAAAGCATTTTGGAGCGCTTCAACATGTGTGAAAGCTGGGCAATTTTTTCATCAAGTTGTTGCATATCCGCTTTGGAAAACTCGTGGCTATGCAACATATTCCAAAGTTGATCCAACTGCTGAAATAAGACTTCATGCAAATCGCTATACACGGGCATCAGTTTTTGCCGTATGTGCTGTTGAATCTCAGCTTGCGCATTTTGCCATGTGCTAAGGCTAACTTTTTGCTGTTCTATTTTATCAATCAGGCGATTAAGTTTTTTCTGCTGTGCAGACGGTTCAGACCTTTGCTGCAAGCTCACTTTGAGATCAAAGGACATACTCATCCACCTGAAAAAGAAAAAAGTTTAGCAATAATTAGATGAGGAAGGTAGCAAAGCATTCTTTAAATAAGAATCAGCCTATTAATGTTTAGAAAATAGAACGTGTCTTACCTAAAGGTTTATATCTTAAGAAATCCACCAAATCATCACTGGCAACGTCACAGCTGCACATAGGGTTTGAAAGCTGATTACTGCTGCCATGAGTTGGCTGTCGCCACCCAAAACTTTGGTTAAAATGTATGAAGCAGAAGCAGTCGGTAGCGCAAAGAAAATGACTAAAATTTGTGTTTGCAAACTTGGTAAACCAAACCAAGTACAAACCATATAAGCCAAAGCAGGCACTGCTAAAAGTCGTGCAAAAGTGTCTGCCGCCAACACGACAATATCTTTTTTAATTTGCATAAACTGTAAAGCAGCACCTACGCATAACAACCCCAGTGGCAAACTTGATGCTGAAAAAAGCTTAATAAAGCTAGAAAAGCCTTCCCAAATCGGGATGTGAAGTGCATTGACTGCCGCTCCCACCACACACGATGCAATTAACGGGTTTTTAAGGAGTGCAATCAAAACAGGTTTAATTGCCATGTGTTCTTTAGAGGTTAGAGCAAGCACCGAAATAACGTTCACAAGCGGAATGCAAAGCGCCAATAAAATTGCCAGTATTGCCATTCCTTCACTTTTAAAAAGCGAAGTCACTAACGCCAAACCAATATAAGTATTAAAGCGAACCATACTTTGTACATGCACTCCAAAACGTGCAGGTGGTATGTGCCAAAACACGCGAAGTAGGTACAAGAAAATGGTGACTGCCAAAACCACAATCAACATGGCAATAATGGCTGTAGTCAAACTTTGTAAGTCAATTTTCGCAGTCGATAGCGTACTAAAAAGCAAAGCGGGAAATAAAATATAGTAATTGAGCTTCTCTGCCCCAGCCCAAAACTCATCGCTAAAAAAACGATATTTTTTAAACAGGTATCCCGATGCAATTAATGCAACTAAGGGAAAAAGAGATAAAACAATGCTATTCATTTCTTTACTCGAGTTTGGTTGAAGGGCTTGCTATTTTTTGGCAATTCCTTTGGCTTACTCATATATTAAAGATAATGAAAACTCATGATAAAATGAGTTTTTACTCATAACAAATACAACATGACATTTACCCAGCTTGAAATTTTCGCACTTATTGCTGAACTAAAAAGCTTTACTGCTACAGCAGAAAAGCTGGGAATTTCACAGTCGGCAGTTTCTCATGCGCTTAAGTCATTAGAACAACAATGGGGTATTAACCTCATTTCAAGAACTCAAAGTGATATTGAGCTGACTACAACAGGTCAGCAGTTACTCACTCATGTAAAAGAGCTATTGAGTATTTCCAATACATTAGAAAAAGAAGTGGCTGCGATACATGGTTTAAATGAAGGCACATTACATATCGGATCTTTTGGGGCTTCATCATCCATTTATCTATTGCCTGAAATTTTAGAAAGCTTTCGGCAGCGCTATCCTAAAATCGAAATTTATATTGATGAAGGTGAGGATAAAGAAGTAGCTCAATGGTTATTGGAACGGCGTATAGAAGTCGGTTTTTTGATTATGCCAGATGAGCGGTTCGATACTTTCCCTTTAATCGAAGACCGTTTTGTTGCCCTAATTCCGAATGGTTACCCACTGGCGCAACAACTCTATATTGATCCAGCACAGCTAGAAAACTGCCCTTTTATCATGACAATGGCAGGCAGTAGACATCAGGTCGAATTAATTTTAAAAAACTTTAATGTGAAACCAGACATCAAATTTTATGTATCACAAATTCTGAGTATCGTCAGCATGGTCCACAACCAGTTAGGTGTTTCCATTGTGTCTGATATGGTAATTACTAAAGAGTTACTCTCACTCTATCCAAATGTAGTTAAACGCCCTTTTAAACCGAACCTTAAACGTTCTATTGGACTCGCAGTCAAAAATAAAAAGCACATGAGTCCCGCTGTGAAAGCATTTATTGAAGTTGCCCAAGAGGTTTGGTCAAATCATTAAATGATTACGAATAATTTTTAGGAATTTGATAACGAACTTTTTTAGGTCAATTTATAAACGTATTAGATGATTTTTAACATAAAAAGCGCCATTACTGCCCTATCTTGACCAAATCAACGCACCATTTGTCGTCAAAACCCCATTATCCAATCTAAATTGGTGCGCTTATTGCATATTCATTTTTATGCAATTGAGTTTGTTTCGACAAACTTAAGTTTTTAGATTCCTTAAATCTATTTTGGTGCAATTTACAGACCCAGATTTGTTCCAAAATGGAATTTAGCACTTTTTTCGAGCATGCTATGCAAAATGTAGATCTATTTTTCTTATTACTTGGTGCTGTTTTGGTTCTTGCCATGCACGCAGGTTTTGCATTCTTGGAACTTGGTACGGTTCGCCATAAAAATCAGGTGAACGCACTTAGTAAAATTCTGACTGACTTTGCCCTCTCTGCAATCGCATATTTCTTTGTTGGCTACTACATTTCTTATGGTCAGCACTTCTTCCATGATGGCACAAGCCTCGCAAGTGATCATGGCTACAATCTCATGCGTTGCTTCTTTTTACTCACTTTTGCTGCGGCTATTCCTGCCATTATTTCGGGTGGTATTGCTGAACGTGCAAAAATGCGTTCACAAGCAATTGCGACACTCGCTTTAGTTGCACTGGTTTATCCATTTTTCGAAGGTATGGTCTGGAATGGTAACTACGGTCTGCAAAAATGGTTAGAAGTAACTTTTGGTGCAGCCTTTCACGACTTTGCAGGTTCGGTCGTGGTACATGCTATGGGTGGTTGGATTGCACTTGCTGCCGTGATTTTATTAGGTGCCCGTTCTGGTCGTTATAAGAAGGATGGTCGTGTAAGTGCTCATCCGCCATCTTCTATTCCATTTTTAGCGCTCGGTTCATGGATTTTAATTGTAGGTTGGTTTGGCTTTAACGTGATGAGTGCGCAACGTGTTGATGCAATTTCAGGTCTGGTTGCCATTAACTCACTCATGGCTATGGTCGGCGGAACAATTACAGCAAATGCGATTGGGAAAAATGACCCTGGTTTCTTACATAACGGACCACTTGCGGGCTTAGTTGCAATCTGTGCTGGTTCTGACATTGTTCATCCAGTCAGTGCGCTGGTTATTGGTGGTGCAGCTGGTGCAATGTTCGTGTATCTATTCACCTACACCCAAAACAAGCTCAAAGTAGATGATGTGTTGGGTGTATGGCCTTTACACGGCGTATGCGGCGCATTTGGTGGTATTGCAGTAGGTCTATTCGGTCAAAAATGGCTTGGTGGTTTAGGCGGTGTATCTTTTATTTCACAGCTCATTGGTACAGTGCTTGCGATTGCGATTGCGCTCGCTGGTGGTTTTATTGTCTACGGTATACTTAAAGCAACTATTGGTATTCGTTTATCTCAAGAAGATGAGTTTAGAGGGGCAGATTTATCTATTCATAAAATTTCTGCAAACTCTGAAGAAGGTATGTTCTAACTCAACAATTGATAAGCAGGGTCAAAATATCCTGCTTATCATTAAGTTTTAAAGTCCTTGCCTACCCAAATCAATTAAAAAAATTCCAAATAAATAATATATATATGAATCATCAATATTATTTTTTAAGTCTTAACTTTATTTCAACATTAAATTTTGTTTAGTTTAAGAACAATTTAAGTTTTATTTTATGTAATGCCTTCAACTCACACTCAAATTGATGTTGCATGGCAATGAACCAACAAAAACAATTTTTTCAACTTCAGCTTATTTTTCTTGCCCTTAGTTTTTTTATACTTTTATTTATATTTCCAGTGGGTGGGAAAATTGATATGTATTTCATCCAGCCTTGGATGGATTCAACGGGTCATTTCTTTAATCGGGACAATTGGTACCTTGTCAGAGTTAACCATGAAATCGTAAAACAAATCATTACCACCGTTTATGTGATCTTTTTATTTCTGTGGATTGCGTCATTTAAAGTAGAAAAATTGAAGCTTTATCGCTGGCAATATGGCTATATGTTTTTTGTGAGCATGATTGGTAGCGGTGTAGTTGGCCTATTAAAATCGCAATCTGCTCACGCTTGCCCTTGGAACATGGTTCATCCGACTGCTTTAAGTTATGTATGGGACTTTACCGCTACGCATGGCCATTGTTTTCCAGGCGGCCACGCAAGTGCAGGCTTTATTTTAATGACAGGCTTTTTTGTTTATCGCCTTGAGCAACCTAAGCGTGCCTATTTTTATCTGATCGCTGGCATTATCTTAGGCTTTCTAATGGGCTGGGGACAAATGATGCGTGGCGCCCATTTCCTTAGCCACAATTTATGGACAGGCTGGGTGGTTTGGGCAGTGAATATCTTATTTTATAAAGTATGTATTCACCGCTTTGAATTTGAAAAACGAATCAAGCAAGAACTTGTTTAAATCAAGTTCTTACTTCATGAATATGTAGAGCTTTAGGCAATTTAACTAAAACAGAGAGTCCACCAAGCTCTAAGCTTCGATCTAGTGTCAAAGTTCCACCTAAACGCTGAGTCGCTCGGTCAACAATTGATAAACCTAAACCACTACCCACTTCAAGGTGGTGGTGTACACGATAAAAACGTTTTAAAACTTTATCATAATGTTCAGGGTCAATCCCTGCACCGCTATCTTCAATTTGTATACACGCATCGCCATCTTTAGCAGTAAAGACTGAAATGTTAATCATTCCTTCATGAGGCGTGTATTTAATTGCATTATCAATTAAGTTAAAAATAATTGAGTGTACTGTTGGCTCAACACTATGCATTTCAATAGGTTCGTTACGGACAAACCCTAGGTCAATATCTTTTTGCATAGCTAAATTAACCAATTGTTCAACACAATTTAAAGCAACATCATTGAGTTGAAAAGTTCTGGTCGGTTCAATCACACTTAAAGAGACATCTTGCTTAGCCAAAGCCAAAAGCTGGGTAACCAAATGCTGAATACGCGCTAATCCTTTACTCAAGTTTTGCAGCGCTTCATGCTCAGGAAACTGACTGATTAAAATCTTGGTTTGTAAATTTAGAGCTGTAACAGGAGTTCGTAATTCATGAGCAGCATCTGCAATAAACTGTTTTTGCTCATTTTGAGCTTTAGAAATACGCTCAAACAAACGGTTCATTTCATCAATAGTTGGCAATAACTCTTGAGGATAGTCCGAAACTTCAATGGGAGTTAACTCTTCCGAATCACGTTCTTTCAGCTCATTTTTAAAGTCATCTATCGGCTTTAGGCCTCGACCAATAATTGCAGCCAAAGCAAAAATCGCAAATGGCAAAATAATTAAATACGGAATAAACATACTTCCCGCAAGTTCCCAAGCAAAAGCTTCGCGAACTCGTTCTTGTTGACTGACCTGAATCTGGTAATCTTTTAAAGGCAAAACATAAGTTCGCACTACGCCTTGGCTAGTTTTATGAGAGTAAAAACCAGCTTGTGTAACAGGTGCAACCAACAGATGTAAACTGTGAGATAAATGAGCCTGATCCTTATAAGCCCAAATATCTAAAAACAAATCTTCTTCATGATAAGTTTTATGTAAATCAAACTTACTACTTACTGTTCTTAAAGGATACTCAGCTGTTCGTTCTGCTAAATACTGCATTTGAGTATCTAAAATTTCATCAACTTCTTGAAGTGCAACCTTATAGGCACTAAAAATTAATATACAACCTAAGATGACACTGAAAATTGAGGTGCCCCAAATCAGTCGTTTCTTTAATGAATAATGCACTTTTATAAAGTTCCAAAATTGAAGCGAGGATTACCCTAAACGGTAACCCAACCCTCGAATAGTTCGAATAAAGTCTTTTCCAAGTTTAGCTCTCAAGTGATGCACATATACTTCAATCGTATTACTGGTCACTTCACTATCGAAATCATATAACTTATCTTCAAGATTTGCCTTAGAAAAGATTTTATTTGGATGGCTCATTAAAGGAATAAGAATCGCCCATTCACGGTTCGACAAATCAATCCGCTGGCCTTTAAAGGTTGCAATATGTTGTTCAACATTTAAAACCAGATCGCCATTTTGTAAAAGTTGCTCATGATTCGCAAGCTGAGCCTCTACTCCAGTACGGCGCAATAGCGCATGAATACGGGCAAGTAACTCATCGAACTCGTATGGTTTAATTAAGTAATCATCTGCACCGTGGTTTAATCCATCCACGCGGTTTTGCAACTGGTCTCGTGCCGAAATGATTAAAACTGGAGTGACAGCTCTTTGACGGATTTGCTTTAAAACCTGCATGCCATCCATCATCGGCAAACCTAAGTCTAATAAAATGATATCAAACTTATTTTTAGCTAATTGAGCCAGACCATCCAAGCCATTATTGACCCACTCCACCTCAAATTGATGATATTGCAGCAACGTTATTGTTGACTCAGCAATCATAAAATCATCTTCAATCATTAAGATTTTTGTCATGTTCTAGGCTCGCTTTAATTCACATGGGCACATGAGTGCAACATGTCCAGTTGAGGGTTAATGACCTGAGTTTTCACATCCAGCATACTTAACAAACTTGGGAATAAATTATCCTGACTTAACTTTTGTTTCGTTTGTTGGCCTAAACAACTCACTTGCGCAAGATTGTGCTGTTTCCAGTTATCAGAGAACCACATAATCATTGGTACATGTGTTTGTTGAGTCGGTGCAATTGCATAAGGTGAACCATGTAAATATAAACCATGTTCGCCAGTTGATTCGCCATGATCAGATAAATACCATAAACCTGTTTGATATTTCGATACTTCTTTTAAATTATTAATCATCTGACTTAATACATGGTCTGTATATACGATTGAATTATCATAGCTATTTATTAATTCGGTTGGAGAACAACCCTGTATCGCATTAGTATCGCAAGTCGGTTTAAACTTTTGATATTCCACACGTGCACGCTTGTAATAGGCTGGGCCATGACTGCCGACTTGATGTAAAACAATTAAACGTGGACGCGTGTCTTCTTTAGGAATAGTAGCTAAATATTCATTTAAGCTATCAATTAAAATACCATCAAGACATTCGCCATCTTTACACCATTTTTGCTTTAACTTTTCTGGAATTTGATATTGCTCAACACGATCACATGCGCCTTTACAACCAGAATTGTTATCAATCCAAGTCACCTGATAGCCCGCACGCTTTGCAATATCAAGTAATCCTTCACGATGACTTGCTAATTGCTCATCATAGTCAACACGTGGCATGCCAGAGAACATGCATGGAACTGAAACAGCTGTTGCTGTACCACATGAACTTACTTGAGAAAAATTCAAAATATCTTGTTTAGAAAGCTCCGGATTCGTATTTTTAGCATAACCATTGAGTGAAAAACTTTCCGCACGCGCTGTCTCACCGACAACCAGCACCATTAATTTAGGCAGGTTCTTTTGTACTGACTGAACCTGATGAGCATCTTGACCATAATGTATTAACGGTAAGTTCTTCTTAGGTGCCTTTTTATGATAATAAGACATCAAAGAAGAAATAGTGTTTTGAGGAGAAATCATGCCTTTTAAATCACGATGTTCACGAAAAATAGCTGCAAAATCCACATAATATGTAAAAAGCAGAATACCAACAATTGCAAAAGAAGCGATAATTGAACCGACTTTTTTCAACAACAAATGGGATACTTTTTCTTTTTTAAGCTTTACTTGAGTAATTAAAATAATAGGTAAAACAACGAAGAAAACTGTCCAAAGTCCAAAGCGTAATGAAACTAAATCAGAAACTTCAGATACATCTGTTTGTATCATATTTTGAATCTGATCAGGCGAGATGATTACACCTAACGTATTTACAAAATAAGAGCTAAAACCACCAATGAAAACCAGCAAAATTGCAAAAAGTTTGGCTGTCCATTTCCAGTTTAAAATTTGTAAAAGTGCATAATACGCAGCAACAACAATAAGCACTGTAGCAGCTAAAAATAGAATAGCTTTTACTCCAAAATATGGAGTTAAAAGATGTACTTTGTTATAAAAACCAATATTTAAAACTGCACCTAACCAAATGGCTATAATGAAATTAAACATAAACAGTGAAATCTGTTTATTTTTTAAGGTAGAAAAAAAATTCAGCATCTTGGGGGAACTACAATCTTTTTATGATGCTTTACTGTAGAAATTGAAACTTAAAAATGACTTAAATAAAAAATGATCTAATACATAAATCTTAAAAAATACTTATTTCAAATTTTTTCTAATAAAAAGACGAGGTTAAATTTAACCTCGTCTTTTTTGATTTTTAACTAAATATTGTTCTTAGAAACTATATTTAGCCATTAAACCAACACGGTTATCTTTGTAAGACTTACCTTCAAAGGTATCACGCTTACCATTTACATACTCTAGACCCAAATCAATTGGTTTAACTGGTGTATAAATCACGTTAAGCCATGCTTGTTGAACTTTTTCATTTGCAGAAGCATTTAATCTTGCAAAATCAGTACCGTCATCAGCGAATTGAGCACCATATGCTAGAGTAGAACGTAAGTTAGGTAAAATCTTATAAGTTCCACCCACTTGTACCGCTACAAATTTATTCTGCTCAATAGAATTACCTTCTACTGCATAAGGAGTGTTACTACCATATAAGTAACTATTATCACCAACAACATATGATGCATCAGCAAAGAGTTTTAAAGGATCAGACACTTTAAAGTCAGTACCTACAGCAACACCCCATCCAATTTTATCATCATCAGCAAGCTGTGATTTATAATTTTCAACTAATGCACGAGCTGAAGCAGAACCTCTGCCGTCTGCATAGCCTTGAGTGATTTTAGCAGTTAATGCAGGTAGGCTATATTTAATACTATCGCCTGTCACCGAAGTAGTGCTATCACCTTTTTCAGCAGAAACAAATAGTTGCGTAGTCGGACCTAACTTGTAGTTATAACGTACTTGCGGAACACGTTTAGTACCACCACCAATGTTTGTCGAGAAGTCGATCATTTCTGGTGCATGGTTAGACAGGAAGTTTGAAGTTGTTTGACCAAACAACCAGTTGTTATATGTTAAATAAGCATGACGAATACGCAATGAGCCATTTGAGTCTGATGTTGAGCCAGCAAAATCGACTTCGATTTTACCACCTACTTTATCGTCTCCTACAGGCGTATTAAAATCTAAACCAAGGCGTGTCGTTTTAGCAGTCGCACGTAATTTATCATGCGTTTTGCCGTCTGACTTACTTACATCACCGAAGTCGTTATCCGCACCTTCAATAATATAGTTAGCGTCACCACGAACAAAACCATATAGGTTCACATCAGCGCCAGCTTTAGATTTAAATCCTGCTAACGGTGAAACTGGTGCAGCAACTGGTTGTGCTTTCACTTCAGCGAGTTGAACTTGCTGTTGTTGCTGTACTTGCTGTTGTTGTTGCTGTACTTGGCTTTGTTGTTGAATTAAAGCTTTTAAAGCCTCAACTTCTTTACGAAGCTGTTGAATTTCCGCTTTGTCGGAAGTTGCAGCATGTGCCCCACTCATCATTAAAGCTGTAACTGTAAGAGCTAAACTTTTAACAACGAAAGATTTACGATTAAGGAATAGATCCATCAAAAACTCCAAAAAATATATTTTATGTTGCCTATCCATGCCAAGTTGATTTACGCCATTAAATTAAGGGGCTAAAAAATCAACTCTCCTCCACTTTGGTTACATTAATTTTATTACCGCAACCAAAACCAATTTCAACGTTATGCAAGACCAAAACCAATAACCAAAGACATAAAAAACATACTTTGACTTACAGATTTTTACCTTAACTTCATGTTGTAACGAATCCTACACAACTCTCTTATCTTATAGAATGATTAAATCGTTATTTCATTATTCTTTTTTAGACTTTAGGCTAATATCCAATCTACTTGAATATTTTTCTACCCATTTTAATTGATTCACATGATTTTTCTTGTTAACGAAATCCATTTTTACTCCAGTTAGCTTCCATTTGCTACCCAAACAAGATGGCACAATTAATAGAGCATTTAAATAGCTAAAAACATACATTTTTAAAAACATAGACAAAGGTAGTAGATAATGACTAGATCACTCCTTAATCGATATTAAATTTCTTTATTTCATTTAGTTAACATTATTTTTCTTGTAGTTTTGCATGTTTCCAGACAGAAATAGGTAGCAAAGTAACAGTGCCAATAATGACAATAGCTATCAAATAATGGAAATAACCGAAAGCATCTCCAAACACACCACTCAAGCTATAAAGCCCCCCACTCACAGTCGCCATGACTGAAACCTGAAAGGTGAAATCTGTACCTGCATATTCTTTTCGAGTGTAGTGCATGACTAAGGTCAACATAACCACCAACAACATTGCCGAGAATGCATCCTCTAAAGCATTGACTGTATAAATCGCCCAGACATTGAGTTGAATTTTCTGTTCGTAAGCATAAGCTAAATAGGCATAGGCCGCTAAACTCATGATTTTAAATATTGAAAAAATAATTAAAGTAGTGGGTCTAGAAAAGTATTTAAGCACTCCACCAGCTATTGCTGCCCCTGCCAGTGCTGCTACTGCACCAAGCATGGTGATATAAACACCAATTTGAGTAAAACTTAGCCCCATATCGACCATTAAAGGTTTAAGTAATGGTCCAGCTAAACCATCTGCTACTTTAAAAGTAATAAGTACAACCAACCAAGAACGAAGCTCTTTATTTTGGGAGAAATAACTCAAGTAAGCTTTAATCTTTATGACTAAATTTTGCTGGCTAGGTTTAAGTTGATGACCTGAATAAACTGCATGTTTAGGTTCTTTAAATGATAAAACGGGTAAAGTATTTAAAAACACCAAGGCTGCTAATAACAGGAAAGTGGGTTGCCATGTTAACCAGTCTAAACACCAGAGTACGGCACCTCCACCTACAATAAAACCGAGTCGGGAACCAATCACCTGAAATGTATTTCCCCAATGTTGCTGGTCATGCTTTAACAAATTGACGGCCAAAGCATCGGTCGCAATATCTTGTGTTGCTCCTGTTAAGTTCATTAAAAGAAGCGAAATAAAAAAGGCAAATAAATAAAGAGGCTGGTCTAAAGCTTGAATGGGGAAAAAAGACAAAATACACAGCACAGCTACCGTCAAAAACTGCGTAGGTAAAATCCAACTACGATAGTGCCCCAAACGGGAAAGTGCATGTCGGTCAACCCACGGCGCCCAAAAGATCTTAATTGACCAAGGCAACATTAATAGACCAAAACCACCAATATGAGCGAGTGACACACCTTGTGCCCTTAAAATAACAGGTAAAGCATGAGTCATAAAACCGACAGGTAGCCCTTGTGCCCAATATAAGGAAAATAGCAGAAGATAAAGATTTTGCTGCCGAAACATATATACCTACTTTTTATTTCTTTAATGAGGAATAACATCAAATGTCATGTTGTTCTTACATTTTGCCAATGAAGCATATATTTCAAAAGATTAAGATAAAACGAGGACAAGTTAAAATTTAAAAAAATATGGATCAACATTTCCCTAATTTACCTGATTTGGTACCCCAACGTGGTACTGCTTTAAGCCGAGCACTATTTAAGAAACTTTTTTTAGCGCAAGGTTGGACAATTGAAGGCGAAGTTCCTAATTTTCCAAAAGCAGTAGCGATTATTTCCCCTCATACTTCCAATATTGATGGATGGTATGGCTTTCTTGCGATTTTCGGATTAGGTATCCAAATTACAGTATTGGGTAAAGATGCCCTTTTTAAACCACCGTTTAAGCGGGCATTAGACTGGGCTGGAGTCATTCCTGTTAAACGTGATACAGCCAATGGACTTACTGAACAAGTGGTTGCAACCATTCAAAAATATGACAAGATCTGGATTGGGATGGCGCCCGAAGGCACACGTAAAAAAGCAAAAAAAATGAAAAGTGGTTTTTACCATATTGCCGCAAAAGCCAATATTCCCATTGTGATGTTTTCTTTTGATTATGACCGTAAGACGATTCACTGCTTAGGTCACTTAGACCCGAGTGGCAACTACGATGAAGATCTCACCAAGATTTTTGAGCGTTATGAAGGAAAAATCTCACCCAAAAATCGTAATTGGCTTGCCGAACCTTTACAAAATCTAGTGAAAAAAACCTAGCAAAAATTGAGCGAATCTGGTCTTATGGCCCTTCTTAATTTATCTCGACATAGATTATTTTTAAAGATGAAAATTGCTCAATTTGCCAGTATTGGATTTATCTCTCTAGCACTCTTTGGCTGTGATAAATTTAGCAAAACACCAACGCCGACTACCTCAATTAAAGCCCGTGAACCTGTAATTGCGCTTGCTTTAGGTGGCGGTGGAGCAAAAGGATTTTCACATATTGGTGTGATCAAGGTTTTAGAGTCTCATGGAATTAAGCCTAAAATTGTAACGGGTACCAGCGCTGGTAGCTTTGTTGGAAGTATCTACGCGAGTGGACAAACACCTTATCAATTGCAAAGTCTGGCTCTGAAATTACAAGAGTCTGATATCCGTGATTTAACGCTTAACCGTCAAGGCATTATTCTTGGACAAAAGTTACAAGACTACGTTAACCGTAATGTTGGCAATAAACCGATTGAGAAATTCCCAATCCGTTTTGCGGCTGTGGCAACTCGTCTTGATAATGGTCAAAAGGCAGACTTTATTAAAGGTAATGCAGGCCAAGCAGTACGCGCCTCTTGCAGTATTCCAAATGTGTTCGTGCCAGCCACAATTGGCAATCAAAAATATATTGATGGCGGATTAGTTAGCCCAATTCCTGTTAAAACAGCTCGTGATATGGGTGCAGATATTGTGATTGCCGTTGATATTTCAGCGCGTCCAGCAGGTAATCGCCCAGCCAATATGTGGGGATTACTAGATCAAACCATTAATATTATGGGTCAACAAAGTATTAATGAAGAACTCAAGCAAGCCAATGTTGTGATTCAGCCTAAAGTAGGTCATTTAGGTACACTTGATCTCAAATCAAGTAATCAGGCAATTTTGGAAGGTGAAAAAGCTGCTCAAGCTCAAATTCGCCAAATTGAAAGTGCGATTGCAACCTTCAAAAAATCTCCAGCAGCATTTAAGCCCGCGCCACGTTCTAAATTCTAATTGAAGTGGTTTTTTTCTATCCACATTTCCTATCATCTGCTACAGTGGTAAAAGTGATATTAGTCACTTTTACCCATCATAAAGATATATAAAAGAGCAGATTTATGGAGTTTGTTGTACAACCTTGGCACTGGTTTGTATTGGGTATCTTACTTATTCTTTCTGAACTGATTCTACCTGCCTTTGCCGCACTCTGGTTTGGTATTGCCGCCATTATGGTGTGCATTCTCTATTGGTTATTTCCAGATATTAGCCTCACAACACAAATTGTATTGTGGATAATACTATCCGTGCTATGCACCATTCTTTGGTTCAAATTTATTAAACCCTTATCAATTGATAAAACGAAAGCGGGATTACCCCGTGAAGCAACCATTGGTCAAATTGGAATGGTGATTCAAACCGGTCTAGACCATGATCAAATTATTGTTCGCTTTCCAATGCCTATTTTAGGAGCCGATGAGTGGAATTGTCGGAGCACTACTCCTGTTAAAGTAGGTGATCGTGTTAGAGTTATTGATATTTCGGGTAATGACTTAATTGTTCAAACCCATGGTACTTCATAAACATTAAAGATAAAGAGAGGGTATTTTCATGCCAGTCGGTACTATTATTGTTTTAGCCTTTTTGGCTTTTGTGGCTATTACCATTTTTAAAGGGGTTCGTATTGTTCCTCAGGGCTACAAATGGATTGTCCAACGTTTAGGTAAATATCACACCACCCTTAATCCGGGACTTAATTTTGTGATCCCCTACATCGATGATGTGGCTTATAAAATTACCACGAAAGACATTGTGTTAGATATCCCATCGCAAGAAGTCATTACACGTGACAATGCCGTATTACTCATGAATGCTGTGGCATATATTAATTTAACCACACCAGAAAAAGCAGTTTACGGTATTGAAAACTATACATGGGCAATTCAAAACCTTGTACAAACCTCACTGCGTTCTATTGTCGGTGAAATGGATCTAGATGATGCATTGTCTTCACGCGATCATATTAAAGCTAAGTTAAAAGCTGCTATTTCTGATGATATTTCAGATTGGGGCATCACCTTAAAAACGGTTGAGATTCAAGATATTCAGCCATCTACAACAATGCAAGCTGCCATGGAAGCTCAAGCTGCGGCAGAACGTCAACGTCGTGCCACGGTAACGAGAGCAGATGGTGAAAAACAAGCAGCCATTTTGGAGGCTGACGGTCGCTTAGAAGCATCTCGCCGTGATGCAGAAGCACAAGTTGTTTTGGCTGAAGCTTCGCAAAAAGCGATTGAGATGGTGACAAGTGCAGTGGGTGACAAAGAAACACCTGTGGCTTACCTGTTAGGTGAACAATACATTAAATCGATGCAAGAGTTAGCGAAATCAAGTAATGCTAAAACCGTAGTTTTACCTGCCGATGTTTTAAATACAATTCGTGGCATTATGGGAAAGCATAATTAATTTAATTGCTTGAAATAAGTCATTGAAATAAAAACGGCGACAATCATGTCGCCGTTTTATATTGAGTATTATTGGTTATTTAATCTTTTTTGATCTTTCAAAGGTAGCTTTTTTACGACCAAGTCATAAGAGTCGCGAATCAAGTCTTGAAGTAAATCACGAGTTAAGTTTTTATGCGGAGTAATGGAAATCCAGTGCTTTTTATTCATGTGGTAACCCGGAATAATAAATGAATAAAGTTCCTGGTATTCCTGACTTTTATAGGGATCACATTTGAGATTAATCATTTTGACGCCAGCTACTTCCGCTGTCAGCATGAATATTTTTTCTAAAATCTTAAAAACTTCATACTCTGGGCCAAATGGATGAGCGTGTTGGCTAAAAGGAAGATTACTTGCAATTTCAATTGCTTTTTGATGGAGTTGTTCACCATTCATTCTCTTCTCCTTTATGCATTTCACATGAATAGAAGCATCAATATTGATTTAATATTATTAATTCGTACGTGCTAAAAGGAATTGTGAAATCTCAACTAATTCTTTTGCATTGTCACCAAAATGAGCTAGGGCTTCAAAAGCTTGATCATGCAATTCTTTGGCATAAATCTGTGCTTGTTCGAGTCCCATTAAAGCTGGATATGTCGATTTTTGAACTTGCTCATCTTTACCAGCAGTTTTGCCCAAAGCTTCGGTACTCGAAGTAATATCGAGAATATCGTCTAATACTTGAAAAGCCAGTCCAATGGTCTGCCCATATTGGCGCAATTTGGGAATTGCTTGATCTGTTCCAGAAAAGATAGTGACTGCACCCATCATAATAGCGGCCTGAATAAGCGCACCAGTTTTATTACGATGAATATTTTCAAGTTCGTCTTGAGCAATTTGCTTAGCTTCAGCTTGTAGGTCTAATACTTGCCCACAAACCATTTTAGAGGTGGCTGTTGCTAAAATTTGAATTTGTTTTAATACAATTGCAGCATCAGTACCCTGCCCTTGTTCATCGAACAAACGGCTTCCTAAAACTTCAAAAGCCATTGATTGTAAAATATCGCCTGCGAGTAAAGCAGTATCTTCACCAAATGCAACATGACATGTCGGCTGACCACGGCGCAGTAAATCATTATCCATACAAGGCAAGTCATCGTGCGCTAGCGAATAACAATGAATTAACTCTACAGCAACCGCCGCACGACGAGCAGCAGCAAAATTTGGATTTGGTTGTAAAGAAGCGGTGGCATAACACAAAGCCGGACGCACACGTTTTCCACCAAGCATGACTGCATGGTGTACTGCACTTTTTAAAGGCTCTGGAATTGAGAACGCGGCCAGTGTCGTCAATAAATCTTGTTGAATACGTTGTTGAGCTTGTTTTAAAACATCCGCATTAACTTGAGAGAGTGATGACACAGTCGCCTCGATAAAATCAGTAGAGAAATTTTATTGAATGTAATGAAGCATTCATGCGCTACATCATACACGATTCACTGTGAAAAGTGCGTGATGAGTTTTTGAAGGCAACTGTAAAAAAGCCTCTACATGATTGAGAGGCTTTTTCTTACTTAACGACTTTTAGAAGCTGTCACCTGGGACGCGTACCCAGCCTTCCATTAACACACGTGCACTACGGCTCATAATGGCTTTTTTCACGACCCATTGATCGTTAATAAGTTCCGCTTGAGCACCAACACGTAATGTTCCAGATGGATGACCAAAACGTACCGCTTCACGTTCGCCACCACCAGCAGCAAGGTTTACTAACGTTCCCGGAATGGCAGCCGCAGTACCAATCGCAACCGCTGCTGTTCCCATCATCGCATGGTGTAATTTACCCATCGACAAAGCGCGAACCAGTAAATCGACATCACTCTCTGAAACACTCTTACCGCTTGAAGCGGTGTAGTTTTTAGGTTTAGAAACAAAAGCAATTTTTGGTGTGTGCTGACGTGCAGCCGCTTCTGAAATATCTTTAATTAAACCCATCTGTACCGCACCATACGCACGAATTTTTTCAAAACGTGCCAGCACAGTTGCATCACTATTAATATGATCTTGTAATTCAGTACCTTGATAACCTAAATCTTCTGCATTTAAGAAAATAGTTGGAATTCCGGCATTAATAAAAGTCGCTTGAAAACGGCCAATATCAGGTACATCTAATTCATTAACGATATTTCCTGTCGGGAACATATCGCCGCCTTCTTCGCCATCATCGGCTGGGTCTAAAAACTCAATTTGAACCTCAGCGGCAGGAAACGTCACCCCATCAAGTTCAAAATCACCAGTTTCTTGAACTTGACCATTGGTGATAGGTACATGCGCAATAATCGTTTTTTGAATATTTTTTTGCCAGATTCGAACCGTGCATAGGCCATTTTCAGGAATACGGTCTGCATCAACCAAACCATTTGAAATCGCAAAAGAACCAACAGCAGCAGTCAAATTACCGCAGTTACCACTCCAGTCTACAAAAGCCTGATCAATTGAAACCTGACCAAATAAATAGTCGACATCATGATCTGGCTGTGTGCTTTTAGCCAAAATAACAGTTTTACTGGTACTTGAAGTGGCTCCGCCCATCCCATCAATTTGTTTTCCATAGGGGTCTGGGCTACCTATGACACGTAGTAAGAGCTGATCTCTTGCTTGTCCTGCAACTTGGGCTTTTTCTGGCAAATCATCAAGCTTAAAAAAGACACCTTTACTGGTTCCACCACGCATATAAGTTGCTGGAATTTTAATTTGCGGTACTGAGCTCATATCAACTGTTATCCTTACTATTATGTTCTTCTATATCAAAACAAGCATTCTTGTTTACCCTTCTCTGCATCTTAAATTGTTTTAAGGCCAAGAGATAGCGATCTGCTTTATACATCAATCGTATTGACGCGAGCATATTTTGAGAATTTAGCAATATGCTTGCAATGACTTAATCTAAGCAAAATCTAAGAAAAAAAGTCTATATGAAATTATATTTTTTAGAGCACTTTTCACTCCATATTGAAATATTAAAAGTAAACCAATGATTTTAAATATATTTTAATATTACTTTTCAGTCACAGCTTATTAATTTGTAGTCTAGGCTAAAATAACTCCATCTATTAGAATAATTTACTTATTCATTGTGAGTGAAGACCTTTGACCAACGAATCTTCTACACTGCAACGAGGACTAAAAAATCGACATATCCAATTAATTGCTATGGGTGGAGCAATTGGTACCGGATTATTTTTAGGCTCGGCGCAAGTGATTCAATCTGCGGGACCATCCATTATTTTAGGATATGCCATTGGCGGCTTAATCGCGTTTTTGATTATGCGTCACTTGGGAGAAATGATTGTTGAAGAACCTGTTGCAGGATCGTTCAGCCATTTTGCGTATAAATATTGGGGGAAATTTCCCGGATTTTTAACCGGATGGAACTATTGGATACTCTATGTTCTGGTTGCGATGAGTGAGCTCACCGCGGTAGCCAAATATATTAATTATTGGTGGCCTCATATTCCAGCGTGGACTTCTGTCTTATTTTTCTTTGTCGTGATTACGGCAATTAACTTAACCAACGTCAAATTTTATGGTGAGTCCGAATTCTGGCTCGCTATTATTAAAGTTGCTGCGGTTATCTCTATGATTGTGTTTGGACTTTATTTGCTCTTTACAGCAGATGTAGGTTCAAGCATTTCATTTAGTAACCTTTGGTCTCATGGTGGATTTTTTCCAAATGGCTTTAGCGGCCTGTTCTATATGTTGGCTTTCTTGATGTTCGCCTTTGGTGGTATTGAACTGATTGGTATGGCCGCAGCAGAAGCAAAAGATCCGAAAAAAACCATTCCAAAAGCAATTAACCAAGTCGTTTTCCGTATCTTGATTTTCTATATCGGTTCATTGGCAATCTTACTTTCATTAGTGCCATGGAACCAATTAGATCTTGGCGGTCTCGACAAAAGCCCATTTGTTATGATTTTTAGCCAAATGGGAATTGGTTGGGCTGCACACTTACTGAACTTTATTATTTTAACTGCTGCTCTATCTGTTTATAACAGTGGGATGTTTGCAAATAGCCGTATGCTCTACAGTCTCGCTCAACAAGGGAATGCACCAAAAGTTTTTGCAAAAACCAATAAACAAGGGGTTCCTATTCCCGCTGTTCTGCTTTCTGCTTTATTAATCTTTGGTTGTGTTCTTTTGAATTACTTTGTACCTGAAGATGCTCTTGGACATCTTATGTACGTTGTGGTTGGTGCACTTGTTCTAAACTGGGCAATGATATCAATTACACATTTGAAGTACAGACGCTTTGTTAAGCACGCGAATATTAAGACATCTTTTCCAGCGTTATGGTCACCTTTTAGTAATTACTTAGTTTTAGCGTTTATTGCTGTGGTTCTCTATATTATGTGGACTCAAGGCTTCAAAGAGTCAGTAATGATGATTCCTATTTGGATTACGGCAATGCTCGTACTTTTTGACTATTTAAATCCTAAAAAACTAGATTCCATTGAGAATCCGGAAGAATAAATAAATTTAAAAAGCCATTGTCTCGACAATGGCTTTTTTATTCATCATTAGAAAATTACGCGTTGTAAGTATTAAAATCTCTTCGACAATAAAACTAGACGTTATGCATATTTATACTGACGCGAACAGTAAGCTCGTTCAATTTCTGGCGAACGTAATTGCTGATGCTTAGTTTTACGCCCTGCCATACGTTTGCGCCATAGCTTAAAACTATTGGTTTTCAGGTTGTATCTCATTAAACGAATCACTTCGCTTTCACTTAAGCCATATTCTCGCTCAATTGCTTCAAATGGAGTGCGATCTTCCCATGCCATTTCAATAATTCTAGATAAGTCCTGTTCATCAATTTTTTTCATGTTATGCCCTTTTGAATTATACGATAGCCAAATCTGATTTTTAACAAACAACCTTCTAGGAATAACTTCACCTACCCAATTGCTTGCCTCAAACCTTTTCGTGTTTTGCTTCAGATCATAGAAAGATCAACATGAATTTTTTGTGATTTTTTAGCTTTCTAAACTGTTTGTCTACAAGTCATAAGTGTTCGAAACCGTTGAATGATTCAACTTTATCTTTATTGCCCACTATGGCAAAAGTTTTAATAACTAAAACGTAAAAAAGCCATTGCCTTCGCAATAGCTTTTTTGTTTATAATCATAAAATTATGCGCCCTTAGCTTAACTGGATAGAGCAGTTGCCTCCTAAGCGACCGACGTGGGTTCGAGTCCCGCAGGGCGCACATATAATCTACCAAATAGATATGCTAGTAATGATTATAGAAAAGGATCAATTAAAGTATACACATAGAACAAAGAGCTAAAAAGAATTACACACCATCTTCTATAAACCTCACCTGTACTACTATTAACATCTATAGCGAACACGAAAGTAAAAGTTCCATTAAACCAAGCATATAAGCAAAAAAAAGTTGATGAAAATATAACTAAAACAGAAGATATAGACAAAACTTCCTTAATATATTGTACAAATATTCCAAAAGCAGAAATTAATGTATATACCGAAAATATTAGGAATTTATATCTTGTATATATTAAAAGATAAGTATCTTTCACTTCCTACCTCTTATCCTTTTATTAAATTATTTTTGTAGAAAAAGATAATAGATAAGGAGTATTAATTATACCTTCTATAAATTTTTCAATATTCCTTAAATTTACTTTTGGCAATACAACCATATTTTCATAAAAAAAATATTGATTTGATCTCAAATCATCTTCAATAGTTTGTTTCAATCTAATAGGATCATAAAAATTAAATGTATATAGTTTATCAAATATCTGTATATCCACCTTAAGACATCCCTTCAACTCAATTTCCCAAGCATATTCACAAAAGTCATCAGATAAATTTATAATATAATTTTTCATACAGCTCCTTTAATATTAAAATACTCTTAAGACACTGTTCCAATTTTAAACTTTCATATATAAATTTAATCACAGTAATTTAGATTTAAAAGCCATTTTTTAGTTTCCAAAAGATCTTTTTGAATCTTTCTTTGATCATTTAAATATCTATTATCTATAAAATATTTAACTTGACATAAATTCTTTTTATCATAAAGAGTTAAATCTTTTTCTGATATCCTCCTCATATCTTGCGCAACAAGCAATAAAGGAATATATATATCCACATTTTCATATTTTTGTAACTCTTTAATTATATAGACATAATTAGTTAGATTTACAACAGTTGATGCATTAAAACCTTGCTGAAAATAATACTTCTTATTAATTTCTACAGCTCTACAACCACTAAGAAAAACAATCAAACATACTAAAAAAGGCCTCATATTATTTCCTTTATCCCAATAAAACCTCATAATTTTATTTTAAAATGCTTTCATTTCACATCTTTTTATATAAAAATTTAGAACTGGTTAGTTCCCACATTATATTAACCCATAAGCACAAGCATAGCGCAGTGATGCCTATAGATGATAAATTATAAGACCAGAGTTCTGAATAATACCCGATTCAACAGCTCTTAATATTTACAACCATTTTGTTCTCATTTAAATAAAAACAACCTGAACCATGATAGCCTGCCCCACCATTAATCGAATAATAATATTGAGTATTTAACTTTAGCTGCTTGGGTTTTACAATCTCTTTAAATCCACTTGGTTTAACTCCATAAGTCCATTTATAATCATTTTTAAAATTAAACCAACTTATTTCCTTGCTTATCGTAATCTCCCATACTGTTTCTTTCAACGTACCAGCAGGAACAGTGCTATTATCCATCACATAAAATCGAAAACCACTATCAAGCTTTTTGGCATTACTTTTAGATAGCTGAAATATAATGCCATTATTAGTATTACCCGAAACAAGTAAATCAACTGTACCAGAGCATGCTACTAACACTGGTATAAATAGTAAGCTATACAAATCCCCCATTACCAGCTGCCTCCAGCACAACGGTTTTTTATAATGTTAGGCAATCTACCTCCAAATATTCAAAAAAAAATCACCTTATTTTTCAGTATTATATAAAGAAATAGCTTATTATAAGCATACTAAAAATCGGAATTATCCGTAGGCTATATAAAGGCTGAATTTTCAAAGGCGATATGATTTATCTTTAATGAATTTCTCTCCCTGAACTACCTTAACACTTAAATCTAGTTTATTCATATTAACACTTCATTATTTACAAAAACTATTTATTTAACAATGGATTAATTAATAAATAAACATGAAGAAATGTACTTAAAAAAATCATCATCCACCTCGCTATGACTTCTCCATTATTACTCGATTCAGTGATTGGTAAAGTTTCTGCAAATATTCCATTGCCCCACATATATATACAAGCATAGCAACTCAGGAAAATGACAAAAAAGTATCCATAGTCAATCAAGCCCACT
Organism: Acinetobacter sp. AS23; assembly: GCF_023612055.1. Lineage (NCBI taxonomy): Bacteria > Pseudomonadati > Pseudomonadota > Gammaproteobacteria > Moraxellales > Moraxellaceae > Acinetobacter > Acinetobacter sp. AS23. The sequence goes on along the minus strand of NZ_CP082274.1, from coordinate 728,184 downwards.
TTAACTTGAATGGAAACACTCACTAAAGTAAAAAATAAAATTAAAAAAACTATCTTTTTCTTATGCCTTTCAAGCAGATAAAAGTAAATTTTCTTTAATTTCATATGAGAAGCTCTTAATCTTAAAATTTATATTCAGTGATACTTACTACCATATTCAAACATCTATTTATATTTATTGAATCTTCTTGATTAGAGTTTCTCTTAAAAATTTAGTTGTAGCCTATATATTTACTATAATTTTCCAAATTATTTACAGAGTCAATAATAAAAATTTAATTTCCCTCTTTGATATAAATCTTACTTGTTATAGGTAAAATACCTATTTTATCTCTAATTAAAGGATTCCAAGTATCTTTATCCTTCAACTCATCTAATATATAAAAAACAACTATTTTATTTCCTATAGAATAAAGATGACTATACTCTTTCTTCAAATTTTCATTCGTAAATAATACTCCTTCATATATCTCTTCTTCAGTATTATCTGACTCAATAGTTATCATTGTATTATCATCAACAAAAACATTCCCTTTACTAAAATCAACTATTACCCCGCTTACAATATATGTTTCAACATTACCTTTTTCAATATTATCCCACCACTCACTTGTTCCATATAAACCATACACTCCACTTAAACCACTATTAGTAGTGCTATCTAGAGTTAAAGCATGTGTAGATCTCATCTCATCTTCCCCATTTTTTTCCAACCATATTTTTAAATCAAAAATCAATTTATATCCTTGATTAATCAATGCACAATCCCCTATCATTTTATTTAATCCTTATCTATTTTATAATTTGTAACTATCTAAATTATTTATCATTTTTTAAAAAAATATTGTACGACTCCTCTCTTCCATCATAGAAAAACAAGTCATCAATTTTTTCTAACAAGTAAAAATCACCTATTATTTCTTTAAGCCCATTAAAAACAAAACCTTTTGAATTAGATTTCAACCCTAATGATAATTTTTCAATTAATAAAGAGTGGTTTTCACAATATGAAAATATTTTAATTAAAGAATGAATTTCTTCCTTACAAGGTATATCTACAGTAAGAGTAAGTAAAAAAGCTTTCATATAAAATAAAGTGTTCTTTTCAACTTCGGGAAAGCTAACGTATCCCGAAAAAACTCTCCTATTAACTCCACTTTGGTTATAAATAATATCATTTTCATTACCATCAGCAGGAAAAATAATATCTTTATTTAATTTAATATAACCGACGTAATTATAGGCTACAATATTAATTCCATCCTCATCCATATTAAACCCCTAAAACCCATTAATATAAAATAATTTCAACCTCTATCCTTAATGTAAACTCTATTAAGTAATGGAGAAACACCCAATTTCTCTTCTACTACCCAATTCCAAGTATCTTCCTCTTTTAATTTATCAAGAATATAAATGGATACTATCTCATTTCCAGCTTTGTAAAGCTCTTCACTAATAGTTTTTTCTCTTTCACTTGTAAAAACTATATCTTGAAAAATTTCTTTATTCGTTCCATTTACTTTAATTGTAATCATTGTATTCCCCTCTATAAAAGGATTTTCCTCATTAATTCCAACTATTACTCCTTCCACACAATAAGTTTCTATATTGCCATTTTTGATATTTTCCCACCATTCAGCTGTTGCATATAAACCATTGTCGCCCTTAAGCCCCATAGTTGTTCCCTTATCCAACGTAGTTTGCTGTATATTTTTGATGTAATTTTCATCCATTAATATTGAAGAAGATGACCTTAAATCAAATACCAACTTATACCCTTGCTCAAGTAGATTTATATCTTCTATTTTTATCATTTTAATATTCTCCTATTCTTACTTATTATGCTGATTTTACATCACTTATCATTTTCAAATTTACACCTAACACATTATTTATTATAAAAAAATAGGACTTAATAAATATAAGTCCTATTTCTATAAAAACTGTTTACTTAATCCTTCACTTCAGCCAACAATGTTTCAGCTGCAAGTTTTCCTAAATTATTAGAAGCAAGCGGACTATCACCAGTTAGCAATTTACGGTCTCTATGACATTGACCTGTAATGCCCTTATTTAAAATTTCTACACCGAGTTTTTCAAGATTTTCACCCACTAACCAAGGTAAAGCTCCAGGCATATAACCAATATCAATATTTGCTCCTTTATCTAATGAATCAGGGAATACACAAATTTGATAGCCTTTAAAAATATAGTTTTCTGGCTGTTCATCTACTGCCGCAGCAAGTAATGAAGCTGGACCATGGCATAACGTAATAATAAATTTATCTTGTTCAACTGCCCATTTAAGAACTTTTTTCACCTCAAGGCTATGTGGAATTTTAGCTAATACGCCATGTCCCCCTGGAATGAATACAGCCGCATATGGTGAGTTTTCCCCCACTGCGTTTTCTAAAATATCAGTTAGCTTTAATGGATTTTTTAATTTATCTGCATATTTCTGGAAGGTGTCTAATACAACTTGTTCTTGCTTTGGCATCGCCCACATTTCAAGTTTAGCAGGATTCCCAGAAAGTGTCGCAACATCAATTTCAAAGCCTGCATTATCTAAATGAAACATCGGTAAAAGCATTTCTACAGGATGGTTTCCTGTTGAAAAGAACTTACCGTTTTGCATCTGGATATAGCGTTCATCAGTTGCAATCATTAAAACTTTTTTATTGCCCGCATACGGCGTTGAATAAGTGGTGCCATCGTAATCGGTTTTAGGAGCAGTATATTGACTTAGTGAATAAGGTGATGGGAAAAAGGCATTATCTTCAGCCAAATCTGGAGTAGGATTTTTATCATCAATATTTGCGGTATTCATTGTTACTATCCTTTTTCATCAGTATGGAAAGAAATAATAAGGTAAGAACCAATTTTTATTTCTTACTCAATTTATAGGTGAAGTTATAGAACTGGTGCAATCTGCCAATAGAATTTGGCAATTTTTATAGAGAAATAGGCAGAATCTAGAATTATAAAATTCAGTTTAGGCAAACCTGTCGTTCGCCCAAACTTCAATGATTACAGCGTTACGCATTCATTTCTAAAACGATCTTTCCAATATGATCACCTTGTTCCATACATGCGTGAGCACTTTGTACATCTGAAAAAGCATACGTTTTATAGATTTGAGGTAAACATTTACCTTGAGCCAATAATGGCCATACATGCTCATGCAAAGATTGTGCAATCTCTGCTTTTTCTTGGCTATTACGTGCTCGCATCGTTGAACCCGTAATTGTGGCACGTTTTAAAATCAGTTTTTGTAAATCAAATTCTTTTGCGATTCGTCCACCCATAAAACCAATAATGACCAATCGGCCATCACGTTTTAATAGATTTAAATTTTTCGTGAAATAAGAACCACCCACAATGTCCAAAATGACATCAACACCTTGATCTTGAGTATGTTTCAAAACTTCTTGCTCAAAATCTTGGGTTTTATAGTTAATTGCTGTGGTGAAACTAGAGAGTGCTTCAACTTTATCTTCACTACCAACGGTCGCAAAAGTTCTAATTCCTAAAGCTTGGCAAATCGCTAAAGCTGTAGTTCCAATACCACTTGCCCCACCATGAATCAGTGCAGTTTCATCTTTCTTTAAACGGCCAATATCAAATAGGTTTGCCCAAACCGTAAAAAATGTTTCTGGAATTGCAGCAGCTTGTGTAAAAGATAAATTTTCAGGTATTGGCAATACTTGAGTTGCAGTTACTGCACAATATTCTGCATAACCACCGCCATTTGTTAGAGCACAAACTTTATCACCAACCTTGAATTGATCTACTTGTTCACCCACAGCAACCACGACACCAGCGACTTCAAGTCCTGGTATTTGAGTAACACCGTTAGGCATTGGATATAATCCCATACGCTGTAAAACGTCAGGACGGTTAATTCCAGCAGCCTTTACCTCAATTAAGACTTCATCTGCTTGAGGTACTGGAAGACTAGCATCTTGAACTTTTAGAACCTCAGGTCCACCAGGAGCCGTAATTTCAATAATTTTCATGGTTGTTGGAAGGGTCATAAAATGCTCCATGTTTGATTTATATTTCAAAATACTAATCTACGTTAAATAATTGAGGACTTGGGTGGAACGCCAAACAGTCGCTTAAATTCTCGGCTAAATTGTGAAGCACTGACATACCCCACTTCATAGGCTGCTTCTGCTACACCCATTTTATTGTTCATGATCAACTCACGAGCCTTATGTAGCCGAGTAATTTTGATGTACTGTAAGGGCGAATAATTCGTCACCTTTTTAAAAGTTTGATGAAAAAGCGAGATGCTCATGCCTGCTTGTTTCGCTAGCTCTTGAACCGTTAAATTATGATAATAATCACGCTGAATAATTTCACAAATGGTGTAAATCACGCCATTTCGACTTGCTATAGCCGATAAACTCTCGACTAGATTACCACCTGAAGCCTGCACCACACGATAAACCAATTCTCTTTTAACTTGCTCACCTAATATAAAAGTATCTTGTTTAGAGCGAAGTAAATTGAGCAATCTGAGAGCAACCTCTGAAATGGTGGCATTCATGTCAATCACTCTAAGCCCGCAGCTTAATTTTAAATCTTCTGAATGAGCATCTTTAGTAACCACTTGTTGTTTATCCATTTTAGTAATGAGATCAGCCATCATTTGTGGTTCAAATTTTATTGCAATCGCCAACATGGGTTCATTATTTTCAACAACAGTATCGCAATCAAAAGGTATTGCAATTGAGATGAATAAGCACTGCCCTTGTTGAAATTGAAAGATTTCTTTACCAATATACCCTCGCTTTAATCCCTGTATCACTAAAACAATTGAGGGTTCTTGCAGCACAGCAACAGGTGGTGTGGAATGATCTACACGCATCAAAGTGATGTTAGAGATAAAAGTAGGATAGAGACCTTCTGCTGGAGCCAAGTGCAAAAATGCATCGACCAAATGTTCTGTAAGATGATTTTGCGGCATAGTTTTATTGTGAGAAGTAATCTAATAATCAATATAACAATGAACCTAAAATGAAAACATCAGTCTTACGTTTACTTTGTATAAATAGGCAATTCAAATCAATTTTTAGGCATAAAAAAACCTAGAACATTCTAGGTTTTTCGCTTCATCAGATTATTTAAGCCGATAAATTAAAGAACATTGCTGCAATCAAAATGATTACACCGAGTGCAATTCGATACCAAGCAAATACACGTAACGTATGACGCTCTACAAATAGAACCAATGCTTTTACAACAAACAATGCGGCAATAAAAGCAGCAACGAAACCTACCCCAATATTAATCATATTATCGGCGGTCAGTACATCAGCATTTTTAACCAAGTCAAAAGTTGCGGCACCCAACATGGTTGGCATAGCAAGGAAGAAAGAGAATTCTGTAGCTGCTTTACGTGACAAGCCTGCAAACATTCCGCCCACAATTGTTGCACCTGAACGTGAAGTTCCTGGAATCATGGCAACACATTGAGCAAGTCCGACTAAAAGTGCTTGTTTAAAAGTAATTTTGGTTGCATCGAGTGTCTTATGTTCAAATTGTCTAGATTCAACCCAGAAAATAATAAGCGCCCCGACAATTAAGGCAATCGCCACCACAATTGGGCTGAATAAAACACTTTTAATAAAGTCTACTGCCAAAACCCCAATAATAACTGCTGGGAAGAATGCGATAAGCACACTGATAGCAAAATGACGTGATTCCACATCACCACTAAAGAAGCCCTTAATCAAGTTAACAATTTTTTGTCGGTATAACCAGCACACTGCCAAAATAGCACCTAACTGGATTACGACCTCAAATACACGACCGCCGTCTGAATGGAAATCGATAATATGACCAAATAAAATTAAATGGCCTGTACTCGAGATTGGTAAAAATTCAGTTAAGCCTTCGACAAAGCCTAAAAACAGTGCTTTTATAACTTCAAAATTTTCCATCACTTGCTCAAAAAGTTAATCACCAGAAAAGTCTAAAAATTTGTTTTATATCATGTACAAACCATAATTTTGGCCTAGTTCATGCCCAATATCAGATCATTTCTAGCATTTGTGGTTATTGCCCTTAGCAAAAGGCGGTTTATTTAAAGGGGAATAATGTATCACATCATCATGACAATCTTAGGTTAACTATCGTAAAAAGATGAACTTGGTTAAGAACTACAAAATTTCTCATTCTATAGCTAAAGATTTTTACGCTTATTTACCCGAGGAATGATCTTAAAAAGACATTACAAAAACATGATATTATTTTTATTACATGCAACTCATATCAAAAATTCTATCTGAATGAAAAATACCAAAATTAATGCACGTCATCTTATTATCGATTTATTTCTTTCCTCAGCTTATCCTCAGCTCACCATTAAACAAATATTGATTGCCGCTAAACTCTTTAATATGAGTGACAACGGTATTCGTGTTGCTACGACTCGGCTATTAAATGAAGGTATGATAGAAAGTGTCGAGCGCGGTATCTATCAACTTTCGCCATCTACCAAAGACTGGGCAAAAGTCATTTTGAATCGTAAAAATGGCATTAAACAGACCAAAGAATGGCAACAGAATTATCTGGCAGTATTTACGGGGACATTAGGGCGTATAGATCGGACCGCTTTAAAAAAGAGAGAACACGCTTTACATCAATTTGGCTTTAGAGAGCTCGAAACTGGAATTTATATACGTCCAGACAATTTAGCTTATAGTTTTGAAAAAACATGTGAAGAACTCGTTTTAGCAGGGCTTGAAAATGAAGCCAAAATTTCTATTATTCAAAGATTTGACTCAAAAACAGTTTCGTTTATTCCTTCTTTATGGGATACAAAGCAACTTGAAGAAAATTATGAGATGTATAGTCAAGATATCCAAGAATGGCTTTTGAATTATAAAAATTTATCCTTAAACGAGGCCGCCACTCAAGCTTTGTTATTAGGACGTGAAACGATTACCTTACTCATGAATGATCCTCTGCTGCCACCTCCATTTGTTAACGAACATGCCCGTAATCAGTTTGCTCAGAATGTACAGCAGCTCGATTCGATTGGACAAAAACTTTGGCAGAAACTTTATGAAAAAGAATTAGCCCATTAAAGGGCGATTTATTTTTTTACAAACAAATATTACACTTTTTAAAGTTTTATGATTATATTAGTAATATAAAATATAGATACTAAAATCTGATTTGGGAGAATAAAAATGAACGCACAAGTCAGTGTGACCGATCTCTTTAGCAGAGAAGAAATACAGGAACTCACACAACCCTCAGATGCGTATGGTGCTTGGGCTGTTGCAAGTACATGGGCTGTTATTGGCGGAACATTTGCCAGTTTAATTATGATGTGGAATTACTTACCGAGCTGGGGTAAATTACTTGCTTGTATGCTTGCCTTAGCAATATTAGCTGGTCGCCAGTTATGCCTAGCAATTTTGATGCATGATGCATCGCATAAAAGCTTGTTCAAAAATAAAAAAATAAATGACTTTGTCGGTGAATGGCTATGCGCCCGTCCCATCTGGAATGATCTACAAAAATATCGCGTACACCATGTTCGTCATCATGCAAAAACCTCTACTCCAGATGACCCAGACCTTTCTTTAGTTTCTGGCTTTCCTGTAAGCAAAAAATCTCTTACTCGTAAATTCTTACGCGACTTAACAGGTATGACCGGATTAAAGTTTAGCTTTGGTCGAGTGTTAATGGATCTTGATTTAATGAAATGGACGGTTGCCAATGATCAAGTCTGGCTAGACCGAAGTAATAAAGACTTCGTTGACTATGCTAAAAGTCTTATAAAAAACAGTAGTGGAGCCATTGCAACCAATGTAGCACTCTATGGGGTTTTAAAAGCTTTTGGTCAACAACGGTTTTATTGGTTATGGCCTCTAGCTTATTTAACACCCTTCCCATTATTTTTAAGAATTCGCTCCATGGCCGAACATGCAGGGATGCAAACGAGCAGTACCGCTTTAACCAATACACGAACAACACGTGCAGGTTGGATTGCTAGAAGCTTTGTGGCCCCTATTCATGTCAATTACCACATGGAACACCATTTAATGGCTTCGGTGCCCTACTTCAAATTGCCGCACATGCATCGTCTATTGAGAGACCGAGGCCATGTTCCAGCACCACCTAGCTATTTTGAAGTAATTGAATCACTCTCATCTAAGCCAGAACAATCTACTTAATTAACTCAAATGATAAATCAAAGGCCATAAATTTAAATTTGTGGCCCTTTAATTTGAATCCGCCATTTTATGCTGGGTTTGGAAATATTTAGGCGTAACACCCATCCACCGCTTAAATGCACGGGTAAAGTGAGAAGTCTCGGCATAACCCAGCATTAAAGCCACTTTTTCAATCGACATGTTATTTTGAGTTAAAAGTTTCTGGGCATGCTCTTTTTTCAGTGACTCCACCAACACTGTAAAACTAGTTTGATCAAGAGCTAAATAGCGTTGCAGAGTTCGCTCTGACATATTCATGATTTGAGCCACTTGCCCAACTTTCAATGCCTCAATCTCCCCATTCAAAAGCAATTTTTCAGCAACTTGTTTGACTCGCCCTTTCCAGCCACTTTTTAATTTTAATTTATCTATATCCCGCTTGCATTGTGCATTTAACAACGGTGCTAGCATTGGGTCCGCCGTTAATACAGGCTGTGCTAAATAGTCTTTTGGAAATATCCAACGATTACACTTTTGATTAAATAAACAAGTGACAGCCAGTTGATGACTTATTTGGGAAAAACCTATCGGTTCTTGCATTTGTAATTCAACTTTTCCTAAATGAGAAAGTCCTGTTAATTTTTTTGCAATTTGAACAAAACCAACTAACAAAAAAATGTTGGCATTTGGACTCAACTGAAATGCATTGACAGGCTGATGAATTGACCAACATGCATCATTATTTTCTTGTTTTAATTCTGGTTTAAAAACCTTACAACGTGAGCCAATGAACTGTTCAAGAATTTTCAGCGCTTCCCCTAAATTTGGAGAAACTATGGCGGCCATTCCGACTGAACCATAACATGAAGCCGTCATACTTAAAGCTAAATGCCCAGCTAATGCTGGCTCTTTGCATAACTCGATGGCACGTTCAATAAGCTCATTTAAGATGTTGAACTCAACATACCAGTAGGGCTTTTTTAATTGGTCTAAGGTTATTCCACTTCCACCTAAAAGTTGCTCGCCAGAGACACCCCATCGCTTAACAGTCTCGACGATTAAATTAATATAAGTTCCGGGTAATTCTGGATTCATGAGCAACCCATTGATCAAAATAAAATGGCGCGAAATGGTAAAAACTGTCAGTTCATGAACTATGCCATGCTTTTAAATTGATGCATAGTTATTCAAAACAAAATCCGCTGAATTGCACGAGACAGCACAATTTCTGAAAAGAATACAGGTCGCCTTATGAACATTCTGATTGTCCATGCTCATCCAGAACCACAGTCTTTTACTGCTGCTCTAAAAAGTACAGCCAAGCAAACCTTAGAAAAATTGGGGCACACAGTAGAGGTTTCAGATTTATATGCGATGCAATTTAACCCTGTTGCGTCCAAAGAGGATTTTCTAGAGCTCAACCAACCTGATTATTTTAACTATGCCCTCGAACAAAGAAATGCCAGCAAAAATCAACTTCTAGCTCCAGATATTCAAGTAGAAATTGAAAAAGTAAAAAAAGCTGATTTAGTTATTTTTAATTTCCCACTTTATTGGACATCCGTTCCAGCAATTTTAAAGGGCTGGATTGATCGTGTGTTCGTCTCTGGCTTGTTTTATGGGGGTAAGCGGTTTTATAACCACGGCGGCATGGCAGGTAAAAAAGCAATGTTGTGCTTAACACTCGGTGGTAGAACACATATGTTTGGCGAGAACTCTATTCACGGACCAATAGAGCATTATCTATCACCGATTCAACGTGGTACTTTGGCATATGCCGGTTTTGAAGTTTTACCACCATTCATTGCTTATCACGTACCTTATATTAGCCAAGAAGCACGAGAAACCCTTCTCAAAGACTATGAGATTTATCTCTCTCACTTGGACCAGCTTGAACCATTAAAATTTCCTAAGCTTGAGCAATTTGATGAAAAACTATATCCACTCTAATGCTGTGTTTGAGCTCTAAAAATTAAATAGCCGAATTTAGCTTATTATTTTCGGTTATTTTCTTGCTCATAACTTTCAAATAGAAATCTAAATTCGTTCAAAAAATAGATCAAACGGTAAAAAAATCAAGGTAAACTTTTTTATAAAATTAAGAATATAAAAGTTAATCAATAATATACAGATGTAGAGAAACTAGACTTATCAACTAAAAATGACAACTACTACTCATTTCATAATCGATTAATTCATATTTTTACAAAAAAATCTTTGACCATTTTTCTTGGATTTGTGACAAAAATGTCACTAAAACAAACCTCTTTACTAATAGATTAAAAATATAAATATCAATCAATTAAAATAATTTATCAACGAAAATATTCCTTCATATTTCATTTATTATTGGCACTATTTGTATAAAAAGTGAGTACTCCTCAGTTCATATAACAGATTTACTCTTATTGTAATTATGCTATTTTTGTTACATGGAGTTATCAAAGCTTTTATAAGTTGTAATTAGAAGCTTTGAAGGCAACACAGTTTAAACGGTTTAACTCTGTTACTTTTAAAAAAATGTCTTGAAGTTCAAGGAAAGATTAAAATGAAATTAAAACATCTGAGCACTGCAATGATTTTAGCAACGCTGCCTGCAACTGGGGTTTTTGCAGCAGCATTGGATCGCTCTGGACAATCAATGTCTGCATTTTTGCAGCCTAATAATTACTTTGAAGCTGGTATTTCTGTTTTAGACCCAGATGTAGCGGGTAAAGAAGCTGGAACAAGTGCAACGCGCCGTGATATTGGCGACATGGGTAATGATTATTATTTCCCAAATGCTGCATTAAAACTGCAACTTAATGATAAATTCTCATTTGGTATACTATACGATCAACCATTTGGCGCAGATGCTGAATATTCTGGAAAAAATGTATTTGTATCAGATAGCACCAATACAATTTTAGCTCCTGAAAGATTAGATGCTATTCGTACAAGCACTATTGATACAACATTTAATGGATTAACTGCTAATCAACGTGTAGGTGCCGCGCTGCAAGCTCAAGGTGTTGACTTATCCTCTCCTGCTGGACAAGCACAATTTGCTGCCACTTTAAATGCTTATAATAATGATGCAACTACTAAAGCTGTTATCGATGCGGGTGTTAAACAAGGTGTTGCTGCAAAGGTTGACGCTGGTTTAGCACAAGTGAATGGTTTGCTTGGTAAAGGTGCCACTAAGGTTAAAGTTGATACACAGAACCTAGCAATGGTTTTTGGTTTTCAACCAAATCAAAATTGGAACTTCTATGCGGGTGGTGTATATCAAACAATTAAAGGAAACATCAACCTCCGTGGTCAAGCTTACAGTATCTACAATGGCTATGACGCAGATATTAAAGAAACAGGTGGTGCAGGTTGGTTAGCAGGTTTCGCTTATCAAATCCCTGAAATTGCATTGAAAGCATCTTTAACGTATCGCTCAGAAATTGACCACGATGTCAATATTCGTGAAAACTTGCCTACACTTCCTGCTCTTTCATTATTAGGACAAGCTGCAGCTGGTGAAGCAATTAAAAATAGCTCAGCAGATACCACAATTACTACACCTCAATCAGTTAACTTTGATTTCCAAACGGGAATCATGGCTGACACTGTTGCCTTTGCTAACATACGTTGGGTGAACTGGAAAGATTTCTCTGTTCAACCATACAAATTTGGACAACTATCAAAAGTTGTAGGCCCGATTGTCAACCGTCCAAATGGTTTTGATTTAGTTAGCTATTCAGATGACCAATGGACAGTGACTACAGGTGTTGGCCGCAAACTTAATGACAAATGGGCTGGTAACGTTTCTGTAGGTTGGGACTCTGGTGCAGGTGACCCAATCACAACTCTAGGTCCAACAGAAGGTTACTGGAACGTAGGTTTAGGTCTTCAATATAGTCCTACCCCACAAACGTTTATTGCTGGCGGCGTAAAATACTTCTGGTTAGGCGATGCTAAGGCTCAAACTGGCGCACAAGCTGGTGGTGATGAATATGTTGCGGAGTTCTCTGACAACAACGCAATCGCTTATGGTTTAAAACTTGGCTATAAATTCTAAGTTTCAAAACTCATTCATATAAAAAGGCGCTTAAAGCGCCTTTTTTATTATTTATCTATTATGCTGGAATGCTACGCTTTGAAACTGAACGGATTGCTTCTTTCAAGGCATCATATCCGTGGATAGCTGGAAACTGCGGGAACTCAGCAATCACGTTTGCAGGTGCATCAAATAAGAAACCATGGTCAGCTTCACCCAACATGGTTGTATCGTTATATGAATCACCCGCTGCAATTACACGGAAATTTAAGCCATGTAGTGCTTTAACCGACTCACGTTTTTGATCAGGTTGGCGTAATTTATAAGCTGTAATCATTCCTTCTTCATCTGTCTCTAATTTATGACAGAAAATTGTTGGCCATCCTAATTGCTTCATTAAAGGATGCGCAAATTCATAGAAGGTATCTGATAAGATCACGAGTTGGAAATGTGTGCTCACCCATTCAACAAATTCTTTTGCACCTGGTAATGGCCCCATCTCGGCAATAACTTCTTGAATGTCATTTAAGCCTAATCCGTGTTGTTTTAAAATATTAAGACGCTGAGTCATTAAAACATCATAATCCGGAATATCACGAGTTGTTGCCTCGAGTTCTTTGATCCCTGTTTTTTTTGCGAAATTGATCCAGATTTCAGGAACTAAAACCCCTTCAAGATCTAGGCATACGATTTCCATGAATGCTTCCAACGTTGGTTAAAAATTGCTGTATCATACCACTAAGATTTTCAGTTTTGCGTTGTTATTGATCAAATCAATTTTATTCATAAGGATCGAAATTAAAGTGCTAAGCACTTTATTCACTATCCATTAGAATATTTTTCATAACTCAATGCGCCCAAGCCTTTTGCCAGGAACACACATGACCGTTATTCCGACTATTGATATCGTAGATGCTCTTGCAGCCGAATATGCGACCAAAAGCCCGCGAGAAATTTTAGAGCTTGCCTTAAGCCAGCAAGGTGAAATCGCAATTTCTTTTTCGGGAGCAGAAGATGTTGTCTTAATTGATATTGCTTCACGTTTGGGTAAGCCATTCCGTGTCTTTAGTCTTGACACTGGTCGACTGCATGCCGAAACTTATCAATTTATTGAAACTGTCCGTAAACACTACAATATCAATATCGAAATTTGTTTCCCTGAATCTGAAGCTGTTCAAAACATGGTAAACGAAAAAGGTTTATTCAGCTTTTTTACAGATGGGCACCAAGAATGTTGTGGTATCCGAAAAGTTCAGCCTTTGCGTAAAAAACTTGCGACTTTAGATGGCTGGATTACGGGCCAACGTAAAGATCAAAGCCCTGGTACACGTACAGAAATTCCAGTAGTACAAGCTGATGCAGGTTTCTCTGGTCCAGGTAAGCAACTCATTAAATATAATCCTTTAGCAAACTGGACAAGTGCTGAAGTATGGAGCTACATCCGTATGATGGAAATTCCATATAACCCTCTTCACGAACGTGGTTTTGTTTCTATTGGCTGTGAACCATGTACACGTGCTGTATTACCTAACCAACATGAGCGTGAAGGACGCTGGTGGTGGGAAGAAGCGACTCAAAAAGAGTGTGGATTACACGCAGGTAATATGAAAAAGTAATTTGTTATCAAAAAACCACTGCTAAATCAGTGGTTTTTTTTATGTCATGTTCCGTACACAAAGTCATATTTTATCTACTCTAAACGCTATATACTTAATTTTACGGTTCTATAATTCTAATAAGAGCTCAGATAAGGGCTTCTTAGAAAAATGCATGAGGCACAATGATTTATGCGTCCATTACACCCAATTGATTTCATTTTTCTGTCACTTGAAAAAAGACAGCAACCCATGCATGTCGGTGGATTATTTTTATTTGAAATTCCTGAAAATGCACCTGAAACTTTTGTACATGATTTAGTTGAAGATATTAAACGCTCAAAAAGTATTCCTATTCCTCCGTTCAATAACCGTTTAAATGGCTTATTTTGGGATGAAGATGAAGAGTTCGATATCGATCATCACTTTCGCCACATTGCTCTGCCTCATCCTGGCCGTATTCGTGAACTTCTGGTTTATATTTCACAGCAACATAGTTCATTAATTGATCGTGCAAAACCTCTTTGGACTTGTGACATTATTGAAGGAATCGAAGGCAATCGCTTTGCCATGTATTTTAAAATCCATCATGCAATGGTCGACGGTGTTGCAGGGATGCGTTTGATTGAGAAATCACTTTCAAAGACACCAGAAGAAAAACATGTTGTTCCTTTATGGTGTGTTGAGAGCAAAAGAACTAAACGACTAAAAGTACCAACTCCAAGCACAAGTAAAATTAAGAGTATTTTAGGCGGCATTAAGTCTCAACTCGATATCGCTCCTAAAGTCATGCAAGAGCTATCTCAGACTATATTTAAAGAAATGGGCAAAAATCCTGATTATGTTTCTACTTTTCAGGCACCAGTGTCGATTTTGAACCAAAGAGTGAGTGCTTCACGTCGTTTTGCAGCCCAATCATTTGAACTGAGTCGTCTTAGAAAGATTTCAAAAGTGTTAGGCGTAACAATTAATGATGTTGTACTCGCAGTATGTTCTGGTGCTTTACGTGAATATTTGATTAGTCAAAATAGCTTACCTAAAAAACCGCTTATTGCCATGGTGCCAGCTTCATTACGCACCGATGATTCTGATATGAGTAACCGAATTACCATGATTCTGGCAAATTTAGGAACTCATAAAGACCAACCGTTAGAACGTCTAGAAATCATTCGTCGCAGCATGCAAAATTCAAAGCAACGCTTTAGCCGCATGACTGCGAATGAAATTTTAAACTATAGTGCGGTTGTTTATGGTCCGGCAGGTTTAAACATCATGTCAGGAATGCTTCCTAAGCGTCAGGCGTTCAATTTAGTCATTTCCAATGTACCAGGACCACGTGAGCCTCTTTATTGGAATGGCGCGAAATTAGATGCTCTCTACCCTGCTTCAATTGTCATGGATGGACAAGCTCTAAACATTACTATGACGAGTTATTTAGATAAGCTTGAAGTTGGATTAACAGCTTGTCGAAATGCCTTGCCAAAAATGCAAAACCTTTTGACTCACTTAGAAGATGAGATTCAACGGTTTGAAGAAATTATTGCAGAGAAGCAGCTGAAACATCATTCAGCAAGTTAGAAAACTAAGGGGCTTTAAATTAGCCCCTTATTTTTTGATTGTGCGGCACTGGTTAAGCAACTGATGACATACTGAACGAATCATTGCAGTTGTGATCGGTACTTCTTTACCTTGGTCATTCAACATATAGCAGCTATTTACTGGCGTGCTTTCTAAAACATGTTTAAGACCGTTGCTAATTAAGTTTTCACTTACATTCATGGGTTATACCTCTTATTGTTTGCTAAGACGTTAAATAGGGAGAACGTCTACGGCTACTGTATGTAAGTAGTATTTAAAATTCATGAATGAAAGTAAAATTTCAGTTGTAACAAGGATTAAGCGATATCTTGTTACAACTTTAACTTAAAATGATATCGTATTGCTCTTGCGTATATAAATTTTCGACCTGAAATTTAATGACACGGTTGATGAAATGCTCTAAATCTGCCACTGCTGGCGCTTCTGCTGTTAATAATCGGTCAATCACAGAAGGATGAGCAACAACAGTAAAGCCACTCGTTGACTCAAATGCACGGGTATATCGTAATATCTCACGAAATATTTCGTAACACACTGTCTCTGCTGTTTTGACAAAACCACGTCCTTGACAGGTTGGACATGACTCACACAGCAAATGTTCTAACGATTCACGTGTGCGTTTACGCGTCATTTCAACCAACCCAAGTTCTGACACTTGAGTAATTTTGGTCTTAGCGTGATCACGCTCAAGCATTTTTTCAAACTGACGCATCACCTCTTCACGGTGAATTGCCTCTTGCATGTCAATAAAATCAATAATGAGAATACCACCCAAATTACGCAGTCTAAGTTGACGCGCGATAACTTGAGTCGCTTCCATATTGGTTTTAAAAACGGTGTCCTCAAGACTACGACCACCGACATATGAACCCGTATTAACGTCAATCGTGGTCATGGCTTCAGTCTGATCGATCATCAAATAGCCGCCTGACTTCAAAGCTACGCGGGTTTGTAAGGCTTTTTGAATATCCTCTTCGACATTATAAAGATCAAATAGTGGTCGCTCACCCGGATAATGAATAAGTCGACTCTGCATATTCGGGACAAATTCTTCAACAAACTCAAGAAGCTTCGCGTGAATCTCTCGCGAATCGACATAAATCTTTGCAGTTTCGTCGCTAGCCAAATCTCGAATAATACGTTGAGGTAATGGAAGCTCTTCAAAAATTAAGGAAGGGACAGCAACATCAATTTGTTTTCGTTGAATGTATTCCCATAATTTACTCAGATAGCACATATCCTGTGCAATTTCTGCCTCATCGACACCTTCAGCAGCTGTGCGTACAATCACGCTACCCGGCAAATTATGTTCAGATTGAATACCTTCGATAATATTACGTAGTCGCTCTCGCTCTTCTTCAGACTCAATACGCTGAGATACACCAATATGATTACCATATGGCATGAGAACCAGATAACGTGAAGGGATTGAAAGGTCAGTACTCAGACGGGCGCCTTTTGTTCCCAACATATCTTTCATTACTTGGACAGTAAGCGTTTGTCCGGGATGTAAGAGTTCAAAAACATTTGGGGTAGGCTGTGAACGAGGCCAAACCATATCATTGATATGTAAAAAGGCTGTTCGAGACAAACCAATATCAACAAAAGCAGCTTGCATGCCTGGAAGCACCCGCACGACTTTACCCTTGTAAATATTGCCGACTAGACCACGTTTGACTGTACGTTCAACATACAGCTCATTAACAGTTCCATTTTCGATTAATGCCACCCGACACTCCATAGGCGTGACATTAATAAGTAATTCTTCTGACATACATAAACTCAAAGCATTATAAAATTTTTATTAAAGAGTCAGAGAAGCTGTTAACTTTGCCTAGTGTTCATCGACAATGCTATTCAATTAAGAATGATAACAACCTCTTATGTCTTTACTCTTTTTAATAACTGTGCAAATTCGTATAAAGGAAGTCCTACCACATTACTATAACTTCCTTGAATTTGGGGAATATATTGAGAAGCAATCCCTTGAATTGCATATCCACCGGCCTTCCCCACAGGCTCACCTGTAGCCCAATAATCTTCCATATCTTGCGTAGTCAGAGGCTGAAACTCAACTTGTGTTTGCACCACCTGACTTAACATTTTTTGTTGCGTAGCAATACATAACCCAGAAAACACATCATGCCAACGTCCAGATAATTTTTTCCAGATTTCAAAAGCATGATTTTTCGATTCAGGCTTACCAATAATTTGGCCATCAAGCCCAAGACTTGTATCGGCAGCAATAACGATTGCGTCTGGAAAAAGCTTCAATACAGTTTGTGCTTTTTCTCTAGCTAACCGTTCAACATAATGGTGAACCAGCTCATTTTCATGAACGGACTCGTCAATATCTGGACTATAGATTTCAAAATCCAAACCCAGTTGTTGCAATAGCTCCTTCCGACGAGGAGAGCTAGATGCTAAAACTATATGCGCCATTTTGCCAAACAATAATAGACGATTGGCCAAGTGATGATACTTGTCATCAATGGTTGCCAATGTCTAGCAATCGAAAAATGAATTCCACCCATGGTCTGCGTTACCCACATAAACGCTAAATGAGCAATAATGACCAGAGTTGCAATTGTCCATAAATTACCAAAGGTTAAAATACGGCGCTCGCGAATTAAAAAACGGGTAAGAAAAGTCACAATTACAAAACTTAAAGCATTAAGGCCCAAAGGCGCATCAAGCAAAAGGTCTGTAAAAATTCCCATTCCAAATGCAAACCAGACTCCACACCATGTTGGCTGACATACCACCCAAAATAGCATAATCATTAACATGAATAATGGGCGCCAACCTGAAATATCGTAGGATAGCGGGTAAACCATGAGCACGGAGCCGACAATTACAGAGAGGATAATTCCCCATAATGGATCGTTTCGTTTTTCTCGTTTCAATTTAGCGATCGGCATATGGTTGCTCCTTCGCTAAAGAATCAGAGAAAAGTACGACTACATGATGCCCTGTTGCTAATTGTGCGGCTGGTGTAACATCAATTTCTGCAAATTCGCCCGAATTATGGCGTCTTATTTTGGCAACTGTACCCACTGCGTACCCTGCTGGGAAATGTTCACCCAAACCTGAGCTAAACACTTTATCACCCACTTGAATATTCGCACTCGTCGGGACATATTCCATTTTCAAACGACCCAAATCACCAGTACCAGAAACAATCGCCCGCATTCCAGTGCGCTCAAGACGTACTGAAAGTGAATGTTCTTTATCTGATAACAACATTACACGTGAGCTATGCGGATATACATTAATGATCTGTCCCATAATTCCTTTATCATCCAGAACCGTTTGACCGACCTTAAGATGGTCCATAGAGCCACGGTTAACAATGATGATATGACGTAATGGGTCTGCATCTGTCCCAATTACTTCGGCGATCTCCATACGTCCATCAATAATTAATGGAGTATCAAGAAGACCTCGCAAACGGGTGTTTTCAGCTGACAGTTCAGAAAGCTTCTGTAAACGAACCTGAGCTTGTAAAAGCTCAGCCTGCATCGCAGTATTTTCACGACGCAGTTGTGCTTCAGATTTTGTTTGTTGATTCAGCCATTCTCTCGACAGTACTGGATAACTAGCCAATGCATAAATTGGGTTATATGCAGCGTACAAGACATCCCTTGCTGGCTGAATTACATACGGCATGCGCCAATCAAAAAACAGCACAACCAAACATGTAATGACCGCAATAATGAACGAGCGGAAAGATGGCGGCTGTCTTGAAAAAATATTCGGTTGCACCGCCTAATCCTTAAACTTAACCAACAAAAAGCATGTCATGGTTCGGGTTGTCGAAGAATTCCAATACCTTACCACCACCACGGGTCACGCAAGTAAGAGGATCTTCAGCAACCACAACTGGTAAACCAGTTTCTTGAGCTAATAATTTATCGAGGTTACGAAGTAATGCACCACCACCTGTCAACACAATACCGCGCTCGGCAATATCAGAAGAAAGTTCTGGAGGCGTTTGCTCAAGTGCAGATTTTACTGCGCTTACAATATTTTGTAATGGATCAGAGATTGCTTGAGTAATTTCGTCAGAAGTTACAGTAATTGCGCGAGGCACACCTTCTGCAAGGTTACGACCACGTACTTCAATTTCTAATGTTGTGCCATCAGAAACAGCCATACCTACTTCTTTTTTAATAATTTCAGCAGTAGTTTCACCAATTACACAACCGTGAGCTTTACGAACATAATTGATGATTTGCTCATCAAAAACATCGCCACCGATGCGTAAAGAGTCAGCATAGACACAACCTTGCAATGAAATAATTGCAATTTCAGTTGTACCACCACCAACATCCACAACCATAGAACCACATGCTTGTTCAACTGGCATACCTGCGCCAATTGCAGCAGCCATAGGTTCTTCAATCAAACGAACATCACGGGCACCAGCATTAAATACTGCTTCACGAATCGCACGACGCTCGACCAAAGTTGATTTACATGGTACACATACAACTACACGAGGTGCAGGTGGGAACAAACGTTTTTCGTGAACTTTACCAATAAACTGATTCAACATGGTTTCAGTCACTTCAAAATCCGCAATTACACCGTCTTTCATTGGACGAATTGCAGAAATATTCGCAGGCGTACGGCCCAGCATTTGCTTAGCATCTAGACCTACAGCAGCAACAATTTTTTGTGAACCACTGTGACGAATTGCCACAACTGTTGGTTCATTTAATATAATGCCGCGGCCTGGTGCATAAATAAGTGTATTTGCTGTACCTAAATCAATGGCTAGATCCGGCGAAAACAAGCCAATTAGTCGTTTTAGAATCACGGTTCGTTCTCAGTTAAACTTTCATGTGGATGCAAGGTGGCAACTTTAAACTAAATGTGATGATTTGAACAAGTCAATCGCTTATTATAACGCACGATATTTTGAAAATTTTTAATACTGATTAGGTGATGTTATGTCTACATCGGATGCACAGCATTCAGCAGATTTAAATGCACAAACAGTTTCAGCAATCGCCAATCTTGCTCGATTGTCGCTCAATGATACGCAATCTGCTGAATATGCTCAAAGTCTAAATAAAATTTTAGGCATGATGGAAACCTTAAAAGGCATTGATACGGAAGGCGTAGAACCTTTGAAAAGTCCTTTTGACAATCCTCAACCTTTACGTGCTGATGTGGTAACGGAAAGCAATCATCGAGATGAGTACCAAGCAGTTGCACCTGCAACTCAAGATGGTTTGTATCTTGTTCCTCGCGTGATTGAATAACTTTTACTCAATTAACCCATCTTCCCTATTTTGAATGTAAAGAAATTTTACTCATGACTGATTTACATCGCTTATCAATTCGTGAACTTGCTGAGGGCTTAAGCCAAGCGAAGTTTTCATCTCGCGAACTGACTGAACATTATTTGCAACGTATTGCTAAAATTGACCCATTGGTAAAAAGCTATGTGACGGTTACACCTGAGCAAGCGCTTTTAGAAGCTGACGCTGCCGATGCTGCTTTAAAAGCAGGTAATGCAACTGCTCTAACGGGTATTCCTCTGGCACACAAAGATATTTTTTGTACTAAAGGCATTAAAACAACTGCTGGTTCAAAAATACTAGACAACTTCATCTCTCCTTACGATGCAACTGTTGTTGAAAAAACTAAAGCAGCTGGTCTTGTCACTTTAGGTAAAGTGAACATGGATGAGTTTGCGATGGGTTCAACTTCAGAAAGCTCATATGTTGGCGCAACAAGTAACCCATGGGCGCTTGACCACGTTCCTGGTGGTTCATCAGGTGGTTCTGCTGCGGCTGTAGCGGCTGATTTAGCGCCATTTGCAACAGGTACTGATACAGGTGGCTCAATTCGTCAACCTGCTTCTTTCTGTGGCTTAACAGGCTTAAAACCAACCTATGGTCGTGTATCTCGCTTCGGTATCATTGCTTACGCATCATCTTTAGACCAAGCAGGTCCAATGGCACGCTCTGCTGAAGACTGTGCTTACCTAATGAATGTAATTGCAGGTCATGATGCAAAAGACTCGACTTCGGTTAAAAAAGAAGTTGATGACTACGTTGCGAACTTAAATGGCACATCTGTAAAAGGCTTACGTATTGGTATTCCTAAACAGTACTTTAACGTTGCAGGATTAGATGCAGACGTAAAAGCGCGTGTCGAAGAATCATTGAAAAAGCTTGAAGAAATGGGCGCAACGCTTGTTGAGATTGACCTCAACATGACTGAAGCCTATGTACCAACGTATTACCTCATCGCGCCAGCAGAAGCATCATCTAACTTATCTCGTTACGATGGCGTTCGTTATGGCTATCGCTGTGAAAACCCAGCTGACTTGATGGATCTTTATAAGCGCTCACGTTCAGAAGGTTTTGGTCCAGAAGTTCAGCGCCGTATCTTAATTGGTACCTATGCACTCTCTGCGGGCTATTACGATGCTTACTATGTGAAAGCTCAAAAAGTACGTCGTTTAATTCAACAAGACTTCTTAAAAGCATTTGAAAATGTAGACGTGATTGCTGCTCCTTCTGCACCAACAACTGCTTATAAAATTGGTGCGAACTTAAGTCCAACTGAAATGTATTTAGGTGATATTTATACACTTGCAGTGAACTTAGCAGGCTTACCAGCAATTAATGCTCCTGTTGGTTTTGATAAAGACAGCTTACCTGTCGGCTTACAATTAATTGGTAACTACTGGTCAGAATCACAATTGTTGTCGATTGTTCATCAATACCAACAAAACACCGATTTCCATACTCAACGTGCGGCAATTGCTGAGGAGAATGCATAATGGCTGAAGCTCAAAAGTTGAAATTGATTGACGGTTGGGAAGTCGTTATTGGTATCGAAATTCACACTCAGCTTGCAACCAATTCTAAAATTTTCTCAGGTTCATCGACTGAATTTGGTCAAGACCCAAATACGCAAGCGAGCCTTGTAG
Organism: Acinetobacter sp. AS23; assembly: GCF_023612055.1. Lineage (NCBI taxonomy): Bacteria > Pseudomonadati > Pseudomonadota > Gammaproteobacteria > Moraxellales > Moraxellaceae > Acinetobacter > Acinetobacter sp. AS23. Next base: position 705,835 of record NZ_CP082274.1, on the reverse strand, counting down.
ACTTGGCAATGCCGGGTGTACTCCCTGTTTTGAATGAAAAAGTGGTTGATCTTGCTATCCGCTTTGGTTTGGGTATCGATGCATACATCGACCAAGCATCTGTGTTTGCACGTAAAAACTACTTCTACCCAGACTCGCCAAAAGGCTACCAAATTAGCCAAATGGATAACCCAATTGTGGGCTTGGGTCATATCGACATTCAACTTGAAGATGGCACAACAAAACGTATTGGCGTAACTCGTGCTCACCTTGAAGAAGATGCTGGTAAATCGATTCATGACCAATTTGAAGGCATGTCTGGCATTGACTTAAACCGTGCTGGCACACCTTTACTTGAAATCGTTTCTGAGCCGGACATGCGTTCAGTTGAAGAAGCTGTGGCCTATATCAAATCAATTCACACCCTTGTGCGTTGGTTAGGTATTTCCGACGGTAACATGGCTGAAGGTTCATTCCGTGCAGACTGTAACGTGTCTTTACGTCGTCCGGGTCAACCGTTTGGTACGCGCTGTGAGCTGAAAAACCTCAACTCATTCCGTTTCATTGAACAAGCGATCAATGTTGAAATTGAACGCCAAATGGAAATTTTGGAATACGGTGGAAGCATCGACCAAGAAACTCGTTTGTTCGATCCAAACAAAATGGAAACGCGCTCTATGCGTTCTAAAGAAGAAGCGAATGACTACCGCTACTTCCCAGATCCAGACTTGTTACCTGTAATTATTGCAGATGAACAGATCGAAGCTGCTCGTGCTGCGCTTCCAGAGCTTCCTGCTGCACGCCGTGCACGCTTTATCGCAGACTTTGGTGTAACTGAGTACGATGCACATGTACTTACGCTCTCACGCGAAATGGCAGACTTCTATGAAGCTGTTGTGGCTGCTGCTGGCGGTGCGAAGCAAGGTAAAGTATCAGCAAACTGGGTAATGGGCGAATTCTCAGGCGCATTAAACAAAGCAGGCCTAGACTTAGCGGACTCTCCTGTTTCAGCTGAACAGTTAGGTGGCATGATTGCACGTATTGTTGACAACACCATTAGCGGTAAGATTGCTAAACAAGTCTTTGGCTTTATGTGGGAATCGGAAGGTAAATCTGCCGATGACATCATTGCGGAAAAAGGCTTAAAGCAAGAAACCGACACAGGTGCAATTGAAGCAATCATTAAAGAAGTACTTGCAGCCAATGAAAAAATGGTTGAAGAGTACAAGTCTGGTAAAGAAAAAGCTTTTAACGGTCTTGTTGGTCAAGTCATGAAAGCTTCTAAGGGTAAAGCTAACCCTGCTCAGGTGAATGAATTAATGAAGAAATTGATTGGTTAAACTGATCTCAATTCAAAAGAAAACCCGCTTAACGGCGGGCTTTCTTTTTATTTCGATTCTTTTTAACCTCAATTGATGTATTTATTAATCTTTTTTTTATGTCGAATTCCATATCATTTTGCACAATTAATTGGAAAATTACGTCTTTTAATACTAAATACATATAAGCAATACTAACTATCTTATCCTTTTCATTACCTTGAGTCTTATGACACATGCGAGTTTCCCACATTTCAATATTTGATGGGTTTTTCAAAAAACGGATAAAATCTTCTGCTTGTTGAGTACCACTCGTTGTAAACGATGTTGTTGAACTATAATTCCAGTCATTTCTTATTTGGCTTGGTAGAGGCCAACGGTACTCAGATGAGTCACAAATTTTCTTCATAAAAGCAATATTTGGAATAGCTTTTACACCACATTTACCCTGTCCCACTAGATTTAATATTGATTTAAGATTTGTCCATGTAAATTTATGAGGTTGATCTCCAGATTTCAAAAATTGAACTTTTACAATCTCATTATCCTTATCTGGTATAAAAGACATACTATATACGTTATTATTCCCATCAGAAATTTCACTTATTGCCTTTCTTAGATCTGAAGAGATAATAGATTCAGTATTACTTCTCTTATATAACTCTTTCAAATTTCCACCTGAAAAATTAACTAATGATTTCCCATATACCTTAGAAATCAAATTAGCCATAAAAAAACAGCAATAATATACAGAAACCACTATCCAAGCTGGCTGTGATTTAGTTTTTAATAAATTCTCTATATTATTAATTTGCTCTTTTATACGAACCCACTCAATAGAAACTTCTGATCTAACAATTTTATTAAATTCTTCAATATCAATATAAGCATCAAAATTTAAATTACTTAAATTTTGATGCTTTATACTAATTTCATTTTCTTCTATTATAGCGTCTTTAAATTTAACTTTTTTCTCATTAAAAGAAACAATTAAATCACTAATTAGATTTTTACGCATTTCTCTCTGAACATGCAAACTAATAACATCACTTGTAAGCATATTTTAGTCCAACAAATTCACATCTATATGCAGTCTACTACTATATGCCTTAATCATATCAATCATATCAGCAGAAAGTTTTATAATTGTAGCTTGGTTAGTACCAGTATAAGAACTAAAATCAAAATTATTCAAACATTCTAAAATCAAATTCAAACTTTCTTTTTTTAAATTTCTAAAGTAAATAATACTTAATGCACAGACATCATCAAAAATTTTAAAAATTGCTTCAAAAAAGGCAGCCGTAGATAATAATCGATCGCTTCCAACACTATTATTCAATATATCTGAGAAAATATTTAAATATGTATTAAGTAATCTATATTTTTCATCAATCGTAGAAAATTTACTTAGATATCCCACTTGATTTGATAATAAAGGATTTATTGCTTTTTCAAAAGGAACATGACTTAACTTCCCTGTTGAAGATGTGATTTTTGTTAAACGTCCAAATAGTGCAGAGTCATCCTGATTAAAAAATTTTTCAAATAGTTCATATCTAATTGCATCTATCGAATATTCATCTACTAACAAATACTTAGCCAGCTCTTTTTGAAGAGTCTTTGAAACTCCCTTTTGATTAGAATTAATATCAAGAAAATATTGAATTTCCTCTTTTGAAGTCAAATTGCATATTATATTAATATTCAATTCCACATCAATATCAGATTCTGCTGCTCCGAATAATCGATGTTGCCCATCCAATATAAATAAATCTCCATTCAATTTCAATTCTAGACTTTGAGGATTATATTCCAAAGTTTCTAAATTTTGATAACTTAGAATAATTGAACCCGGAATAACATTCCCATCGTTAATATAGGTTGATATTGATTTCAGACGGTTTTTTTCTAAATGTCGCTGATAACCACCTTCCTGATCAGCGCGTGTTACCTTAGCAATTTTAGCAATATCTTTAGCGAAAGCTTTAGAAATATATAAATCTTTATCATTATATGAAACTTTTAAGGCTTTAAGTTTTAATAAATTATTTAACAATTTCACACCTATTTTCAATAATTTCAAAAAAGCTACTTAGACAATTTACAAATTGCCTATTAAGAATATTACACCATAATAAAATTCTATAACAATCTCAAACCATCATTTTACTTTCCAATTCCAACTTACTAAAAACATCAGGCACTAAAACATCATCATTAATTTATTTAAGTCCATATAACACAATGTGTCCTGCAACTATTACTTAAGTGATAGATTTTTAACAATATATTACTCTGGACTTTAACCTAACTACTGAAAGCCTCTCCAACTGCCTTATCCCCTTCAGCCTAAATCATACTTTTGATCAAAATTGATTAGTTAATTCTATTAGCAAAATAACAAAGCTACGATCAAAGGGCTTTTTATACCACTTAAGAATCATCCTTCGACTAAAGAATGCACTTTTTTCCTAAAAAATTACTCAGTGACTGTGCTAATTTAAATTAAGAATAGAAATCACTTATATTTTAAAAAGAGAGATAAATCATGTCTAAAAAGATTTTAATGTTGGTCGGTGACTATGCAGAAGACTATGAAACTATGGTTCCTTTTCAGTTCTTAACTGGTTTAGGTTATACCGTACATGCTGTTTGCCCAAATAAAAAGAACGGCGATCATATTGCGACGGCTATTCATGATTTTGAAGGCGAGCAAACTTATAGCGAAAAACGTGGCCACAACTTTGCGATTAACTATGATTTTGATGCCATTAATACCGAAGACTATGTAGGTCTAGTTATTCCAGGTGGCCGAGCACCAGAGTATTTACGCATGAATGAACGTGTTAACGAAATTGTGCGTGAGTTTGATCGAGTGAAAAAACCGATAGCAGCCGTATGCCATGGCGCTCAGTTACTCGCAGCGGCAGATGTATTACAAGGTCGCCTCTGCTCAGCTTATCCAGCATGTGCTGCCGAAGTAAAATTGGCAGGTGGACAATATGCAGATATTGCTGTGACTGAAGCAGTTACAGATGGACATTTGGTGACGGCTCCAGCTTGGCCTGCACATCCTGCTTGGTTAGCACAATTTGTGAAAGTTTTAGGCGCTAAGATTACGATCTAAATAGATCTCTTCATACCAATTAAAATAAAGCCTGCTGATTAAATAGCAGGCTTTATTACTAAAATAGAAAAAAAGATTTTTTATCTTGTGATTCCCAACTTATTCCAAATCTCTGGCGTTAAAAACGTCGTCACTAATTTATTTAAATCGATATAGCGCAATGTGCCCTGCAACTGCTGTTTAACTGCGGGATCTTTAACAATATCTTCACCAGCACTTTGGCCTAACTGCTGGAAAGCCTCCCCAACTGCCTTCACACCTTCAGCCTGAATCACAGCTTTAGTTTGGGTAGAACATTGCTCCACAATCACACGTTGTAAAACCTGCGCCAGTTTTTGATCTAACTGATCCTTTTGCTCAGGTGTTACATTACTAAATGCTTTTAAATCAGGATGGGCAGCTAAAGCCGTAAATGTCCATTGAAGCACCGTGGTCTTGTCTGAAGCCGTTGTAGCCTTAACTAAACAGTCACTTAACTGATCAACTGTTGGACCTGCCATCGCAATTTGTGTTGTACCCAGTACAGCAACTGCCATACAAACTGAACGGCTCAAATGTGAAAACTTACGGCGAGCAATCGCATAAACTTGACGTGACATAGGTCTAGCTCCAATAAACAATCTGTTCTTTGTATCACAGAGCTAGTGGTGTTACCTGTTATGACTCTGTAAACCGTCTATTTCTTCGAATTTAACAACTACTTTAATAATTAGCCCATTCCCGCATAATTCCATGCTTCTGGAATATTTGGCTGTTCTGGTGCTTTATTTAAATCAATATTTAAGTTTCTACTGCCCTGATAAGATTTCTCATCTGAATCTGAGGCAGGTGATACGCTTAAACTATAACGATAGCGAAATTGCCACAACATAGGTTTAATCGGACGAATATCTAGACTGAGACTATCTTCATCATGACAATTTCCTTTAGAACTTTCGTAATCTTGCTCAGAAAAACAAGCTCTGATCATCCGATTAAAACTAAATGGATAATTTTTAATAAAGGAACGTTCATTACCTGACTCTTGTAACTCATAAAAACTAGCACGCTCAATATTTGCACCGCCTCCTGAGTACATTTCAGAAAACTGATCAATTATTGCAATTGCATAACGCTGTTGAGTAAGTGGAAAAAGCTTAGGAAATATATATTGTTTATGAAAGCCATCTTCGCTTCCTGTTGTCACAATATTCCATTTGCTGACTAATTTAAAACCTGTAGATGTAGCTTTAAACTGTGCGATATCATTACGGCTCGATAATATCCATAAATTTTGGTCTGGAGTTTTTAGACTACGCCATTGCGCGCCTTGCTGGCATAAATCTTTTATTTGTTCACACAATTGACTTTGTTCTGTTGAACTCAGCTGCCATTTCTTAAATTCCAGAATTTGTAATGGCGCAGCAAAAACAGATATAGCCGAACAACTTAATACAGCTACTAAAGCAACCATTTTTAAATTAATTTTATAATTCAAAATTTTATTTCCTTAGACTATTCTTATATATTCAATGCATTATTTTACAATAGCTTCAATGCGATCAAGCTCCCACACTCCACCTGCTGCCAAGCCTTTGCACATCCCTGTCCACATATCCTTAGTCTGTACAAAACTCTTGCCGTCCCAGACCCATTCTTCACTTGCCCAACAATCGCCGATGCCTCTTCCTTTTTGAGCACTACTAATAATACTGCTATCGAAATCAGAAGCTGTTTCTGTCACAAACGTTGCTTTACCAGTCAAAGACTCATCGAGCACCCATGCCCCATACCCTTCGTTATAAGCCCCTCTCCAACACAATGTAGTCGCCAAAACTTTCTTATTGGTTAGTTTATATAGCTCGATTTCTTGTGGTTCAGCTCCATCACTATTACCGCCATAAATTCCTTCACAAAAGTCTTCTTTAGGATTCTGATTAGCTGCCATCAAGCTACGGTGTATTGCTTGATACTGCTTACTTTTCGGTTGTAGCGTTAAATAAGGTTTAGCTGTCGTTTTAATATGTTTAACAACCAGTTTTGGCTCAGGCATAAGTACTTTAGTTTCATTGGCACTGCCCTTTTTTACCAAAGCACCAACAGTCCCAATACGCTTCTGAAAATCATCCATTTTTAATAGCACAGCGGTCATTCCTGCATCGGAAATTTTCCATTGATGTTGAGCATTTTTAAATACAATTTCAGTTTTCTGTTTAGACTGCTGTAGTACAGCGTTGACTTGTGAGTTATTCAATTTCCCCATCAATGGCAAATCGGTACCATCTATAGTCACAGCGCCTAAATCTTTGCCATTTACATAAAAATGAATATTTTTAAGCTGATTGGCTGGCAAACTTTGCTCATAGTCTGATAAAGCAAATTCAGCTTGTACAGGTTGTTTTGGCCCTGCTTTACGCACCAATAAAAGCGATGCTGGATTATCACCATTGTCTTCATTTTGATAGCCTGCGGCTTTACATGTACCCGTATTGCTACAAGAGATTTCCCATTCTTGGTGTGAAAATGAAATACCGTTTATGATTTGAGCAAAACCATAAGAACTGATGACTGATAAACAGCAAATTGAAAGGATTTTTTTCATTTTTTCATGTCTCTGCTGGTCTGTTTTATTATGAAGTTAAAAACAGTTTTCAATTTTGAATTACCTTACAGTTTAAAAGAATATGTTAGATTTATATAAGATTTAAATTGATTACTTTCTAAAAATGAAAAAATTAAATTTTTTATTATGCACAGCATTGGTCAGTCTAACTTCAACTGCTTATGCAGAAGTAAAAAGCTTTACGCCTCATTTCCCAAAGTTTTATAGCTCTGCTGCAACCCGCAAAGCAGATAATCAGTTCTACGCTCTAGGAGAAGCAAAGTTTTTAAACGGCGTTACAGTGCCATTTTATGGTGTTACAGCACAAAGTCCAACAGAGAATGGTTTACTCAAAGATTTTGAAACCTGTACACCTAAAAGCTGTCATTTTAATTTTAAACTCGATGCTCAACATGCAAAACAACTCAAGCTTCTTGCATTACCTGAAACAGGTTTAGTACTCGTTCCAAAAAACTGGCAAGATGTGCAAGCAAATGCAGGTGCTAACGGGACTGGTTTTGCTCTAATAATGAGTGCAGATCAAAAACAAGCAATAGAACTCTATGATTCTTCATTCTGTGTTGGCTGTGGACTACCAAATGCAACGCTTTATTTTCCTGAGCTGTTAAAAGAAAGTCTTGAAAATGAATTCGGTGGTTATAAAGACCCTAAAAAACTAATCAATATTGTTCATCCTTCCAAAAAAGTTGCTTTTTTTAGCTATCAAATTCCACAAGTGAATAATAAAACGCATGGCATTGCTAAATATGATGATGAGGACACTTTTAACTATAAAGAAATTCAAGTCACCTTAGATAAATCACAACAGTCATTGGTTGGTCCTATTCTTAATTTTTACAACTCAACTCATTAAATTTTTACACCTATAAAAAAACCCGCTTTCGCGGGTTTTCATTTATTTATGTAGTATCGACTCAAAAGCTTTTAAACGCTTATAAATCGAAAGTAATTCAATAATTGTTTTCCATGAACTAATTAAATATTGGAAGGATTCACGTACACGCCCAAATACATTTGCAATTTGTTGAATCAAACCTAATGTGAGCTTACCAGCAGCAATTGATGGGAAAAGGACAACCAAGTTATATAAAACATCAAGTTGGCCATACCAAATAGCTGTCATATTAAAATAGGCATAATGGAAGTAAAGTCTGAAATAATTTTTACGTACATTACTAAATAACTCACGCAAGGTAGCAGGTTGTGCGCGATCAGCATGGTCTTCACCATAGACCAACTCTTTACGATAAGCCGCCTCTACTTTCTGATTGTTAAATTGCAAACCTGGCAACTTAATCCCTACTACCATTAATAGAACAGTACCGAAAATTGACCACACTATTGCGGCCCATACTAAAGAGTGATTTAGCTCACCAACAATAGGTAAAACGGAAACATGTTTAGACAGCTGAAATAAAATAGGTAAAAACGCAATCAATGTAATAACTGCTTTTACTAACTCTACCCCTAAATCTTCCAAAATTGTTGCAAAGCGCATGGTATCTTCTTGCACACGCTGCGAAGCACCTTCAACATGACGCAGTTGTTCCCAATGTTCTGTGTAGTATTCATTCATTGCTGTACGCCAACGGAATACATAGTGGCTTGTGAAAAAAGCATTAATTACAGCAAGAGTCACAGCAACCATAGCAATATAAAGAAAGACCATTGTCTCACTATATAGTGCCGAAACATTTCCCCCGCCACTCGAAAGCATTTTTTGAATTAAATCCCAAAATGGTACATACCATGCATTAATCGCAACACTGACCTGAACGCTAAACCAGATATTAAATAAAATAAATGCCGAACCCCATATAGACCAACGCTGCCATGGATTATTAGAAATAACTTTCCAAAAGCCAGCAAAAAGAGCAGTAGAGACTAAAAACCAGAGATAAAACCATAAAAATGCAGGTGACCAAAAACGGCTTACCCCAATAGGCAATTCAGCATCTGCATAACCATGAGGAAAGCCTAAATACTCTCCCCAGTGATCTCCCCCCGTATACCAGAGCACCATATTTAGCGCGAGCCAAATAACTACAGATATAAAAAAATACCGTGGTGATGGAAAGAATGATTTGAACATTGAGCGTGGATATCCTTATATTTCTTCAAATTTACAATGAAAGGAATACTAAAACCTAAACCTTAAAATTGTGAAGGGCAAAGTTTAGAGAATTGTCAATTTTTCCCGTTTCATTGAAGGATTTGATCGTTTTTTTGTAAATTAATCCCTTTTTGGCAATTTAATCCATTTAAATTACCTTGTATATGACTCTTGATAGAGCCATATACGGCTTTTATAACACAGCAATATCAGAGATTAAATCTCTTCTTTACGAACAATATAACCTTCCAACTGCATTGCCTGAATCAGCAAATCTAGATCTGAAGCGCTTTTAAGCTCAACATCAACACTCACGGCGCTTTCTTTGGCACGGCTTGTCGCTGCAAAGCGTTCATGACGCAATTCATAAATATTGCCGCCTTGCTCAGCAATGATTGCTGTTAAACGGGCTAAAGCACCTGGGTTATCTGGTAATTCAACACGAATACGAACCATACGCCCTGTACGCGTTAAATGACGTTGCAATACAGAGACCATAACGCGTGTATCAATATTGCCACCAGAAAGCACTACACCAAGCTTATGACCTAAAAATAGATCAGGACGAGACATAATCGCAGCAATACCTGTCGCACCGGCCCCTTCACATACTGTTTTCTCAATATTGAGTAACAGCGCAATTGCCTCTTCAATCATGTCTTCAGTAACAACAACAATGTCATCAACATATTGTTTAGCAACTTGAGTTGTAAGCTCACCCGGAGTTTTTACCGCAATACCTTCTGCAACTGTAGAGCCCATTGAAACGGCATGCTGATAATTGCATAGAAGTTTCGCCATACTTGGATATACAACCGATTGCACCCCAATCACTTTAATTTTGGGATTGATAGCTTTAGCAGCAATCGCAATACCAGAAATTAGACCACCACCACCAATTGGCACAACTAAAATGTCTAGTTCAGGAACAGCTGCAAGCATTTCGAGCGCAATAGTTCCCTGACCTGCAATAATTTCTGCATCGTCAAATGGATGAATAATTGTTAAAGATTCTTCTTGTGCAACACGGTGCATTTCAGCAGCAGCTTCTGAAAAGTCTTGTCCATGTAAAATGACTCGCGCCCCATATTCTCGCACTCGTTGTACTTTTACATTAGGTGTGGATTTCGGCATTACAATAGTTGCTGTCACGCCTGTGCGCTGAGCATGATACGCTACACCTTGCGCATGATTACCTGCCGAAGCTGCAATAACACCATGTTGTTTTTCTTGGTCAGATAAACACAACAGTTTATTCAGTGCACCCCGTTCCTTAAAAGAAGCTGTAAATTGTAAGTTTTCAAATTTCAGCCACATCTCAGCCCCTAAGGTTTTAGAAATGGTTTCTGAGAAAACAAAAGGAGTTTTTACGACTAAACCTTCTAAACGCTCTGCGGCAGCATGAACATCATCTAATGTTGGAAACCCATTTTTAACCTGTTGCTGTATCATTTATCTAGTCAGCCTCAATACATTACAAATCAATTATTTTTTAAAAATGACATCAATATTTTATATTGATCATCAGAGTTTTCAGCATATCCAACATATACCTAATATACAAAAATTTTTATTCCAAAAATTAAGGATTTAAATTTCCATAAAAAAAAGCCCTATTCAGGCTTTTTAATTAATTTTCAAATAATTAACATCAAATTATTGAGTTTGCGCACTTAACCCTTCAGTAGACATATTCTGTTCAGCTATTTTTTCATCAATAGCAAACTGAATATCGGAAAGTTTGGCATTGGCTGCATCGATACCAGATTTCATGGTAGCTTCACGGCCTTTCACATCAAAAATATGCGCTTTTTCTCTTAAATCTGGCTGAATAACAACATCCGCATATCGTAATTCTTCTGCTGCCAAACGACCTTGCATAATATTAATATTCTGGTTAAACAGTCCCCAGACATTCGATGTTTCTGTGTAAATCGGCTGAGCTAAAATATCAACGGCAATAATGACATCAGCGCCTAAATCTCGTGCAACTTCAACTGGTACAGGGCTCACTAACCCGCCATCTACATATTCTGATTTACCAATTTTAGTGGGTACAAACATACTTGGAATTGAAGCAGAAGCTCTTACGGCCTGCCCAGTATTACCATAGTTAAATACGGTTTTAGTGCCATGCTTTAATTCAGTTGCAACCACATACATTGGGATTTTCATTTTTTCGAGTGGAATATTGTTTACTTGCTGGTTAACGTAGTTTTCTACTTTTTTACCATCAAAAAAACCTTTTAGTCCGATACTAATATCACGCACATCACCAGCTTTCATTTTTAAAGCAGTATCACGTAATTGAGCAGGACTTTTACCACTGGCATAAAGTGCTCCAACAATACTACCCGCACTGGTACCTACAATAAAATCTGGTCGGATACCATGTTGTTCCAAAACCTCAATGACACCTATATGAGCATAACCTCGTGCTCCACCGCTACCCAATACGAGCGCAACCACAGGACGTTTTTGCTGTTTTTTAATTCGTGCAAATGGCTGATCAACAGAGCGAGCATAAGCCTCTGCTGTTGGTGATTTTAGCGCAGCAGATAAGTGTGTAGTGGTCTGGCATCCTGCCAACACCATAGAGAGTCCGAGAACCCACAATTTAAGCTGTTTCATGGCCTATCTTCGCACTATGAGGTTTAAGTTCGGATTGCAATTTTAGTTGTTAGTCTCGTTAAAAGCTGTATTGAATTTATTTAATTTGTCATGTTTAAAATTTAGACTCAAGTATTTTATTTATCCCTCTTATGAAAAAGGCCCCTTATTTATAAGAGGCCTTTTGTAACTTACCAGATATCTGAATCAACTTTTTTCTTCAATTCCGGATATTTATCAATTTTAAACTCAGGCTCTTTAATGCCTTTTTTCAATTGTTCACGGTAATCTTTCAACAATGTGCGTGCCATCGGTGTTAACAGTAAAATTGCAATCAAGTTAATGGTTGCCATGATACCCATAAACAAGTCAGCCATAGACCAAACGAGTGGAACACTACCAATTGCACCGAAGTACACCATCACCAATACAAAAATACGGAAGATGAACATGACTTTCGGGTTGTTATTAATAAACTGTACATTACCTTCTGCATAGGCATAGTTACCTAGTACAGCTGAATAACAGAATAAGAATAATAGAACAGCAAGGAAATCAGATCCCCAATGTCCAACTTGAGTTTCTAAAGCACGTTGAGTTAATTCAACACCGACAAAACCTGCATCTTGGTAAACACCAGAAACCAAAATAATGATTGCAGTACTTGTACATACAATGAAAGTATCTACAAATACACCGAGCATTTGTACCAAACCTTGGTTTACAGGATGTTTTACATCAGACGCAGCCGCTGCGTTTGGTGCAGAACCCATACCAGCTTCGTTAGAGAACAAGCCACGCTTAATCCCTTGCATCATTGCCATTGACACTGCCGCACCAAAGAAACCACCTGCTGCAGAATTAAAATTGAAAGCTTCAGTCACAATCAGCTTTAAAATATCAGGCAAAATCGCATAGTTACTGATTGCAATATAGAGAGCAACAGATAGGTAAAGACCTGCTTTTAAAGGTACAAACATCTCTGCGAATTTAGCGATACGCTTAATACCACCAAAAATTGCCAATGCAACCATAACGACAAGCGCAATACCAACCCATGAAATTTCTAGATCAACGCCACCTAAATGAGCAATAAGATTAGCTTTATCCCAACCCCAAGCATGTGAAGATGCATTAGCAATCGCGTTGATTTGAACTGAGTTAAATACGAAACCGTAGGTAAAGATCAATGCAAGTGCGAAGACCACACCAAAGGTTTTACTGCGCAAACCTTGAGTAATATAGTAGGCTGGTCCACCACGGAACTGTTTACTCTTACTATCTCTAACTTTAAATAGCTGAGCAAGCGTAGACTCAATAAAAGCAGAGCTCATACCAAGAACAGCTGTTACCCACATCCAGAAAACTGCACCAGGACCGCCAATTGCGATAGCAATTGCTACACCAGCAATATTACCTACCCCAACACGGCTCGCAAGGCCAGTTACAAACGCCTGAAAAGGTGTAAGACCATGCTCATCTTCCCCTTCTGTACGACTACTTTTCATCACTCGGATACTTTGCAAGAACATGCGAATTTGCACAGCTCCTGTTAAGACCGTATAAAAAATACCTACAGCTAGCAAGAAAATAACCAAAAAGTCCCATAAAGGGTCATTAAAAAATTTTACCCACGACATCAGTGTGGCATTGAGTTGTTCATTCATACTCGGTCCGCTTACGTTCCTTGCTAATGTGCTAAAAGCACATGCCAAAATACTGCAATAAACAAAAAAGCCCCTAAAAACCGGGACTTTTCAGTAAATTCAAGAAAAAAATTTTAATGTCAATTGAATAGCAATTACCGTCACAAGTTTAAGCAACATCATGCCCAACACTAAGCCTTTGAAGGTTGCATGAGAGAAAGCGACCTTCAGATAAAAGAATATCATTGCGCTACTGAACTTTTCCGCTTTCGGAAAAACAGTATGCATCGACTCAGCTACAAACTTGGAAACTAACAAATGACCACCGCTAAATAAACTCGTCTAATGATTCCCATCAGTTAAGCGAGTTTTACAAAATCTGGATTTAAGCCAATAAGCATATTTACATATACTTTTGAACAAATGTCTAAACTGGATATAAATTTCAAAGACTGTAACGAGCCATCGCCATAACGCGATTATCTGCGCCCTTTTCTTCATGATCAAAGAAGAGTGCGTTTAGACCTGTACTAAGCTGTTGTATTTTTTGTGGCTCAGTAGCTGCTTGAGTTACGTTCATTTTCATGGTTGCAATGGTAATCGCCAATCCTTGTTTCATGAACTGCTTGTTGATGAGTGGTAAACTCATGTAAAGCTCCTATACCTCGTGTATTTCTCCATTTCTGCATCTAAATCCTTTTTGTAAAAGGATTTTGTTTGCAGCCAGCATTTCCTAACGTGAGTATGGAGAAATCATACCTGCGTAAAAAAGTCGGTATTATGCAGAAATTTAAAGTTTTGTGTATATTTTTCATTAAAATTTTATATAAAAAATGGTCATATTTTATATAAAACTATCCGTTTTGTACTGTTTTTAAACATATTATACCTTTATTTCAATTGAATATTTTTCACCCACTCATTGTTATGCTTTTATTTTTATAACCGACAAAATCACACTATTTTGTTTATTTAAATCTAAAGTGGCATATTCGAATTATAATTAATCAGACAATATGTCTAGACTAATTAAATTATCATACCTGTAAGGATATCTCTTTTCTAATATTTTTTGCTTATAAATGAAGTACTTTCAAAGCATGAAATTAAGCTTCAAAAAGTATGAAATATTTAAGAAAAAGATGTAGGAGTACTCATGAATCAGGAACAAGTTCGTCTCGTTGATAAAGCCATCACTTCTCGACATTCTGTCCGCGCTTTTTTAAATACTCCAATTGAGTCAGAAGTCATTAAAGATATATTACAAGTTGCAAGTCGAGCACCTTCTGGAACAAATACTCAACCATGGAAAGTCTATGTGGTAACAGGCAACAAGCGTGATGAAATGGTAGAGCGTGTTTGTGCAGCACAAATTGAAGTTTCAAAAAACCCAGAGCTTGCAGAAAAATATAAAGAAACCTTTGCCTATTATCCTGAGAAATGGATATCGCCTTTTATTGATCGCCGCCGTGAAAATGGTTGGGGACTCTATGGTCTACTTGAAATCAAAAAAGGTGAAAAAGAAAAAATGGCGGAACAGCAGTTACGTAATTTCAAACTGTTCGATGCTCCAGTCGGCCTTTTCTTTACTGTAAATAAAACGATGGGAATCGGATCTAAAATGGATATCGCAATGATGATCCAGAACGTGATGGTTGCTGCCAAGGCACGTGGTTTAGATACATGCCCACAAGCAGCTTGGAACCATTTTCACCCTGTTGTTTTAGATATCTTGGGTGCATCAGATGAAGAAGAGCTCGTATGTGCAATTGCGTTAGGTCATGCTGATCCCAACCACATTGTAAATACCTTTATTACCCCTAGAGAACCAGTTGAAAATTTCGCAGTTTTTCTAGACGAATAATATATAAGTGGCCATTCTCTTAAAACTATGAGAATGGCTTTATTGCTACCTGTTTCGTCGCTTTTAATACGACAATAAAACCGCTTAGTGTAAATAACACCATCATCACGCCCATATTGAGCGACGCAGACCAAATAAGGAAATTAAGTAATACACCACCTAACAGGCCACAAGCGAATTGCATACTTCCCATGATTGCACTCGCTGTCCCTGCGCGAGCGCCTTGTTTGGACATTGCCAACGCCATTGCATTTGGTCCTGTTAAACCAATCCCTGAAATCGCTAAAAATAGCCCTAACATTACAAGCCATAAAGGCGCTGCTGGGATTAAACCAGCAATCAGTACAATGGTTGCTCCTGTTACTTGTACCATTGAACCAGCTGTTAAACGTTTAGTGATTTCAACACGTGTTGTTAAGTGCTTGTTTAAAGATGACATCAACATAATGCCAAAAGCATTCAGTCCAAATACATAAGCAAACTCTTGCTGATTAAGTCCGTACTGATCCATAAACACTGCTGGTGCTGAGCTGATATAACAAAATAGCGCTGCTCCTGTTAAACACCCTGCAAACATAGGTAAACGGAAGCTCGTATCTTTGAAAATAGCCCCATAGAGGGTCACTACTTGATATGGTGAAAGCTTAAGCCTTTTATCAGTTGCCAAGGTCTCTTTAAAGAAGAAATGTACACACAGCCAACATATAACGCCAACAATTGAAAGGGCAATAAAAATAGCTTGCCAAGGGAACCAGATTAAAATCCATGCTCCAATCATAGGTGCCAAAATTGGTGCAAGTCCCATTACAATCATCATGCTTGAAAAAGCTTGTGCCGAGCCTTGAACGTCTAATTTATCGCGTATTGCTGCACGAGCCATGACCACGCCCACACAGCCACCTAAAGCTTGCAAAATACGAGCAGCAATCAAGCCCCATTCATTTGTCGCCAATACGCAAAATAAGCTTGCGACTGCGTAAAGTGCGAGACCAAAATAAAGTGGTTTTTTTCTACCAATACGATCACTTAGAGGACCATAAACTAATTGCCCAACAGCTAAACCAAAAAAGTAAGCTGGTAATGTATTTGCCACCATTTGCGTACTTACCCCAAAATCATGAGCCATTTGTGGCAAAGCAGGTAAGTACATATCGATGGATAATGGCCCTAAAGCCGTAAGCAAAGCGAGCAGCATAATCCAGCCAATAGAGTATTGACGCTGGGCTGTTTGTTCAGACATAACGATATTTCATTTTTCAATCATTTGCATACAGACAAGCTTACACTGTCTATCGTATGATTTGTGCAACATTGGTGTAGAAATACACAAATCCTTTATCACTCAGGTTGATCAGCAAGGACTTCCTTTGAAATCTTGGTTTAAACGCCTAAAAAGAGCGACTTATAACACAACATTTATGTATAACGTACGAATGCTGATAGCCTTTTCAGGAACTGCTTTCGTGCCTTATTTTTTAGGCTATCAATTAGCAACCATTCCACTCACTTTAGGTGTAGTCGCGGCAGGCTTAAGCGATATTGATGATCGCTTTTCCGTGCGAATCATGAACCTGATTTATACTTATATTGGGTTCTTCGTTACCGCTGCTTCCGTACAACTACTTTTCCCCTACCCAATGGCTTTTGCTTTAGGGTTAATTGCATCATGTATTGGCTGGATTTTACTCGGTTCATTAGGACGTCGTTACGCAACCATCTCTTATGGCTGTTTAGTTGTTTCAGTCTATACCATGCTAGGTGTTCACCTTTTTGATCATTGGTATATCCAACCTGCCCTTTTAGTTGCAGGCGCTGCATGGTATGGCCTCATTGCTACTATTAGCTTTTTATTATTTCCGGTTCGACAACTACAAGACAAACTGGCTGCGTCTTATGCATCCCTAGGCGATTTTCTTTTTGCAAAATCAAATTTGTTTGATGTAGATATGACCCCTGCCAGCTATCAGCAAAGTATGATCGAGCTGTCGTTAGAAAACGGTAAGTTGATTACGATTTTTAATGACTTAAAAACAGCTTTACTGACTCGTTTAAAAGGCGACCGTGGACAAAAAGATACTCGCCGAAGCTTACATTATTATTTTGTTGCTCAAGATATTCATGAACGTGCTGACTCAGCCCATATTGACTATCAAAAATTAGCCAAAATTTTTCAACACAGTGATATTTTATTTAGATTCCAACGAATTTTGGCAGTTCAAGGTAAAGCTTGCCAAGAGTTAAACGAATGTATTTTGCAACGTAAACCTTATAACCATAATAAAAGGTTTAAACAAAGCTTTGAAAACCTACGCCTCTCTTTAGAAAAGTTACGTCGTGATCAGCATTATGACCTTTTATGGGTAAATGCTCTTTTCGCTTTATACCAAAATTTAAAGTCTATCGATTCCCAGTTACTCAACTTGGAAACTGAACAACACATTCAATCTGATAAAGTAAAACAAGCCGAGAACCAGCTGAAAGATGATGATTTACAAGGATGGAATGATATCGTCATCCGAATAAAACAAAACTTAACTCCTGAATCTGTGCTGTTCCGCCATGCAATTCGTGTCTCAATTGTTTTGTTTATTGGATATGTGTTTATTCAAATGACCCATATTGAATATGGTTACTGGATTATGCTTACAGCTCTATTTGTAAGCCAACCCAACTTTAACGCGACCAAGCGCCGCTTACGCCTACGAATTGTTGGGACGTTAGTGGGTATTGTTGTTGGACTTGCGATTATCTTCTTAATTCCTTCGACGGAAGGACAACTATTCATGTTGATATTAAGTGGAGTCCTGTTTTTTGAATTACGCAGTAAACAATATGCACAGGCAACTGCCTTTATCACCATTTTGGCATTAATTAACTTTAATCTAGATGGTTCAGCAATGGCTGCTGCCATTCCTCGATTTGTAGATACTTTAATGGGATGTGCTTTAGCTTGGTTTGGGGTGACCTTTATTTGGCCTGACTGGAAATTCCGACGTTTGCCTCGTAACATCAGACGCTCACTACAAGCTCAATGTAATTATTTAGCCGAAGTTGTCAAACAATATCATGAAGGCCGTAATCATGCGCTAAATTACCGAATTGTACGTCGAGCTGCACATAATACTGATGCTGAAGTTGCTTCACTTATTTCAACTTTAGCAACTGAACCAGACTTTGACCCGACTCGTAAATCCGATATTTTTGAATTTTTATGTTTAAACCATACATTTTTAAGTTATATCGCGGCACTTGGAGCACATCGAGAAAACATTCAGGATCAAGCTGTCCTTAAACTATTAGACCAAGCCCTTGATGATATTCAAGGTGCGCTATTAAGAGACGAAATGCCTGATCTTACAGCACAAAATATGCTCCAAACGATACGTCAACGTTTAAGCCAAAATGATGAAGATGACCAAAAATCACTCATTATTTTACAGCAGCTCTCGCTCATGCTTGGTGTATTGAACCGTTTTAGTATGTTAAAACAACGTCTAAGTCATGATCTTGATAACGATGCCAGCGAGCTTGCATCGTTATAAATTTGAGTCGGAAATTAGTATGAAATTGGCATAATATCCGTTCCTGACTTATGCCAATTAGTGCTAAACTTAAAACAGTTTACAATTTGTTATTTGCACTATGACCGCGAAAACTTTATACGCTTATACGCTTCAGCCCGTTCCATATGACGTGTCAGAAGCTGAACAACGTAATGCACAGCTTCTTATCTGGCGCAGCACTAATAAAATCAGCACAAAAATTTGGGCAATTATGGGTGTCGTTTTAGCCCTAGCTATATTAGGTCTTATTTTTATTAAGAACTACTCTACTGTTTTTTGCTGGGTTGCTATTGTCGCTGTAGTACTTTACTACCTAGGTCGTAAATACGGATTAGAATGGTACGTTAAACGCAAAATGAATGAATTTCCAGTACAGGAAATCAAAGGTATTCGTTTAGGTGTACAGCCTCATGGCATCGTTATGCGTCAGCAAATGGGCCATCAAGAAGGCGTAGGTACTATTGGATGGAAAAATATCTACGAATGGTACAACGCACCTGATTTCATTTTGGTTAATTTCAAAGTGAAAGATCCAAAAGGTCAAGAGCAGCAAGGTGCTTATATTCTACCTAAGCGCATGGATTCTAAGAACTTCTCGTTCAACACGATTCGCACTCACTTAAAAGAATCTGTAGGTGAACCAAAAACCTTGTAATTCTAGATTCTATAAAAAGCCTCCTGATGGAGGTTTTTTTATTAAAGTAAAAATAAATGATAATGAAAATTAATATTATCTCCAAAATCCATATTATCTCCCCAATCTTCGGCTATACTTCGTTACAAGATCTCCATCATATTTACATTTTCGACCATGTTTAAAAAAATTTTATTTCAAATTCATTGGTTTCTGGGTATTACTGCTGGCCTCATCTTATCCATTATGGGTGTAACAGGTGCAATTTATTCTTATGATCAACAAATTTTAAAATGGGTGAATTCTGATAGTTATGTTGTTCAAGCTGAAAACACTCCAAAATTAACTCCTGCTCAGCTATATCAACATTTCAATACAACTCAGCCTGAAATTAAAATTAATAGCATTACGATTGCCAAGGACCCCACCTCTTCTTCTGTTGTGAATATTGAAAAAGAGGGTGAACGCCGTGGCTACAATATGATGGTTAATCCATATAATGCTCAGGTTCTGCCAGATGTAAAAGGCCGAAAGTTGTTGTTACTCATACAGCAAATTCATCGTAATTTAACAGCTGGTGAAGTTGGTAAACAAATTACTGGTGCATGCGCACTCATGTTAATTTACTTTGTACTCAGTGGGTTATATTTACGTTGGCCTAAAAAGCATTCTGCTCGTCAATGGCTCGCTGTTAAGCCGAAGTTGAAAGGCCGAAATTTTATTTGGGATCTACATGCTGTTGTAGGTACGTGGGTCATTGTTTTTTATCTTCTTTTCGCGTGTACAGGTCTATATTGGTCTTATGACTGGTGGCGTAGTGGCATGTTCAAAGTGATGGGAGTTGAACAACCTAAACCACAGGGTCATGGTGCCACTCCTCAAAATCGTGGAATGCAACAAGGTAAACAATCTGACCGTAATAAGGATAAAAAATCAGAGCCTCAATTAGATAATACTCAGCTCATTACAGCACTTAATCAAACATGGAGTGGCTTCAATAGTCAGGTCGGGCGTGATTATTCGACACTAACATTGAACTTACCGAAAAAAGATGATGGAAAAGTTGAGTTAAGCTTTGTCGATGCTACGCCGCAACATGAGCGTGCACGTAACCAAGCCATCTATAATTATCAAACTGGTAATATCGAAAAGATGGAGCTTTACGAAGATAAAAAGCTTAATCAAAAGATCATGAGCAGCATGTTACCAGTGCATCGTGGTAGTTTCTTTGGACCAATTTATCAATTTGGTGCAATGCTTGCCTCATTAGCCATGCCTTTGTTCTTGGTTACAGGATGGATGCTTTATCTTAAACGCCGTAAACAGAAAAAATTAACACAGGCGGCTCGTCAGTCTTTAGCTGGACAATACATTGATCCAAATGCGAAACCTTGGCTTATTACCTATGCAACTCAGACAGGTGTAGCCGAACAACTCGCTTGGAGTACAGCAACAAGTTTACAAGAAGCTCATCAACCTGTTCAGGTTAAACCTGTACAGCAGCTAACACAGTTTGATTTAGAGCAGCATGAGCAAGTTCTATTTGTGATCAGTACTTATGGTACTGGTGATGCACCAGATCTCGCCACAAGCTTTGCTAAAAAGCTTTTAAAAGCAAATCTAGATCTTAAACACATCAACTATGCTGTTTTGGCATTAGGTTCTAAAGAATATCCTGATACTTATTGTAGCTTTGGACATGCGGTAGATGTCTGGCTTAAAGCTAATGGTGCTCATACCCTCTTTAGTACAATTGAAGTTGATAATGCAAACTTAGCGGATATTCAGAACTGGAATCAGGCACTCGCGAAAGCAACTAAATTAGATTTGCATGCGGTAAATTTAGAAAAAGTATTTGATACATGGATATTGCAAAAACGCGACCTACTCAATCCAAATAGCTTAGGTCAACCTGCTTATAATATTGAGCTTAATGCAAAGCACGAAGCACTATGGCAAGCGGGTGATATTGCTGAAATTCAATCAGGTAATAGTCCTGAACGTATTCACGACTTTTTGCAGAAACATCATATTCTTAAAAATACAAAAGTTGATTCTTTACAGATTTCAATCGAAAAAGCTCTTTGGAATAAAGATTTAACGGGCGAAATTGAACCCTTTGCGAATCTGGATCATTTATTAGAGCAGCTCCCTACTCTACCAACGCGAGAGTATTCGATTGCGAGTATTCCTTCTCAGCAAGTCCTTCGTTTGGTTGTACGCCAACAATATGACGCATCTGGTAACTTAGGTTTAGGTTCGGGTTGGCTTACTCAACATACGCAAGTTAATAATGAAATTGCCTTGCGTATTCGTACCAATGAATCATTCCATCTTATTGATGATAACCGCCCTATTATTTGTATTGGTAACGGAACAGGTATTGCTGGTTTAATGAGCCTATTACACACCCGTACACGTCATGATTACACTGAAAACTGGTTAATCTTTGGTGAACGTCAAAGAGCCTGTGATTTCTTCTATTCATCAACTATTGAGGCATGGCAAATAACAGGAATGTTAAAACGCCTCGATTTAGCATTTTCAAGAGATCAAGAAAAACGTGTGTATGTTCAGGATGTAATCCGCCAGAATGCAGTAGAATTAGTAAGCTGGATAGAACGCGGTGCGGTTCTTTATGTATGCGGTAGTATTGATGGTATGGCAAGTGGAGTCGATCAAGCACTTATCGAAATTCTAGGTGAAGAACAAGTAGATGAGTTAAGGCAACAAGGCCGTTACCGCCGTGACGTCTATTAAAGATCAATAAAAACAAAAACCGAGTAACAGCTTAAATGCTTTACTCGGTTTTTTATTGCATTCAGAATGATTTTGCATACACTGTCTGCAATTTAAATTGCAACTCTAAGCACAATGCAAGTCAGTAAGTGGATCCGTATTTTCCTAGCAATCATTGGTTCGATTTTATTTCTAGATGGATTAGTTTTAATTTGTCTCAATAAAATTAATGTAGGCACAATTATTCCTTTCATTTTAGGTGCTTTCTTCTGCCTATATTCTTTATTTTATTATCATTTAGAACGCTTTTTCTTCTACCACTATCGCTTACATACATTTTGGCGTTTTGGGTGGCTATGCTTCTGGATATGGCTAATTGGCTTAGGCTATTTTTTTAGCTTTATTAAAGAAAATAAAGATACTTCAGATAATATTCCTCCAGTAAAAGCAATTATTGTCTTAGGAAGCGGTGTCGAAAATGGTCAACCATCTACAATTCTTGCAAAACGTTTAGATACAGCCGCCCCTTTAGCGCTTAAACAACAGCAAGCAAAAGTTGTTTTAACAGGTGGTTTAGATTTTTCAGAAAAAGAAAGCGAAGCATTAGTGATGTCTCGTTATCTTGAACAAAAGTATCATATTGCAAAAGAACGAATGATTCTTGAAGATAAAAGTACCAGTACTGAGCTTAATTTAAAAAATAGTAAACCACTATTAGCACAGCAGCACATTAACTTAAACCAACCAATTGCTATTGTGACAAGTGATTTTCATATTCCTAGAGCAGTAGCAATTGCAAAGAAACAGGGCTATACCCAAGTTTATGGAGTAGCAGCCGAAACACCTTTAGCTACTCGCTACAATGCATGGTTACGTGAATATTTCGCGTATGCGAGTGGATGGCTTCTAAACGAATATTAAAAGTAATTTAGTCGAAAAACTGCTATTCAAAAAATAGCAGTTTTTTATTTGCCAAAATATTAGCAATCAGTACAAATATAAAGTCGATCTAAGCCGAAGATAATAAATTGCAGATTAAATTCTTATATTTAGTCTCGAATGAAACAAATTTAATGAGGATTAGGAACCCATCGAAGGCATAAGTATAGAAGTACTAAAGTTAAAAAATTGAAATCAATAGAAAAATAACTCAAAGGAGTAAAACTTTATTTTTTAGAATGGAAAATTGAAAAATATATCTAGTCACATAGTAAATATGTTTACATGTAAGCAAAAGATATTTATGGAAGAATTAATTTAGGAAATTAAATTTTCTGAAAGAAATAATGGTGGGCGCTGACGGGATCGAACCGCCGACATTCTGCTTGTAAGGCAGACGCTCTACCAACTGAGCTAAGCGCCCTTAATGAGAAAAGATAGCGAATGTATCTTTATACTCTACATTCTCTAAACAAGGGAATCAAGAGAATGGCGCAGCGGACGGGGCTCGAACCCGCGACCCCCGGCGTGACAGGCCGGTATTCTAACCAACTGAACTACCGCTGCACTACAATACTTTAAAATAAAGTATGGTCACATATATGGTGGGCGCTGACGGGATCGAACCGCCGACATTCTGCTTGTAAGGCAGACGCTCTACCAACTGAGCTAAGCGCCCTAGAAGAAAACTAATTATTCATTAATTTTTTGATTTAAAATTTTTACATTTCAAACCTTCTTCCAAACACAACCCGAACTGAAAAGTGGCGCAGCGGACGGGGCTCGAACCCGCGACCCCCGGCGTGACAGGCCGGTATTCTAACCAACTGAACTACCGCTGCACTTTCACAATATCGAAATTGTGGGGTAAACGATGTTAAGTCTTAAGTGGCGCAGCGGACGGGGCTCGAACCCGCGACCCCCGGCGTGACAGGCCGGTATTCTAACCAACTGAACTACCGCTGCACTTGAGAGCTTAACGTAAAGGCTTGGTGGGCGCTGACGGGATCGAACCGCCGACATTCTGCTTGTAAGGCAGACGCTCTACCAACTGAGCTAAGCGCCCTTAACGTCTTCATCGTTTGTGAGGTGCATTATAGAGAATCTTTAACAGGTGTCAAACGCTTTTCGACTTCTTTTTAAAAAAATGCGAATGAATGATTAAAAATAAGTCATTATTAAGTAAAAAACAATTTTTTGTATTTTATTTAAACACTTATTTCAATATTTACCACATTTGCACAGCTCATCAAGATTAGATAAAACTCGCTCTCAGGTTAAAGATTGTTCAGATAAATAAACTAACGCATCTTCAGTAACTAAATCAAATAGCTCAATGATTTCTTCATTACGCATTCGAACGCAGCCATGTGACATTGGCACCCCCATTGGTTGCGTGTCTGGCGTTCCATGAATGTAAATGTAACGCTGCATGGTGTCGTGACCTTCGCCTTTATTAAAACCTTCTTCTAGTCCATCTAACCAAAGAATACGAGAAAGTATCCAGTCTCGCTGAGGATATTGGGTAGCTAACTCAGTGCTATAAACCTCCCCCGTTGGCTTACGTGCAATAAAAACTGCATTTTGTGGGGACTCGGCACCAATTTTCTTTGCTACTCTATGCCATCCGCGCGGTGTTCTACCCGTGTTTTCCTGCTCACCAATTCCATTCTTTCCTGTAGAAATGACATAGAACTTATTATGTTTAGGCAAAGTTAATGTTTGGTTTGCTAAATCGATAAGAACATCCGCATCTTCGAGCTTAAATTGAGACATTGAACTTATTCTCTTATATCAACTCAAATACATTGAGTTTAATTAAAAAATTGTTGTAAGGGCTTGTCTTACACTGGAAATAAAAGATTATCAATCTTTTATTTTGGCTCAGGGCGTAGCCATAACCAAACTGCAACGATGAACATAGTAAGATCAGTAAAAACCTTGACTAAAAGTGGTGCTGAAGTGAATAGCATGATAATTCCGCTAATCGCCATCATTATGCTTGCAATCCACTTCGCTTTACGAGGCACTGTGCCATTGGCTCGCCAATCACGTAGCGTTGGACCATATTTAGGATGATTTAACAACCAATTATCCATTTGTGGCCAGCCTTTTGACGCAGCCCAAGCAGCCAGAATCAAAAACACTGTTGTTGGCATACCTGGTAAAATTGCTCCAATAATGCCTAGCGTGATAAAAATCACGACCAAAGAGCGCCAGAACAATGTTCGCATATATAAACCTTAACCTGCTGTTAGCGTTAGTATAAAGTGTTTTTCTAATATTTTTTGTTGATCCGTTATGAAATTAGGATGAATTACTTCGAGTATTAAATGTATGAATATTGCCTCAGTTAAAACGTCCTATTTCGAGCCATGGCTTCAATTTCAACATCCTATAGTTAGACAACTCGCTTTTTGTATTGCTAGTCCAAATTTACTTTGTCAAATACCAAAAAGCTTAGATATACAACATCATTTCAAGTTACATACAAGTGAGTTTTGGGAGGTTCATTTTCAAAACTATTTGCCGCGTTTGAAAGAGCTTGATCAAACTCCAGAGCCTTTAATTCGGTTTTTATCTCAGCTTAAAAGTACACGCTTAGGTTTACGCTTTGAGCATCTACTCTGGTTTTGGTTGCAAGAGGATCAGTATCACTCCTATCAACTATTAGGACATAGTATTCAAAAAATTGAGGGAGCAAAAACTTTAGGAGAACTAGATTTTTTAATTTTAAATAAAGAAACTCAAGAAATTGAACATTGGGAGGTAGCCTTAAAATATTATCTCGGTGAGGCAGATTTACATTTAGAACAATGGATTGGCTTAAACCGTCAGGATACTTTAAGCAAAAAGCTTTATCATTTTACGAACAAACAATTTCAGTTTTCTGAAGCCTTAAACTTTGAAATTCAACAACGTTTTTCAGTTTTAAAGGGTCAGCTTTATCTTCCTCTAGATTTAAATTTAAAACAGCCGCTACCTGACTGGATAAATTTACAGCGTCGTTTAGGGTATTGGGGCACCACAATTCCTCATTCTTCTTTTTATCGACTAGAAAGACAGGAATGGCTGTGTCCAAATAAACAACCTAGTTCCGCCCCAGCACATTGGTGGACAGACGGTTTATATTGTAAAAATGGTCAGGAAGTTCTGTTTTATATGTTTAGACATCCTTCATATTTAAAATTTAAGTCCAACTTCCAGAAATTTAAATAATTAACAATAAATTTAAGATTCTAGAAACATTTTATAACGTTTTTACTATTAAACAGTCATGTTTCTTTTTCCGTTTGTTTTTTAATCTAAATTTACTTCATTATTAAATTTAAACGGAGAAAATGATGAAAAAAGTTTTAGCTGCTTCTGTCATGATTGCTGTTGTTTTAACAGGCTGTAATACGTTTAAGGGTTTTGGTAAAGATGTTTCTAAAGCAGGTGATGCTGTAACGAATACTGCTGAAAAAACACAAGATAAAATGTAAGTTAGAGTTATCACTAAAAAAACCTTATCGTTCTGATAAGGTTTTTTTATTTTTACGTACCCATCACGTAGAGATTCGCCTATTATATCGGACTATATTTCACCTGATCAGCACGCAATTTCCGGTATGAACCATTCAGATACTCTCTCGCTTAGCCTAGAACTTTTACAACAACCTTCTGTTACTCCAGTTGATCATACTTGCCAGACCATCATGGCAGACCGCTTACGCCAAGTTGGTTTTCATATTGAACCAATGCGTTTTGGTGATGTAGATAATCTCTGGGCACGTCGTGGAACTGAAGAGCCTGTATTTTGTTTTGCAGGTCATACTGATGTCGTTCCGACAGGTAAATTAGAAGCTTGGAATTCAGATCCATTTGTACCTGAAATCCGCGATGGAAAATTATATGGTCGCGGTTCGGCAGATATGAAAACAGCTTTGGCAGCTATGGTTGTCGCATCTGAGCGTTTTGTAGCAAAACATCCAAACCATAAAGGTTCTATCGCATTCCTGATTACTTCAGATGAGGAAGGCCCTGCTGTTAATGGTACGGTCAAGGTTATTGAGACTCTTGAAGAACGTAACGAAAAAATTAAATGGTGTTTAGTAGGTGAACCCTCAAGTACTCATAAATTAGGTGATATTGTTAAAAATGGGCGTCGTGGTTCACTTAATGCAGTATTAAAGGTTCAAGGTAAACAAGGCCATGTTGCTTATCCACATTTAGCACTTAACCCAATTCATGAAGCATCACCCGCTTTAACAGAGCTATGCCAAACCGTTTGGGATAATGGAAATGAATATTTCCCAGCAACATCATTTCAGATTTCAAATATTCATGCTGGAACTGGTGCAACCAACGTAATTCCGGGTACTTTAGAAGTTACTTTTAACTTCCGTTATTCAACAGAAGTGACAGCTGAACAGCTTAAACAACGTGTTCATGAGATTTTAGATAAACACGGTTTAAAATATGAAATTATTTGGAATTTGTCTGGTTTACCTTTCCTGACTCCAATCGGTGAACTGGTTAATGCCGCTCAAACTGCTATTTTAAATGTAACTGGTACTGAAACTGAGCTTTCAACAAGTGGTGGTACTTCGGACGGACGTTTTATTGCTCCGACAGGTGCACAGGTATTGGAGTTAGGAGTTCTTAACGCAACAATTCATCAAATTAATGAACATGTTGACGTGCATGACCTCGATCCCCTGACTGATATTTATGAGCAAATTTTAGAAAATTTATTAGCTAAATAAAAATTAAAAAAGGAACTCAAATGAGTTCCTTTTTTTTATAGATGAAGCGAGTTTTGGATATATTGCAAATTAGGAACGTGGTAGCGTTGATTCTCCATTCGCACATATTTAAATACACTTGGATTCTGTAAAGTATCTTGTATATCTTCATTTTCATCTACGACTTCAGAAATACGTAAACGAACTGAAGCTGGCATCGATTTGCAGATGAGTGCAAAACGTTGGCTGATATCTTCACTTTCAATAACCAATGCCACCGCTCGCGAGTCAATTTCATTGTGCAATGAATAGACCGGAAGCTTTACGTCATGCCATTCAATATGCTTAATACCATTTTTAACATCCATCGCTGATAACACGATGTTTTGTGGCAATAGCATCGGCACTTGCTGATCGCACTCAATAATATACGCATCAATAAAACCGGTTGAAACAGTAATTAAATGTTGAAGTTCTTGCTGATCCATTTCATTAATTAATGATGTACTTATCTGATTTTTCATTAGGCAAGCTCCTCTTCACGTGTCGTGAAAAAAGCATCAATATTGTGAAGTAAGTCTTCTTCTTGGAAAGGTTTACCCATGTATTGGTTAACTCCTAAAGCAAATGCTCGTTCACGGTGTTTTTCACCAGTTCTTGATGTAATCATAATGACTGGCATATGTTGATGTAGATCATGATGTCGTACGAGGTTAAGTACCTCAAAACCATCCATTCGCGGCATTTCAATATCAAGCAACATTAGATCTGGCTTAATATTTTCCAACTGCTCAATTGCATCAATACCATCTTTAGCAGTGACTACGTCATAGCCCTGACGTTCGAGTAAACGAGTCGTTACCTTACGGACTGTAACAGAGTCATCTACAATCATAATGAGACGGCGTTCGTCAGACTCGCGTTGTCTATAGACAGTCTCATTGAGCGACTTATGTCGACGAGTAGACTGAATTTGGCGAGCAATATTTTGTCCATCTAAAATTAGACAAACTTGACCATCACCTAAAATAGTTGCACCTGCAATCGCACCAATACTAGAGAACTGCTGCCCGATTGGCTTAACTACAATCTGCGCACGTGAACCAATAAGTTGATCAACCAATAATGCAATGGTTTGCCCATTATTGGCCTTAATCATTAATACTGGTAGCGAATACATCATCCCACTTAAACGTGGAATCGGTTGATTACCAACAAACTCAGATAAATAGCGTAATGGATAGCGTTTATTTTCAAATTCAAAGAACTCTTGTGCACTTCCAAAATACTGTTCTAACGATGTTGGTGAAACTCGAACAATTCGATCGATTTGAGCTAACGGAATTGCAAATTGTTGATCAGCAACTTTAACCATCAAGGCATCACTAACAGCTACTGTGGTTGGAACACGTATGGTAAAGATTGTTCCTTGCCCATAAACAGAGTCAACAGTCACATGTCCGCCCAAAGCTTTAATATCACTTTGTACAACATCAAGCCCTACACCACGACCTGAAATCTGAGTGACTTGATCGGCTGTACTTAACCCTGGATGGAAAATCAACTGCAAAATATCTTGATGTTCTAATACTTGTTCAGAATTAATCAAACCAGACAAGAGAGCCTTTTGACGGACCTTCTCAATATCAATACCTCGACCATCATCTTTAAACGTAACAACAACATCCGTACCTTGACGGTGAATATTTAGTTCAATACGTCCAGTTTCTGTTTTTTTTGCTTGTTCGCGTTGCACACGATCTTCTAGACCGTGGTCAATTGCATTTCGAAGCATGTGCTCAAGCGGTGTAACCAAACGCTCTAGCATTGTCCGGTCTAGCTCACCTTCGGTATTATTAACAAAAAGTTCTGCTGGTCGATCCAATGCAGTAGAAGTCTGTCTCACAATTCGTTGTAAACGAGGTAGCAATCGAGAGAATGGTACTAATCGCGTTCGCATTAGCCCTTCTTGAATTTCAGCCTGAATACGTGATTGCTGTACCAATAAACTTTCGGTATCTCTGATTTTTTCGGATAATGTATTTTTGAAATCGACTAAGTCGGATGCAGATTCGGCAAGTGATTTCGATAATTGATTCAATGAAGAATATTGATCCATCTCTAGAGGATCAAATTCTGTATAACGAGAGTGCTCAATACCGTGTTTTGCAATAATCTGGGTTTCTAATTCGCCTTCCATTCGACGTAACTGATCTGCAAGTCGTTGAATGGCTAATTCCATTTCTACGAGCGTATGACCAAATTGACTTAGATCCATTTCAATTCGTGAACGGTTAATCGAATTTTCACCAGACAAATCAATCATTTTCTCGATTAAATCTGCTGAAACACGAATCATCTCATTGTTTTGTTCAAGATGCTGGGTATGTTCCCATGCACCCATCATTGGCGGTGGTTCTGTACCATCACCTTGTACAAAACTCATTACAGGTTCCGTGCCAAATAGATCAGTTCTAGTCAATTTACTCGGAATTTGAATTGCCGTTTCAATAAACTGAATATTTTCTAGACTATGCTGTAAACCATCGAAATGTTGATAATTTTGCTTAAAAATTGCCTCTTTTAACCAGACAATTGCACTCTCTAATAGGTTGTCATAAATATTTGAACTAAAATGATAAAGCGCAAATTTTTCAAAAGCATTCTCAAGTTGATAAGCAATTGCTTGCACAGTTTCTAGTCCCAACATACGGGACCCCCCCTTCAAACTGTGCACTGCTCTTTGTAGCTGAAGCAAGATACTACGATTGGTACGCTGCTCAAACCACTGCTTTAACAGATGATCGGCCATCTCTAACAGCTCGGCCGCTTCCTCCATAAATGTCTGCTCGACAACAGAATCAATATCCTGATCTTGGATACTGTCTGTATAGCCTTCTGCATCAAAAATTTGTAATTCTGTGTGCTCAACAAGTCGAGTATTAGACTCAACAATCTGCTCAAAATTAGAAGTTAACTCATCGAGATTTAACGCAGTATCGTGTATAGCTTCTTGCTGTAATACTTCAACATTTAATTCTGATATAACATCTGTTTCAGACTCTGCTTGCATCTCTTCAACAACAGAGCCAAGTGACTCATATACCTTACCGGCACTCTTAAGCGCTTGAATAGTATGAAAAGCAGCATAATCGAGGTGCTGCTCACGTACTATTTGTAGACGGTCAGCTAAATCATCTTGAACCAGACGGATAAAATCAATAAGAGCAGATGAAGCAACCAACTGTCTTTGAATTATGCGCTCATAAATACTTTCTAATTCATGTGCAATTAAACCAATATAATTTGCCTGAATCATATTTGCCCCACCTTTTAAGGTATGCAAATAACGCATCAGGTTATTAAGAGCAGCAAAGTTCTCTTGATCATTAACCCAAATATTAAGATCTGTATCCATTCCTTCAAGCAACTCATCAGCTTCTTCAAGAAAAATATCTAACAGTTCTGGATCAAAATAACGATTTACGTGCTCAGTAGTCATGAACTGGCGATCTAAATGCATACTCTGACTCATTGCTACATGATCAGTTAATACACTTTCGATAGATGCCGGAGATTCATCTGATGTTTGTTCTACATCAACACTAAATAATGATTCAACAACATCCTGATTATCTAATGGTTCAGAATTAAGGCTTGGAATATGTTGGGTATATAGTTTTAGCTCTTCCAAAACATTTTGGTGTTGCTCAATAATACTAACTCTTTGACCCGCAGCTAATGCGTCAAATAACTGAATTAATTGTTGATGTGCTTTCTGATAAATTTCAAAAACATAATCTGATTGCAATAAATCAGGTCGATCAAGCAATACATCATAGCTATCTTTTAGTTGGTTCGTATATTCATATAAACCAACCATGGCCTGAGACTGAGTATGTTGCAGTAACAAGTTAGCTTGTTCACTTAATCGTTCAAGATAGTGAGGAAACTCAGAACGAATTCCCTTCTCAAAATCTAACTCTGCATCAAGTAATTCTGAAACATTGAGCTGTAACAGCTGAGATACCAGACCATGTGGAGGCATGAGTGGGCTTGAATGCTCCCCATGCTGCTCCATATACGCATCCCAAACCTGATTGAATTGTTTCAGGTCAGAATCTAATTGGTCATTAGAGCAGTGTGCAGCTAATAGATCTAAACAATTTCGAATAAACTTTCTGTAATCACGGAGTAATAATATCTCTTCTGAATGAGAAGAAAGTTCTTCTTGTAATAAGATTTTGAATAAATGCTCAACCTTCGTACTAGCATCAAAAATTGCTTCTACCTGAGCCATTGCCGAGCTACCGCGCAATGTATGTAACGCACGTATGAGCGCATTATAACTTTCGTGCTGATGTATTTCTTGTTCTAAAAATTGATCAATGGTCGCTAAGTGCTCTTCCGCTTCTTCCATAAATAAAACTAAGGTTTCAGCAAGATTATGTTCACTTTCTATCGTGGTTTCTAGAATTAAATTATCTGACACCGGCTCTAAATCATTCACCTCTAAACCAGTTTTAGTTTCCGCAGTGAGAGTATCAGACAATAATAAAAGTTCTTCTAAAGCAGGCTCTAAACTTTGCTGTTGTTGTAATTGTTGTCCCAATAAAATAAGAGGTCTAAAATCTACTGCATGTTCCTTTTTAGATTTAAAGTCATCTACTAATTTAAAGAAATAGAACTTAAATACCAACTGAACATATTGTTGGATGTTAGGAGTTAATGTGAGACTCTCATTGATAATCCGATTAAGCGTATCTTCTACAGTCCAAGCAAGCTCAGCAGAGGATTTCGCTGCAATCATTCGCCCTGAACCTTTCAAGGTATGAAAATGGCGACGGATCTCAGTCAGCGTAGCAACATTTTTAGATTGCATCCATTCATGAATCAAAGATTGCAATTCAACAAAAATTTCTTCAATTTCTTCAACGAAGATATCAAGAAATTCAGCATCTTGTTGAGAATAGCTATCTTCCGGTAGCATCATTGCTTCAGTTAAAGTTTTTAATATTTCTTTCATAGCAAAGGCTTCTTTTGCTTGTCTCCTAAATGGAGAAAAACGACAGAGTCAACACCAGATAAATAGCTGTGTCCCCAATATTTACCTAGCGTTGTTAATACTTTTTAAAAGGATAGCTATTATAGAAACAGCTATCCTCATCCCCAATTTAATCAGGTAATTTAAAGTCCGTTACCGATTCACGTAATGACTCTGCCATATTTGCTAATTCAGAAACCGAACGTGCTGTATCGAATGTTGCAGTTGTCGTTTGCGAAGTAATTTCTTGTACGACGGTCATCGTTGTCGCAATATGACTCGCAGATGCAGACTGAAGTTTTGCTGCATCAGAAATGCTGGCCATTAAGTTTGCCAAGTCACCCGATACTTTTTGAATCTCGTCCAAGGCGATACCCGCATCTTTTGCCAAGTTCGCTCCGCGTACAACCTCAGTTGTTGTTTGTTCCATTGAAATAACAGCTTCGTTAGTATCGGTCTGAATTGTTTTAACCAGAGTTTCGATCTGTTTAGTTGCCGATGCTGAACGTTCTGCAAGACGCTGTACTTCATCTGCAACCACGGCAAAACCACGACCTGCCTCACCTGCCATAGATGCTTGAATTGCCGCATTTAATGCAAGAATGTTTGTTTGGTCCGCAATGTCGTTAATTAACGATACGATGTTACCAATTTCTTGTGAAGACTCACCCAAACGTTTAATACGTTTAGAAGTTTCCTGAATCTGCTCACGAATCGTGTCCATACCTTCAATTGAACGGTTTACCACTTGTGCGCCATTAGAAGCAATTTGTACCGAACGTTCTGCTACTTCGGTAGATTCCGATGCATTTGAAGATACTTGGTCAATTGACTGCGCCATTTCATTCATTGCAGTTGATGCGCCGGCAATCTCTTGTGCCTGATGCTCTGATGCTTCTGCCAACTGGTTAGTAATATTCTGTGTATCATGCGTATAGCGGGCAACTTCCTGAGAAGTTTCATGAATTCGGGATACAAGATCACGTAATTGGTCAATCGCAAAGTTAATCGAGTCGGCAATCGCTCCTGTAAAATCTTCAGATACCGTTGCATATGAACGCAAGTCACCGTCTGCCAAGTCGGCGATTTCATCTAGTAAACGTAAAATCGCGTTTTGGTTACGGTCATATTCTTCTTGCAAGGTAGCTACACGTTGTTTATCTGCTTTACTACGAAGTGATAAAAGCTTTAAGACTGAACTAATTAAACCAAGCAGTGATAATGTAAGAAGTGCAACTAAAGCAAATGCTTTCCAACCATATTGTGTTTGCTCAGAAAGATCACCCAATACAGATAACATTTCATCAGATTCCGATAAAATCTCGCCTGATGACTGACGTACGTTTACAATCTGATCTGTATGTTTAAGAACTGATGCCGCTGCAGATTTTAAAACTTTATCATATTCAGATTTAATACCTTCCAAAGACTCACGTACTTCTGGAGACTCAACTCTAGCAACACCCAATTCAGCATTTCCGTTTAGCTGTGCATTTAAATACACACCAAACGTCTCAATATCCACACCAAAGTCATGTGCTGAGGTTTGAGAGTTTTCAGTACCAACCAAAACAGTGTTAATAGAGCGTAAAATACGTTCTGCAATAAATACTTGGTTCTTAGCAATAATCAC
Source organism: Acinetobacter sp. AS23 (assembly GCF_023612055.1). Taxonomy (NCBI): domain Bacteria; kingdom Pseudomonadati; phylum Pseudomonadota; class Gammaproteobacteria; order Moraxellales; family Moraxellaceae; genus Acinetobacter; species Acinetobacter sp. AS23. Next base: position 671,293 of record NZ_CP082274.1, on the reverse strand, counting down.
CTGACTACTTGGGGCTTTTTCGCGAACCATCTTATCAACCATCAAGTTATATTCAGCCTGAATCTCTGGAATAGAGTCACTAATCGAGATATTCATGTTATATAACTGATTAATTACATCTTGATGTGACGAGATTAAGTTAATGTCATAAGACAAAGCTTTCCACAGAACCGCAACCTTTTTGTATTCTTTTGAAGATGTACCATGAATATTTTCAACATCTTTGATATTTTCTGCAAAAAGTTTATTTGATTCAGCTAAGTCTTTCATAGCTTTAGGTGAACCAGAAGCCGTTGCTTCAGTAGCTTGTCTAGAAATCGTTTGTGACAATAACCGCAACTCACCTAAACTACGTGTTAATTCGTTATGTCGAGGTACGCTATAAAATAAATAAACGAGCGAAGTTAAAGCAAATACCAAACATAACAACGCTACATAAAGGATAGGCTTGGACTTTTCACTTTCCCCAAATAAACTGGCGTATTGCTCAATTCCTGACTGGATTTTTGCAATAAAATTGAGACCCGATTTTTCGGACGCAACACGATTGCCGCCTTTCTTTTTAAGCTTAAAGCCCATAGCTTCTCCCCAGAAAATACTCTGTTTTTCACAGCGTAAAAAAATTAGTTTATAAATTTTGTCGATGCATTCATGTAATGTGGGTTTTGCAATAAACGACTAAATAAAAAGACATGCCAATGCTGATTATGTTGGTGAAAATAACCTTGGCAATAATCTTTTAGGTTTTCCTCTAAGTCTAAGCTTTGAGAAAAAAAACTTTTTTTATTAAAGTGCTGAATCCCCAAGACCTGATCCACAACCAACCCCACATACTGGTCGTGATGGCTAATACATAACACTTTTTGGGCAGACGAAAATGTACTTCGTTGCCCTGAAATAAAATGAGCCAAATCAGAAACTGAAAGCAACCTTCCCCGAATGTTCGCTAAACCTTTTACCCAACTTTGAGCGTTTGGAACTGGCGTATATTTCGGTGGATAGATAACTTCTGACACTTCCCCAAGTGGTGCGACGAAGTATTGCCCTCTCATTTCAAAAGCAATCCCTGACCATCGCTGTGCTTCATTTTGAACTGAAGCGTAATTCTTATTACCCCGTTTAGACAAACGAAGTAACTCGATAAATCCATTCGCTGCCATACTCGATCCTATAAAACGGGCAGATAATCCCGTTATTTATGTTTTTATGGATGGATGAGTTAATTTAGAAATTGTTTAATTACATCAATCAATTGCTTTTCTTCAATAGGTTTAATCAGATAATCGATTGCACCTTGACGCTTGCCCCATACTCGGTCAGTTGCCTGATCTTTAGTACTCACAATAACAACTGGAATATGCTTAGTGTCTTCATCGCGGGTAATCTGACGTGTTGCCTGAAAACCATTTACACCAGGCATAACAACATCCATTAACACTAAGTCAGGCTGTTCAGCTTTTGCTAAAGTTACACCATCTGCACCATTAGATGCTTCAAGTACATCATAGCCGTGCTTGGTTAGAATTTCTCTAAAACGATAAGTTTCTGTTGGTGAATCATCAACAATAAGAATACGTGCCATTTCTTTGCCCTTAAATTACTTAATTATGAACTTACATGATTACGAATCGCGTTTAACAATTCGTCTTTGCTAAAAGGTTTCGTCAAGTATTCATCTGAACCTACCACACGCCCTTTTGCCTGATCAAATAAACCATCTTTACTAGAGAGCATGATAACGGGAATGTTCTGATAATTTTGAGAGTTTTTAATCAAAGCGCAAGTTTGATAACCGTCTAAACGAGGCATCATGATATCGACAAAAACAATATCTGGATTTGCCTCTGCAATTTTGGACAAAGCTTCAAATCCATCCACCGCAGTAATTACTTCACAGCCTTCTCGCTGTAATAAAGTTTCGGCTGTTCGGCGAATGGTTTTTGAGTCATCAATTACCATTACTTTCAGATTTTGGAATGCATCTTCCATTTAATCTTCCATCCCCATAAATATAAAATATAAATGCAATTTAACTTAAATTTGTTTTTACGCATTTATACGCATTTTTAACATATCTCACAGTCTATTTTCAATGAGGCATTTTTGTCTACTTTCTCATTTATAAACAATAACTTTTAACCTCATCACACTTTAATTAAAATTATCATTTTTTTTATAATGACTATATTTTTATTCAGCTAAATAATAACTAATATATTAAAGATTAATTATTTAAAAATAAGCAATTTAGCTTTCTTTTTTTGGGGATATTCAATGAATAATCGGATGAAATATGCCTTTTATAGGAACTGCTTGTCTGTATCTATAGGCATTATTTCCTTCGGTTCGCTCTATTTTTCAACAACCTTGGCTCTAGCGGATACTTCTAAAGTGGTCTGGTATCGTTATTATGATCAACACGGTACGGCCAATATCAGTACATCTGTCACTCCTGCTCACATTCGTTACGGTTATGAAGTTCTAGATCAAAATATGCAAGTGATTAAAAGAAATCACTCTTATAGTGCCGAGGCTGATTTAAATCAATCAAGTCAACGAGCATTATCGGCACGGCATAGAGAACTAGATATCAAATTAAAAAATGCTTATAGCAATAGTAAGACAGCCATGCTTAAAAGAGATCAAGCATTACTTGCTATAAAGAAGCAAATTAACTATCAAGAGGAACAACTCGACCAGTTACAACAAGACAAAATTTTATTTAAACGTCAAGAAATGGAATATTTCAGAAAGAGAGAAGTCATTCCTGAACGACATAAGACTTTGATTGAAAACAATCTAAATAATATTTACAGAGTCAAACAGACACTTGAAACACTTTCCAAGACTTACAAACGTACCAATAGCGAGTATGAAAACATTATCGAACGTTTAAAAAAGCTTGAATAACTGTAAAGGTTTATCAAGAATAGGGGCAAAATAAAATTTGAACTATAGGATGATGCTGTATGCACAAGATGCATCTCACCCCTTCCACTATTTTTAAACTGAGTATTATTAGTGTATGTTTGATTTTAGCTGCATGTAATCAGCAAGAAACGACTAAAACAACGGCATCAGCTCCAGCAAAAATTGAACTCATTCCTCAAGACCTGATTGCAGTTAAAGAAGGAGCACTTGACTCTCAAACTGCATTTACGGGAACCATCCGTGCGGTTCAGCAAAGTTCAATTCAGGCTCAAGTGAGTGCCACGGCGACGACTGTAACTACAAATGTTGGTCAACAGGTACAAAAAGGCCAAGTTTTAGTGAGATTGAATAATCAAGACAATGTTGCACGATTAGCACAAGCGCGCGCCAACCTCGCATCAGCTCAGTCACAAGCTGAACTTGCACGCAATTTAATGAACCGAAAGCAACGACTTTTTAATCAAGGGTTTATTGCTCGTGTCGAGTTTGAGCAGAGTCAAGTTGACTATAAAGGACAACTTGAAAGTGTAAAGGCTCAACAAGCGAATGTTGATATTGCTCGTAAGGCTGATCAAGACGGTATTATTACCAGCCCAATTTCAGGCGTCATTACTAAACGACAAGTCGAACCTGGTCAGACTGTATCAGTTGGTCAAACATTATTTGAAATCGTAAATCCAGACCAACTTGAAATACAAGCCAAGCTACCAATTGAACAGCAGTCTGCTCTTAAAGTCGGTAGCAGCATTCAATATCAGATTCAGGGAAATTCTAAACAGTTAAATGCGACGCTTACGCGTATTTCACCTGTTGCAGATCAAGACAGCCGACAAATCGAATTTTTTGCCGTTCCTAAAGAAAAAATTGATTCGCTAAGCATTGGCGCTTTCATTAATGGAAATATTCTCCGTAATGACACTCAGCAAGGCCAAACTATTCCTTTAGATAGCATTCAAAATATGCAACATGATCCTTTTGTATGGGTGGTACGTAATCACACCATTCAAAAAGTTAAAATTCGTGTGATTGAACAGCGCTATAACGACAATATTGCTTTAGTTGATGGTCTACAACGCACAGATCTAGTGAGCCGTATTCAATTTGATGATTCCGACATTAATAAAAAAGTGACGGTTACAACCGGAAAAAATAAATAAGGTAGCAAATAGCATATGTGGTTTACTCGAATCAGTGTGAAATATCCCGTTTTTACTATTATGATGATGATCAGCTTAATGGTACTCGGGTTAGCTTCTTGGAAACGTATGACGGTTGAAGAGTTTCCGAACGTCGATTTCCCATTCGTAGTAGTGACTACGCAATATGCTGGTGCTTCACCTGAAGCTGTCGAATCAGATATTACAAAAAAACTCGAAGATCAGATCAATACAATTTCCGGGATTAAACAAATCACTTCACGCTCAAGTGAAGGTTTTTCGATGATTGTGGCTGAGTTTAATCTCGATACTTCATCGGCCCTTGCAGCACAAGATGTTCGTGACAAAATTGCTCCTGTCACAGCCCAATTTCGTGATGAAATTGATACACCGATTGTACAACGCTACGACCCCTCCTCTAGCCCGATCATGTCAGTTGTATTTGAATCAAATAGCATGAGTTTGGCTCAATTAAGTTCATATGTAGATAAACGTATCGTGCCGCAGCTTAAAACCGTGTCTGGTGTCGGTAATGTGAATTTATTGGGGGATGCCAAACGGCAAATACGAATAAAAATTCTTCCTGAGCAACTGCAAAGTTACGGCATTGGGATTGATCAGGTCATCAATACGCTAAAAAATGAAAATATTGAAGTTCCCGCAGGAACCTTACAACAAAAGAATTCTGAACTGGTTGTACAGATTCAATCAAAGGTCATTCATCCACTTGCTTTTGGTGATTTGGTGATTGCCAATAAAAATGGTTCACCAATTTTTCTAAAGCAAGTTGCAACGATTGAAGATACACAAGCCGAACTACAATCAAGCGCATTTTATAATGGAAGAACAGCAGTCTCTGTCGATATTTTAAAGAGTTCTGATGCCAATGTAATTCAGGTTGTCGATAAAACCTACCAAACTTTAGAGAAATTAAAAACACAAATGCCTGCGGGTTTAAACTACAAAGTTGTGGCCGATAGCTCCAAAGGAATTCGTGCTTCAATTAAAGATGTGACCCGTACCATTATTGAAGGTGCTGCCTTAGCAGTTTTAATTGTTCTATTATTTTTAGGCTCTTTCCGCTCTACCGTCATTACAGGTTTAACCTTACCAATTACTTTGCTAGGAACCTTAACGTTCATTTGGGCTTTTGGTTTCAGCATTAATATGATGACGTTATTAGCCCTATCACTCAGTATTGGTCTCTTAATTGATGATGCGATTGTGGTTCGGGAAAACATTGTAAGACATACTGAACTTGGCAAAGATCATGTGACTGCTGCCCTAGAAGGCACAAAAGAAATTGGTTTAGCTGTACTCGCAACCACTCTTACCATTGTAGCCGTATTTTTACCTGTTGCCTTCATGGGCGGGTTGATTGGACGTTTCTTTTATCAGTTTGGCGTAACGGTGAGTACAGCCGTTTTAATTTCAATGTTTATTAGTTTTACGCTCGATCCAATGCTTTCTGCTCACTGGAAAGATCCAATCAAGAAAAAAGATAATTGGCTACAACGCTTTTTTAACCATATTTCTAATGTGTTAGATCGACTGACTCATGTTTATGAAAAGCTCTTAAAGCTGGCTTTACGTTTCCGTTTCATCACAGTCATTATTGCAATTGTTTCACTATTTGCTGCACTAGGACTGTCTAAACTAATTGGGACCGAATTTGTACCTACCCCAGATAAAGGTGAAGTTCGTATTCAGTTTGAAACTCCTGTAGATGCTTCTTTGGAATATACCCAAGCGAAACTCCATCAAGTCGATAAAATTATTAGACAATTTCCCGATGTGGTTTCCACTTATGGCGTGGTCAACAGTGAAGTAGACTCTGGTAAAAACCATGCGGGTTTAGGCGTGACCTTAAAGCCCAAACAAGAACGTAGCTCAGATTTAAATACACTCAACAATGAGTTCCGTGATCGTTTGCAAAGTGTAGCGGGTATTCGAGTGACTTCTGTTGCCGCAGCACAAGATTCTGTCTCTGGCGGACAAAAGCCAATCATGATCTCTATTAAAGGATCTGACCTAAATGAGCTACAGAAAATTTCAGATCGTTTTATTACTGAAATGGAAAAAATTAAAGGTGTAGTTGATTTAGAAAGCTCATTGAAAGAACCAAAGCCGACTCTGGGTGTCCATATTAATCGTGTACTGGCAAGTGACTTAGGTTTATCTGTTTCTCAGATTGCCAATGCGATTCGCCCATTAATTGCGGGTGATAATGTCACAACTTGGGAAGATCGCGATGGCGAAAATTATGATGTGAATGTACGTTTAAATGAAAATAAACGTATGCTTCCACAAGATGTGCAGAACCTATATCTCAATTCCAATAAGACCAATGCGACTGGGCAAAATATATTAGTTCCACTTAGCGCAGTTGCAACAACCGAAGAAAAACTCGGTGCTTCACAAATTAACCGACGTGATCTTGAACGTGAAGTACTGATTGAGGCAAATACTTCAGGACGACCTAGTGGCGACATTGGTCAAGACATCGATAAAATGCAAAAGGCATTTAAACTACCTGCTGGATATACATTTGATACTCAAGGGGCAAATGCTGACATGGCTGAATCTGCTGGATATGCATTAACAGCCATCACCCTTTCAATTGTATTTATCTATATTGTTTTAGGTTCTCAGTTTAATAGCTTTATCCATCCTGCTGCAATTATGACTTCTTTACCATTGTCACTCATTGGTGTTTTTCTTGCCCTATTCTTATTCAAAAGTACCCTAAACCTATTTTCGATTATTGGCATTATTATGTTGATGGGGCTCGTCACCAAAAATGCGATTTTGCTTATCGACTTTATTAAAAAAGCAATGGATCAGGGTGTAAGCCGTTATGATGCTATTTTACAAGCGGGCAAAACTCGTTTACGTCCAATTTTAATGACAACAAGTGCCATGGTGATGGGGATGGTTCCTTTAGCTTTAGGTCTTGGCGAAGGCGGTGAGCAAAGCGCACCAATGGCTCACGCTGTGATTGGGGGAGTAATTACCTCTACCCTATTGACTCTTGTAGTTGTACCCGTCATTTTCACTTATCTAGATGACTTGAAAAACTTTATGCTGCGTCAAACTCGACGATTCATGTCATAATGCAGCGATTATCGTATAATCTGCGTTTTTATAACGCTTAACTTTTAGGACTTTTTCCATGCGCGCAAGCCGCTTTTTATTTGCAACGTTGAGAGAAACCCCAAATGATGCTGAAGTGATTTCACACCAGCTCATGTTACGTGCGGGGATGATTCGTAAATTGGCATCTGGTTTATATACATGGCTGCCGATGGGAACACGTGTGCTTAAAAAAGTAGATGCGATTGTTCGTGAAGAAATGAACCGCTCAGGCGCAATGGAAGTATTCATGCCCGTGACTCAACCCGCAAGTCTTTGGGAAGAATCGGGTCGATATGAACAATATGGTCCTGAATTATTACGCTTTAAAGATCGTCATACGAACCCATTCGTACTTGGGCCAACGCATGAAGAAGTTATTACAGACATGGCGCGTAACGAACTTAAAAGTTATAAGCAGCTTCCTGTAAATTTCTACCAAATTCAAACCAAATTCCGTGATGAAATTCGTCCACGTTTTGGTGTAATGCGTTCACGCGAGTTCATCATGAAAGATGCTTATTCTTTCCATGCAACTCAAGAGTCGTTACAAGAAACTTATGACGTAATGTACGACACATATAGTCGTATTTTCACTCGTTTAGGTTTAGATTTCCGTCCAGTACAAGCTGACACAGGTTCTATTGGTGGTTCAGCTTCACACGAATTCCACGTATTGGCTGCTAGTGGTGAAGATGACATCGCATTTTCAACTGAATCTGATTATGCAGCAAATGTTGAAATGGCTGAGGCTGTTTTAGTGGGTGAACTTGCAGCACCGACACAAGAATTTAAATTGGTTGAAACACCAAACCAGAAAACGATTGATGATGTATGTCAGTTCTTAAATGCTGACCCTAAGCAATCTGTGAAAGCATTATTGGTTCAAGGTGTTGCTGACGAAAAAGGTAATGTTCCTGTCGTTGCTCTATTTGTACGTGGTGACCACGAACTTAATGAAATTAAAGCTGAGAAGCATCCTTTAGTGGCTGCCCCTCTTACTTTTGCAACTGAAGCACAACTTCAAGCATTTGGTTTAACTGCTGGCTTTACAGGTCCACAAGGTTTAGTTGAAAAAGGCTTAACTGTAATTGTTGACCGTGCTGCATCTGTTCTTTCAGACTTCGTTGCTGGTGCAAATGAAGCTGATAAACATGCTGTTGGCGTAAACTGGGAACGTGATGCGCAAATTACAGAAGTTTTTGACTTACGTAATGTAGTTGAAGGCGATCCATCTCCAGATGGTAAAGGCACACTACAAATTAAACGTGGTATTGAAGTAGGTCATATTTTCCAGCTTGGTACTAAATACTCTGAAGCTTTAGGCTGTAAAGTTCTAGGTGAAGATGGCAAACCATTTACAGTAACCATGGGATGCTACGGTATTGGCGTAACTCGTGTTGTTGCAGCTGCAATTGAACAAAACTACGATGACAAAGGTATTATGTGGCCACAAGCCATTGCCCCTTTTGAAATTGCAATTGTTCCGATGAATGCGCACAAATCACCACGCACTCTTGAAGCAGCAGAAGCACTTTATGCAGAACTTCAAGCTCAAGGTTTTGATGTGTTGCTTGATGATCGTAACGAACGTCCGGGCGTTAAGTTCTCTGACCTTGAATTGATGGGTATTCCACACCGTATTGTGATTGGTGAAAAAGGTCTTGATGCTGGTACTTTTGAATATAAAGGCCGTCGCGATGCTGAAGCGAGCAATTTAACGAAAGAAGAACTTTTAGCTAAGTTAGCGCGTTAATAAATAGACAAATAAAAAAGCAGCTTTTAGAAGCTGCTTTTTTTTAACTCAATTTTATGCCTGAACCGTTAAGTCTTTAATAGTTGTCGATGAACCATTGGTTTTAACAGATTCAATTCCTTTATCTCGTGAAGCTTCACTCGCATAGAATTGACTTGTGCCAATAATTTGATGATTTGCAGCTTTTAAATTGAAATAAGGTTTCCCATTCTTTGCAGTTAAACGCTCATATCGTGCGTCATCACCACTATTTTTCTGAATTGATTCAATACCATTTACCGCAGAAGCTTTAGCCTTATATAGCTCACTATTTAGAATAGGTTCACCATTTCCTGCCTTTAAAATAAAGCGGTATTGTCCATCACTCGCTAGTGAAATTTCGTACCATCCTGCCATAAAAACCTCATTTTTTTGTTGGTGTGGGTATGACTTTCGTTATTATTCTGGACGAAAGTTATTTGTTATTTATGACAATATAAATGGGCTATCATTCTTTGAATAGCCCATTTTTTATACTTTTTCGTAATAAAATTATAATGATGTTAGAAATTTAAAAAGTAGAGATATAAGTGCATATCCCTACTGAAATGTAATTAAAATTAACAATTTAAGCTTTTTTTACAAATTCAGATTTTAACTTCATCTGACCAATACCATCAATTTTGCAATCAATATTGTGGCCATCGCTTGCATCTGGAACTAAACGAATCGTTTTTACTTTCGTGCCTACTTTTACGACTGAAGATGAACCTTTAATTTTTAAGTCTTTAATGACAGTTACACTGTCGCCATCAGCTAATACATTTCCATTAGCATCTTTAATAATTTCTTGTTCTTCAGTAAGCGATGTATCCCCTTCTTTCCACTCATTTGAGCATTCAGGACAAATCAATAAGTCGCCATCTTGGTAAGTATATTCTGATTGGCATTTTGGGCAGTTTGGCAAAGACATGAAAAAAATCTCAAAAAGTATATTATGCGAGATATGACTCATTTTTTAAAGTTTTAAATAAAAGACTTTTACCAAAAAAAAATTTATACATTCATTTTGAGTTTTTACTTAATAAATATTCTTTCAAAATAATTGCATGGTTATTTTCAACATCTTTTGCTGAATATAAAAGCGTAACTATATGTTCTACTGCGATGCGATGTAGCTCTTCAACTGCGGAGTTGGTTTCAAGCTCTTTTAAATAACGCTGCTTAAATTCTTCCCAATGATCTGGCGTTGCTGCATGAAACCACTTGCGCAGTTCAGTTGAAGGTGCCACTTCTTTTAACCACAAATCTAAATGAGCCTTTTCCTTACTAATTCCCCTACACCATAGGCGGTCAACCAAAATTCGCTTTCCATCACTAGGTTCAGCATTTTCATAAATTCTTTTAATGTGTATATCCATAATCTTTCTCTGTGTAAGTTTTACATTTTAGATAGATCTTATAAAAGAAAAGTGAGCAGATTTAGCTCCACTCACTTTTTAAATATTTCATCAAAATTTTAGAAGCTTTATTGATCTGGAATTTCAGCTTCAATCAATAAAGTAAGCAAAGATAAGGATTCTTGCCATCCCAAATAACAAGCTTCCTCAGGAATAACTTCAGGTATGCCTTCTTGCGTAATATGTACTTCCGTGCCTACCAATACGCTTTTTAACGTAATGGTAACTTGCATAGTACCTGGTAAATTTGGGTCATCGAATTGGTCGTTATATCGAATTAATTCATTTGGAATGAGTTCAACATATGTTCCACCAAAAGCGTGTGTTGAACCTGTCGAAAAATTGGTAAAACTCATTTTGTATGAGCCACCAACATTTGCATCAAAACTATGAACTTTTGCAGTAAAGCCGTGCGGTGGTAACCACTTGACTAAAGCATCTGGATCTAAAAATGCACGGTAAACTCGCTCGGCTGGAGCCTTAAATACGCGATGAAATTTTACTGTTCCTGTTGCCATTATATTCTCCTTATTTTAATTTCTTTTAAATTATCGAAATTATGCTTATTAGCTTAAACCTTCCGATTTATCCGAACGTATATTTTTGGTGTTTTTTCAAACAAAATACTTTTTTCAGGTGAAATCAAATTACGAAAACTAGGGCTGATTTTTTAGTAAAAATGGAGCAAAATAGTCAGCAATCATAAAGAAACATATTGAATTTGAGATTAATCATGAGTCTGCTCGCTTTCTCCTCATATGCTTTAAACGGTGTAGATGCACAGAAGTTTTTACAAGGCCAAGTTACTGTAGATACTGAACGTTTAGCTGAAAATGAAACTCGCTATACAGCCATTTGTGATCTTAAAGGTCGTATTCATTTTGGCTTGTGGCTAAAGAAGATTAATCCTGAAAGTTTTGAAATTGTAGTTGCTCAAGATCAAGCTGAAGAGTTTGCCAAACATGTTAAAAAATTTGGTGCTTTTTCGAAAATGACCTTAAGTGAACAAGGCGCTGTGTTTCCAAAAGTTGTGAATCATCAAACTGAGTTCAATACGACTGAAACTGATATTTCTGAATGGCAAAAACAAGCCATTATGACTGGTCAAGCGTGGATTACACAGGCAACTGAACATGAGTTCCAGCCCCAAGAATTGCGTTTACATCAACGTGAAGGTGTCAATTACGATAAAGGCTGTTACTTAGGTCAGGAAATTGTGGCGCGTCTTTGGTTTAAAGCAAAACCAAAACATTGGTTACATCTCGTACAAGGTACAGGTGAAGCGCCTGCTTCAGCAACTCAATTAAATAACGATGTTGAAGTCGTTAATAGTATTGCAAATGATGAAGGCTATCTTGCTTTAGTTGTTGCTAAACCTGCTGCTCTACAAGAGTTGGGGCTTCAAGTTCTTGAGTTACCTGAAGCTTTAAGTGGCGATGTTGCAAGACCACAATAATAATTTTTATTAGCTCGAACTGCCCACTTCTAAGTTAGTGGGCTTTTTTATAGATACAAAACACTAATGATTTCATTAGATTAGAACATCAATTTTTTAAGTTTTATATGCCATCATTAGCCCTGTTGAAATTAAAGAGAAAAAAGATGAAAACTAAACTTGCTACACTCATGTTGAGTCTGGCTATTTTCGGTTCTGCTCATGCTGATGTTAAAGCACTTGAACAAAATCTTAAGACGAATTATCCAGATTTGCCTGTAAAAGGTGTTTATCAATCTCCTGTGCAAGGCATCTATGAAGTGTACACAAGCGGCCGCATTGTCTATACCAACCAAGATGCTAAGTACTTTTTTGTTGGTAACCTAGTCGACATCAAACAACAAAAAAATATGACTGAAGAACGTATTGCCGAACTGGGTAAAATTGACGTTAAAAGTTTGCCATTAAATCAGGCTATTAAATATGTAAAAGGTAAAGGCGAACGTACGATCTATGTCTTTAGTGACCCCGATTGCCCATATTGCCAGCGCTTAGAGCAAAATATGGTTGGTGTTGATAACGTAACGGTATATGTGTTCCTTTATCCTCTTACTAGTTTGCATCCAAATGCTGAAAAAGTTTCAAATCAAATCTGGTGCTCAAAAAACCCGGCAGAAGCGTGGACAAATTACATGCTTAACCGCAAATTGCCGACTAATAGCAAAAGTTGCTCAAGCCCAATTCAGAAAAATATCGCTTTAGGTCAAAAATTAAATATTGATGGAACACCTACCCTGTTCTTGCAAGATGGTCAAAGACTCTCTGGTGTTCCAAGTGATGCCAAGCAAATTGAAGCATTACTTCAGTCAGCAAAATAATAATATTACCCACTCCGTTGTATGAATGTGAGTGGGTCTTTTTTCTCCACAATTTGCCCAAAGTGCAGCGCTTTATATACAAATCGGCTGTTTACTTTCAGCAATCAATATTTATGATGAGAAATGAAACTATTTAATGCATCAATGGAATGATGTAGCTACGAAGTAAAAGGTTAAAAAGAAATGAAGAAATTACTAATCGCAAGCCTAATCACCCTTTCAAGTGCATCAATTTTTGCAGCTGATAACACGGCGACTGCTGCTAAAACCGATGTTTTCAAACAAGCTGAACAACTCTACGCAGCAAAAAATTACTCTGCCGCATTTCAAGAAATGCAACGCCTAGCCCAAACAGGGAATGCCCAAGCCATCTATAACTTAGGCTATATGACTCAAATGGGCCAAGGTACAGCAAAAGATTCTTCTAAAGCCCTCAAATATTATGAAGATGCTTCAAATAAAGGTTACGCCCAAGCGAGTTACACGCTTGCACAAATTTATGAGACTGGTGAATTAGGGGTTGCCAAAGACAGCAACAAATTCAGTCAATATATTCAAAAAGCATCGGCTCAAGGTTCTGATGATGCAACTGTGAAAATCGCGACGATTTTATTTGCTCAGAAGAAACCGCAGTCACATCAAATTGCTCTTCAAAAGTTAGCGCCTTTAATTAGAAAAGGTAACTATCCAGCGACTCAGGTGAAAGCACTTTATGATATTAGCCAAGGTGTGGAAAATAAAAATCCGTTAATGAAACGCCAAGGTATCGAAGCTTTACAATCGATTGCTCAAAAAGGCTACGCTCCTGCGTCTATGGCATTAGCGACCATGATGGCGAATGGCAATATCATTCCACAAAATTTACCTGAGGCCAAAAAGATCTTTACTGAACTTGCCAATCAAAATGTTCCTAACGCTAAAGAGTCTTTAGCCTCGGTTGATAAGATTATTGCAGAAAAAAGTAAACAGGCTGCAAATGCTCCCGCACAGCCAGCACCAAAAAAATAGTCAATGAAAAGCCCCGTAAGGGGCTTTTCTTTTACCACCACAAAGCAATAAGCCCGCTAACCCCAATGAAACCAACAACTGTACTAATCATAAGCGGTGTTAATGCTTTTTCATTTAGACCGTAGGCTTGTCCAAAAATTCCGAAAGCAATCGGCATTGGTAAAGCAGCAATTAATGTTCCTGCGTAAAGCATCTCACGACTTACATTTGGAGTGATCAAAAAGAGAGAAAAAATAACAGATGGCATGAGGATAACTTTAAATATCGCCAACAAAATACTTTCTGTATTTACTGTTGTGATTCCAATACCCACTAAACTCCCGCCAATTGCAAACAAAGCCAAAGGCGAAGCTGTACGTCCAAGTAACTCTAGAGACTGATCAAGCGTCGTAGGAAGATTAACATCGAAAAGAATACATCCCATTCCAACCAAAATAGCGATAATGACAGGATTCTTGAGTAAGTTAAAAAAAGTCTGTTTTAAAAGCGGTAAAAGATTTTGTTGTTGATGTAAACCAGCTTCGGCCAGAATGAGCATCAGCGCCACAATCAATAAATTTTCAATGATGAGTGTTAAAGAAATATAAATAGCAGCGTGATTACCTATCAACATGGTTAAAATAGCTGTTCCCATAAATCCAGTATTGGACATAGATGCGCCCATCGAGATGACGGCACTATGGGTTAAGCTATTTTTAAAATATTTTCGATAGAGAATGAAAGCCAAGAAAAATAAAATTAAGGACCCACCGCCATAAGCAAGAAAATAAGCTGGGTGCCAAATGTCTTGTAAGTTTTTATTTGCCAAAGAATGAATTAAAAAAGCTGGTAAGGAAATTTTAATTACGAATGCGCTAAGTGCCCTGATCTGTTCAGGTGTTACCAATTTGATGAGGACACAAACATAGCCCATCAATAGCAATATCAAGATAGGTAAAATAACCTGAAAAACCACTGACCGTCCTCACTTAGCAAGAAAAATGGGCAAAGATGACTTTGCCCAATACAATTAAAAAGAGTTAAAAAGCTGCTTTAATCCATGTGGTTGGCAACGTAAATACTGAGGCGCAATTTTAACTTCTGCCCCTAAAGCCGCTGCTGCATGCCAAGGCCATCTTGGGTCATATAACATTGCACGAGCAAGACCAATAGCATCAGCTTGCTGGTTTTCCAGAATTTGTTCAGCATGTTCTGGCTCAGTAATTAGCCCTACAGCAATGACTGGAATAGACACATGCTTTTTGACTTGTTCAGCAAATGGAACTTGGTAACCTGCCCCAATCGTAATAGACTGATGCTCGTGCAAACCACCACTAGACACATGCACATAGGCTGCGCCCAATTGCTCTAAAGCTTTTGATAAACCCACTGTAGATTCAACATCCCAGTGCTCGATGCTCTCTAACCAATCAGTCGCAGAGAGTCTAACACCAACAGGATAACCTTCAGGTACAGCGAGTTTAATTGCCTGAAGAACCTCAAGAGTCATACGCATACGGTTTTCTAAAGAACCACCATATTCATCAGTACGCTGATTGGCAATTGGCGATAAGAATTGATGTAATAAATAACCATGCGCAGCATGAACTTCAATCAGCTCAAACCCAGCTTCTACAGCACGTTTTGCAGCCACTGCAAAGTCTTGTTGAACCTGTTTAATCTCAGCAATAGTCAAAGCATGGGGTGCTGCATCATGAACAGAAAAAGTACTTTCACTTGGTGCAACCGTTTGCCAACCATGAGGCTGATCCTTTGCAATCTGACCTTTACCTAACCACGGTTTTTCAGTAGATGCTTTACGCCCTGCATGTGCTAACTGAATTCCAAATGGCATTGGTGAAAGTGTATGAACCTTAGCTAACAACGCTTTGATTTGGTCACGTTGCTGATCATTCCAGAGCCCAAGGTCAGCATAGCTAATCCGACCTTCAGGTTGTACAGCAGTCGCCTCAACAATACAAAGTCCTGCGCCAGACAATGCATAATTTGCCCATTGCTGTTCATGCCAATAGGTAATTTCACCATCATCTGTTGCCGAATATTGGCACATTGGAGCAATTACAATTCTATTGACCAGTTGTAGTGAACCAAAGTTAACCGTTTCAAATAATTTTGCCATTTTTAATTCCTAGAATTGCTTAATTACACGTAAACCTGCACTCCAGTTACGTCCATCCGCTGGTTCAAAGTAGCGTCCATTTCCATCATTTACGATCACTGAACCTGTATAGTTTTTATCAAATAGGTTATCAACACGGGCAAAACTATTCACTTTCCAGTCGCCTATTACCCATGCATAACCCACATTAGCTGAGGTTACACTGTAGCTTGGCGCTGCGTCACTGTTGGTATCATTCACGTATACTTTATCCATATACTGTACATCTACACCGCCATATAGACCGTGCGATGGCTGCCAAGCTAAAGAGGCATAAGTCTGGTTTTTAGCAATTCCTGGAATGGCATTACCCGATGGAATTTGAGCAATACTTCCTAATGCTGGAATATCAGCATCAAAAGTTGCATCTAAATATGTATAGCTAGCAGTCGCAGTTAAATCTCGCCACAACTTTTTATTCCATGCAAACTCTACCCCTTCACGTAAGGTTTTATCTGCATTACGAAACGTTGATCGGCCATTTGAGTTGCCGGCAGAAACGATGTCATCTTTGGTTTTAGTTTGAAAAACCGCCAAAGTAAAATCACCTAATTGGTTTTGTGATTTTAAGCCTGTTTCATAGGTATCGCTTGTGGATGCTGTTAAATCAAAATTAAAACCACTTTCTCCATCTGGACGATATGCCATTTCAGTAAAAGTTGGCGTTTCAAATCCTTTGGCATAACTCACATAGGCCATCAGTTCAGGTAAAATTTGCCAGCTTAAAGCAGCCGAAGGTAAAACTTTACTGTAATCAGTCTTACCACTATCGTCGCCATTACTTAAATAGTTATCTTTAGATTTGTAATGGACATTGCTATAGCGAACACCCGTATCTAAACGCCAAGTTGGTAAGAACTGCCATGATGCTTGTAAATATGGGTCGACATTCCATAAGGTATTATCTTCATCACGGCGCAAATTACCTTTGACGCCATAAGAAGGCTGTCCGTTTACTAAATTAAAGTTTTCAAAACCTTTACGATCTTCATCCATTGCATCGAGTGCAACACCAACACTTAGAGTAGTATTTGGAAGTAACTCTTTGCCCGTCCAACGGAAATCAGCACCATAATAATCACGCTCAAAATCAATCACCCCGCCTGCATGATTGATACTGGCATCTTGTGTTGATTTAGGTATAGATTGATATTGAGTGACTTGACGATTACCTAAATATGCCATGGCATAGAGTTCATTTTTATCATTAATCGGTTTAGACCATGTCACACCCGTTTGAGTTTGTTCAATGTCTTTACGGACATTAAATTGCTTTAAAAATGGAACTTGTTGCTTTGGATTAGCATTCCACTGGTCATACGTTAAACCCTGCGGATCGTCTGCATGAATTTTTACATAGTTGGTTACCCAGTTGATTTTGCTACCATCATCAAGATTCCAACTGAGCTTTGCATTATTTAGTACTTTTTCTGCACCGCTATGTTCTCGGTAACCATTAGTGTCGAAGTAAGATGAGCTAATAACATAACTTGGTTCATTCGCGCCCTTTGCTCCACCTTGTAGCACGAGTCCAGCTCGACTTTTATCGTGGCTGCCTCCCGAATAGCTCAGCTCAATTGAGTCTTTCCCTTGCCCTTCTTTAGTAGACGTTAAAATTGTCCCGCCAGATGAGTTTCCATATAGCGATGAAAAAGGTCCCGTTAGAACTTCAACATGGTCCAGACTACTCAAATCGATATTAGATGTTTGACCCTGTCCATCTGGCATCGTTGCAGGAATACCGTCCACATATAGGCGAATACCACGGACACCAAAAGTTGAACGTGCACCAAAACCACGCATAGATAACTGTAAATCTTGTGCATAATTTTCACGATTGCGAAGCTGTAAACTCGGTATACCCTTCACAACTTCGGTTAAGTTTACTTGTGAAGAAGTATCGACTTGAGGCGCATCTATTCGAAAAACCGAAGCTGGTGTCTGCAAATAGGCGGTATCGGTACGAGTTGCTTCCACATGTAACGTTGGCAATACAGTCACGTCTTGGGTTAAGTCTTCAGCCCACACAATGGGGCTAGAAATACAGCCCATACTCATCAAAATACAGTAATGAAGTCGGTCTAAGCGTAATAAGGACATGCTTATTTCCTTTATTTATATTGTAGTTATCATAACAAAAAGCGGTGTCTTGTCTGGATAATGAATTCGATCTGCATTGTTGTAAATCTAGAACACTCTTCATCGATATCTAAAAACTGATTTCCAGATTGGAATTATCGACTCAAAGATGGATGGTCTTTCCAGCAATAACGTTCAGGCCAATCTTTTGCTTCTTCGGCATAATCAATTCCAATCCGTGGCGTCAATACCACTTCTGGCTGCGTTGAAGCTGCTTCAATCCATAGTCCAGACTCCTCTCCCAAGGTTTGACCTTTTAAAGTCCGATCAATACCCAAATAGCGTGTCAATTTTCCGGGTCCAGCTA
This sequence comes from Acinetobacter sp. AS23, assembly GCF_023612055.1. NCBI lineage: Bacteria > Pseudomonadati > Pseudomonadota > Gammaproteobacteria > Moraxellales > Moraxellaceae > Acinetobacter > Acinetobacter sp. AS23. The sequence goes on along the minus strand of NZ_CP082274.1, from coordinate 652,953 downwards.
GAAGCTTATATTCTTTTTTTGTTGAAGCACCACTTAAAAATGCAGAACGAATCATTACCCCTTCAGGGATGCCTTCTGTCTGAGTAATCAGATTGAGCATTTCATACATGCCATAAATTAAGTAGACATAAATCGTACCGCCAGAGCGATACATTATATCTGTTCGTGCTGTGCGCTTGTCATTGTAGCTGTGGCAAGCTTTATCACGAACACCCAAATAAGCTTCTGTTTCACTAATTGTGCAACGGATGACTTGACCATCAGGTTGTCGCTTACATAATACGCAGCCAATTAAGTCATAAGCCACTTCTGAGGTTTCACGTTGAAACCAGCTTAATGGTAAAATATCTGACATAGTAATCTCTGAAATATTACATACCACACGTTATACTTGATTAATCCAGTATATCTGTTAATTCTGCGAGTTGGCATGCCTGAGTTACCCGAAGTCGAAACCACCAAAACCAGTTTATTTCCATTATTGAATCAAAAAGTTCTAAGTGTTGAAGTACGCAATCCTAGCTTACGCTGGCCTATACCAGATGATGTTCAGAAACTTGTTGGGCAACGTCTCATTGGGTTAAACCGACGTTCAAAATATATTTTGGCAGAGTTTGAACAAGATCAAATGCTTTGGCATTTAGGCATGTCAGGAAGCTTTCGTCTAACCGAGCCAAATGACGAACTGAGAAAGCATGACCATCTGATTATTCAATTTGAAGATCAGCAATTACGTTACCATGACCCTCGTCGTTTCGGTTGTATTCTTTGGCTTAATACGGAAACTCAAGGCAAACTCATTGACACTTTAGGACCTGAGCCTTTAAGTGCTGACTTTCATGCAGAATATTTAGCTTCCAAACTCAAGAATAAGGCTGTCGGCATAAAAATTGCACTCATGGATAATCATGTAGTCGTCGGTGTAGGCAATATCTATGCAACTGAAAGCTTATTTAATGTTGGCATTCACCCAGCACAACCTGCTGGTGATTTAAGTATGCAACAGATTGAGAAACTGGTTGTCGAAATTAAACGAATTCTAAAGTCAGCAATTGATTTAGGTGGTTCGACTTTACGCGACTACAGCAATGCCATGGGTGAAAATGGTTATTTCCAGCAAACTCTACTTGCTTATGGTCGTGCTGGAGAAATGTGTGTTAACTGTGAAACCACATTAGAAAACTTAAAACTTGGTCAACGTGCCAGCGTATTTTGTCCCCAGTGCCAACCACTTAAAAAGCTGAGAAAGCCTTAATTTTTTGGAGAAAGACAACATGCAAACAGCAATTGTCCGTCATATTTTAGTCAAAGATAAAGACTTAGCTGAGCAGCTAAAAAAGAAGTTACAAAATGGTGCCGACTTCGCAAAAATTGCCAAACAATACTCCACCTGTAATTCGGCAAAACGTGGCGGTGAACTTGGCGAAGTTAAAAAAGGACAACTTGTGCCAGTCATCGACAAAGTTGTTTTTACAGCTGCTGAACGTGTGTTACAAGGTCCAATCAAAAGCCAGTTTGGCTATCATCTTTTAGAAGTTAAATTCCGAATGGGCAGCTTACGTTGATTCCATTAATTTAATTATTTTTTTCAGAAGTTTGAGCCTGTGCATTCAGTTGATATGTCCAGGCTTTAACACACTCACCCGACTCTAATTTCACATCTGCAATGACACGCTTGTATTGAAAACCTTCAAAGTCATCAAGCATTTGCCAGTTTTCAGCAAGTTTTTCTGTACTAAACAAATAGCCCTCTACCCAATCCGCCTGCGAATCTAACTCAAGCGCTTTTAAGCCTTTGTCAGGTCCCCAATCTAAAATATGAATCACACCCTGCACACTAGCTTTTGTCCAGCTTCCACCAATCTGCTCTAAAATATGAGCATTTGCTTTATTCGGACATAAAGTGCCATACACAAAAAGCTGATTCATTTATTTATATCCTTTTTACAATGTACGTAGTTGAGCCTATCGGTAGCCTGTCTATTTTATCAATATCTTTAGTCCAGTATAAAATACTAAGTAATAAAAAACGGCACTCTCGGTACCGTTTCCTATTAATTCAGAATATTGTTAAGCTTGCTTTTTCAACTCATCGCGAATTTCACGCAATAACTGAATATCTTCAGGAGTTGCAGCTGGAGCTTCTGGCTCTTCTTTATTACGACGAAGTTTATTTAATAATTTCACCATTAAGAACACTACCCAAGCCAAAATTAGGAAGTTAATTAAAATGGTGAGGAAATTACCATAAGTTAAAACATTGATACCTGCTTTTTGCAAAGCATCTAAAGATTGCAGATTTGTAGGATTGGATCCTAGAACAATAAATTTCTGCGAAAAATCAACACCACCGCCAGTAATCACACTGATAATTGGCATGATAATATCTTTTACTAAAGAGTCCACGATTTTGCCAAAAGCACCACCAATAATCACACCAATGGCTAAATCCATCATATTGCCTTTAATGGCAAATTCTTTAAATTCTTGAATAATACTCATCTAAACATCTCCAGATGTCGGGGGCCGAAACAGGTCATATTTTTCTTTTTCATTGGCCTCGTATCAAATTAGATAGTACTCGCCATGATATTGATAATTTAATATTTTTATCAAAAAAAAGAAAACTATCTCACACTTTAACAACATATTCTCTTATAAGAAAAATATGATTTTAAGCTTAGTTTAATTTTAAATATAACGATTAAAAAAACCGCTAAATTAATTTAGCGGTTTTTTCTTTTTCAGTTAAGAAAAATTATTTATCACGGTTACGTTTACGTTCGTTTTCAGTCAAGTAACGCTTACGGATACGGATTGATTTAGGTGTTACTTCTACTAACTCGTCATCTTCAATGAATTCAAGCGCTTGTTCAAGCGTATATTCAATTGCAGGTACTAAAGTTAAAGCGTCATCTGTACCAGATGCACGAACGTTAGTTAATTGTTTCGCTTTAGTTGGGTTTACAACCATATCGTCTGAACGAGAGTTAATACCCACGATCATACCTTCGTAAACTTCTAACTGCGGCTTAGCGAACAAACGACCACGGTCTTGCAAGCTGAACAATGCATAGCCCAAGCAAGTACCTTGAACCATAGAAATCAACACACCGTTTTGACGTTTCGCAACAGTACCTTGTTTAACAGGACCATAATGCGAGAAGCTTGAAGTCATGATTCCTGTACCAGAAGTCATGGTCAAGAATTCAGAACGGAAACCGATCAAACCACGTGAAGGTACAGTTGCTTCAATACGGATACGGCCTTTACCGTCAACTTCCATATTGGTCATCTCGCCTTTACGGTGACCCATTTGTTCCATTACAGCACCTTGATGCTGTTCTTCAACGTCAAAAGTTACGTTTTCGTAAGGCTCTTGTCTTTCACCATCAATTTCTTTGATGATTACTTGTGGACGAGATACGCCCATTTCAAACCCTTCACGACGCATGTTTTCAATTAAAACTGAAAGGTGAAGTTCACCACGGCCAGATACTTTGAAACGGTCTGGACTGTCAGTATCTTCAACACGTAAAGCTACGTTATGAATTAATTCGCGATCAAGACGTTCACGGATATTACGTGAAGTTACGAATTTACCTTCTTTACCAGCAAACGGAGAGTTGTTTACTTGGAATGTCATAGATACTGTAGGTTCATCTACAGATAATGCTGGTAATGCTTCAACATTTTTCGGATCACAAACTGTGTCAGAAATGTTAAGTGCATCGATACCAGTAATACATACGATATCACCAGCAGAAGCTGATTCAACATCAATACGCTCTAAACCATGGTAACCCATGATTTTCAAGATACGACCGTTACGTGTATTGCCTTCTTTGTCAATTACAGTAACAGGAGTATTTAATTTTACTGAACCACGTTGAATACGACCAACACCGATAACGCCTACGAAGCTGTTATAGTCAAGTGATGAAATCTGCATTTGGAACGGACCATCAACATCAACTGCTGGTGGTTCAACGATATCAACAATCGTTTCAAACAACGGGGTCATGTCTTCTGCAAGTTCTTCTGGAGCAGGACCCGCTACACCACGTAAACCTGATGCATAAACGATTGGGAAGTCCAACTGTTCATCAGTTGCACCAAGGTTATCAAATAGATCAAATACTTGATCGATAACCCAGTCTGGACGCGCGCTTGGCTTGTCAACTTTGTTGATAATAACAATTGGTTTTAAACCACGAGCAAACGCTTTTTGTGTCACAAAACGAGTTTGTGGCATTGGACCTTCTTGAGAGTCAACTAAAAGCAATACGCAGTCAACCATCGACATAACACGTTCTACTTCACCACCGAAGTCGGCGTGTCCCGGGGTGTCCACGATGTTGATACGGTAAGTTGTATCAGTACGTTTATCCAACCAAGTAATAGAAGTATTCTTTGCAAGAATGGTAATACCACGTTCACTTTCAAGCGCGTTCGAGTCCATGACACGCTCAATCTCGCCTGCTCGGTCACCGAGAGCACCAGATTGCTGAAGTAGTTTATCGACAAGTGTGGTTTTCCCGTGGTCGACGTGCGCAATAATTGCGATATTACGGAGATTTTTGATATCTGACATGAAAATTAGAAACGCCTGAAATTTGAGGGCAAATTATACAGAAAAACACTACTCTTGAGTAGTGACAGTTTATTGACATTGACAAAAAAAATTTCCAATAGCCTGTATTTCGTTTTGTAAAGATAGTTATCTCGATTAGAATAGCGCCAATTTGCAAAATTGCGGCAGACCTACACCCATGTCCAATCAACACTCTCAAGACCATTTAGACCTTGTTTATGGTTTAAATGATCGACCAAAACCTTTGATCGCTTTTTTAGCAGCTTTTCAGCATTTGCTTGCGATTATTGTACCAATTGTTACACCTGGCCTCTTAATTTGCTTAGCTTTAGGTGTTTCACGCTCTGAAACTAACATGATTTTATCGATGTCTTTGGTAATTTCAGGTATTGCTACATTTTTACAATGTAAAAAAGTTGGTCCGTTTGGTGCTGGTCTTCTGATTGTTCAAGGCACAAGCTTTAACTTTATTGGTCCTATTATTGGTATTGGTAGTGCAATGGTGGCTGCTGGAACACCTGTAAACCAAGTCATGGCTGCAATTTTCGGTGTAGTAATTGCTGGCTCCTTTATTGAAATGGGTGTTTCGCAAATTCTTCCATGGGTAAAAAGACTAATTACTCCTTTGGTGACAGGTATTGTTGTTTTATTAATTGGCTTAACGCTTATTAAAGAAGGCTTGATTAGTATGGGTGGTGGTTACCAAGCCATACAAGATCATACTTTTGCAAGTGCAGACAACCTTATTATGTCATGTACCGTACTTGCAATTATTATTGTACTCAATCGTATTCGAGTGGTTTGGATTAAAAGCTCAGCTATTTTAATCGCGCTAGTGATTGGCTACATTCTTGCTGGATTTATGGGACATCTAGATTTCTCTAGTATTAAAGATGCACCCCTCGTACAGATTCCAACACCAATGCACTTTGGTTTGAGCTTCTCATGGGGCTTATTTATTCCAATGGCATTCATTTATTTGGTGACCTCTTTAGAAGCCATTGGTGATGTAACAGCAACCAGTAAACTTTCTAACCAACCTGTTAATGGTCCTGAATGGATGAAACGCATTAAAGGTGGTGTATTAGTAAATGGTGCAAACTCTTTACTCGCTGGATTATTTAATACTTTCCCAAGTTCTGTTTTCGCTCAAAATAATGGTGTAATTCAACTCACTGGCGTGGCTAGCCGCTATGTAGGTATCTGGATTGCTGGATTACTTATTTTATTAGGTCTATTTCCTGCGGTAGCTGGTGTTATACAAGCAGTTCCTCAAGCAGTTTTAGGCGGCGCTGTTATGGTGATGTTCGGTGCCGTGGCTGCATCAGGCATTAATATTCTTTCATCTATTCACCTTGATCGCCGAGCATTATTAATTATTGCCATCTCACTTGCATTAGGTTTGGGTGTTGCTCAAGTTCCCCAAATTTTAGAGCATCTTCCAGAATTATTTAAAAATATTTTTAGCTCTGGCGTGGCAACAGGTGGTATAGCAGCATTAATTTTAAATGTTGTGCTTCCTGAAACGCATAAATAACTAACTTTTAATTTTGATTACTGCCCAGCTCCCACTGGGCATTCTTCTTCATGAGAGATGTACATGGATCCTAGAAGTGAAGTGGTATTAAGACAGCAAGACTATTTGAAAGGTAGTATCTTGTTAATTAATGCACCGAATGATGCCTTAGTCAGTCAATTACCAGCTGGGACTGATGCGTCAGTCTGGACATGGAACCATGCCGACTATCAAGGATTTATAAATAGTGGAACAAAAGCTCACTTCTCAGTTGAGTTTCCCTCACAACAATTCGACCAAGCAATTATTTTTGTTCCAAAATCTAAAGAACTCTTAAATTACATATTACATGTAGTGATGAGCCATCTTAAAACCAAGCAATCGGTTTTTTTAGTCGGTGAAAAAAAAGGTGGCGTAGAAAGAGCCGCCAAACAATTACAAAGCTTTGGCAAAGTACTAAAACTTGATAGTGCGCGTCACTGTCAACTATGGCACTTAAAAATTGAGAAAACGGAACAAATTAAACCTCTAGAAAAATGGCTTAAAACCTATACGGTTCAGGTTAATGAACAAGAGCTTACGATTTGTGCCCTTCCCGGTGTATTTAGTCAAAATCATCTAGATGTCGGAACTGCTGTTTTACTCCCTTATCTTAATCAGGTGAAATCAGGTAGAATTGCCGACTTCGGGTGTGGTGCTGGAATTATCAGTTGCTATTTGGCAAAAATAAATTCAAGTAATATTATTCATGCCCTAGATATTGATGCTTTCGCTTTACGGTCAACGGAAATGACTTTTAGTCGAAATGGAATAGGTTCAGACCAGTTGAGATTGCAGCCTGTCATAGGTATTGCAGATGCTCCAACAGAACTCGATGCCATTGTCAGTAATCCTCCTTTCCATCAAGGTATTCATACCAACTATGATGCAAGTGAAGGACTCTGCCAAAACGCTAAAAAACATTTAAAGGCATCAGGTGAGCTATGGATTGTAGCAAACCGTTTTTTAAACTATCCGATCTTAATTGAGAAGCACTTTGGTCAGTGCGAGATTAAAACTGATCTTCAAGGCTTTAAGGTGTTATATGCCTGTGCATAACAAACTATGTAAGGAATCTCCATGAGCGAAACACATGCTCCTGAAAAACTCCAGCGTAAGCTCGGAGCTCGTCATCTGAATATGATCGCCATTGGTGGTTCCATTGGTACAGGCCTCTTCCTTGCTTCTGGATCGACCATTGCAAATGCTGGCCCAGGTGGAGCGCTACTCGCCTATTCGCTTATTGGTATTATGATTTATTTCTTAATGACCAGTTTAGGTGAACTTGCAACCCATAATCCAACTTCTGGGGCTTTTTTTACATATGGTAGTCGTTATGTCGAAGAAGGCTTTGGCTTCGCTTTAGGTTGGAACTATTGGTATAACTGGGCAATTACAGTTGCATTCGAACTTGTTGCAGTTCAGTTTATTATGAAGTTCTGGTTCCCTGATATTCCAGGGTTCTATTGGAGTGCCCTGTTCCTTATTGTAATTTTTGCAATCAATGCCATGACGGTAAAAGGATTCGGCGAAAGCGAATTCTGGTTCTCAATGGTAAAAGTGATCGCAATCGTTGCCTTTATTATCATTGGCTTAGCTATGATCATTAAGATTATGCTAACGCCAGGTGTCGCAGCTTTTGGAAACTGGACCTATAAAGAAGCACCTTTTGTTGGTGGTTTACAGGCCATGATCGGTGTAGCAATGATTGCCGGATTCTCTTTCCAAGGGACTGAAATGGTGGGGGTTGCTGCTGGTGAATCTAAAGATCCAAAGAAAACGATTCCACTTGCAATCAAACAGATTTTCTGGCGAATCTTATTATTTTATATTTTATGTATCTTCATTATCGGCACGCTAATTGCCTATGATGACCCAAATTTACTACAAGCTGCTGCCACTGAAAATGTTGCACTTTCTCCGTTTACATTGCTCTATGAAAGAGTTGGCTTTGCTTTTGCAGCTGGTTTAATGAATGCTGTCATTCTTACTGCTATTTTGTCAGCAGGTAACTCAGGCATGTATTCATCAACTCGTATGTTATTTAAAATGGCTCAGGAAGGTCGTGCACCAAAGTGGTTTGCAAAACTTGATGGTCGTGGCGTTCCAATGAATGCACTATATGCCACCACTTTTATTGCCGCTTTTTGTTTCTTGACAACTTTTATTGGCGAAAAACAAGTCTTTAACTGGCTACTTAATATGTCAGGGATGTGTGGTTTCATTGTCTGGCTGGGCATTGCTATTTCACACTATCGTTTCCGTAAAGGTTATATTGCTCAAGGATATAAATTAGAAGATTTAGCTTACCGCGCCAAATTTTTCCCATTTGCCCCTTGGTTTGCCTTTATTCTCTGTTCAATCATCATCTTAGGGCAGAACTATCAAGCCATTTTAGGCGGAAAAATTGACTGGTTAGGCCTACTTTCAACTTATATTAGTTTGCCATTATTCTTAATTATTTGGTTAGGCTATAAGTGGAAAAATAAAACCAAACTGATCGCTTATGATCAAATGAATGTGAAGCCAGAGCAAGACTAAGAATCAGCAATTAAAAGTAAATCAAAGATCAAAAGCTTGATCTTTGATTTAAAAAGCGTAAAATGCCGTTCAGATTTTCAACGGCGCTTTTAAATAAGGAGGACATCATGCCAACACTACAAGGTAAAACAGATTAAATAATTTGGCACGATGTCAGCTCACGGACAAGTGTACAAATTCACTTCACTTGTCCGAATGCTCAAATTTGAAACCTAGCATTCGCTAGGTTTTTTTATGCCTGCTCGGACAAAAACAAGAGAAAAATTATGGGCATACAAAAAATATTAAATGAGGAAGCACTTTACGGTGTTCCCGTTAAAATTTTCACTCAAGATATAGATAGTGAAAGTATCGAACAACTCAAGAAAATGGCTCAACTGCAATTTATCTATTCACATATTGCTGTTATGCCAGATGTTCACGTAGGAAAAGGTGCGACTGTAGGCAGTGTTATTCCAACTAAACATGCCATTATCCCAGCTGCTGTAGGTGTAGATATTGGCTGTGGAATGAATGCAATTCGCTTAAGTCTAAAGGCCTCGCAATTGCCTGATAACTTAAGTCGTTTACGCGATGCAATCGAACGTAAAGTACCAGTCGGATTTGCTTTGCATAAACAAGTTAAAGCAAAAGCTTCTAGCATTATTCCACTTGAAAAACGCTTAGAGCCTATTATCAAAAAGCATCCTGGACTTGTTCGAATGCTTCGACAATTTGATGCAACATGGCAAAAGCAACTTGGTACTTTAGGTGGTGGCAACCACTTTATCGAGCTATGTATTGATGAAAATCAAGACGTATGGGTAATGCTACATTCAGGTAGCCGAGGACTGGGTAACGTTATTGGCACTTATTTTATTGAATTAGCCAAGAAAGAAGCACAACATCGTTTTGGTCACGTACCAGATAAAGACTTAAGTTATTTTGCCGAAGGCTCAAACAGTTTTGATGATTATGTAGAAGCTGTAGAGTGGGCCCAAGAATATGCTTTTGAAAATCGCAAGGAAATGATGCGTTTAATTTTAGAAGCGATTCGCCCACTTCTACCCTCGTTTCAAATGACCAAAGAGGCTATTAATTGTCATCATAACTATGTAAGCCGTGAAACACATTTCGGTGAAAGTTTATTGATTACCCGAAAAGGTGCAATTCGAGCAGGCTTAGATGAATTAGGCATTATTCCAGGTTCAATGGGAGCACGCTCTTATATCGTCAGAGGTAAAGCAAACCCCGAGTCATTTTGTTCTTGTTCTCATGGAGCCGGTCGCAAGATGAGTCGAAGCAAGGCAAAAACTCTTTTTAACCAGCAAGATCTTATTGAACAAACCCAAGGTATTGAATGCCGCAAAGACAGTGGTGTTGTTGATGAAATCCCAAGTGCTTATAAAGATATTGATGAAGTCATGGCAAATCAGGCTGACCTCATTGAAGTTGTTCACACACTTAAACAAGTTTTATGTATTAAAGGTTAAAACATGAAAATTAAAGAAATGTCGAAAATCAAAGTCCGTAATCAAGTGGCGCTTTCCCCTTTACTTCACAAAGGTGGAATGCATGAAACGGAGAAACCTCGTGCTCAGCATCGTAGAGATAGACAAGATGCTAAACAGCAATTAAGAAAAGGTGATTGGTAAATAATTTAGACCAAGATCGAAAGTAATTATTATTAAGGAGATATAGAAATGACTAAATATTTTAAAAATCGCAATAAAAAAAGCGACTCTAACGAGTCGCTTTTTTACTGTTCAAGAACTCAAATTATTGAGCTGCTGCAGGAGCTGCCGCTTCTTGACCAGGTTGAACAACTACAGTACGGCTACCAGTGATTGTCGCGAATACACGACGGTTCATAGCACGACCTTCTTTAGTTTTGTTGTCAGCAATCGGTTGATCCCAAGCAAAACCTTGAGTAGACAAACGAGATGCATCAACGTTGTATTCGTTTACAAGAGCTGATTTAACAGAGTTAGCACGAGCTAAAGATAAACGTTCGTTTAACTTACGTGGACCAGTGTTATCTGTGTGACCTTCGATACGTGCAGTAGCGTTAGGGTATTCAGTTAACTTCTCAGCAACTTTAGCGATTTCTGGCTTGTATTGGTCTTTGATGTTTGATTTGTTAGTATCAAAGAACACACGAAGTTCCATGTTAAGGTCTTCAGTTAACTCTTGTGGTTGTGGAGCAACTGGAGTTGGTTCAACTGGAGCAACTTCTACTACTGGAGCAGCAGGCTTCAAGTGACCACCAAGAACTACGTTTAAACCAGCAAGAGCTGTATAGTTCCAGAATTTTTCGTCAAAGTTATAAGTACCACGAGCTTCTGTACGAAGAGATAAAGCATCGTTTAAGCGCCAGAAAGCACCAAAACCAGCATTACCTAAAGTACCTTCTTCATCGTTATGATAAGAAAGGTCAGGAATTTCGTATTTGTAGTGACCAGCACCTAACAATACGTATGGCTTGATTTTGCTGTCATAGTTTTTAGTGATTAAATCAGAAGTAACATAGAAGTTACCATTGATTTGTTTTTGTTTGTATTCAGCGCCAGCAGCAAGACCGTCTACATCACCTTTAACTTGGTTATATTCAGCTTCGAAACCTAACCATGGAGTTAACTCAATACCAAGAGCTGCACCAACGAATAAATCGTCTTGTAGTTCAGGTCCGTTAGTTAACTCACCTTTGTCACCGCCATTGTTGTGTTGGCTGTCTTGGAAAGTGTAACCAAGCAATAATGGTGTAACAGTTACGCCAGCATTAGCAGCAGCTAATGGAGCAGCAACAAGCATAGCAAGTGCAATACGACTCAATTTCATGGATATCCTCCAGAGATAACAATTGTTGTTCAAGCTCAGCCTAAATTTATTGGCCCCTGAGATATTTTCACCCCAGTATTATTTTTAAGCTATTCACATTTGAATCATACAAACACTTGATAGACTTTCCAAGTGCTTGATAATTTTAATCAAGTAAATTATTGACAAAATTACTTACAATTTCCGTTGTAATTCGGTAATTTTTTACTCAACTAGCAAATATGAACAACTTCTTTCTTTCGCTTAGGGTGATTTTACCAGTATTCTAGCGTCCTGATAACCTTTATTTAATTTTGTGTTTCCTCATTATAAAAAGTCATATAAATCATTGATAGAACGCATAAAATCAAAATATTTCTTCATATATTAAGGAATTTTAATGTTTAAATCTCCCGGTTTCACATTGATGGAACTCATTATAACGCTCGCAATTCTTATGATTATGTTCACCCTAGCCCTTCCTTTATACCACCAATTTATGGCTTCAATGGAATTAAAAAACACGCCTCAACTACTCACAATTCATATACAAAAAGCCAAATACGACGCAATTCTACGACATAAGAGTGTCGTACTTTGCCCAAGTGTTGATTTGTCTATATGTAATAGTAATTGGGATACAAGGCTTATAAGCTTTATAGACACAAATCATAATCTACAAAGAGAAAGCGACGAAGAAATTTTAACCAATATTGAACTTAATCATCATTATGGCTCTTTGAAATTTCAAAAATTCGGCAAAAAATTAAATAGTATTGTATTTCAGGGAGATACCGGACTTCCACGTGAGTCTAACGGCAGTTTTACTTATTGTTCTTATAATCAGCTTAAAAATTTTAAATTAGTTCTTAGCAAAATGGGGCATGTACGCTTAGAAGAACTTCAAAATTGTTAGAACTCTACAGTCTAATACAGAATCCAAGCCATCCCCCATTTTGCAATATACTGCTTAAGTTTTAATGTTTTCTTAATTTGAGATAAAGAACAATCGGAGATTACAACAATGACTGATATCGTAATTGTTAATGGTGCTCGTACTGCCATGGGTGGTTTTCAAGGATCACTATCAGGACTTACAGCGCCTGAATTAGGTGCTGTAACGATTAAAGAAGCAATCGAACGAGCAGGTTTACAACCTACTGATGTCGAAGAAGTCATTATGGGTTGTGTTCTTCCTGCGGGTTTAAAACAAGGCCCTGCTCGTCAAGCAATGCGCAAAGCTGGCTTACCTGATTCTACAGGTGCTGTAACGATTAATAAGCTTTGTGGCTCTGGCATGAAAGCCGTGATGCAAGCAACCGACATGATTAAAGCTGGCAGTGCTGAAATTGTTGTTGCCGGCGGCATGGAGTCTATGACAAATGCACCTTATGTTTTACCAAAAGCACGTGCCGGCTATCGTATGGGCCATGGTGAAATTAAAGATCATATGTTTCTTGATGGACTTGAAGATGCTGAAACTGGTCGTCTAATGGGTTCTTTTGCTCAAGATATGGCAAATACTCGTGGCTATACACGCGAGCAAATGGATGACTTTGCGATTCGCTCTTTAAAACGAGCTCAAACAGCAATTACCGAAGGTTATTTCAAAGATGAAATCGTTTCGGTTACCGTACCTAGTCGCAAAGGCGATGTCGTTGTTGATCAAGATGAACAACCTTTAAATGCAAAGATCGACAAAATTCCTTCACTTAAACCAGCTTTTGCAAAAGACGGTACAATTACCGCAGCAAACGCAAGCTCTATTTCAGATGGTGCATCTGCATTAGTATTAACCTCAAGTGAGGTTGCTACTCAACGTGGTTTACAGCCACTGGCAAAAATTATTGCGACAGCTTCAAACTCTCAACATCCTTCAGAATTTACAATCGCTCCTGTTGGCGCTATTGAAAAAGTTCTTAAAAAAGCGGGTTGGAATGCGCAAGATGTTGACCTGTGGGAAATTAACGAAGCTTTTGCCATGGTTACCATGTGCCCAATTGATGACTTCAAACTTGATGCTGAAAAAGTCAATATTAATGGTGGTGCTTGTGCATTAGGTCATCCAGTAGGTTCTACAGGTTCTCGTATTATTCTCACACTGATTCATGCACTGAAACGCACCGGTGGTAAAAAAGGTATTGCAGCACTTTGTATTGGCGGTGGTGAAGCAACAGCCGTTGCGATTGAACTTATTTAATTAAAATTAGCTATTTTAAAATCCCACTTCGGTGGGATTTTTTTATGAAAAAACTACAAAAAATGACCCACAAAATCACTTTTAAGTTTTAACTTATTCTTTTAAACGAAAACAACAATGGACAATAACAATGCAACTCAATCACTACCTCAATTTCCAAGGTCAGGCAGAGCAAGCCTTTAATTTTTATAAATCAGTTTTTGGTGGCGAGTTCGCCATGTTGAGTCGCTATGGTGATATGCCACCGTCAGAAGGTGTGACATTATCTGAAGCGAACAAAAATCTGGTTCTTCACGTTTCTCTACCTATCAATGAATACACTGTACTCATGGCATCAGATACAAATGATCAGTTCTGTGCGCCTAACAGTGTTTTTACCCAAGGCAATAATCACTACATCGCAATTAACCTTGAAAAGGATGAGCAAGAAAAAGCTAAACAACTTTTTGATGCTCTATCTGTAAATGGTCAAATTGAAATGCCTCTAGAAAAAACGTTCTGGGGTGCATTATACGGAGCGTTTACCGATCAATTTGGTATAAAGTGGATGGTTAACTGCCAACTTGATACATAATTTTCAATATAAAAAATCCCGCAAATTGCGGGATTTTTTATTTCAGGATTTATTGAGCACCTGTTTGATAACTCGCTTCTGGCACACCAGTTGAAGCTTGATATGGGTTGGTAAAGTCTTGCAAACCTGCCGCAGCTTCTTGTACGTCTTTGCCTTCTTTTACGACAAAGCTATCAAAACCAGACCGCTTTAAGTAGTTTAAAACATCCTTAAACACATCACCTGTTGCACGTAACTCACCTTGGAAACCTTGGCGGCGTAATAGTGCTGCAAATGAGTAACCTCGGCCATCACCGAAACCTGCAAACTCAATAAAAATTGCATCAAGTTCATTTAATGGGAATGTATGATTTTCAGGCGAATCATTTACCGTCACATACAAAGCTTTTTTGCCTTGAATGTTAGCTAATTGGTCAAGTTGAGCCGTTGTTACAACAACGTCACCTTGAGGAATCACACCATCTTCAGCAATGATTTGATAAGTATTATCTGAAATCGTGCCATCTTTATAAAGCACTGGTAGAGCTGTATTAAGCATATGCACGCTCCTTAAATGGTTGAATTCCTACACGGCGATATGTATCAACAAAACGCTCACCTTCAGTACGCAAATCAAGATAAGTATTTAATACTTCTTCGATTACGTCTGGCACAGCATCTGCTGCAAATGATGGCCCTAAGATGTCACCGATTGATGCATCATGGTCAGAATTACCACCTAATGTAATTTGGTAGAATTCAGCGCCTTTCTTATCTACACCTAAAATACCGATGTTACCTACGTGGTGATGACCACAAGCATTCATACAACCAGAAATATTTAGATCTAAATGACCAAGATCATAAACTTTATCTAAGTCATCAAAACGACGTGTAATCGCTTCAGCAATAGGAATTGATTTCGCATTTGCAAGTGAACAGAAATCACCGCCCGGGCAACTAATAATATCGGTAATAAAGCCAATATGTGCACGTGCCATATTTTGTTGTTCAAGCGCTTGCCATACATCGAACAAATCTTTTTGAGGTACATCTGCCAAAGCAATGTTTTGTTCGTGAGTGGTACGAAGTTCACCGAATGTATATTTATCTGCAAGATCTGCAATAAAGTTCATTTCTTCAGTGGTCATATCGCCCGGTGCAATACCAGCACGTTTTAGAGAAATCGTAACTATACGATAGCCTTTCACTTTATGCGCATGCGTGTTGATATTGAACCACTGTTTGAATTTTGGATGCTCAGCAAATAAAGCGGTAAAGTCTTCATCGGCTAAATCTTGATAATCAAACGGGGTGAATTCTTCATCCAGTTTTTTCAAGATTTCTGGCTGAATTTTCAATGCTTCACGTGTATGTTCAAATTCAGCTTCAACTTTCTGTGCAAATACTTCAGGAGTTAATGCTTTAACTAGAATTTTAATACGCGCTTTGTATTTATTATCACGACGGCCATGCAAGTTATAAACACGTAGAACCGCTTCTAAATAAGCAATTAAATCTTCACGTGGTAAAAACTCACGAATAACGCTACCAATGATTGGAGTACGGCCTAAACCACCACCAGCCATAATTTTATAGCCGATTTCGCCCGCTTCATTACGCACGATATAAACACCAATATCGTGGAATGCAGTTGCCGCACGATCTTTTTCTTCAAGTGCAGAAACAGCAATTTTGAACTTACGTGGCAAGAATGCAAATTCTGGGTGGAATGTACTCCACTGACGAATCAATTCACATGTTGAACGTGGGTCTGCAATTTCACCAGCAACTACACCTGCATATTGGTCGGTTGTTGTGTTACGAATACAGTTACCACTTGTTTGAATGGCATGCATTTGTACAGTTGCAAGTTCAGCCAAAATATCTGGCACATCTTCAAGTGCAGGCCAGTTCAACTGGATGTTTTGACGTGTAGATACGTGTGCATAACCACGGTCATAAGCAGTTGAAACTTCAGCAACTTTACGTAATTGCTTAGAATTCATTAAGCCATACGGCACAGCAATACGCAGCATAGGCGCATAGCGTTGCACATATAAACCATTTTGCAAACGTAACGGACGATATTCATCTTCAGAAAGTTTGCCAGCTAAATAGCGTTCAGTCTGATCACGGAACTGAGCAACTCGTTCATTAACCAGCTGCTGGTCGAAATCGGTATATAAATACATGGCGTATGGCTAGTAGATTCATTATTAAGGCGGATAGCATAGCGAGCTTTCATTCATCAATAAAATGCTTTTTTTGCATATTTAATAACGGTTTTATTGATAAGCTTTAATATAAAACGACATAAAAAAGCCCGGATAAATCCAGGCTCTTTCTATAAAAGCTTTTTATTTGTTATCTGGTAAGGCATAGGCCACTAAATAGTCGCCCATTTTTGTACCAAATGAACCATGACCACCAGCCATGATCACAACATATTGCTTACCGTTGATTTCATAAGTCATTGGTGTTGCTTGTCCACCTGCTGGCAAACGCGCTTCCCAAAGTTTCTTACCATTAGTAACGTTAAACGCACGTAAGTAGTTATCTTGAGTTGCACCAACAAACATGACATTACCGGCAGTAGAAATTGAACCACCTAAACCAGGTACACCAATTTTCACAGCTGGTAACTGGAACAAGTTCGGTAAGCTGTCACGAATTGTACCAATACGTTTTTTCCATACCACTTCATGAGTTTTCAAATCAACGCCAGCTACATATCCCCAAGCTGGTTGTTTACAAGGTAAACCAAGCGGAGATAAGAATGCGCTAATTTCAACACCATAAGGTACGCCGTACATCGGTTGTACGCCCTGCTCAGTTCCCGCACCTTTTGCAGTTTGTGCACGGTTTGGATCAGCAGGAATTAAACGACTTACGAATGGCAAACCAATCGGGTTCATCACAGCAACTTGACGGTCAGGGTTAACTGACATACCGCCCCATTCAAATACACCCAAGTTACCAGGGAAAACTAAAGTACCGTTTTCAGATGGTGGAGTATAAATACCATCGTAATTTAGACGTTTGAAAGATACACGACACATGAGCTGATCAAGCATAGTGGCACCCCACATATCTTTATCAGTCAATTTATCTTGTGGTGCCAAGTTCAAGTCAGAGAATGGCTGAGTTTTTGAATAATGCTCGCCTTTAGTTTGTGGTCCACGTTTAACTGTTTGTGGAACTGGTTTTTCAGTTACAGGAACAATTGGTTGACCATTACGACGATCAAGAACAAAGGCATTACCTGTTTTCGTCAACACATAGATTGCAGGAACAGTTTGGCCAGCTTTGTTTTTGATATCAGCTAAAGATGGTTGTGATGGTACATCCATATCCCATAAATCATGATGGGTTGTCTGGAAGTTCCACACTAATTTACCAGTTGAAGCATTAATCGCTAACATTGAGTTCGCATAACGCTCTTTCAACTCGGTACGGTCACCACCCCAGATATCTGGAGTACCTACACCTGTTGGAACATAAACGATATCAAGTTTGGCATCGTATGCTAAAGGAGCCCACGCATTTGGTGAGTTATGAACGAAATTCGTACCTTCGCCTGGCATTGCATTTGGATCTGCTGCGCCAGTATCAAATACCCAAAGAAGTTTACCAGTGTTAACGTCGTATCCACGAATCACACCAGATGGCTCTTTATTTGAATAGTTATCTGTTACCGAACCAGCAATAACAACTGTTGAACCAGTCACGATACCAGGAGATGTTGGGTTGTAACCACCTGGGTAAGCATATGGCATAAACTCTTGCAAGTTCACTTCACCATTTTTACCAAAATCAGTACATGCTTTACCAGTGTCAGCATTCACCGCAACTAAACGGCCGTCATTCACAGGAACAAAGACTTTACGCGGACATTGTGTAGAGTCAGATTTCTTGCTTTGAAGACTCGTTGCAAACTCAGTTGTGTTGTTTGCATCGTAGTACATCACACCACGACAAGTTAAATGCTGGAACGATTTATCCGTTTTAAGCTTCGGATCAAAACGCCATTTTTCTTTACCTGTCGCAGGATCAATTGAAATCAATTGCTGGTGAGCTGTACAGATAAACATGTTATTACCGATTTTAATCGGTGTAACCTGATTAGTCGTTTCGCCAGAGTCGTTATCTGTCTTAAGATCGCCAGTACGTAAAGTCCAAGCAACTTTCAAATCTTTTACGTTTTGATCATTAATCTGTTTTAACGGAGAATAACGTACACCGGCTTGAGTACGACCATACGCTGGCCAATCACTCTCTGCTACACCTGGTACCGCTTGAGCAGTTTCTGGTTGAGGTGTCTTGATTTCACCATTAATTTCTTGCGGATCGTTGAAAATCGAATAGACCATCAACAAGATTGCAATTGCTAGAGTTGAAGATAAGGCAACTTTACTTGATCCAAGGTTGCTGATTCCACGAGTTACGGCTGGAACCAATAACCATAAACCAAGAATACCTAAAATATCTAAACGAGGTGCAAGCGCCCAGAAATCTGTTCCAACTTCCCAGACACCCCAAATAATAGTACCTAGCATTAAAGCAGCGTACACCCACAATGCTGTAGATGCGCGCTTATAGAGTTGCCATGCAACAATCAGGAGTAACACACCAGTAATAATATAGTAAATTGAACCGCCTAATGTAGCGAGCCAAATACCTCCAATTAACAGGAATAACGCTAATAACCCAATAATAATTACGGTAAAAGTCGTTAAACCTGATCTTGAAGTAGGTTGAGTCATAAACCACCTCTTATCGATCATCATTTTTATCGGAAAGATAGGCCAAGCTTTTCATCAAAAATCGGCCTATCGATACATCTAAAACAAAACTCAGGCATAAAGAAAAAACGGAAGGTCAGGATCATTCAATCAATGATTTAGCCCTCGACAATCCGTTTTCAGAGTAATTACGCTTAGAATGCAGTTGAGAATTTAATACCGCCTACCCAAGTGTTATCACCATTTTTTAATGCACTAACATGACGAACATATTGCACATTTGGACGGATAGTTAGCCAGTTTGTCGCATGAATACCGTAGTAAAGCTCGGTATTGTATTCAGTGTCGTATTCTTTATTTTGGACATCGTTCCAATCATCGTTGATATGGATACGCGCAACACCTAATGCCAATTCATCTTGAGGACGTTGATTGAGCAAACCTTTATAGACTAAGCCTACATTTTGCATGTTATCAATTTTGTTGGTATCAGAGTCGTGGAACGTCAGGTTCACAAATCCAGTCAAACCACGGTCTGTTTGATCAGCAGGCTGGAATAATTTTTGTTTTGCAGTTACCCATACACCTTGCTTATGAGATGTTTGAGCCTTATTTGTAATTTCTTCGGCATCAGCAGTGCTGTAGTAATACCCTAAACGGTATTCACCAGCCATACTTTGAGCGCCTAATTTAGGTGACCAAACTACTTCGGCAGGAATAATTGCCCCATGTGAACCATCAGTGCTTAGGTTAAAACCTTTACCTCGGTCCAAATTTTCCGGGTTATATTCATATACACCCACTTGGGTATATAAGTCTGGTTGCAAGTTATATTTAACACGCATAGCCCATTGGCTGACTGGCCAGTTATACCACTGTTCACCAACCCAGTTACCCACTTGCGAACCACAAAGCGCCAAGTTCTGGAAATCACAGTCAAAACTATTAAAGTCCTCACCTTCACCAAAACGACCCACTTTAACGTCTAACTTCTGGTCAAGAAATTTTTTCTTGATCCACAAATCGGTTAAACGCCAAGTTTGCTCACGCCCCCACACTTCTTGTACCGAGCTTAAGTGCCCAGCTAAAGCTGGTGAATGTTCAGAAAGCGATTGCCCATCACGATAAGTTAATGTGATTTGAGCTTCAGTATCTTGCCACCCTAAAATTTTGTTTAAATCAAAATGAGTTCCTAGAGCAAGTTGCCCCGTATAAGCACTACCATGCGTTGATGTATTTTTTGAATCTAAAATACCGGCGTATTCGCCGGTATATCCGAAAGAAAAATCATAACCTTGTGCTTGTAACGCGGTGCGTTGACCGTTCCAATCACCCAACATCCACGGACTATTTGGGTCGAATGCAGCAGCAGCTTGTGCATGCTGTATGAAAAGAGTAATTGATAAAACGGATAAACAGGAAGCCATCAAGGATTTATGTGTTTTCATGTTTACATACCTTTTATGTCTTTGTTTATAAAGGGTACGCTAATTTTATGTAAAGAAATTATTCAAAATGTTAATCAATTGATTAATCTAATAATAATCTTAATACACAGTGTCTAAGAAATGACCCCAGCTCTTTACCATTGTCCTTCACCAAGTTTTTGACCTATAAAGGAATATCTCATTTTTGATCTTGAAAATTTAATTGGGCAAGCCAACTGTGGTTCTGTATCGGCTGTATTATTCTGCAAAGGAACATCCACAATCCATCCACGTTGTTGTGCTAAGGGCGAGTTTAATGACTCAGTGAGACTTAAAACAGGTTCTACACATACATCAAGGTTTGCAAATATTTCATGCCACTCTTTAAATGTTCTGCTTTTAATTTTTTCTTGAATAGCTTGTTTAACTTCTTTCCGATCTTCGGCATCTAATGAAGCGCCCTTTTGTAATAATAGGGGCAGATCAAGCGCTATGGATAACCCTGACATAAATTGTGGTTCAAGACTACCAATTGAAAGATAACGACCATCTTGGGTCATATAATAGTCATAGAAAATACCACCATTGAGCATGCCATGCTCTGGAGCCTGCTCGACTTGTGCAGCAAGTGTGGCTGATGCAGCCATACTATTTAAGCTAGCAACACAATCGGTCATGGAAATATCAATATATTGCCCCATACCACTACGCCCGCGTTCAACCACCGCCGCTAAAATAGCAATAACTGCATGAAGTGAACCACCTGCAATATCTGCAACTTGAATACCGAGTGGCGGTGGACCACTGTCTTGTCGACCGCTATACCCAGCAATACCGGCTAAAGCTAAATAGTTAATGTCATGCCCAGCTCTATCCTTATAGCTTCCTGTTTGTCCATAACCTGTAATTGAGCAGTAGATTAAGCGCGGATTAATTTCGGCAAGTGTTGAGTAATCTAATCCTAGACGGCGCATGACATCAGGTCGAAACTGCTCTATGACAATATCAAACTCGGAAATTTTGGCTTTAATTAATTCAATACTTGCCGGATCTTTTAAATCAAGAACAATTGACTGTTTATTTCGGTTTAAATAACTATGTGCCGTTGCTTGCCCATTTGCATAGGGTGGCATGATCCGAATTAAATCTGGACGCGATGGAGATTCGATATGGATGACTTCTGCCCCCATATCGGCTAAGTACATTGTGGCAAAAGGTCCGGGTAAGAGTGTCGAGAAATCGAGAACTTTAAGTCCATTTAATGCTGTCGTCATCGTTTTTTTAACCACTATTATTCATATTTTCTTTTATATTAGTTAAGCAAATATTCTAAAACAATGTCATGTTCAGCCATTTACCTTGATCATTTCGGCAATTTAACATGTAAAAAGTGCTTTTACTCTGTTGTAAATCGCCAATTTATTTTTTTAGACGGTCATTTAGGTCAATTTAAAGTGAACATCAAAGAGACTGAAGGATTCAATATGAGTCGCGATACGATTAGCATCCACTTCGTGAATGCGGCTTTGACAGGCGTAAAGCGCCTTGGCATGGATGTTGAAATGCTCCTTTCACATGTGGGCATTGAAGCGGAATTATTACGTCAACCTAAAGCTCGAATCTCACCAGAACAATACACTCGTTTTATAAAAATGTTGTGGATGGTCACACAGGATGAACACGTTGGATTTGACGTACAACCACGTCGTCTGGGCACTTTTGCCATTATGTGTCAGTTGATTATTCACGCAAAAACATTGGGCCAAGCCCTTGAACTGTCATCTCAATTTTACAAATTATTTGGCGATGAATGGTCTGTTAGCCTAGAGCGTGACAAGCATGAAGCACGTCTAGTTCCACTCATTCCAAAAACTTTAGATCCAGATCATTTCATTACCGAAAGTATGCTTATGATTTGGCATGGTCTAGCATCATGGCTCATTGAACGCCGTTTGCCATTAGAGCGTGTTCATTTTAGCTACCCACGTCCTGCACATGCAGATGAATATGATGCATTATTTTTTGCACCAGTCATGCAGTTTGATGCACCGCGTACTGAGATCACCTTTGCAGCGGATTATCTTGATTTGCCAATCCGTCAAGATGAAAAAACGCTAGAAGAATTCTTAAAAGCAGCACCTGCTCAGCTTTTAGTAAAATTCAAAAATACCAACTCGCTAACTTCTCGTATTCGTGAAGTGCTCAAAAGCCAGATTGGTGAAGAAATGCCAACGCTTAATGACGTTGCATCAATGTTGTATTTATCTCCTCAAACCTTACGTCGTCGCTTGGCTGCCGAAGGTAAAAGCTATCAAGGCGTAAAAGATGCCTTACGTCGAGATGCTGCAATTCACTTATTACTCAACCCTGAATTAACACTTGAAGACGTTGCTCAACAAGTTGGTTTTAGTGAAACCAGTACGTTCCACCGCGCATTTAAAAAGTGGACGGGTGTAACCCCTGGCCTATATCGCCAGCTACACGGGTACCACTAACTCTTAAATCTCTTTAGTTTCACATTTAGCCCAAGTTCAACTTGGGCTTTTTTGTATTTCTATTGGCAAAAATCATCACCTGACTGGTGCGCTTATCGTCATTGCACTCGCTATTAAAACCAGTACACTCAAAACACAAATAAATTTTAAGCAATAAAAAAGGAACTGTTATGAGCGAGGCTTATATTATTGATGCCATTCGCACCCCACGCGGAAAAGGAAAAAAAGACGGCTCTCTTTATGAAGTAAAACCAATTACCTTACTCACCACTTTATTAAATGAATTACAGCAGCGCCATCAACTCGATACATCGAAAGTCGACGACATTGTTTTGGGCTGCGTAACTCCTATTGGTGATCAAGGCGGTGACATTGCCAAAACCGCAGCGATTGCAGCTGGCTGGAATGATGATGTTGCTGGAGTTCAAATCAATCGTTTTTGTGCTTCAGGCTTAGAAGCAGTCAACATGGCAGCCATGAAAGTTCGTTCTGGTTGGGAAGATTTAGTGGTTGCTGGTGGCGTTGAATCAATGTCACGCATTCCAATGGGTTCCGATGGTGGACCATGGGCACTAGATCCAGAAACAAACCTTAAATCATCATTTGTTCCACAAGGCATCGGGGCCGACCTTATTGCAACTCTAGATGGCTATAGTCGTGAAGATGTTGATAATTTCGCTGTGAAGTCACAACAAAAAGCAGCAGCGGCTCAATCAAATGGTTATTTCAATCACTCAGTCGTACCAGTAAAAGATCACGCGGGCGTGGTGATTTTAGATAAAGATGAATTCATTAAAGGTAATACCACACTCGAAGGCCTAACGAAGCTCAACCCAAGTTTTGAAATGATGGGGCAAATGGGTTTTGATGCAGTTGCTTTACAAAAATATCCGGAAGCACAAAAAATCAATCATGTTCATCACGCAGGTAACTCATCAGGCATTGTCGATGGAGCAGCTGTAGTTTTGTTGGCTTCTGAAAAAGCAGTAAAAGAACAAAATTTAAAACCACGAGCTAAAGTTTTGGCGACTGCGTTAGTCGGGACTGACCCAACCATCATGCTGACTGGCCCTGCTCCTGCTGCACGTAAAGCTTTAGAAAAAGCTGGTCTTACTATTGATGATATTGACCTATTTGAAGTCAATGAAGCATTCGCGGCAGTTGTAATGCGTTTTATTAATGAGCTCAACGTCCCTGCTGAAAAAGTCAACGTAAATGGCGGTGCGATTGCTTTGGGCCATCCACTAGGAGCAACAGGTGCCATGATTTTAGGCACACTACTTGATGAGCTTGAACGACAAGATAAAAAGCGCGGTTTAGCGACGCTCTGTGTCGGCGGTGGTATGGGTATTGCCACCATTATTGAACGCGTATAAAAATTAGGGATATAAAAGATGAGTGCAATTCAATACGAAAAAAATGCCGACAATATTGTCATTTTAACGCTTGATTCAACAGGTCAATCTGCGAACACCATGAATGCTGAGTTTCGTGACTCGCTTGATGAGGCGACTCAGAAACTTAAAGCAGAAACAGAACTTTCAGGTGTTATTTTCCGCTCAGCTAAGAAAACTTTCTTTGCAGGCGGTGACCTAGATGAGCTAATTCAAGTTCAACCTGAACATGCGACTGACTTTTTTAATATGGTTGAAAAGCTAAAAGGTCATTTACGTACAATTGAAACGCTAGGCATTCCAGTCGTTGCAGCATTAAATGGCACTGCACTTGGCGGTGGTTGGGAAATCGCTTTAAGTTGCCATCACCGTATTGCAATCAATGACCCGAAAAGCAAATTTGGCTTACCAGAAGTCACTTTAGGTTTGTTACCAGGCGGCGGCGGTATTGTACGTATGGTACGTCTGCTTGGGCTTCAAAATGCATTTCCATTTTTAATGGAAGGCAAACAGTTCGGTGTTGATAAAGCAAAATCTTTAGGTTTAATTCACGATACTGCTGAAAATGAACAAGAGCTTTTAGATAAAGCAATCGCATGGGTAAAAGCGAATCCAAAATCTCAGCAGCCTTTTGATGTGAAGGGTTATAAAATTCCGGGTGGTGATCCCAAAACTCCAGCAGTTGCACAAGTTCTTGCAATTGCACCAGCCATGTTAAGAGACAAAACTAAAGGTTGTTACCCTGCCCCTGAAGCGATTATGGCTGCCGCAGTTGAAGGTGCTCAAGTCGATGTCGATACCGCCTTGCGTATTGAGTCTCGCTACTTTACTCAGCTTACAACAGGCCAAATTTCTAAAAATATGATCGGCACTTTCTGGCATGGTCTAAATGCAATTAAGTCTGGTGCGAGCCGCCCTGCCGACGTTGCAAAATGGCAAGCCACTAAAGTTGGTGTGTTGGGTGCTGGCATGATGGGTGCTGGCATTGCTTATTCAACTGCAATTAAAGGCATTCCTGTTGTACTTAAAGATGTATCTGTTGAAAATGCTGAGAAAGGCAAAGCCTATTCACAAAAGCTTCTTGATAAACGTGTTTCACAAGGCCGCATGACCACAGAAAAACGTGATCAGGTTTTATCGCTCATTACGGCTACTGCTTCAGCTCAAGATCTTCAAGGTTGTGATTTAATTATTGAAGCCGTATTTGAAAATCAAGAACTCAAAGCCAAAGTCACTCAAGAAGCTGAACAATATTTAGCGACTAATGGCGTAATGGCATCAAACACCTCAACCCTACCGATTACAGGCTTAGCTCAAGCAAGTAAAGATGATAAAGCGTTTATCGGTCTGCACTTCTTTAGCCCTGTCGACAAAATGCAGTTAGTCGAGATTATTAAAGGTAAAAACACCTCCGCAGAGACTCTTGCTAAAGCCTACGACTTTGTACAACAAATTGGAAAAACACCGATTGTTGTCAATGATAGCCGTGGTTTCTTTACGAGTCGTGTATTTGGTACGTTCATTCAAGAAGGTATGCGTTTGCTTGCAGAGGGCGTTCACCCAGCACGTATTGAAATGGCAGCACTGAAAGCTGGTATGCCAGTTGGCCCACTCGCTATTCAAGATGAAGTGTCTTTAACATTAACTGAACATGTTGCTAGTGAAGCACGTAAAGCTCTACAAGCTGAAGGAAAAGATTTACCTAAAACTTCTGTAGATGAAGTGGTTCACACCATGATTCATGAGTTAAACCGTAAAGGTAAAGCAGCTGGAGCTGGTTTCTATGACTATCCAGAAAATGGTAAAAAGCACCTTTGGGAAGGCTTGAACCGTTGGCAAAAAGATCATGATATTTCTGAACAAGACATGATTGATCGCATTCTGTTTGTACAGGCCTTAGATACCTTACGTTGTTATGAAGAAGGCGTATTAGAGTCAGTGATTGATGCCAACGTCGGTTCTATTTTTGGAATTGGTTATGCCCCTTGGACTGGAGGAGCAATTCAATTCCTAAATCAATACGGTACTTATAAAGCACAAAAACGAGCTGAGGAGTTGGCTGCCAAATATGGTGAACGTTTTACACCGCCCGCATTACTAAAGACCAAAGCAGAGCAGAAACAAAATATTCAATAACTTAGACTTATTAAATATTTAAAAACTGCATAAACCTTGCCCATATAAATATATTTTATTTATATGGGTTTTTCTTTATGACCTTTAAGATTTCAGCCTACTACCTAAATATGCTATAAATAGACTTCATTTTTGTGCTTCTACAGCACATTCGAGAAATCCTTATGTCCGATAAAAATTCTTCCGAGTCAGCAGTTCTAGGCTGGAAATTTGTTCTGATCGTTGGTGTTTTAAGTGCGATTTTCCTTGGCTTTTTCTATTTAGCAATGAGTAATGAACCTGACTATATGCCAGGAGCACAGCGCAAAGCACAACAAGAGCAAATGCAGCAAAAAGCTGAACACTCTACAGAGCAACACGCTCAACATGACGATATGCCTGAAATGGATATGCAAGAACATAAGCACTCAACTCAGTAATCAGATATTTTTCAAATGACAGATTTTTCCCGCAACGCACTGGTTGTAGAGGGTGGAGGCATGCGTGGTGCCTTTACCAGTGGTGTACTTGACTCATTTTTACAACAACAGTTCAATCCTTTTGACTTATACGTTGGTGTATCTTCTGGTTCAACCAATGTGGCTAACTACTTGGCGGGCCAGCAAGGCCGCACTCTAACGTTTTACGTTGATCACTCACTTCGTCCTGAATTCATCGATTACAAACGCTTTTTTAAAGGCGGTGATTTACTTGATTTAAAATGGATGTGGGAAATTGGTGAGCAAGAGCACCCACTTGATCAACAGAGTCTTTTCGCTAAAAATCCAGATTTTTATATGGTGTTGACGCATGCCAAAACAGGTCATGCGGAATATCTCCGTGCTGGTAAAGATAATTTGCTAAATGCACTTCGTGCTTCTAGCTCAATTCCAGTTTTAACGCGTCATCCCGTCGATATTATGGGTGAACCTTATTTTGATGGTGGCGTTGCAGATGCCCTACCCGTTCGCTGGACGGCTCAGCAAAGTGACGTAAAGAAACTATTGGTTTTACGCACCCGCCCGAAAAATTACTTTAAGGCGAGTAGTCGAGGTGATCAATTCCTCGCAAAATACGCGTTTAAACATCATTATGGTTTTGCAAACAGCTTACGTAGCCGTTGTGCTCGTTATAATGCTTCGGTCGATTTTGTCCGTGGTCAAAACCCAGAACAGCAAATTTTAGAAGTTTGCCCACCGCCACTTAAAAATATGGCTGGTCGTTTAACTACTAACCCGAAAAAGCTTCGTTATAGCTATGAAGTCGGTTTAGAAACAGGACTACAGGCAATTGAAAGCTGGAATGCAATGAAATAAATCCAACTTGAGATTTCTAAAAAGAAGTCTCAAGTTAATTCTATAATCATATCAATATGTGGAATGCCACAGTCTTCGTAAACCTCACCTTGCACATGAAAACCTAAAGCTTCGTAAAAAGCTGTCACATAGGTTTGTGCTGAAAGTTTTAAATAAGGCAGTTTATGACTACGTGCATATTCAATAGTATGCTGCATTAAAATTTTACCAATACCCTGCTTTCGATAAGGCACTAAAACAGCAACACGCCCTACGCTATGCTGTGGCAACAGACGTGCTGTAGCGATAGGCTGCTCTTTGTCATAAACAATAAAATGCAAAACTGTGGCATCCAAGTCGTCCCATTCATCTTCAGGTGCAATTCCCTGTTCTTGAATAAAAACTTGTTCACGGATGTATTTCGCATCTTGCTCAAGCTGTTCCCAACCACCCTCTACAATTTTATACATCCGCTCACCGCCCTAGCACTTGCAGCCAATATTTTCGATCGGCAATTGATCTTGTAACAACAATTCCAACGTTTGTTTTTTAATACCGTACATTTCTTTCAATGCTTGGATTTGAGCCATAATCTTGGCATCAGGTTCAGAAACGTTTTTGCGTTTCGTCGCCAAAATCATTTTATTTTTGCTGGTATGTTCAAGTGATACAAACTCAAAAACTTTAGTTTCATAGCCATACGCTTTTAAAAGTAATGCACGTAACGTATCGGTCAGCATTTCGGCTTGTTGCCCCGCATGAATACCAAACTGTAGCATTGGTTGTAACACTTCAGGACTATGTAATTGTGGGCGTAACTCTTTGTGACAACACGGCGCACACATAATCATTGAAGCGTTTAAACGAATTCCAGTATGAATGGCAAAGTCTGTTGCAATATCACACGCGTGTAAGGCAATCATAACGTCCAGTTTTTCTGGCTGATAACTACGGACGTCACCTTCAAAAAAGTCTAAGTGGTTAAAATGCACTTTGTCTGCAACATTCTGGCAAAACTCAACCAGATTCGGGCGCAATTCAACACCAGTGATCAATGGTGTTTTCTGCTGCTCTTGCAAATAATCATATAACGCAAAAGTTAAATAACCTTTGCCCGAACCAAAATCTACAATGCGTAACTCTTGTTGAGATGCATCAATTTGCTCATAAGCACTCGCAAAGATTTCAATAAATTTATTAATCTGTTTCCATTTACGCGCCATGCTTGGAATGATTTGGCCTTTTTCATCGGTAATACCAAGCTCTTTTAAAAACGCATTGCCCTGCTGTACATAACGTTGCTTTTCACGATCATGTGCCTGAATCGTTTGTGTCGCATTTACTGCTTGCTTTTTACCCATATTCATTAGGGCTTTTTTCTTATTTTTCTTGAGTTGAATTTCTTGATTAGTTGAAAATAAGTTTGCTTGCTTACACTGTATGATTAACTGCTCAATCTGTTGCAAACCTTCTTCAAATGAATAATTTTTAGTCACATCTTGGGTAGTATGGTGATATAGAGCTGAAAGCTGTTTTTGGCCATGTAGCTCTACAACGCGGAAAGTGATTTTTTCCAGTTGCGCCAACTCTCCTTTATATTGGCTCAAGATCAAACGCTCAAAAGCTTGTTGATCAAGCATTTGCTTGATTTCATGAAAGAATTGCTGTTCTTGCTCAAAGGAGAAAACCGACACGGATATACCTAAAAATGAAGACTCATATAAAATAGAAGTTTAAAGGGTCTAGGATTAAAAATAAAATAACTTTACGACTGTTTTGTATTTCTATACATTCGTATTTTTAATCAAAAAAATTAAACTTATGAGTAAATCTGTGTTGGAAACTTACGATCCAAAAGAAGAACTATTTAATGCCTACAGCCATGGGGCTGGTATTATTATGGCAGTCATAGCTTCTATCTTTTTAATTATAAAGGGATCTTATCTTTCAACTGCTCAGTGGGTAGGTTTGTGGGTATACTCATTCAGTCTCATTCTAGTTTTCACCAGTTCCACACTCTATCACTTTGCTCAAACACAAAATCTACGCTACTGGTATAAGAAACTTGACCATACAGCTATTTATTATTTAATTGCTGGAACATATACCCCCTTCTTAAGCATCGCAATTCCTACTACAAAAGCTCACTATCTGTTGATTGCACTCTGGAGCATTGCTGCGATTGGTACACTTTTCAAGTTAGTTTTTATTCATCGTTTTCAAAAAATTTCTTTGCTAGCTTATATTTTAATGGGATGGCTTGCTGTGTTTGTAATGGATGACATGCGCACTTATTTAAGTAAAGACGCATTGATTTTCTTGATCATTGGCGGGTTAGCTTATACGGTTGGAGCATTGTTTTACGCGTTAAAAAAGGTAAGATATACCCATGCGATCTGGCACATTTTTGTGCTTTTAGGTGCAGGAGCACATTTTCTTGCTATCTATTGGTACATAGTTTAGTTCATTTTTCACTCTTATTCAGTGATCCTGAAAGAGTCATGGATGATGTTC
Source organism: Acinetobacter sp. AS23 (assembly GCF_023612055.1). Lineage (NCBI taxonomy): Bacteria > Pseudomonadati > Pseudomonadota > Gammaproteobacteria > Moraxellales > Moraxellaceae > Acinetobacter > Acinetobacter sp. AS23. The sequence continues at coordinate 622,729 of NZ_CP082274.1, read as the reverse complement.
TTTCACGCTATTCTTTTAGAAAAAATACGTCTTTAAAAGGAATAGTAAATTAAAAATAAATTTTAACTGATATAAGGTTTTATATGGATTCAACCTCTGCGACTGCTGCTCCGGCAGTAGCCACTAATTCAAAAACACGGGTTTTATTTGCAAGCTTAGTCGGTACAACCATTGAGTTCTTCGACTTTTATATCTATGCAACTGCTGCCGTTATTATTTTTCCTCACTTGTTTTTCCCTGCTAGTAGTGGCAGTGCCGCAGTCTTACAATCTTTAGCGACCTTCGCAATTGCCTTTATTGCCCGCCCCATCGGTGCAGCAATATTTGGACATTTAGGAGACCGTATTGGTCGGAAAGCCACATTGGTTGCAGCTTTACTCACCATGGGTATCTCAACCGTATGTATTGGTTTACTTCCTACCTATGCACACATCGGAATCTTCGCACCCTTACTATTGGCTGTATGCCGTTTAGGACAAGGCTTGGGTTTAGGTGGTGAATGGAGCGGTGCAGTATTACTCGCGACTGAAAATGCCCCAGAAGGTAAAAGAGCATGGTATGGCATGTTCCCACAGCTTGGTGCTCCAATTGGTTTTATTTTGGCAACCGGTTCATTTTTATTATTGAGTGCCACCATTCCTGAGCAGGCATTCATGCAATGGGGCTGGCGTATTCCCTTTATTGCAAGTGCTGTATTAGTGATTGTTGGCTTATATATCCGTTTAAAGCTCCATGAAACTCCAGCATTTCAAAAAGTTTTAGATAAGCAAAAAGAAGTTAATATTCCATTTAAAGAAGTTATCACTAAACATACGGGTAAGCTTATTCTTGGTACGATTGCAGCAATCTGTACATTTGTAGTGTTCTATCTTACAACCGTATTTGCCTTAAACTGGGGAACCACAAAGCTTGGCTATGCACGTGGTGAGTTCTTAGAACTTCAACTCTTTGCAACCCTTTGCTTTGCTGCATTCATTCCTTTATCAGCTATTTTTGCAGAAAAATTTGGTCGTAAAACAACCTCTATTGGCGTCTGTATTGCTGCTGCGATTTTCGGCTTGTTTTTCTCTAGCATGTTAGAGTCTGGAAATACCTTAATCGTCTTCCTTTTCTTATGTACTGGCTTGGCGATTATGGGCTTGACCTACGGTCCGATTGGTACAGTTCTTTCTGAACTTTTCCCAACTTCAGTTCGTTACACAGGTTCAGCATTAACGTTTAACTTAGCAGGCATTTTTGGTGCATCATTTGCGCCACTTATTGCAACTAAGCTTGCCGAAACTTATGGTTTATATGCAGTTGGTTATTATCTTACTGCGGCATCGCTTTTATCACTCATCGCTTTCTTACTTATTCGTGAAACGAAAAATGATGATGTGAATAATCAGATTTAAAGTTTTAAAGACACCCCCATAAAAAAGCCAGTTCAATTTGAACTGGCTTTTTTATACGTATATGAATTAATTCATTGATGCTGGATTCGAAGGTGCAATGCTATTTGATACAGCAGGAGCTGTTACATTACTTGCTGCAACGGCTGCTGGACCAGCAACGGCAGCTTCACCAATGAGTGCAACTTTTGCTTTTTCTTGGCTCTTCACAGATAAAGCAGGGTTACTTGCCACAATACGATTAATGTTTGCTGAGTTTGCCGGAGCAATCGCAGTCGTTTGTAAAATAATTGGGCGATTACCTGTGTTACCCAACGTATAGCGAATGCCTGTACGCGGGCTAATCACTGTAGTATTTTCTTGCTTCACTACAGCTTGAGCCGAAGTTGGGCCTTTTGCTGCAAGTACTTTATCAACCGTTGTCGTTTGAGGGGCTGAAGCTGCTTCTGCTGCGAAAACAAAACTAGGCACAGCAAGAACAGTTAAAAATAAAGGTTGTAATACTTTTTTCATTGTCTTTCCAACATACACTCTGGATGAGAAGTAAATAGCATTTAATGCTTAAAACTGCAAACATTATTCACAGGCTTACTACAAACATAAAAAAAGCAGAACATTTGTTCTGCTTTTTTCGTTAAGGCAGATTAGATCTTACCGTGACATTGCTTATATTTTAGTCCAGACCCACATGGGCATGGTGCATTACGGCTTTCTGGAACAGGGAAAGCTTGCTGATCATTAGACTCGTTCAAGCTTTCTTGAGAAAGTGTAACTTCACCAGTTAAACCATCTACATCATCATGTTCAAAAGAAAGCTTCATTGATTCAGCTTGCTGCTGCTGTTGAGCTTCCATTTCTGCAAGTTCTTCTGGTGTTGGGATATGTACACGAGACAAATCAGTCACAACATCAGTTTTAATAATACCCAGCATATTTACAAACAGGTTGAAAGCTTCTTTCTTGTATTCCTGTTCAGGATTTTTTTGCGCATAGCCACGTAAGTGAATACCTTGACGCAAATAATCCATTGCAGCCAAGTGATCTTTCCAATGACGATCAAGAGAGTTTAAAACGAAGTGACGTTCAAGCATTGCTGCTGATTCATCACCCATTTGAGCGCGGCGCTGGCGATAACGTTCAATTACTTCATCGCTAATACGCTCAACTAAGCCTTCTTCATCTAGACGGCGATCTTGATCTAACCATTCTTGAATTGGTAACTCAATGCCCAAATCAATACGTAGAGCGTTTTCTAAGCCTTCAACATCCCACTGGTCATGAATTGACTCTGGTGGAATAAAGTTAGCAATCACGCCTTTCATCACTTCGTGATGCATTTCTTCAACGTATTCTTTTAAAGTATTTTCAGCTAACACTTCATCACGTTGTGAATAAATGATCTTACGTTGTTCATTATTCACATCATCGTATTTCAATAAGTTTTTACGAATATCAAAGTTACGCGCTTCAACTTTACGCTGAGCGTTCTCGATTGAACGACTCACCATTTTGTGTTCAATCGCTTCATTTTCTTGGAGACCCATCGCACGCATCATTCCGACTACGCGATCACCTGCGAAAATACGCATAAGGTCGTCTTCAAGAGACAAATAGAAACGAGAAACACCAGGGTCACCCTGACGGCCCGCACGACCACGTAACTGGTTATCAATACGGCGTGATTCATGGCGCTCAGAACCAATGATGTGCAAACCACCTGATTTCAATACATCTTCGTGGTCTTGTTCCCATTGTGCTTTCAGACGTGCTTCATCTTCAGCAGTAGGGTTTTCAAGTTTGGCAAGTTTTGCTTTCCAGTTACCACCCAAGATAATATCCGTACCACGACCGGCCATGTTGGTTGCAATCGTTACTGCATTTGGGCTACCCGCTTGAGCAATAATGTCTGCTTCACGCTCATGCTGCTTTGCATTCAACACTTCATGGTGAATGCCAGCTTGCATTAACTTAGAAGATAAAATTTCACTAGCTTCAATGGTCGCTGTACCAATCAGAATTGGTGCAACACCTTGCTCACGAATATTCGTAATTTCCTGAATAATCGCATCGTATTTACCGTTACGGTTTAAATAAATTAAATCGTTTTGGTCATTACGTACCATTGGGCGGTGAGTTGGAATAATCACAACATCAAGGCCATAAATTTCTTTCATTTCCGCAGCTTCAGTATCAGCAGTACCTGTCATACCTGAAAGTTTTTTATATAGGCGGAAATAGTTCTGGAATGTTGTGGTCGCTAGTGTTTGGTTTTCAGGCTGAATTTCCAAACCTTCTTTCGCTTCAACTGCTTGATGCAAACCTTCTGACCAACGACGACCTGGCATTGTACGGCCAGTGTGTTCATCAACAATCACGACTTCGCCATCGTGAATAATATAGTGAACATCACGTTGGAATAAGAAATGTGCACGAATGGCAGCAGACACATGATGAACAAGGCTCAGATTCGTTGCTGAATATAGGCTTTCACCTTCAGCCAACAATCCCATTTGGATAAGTTCTTGTTCAACAGTTTCATAACCAATTTCGGTCATTTCAACTGAACGCTGCTTTTCATCAATCCAGAAATGCCCACCATCTGCAACTTTTTCTTCTTTTTGCGGATGTAATTTAGGAGGAATCGTATTGATTGCAGAATACAGATGCGAAGAGTCTTCACTTTGACCAGAAATAATTAATGGTGTACGTGCTTCATCAATCAAGATTGAGTCAACTTCATCGATAATCGCATAGTGCAAACCACGTTGTTTCTTTTCTGCTAAAGAAAACACCATGTTGTCACGTAAGTAGTCAAAACCGAATTCGTTATTGGTACCATAGGTAATATCAGCAAGATAAGCTTCCGCTTTTTCAGACGGACCTTGCATTGAAAAGATTGTACCAATAGATAAGCCCAAAAACTCAAATAATGGACGGTTCAACTCAGCATCACGCTGTGCCAAATAATCGTTCACAGTAATGACATGAACACCTTCGCCACTTAATGCGTTTAAATAACACGCCAAAGTACCCATAAGGGTTTTACCTTCACCGGTACGCATTTCGGCAATTTTACCTTCATGTAAGGTAATACCACCAATAAGCTGAACGTCATAGTGACGCATGCCCATTACACGCTTCGCTGCTTCACGACAAACTGCAAATGCTTCTGGAAGTAATTTATCTAAACTTTCGCCATTATTATAACGTTGTTTGAATTCTGGAGTTTTTGCAGATAAGTCTGCATCGCTTAAAGCTGATATCGTCGGCTCGAGCGCATTGATTTGCTCAACAATTTTGCGCATTCGTTTGAGTTCGCGCTCATTTTTTGTACCGAAGATACCTCCGATCAGACTTGCCAACATGGATAAACTCTCTAAATCTTGCTTGGTCAAATGAATAAACTTTTTCTCAGTCGTTTATTATGGTGCCAGAAATTTGAAGTACAAGGGGTTTGCACAAAACCCCTAAAAAAAATCTGATAGTTAGATGAATGGTATTTCATTCATCTAGTCCCCCTTAATGTATTTGGCGCCTAAAACGCACCATTAACGCTCATCTATTAAGCATAACTTCCGAGAAATCTAATTTAGCAAATTTACCTTAAAGTTACATTGATTAAGCACTTAAAATAATGAGTTTTAGTCATATATATTTACACTTATATAAAAATTTCATAATAAAATATAAAAACAATAATTTTAATCATAAAGTAAATGCTGCATATTCATTCAATCGAATAACAAATTATGAGCAATTGAGGAACGATCATGACACTACGATTAGGAGACACTGCCCCCGATTTTCAACAAGAATCGAGCGAAGGCCCAATTAATTTTTATGATTTTTTAGGGGATAGTTGGGGAATCTTATTTTCACATCCAGCCGACTATACGCCAGTATGTACTACAGAGTTAGGTTACACAGCAAAATTAAAAGATGAATTTACGAAGCGTAATGTTAAAGCGATTGCTTTGTCAGTAGACGATGTAGAGTCTCATAAGGGCTGGATCAACGATATTAATGAAACACAAAACACAACTGTAAACTTTCCAATCATTGCAGATAAAGACCGTAAAGTATCTGAGCTTTATGGCTTCATTCACCCTAATGCCAGCGAAACTCTGACAGTGCGCTCATTAGTAATTATTGATCCGAATAAAAAAGTTCGCTTAATCATTACATACCCTGCTTCGACGGGCCGAAATTTTAATGAAGTCTTACGCGTTGTGGATTCATTACAATTAACTGACAAGCATAAAGTCGCTACACCTGCGAACTGGCAGCAAGGTGAAGATGTTGTTATTGTGCCATCACTTAAAGATGAAGAAGAAATTAAACAACGCTTCCCTAAAGGTTATACTGCGGTTAAACCTTATTTACGCCTAACACCACAGCCTGTAAGCAATAAAACCGACTAAAGGTTTTATTGCTTACAAGACAAGCGAAGCACGTAGGCAAGCCTCTGAAAGGTTCCTTGCAAGACAAGCGAAGCGCGTAGGCTGGCATCTGAAAGATTCCTTACAAGACAAGCGCGTAGGCAAGCATCAAAAGATTTTAAATAAGCCAACCACGTAGTAAATCGTAAGCAAAATAAGTAAATTTTTCACCCTTAAAAGCCATCCAACGTGATGGCTTTTTTATTTATGTATTGAATACACATGGTTTTTACTGCTCAGATCAGTTATAACTCGAAGCGATTCGGTATAAAAAATAAAAATCATGATCTATAAAATTCATCATTTAAAGTGTGGCAGCATGTGCCCAGTTTGTGCCCCACTCTTTGGACAAAAAGGCTTTCGGGCTGAAGTAGTCTGCCATTGCCTTCTGGTTGAAACTGATCGAGGCTTAGTGCTTATTGATACAGGCTTCGGCTTGCAAGATTATTTACATATGAAACAACGCCTAGGCTCATTAGTTAAACGTTTAGGCAAAATTGAGCCTAACCTTGAGTTTAGTGCCATTCAGCAAATTCAAAAGCTCGGGTTTAATCCAAAGGATGTACAACACATCTTTGTCACTCATCTTGATTTTGATCATGCAGGCGGAATTTCAGATTTTCCACATGCCACTGTGCATGTTTTAGCTGCAGAATATAACGCAGCCCAACTTCCAAATTTTAAGGGCAAACTTCGCTATAGAACCAATCAATATAAAGATCATCGCTACTGGAACTTTGTTGAATACCAGCAAGGTGAAGCATGGTTCAACCTCGAAAAGGTAAAAGGCTTTCCTCTGTTTCAAGATGAAATTTTAATGGTACCTCTATTGGGGCATTCAGCTGGCCATTGTGGTATTGCCATAAAGCAACAAAATCAATGGTTATTATTTTGTGGAGATGCTTACTACTCACATCTAGAGTTAAATCCTAAAAATAAATTAAGATCACTCAGTGTGCTGGAAAAAACATTTGCAGAAGATAATGAGCAACGTCTTGTTAATCTCAAACGCTTACAGTATTTAGCTCAACATGAGCCAACGATTGAAATTATTTGTGCTCATGATCCTTATGAGCTTAATCGGTATCAAACATGAAAAAATTATCGCTCATCACACTTCTCATCTGTATAAATTTACAAGGATGTATGCAGCATGAAAGTATTGCTCATGAGCAACGACCAAAAGACTGGGGCACTTTAGTCTCTCAGAGCCATAACTTTTATCAAATTAGTAATGATGTTTTTCGCAGTGAACAACCTAGTGCTGCAATGATTTCCGAATTAAAGAATCATCAAATTGGAACAATTATTAATTTAAGGGCTAAAGATGCAGATACTTTAGTTTTTAAAAATGAAAATTTTAATCTTGTGCATATTCCTATCAACACATGGGCAATTAACCGCCAAGATTTATTAGAAGTCATGCAACAAATCAAAATTGCTAAACAGAATAATCAGCGTGTTTTATTGCACTGCTACCATGGTTCAGACCGTACAGGCGCCAGCGTTGCCATGTATCGCATTATTTTTGAAAATTGGGCAATTGATGATGCGGTTAAAGAAATGAAGGAAGGTGGTTATGGCTACCATATTATCTGGAAAAATATTGATCGTTTATTCACCCCTGAAAATGTAAAATGGATTCAACAACAATTGTCGAATCCATCTTAACTACATTTTTTGAGTAACCCTTAGATCAGATTAACGCTGATCTAATGGCACCCAATCAATGACCCAAGCCGATTTCATATTTAAACTTGAATCAGAAGTAATTTTCTTACGGGCGGCATCTGCTGTATCACGGTCTTTCGCAGGACCTACCATGATACGGATTCCCTTGCTAGTTTGGCTCGTAGTTACCTTGTAGCCTTTAGCTCGTAATTTAGAAACAACTGCATCTGCATTTGCTTGGTTAGCAGCCAATGCAACTTGCACCATCCACTTTTTATCACCATTTTCCAGCAATTCACGCGCTTTTTCAGCCTCAGCTTTTTTATCAGCTTCTGCTTTACGCTTAGCCTCTGAGGTTTTCTTATCAGCTTCTGCTTTGTGTTTCGCTTCAGTTGCTTTCTTATCGGCTTCTGCCTGACGTTTTGCTTCAGCTGCTTTCTTATCAGCTTCCGCTTGACGTTTTGCTTCAGCTGCTTTTTTATCGGCTTCTGCTTGGCGCTTTGCTTCAGTTGCTTTCTTATCAGCTTCTGCCTGACGTTTTGCTTCAGCTGCTTTCTTATCAGCTTCCGCTTGGCGTTTTGCTTCAGCTGCTTTTTTGTCTGCATCTATTTTTGAAGTATCAGTTGTTTTATTTGCCACATTAGTTTGCTGGTTTTTAGCTTTCGCCTCACCCACTAACTCTGGTGGAATATTATCTGAACTTTCTTGAGCAGCTGTACGACGTGCATTAATCGCAGCGTACTCTGCTGCGGCTTTACGAGCAGCATCAGCTTCAGCTTGCTGTTGCATTGCTAAAAACTCAGCTGCACGTGCTTCTTGCTCAGCAACTGCTTTTTCACGCGAACGGCGCTGTTCTTCTAACAAACGTTTTTCTGTTTCAACATCAACCGCTAGAGGTTGTAGTTGTACCATTTGTCCTTCGGTTGCTTGCTTTGGCTTAGTTTGAGTTTTTGGCGATGTGGATGCGGGTGGCTGAACTTCAACCTGTTTTATTTCCTCATTCCCTTTTAGAAGTAATGCTGCCAATAAAACACCACCTCCCAGTAAAACAACACCACCCATCCAGCGTTGTTTGTTATTCATTGACATTCTTCCAAATACTCCCAAATCGCTTCTAAAGTATGAAACGAACCACAGGCCAAAATCAGCTGATTGTTATTTGTTTGCTCAAGCGCTGATTTAAAAGCCTCTTTGATATTGCCATATTGTTGTACTGTCTGGCCTTGCAAGGCATCATTGAGTTGCTGAATCGGTGCAGCACGCGGCACATTCAACTCAGCAATTTTCCAATGTAAAACAGTAGGTTTCAATAAATCGACTACTGATTTTATATCTTTATCTGCCAGCATTGAAAATACTGCGACAACTTCTGTGTACTGTTTATTGTATTCTAAGAAATTTCGCAATTGCTTTAACAAAAATTCAACACCATGTGGATTGTGTCCGGCATCAAAAATTACCGTTTTCCCCTCCACTTGACGCTGCTCAAAACGTCCTGCTAAACGTGCAGATTGAATACCTTTTTCTAATGCTGACTGAGAAATTTCAAGTCCGCTATTTAAAATAGCGGCAACCGCTCCCGCAATATTTTCAATGGCTAAATGACCTAAAGGAAGCTTTAAAGTAGTTCCTTCTGAGGCAAAGTACCAGTTTTGTCCATCATCGGCGAGTTTATAAAAATAATCACGATTAACGGTATATAAGTCTGCTTGCGTACTTTCTGCTTTATCTTGGATTGCTTGAGGTAGAATTTGTTCACCAGCAAAGACAACCGGAATGTTTGGACGAATAATGCCTGCTTTTTCAAAAGCAATTTTTTCGATAGTATCGCCCAACCAGTCAGTATGATCTAGGCCAATATTAGTAATAACTGCAACGTCGGGATCAATTACATTGACGACATCTAAGCGCCCACCCAAACCAACTTCGAGCACCCATACATCACATTGCAGTTGTTTAAAAATGACAAAAGCAGCCAAAGTGGTTGCTTCAAAAAAAGATAAGCTTAAATCACAATCGCGACGAGCCTGATCGACTTGAACAAAAGCATCAATCAGACTTTGATCATCGACTTCAACTCCACCTAATTTGACTCGCTCATTAAAGCGATAGATATGCGGTGACTGATATAACCCAACTTTATAACCCTGTGCGTTTAATATCGCGGCCAGTGTGGTTGTAGTTGAGCCTTTACCATTCGTTCCGGCTACTGTAAAAACTTTAGCAGTAGGCTGAGTCACACCCAGCTTTTCTGCAACAGGAATTACACGTTCCAGACCAAGATCTATCCCTGTAACGTGAACATGGCTCCAATAATTGAGCCATGTATCTAAAGAGTCTATTGAAAGTGGAGCTTGTTGGTTCAAGGTAAGTTCATCAATTTCGATACAAGTCGAGATACAGTATCACGTAAAGCGTGACGATGAACAATCTGATCGATTACACCATGATCAAGCAAATATTCAGCACGTTGGAACGGTTCTTCTAGAGTTTCACGTACAGTCTGCTCAATTACACGTTTACCAGCAAAGCCAATCATCGCTTTAGGTTCAGCAATATGAATATCACCCAACATTGCTAAAGAAGCTGTTACACCGCCATATACAGGATGTGTTAACACCACGATATAAGGTAAACCTGCATCTTTTAACTTTTGGATCGCCGCTGAAGTACGTGCCATTTGCATAAGAGACAGCATACCTTCTTGCATACGTGCACCACCAGAAGCTGCGAAACAGATCAATGGTTGACGTTTTTCAATAGCAAGTTCAGCAGCCTGAACAAAACGGTCGCCTACAACTGTACCCATAGAGCCGCCCATAAAGTCGAACTCAAAAGCACATGCGATCATATCTACGCCATTTAAATTACCTTGCATGGCAATTAAGGCTTCCGTTTCACCAGTTTTAGTTTGCGCTTCACGCATACGATCTGGATATGGCTTGGTATCGACAAACTTTAACGGATCTTTCGCGCTAAATTCTTGCCCTAATTCTGCTACTACATTGTCGAAGAACCAGTTCAAACGATCACGAGCTTTCATACGTAAGTGTTCATCACACTGCGGACAAACATACGCATTGAAAGAGATTGCTGTACGTGTCACTAGAGCATGACATTCAGGGCATTCAATCGTTGGCTCAGTAAATGTTGCTTTGAGAATTTGTTGCTCATTTGCGACTTCAATACCTGGAACCGGACGTTTTGTCCATGGTGTCGAAGGGCTAAGAACTTTCCCTGATTTCACTTCTTGATTCATACTAACTCATCGAGCGCTGCTCGAAGCTCCTTGACTTTATTCACCGTCTGTTCAACAGCGTCATCCGCTGCCAACGTTGCAAAATTTTTAACGAAAGCACTACCCACAATCACAGCATCAGCAACGCTACCCATTGCTTTTGCTGAAGCAGCATCACTAATACCAAAACCAACACCTACTGGAATATCAGTGGCATTTTTGATTTTTTGAATACGTGCAGCAGCTTCTGCCGTATCTAGTGTTGCGGCTCCCGTTACACCCTTAAGTGAAACATAGTAGATAAATCCACTTGCCTGATTTGCCACATGTTGAATGCGTTGGTCTGTAGAAGTTGGTGCGAGCAAGAAGATTTGATCCATGTCATGTTGCTTCAACACAGCACCAAACTCTTTTGACTCTTCTGGCGGTAAATCCACCAGTAATAAGCCATCTACACCACACTCTTTCGCATGAGAAACAAACTTCTCGTAACCAATCACTTCAACCGGATTTAGATAACCCATTAAAACAACAGGTGTATCCTGATCCTGTTCACGGAACTCCTTTACCATGTTAAGAGAATCTAATGTGTTAGTCCCTGCCGCAAGCGCACGTTCAGCTGCAAGCGCAATTACTGGACCATCGGCCATTGGATCTGAAAATGGTAAACCAAGCTCAATGACATCTACTCCTGCCGCAACCATTTTATGCAGTAACGGAACTGTTACTTGCGGTTGTGGATCACCCGCCATGACATAAGATACAAGCGCTTTACGTTGTTGGGACTTAAGCTTTTCAAAACGGGTGGCAAGACGTGACATAGGGTTGTGCTTTCCTTGAATTATTTAAAATTGAGGAGTTGTTTGTAGAAATACAAGAACATCGCATTTTAACGCTATTTTTTGTCCATTGAACAGGTCTAACGTTATGGCGATATTCGATTGTATGATTCATACAACCCATGGCGTACATTTATCAATATTTTGAAACTTTTCTCAATGATCAAAGCTTCCTATTTTCGAGCCATTATTAGATCGTCATCTGAATAGAAAATCGTCACAGAAAGGCTATTTTATTGCATTTTTATTTGTTAGCTGTAATTGTCTTTTTCTTGCTAATAGGGTTTGTCCTGTCAAATTTTTATGGGCACGTGCAAGTGCTGACTGGTCCGAATATCCCAATTGTTCAGCAATTAAAGTGAGGCTGGCATTTTGGTTAAGTAATATCTCACAGCGTCTCATACGCTCTGCATCTAAAATTAATTTAAATGAAGTGTTTAATGACTGTAGCTGGCGCTGCAAGCTTCGTACTGAAATATTCAACTCGATGGCAATATCTTCTATTTTAGGGGCCTGCTGCCTTTGCTTAAAATATTCATGGACGATCCAATGTATTTGCTGAGCTAAATCTGTATGTATTTTACGCTGAGCTAATGCTTCTTCTGCCTGTTTCACTAAAAGTTGCATTAAGGTTGGGTCTGCATGCTGAGGACGAATACTTAGTCCCTCACTTGCAAAAGTTAATGCATAGTAAGGTTTTTCAAATGATAATTTGCATTGAAAGAAACGCTGATAGTGCACTAAGGGACCACGTGCACGGTGCACGAACTCAACTTGTTGCAAGAGAAAATCATGTAGTGGGGCTATCTGTTTAGCAAGCTGTACCATCGCGGCCAAGGTCAATTCACAAAGTATGATATTGCTGTCATCAACCAATGGCCAATACAAACGAATTTTAGAAGCATCTTGCTCAATTTGCATAGGCACCACTTGTTCACCGTCAATCACCAGACGATGAAACTTCATAATATATTCAAGAACCTCGGCAAAACTGCCACTTCGGGATGCCATATAGCCCAATACACCAAAATTAGCGGGTGTAATGCAAGTGGCCATTTCCAAAGCTAAATTGGAAACTTGTAGCTGAGATTCGGTTAGCTCTAAAAGCTCAAGAAAAAAATTTAAAGATGATTGAGCATCAATAGACGAAGCTAAAATATTTTGAACTTGTCGGGCCTGAACATCCGTCAGATTTAATGCCTGCCAGTCCATTTCCCTTTCTTTTAAGTAAGTATTCCAAAGGTAAAAATACCCATTTGAAATCGTAAAATCCTGCATGGCTCATCCTTTTTTTACTGCCATCTTGTCGCAAACTGTATAAAAATTGGCAATAACTGTCAAAACAAAGCCGACCAGCCGCGACATACTAGTAAACAAGTTAGATGCGAGAAATAAAATATGAACGCACATGTTTCTTATCAAGTCGAGCCAGTGGTTCGTAAAGATCTAGATTTTCACTTAAACGAAGCACCTCGCTTTTGGTTTAATAATGATCCTTTTTTGACTCGTATGTTTGATGCACTCAGCTTAACCTTTCCTGATGGGGAGCGTTATTTCATTGAATGCGTTCGTATGTTCCGTGACAAAATTGAAGATCCAGAACTACAAAAACGAGTTGTGGACTTTATTAAACAAGAAGCTCAACACGGTATTGCTCATGACAAAATGAATCAGCTCATGAAAGAACAAGGTATGCCTGTTGATCAATTCACAGCTACACTAAAAAGAATTTTTCGTTTTGAACTCACCAAACGCTCACCACAATACAATATTGCAATGACGGCAGCAGCTGAACATTTAACGGCATTAATGGCAGAAACGTTTTATAGCAATAAAAAAACTTTAGAAAATGCTCACCCCTATGTCCGAGCGCTGTTTGCATGGCATGCCATTGAAGAAATGGAGCATCGTGATGTTGCTTTTGATGTCATGAAACAAGTAGGTGAAGTTCCTGAGTCGACTCGTCGATTTGTATTGGTTCTTACAACAGTACTCATGTTTGGTTTTACGCTCTATCGCACCAACATCATGTTGAAATGTGATGGTTTTAGTTCTAGAGAAAGACTGTTGATGACACTTAAAGGCTTACCTTGGTTCTTCGGCAAAAATGGCACATTAACAGCCATGAAAAGCCAATATCTAGATTGGTTTAAAAAAGATTTTCATCCAAGTCAGCATCCGGTCATTCGTCAATATCCAGTCTGGATTGAAACACTTGAAAAGACCAATGATCCTATTGCGGCTGGGGAAGCATTCTGGCAAGCAGGTTTATAACCTGCTTGTTACCATTTTGCATAATGTTGTTCTAGTAAACCGTATTGCTCATTGCAATTGATTATATCAGTTGCCTCATGCTCAATCGTGCCGCTAATTTTAGCTTGCCACTGATTGAACTGGCTTCCAATCATTCTTAAATTAATATTTTCGTATCGGCACCAACCAATATGGACCTGTAGATTAAGTTTTTGATCTAGAGAGCTAATTTGCCAAAGTTCATCATTTACTTTTTCAAATAAAATATCAGTCAGTGGAAATAAAACTCCGTTAATCCATAAACAGTTTTCATTACCAAAGCTTTCATTAACACCAGAAGCTAAATTTAAACCAATACGCCGCCCTTGCTCATCCCAAAAATTACATGAAAGCCAGAACCAAGCTGTTTCAGGTCGCAAAAAACCACATGTATCATCTAGAGATGCAAATGTCTTTTCATCAAATTGTACAATTTGGTTTTGTTTATTAATAAACATCCCTTCTACACCCAGCGTGGTCTGCTTTTGGGTATAGGTCCAACCGTTAATACCTGTCGGTGTACATAAACTTAAGATATCGGTTCCAGCACAAAAAATACGAGCGCTAAGTTGGATCTCACCATATTTAGTTACTCGAATATATCGCACACCATTGGCATGTTGGATATCAAACTGATAAGGCGATTTAGAAAAATAGCTTTGATTAAACAATGGCTGTTCATCAAGATAGGTTTTATGACCTAAAGGCTGAATCGCATTCCACTCAATGACTTGCTGGGTTTCATGGTCATAAATATAGAAAAAACCGTGCCCGACCCAACCGATATCTGCAATCGCTAAACCAATACTATAATGTTTGTGTTGAATACCGCAGAATTTAAATTTTTTATATTTTAATTGCTTACGCCAGCCCTTTAAGACCTTACCATAAGGGGTTTTATAAATATAATGTTGTACGTGAATGGTTGACGGTACAGATTCAAAACGCCCATAACGAGGCTGTCCATTTTCTTGAATTAAATCCATTTACCCACTTCCATATGAATATTAGATTTCAAATGACCTATACCACGGTCAAATACGTATTTTCCCAAATTGTTGCAGCAAAATCGCCTTTTATTAAATGAATATAGCGCCCTGCTACACAATCTATCGCTAAGCAGTCATCAATATCAATGACTCGATCTGTGTGTGCTTTTTGCCACTGTTGATCTATAAATTGTTTACCTAATTGTTTTGCAACGATAGCATTTGGTGCAACTACAAACTCATAACGGTGAAGTTCACCGAATTCACGAGCATTATATCCACCCAGATTAATTAAATATAATTTTAAATCATCTGGTTTAGGTGCTGCATCTGTAAAATGAATTTGATACTTTTGCCCTTGAGAGTTAACACCAGAGAGCTTGGCCCAAGCATCAATATGTAATCCTTGAGCCTCACCAAACCAAGCCTGTTTAAGTTGAGGATAAACTTCTTCCAAAGTATCTCCTACAGCCATGACAACATCATGAACTTCTGTATTAGCACGTGCATGACGCCCGCCTAACATCACCATAAACAAACTTGGCATTATAGTTCTCTTACATCTCGACCATTTCTACGCCATCAATGCGTGCAACTGTCATTAAATCTTTATCACCACGACCTGAAACAGTTGCAATAATAATCTGATCTTTAGACATAGTCGGTGCAAGCTTAGAAACGTATGCCATTGCGTGCGAGCTTTCAAGTGCAGGAATGATCCCTTCGATTTTGGTTAAATCACGGAAACCTTGCAAAGCTTCTGTATCATTAATCGGCACATATTCTACACGCTTCATATCTTTCAAGAAGCTATGCTCAGGACCAACACCCGGATAGTCAAGACCAGCTGAGATACTATGTGTTTCGATAATCTGGCCTTGCTCATCACTCATCAAGTAAGTACGGTTACCATGTAATACACCCACATGACCTGCATTTAACGGCGCAGAGTGTTTACCAGTTTCAATACCAAAACCAGCCGCTTCAACACCATACATTTTCACATTGGCATCGTTTAAGAATGGATAGAACAAGCCCATTGCATTTGAACCGCCACCCACACATGCAACCAATGCATCTGGTAAGCGACCTGCTTGCTCCAAGATCTGCTTGCGTGCTTCACGGCCAATAATCGACTGGAAGTCACGAACGAGTTGAGGATATGGATGTGGGCCTGCAACTGTACCAATTACATAGTACGTCGTATCAACGTTGGTTACCCAGTCACGCATCGCTTCGTTCATGGCATCTTTCAGCGTTTTAGAACCACTTTGTACAGGTACAACTGTTGCTCCCAATAAACGCATACGATAAACGTTCATGGCTTGGCGCTTAACGTCTTCAGCACCCATATAAACAACACACTCAAGGCCTAAACGTGCTGCAATCGTTGCAGTTGCCACACCATGTTGCCCAGCACCAGTTTCAGCAATAATACGTTTTTTACCAGAAAGCTTTGCCAATAACGCCTGACCAATCGTGTTGTTTACCTTATGTGAGCCTGTATGGTTCAAGTCTTCACGTTTAAGGTAAATTTGTGCACCACCTAACTCTTTTGACCATCGCTCAGCATAATAAAGTGGACTAGGACGACCTACATAGTAGGCGAGATCGCGGTCGAATTCTGCCAGAAACTGTTCATCATTTTTCATGCGGGAATAGAGATTTTCTAAATCTTCTAATGCCGCCATTAAAGTTTCTGACACAAAACGTCCGCCATGGATACCAAAATGCCCTGCAGCATCTGGGTACTGTGTATAGTCAATCACATTGTTTTGCTGTTCCACGTTGGACTCCTTGCATAAATCGTTCAATGAGTTGTTGGTCTTTTATACCTTTTGCGGATTCTACGCCTCCGCTCACATCTACTGCAAAAGCACCGGTAGTATGAATAGCGTCAATGACATTGTCAGGGGTTAAACCACCTGCCAAGATTAAAGGAATATCAAGTTTTGGGAATTTAGACCAGTCAAACTGATGTCCTGTGCCCCCTTTAAGCTCAGGATGCCACGCATCGAGCAATACAGCACTAGCACCAGCCGCCTGATATTTTTGAATTTCAGCAATTACATCTAAATCAGGTTTAACCTGAATCGCTTTATACCAGCGACGTTTACAATGGCGAGCTATTTCCTGACATTGTTCTGGAGTTTCATCGCCATGTAGTTGTAATACATCTAGGGGAACACAATCAAGTACATCCTGAATTTCAGTGGCACTTGCATTAACAAACAAACCAACCATTTGTACATAAGGAGGAATTACTTTTGTAAATTCTTGAACCTCTGCAACTGTCACATGTCTTGGACTTGGCGGAAAAAAAACAAAACCTATCGCATCTGCTCCAGCAGCAACAACTGCCTGAACATCTTGAATGCGAGTAATTCCACAGATTTTTGCGCGTGTACGTTTTTGGTTTGATGGGCTCATGATCTGCCTAAACTACAACCATTTCTTAAAATAAGCGCCATTGTAATGCAATTTTTGCCCCTTGCGTAAAAGTTCTCTGGGAATTGGGCTAAATGACATTGTATGAAATAAATCGCCACTTTATACTGCGTAAAATTGGAAGCAAGTGTAAGCAATTCATGCTTTAGGGAAGCTGGTGAAAGTCCGGCACTGCCCCCGCAACGGTAACAATGTAAAGCATATTTTTTAAGTCGATATCGACTTACACCACTGCATTAATGTGGGAAGGTGAATATGTCCATAACATAAATATGGCGCTGAAGTCCGGAGACCTACTTGTTTCATCTATCTACCCGATCATTCACGTGGGGTGAATGTATGGAGCATGTTATGTCTAAGTCTTTTCAACCTACTCGTCTGGTAGGGGCTATCGCTATTGCGATGGGGTTTTCACCTGTTATTTTTGCTGAAGATACAACGAATGCAACTCAGCTTGATCCAATTGTAATCACTGCCTCAAAAAGTGCTGAAAAAGCCAGTGAAGTTCCGGCGCGTATCAACATTATTGAACCAAAAGTTCTCGAACAATCCCCTATCGCTTCTTTACCACAATTATTACAAACCGATGCTTCCATCAATATGGTGCAAAGTGGCGGCATGGGACAACTTGCAGAGATTTATTTACGAGGTACAGAATCTGATCATACTCTCGTGCTACGAGATGGAATTCGACTAAATAATGCATCCTCAGGAACAGCAAGTCTTGCATTTATTGACACAACAGATATTAAACAAATTGAAGTATTGAAAGGGCCTGCCTCTGTTCTCTATGGTACTGATGCAATTGGCGGAGTAATTCAGCTCGTTTCAAAAACACCTGAAAAGAATAGAGCTTTTATCACGGGTGAAATTGGTGAGAATAAAACTTATAAATCAGTTATTGGCGCTGATTTATATGAAGATGGTTTTTATGCCCAAATTCGTGGACAACGCCTAGAGTCTGACGCAACCAAAGTAACTAATCAAAAAACCAACTCATCGGATACGGCATCATTTGATCAGAAAGGTTTTAGTACAAAGTTTGGTGTTGAGCAGAAAGATTACGGTATTTCTGTTGACTATAGCCATAATGAAGGTTCAAGCCTTTATGATGCTTATACATTTAATGGTGCCTTGCTTAAACAAGACTTCGAAAATGAGATTATCAATTTACGTAGCCGTTTAAATGTAACAGATAACTTAGAATTAAATACTCGCTTATCACAATTCAAAGATGAAGTTAATCAAAAAGACTCTACTGATTTTGTTCATAGTAAAACTCAGGAAGTAGAGCTATATAGTAAATGGAAGTTTTTACCGCAGCAAACACTCTTAATTGGTGCCACCCACCGTACGTTGGATGGAGATATTCTGTCTTATGGAGCACCATACAATGAGAACGTAGACTCGACAGGGTATTATCTTCAACATCAATTCAATGGTGATAGATTAAACACTCAAGTCGGTGTTCGTGTAGAAGATAATGAAAAATATGGCTCACATACTGTTGGTCAAATTGCTGCACGTTACCAACTTTTAGATAAAACAAGTATCTATACCAATATTGGTACTGCTTTTAAATCACCAACGCTTAATGAACTTTTCAACTCATGGAACGGCAATCCAGATTTAAAACCAGAAGAAAGTACATCTTATGAAATTGGTATAGATCAAACTCTACCAGCAGGTTTTAAAACAGGTTTATCTGCTTACTATACTGAAGTTGAAGATCTTATCGGCTCAGTGAACTTTGGTAAATTAACTAATATTAATAAAGCAACTTACCAAGGTGGTGAATTTTATGTTGGTTGGCAGAAAGATGATCTTTTTGCAAAAGCAACTTATAGCTATGTCAAACCTGAAAACGAAGAGACTCATCAGAATTTAAATCGTCGCCCTCGTCAAGGATTAACCTTAACAACAGGTCTGCAAAATGAAGTTTATGGCATTAGTGCTTCGCTCGTTGCAAAATCAAAGTCGAAAGACTGGGATAGTAATTACAGGAATCCAGGTTACGCAACTGTAGATATTAATGCTTACTGGAATATGAATCCGCATATTAAATTGTTTACTAATATTCAAAATATTGGAGATGTTGATTACAAAACAGCTTATCAAGACCAAGGATACTATTACGTAAATGGTGGCCGTCTTGCATCAGCTGGTGTGACCTTAAGCTACTAAGCAAAAGTTTAATTATAAAAATATTTTCTTAACTCCAGTTTCGGGGTAATGTTCTGACCGACATTATCCCCTTTTTTATGTTCAGGATATCCATCATGGGACACCGTTTAAGCAAAATCTATACACGCACAGGCGACTCAGGTACAACAGGTTTAGGCGATGGTTCTCGTGTTGCCAAGGACGATTTACGAATTGCAGCACTTGGTGATGTTGATGAACTCAATGCCATTATTGGGGTACTTCGTGCTCAAATCACAGATAGCCAAGTAACTAATAAGGCTGATTGGGATAAAAGCTTAAGTCTGATTCAACATTGGCTTTTTGATTTAGGTGGAGAAGTTTGTATTCCAAACTACAATTTACTTAAGCCTGTTTGTATTGAATTTCTTGAAAAAGAAATTGACCGTATGAATGAAGACTTACCAATGCTTAAAGAGTTTATTCTGCCATCAGGCTCTTTAACTTGCAGTTATGCCCATCAAGCCCGTGCCGTTTGTCGCCGCGCAGAAAGATCTCTACTGTCGGTACAAACACGTGATCAAAACATTCAAACCACGGCGCTCCAGCTTTTAAACCGCCTGTCTGACTGGTTGTTTGTTGCATCTCGTGCTTTACAACGTGCCGAGGGCGGCCAAGAAGTACTTTGGCAAAAAAATATTAATGAGATTATTTAAAAATAGATTAGATTAAACATGGTCTCTGCTCTTTTTAAAGAGACCATAGTCAAAATATTTCATAGAAGAAAATTATGCGCATTATTGGTCATCGTGGTGCACGCAAAGAAGCTCCTGAAAATACACTAGGTGGGTTTCAGCACATAAAAAATTTAGGTATTCGTGGTGTCGAATTTGATATTCGTCAGCTTCAAGACGAAGAGTTGGTCGTGATCCATGATGATAATTTTTTACGTACAGCTGGAGTCGATCAAATTGTTGAGCAATCTACTTTGGCTCAAGCCCTGTCATTTGATCATCGTCAAAACTGGCCTGACTGGCCAAGTTCAGAGCCAACACCAACTCTCACAGGCGTTTTAAACCTGCTTGATAATTTCGATCATATTGAAGTCGAAGTGAAAGCTGTAAGAGACATGGCATTCGCAGAAAAGTTAGTTGAAAAACTTGAGACCGAATTACAAGGTTTTGAAAAAGTTGTCACCATCACAAGTTTTGATCTTCAAATTTTAACTGCTTTACGTGACATCAATTCACAATTTAAACGCGGTTTGTTAGTTGAAATTCCAGTTGGAGCAACAGCAATTGAACTCGCTCATCAATATGGTTGCTGTCATATTGGCTGGCACGATCAACTCGCAACAGATGAAATGATTCAGCTTTCACAGCAGGCCAACTTAAATATTAGTGTCTGGACAGTGAATGATGTAGAAAGAGCAAAAAGACTTAGGGATTTAGATGTACAAGGGCTAATTACAGATATTCCAACCACGATGTTACAAGCTCTATAAATATAAAAAAGGTGGTAAAACCACCTTTTATTTCTTTTGTGCCTGAATAAGGCGTTGTCCACTCTGATCAAGCAGATATAGCGTATTACCTACGAGTTGGAAGCGTTGAATACGCTGCAAAGCATCCACGAGTTCTGCCTCTTGGGCCAAAGCACCATCACAGCTTAAATGTCCTGCATTTACCTGCATGTCAAGTTTTTGCTGGCTAAAATTAAATGTATAACGACCAAAAACTGCGTTACATCCAGTATGGCCTGATACCGTTTTGATAGCAGAATTTAGAGAGAGCGTCGGCCACTGTGTAAAGAATTTTGCCTTATGACCACTGATCTGAGTAATCTGCCAATCAATATCTTGAATACCATCAGGACTCACTCTCTTTTTTACAACAGGCGATTGAACATGATGAACTGTTTTTTTTGTTTGGACTTTTTTTGTATTTTGATCGGGTGCACTTTGACATGCGGCTAATACAAGACTGATTGTGACCAAGATACACTTCAATGATAATTTCCTTGCAATATCAATGCTGTTCTTTTTTTTCAATCGTTGTACGTTCATTAAACAACTTCTCCTACTTGAAAAACTCTGTGACATAGTTTAATTCTGTTACCGTTCTTTCAATACATCTGTACAATAATGCTAGTGATTCTCACTAAGCACGTGCTAATATGAAGGATAGAATAGCAATATATCTTAATGATCGGTTTTGCTATGTCGTTTTGTCTTTGTACCTTGTCTGACAAGGATTCTAGGAGCGCTGCCGGATATGACTTCCGCCCCACTCAAAGCCCCAATTAACTGGACCGCTAGCATTACCTTAATTGGTTTACCAATTCTTGCCGCAATCATAATCCCGATTTACGCGTATTATTATGATTTTAGTGTAAGCGCATGGGTAAGCTTATTTTTTCTTTTAGCTCTAAGTAGTATGGGGATTACTGCTGGTTATCACCGCCTGTGGGCTCACCGAGCTTACGAAGCGTCGTTACCGCTTAAAATTCTTTTAATGATCGGTGGAACTTTTGCCGTACAAAATAGTATTTTGTTCTGGGCATCTGGTCACCGTACTCACCACAGACATGTTGATCATGTCGATGAAGATCCATATTCAATTGAGCGTGGTTTTTGGTATGCCCATATGGGTTGGATGATCCGCGATCATTCTCCATCTGAGCCTGACTTTAAAAATGCACCTGACTTGCTCAATGATAAATTGGTTATGTTCCAGCATAAATACTATGGTTTACTCGTAGTTGCGGTTCATGTTGGAATTTTAGGTTTAATTGGTTGGGCAACTGGCGATTTATGGGGTGTAGTTCTCATAGGTGGTCTCTTACGCTTAATCATTAGCCATCAAGTGACTTTCTTTATTAACTCACTTTGTCATATGTTCGGTAAACGTCCTTATACAGACGAAAACTCGGCACGTGATAATTTCTGGTTAGCTATCGCTACTTGGGGCGAGGGTTACCACAACTATCACCATATCTTCCAATACGATTATCGTAACGGTGTGAAATGGTGGCAATATGACCCAACAAAATGGTTGATTTGGTCTTGTTCTAAACTTGGTTTAGCTAAAAATTTACGTCGTATTCCAAGCTTTAATATTAAAAAAGCAGAACTAGCGATGAAGTTTAAATATGCCGAGCAAGATCTTGCTATCTATGGTCATGATGTAAATGCTGACATTAGTCAAATGAAACAACGTATTGCACAAGAATACGAAGCATTTACCCATACTTTAAATGATTGGGCAAAACTTAAAGAACAAGAGTTACAAGCGAAAAAAGCAGCAATGGCTGAAAAAATTCATAGAATGGATCACAAGCTTAAAGTTGATTTTCAATTGCTTGAACACCGTTTAAGTCACCACCGTGAATGCTTAGAAACACTTATGCGTAGTGTTAAAAAGAATACCAACGTGGTATCAGACTAAAATAAATTCTGATCAAAAATAGCTCTTTCGGGAGCTATTTTTATGCCTGCTTTTTAACTATGGTATAGTGAAATCCGCTCTCTCTATTTTGCCAAGCCCATGCAATTTAATCCGCTCTACCCTTCACTTCCTTCTAAATTATTCCATGTTCAGCAACCATCGCCTTTGCGTGGTGCAAAAGCAGGCCATTTCAATGCTGCTTTGGCAGATGAACTGCAATGGTCAGAAGACGAAAAAGATGCTTGGGTTGAAATCTGTAGCGGACAGCGTACTTTCTCTGAATTCCCTTCTCTGGCGATGGTCTATGCTGGCCACCAATTTGGACAATGGGCAGGACAACTCGGTGATGGTCGTGGCTTACTGATTGCACAAATACTCAATACAAAAGGTCAAACCATCGACCTACATCTCAAAGGTGCAGGTCCGACACCCTACTCAAGAATGGGAGATGGACGTGCAGTGCTGCGTTCCGTTGTCCGCGAATATTTAGCTGGGCATGCTTTAAATGCTTTAGGCGTCGCTTCTAGTCACGCAGTAGGGTTTACGACCTCTACTCAAGGGGTACAGCGTGAAAAACTAGAGTTAGGCGCAATGCTACTCAGAACATCTGAATGTCATATCCGTTTAGGACATTTTGAATGGATTAATCAATACGCTCCAGAGTTACTGTCAGAATTCACTCAAAAATGTATTGAGTGGCATTATCCTGAGTGTCTAGAAACTGAAAATCCTATTTTATCTTTTGCAAAGAAAGTAATTGAGCGGACTGCAATCATGATTGCGAAATGGCAATTGGTTGGATTTGCTCATGGCGTGATGAATACCGATAACTTAAATATTACAGGTTCAACACTCGATTTTGGTCCATATGGTTTTATGGAACGCTTCCGCCCGAATTGGATTAATAACCACTCAGATTATCAAGGCCGTTATACTTATCAAAACCAGCCAAGCATAGGTCATTGGAATTTATGGACATGGTTAAACAACTTAATTCCACTTGCTGAACCTGAACAAAAGGATCAGTTCAAAGAAGAGTTAGCTCGTTGCTTAGAACAATTTGAACCGACTTTTATTGAGCATTACACAACTGGTTTATGTCAAAAAATGGGACTTCCCCATTTTCATAAAGACAGCCTTGATTGTAGTTTTAGTTTTTTAAAAATCTTACAAACTGAACAACTCGATTACACTCAGAGCTTTATCCGACTTCAAAATAAAGAATATAAAACTCTACGAGATGATTGCCTTGATATTCGACAGTTTGATGAGTTTCTTAGCCAATATCAAAGTATTCGTGAACATCAAGATATCGATGAACTTGATGCAAACATGCAGAAAGCAAATCCGATTTATATTTTACGTAATCACATGGCTCAGCGTGCTATTGAAGCAGCAGAACGAGATGATTTTAGCGAAGTAGACCGTTTGTTTAAGCTGCTTGACCAGCCATATACAAGACAACCAGAGCTCGAACAGCCACAAGATTTAGGCCCATTACCAAGTGACGTACCAGACGTAGCTGTCAGCTGTTCTTCTTAATACTTTAAAAACTAAAACTTTCTTAAACCACTTTAGGAGTGGCTTAAGAGAGTTTTTAAGCATCAAAGAATAATATATGAAAATTAGACCTATCATTATTTGTACACTTCTTATAGTTCCACTCGGAATCGCTTTTTATAAATATGAAAAATATTTACCGACTTTTACCTCATCCCATAAAGCTCTTTCACCCGAAGAGATTTCGGATCTAATCAAGACAAAGCCCATCACCTCAATTGAAGTATTTAAAAGTCAACGCATACTTCTGCTCAAGAGTAATCAGGATGTGATTCGTCGTTATCCTATCCGTCTTGGCTTTAATCCCAAAGGACATAAACAATTTGAAAATGATGGAAAAACACCTGAGGGGATCTATTCTATAGATTGGCGCAATCCACAAAGTGCTTTCTATAAATCATTGCATATTTCCTATCCCGATACGAAAGATATTGCTTATGCCAAGCAATATAATCAACCAACAGGTGGAAATATCATGATTCATGGATCAGTTCCAAAATCCTTTTTATATATGCCGTTTAGCTCGACTTATATGCCCCATAAGGATTGGACATTAGGATGTATTGCGGTTAGAAATGCAGATATAGATGAGATTTGGCAATTCGTACCAAATCATACGAAGATTATTATTTATCCATAAAATCTTTAAAACTATCCACATTTTCTGTGGATAACATTGTGGTTATCCACAGAATAACTTTCGCGAGTGTTTTACTCTTCAGGATATTCGAAGCGGTAACCTACACCATAAACAGCTTGAATCCATTCATGACGGTTACCAGTTTCAGCTGCTTCACTAATTTTTCGGCGCAAGTTTTTGATATGGCTGTCAATTACACGGTCGGCAACGTCAAAACTATCTGGATTAATATGATCCAATAATTGTGCACGTGAATACACTTGCCCTACATGCTCTAAAAATAGCTCAAGTAAGCGAAATTCGGTTGGCGTTAAGCTCAATGATTTTTGTTGATACCAAATTCTTTGTTGAGCTTTATCAATTCGGAACGAATCATTTTGTTCAGGCTCTGCTTTACGCTCTAAACGGCGCAAAACAGCTTGTACGCGAGCAACAAGTTCTTTTGGACTAAATGGCTTACATACGTAATCATCAGCGCCCATGTTGAGACCTAATACACGGTCAATTTCTTCGGTACGCGCCGTCACCATAATAATCGGCAAATCTGACTGTTCACGAACTTTACGGCAAATGGTCAAACCATCCATTCGTGGAACCATTAAGTCCAGAACCATTAAATTAGGTTTACGTTGCTGGAAACTCGCATAGGCATCTTGACCATCATGAAACATACTTACTTCAAAACCGGCAGCTTCAAGATAATCACGCACTAAATGCGCTAATTCGACTTCATCTTCAACCAACATCACATGTTTCATGAGATATTTTTCCTTTTATATTTAACTCTGCTTTTTAAAAGTGAGCACACAACGTAAACCACCTAACGGTGAATGTTCAAAACTGAGTGTACCACCAAGCGCCTGCGCAATTTTACAAGACAAAGCCAAGCCTAGCCCTGTTCCACCTGTACTACGCGTACGCGAATCATCTACGCGATAGAAACGTTCACCTAAACGGGATAACTGCTCATCGTTTAAACCAAATGGGCTGTCATCGACATACAAAGTCCACTCCTGCGGAGTTTGAGCTGTATGAATATGAATTTTGCCACCTGTTTCTGTATAACGAATACTATTACTAATTAAATTAACAATAATCTGTTTAAACCGATCACGGTCTAATAATAGCGGAGAACTTGTTCCTTCAACTTGAATTTCGAGACCAGCCTGCTCAAGTTTAGGTTTAAAGTTTTCTACTTCCTGTAATACCACTTCCCATGGATTAACAGAACTCAAATAACACTTAAGCTGCTGGGCATCTGCCTGTGCCAAGTCTGCAAGGTCTTGGGTCAATTTTTTCAGACTTGAAACCTGACGCATCATCGCATCTAAATGTTCAGGGGTTGCTTTTCGAATCCCGTCTTGCATCGCTTCAATTTGTGCTTGTAATACAGCCAACGGCGTTTTTAGCTCATGAGAAGTATCTGCCACCCATTGACGTCGCGACTCTTCATGCTGATGTAAAATTTCTGCTAAATGGTTCAATTGAGTTGATAAATCACCCAACTCATCATTTCGTTTAATAACAACTTGATGTTGATAATTTCCTTTCGTTAATTCATTGGTTGCATTTAATAAACGCTGAATCGGCTTTTTAAAATAAGTCGCCATCAATAGCGCTGCAACTAAACTTGAAAGTAAGGTTAAAGCATAAATTAAGAGTAAATAGCGCTTTTGGTTACTAAAGAAATTAATACTCAAAGCATCTTCTTTATCTAGAACAGGTTTTAAACCTAAATATCCAACCACTTGATTGTTTAAGATAATCGGGCGAAATGACATCTGATCTGAAGAAGGTGGCTCACCTACAACAAACTGGTGTCGTGCATCATATAAAGATAAACGTGAGCTCAAACCTAAACGGTCGGGCAAAGCAATAAAACGCTTTTTACCATTTTGAGTTTCAATATCTTTTAAGCTCCCTTTCTTAGACTTATTTTTATCATCACTTGGGCGAAATTGGTTTGCGCTTAAGGGGAATCTTAATCCTTCAAAGGGTTGATATTGAGAAGGTAAATTTTGCTCAAGCGTTCTTAACTCTTCATCGCTAAAAATAGTATTTTTATTTGTCGGTGCAACTTGCGGTGAAATATTAATAAGGGCATGTTCATCGAAAGAATGCTGTTGTATGGCAATGTCATATTGACGACGAAGCCACCACTGCGAGAGACGATCGTAGTCATCAGGAGCCGCGGTTCCTTCGATTTGTAAAATCTGTGCCTGAATCGCATTCCCCCAATCATGGTACACCGTATAGACATCGCCTAGATTGGTAATAAGGCGGTCGAGCTTCTGCATTTCAACGTCAGCCACGTATTTGGCAAAGTTCTTTTGCATTGTCCAGTGCAAAACGCTCAAGCTTGCAGTCGCAATAAGCAATGTGGTGAGCAAGACTGTCAAAAATAACCGTAATGCAATGGGAACACGTAGAACGTTCAAAAGCACTCTCTCATTTTTACCCTATATTTCGCATTGTAACCAACAACGAAAAGAAAAACTCTCCATTGTTTCTACATCTTTATTATCTAATCTTTAAGCCATCAGTAAACACAACATTAAAAGGCTTTAAATATGAAAATGACGGCAAAAATTGCATTATTCAGTGCGGCAATTGTAACAATGGGAAGTTTAGCGGCATGTCAATCGACGACTCAGCCACCAAAGCCAGAGCGAGGCATAATGCAAGATGGCCCACGTGAAGGGCACCACCGTATGAAACATCGTGAGTTCACACCAGAGCAAAAAGCAGCATGGGAACAACACCGTGCAGAACGTCAAGCTCGCTTTGAACAAATCCAAAAAGCATGTGATGGTAAGGCCAATGGACAAGCAGTAAATGTTCAAGTTGGAGATAAGACACTTGAAGGTACTTGTAACCTTCGTTTTGAACCAAAGCGCCCACAACCACCAGTTAACGCCCCTGCTCCTGCATCAGCTCAAGCAAAATAATTCTAAAAATCATAAAACAAAAGGCGCCTATAGGCGCCTTTTGTTTATACATAACTGTTTACGATTTTGACTATTTGTATCATATAAACATAACCAAAAGTGTTTACACTCAAAGCACTTAGCTAGTTTAAGCATTTTTTTCTTGACTTTGCAGTCACAAAGTAAAGGTCCTGAGGTGCTTGTGCAGTTATGCAAGTTGTTGCACGATGTAATAGTCCAAGGTGCCTAATGGCACATTCTCATAGATTAAGATTATAACTCTGGTTTCACCAGTATTGAGGAACCCGATATGCCACAATACAAAGCGCCCTTACGTGATATGCAATTCGTTTTGCATGAATTATTAAATGCTGAAGAACACTATGCAAAATTACCTGATTTCCAAGGTAACGTAAGCCGTGAATTGGTTGATCAATATTTAGAAGCTGCGGCAGACTTTTGTGAAAATGAACTTTCTCCTTTAAACCAAGTTGGCGACCGTGAAGGTTGTACTTGGAATGATGGCGTAGTTACCACTCCAACAGGCTTTAAAGAAGCTTATCAAAAATATATTGAACTTGGCTTTCCGTCTTTATCAGCAGAAGAACAATACGGTGGTCAGGCTTTACCTAACTCTTTAGGTATTGCAATTTCTGAAATGGTTGGTACAGCAAACTGGTCTTGGGGTATGTACCCTGGCTTGTCTCACGGAGCTGTACGTACATTAGAACATCATGGTTCTGATGAACAAAAAAATACTTATTTACCAAACCTTGTTTCAGGTGTTTGGACAGGTACGATGTGCTTAACTGAATCTCATGCAGGTTCTGACTTAGGTATTATCCGTTCTAAAGCAGAACCAAATGCTGACGGTAGCTATGCAATTTCTGGCGAGAAAATCTTTATCTCTGCTGGTGAACATGACATGGCTGAAAACATCATCCATATCGTTCTTGCTCGTTTACCAGGTGCACCAAAAGGTACCAAAGGTATCTCATTATTCATCGTTCCTAAATTCCATGTAAATGCAGATGGTACTGTGGGCGAGCGTAATGCGGTTCGTTGTGGTTCTATCGAGCACAAAATGGGTATTCATGGTAACGCGACTTGTGTCATTAACTTTGACCAAGCTAAAGGTTACTTGATCGGACCTGAAAACCGTGGTTTAAACTGTATGTTTACCTTCATGAACACAGCACGTATTGGTACTGCAGTTCAAGGTTTAGCTGCGTCTGAATCATCTTTCCAAGGTGCGTTAACTTACGCAAAAGAACGTTTAGCAATGCGTTCGCTTTCTGGTCCTAAAGCTCCAGAAAAAGATGCAGACCCAATTATCGTTCACCCTGCTGTTCGTAACATGCTTTTAACTCAAAAAGCATTTGCTGAAGGCGGTCGTGCACTTGTTTACTTACTTGCTCAATATGCTGACATCGTTGAAAAAGGTGAAACAGAAGAAGAGCGTAAGTTTGCTGACAACATCTTGTCTTTATTGACTCCAATTGCAAAAGCATTCTTAACTGAAACAGGTTCTGAATCTGCTAAGCATGGTGTTCAAGTCTTCGGTGGTCATGGCTTTATTTCTGAGCATGGCATGGAACAAATCGTACGTGATACACGTATTTCATGTTTGTATGAAGGCACAACTGAAATTCAAGCACTTGATTTGTTAGGCCGTAAAGTATTGCAAACTCAAGGCGCAATGCTAAAAGACTTTACCAAAATTGTTCACAAATTTGTTGAAGCAAATAAAGACAACGCTGCCATGAAAGAATTTGTTGAGCCGCTTGCAGCTCTTAACAAAGAATGGGGCGATCTCACTATGCAGATTGGTATGCGCGCAATGCAAAACCCAGATGAAGTAGGCGCTGCTGCTGTAGATTATCTCTACTTCTCAGGTTATATCACTTTAGCGTATCTATGGGCTCGTATGGCACTTGTTGCACAAGAGAAATTAGCAGAAGGTACGACCGATGTTGATTTCTATAACGCGAAAGTTACAACTGCTCGCTTCTACTTCAAGAAAATCTTGCCACGCGTACGTTCTCATGTAGACGTGATTGCAGGTGGTCTAGATCCATTGATGTCATTAGACGCTGAACATTTCGCTTTCTAACCATAGTTAGTTGCGATATGCAATGTTAAAAAACAAAAAAGGACTGCTCAGTTTTGACGGTCCTTTTTTTATAAAATCAATGATAAATTTACACTTTAAATTCCATATCCATTTCGTTTTACAGGATATCTAGCACAGGCCAATGTGCACAAAAAAGGTGAACGATTATGCCAATTTACAATGCTCCTTTAGCTGATATGAAATTCATCTTAAATGATGTATTTAAAGCAGAACAATTTTGGCAGTCTAATGAGAAACTCGCTCATGTAGATGCTGCAACAGCTGAAGCAATTTTAGAAGAAATGGCTAAATTTGCTCAGAACGTGACTCATCCATTAAACCGTACCGGTGATGAAGAAGGCGCTCGCTATGAAAACGGTGAGGTGTTCACACCAACTGGTTTTAAAGATGCATTCCGTCAATATGCAGAAGGTGGTTGGATTGGCTTAGGTGCCGATGAAGAATGGGGCGGTCAAGGCATGCCAAAAATGCTCACCGTTCTTTCTGATGAAATGTTATTTGCAACTAACCCATCATTCATGCTCTACCCGCTTCTTTCTGTGGGTGCAGGTATGGCTTTAAACAGCTATGCATCTCAAGAACAAAAAGAAACTTACTTACCAAAGATTTATTCAGGTGAATGGTCGGGTACGATGTGCTTAACCGAGCCACATGCAGGTACTGACTTAGGTATTATTAAAACCAAAGCAGAACCTAACGAAGATGGTACTTATAACATTACAGGTACTAAAATCTTTATCACTGGCGGCGACAACGATTTAGCAGAAAATATCATTCACTTGGTACTTGCTAAAACTCCAGATGCCCCTGCGGGTTCACGCGGTATTTCTTTGTTCATCGTGCCAAAGTATTTGGTAAATGAGGATGGTTCATTAGGTGAACGTAACCTCGTTGGCCCAGGTTCTATCGAACACAAAATGGGGATTAAAGCGTCTGCAACTTGTGTGATGAACTTTGATGCAGCAAAAGGTTACCTTGTTGGTAAAGAAAACGAAGGTCTTGCTGCCATGTTTGTCATGATGAACTACGAACGTTTATCTATGGGTATCCAAGGTTTAGGCGCGTCTGAATTTGCTTATCAAAATGCAGCGCAATATGCGACTGATCGCTTACAAGGTCGTAGTGCAGCTGGTGTTCAATCACCAAATAAACCTGCCGACAGCATTTTAGTCCATGGTGATGTTCGTCGCATGTTGTTAAACGTACGTGCAAACAATGAAGCATCACGTGCTTTTGCAGTCTATGTTGGTCAACAGCTCGATATCACTAAATTCTCAACTGATGCTGAAGCTGTGAAAAAAGCCAATAATCGCGTTGCGCTTTTGACACCAATTGCTAAAGCTTACCTCACAGATACCGCATTCCAAGCAACTTTAGATGCTCAGATGGTGTTTGGTGGTCACGGTTATATTCGTGAATGGGGCATGGAACAATGTATTCGTGATCTTCGTATTGCTCAAATCTACGAAGGAACGAACGGCGTTCAGTCTCAAGATTTAATTGGTCGTAAAACCATTAAATGTGGCGGTGCATTCATTGCTGAATACATCACTGAGATTCGTGACTTTGCAAATGACTTAGACACCGATTTGAACTTCATTAAAGATGCAACTTTAGATGCTGCAACTGAAATCGAAGCAATTACTCAGTTTATTATTGAACAAGCTGCTGAAAACGTAGACTTCCCGAATGCTGCTGCTGTTGATTATCTACATGCAGTTGGCTTACTCAGCTTCGCTTATATGTTTGCAAAAATTGCAGCGGCAGCAAAAGATAAGTCTGGTGACTTCTATCAAAACAAACTGGCTTTAGCTCAATACTTTGCTGATCGTATCTTGCCTGATATTGATGCACGTATTGCTAAAATTAAAGCTGGTTCTGACTTAATTATGGGCTTCAGTGAAGACTACTTTACGAATCAAGCTTAATTAAGTTCTTTATGAAAAAGCGTCTGAATATTCAGGCGCTTTTTTATTTTGTATTTACTATTTCCATTGGCATGAAATTTGTTTAATTTCTAAACATTAAGAAACAAACAAAAGATCTTACTATGCCTGATCCTAAAAAATACGAGCGAATACTTGACCGTTTTGGTCATTACGCCGTAGAAGCCTTCCACTATTTAGCCCTGTTTATTATTGGATGTATGGTGGCTTGGTCCGCAGCCAATACTGTTTTTGAAATTTTGACTGTCAAAAAGTATGCTTCAATTGATGATATTTTATTATTATTTATATACTTAGAACTTGGGGCAATGGTTGGAATTTACTTTAAAACCAATCATATGCCTGTACGCTTTCTTATTTATGTTGCGATTACAGCCTTAACTCGCCTACTCATTTCCGATATCCAACATGATCATAAAGCGGATATGGACCAAGTTATTATTACCGGCTCGATTCTTATTTTAGCTCTTTCTATCTTGGTTGTTCGTTTTGCATCTTGGAATTATCCGTCAGTGATGAGAGAGAAACATGCAAAAACACCAACGCCTTTAAAGCCCCCTCAGCCTCAAGATGATGAATTAGCATAAAAAAATGGCCTCAATATTGAGGCCATTTATATATTCTAGATTTCAAAAATTAACGGACACGATAAATTTGGTGTTTTGAGTCTACGAGTAAATATTGATTCGGTGTTTTAACCCAACGGTATCCACGTGGTGGCTCATACAAACGATGCGATCTCCAGTCTGAAACATAATAGCGACTATTGCGGTATTCTGCTGGAACACGATCGCCACGTTTAAATGCTACATATCGACCATAGTGCTTACCGCGATCGGCATTTGACCACTGTGGAGCGCGATAATCATTTCGGTAGTCATGACGGCGGTCATCACGATGCTCATATCGATCATAGTTTTTACCATGGTTATTGTCCCAACGATGACTCGTATCGGCCATCGCAGTAGCAGACATACCCAACATTAATGTTGAAAGTACAAGAACGATTGGCTTTTTCATGACCTATTTCCTTTTATCTTGATCTGGAGCTAGATTAAAAGAGAGTCAAGGAGAAACCATGAATAAAACAGCTTTGATTGATATTGTTTGTAATGACTATAAAGAAAATATGAAGAATCTGTATCTGTGCTACCATTACCATTTTTCAAACTAGGTCAATTGCTGTGTCTGAAATCAGTTTTGAACGTCTTCATCAATTTTTTTGCAAAGTTCCAACCGTACAAGAAGCCCGTATCATGGCTCATGGAGCAGACGGCGAACATGCTTGGTGGTTTAAGTTCAGTATTGATGTAGAGCATCCGCTAGCATGGCAAACAGTTCAAGAATTAGGACATGTTTTAAACTATCTATCAACGAATGAACGTCTACCGACTTTATTCTTCCCTGTTTCTCCACCACCATACATGAACGGTGAAGCAAAAGACTTTCTATCGTGGATTATTCAGTGTAACCATCCTGAATTTAACCCAGATGTAGTCTGTGACTGGCTTGAGGCTCGTTTACCAAATCCTGTAGATGATGAGTCGCAGTGGAAAATTAAGACTGATTTGAGTGAATTAGAAAAGTTAGATGATAAGACGTTGGATCAGTTGATTCCTCCAGCGCCTTAAATCGGACTTGTGGCACAGCCTTTACTTACAGTGATGTTCTAATGTCTTTTGTACAGGCTAATGTCTCACTTTTGAGAGGTCAAAAGTGACAAAAACCTTTGTTTCACTGATGTTGCTTCCCTGCAACACAGTGAAACGGCGACATCCATGTCGCTAATCATCTTGCCAAATCTATACAAGACTAAAGATTAAAAATTGAAAAATTAAAAAGTCGATAACCCTGACCATTCCATAAAACGATAAATCCAATACTTCACTTTAGACTCATCTGCATACTTCGCGTAATCCACGCTCATCTGTCTACCTTGTAGGTTTGACCAAGAGGTATTGAAGTAATCTTGCGCATCTTTAAAGACTTGATCTTGAACTTTACCCACAACCAGCATATCTGTTTCAAGGTTGTAATTTTTTAAATTACGGGCTGTAAAATTAGCAGATCCCACAATTAACTCAGCCTGTTGGGCGTTATATTTCAAAATCATTTTGCTATGGTTCTGCTCACCATGTGTGTCACACCAACGGATTGGAATTCCCGCAGCATGTAGCTCTGAAGCTACCTGACGGTTTGGTATACCATTCTTTTGTCGACCAAATGCATCTTTATTTGGATCAAGTAAAACTCGGACAATAACCCCTCTATCTTGAGCACTTTTTAGAGCCTGAATAATCTTGCGTTCAGATAAATAGAACATACTTAAATCAAGATGCTCTTTAGGCTTAGCCGAGTTAATTAATTTCAATACAGATTGATAAATCGCACCTTCAGTTAACACTTGAACTTGAGGTTTGGTTACGTCTTTTTCAAAGTCCCCTAAAATGAGCGATGGAGAACTACTGCCTGACATTCGCGCAACCGCGGCTTCAGATTGTAAAACATCTGCTGCTGTCGCTCCTGTTACAACTAATGCGACATTTGAGTGTCTAGAACTACCATCATGCGGATTTGCTGAAGTCACCAGTGACTTCCAACCAGTATCGGTATCGACGACTACAGTTTTACGGTGATTCGCCTTAAAGTTAAATAAGTTCAAATAACTGCGCAGTGTAATTTTTTCATCACCGAATGGATTCGGCAACCAGCCTTTCTCAGGGTTATTTCCAACATTCTGACAGCAGATGTACCATAAGCCTGACCAGAATGGATTAGAAGCACGTAAAGGAGCTAAATTGGTTTCAATCACATCAACACCCGCTTGACGTAACTGACGATAATGTTCAGGGCTTAAACCACCATATACTGAGTTAATCGGGTCAGTAATTAATACAATCTGGATTTGGCGATTTTGTCTTTTTTTACTTACTAATGCATCGGTTAACTCTTGCATTAATGGCCTTTGCTTTAGTTTTGAATCGCCAACTTCTGAATTAAACAAGAACATATCAACCACAACTGTGGTTTTTGCCTCATCAATCATTTTCAAGATTTCATCAAAGATGTGCTGATCAACCTGCTGTTGCCCTTTTGCATCAAGGTAGGTTTTATCTGCTAAAAATTTGACATCGGCATGTCTAAGCTTGCCACTAAAGTTAATCCCTTGCGGCAATGGTTTTACTGTGTGGTAAATTGCCGATGCAATATATGCAATAGCAACAACGCAAAGTAATATCGCCATATAACGACGCCCTGACCAATTTATTTTTTGATGAATTCGTTGAAAAATACGCATAAAAAAGACCTAACTTGATAGTTTCAAATTAGGTCTTTTGGATTGATTTTTCAAGTTTAGTTTCGTGTTAAAGCCTTAAAAACTAAAATCAACACCTACCGTAAAATTACGTCCAACTTGTGGAATATTTGATAAGAAAGATGCATGTTGATAAACCGTGTCATCTAACAAGTTATTCGCTTTCATATAAATACGATAATCTGTTTTTGCACCATATTGTCCAGAATATGCCACCCCAAGATTGAGCATGTTATAGCCTTCAGTTTCGGTCTCGTATGCCGCGATTTTGTCTTGGTTAAAGACATGATAATACTCAGCAGAACCACTAAAACCATCACCAAAATCTGCATCGACTTTAGTACCTAAACGTCCTGCTGGAATACGCGGCGCATTACCCTCTGCATCAATTTTACCGCGTACATAGTCACCAAAAGCACTAATCTTGTACATTGGGGTAATTTGATAACCAATTTCACCCTCTGCACCATAGAAGCGTGCTTTATCTTGAGTATATTGAACTAAACGGAAGTCTTTATAACGGTCAAGGGTTTGCGCGTAGATGTAGTCATCAAACCAGTTATGGTAAACATGAAGATGGTAATCAAGTTTGTTATTATCAAAATGCAAACCTAACTCAACATTATTCGATTTTTCCTTACTGAGTTGATCATTTCCTAACTCATAAGTATTTGTCGCAAAGTGCCCACCATTTGCATATAACTCTTGAGCTAAAGGTAAACGTTCCTGATGTGAAGCGACAAAAGAAAGTTTGTAGTTGGGTGCAAACTCCCAATTCGCAGCACCTGCATAGGAAAATGCCGAGCCATCAAAATCTTGTTTAGAGTTATCGTCTACATCAACTTCTTGCTGATCTGCACGTGCAGAAAGCTCAAAATGTACGTCTTTCCATTGCTTATGTTCTAAAGCAAATACGCTCCACTTTTTAGTAGTGGTCGGTGCCATAAAGGCTTCTTCGCCAGTTAAATTCAGTTTTTGCTGGCCTAACTGTGCACCAATGACCCCTTCCCAACTTGCAATTGGGTTATGTACCAACTCGACACGCCCGTCATAGCCTTTGTTTTGGAATCGGGTTGCAATTGCACCCTCTTCAATTTCGTCATGTTGATAGTCGGTATAGCTCGCTTGTGCACGTAACTTTTGAAAGCCTGCAAACGGATCATTTAATTCAGTTTTAAAATCATAACGCTCAGATTTTAAGTCAATCCATGGACCGCCATGTTCGTGATCATGAGCTTCTTGTCCATGATCATGAGCTTCTTCACCATCTTCATGCTCATGGTCTCCACAATGCAAATGTGGTGTTCCTGTTAAATGAGCGCTACAACTTTCGTATTCATGACTATGCCCTGGTAAGCCATATTGATCACGACGGTTGCTATAAGAAATTCCCGTATAACCACGGTCATAAATCCAAGATAACCCGACGTTAACTGAATCACCCTGAGCAAAGGTATTGTCTACACGGCGCTCTTTTTCACCTTCATGAATGTAATTTGGCGCAATGTAGTTATTTGCATCACGTGTTAACCCCTCAACACGTAAAGCAACTTGGCTACCCAAGCCAACAGTTACTCCAGCGCTCGCCAGTTTTTCATCACTTCCAGTGTTATAACGTAAGCCAACTTGTCCTTCATAACCATTTTCAGGCATTTGCGTAGGGATCTTGTTATCAATTACGTTGACTAAGCCACCAACAGTTCCAGCACCAAACAGTAAAGTTGAAGGACCTCTAATCACTTCCACTTGCTTCGCAAGCACAGGATCTACAGTTACCGCATGGTCAGGAGACAACGTTGAAACATCAATATTTTCTGATGAATTTTGGAGTACTTTAACGCGTGGTCCATCTTGCCCACGAATCACTGGTCGACTCGAACCAGCCCCAAACTGATTAGCATAAATTCCTACTTCACTACTCAGCGCATCCCCAATGGTGGCAGCACCTTGCGATAAATGCTTTTGATCAACAACAGTATCTGCAACTGCAAAATCTTGTGAAGTTTGCTCAAGTGGATGAGCCTTAATTCGAATAGTTTCTAACTTTTCAACATTTTCACTTTCTGCTGCAAACGAAGGAACGGATATGACAGCTAAAATGGATAAGGTCAAAATATTTTTATAAAACTGCATTGGATGTGTCCCGAATCACGATATGTTTTATTTTTGTTATATTATAACATTTCGTTTGTTTTGCAATAAAAAACATTTTTAATTAGACGATTCGTTAGACTGGTCAACTAAATGATGTGAGTAATTTTTGATTTCTAATGCCTTTTACCATCTCTCATGCCGTTATAGCTCCTCCTCTATCCAAACTTAGCCAAAACACTTTACCGGTTGCTGCGTTAGCCATTGGGAGTATGACACCCGATCTTTACCGCTTATTTACAGTTCAGTCCAGCATGCTGACGCACCAATGGAAAGGTCTAATTTATCCCAACCTTGCATTAGGCCTCGTCTTTTGTGCAGTTTGGTATTTTCTTTATCGTCCAGTGGTGTATCGTTTTTTCGGTGTGCAACATGATCTTGGCCTCAGCTCTTTAAAACGTATTTTTATATTTTTTATTGGCGTTATATTTGCACTCATTGTCGGTATAGCAACTCATCTCATTTGGGATGGCCTTACCCACTCTGACTTTAGAACTTTTATATTTAAAGACTTTTTATCACAAACCGTTCATTTATTTGGTCATCCCTACCCTTTGCATCGTCTTTTACAACTTGGCTCCTCTGCTCTTGCCTTACCTTTTCTTGGTTGGATGGGTATTCACTATTACCAGCGCTACAAACAACACTGGAAAGTAGATAAAAAAATTAAAATTTTCGCGTGGTCTCTGTTTATTCTATCTACAGTCTTAGGCTTATTTTCATTTTGGGATTATGCACGTTACATCCCTCATGAAGTTTGGCATGCTGATACCTATTATTTTACGGGCCGTTCTATCAATGAGTTTATGCAAGGTTGGTTAAGTACTTTTAGCTTAGGATGCTTATTATTCTTGTTTTTAGATCGGCAACAAAGAATGGGATGAATCAGAAAATTTGCTGCCAAATTGCTCATTTTCAGGTTAATTTCCGCGGTTTTTTGATCTAGTTCTTGTGGCAAACCATGCAACAGGGCATAATCGAAAACTTATTTTTTTTGACGGTGCGCGGTTTACGCATCCGTCTTTTCAGCCAATATAGTTTGGATATTTTTCATCATGATGCGAACTCATTACTGTGGCTCTTTAACTGAAGCCCAAATCGACCAAACCGTTACACTATGCGGTTGGGTACATCGTCGCCGTGACCATGGCGGTGTTATTTTCCTTGATATGCGTGACCGCGATGGCCTCGTTCAAGTGGTTATTGACCCAGATACTCCAGAAGCATTTGCAACTGCAGATAAAGCACGTTCTGAATATGTATTAAAAATTACAGGTCGTGTTCGTCGCCGTTATGAAGGTACTGAAAATGCCAACATGGTGAGTGGTCAAATTGAAGTTTTAGGTAAAGACATCGAAGTTCTTGCCGCTTCAGAAACACCTCCATTCCCTTTAAATGATGAAAATACCAATATTTCTGAAGAAATTCGTTTGAAATATCGTTTCTTAGATATTCGTCGTCCTGAAATGTTGGATCGTTTACGCTTCCGTTCTAAATTGACCAATCTTATTCGTAACTATTTCGAAGATAATGGTTTCTTAGACGTTGAAACACCTATTTTGACACGTGCAACTCCTGAAGGTGCGCGTGACTACTTAGTACCAAGTCGTGTACAAAATGGTAGTTTCTATGCACTTCCACAATCACCACAATTATTCAAACAATTGTTGATGGTGGGTGGTATTGATCGTTACTACCAAATCGCGAAATGTTTCCGCGACGAAGACTTACGTGCTGATCGTCAACCAGAATTTACTCAAATCGACGTTGAAACATCGTTCATGAGTGACGATGACATTATGGACTTAATGGAAGTCCTTACTGTGAAGATGTTCGATGAACTTCTTGGCGTTAAATTCGATAAATTCCAACGTATGACTTACGCAGATGCAATGCGTGACTATGCATCAGACAAACCTGATATGCGTATTCCGTTGAAACTTGTTGACGTTGCAGACTTAATGCAAGAAGTAGAGTTCAAAGTATTTGCGGGTCCTGCAAAAGACCCTAAAGGCCGTATTGTTGCTTTACGTGTTCCAGGTGCAGCATCATTGCCACGTAGTGCAATCGATGAATACACTAAATTCGTTGGCATCTATGGTGCAAAAGGTTTGGCTTACATCAAAGTTAATGAACTCGCTAAAGGAATTGAAGGCCTTCAATCTCCAATCGTGAAATTCATTGAACCGATCGTACTTGAATTGTTGGCACGTGTTGGTGCGCAAGATGGCGATATCGTATTCTTTGGTGCTGATAAAGCTAAAGTTGTAAATGATGCAATGGGTGCTCTTCGTGTGAAGATTGGCCATGATTTGAATCTTGCAACTTGTGAGTGGGCTCCACTTTGGGTTGTTGATTTCCCAATGTTTGAAGAAACTGACGATGGCAAATGGACTTCTGTTCACCATCCATTCACTCTACCAAAATCAAGCGTAGAAGAAGTGAAGAGCAATCCAGGTGAAGCGCTTTCTGTTGCTTACGACATGGTATTGAACGGTACTGAAGTTGGTGGTGGTTCTCTACGTATTTATACATTAGAAATGCAAAAAGCGATTTTTGAAGCGCTTGGTATTTCTGATGAAGAAGCAGAAGAGAAATTCAGCTTCTTATTAAATGCACTTCGTTACGGTGCTCCTCCTCACGGTGGTTTGGCATTTGGTCTTGACCGTTTAGTGATGTTAATGACTGGCGCGACTTCTATTCGTGACGTTATTGCATTCCCTAAAACTAAAACTGCTGAATGTCCACTTACTCAAGCACCTGCTCCTGTTGAAGCAAATCAGCTTCGTGACTTGGGCATCCGCTTACGTGAAAAGCCAAAAGCTGAAGAATCTAAATAATTTTTAGATTCTCAAATTAAAAAACCCTGCTTATGCAGGGTTTTTTATTCATTAATTTTCAAATTTTAATGGGATATTTCTTTTTCAAAACTTGAGAGTGTTTTAAATTTTTGATCAAAAATTTGAATGATTTCTGTTTTAAGCTTTTCAAAATCGACCACGTGTTCATCGTCATTTAGACAAATTTGTGGAAGTTGTTCATTCTTAATAACCTGATTAATTTCAGGGAGATTTTGTAGCCTTAAGTTAAAGTTTTGTCCACGCTCAAATATATTGACAGGATAAAAACGGGATGAGCACAACTGCCACAATCGAAAAAGATACTGATTAACGTCTAAAGGCTGTCTAAATCGATGACTTGATACTTCATTTAAATAAACTTCTTCAGTTTTCCAAACTTCTTCAAATACTGATTTCAAAAAAGGTTGAGGCAAATGAGTACTATAAAAACTTGAAAATTTTCGATTATATAAACTTAAAAAATTACCCAAATTACTACTCATAGAATAGCGATAGTTAAAAAGTGCATAGGGATTTTTATGGAGTAATTTTCGCTTATCAAAGTGCTTATTAATAATCGCAACATCAGTCAGGGCAACGGCACCTAGAAAGTTCTCTTCACCTACAACCATAAGTGGCTGTAAACGCACACCATCACAAGGTAAACCATTTCTAAAAAAGAACTCAGGCTCTAAAGGCCTATTGATAAAAGTATCATCATTAAAATAGACAAAATGCTCTGCTAGTCCCTCAATTTTATGAATATTGATTTCAATAGCATGCGAGTTAAATGTCGGTAAACAGTTTGATTCCATGATTTGATCATGTGTGACCAAATTTAACTTAGGATGATTTTTGACTAAAAATTCAGGGAAATGACCACAAGTCACTAAATGGATCTTTCTAACCCACGGGCAAAATTTCTCAACAGATCGAAACCAGTAATGAAGATTATTCCAGTCGCGATAGCGGCATTGATCAACATGTTCAACCGCCTTTGTTTTAGTTTCTTTGGATTTATAATATATGTATTGTTGCTGCCATTTCGTATCAGTTGAGTCTACCCAAATCATTACAAAATCAACAGGCTGCATTAAACATATATCCAAATAAGTACAGAAATTTACTAGAAAATTTCAGATAAAAAATGGAATTCAAGGTTTATTAATGTTAATAAAAATTCACAATTTATTCATAATTTTAATTTTTCTACACAATTGACTCAATTTAGACTCTATTGAGATGAGTGTGGGCAAATGGCATAATATCACCACTTTTTCTCCCTTGGTGATTCATTATGGCAATGCGCCCTGATGTACGTCGACATGCTTTAATCGTAATTGTATTCTCTCTTGCGCAGTGGTTTTTCATGCGCTACATCCTTGCAAATGAATTATTTAACATCACTACAAATCAACGTATTCTTTATTTCTGCGTAAGTAGCTTAGCAGGTGCATTGCTTATTTTTGTTGCGCTGATTTATATGGTTTTAAAAGGAAATGCGGATAAAAATTAATATCCGCTTCCCCTCATAAAATTTAGATAATCCTAAAATTTATTTCCCAATATAGTTATCACATAACTGTATCAATTCCGGATGTCTGTCATGCTGATGGACAATAGGAATGATCTTTTGGTTACGATTGATAATAAGACCTTGATCATTAATCGTAATTTGATCTATTGGATATAATCCAAGAGTTACAATAATAGATTCAAATGGCTGACAGCGAGTTACATCAGCTAATTCATCAGTAATTAATAATTTATTGTGCATTGCCTGATCATAGATTCTTTCAGACATTTTTTGATATGGCTGTTTGCAGAACTCTTCAATCATTTTATTGATATAGACTTTAATCGAGTTCATATCTCCAATTGTGACGCCTGAGCACGAAACCTGCTCATCTTTTGCACTATTATAAAAACCATCTCCATACGCATCGATAATCCATTTTTGATTATATTGCTCAGTGCCTATCGTATAATCTGGATTTTCCATACCAACAAAGAGTCCTTTGCCGAGATCTTTAAAAGGATTACCCTGAAAAAAAACGTCTCGCACATCGCTAAGCAGCACATGTGAAGCATCCGGATGACTTTCTACAACTTCTTTATATTCAAAAAAGCGACTCACATGCGGATAGCCTGTGATTTTAAGTGCTTTTATTTTTGAATCAGGAACTGCTTCATTTACAGTTAATCCAATAATTTTCTTAAGAATATTTTTTATAAACTTAAACTTGTAAATACCTGAGTATTTTGACTTTGATTTAAATTTCCCAATCGTTGAAACTTTAAATTCAATTTTAAAATTTTTGATATCTGAAAATGCATTAACAAAC
Source organism: Acinetobacter sp. AS23 (assembly GCF_023612055.1). Lineage (NCBI taxonomy): Bacteria > Pseudomonadati > Pseudomonadota > Gammaproteobacteria > Moraxellales > Moraxellaceae > Acinetobacter > Acinetobacter sp. AS23. The sequence continues at coordinate 579,975 of NZ_CP082274.1, read as the reverse complement.
TCCGGCATTTGCTCTTTATAGATAATTAAAGTCAAAATGCCATCAAAGTCTGTCTTTTCCAAAGAATATACAAAAGAAGAAATGAGGTCAGCACTGTATCCAGTTGCTGACCCGATAATAATATTTTTTTGCTTAGTCATAAAATTAGTAAGAAAATCTAAAAAAACGACTAAATTATATATTTATTAAGTACATATTTCTTTAGTTTAACTCTTAGGTAACGTAACAAATCACTGTCATCTTGTGAAATAGGAGTAATTAAGCTTCTTTCTTTTTCTAAATAACTTAACGCATCATTATTTTCGATGATTGGGTGATCGAATAAAAAGCTGACATAGAAACTGAAATCACCTCGTCCAACAAGGTCTTGCCAGTGATCATAAATTTTTATCGGCTGATGATAATCAACCAACATTTGCGCCATTTTACGGTCTACAACATAGGCATACGCATAGGCTAGTTTTTCAAGATAATCGTAATCAACTTTTAGAATTTTTTGGTTATACAACTCTGCGGGTAAAAATTTTCCACGAACGCGATTGCATATTTTCATTTGAATACCACCCAAGCTTAGAAAAAAGCACGGACCTAGATTCAAAGAACTAATATGTTTTTCTAAGTCTTGGAAATCAATTTCAAAACGCTCAATCACATCATCTTCAAAAATAATTGCATATTCTTCATCGGAGCTTAAAAAATCTTTTAGTGCAGCAATATGAGACATGGCACAACCAAGCTCGCCAGGCGTCATCGGTTTTTTCTTGCCTGCCACCCCTTGTTGAAAATATTCACTGACGCTTAAATTTTTACCGATTACCCCAAACTGCTTAAATTCATCACGATATTTGTAAAATGTTGCTTGAGAGTACAACTTTTTTAAACGTTCACTATTAGCAGATTCAATACTGATTAAATATTTTTTCATTTCATTCAAATGTTAAAATGAGTCAGGGATAGTCTATCTAATTATAGTTATATCGAGTGTAAAATTTAATGCTAAATCGCCTGATTCAAAAAAAATGGTATAAATACCAACAAGCAAAAAAAGCAAAATCTTTTGACTCTCATTGGTATATGCGTTTTGGCTGGTTAGAACAACCGTTTACAACACTTGAGCAACTAGATTCTCTCTTTGAGATCCATTCCCCTAAAAAGTTTACATTTGCAGATAGCTTTTATACTTATGAAAATGGTCGTCATTTCATTTTTTTTGAAGAAGTTGATGACGAACATCCAGTAGGTTTTCTTTCTGTTTTAGAAGTCTTTAAAGATGGCACCTACACACCACCAGAGACAATCTTAAAGCTCGACTATCACCTTTCTTATCCTTGTGTATTTAAGTTAGAAGACACTTGGTACATGATCCCAGAGACTTCTGCCAACAAGACGATAGAACTTTGGAAATGTACTGAATTTCCACTGAAATGGGAAAAGCATTCTAATCTGATCGAGAATATCGAAGCAGTCGACAGCACCCCTTTCTATCATGAAGGCTTATGGTATCTTTTTACTTCAACGCGTCGTGATTGTAAGAAATTTGGTGATCGTTTAGATCTATTCTTTACCGAAGATATTTTAAATCCGAACTGGCAAGAGCACCCAATGAACCCAGTGTGCCGAGGCAGTCAGCAGTTCCGTATGGCGGGTAAACCTTTTATTTATAAAGGCCAATTGGTTCGACCAAGCCAAGACTCTTTAAAACGTTATGGCGGTAATATCGAATTAAAAGCGATTACTCAGCTTAGCCCGACAGTTTACGAAGAAAAATTACTAGAAGTAGTTTTACCAGACTGGGATCAAGCAGATGACGGTTGTCATACCATTAATGTCGAAGATAACTTCGTGGTACTTGATGCCATCCGCCTTACACCGAAGAATAATTAAGTTTTCAGCAGGCCTTTATAAATATTAAGCGTCTGCTCAGCCATGGCTGGTACAGTCAGTTCAGCCTTGGCTTTTGCATATAAAGGGCTAAAGTCGTGTTGAGCCTCAGGTTGAAGCGCACATTTAATCGCTTTTGCTAAACCTTGTGCATCTCCAATTTCTGCCAGATATTGCTCCGGCAACCACTCAATCACACCGTTCACTTTGGTTGAAGCCATTGCTTTATCGGCCTGTAAAGCTTCGACCATGACGAGTGGAAAACCTTCACGATCTGATGACAAAACCACGATATCTGCTAATTGCACCAGATCTCGAGCATCGGTTCTAAACCCAAGAAAAGCGACCCGATCTTGCATGTTTAATTCACTGACTTGTTTTTCTAAACTTGCTCGAAGTGAACCATCACCAATAATCCATAAATTGGCATCAATCTGTTGCATTGACTCAATCAGTAAACTGATATTTTTTACTGGCTCTAGACGTCCAATACACATAACAACTTTTTTGCTTGTATCTAGCTCAGCAAAATTTTTTTGAATCGATTGAAATAACTTTTCTTTATTTTCAACTGTAAGTACGGGTTGAGGATAGACCCCGTTGTAAACCACGTGTGCTTTAGACTCAGGAATGCCTTGCGTGAGTGCTTGGCTCACCGCAATAACAGCATCACCTGCTAAATAAGCAGACTTATTCTTTTTAGTACCATGTACTGTTGTCACAAATTTTGGACCAGATAAAAATGGCTTAATTCGGGCAATCAGCTCAGCCGCCTTTCCTGCTTGTGCATGAACAATAGCAGGTTGAATTTTTTGGATCAGATTTTTAAGTTGCCAAAGTAAAAAAATATTCCAGCGGCTGCGTGCAAAATCAACAGCATGAAAATGTACCTGTTGGCTAAACTTGTCTAGATAGCAAGGATGTGCAATCACATGTACTTCATGATTTAAAGCGAGCTCATTAACCAAATTAAAAGTATGCTGCTCTAAACCTCCAATTCCACCGCTCGTTGCCAATACCTGAACAATTTTCATAGCTTGCCTACTTATTTTTATCTTTATTCAGAGTCTGTTCAAACAACTTAGCTTCTTTTAGAAATGCATAAAACGCGTTAATCATACTATTTACGAAACCACGCCAACCATTTAAGAAACTACGGCGAATGAAATAAGACTTCATAAAAGTCACTGGCATCACCAAAACCAATTTTGCAACGCTTGGAGACTTTCCTTTTTGGAATTTCTCTAATGCTTTTAAATTGGAATATTGGTTATTTTTTTCGACTTTCACGAAAATGCTCGACTCGCCATAATGATAAATATCATGTTGAGCGCGCTGAGATTCACCATCCACAATCACATTTTCATGGACCTTATTGGCAAGGTCATAATGTCCTTTAGACTTGCGAAAAAAGCGTACCTTTGCATGCTTTTTAGTATATTTACTGTTGGGAACACCTAAAAAAACATCATTAATCGGTGTGATTAAAGCATCAAGCTTATTCTGCTGAATGGTCTCAACAATTTCTTGTTTTAACTCCTTAGATAAGACTTCATCACCATCTAAATTGAGTACCCAATCATTACGGCATTTTGCTAGAGCCAAACTTTTTTGCCCAGCATAGCCTTGCCAGTCTTGATGAGAAATTTGCGTATTTTCAAAGCGCTGTGCAATTTCATAGGTATTGTCAGTACTGCCAGAGTCTAAAATAATGACTTCATCAAATTCACTGACACTTTGCAAAGTTCGCTCTAACCAAGCACCACAATTTAAAGTGACAATATAGACACTACATGGAATTTTATTCATAACTTATAACGTCCTTTAGCAAGGGCGATACGCATCTGTAAAGCATTCATGGCACCATGCGTGCTGACACGTGGAATATTAAATTGATTAACTGCTTCATAAGCTTCGATTTTTTTACGCGTCGATACAGCATTTTTAAAGCCAATCTCTTCGGCCATTTTCTGGTGCTTTTCGTTAAATCGACCAAATGGATAGGCAAAGCTTAGGCACTTCCCAACTAATGCTTCAACGTCGCGTTTAGACTGAAGCATTTCGTCAAAAGCGGTTTGATCGTCAAGCTTAAGTAAGTTCACATGGTGTTGCGTGTGCGCACCAAATTCAATCAAACCAGAATTCGCCATTTCCTGGATTTGATCATGAGTGAGCTTTTCGATGCCTTCAATTTGCGTCGCCAAATAAATGGTTGCTTTTGCATTATATTTTTTAAGTAATGGATAGGCATAAAGATAATTATCCATAAAGCCATCATCAAAACTTAAAGCAACGACATTCTTTTGATTACGATATTGTTCAAGCTCAGAGACAAAACAAAAAGTAGTCCCCTTACGTGTCAACAACTTTAAGAGTTGTTCAAACTTTTCAGGAGGCATGTTCATACCAGAGGCTGCATCTTTAGGGGTAACCTGATGCAACATCACAATGCGTGGTAGTTTGTTCGAACGGAACGGAAGCCAGAAAGTATAATTACCCAGCACATATAACAGTGCAGCAAGTACTAATAGGCCTACCGCAACGTACAAAAACCACATCATGCATAAACCTCATGTGACCATTCATAATCTTCTGAAAAGGGCTGCTTAAATGTCACTTCAACCATAAATTGGGTGATGCGTTTAGCATTGAAAGACCTACGTGTTTTCTCCCAGCCCTCTTTCGCTATTTTTTCAGCCTGATCTGGGTTTTGATCAAAGAATTGGATCTTCTTGGCCAAGTCAAACTGATCATCAAAGTAAACCACTTCCTGTTCGGTGTAGAGCTTCTCAAAGCCCGGAATTCTTGGGCTAAAAGTCAATAAACCATTACCAGTCAGCTGTACAATACGGTCAGAACTATACAGAGTTACATCATTACGGCGTGAGTAATTAAGTCCCATTTTTGTTTCAGATAGAACTTTATAATACGCTTTACCGTAGACACCAGGCTGTTCAAAACAACCATAATATTGGTAATTCACATGGCCTTGTTGCAACGCATCTGCTAAGTCCTTTAAGAACTTCTCACGCTCAGGTTCTTTATAGACTACGCCACAAAAAATAAAGGTCTTATCCGTATTCACATTTGAAAATTGCTGTAGTGTTTCTACATTACGGTGACCCACATTTGGCAGATAGGCTACGCTTAAATGCGGCTGTTTTAATTTTTGTAGATATTCGCCACCTGTTGTACAGAAAATAGCATCTAAATACGGCGAGAACGCTTTAACAAAGTCGAGTTTGCTTTCAAGATAAAGCGGGTCAACATACCAAAATGCAATTTTAGTATTTGGATAAGCTTCTTTAATCTGTCTAAGAACATCTGGACTCATTAAGTCACTATGTCCAATAAGTACCAGATCAGGCTCAATATTATTAACGACCTTTAGTACTTCTTTATTAGCCCAACTGGCGCCCAGTTTTTTTGTTTTAAAAATGGTACCCATTCGAGCCATGTCACGAAAACTAAAGTCATAAACGAAATGGCCATTTTCAATTAATCCGGCAGAAATTTTACGGTCTGTGCAGTAAAAATGGGCGCCTTGTTTATTAAAGCCAAAATTCGCAATATGCAATATTTTCATTTATTTACTCAAAATAAAAAATTTAATTTTTCGCTAAAAGATATGTTGCCACACGGTCTGCTTCTTTAAAAGCATAAGGTTGTGGTAACTGTACAACACAAGTCTGCTGTGAAATTAATTTTGATTCTAACATTTGATCAACTGAGTGGGTAATCCGGTCGTCTTTCAACCGATCCATTGCCATTACACCGACTCGACAACCCGCGGTAAGCGCCTCAAAAATCATAGATACGCTGTCTTCTGTTACCCAAACAGCTTCTGCTTTTTGCATTTCTTCAAAAATCCAGCCTTGAGGTGTTTGATCAACTGGAAATATTTGTAAATGCCCAGCAAAACTTTGCTGTCTTAAAGTATCGATAAATTCTGCTGGCGTGCGACGTGAAGTTGTTAAAATAATTTCAGCGTTTGGATTATTCTCAACAATTTTTTGAACACTGCTTAATACTTTGTTTTGGTTCCATTGATGTCGTTTAGATGAACCACCTAAAGCAATTAAAATTCGGTCTTTTTGATGGCGGTTTTCATTACGAATTGGATTTAATGCGCCACGTGTAACAATCACATGGCTATCAGCATGAATACCGTCATGTTCTGGAATAACAGCATAATCAAAGCAAACCACAGGTAAGTTAGGCTTCATCAATATAATAGTTTTGGCTTTTCTAAAAATTTTGCCGAATAACCAGACACGAAAATGTGTGTGGCTTCCCACTCCAAATATAAAATCGGGTACTTTTTTTAATAACGATTTTTTTGTAGAGAAAAGCGCCTGAATTAAAGAAATAATTGGTAAATCAGAAATAAGGATCTCTTCAAAAGTTGTTTCTGGCTGTTGTCTTTGCATTGCCTGAAACAAGCCTAATGCTTGCGAACGGTGTCCTGCCTTACCATCAGAGACATAGACAATATGCATAAAAGCTCCCGAAGCCAAAAATAAAAAGGCGAAACTTATGTTCGCCTTTTTATGTTAACGGATTAACTTATTTTACGTAAGTTAACCAGTGTTCATATTTCGGATTTCTACCTTGAACTGCATCAAAGTAAGTCTTTTGAATTTCAGTAGTAATTGGGCCACGGCCACCTGTACCAATTGGACGGTCATCGTATTCACGAATTGGTGTTACTTCCGCAGCAGTACCTGTGAAGAATGCTTCATCTGCAATGTAGAATTCATCACGTGTAATACGACGCTCAACAACTTGATAACCAAGATCTTTAGCAATCGTCATTACTGTTTGACGTGTAATACCATCAAGCGCACCACCAGCGATATCTGGAGTGTGTAAAACGCCATCTTTAATTAAGAATACGTTTTCACCAGAACCTTGGCACACATAACCTTGTGGGTCCATTAACATAGCTTCATCGTAACCAGAATGTGCAACTTCTTGGTGAGCAAGAATTGACAACGTGTAGTTACCAGATGCTTTTGCTTTACACATTGTCACGTTTGGATGATGGTGAGTAAATGATGAAGTTTTAACACGAATACCATTCGCCATTGCTTCATCACCAAGGTATGCGCCCCACGCCCATGCTGCAACTGCGGCATGAATCGTGTTATTTGTTGCTGCAATACCAAGTTTTTCTGAACCGATCCAGATTAATGGACGTAAATAGCAAGAAGCTAATTTATTTTCACGAACAACATCGATTTGTGCTTGTTCAAGCGTGGCTTGATCATACGGCACTTTCATTTGATAAATTTTTGCTGAATTTAACAAACGTTTTGTGTGGTCTTGAAGACGGAAAATAGCAGTACCTTTAGGCGTTTCATAAGCACGAACACCCTCAAATACGCCCATACTGTAGTGTAATGTATGGGTTAAAACGTGAATCTTTGCATCACGCCAATCAATTAATTTTCCATCTTGCCAAATAAAACCATCACGATCAGCCAAATTCATGGAACACTCCAAATTGTTATAAAATCATTCACTATCCAACTCAACCGAAGCGGTTGGGTCTATTAATCTTTGCCATAAATTGCAAACGACCGCACGGGTACTACGCCAGTCCGCTGCGCTGACTTGCATGGATTGATTTGCAAGGGCTAAGCGGTGGCTTTCGGCACGTTCACTAAGATAGGCTCGAATTAATGCTGTGGCATCTTCACTGGATAAGCAGTCTGCTTTAGCAGCATCTTCTAATATTCTTACATTATCAGAATAATGGGCGAGATCGGGTTTCGTCCCGCTCCATGCAAGTACAGCATACTGTGCCATAAATTCGATATCGACGATACCACCTGCGTCCTGTTTTAAATGAAAAATACCATGTTTTTTTTGTTCAGAAGACGAACCTAAGTGGTCTTTCATTTTCTGACGCATTTTCAACACTTCCTCACGAACATAAGCCTCATCTCTAGATTGAGTCAATATCTCGCGTCGAAATATTTCAAATTTCTGGCAAAGCACCTCATCACCAGCAATAGAGCGTGCTCGAACGAGTGCCTGATGCTCCCAAAGCCATGCACTTTTCAATTGATAGTGTTCGTAGGCCTTAAGACTTGTCACCAATAAACCGGCCTCGCCTGAAGGTCTTAACCGCGTATCAATTTCATAGACACGGCCATCAAGGGTTTGAGTGGTCATGAGTGACATAAACTTTTGAGCAACACGCATAGCAAACTCAAAGCCACTAATTGACTTCGTTCCATCCGTATCTGCTTGCTCATCTAGATAATGAATAAAGACAAGATCCAAGTCAGAACCATAGCCAAGCTCAATCCCCCCCACTTTGCCATAACCAATAACAGCAAAGGCTTTGTAGTCGAGTGAGCAGCGTTTTCCATCGACATCACATGGATAACCGTGACGCTTTGCTACGGTCTGATAAGCTAAATGAAGTGTTGCATTAACACTAACTTCAGCAATATCGGTTAATGCATCAGACACTTTCATTAGTGGGCTTTCCGCTAATACATCACTTGCCGCAACAGTGAGCACATTGCTCTTTTTAAACAGTCGAAGTGCTCGCATTTGGTCTTCAACTTGATCAATTTCAATACGAAGCAATTGCTGACGTAATGAGTCTTCTAAGTCCTTACGCTTTGGTAACTCAAAGCCCATCGATAAAAACTCATCAAGCAGTACCGGATATTGCGTTAGCTCTTCACAAATCCACGGACTTACGGTCGCCATTTTAACTAAACGTTGCAATGCACCTTTACTTTCAATCAACATCACCAAGTACACGGTTCGGCGCATGACTGATTCAATCAGCGGCATTAAGCGCAAAAGTGCAGTTTGAGGTTGTTCTGACTGTAAGATCACTTCAATTAAATGAGGCCAGAATGTTTTTAAACGCTGGACAGCATTTGAAGGTAATTTTTTGAGTGCGTGACCATGCCAGAATTCATGAATCAGATTTTTCGCATTGTCATCCAATACTTCATCTAACTGCTGTTCTAACTGTCCAAAGTTTTCAGTTGCGGCATTGGAACTTGTATCTTCAATGAGCTGCTTAAATTGAACTTTAACTTTTTGACGTTTCTCGTTAAGAACATCAATAAATTCATCCCAACTCGTAAAACCTAAGGTATCTATAATGCGTTGTCTTAAGTCTACTTCTTGTGGCAATAGCTGAGTTTGTTGGTCATTGAGGGCTTGAATTGCGTGTTCAACACGGCGTAAAAACAGGTAAGCATCCTCAAGTTCTAAAACAGCTTGTCTTTCTAACAAACCAGCTTCGCCAATGTGCTCAAGGCTAACTAAACATTGGCGGTCTTGTAGCTCACGTTTAGAACCACCATAAATAAGCTGGAAGACCTGAACAATAAACTCAATTTCGCGAATACCGCCTGCTCCGAGTTTAATATCATCCTCAATATGACGACGCAGAACTTCGCGCTCAATCATCGCTTTCATATCACGCATCGCGGCAAAAGCGGTGTAATCAACATAACGGCGGAATACAAAAGGACGTGTCATTTCTAACAAGTCTTGTCCTTCTTTACCTCCCGTCACAACACGCGCTTTAATCCATGCATAACGTTCCCACTCACGGCCATGCTGACTTAAATATTTTTCTAAAGCTGCATGACTAATCGCTAGTGCCGAGCCATCTCCCCAAGGACGCAAGCGCATATCAACTCGAAATACAAAACCATCTGCGGTAATGTGCTCAAGCAAATAAATGAGTTTTTGTCCCCACAAAATACAGAACTGCTGTACATCAATGCATTTGCGACCATTGGTTTCACCTTGTTCATCAAAAGCGAAAATCAAGTCAATATCACTCGACAGATTAAGCTCTTGAGCACCAAGTTTACCCATGGCAACGACAATCAAGTCTTGAACTTTGCCAGAGTAACTCACAGGTTCACCGTGTTTTGCCACAAGTGCTACACGTGCAAAGTCCTTTGCTGCACAAATACTTGCATCGGCAAAATCAGAAAGTTCGCGTGTGAGTGTGACAACATCGGTAAGCTGATTGGCATCTTGCCAAATCCAACGGAACATTAAACGACTTCGTAAAATGCGTAATCCACGCATCCAAGATGTTTCGTCACCAATTCCATCTAATGTGGTTTGTACAAATTGATAAATCTGTTCAGTCGAGAGCGGTGCAGTAAATTGATCTAGTTGGTAATCTTGTTCTAAAACAGCTTGATGCAAGCCTAAAACTTGTTCTGCGTACTGACTCGCACGCAATGTTTTTTGTAACTGCTCCGCATTCATATAAAAAGCTCTTTTCCTCGTACTCTGTTTTTAGTTATAGCAGTTCGAGTAGTGGTAGGAAAAGGGATTAGACTAATTTTGCTTCCGCTGAAGAGTAATGCTCTGCATGAGCCTCATGACTTTCTTGAGCAGAAGGTAATAAAACTGTAAATGTCGTTCCTACGCCTTCTTTTGAACTGACATCAATTTTACCCTGATTAATTTCGACAAAACGCTTACAAAGACTTAAACCTAAACCCGCACCTTTTTCACCAGCGGTTCCTTTAAAGCTGGCTGTAATACGTGGATGGAACAAATTTGTCATTTGTTTTTCGGTCATGCCTAAACCAGTGTCTCGAACTGTTATTTCTATATTTTTATCAGCTTGCCTTGCTTCAATAAAAACTTTTCCAGATCCATCAACATCGGTAAATTTCAGCGCGTTTGACACCAAGTTTTGAATTACGGAGGTCATCATATTGATATCGGCATAGATATTTAAATCATCTGGAACATCATTGACCAGTTCAATATTTTTCTTCAAAGCTAATGTGTGCAGTACATCGCAAACAATATTGCTGACTTGTCTAAGCTTAAAGTTAATTGGGTGATAAACAAAACGCCCACCCTCTGCCATCGCCCATGTCAGTAAGCTTTCAAGTAAGTTATAAGTCGATTGTGAGGTGTCATATAAATAATCTGCAATGTTTTGAATGCTAGATTCATCTAAGGTTTCACGCTCTTTGGCGAGTACTTCAGAAAACCCGAGCAGCCCATGAAACGGCGCTCGCAAGTCATGCGAAATAATCGAGAAAAATTTAGTTTTACTTGAGTTAATCGCAACTTGTTGTTCATAGAGTTCGTTTAACTCTTCATAGTTAAACTTCAATTCGACTTGCTGCATGAAAGTCGAACAGTAATCGAGCAGCAATTGAATATCGTCATCTTCAAATGTTGCAGCATCATCATCAAAAAAGACAGCAAAGCCCATAGACGTTTTATCGGGGTGTAAAAGATGCACCGCCAATGCTCTGCTGCACTCGATGCTTAGTTCTTTTAAATAGTTGATTAAATTTTGATATGAAGGATGTGAGTGATTAATGATCTGTTGTTTAGCAAAGCACTGTTTTAAATGTTTTGAAGGTTTAAACGAAATGGCGGTCATACCATCTGGGCAACGATGCCAAAAGTAAGGTTCTTGATTAAAAGTCAATAAGGCTTTTTTACACTTCAAAAGACGAAGACTAAACCGGAAAAATTGCTCGATATAGTTCTGCTCGGCATTTAATCCAAGCAAAAGCGATATTCTACAAGCACTTAACTGCTCAATCTGGTTTAGTTCTAAATGTTGGAATGTCATTGCCCGCCTCACAGATTTTGTCGTTTTTGGTCGGAACCACTCTTAAAAGAAATGTACTTATAATCATTATGATCTACTACAAACTTTAACACAGTACATTAAAAGAGCAACTTTCTTTTCAAAATAGAAATGTGAAGTTTCAATTAAAGGTTTTTAGATACATAAAGTGGGTATGTTTGAGGAAAATACAACAAATGTTTGAAGGTAAAGAGTTGTAAGATGCTAGAAATGCGAGTTTATAAATAGTAAAAAGATGGTCAAAAAGTATTATTTGTAGAAGGCTGAGAATCTATCTTGATTTGACTTTAACGAAGTTTTGTTGAATTTGAATAAGGGCTTATAAAGCGTAAAATTGAAAATTTGTTAGAAAATTAAGTTTATAGATAAAGATTCGAGCCCGACCCTCGGAATCAAATAATTAATTCATAATTTCTTAAGCTCTATTCACTTTTTTATACCCAACAAAAAACCTCTAAACACATATGTTTATATTACTATTAACCCAACATGTTTTATGATTGAACACAAGCTCTTATTTTGTGAACTATTTATCTAGTTAGATATCAAACTATATGATCATAACAAGAATAATTAAATATGCTAAAGCCAAGCAGCTACACCACCATGACCAGAACAAGTTCCCCTCCTATTTTGGCTAAAAGACCAAGTACCATCTCTACATTTTGCAGTTGCACCTGTCGGTTGCGTCTTAGATTTCTTTGGACTTGATATATAGTTTCCATCTACATTTCTATAGCCTCTACCATTAACTATATTTTTTGTCTTACTGTAGTTATTCGATGATGTATGAGTTTGTGTTTTTTCTTCAATTGTTTGAAGACTATTTTTAGCATTTTTCATTAAGCTATGTTGAGGTGAATAACTTTTTGTTTTAACCCAACATCTTTCTGTAAAACAAATGCTTGCTAAATTAACCCAATACGGATACTCGATATCTGCTGAAATATTAGCCCACTCACCTTTAGTATCAAAAATTAATAACTTTGTACCTCGTGTCACATGATTTATTGCAGTTAGATTTTTTGTAGAAGGAAATACTTCTAAAAGGTCCACATTTACATAACCCACTATTTTCACCTCTAATGGAGCAGGTGAATCTGGGATTTCATGAATGAGTTCCCCAATAGAATCAGAATCATTTTCTATTTTTGAAGATTTTTCATTTTTCTCTTGAGCTTTTTCAGTATGAAGATTAACTGGCTTCGTCTTTACTAAAACACAGCCACTTAAAGATAAAAAAAGGATAAAAAGACAAATACCAAAGATTCTTCTATTTAAATCCATCATACAATTTGATCAAAAGATAAAACTTGTTAAATTATTGATCAATAAATTCTTTTGTCAAATACTCTTCCCCATACAATAGATCAAATTTATCTCTCTATTTTATTTAGGTCTTATTTAAATAGTGTAATTATCTGAAATACCTACATAAAGATACTTAAAAAACCAAAACAATTCTAATTTCATTAACATTTAAAAGAAGTTCTGGATGTTTATTATTTCTATCAAGAGGGCTAATTTCTCAGGAAAAACTTTGAGCAACTTTATAAATCAATTAGTTAATAGAGCATAAATATTTGTTTTCTAAAACAAAAAACCCCTAAACCGTTAGTTTAGGGGTTTTCGTAGAATCTTACGATTCTGAATATGGTCCCGAGGGTCGGACTCGAACCGACACGTCATCTCTGACAGCGGATTTTGAGTCCGCCGCGTCTACCAATTTCACCACCTCGGGAGAGGAAGTATGTTTGTGTTGCGTATATTAGCGCGTTTGTAAAACTTGTCAAACCCTAAGTGAATATTATCGTTCACTTTTAGATCACTTAAACATTTTTCATGATTTAGGCCATAAGCACAGCCATAAAAAAGCGAAAAAGTTTATACTAGGCCCAATTTTTGCGGTGTTTTTTCTAAATATGCAACTGTCCGACTTTTCCTTTGAATTACCTGATGAACTTATTGCCCGTTACCCTCTTGAATCACGTAGTGCTTCACGGTTGTTGCACCTAGACTCAAAGGGTCAATATCACGATCACATGTTCACAGACATTATCGATCTGTTCGAAGAAGGTGATCTGTTAGTGCTCAATGACACTAAAGTCATGAAAGCACGACTTAAAGGAAAACGTTCTACAGGCGGTGCTATTGAGATTTTGGTTGAGCGCATGCTGAACCACACCACAGCGTATTGTCATATTAAATCGAGCAACTCGCCTAAAGCAGGTGCTGAGCTTTATGTCGGTGCAGATAATATTCCTGTGATTGTACGTGGCCGTCACGAAAATTTATTTGTGGTTGAGTTTTCACAGCCAATTTTGCCTGTACTTGAACAATATGGTCAGTTACCTATTCCGCCTTACTTTAACCGTGAAGCAGAAGAAATTGACACTGAACGCTATCAAACGGTTTTCCATAACCCAGAAAAAATTGCCAGTGTTGCAGCACCTACTGCAAGCTTGCATTTTGATGAAACACTTTTAGAAAAATTAGAACAAAAAAATGTTCAAAAAACTTTTGTGACTTTACACGTCGGTGCTGGCACGTTTATGCCTGTTCGTACTGATGACATTACCAACCATATTATGCACAGTGAATGGTGTGATGTGCCTCAAGAAACCATCGATCTAATTTTGGCGACTAAAGCACGCGGCAATAAAGTGATTGCCGTTGGTACAACAGCAACACGTGCTTTAGAAAGTGCAGCACAAGCTCATGGCGGTAAAATCGCGGCTTGGACTGGCGACACACAAATCTTTATCTATCCAGGCTATGAGTTCTGCATCGTAGATCGTTTAATCACTAACTTCCATTTGCCAGAGTCTACTCTGCTCATGTTGGTATCAGCGCTTTCAAATCGAGATAACATTTTGGCTGCTTATGAACATGCTGTTAAAAGCCGCTATCGTTTCTTTAGCTATGGCGATGCAATGCTGATTGATAAATTAGAAGTTTAAAAACCAAGGCTGGGTTAAACCTTATAAGTTGATTCGAGGTTTAACCCAACCCAAGTACTTACAATAAAAAATAATGAATTTAGCTGTGTGAGTTGCAGAAATTTAGCGATGAAATCAGGCATTAATTTTTTAAAGAAAAATTCTCAATTTAGAAAAATTTAGTATTTATCTCTTTCAATTTAAAAGATAATCTAGAAATAGCTCTTTATGATAATGAACTTATTACTTCCATGCCAATCGATACTGTACAAGAAGCTCTTCATATAAGGCGTAAAAAAAATACACAGGTTTTTCGCAATATTGCTCGACTTTGGGATGCTGGGCAAAAATCTCATTCAGCCCAAGATCTTTTAGATGCTTTACATCCATGGCGTGAAGATCACAACCTTCGGTTTTTTAATGTGCTCCCCTATTTACTCGCCATTTGCAGCATCACAGTATTAGGTTTTGGTTATTTTCTTCATCCATATATTCAATATATTTGGAGCTTTTTAGGTGCCTTTTTAACAGGGTTTCTGGCTTATTTACTCTATCAATCTCAAGAACCATTAACGCAAGTTATTCGTTATCTAGAACAACGCATGGTGATTTTGCGTTACGGCTTACAGTTTCAGCAGTTACCAGCTTATCTTCCCATTCATGCTCAACCAGTTTTAGTTCTGAGTAAATTAAAACAGTATTTCCCTCTGTTTAATCGAGGGACTGAGTCTAACGAAATTACTCAGTTTGCTTCGACGACATGGAACGATGGAGTAACCGATCATCAAGTCTTGCTGTTTCAATATCATTACATTAATGAAATCCCTATTATTCAAGACCAAAATAGCGATAAAAAAATTATAAAAGAAATTCATAAAGATTTATGGGGCGCTTTTATATTTCAAATGCCAGCTTTGGGTATTGCTGTTAGCAATCAACGTTCTCGTTTTTTTACTCCCTACAGCAGTAAATGGCAAAGTAGCGATATTTTAATTAACCAAGAACTTAATATTTTTGGAGTTAATCAACACCAGTTGGCCAAAGAGGTTAGTCCAAGCTCAACTTTAAAATTAAATGATTTTTTTCAGCACTTTAAAGGTGATTTAATTTATCATCACGAAGAACAAATTTTGTGTTATCTGGGCGAGCAAAATCTTTTTCAGACCACAAGTAAGCAAAGTGAAATTCATAATGTTTCAGCATTGCGTGGGCACTTGCGTACCATGACCATGCCGCAATATGAAAAATTTCAGCAATTAATGTTGAACTTAATTAAATAAATCTCTCGTATGACTTGATTGTCGTCTCATTAAAAAATGCGAAGTCAAAAGTACATTGAGGGAATAACAACAAGGAACTGACCATGACTGGTTTATTTATTTTCCTGGGGATTTTTGTTGTACTGATCGTCTGGGGCGTTCACATCCGTAATACCATCGTACGTTATTTTAATGCGACCAAACGCGCTTGGTCTGAGGTTGCCAATTTCGAACGTCAAAAGGTAAAGACTTTAGAGGCGCTTGAGACAACACTTAATCAATATACTCACTTTGAAAAATCGACATTTGAAAAAGTCACTGAATTACGACAGCAAATTCTTAATTTAAATGTGAATAACACTGATATTTCTCAGCTCCAACAAATCGAGACAATGAGCAAAGAACTAATTCGCAGCTTAAATATTGTTGTTGAAAACTACCCTGAGCTTAAAGCCGATTCACTCTATAGCAAGATGATGGACGACATTCAGGAACAAAACGAAAATGTGGGTGCTGCGATTAGTATCTTTAACCGTAATGTCGAGCTGTTCAACAACCAGATTGAAGTATTCCCTAACAATCTCATCAATACATTAACTTTATCCAAGAAAGCGATTCGCCCTTTTAAGGATAATCTTGTTAATGAAAATTTTGACTATAAACCTAATTTCCAATAAGAAAAAAACAGCCCCTAACCTGTCGGAAGTTTTATCTATTTTATAACCAGCTACATTTAGTAGTAGAACTACATCGCAGAATCAAGGAAAATAGCTCTCTTTTTAGCAGCGAACTGTTTCTTCGCCTCTGCTCGTGTTCAGGATTTTTAGATGAAGTTTGAAAAATTAGGTCAGTCGGGGCGCGCCCGTCGTGGTCGTTTAACTTTAGAACATGGTGTTGTTGAAACACCTGTTTTTATGCCAGTGGGGACTTACGGCACAGTTAAAGGTATGCTACCGCGTGATATCGAAGACATTCAGGCACAAATTATTTTAGGAAATACCTTCCATTTATATTTGCGCCCGGGTCTTGAAGTGATTAAAGAACACGGCGGTTTGCATAACTTTATTAAATGGGATAAGCCAATTTTGACTGACTCTGGCGGTTTCCAGGTTTTTAGTCTTGGCGCAATGCGCAAAATCAAAGAGGAAGGTGTTACTTTCCGCTCGCCAATTGATGGTTCAAAAGTGTTTTTATCGCCTGAAATTTCTATGGAAATTCAGCAGGTATTGAACTCTGACATCGTCATGATTTTTGATGAATGTACACCTTATCCTGCAACGCATGAAGAAGCACAAAAATCATTGCAGCTTTCTTTACGCTGGGCAAAACGTTGTAAAACTCATCATCATGATGAACTCAAAAATAAGAATGCATTATTTGGCATTATTCAAGGCGGTATGTATGAAGACTTACGTGATGAGTCTTTAAATGGCCTTCTTGAAATTGGCTTTGACGGTTATGCGATTGGCGGCTTATCTGTAGGTGAACCTAAAGAAGAGATGATCAAAGTTTTAGATTATCTCCCAAGCAAAATGCCACAAGACAAACCGCGTTACTTGATGGGCGTTGGTAAACCGGAAGATATCGTTGAAGCGGTGCGCCGTGGTGTCGATATGTTCGACTGTGTAATGCCAACCCGTAATGCGCGAAACGGTCATTATTTTGTCACTGATGGTCTGGTACGTATTCGTAATAGTAAATATCGCCATGACCAAAGTCCGCTCGATCCACATTGCGATTGCTATACTTGTAAGAACTTTACCCGTGCTTATCTATTCCATCTTGAAAAATGTGGAGAGATGTTAGCGTCTATGCTCGGTACCATTCATAACTTACGTTATTACCAACGTTTAACTGAAGGTATGCGTGATGCATTAGAGAATGGCACATTTGATGAATTTGTTCAGGACTTTTATGCCCGCCGTGGTTTAGAAGTTCCACCATGTCCGGTTGATGAATAAGCCCGATTTGCGCTCAACCTCAAGACAAGGTAAATTGCAAAACGAATTAGGATTATGTCAGGTATCTGACTCATATTTTTAACTTTAGGAAATCAAAATGAGCTTTTTAATTTCTGCTGCACATGCAGCACCGGCAGCTGGCCCAACTACAGGTATTTTGCCAAACATCTTGATGATTGTTGTATTCGTTGCAATCTTTTATTTCTTAATTTGGCGTCCTCAAGCAAAGCGTGCTAAAGAACACCGCTCTTTAATCGAAAGCTTAGGTGTAGGTAGTGAAGTTGTGTTCGCTGGTGGTTTAATGGGCAAAGTGACCAAAATTGAAGGTGACTATGCAGTTGTTGAACTTAGCCGTGGTGTAGAAGTAAAAATTCAGCGTGCCAGCGTAATTTCAGTATTACCTGAAGGCACTCTAAATAACCTTTAATCATAAAACAGTCGTGCTTTAGCACGACTTTTTCATTTAAGAAGAAAGCGAATGCGTTACCCTGCATGGAAATATTTACTGATTCTGGTTGTTCTGGTAGTCAGTACATTATACGCACTGCCTAGTCTATATCCGGATGAGCCCGCCGTTCAAATTTCCGGTGCCAAAGCTGGTACCCAAATTGATCAAAGTGTGGTGCAAAAAGCAGAGCAAATTTTAAAAACAGCAAATATTGCAAGTCACGATAATACTTTTACAAATAATGCTGCCCTCTTGCGTGTCAGCTCTTCTGAAGCGCAGTTGAAAGCAAAAGAAGTATTACGCCGTGACTTAGGTGATCAATATGTTGTTGCCCTAAACCTTGCACCAACTACACCGGAATGGTTGCAAAAAATTGGGGCAAAACCAATGAAACTTGGTTTGGACTTACGTGGTGGTGTCCACTTCTTGCTTGAAGTAGATATGGACAAAGCCGTTGCCCAACGTATGGAAACTTCTGCCACTGATTTGCGTCGTCAGTTCCGTGAAAACAAGATCAAATTTAATAATCTTGCATTAACAAACAATGTAATCACTGTTCAATTTGCTGACAATGCTGACCGTGATGCAGCAATGGATTTTCTACGTCGTAATGGGAATGAATATACCCAACAGGCATTAGCAAGCTCTACAGGTTCTACTTTAAAGCTTACTTATACCGATGTACGTCGCCAAGAAATCCAGTCATATGCGGTAAACCAAAACTTAACAACATTACGTAATCGTATTAACGAACTTGGTGTTGCAGAAGCATTGGTACAAAGTCAGGGTAGCAACCGTATTGTTGTTGAATTACCGGGTGTACAAGATACAGCTGAAGCTAAACGTGTTTTAGGTCGTACTGCAAACCTCGAATTCCGTTTAGTTTCTGACTCAAATGATCAATATATTGACCCATATACAGGTAAATATAATGGTCAACCGTTACCTCCGGGCACAGAAGTTTTTGCTTATGAGTCTTTAGATAGCGGTCGTCAACTTTTGTTGCAACGTAACCGTATCTTGACTGGTGAGCGTGTTCAAAATGCAAGTTCTGGCTTCAGCCAAGACTCTGGTGGTGCCGAGGTAAATATTACCCTCGACAGTGCTGGTGGTAAGCTTATGTCCGATGCAACTCGTAATGCTGTTGGTAAACGCATGGCGGTATTGTTCATCGAAAATAAGCAAAAAATTACTTATGTCACAGATCCTAAAACTGGTGCACAAACAGAAGTTCGTACTCCATACACTGAATCTGTAGTCATTAATGCTGCAACTGTTCAAGCCGTTTTAGGTTCAACTTTCCGTATTACCGGTTTAAGTTCTCCTCAAGAAGCATCAGAGCTTGCATTAATGCTACGTGCAGGTGCTTTAGCTGCGCCAATGTATTTTGTTGAAGAACGTGTGGTTGGTCCAAGTCTTGGTCAAGAAAACATTGATAAAGGCGTATTATCAACTCAAATCGGCTTCTTGCTTGTTGCAATCTGGATGGTGGTTTTCTTCCGTCTATTCGGTTTAATCGCTAACTTTGCACTTGTTGTTAACTTGGCAATGATTTTAACGGTTATGTCATGGATTGGAGCTTCCCTCACCTTACCAGGTATTGCCGGTATCGTTATTACCATTGGTATGGCGGTCGATGCGAACGTATTAATATGTGAGCGTATTCGAGAAGAAATGCTCTGGGGAGCCTCACCCAAACAGGCCATTGTGGCCGGTTATGATCGAGCTTATAACACCATTTTTGACTCGAACTTAACCACGTTCCTCGTTGCTTTCATTTTGTTTGCAATTGGTACAGGTCCGATCAAAGGTTTCGCCGTAACATTAATGATTGGTATTGTGTGTTCGATGTTTACTGCAATTACAGTGACTCGCGCAATTGTACAAATCATTTATGGCAAACGCCGTAACTTGAAAAAGTTGAGCATTTAAGGAGATCGATGATGACTAAAGTGACTCAACAAGATTCAAAACAATATGGACGTCCGGATGATGCAAAAATCATCCCGTTCATGAAGATTGCCAAACCTGCGGCAATCTTCTCGATCCTGATTACATTGGCGAGTATTTTCTTTATTGTAACTAAAGGTCTTAACCTCGGTTTGGACTTTACAGGTGGTGTTTCAGCTGAGCTTAACTATGCTCAACCAGCAAACCAGTCTGACGTTATTCAGGCACTCGACAAAGCTGGCTTTAAAGATGCTGTAGTACAGACACTTGG
Source organism: Acinetobacter sp. AS23 (assembly GCF_023612055.1). Lineage (NCBI taxonomy): Bacteria > Pseudomonadati > Pseudomonadota > Gammaproteobacteria > Moraxellales > Moraxellaceae > Acinetobacter > Acinetobacter sp. AS23. The sequence continues at coordinate 559,641 of NZ_CP082274.1, read as the reverse complement.
TAGTAATAAAGACTTACTTGTGCGTATGCCAGTACAAGAAGTTAAGGTTGAAGACCTTAATAACGCGATTACTAAGGCTGTACAGCTGCCAAACAATGCCGCAGAAGTTCATAAAGTTGACTCTGTAGGTGGTCAAGTTGGTAACGAGCTATATGTTCGCTCTGCTGGTGCGGTTGCCCTTGCACTTATTTTAATGTTGATCTACGTGACGATCCGTTTCGAGTTTAAACTCGCGATGGGTGCCGTGATGTCTTTATTCCACGACATCATCATTATTATTGGTGCTTTTGCATTATTCCAATGGCCGTTTGACCTTACAGTTTTAGCTGCGGTACTTGCTGTTATTGGCTTCTCGCTTAACGATAATATTGTAGTGTCAGACCGTATCCGTGAAAATTTCCGTAAAATTCGCGGTGCGACTCCTCGTGAAATCGTCGATATTGCTTTAACCGAAACTTTACGTCGTACCATTCATACATCAATGACCTTATTGCTAGTCGTTCTAGCAATGATGTTCTTAGGTGGTGATGGTCTACACTGGTTCGCTGTTGCAATGTTTGTTGGTGTCTTTGTAGGTACTTACTCTTCAATTTATATCGGTACAGCATTTGCCTTATGGCGTGGTCTTAACCGTCAGGACTTCATCGTTCAGGTTAAACCTGAATTTGAAGATGACATTCCTTAAGTTGGATAAAGTAAGACATATAAAAAAAACCGCGATTAATTCGCGGTTTTTTTATTTAGAACATATTATTTACGGCGTAATGCATCCGAAATTGCTTCAACCAACTGTTGAGAAATTTCTTGTTTAGATGCTTTTTCTAACTCACGCTTTTTCATGTGATAGTTTTCAGCAAAGAAAACTGTCATCGCATTTTCATCAGAAGCAAAACCAATATCTGCACGTGACACATCATTACATGCAATCATATCGAGCTTTTTAGCAACCAGCTTTCCTGCCGCATATTCTTCAACATTTTGTGTTTCAGCGGCAAAGCCCACCATAAATGGACGTTTTTCCTGACCCGCAATGGTTGCCACAATATCCGGATTTTTTACAAGGGAAACATTCAACTCATCCCCTGCCTTCTTAATTTTATGCTCGGCAACTTCTGCTACACGATAGTCAGCGACTGCGGCGGTTGCAATGAAGATATCACAGCCTGTTTCTAATGAATCCATACTGATATCTAACATCTGTCTTGCAGAGGCAACATTTACTCTTTTTACACCATTCGGTGTATCTAAACTTACAGGTCCAGCAATCAGAGTCACTTGTGCACCAGCAGCGTAACAAGCAGCCGCTAAAGCAAAGCCCATTTTACCAGTACTGTGGTTCGAAATATAACGAACAGGGTCAATTGCTTCACGTGTTGGCCCAGCAGTAATCACAACTCGCTTACCTGCCAACAACCCAAATTTTTCAGCAATTGCACGTTGAGCCTGATGGAAATAGCCAGCCACTTGCTTAGCAATTTCTTCTGGCTCTGGCATTCGGCCTAAACCAACATCACCACACGCCTGCTCACCCGCATCTGGCATGATCACATGCACGCCATCTTCGACCAAGGTTTGTAAATTTCGTTGTGTCGCTTTGGCCGCCCACATTTGCTGATTCATGGCAGGCGCAACCCAGACAGGAGATTTTGTTGCCAAAAAAACTGTACTGAGCAAGTCATCTGCTAAACCATGCGCAAATTTTGCCAAAGTATCGCAACTTGCAGGCGCAACCAGTAATAAATCAGCCCAACGTGCTAATTCAATATGTCCCATTCCAGCTTCAGCCGCAGGGTCTAAAAGTTCAGTATGGACAGGATTTCCAGAAAGAGCCTGAAAAGTTAGTGGGGTAATAAATGCCTGAGCACCATGTGTCATGACCACACGCACATCAAAGCCATAATCTTTGAGGCGGCGGACTAAGATGGCACTTTTATAGGCAGCAATTCCGCCAGTAACAGCTAAAACGATGTTTTTATGAGGAATAACACTTAGATCAAAGCTCACGAACAGGATACCTTACTGTTGCAGTGGCGCTCACAATAGCATTAAATACGCGCAGACCCAAGATTGATTGGGCAAACAAAATAAAATTTTAAGCGAATTATGCTGGGGAATATGAATACTTCTATTAAAAATTGGCCCGAACAAGAGCGGCCAAGAGAACGGTTATTACAACAAGGCCCTCAAAGTCTCTCTGATGCAGAGCTATTGGCAATTTTTCTTCGCTCAGGTTCAAAGCAACATTCAGCAGTCGAATTGTCACGGTTACTCATTCAACATTTTGGTAGTCTAAATGCAGTATTTGATTCATCGTTAAGCGAATTAACTCAATTTAATGGAATAGGAGCAACGAAATATTCTCAATTACTGGCAGTCAAAGAACTCGGACGGCGTTATCTCGATCATCACTTTCAGAAGAATAATCTTAGTCTTCACTCTTCTGATTTAGTTTTGGATTATTTACGCTATGAATTAAAAGGTGAAAAACAAGAAGTCTTTGCTGTGCTGTGTCTAGACCCAGAATTAAGAAAGCTCCATTTTAAAAAGCTATTTTTTGGTTCAATGCAACATTGTGCGGTCTCGGTTAATCAAACTTTACGCTACGCCTTACAACAACATGCTTGCCAGCTCGTGATTGCACACAATCATCCATTTGGTTCAGCACAGCCTTCCGCTGAAGATATTGCATTAACTCAACAACTGGAAAATGCATGCAAGCTTGTCGAAATACACCTCTTGGATCATTTTATTATTTCTCCAGAAGGAAGCTTTTCATTTGCTGAACAACAACTGCTCAACCCCGCAACAATATCAGTTCAATAATATTGACAAAGCTTAACTAAGCCTAGAAGATCAAAACAAAAATAGTGATGCTTAAAATAAAATGATTGTTCGTGATCAACCTAGTATTTTCAAAGTTTTATTCTCTTGGCGAGGGACGATTTTACCCAAAATTCTCCCCTCCTTAGGGTTTGTTATGTTGATCTCAGCAATCATTGGTGGCGTGGAATATATCAACCTTTATCGTTTTCCAGAAATTCCTTTGGTTGGCTTTACGCTGATTGGTGTTGTGCTTTCTATTTTCTTAGGATTTAAAAATACTGCATGTTATGACCGTTGGTGGGAAGCACGAAAATTATGGGGTGTTTTAATTGCAACTTCTCGCCATTTTGACCGTGACTGCCGAATTTTGACTCAGGCTCGCCGTGAACGTGTCATTCAACATGTGATTGTTTTTGCTAATGTGCTACGTGATCGTTTGCGTCGTCAGACTGCGAATCCAACTGAGTTAATACAAACCAGTGGTATGAGCCAGCAAGCACTCACCCAACTCTATCAGCAAAATAATGCCCCTCAGTACACGCTAAGCCTTATTCACTGGGAATTATTACAAGCACTTAAAGAAGGTGAAATCTCTGACATCATCTATGCGCAGATGAATAAAAATGTTTCAGATTTAAGTGTTGTGCAAACTGGCTGTGACCGAATCGCCAACACACCTATTCCATTTGCTTATTCAGTTTTGCTCAATCGCACTGTCTATTTTTTCTGTTTTATGTTGCCGTTTAGCCTTGGTTCATTGCTTGGTTTAGCCACACCTTTACTGGTTGGAATTTTGGCATATACATTCTTAGGACTTGATGCACTAAGCTCGGAAATTGAAGAGCCTTTTGGTACTCAAAGCAATGATTTACCTTTAGATGCCATGGTGCGTAGTATCGAAATTGAACTTTTAGGAACGCTAGGCAAACCGACACCACCTCCAATTCAAGCTCAAGATAATAACTTGCTCTAAGCGCTATTAGAGAAAACGCTCCCAAACACCTTGCTGATTAGCCGTTGGTTTAGGTGTATTTCCCAATTTAATCCATGGCATATTTTCACCATGAAAGTCACTGCCAATCGATACAGCTAATTGATATTGCTCAATCATCCGATCAACCATCTGGCGAGTAGATAACGTTTCCATAGGTGGAGGTAGCTCAACTGCATCTCCACCTGAAGTTGCAAACAACTCAATTAAATATCGAATGTTAGTTGCAGATAAATCATAACGAGTTGGATGTGCTAAAACCGCCAGCCCTTTACTTTCATGAATCACATCAATTGTTTCTTTTAATCCTAACCCTTCGAACTTAACAAAGGCACGTCTTCCCTCTTTTAAGAAACGATCAAATGCTTGTTGAGGACGGGTTACTACATTCTTCTCGACCAGTGTTTTAGCAATATGGGTTCTTGTCACTCGATCGGCCTGATTTTCCACTTTGGCAAGAACATCTTCATAGATCTGAAAACCAATACATTTTTCTAATAAATCACAAATGACTTTAGCTCTTTGCGCTCGTACTCTTTTTTGTTGTTCTAATGCTTCTAAAATTGGTGCTTCATCTTGCATGTTTAAAGCAACAATATGTACACCATAACTCTTTTTGGTTGTTGGGCGTGACCACTGACTCGAAATTTCCGTACCAGAAATGATTTTTAAATCATGTCCTTGCGCAGCAATTCTAGCTCGCTGCAACCCATCCATTGTATCGTGATCAGTTAAAGCCAAAGTATGCAAATTCACATCAATAGCAGCTTGCACCAGTAATTCCGGAGACAAAGTTCCATCAGAAATATTGCTATGTGTATGTAAATCTATGCCTTGCATCTTTTATACTATGCCATTCACCAAACCTGATCAGATACTCTAACATGAAAGCACTTCTGGACTTTGTTCCATTAATTATTTTCTTCTATTTATATAAAACAGTTGATCCAGCTAACGCACAGCATCCTTTACTTAAACTGATCGGGTCTGCTGGCGGTACAGATAATAATAATATTCTTGTAGCAACTACTGGTCTAATTATTTCAATGCTCGTGGTATATGGTGCCTTATTTGTTTTCCAAAAATTCCGTCTAGATAAACAACAATGGTTTGTATTGTTTATGACTGTGATTTTTGGTGGCATCACGCTCATGCTAAGTGATGATTTCTATATTCGTCTGAAAGCTGCAATTTTAAATTTGGTTTTTGCAGGCGCATTCTTGGTTTCACCTTGGTTTGGTAAAGACCGTAAGCCACTCATACGACGTTTATTTGATCCTATTTTAGAGTTAAGTGAAAAAGGTTGGAAAAATCTAAACTTCGCCTGGGCAGTCATGTTTGTAGTGATGTCTTGTTTGCATGTGTTCTTCGCATTTTTATTTCACGGCGGAAAATATTGGGGCGAATTTACTGCATTTGGTGACATGATTGTGATGTTTTCATTTATCATTATTCAGTTCATTATTTTACGTAAGCATTTTAAGTCACCAGACGCTTAAAGTGGTTCCTGATTGATTATAGAGATACGATTACATGCCTTTTTTTGTTCTAAGCTGTACCGATAACGAAGGAACTTTAGAGAAACGCTTAGCAGTACGCCCTCAGCATATCGAACGTCTACAAAAACTCGATGACGAAGGCCGCCTTGTTACAGCGGGTGCTATGCCAAAAGATCCTAATGATCCACAAGCAGGCTTCTATGGTAGCACCATGATTGTTGAATTCGACAGTCGCGAAGCATTAGATGAATGGTTAAAAGAAGAACCATTTCTCAAAGAAGGCATTTATGCCCATATTGATGTAAAACCGTTCAATAAAGCATTTCCAAAAGGGTAATCGCATGCAGCCTGCAATCAAAAGCTTTCTTGGCTTGTGTTTGATATGTTCAACTGCTGGAGCAGTTGAACCTGCTGCAACACCAGCAACATCTCCTCCAAGCGCGCCTTCAACTCAGGCAGCTAAACCCGCTCCTACAGCCCCAACAGTTGTAAAAACACCTACTACTGCTCAGCCACTTACAGCTGAACAACTCGTAAAGAATAAACAACAGCAAGATGCGAAAATCAAAGCTTTAGTTCAAGATCAGGCATCTCGCTTAAAACAGTTAGAACATGCCAATCTTGAAGCACTCGCTCAGAACCAAGAGCTACAGTTAAAAAACGACAGCCTCTCTGTTCAGGTTCAAGTCTTACAAAGCGAACGTAGTGCGCAAATGTTTTTATATGGTGCTGTTACCTTAGCGGGTGGCGTATTGCTAGGATTCTTTATCGCTAGTTATATCCATACAAAACGTCGACGCCAGTGGTAAATCGAAGCAATCTATTAAACCCAATGAACGTATCAAACCGTATCCAAACAGCAGAACTGGACTGGGAATTAATCGATGGTATCGAGGTTCCCATTTCCAAACAATTTGGTGATGTCTATTTCTCTAAAGATAATGGCTTACTTGAAACACGACATGTTTTTCTAAATGGTAATGACTTATCAGAACGCTTAGCCAATTTAAAAGATTTTGAATATTTCAGTGTAGGAGAAACCGGTTTTGGTACAGGTTTAAACATTCTTGCACTCTGGCAACTTTGGCAACAAGTTCGTCCAGACAATCAAAGTCATTTACATGCAATTAGTGTTGAAAAATTTCCCTTAAGTAAAGCTGACCTTATTCGTGCTTTAAATGTCTGGGATGAGCTTAAACCACTTGCAGAGCAGTTAATTGAACAATATCCGCTCCCTATTGCTGGATGTCATCGCTTAACTTTTCCAAACGAGCGTTTTAGCATCGACTTATGGCTAGGAGATGCACAAGACATTTTCCCAAGCATAGCGAAAACTAAAGCAGTAAATGCTTGGTTTTTAGATGGCTTTGCGCCCTCTTGCAATCCAGAGCTATGGGAACAAAATGTTTTAAACCATATTGTTCGTCTTTCTGACTATGGCAGCACTTTTTCCTCTTTTAGTGTCGCGGGTGTTTTAAAACGTGGGCTAAAGGCGCACGGTATTAGTATTTCTCGTCCACGTGGTTTTCGGCATAAACGGGAAATGCTCAAAGCAATCTGGAATCCACCTCAATCTGATGATGAATCCTCACAATTAGACCAAGTTCAGTCATTGGGTAAAGAACAGCAGCATATTGCGATAATTGGGGCCGGTGTAGCAGGTTTAACTACGGCGTGGGCATTTGCAGCACGCGGGCACCAAGTGACCTTATACGAGCAAACAGAAGCATTATCTGGTGCTTCTGGAAACCCTTTGGCATTGCTTAATCCTAAACTATGCCCAATTGAACAAAGCCATGAACATCTCATGACTTTAAGTTGGCAACATGCCTTAAATTTTTATAAAAATTTTCAAGCATTCCGTCCACTTCAAATACAACAAATCGCATTGAAAAATGCAGATGAACTTCTCGATCTTGTAAATCAATATCCAGCTGATGTTGTTACCCATTCAACAAACTCACTTGAAACTACATACTCAAGTGTTTCACTGACCGAAGCGGGTTCTGTTTCACCACATCAACTACGTGATGAAATTTTGAAACACCCTTTAATTGCTCTAAAAATTGCCCATGTCAAAGCACTGGTTCCTTTTGAAAATAAAGTTCAATTGCAGGCTGGTAATGAGGTTATTGCTGAAGCAGACCATGTTGTTGTGTGCTGTGCTCGGGAAAGTGCTGCTTTATTTGAAAGCTATCCACAGTTAAAACCAATACGCGGACAAGTGAGCTGGGTTAATAATTCTTTTGCTCCCCTACCTTTAAATGAAGCTTATAGCTATGGTGGGTATTGCATGCAACTTGATGCTTCACAGATAATTTTAGGTGCGTCTTTTTACCCAAATCGTGAAGATCAAGATGTGCTTCCCGAAGACCATGTGCATAACTTTGAATTAATCCACAGCGTATTCCCTGCATATGCAGAAAAGTTACCATCAACTTCGACGTGGCAAGGCCGTGCATCTATCCGAGCACAAAGCTTAGATTATTTTCCTCTGGTTGGAAAAATGCTTGAGAATAGTCGAATTGCTACTTTTGCGGGTCTTGGTTCTAAGGGCTTTCTATTTGCTCCGTTATGCAGCGAGATCTTAGTTGCCCAGATATTAGGAGAGGCTTGCCCAGTACCGGACAGCTTGTTACAAAAACTGAATCCGCAACGATTTCAAAAAAAAGTAAAACCTAAAAAGCCGTATTTCAAACCACAATAGTTCTCTTCAATAAAAAAGCACCCTAAGGTGCTTTTTTTTATGCGCCCTGCTCTAGAGGCAAGCCAGCATCACGAGCTGCACGTGTCCCCCCCATCAGCACGACATATTCACGCGAGGCATCCAATCCTTCTAGTTTCTCAGCTGCACGAGGAGCTTTGCTACCACCACCACATAAAATATAAATCGGCTGACCCGCAGAGACCTGGTTCAAAATATCAGCATTCAAATCATTAATCGGGCGATTCACCGCACCTTTAACATGCCCTTCTGCATAAGCATTAGTATCACGGACATCCCAGATAACAGCATTTTCTGGGAATTCAAATGTTGTAATTTCTTGTTTACGGATCATTGTGCACTCCTTTGATGTAAACAACACTTGGCAAATGAAGAAAACCCTCTTAGCATCTCAAATATTCTTTCACTTTGTAAAGGTCTAAACTATGCCTTCTTTCGATATTGTCTCTGAATTAGAGTTATTTGAGGTTAATCATGCTGTACAAAACACACAAAAAGAGATTGCAACACGCTTTGACTTCCGTGGTCATGATGTTTCAGTCGAAATAAACGAAAAAAATAAAGAAATTAAAATAAGTACAGAAAGCGATTTTCAGTGTGAACAAGTTTACAACATGTTAGAAAATCACTTTTATAAACGTAAAATTGATGTACAAGCACTTGATCCGCAAAAAGCCGCTGCTTCAGGCAAAAATTTTGTACAAGTCATTAAACTTAAAGATGGTCTTGACTCAGATACTGCAAAAAAAATTAATAAAGCCATTAAAGAAAGTGGCGTTAAAGTGCAATCTTCTATCCAAGGCGACAAAATTCGTGTAACAGATAAAAAGCGTGACACTTTACAACAAGTCATGAATTTTTTACGTGAACAGCAATTTGGTGTGCCATTACAGTTTAATAACTTTAAAGATTAATCTCTTTTCGTGACATTCAAAGCTAAGGTAATTCCATGTCTCAATCCAATCGTCTATCAAAACTGGTAAAAGCGACTTCAAAATTCCCTAAAGGTATTCGGAGCACGCTTTGGAGCAAGGCGTTTGGTCGTATCGTGCCAATGGTGGGTACAGCAAATATCCGCTATCTGGAAGTAGACTCAAACCACGTTACTGTCCGTTTAGAAAACCAGAAAAACATGCAAAATCATATTAAAGGAGTCCATGCTGCGGCGATGGCTCTTTTAGCAGAAACTGCAACAGGTTTTCTAACGGGTTTACATATTCCTGATAACCGCATTTTATTAATCAAATCATTGCATGTAGATTATTTAAAAGTGGTTGAAGGCGGTTTGACTGCTACAGCAACATTGTCTGCTGAACAGCAAAAGTTTATTGCAGCTAATGAGAAAGGTGAACTTGTGATTCCGGTTACAGTCATTGATGATGCAGGCAATGAACCAATCCAGTGCCAAATGCTGTGGGCATGGTTACCGAAACGTAAGAAATAATAACTAATCTAAAGTACTTTTAGATTTTTATTTGCCTCAAGATATAAAAATTATTTTTGTATCTTGAGGTTAAAAATGAAAAAAACACTGATTCTTTCCTCTTTATTTACCAGTTTAATATGTACAACAATAACGACTCATGCGACTGAATCTCACGTTAAAACCAGTAAATTAACTTCGACCAAATCCGAAGCGATAGATAAAGTAAGCACTCAAAACAAAAAAATAGTCATCGACTTTTATGAAGGCGTCTTTTTAAAACATAAAGTCAAAGAATATGCAGACCGTTATATTGGTCAACAATACATTCAGCACAATCCTAATGTGCCAGATGGTAAAGCACCTTTCGTTAATTTCTTCACTGAAAAATTCCAAAAGAATCCTCAAGCTAAAAATGAGATTAAACGTGCGATTGCTGAAGGTAATCTTGTCGTTTTACATGTCCATTCGACTGAAAATGAAAAAGATCGAGGTAGAGCGATTATTGATATATTTCGTGTCGAAAATGGAAAAATCGTAGAGCATTGGGATGTAATACAAAATATTCCTGAGCAAAGCAAAAATACCAATACGATGTTTTAATTCTAAAAATGATTTCTTTATCTAAATTAAAAATTAAAGCCTGAATACTGATATTCAGGCTTTCTACGTTTTATTGAGCATCTAAAAACTTTTGTCTTGCTTCTTCAGGTATTTGACGCTTATTACCTTTTACATCCACTGCTACAAAGGTAAAGACTCCTTCAGTAATACGTATTGGCTCACGAGAGTCATCATGACTATCCCAAACTTCAATTTGCATCTGAATAGAAGTATTTCCAACTTTTAAGATTTTGGTATAGCAGCTAATGACAAAGCCAACCTTTACCGGAACCAAAAAGGTCATTTGATTAATGGAAATCGTAGCACAACGGCCACGACTGAAACGTTCTGCGTGAATTGCTCCAGCCAAGTCCATTTGTGACACAATCCATCCACCAAACACATCACCACTCCAGTTTGTATCTGCTGGCATGGCAATCGTTTGTAAGGATAAAATTCCTTCTGGTTTGGTATAAGCTTCTGACACCTTAGCTCCCGAAATTCGTTTGAAGTTGTTGATCGAGCCACTGCTGCAATTCAGGCGCACGTAATGCACCGCTAATACGCGCGACCTCTGTCGTTTTATTCATTAAGACAAGTGTCGGAATACTTCTCACATGAAAAGCTTGGCTCAAGCGAGGAGATTCTTCGGTATCAATCTTGGCAAAAATAACGCCTGGATTCTGTTTTGCGACCTGCGCAAAATGTGGAGCCATCATTTTACAGGGTCCGCACCATTCTGCCCATAAGTCTATGAGAATAGGTAAATCACTATTCGTGATGTAGTTACTAAAATTTTGCTCATTTAGTTCAATAGGTGCAAGCGGTAGTAATGGCTGATGACATTGCCCACAGCTTGGTTGCTCAGGAAGTTTTTCTTCCGGAACTCGGTTTTTAGCACCACACGATGCACATACAATAATCATTTACATCACTCCTATATGCTGATGTAAAAATTCTAATTGGGTTATCACTGCTTTTTCAAACCATGAACCGTGATAGATATCAAAATGTTTCATATCCCACTCATGATAACTCACAAAAGGTGCAATATTTGTCGCGGCTTCGCGACTGGACTCAATAGGAATAAGTGAATCTTTTTGGGCCGCAATAAATAAAACCGGAATATTAATCTGACGGACAACCTGAATTGGACGGTATCGCATCAAATTAAAAAAGACACGAGCTGGGACTTCCCCACTCCAATAATAGTCAGGGTTCACAATCGATAGATAGCCATAATAACTATCAGCTGTAGGCATAAAGCATAAATTATGTTGATCAACCACAGGTAACCTCTTTGGATTAAGCCCCATTTTTGATCCCATATAATCCTGACTCGATAACTTCAATGCTTGAGGATAACGTTGCAAAGGATAGAGCTTTGCAGTTTCAGCGCCATCTACATAAGGAATTTGTACTAAGATTGCCTGAATATTCTTTAATTCAGAAGCTAGGCTTAGCGTATATCCTCCACTTAGAGAGGTTCCCCAAAGCACAATCCTTCGGTTATCTACAAGCTTACAGGTCGAAGCATATTGAATAACGGTCTTCCAATCTTCTAATTGTGAATTGATTGAGACCATTTCTCTAGGCTTGCCAGTGCTCCCACCCCAATATCGATAATCAAACAAAATAACAGCATAACCTGCTTGAGCGAACCGCTGAGCATATTGGATGAGTTTAAATTGACGCAACGCAGCAAAACCATGGGCCATAATAATTACGGCAGATTTCTTATTTGTTTTAGGAATATAAAAATCAGCTGCGATCGTTTCCTGACCACATGGAACATATAAAGGCTCAACCGTATAAGCGTGCATATGTGCTCCGTTGAAATAGAATATGAATAACCAATTTTAAAATAGCGCGATGATCGTTTTTAAAATTTATAACTTAGCTATAAGACATAACTTTCTCAATCAGAACAACACAAGAGTGTCTTGTATCTCAGGTTAAGCTTAATGCTATGATACAGCATAAGAGGTTTTGTTAAATTTTGGAGTGACGAAATGTCAGATAATGTTGGTTTCGCAGGTCAAATTGGCCCAGAGCATGTTGGCCAAGTTGTAGAAAAAGGATTTAAATCGATTATCAATAATCGACCAGATATGGAAGGCGGCCCAGAACAGCCTACAAGTGCTCAAATTGAAGAAGCAGCACGCCAAGTAGGTCTAGACTATGTTTATCAACCTGTTGTAGCTGGACAAATTACGGAACTCGATGTACGTACTTTTGCAAATCATTACAATGAGTTGCCAAAACCTGTACTTATGTTTTGCCGTACAGGAAACCGTTCAAATAATCTATATCAATTAGCAAAACAAATGGATTTATTAGACGACTAATTTTAAGAAATTAATATTCCATAAAACCCTATTTCTTCCTTAAAGTAGGGTTTTTGATAACTTATTTTGCATATCTCTGCACGAATTCAACAGAACTAAAAATAATATTGATCTAAAGTATTTAAATCTTTTTTGAATCATTTATTAATTTTTATGAATAAATTTATATTCGCTCTTTTAAGCTGTTTAATTCTTACAGCATGCTCCTCAATGCAAGTAAAACCTACGGTTGGAGTAACTATGGGTACAAGAATTTAATTAGCTAATTGCTCATAAATATAATGAGCAACCTCATGAAATATATGTTATTTTATAAATCTAAAAAATTATTTTAAATAACTTATCATTTTAATTGGGGATAATGATGAAACTTACTCATGGGGTATGTGGGATTACTTTGGCTGCTTTTTTGACAGCTTGTGGTGGAGGTGGCGGTGATGGCTACTATAACCAAAATTCAGGTTCTGGCTCTACAACAACACCAACCACACCATCAACAGATCAAGAGTTGGCCACTTCTGTTTTAAATAGCGTAAAGCAAGAAGGAAAATATTTGTTTGGCGCCTATGATCTTAACGATGAAAAACTATCAAAAGGTTACATTGATCACGCACTAGATACCTTCGCTCAAGGTCCACTCAAGTTAACCTTGGATATTCGCAAAGTAGATCTTACCAAGTACCCCGACCACTATCGTGATAAATGCTTTATTAAAAGTACTACAGACTACCGCGCCTGCTATGTATTCAAAGGTGAAGAAATTAAAAGTTTACTCACTGGATATAGTGACTGGGACTTTGATATTACAGCAGACGATTTAAAAAATATTAAACTGGCGAATGACAATACGTCTCCAAATTTAGAGGACTATCAATCAAATACTAGAATTTATATTTTTCAAAATGAAAATAATGATAAAAACTTCCAAGATGTAACAATTACCGGAGCCTTTGCGTATCCATTCCAACAGTCATGGGGACTTGAACAAACTAAGCAAAAAAGATTCGTATTAATTAATTCAACAACAAGTGATTATAAAATCACTACATCGACTATTGTTCAAGATCCAGATACAGCTCAACCGACTGAAAAAGAAGTTACTACTGGTGCAATGAGTGTATATAAAGATAATACATCAACTGATGGTGATCTCTACGTAGTTCAGAGTGGTTCTGGTTTCAACGTACTTATTAATGATAACCCAAATGTTCCTTTTGCAGAACCAATTTCATTTATTGTGAACTCTACTCCAGGCAATACGAACAATGCGACATATCAAGTGAAACTCAGTGGTAATCAAGTATTGAGTCTACCAAGTATTACTGGTATTGAAGGAAGTCGCGTTGAGAATCAATCTCCAACAACGAATGCACAAAAATTTAATGGCAGTATTTATTTAGAAGGACCAAATATTTTCACTTTTAAACAATCTCCGAATGGAACTACATTAAACTTTAAGCATGTCATTAATGGTATCAGCATTGAAGGTCAATCTATTAATCAAAATGGGACTGTTTCAACCACTTTAAAAACACCTTTTATGCAAAAATTTACATTTTAAAGCTAAATAATTAGAGCCAAACCCTCTGTTCAAGAGGGTTTTTCTATATATTCTAGATATCTATTAAAATAGCTTAATGACAATGTTCGATATTATTATCATTGGCGCAGGTACTGCTGGTATTAGCGCATATAAAGAAGCCATTAAACATACCAACAATATTTTAATTATAAATGATGGACCATGGGATACCACTTGTGCTCGTGTAGGCTGCATGCCAAGTAAAGTCCTTATCTCTACAGCAAACCGTATGTTTGACATTCAAAATGCTCAAGAGGTTGCTTTGGATGTATCTGCAAAAATTAATACAAATCAAGTGATGCAGCACGTACAAACTTTACGTGATCGTTTTACACAAGCAACATTAAAAGATGTAGAGCAATGGCCTGCAGAACATAAAATTTCTGGTAAAGCACATTTTATTGATTCACAAACTGTAGAAGTTAATGGGCAACAGTATCAATCAAAAAGTTTTATTCTCGCTGTCGGTTCAACTCCTAATTATGATCAAACCTGGAAGAAAGAACTTGGTAATCGGCTTATAACAACAGATCAAATATTTGAGTTAAAAACGCTACCTAAATCTATCGCTGTCATTGGAAGTGGTGTGATTGCTCTTGAGATTGCTCAAGCAATGCATCGTTTAGGTGTAGAAACTACAATCTTTGCTCGTAGTAAACGAATTGGAGTACTTACTAGTTCTAGGCTTCAACAACTTGCACAAAAAGAGCTAGGCAAAGAGTTAAAAATTCTATTCGAAACTCTACCAAATGAAGTTAAATGCAGTGAAGAAAACGTTGTATTAACTTACCAACTTAATGAAATAGAGAAAACTCTCAAAGTTGAATATGTTTTAGCAGCAACAGGCCGTACAAGTTTAATTGATACTTTAAAACTAGAAAATATTGATAACTCTTTTAAAGATATTAAGTTATTACCTATAAATGCAAAAACCAAGCAGTTAGACACATATCCAATTTTTGTTGTTGGTGATGCTTATACCTCAACACCACTGCAACATGAGGCGGCACATGAAGGGAAAAAAGTTGTTTATAACTGTTTGAATTATCCACAGGTTAATTCAGTTAAGATGCTTACTCCATTAGGAATTGTATTCAGTCATCCTGAAATGGCGATCGTGGGGCAAAGTTATAAACAACTAAAAGACAATAGTATAGACTTTATTACAGGCGAAGCCTCTTATGAACGGCAAGGAAGAGCTATAGTTCTTGGGAAAAACAGAGGTGCGATTGAGGTTTATATAGAAAAAGGAAGTCAAAAACTTCTTGGTGCTGAATTATTTACAGAAGCAACAGAACATATGGCTCATTTATTAAGCTGGATAATAGGTGAAGAATTGACTTTAAATGATATTCTGGAGAAGCCTTTCTATCACCCTACTCTAGAAGAAGGTCTTCGCACTGCTTTAAAACATGCTCGTAGACAGTTGAAATAATCAATTTAGAAGAGTTCCCTTAATAAAAATCTGGCTCTTCTATACATTAAATTGTTTTCATTAATTCAATTCATACATGCAAAAAAAAACACCCCGGTTTCTTTCGAGACCGGGGTGTTAGAATAATGAGCTGGCGATGACTTACTCTCACATGGGAAACCCCACACTACCATCAGCGCTAAGAGGTTTCACTTCTGAGTTCGGGAAGGGATCAGGTGGTTCACTCTTGCTATGGTCGCCAGCACAACTGGTATGGATACTTGCATTGGTCTTAATGTGCCGATGCGTTTTCCAAATCTTTACAGATGGGCTGATTGAATCTTACTTTATTTGTTCATTTTAGCTAAGCGTATAACTAAATCAAGTTGCTTTGCATATTAATGAATCGATTGATGCTTTATATACAACTGCTTGGGTGTTGTATAGTCAAGCCTCACGAGCAATTAGTATTGGTCAGCTTCACATATCACTATGCTTCCACATCCAACCTATCAACGTCCTAGTCTCGAACGGCTCTTTAGAGGACATAAAGTCCTAGGGAAATCTTATCTTGAGGTAGGCTTCCCGCTTAGATGCTTTCAGCGGTTATCCCTTCCGAACATAGCTACCCGGCGATGCGACTGGCGTCACAACCGGTACACCAGAGGTTCGTCCACTCTGGTCCTCTCGTACTAGGAGCAGATCCTCTCAAATTTCCAGCGCCCACGGTAGATAGGGACCGAACTGTCTCACGACGTTCTAAACCCAGCTCGCGTACCTCTTTAAATGGCGAACAGCCATACCCTTGGGACCTGCTTCAGCCCCAGGATGAGATGAGCCGACATCGAGGTGCCAAACACCGCCGTCGATATGAACTCTTGGGCGGTATCAGCCTGTTATCCCCAGAGTACCTTTTATCCGTTGAGCGATGGCCCTTCCATACAGAACCACCGGATCACTAAGACCTACTTTCGTACCTGCTCGACTTGTGGGTCTCGCAGTTAAGCGCGCTTTTGCCTTTATACTCTACGCGTGATTTCCGACCACGCTGAGCGCACCTTCGTACTCCTCCGTTACTCTTTAGGAGGAGACCGCCCCAGTCAAACTACCCACCAGACATGGTCCTCGCCCCGGATTACGGGGCAGAGTTAGAACCTCAACATTACCAGGGTGGTATTTCAAGGACGGCTCCATTGGAACTAGCGTTCCAACTTCAAAGCCTCCCACCTATCCTACACAAGTAAGGTCAAAGTTCAATGTCAAGCTGCAGTAAAGGTTCACGGGGTCTTTCCGTCTAGCCGCGGGTACACTGCATCTTCACAGCGATTTCGATTTCACTGAGCCTCTGCTGGAGACAGCGCCGCCATCATTATGCCATTCGTGCAGGTCGGAACTTACCCGACAAGGAATTTCGCTACCTTAGGACCGTTATAGTTACGGCCGCCGTTTACTGGGGCTTCGATCAAGAGCTTCGCTTACGCTAACCCCATCAATTAACCTTCCAGCACCGGGCAGGCATCACACCCTATACGTCCACTTTCGTGTTTGCAGAGTGCTATGTTTTTAATAAACAGTTGCAGCGGCCTGGTTTCTGTGGCTGCCAATAGCTCAGACCGCAAGGGTCATCACCGTCAGCAGCGTACCTTCTCCCGAAGTTACGGTACCATTTTGCCTAGTTCCTTCAGCAGAGTTCTCTCAAGCGCCTTGGTCTACTCGACCTGACCACCTGTGTCGGTTTCGGGTACGATTCCTGTGTAACTGAAGCTTAGAGACTTTTCCTGGAAGCATGGTATCAGCCACTTCGCTGTACAAGTACAGCTTGCTATCAGATCTCAGCATAGAGCACCCCGGATTTGCCTAAGATGCATGCCTACTTCCTTCCACCTGGACAACCAACGCCAGGCTGACTTAACCTTCTCCGTCCTCTCATCGCATTACACAGAAGTATTGGAATATTAACCAATTTCCCATCGACTACGCCTTTCGGCCTCGCCTTAGGGGTCGACTCACCCAGCCCCGATTAACGTTGGACTGGAACCCTTGGTCTTTCGGCGAACGGGTTTTTCACCCGTTTTGTCGTTACTCACGTCAGCATTCGCACTTCTGATACCTCCAGCATACTTCTCAATACACCTTCATCGGCTTACAGAACGCTCCCCTACCACTTGACTAAAAGTCAAATCCGCAGCTTCGGCACATAGTTTTAGCCCCGTTACATCTTCCGCGCAGGCCGACTCGACTAGTGAGCTATTACGCTTTCTTTAAAGGGTGGCTGCTTCTAAGCCAACCTCCTAGCTGTCTATGCCTTCCCACATCGTTTCCCACTTAACTATGATTTTGGGGCCTTAGCTGGCGGTCTGGATTGTTTTCCTCTTGACTACGGACGTTAGCACCCGCAGTCTGTCTCCCGGATAGTACTCATAGGTATTCGGAGTTTGCATCGGTTTGGTAAGTCGGGATGACCCCCTAGCCGAAACAGTGCTCTACCCCCTATGGTATTCGTCCGAGGCGCTACCTAAATAGCTTTCGGGGAGAACCAGCTATCACCAGGCTTGATTAGCCTTTCACCCCTATCCACAAGTCATCCCCTGGCTTTTCAACGACAGTGGGTTCGGTCCTCCAGTTAGTGTTACCCAACCTTCAACCTGCTCATGGATAGATCGCCTGGTTTCGGGTCTATACCCAGCAACTAAACGCCCTATTAAGACTCGATTTCTCTACGGCTCCCCTATACGGTTAACCTCGCTACTGAATATAAGTCGCTGACCCATTATACAAAAGGTACGCAGTCACCGAACAAGTCGGCTCCCACTGCTTGTATGCATGCGGTTTCAGGATCTATTTCACTCCCCTCACAGGGGTTCTTTTCGCCTTTCCCTCACGGTACTGGTTCACTATCGGTCAGTCAGGAGTATTTAGCCTTGGAGGATGGTCCCCCCATATTCAGACAAGGTTTCACGTGCCTCGCCCTACTCGTCATCATTATGTGTGCCCTTTCGTGTACGGGAATATCACCCTCTACGTTCGCACTTCCCAGAGCGTTCCACTAAAACACACATAACTTAATGGGCTGATCCCCGTTCGCTCGCCGCTACTAAGGGAATCTCAATTGATTTCTTTTCCTAAGGGTACTGAGATGTTTCACTTCCCCTCGTTCGCCTTGCAACACTATGTATTCATGTTGCAATACCTACCTTAAAGTAGGTGGGTTCCCCCATTCAGAAATCTCCGGATCAAAGGATATTTGCCGCCTCCCCGGAGCTTATCGCAGGCTATTACGTCTTTCATCGCCTCTGACTGCCAAGGCATCCACCACATGCACTTAATTACTTGACTATACAACCCCAAACAGTCGTCAACACTTACAAGTGAGTGTTGTCCGTGCGATTCTTCATCGCTACTATCTGTTGTCCGTGTACTTAAACACTGTACAGCTTCAATCTAAATTCATATACCAAAACGCTTGATTCAGTTAATTTGCTAGTTCTCAATTCATCTAGATTAATTGCTTAATCTAAACTCTTGAGTGAACAATTTATTTCAGACTCAATTTTGCCAATCTGTTAATGAATAAACACGCCTTCGTCAGGTCATGCTTAATACCGTGATACTTAAATCACAGAAGTTAATAAACCAAGATCTAAATCTCTATTTACTAATTTCTGTAATCCGAACTTCTCTTAAGTTCTGGTGGAGACTAGGAGAGTCGAACTCCTGACCTCCTGCGTGCAAAGCAGGCGCTCTACCAACTAAGCTAAGTCCCCAGCTTACATCATCAGTCATGTATCTTTTATCTATAACTTCAACCAGTCAAAGTCATGGTGGGTCTGACAAGACTTGAACTTGTGACCCCACGCTTATCAAGCGTGTGCTCTAACCAACTGAGCTACAGACCCTCAGATACATCTATGAAGAACAACTTGTTGTGGATTCTTACCAATCGTCAATCTTTCGTTAAGGAGGTGATCCAGCCGCAGGTTCCCCTACGGCTACCTTGTTACGACTTCACCCCAGTCATCGGCCACACCGTGGTAACCGCCCTCTTTGCAGTTAGGCTAGCTACTTCTGGTGCAACAAACTCCCATGGTGTGACGGGCGGTGTGTACAAGGCCCGGGAACGTATTCACCGCGGCATTCTGATCCGCGATTACTAGCGATTCCGACTTCATGGAGTCGAGTTGCAGACTCCAATCCGGACTACGATCGGCTTTTTGAGATTAGCATCCTATCGCTAGGTAGCAACCCTTTGTACCGACCATTGTAGCACGTGTGTAGCCCTGGCCGTAAGGGCCATGATGACTTGACGTCGTCCCCGCCTTCCTCCAGTTTGTCACTGGCAGTATCCTTAAAGTTCCCGACATTACTCGCTGGCAAATAAGGAAAAGGGTTGCGCTCGTTGCGGGACTTAACCCAACATCTCACGACACGAGCTGACGACAGCCATGCAGCACCTGTATGTAAGTTCCCGAAGGCACCAATCCATCTCTGGAAAGTTCTTACTATGTCAAGGCCAGGTAAGGTTCTTCGCGTTGCATCGAATTAAACCACATGCTCCACCGCTTGTGCGGGCCCCCGTCAATTCATTTGAGTTTTAGTCTTGCGACCGTACTCCCCAGGCGGTCTACTTATCGCGTTAGCTGCGCCACTAAAGCCTCAAAGGCCCCAACGGCTAGTAGACATCGTTTACGGCATGGACTACCAGGGTATCTAATCCTGTTTGCTCCCCATGCTTTCGCACCTCAGCGTCAGTGTTAGGCCAGATGGCTGCCTTCGCCATCGGTATTCCTCCAGATCTCTACGCATTTCACCGCTACACCTGGAATTCTACCATCCTCTCCCACACTCTAGCTAACCAGTATCGAATGCAATTCCCAAGTTAAGCTCGGGGATTTCACATTTGACTTAATTAGCCGCCTACGCGCGCTTTACGCCCAGTAAATCCGATTAACGCTTGCACCCTCTGTATTACCGCGGCTGCTGGCACAGAGTTAGCCGGTGCTTATTCTGCGAGTAACGTCCACTATCCCTAGGTATTAACTAGAGTAGCCTCCTCCTCGCTTAAAGTGCTTTACAACCATAAGGCCTTCTTCACACACGCGGCATGGCTGGATCAGGCTTCCGCCCATTGTCCAATATTCCCCACTGCTGCCTCCCGTAGGAGTCTGGGCCGTGTCTCAGTCCCAGTGTGGCGGATCATCCTCTCAGACCCGCTACAGATCGTCGCCTTGGTAGGCCTTTACCCCACCAACTAGCTAATCCGACTTAGGCTCATCTATTAGCGCAAGGTCCGAAGATCCCCTGCTTTCTCCCGTAGGACGTATGCGGTATTAGCATTCCTTTCGAAATGTTGTCCCCCACTAATAGGCAGATTCCTAAGCATTACTCACCCGTCCGCCGCTAAGTGATAGTGCAAGCACCATCACCCCGCTCGACTTGCATGTGTTAAGCCTGCCGCCAGCGTTCAATCTGAGCCATGATCAAACTCTTCAGTTAAAAATCATTTTGCACCTTATTAAAGACAAGGTGCCAATTCTGGCTCATCAATTTTCTGACTTAAATTTCGCTCAAATAAACTTCGAGTAATTTAAACCAATCAATCAATGATAATATTTCGATCAATCAATCAGTAAAAATCCACACAAGTTGTTCTTCAATTCTCTTAATGATCTTCTTCCTGGTTCGTCACCAGCAAGCTAGGTCGGCTATATTACTCTTAATCTCTTAAAAGTCAACAGGTAATTTCGATATTTTTAAAACTTAATCTCAAAACCAACTTCTCATCAAATTCATCACTTAAAGTAACCAATCTAATTCCAAGTAACTGTTTTTCAACAAGTTCTTATCTGCATCACCGCCGATGGATGTGCATTATAGACCATTAATAACCTTTGACAACCCTTTTTTTAATTTAATATTACTACATGTTCGTTTTTTAGCCTTTTTGGTCAACTTTAGATGAGATATTAAACTTTTTTTACTTTATCAACTTCATGTAGAATAGATTATTCGTGCAATAGTTTGGCATTAACTCACCATGTGGCAGTTCGCTAAAAAAGTATTTGTTTGCATACTTGTAGTGTTTGCTACGAGTGGGCCTTGTTATGCCAATTCAAAACATAACTTCTATGTGCTTACTTTATCTATTCTAAGCTACAGTAAGTGGGAGAATGTAAATACTCCTACTCTTTGTATTATTGATAATCCCTCTATTACATCTACGTTTCAATCTTATATCCAGCAAATGTCTTATAATTATCGTGTTCAAACTGTAAACGCGAAAGATTTTGCTCGGTCACATTGTCAGGCCGTTTATTTTTCTACGACTTCGCCCCAACAACAACAAAGCCTTATTCAGAACTATCCTTACCGTTCTTTACTTTCTTTAAGCATTAATAATCCAGAGTGCGAAATTGGAAGTATCTTTTGTTTATATAATCAAAATAATTACACTACCTTTAAAGTTAATTTAGATGCTTTAAGTCACTCCAAAGTTCATATTGATCCGAGAGTATTGCTCTTGGCTAAGAATGCGGAGTAAGGATTATGATATCAAAGTTGTATCAATCCACTTCATTGCATGCATTATTTAGAAAATCTCAATTTACTATCTTTGCAATTACTTTCTTTATCTGCTCTTTTACGTTTGTGTCGATTTCTGTTTTTACAATGGAAACTTACGCCAAACAAAATTTGCAATTGCTTAGCCATACGCTACTAGAGCGTATTCAGCCTGCAGTTGTATTTAATGACAAAATTACGATTGAGCAAATTTTGAATGAATATACGAATGACCATTCAATTCGTACTATTCATATTTATGATTCAGAACATCATTTAATTGCACAAAGTTTTAAATTATCAAGTCAGACTTCAATTTTAGAGGGTTGGTTTGATCATTGGTTTCTGAATGAACCCGTTCATCTTACAATTTATCATCACGAGCAGAATGTAGGTGAACTCACGCTTTTTGGTAGTTCTGAAAAAATATTGCAGTTCCTCAAAATGATTATGGTAGGGCTGGCAATTGCGATGTTGTTTATTGTTTGCGCTTTGTGGTGGTCAGTAAACTTAACTTATCGTCAAATTATGCAAGCTATTTATCCACTTACGAATATTGCTCAAATTGTAAGTGAACAAAAAGCTTATAATCTTCGTTTTCCTTATAATCGAATTAAAGAATTTCAAGATTTAAATACCGTTTTTAACGAGTTACTTGAAGAAATTCAGATATGGGATAACCAGCTACAAAAGGAGAATCGTAAATTATCCTTTCAGGCTCACCATGACCAACTCACTTTATTGCCTAATAGACATTATTTTTATCAGATTCTCTTAGACATGTTTGAAGATAAGGGTTTTGATAACAAGTCTGCGTTATTATTTATAGATAACAACAACTTCAAAGCAATTAATGACCAATTCGGCCATTTAGCTGGAGATGAAGTTTTAAAAGAAATGGCGAATCGTCTGCAAACCCGTCTACGTCATCAAGATTTTATTGCACGATTAGGCGGCGACGAATTTGCTGTCATTTTGCATTCCATTAGTCATGCTGATCATTTAATATCTATTGCTGAAAATTTACTCGAAAGCTGTAAAGAACCTTTGCATCTGAATGGTCAAACGATTTACTTCAGTTTTAGTGTAGGTATTGCTTTATCACAATTTGCATCTAGCCCCGAAGATTTCATTATGCAAGCAGACCAAGCAATGTATAAGGCTAAAACTTCGGATGAACACTGGTTTATCTATAAACCTGAAAATTAAATTTAGGCTAATCTATGAATACAAGATCTCTAAAACTCTCCTTTATTGCATTGCTATGCATTACTCTTGCAGGGTGCCTGAGTTTTGGTCCATTAAAATATCGTCAGGTAAAATTGCTCAAAAAAGAAGGTTTCGTTCTTACCGATGAAGGATGGACTTTAGGTTTACCAGAACGTTTGTTATTTGACTTTAATAATGCAGAGTTAAAACAAAGTCATGAAGCTGAGTTAGTACGTCTAGCAAATCAATTGAATAAATATGATCTAAATAAATTGAAAATTGTAGGTCATACTGATGATGTTGGCGATGCTGCTTATAATCAAAAGCTGTCTGAAGAGCGTGCACAAAGTGTAGCAAACCTTTTTTTAGCTCGTGGATTTAAAAAAGAAAATATCTACGTGATTGGTCGTGGTTCAACACAACCTTATGTTCCAAATACAACCAATGAAAATCGTGCGATTAACAGACGTGTTGCAATTGTCGTTATTCCATAAGTAACTTTAATTCATAAAAAAGCCAATCCTCTGTGATTGGCTTTTTTATTTTAAACTAACTCAATAATATCAATGGTTGGCGGCACTCTAAAACGTAAAGGAATTCCGACCATTCCTGTGCCAACGGTAACAAAAACATCCGCATGTTCGTGAGAGTAAAATCCACGTTTGTGACCTAAAATTGATACTTTTTTCATAATATAGTTAGTCAGCCATGGGAGCTCCACCTGCCCTCCATGTGTGTGTCCTGATAACATTAATGGACGATTCGGTAATTTAGGTACCATATCGACTGTATCTGGATTATGAGACAAAATTAACCAGGGTTTGTCTTGAGGTAAATCTGGCATGGAACGCATATCGGTTTTTCCAGCCCAGAGATCACCAATACCAATCAGACGGAATTCTTCAAAATCAACTACTTTCCCTTCAATATCAACAACTTCATTATAAAATAAAGCATCTTTTAATAATTGTTGAATCGGTGGGCCAGGATATTGCTCATCATGATTTCCAGGAACAGAGTAAACAGGCGCCTGAATTTCTTTTAAAACACTTAACTCTTCAATTAGTCGTTCTTCTGGTTCATATGTCCAGTCACCAGCCACAACCACTAAATCCGGTTGCTGTTCATTTAATTTTCTAACTATGGTTTTGAGTTGACGTTCATGCCCTGAAAATAAACCAATATGTAAATCTGCAATTAGGGCTACTTTGACTGGCTTATTAAAACTACGATCTGGATTTAAGCGATATTGATGAGTATCGACACGGACTAGATGAGGTTCAATAAATCGGGCATAAATTAAAACACCACTTAAGAAAAAGATAAAAATACCTTGGTGAATTGAGTAGTAACCAATCCAAGCAGCATATAAATTAAAAAACCAGAGAGGAATAAGTAGATAAGAGAGATAAAATGCGAGTAAATGCACAAAAGCTTTAAATGGATGAATCGTCTCGGTCCGAGATTGATGAATCCAAGCCTCAGAAATTCCCCATAGAGCAAGTATTGAAAATATAAAGTAAAAACAAAAAATAATTGAATTTGGATTCCACATTACGACTCTCGACTTATCTTCTATTGATTGCTAGT
Organism: Acinetobacter sp. AS23; assembly: GCF_023612055.1. Classification (NCBI taxonomy): domain Bacteria; kingdom Pseudomonadati; phylum Pseudomonadota; class Gammaproteobacteria; order Moraxellales; family Moraxellaceae; genus Acinetobacter; species Acinetobacter sp. AS23. Next base: position 534,876 of record NZ_CP082274.1, on the reverse strand, counting down.
AATCAAATTCAATATTTATCTTTCAATATGCACGAATTATACTCTAGCTCACGTTATCGTATGTACTGATTATGGCACAATCCTCTCATTCCAAACAGCTTCAAACGAATCAACAAGCTAGAAGCTTTTTGATAAAAGCCTCTATAGTCCTATGTTCTAGTTTTGCTGTGGGTTTGACAGGATGTAGTACTCTGCCAAAACATGGTGTTGAGCCATTAGAATATGCAAATGATATCGACACATCAGAGACTTCACTTGCTCAAATTATTACTCCCTTACGTCAGCAAAACCCAAAACTAACGGGTTACCACGTCTTAAATGATCCATTGGAGGCTCTAGCAGCCCGCCTAAGATTAATTGATAAAGCTGAAAAGACTTTAGATTTACAATATTACATTTGGGATAATGACAAAGTTGGAGCTTTAGCTTTACATGCCATTATTCGAGCAGCTGATCGCGGGGTAAAAGTCCGACTTCTTATTGATGACAATAATGCAAAAAAAATGGAAGGGATCTTACTCGCCCTTTCTCAGCATAAAAATATTGAAGTTAAGCTTTTTAATCCCTACCGTTTCCGCAAATATCGTGCGATGGATATGGTGCTTGATTTAAAACGTATCAATCGTCGCATGCACAATAAAAGTTTTATTGCCGATAATGAGGTTGCTCTTATTGGCGGACGTAACATGACCAATCAATATTATAATGTAAGCGATAGCTATCAATTTTCTGATGTTGACGTGATGTTGGTCGGTGCTGCTGTTGATGACATTGTGAATTCTTTTGATGACTACTGGAATCATGAGTATGCATATTCAGTTCAAAGTATCGTAAGTCCAGAGCAACATCGTCTACGCTATGAAGGATTAAAAGAGCAACTCGAAGCTCACTACCAACAAGCAACTGTTCAAAACTTTCTAAATTTAACTGCAAAATCACATGCATTTGATAAATGGTTAAATCACAATATTCAATTCGACTGGGTTAAAGCAGAAGTTGTTAAAGACTCGCCTGATAAAATTAAATCAAAGGCAAAAAAAGAAGAGCACTTAAATTTCCAGTTAATTAACCATCTGGAAAAACCAGAAAGTAATGTAGATTTAATTTCAGCTTATTTTATTCCTGAAAAACAAGGCGCTAAAATTTTAAGCACGCTTGCTAAAGAAGGTGTGGAAGTACGCGTTCTAACTAACTCGTTTAAAGCAAATGATGTTGCCGTTGTACATGCATTTTATGGAAAGTACCGTAAAGAACTGCTTAAAAACGGCGTACAACTTTATGAATTTTTACCTACACCAGATAAAAGAGATTTAAATAAAAATACAGATGAGCTTGCCACTAAAGCAAAAGTAAACATGAAAGGATTAAGCCGCTCAAGCTTACATACTAAACTGATGGCATTAGATGAACAGGTTTTTATTGGCTCATTTAATTTTGATCCACGCTCAGCTTATTTAAATACTGAAATTGGCGTAATTTTAGATAGTCCATCGCTGGCTAAGACAATTCACCATACGATGGACGAAAATTTAAATAAATATGCTTATAAGTTAAAGCTCGACGCTAACAATCATATTTATTGGCAGCAAGAAACGCCTAATGGTCCTTTAATTTATAAACAAGAACCCGAGATGAAATGGTGGCAAAAAGCAGGCATGAAATTTCTTTCATGGCTGCCACTTGAAGGCTTTATGTAATTAATTTTTTGGCTTAAGTACTTTCTGATGTAGTTGAGCCAAACCTTCTACCATTTTTTCTTGAACTTCACGCGTTAAACTCTTCACATCATGCCCTTCCACTGAAATTGGAGGCAAAGTTAATAGATGAGCAGTTACTTTCGGCATTTCAAGTACGCGTTGAATATGTTCAGCAAATGACATGTCGCCAATGAATGGCGCAACTGTATCTAATTGTCCATGACGGTTTACATAACAAATTAAACATACCTGTACTGGGCGTTGAGCCTCAATAGCAGCACCGAGCAAACGACCATGTACTTTCTTAACAGAATGTCCATCTGTAGTGGTCGCTTCTGGGAAAAACAATACAGGAATATTTTGTTTTAAGAATTCGGTAATTTGTTCACGAATTTTAACGGAATCACCAGATCCACGCTTAATAAATAAAGTTCCACCACCTTTAGCTAGATTGCCTAAAATGGGCCAATTTTCAATTTCAGCTTTAGCAAGAAAGAAAACACGGGCTCCTGAACCTAAAACAGCAACATCTAGCCAAGAAATATGATTACTTACCCATAAGGCAGGTTCTCGAGGAATTGTTCCGTGTACTTCTACATCTAAGTTGAAAACCTGACATAAACGGCGGCAAAAATATTGAACATAGCGTGTATTGACCGGATTATTAGGATCTTTATAAAGGCCGTGTCGATAAACTAAATAAAAACCTTCAGTAATTGCAGCGGTAGCCGAAGTGACTTTTTTTCCGTACAAACCTATTTTTGATAATTTCTTTAACGTTGAATTAACTATACTTTGCGTTTGAGCCATAAAATTTCACTAACGATCAATCATTGTTATACCCATCTCAAGCATTCTATACGTTTCAGAATAAACTTGCATTGATGATAGAGAATGGGAAAAAATAAATTCAGACACCTCTAACAGCATTTAACTAATCTAAAGGATAAGAACAAACGCTTTCCCCTTTTGCATAAGTTTCATCTAGAATAAAGTTTTCCCATTTTCAGGATTTACAACCACGTGGAATATGTTGATCGGCATCAAGGCGGTGAACGCACAATTTTAGTGAGTGTTTCAGTACAATTATTAGATGATCTGGATGCCGAAGAGTTTGCTCTACTTGCACAGTCTGCTGGTGCAGATATCCTTGAACATATTAAGGTTCAGCGAAATAAACCCAATCCTAAATTTTTTATTGGTTCAGGAAAAGTCGAAGAAATTGCAGAGCGAGTTCAGGAACTAGAAGCAAGTCTGGTGATTTTTGACCATGCTTTGTCACCCGCTCAAGAACGAAATTTAGAAAGAATATTAAAATGCCGAGTCATTGATCGTACAGGATTAATTTTAGATATTTTTGCCCTACGTGCCCGTACGCATGAAGGTAAATTACAGGTCGAACTTGCACAGCTTAAACATTTATCTACCCGTCTTATTCGTGGTTGGTCAGCCGACTTTGAACAACAAAAAGGTGGTATTGGCTTACGTGGTCCTGGTGAAACGCAACTAGAAACAGATCGTCGTCTCATTCGTGTACGTATTGCCCAATTAAAAGATAAATTAGAAAAGGTACATCAAACCCGTATACAAGGACGTGCTGCAAGACAAAAGGCAGCCATTCCAACTGTGTCGTTAGTAGGCTATACCAATGCTGGGAAATCAACTTTATTTAATATTTTAGCGAAAAGTGATGTCTACGCAGCCGATCAACTGTTTGCAACACTCGACCCAACATTACGTCGTTTGGAATGGGATGGTATTGGTACTGTCGTGCTCGCAGATACGGTAGGTTTTGTACGAAACTTACAGCATGATTTAATTGAATCATTCAAAGCAACACTTGAAGAAACGCTTGAAGCCACGCTTTTACTACATGTCATTGATAGTAATAGTCATGACATGCTTGATCAAATTGAAGCAGTTGAAAGCGTTTTAAAAGAGATTGGTGCAGATGCTCCAGTACTTCGGGTATACAACAAAATTGACCTGAGTGGTGAAGAAGCCAAAATTGTTTATGCCGAACCACATGTACCAGATCGAGTTTATGTTTCTGCTCACGCTGGCCTTGGTCTAGAGTTACTTCAAAAAGCAGTACAAGAATGTTTAATGGGACAAATTCAAAAGTTTTCTCTGATTCTTAAACCTGCTTATGGCAAATTTCGCACACAGCTTTATGCCTTAAATGTAATTGAGTCTGAACACTACGATGAGGCAGGCTTATTACATATTGATGTACGTATTGCACCACATAAGCTGGAAAAGCTTATTCGCCAAGCAAAACTGCCCTTAGAAGAAATCTTGGGAGAACGCGCTAATCAATTTAAGCGACCATTGGAAGAGTTTGAAATCAAGGGCGAGATCAGTTAAAACTCGATAAGTAAACTTTTAGAGATAAAAAATATGGATAAGATCAAAAGTATAGACTGGACAGCATGGGTAGCAACGTTACTACTCATTATTGGTTTTCGTGAAGGCTCTGTCATCGTCATGCCTGCTTTTGGTCATCCAGAATTAGGTAATCTGGTCGGGTTAATCAGCTTACTCACTGTTTTGATTATTTGGAGAAAGTTCAAAAAAATCCCTCTTCGGATAGTCGATACGAATAATAAAATCATGAAAGAAAGTGGTTTTGCTTTTCTACCTGTTTGTGCTGGCTCCTTAATTATGTTGGTGCATATGGGTAAAGAAATTCCACTATTCCTTTTTGTTTTAGTGGTCAGCACCCTTATACCTTTGTGGGTCTATGCAAAAATGGCAAAGCGTTGGTTATAAGGAGAATAAAATGTTTACGATTTTCTACGGTTTTTTGATCACACTTATTGGTTATCTATGTGCAAAACCTTTAAACCGACGCTTTCCACAAATTCCACTTTTAGTTTTCGGCATGTTCATTGTCATTGCATTACTTTCAGTTTTACAAGTTCCTTATGAACAATATCGTCTTTATGTGAATGACTTATTTGGTCATCTATTAGGTTATGTCACAGTAGCCTTAGCCATTCCTTTAGCTGCAATGCGTTACGATGATCTTCCAATTAAATCAGTCATTGGGATTTTACTTTTTGCAAGTATTAGCGCCGTTGCTTTGCCTATGGGCCTCGCTTACTTGTTACATATGTCGGAACCTACCATTCTTGCATTTGCAACCCGCGCGGTGACCACCCCCATCGCCTTAAATATCGCAACCTTATTGCATGCTCCTGAAACGCTGGTAACGCTTATTGTTATTTTATCTGGCGTTATTGGAGCAGCTTTTTCACCATTTTTACTTAAGCATATTCATGATGAAAGAGCATCTGGATTAGCCCTAGGTTTAGCTGCACATGCCATAGGAACAGCTCAAGCTTGGCAACGCGGACCTGTTGCAGGTCGCTACGCTGCATTTGGTATGGCTTTAAACGGCGTATTTACTGCAATTTGGTTACCTACATTAATGTTGTCACTTGGCACACCATAATTAAGAAGCCTATTAAATAAACATTGAACGGTATATCAATTCGAAATAAGATGACCTTTCAATGTTAAAAGGATTTTTAATCATGGGGAAAAATTTTATTGGAGCTCTGCTCTTACTGGGGATCAACACTGCTACGTTTGCAGCAGACATTACAGGTCTTTGGCAAACAATTGATGATAAAACTGGTGCTCCCAAAGCACAGGTAGAAATACGAAAAGAAGCAAATGGGACATATGCTGGAAAGATTATCAAGGTTACACCACGCCCAGGTTATACCCCTAAAGAGATTTGTGATAACTGCCCTTCGCCGTATACCAATAAACCAATTATAGGATTGGATATTGCAACTGGCTTAAAACAAACAGATGATCTTAATTATACAGGTGGGAAAATTTTAGATCCTAATACTGGTAAAGTTTACGGGCTTAAAGCAAAACTTAGTGCAACTGGTAAACGTCTTCATATGCGTGGATATCTTGGCGTTTCAGCATTAGGCCGTAACCAAATTTGGTTACGTGTAGAATAAAAGTTAAAAATAAAAAAGCCGCATAAGCGGCTTTTTTATTACATCACTGGATTTTCCACAGCAAAGATTTCTTTATCTTCAAGGCGATAAGCCATTAATTTTCTGCCCCAAACACAGCCGCCATCAATATTTTGAATCTGATCATTAATGGTTCTGCCCTCGAGCGCAGCCCAATGACCAAAAATAATTTGATGAGTTTTTGCCGCTTTGCTCGGAAATTCAAACCAAGGTAAATAACCTTCTGGCATTGGCGCATCCAGAGCATCTTTAAAACTAAACTCTAAAGCCCCTTCTGCGTTGGTTAAACGCATACGGGTCAAATAATTAGTAATACAACGTAAACGAGCTGAACCCGTTAAGTCATCTTCCCACAAATCTGGTTTTGAACCATACATTTCTGCCAAAAAAGCGTCCAATACAGATAAGTCTTGATGAGAGAGTACTGCCTCAACCTCTTTTGCAAGCGTTGCAGTCTTTTGTGCATCCCAAATACAAGGTATACCTGCATGAGTAAGAATTGTGTGCTCGTTCGGGAATAAACATAAAGGTTGTTTCCGCAACCAGTCGATTAACTCATCGCCATCAATTGCATCAATAACGTCTTGCGTACGATCTTTTTCTTTAATCTCTTTTAAACCACGCGCACCAGCCACTAAAGTCAGATCATGATTACCAAGTACAGTTGCAGCAGCGCCGCGATCAGCAAGTTTTTTAACAAACCGTAAGGCACCCACTGAGTTTTCGCCACGAGCGACCAAATCACCTGCAAACCACAAAAAATCTTGGTCTGGATCAAAACGTATTTCTTTAAGTAAGGCCTTCAGACCTTCAAAACACCCTTGTACATCGCCAATCACATAATTAAAACGTTTAGTCATTTATGCCACCATTTGATCGGCTAAAGCAACAAATTGAGCAAGTGTTAATGTTTCCGGACGAGCCATTGGATCAACGCCTGCTTTTTCAAAGCCATCTTCAGCGATCATACCTTTAAGACTATTTCTTAAGGTTTTACGGCGTTGGGTAAATACATGAGCAACCAAACGAGCTAAAGCTTTTTCATCTTTTGCAATAATTGGTTTTTGTTCATATGGAACAAGGCGGAAAACAGCACTCGTTACTTTAGGCGGTGGGTTAAATGCACCAGCTGGTACTTCAAATAAAAATGTAGGTTGGCAATAATACTGAATCATTACCGACAAGCGTCCATATTCTTTTGTGTTTGGTTCAGCGGTAATACGTTCAACCACCTCTTTTTGCAGCATAAAGTGCATGTCTTTAACTTTACTGCCAAATTCCAAGAGATGGAAAAGTAATGGAGTTGAAATGTTATAAGGTAAATTACCAACCACACGTAATGGTCGACCATCTTTTACCAGTTCATTAAAATCATATTTTAATGCATCAGCTTCGATAATAGTTAAACGTTCAGGATGTGGAACGCGTTCTGGCAAGCCTGCTGCTAAATCACGATCTAGCTCAACCACTGTTAATGCATCACACTCTCCAATTAAAGGAGAAGTTAAAGCAGCCAAACCAGGTCCAATTTCAACAACATTTTCACCCGCACGCGGATTCACCGAGCGCACGATTTTGGCAATGACTCGCTGATCATGTAAGAAGTTTTGACCAAAACGTTTACGAGCTTTATGCCCTTCATCTTTCGGGTTTAGGGCATTAATTTGATACATATAACATTTCCAACATGAAAAATTTAGCTCGCTGCCAAAGATAACGCTAAATCGACAGCGACATTTAAACTTGAGCTTTTTGCCAAACCAGTCCCAGCCAACGACAATGCCGTGCCATGATCGACCGAGGTTCGGATGAATGGCAAACCCAATGTAATATTGATGGCCTCACCAAACCCTTGTGATTTTAACACAGGTAAACCTTGATCATGGTACATAGCGAGTACAGCATCAGCATTTTTAAGATGCTCAGGGGTAAATAAGGTATCCGCAGGCAAGCTTAGGCTCATTTTAATTCCTTGCGCTCGATAAGTTTCGAGTACCGGATTAATGGTATCAATCTCTTCACGGCCCAAATAGCCATCTTCCCCCGCATGAGGATTTAAGCCACACACCAATATGCGCGGATCAACGATCTTAAATTTAGTTTTTAAATCATGTATTAAAATATCAATGACTTGATGTAACCGTTCCTTGGTAATTGCATCGGCAACATCTCTTAAAGGCAAATGCGTAGTCGCTAAAGCAACGCGCAGAGTCTTGGTTGCAAGCATCATGACAACGCGCTCTACCCCTGCAAATTCTTGATAGTATTCAGTGTGACCACTAAACAAAATGCCTGCATCATTAATGACCGATTTTTGCACTGGTGCCGTCGCTACCCCAACACTTTTACCAGACATTGCATAATCAGCTGAGCGGCGTAATTGTTCTAATACATAAGCAGCATTAGCTGAATTTAATTGGCCATCAACAACCACCGTTTCTAAAGGTACATGCTCTATATAAAGCTCACCTATAGATGTTGATTCAGCTTGTCCCGTATATTGTATAAATTGAATATCTACCCCTAGTTTCTGGGCACGTTGTTCTAATAAATTTTGGTCACCCAAAACAACTACAGGGCGCACATCAACTCGCTGAGCCAAGCTCAAGCAAATATCTGGACCAATACCAGCCGGCTCACCGGAAGTGACATATAAAGGCAGCACAATCACCCCAGACACATAACTAAAATTTGTTTGATTTTAACATATCCCGCATTCATCGGTTTATGGATTAAATTATCTGGCTTAAACTGGATTTTTCTTGTGACTTTGAACAAACTCGTTTAGAATGCTCGCTCCTTTTGTTTGGACAGATTCCATAGTCCAAACCAACTATAATAGGTAGTGGTTTAATGAAAACTCTCAGCGCTAAGCCAGCTGAAGTTCAACATGACTGGTATGTTGTTGATGCTTCTGGCAAAACTTTAGGTCGCCTTGCGACTGAAATCGCTCGTCGTTTACGCGGTAAGCACAAAACTTCTTATACTCCTCACGTTGACACTGGCGATTACATCGTTGTGATTAATGCTGAACAAGTTCAAGTGACTGGTAAAAAAGCGCTTGATAAGAAATATTATCGCCATACTGGTTTCCCTGGTGGTATCCGTGAGACTAACTTCGAGAAGTTAATTGCTCACAAGCCTGAAGCTGTTCTTGAAAAAGCAGTTAAAGGCATGTTACCAAAAGGTCCTCTTGGTTATGCAATGATCAAAAAAATGAAAGTGTACGCTGGTACTGAGCATCCGCATGCTGCTCAACAGCCACAAGTTTTGGACATCTAAGGGATACAGCACATGGCTACTAATTATGGTACAGGTCGCCGTAAGACCGCAACTGCACGTGTTTTCTTGTCTGCTGGTACAGGCAAACTCGTTATTAACAACCGTACTTTAGAGCAATATTTCGGTCGTGAAACTGCTCGTATGGTTGTTCGTCAACCTTTAGAACTTTTAGAAGTTACTGAAAAGTTTGACCTTTACATCACTGTTAAAGGTGGTGGTATCGGTGGTCAAGCTGGCGCGATCCGTCACGGTATTACTCGTGCGCTTATCGCTGCTGACGAAACTTTAAAACCTGTTCTTCGTCAAGCTGGTTTCGTTACTCGTGATGCTCGTGAAGTTGAACGTAAGAAACTTGGTTTACGTAAAGCTCGTAAGCGTCCTCAATTCTCTAAACGTTAATTCGTTTATCGAGTTGGACAAAAAGCCTTGGATTTTTCCAAGGCTTTTTTATTATGAAAATCGAACAATAAAATGCAAACTTATAAATATAAACAAACTATCTCTTTAGAACCGTGATTTCCTAGAGCATTTTTAGTATCCTAATCGATTCACTCAACCACGTCGTCTTGTGATATGTCGGTCGAAAACACCTCTATTCAGGGGATTACCCTTTACAGTCATGCTGATGATTTCCGTTCTCACTGGATTCGTTTTCTATTAGCAGAAAAGCAAATCAAATATCAATTGATCATAACTGACCATGAAGACGAAGATTTGGCAAGTTTGAATCCTTATAACCAATTGCCAATGCTGGTCGAGCAAAATCTTAAATTATTTTCAGCACCAATTATTGCTGAATATTTAGATGATCGTTATCGCCAAAGTAAGCTTTACGCAGATGCTCCAATGATGCGTGCAGAGCAGCGTCAATATATCTGGAGACTTGAAAACGACTGGTTTAAGTTAGCAGATCACATGTTAAAACATGCTGATTCTTTAAATATCGAACAAAAGCAAAAAGCTCAAAAAGAATTACGTGAAACTTTAATTTCACTTACTCCCCTATTTCAGCACTTTCCCTATTTCATGTCTGAAAATTTCACAATTTTGGACTGTATGCTTGCACCTATCTTTTTAAGATTAAATAGCATGGGAATCGATTTACCCAAACAGCATTGCCGACCGATACTTTTGTATTGTAAACGTATCTTTGAGAGACCTTCTTTTGCTAAATCAATGACGGCTCAAGAGAAAAACCGTTACAATGAACTATTAAATATGGAATAGTGTGATATGTCTGAGCAAACTATTGATTTAACCCCTACACGTCCTTATCTTGCTCGTGCAATCTATGAATGGATTTGTGATAACCAACTTACTCCTTATCTATTAGTAGATGCGACACAGCCACATACTGATGTTCCACAGCAATTTGTTAAAGATGGCCAAATCGTTTTAAATATCGTGCCTCATGCTGTTCATCAACTTATTATTGGAAATGAAGCCATTACTTTTTCTGCTCGTTTCGGGGGAGCATCAAAAGACATTTATGTACCTATTCAAGCTGTTCTAGGTATTTATGCACGTGAGAATGGACAAGGTTTATTTTTTGATCCTGAAGAATATGCCAATGTAGCGCCTGTAGAAAATACAGTAGAGTCTGAAGTACAAGAAACAATTGAAACAACATCAACTAAGAAAAAACCAACGTTAAGAATTTTAGATTAAATTTAGAGGAAGAAAGCATGGCATTTGATTTAGTCCAATACTTTGCTGAGCAGATAAAAATTCAAAAGCCTCAGCTTTTAAATCAATATCCAGTTAATGAAAAAAATAAACTGATTGATGAGGTGAATATTCTTACGCTTGGAAAACTGATTAGTTTATGGCGCCAAGATGACAATAAGATTTATCAAGAAATCAAAACTTCAGATCCACTTTATATTCAAGAAGTTGCTCGTCATTTAACAACGTCTAAGCATAATCAGTCGGCCTTAAAAAATTCGGAGCTAGAACAGAGTATTTCTGAAATTTTAACTTTGCAGTTAGCAGAACTTAACCAACTCGATGAAACAGGTGGTTTTGGGCATAATGGCTTAAAAGAATTAATTTTAGGCCAAGTAGAACATTTATCTGGTCAGGCAGAAGATTGGGTTTGGTCAACAAACCACCTAAATGAGTTAATTGGTTCTAAACCTGTGGAACAAGAAGAGCTATCATTGGATACAACAATGAAGGAGTTCAACCAAATGGTTCACCAAGCCCAACCTCATCATGACGATTTGCATATTGACGAACAAGCTACTGAGAGTTCAGTACCTACATGGTCAAAGATTATTGCCCCTGTCGTTGCTTTAGCAATTTTGGGCTATCTCTATTGTATTTACACACAACTCGTTTAGTTTAATCATTGTTATAAAAAGGGGAATTTTTTTTATTCCCCTTTTTCGATTAAAATTAAAATAATTTATTAATCAATATTGTATTAATATTCTATTACAATTACTTTAGCTAAATTTAAAAATATATAATGTAAACCTCATCTCAGTCTTAAAAGTATAATGTATAAATAATCTTATAATATTTTTTCTAATCTGACATTTTACGTCACTTCTTTCCCAAAACTGAAACCTCTCAATTTACTTGATTAATTGACTTCAAATTGTTCAGAAATATAATGAATTTTAACTACTTTTAGGAAAAAGTAGTAAATATAACTTTAGAATCCTGAGAGATAAAAACATGGCTAAACTTTCTTTAGATAGCTTAACTGAAATTGATGGTTTTATTGCTTCTGCACTTGTTGATTCAGAAAGTGGATTATCACTTGCAACACAAGGTGGTGGGGAAATTGATTTAGAATTGGCGGCTGCTGGAAATACAGAAGTAGTTCGCGCAAAGCGAAATATCGCCAATGCGTTAAAATTAAATGACAATATTGAAGACATTTTAATTACATTGGGTAAGGCTTACCACTTAATTCGACCTCTAGAAAGTAATAATAATTTATTCCTTTACTTAGTACTTGATCGTGCTAAATCGAACTTGGCTATGGCTCGTCATGAGTTAAAGTCATTTGAAAAAGAGCTAGACTTTAGCTAATTCATCTAAGATATGCTTTTTATATTTATTATAAAAAGCATATTAAAACTATTATATTAATCAATAAAACTTAATGTGATACTATGGATGGGAATTACATAAATATTGCTACTACTGGTTTAAGCTTAAAAGTTTTAGATGAATTAAAAACTTTAATCAGAAAGTTAATATCTAATGAGTATAGTATTAATTGGGTTAATATTTCTAACAGTCATATTGATCTATTATTAATTAATGAAAACTTTTTTGATTCAGATAATATTCAAAATATTCTTAAAAAGAAAAGATGTCCTTATTTAAAAATTACTAAAACTCCTTCACAAAATAGATATCAACTAGATGAACATACCCTGCATCTGCCACTAGAAAAAGTAGAATCTCTATTAGACTGGCTACAAATAAACCTAATATCTTATTTAAACCAAAAGAAGACTGTTGTAGTTTCAGATTTATCAAATGAGCTCATACTCATTGATGATAAATTTATTAGGAATTTGCACAGCCCAGAACATGCCAAACTATACCTTTTTGATGATAAAGGCACACTCGCCATTATTGATAACAGGACTCAGATGGCTTGGTTGGAACCATCACGCCAACAAACTCAAACCAATCAAAGCTTTAATTTCACTTTTGCTAAAACCTCCGACTTCACCAAAGTGTCTCGTAAAAAAAACTACTATTTGCAGGACTGGCTATGGAATTTGATTTGGCATTCACAAAACTTTGGAAATCTAGCTACAGAAGATAGATATTTTAAAATTGATCATTGGCCACAACCCTACCAAAAAGAATATAGAAAAGTGAGCCTACAACTCTCTGCTTGTTTTATACAGGGAGCAAAAATTACTGATGTGGCTAACCAGCTTAACGTATCAATTGATGATGTTTTACGCTTCGTTACTGCTTGTTTAATGGCAAATAATGGAAAGTTTATTTCTGCGAATAAATGTGCTTACGCCCCAAATTCTTATTTAGAAAATTCAAATACAGACAATCATTTTTTTAAAAATTTTATAGGGAAGATTAGACGGCGTTTTGGCCTTTAAGGGAAGTTATGATTATACAGCAATATAAAATTGTTTTTGCAGGTAGTATGGGGGCAGGTAAAACAGAAGCGATTAAGTCGCTATCTGAAATTCCAATTCTGGAAACAGAAGCATTCAACACTGATGTACAAAGCCACCAGAAAACCCAGACCACTGTAGGCATTGATTATGGTGAAATTACTTTAGATGATGGAATCAAAATCGGACTCTATGGCACCCCAGGACAAAGCCGTTTTGATTTTATATGGTCGGTCATTTGTGAAGGTGCAATCGGTGTTATTTTATTATTAGATCACAATAGTCCTAATCCGATTGATGAGCTAGAAAGCTACTTAGAAACTTTTAAAAATTATAACGATAATATTGCGATTGGTATTACTCATGTTGACGAAAATAAAGAATCGTCACTTCAACAATATCGTCATTGGATAAAAGCAAATGGACTGTCATATCCGTTGTTTTTTATTGATGCACGCGAGCAAGAACAAATTTTAATGATGGTCGAATCATTAATTGCATCACTTGAAGTCAAAGTAGGCTTAACATCTCAAGGGAATGATCATGCTTAGTATTCCAACTCAGAAACGCACCGCACCGACACAATTGCTACAGCTAGCAAAAACTGAAGCTCATAATATTTTGATGAATACGCGTGGTGTAGATTTTGTCATGATTTGCTCTTCTGATGGTTTTGAATTAGCAACAGTAAGTCATAAAAACTACCATAACACCACCAAGTTAGCAGCAGTGAGTAGCTCAATTTTGGCAATGGTCACTGCATTTTTAAAAGAGATTCAGCTCACTGGCTGTAACAATATTACTTTAGATGCAGATAATGGTAAGGCTATTCTGACGGCTATTCCAGCAACTCATCACCCAATGGTCATGGTCACGCTCAGCAATAAGGAGGTACTTTTAGGACAACTCTTGTATAGCCTAAAAAAAGCAAGTCAGTTGATTGCAGAGGCAGATGGAGAATAAATCAAGATTTCTGATCGAAAATAAAAACCGCTCAAATAGAGCGGTTTTTTAATTAAATTTGAATACTAAATAACATCTGCCGTTTTTTGACTTGCTGTCCTTGCTGCCCTAACACATCTTCAACTATACCATCCACATCAGATTTAATCTGTTGCTGGATTTTCATAGCCTCAAGCACTAATAAAGTTTGACCTTTCACGACTTGATCGCCTTTATTAACCAAAATATTTACCACAGCGCCATCCATCGGCGCACGAATATTGCCATCACCAGCGACATCAGCTATTTCAGGGGCAGCATAAGTCACATTTCGTATCGGAACATTGCCATTCTCTCGATCTAAGTAAAGCTGATCACCATCTAATACATATTGCACACGGCGACGTACACCATCAATTAAATAAACTAATTGCTCTGGCGTTCTCTCAAGAACTTCAATACAAACTGTTTGATCACAAAGCTGTGCCGTAAACGTGTTATTTACAGATGAAAGCTGCAATTGAATTTGCTGTTCATCATATTTCAACGTCAAAGGTAACGACACGCCAAGACCCGTTTGCCATGCCACAGTTCCTTTGCTTTGGCTAAATAATGCCGCAGCAATAGCTAAGGTTTCTAAAGATAGAACCTGCTTATGTAGACTGCTGTCGTTTTGAAAATGCTGTTGAATGAATGCAGTATTAGTATCACCAGCAACAACGACTGGATGGCGTAATAAATTGACCAAAAATTGTTTATTACTGTTTACACCTAGCAAAATACAATCATCTACGGCACGAGCAAGTAAGCGAATTGCATCCTCACGGGTTTTACCGTATGCGATCACTTTCGCCACCATAGGGTCATAAAAAGGGCTAACTTCATCAGTTGCCAACATACCATGATCTATTCGTACATTTGGCAATGTTGCTGGCTGCCAACGTAAGACTTGGCCTGTTTGTGGTAAGAAATCTTGACGTGGGTCTTCTGCATACAAACGCACTTCGATCGCATGTCCATGTAAGATCAATTCTTGTTGCTTTAACGGTAACTGCTCACCATTCGCGACACGTAACTGCCATTCAACCAAGTCTAATCCAGTAATGAGTTCAGTGACAGGATGCTCTACCTGTAAACGGGTATTCATTTCTAAAAAATAAAATGCACCCGATGCATCTAGCAAAAACTCAACTGTACCAGCCCCGACATAAGCACATGCTTTAGCCGCTGCTACAGCAGCCTCACCCATTTTCTGACGCAATTCAGGCGTCATGACAGGACATGGTGCTTCTTCAACAACCTTTTGGTGACGGCGTTGAATCGAACAATCACGCTCAAACAAATAAACATAATTACCGTGAGTATCACCAAAAACCTGAATTTCGACATGACGCGGAGCAATAACTGCTTTTTCTAAAATGAGCTCGCCAGAACCAAATGCATTTTCAGCTTCGGAACGTGCAGTTTGCAATGCCTCAACCAATTCGGATGCTTGCTGTACCAAACGCATTCCGCGGCCGCCGCCACCAGCAGAAGCTTTGACCATCATTGGAAAGCCAATCTGTTCTGCTTGTGCTGCTAAATATTCAAGGTCTTGACGATCACCTTCGTAACCCGGCACACAAGGAACACCTGCTTCAATCATGGCAATTTTTGAAAGGCGTTTACTGCCCATTAACTCAATTGCAGAAGCAGTAGGCCCAATAAAGGTAATCTGGTTATCGATACATGCCTGAGCAAAATCAGTATTTTCAGACAAAAAACCATAACCCGGATGCACAGCGTCCGCCCCAGTTTTTTTACATGCATCTATTATTTTGGCAATTGAAAGATAAGAGTCAGATACTTTTGAAGCACCAATATAAACAGCTTCATCCGCCTCTTGCACATGGCGAGCGTTACGGTCAACATCAGAATAAACTGAGACAGTTTGATAACCCATTGCCTTAGCAGTTTGCATGACTCGAACTGCAATTTCACCACGATTGGCAACCAGTACTTTTGAAAATTTCATTATTTTTATCCTTATCTCTTATGGCTCATCAGCCCAGTTTGGCAACCGTTTCTGGATAAAAGCCATCGTTCCCTCTTGTCCTTCAGCCCCACCAACCGCTTGGGCAAACTGCTGTGCAGCATCATCTAGTAAATCACTCAAAGGCTCATTGAGTGTTCGATGTAACAGTGCTTTAGTCACACGCGAAGCTTGAGGAGCTGCTCGTTTAATGTGTTGAATGGTTTCCTCTAGAGCTTGCTCTAATTCGATTTCATTATGTGCAATTTGATGAACCACTCCGGTACTAAGTGCTGTATGGCCCTCAAAACGCATGCCGAGTAAAGCAAGTCGGCGCGCCTGAGTCAGACCAATACGTTTCACCACAAAAGGAGCAATTTGTGCAGGAATCACACCAAGCCCTGTTTCAGGTAAACCAAACTGGGCATTGTCACGACTAATCGCAACATCGGAAACACAGGCCAAACCAAAACCACCACCTAAAACAGCACCTTCTAAAATCACTACAACCGTTTGCGGAGCAGCTTCAACTTGCTCAAGCATGGCACCAAAACGGCGGTTAAAATCAGTATAAGGTTGCAGGCTACCAACGTTAGTTGCTTCAACGCGTAAAGCAGTCATATCTTTAATATCACCACCTGCACAAAAGGTTCCGCCTTCCCCACGGATAATTACCGCACGAATTGAAAGGTCATCGCGAATGGCATTAAAGACTTGTTGAATGGCATTGACCATCTTCAAGTTCATGGCATTACGGCTCTCCGGTCGATTTAACCAGAGATATAAAATATTGCCGTCTTGTTCTAATTGAATGCTGTCATCAATATCTAAAACTTGTAGAGATGCTGAAAGTGTCATGGCTGATTCCTTATTTTTGTTTTTTTGGCAAGATATCCATAAGTTTGCAGATAATCCCCAACATAATCTCATCTGCCCCACCGCCAATAGAGCCTAAACGGCCATCACGATACAGCTGTGATGCAGGGTTATCCCACATAAAGCCGTTGCCACCCCAGTATTGCAGACAACTATCGGCAACTTCACGAGTTAAACGTCCAGCTTTAAGTTTTGCCATAGATGCCAGCTTGGTCACATCTTCACCAGCAATATGCTGTTCACACGCTTGATAGGTTAAGGCTTTAAGCGCTTCCACTTCGGTCATGAGTTCGGCAAAACGAAAATGGATATATTGGTTATTAATGAGGGGTTGACCAAAAGTGGTCCGCTCTTTTGTATAGTCGATGGTCTTTTGGATTAAATTTTCCAACCCACCAATCGCATTGGCACAAGCCCATAGGCGCTCTTCCTGAAATTGCATCATTTGCATCATGAAGCCCATGCCTTCGACACCCACTAAGTTACGCTGTGGTACACGTACATTGTCTAAATAAACCTGCGCTGTGGTCGTTGAACGCATCCCTAATTTATTAAGTGGCTCTGAAAAACTAATCCCTTTGGTTTTTGCAGGTACGATAATCATCGACTTATTAATGTGTGGTTTATCATCAGACGTATTGGCTAAAAGACAAAAGAAGTCGGCCTGCAATGAGTTTGTAATCCACATTTTGCTGCCGTTAATGACATAGTCATCGCCATCTTTTTTAGCAGTCGTTTTAATAGCAGCAACATCCGAACCAGCATGTACTTCTGATACTGCAATCGATGCCACATATTCCCCAGCAATCGCTGGTGTTAAAAATTCATCACGTAATTCTTTGCTACCAAACCGCGCCAAAGCAGGTGTTGCCATATCGGTTTGCACACCAATCGCCAAAGGTACCCCGCCACAAGCGGCATATCCAATTTCTTCTGCAACTACAAGGTTATACGAATAATCTAATGCCAAACCACCATTTTCCTCAGGCTTACAAATTCCTAATAAACCAAGATCACCCATTTTTTTAAATACATCGTGGATTGGGAACTGCCCCGCAGCTTCCCATTCTGGAATATATGGATTCAGCTCATTTTGAACAAATTGACGAGCTGTGCGGCGCAATGCTTCATGTTCGGCAGTAAATTTCATGATGTTATTCCTATTAATTTTTTTAATTGCGGTAAAGGTTGATTAAAAACGGGACACACCAAAACGAGTTGGATTTAGCTCTCGTTGCTGTGCTTCATAAATGGTTTGTAAAAGGAAAATTAATAATTTTCGAGTATCTCGCGGGTCAATAATGCCGTCGTCATGTAGCATAGCTGTATTGAAAAGCGCGGTAGATTGCTGCTCTAACTTCATGGCCGTACTTTGCTCAAGAAAATCGAGCATTTGCGGATTAGGCTCCTGACCAGAAGCTTTTTGCTTTCCTTCAGCCACAATGCGTAATACCTTTCCAGCTTGTGCAGCGCCCATTACAGCAACATGCGAATTTGGCCATGCAAAAATAAAGTCTGGCGATAAACTCCGACCACACATTGCGTAGTTACCTGCACCATATGAGCCTGCCACAACAATCGAAATTTTAGGTACAGAACAATTCGCAACAGCTTGAATCAGTTTCGAGCCATGCTTGATAATGCCATTTTGCTCGGCATCGGTTCCTACCATAAAACCTGTGGTGTTATGCAAGAACAATAATGGACGTTTGGTCTGTTCACACAGGTGTATAAACTGAGCTGCTTTCGCTGCTCCTTGAGGGGTAATCGGACCATTATTGGTGATAATGCCAATATGCAAGCCTCCAATTTTTGCCCAGCCACATACCGTTAAATCATCATATTCCTGTTTAAATTCTAGAAAATCTGAATCGTCAATAATGCGCGCAACCACTTCTTTCATGTTAAATGGTTGTTTAGGGTCATTTGGAATCACACCCAACAGTTCATCGGCATCGTAACGAGGTTCTTTATAAATCGTTTCAACTGGTTTGATTTGCTCTTTCCAGTTCAGATGTTCAAAAATTTCACGTGCAAGTCGAATACCATCAGCGTCATTTTCTGCTAAATATTCTGCTGTTCCGGCAACCTGCGAATGCATTTCTGCTCCGCCCAACTCTTCAGCTGTTGCTACTTCACCAGTCGCAGCTAAAAGTAAAGGTGGACCTGCAAGAAGCATTTCGGTTTGTTTGCGTACAGCAATGACATAATCGGAAAGACCGGGTTGATAAGCTCCTCCTGCTGTTGCATTACCATGAACAACTGCAAGCTGTGGAATACCTGCCGCTGAAAGACGTGCCTGATTGGCAAAAGTCATACCGCCATAGGTAAATACTTCAGCAGCATAATTAAGATTAGCGCCACCACTTTCGGTCAGCGTAATCAGCGGGAGTTTTTGTTCTAAGGCAATTTTTTGTAGACGTAAGGTTTTCTGCACACCCATGGGTGACATAGTCCCACCTTTAATTGCACTATTACTTGCAGAGACTAAACAACGCACACCACTGACAAAACCAATCCCAGCAATTACACTACCACCAGCTTCGGAGCCATCCTTATCATCATGCATGTTGTAGCCAACCAAACCGCATAGTTCGATAAAAGGCGAATCAGCATCGAGCAATAACCGCACCCGCTCATGCGGCAGAATCTTGCCCTTTTTATCGAATTTCGGTTTGGCAACATATGATTTATCAATGCTTTTTTGCTGAATTGCACGGACTTCACTCAGTTGAGTAAGCAATGCCTCTTTATTCTTTTGATACTGTTCACTACCAACAGCAATTTCGGATTGGAGAATAGTCACTGTTATTCCTCCTCAGCCTCAGTTTTTTTCTGAAAAATTTCAGGAATAAACGCGCGATGGAAACCATTATAAGACTGACTATTTGTCGCCTCAGCTAGTGGATACATGCGTGTCCCTTGTGATGCAGCACCATCAATACGTAACGTCACACCAGAAACAAAAGCTGCAGCATCAGATAGTAAATAACAAATCGCCGATGAGACTTCCGACTCTGTTCCCATACGTTTTAGCGGTACATTGCCAGCAAGACTTGGAATAATTACTTTGGCAAAATCCCCGCTATAATTATCCATACCGGATGACACAATCCATCCTGGTGCAACCGCATTTACACGAACGCCAGATTTGCCCCACTCAACCGATGCTGTTTTAGTTAAGTTATCAACCCCTGAACGCGCCGCCCCTGAATGTCCCATCCCCGGCATGCCGCCCCACATATCAGCAGTCATATTGACAATACTGCCACCATGTTTTGCCATCCATTGGTTATAAGCTTCACGCATTAAATAGAAAGTTGCGTGTAAATTATTACGCACGACTGCATCGAAACCATTTGCTGAGATATTCTCTAAAGCTGATGGAAACTGACCACCCGCATTATTTACAAGACCATCGAGCTTGCCAAATTTCTCTATCACTTCGGCAATCATATTTTTCACTTGTTCTTCTTCACGGTTATCACAAACAATGAAATGAATCTGACCACCATCTTCTATAATTTCTTGGCTTACTTTCTCTAATTTCTCAATTTTGCGTCCTGTAATCACCACTTGAGCACCAAGAGCAGCAAGCTCATGTGCAGTACAACGACCAATTCCTGAGCCTCCACCTGTCACAATAATGACTTTATTAGCAAAAGCATCTGGTCTAAAAATTGATTGATAACTCATCTTTGTTTCATCCATTCATTTTATTTTTCTAAAAGATGTGCCGGAACTTTTACAGGCATATCCAATAATTGTTGTGCAAATGCTTTACCTTGTGGGTCGATACGTAAGCTTGCAACACCGCCGCCGCCCAAGGCATTCTCCAACATAAAATTCAGTGCATTTAAACCCGGTAACTCATAACGAATTACTCGCCCTTTCTCTGCATCCAAGACATGCTGCATATAACTTGCAACCGTCTGTTCAGTCAGTGCTGCACGAATCCATGGTAAATATTCTGCTTTACGCGCAATCACACCGATATTGCTATGATTGCCTTTATCACCACTGCGGGCATGCGCAATTTCAATCAAAGGAACTTCAATTTCATTCCCTTGATAAACAGCACTTTCACCCGCTGCTAAAGTATTGAATTGCTCTGTAGAAGTGTCCCGAGGAATCTCAACCAGATAGCGGCTCCCATCAAAATCGATTTCGACATTGATCTGATTTTTATCAATTAAAAATGAAAATAATTTAATCACTGGAGATGCTTTTGGTCGACCTCCAACAATTCCTGCTAAGGCTGGAGCCATGCCTGTAGAGGCCTGAGCAATTTCAGATGCAAAGAACATACATGCCTCTTTAAACATGTGTTTTACAGCTATTTTGACCACAACTTCACGACTATTTAAAGCCTGAGCATGTGCTCCATAAGTACTTTCAATACCTAAGATTTCAACCGACTTTTCACTAAATGGCGGCACCGAACGCATTGCTAAAACACGTTCGCACTTAGTCAAAATCGCATCGGTAATGACTTGTGCTTTTTGTGGTGCTTCACGGCCTGCTATGAGGAAACTGACTAAAACCCGATAACCATCTGGATAAGTCGCACTGACTTTATATTGTGTAGTCGGTGCTTGTCCTTTTGCA
The DNA here is from genome assembly GCF_023612055.1 of Acinetobacter sp. AS23. NCBI lineage: Bacteria > Pseudomonadati > Pseudomonadota > Gammaproteobacteria > Moraxellales > Moraxellaceae > Acinetobacter > Acinetobacter sp. AS23. The sequence continues at coordinate 513,350 of NZ_CP082274.1, read as the reverse complement.
CCCGTCACACGAACTCGATGCTCCCCGACTTGTTCTAAATGCACCTGACTAAAATCAGCAATTACATCGGGTAGTAAATATGCTTGAGGATTGCCAATTTCATACACAATTTGCTCAGCAACCGTGGCGGTAGAAACCAGACCACCTGTCCCTTGTGGTTTGGTCACAACGAATGAACCATCTTCACTCACTTCAACCACTGGAAACCCCATGTTGTCGAAGCCTTGTACCAATTGCCAATCGGTAAAATTACCGCCTGTACATTGCGCACCACATTCAATGACATGACCTGCCAAGGAACCTTGTGCCAACTTATCGTAGTCATCTAAAGACCATTGATATTCATGAAGTAAAGGGGCAAGCACCACTGCCGAATCAACTACTCGACCAGTAATCACAATATCTGCGCCTAAATTTAAAGCATCGCGAATAGCCACCGCACCTAAATAAGCATTACTGCTTGCCACCTGTTCTGGCAAAGCTTCACCGCTAAACATTTCCTGAATATTTTGCTGTTTGAGTTGTTCATGCTGCGCTAAAAGATCATCGCCTAAAACCACGGCAACTTTCAGATCTAGACCATATTCTTTAATTATTTTTTGCAAGGCATCTCGACACGCCAATGGATTAACACCACCAGCATTACTAATCACCTTAATCTTTTTCTCTGCAATTTTTTTAAGTAGAGGTGCCATCACTCGGCTGACAAAATCTAAAGCGTAACCATGTTTTGGTTCCACCATCTTCGCTTTTGCCATAATCGACATGGTGATCTCTGACAAATAATCAAAAACCAAATAATTAATATCGGTTAGATGTATTAATTGGAAAGCGGCAGTATTGGTGTCTCCCCAAAATCCTGAAGCACAACCTATTTTCACGACACGCTCATCATCCTGTTGATTACTTGCCATCTTATTTCTCATTATTTTGTTTAAAAATTACACTCAACATTACCAAGCAAGCGCTTGGTTTGTAAAGAGCAAAATGTTATTGTGAAATTGACCAAAACTGCCAAACTCGACAGCTCAGCTAAAACATGATGAGATTTGGCAAACTTTTCTGTTAAGTATTTTTTATATAAAGGATTCGGCTTTCGCATGATTGCTACTTCAATTGAACAGATTCCAAATATCTCTTGCTTTGACGATAGCCCACGTGGTCGTTTATTACGAGGGGCGGCCTATTTATTTCACAAGCAAGGCTATGATAAAACCACCGTACGCGAACTTGCTCAATTTATTGGAATCCAGTCGGGAAGCTTATTCCACCACTTTAAAAGTAAAGATGACATCCTCGCTCACGTGATGGAGGAAACCATTATTTACAATCTTGCTCGTTTACAAGATGCGGCAGCTCAATCTACCGATCCAGAACAACAACTCCGTGCTCTTATTAAATCTGAACTCATTTCAATTACTGGAGATACAGGTGCAGCAATGGCTGTTTTGGTTTATGAGTGGTTTGCCCTATCAAAAGAAAAACAAGATTATCTTTTAAAAATGCGTAATGAATATGAGCAAATCTGGTTAGATGTGATTGAAAAATTACGTATTCAAGACAAGATAAAGCATGATGCCTTTATTTGGCGAAGATTAGTTGGGGGTGCAATTTCGTGGACCGTAACTTGGTATAAAGCTGAGGGTAAAGTCAAAATTGATGAGTTAACCGAAATGGTCTGGGAGATGACATTAAAATGAGTCTAGTCTATTTACGTAAACCCAAGAAAAATGACCTTGCAGAAATTAAAGAAGCTTATGCACGTAGTGTTCAATTACATCAACCGTGGACATATCCACCAGCTGACTTTCAAACATATTTAGAACAAGAGCATCGCTATTTTGTCTGCTTAATCCATAGCCATTCAATTGCTGGAACATTTAATATTTCAAATATTATACGCGGTCACTTTCATTCAGCCTATTTAGGTTATGAAGCATTTCATCCCTATCAAGGTCATGGCTATATGACGCAAGGCCTCAAATTATTACTCAATGAAGCATTCAAAAATTTAAATTTACATAGGTTAGAAGCGAATATACAACCTGACAATATTGCCTCTATTCAATTAGTGGCCCACGCTGGTTTCATTAAAGAAGGTTTTTCTCGGCAATATCTTCGAATTGGAGGAAAAACATGGAAAGATCATGAACGTTGGGCAATTTTAAATGAGAAATGGATAGAACCATCTCAGTAAACTCTGAATGAGATGGTTTATACAAGCAAAACCTACTCTAAAATTAATAACCTAACTGCTTACTAATCAAATCTTTCATAATTTCTTCAGCACCGCCACCAATCATATTGACCTTCACCTCACGGTAAATACGTTCCGACTTGGTACCTCGCATAAAGCCCATGCCACCTAATGTTTGCACAGCTGCATCAGCACAAAATTGCATAGCGCGAGTCGCAACATTTTTCAGCATCGAAATTTGAGCTACTAACTCAGGTCCTTGTAACTTCGGCTGAGTCATTTTCCATGCAGTTTCTTCAAGCAATGCCCGTGTTGAGGTCAATTGTGTTGCCATATCTACCAATTTATGACGAACCACTTGATGATCAATTAATCGCTTACCAAAAGTTTTCCGTTGTTGCGCCCACTCTAAAGCTTCTTCGTAACAGACTAATGCATACCCATAAGCCACTACTCCCAAGAAGAACCGCTCCATATTAAAGTTATTCATAATAACTTTAAAACCGGCATTTTCTTTGCCAAGTAAATTTGATGTAGGTACTCGTACTTGATCAAAATGCAAATGAGCTGTATCAGAAGCCCACCATCCCATTTTCTTTAAAGGTGTTTTAGTAATTCCTTCATTGTGCGCATCAACGAGCAACATTGAAATACCTTCTGCACCTGTTTTAGTTGGGTCTGTACGCACTGCAACTGTATAGTAATCTGCACGAATTCCCGATGTGATAAACGTTTTCTCACCCGAGACAATATAGTAATCACCATCACGAACAGCTTTAGCCTGTAATGCAGCGACATCCGAGCCACCACTAGGTTCTGTAATAGCTAAAGCAGAAATTTTTTCACCGGAAATAATACCTGGCAGGACTCTAGCCTTTAACTCCTCACTTCCAAAGTGCTGAATGGGAGGGGCGCCAATTGTGTGCACCATAAGTGAGGTATGTACCCCCCCAGAACCCGCCTTTGCCATTTCAATACCAGCCAGTAATGAATAGAACGGATCTGCATCAGGAATACCACCATATTCTTCAGAAAAACCTAGCCCTAATAGGCCAATTTCAGCAGCCTTTCTATAAAGCTCTCTAGGAAATGTCTCAGCCTCATCCCATTCATTCACAAAAGGTGCCATTTCTTTTTGTACAAATCGGCGAACATTATCAGCAAAAGCAATGTGTTGTTCATTATAGTAAATTGGGTTGAGTTGCATGTTTAAAAATGTCCTTATGTTTTTATTTAATTCCTAAACATATCTTGTCATGTTTACAGTCAATCAAAAGTTGCAAGAATCTCCATTTTCTTGGCATAAAACATCAAACAGAATTATTTTTATTTATGTACAACGCCTATACTCTTAAGCAGCAACGAAAACCACGAACAGCATAATAAGACTGTGCTCCATTATGATAAATGAATACCCGACCATAACGTCGGTCAGCAAAAATAGCTCCATCTAACCGCCGAATCGCATCTGGGGTTTTGAGCCAACTTGATGTTTTAAGATCAAATTCCCCTAACTTTTGCAATTCATGGTACTGCTCTTCTGTGAGAAGCTCAGCTCCCATTTCTTTAGCCACATCGATTGCACTATTTTTTGGAGGATGATCTTTTCTAGCCTCCAAAGCCTCTCGATCATAACAAAGACTTCTACGGCCTTTTGGACTCTCAGGAGAGCAATCGACAAATAAATATTCATCCTTCTGTTGATCAGAAGAGACAACGTCAGGCTCTCCTCCAGTATTTTCCATTTCTTGCAATGACCATAATTTTTCAGGCGATTCTAATAATTTAGCTCGGACATTTGTCCAATCAATTTCTTTATGGCGATGTGTGTTCTTTTCAAATCTCTTCTTTAATAGTTCAAGCAGTGAATCTAATTGTGTTGGAGTTAATTGTTTTTTAGTTGTCATTGAATAAATCCTTATAATTATTAAACTGAACGTCCATCAAAATAATTTATTTTTATTTTATCTAAGTCAATGTCATCTATACATCGAACATTAATCGCCAATATAGAATTACCTTGGGGATCTATACCTTGAGCATAGGGATGAATACCGCAATTTTTACAGAAATGATGATTAATCACATGCTTGTTAAAAGTGTAATTCGCTAAAATATCAGGAGAATTTAAAGTAACTGTAACTTGATTAGTGGGTAGGAACCAAAGTAAAGACCCTTTCTTTTGGCAGATCGAGCAATTACAAGATAAGGCTTCTGTTAGCTCACCTTCTGCGACAAACTTTACCTGACCACAATGACAACTTCCTTGATATTTCATTGTTCTTACTCTTTATAATTTTCATCCTATTTACTTTTCCAGTTTAAAGAATAAGTTTCCATATAAAAATGTAATCGAGCTACTTAATATTGATTTAGAAGATGTCGGTCTTGCAGCCATTTCTAACTTAGAACGGGCTCGAAATTTCTTTATATAAAAAGGACTCATATAGAGTCCTTTTTTATGGGTCTTATTGCATCTAAATTAAACAATCTGATTCAATTCATGCATAAAGAAACACCCCGGTTTCTTTCGAGACCGGGGTGTTAGAATAATGAGCTGGCGATGACTTACTCTCACATGGGAAACCCCACACTACCATCAGCGCTAAGAGGTTTCACTTCTGAGTTCGGGAAGGGATCAGGTGGTTCACTCTTGCTATGGTCGCCAGCACAACTGGTATGGATACTTGCATTGGTCTTAATGTGCCGATGCGTTTTCCAAATCTTTACAGATGGGCTGATTGAATCTTACTTTATTTGTTCATTTTAGCTAAGCGTATAACTAAATCAAGTTGCTTTGCATATTAATGAATCGATTGATGCTTTATATACAACTGCTTGGGTGTTGTATAGTCAAGCCTCACGAGCAATTAGTATTGGTCAGCTTCACATATCACTATGCTTCCACATCCAACCTATCAACGTCCTAGTCTCGAACGGCTCTTTAGAGGACATAAAGTCCTAGGGAAATCTTATCTTGAGGTAGGCTTCCCGCTTAGATGCTTTCAGCGGTTATCCCTTCCGAACATAGCTACCCGGCGATGCGACTGGCGTCACAACCGGTACACCAGAGGTTCGTCCACTCTGGTCCTCTCGTACTAGGAGCAGATCCTCTCAAATTTCCAGCGCCCACGGTAGATAGGGACCGAACTGTCTCACGACGTTCTAAACCCAGCTCGCGTACCTCTTTAAATGGCGAACAGCCATACCCTTGGGACCTGCTTCAGCCCCAGGATGAGATGAGCCGACATCGAGGTGCCAAACACCGCCGTCGATATGAACTCTTGGGCGGTATCAGCCTGTTATCCCCAGAGTACCTTTTATCCGTTGAGCGATGGCCCTTCCATACAGAACCACCGGATCACTAAGACCTACTTTCGTACCTGCTCGACTTGTGGGTCTCGCAGTTAAGCGCGCTTTTGCCTTTATACTCTACGCGTGATTTCCGACCACGCTGAGCGCACCTTCGTACTCCTCCGTTACTCTTTAGGAGGAGACCGCCCCAGTCAAACTACCCACCAGACATGGTCCTCGCCCCGGATTACGGGGCAGAGTTAGAACCTCAACATTACCAGGGTGGTATTTCAAGGACGGCTCCATTGGAACTAGCGTTCCAACTTCAAAGCCTCCCACCTATCCTACACAAGTAAGGTCAAAGTTCAATGTCAAGCTGCAGTAAAGGTTCACGGGGTCTTTCCGTCTAGCCGCGGGTACACTGCATCTTCACAGCGATTTCGATTTCACTGAGCCTCTGCTGGAGACAGCGCCGCCATCATTATGCCATTCGTGCAGGTCGGAACTTACCCGACAAGGAATTTCGCTACCTTAGGACCGTTATAGTTACGGCCGCCGTTTACTGGGGCTTCGATCAAGAGCTTCGCTTACGCTAACCCCATCAATTAACCTTCCAGCACCGGGCAGGCATCACACCCTATACGTCCACTTTCGTGTTTGCAGAGTGCTATGTTTTTAATAAACAGTTGCAGCGGCCTGGTTTCTGTGGCTGCCAATAGCTCAGACCGCAAGGGTCATCACCGTCAGCAGCGTACCTTCTCCCGAAGTTACGGTACCATTTTGCCTAGTTCCTTCAGCAGAGTTCTCTCAAGCGCCTTGGTCTACTCGACCTGACCACCTGTGTCGGTTTCGGGTACGATTCCTGTGTAACTGAAGCTTAGAGACTTTTCCTGGAAGCATGGTATCAGCCACTTCGCTGTACAAGTACAGCTTGCTATCAGATCTCAGCATAGAGCACCCCGGATTTGCCTAAGATGCATGCCTACTTCCTTCCACCTGGACAACCAACGCCAGGCTGACTTAACCTTCTCCGTCCTCTCATCGCATTACACAGAAGTATTGGAATATTAACCAATTTCCCATCGACTACGCCTTTCGGCCTCGCCTTAGGGGTCGACTCACCCAGCCCCGATTAACGTTGGACTGGAACCCTTGGTCTTTCGGCGAACGGGTTTTTCACCCGTTTTGTCGTTACTCACGTCAGCATTCGCACTTCTGATACCTCCAGCATACTTCTCAATACACCTTCATCGGCTTACAGAACGCTCCCCTACCACTTGACTAAAAGTCAAATCCGCAGCTTCGGCACATAGTTTTAGCCCCGTTACATCTTCCGCGCAGGCCGACTCGACTAGTGAGCTATTACGCTTTCTTTAAAGGGTGGCTGCTTCTAAGCCAACCTCCTAGCTGTCTATGCCTTCCCACATCGTTTCCCACTTAACTATGATTTTGGGGCCTTAGCTGGCGGTCTGGATTGTTTTCCTCTTGACTACGGACGTTAGCACCCGCAGTCTGTCTCCCGGATAGTACTCATAGGTATTCGGAGTTTGCATCGGTTTGGTAAGTCGGGATGACCCCCTAGCCGAAACAGTGCTCTACCCCCTATGGTATTCGTCCGAGGCGCTACCTAAATAGCTTTCGGGGAGAACCAGCTATCACCAGGCTTGATTAGCCTTTCACCCCTATCCACAAGTCATCCCCTGGCTTTTCAACGACAGTGGGTTCGGTCCTCCAGTTAGTGTTACCCAACCTTCAACCTGCTCATGGATAGATCGCCTGGTTTCGGGTCTATACCCAGCAACTAAACGCCCTATTAAGACTCGATTTCTCTACGGCTCCCCTATACGGTTAACCTCGCTACTGAATATAAGTCGCTGACCCATTATACAAAAGGTACGCAGTCACCGAACAAGTCGGCTCCCACTGCTTGTATGCATGCGGTTTCAGGATCTATTTCACTCCCCTCACAGGGGTTCTTTTCGCCTTTCCCTCACGGTACTGGTTCACTATCGGTCAGTCAGGAGTATTTAGCCTTGGAGGATGGTCCCCCCATATTCAGACAAGGTTTCACGTGCCTCGCCCTACTCGTCATCATTATGTGTGCCCTTTCGTGTACGGGAATATCACCCTCTACGTTCGCACTTCCCAGAGCGTTCCACTAAAACACACATAACTTAATGGGCTGATCCCCGTTCGCTCGCCGCTACTAAGGGAATCTCAATTGATTTCTTTTCCTAAGGGTACTGAGATGTTTCACTTCCCCTCGTTCGCCTTGCAACACTATGTATTCATGTTGCAATACCTACCTTAAAGTAGGTGGGTTCCCCCATTCAGAAATCTCCGGATCAAAGGATATTTGCCGCCTCCCCGGAGCTTATCGCAGGCTATTACGTCTTTCATCGCCTCTGACTGCCAAGGCATCCACCACATGCACTTAATTACTTGACTATACAACCCCAAACAGTCGTCAACACTTACAAGTGAGTGTTGTCCGTGCGATTCTTCATCGCTACTATCTGTTGTCCGTGTACTTAAACACTGTACAGCTTCAATCTAAATTCATATACCAAAACGCTTGATTCAGTTAATTTGCTAGTTCTCAATTCATCTAGATTAATTGCTTAATCTAAACTCTTGAGTGAACAATTTATTTCAGACTCAATTTTGCCAATCTGTTAATGAATAAACACGCCTTCGTCAGGTCATGCTTAATACCGTGATACTTAAATCACAGAAGTTAATAAACCAAGATCTAAATCTCTATTTACTAATTTCTGTAATCCGAACTTCTCTTAAGTTCTGGTGGAGACTAGGAGAGTCGAACTCCTGACCTCCTGCGTGCAAAGCAGGCGCTCTACCAACTAAGCTAAGTCCCCAGCTTACATCATCAGTCATGTATCTTTTATCTATAACTTCAACCAGTCAAAGTCATGGTGGGTCTGACAAGACTTGAACTTGTGACCCCACGCTTATCAAGCGTGTGCTCTAACCAACTGAGCTACAGACCCTCAGATACATCTATGAAGAACAACTTGTTGTGGATTCTTACCAATCGTCAATCTTTCGTTAAGGAGGTGATCCAGCCGCAGGTTCCCCTACGGCTACCTTGTTACGACTTCACCCCAGTCATCGGCCACACCGTGGTAACCGCCCTCTTTGCAGTTAGGCTAGCTACTTCTGGTGCAACAAACTCCCATGGTGTGACGGGCGGTGTGTACAAGGCCCGGGAACGTATTCACCGCGGCATTCTGATCCGCGATTACTAGCGATTCCGACTTCATGGAGTCGAGTTGCAGACTCCAATCCGGACTACGATCGGCTTTTTGAGATTAGCATCCTATCGCTAGGTAGCAACCCTTTGTACCGACCATTGTAGCACGTGTGTAGCCCTGGCCGTAAGGGCCATGATGACTTGACGTCGTCCCCGCCTTCCTCCAGTTTGTCACTGGCAGTATCCTTAAAGTTCCCGACATTACTCGCTGGCAAATAAGGAAAAGGGTTGCGCTCGTTGCGGGACTTAACCCAACATCTCACGACACGAGCTGACGACAGCCATGCAGCACCTGTATGTAAGTTCCCGAAGGCACCAATCCATCTCTGGAAAGTTCTTACTATGTCAAGGCCAGGTAAGGTTCTTCGCGTTGCATCGAATTAAACCACATGCTCCACCGCTTGTGCGGGCCCCCGTCAATTCATTTGAGTTTTAGTCTTGCGACCGTACTCCCCAGGCGGTCTACTTATCGCGTTAGCTGCGCCACTAAAGCCTCAAAGGCCCCAACGGCTAGTAGACATCGTTTACGGCATGGACTACCAGGGTATCTAATCCTGTTTGCTCCCCATGCTTTCGCACCTCAGCGTCAGTGTTAGGCCAGATGGCTGCCTTCGCCATCGGTATTCCTCCAGATCTCTACGCATTTCACCGCTACACCTGGAATTCTACCATCCTCTCCCACACTCTAGCTAACCAGTATCGAATGCAATTCCCAAGTTAAGCTCGGGGATTTCACATTTGACTTAATTAGCCGCCTACGCGCGCTTTACGCCCAGTAAATCCGATTAACGCTTGCACCCTCTGTATTACCGCGGCTGCTGGCACAGAGTTAGCCGGTGCTTATTCTGCGAGTAACGTCCACTATCCCTAGGTATTAACTAGAGTAGCCTCCTCCTCGCTTAAAGTGCTTTACAACCATAAGGCCTTCTTCACACACGCGGCATGGCTGGATCAGGCTTCCGCCCATTGTCCAATATTCCCCACTGCTGCCTCCCGTAGGAGTCTGGGCCGTGTCTCAGTCCCAGTGTGGCGGATCATCCTCTCAGACCCGCTACAGATCGTCGCCTTGGTAGGCCTTTACCCCACCAACTAGCTAATCCGACTTAGGCTCATCTATTAGCGCAAGGTCCGAAGATCCCCTGCTTTCTCCCGTAGGACGTATGCGGTATTAGCATTCCTTTCGAAATGTTGTCCCCCACTAATAGGCAGATTCCTAAGCATTACTCACCCGTCCGCCGCTAAGTGATAGTGCAAGCACCATCACCCCGCTCGACTTGCATGTGTTAAGCCTGCCGCCAGCGTTCAATCTGAGCCATGATCAAACTCTTCAGTTAAAAATCATTTTGCACCTTATTAAAGACAAGGTGCCAATTCTGGCTCATCAATTTTCTGACTTAAATTTCGCTCAAATAAACTTCGAGTAATTTAAACCAATCAATCAATGATAATATTTCGATCAATCAATCAGTAAAAATCCACACAAGTTGTTCTTCAATTCTCTTAATGATCTTCTTCCTGGTTCGTCACCAGCAAGCTAGGTCGGCTATATTACTCTTAATCTCTTAAAAGTCAACAGGTAATTTCGATATTTTTAAAACTTAATCTCAAAACCAACTTCTCATCAAATTCATCACTTAAAGTAACCAATCTAATTCCAAGTAACTGTTTTTCAACAAGTTCTTATCTGCATCACCGCCGATGGATGTGCATTATAGACCATTAACATCCCTTTGCAATACCTTTTTTGATATTTGTGAAATGACAGTTCTCTTTTTAACCAAAAATGCTAAAAATAATCATTTTTTATATAAACATGGCTGTAAAAGCATCAATTTATCTAAAATTTTCTCGTCTTGATTCTTTTCCTGCCACCTAAGTGGGCGACAATCAATATATTCACAATATCCACCCTCACCTTGCAGACATTGTTCATTCCAACTTAATTGGTATTGAAAGCTTCCTACATATCCAGCAGCTAATCCAAACTTGTAGTCACCACGGCTTTGTGCATAGAGTTCAAAAATAATTTTTCCATTTTTTTTACACTGCCAAGAAAATTCTCTGGGTAAATACATCTCTTTACCGTTCGGTGTTCTAACTTTTGGATAAACGCGATGGATATGTAAATTTACATCTTCAGTAAAGCTCTCAACAGGCTTCCCAAATTCTTGAATATCTAATCTTGAACATAAGATGATATTCCACTGATTTCTTATTTGTGAAAATGCAAGCTGAGTCGTTTCATTTAAATTGATAATTTGGCATGTGTAGAAACATAAAGATAAGAATGGTAAATGTAGGGCTCTTGCGTGTTTAAATCGTCCCAACCCTTCAACTTGATACTTTTGCCCTTTATAAAAAACTTCACCTTCACATAAACATAGTGTTGACCAATAGTCAGAAACACCCCACTGCAATGCAGAATTATTGGAGATATTTTCTGAAATATGAATAATAAGATTACAACCCATTTCTAGGTCTAATCTCTGAAGATGGATCTTTGGGATTTTCCACTCAATCAAGTCTGTTTTATCAAACTTGTATTGTTCTGAGTCAAACTGGCACTGCCGCCGAATAGAATAAGTTTTTAAATGTCCCACACTATGTTGGCTATTACTTACAAGCACAGTTGCAGTATCAATTGCCGAAGTCGTAATGGTGTGAGCGTTATAGCAAAGAGGAATTCGTGGCTGCCCAACTAGACTAATGTAATTAAAGTAACGCAGTGGAGCAGGAAGATTTGGAAGAATTAAGCCTTGATAAACTATTTTAAAAAAGCCGCGAGAAGGCTGATATACAACCCCCTCTTTAGCATTCAGGCCCAGCTGCTGTAATTGATTAATTTGACTTATCAACTTAGGCATACTGAACCTCTTCTATTTTATGTTTTTATTGTTTCGTTACTCTTACGTGCAAATAGTGTCGTAACAAAACCAGAAAGAGCATAGAGAATTGAAACAGTCAAAATGCCCATTGGAATATTATAAGTGATTGCTGCAAAAATCAGTACTACTGGCAACATAACTACAAAGGGAACGCGTTTACGGTCCATTTGTTTGAAAGAGTAATACTTAATATTGGAAATCATGAGCAACCCCACAACAACCATAATTACAGCATTAATGGATTTAATCGCTATATCACGTAAATCAAAAATAAAAGGATAATCGCGAGCAACCCACACAAGGGAAATAATGATAATGGCAGCGAGTGGACTTGCAATCCCAATAAAATAGCGCTTATCAACAACACCAATTTGTACATTGAAACGTGCTAAACGGAAAGCTGCACATGCTGTATAAACAAAACAACATGCTAACCCGATACGGCCTAAATCATGCAAACTCCAGCTATACATCAGCATTGCCGGAGCCACACCAAAAGCTAATAAATCAGAAAGAGAATCATATTGCTCGCCAAAAGCACTTTGTGCACCAATCGCGCGAGCAACTCGGCCATCTAGACCATCTAGAAGCGCTGCTATAAAAATGGCATAAATAGCTTGGGTAAAATCCCCATTCATACTTGCAATGATGGAATAGAAACCAGACAACAAAGCGGCTGTCGTAATTAAGTTAGGCCAAAGATAAATACCTCGGCGCTTCACTTTTTGTCCTTCCGGATTATCCTCTTCTTCAACCACTTCGAATGTAATCCCATCAAATGAATGTTCATTATGAGTTAAATCTTGCTCTGGTTTAGGCGCATTTGTCATTATTTTCTATTCCAAACATGTGCATTGATTTAAGTTAACTGTTACTCACCTACTAACCAGCGAACAGCAGCGTGACCACCAGTTTCTTGCATGCGTAGATGCGGGAATAACCACTGTAGAGCCTGGTCAGCTTGTTCAGAGAACTGCCAAGGTGGGTTAATCACTAATAGACCACAACCATTTAAACCTACAGGTGTGTCATCTGGCCATACACAAATTTCGCAGACCAACTGACGGCGAATTCCTGTTTTAAACATTTTCTTTTCAAAACGTTCAATCATCGCTCGGTCTTTAATTGGATACCAAACTGCAAAAACGCCTGTTGGCCATTTCTTATAAGCTTGTTGTAACAGTTCAACTAATTGCGGAAAATCTTTACGTTCTAATTCGTAAGGTGGGTCAATCATGACCAAACCACGTTTTTCTTTTGGCGGAATTACGCCGAGCAACCCTTCATAGGCATCACGCTCATGTAAACCTGCACGTTTATCATAAATGTTGTGTCGCAATTGTTGAAAGACATCACGTTGCATTTCAAAAATTGTTGCTTTATCAATTTCACGCATGCCTTGTAAAGCAAACCATGGTGAACCTGGATAACTACCTTTGCCTTCTTCAGAACGTAGCTGTTCTACCAACTTCAAATATTGTTGGATTGCTTCAGGTGCCTGACGCTTTTCCATTTCAGATATTTGAACTAGACGGTGAATGCCTGTAAGAAACTCTCCAGACTTTTGTGCAGGCGCCAGAGATAAATCATATTTTCCTGCACCTCCATGCGTATCGATATAACGATAAGGTTTATCTTTAGCATTTAAACGGTTGAGAAGCTGTAGCAAAAGCACATGCTTCATAACATCTGCAAAGTTGCCCGCATGGAAATGGTGACGGTAATTCATGTTGACTTTAATTCCTCAATTCAACAAATAGTTTAACATGAAAAAAATATTCTTTCGTAAGGTTGTGATCATCTAAAATAGAGCGGCTTGATATTTTTACGATCTACTCGAGGTTATATGCTCTCTCACCCGCTTCCGGACTCATGGGATCTGGATCAAATTCTAGATGATTTAAATACGCATGGCTTTGCGATTATTAATCAAGCCTATTCGGATCAATATCGCGCTCAAGTCGCTAACGAGTGTAGCCATCATATTGATGAATTTAGAGAAGCTGGTATTCAAAACGGCGTGATGAGTAATATCCGTAGCGATCATATTCTCTGGATTAATGATCAACTTCCTATTGCTCAGCAACATATTGAAACCTTAACTTCTTTTTCACAAAATCTAAATCAAGCATTCTATTTAGGAATTAAAGAAGTGGAAGCTCATTTCGCCCGTTATGGTTTGGGTGAGTTTTATGCTTTACACCGAGACAATCCTCAGCAAAAAAATGATCGCATTATCTCAACCGTTTATTATTTACATCCAGAATGGCAAGAAGATTGGGGTGGTCAATTACGACTGCAAGATAAAAATGAGAAGTGGCATATCGTTAATCCAGAGCCAAATCGACTTGTAATATTTCAAAGCAATTTATTACATGAAGTATTAACTTCAAAACAACAAAGACTCTCTATCACAGCCTGGCTTCGTAGCGGAAATTCGATTTGGGTTTAATGGTTACTCTTTAAATTTGGTAAATGAACCCGATATAAAAGCTATTGATTAAAGAAGGTAATGGCGTATGTCTATTGAAAGCAAAACAATTGTGAACCGAATTGGTGAAACAGACCAACTTTATTTGACTGAAAATACGCCTGAACTTGCTTTGGAGCGTGCCGAGTTACGCATGCAACTTGTCGTATTAAGTCGTGTTCGCCAAGAACAACTTCATTTTCTACAAGAAGCGATTGTTTTGCTTGAACAAGCTCGTATGGAATATGAAGAAATGCCTTTGAGCTTATATCTTAATTTGTCTCTACACTTGGCCAAAGCGTATATGCTTTATTTTGAACTTAATAAAGAAAAACGTTTTGCGTTGATTACTCAACAAATTTTGAAGCCATTAGCACATCATGAACATGCTGATATTTATTTCTTCTTGGCTTATGCGTCAGCCGCTCGACAAGAGTCGGCATTGACACGCCATTGGTTAACTAAATATTTATCAACGTCTACATGTGATCTTGAATTGCTTCATGGCCAACCTGTATTTGACCTTGTACGTCATGAGCCATGGTATAAGGATAAATTAAAAGTAAAGACACATTAAACAGATAATGTAATTAGGCCTGTTTTATATATTGAATATAAAACAGGCCTTTGTTTTATTCGTTTATTTTTTCACACTATCTTCATGTAGTTGTTCATTAAGTTCGTCAATTACCACAATCCATTCATCATCTTTTTCCCAATGGCTCTTTAAAAAATCACTTTGACCTTTTGACCAAAAAGAGGCTTCATGTAATTTCTGTTCAGCAGGCAATTGATGTGTTTTGATAAAGTTTTCGATGCTTGCTTCATCTGAATCTAAACCCAGCTGATCAAATAAAAGCTCTAAAGTAGGTTGCTGTTCAAACATTGTTATTCTCCTATAACTTGTTTTAAATCATCTATTAACTAATCTAACAATAAAACCTTTTTATATGCATGATAATGTTTATATTTTCTTGTTGTTTTTTGTGTTTTGTTTCAAATGATTAAATATAAAAAAGCACTCTAAAAAGAGTGCTTTTTTTAACTTATCAAAAAGATAAATTATTTCAACATGTCAGCAATTGCTGCACGTTCTTCTTCAAGCTCATTTAGAGTGAAGTTGATACGTTCACGGCTGAATTCATCAATTTCTAAACCTTGAACGATTTTGTATTCACCATTCTCAGTTGTTACAGGGAAACCAAACATAACGCCTTCTGGAATACCATAAGAACCGTCAGATGGAATACCCATAGTTACCCATTTGCCGTTTGTGCCAAGTGCCCAATCGCGCATATGGTCAATTGCAGCGTTAGCAGCAGAAGCAGCAGAAGACAAACCACGTGCTTCGATAATCGCAGCACCACGTTTACCAACAGTTGGAAGGAACACATCTTTGTTCCATGCCGCATCGTTGATTTTGTCTTTTAAGCTTTCGCCATTTGCAGTTGCAAAACGGTAGTCAGCATACATTGTTGGAGAGTGGTTACCCCAAACTGTTAAGTGTTCGATATCAGCAACTGCAACACCAGCTTTTTGAGCAACTTGAGTCAACGCACGGTTGTGGTCAAGACGCAACATAGCAGTAAAGTTTTTCGCTGGAAGATCTGGAGCAGAGTTCATAGCGATGTAAGCGTTAGTGTTTGCAGGGTTACCTACAACTAATACTTTAACGTCACGACTAGCAACTTCGTTTAATGCTTGACCTTGACCGATGAAAATTTCACCGTTAACTTTTAACAAGTCAGCACGTTCCATACCAGGACCACGTGGACGAGAACCTACCAATAAAGCGTAGTCAGCATCTTTAAATGCAACTTTCGGATCATCAGTCCCGATCATACCAGCCAATAAAGGGAAAGCACAGTCATCAAGTTCCATCATTACGCCTTTAAGCGCTTGTTGAGCTTTTTCAACTGGAACTTCAAGCAATTGTAAAATAACAGGTTGATCTTTACCTAACATTTCACCGCTTGCGATACGGAATAATAAGCTGTAACCAATTTGACCTGCAGCGCCAGTCACGGCAACACGAACGGGTTGCTTCATGTAATTGTCTCCAATGAGTGTCCTTAATCGGGCTAAATAGGAATTCCATCTAACCAAATCATCATAAACGGCAAAGATTGTACTCTAAAGATGTGGCAGATGCATGTAAAAGCGACTCATTTTCACCAAAAGTCTGATAGAAAATACAAATTAATCTTTACAAATAGATTCAATGTATGGTCAGCATTTTTTTAAGAAATGATAGTTACCTTTAGTAACTACCTTTAATCGTGATTTCACCAGGGCAATTCGATACAACATGATTTGCACATTGTTTATATTGGCCTTTTACCGTGTAGCACACCTTCACTTCCGTTAAAACAACATCTGAACGTGATAACTGACAAGTCAAACGAATACCATTTTGAGGCAAGCTCGGATTAAGACGAGTAAATTGCTGTTTCAAGGCCGACTGTTGAATTTCAACATTTGTCGAGCTGGTAAGGCTAGCTGGAATTTTTAAACGTTCAGCAAAGTTAATGACTGTCCGGAAATATTGACTTGCATTCATAGGAACGCATCCCCCTACACTTTTCCAAAGCTGTACACGCGCATTGTTGTCAGGCATGACCCGAGCTACCACTTTGGCTTGCAATGGGGAAAGAGCTGCCGAACTTTCTGTTGAACAATCAGTCTGATTTGTTTCTGGCATAAGGCCCGTAATTGTCAGTGAATATCCTTCAAGACATTTACGTTGTTTTTGTTTAGAGGGATCTAACGCACATGCGGCAGGTGTCATTTGTACGTGCATAACATATCCCTGTAAATTAACAGGTTCGGCATGCAAAACGGAACTCATCAATCCTACCCCTGCACAGATAAGCCACCATGCAAGTTGCAAAATTGAACGAAGTTCCAAATATCTATATTTCATTTAATTAAAACTTGAATATGCCAATTAAAAGAAGATCCATCATCAACCACCTAAACTTAAGGCGATGTACGCATTGGAATGACTTTCATACGTTGTGATAATGATTGAGCCCCTTGCCCTAATATCACACCATAATGTGTTGCATTCGTCATAACATGCTTGACATAGTCTCTGGTTTCTAACAATGGAATTGTCTCTGTATATTGATCAGCCGAAATTGATTGAAAGTCCGGTTGCCAACGTCTTGCCCGATTAGGTCCAGCATTATAACCTGCCGTTGCCAAAACTGGATTATTGCTTAATTGTCCCTGAATCATCGACAAATAAAATGTACCATATCGAATATTGGTATTCATTTCATTTAATGCCGCTGGATTATAGGTTTCGCCCATTTGACGTGCAATCAACTTTGCCGTATCGGGCATAATTTGCATAAGTCCACCCGCTCCAACGTGAGAGCGTGCAGAGGTAACAAATCGGCTTTCTTGTCGCATTAAACCATAAGCCCACGCTGGATCAATTCCTGCATTGTAACTATGACTTACGACATTAGTCTTATGGGGGGTCACATAGCGATACGTATCATTATGTTTATTTGTTGTACGATCTGCTGCGTAAATCGCACGGTCATACCATCCCATATCATGAGCACGCTTTGCAGCAGCTAACAACACACCATCATCATGTTGAAGATAAGCTTGTCGAACGGCCCAGTTCCATTCTCGATTGGTATAAGTTGGATTTGCATTAATACGTCTTAAAGTAAAAGCACGATTAAAGTGAACATTCTGATCTAAACGTCTTAAATCACTTGCTGTTGGCTGGTCATCATAAGGTTGGTGATTATAACGTTCACCCAAACGATCTTTAGCTAACAGGTTGTGATAGTCATCGCCACTTTCAGCTAATTTCTTATAAATACGTTGCGCAGTATTTTTTGAATTACTGTCATTGCGCTGTTCTGTTGCACGAGCAAGCCAATATTGCCAGCGATCTTCTTGTTTTTGTGTCACGCTCATAGCATCAATAGCACGAATTAAACTTTCCCACGCACCAAATCGAATTGCCTGACGCGCATAAATTTCAGCCTCTTCAGGGCTTAGAGGGTAACCGTAACTTGCATCAAAATATTGAAGAACTTCACGATTGAAATTATTTTTCATGACCGTGGTGCCACCAATATAAGCGACCGTTCTATATAAATACTTTTGTATATTCTCTGGTGTACCTTGAGCGACACGTTGTACGTTCGAAAAAGCATTAGGTAAGTCATTATTAGCCAAACGACCTAATGCAAAAATCAAATAAGCATAGTCCGTATCATTTGTTTTAGGCGCACTCCACAAATAATTGAGTGGGTTAGCCTGAATTTGATTAAGCTGAGCCAAAGACAGATTCATACCTAAAGTCTGCGCCGTAGCAAGGGCCTGCCCTGTTAAACCAGAACGTAACTGCACCCAAAGGCGCTGTTGCTTATCTTGCTGACTCATTAATGGGCTAGATAACATCAAGCGTCCTAGACCCACACAAGATTCAGGTTGCGATTCGGTGGCTAACCATACATCTTTATATTCAGCAAAAACTAATGCATCACCGGTTTTGGCTCTCACCTGTGCCAATGCACAGTTTTCGGCTTGATCTGGATTGGTGACATAAGATAGTAAAGGTTGTGCAGATGCGAAGTCAGCTTGTTTAACTTTTTCTTCAACATAATCGGCTGCTAATTTCTCAGCCATTGCTGATTGAGGATAACGTTGAGCAAAACTTACAATCGAAGCTGAAGGTTGAAAGCCAAGATTGGTATTGAGTTTCCAATATTCTGGATAGTACCCCAATACATCATTTTGCATAGCAAGCTGATATTGGTCTAATAAAGCGGTATTGCCACTATTTGCAGCATTTAACGCATCATTGAACTGCTCTTCGGCAGCATAGGTAAATGAACAACCAAGTAAACACATAGCTCCTAACCAGCTACGATGCATATATTTATTTTTCATTACACGACTATGGATTGATGAGCTCTTTCTACTTGGTCTCATAAATGTGTTAAACCCTGACTATTCACCTTCAAAGCATAGTTTAATTAGTCTTCGTGCTTTCTTTTGTTGTGTTATGTAACTCTATGATTCAACATCATTAAAATTCACATAATTTACTTAAAAAAAACGGTGTCACGTTCTAAAGGTTTACTGTTATCGGTTCGGTCCAAATACTGCTATAATGAATGGTTTGACCCATTTTGGGCAAATTTATTCTTTTTTAGATCGATCTGTTAGGAGCCTGCATGACGGTTCAAACCTTCATTCCCAATGGTGCCAAAGCTGCCTCAGAAAACACTGTTACCCAGCCAACGCACACCACTGATGTTTCAATAAAAAAACTTTATATTGAAACTCAAGGGTGTCAGATGAATGAGTATGACAGTCACCGTATGGCAGACCTTTTAGGGGACTCTCACGGTTACATTTTAACGAGTAACCCTAATGAAGCAGACATCCTGCTCATGAATACGTGTTCTATCCGTGAAAAAGCACAGGAAAAAGTATTTAGTGAATTAGGGCGCTGGCGCAAACTAAAAGACAAAAATCCAGATCTTGTGATTGGTGTCGGTGGATGTGTTGCCTCTCAAGAAGGCGACAATATTCAAAAACGTGCGCCTTATGTAGACATGATTTTTGGCCCTCAAACATTACACCGTTTACCACAAATGCTTGATCAACATAATGCTCAAGTAGAAAAACCTAAAAAAGACAAAATCAAACTCGTTGATATTTCTTTCCCAGATATTGAAAAGTTCGACTTTTTACCAGAACCACGCGTAGAAGGCTTTAAAGCATTTGTTTCTATTATGGAAGGCTGTTCTAAATACTGTTCTTTCTGTGTAGTTCCATATACACGCGGTGAAGAAGTTTCTCGACCTTTAGACGATGTACTTGCAGAAATTGCAGGCCTTGCTGAAAAAGGTGTCCGTGAAATTTCGCTTCTTGGTCAAAATGTAAATGGTTATCGTGGTGAAACCTTCGAAGGTGGCATCTGTACTTTCCCTGAATTGTTACGACTCGTTGCAGAAATTCCGGGTATTGGACGCTTACGTTATACAACATCGCACCCACTTGAGTTCTCTGATGAGCTAATTCAGTGTTATGAAGATTTACCTCAAATGGTGTCACATTTACACTTACCTGTTCAAAGTGGTTCGAATGACGTTTTACAGGCAATGAAGCGAAATCACACGATTGATGTTTATATCGATAAAATTGCAAAGCTACGTAAAATTCGTCCAGACATGCATTTATCAAGTGATTTTATTATTGGCTTCCCTGGTGAAACTGATGAAAATTTTGCAGAAACATTGCAATTTATCAAAGATTTAGATTTCGATCACTCGTATAGTTTTGTTTATTCGAAACGCCCAGGTACACCTGCATCGGACTTGCCAGACACCACACCTGAGCAAGTTAAAAAAGAGCGTTTAGCTCAAGTTCAGAAAGTCATTAAGCAGTCTAGTATTGAAAAAACAGATGCCATGTTAGGTAAAATTGAACGTGTACTTATTGAAAAAGTATCTGATCAAGACCCTAATATTTTAATTGGTACTGCTGACAATACACGTCTAGTCACTTTCGTTGGTGATGCAACTTGGGTTGGCCGTTTTGCAGAGATCGAGATTACTGAAATTAAAACTTTAAATTTTGTTTACGGTGAGCTCTTGAATCTTGAACCTGACGTGGCGTAATGTAGAGGTATTCTAAAGTCTACTGAAAGGTTTTCTCTTGACTGCAGCGATTCGACGTACCGTAACATTTCCTGAAATTTCAATGGAACGTTTAAAGAGCATTCTAGGTGCCTATAATGGGCACCTGAAGCAAATTGAACAGCGTTTAGATGTCAAAATTACTCATCGTGGAGATGTTTTTCACATAGATGGTGAAATAGATGCTGTTGGGAGAGCCGAAGCATTATTGCAACGACTCTACGAAGAGTCTGAGGTATCCCAGCAAATCAGTGCTGATCTATTACACCTCCTCATTCAATCGTCACAAACTGAGCGCAATTTCGAGTTGGTTGGTGACGAAATGGATGAACACGATGCGCCGCTTGATGTCTATTTCCAGACCCGAAAAGGCCGCATTAATCCACGTGGTGCCAATCAAAAACGTTATGTACAACGTATTTTACAAAGCGATATTTCTTTTGGTGTAGGCCCTGCTGGTACAGGTAAAACCTATTTAGCAGTTGCTGCCGCCGTAGACATGCTAGAACGTAACGAAATCCAGCGGATTTTACTTGTACGTCCTGCTGTAGAAGCTGGAGAAAAGCTGGGTTTCTTACCTGGTGATTTAACTCAGAAAATTGACCCCTATTTACGTCCTCTTTACGACGCACTTTACGAAATGCTTGGCTTTGAAAAAGTTGCTAAGTTAATCGAGCGTCAAGTCATTGAGGTTGCGCCTCTTGCATATATGCGTGGGCGCACACTTAACCATTCATTTGTCATTTTGGATGAAGCTCAAAACACAACACCAGAACAAATGAAAATGTTCTTGACTCGTTTAGGTTTTGGCTCTCGTGCAGTGATTACAGGTGACATTACCCAAGTAGATTTACCTCGAGGCCAACAATCTGGTTTGGCACACGCACTTCGCGTACTCGAAAATATTACAGAAATTCATATTACCCGTTTCCATTCCCGTGACGTTGTACGTCACCAACTGGTTCAAAAAATCGTTGAAGCGTATGAAGGATGGGATGGTGAACAACAGCGTCTTAATGCTGAAGCACGTGCTGAACGCAAAGCACGTCAAGAGGCATTAGTTGCTGAAAACGATACAGCAGCAGACTTGCAACATCAAGATGCTTAAGGATTTATTTTGAAAATCAGTTTAAGTTTACAACAAGACTTTCAATCACCTGAGTTAGAGCTCAAACGAGCTCAACTCAAAAAAATTATTGAGACAACTTTACGCCACGTTGGCTATAAAGAAGATTGCGAAATTGGCGTTGCTTGTGTCGATTTAGCAGAAAGCCAACAACTTAATCTGCAATATAGAGAGAAAGATAAACCAACTAATGTTTTATCTTTTCCGAGTGATATTCCTGAAGAAGTTTTACCAATGCTTGATGCCTTACCTTTAGGTGATTTAGTTATTTGTATTCCAGTGGTATTACAAGAAGCATTAGAACAGAAAAAAACTGCCCAAAATCATTTTGCACATCTATTAGTACATGGTGTTTTACATTTGCTTGGTTATGACCATGAAACCAGTGATGAAGATGCAGAGGAAATGGAAGGGATTGAAGTCGAAATTCTAGCAAAGCTGAATATCGAAAATCCTTACCAAGAACAGATCTAATCATTCTTAATTAGATAAAAAACCTAGTCTATATTCAAATGGCCTTTTGTCTAATTAATTATAATCAATGTGGATAAGCTAAGACTTATCCACATTTTTTATTAATGTACTTCAAATTCTGCTTGAGCCGGATCGAAACGCCACGTACGTACAATACGTAATTCAGAAATATCTTTCATATTGGCATCGAAATGCCCAAATGGTGCGCCGCGACGTACTGAAGACTTAGCTGCTTCATCTAGTATTGAATGCCCTGAGCTTTCAAGTAATCGAATTGCACGAATTCCGCCTTGAGCATTCAAAATCACCATTAAACGGACTTCACCTCTTAGTTGTTGTTGTTTGGCTTCTTCTGGATAATAGCGATTACCATACAACTCTACTTTTTCACGGAACTTATCTAAATAAGCAGCCGAAGCATCTTTCTTCGCTTGAATTCCATCTACTGTTTTGATTTTTTGTTGCCGACTGAAATCTTGTCTACGTTGTAAATATTGTGCTTCAAGACTCGCCACCATCGCAGCTTTTGCCTGAAATTGACTTTGTAATTGTTCTAGTTCTTTTTTCCTTTGACTCGCATCAGCTTGTTTTTGCCAACTCAAAACAGTCATTAAGACTTTTTCTTCAAATTTAAGCTCTCTTTGTTGCTGAACCTTTTGCAAACTTTCTAACTCTGCATTTCCAGTTGAAGCATCATTAGGCATCAGATTTGGAGTATCACTAGAGGTCCGATGGGCTTCACGAAATGTGCCCGAACCCTGCTGGTCCGCTTGTGCTAAAAAATCTGCCTGCTGAACTGGCTCATTGCTTGATCGAATTGAAATTGCAATTTCTTTAGTAGATTGCTCTGATGGGCTAGGCATGGCAAAGTGGATGAGCAACACAAAAACATGCAGTAAGATTGCTAATATTGTTGCAGCAATAAAGACTCGGTCTTGCCACCAATGGTAAAAAGGCTCTATGGATAGACTTCTTTTGTTCAACATAATCTTAAAAGCATATAAATGCCTTATCCCCACGGTTTAATACCGAATAAAATATAAACTGATATTCAAATCTGGATAAAAGTGTGATTCACTTCAAATATAGAGTTTTATCCATTTTCATTTTGTCAAAATGTATCAATTAAATTTGTTACACTGCAATATCAAAACTCGTTTTTTATCATAATAAAGATTGTGTTGGTTCTTAAGTAAATTATCTTCTGGAAGTTCTTTTATGCAAACGCTATTTTCCTCATTAGTCAGACGCCTTAAAAAGGTCTACCAAAAAGCAGAAGCATTCATTGAAGAAGAAAGAGATTTTACGTTATCACAAACCTTTCTGAATGCCACTTTACAACGTTATGTCACCAATAATGTTGAATTTCTAGATGACCTCCACGCGGATCTTTATCATGACTGGTTAAGGTTATATGCAACCATGCATGTAAAAGGCCTAGAGACGACACTATCTGTTGATTTAAAGCTGATTCAGATGGAATTTAATCAAGAACAACAGCTTTTAGTTTTTGAACAAATTAGTAATACACAAATTATTGAAGCGAAATATAAAAACTTTTGGCAGATGATTGCCGTAAAAGCCGCGGTTTTTTACTACCATAAAATTTTGAAAAAAGATCCTTTAGGAATGATTCTGGAACGTTTTAATGTAGCAGAAGAACGTGATGAACTCATATTCCTTGATCTCAATCGCTGGTTTGGTAAAAAAGCCAGTATTATCGAGACATTAAGTAAGGTGCATGTAAATTACGCACGAGTTCGTGAGGCTGAGTTAGTCGTATTTGGAAATGTGAATTTAGCTGCGTTACTTTACCGTGATCAGGACGATGATTTTGAAGATGAATTAGAAGATTCTGAAATCACACCAATCCAGCAAAAAGATGTATAGCGATGTTATGAATAAAAATGAATTAACTGCCAAAAAACACAAATAGATTACACATTTAGCATAAATCCTGATTTTTTCTCCATGATCAACAGGCATAATATGTTTAAGTTATAGATGCATCAGCACTGACTTTCAGTCTGTACAAGGATATTTACTTATGGCAACAAAATTTCTGAAATCGTTTGGCATCGCAACAGGTATTTCAACAACTTTGCTTTTTGCAGGTTTCTCAAGCCATGCACTTGCCATGAGCCCATTTCAGGCAAATTATCAGTTCACTTATAATAATAAAGGTATGGGTTCGGCTACACGTACCTTAAGCCAGCAAGGTAATAATTGGACTTATAATTTCACGGCAAAAGCAGGTGGAATTGCTTCAGCAAGTGAAACAAGTAAATTTAGTTTTGCTAATGGTAAAATTGGATCTCAAAGTTTTAGCCGTACCAGCAAAATTTTGATTCATAACAACACTATGAATATTAACTTTAATCCAAACAGCAAAACTATTTCTACCAAGAAAGATGATAAAGCTCGTTCATTTGCTTGGCAGGCTGGTGTACTTGATGAGTTAAATGCAGAATTACAAGTGCGTGAAGATTTAAAAAATGGTTCTCTTAAAACTTCATACCCTCTTGCCGATGCAAAAGAAGTTGAAAATCGCCGTTTTGTAAAACAAGGTAATGAGAAAATTAAAACTTCTTATGGCACATTCGATACCGTAAAAGTTGTTTTAGAACATGGCAAACCAGACCGTAATACTATTTTCTGGTTAGCACCTAAATTGGACTACTTACCAGTTAAAGTCAGCCATGTTGATGGTAAAACTTCTTATGGCCTGTTATTAACAAGTTATACAGGTAAAACGAATTAAAGCTTGCATTTTTTCGGATGCTTTTTAAAATACGCATTTGCTTTAAAAGCATCCGTCTAGAGGATTCTCCCGTGCACGCACTAGAACAGAAAATCTTAACAGAAGGTATCGTTCTATCTGATCAAGTCTTGAAAGTCGACGCTTTCTTAAACCACCAAATTGATCCTGTATTAATGCAGCAGATTGGTAAAGAATTTGCCGCTCGCTTTAAAGATGCAGGGATTACCAAGATTATTACCATTGAAGCATCAGGTATTGCACCTGCAATCATGGCAGGTTTGGAACTTGGTGTACCTGTAATTTTCGCTCGTAAATATCAGTCATTGACGTTAAAAGATGACTTATATCGCTCTAAAGTATTTAGTTTTACTAAACAAACGGAAAGCACGATTGCGATTTCAAACAAACACCTTCATTCAACTGATAAAGCATTAGTTATTGATGACTTCTTGGCGAATGGCCAAGCAGCATTAGGACTAATTGATTTAATTCACCAAGCAAATGCAGAAGTTGTGGGGGTTGGTATTGTGATTGAAAAATCATTCCAACCGGGCCGTGATTTATTGCTTGAAAAAGGCTACCGAGTTGAGTCATTAGCACGTGTTCTTTCTCTTACAGATGGTAAAGTTACTTTTGTAAAAGAATAAATTGTGCAAATAAAAAAGAGCGGATATCCGCTCTTTTTTTTGGCTGTTTAAAGAGAAACCACCAGCTTTTTAACAACTTCACCCAAACGCTTACCTTGAGCTTCACACAAAATCTTTTCATCCTGACTTAAGCTCTGGTCATGGCGGGGTCCGCTTACATGACTTGCCCCATACGGTGTTCCACCTGTTTTAGTGTTAGATAAAGCTGGAATTGCATTTGGTAATCCCAGAATCATCATCCCGTGATGAAATAACGGCGGCAACATCGTGAGTAAAGTACTCTCCTGCCCACCATGCATTGATCCAGAAGAAGTAAAAACACAAGCAGGTTTATTATGTAATGCTCCATTGAGCCAAAGACTCGTCGTTTGGTCCCAAAAATATTTCATTTCACTTGCCATATTGCCGAAGCGAGTTGGGGAACCTAACGCCAGACCTGCACAATTCGCTAGATCATCTAACGTACAGTAGATATCGCCTTCTGCTGGAATACTTGGTTCAGCTACCGTGACGACCGGAGCAATATTTGGCACTGTCCGAATTTTCACTGACATACCCGCAGACTCAACACCATTGGCAATTAAATGCGCCATTTCTTTAGTAGAACCATATTTACTGTAATAGAGTACAAGAATGTAAGGTTGCATCGGTTTCATAAATTTTGTTAAAAAGAACACTATACGGTATTTTTTATTTTTTTGGCGAAACCAATTTTATGAAATTCTAGAGTTGATTGATTGTTTAGCGTTAAAGGCAACACGAGCAAATTTCTCAAATTCGTTGAGTAAAAGGTTCATCAACTTTTGATGAATCTTATGATCACACAACAGAAAGTCAACTTTTCTGAAAAGATTATGGCTACAATTTTTTCTATAGCGCATAGTAAACTTACAGAACGACTTTAATTCTATAAGTTATTATTTTGCTTTAATCTACGATTTGAGTTCTTCAGCTCATACTTTGATAAGCTATTAATCGCCCAACATGATGATTAAAAAAATCGGGATAGACAACGCATGTTACAACGTTTTTTAAGTAAGCTTCCTTTTTATAATAAAACCTGGTTTCAGTTCGTTTTATATGTATTTAAACGTTTTGAAGCTGATCGGTGCCGTGAACAAGCTGGTTCCCTCACCTATACAACACTATTCGCAGTTGTGCCGATGTTAACGGTTTTTTTAGTTATTATCTCTTCAATTAAAGCGCTAGAACCTGCAAGACAACAGCTCCAACATTTAATCTATAGTAATTTTTTACCTAAGAGCACTATTGCATTTGATAAAGCTCTAAACGCTTTCACAGAGAAATCGAGCAACCTGACCGTTATTGGTGTGCTGTTTTTATTCGTCACTACCGTTTTAATGCTGACCTCAATTGAAACCGTCTTTAATCGCATTTGGCGCGTAAAAGAAACTCGTAGTGGCATTATGGGTTTTATGCGTTACTGGACCATCATCTCTTTAGGTCCCATTATCTTAGGAAGTGCATTCGTCATTTCCTCGACTGTCGCTTCTATGAATATTCTCAGCAATAATTTTGCAGGATATCAACTTGATGGATCATTCATACTCTGGTTAATTTCTTTCTTATTGACCATTGTTGGCTTTTTTATTTTGTATTGGACTATTCCGAATCGAACAGTGCCAGTTTATGCAGCCGGTATAGCAGCCTGCTTAAGTGCTGTACTTTTTGAAATTCTCAAAAACCTATTCAGCTTCGTAATGTCAAATTTCACCAGCTATGAACTGATCTACGGCGCATTTGCAGCGGTACCTATCTTCCTGTTATGGATCTTTCTTTCATGGAATATTATTTTACTGGGTGTAGAAGTTAGTTTTGCTTTAACTGCTTTTCACTCAGGTAAAGAACAAAAACGACATCCTGTTCTAATGTTATTAGATATTCTTGAGCTGTTTTATAAAAAGCAAAAGCTGGGTGAAAGTGTAAGTGATAAAGAAGCTTTAGAAATTTTAGGCCGTGGAGAAATTGGTCGCTGGCCTGCTTATGTGCTTTTACTAGAAGAACAAAATTTAGTTAAACGCACCGATAAAGATGAATATGTTCTAGCGCGTAATTTATCCCAAGTTGATTTCTGGAGTTTTTTCACAGCCCTTCCGTACCCATTGCCTTTACGTCAAGATGTCCAAAATGTGCATGATGACGATGAATGGATGGAAAAAATTGGACCAGCGCTCATTGAATCTAATGATTATTTGGCTGCAAAACTTTCTATTCCTCTTTCAACAGTTTTTGAAGAGAAATAGAAAAATAACGATTTATTAATATAAATATCTTCCACTTCTAGACAATAAAAAAACCTATTATTGAAAAATAATAGGTTTTTTTATTGGGAAATTTAGGAATAGCTTATGCTTTCACAAAAGTTTTCCATACAAAATCTTGCGTTGCACCTTTTAATGTCATTTTTAACTGATCACCCGAGTGTAATGGCCCAACACCAGCAGGTGAACCTGTCATAATTACATCACCCGGTTCTAGTGAAAAGACCTGATTAATATCAGCTAATAGATCACCTATGGTAAACATTAATAATGCCGTATTACCATCTTGACGTAACTCATCATTAATATGGAAAGTGAATTTGGTCTCTTGCCAATCTGTAATTTCGCTCAAATCTACCCAATCAGCCAATACACAAGCACCATCAAAAGCTTTTGCACGTTCCCATGGATGACCTTTACTTTTCAGATCATTCTGTAAATCACGCATTGTTAAATCGAGACCTAATGTCACCGCACCAATCGCTTTTAATGCTTTTACAGGATCTGTTTCACCTTTTAAAGGCTGGTCAATACGTAAAACTAATTCACACTCAAAATGACAACTGCCCCAAGCTGGATTCCAGGAAATACCGTCATTTAAACCAATTAAACTACTAGGTGGTTTAATAAATAATATAGGCTTGTCAGGCATAGCATTATTTAATTCTTTGACATGATCAGCATAGCTTCTGCCTACGCAAACGATTTTTGAAGGACGTGTATTCATGAGGCTTCCTTTGTTGTTGCGGCTAATAATTCCAATAATTTATTTCTTAAATGTATTTTCAAATATCGTTTGATCTGAAACCTGTGCAAATGCGCGCTTTGGCACAATAATTACAGTTTTGTTTTTTAACTCAAGCATGTACGTCAGCTTACCTTTAGCAAAGGTTTGCACATCCGCATATTGCACTACTTGCTTACGCTCACTGGAATAAAGCTCAAAATAATCTTGATAAAGGTCGATTCCCTGCTCACTCTTTCCGAACTGGTAACGAACAAATTGACGTTTAAATAACATCGGTAAAAGCCAATAACGCATCAGCCCTTGCATCACCAGAAAAAACAAACCTAATCCGACATAATATCGGCCAACCCCAGAGAAACCTAAATAAAGTCCCCAAATAATAATTGCAATGCTAATCGCAGGTGTTAGAAAACGGGTAAATTGTTTTTTCCCAAATGTTACTAACGAAAATCCATCTTGTGATTCTTCTAAATTCAAATAGTAACGTAAAGATAAAGCTGTTTTTTGCTCAGTCATTGCAATGCATCAATACTCAATAAATCGAAACTATTAGAGCATATTCATTTCAGCTTTAAAATGAATCAAAGGCTATTTTTTGTTTTGTTTAAAAGAAGCAGTTATAGTTCAGTTGCAAAATATTTTTCGTTGCATATATGGAACGTAGATTCATATTTTTTGAGCTTATTTCACTTTTTAAAATTTCTACAATAAGAGCATCACCTTCTTAGTGGAATGTCTCATGTCTTTTTTTGCAAAATTATTTGGCTTAAATCAAAAAGCAACTGTCTCAAAAGATGTGGTTACGCAAACCACTCAAGAGACGAACCTTTCAAATGAACCAAGCTTTTTAGAATTAATTAAAAAACGTCGTTCAATTTATTCAATAGGAAAGAACTTAAAACAGTCCCCAACTGAAATTGAAAAATTAATTCAAGAGGCTGTAAAACATAGCCCATCTGCATTTAACTCCCAGTCTTCTCGCGTTGTGATTTTATTTGATCAGTCCCACCAAAATTTCTGGAATATTGTTTTAGATGTATTAAAAACGATTATTCCAGCAGAAGCCCTAACTGGAACTGAGCAGAAAATTCAAAGTTTTGCGGCAGGTACAGGTACAGTTTTATTTTTTGAAGACCAACATGTGATTAAAGGTCTACAAGAGCAATTTGAAGCATATGCAGATAATTTTCCAATATGGTCTGAGCACTCAACAGCAATTGCACAATTTGCAGTATGGAACGTACTGGCTGAACAAGGTATTGGAGCTTCTTTGCAACACTACAATCCAATCATTGATGAGAAAATTAATGCTGCTTTTAATGTTCCTGCTCATTGGAAATTAAGAGCTCAATTGGTATTTGGTTCAATCGAAGCCGAAGCCGGAGAAAAAGCTTTTATTGAAGATGAAAATCGTTTTAAAACATTTGGCTAATTTTCTACTTTTTAACTCTTTCAAAGCTGGTTGCCACGAGCACCGGCTTTTAATAGAAATGACAAAAAATAGGCACAAAAAAACCGCTATATATAGCGGTTAATTCTTCAAGTGGTGCGCTCAGAGAGATTCGAACTCCCGACCCCTTAGTTCGTAGCCAAGTGCTCTATCCAGCTGAGCTATGAGCGCGTACTTGATGTTGCGCATTATACGCATTTTTTAAGGCTTAGGAAGCCTTTTTTCATCTTTCTGTCATCAACCGTCTAGTTCTTAGCCACACCCCTCTTTTACATAAAATAGTAGCTAAAATTATTGAAGACTTTCTTACCTAAGATGTATTTGAAATATTTTTTTTCAAATAAGTTTTATAGGCTTTTTGACGTATTTCGCCACATACCTAAAAGCTAAAGTCGACCATTTCACTCAACATTATAGAAATAATATATTTCTAGCTAAGCCCTAACATTATAGACCTAAGTAAAATTTATCTAATATACTGCTTCAAATAAGTGGAAATATAAGAAAAAATATAATTAATTAAAAAAATATTATATAAAAACCATTATTATTTTTACGTCTAAATTAAATGAATTATTATTTCTTTAAATATTATTTAATATTAAAAAATGTGACTAAAAATACACATTGACAGCTTTTGATATCTAACCAATACTAAATTCCAATTATTGAGATATACATCTCATTAATTATGTAGCGCAATAAATAATACTTACTTAAAAATACATAATTATATAGGAAATAGACCAACATGTTTTTACTAAAAAATCTCGTATCTTCGATCTCAAAAGTTACTCAAGACTTGGGTAATGTTGTATCGGTAAATACCACTGTAAACACGGGTTCTTCTGTTGATGCACATGTTTCAACATCAGGCTTACTTTCAAATGTTATTTCTACAGTAACTAATACGGTTACGCATACTGCAACAGGCTTAGTTTCTGATGTGGTTGGCACTGTAACTGGTACTGTCGGTTCTACAAATCCATTAGAAACAGTAACCAATGTTGTGGGTGGTGTAACTGGTGGTTTGATTGGAGGCGTATCTGGCGGCAATCCCCTTGAAGTAGTCACTGGTGTTATTGGTGGCATAACAGGTGGTGTGACTGGCGGAACATCACCAATTTCCCCTGTCATTGATGTCGTTCAAGGCGGTATCGATATTCTTCAGGGTGTCGAAAGTCTAAAAACTGAAATTATCAACACTGGCATTGAAACTGTTGCTGGAACAATCATTGGAGTACTCCCACAAACTGAACATCCTGTTTCTGAAATTGCTGACCTTGGTACCTTAACTTTTGAAACTTCTCGCGACACCGTAAACGGTGCTCTTGAAGTTGTTTCTGATTTAGTAGGTGGAGATATCTCAGGCGCAACTGCGTCAGCAACTGGAATTGTTGAAACACTTATCAACAATGGTACAACTGCTACAGGTATTGTCACTGGTGTAGTTGGAAGTGTTACCGATGTAGTGGGCGGTGTAACTGGTGGCGTTGGTGGTAATCCGCTTGAAGTGGTGACGGACATCATCGGTGGTGTAACAGGCGGCGTTGGTGGTAACCCACTTGAAGTTGTAACCGACATTATCGGTGGCGTAACGGGCGGTATCGGTGGCGGCACATCTCCAATCTCTCCAGTAATCGACGTAGTTCAAGGCGGTATCGATATTCTTCAAGGCGTTGAAAGCCTAAAAACTGAAATTATTAATACAGGTATCGACACTGTTGCCGACACAATCATTGGCATTCTTCCACAAACTGAACATCCTGTTTCTGAAATTGCTGACCTCGGCACATTAACTTTCGAAACTTCTCGCGACACGGTAAACGGCGCTCTTGAAGTTGTTTCTGATTTAGTTGGCGGAGATATCCAAGGTGCAACTGAATCAGCAACTGGTATTCTGGGTACACTTATCAATAATGGTACAACTGCTGCTGGTATTATCACTGGTGTTGTAGGAAGTGTTACCGATGTAGTGGGTGGCGTAACGGGTGGAGTTGGCGGTAACCCGCTTGAAGTTGTGACTGACATCATCGGCGGTGTAACAGGCGGTGTCGGTGGCAACCCACTTGAAGTTGTAACCGACATCATCGGCAGCGTAACGGGCGGCGTTGGTGGTAACCCTCTTGAAGTCGTAACTGACATCATCGGCGGCGTAACGGGCGGTATCGGTGGTGGAACATCTCCAATCTCTCCGGTGATCGACGTAGTTCAAGGTGGTATCGATATTCTTCAAGGTGTTGAAAGCCTAAAAACTGAAATTATCAACACTGGTATTGATACCGTAGCGGATACGATTATCGGTATTCTTCCACAAGTAGAACATCCTGTTTCTGAAATTGCTGACCTCGGCACACTAACTTTCGAAACTTCTCGCGACACAGTAAATGGTGCTCTTGAAGTTGTATCTGACTTAGTCGGTGGTGATATTCAAGGTGCAACTGAATCAGCGACTGGTATTATCGGTACACTTATTACTAATGGCTCTACTGCAACTGGTTTATTAACAGAAATCCTTGGCGGTGTAACAGGCACTATTGGTGGAGTTACTGGTGGTGATAGCCCTCTTGGCGTAGTAACTGATCTTCTTGGAGGTTTAACTGGTAGTGTTAGCGGTGATAGTCCACTCGGTGGAGTGACTGACCTTCTAGGCGGTTTAACTGGTGGCGTTACTGGTGGCACAGAAAATCCTATTGGTATCGTAACGGATATCGTGGGTAGCTTAACTGGTGGAGTGACTGGTCAAGGTGGCTTAGATGTCATTTCTAATTTACTTGGTGGATTAACAACTGGCAGCTTACCCGGTGGAGTAACTTCTACAGTATCTACCGTAACAAATACAACGCATACTATCGTACCTCAGTCATTACTTACTGATAACTTCTTAGATAATTCGCTCCATACTGTTTAATATCATTAAAAGAAAGCCACTTTTATAAGTGGCTTTCTGATTTAATATAGTTTCAAATATTAATTTAATACTAATCAATCTCTTGCCATCTATAATACTTTTTATGTGCTAATTCCAACATTGCATAATCATTAGGAGTATCACCATAAGCATATATGGTCGGGTATTGGCTTAAATCATATTTATTTTTTATTCTATTTACTTTTTCTAAATAACCACAATCACCATCAATAAAATGGCCTGTTAAAATACCATTATGTGTTTCAAGTTGGTTGCATATAACATCTAAACCTAAAGAATGACACCAACTTTCTAAATAAACACCTAATGATGCAGATACAACAACAATTTGATCACCTTGTTGTTTATGCCAGAGAATACGCTCCAAAGCATTTTCACGAACACATGTAGGAAGTATCTTTTTAGCAAACTCTTGTCCCATATCTTTTAGAGAATTCGCGTCATAACCCACATATCCTACTTGGCAGAGCTTAGTTCGAATGGTTTTATCCGTTACCCAACCAAGTTTATAGCCAGCTATATAGGGTGCAAGCCGAATACCACCGACGAGTTGTGTTTTTCTATCTAAAGAAAATTTAAGAAACAAGCTGAATGTGTCGTTATGAGTGATGGTGCCATCAAAATCAAATAAAGCTAGGTTCATTTATGATTATCTCTAATATAATTAAAAAGTTATAAATTTAGATTTATTAAAATTACTAAAAAATAAGCACAAAAAAACCGCTATAAAAGCGGTTAATTCTTCAAGTTGGTGCGCTCAGAGAGATTCGAACTCCCGACCCCTTAGTTCGTAGCCAAGTGCTCTATCCAGCTGAGCTATGAGCGCGTAACTTGTGTGCCTTTCAGCGATTCGTTCTGTTTTACTTGGTGCGCTCAGAGAGATTCGAACTCCCGACCCCTTAGTTCGTAGCCAAGTGCTCTATCCAGCTGAGCTATGAGCGCGTAACTTGTGTGCCTTTCAGCGATTCGTTCTGTTTTACTTGGTGCGCTCAGAGAGATTCGAACTCCCGACCCCTTAGTTCGTAGCCAAGTGCTCTATCCAGCTGAGCTATGAGCGCATTAAGTAAATGGCGGTGAGAGAGGGATTCGAACCCTCGATACCAGTAATAGGTATGCTTCCTTAGCAGGGAAGTGATTTCAGCCACTCATCCACCTCACCGGAACGAGCCGCCATAATACAAACTAAAACCACATTGTTCAAGTCATCATACTGAAATTTTCTTGTTTTTTAGTTCAATGAATTATTTTTTAAGCAATTTCCTCATTATTTTCGTCTTTTTCGATCAAACGCTTGTTAAGATAGATATTATTTCTTCATCAAAATACTGTAGTGCATAACACATTATTGCAAACCTGAACGTGCAGTTCGGGTCTGCATGGCTTATGCTAAACTTATCTGCCAAGCGTGA
The DNA here is from genome assembly GCF_023612055.1 of Acinetobacter sp. AS23. NCBI lineage: Bacteria > Pseudomonadati > Pseudomonadota > Gammaproteobacteria > Moraxellales > Moraxellaceae > Acinetobacter > Acinetobacter sp. AS23. The sequence goes on along the minus strand of NZ_CP082274.1, from coordinate 478,724 downwards.
AACAAAACGACATGACAAAAAACTGGGCTGACCCTGAAGCGAAAGCTGAAGCTGAACGTTATGACAATCCTATTCCAAGCCGTACTCTGATTTTAGATACGTTGGAACAGTTGCAAACACCACAATCTCATGCAGAGCTTGTCGATCATTTTAATATTCATGACCAAAAAAGTATCGAAGCATTAAGTCATCGTTTAAGTGCTATGGTTCGTGATGGTCAAATCATGAAAGACGGTTTTAAATTTCAGTTGGTGGCAGATCAACCAACATATGAAGCAACTGTTTATATTAATAGTAAAGGTTTAGGTACAGCACATATTGATGGTCAAACTGATCTTTTACTTCCTGAACGTGAACTACGTTTAGTATTTAATGGTGACCGAGTTAGAGTGCGCCAGACTTCAGTAGACCGTAAAGGTAAACCTTGGGGTTTTATCACAGAAGTTTTACAGCATCGTGTTAAACAATTAATTGGTAAATTGTCAGTTCATGAGGGTGAATATTTTATTCAACCCAACAATCCTAATCAGCATCAGCCTATTCCTTTAGAAAAAGAACTCGTAAAACATGCTGGGGCGAATGTTGGCGATATGCTACGTGTTGCAATTGATAGCTATCCAACCCGTGAAGAGTTTTCAACAGCACATATTATTCAGTCTATGGCAGACAAAGCTGATACAGAAATTATCATTCCACAAACCATTCTTGAGTTTGGTTTGCCATATGAATTTCCAGATCAGGTATTAAAAGAAGCAGAAAGTTTTAAAGAACCATCTGCTCAAGACCGTGAAGGTCGTATTGATTTAAGAGATTTGGCATTAGTTACAATTGATGGTGAAGACGCTCGAGATTTTGACGATGCAGTTTATGCAGAAAAACGTCCGGGTGGTGGTTACCGCGTTGTCGTCGCAATTGCCGATGTTAGCCATTATGTACGCTTAGACTCAGCCCTCAACGAAGAAGCAGAAGAACGAGGCACTTCGGTATATTTCCCACACTTCGTATTACCAATGCTACCAGAGGCTTTGTCAAACGGCTTGTGTTCTCTGAACCCTCATGTAGACCGCTTATGTATGGTCTGTGACCTTAAGCTCTCTCGTTCAGGCCGTGTAACTGGTTACGATTTTTATCCGTCGGTTATGCACTCAAAAGCACGTTTGACCTATACCCAGGTAGCGCAATACTTTGAAGGCGCAACAGATGCGATTCCAAAAGATCGTGATGTTCATAAATCTTTAAATACACTTTTCCAGCTTTATCAAATTTTGAAAAACTTGCGTGCTGATCGCCATGCAATGGAATTTGAAACCATTGAAACGTACATGACTTTTGATGAGCTGGGCGGGATTAAAGAAATTTTGCCACGTACACGTAATGAAGCACATAAGCTCATTGAAGAATGTATGTTACTTGCTAACGTTGCTGCAGCTGAATATGCATTAGAACATGATGTTCCAATGTTATATCGTGTGCATGAAGCTCCAGAGTTTTCACGTATTCAGAAAGTAAAAGACTTTGTGAAATTGCTTGGTCTACCCTTCCCTGATCAACCAACTCAAGCAGACTATCAAAAAGTTATTGAAGCGACCAAAGACCGTATTGATGCACCAAGTATTCATGCCGTTTTATTACGCTCAATGATGCAAGCTTATTATGGCGCAAAAAATGCGGGACACTATGGTTTGGCTTATGAAGCCTATACCCATTTCACTTCGCCAATCCGCCGTTACCCAGATTTATTGTTACACCGTGCTATTAAGGCACACTTGAAACAAAAGCCTTATCCTCTCTCTGGTGCTGCGCTTGATGATGCTGGTGAACATTTTTCTCAAACTGAACGCCGTGCAGATGAAGCTTCTCGTAGCGTAACAACTTGGTTGAAGTGTCACTACATGCAACAGCATTTGGGTGACGAGTTTATTGGTATCGTAAGTGCAGTAACCGAATTTGGTTTATTCATTACACTTAAAGATCTATATGTCGATGGCATGATCCATATTAGCCAACTGGGCGATGACTTCTTTATTTATGACCAAGCGAGCCAAAATCTGGTAGGTCAAAATCGTGGTCAAGTCTTTGGTTTAGGCGATGAAGTTAAAATTCAGGTGGCTGGCGTAAATCTTGAAGAACGTAAAATTGACTTCCAGCTTCTTCAACAAGTCACACATGCTGGAAGAGTCGTTCGTAGCCGAGCTCCACGCACAACTAAAACATCTTCACAGGCAACTGAAGAAGTTTTCAGTAAACCAACAAGTAGCGATGGCGAAAGACCTGTTCACAAAAAGAAAGAAAAAGCCAAGGCGAGTTCTTATACTAAAAAGTCTGGTAAAAAACCTTCTGCAAAAGCCGAAAGTAAACCAGAAAAAGTAAAGAAAAAGTCCAAGCCTAAAAAGAAAAAGGCCAATGCAAAATCAAAGGCTGAATAATTAAACACTAGATGTTACCAGCCTAGAAATAAGTCCCGATTTGGGACTTATTTCTTTTTAAAAAGCTTATTTTGCACATTAAACTTGATTTCTGGCTTGAGAGGACCTACATCTAATAACATGTTTAAAAAATAATGTGGCTAACAGCAATGACTTTACAGCAAGCGACCTTACCAACCCCGCGTTTTGATGAAATTAAATTAGAAAATTTAAAACAAGACATCCAACAAGCGATTCAAGCAGGCCAAGAATTTTTAAATACACTTACCGCTGTACCTACCGATACCGCTCAACAACTTGCCGTACTTGAACAAGTCGATACACTTGAAAATAACCTCAGTGAATCATGGGGTGTTTTATCACATTTAAATGCGGTGATGAACAATGCTGAAACCAGAGAAGTCTATCAATCGTTATTACCAGCTTTGAGTGAATATTACACTCAACTTGGTCAACACACGGCGCTCTATCAAACTTATCAGCATATCCATGATGGTCAGGGTTATACGTCTCTTAGTCCAGCCCAACAAAGTGCTATTCGACTTGCTTTACGTGATTTTAAACTTTCTGGTGTGGCTTTAGAGGGTGAAGAGAAAAAACGCTATGCAGATATTTCTGCTCGCCTTTCACAGCTTTCTTCTGATTTTTCTAACCATGTACTTGATGCAACACAAGCATACTTTAAACCGCTTACAGAAACTGAGCTAAAAGGTCTTCCTGAAAGTAATGTTGAGTTATTAAAACAATACGGTAAACAACGTGAACTCGATCAAGCTGTAGCAACTCTAGATTTCCCAGCTTATTTTGCAATCATGACGTATGCAGATGACCGTGCTTTGCGTGAAGAGCTTTACAGAGCTTATGTCACTCGTGCATCTGATCAGTCTGAACAAACTGAGTTTGATAACAGCAAAATTATGGAAGAAATTTTAAGTCTTCGTCAGGAAATGGCGAAGTTACTTGGTTTCAATAACTACGCTGAATATTCTCTTGCAAGCAAAATGGCACCAGATGTAAAAACGGTACATGACTTTTTAGTTGATCTCGCTGAGCATGCTCGTGCCCCTGCTCTTCAAGAAGTTGCTGAACTTCAAGAGATTGCCAAACAAGATGGTGTTGACGAACTTAAACCTTGGGATAGTACTTACTATTCTGAAAAGCTCAAACAGCAACAATTCAACTTATCGCAAGAAGCATTAAAACCGTACTTCCCTGCACCTAAAGTCATTCAGGGTCTATTCCAGATCGTGCAGCGCTTATATGGTATTAGCATCATCGAAAGACAAGCACCAGTCTGGCATCCAGATGCACGTTATTTTGAATTAGAAGACCAAGGTCAAGTGATTGGTGGCTTCTTCTTTGACATCTATGCACGTACGGGTAAACGTGGCGGTGCGTGGATGAATGGTTTCCGCTCACGCATGCAAACTGTTCATGGTTTACAAAAACCAATTTGCTACATGGTGTGTAACTTCACGCCTCCAGTAGGTGATCAACCTGCTTTACTCACCCATGATGAAGTAATCACCTTATTCCATGAGTTTGGACATGGTTTACATCACATGCTAACCGAAGTAGATAATATTTCAGTTGCAGGAACTCATGGTGTTGCTTGGGATGCAGTAGAGCTACCAAGCCAGTTCATGGAATTCTGGTCATGGGATAAAGAAAGCCTAGATGTATTAAGTGAACACATCGATAGCAAACAAACTTTGCCACAAGAATTACTCGATGCTTTATTAAATGCGCGATTCTTCCAGTCTGGTATGCAAACTTTACGTCAGCTTGAATTTGCATTGTTTGATTTGACTATTCACACTAAAACACCTGCTTTAAATAGTGAGCAAATTCAGCAGACCTTAGATGATATTCGTAAGCAGTACGCAGTTGTTCCAGCTGTGGACTACAACCGCTTCCAGCATAGCTTCAGTCATATTTTTGCTGGTGGTTATGCGGCAGGTTATTACTCTTACAAATGGGCAGAAGTTTTAGCGAGTGATGCATTTGATCGTTTTGAACACGAAGGTATTTTCAACACTCAAACTGGTAAAGAATTCCGTCAGGCAATTTTAGCAGTGGGTGGTAAAGATACTGCACTTGAAGCATTTGTGAGTTTCCGTGGCCGTGAACCTAAAATTGATGCACTGTTACGTCATCAAGGTTGGACGAATGACAGTAAAACCGCTTAAACTATGGGCCTAAATTGATCGTGTGGTTAGGGTGATAAAGATGAAAAAACGTTTCATTGCTGGGGCTAAATGTCCAAAATGTGAAGCAACAGATCGGATTGTCATGCTAACCACCGCTGAAGACGAATGGATTGAATGTATCGAATGCGGTTATAGTGAAAATCGTCCGACTCATATTGATGAGCCTGAAGCACCCGCTGTACCTGATGAAGTTGGAGTAATACAGTTCAAGCCTCGTCGTCCTGACTAAAGGTCTTAGAGATGCCACTACAAAGAAAACAAAACTCAAAACTATTGTGGATTTTAATTGGGGGCTTAAGCATTCTTGTAGTGCTTTTTTTAGCTGCACAATGGTTTTTCAAAAAAACCGAGTCATCCGTACCAATGGTTGATCCTCAACCTGTTTCGACTCCCGCTCCTGCTAAAACTACTGATCCGTTACCAAGTTCAGAGCCCGTAGCAGAAGCTGCAAGTTCACAACAGCTTGTGAATGAAGATGTACTCAAACAGCCTGTACCAGCTCAAGAGTCTTTAGCAAAAGAAGAAGTGTCTAAACTCGATGACATCCATCGCCAGCTAAAAGATCAGGAAGCAACTTTAAAAGCTCAGCATGCTGATGCTGATCAATTAACCAAACTCAAAGAAGAACAAGTTAAGTTGCTTGAAGCTCAGCTCAAACAGCAATAGTTTTTCAATGGGAAATAAAAAAGCTAAAGATAGATAACTTTAGCTTTTTTATTTTAATTAATAACTCCAGCCATTCTTTTTCCTAAATTTATTGAATGCTCTTAATAAAAAAGCCCTCCATTTAGGAAGGCTTTTTATATAACTGATACTTTAATTTAAGTTAATGATACCAACCGAATAACTTAAATACATATGGCACATAAGTAACCAATACCAGTGATGAGAACAAGACAATAATTGGTAGCAACCAGCGCTCATAGCGGAAGTAGAAGCTTGTATATTTCTCTTTCGCTTCAGCATCAGCAGCGTTCACTTCATCATCTCCGACGGACAACCGCGTGAGTAGATGGTTCAAGGCAACTGGTGGAGTTACATAACCAAATTCGAATGCAACCAACACAATCATCCAGAAGTGAATTGGATGGATGCCATTTTCGTATGCTACAGGCGCAATGGTTGCAGCAACTAAAATTACAGCACCAAATGGATCTGTACACATACCAATAATAGCAAGTAACAGTGCAATACATGCTAGTGATATATAGATACTGCCTAAATGAGTCGGCAATAATTCAACCACTTCAGAACGTTCAATTAAACCACCAACACTTGCAGACAATGCCATCAGAATAATTAGTGCACCAATATGGCCTACAGTTTCTGAAGTTGCAAAACGAAGCGCTCCACCAAAACCAAGACGGAATTGAGAACTATGCGGATCATGCGCTCGAAGGAATGGTGATTTCTGTTCGTGTTCACGAACAATCGCCTCATGAATATTGATCGCAGGAGTTTCTTTTGTAGCGACCAATTTGTCATACAAAATCATTGCGATCAGAACTAATGGCAAAATTACTGGGGCAGTAAATTCATTCATTCCTGTGTCTAGCGCATATTTATAAATAGCAAGAACAACAGCAGTGATCAGAATGTATGGAATTACAGGTACAAAGGCACGCATCATGCCCGGAATCGCAACTTTTGGTGAATTTACACGGAACTTCTCTTCAGCCAAGAGTAATGAAACACCCAAGAAAATAAATGCTGTTAACCAAAATACATAGACACCATGGCCAAACAACTCATCGGACGTTACATGACGACTGTCAAGCATTGCAATTAAAACAACCAGTAGACATGGGCGTACTACCACACCTAAAGAACCAGACATTGCAGATACAGCCAATGCATATTGACGGCGAGCACCCGCATTCCAGACTTCTTTATAAATAATTGCACCTGCTGCAATAACGAAAATACCTGACGCGCCTGTATAAGCCGTCGGTACCGCAGCTGCAATTAGAATTAACCATGTTAAGGTTTCTGGTGCCAAATTCCATGGGCGAAGCACATTAAGGAACAAGTCCATAACGCGTGTTTGAGTTAAAAGCATACCTGCCCAAATAAACAAGGCAAGGTTTAAGAAAATACCTGAGAACTCAACCAATAAGCCAAGGTAAATCCCTTGCCCCATTGGATAATCCATAAAGAATGTGAATACTATGCCCGTAATCAAAGCCATGTAAGCATATAAAGGTACACTTAATAAGGCTAAACCAATATTACCGCCTTCACGTTTTGCTGGTGGTGAAAAAAATAGTTGATAAAGACTAATTAAAGTCAGAACAACGAATAGAATCATCCAAATCCAGTAAATAGTTACTGTTTCATAAGTAGGTGTCACACCAGAGTTAATGACTGAACGATACTGACTAATTACAGAGAAACTGAGTAACGCATTACCAATCACCATAAAGATTGAATAGACTTTGTAATCGATTTTTGTTGCTGGATTACGTAAGCCAATATGGTGAAATTTTAACGATGCAGTAATCGCAGAAATTAGAACCATAAAGATCAGTAAAATTGCGCGGTTTTCTGTACCAAATTTAAAAATACCAAAGAAACCAGTCTCGATGGCACGGTAAGTACGCACACCAGGGTTAGCTTCGATATATTTAATTGTCTTGTCATATGCCTGATATTTCTCGTCACATTGTTGCTGCGCTGCGAGAAGCGATGCACGGACATCACTTTCAGATGCGGCACCAAAGAAACTCGAAAAATCATCAGATGCATTCGCTTTCATTTGTTCTTTTACTTGTGCATCGATATTTGGATGTCGATCACAAGTTGGCTTTTCAGGTTCAGCACGCAAAAATGAATATTGCATGCCTATCGCAGGATCACCATAAAGACGTTCCCCGATACGTAATAATTGCCCGTGGATCATCTCCCCGGTACCAATGATTAGTGTCATTAATAGTAGAATGAGGATGACGAATGTTGAGATCCATTCGTTCCAGATATAACCCAACAGACCTAATCCAGATCTTTTTTCTTGATGTTCTTGCATAAATATTCCAATTTTGTTCTCTCAAAAACCTGAAAAACAGGAGCTTGAGTCATGCAATTTTCTTGGTCAGGGGTTAATTCCTTCCCCCTTCTACCAATCCCTTTATTCAACGATCAAATTTGCATCAAACTTTGTTAATAAAGAATGACTAAAATCACTTTTTTAACAGTTTGTATTGTCAATATTTCTTTTTTAATCTTTGAGCAAGCCAATAGCAGCCCCCAAAGATTGCTCCACCAATTGCTCCATATAAGTGAGCTTCAGTTAAGACTGGGCTCCCTATTAACTGGGCAGTTCCTGTTTGTCCAAAAGTATTTTCCCATATCAGTTTTGCAATAATTAATCCTAAGACCAGAAAAGCAAAATTCCGCTCTTTACGATATTGCAAGTAAACTAAAGCAACTGCTGTATATAGCCCATGTAAAACACCTGACAAACCAGCATATGCCTCGATATAAGGTAAATAAAAATAGAAGACCAAGCTAATGAACGGTGGCAACAGTAAAAGTAGACTTAAAAGATGCCACGCTTTGGTGTGCGGAAAGATAAACGGTAAACAGGCGAAAGCCATCATGTTTAAAAGGAAATGAATCCACCCTACGTGTACCCAATGTGCAGTCCATAAACGCCAGAATTCACCAAGTAAACTTTCCCGCCAATAAATAAAAGTATCAGGAAATACTTGTAGACATGCAGATATGGAAATGCACACTGCGACCAAAAGCACTTTATTATTCAGTACATGATCTTTCATGGCACACTCCTTGAAATTAAACTTCTTACAATTATTGTAGAACTTAACAATAGACTCGCAAGAAGTTAGTCTTTCAAATATGTTTACTGTGCTGCTGGTGGAGCAGATGAATCTGCAGGAGCTTCTGATGCGGCTCCGCCATCAAATAACTCATCTAGCTCTGCTGCACCTTCGTTCTTATCATCCCAGAAATGTGACATACCATCATCTCCAGTACGCACACCAGTATGCTCAGTCCAGTAACGGTCAGAAATACCGCGTACAATCAGACCTGCCATACTATCGATTAACTTAAAGTTCGGATTAACAGGCTTATCATCAGCTTGAGAGGCAGCATAGGATCTTAATGCATCACGAATTTTTGCATCATCACCACTTGCTTGAGCAGCTACCGCATATAACGCATGAGATAAGCGAACACCTTTTTGCTCACCAATTTGCACTGATTGCTTTAATGTTTGGTATGGATCAGGTTTACCTTCATCTGCCCCAGGTAATAAAGTCCAGATAACAGCACGCGTTGCGTTAGGTGCTCCCCAGAATTTTTCATTATCGAGACAGACCATGCCACGCTCTACAATAGCAGCGATATCTTTTGGAACATTGACTGCACCACCAGAGTTAATATCATTGGTCACAGCCTGAAGGCCACTAATCATTCCAAGTAAATAAACTGTTTGATCAGTGTCACTACGCATCGTTGGACAAGAATCACCTAAATGGTATTTATATTTAGATTCCCAACGATCAGCGAACAACTTATAGCCTGTATATTGACGCTCAGCAGCAATTGCTGCCCAACGCTTTTGTGCAATACGTGCATCTTGAGCTTCAGTTACTTGCCCTGCTTTTGATGCACGCAAATAACGTAATTCCTGTTCTAATGCTTGATTTTCAGCACATACACCTGAAGCTGCATACATTAATACCGCAACACGCGTTGGATCTGCACCCATACCTTTAGTAGACATGATTGCTGGTGTTAAGGCACTACCAGTATTACAAACCATTTCAGCATCTTGCATTGCCAGAATAGGCGGAACGACGTGCTTTTCCGTAAAACCTAAAGCAACATTTGCTCCGGTTTTCACGACGTATGAACAACCTGATAAAACTGAAGCTGCAAGAAAACTCATCGCCAAACCTTGGCTTATTTTTTGGACTTTAGACATCTTCCTGTCCTCTATGTAATTTGTTTTTTCCTTTTCAGATGTACATTAGCAGATGCATATCTTGAATAAAAGAGTAATTACTCTAATTGTAGCGCTTATACTTTGACACACTTCATAGCAGATAAAATTGACAGTTTTTCTGGGAAACAGAAATTTTAGGCAAAAAAAAGTAGCATTGCGACGGTTCAGCACATGCTACTTATTAACTGAGATAAGCTTTTAACGGCTTATATTATTTTTGTTCTATATAATCCTTAAGTAAAGTTCCTGCTCTTCCTACTACCACAGCCATAACTACTGCAATTAACAGAAACATCCACATTGAAATCTCCATGAGAGACCTCCTTACTACAATCGCACCCAGTTATAAACTGGACACTTGATGAAATTAATCGACTAACCAATTTAATAATTGACTGATCGACGACCTTGCATCCTCTGTCTCTTAACTTTGTTAAAATTAACTTTGTTAAGATGTTCCCTGAGTAAAGTTCCTGCTCTTCCTATCACCACTGCCAGAATGATGGCAATGACCAAGAACGACCATGTTGGCATCTCCATTTTGAGACCTCCGACACACTTTACGTTGGTGTTTGTACTTTAACCGATCAAATAGATACCCATAGGTGAAATTGTCAGACAATTGTATTTCCTTAGCTTTTTTCTATATTTTAATTAGACAATCCTGAGCACAAGCAAAAAAATAAAGATTAAATCATTGTTTTTTATAATTTTAAATAAATATACAAATGTAGAATTGTCTAACAATTAATGAAGTTTCTGTAGGACTTTTAACTTTTTCCAATACCGCAAAGGAAGTTGATCAAACCAGATTATGACTACTTTCACAGGTACTCTCTCAAAATAAACAACCATAAATAGCTGATAATCAATTATTTTATTAATTTCTACACGGTGAATCACTTTTTTAGGAAGATAAACAACTGACCAAGATTTTTGATCTAAATATGCAATTTGAGAAATTCGTGATTGTTTTAAAAACAATAGAAAGCTAATAGATAAAAGGATCAGACTAAATAGCCACCACATAGGTGGTAACAATTGATAAAATAGGATTGCTAAACACAAGCCAATAAAAAGCTGAAATATTATCGAGAAACGACTATATTTCAGCTCAAAATTCAATTCTTTTATCAAAACAGTTTAGCCATGTACGTACTGTTTTAATTTATAAATAAATTCACGTAACTCTGTGCGTGGAGGTTCAGAAACTTCCATGAACCAATCTAGCAAATCTGGATCTTCTTGTTCGACTAATTCTGCAAATAAGGCCTTCTCTGCCGGATCCGCAGTTAGATAATAGTTTTTTACATAAGGGTCAAAATAGACGTCAATTTCTTTTAAGCCGCGGCGTGCTCGATAAATTACTTTACGTTCTTCCAAGGTCATTTCATCAGACATTTATTTCCCCATCTGCGTTGATAGTGCGCCTAGTTTACCTGATCACATTGCAAAGATCGCTAAAAATATCAAATTGACCAAATTTATCATCTTGTACTCATAATTGAGCATTCATCACATTGTTCGCCATGAAATGCTTCCGTATGTTTAAGGAAATAACATCACACCTGAACCAAGGAAGAAATACAAATGCAATCTGGTGCCATCCGTCCTATTCCAAATATGTTACCGAGAAAACTATTTAACGAAGAGCATGAAGCTTTCCGCGAGACAGTACGTAAATTCTATGAAAAGGAAGTCGTTCCCAATATTGAAAAATATGAAAAACAGCAACATGTTGATCGAGATCTTTGGAATAAGGCTGGAGAATTAGGTCTTCTTTGCACCACAATGCCAGAGCAATATGGTGGGTCTGGAGTAGACCGTTTGTACAGTATGATCTTAATTGAAGAGCAAGCTTATGCTATGGACTCTAGTACGGGCTTTTCTTTGCATTCAGATATTGTTGCCAATTACGTAAATAACTTTGGTAATGAAGAACAAAAACAAAAGTGGTTACCAAAAATGGCAACCGGAGAAGTGGTCACGGCTATTGCCATGACTGAGCCTGGTACTGGTTCTGATTTACAAGCAGTGAGAACCACAGCTGTACTTGATGGTGATGATTACGTCATTAATGGTTCTAAAATTTTCATTACCAATGGCTACTTATGTGACATGGTCATAGTCGTTTGTAAAACGGGTAATAACGACAAAGGTTCAGCAAACTTATCACTTATTATTGTTGAAGCAGACAGAGCTGGTTTTAGCAAAGGTAAGCCTCTTAATAAAATTGGAATGAAAGGCCAAGATACGTGCGAATTATTTTTTGATAACGTTCGTGTTCCTAAAGAAAATCTTTTAGGTATGGAAGGCATGGGCTTTATCATGCTCATGAAAGAATTGGCTTGGGAACGAATGCTAGTCGCTATTATTTGTCAGGCAGGCGCTGAAGCTGCATTTGCACATACTGTCCAATATACAAAAGACCGTAAAGCATTTGGCAAACCTGTTAGTGCATTTCAAAATACGCGTTTTAAACTTGCTGAATTGAGAACAGAAATAGATTTCTGCCGTACTTATTTAGATCGTTGTATGGAATTACAACTTGAAGAAAAATTGAGTGTGGAAGCTGCTGCAGCTGCTAAATATCAAATTTCAGACATGTTTTCAAAAGTTGTAGATGATTGTCTTCAATTACATGGTGGTTATGGTTACATGCTTGAATATCCAATTGCGCGTGCCTACATAGATCACCGAGCAAATCGAATTTATGCAGGTACCAATGAAATTATGAAAGAATTAATCTCTAGAACACTTTAATAAATTCAATATAAAAGGGGCATTACGCCCCTTTTATTTATCTAATATCTATTAAGATACTAGTTTTGGCTTACGCTCATTTGTTTCTGAACGTTTATGAAAATGTAGAACACCATCTTCAAATTTTGAATTTTTTAGCGACTTTCTATCTTCTAAATAGTTATTAGTGACTTGCCATGGAGCATGCTTACCTTGTTTTGGAAGTTCATGTGCCGCACGACTGATATAACCTGAAGATAATTTACCCATTACAGTATCTTCTTCCATTTCAGTCTTATCACCAGACGGAACTACTTCATCATAACTATTTTTGTCCATATAGTTTAACAAGCGACAAATATATTCCGCAGCGATATCGACCTTAAGCGTCCATGATGCATTTACATAGCCAATAATCATGGCCATATTTGGCACATCACTCAACATCACGCCATTATAAAGCATATGTTCAGATGAATTAAGAGCTTTACCATCAATAGTAGCCTTAACCCCACCCATAATTTGAACTTGCAAGCCAGTTGCAGAAATCACAATATCCGCATCAAGATGTTTACCAGATTTAAGTAAAATACCTTTTTCAGTAAATTTCTCAACTTGATCTGTTTCTACACTCGCTTTACCTTCACGCAAAATCTTAAATAAGTCACCATCAGGTACCACACATAGACGTTGATCCCAAGGATTGTATGAAGGTGTAAAATGCTTCATATCAACTTTACCCTTTAACTGCACTTCAATTGCTTTTAAGAGTAAACGACGTACAGTCTTTGGATGTTTTTGAGACAATGCATAAATAGCGCGCTGCATACCAATATTACGCGCACGGGTAAATTTATACGCCGCTTCTTCAGACATAAATTTACGCGTTTTTTCATAAATAAAGTCGATAGACGGTACACTAGCAATATACGTTGGTGAACGCTGCAACATCGTTACATGACCAGCCCCACCTTTCGCCATTGCCGGTACTAAAGTAATCGCTGTTGCGCCACTACCAATAATAACGACCTTTTTACCTGTGTAATCTAAATTTTCAGGCCAATGCTGCGGGTGAATGAGTTGCCCTTTAAATGCTTCTTGATTTGGGAAAGAGGGCGCATATCCTTGATCATAATTATAGTAACCAGTACACCCTACAACAAAATTAGCAATCCAAGTCTGTTGTTTTTTCTTGCTATCTTCAATTACAACCTGCCATTTCTTTGATTCAGAATCATAATTAGCAGAAAGTACACGATGACCAAAGTGAATTTTTTCTTTTAATTTATATTCATCAATAACTTCACCTAGATATCCTTTAATAGAAGCACCATCAGCTAATACATTCGCTTTGCACCACGGCTTAAAATTGAAACCAAATGTAGACATATCCGAGTCTGAGCGAATACCTGGATAACGGAAAAGATCCCATGTTCCACCAAAAGATTCACGACGCTCTAAAATTTCAAATTGGCGTTGTGGAGAATTTTTTGATAAATGGGCAGCAACTCCAATTCCTGAGATACCTGCGCCAATGATTAAAATATCAACTTGCTTTTCCATTTTATTTTTATACCCATTGTTGAGAATATAAGTTTATTAAAGCACAATTTTGACAATACACAATGTCAAGTTTGACCGTTTATCCGTTTTTTTATGTCACTTGAGGACATTTTTATAATTTTAGTAATTATCAAAAATAAAAAAGACCGGTATAAAACCGGTCTTTTTTGAATAAAATCAATTATTCAGCTGAAGTATTCACTTCACGATCTACTAGCTCAACGTAAGCCATCGGTGCTGCATCACCAGCACGGAAGCCCGCTTTAAGAACACGTAGATAACCGCCGTTACGTTCTTTGTAACGAGGGCCGAGTACGGTAAATAATTTACCTACAGTTGCAGCATTACGAGTACGAGCAAATGCTAAACGACGATTTGCTACAGTATCGTTTTTTGCTAGAGTGATTAAAGGCTCAGCAACACGACGTAATTCTTTAGCTTTAGGAACAGTTGTTTTGATCAACTCATGTTCAAATAAAGAATTAGCCAAGTTTTGGAACATCGCTTTACGATGGCTGCTTGTACGGCCTAATTTCACACCACTATTACGATGACGCATGGTGATAGTCCTACTTAATTAACGGCTACGATAGGCAAAACGGTCGTCCATACGAAGACTAGCTGGTGGCCAGTTTTCAAGACGCATACCGAGTTGTAAGCCTTTCGATGCCAAAACATCTTTGATCTCTGTTAACGATTTTTTACCAAGGTTAGGAGTTTTTAACAACTCAACTTCAGTACGTTGAACAAGATCACCAATGTAGTAAATATTTTCTGCTTTCAAACAGTTAGCAGAACGAACAGTAAGCTCTAGATCATCTACTGGGCGAAGCAAGATTGGGTCAACTTCTTCACGAGGCTCTTGAGCAACTGGAGTTTGGTCTTTCTGAAGATCAACAAAAATTGCAATTTGTTGTTGCAAGATTGTTGCCGCTTTGCGGATTGCTTCTTCAGGATCAACCGTACCATTTGTCTCGAGGTCGATTACCAGTTTATCTAAATCGGTACGTTGTTCTACACGCGCATTTTCAACGGTGTAAGAAACACGCTTAATCGGGCTATAAGAAGCATCTAATTGCAAACGACCAACAGGACGTGTTTCACCTTCAGGGAAACGAGAATCAGATGTTTCATAACCACGACCTTGAGCAACCTTCAAGCGCATTTTTAATGAGCCTGAAGCACTCAAAGTACCGATCAAATGTTCTGGGTTAACCACTTCAACATTATGAGGTAAACGAAGGTCAGCAGCAGTAATTTCGCCAGGACCTTGTTTCTCTAATGTTAAATATGCTTCATTTTGATCGAACAGCTTAATAGACAATCCTTTTAGGTTCAGCAAGAGCTCGACGATGTCCTGCTGCAAGCCTTCTAAAGTACTGTACTCGTGCTCGACACCTTCTATCTCTACTTCAACCACAGCAGCGCCAGGTAAAGAAGACAATAGAATGCGACGTAAAGCATTACCTAGAGTATGGCCAAAACCACGCTCTAAAGGTTCTAGAATCACTTTTGCCGAGGTCCCGCTAACCGCTTCGACCTTGATCGCTTGCGGAGTTAGAAACTCGTTTGCAGTACGCGTCATTATTGCTACCTCAAGGATTATTTAGAATACAATTCTACAATCAAGCTTTCATTGATTTCAGCAGGTAAATCAGCACGATCTGGTGCAGCTTTAAACGTACCTTCAAGCTTAGAATGATCAACATCGATCCAAGCTGGAATACCACGTTGTGCAGCTAACTCAATCGCGTTTTTAATACGCAATTGTTGTTTAGCACCTTCGTGAACCGCAATTACATCACCAGCTTTAACTTGAATAGATGCGATGTTTACACGACGACCATTCAAAGTAATGCTACGGTGACTTACTAACTGACGAGCTTCTGCACGTGTAGAACCAAAACCCATGCGATAAACAACGTTATCAAGACGGCTTTCAAGCAATTTCAACAAGTTCTCACCTGTTGCGCCTTTAACACGAGCTGCTTCTTTATAGTAGTTACTAAATTGACGTTCTAACACACCGTAAATACGACGGACTTTTTGTTTTTCACGTAATTGTAGTGAATACTCAGATTGCTTACCACCGCGTGCCTGACCATGTTGACCAGGTGCTTTGTTAGCTTTTTTAGTTTTGACGTCAAAAGGTTTAACGCCAGATTTAAGTTGCAGGTCTGTCCCTTCGCGGCGAGAGAGTTTGCATTTTGGACCAATATAACGAGCCATGAATGTTTCTCCTTACACGCGACGTTTTTTAGGTGGACGGCAACCGTTGTGAGGAATTGGCGTCACATCGGTAATGCTGTTAATTTTATAACCCACTGCGCCTAATGCACGAACCGCAGACTCACGACCTGGACCAGGACCTTTTACAAGGACATCCAGATTTTTCAAACCGTAATCTAAAGCTGCTTTACCAGCAACTTCAGCAGCTACCTGAGCAGCAAACGGAGTTGATTTACGTGAACCACGGAAGCCTTGTCCACCAGAGGTGGCCCAAGCCAATGCATTACCTTGACGATCAGTAATCGTAACAATGGTGTTATTAAAAGACGCGTGAATGTGTGCAACACCTTCAGAGACGGTACGAGTGACCTTCTTGCGTGTGCGAGTATCTTTAGCCATCTTTTAGCTTCCAGAAATCTTACTTTTTAATCGGTTTGCGCGGACCTTTACGGGTACGTGCGTTAGTTTTGGTGCGTTGACCACGGACAGGCAAGCTGCGACGATGGCGAAGGCCGCGATAGCAACCCAAATCCATTAAACGTTTAATGTTCATGGAAATTTCGCGACGCAAGTCACCTTCGGTAGGAACCTTAGCAACTTCTGCACGAATCGCATCAAGCTGAGCATCGTCCAACTCACGGATCTTAGTAGTTTCAGTAATACCAACTGTAGCTAAGATATTCTTAGCAGTATGGCGACCGACACCAAAGATGTAAGTGAGGGAGATAACAGCATGCTTGTTATCCGGAATGTTTACACCGGCAATACGAGCCATTCACTTTCTCCAAAAAGGCAGTAGAGATAATCAACCGCCCCACAAAATCTTGAGGGGCGGATATTAACCCAATTCGCCTACTGAAATCAACAGGTCTTGATTAGATTAACCTTGACGCTGCTTATGACGAGGTTCTGCGCTACAAATTACGCGAATAACCCCATTACGACGGATAACTTTACAGCTACCACAAATTTTCTTTACAGAAGCTTGTACTTTCATGATGAAACCTCTAAGTGCGCTTATCCCTTAGGATGAGCAGTCGTTTTTCTCATTAATGTTTGATTATCATATTGATGAGATGTTAAGTGCGCTTGTAGCTGAGCCATAAAGTCCATAACAACGACAACTACGATTAGTAATGATGTACCACCCAAAGAGAATGGGATTCCAAAAGAACTTTGTAGAATCATTGGCATTAAACAAATGACCGTAATATAAATCGCACCAATAAACGTCAAACGATTAAGAATATGATCTAAGTAACGAGCAGTTTGCTCACCTGGGCGAATACCAGGCACATAAGCTCCGCTGCGTTTTAGATTTTCTGATACTTCCTTAGGGCTAAATACTAAAGCCGTATAAAAGTAACAGAAAAAGATAATTAACGCACCAAAGAGCACCAAATACAAAGGCTGTCCAGGCGACAATACTAAAGCTAAATCTTGTAAGCCACGCTTAATTAATCCAGCATTTGCATCTGCACTTCCTACCCATTGACCAAGACTCGCTGGGAACAATAGTAAAGAACTTGCAAAAATCGCAGGAATCACACCAGCCATATTAATTTTTAATGGCAAATGTGTCTGCTGTGCTGTAAATATACGACGACCTTGTTGCTTTTGTGCATAATTGACTGGAATACGACGTTGTGCTTTTTCAATAAACACAATGGCAGCCAGCACACCTACAGACAAAAGACCAAAGATCACAAGACCAATTAAGCTTGTCTGACCATTATCTACTGATGAAACTGATTGCATAATTAATTTAGGCAAACCAGAAACAATACCAGCAAAAATAATCATTGAGATACCGTTACCAATACCTCTTTCAGTGATTTGTTCACCTAGCCACATTAAGAACATAGTTCCAGCGACAAGTGAAGTAACTGCTGGTATATAAAACTCAAGACCAACTGACAGAGTAATACCCTGACCAATCAAACCTGCGCACATACCAACTGCCTGAACCACTGCAAGCAACAATGTACCCTGACGCGTATATTGATTAATTTTACGCTTACCTTGCTCACCTTCCTTTTTCAAGGCTTCTAGTGAAGGAATTACCGTAGACATTAACTGCACAATAATTGATGCAGAAATGTAAGGCATAATTCCTAAAGCAAGAATAGACATTCGCTCTAAAGCACCGCCAGAAAACATATTGAATAGCCCAAGAATAGTTCCTTGGTTCGCATGAAATAAATTTTCTAACGCAGCATTATTAATGCCTGGTACTGGAATATGCGCTCCTAGTCGAAAGACCAGCAATGCACCGATTAGAAAACTCATCCGGCGAATAATTTCACGATATTTCACGTGAAATGGCTGACCTTTCATCATGTTGACATGACCTGAAGAACTAGGAGACATAGACACTCGAGATTACTCCTCGACTTTGCCGCCAGCTGCTTCAATTGCAGCTTTAGCGCCTTTAGTCAATGCAACACCTTGAACAGTGAATGCACGAGTGATTTCACCAGAAAGTACGATACGAGCACGAACTTGGTCACGACGAACAACATTCGCAGCTTTCAAAGTTTCTAGGCTAACGATGTCGCCTTCAACTTTGCTTAACTCAGATAAACGTACTTCAGCAGTTTTTAAAGCGATTTGGCTAGTGAAACCGAATTTAGGTAAACGACGATAAATCGCTGTTTGACCGCCTTCAAAGCCTGGACGAACGCCACCACTTTTACGTGATTTTTGACCTTTGACACCACGGCCACCAGTCTTACCAACGCCAGAACCGATACCACGGCCTAAACGACGGTTTTCACGTTTTGCACCTTCCGCAGGCGCAAGCTCATTTAAACGCAGAGTCATGGCTTATTCCTCTACACTAACCATATAGTAGACTTTGTTGATCATACCGCGGTTAGAAGGCGTATCTTGCACTTCTACAGTATGACCAATACGACGCAGACCTAAACCTTGTAAGCAAAGCTTGTGATTTTTCAAGCGATGTGAAGAAGATTTAGTCTGGGTAACTTTAATCGTTTTCATGATTGATTACCCTTGAATTTCTGCTACTGATTTACCACGTTTCGCAGCGACTTTCTCAGGAGAAGTCATATCACGCAAACCTTTGAAAGTTGCGTTTACTACGTTTGCAGCATTAGTAGAACCATAACATTTAGCAAGTACGTTATGCACGCCCGCAGCTTCTAGAACGGCACGCATTGCACCACCAGCGATTACGCCAGTACCTTCAGAAGCAGGTTGCATGTATACACGGCTTGCGCCATGACGAGCATTCACAGGGTGTTGTAAAGTAGTACCTGCAAGGTCTACAGTAATCATGTTGCGACGTGCAGCTTCAAGAGCTTTAGAAATAGCAGCTGGAACTTCACGTGCTTTACCACGACCAAAACCAACACGACCATTACCATCACCCACAACAGTTAATGCTGTGAAAGAGAAGATACGACCGCCCTTAACAACTTTGGCTACACGATCAACGGCAACCAGCTTTTCAACAAGACCTTCGTTTTGTTCAACTTTAGCCATGATTAGAACTCCAAGCCGTTTTCACGAGCAGCATCAGCCAAGGCTTTGATACGACCATGATATTTAAAACCAGAACGGTCAAATGCAACTTTAGTTACACCAGCTGCTTTCGCGCGTTCTGCGATTAAAGCACCTACTTTAGTAGCCGCGTCTACATTACCTGTAGTACCGCTACGTAAAGATGCATCCAAAGTTGAAGCTTGCGCTAAAACTTTGCCACCATCTGCTGAAATAACTTGAGCATAGATGTGACGCGGAGTGCGGTTTACACACAAACGAGTCGCACCCAATGCACGGATGTGCAAGCGTGTGCTTTTCGCACGACGCAAACGGGTTTGTTTCTTTTCGTTCATAAGAACCTCGCGCCTTATTTCTTCTTAGCTTCTTTACGAAGAATGACTTCATCCGAATAGCGAACACCTTTACCTTTATATGGTTCAGGAGCACGATACGCACGGATTTCTGCCGCTACTTGACCTAACAACTGCTTGTTTGCTGATTTCAAAATGATTTCAGTTGCAGTTGGAGTTTCCGCTGTTACACTTTCAGGTAAAGCGTAGTCAATTGGGTGTGAGTAACCAAGGTTAAGGTTTACAACAGTACCCTTAACCGCAGCTTTATAACCAACACCAACTAGCTGCAACTTACGTTCGAAGCCTTCACTAACCCCTTTTACAAGGTTATTCAATACAGCGCGAGCAGTACCAGCTTGCATCCAAGCATCTTTCGATTCTTTAACTGGAGCAAGTTGAAGTTTACCTTCTTCCTGTTTTAGCTCGACCAGCGCATGCAGGTTGAAAGACAACGTACCTTTGCTGCCTTTCACTTCGACCTGCCGGCCGTTCTGAGTAACTGTTACACCATTCGGTACAGTTACTGGGGCTTTAGCCACACGAGACATGAGGAATCACCTATTAAGAAACAAAAGCAATAACTTCACCACCAACGCCCGCAGCACGTGCAGCGCGATCAGTCATGATGCCTTTGCTTGTAGAAACAATTGCAATACCTAAACCTTGCTTAACGCTTGGAAGTTTATCTTTACCACGGTATTGGCGAAGACCTGGACGGCTTACGCGCTTAACCATTTCGATAACTGGTTTGCCTTCGAAATATTTTAAAGTAATTGTCAAAGTAGATTTTGTCTCTTCTTGAGCAACTTCTACGTTTGAAACATAACCTTCTTGTTGAAGTACGTTTGCAATTGCAACTTTCAACTTAGAAGAAGGCATAGAAACAGTCTGTTTCTTAGCCATTTGTGCGTTACGAACACGTGTTAGCATGTCGGCAACGGTATCTTGCATACTCATTTAGTCGCTCCTTACCAGCTTGCCTTAACAACGCCTGGTACATCACCCTGCATTACTGTGTCACGTAATTTGTTACGGCTTAAACCGAACTTACGGAAGTAACCATGAGGACGACCAGTTAAACCACAACGGTTACGAAGACGTACCGGAGATGCATTACGTGGCAACGCTTGTAACTTTAACATCGCTTCGAAACGTTCTTCTTCACTTGCATTTACGTTTGCAATCGTAGCTTTTAATTCAGCACGTTTTGCAGCGTATTTAGCAACTGTTTTTTCGCGTTTCAATTCGCGATTAACCATACCTTTCTTAGCCATATCGACCTCTTATTTGAACGGGAAGCCGAATGCACGCATAAGCGCACGGCCTTCGTCATCGGTGCGAGCAGTCGTAGTAATAGTAATATCCATACCACGAATACGATCAATCTTATCGAAATCGATTTCAGGGAAAACGATTTGCTCTTTCAAACCCATTGAGTAGTTACCACGACCATCAAATGATTTCGAAGAGAAACCACGGAAGTCACGGATACGAGGGATTGCGATTGAGATCAAACGGTCCAAGAATTCGTACATTTGGTCGCCACGTAAAGTAACTTTACAACCAATCGGCCAACCGTCACGGATTTTAAAACCAGCGATAGATTTGCGAGCAAGTGTAATTACTGGTTTTTGACCAGCAATTAATTGCATGTCGACTACAGCGCCATCTAATAATTTCTTATCAGTTGCAGCTGCGCCTACACCCATGTTCAGGGTAATTTTTGTGATGCGTGGAATTTCCATCACGTTCTTAATGCTAAGTTCTTCTTTTAACTTTGCTTTAAGTTCATCATTGTAACGTGCTTTAAGTCTGGCCATTGCCTTTTCAACCTATTACTTCGCTACCGCCACTGATTCACCATTTGATTTATAAACGCGAGTTTTCACGCCATCAATCACTTGGTAACCAACACGGTCAGCCTTCTGGGTTGTAGCATTTAAAATTGCCACGTTTGAAATATGAAGCGAAGCTTCTTGAGTAACGATACCGCCTTCAGCGCCAGTTACACGATTCGGCTTTTGATGCTTCTTCACTAAGTTAAGGCCTTCAACCTTAACGCGGTCTTCAGAAACAGACAATACAGTACCCTGTTTGCCTTTTTCTTTACCTGCGATCACGATAACTTGATCGCCTTTTTTAATCTTAGCCATGATTGCCTCTTATAGAACTTCAGGAGCCAATGAAATGATTTTCATGAACTGTTCAGTACGAAGTTCACGAGTCACTGGTCCGAAGATACGAGTAGCAATCGGAGCTTTGTTGTTGTTCAGAATAACTGCAGCATTATCATCAAAACGGATCACAGAACCATCTGGACGACGAATGCCGAATTTAGTACGAACTACAACCGCATTCATCACGTCACCTTTTTTAACACGTGCGCGTGGGATTGCTTCTTTTACAGTAACTTTAATAATGTCGCCAACAGAAGCATAACGACGATGTGAACCACCAAGTACTTTAATACATTGTACGCGGCGAGCACCACTGTTGTCTGCTACGTCGAGCATAGTTTCGGTTTGAATCATTGCCCTACTCCAAAACCGAGCATCACCGGTCACAATTTCGAAAGGCTCAAAGAGTACTCGAAATTGACCGATGATGCAACAAGAACGTCGAATTACTCAGCAGCTGCTTCAACTACTTCCACTAAAGTCCAAGCTTTAGTTTTAGAAATTGGGCGGCTTTCTTTGATTGTCACAACATCACCAATTTTAGCGACATTGTTCTCATCATGAGCGTGTAACTTAGTTGAACGGCGAATTGACTTGCCATACAACGGGTGTTGAACGCGGCGTTCAATAAGAACAACAATAGATTTATCCATTTTGTCACTTACGACTTTGCCGGTTAACGTGCGGACTGTTTTTTCACTCATTGTCCGTTCCCCTGTTTTTCGGTAAGGAGTGTCTTAATACGAGCAATTGTCTTACGAGCAACTTGCACTTCGTGCGATTTACCCAACTGACCAGTTGCTTTCGCCATACGAAGACGGAATTGGTTAAGCTGTTGCTCATCAAGCAAAGCTTTCAACTCTTCTACCGACTTTTCACGTAAATCTTTAGTTTTCATTACATTACCGTCCGAGTCACGATAGTGGTTTTAAACGGAAGTTTAGCAGCAGCTAAAGCAAATGCTTCACGCGCTAATTCTTCGTTCACACCTTCAATTTCGTACAGGATCTTACCTGGTTGGATCTGGCAAACCCAGTACTCCACGCTACCCTTACCTTTACCCATACGCACTTCAAGAGGCTTTTGAGTAATTGGCTTATCCGGGAATACGCGAATAAAGATTTTACCACCACGCTTAATACGGCGGCTAATAGTACGACGTGCAGCTTCAATCTGACGCGCAGTCATACGACCACGTTCAGTTGCTTTGATTGCAATCGAACCAAATGATACTGTACTACCACGATGCGCTAGACCAGTATTACGGCCTTTGTGCACCTTACGGAATTTGGTACGTTTAGGTTGCAACATGGATTATTCTCCCTTGTCAGCAGCACGGTCACCGCGACGACCACGACGCTCTTGACCTTCACCACGACCACGACCACGTTTAGCTGGACGATCTTCAGCAGGAGCAGGGTTCATGACTTGTTTCATGCCACCTAAAATCTCGCCACGGAAAATCCAAACTTTAACACCAATCGTACCGTAAGTTGTTTCTGCACGCATAGTTGCATAATCAATGTCTGCACGTAATGTATGCAAAGGTACACGACCTTCACGATACCATTCAGTACGAGCAATCTCTGCACCACCTAAACGGCCAGACACTTCAACTTTGATACCTTTAGCACCAGCACGCATAGTGTTTTGAACCGCACGCTTCATAGCACGACGGAACATTACACGCTTTTCTAATTGAGAAGCAATTGCTTCAGCAACTAAACGCGCATCTAAGTCTGGGCGATCAATTTCATTGATACTTACTTGCGCAGGAACACCCATAATGCTGGTAAGTTCGCGCTGTAATTTCTCAATATCTTCGCCTTTTTTACCGATTACGATACCAGGACGAGCTGTGCTAATTGTTACTTTAGCAGCGCCTGATGGACGTTCGATAAGAATGTTGCTGATCATCGCATTCTTAAGTTTTTTAGTTAAAAACTCACGAACTTGAAGATCTTTAAGCAAGTATTCAGCGTATTGTTTCGGACTCGCATACCAGTTAGCGTTATGACGTTTCACAACACCTAGGCGGATACCGATTGGATGAACCTTCTGACCCATATCAAACCCCTACCTTAACGGTGATGTGACAAGTACGCTTCGTAATACGATCTGCACGGCCTTTAGCACGTGGCATAATACGTTTAAGGCTAACACCTTCATCAACGTAAATCGTAGAAACTTTAAGATCGTCAACATCTAAACTGTTATTGTGTTCAGCGTTTGCAATCGCAGATTCCAATGCTTTTTTTACTAAAACAGCAGCTTTTTTATTGCTGAAGTTTAAGATATTCAAAGCATGCGCAACAGATTTGCCGCGAATAAGATCTGCAACCAAACGTGCCTTTTGTGCCGAGATAGCGGCACCGCGTAATTTAGCAGTTACTTCCATCATGACACCTATTAACGTTTAGACTTCTTGTCAACACCGTGACCACGATAGGTACGAGTTGGCGCGAATTCACCGAGTTTATGACCAACCATATGCTCAGTAACAATTACTGGAACGTGATTACGACCATTATGAACAGAAATTGTTAGACCAACAAAATCTGGAAGGATCATCGAACGACGAGACCAAGTTTTAATCGGCTTGCGAGAGTTACTAGCAACAGCCGCTTCAACCTTAGCGAACAAGTGCGCATCGACGAATGGGCCTTTTTTCAGAGAACGAGGCATTAGTCAGATTCCTTTACTTGACGCGACGGTCGCGAATAATCATCTTAGTCGTACGCTTATTGGTACGTGTCTTGTACCCTTTAGCTTTTTGACCCCATGGGCTTACAGGTTGAATACCTTTGTTACGCCCTTCACC
The DNA here is from genome assembly GCF_023612055.1 of Acinetobacter sp. AS23. NCBI lineage: Bacteria > Pseudomonadati > Pseudomonadota > Gammaproteobacteria > Moraxellales > Moraxellaceae > Acinetobacter > Acinetobacter sp. AS23. The sequence goes on along the minus strand of NZ_CP082274.1, from coordinate 453,727 downwards.
ACCACCGTGCGGGTGATCAACTGGGTTCATCGCCATACCACGTACGGTAGGACGAACACCACGCCAGCGCGAAGCACCAGCTTTACCCAATGAACGAAGGTTGTTTTCTTGGTTAGAAACTTCACCAATTACAGCGCGGCATTCAACATGAATTTTACGCATTTCGCCTGAACGAAGACGAACAATCGCGTAAGAACCATCACGACCCAACAACTGAACAGAAGCACCAGCAGAACGCGCTAATTGCGCACCCTTACCAATTTTAAGTTCAACGTTATGAAGTGTAGAACCGATAGGCATGTTACGAAGTGGCAAGCAGTTACCTGGACGAATTGGAGCATCGTTACCAGATTGTACTTTATCGCCAGCACGTAAGCCTTTAGGAGCAATGATATAACGACGCTCACCATCAGCATATTTCAACAAAGCAATATGTGCTGTACGGTTAGGATCGTATTCAATGCGCTCTACAACAGCTGGGATGCTGTCTTTATTACGCTTAAAGTCAACGATACGATAGTGTTGCTTATGACCACCACCAACGTGACGAGTTGTAATGTGACCGTTATTATTACGACCACCAGTACGTTTTTTTGCTTCAACCAACGGTGAGTAAGGCGCGCCTTTGTGAAGGTGGTCATGAACCACTTTCTCTACAAAGCGACGTCCTGGAGACGTTGGCTTACATTTTTGAATCGGCATAATTTTCGTCCTTATTCCGCTGCGCTTTCAGCGGTATCGCCCAAGTCAGCCATTTCAACATCTTGGCCAGCTTTCAGGGTGACGTATGCTTTTTTAACATCAGAACGACGTCCTAATGTTTTACCAAAGCGCTTAGTTTTACCTTTAGTAATAGTAGTGTTAACTTTAACAACTTCTACACCAAAAAGTTTTTCAACTGCTTTTTTAACTTCAAGTTTAGTAGCATTAATATCTACTTTAAATACTTGAACGCCAACAGTATCACCTAAAACTTGTGCCTTTTCTGAGAAGACTGGTCCTTTAAGGACTTGATAGATACGTTCGTTGTTCATCCGAGTTCTACCTCAATTTTCTTAGCAGCAGCTACAGACATCACAACTTTATCAAACGCGATCAAGCTTACAGGATCGATTGCAGTAGCATCCACCACATCTACATGCGGAAGGTTGCGTGCTGCAAGATATAAGTTCTCATCTACAGCTTCAGTAACGATCAATGCACGAGCGGCATTTAAATCGCCAAGCTTTGCAAGCAATTCTTTAGTTTTTGGAGCTGCAATAGCAAACTCTTCAACTAGTACAAGACGATCTTGGCGAACAAGTTCAGCTAAGATACATTGCATTGCACCGCGATACATTTTACGGTTTACTTTTTGAGACCAATCTTGTGGACGAGCAGCAAAAGTTTTACCACCACCAACCCAGATTGGGCTACGAGTAGAACCCGCACGAGCACGACCAGTACCTTTTTGACGGAATGGTTTTTTACCACCGCCAGAAACGTCTGCACGTGACTTCTGAGCACGAGTACCTTGACGACCACCTGCTAAGTAAGCAGTAACAACTTGGTGTACAAGAGCTTCGTTAAATTCACGTCCGAAAGCAACTTCAGACAATTCAACAGCAGAGCCGGAAACAGTTTTCAAATTCACGGTATTTCCCCTCAGGCCTTGATGGTAGGACGTACAATCACGTCACCGCCAGTTGAACCAGGAATTGCACCTTTAACAACTAAAACAGAACGTTCAGCGTCAATAGATACGATTTCAAGACCTTGTACTGTTACGCGTTCATCACCTAAGTGACCAGCCATTTTTTTGCCTTTGAACACGCGACCAGGAGTTTGGTTTTGACCTGTAGAACCTAATACACGGTGAGAAACTGAGTTACCGTGAGTAGCGTCTTGGGTACGGAAGTTCCAACGTTTAACACCACCTTGGAAACCTTTACCTTTTGATTGACCAGTTACGTCAACTACTTGACCAACTGTGAACAAATCAACACCAATAGTACCGCCAACTTCACGACCTTCAAGCTCAGCTTCAGTAACACGGAACTCTTTAACTAAGCGACCAGCAGCAACACCAGCTTTCGCAAAGTGACCTTTCTGAGCGTTAGTTACGCGAGATTCGCGACGTTCACCAGTAGTTACTTGAACAGCTTGATAACCATCAGTTTCAAGTGTTTTGATTTGCGTAATGCGGTTTGGATCGACTTCGATGACTGTAACAGGTACAGAAACACCTGCATCTGTAAAGATGCGAGTCATACCACATTTGCGACCGACTAAACCAATAGCCATGTGCATAAACCTCTAAAAAAGCGGCCTAATTAACTTAAAAGTTAATCAACCGAAAGCCTTAACCCAAAGCGATCTGAACATCAACACCAGCCGCAAGATCTAATTTCATCAATGCATCAACAGTTTTATCTGTAGGTTGAACGATGTCGATCAAACGTTTGTAGGTGCGGATTTCGTACTGGTCACGCGCATCTTTGTTAACGTGCGGTGAAGTAAGAACGTTGAAGCGTTCGATGCGAGTAGGCATCGGAATTGGACCACAAACTTGTGCGCCAGTACGCTTAGCGGTTTCTACGATCTCTTGAGCAGATTGATCAATCAGACGATGATCAAAAGACTTCAAACGGATACGAATTCTCTGGTTAGACATACCAGTAAACTCCAAGCCAAACATATAAAGAATCACCTTTGACGCATCTCACCCATTGGTAAGTGTCAAAGGCAGTGAAAATCACTAAGGTCATGATCGATGCCACGACTGTAATGCACATTTACCACTTTCTTCGCAGTAAATGCCCCTCCTATTGAGGGTCGCTCATTATAACGATTGTTTAAGTCTTATGCAATTCTCTTTTTCTATTTTCTCCACAAAACCTGCTTTAATCGTGTATTGGGAACTAAACTAAGCACTTATTACAAATTCAATCGCTTTATTTAGAAGTTGATTACCTTGTTCAAATTTTTGTGCTTCGGAAGAATATAGTTCATGCGTAGATTGAACATATTCTCCATCAAAAATAGAAAGCTCTTCTTCATCTTCAAGTAAAAGCGCTAGAGCTGCGGGTGTCATCTCTGGATGGAACTGAAAACCCAGTACATTTTTTCCAATCTGATACATCTGATTGCGACAGGCCTGATTTTCAGCCAAATGTATAGCACCTTTAGGTATTTCAAATGTCTCGCTATGCCACTGCATCACCTTTATTTTCTCTGGTAATGGGAAGCTTTCTTGAGGTAGATTCGCAACTCTCTGAACTGTTGACCATCCAAGTTCCTGATAGCGATTACGGCTTACCGCAGCACCTAACGCATTAGCAATTAACTGCCCCCCTAAACAAAGACCAATAGCTGGCTTTCCCGCTGCCAAATAACGGCGCAACCATCTTTTTTCTATCTTTAGCCATGGGAAGTTTGCCTCATCATTTACACTCATGGTACCACCCATGACCAATAATAAGTCAACCTCATCAATTCGAGGTAAAGCTTCTATTTCAAGTGACCGATCAACCGGAAGTGCAAAAAACTCTGTAGAGCTAATTGTCGCGTGATGGGCTTTTAAAAATGAATAACAACTTCCAAATCCCTCACCCGCGATATGTTGAAAATAGTGAACACGTAAATGCGACTTCATGCGCTTAAACCTATTGTTGTTAGAATGTTGTAGTGGTCTTTGCAAAAATAAAGCCAAGTTTTTATTTTATGAGTCTACTGTAACGAAACGTCTTATAAAACTTCGTAAATCTAGCGAAGAATCTAAATTTCTCTTAATCTAACTTTATTATTTGAAATGCAAAGCACTATGAAAAAGCATAACGACTTCCAGACTCGCCTCATTCATGCACAAAGAAAGGCTCCACAATTTATTGAAACAGTACAACCACCCTTATTTCGTGCATCTACTATTATTTTTAAATCAACTTCGCACCTTTTTGATCGCCACTGGACGGATGATTACGATTATAGCTATGGGACACACGGCACCCCCACCACCTTCACCTTAGGCGACAATATTGCGCAAATTGAAGGTGGATTGCATTGTTTACTTGCACCAAGTGGCTTATCAGCAATTAATGTTGTGAACTCAGCATTCTTAAGCACTAATGATGAAGTATGGGTACCAGACAACATTTATGGACCAAACCTTGAGCATTTAAATCATCTGCAAAATCAATATGGCGTTATTGTCAAAGTGTACAACCCTATTGACGCCTCAAGCTTTCAACCAACCGAAAGAAGCAAACTGTTGTGGTTAGAGGCAGCAGGCTCAGTTACCCTAGAATTTCCTGATCTTAAGAATCTAGTCAAAAAAGCTAAAAAGCACGGTGTATTAACTGCTCTAGATAACACTTGGGGAGCTGGGCTTGCGTTTAATGCTTTTAATTTTTCTGATGAACATCTATCAGTCGATTTAACCGTGCATGCACTCACCAAATATCCGAGTGGTGGTGGTGACATCTTAATGGGTAGCATTGTAACTCGTGATGAGAAACTTCATCACCGCCTGTTCCGTACACATGCCATTTTAGGTATTGCAGTTTCAGGAGATGATGCAGCTCAAGTCCAACGCAGTCTTGCTCATATGTCTTTACGTTATGAACAACAATCAGCCAATGCTCAAACTTTACTTAAATGGCTAAAACACCAATCTCAATTTGCACAAGTTCTACATCCAAGTGATGAGGCCGCCCCAGGCCATCAATATTGGCAAGAAATCTGCATAGATAATCAAAGTGCTGGTCTAGTCAGTGTTATTTTCAAACCTGAATATGACATTACAGCAGTACGTCGTTTTTGCGATGCCTTAGCGTTATTTAAGCTTGGTTTTAGCTGGGGAGGACCCGTTAGTCTGATTATGCTTTATGATTTAAAAATGATGAGAAAACTTGAGAATACACATTTACAACAAGGATTATTGGTTCGCTTCTGTATAGGACTAGAAGATCCACAAGATTTAATACAAGATATCGAAAATGCACTGAAACAACTGTAAAACGACAAGATCATAGTGACTCGAACCACAGGATAAAAATATATGGGTACACCGATTGTTATTGCTAAAAATATTAATGACACATCCAAAGAAATTGTTTTACTTTCCCAGTTTGCTAACCGCCATGGACTTATTGCGGGCGCCACGGGTACAGGTAAAACAGTTACGTTAAAAGTTCTAGCAGAGAGTTTTTCTCGAATTGGTGTACCGGTATTTCTTGCCGATGCTAAAGGTGATGTTTCGAGTCTCGCCAAAGCGGGAGAAGCTTCAGATAAATTTAATGAACGACTAAAGCTTTTGCAGATTGATAGCGTTCCTTTCGCAGCGAATCCAGTTGTTTTTTGGGATTTATTTGGCCAACAAGGCCACCCTATTCGCACTACCATTTCTGAAATTGGGCCAATTTTATTGGCTCGTATGCTCAATTTAAATGATACTCAAGAGGGTGTGCTATCTGCTGTATTCCGTATTGCAGATGACCAAGGTCTACTATTAGTCGATTTTAAAGATTTAAAAGCCATGATCACTTTTGTGAGTGAACATGCAGCCGAGTTTAAAGCAGAATATGGCAATTTATCTCCAGCAAGTCTAGGCGCTATTCAACGCAATTTACTCGCCCTTGCCGACCAAGGTGGAGAGCAATTTTTTGGTGAACCTGCTTTAAATATTTTAGATTTTATTCAAACCGATGCAAATGGTCATGGCTACATTAATATTCTTGCGGCTGACAAGCTCATGAATACACCTAAACTATATGCCACTTTCCTTTTATGGATGCTTTCAGAACTATTTGAACAGCTTCCGGAAGTCGGTGATATGGATAAACCTAAACTCGTGTTTTTCTTTGATGAAGCTCACTTATTATTTGACAATGCCAGCCAAGCACTCCAAGACAAAATTGAACAAGTTGTACGTTTAATTCGTTCTAAAGGAGTAGGTATCTATTTCATTACCCAAAATCCACTCGATTTACCTGAAAGTGTTCTAGGTCAACTTGGTAATCGCGTTCAACATGCCCTACGCGCATTTACCCCTAAAGATCAGAAAGCGGTAAAAACCGCAGCAGATACTTTCCGAGCCAATCCAAACTTTAAAGTTGATGAAGCGATTACTGAACTTGGTGTTGGTGAGGCACTCATTAGCTGCCTAGATGAGCAAGGTACTCCACAAATTGTTGAGCGTGGTTGGGTCATGCCTCCTTACTCTGCATTTACACCAATCACTCCAGAAGAGCGTCAAGCTTTAATCTCACAAAGTATTATTGCTGGAGTTTATGAGCAGGTTGTAGATCGTGATAGCGCCTATGAAATGCTACAAAATAAAGTGGCTGAACGCGAACAGCAGCAACAAAATGCCGAGCTTGCAAAACAACAAGCGAAAGAGCAAGAAACCCTAGCAAAACAGCAGGCGAAAGAGCAAGAAAGATTGGCACGTGATCAATTAAAAGAGGAAGAACGAGCAGCGCGTGAAAGAGCCAAACTCACCCAAGATATTGTTGGAACTTTTGCAAAAAGTGCTGCGCGCAGTTTAGGAGGAAGTACAGGTCAAAAACTTGTTCGAGGCCTACTTGGCTCTTTATTTGGTAAATAAAAAATATTTAATAACATAACGTTAATTTAAGGGGATTTTATATCCCCTAATTTTTTTATGGTTTTTCTCGAAAAGCTATTGCCATTATTTTTTTAAAGATGTATTTTAAATACATCTTATATAGCCAGATAAATAAGGTCTAGCCATGACTCCACAACAAATTGAACTTGTTAAATCTACTGTACCGGTTTTACGTGAACACGGTGTTACGCTGACTACATACTTTTATAAGCGTATGCTTAATAACAATCCCGAATTAAAAAATGTTTTTAACTTAGATGACCAAACTAGCTTACGTCAGCCACGTGCGCTTGCAGCTGCCGTTCTTGCTTATGCAGAAAATATTGAGAACCCTACTGTTCTAGCTAAAGCTGTTGAACGTATCACTACTAAACATGTGAGCTTGGATATTCAGCCTGATCAATATGCAATTGTTGGTGACAACCTACTTCATTCAATTAGTGAAGTACTTAACGTGCCATTTGAATCAGAACTTATCGAAGCGTGGAAGCAAGCTTATCTACAATTGGCAGATATCTTGATTGGCGTTGAAAAACAAAAATATGAACAACTTGAGAGCTTAAAAGGTGGATGGGCTGGCTGGCGTCCATTTGAAATTACACAAATTGATCCTCTTGAATCTGGCAAACGTTTCACTTTAAAAGCAACTGATCATGAGGACGTACTAACCAGTCCGGCAAATGCTTTTATTTCGGTAAAAGTACAAGTCCCAGAGCAACAGCTTGAACAGCCGAAAGCTTTTAAATTTACAGAAGCTCAAGAAAATAACTCATATCACTTTGACGTTCAGCCTGAAGAAAACCATACTGAATTTTCAGTTTCGAACATCTTGCTTGAGCATTATAGAGTTGGTGATCAAGTACAGGTTTCAGCTCCTTTAACGCTGTAATGTAAAAACGTCTTGCCTGAAAGTTTTCTTATTTAAACTTTCAGGCTAAGATGATCATCCTTTTTCTCTTCCATTTTTGGTGATCATGCAGCTTAATAAATTTACCGATTATGCATTACGAATATTAATGTATGTTGCACGCCCAAGTGATGCACCCTACACGATTGCAGAAATCGCGAAAGATTTGCATGTTTCACAAAACCATCTGGTTAAAGTTGTTCACTTTATGGGCAAACAAGAATGGATTATTACCATTCGTGGAAAAGGCGGTGGAATTCGCTTAAATCCAGATGCACTTAACTCCAATTTGGGTTCAATTGTTCGAATATTACAAGGTGATAATCAAATCGTTGAGTGCAATACACCACCTTGTGTATTACGCAGTCACTGTGGTTTAAAAGGTATTTTAGATCAAGCTCTAGAGAGCTTTTATCAAAGCCTAGACCAATACACACTCGGAGAAGTTTTGCAGCAATCAAAATCTGCTCCTGCTAACTCCCCTATTGCCTTTTTAGAAATCTAACTTCTATTGATTTTCATAAGTTGATTTATTGAAAATTAGCAAGAATACCCAAGCTCCTTTATACTAGGCGCGAGCCCTCTCATTTAAAAAGTTATTTTTTATGCGTCGTAGTGAAAAATCGAAAGACACCAAAGCCAGACTCGCACCCAAGCAAAAGATCAGCTATGAAAAAGCACCAGATCCGGCGATCACAGCCTATGCTGTGCAATCTCTAAACTGGTTACGCCAAGCTGAGTTTCTAATGAGTGCACCTAAATTGGCACTTTGTGTTGAAGATAGTGGCTACGAAATTGCTTTTGCAGGACGCTCAAATGCTGGTAAGTCTAGTGCTATTAATGCATTAACTAATCAGAAACAACTTGCCCGTGCTTCTAAAAAGCCTGGTCGTACTCAGATGATTAACTTCTTTAGTCTAGGTAATCCTGATCAGCGTTTAGTCGATCTTCCAGGTTACGGTTATGCAGCTGTACCTGAAGATATGAAAAAGGTATGGCAAAAGGAATTAGAAAACTATCTAATTCACCGTAAAAGCTTACAAGGCTTAGTCTTACTTATGGATATTCGCCATCCTCTACAGCATTTTGACATGATGATGCTAGAGTGGGCTTATTCGCGTCATCTATTTGTTCATATACTCTTAACGAAAGCAGACAAACTTAATCGTGGTCCTGCAAATAAAGTATTGCTTGAAGTTAAACAACAACTTAAAAAAATGAAGCTTGATTTTTCCATTCAGCTTTTCTCTTCACTTAACAAATTAGGTTTGGAAGAGCTTGCAAGTGTCATGGGTGGACGTCTGCATTTTACGCTAGATCAACAGCCAGAATTTGATGTCGATTCAATCCCTGAAGCGACAGATGAAGATGCTGAAAGCTAAATTGTCATAACAGATACAATTTTTTCAATAAATTTATACTCAATTGTCCCCTATTGCTAAACACAAATGTAGGGGCTTTTTTTATACTCGTTATAACTTCATCGAGTTAAAAATCAGGACTAAATGATGAAATTGTTATCTTTTTTGAAGAACAAGGCTTTAGGTTCTTCTATTGATTATAAAATTCTTCCACGTAAAGTGAAATTTGACTGGAAAGATACCCCTGTCGACTGGATTCCTAATCAGCCTTTCGCAAGTTATTTTATTAATGAAATTAATAATATTTTGCCTGCTGGTGAGTTCTGGTTTTGCCGTTTGTATAACAAGGTTTTACCGCAAATCACAGATGAAAAACTCAAGCAGGATGTACAAGCATTTATCCGTCAGGAAGCTATGCATGCCAATGCACACACCTCTGCAAACAAAGAATATTTAAACGTACGTAATATTGATATCCAGAGAAATTTGGACATTATGAACTATTTATTTACGACAGCTTTGGCAGATAAGCCTTTTGATAAAGAAGTTCCAAATTTCTTACAAGGCCAATGGGATTTATTCCGTTTAGGTGTTGTTGCCACTGTTGAACATATGACCTGTGTGTTAGGTAAATATGCTCTATATAATAAGCGTTGGGAAGAATTAGGCGCTGACCCTGAAATGGTCGATCTAGTGAAATGGCATGGTTCAGAAGAAATTGAACACCGTACGGTAGCCTTTGATTTATATCGTCATCTTGGTGGTGGCTATATTCCTCGCTACTATTTAAGCCTTGCCGTGATTGTGCTGGTACTTGGTTTATGGGTAGATGGTGCTGCACATATTATGAAACAAGATCCTCGTTTTACTGATGCGGCCAAGTCGAGATTTTTCCCAGTATGGGTTGCTATAGAATGGCTTAAGATTAGTCGTAAAGATAACCAAGTATTACCAAATCCATTTTGGCTTATTGCTCAACAAATTGATTACCTCATGCCTTGGTATGATCCAGTAAAAGAAGGTAGCACTGAAGATGCGGTTAGTTATTTATCGCAATCTCCAGCAGCAAAAAGAGCAGAACTTCAAGCTGCTTAAAAATAAAAAAAGCAGGATTTTAAATCCTGCTTTTTTTATTTCGAGATATTAGACACTGATATCTTTATCTTTGGTATAACGATCTACAACCACACTAATCATCATATCGCCCTGTACATTTACCACCGTTCTCACCGTATCTAGTAAGCGGTCAATTGGCAGTAAAATGGCAATTGCTTCAGCTGGTAAACCTACCGATTGTAAAACCATAATCATAGTCACCATACCAGCACTCGGAATTCCAGGAGCACCAAGTGATGCGATCATTGCTGTTAAACACACGATAATTTGCTGCGTCAGGTTTAAATCTAGACCCACCAAATTTGCTACGAAGAGTGCAGCTGCCGCCTCATATAAAGCAGTACCATCCATATTAAGCTGAGTGCCAAGTGGGATAACAAATCCCGCTGTTTGAGGGCGCACGCCTAAGTTTTCTTGTGCACACTTCATGCTAAGTGGCATCGTGGCAGAGCTAGAACTCGTTGCAAATGCTGTAATTAATGCTGTACGTGTCCCTTTGAAAAAAGTCCAAGGGCTCATGCGTCCAAAAATCCAAAGCAGTAGTGGTAAAACAACAGCACCATGGAAAATGGTTGTGCCTGTTACAACAACTGCAAACTCAGCCAAACGACTTAATACTGAAATGTCTTCGGTTGCCATTAGTTTTGCTAATAAAGCAAAAATACCCAAAGGCGCTAATTTCATGACCCAGCCAACAAGCAGCATCATCATTTCAAAGAACTGGTGGCTCAATACACGAATACTTTTGAAACGTTCCCCACCCTGTACCAAAGCAACACCGACAAATAAAGCAAAGACCACAACGGCTAAAACGTTACCATCACTAAATGCTTTAAATGGATTGATTAAAGTATTTTGAATAAAATTAGTGAAAAAACTTGCCGGGTTTAAACTATCTGGTGCTTGATAATTTTGCATAGATGTTTGGAAAATAGAAATATCTATGCCACGCCCCACCTCAAATAAATGAGCACAACTAATACCTAAAATTAGGGCTAAAGTCGTTGTAGTTAAACAGCATAAAAATGTGATTTTCCAGACTGGCCCTAACTGTCCACCCGCTTGTAGATTTGATACCCCTACAACAATCGAACTGAAAATTAAAGGCACCAAAAGCATTTTAAGAAGCCCGATAAAAACACTACTTAATATTCCAAGCCCATATAAACTATGTTTTACAAAAGCTGTGTCTGGATACATGGTGAGTAGGAAACCAAAGGCTAAACCTAAAATGGCGGCAATCAGAATTTGTGTATTTAAGTTCATATCAGCATTATTTTTTTCAGTTGGCATACCTATTTACAATATGACATGAGGTTGCTTTTCATTCGAGCAATTTTTTGTCACATCGTTCCCATTAAAAATAAAAAAGCCATCTGGTTAGATGGCTCTTCAATAGATCTATTGAGTTTCAATTTCCCGCAAACGAATTAAACCCTCTTGTACGGTACTGCATACAAGTTGGCCATTTTGCCACATACGACCAAAATTAAGACCTCTTGAAGCCGCACTCACTGTGGCTTCCATGTCATAAAGCATCCACTCATCAGCACGAAGTGGACGGTGGAAATAAATTGCATGATCAATACTTGCACATTGCAAACTTGGAGAAATATAACTTAAGCCATGCGGTCTTAAAGCCGTTGTCATTAAGGTAAAGTCTGAATAAAAGGCAACAATTGCTTGATGCAAGGCAATATCATCTAATTGTTTTGGAATACGATCATGGGTACGAATATAGTGCGCATTATACGGCGCTTCAGGTTGTGGCTGAAACGGGTTTACCGGATCAATTGGGCGAATTTCTACATGACGCTCACGCATGAAACTAGCACGAACATTTTCAGGTACAAAGTTTAGAATACCTTGTTTTAGCTCATTTTCAGATTTAAGCGTTTCTGGTGCTGGGTACTCAGGTTCTTGATGTTGATAGTTCAAACCTTCTTCTGGATTGGCAAAAGACACCATTGCTGAAAATATAACTCGCCCATGCTGAATCGCACGAACTTGACGACTTACAAAGCTTTTTCCATCCCGTAAACGGTCTACTTCATAGATAATTGGAGCATTAATATCGCCACCATATAAAAAGTAAGCATGTAAAGAATGTGCTGGGCGATCCGTTGTATAAGATGCTGCACGTAAAGCCTGACCCAAAACCTGTCCACCAAAGACACGTTTACCGACAAGATTACGGCTCATGCCACGGTAAATATTTTCTTCTAGCTTTTCTAAAGTGAGAAGCTCGACTAGTTCTTGGGTTAACGCATTCATGAGAGATACCTTCATATTTCAGGTAAAAAATCGTATTAAAGGACAGATGTGTAGAATCTATTGTGCCATAAAAAACTATTTGAACATGGAACAATCAGTCAACTTCTGATGAACATTGCTCATATAACAGCTAAAAATACGATTTTTAACGATAAAATATGCCAAAAGCATTATAATTTATAAGAAAGTAGCATATTGTTTTTTTTAATAAATGCCTCAAAATAATTACCCTCCGCATTTGGTGCTGGGATTTGTCTTTAAGAAGTAGGAGTTCTTATGTCCAAGAGTGGGTTTGGTCAAATGTATCGTCGGCTTTCGAGTAAACTACTTGACCTCGTGGTAACACCACATGTTCTTGGGGAAGTTCCTACTGAACCAGTATCAGAAACAACAGAAGCAGAAGCAAAGACTGACCGCCAAAAAGTGGTGTGCTATGTCTTGCAAAACCACTCTCGAAGCAATGCTTTGGTGGTTGATGGAGAAACGCGTCGTTTAAATTTAAAACCTGCGTTAGACCCATTAGTTGTTGGCACTCATCAGGAAAAAGCATCAGTTTTATTTTTACAGCACAATGATGAAAATAATTTACTGAATCCTCCTCCTCATGCTTTTCCACCACGCTTACTAAAACTGATTGAAGTCTTACAAGAAAATCCTGAACTTGATATAGAGCTTGTTCCAGTTACCGTTTTATGGGGTCGTTCTCCAGATAAAGAAGACTCTTGGTTTAAGCTTTTATTTTCAGATACATGGGCTACACCAAGCACTGTTAAGCAATTGGTCAACATTGGCTTACATGGTCGTCAATCTTACTTAGAGTTTCATGAACCACAATCGCTACGTGAATTGGTTGAATATGCTCAACAGCATTATCCGAACCTTTCACCAGCCACTTATATTGTAAGTACGTTAAATGATTACTTAGATCGTCAGCGTGAAGTGGTGTTAGGCCCCGACTTATCGGATCGACGTAATGTCATGCAGTCGGTTGTGAAATCTCGTGATGTTCAAGAAGCAATCCGCCGTGAAAGTATTCGCGGGAAAGTGAGTATGCTCGAAGCTGAGCGTCGTGCGATTGGTTATGTCAATGAAATCGTATCGGATTATTCACATTCAGCAGTGCGCTTTGCCGATCTTGCTTTAACGCGCTTATGGACCCAGCTTTATGACGGCGTAGATGTGCATAACTTCAGTACCGTTCGTGAACTGGCAAAAGATTATGAAGTGGTTTATACACCTTGCCACCGCAGCCATATTGACTACTTATTATTGTCTTATGTGATTTATAGACGTGGTCTTATGGTTCCGTATATTGCTGCGGGTGATAACCTAAACTTGCCTTTCGTAGGTCAGCTTTTACGTGGTGGTGGCGCCTTCTTTATTCGTCGCTCTTTCCGTGGTAATGGCCTTTATACAACAGTATTTAAAGAATATTTATATAGTATTCTGTCACGTAACACGCCACTTGAGTACTTTATTGAAGGTGGACGTTCGCGTACAGGACGCTTATTACCACCTAAGACTGGCATGCTTGCTATGACGGTTCATAGTCATTTACGTGGCCGTACAAAGCCAATTGTATTTGTACCCACCTACATTGGTTATGAACGCCTAATGGAAGGCTCGACCTACGTAGGCGAAATGCAAGGTAAACCGAAAGAAGCTGAATCAATTTTTGGTATTGTGAAAACCTTACGAAAAATTGAACGTATTTTCGGCAAAGTCCACGTGAACTTTGGTGAACCTGTTTTCCTTGATAATCTGCTTAAACAACATAATGCAGAAAACGTTTTTATCGAGAAAAATGACGACCCAATTCCTCAAGCAGTTTCAGATGCCGTAAATAGCTCTGCACATGCAATTTTAGAAAATATTAATCGAGCTGTGGTGATTAACCCTGTTTCTTTACTTTCTATTATTCTGCTTGCAACTCCAAAGCATACGCTTGATGAAGAAATTTGTATTAAGCAGCTTGAAGCTTACCGCAATCTAGCATCGAACTTCCCATATGACCAACGTATGGAAGTAACGCCGCTTTCTGGTAAAGAAATCATTGCGTATGGTTTAAAGCTTAAACTCATTAAACGAGTTCAGCATGCACTAGGCGATATTATTGCGATTGAAGATAACCAAGCTGTTCTTCTAACCTATTTCCGTAATAACATTTTGCACGCCTTTGTTTTACCTTCATTGGTAGCATCACTTGTTGAACATAATGGAAAAATCAGTCGTTCAGATTTAACCAATGTTATCTACACCCTGTATCCATTCTTGAAAGCAGAGTTATTCCTTAAATGGAAGAGTAGCGAACTTAAAGAACAAATTGAGCAATATGCAAATGCATTGGTTCAATCAAACCTTATTCAGCAAGATGATGAAGGTAATTTAATTAGCTCTGCACCAAACACTGAAGAGCATAATCAGCTTGTTGTTTTAGCTACGCCTGTTAAGCAAAGTCTTGAGCGTTACTACATGACGCTTGCGCTCATTACTCAACGTGGTTCGGGTAATATTTCTGCTAAACAGGTTGAAGAATTAAGTCATTTACTCGGACAACGTTTGTCAGTTCTATATGAATTTAATTCGCCAGAGTTCTTCGACAAAGCTTTATTCCAAAGCTTCTTAAAAGTTCTTACACAGCAAAATTACATTCGTACAAACGACCAAGGCCAAATCGAGTTTGATGACAATTTCCGTCAAATGGCTGCTGGCGCACAGTTGGTTCTTGATGAAGTAACCTTACAAATGTTGCAGCACATCACGACCTTTACTGACGAAGAATTAAAAGATGCGCTTGAAGCGATGGCATCTCAACAAGCAAAACGACGTTTAAAACGTAAAAAATCTTAAAATTTTGAGTCAAAATAAAAGGCAACTTCGGTTGCCTTTTATTTTATTAGCGAATTGGGCATTCAAAATAGCGTGGATCATCCATACAACGTAAACGCTTCATAAGTTGAACAAAATAAGCATCGTAATAACCTGAAAGCACGTACTGATTACGTATTTTGGCAACCATCACGTCGTAGCTCTGCCTTTCATAAAAAGAAACGTCTACCCAGTAATAGGCAGGTAAATGATTTTCCCACTGAGTTGCACGGTTAGTCAGCAATTGGCTATTTTGAACAAACCATCCTCGTATTTTTCGACCAAAATTAGCAGGATAAGCTTGCGGCTTAATAATTAAATTAACGCCAAAATATGCTAAAGGAAAGTTAATGACTTGAACATCTGGTCCAAACTCCTTTTGTAAGTTATATGGTAATAGTCCATATATGGGAGCTGGAACAATATCGATTTTATCTTGCTTAAACTGCACAATCGCATTAGATAAATCAACGTAAACTGGCTGAGCACCTACACTTCGTACCAATGCTTGTTGTGGTGGATTATTTGGTAACACACCAATACGTTGATTTCTTAATTGAGCAACTCTAGAGATTTTTTTATTTTTTAGGACCATATAGGCCGTGCCAACAGGAATCATTCCTACTGCCTCATAATCCTTAGAAATTAATCTTTTTTCGACTGTTGGATGATTCAAAAGCTGTAATAAGCTTTTAGCAGTACGATTATTAGGAATAAGCCCAATCCCTGCGGTACTTCCCATAAACTGGTTATAGCGATAAGTATTAAAATTAGATGCCGCTAAACCTGAACATTTACCATCATCAAAAGCTTGTATGGCCTGTTGTTCTTTTTGATAGGTCACCACTTTAAATTTGACTTGGTATTGCTGAGCATATAACCGAATGTCATTTAAACGACGTGTAATATCCCCTTGGGAACCAATCGGATCATATGCACACCACACCTGATCCTCGGCCCAACTCGCAACAGCTGTTACGCTCAAAATAAGAGCTAAACAAATTCTTTTCACTTTCAAACTTTTTATCTTTATCGGCAATTTGACTGCCTCATCAGGTATTTCTGTTCTTATTTAAAGTTTAATCAAAATTTTGTTTAGTGCTATGAACATTTAAACATAATAAATAGTCATTAAAGCAAATTGGATGCTCTAATCGAAAACCCGTTTCAGGCAAATGTTTCGCATAAATTCGTTTACCTGAGATTTGGTTTGATTCTAACGTTAACTCTGGTAAACCCAATTGTTTTTGGAACCACACGATAACTTCATGCAAAGGCAATGGTTGATTATTAGTCACAATATAGCTGGCTTGATGATTTTCATAGTCCGCCATAAAAGCCAAAAACTTTGCTAAATCACCAATATGTATTCGATTGCTATAATGTATATTTGGATAACTTTGACTATTTTCAGCCATTTTCTTCAAACGGGCTATGGAAGTTCCGTAAATACCAGTTGGGCGAATAATTACACATTGTGCTGGATAATGTTTTTGCCAAAGGAGTTCCATATTACGCAATACATGGCCTTGTGCATCATTTGGCTGAATTTCACTAAAATCATCAATGACCTCCCCTCTATTTTCGCCATATACCCGCGTAGATGACACGACGATTATTTTTTTTACTGGATGTATTTTTAATGCATCTCGAATCGGTTCAATACTATCTACATAAGTATGCTGATACCCCTCAACCGTACTCTCGTTTGGAGAAAGTAAAATATATACGACATCCACTGGTTCAATTTTACTTAAATCAAGTTTAAAGATATCTTGAACAAGATGTGTTGCGTAACTATCCGTTTTTACACTACGACTGATTGTGGTAATTTGATGTTCTTTCTCAAATAGTTGTTTAGCAACACGCTGAGATGTTTTACCATAACCGATAAATAATATATGCATAGAAAACTCGTTGAGGGGACATGACTTCAGTCCATCAGTTACAAGGCGTTGGATCGGCTTCAGCAGCCCTACTCGAAAAACTAAATATTTTTACCACAGATGATTTACTGTTTCATCTGCCACGTGATTATGAAGACCGCAGTACGATTATTGCAATGAATCAACTTGTGGTTGGACGTAGCTATTTACTTGAAGGTGAAGTCAGATCAATTGATTTTCCTCCGGGAAAAAGAAAATCTATGGCGGCCTTGGTTCAAGATGAATTCGGTAAAGTCACCTTACGCTTTTATCATATTTATAAAAATCTGACTGACAAAATAAAACCGGGTCATCGCTTACGTATTTTTGGTGAAGTTCGCGTCGGTGCCCGCGGGCTTGAGATGTATCATCCTGAAATTCAGCTTATTCATGAACATACACCTCTACCAAAAACTCAGCTTACAGCAATTTACCCAAGTACGGATGGGCTAACTCAGCCTAAACTGCGTGAATATGTAAAACAAGCTTTAAAGCATCATAGTGATGCCTTACCAGAGCTGCTCCCCAAAAAATATACTAATGGCTATGCGCTTAAAGAGGCTTTGTATTACATTCATGAGCCTCCTGTTGATGCCAATATGCTCCAGTTGGCCCAAGGTTCACACCCAGCCCAACAACGACTTATTTTTGAAGAGCTAGTTGCACACCAAATTAGTTTACTTAATCGCCGTGCTTATATTCGTCAAATTGCATCTCCAGCTTTTTCAAGCAGTAAAATATTAGCTAAAAAGCTTTTAGAAGCTTTACCTTTTCAAATGACCAATGCACAAAAACGTGTATCTAAAGAAATTCTAAATGATTTAAAACAACACCAACCTATGTTGCGCCTAGTACAAGGTGACGTTGGGGCTGGAAAGACTTTAGTTGCTGCTGTAGCGGCTTGTCATGCTTTAGAAGCGGATTGGCAAGTTGCATTAATGGCCCCGACTGAGATTCTTGCAGAACAGCACTATTTGAATTTTAAACGTTGGTTTGAACCATTAGGTATTACAGTTGCTTGGCTATCTGGCAAACAAAAAGGTAAAGCCCGTGCCCAAGCAGAACAACAGATTAAAGAAGGCCACGCGGAACTTATTGTTGGTACACATGCCTTATTTCAAGACAATGTTGGGTTTGCCAAATTAGGGCTAGTGATTATTGATGAACAACATCGTTTTGGTGTAGACCAACGTTTAGCTTTACGTAATAAAGGTGCTGAGCAGTTCACCCCACATCAACTCGTCATGACAGCCACTCCTATTCCAAGAACATTGGCAATGAGTGCGTATGGCGACTTAGACACATCAATTATTGATGAATTACCACCAGGCCGTACTCCAATTCAAACCGTTACGATTCCACTTGATCGTCGCGAAGAAGTACTTCAACGAATTGCTTCTAATTGTAGAGATGGGAAACAGGCATATTGGGTATGTACACTGGTTGAGCAGTCTGAAACTTTAGATGCTCAAGCAGCTGAAGCCACCTATCAAGAAATGAAGGAACGCTTTCCTGAGCTTAATATTGGCTTAGTGCATGGCAAAATGAAAGCTGACGAAAAACAGTCGGTCATGCAAGCGTTCAAAAATAATGAGCTACAGCTTCTTATCGCAACCACGGTCATTGAAGTTGGGGTAGATGTTCCTAATTCTTCTATTATGGTCATTGAAAATGCTGAACGTTTAGGACTTTCTCAGTTACATCAGTTACGCGGTCGTGTAGGTCGAGGTGCTCAAGCCAGCTTTTGTGTACTTTTATATAAAACGCCTCTTTCTCAAAATGGGCAAGAGAGACTTTCTATTTTAAGAGAAAGCAATGATGGCTTTGTGATCGCAGAAAAAGATCTTGAGTTACGCGGACCGGGTGAATTACTAGGTACCAAACAAACTGGGGATATGGGGTTTAGAGTTGCTCGTTTAGAGCGAGATGATCACTTACTCAGTCAAGCTCATTATGTAGCTCAGCAAGTCTTAAAAGATTATCCAGAACAAGCAGATGCATTATTAAAACGTTGGCTTCCTGAAGCACCTCGCTACGCGTATGTTTAGTTTCTTAAACCCACAGCATCTTATTCAATTACTCTCACCTTGCTTGTTATGTGAGTCAGATGTACGTGAAAAATATTCGCTATGTAAGGACTGTTGGAAGCAGTTACCTTGGCTTAAACAAACAATTCAACGCAATGATCAATCAGTTCTTGTGGCCTGTGAGTATGCTTATCCAGTTAGCCGGATCATTCAGCAGTTTAAATATGAACAGAAATTACATTATGAAATTTTGTTAGGTGAAATTTTACAACAACTCAAATTTCCCAAGGTACAGGCTATTGTTCCTATGCCTATTTCCAATCAACGTTTAATCGAACGTGGTTTTAATCAGTCATTGTTACTTGCAAACATCTTAAGCAAACAATTAAAAATACCTGTTTGGCAGCCAGTACAACGTCTTGCTGAACATTCGCAAAAAGGGCTTTCTCGACTTGAACGCTTTGAGAACATTGAACAACAGTTTATTGCGCTTTCTCAAGAAAAACGGCGTTATCGCCGTGTTCTTATTATTGATGATGTAATAACCACTGGAAGCTCTATTCATGCGCTCAGTCAAGCACTTAAACAATTAGGCTGCACATCTATCTATGCCGCTTGTCTAGCGGCAACTCTGACCAGTTAAAATGATTAAACTGTAGATAAATGCTGCTCACACCAAGGAATAACAATTTCACGGGTTAATGGTGCAAGGTGTGTTTCTGAATCATTTAAATCAACCCATTTCATTTCTGCAATTTCGGCTGCGATTTTAGGCGCCTGATCGAGCTGAACAAGATATAAATGACTAACCAGAATATGGTCTGGCTCATTGGCAGCTGCTGTTTCGAAACGACCAAGAAATTGTTCAATTACACAAGAACTTCCAACTTCTTCTAAAATTTCTCGCTGCATTGTGACATCTGGCGCTTCATTGGGTTCCAGCTTGCCACCCACTTGCATAAAAGCATGGGTATTACGCTTTCTCACGAGCAACAACTGATTTTGCTCATTCAAGATCACTGCAGCAGCGACCGTAATTGTTTTCACTTATTTAACCTCGTTTATGGTTGAACATCTGCATTTGTCCATTTTGGAGCAGGAGCCTGATATTGCTCAAATTGTTGAAGAATATCTTCAATTTTGTCTGATGCGATCAATTTATCAACGAACCGTGCTTGGCTAAATCCATTATCTACCGTCCCTTGAATCATTTTAAGTAAATCTTCATAAAAGCCAGCTACATTTAAGAAAGCACATGGCTTTTGATGAATACCTAATTGCGCCCACGTCCATTGTTCAAAGATTTCTTCCAATGTACCCGCACCACCAGGTAAAGCAATAAAACCATCGGAGAGATCCGCCATTTTGGTTTTGCGCTCATGCATATTTTCGACCACATATAATTTGGTTAAGCCCGGATGAGCTAACTCACGATCGACCAAAGCACGAGGAATCACGCCAATGACTTGTCCACCTGCCTGCAAAGCACTATCAGCGACAACACCCATTAAGCCAGAGCGACCACCGCCATAAACCAAGGTCTTACCTTGTTTTGCAATAGCCTCACCTGTAATTTTGGCAATTTGTTGAAAAATTGGGTTTGAACCAAGAGATGAACCACAGAAAATACAAATTGAATTCATAGTGTAAAAAACCGTTTTATTGAACTGTCATGCTGACAAACTAAACTATCGATAGAGTTTTTTTTTGCAAAATAGCGTATTGGCAAGTGTTTTTCGGCAAATCCTTGTCTAAAATACACCCATCCATTTCCATCAGACTGCGTGAGGAAAAAAGACACATGCTTGAAGCCTTTTATGCCACAGAACGCGGAAGTCTGGAAGATGCCACCATTAATGGTGGATTTGATCTACATCCCGAATTAGTCTGGCTTGATCTTATTGCACCCTCGCAAGAAGAGCAACAATGGGTACTAGATGCCTATGACCAAAATTTACCCACACTAAAATCGCTTGAAGATATTTCATCCTCAGCACGATTCTACCGTGATGATGATGGTATTTTGCATATCAGTACTTATTTTTTAACGAAAAATAAAAACTATCAAGTGGATGGTGATGCAGAAGATTCATCACACATTTTAGCGATGGTACAAACGGTCGCATTTATTTTACATAAAGACCGTCTCTTTACGATGCGGGGAGAAAAATTAGTTGCGTTTCGTGCCTTTCGTGCGCGTGCTCGCCGAAATGACTACGACATGGACTATAAAGATCCAACGTGGATTTTATTAGGTCTTCTTGAAGCAAAACTCGATGAGCTTGCGGATATCTTAGAAGATATCCACAAAGATTTAGAAAAATACTCGACAGAGGTTCTTAACAATCACCAACGTGAACAAATTCTAGATCTAGATGACATGATTACGCGCCTAGCTCAACAAGAAGACATGTTAGGAAAAGCTCAGCTCTGTTTAATTGATTTACGACGTGTACTTACTTTTTTATCACGTCCTCGAGCATTAGGCAGTCATATTTACGATGCTGATATTCGAGAATTGAGTGAAGATGTCCGCTCACTCGTAGAACATGATGCTTTCTTATTCCAAAAAGTACGATTCTTGCTTGATACAACGTCTGGATTCATTAACACCGAACAGAATGACACGATCCGTCGATTCTCGATCTTACCAAGTATGTTAGCTCCTCCAATGCTTATTGCCAGCATCTATGGGATGAACACAGATGTATTGCCTTTTGCACATGGTACGACTAGTTTCATCATCGTTTTACTGATTATTATCGGTTTCTTTATTGGCCCTATTATTTATTTCCGCTGGAAAAAATGGATTTAAGCTTTGTAATAAAATGCTAGTCCAAAGCATAAAAAAGCACCTAAATATAGGTGCTTTTTTACATCTAGAACATCAGATCAAATGTAGATCTTCCTTCAAATGGCAGGCTTGAATGATCTTCAGCATTTTTTCGGGTACATTTTTAAAATGCAAACCAGCCTTTTGTGGAGTCACTCGTAACCATTGAACTAAAACAGCCAACGCTAAGGTACTACCATGCTCAAGCTCTGTTAAATCCACCACCAGAGGAAAGCTTTGCTGCTTCTTGATGATAGCTAAACCTGCCTGATACTGTTGTTCCGCATTTTCAAAATCAATTTTTCCCGAAACAACCAATTGTTGGTTGAGATACTGAACCACTCTTCACCTACTATTTTTGTTTGTTCTGATTAACAGCAGCGTCTGCATCCGGTTGGAAGGTTGCAATTGCTTTATTCAAATCGCCACCATTACGTTTCACTGTTGCAGCAAACTGATTACGGAACTGTAATCCCAAATCAATACCAGAAACATTGATATTACGGATTTTCCATTGTGTACCTTTATCAGCTAACTGGAAAGATACAGGAATTTTGTCGCCGTTATGACTGAAGTCTAATGTCACTACTGGGTTTTTACCCGCAGTTGCCTTGTAAGGGCGCATGGTATAGCTTTGGTTCGTATATTTAGCAAATGCACTACCGTAATTTTCAATTAAAGTATTACGGAAGTTAGTTTCGAACTGAGCACGCTGTGCCGCTGTACTATACTGATTTGTTGCATAAGTACCCATTACAATACGAGTAAATGCTTGTGAATCAACATACGGGTCTAAATTCTGACGTACGATACTCTTCACTAATGCTGGATTATTTTGCAATTTTGCATGATCAGCTTTCAAACGAGTAATCAAACCATCAGCAACACGCTTGATAAAATCAGGTGGTGCTTCTGAAGGTGCAGCAAATGCTGTACCCACAATCATGGTAGACAAAAGACTTGCTGTCAGGGTTTGTTTAAACAACGTATTCACCAGGAACCACTCCTTCAAATAATCTTTTACTCAACAAATGAGGCTTGTGCACTATCTTTATCAGTGCTTGCAGGAGCACTCGCTTCTGTTGAGCCTGAACCGGCAGCAACTTTACCAGCCCCACCACCAGTAATAAATTTACTAATTAAATCTTCTAAATCCATAGTTCCTTGAGTGTTTGAAATCGTGTCACCTCGTTTCAAGTAGTTCACACCACCACCAGGTACAACTTTCAAATATTTTTCACCCAACAAACCATTGGTTGCTACCATTATATAAGCATCTTCATCAATACTTGTGATGGAGGTCATGTTACTGGTCAGTTGCTGTTCCATTGCTTTTTGTTGCTCTGGAGAAGCCTGAGTATAATCTGAGCTATAACGCAACTCTTCCAGCGCATTCTTCTGAACTTCTTTTAATTGTTCAGGATTGAAACTTGTCAATTTTCCATCTAAACCAAATGTTACGGTAGCCAAACGCGTAACCGGATCAAGCGTAATTGAATCAACACGACCAATTGTAACCCCACTCATTGTTACTTTAGCACGTGGCTTTAGCCCATTGACGTTATCAAATTGAGCCTTCATGGTATAACTATCACTTAAGTTAGTACCAACAAGCCCACTAACTTTCATTGCTAAGAAAAACAATGCAATACCGAAGATAATAACAAAGATACCAACGGCCAGTTCACTACTACGTGATTTCATTAAATCCCTCCGAACATGACCGCAGTCAACACGAAATCAAAACCTAAAACACATAATGAAGAATACACAACCGTCCGGGTCATTGCCGTTGCAATGCCTTCTGGTGTCGGATCACAAGCATAGCCTTGATAAACAGCGACCCATGTACAAATCAAAGCAAAAACAATACTTTTAATAATCGTGCCATTGATAATGTCATGCCCGAAACGCACTGTATTTTGCATGCCACTCCAGAAGGAGCCTTCATCAGCACCTAAAAAGTCAACACCGACCATCTTGCCACCAATAATCCCAATGGCGGCAAATATCACAGTTAACATTGGCAAACTGACAATACCAGCCCAAAGACGTGGTGATACGATTTGCTTTAAAGGGTCAACCCCGATCATTTCCATACTGGCAAGCTGTTCGCTTTGCTTCATTGAACCAATTTCGGCAGTCAATGCAGAACCTGCTCGTCCTGCAAATAGCAATGCAGCAACCACAGAAGCAAGCTCACGGAGTAGGGTTAACGAAATCGCTGTACCCAACATTGACTCAGCACCGAAAGTGACCAAAATGCTATACATCTGCAAGCCAAGAACCGCACCAATAAACAAACCAGAAACGGTAATAATAAGTAAGGACATCACACCTACGCGGTGCATTTGGTAACCAAAACGACCAAAACCACCCTTGCTAGGAAGTGAAAAAATAATCTGCAAGAGCATATGTGCCGCAGCACCAATGCCTCGAATCCGCTCAATAACGAGTCTACCTAACCAGGCAATCGTATTCATGGACGAACCTCGTTATTTAAATAAGCTAGATGACTAAACTGGTATTCAACTGGTCCTTCTGCCGAACCTGTTAAGAATTGGTGTACAAATGGAGAAGCATGTTTTTGCAACTCTTCAGGTGTACCCTCTCCCTGAATTTTTCCTTCAGCTACCACATAGATGTAGTCAGCAATCGATAATGTTTCTGCAACATCATGCGAAACAATAATTGTTGTTAAATCTAACGCTTCACGTAGTGAACGAATTAAACGTGTCAAAACACCTTTCACAATTGGGTCTTGACCAGCAAAAGGTTCATCGTACATGATCAAATCGGGATCAAGTGCAATCGCGCGAGCCAATGCTACACGACGATTCATACCACCTGAAAGTTCTGTCGGCATTAATTGTTCAGAACCACGTAGACCCACCGATTCAAGTTTTAATGCAACCAGTTCAGCAATGAGATTTTCAGGAAGCTTTGTGTGCGCTCGGATTGGAAACGCCACATTTTCATAAACGGACATATCCGTAAATAGAGCTCCACTCTGAAATAACATTCCCATACGTGCACGAGCGGAAAAAAGTTCCTGACGAGACATTTTGGCAATATCTTTAGCGTCGAGTAAAACTTCCCCTTGATCTGGAACTAACTGTCCACCAATCAGACGTAATAAAGTTGTTTTACCTGTACCAGAAGGTCCCATAATGGCCGTAATCTGGCCTCGACGTATATTTAAACTAATATTGTCATAAATGACGCGTTCCCCTCGATTAAAACTCAAGTTCTTCACTTCAATAAGCGGTTGAGTCGAGAGAGGAGTTTTATTATTCATAATGGCAATCGTTCCTGCACTTTTATGCACGCATACTATAACACTGAAAATTAGCAAACTTGTTGTAATTTTGACAAAAGCAGAGCTAACTTACTTGAGAGAAGTCGAAGAAGTATGTTCGTAAAAAGAGGTCAATTCAGAAGCTTGGAATTGCTCAACAGAATTTCCATTTATAAAAGCGTAGGCGAAGTAAACCCCATTACACAAAACAAGTGCAATAAAAAGATAAGGCAACCCACGCTGAACCAGAAGGTTCTTCAACTGTGCCATTATTGTCTCTTTTCGCTTACTTTTACGCATTATTTAATAAAAAATTGAACCAATTCACATTCTATTAGTTTATAACAAAACTGAAAAATAAAAAAGGCCAGTATTTTTACTGGCCTTTTTTTTCAAACTAAATATTGATTAGCGGTCGAACTTACGACGCGGTGGTTTATCATCAAAACTACGACGCGGACGATCTTCACCACCAAAGCTACGTTTTGGACGATCTTCACCAAACGCTGGACGTTCACCACGTGGTTTGTCATCGAAGCTACGACGTGGCTTATCGCTGAAACCGCCTTCACGACGTGGACGATCTGAGTTGAACTCGCGACGCGGACGATCTTCACCACCGAACGCTGGACGTTCACCACGTGGTTTGTCATCAAAACTACGACGTGGACGATCTTCACCACCAAACGCTGGACGCTCGCCACGTGGCTTGTCATCAAAACTACGACGTGGACGATCTTCACCACCGAAGCTACGTTTTGGACGATCACCAAAACCACTTTCACGACGTGGTTTATAATCTACGCGATTACCACGGTTGTCATCATTCGAGTCAAAACGCGGTTTATCATTGAAACCACCTTCGCGACGCGGACGATCTGAACCAAACTCACGACGCGGACGATCTTCAAAACCACCTTCACGACGTGGGCGGTCTGAATTGAACTCGCGACGTGGACGATCTTCACCACCAAATGCTGGACGCTCACCACGTGGTTTATCATCGAAGCTACGACGTGGACGGTCATCACGACCACCTTCACGGCGTTTGAAGTTGCTTTCGCCTTCAAAACGACGACCGCCACCGAAACCGCCGCCACCACGACGACCATCACGGCTACCGCCATTACCGCCACGACCACGACCACCGCCATCACGACCTGAACGAGCAGGAGGTGGAGATGGCTCTAAGCCTTCAATTTCAGAAACACTTAAACGCGCTTCTAAATATTCTTCAAGTGCACGAATCTTACCGCGTTCACGATAAGTCGCTAAAGTAATTGCTTGACCAGTACGACCAGCACGACCAGTACGACCAATACGGTGTACATAATCTTCATGCTTCATCGGAAGACCGAAGTTAATTACGTGAGAAATAGTCGGAACGTCAAGACCACGAGCAGCAACGTCAGTTGCAACTAAGATTTTTGCACGACCTTCACGAATACTACGTAAACGACGGTTACGAACTGTTTGTGGCATTGCACCATGAAGTGCAACTACAGAATGACCTGCTTCAGCAAGTTCTTCTGCCAACATATCTGTATCTTCTTGCGTACTAGCAAAAACAACAGCTTGATCTAAGTTTTCATCACTTAACCAATGGGTAAGTAATTTTTTCTTATGTTCGAAGCCATCCGTCCAATGCAATGTTTGTGTAATATCAGTATTGGTTGAATGACCTGTTTCAATTGCAATACGCATAGGATC
Organism: Acinetobacter sp. AS23; assembly: GCF_023612055.1. Lineage (NCBI taxonomy): Bacteria > Pseudomonadati > Pseudomonadota > Gammaproteobacteria > Moraxellales > Moraxellaceae > Acinetobacter > Acinetobacter sp. AS23. The sequence goes on along the minus strand of NZ_CP082274.1, from coordinate 426,804 downwards.
TTTCATCATGCATGATGCAAGACGAATAATACGGTCAGCAAATGTTGCAGAGAACATTAATGTTTGTTTACGGTTAGCCGCTAATTCGCTAATTGCTTCTAAGTCTTCAGAGAAACCTAGGTCAAGCATACGGTCCGCTTCATCAACGATTAAAGCATCTACTTGATCTAATTTAATTTGACGACGATTTACCAAGTCAAGTAAACGACCAGGTGTTGCAACAACAACTTGCGCGCCTTTTAATTGTTGAATTTGTTTTGCAAATGGCATACCACCCATAATGGCAGCAATACGAACACCTTTCATGTGACGTACAAATGCAATTGCATCTTGACTTACTTGCTGAGCCAATTCACGAGTTGGTGAAATTACCAAGATATTCGGTTGAGTTACTGCTTTCATACGGTCTTTGAACGGTACAACAGTCTCTTGACCAGCTAAAGCATTTAATGTTGGGAGTAAGAATGCAGCAGTTTTACCAGAGCCAGTTTGGCTTGATACAAGAAGGTCTTTACCTTCTAAAGCAGCAGGAATTGCTTGTTCTTGCACAGGAGTCGGGGCAGTAAAACCTAAACCTTCAAGCGCTTGTTGTAAGGTTTCATGCAAAGAAAATTCGGCAAAAGTTTTGCTCATAGAGAGTTTCACCCTTGTGGGTGCTCCATTTTTAATAAATACAAAAAAATAGACATCGGCAAAAAGCGGCAAAGCAAAGTTAGCTGAAACATTTTTTCAGCAGCAATCCGAGTAACGACGATGTGGACTAAACGCACGCTTGATTACGGCCGAACCTGAAGAATCGCTGAGCGATTGGGGCGCAAGTAATGGTCCTCTCTATGGACAGCGTGCGCTTACAATGAATAGAACAGAATGTTCAGGTAATGAACGGAAATTTAAGTGCGTTGGCGGATTATAGCAGAAATAATTTAAAAGTCACCTTTTTTAATCAACTTTATGCATATTTCTTGAATTAACTTAATTTTAATCCTTATTTAAAACATAAAACCCTCTGATTACAGAGGGTTTTATTAATAATAAACCAAATTATTTTGCAGCTTTATCCCAAGCTGGAACAACTGTTTGCATTAAAGGTTTTAGCAATTTAAGCGAACATGCGAGTACTTGACCATTTTCAAGTGAATTATTACCACCACGTGCATCAACAACTACACCGCCCGCTTCTTTAAGAATAAGTTCACCCGCAGCGATATCCCATGGCTTTAAACCAAGCTCAAAGAAGCCATCGAAACGACCTGCAGCTACATACGCTAAATCTAGAGCAGCTGAACCACCACGACGGATTTGTGCGCCTGCTTCAGTAACAGCTAGTAATGATGCGAAATGCTGCTCTGCATAAGATACGATTTCGCCAGCACGTTTAGCGCGGTAAGGATGGCCTACTGCTAAGAATGTATTTTCTAAACTATCTTTTACATTTACACGAATACGGCGTTGATTCATAACTGCACCGCGACCACGACTAGCAGAGAATAACTCATCACGTACTGGATCGTAGATTACGCCGTGTTGAGTAACGCCTTTATGCTGAACTGCAATTGAAATACAGAAATGAGGGAAACCATTAATAAAGTTTTGTGTGCCATCAAGCGGGTCAATTACCCAGCACCACTCTGCATCATGGCCTTTACCTTCTTGTAAACCAAACTCTTCACCTAAGAAGCTATGGTTTTTATAACTTTTACGTAACGTATCAATCGCTAACTGTTCTAAATAACGATCTACACGCGTTACTGGGCCATCAATGCCTTTCTCTTCAACTTGTAAATCGAGTTTATGACGATTTTGATGCGCTTTTAAAAGCTCTTGACCAACTGTTTGAGCCGCACGCGCAGCCATAACCACCATAGGTTCCATTGAACACCCACTAGACAAATTTGAAGATTTTGACAAAGAATAATGCATAAAAGCGCAAATATTTTAGCAAATATATGCGCTTTTAGGGGGAAAATGTTTCAAAAATTTTATTGAGGGTTAAACGACCTGATTTAACTTGAGCCAAACTTTCTCAATTGAGCTCAAAACACCCTTAGCGTCTAGACCACAGTCTTGCAACATTTGTCCGTGTGAAGCCTGTTGTAAGAACAAATCTGGCAAGCCTAAATTAATGATAGGTTTCACAATTTGTTCTTGAGCCATGAACTCATTTACCGCACTTCCCGCACCACCCATAACCGCATGCTCTTCAACAGTGACAAATAAATGTGTGTGCTCAGCCAAATCACGAATAATTTTTTCATCAAGTGGTTTCACAAAACGCATATTTACAACACGCACACCCACATCATGTTTTTGTGCAAATTGTTCAGCAGCTTCTATGGCAACCATAACGCGGCTACCAAATGCCAAAATTGTAATCTGTTCATCACAAGCAGATTTAATTTCAGCAACGATTTCAGCTTTTCCTAACTCAATAGCAGTCAACTCTTGCTGAATTTCAACACCTACACCTGCACCACGCGGGTAACGTACTGCCGCTGGTCCATTATAGACATAGGCTGTATGAAGCATCTGACGGCATTCATTTTCATCTTTTGGTGCCATGATGACCATGTTTGGCACTGTACGCATGTATGCATAATCATATGCACCTGCATGAGTTGGACCATCTTCACCAACCAAACCTGCACGGTCAATTCCGAAAGTCACATCAAGGTTTTGTAATGCGACATCATGAATAAGCTGATCGTAACCACGCTGTAAGAATGTTGAATAGATTGCAACAACAGGTTTTAAGCCTTCACAAGCCATTCCTGCTGCAAGTGTTACTGCATGCTGTTCAGCAATCGCAACATCAAAAAATCTCTGCGGAAATTCTTTAGCAAACTGAACCATACCTGAGCCTTCACACATCGCTGGTGTGATCGCAAGTAGACGTTCATCTTGTGCAGCTTCATCACATAGCCACTGACCAAATACATCAGAATATTTAGGTGGTGTTTTACCTGCTGAAGTCGCATTAATTTTGCTAATTGCATGGTAGGTAATCGGATCCGCTTCTGCTGGAGTGAAACCTTTACCTTTTTTAGTATAGACGTGGACTAACCGTGGGCCTTTACGCTTCTTGAGAGCATTAAATACTTGGGCCAGTTGATTTACGTCATGGCCATCGAATGGGCCAAAATAATCAAAACCAATTGCTTTAAATAAATTATCTGCCGCATCTGTTGCCGATTGATGCAAACGAGAGTTATAGGTCCATTTTGGATGTGGCTGAATGTAAGCCTCACCATGTTCATCTACATTTACTAAATGACCTTTTTCCCAAATTGCAGCCAAATGTTTAGCAAAGCCACCTGTACTACAAGAAATTGACATGTCATTGTCATTAAGAACAACTATTAAATCAGCATCATGTGCAACAGCGTCGTTCATGGCTTCAAACGCCATACCTGCTGTCATTGCACCATCACCAACAATACAAACGACTTCACATGGATCATTTTGATAGCGACGTGCTAACGACATTCCTAAACCAGCTGAAATTGCTGTTGATGAATGTCCTACGCCGAATGTATCAAAAACTGATTCTTCTCTGGCTGGAAATGCTGCTAAACCATTTTTAGAACGAATCGTGGTCATTTGCTCACGACGACCTGTCAGGACTTTATGCGGATACGCCTGATGTCCCACATCCCAAACTAATCGGTCATTTGGTGTATTAAAGCAATAATGCAGCGCAACCGTCAGCTCAACCACGCCGAGATTAGCACCGAAATGGCCACCACTCTGGCCTGCTGCATATAAAATATATTGACGCAACTCATCAGCCACTTGAACCAATTGGCTATGCTCGAGCTGACGTAATTGTTGAGGATGATCAATTGCATCTAACAATGGCGTAACAGGGCGTTGAGTTGGAATTTCGGTATACAACATATGTGGCAAAGCCTTTATAAGCCTGGCAAATCCTAAGCTGGGTCAAAATGGGTCGATCATACAATCGAATGAAGTCACCTTCAATCAGCCACATTTGCGAACGAGGTCATGCAAAGCAGTCTCTCATACATCATGGGTATGGTTGGCAGATTATCCTGAATAATCTGACTATTTATCAACTATTATCGTCATCTTTATACAAAAAAGAAAACCTTAGTGTGCAAAATGATTATGACAATTCGACCAATCTCCCAGCATTACGCTATACTTTAAACCGTTTTCGGTTAAAAGATGAGTTAATCTGTGCCTATAGAGTTCATTGCAACATCAAAACTCCCGACCGCTTTTGGTGAATTCAATATTTCTGTGTTTCAAGATCCAGTATCAGGTGAAGAACATGTGGCACTTTCTAAAGGGTTAGAAAATCCCCCTACAGGCCCTGTTTTGGTTCGTGTACATTCAGAATGTTTAACAGGTGATGCGTTTGCATCATTAAAATGTGACTGTGGTCCTCAATTGCAGGCAACTCAAAAGCTCATCAATGAGGTAGGTCAAGGCGTTATTTTGTATTTACGTCAGGAAGGCCGTGGTATTGGGCTTACAAATAAAATTCGCGCTTATGCTTTACAAGATCAAGGTCATGACACCGTAGATGCTAATTTACTTTTAAATCTTCCTGCCGATGCACGTCGTTACGACATGTGTAGCATCATGCTAGATCATTTAGAAGTTAAAGAAGTTAAATTAATTACCAATAATCCTTTGAAAATTCAGGCACTCAAAGATCAAGGAATTAATGTTGTTGACCGTGTCCCATTAACGGTTGGGCGCAACCCTTTTAATGAACAATATTTAAAAACCAAACGTGAACGTATGGATCACCTTTACCAAAAAGATGATTTTTTAAAAAAATAAATATTAAAAAAGCAATCACAAGGGATTTTTGAGACATTTCTTAAAAATCCCTTACTTTTTTTATGGTTTTGTGTTTTGATGTATCTATCTCCTATCTCAATCATCTTTGAGGGTCATTATGCAACATCCGACTTCCACAGATATTCAACGTGTCCGCGAATTTCTCCTCGATTTACAAGCCCGTATATGTGCTGGGTTAGAACAACAAGAAAAAGCTGGTGGCGGTACGAGTGAATTTATTATTGATGATTGGGAACGTCCGGAAGGTGGTGGTGGATGTTCACGCGTACTGCAAAATGGTACAGTGATTGAAAAAGGTGGTGTGATGTTCTCTCACATCAACATTAGTAAACTGCCCGCTTCCGCTACAGAAAGACACCCTCAAATTGCTGGCGCTAAGGCTCAAGCACTGGGCGTTTCGTTAGTGATTCACCCTAAAAATCCGAATATTCCGACTTCTCATGCCAATGTACGTTTATTCGTTGCAGAACCTGAAGGACAAGATCCGATTTGGTGGTTTGGCGGTGGTTTTGACTTAACTCCTTTTTATCCAGATGAGCAAGATGTTATCGATTGGCATCAAGCCGCTCATGACTTATGTCAGCCTTTTGGTGACCATGTCTACGCTGAACATAAAAAATGGTGTGATGATTATTTCTATTTAAAACATCGTGATGAACAACGTGGTGTTGGTGGTTTATTTTTTGATGATCTCAATGGCTGGGATTTCGAAACTTGCTTTAAATATATTCAAGCTGTAGGTAATGGTTATTTAAATGCCATTCTGCCAATTTTTGAAAAACATCGTGAACAGCCTTATACCGAAGCTCAACGTGAATTTCAGCTTTACCGTCGCGGTAGATATGTCGAATATAACTTAGTATATGACCGTGGAACATTGTTTGGCTTACAAACAGGTGGACGTATCGAATCTATTTTAGTCAGCCTACCGAACCTTGCAGGTTGGTCGTATCGTCCTGAATGGGATGAAAATTCCCCAGAGAAACGTTTAACTGACTATTACCTAAAACCACGTGACTGGTTAAATCTAAAAGAAAAAGTTGCTTAATTTTTTGCTTTTTGGAGATTCTTTGGCTTCCACCCTAGAGAATCTCCTTTTTTATTTTCACTTTTCTGAACCTCATTCAAATATTTTTTCTTATTCCAATTTGGCTTATAGTGAGGCCTGCTGAATATTCAGCACACGTTTTTAACTGCTTCATGCCATTTTAAAATTTTGGATATAAGAATGACCAAACAGTTTGCAGTAATTGGCAACCCAATCGAACAATCACGCTCTCCTGAATTGCATCATGCTTTCGCTGAAAAAACAGGTGTTGATCTCGACTATCAAAAACGTCTTGCCCCTCTTGATGGTTTTGAACCGAGTATGCGTAGTTTCTTTGCAAATAGTGGAAGTGGCATGAACGTTACCGTACCATTTAAAGAACAAGCTTTTGCTTTGTGTGATGTGTTAACCGAACGCGCTCAAATTGCGAAAGCGGTGAATACGTTATGGATGCAGAATGGCAAATTGCACGGCGATAATACTGATGGCCAAGGCTTAGTGGCCGCAATTCAAGCCTTAGACTGGAACCTAGAAAATACAAATATTTTAATTTTAGGAGCTGGGGGTGCAACTCGTGGTGTTATTTATCCATTAGTACAGGCTGGTGCTAAGAAGATTGTGATTGCAAACCGTACTCTCGTTCGTGCAGAGCAACTGGTAGATGACTTAAAAGCAGCAGTTCCTCAAGCTCAATTACAAGCAATTTCTCTAAGTGAGTTAGAAGGGAGTTTTGACATTGTAATTAATGCAACTTCTGCAAGCCTTTCAGGTGATGCATTACAATTACCAGAAAATCTAGAGTTCAAATATGCCTATGAAATGGCTTATGGCAAGCCATCCAGCTTCCTTGAGCAAGCTAAACAACGCAATGTGCCATATTCAGAAGGTTTTGGGATGTTAGTGGGTCAGGCTATTGAAGCCTTCTATATCTGGAATGGTGTAAGACCTGAATTAAAAGATTTTCTATAAAACAAAAAAGAACCTACTTTAAGTAGGTTCTTTTTTGACTGCATTTATTATTTTTTGGTCACAACCATTTGCTGATAAACATCTCGGAAAATCTCATAATCAATAAATTCATTATGTTCAGGTTTTAAATTCTGAATTGTTTTTTCCGTAAGTTGCTGTTTACGCGCAGCAGCATAAGCCTTACCTAAAATATCAGCTGTTTGCGACAACAATTGTTTTTCTTCAGCAGAAGCACCATTTTGTTGTTCAAATTTTAATTGATATTGCTTCGAGAAAAGCTGCTCAGGCTGCTTATATTGTTTCTGTAATTTTTGCCATGCTTCACGCCCTGCCTCACCTTGTATTGTCGTAATCACAATATGGTCCACAGCACGACCTAAATCATTATCAAATTGCTCTTCTTGCTCAAGATGGTGCTTTTTCTGCAATGCTTCTATACGCTCTAAAGCCTTACCTTGAGGATTATAAGTTTCTTCTTCAGAGAACCAGTAAGCATAAACTTCAGCAATTTCTTGCAACTGTTGAACTGAATAATAATGAATATATGACGGTTTTTCGGCAGTCAATTTTGCAATAAACACAGCCTTATACGTTTTATCATAGGCACGTGTTGCATCATAAGTTTGGTTAGCCAACAGCGCCAGACTAGAATCTAAATCTTGTACATCGCTATGTAAGCCAACTGGATGTTCAGAAACATCACTCTGCCCAAGTTTTTCACTAAAGCCTTTTACAAAGTTTTCAAATAGCGAACCTTTGCTTGCTTCAGCAACTGATTTAGCTTGTTTAAGCTGCTGCGGGTCAATTGAAGTGGCTTTACCATAATTTAAAATTTGCATGTCCATTTTAATATTAAAGCGATGATTAAACTCGGCTGGTGTATAGGCAACATCATAATCTGCGTTAACTAAACGGCCTTTTTCATCAAGTCCAACATCAATCGTAATTGGATTTCTTTGTTTTGGTAAAGCTTGTTCAATCTCGGCTTTATGTTTTAACCATAAAGCTTTAAAGGCATCATCATTCACAAACTGGTTCTGATCATAAGCAGCAAAAGTTTGTTTTAGAGCAGCTTGACGAGCTTTCATGTGAGTTTTTTCGGTATTTACTGCGCTCTGATCAAGCACATTAATACCGTAAATTTGACAGTAATTAATATCACCTAAGGCAACTGGTTTCTTAAGAGACTGTAATTCAACACACTGATCTTCTGTAAGTGTAGCCACTTCTGCATCTTGTACAGTAGGTTCAGCATCTGCCACAGCAACGTCTTCTGCTTGAGCTGAATCAGAGGCTGCTTCTGCTGCTGCCACATCTTGAGCTGCACTTGCTTGGTCTTCATCACCTTCCTCAGAAGCCAATGTATTGCCAAAATGAGCATTAATAAGTGAGTAGAGTTGCTGACTGACAGCCGCTGCATCTTCAGAAGAAACCCTCTGCCCCTCAGCACCAGTCACCTTTTTCTTAGCTTCAGAAGCAGCAAGTTCAGTTGCTATAGATTCGGCAACCTTTTGGTCATCAAACCCTAAAACATTTTTTTGCAAATATTTTTCATTGACTTGACCATAGAGTTCCGATTGCAGCAATAACTCTTCGACCGTATCTTTTAAACGAATTTTTTCTACAATTCCGGCTTTACGGTCAGCATCGGTAATGGGTAAACGCTGTAAATTTTGTGGTTCAGCCAAACGATAAGATATCGCGCTAGAAGCTTTTGCATATTCAACAAACTTCTTCATATCGACGTTTGTAAACAGATTTTTATACTTTGAAAAATCGACATACGCCAAGTTATTTTGATTGTCTTTATTTACTAGATAAGGCATTAATCCAAAATAATTAACGTAAAATTTATAGTCTTTCAGATCAAGTACCATTGGCAATTTTGCCTGTACCAGTAAGGTCGGTTTCTCATATCTTGCAGTGAGATTTAACGACCCCATTTTTTGACGGTAATGAACTGAGCCATCGTAACTAAATTGGAGGTCATTTAATAAATTTATTAATACGGCATTTACTTTTTCTGAACGTGATTCGTCAGATATACCTGAAACAGATTGCTCATTTGCAATTGCAGCATAAAGCGCCTGCTTCTGTTTTTTATTCAAATTAGTTTTTTGTTCACGTAAATATTGATCTACTTTTTTTTGCACTCCAGCATCAAGCTGAGCCGTTTTCTCTACAGTACTGATTTTCTTAGGCTGATTCGAATCAACATTAACTTTAAAATGCCCGCGGTAGTCATAGCTTGGGTATTCATACATTGCATTCATACCCTGAATGACTTTTTGATCTAAGTTGGCAGATGCCACTGATGGACGTAGGTTATGCTGCGCACATGCGGTCAAACCCAAACTAAATAAACATAAACTGAGATATTTTAAATGCATAACCTTTTTTAAAACCTTATAGCTTTATCTTTTTAGCAAAACTTGCTAAAAATAAAAAATAGTTGTTTTTTCACATAAAAGTATAAGTCCTGAATGTAGCAGAAAATGTATTTTCGGGTGTATTTATTTTCGACAAAATTCGCTTTTCTGACATTTCTTTCGGATGTGATTATCATTGTATTTTTATCAGGTGAGTGAATAATCAAATCATCGATTCAGATAATCCCACAATGATTCAAAATTAGGATTAAAGCCATGCCAGCATATAAAGCCCCGCTACATGATATTCGTTTCTTAATGAATGAAGTATTAGATTACCCTGCTCACTATAAAACTTTATCAAATGGTGAAAATGCAGATCCAGATACAGTTGATATGATTCTTGAAGGTGCGGCAGATTATTGTGAAAACGTATTGTCGCCACTTAACCAACCTGGTGATGAAGAAGGTTGCCATTTTGACAATGGTGAAGTGAGAACGCCTAAAGGCTTTAAAGAAGCTTATGACCAGTTCGTAATGGGCGGTTGGCAAGGTCTTTCTTATCCTGAAGAATTTGGTGGTCAAGGCCTACCAATGTCATTAAATCTGATTAAATCAGAAATGATGGGTACTGCAAACTGGTCATTTACCATGTACCCTGGCTTAAGTTCGGGTTGTATGAATACTATCTTGCAATTCGGTACTGATGAGCAAAAACAAACCTATATGCCTAAACTTGTTGAAGGAACTTGGAGCGGCACAATGTGCTTAACCGAACCTCAATGTGGTACAGACTTAGGACAAGTTAAAACTAAAGCTGAACCTCAAGCAGATGGCACTTATAAAATCTCTGGTACAAAAATCTTCATTTCTGCCGGTGAACATGACTTAACTGAAAATATTATTCATATCGTACTTGCACGTCTTCCAGATGCTCCTGCTGGTACTCGTGGTATTTCATTATTTATCGTACCTAAATTCATCCCTACTGCTGATGGCGGTGTTGGTGAGCGTAATACAGTCGCTTGTGGTTCAATCGAACACAAAATGGGGATCCGAGCTTCTGCTACTGCGGTGTTGAACTTTGATAATGCAACTGGTTATTTAATCGGTGAAGTGAACAAAGGTCTACATGCAATGTTTACCTTCATGAACACAGCACGTATTGGTACTGCTGTTCAAGGTATTGCACATGCCGAGTTATCTTATCAAGGTGCGTTACCTTATGCGAAAGACCGTATGTCTATGCGTGCGCTTTCTGGTAAGAAAGATCCAGACAAAGTTGCTGATGCAATCATTCATCATGCTGACGTACGTCGCTTGTTGTTGACTCAAAAAGCAATTGCTGAAGGTGGTCGTTCAATGATCTATCATGCTGCAAAACTTGCAGACAAAATGACAGATGCATTAACACGTGGCGACCAAGCTGCTTATGAAGACTATGATGACAAGCTTGGTTTCTACACTCCAATTTTGAAAGGTTTCTTGACTGAGCTTGGTTTAGAAGCAGCAAATAACGGCATGCAAGTTTACGGCGGCCACGGCTACATCAAAGAATGGGGCATGGAACAAATCGCTCGTGATGCTCGTATTTCAACGCTATACGAAGGTACCACAGGCATTCAAGCACTTGACTTGATTGGTCGTAAAGTATTGCTTAGCTCAAAAGGTAAAGTGGTTCGTGACTACACTGCTGAAATCTTAAAATTCTGTGCTGCGCACGCACGTAATAAATACTTACGTCGTTTTGCTTGGGACTTAACTAAGCTTTGTGCTCAATGGAATACTTTAACTGTTCGTATCATGCTTGCTGCACGTAAAGACCGTGACATCGTATCTTCTGCTTCTGTAGACTTTTTAATGTTCTCAGGTTACGTGATGATGGCTTACTTCTGGGCGCAACAAGCAGTCATTGCTTCTGAAAAACTTGAAGCAGGTGACGGTGCAGAAACACCTGAATTCTATAAAGCTAAAATCAAAGTTGCAGACTTCTACTTTGACCGTATGCTGCCTCGGACTCAAGGTCATGCAGAGTCGATGGTGACAAGCTCTCGCACATTAACATCATTACCAGTTGAACACTTTAGCTTCGACTACTAATGATTTTTAAATAGAGAAACGAAAAGAGCGCAATTCATATTGCGCTCTTTTTTATTCAAGTAATATTTATTCTTTAGTTAATACATAAGCCTGATTTGGAACAAAATAGTTTTGCTCTAAAAATTCACGATTTTTACCATAATCGCTATAAAACAGCTTCTCTAGATTCATGACCAATCTTTTGTTTGAATCAAAATTAAAATAAAAATTAACTTTAGATAAAGGACATTGAATGGTTAACTCATGCTCTTTTTCATCTACCTTCCAATTTAAAGAAGGACATAATTCATTTACAGCGGCACTTTTAGCCCCATCTTTACTTCCCACACGGCCAAAATGAATAACATTCCAATAAGCCGATCCATTGGGTAATAAATTTAAAATGTACTCTGCTTCGCCCGATTCACAATCAGCAAAAGCATCCTCACATGAAATTCGGGTGTGATATCGCCCTACATATTGCAATAAGGTTCCGCTTAACTTTTTAGCTTGATCTAAGTTTTCTTCGGGTAAAAAAGTACGGCCTGCCACATAATCTAATGTTTTTGTAGATGTACTATTTTTTATTAGATTTTCTTCATGCGTAGAATTAGAGCTGGCACTAGAGTGATCTTTTGAGTTGGCATGGTTTATATCGCAAGCACTCAGTGTCAGGCACATCATAGCCCCTACAACTAAATACTTAACTAAAAAACTAGACCGCTTCAAAGACATATACATTATTCACAGATAACAGCAACCGCCATGTTTATATTCATTTCAGGCATTAACCAATTGCTGTAATAACCCCTTAAGCCCTGAAAAGGTGCATTTTAGTTGATGTTGGTTTCCTTCATCCCAATCCTTTACATATTTTAACCAATTTACTTTTGAGAGGACTTTAAACCCGTTATTTCGCCTCCATATTTTTATTAAGCAAGAGCACAATAGCTTCTTGTAATTATTTATCTTTAAGGAGAATTAGATGGCCAGTTCTGGTTTATATCGCTCGAACCGACACAGCATGATCGCCGGTGTAATGGGTGGTATTGCTGAACGTTTTGGTTGGAACGTAACTTTACTACGTGTCATTTTTGTTTTGATCTCAGTTATGAGTGCGGCCTTTCCAGGAATTTTAGTTTATCTGGTTTTATGGTTAGTCATTCCGAAAAAACAGCCAGAGCATATTGAAGGCTATCGACAATCCGTTCGAACAGTAAATGAAGAACAAGTACGTTAATTAATAATTTTGGTCGCTACGGTTGCATCCCCTAATCAACCGTAGCTTTTTTTATTCTAAAAATTATAGCTTTTGATTTAACTGTTGCTGTAACGCAGCAATCATATCTGCACGGCTAATCATTCCTACAAGCTTGCGATCTTCAACCACAGGTATGTAGTTAAACGACTTTTCAACAAAGTATGGTACCAAATCTTGAATAGGTTGAGTTGGCAGTACCGTGACCACTCGATGACTCATAATTTGTTTCACATAGTGCTGCCAAGAGTTTCTTGGATCTGCTGCACCCTTAAACCACTCTACAACTTCATATAACGCTAAAGTTCCCACCAAATGATTTTCTACATTTACTACAGGTAGGCTCATCAAGTTCACTTGTTTAAATTTATCGAGTGCCTGATGAATGTCGTCATCTTCATGTAGTTTGATAACATCACGGCTCATAATATCCTGACAGATATATTGATTTACCATGCGCTCATTGGCGTGTTCCTGAGCCTCTAAAATAATTTTTTCTAAATCGTACTGACTAATATCTAGTAATTCTGTGTGATGCCCTAATGCATACTCAATGTCTTTGGGTTGAATTGATACTTTTTGAGTCGGTGTAGGGTCTTTACTACGGTCATTAAGATGAGCAGTAACCGGATAATGCCGCCCAATTAATCTATTAAAAAATATGGCGAAACCGAGTAAAAGTAACGAGTTGAGTAAAACTGGATAAAAAATAAAATAAAAGCCTAATTTATGAATTGCCGCCCCACCTAATACCGCGGTAATTGCGACTGCGCCACTCGGCGGGTGTAAAGAGTCGGTGGTCATCATTAAAAATATGGCAAAACCTACTGCGAGACTAAAAGCTGTAGTTAAATCAGGAATCCACTGCGCACAGGCAACACCAATAATTCCAGCTAAGGTATTACCAACAATCACATTCCATGGTTGAGCCAAGGGACTGGTCGGCACAGCAAACAATAGAACAGATGAGGCGCCCATTGGAGCGATGTACCAAGCATTAATTCCACCCAGAACATACCAGCTAATTAAGGAAGAAATTGCTAAACCACACAACGCTCCAATACCGCAAAGTAACCGTTCCTTTAAAGGTAAAACCTTAAAATTTGGCTTTAAAATCTGTAACCATTCTCGCTGTATAACACTCACAGTACACCTTTGGGGATATGCCGTTATTTATAACGGGCAAAAGTATACGCCCAAAGTCACATAAAGTGCATTTAAATTATATCTTTAAACAACAAGAAAGCTTATTGAAAATAATCTTTATTATTTTAAAACTTTAATATTCCATCAATTTTTCATTTAAGTAACGCCAATAGCGCTTCGGCAAATATTGCACATGAAGTTTTATATTTTGGCGTTCTGTAATATTTACGCTGTTAAAATAATCTTTCCAAAGCTGGTCATATAAACCTTCTTGTTCATCCAGCTCAAGCTGAAAGCTTTGACTCATTCCATTTTTTAAATTACGGTCGACTTCAGAAGCTTCAAGTGAAACTTCATGTATTTCACGTAAATCATAATAAATTCCAAACTTGCGTTGTTCGTCATAAATAAGCCAACGCTGATCTTGATAACGCCGTTTAAAATGGGGCTGAATAAGCGGTAAAACATTAAAATCTGGACGAACTAAACTTAAAAAAAGCTCATCTTTGGTTTTCTTAAAACGAATAAAAGCCTCCATCCGATGCTTCTCTCGCCCGACCTTTTTTGTCCACTGTGCAATTGCCAGAACACTAGAATTTGAATAATCTTTTTCTACAGAAGAATGACTACTAAACACATAAATACAGTAATTAAATAAATGCTGATAAGCATCTAAAGATTCAGATAAATAAGCAAAATAAAATTGTTTTAACGAAGAAGATGAAAGCTTTTTTTGCAGTGCGGACCAAACACGCTCGGCATGTTGCTCGTTATTTGAAACCTCAATTTTATCGGCAAATAAGCCATGTTGAGCTGCATCATTTAAACAGAGCCTGACCTGCAATTCTTTAAATTGAAATGCACGAAAAACACAGCTCAGTAGTCCCACCATTGAACCATCAAAATAGTAAGCCACTTCCTCATTAAACATGATTAAAACCCAAGGCTTAATTGTGGCGAGAGTTGCTGCACATATTTCGAAGATCCCTGCGTTAAAATCTGCTGTCGAATATAGCCAGAAGATAGTTCCTTTTGGAACTTTGGGCTGTCTTCACAGCGAATAAAGAATTTTGCACGCTGGTAGGCCACGCCTAGTTTTTTAAGTAAATCGATATGGATTTTTCCAAAGCGGCGAGCCTGCACAATTTTCTTGGCCGATTTCACCCCAATGCCCGGTACACGCAAAATCATTTGATAATCTGCACGGTTTAAATCTACCGGAAACTGTTCAGGATGCCTTAAAGCCCAGCTTAATTTCGGGTCTACATCAAGGTCTAAGTTTGGGTGTTTTTCATTAACGATTTCATTGACTTCAAAACCGTAAAAACGCATGAGCCAATCGCTTTGATAGAGTCGGTTTTCACGAAGCAACGGCGGTGCAGAACCCACTGCTGGCAAGTAATTATTTTCGGTATTAATTGGGATATAACCCGAAAAATAGACGCGCTTAAGTTTAAATTCTTTATAGTGCTTGTCTGCCATAAACAAGACATCTTGGTCTGATTCTTGATGGGCCCCCACTACCATTTGAGTGGTTTGCCCTGCTGGTACATATTTCGGTACATGCTTAATGATTTGTCGCTCATCTTTAAGCTGAATAAGCCTGTCACGGACTAGTCCTAAATCTTTTTGTACTTCCTGATGTGATTTTTCTGGCGCAAAAGTTTTTAGGCCAACCTCGGTCGGCATCTCTAAATTAATACTCATACGATCCGCATATAAACCTGCTTCATGGATCAGTTCAGGCGATGCACCTGGAATGGTTTTTAGATGAATATAGCCATTAAAGTTTTCTTCAAGACGCAATTTCTTGACGACTTGAAGCATACGCTCCATCGTATGATCCGCCGATTTAAAAATGCCCGAGCTTAAAAATAATCCTTCAATATAATTACGGCGGTAAAAATTAATGGTTAAGTCTACGACTTCTTGCACTGTAAATGCTGCACGCTGGACGTCATTAGAACGACGCGAAACGCAATAGGCGCAATCAAAAATACATACATTACTAAATAGAATTTTTAAGAGAGACACACAGCGGCCATCTTCAGTATAGCTATGGCAAATACCTGAATGGCTGGCATCTCCCAAACCTTTATCTTTATTTTTACGGTCACTGCCACTTGATGAACAAGACACATCATATTTGGCAGCATCGGCAAGAATCTGTAGTTTTTCTCGAATGCGATCAGACATATCAAACGACTCATTTATGGCATCGTTTAAAAAATATCATTTTGCATTCTTAAATTTAATCCAGTGAAGTACGCTCGGCGTCATGAGGTGACGTTTAAAATAATTCGTCTTAATTAACGTATCCTTCAAGCTGCTTTACACGCGCTGCATACTCTTGCATTGGGCAATACGAATACATCGGAGAGCCAATGTATGAGCCTGCATTACTACATTCCTGATCTACATAAGCTTTCCAAAGTCGCTGAGATTTTAAAATATCCTGGTAACGCTCTGGCTGTTTGTATTCTTCGCTTTGTGTGCGAATTTGATCAATAAGAGCAACTATTTTTTCTTCATAAGTCTTTTTAGCTTGTTCAGAACAGCTATGCACGACCATGTTGTTAATACTCTCAAGCTTCATTTCTTTAATGGTCTGGTCTACACATTGGTTGTATTCATCTTGCTCATCAGTTTCCGTCTGCGCGTAAAGCCATGGACTACAAAAAAGGCTGGATAAAACAATAAGTTTGCAGCAAAATTTCAGCATAACTAATTCTCGATTCTATAATTTTTAATATGCTTCAATATAACAAAAATTCTGTAACAGTTGCCTATTAGCCCATGTTCAAAGATTAGAACATAAACATTGAATGAACACTCTGCTAATCGAATATAAAATCCTTATAAGCTGAAATATATTAATTAGACATTTTGATTTGATCGCATTCTTAAATACATTAACTTGCATTCATGTTATATATAGTTATAAGAATCAAATTTACATTGATTTATATGAAGAAAGCTATCTTTAATAATTTTAAAATCTTCACTCAAAATTTAGATCCAGATAAAGATCAAATTTTATATAGTCTTTTAAAAGTCCCGCTCTATCTATTTATACCTGCTTGGTTTCTATGGATCTTCACCATGATGCTATATGAAGGGTTCACTTTAGAAATTCTAAAAACTGCTGTGAATATGCCATTGATGCTTTTTATGGTTGCAATGACTTATTACATACTCGCATTTGTTCCCGCTTATCTATTTCAACTCTTCTTGCAAAAGTATAATTTCATAAATTTTTTCTCAATTATTGTTAGTGCGATCATACTGACTACGCTAATCCTTAGTTTAATGTGTTTAGAATTCGCCCCAATAGAAATGATCATTTTCTTCAGTTATTTTTCTGTAATTTTCGCTATTACATATTGGATATTACTACTCAGAAGTATAAAAAAATCAGAAAAATCTCAAGATTAAAATTTCTCTTATATCTTCTAAAAAACCTTTATTACAGGGTACAAAAATGTCTTTTAATTTTTTAAAAATCTTCATTCAAAATTTAGATCCAGATAAAGATCAAATTTGGCATTGTCTAGTCATGACACCAATCTATTTATACATAGTTGCTTTATTCATATTTTTAAGTTCTTTAATCATCCATAAAGATTTTTCTTTTGAGATTCTACTAAACACCCCTGTCGGACTACTCTTTATTGCAGCCATTTATTACATATTAGTTTTTATACCCGTTTATTTTTTACAACTATTCTTATTGAAATTCAATTCCCTTAATTTCTTCTCTATTCTTGTTAGCGCAATTTTTCTTAGCTTTTTAATTCCAAATATTTTAGCAATTTTATTTATCGCCCCACGGCAAATCCTTCCAATAGAAATCATATTTATGGTCAGTTTCTTTTCTTTAATTTTCGCTATCACTTATTGGATTTTACTACTCAAAAGTATGAAAAAAGCTGCTAAATGATCAAATCTGAAATTCCCAAACTAGCCTTTGCCACTCCCCTACAAAATCCTTATACTTAGGGGCAATTTTTCTCATAAATTCGTGGATGCTACATGAGTCGCGCCATCTCGCACATTGATACATTTCAGGGCTTAATTCTTGCCCTACAAAACTATTGGGCCGAACAAGGCTGCGTCGTACTACAACCTTACGACATGGAAATGGGCGCTGGAACATTCCACACCGCAACATTCTTACGTGCTTTAGGGCCTGAGACTTGGAACGCTGCATACGTTCAACCTTCACGTCGTCCAAAAGATGGCCGCTATGGTGAAAACCCGAACCGTTTGCAACACTACTACCAATTCCAAGTGGTGCTTAAGCCAAACCCAGATAACATCCAACAGCTCTATCTTGATTCTTTAAAAGCAATCGGGATCGATACGCTTACTCACGATATTCGCTTTGTAGAAGACAACTGGGAATCTCCGACGCTAGGTGCTTGGGGCTTAGGTTGGGAAGTTTGGCTTAACGGTATGGAAGTGACTCAGTTCACTTACTTCCAACAAGTCGGTGGTGTTGAGTGTTACCCAGTAACAGGTGAAATCACTTACGGTTTAGAACGTCTTGCAATGTACCTTCAAGGTGTTGACTCGGTTTACGACCTTGTTTGGACGAAAGGCCAATTCGGTACTGTGACTTACGGTGACGTCTTCCATCAAAATGAAGTTGAGCAATCGACTTATAACTTTGAATACGCTCCAGTTGAAAAACTATTTGAACTGTTTGATTTTTACGAGTCAGAAGCAAACCGTTTAATTGAAGCAAAACTTTCTCTTCCTGCTTATGAGCAAGTTGTTAAAGCATCTCATACCTTTAACTTACTTGATGCACGTAGCGCAATTTCTGTGACTGAGCGTCAACGTTACATTTTACGTGTACGTACTTTAGCGCGTGCTATTGCACAAAGTTATGTACAAGCACGTGCAGAGCTTGGCTTCCCAATGGCAGAACCACACTTACGTGATGAAGTATTGGCACAGTTAAAAGCACAAGCTGAAAGTGAAGCAGCAAAGGCGGAGAAAAACTAATGAGCAAACATACTGTTTTATTCGAACTTGGCTGTGAAGAGCTTCCACCAAAAAGCTTAAAAAACTTACGTGATGCTTTACAGGCAGAGACGGTAAAAGGCTTAAAAGATGCGGGCTTAAACTTCGCATCAATTGAAGCTTATGCAGCTCCACGTCGTTTAGCGCTTAAAATTGTTGATATCGATGCTGCTCAAGCTGATACACAAAAACGTTTTGACGGCCCTGCTGTCCAAGCGGCTTATGATGCAGAAGGCAAACCGACTAAAGCACTTGAAGGCTTTATGCGTGGCCAAGGCATTACAGTTGATCAGCTTTCTACTTTCCAAGCAGGTAAAGTTGAAAAAGTTTGCTATTTAAAAGATGTAAAAGGTCAAAGCCTTGATGCTTTACTTCCACAGATTTTACAAACTGCATTAGACAATTTACCAATTGCTAAGCGTATGCGTTCTGCTGCAAGCCGTACCGAATTTGTACGTCCAGTGAAATGGGTTCTCTTACTTAAAGATGACCAAATTGTTGACGCGACTATTCAAGATCACAAAGCTGGCAATGTGACTTATGGTCACCGTTTCCATGCACCTGAAGCTGTGACTTTAGCGCATGCAAATGACTATTTAGCTGCTTTAGAGAAAGCTTACGTTGTTGCGAACTTTGAAAAACGTCAAGCAACCATTCAAGAACAAGTGAAAAAGTTAGCTGATGAAGTTAACGCGACTGCGATTGTTCCAGCTGACTTACTTGATGAAGTAACAAGCCTTGTTGAATGGCCAGTTGCTCTTCGTGCAAACTTTGAAGAGCGCTTCCTTGCTGTTCCTCAAGAAGCACTCATTACAACGATGCAAGACAACCAGAAGTATTTCTGCTTGATCAATAGCGAAGGTAAATTACAGCCTTACTTTATTACTGTTTCAAATATTGAGTCTAAAGATCCGATTCAAATTATTGAAGGTAACGAAAAAGTTGTTCGCCCTCGTTTATCTGATGCTGAATTCTTCTTTTTACAAGATCAAAAGCAACCCCTTGCATCTCGTAAAGAAAAATTGGCAAACATGGTATTCCAAGCACAACTCGGTACGCTTTGGGATAAATCAACACGTATTGCTAAACTTGCTGTTGCATTGTCTTCAATCACTGGTGCAAACCCAGCCGATGCTGAAAAAGCTGCATTACTTGCTAAATGCGACTTAACTTCTGAGCTTGTAGGTGAATTCCCAGAGCTTCAAGGTATTGCGGGTACTTACTATGCACGCATTGAAGGCGAAAACACTGAAGTTTCAGAAGCTTTAGGCGAGCAATATTTACCAAAATTCGCTGGCGATGTTTTACCAAAAACTAAGACTGGTACAACGATTGCCCTTGCTGACCGTTTAGATACACTTGTTGGTATTTTCGGTATTGGACAAGCGCCTACAGGTTCTAAAGACCCGTTTGCTCTTCGTCGTTCAGCAATTGGTATCTTACGTTTAATCATTGAAAATGAATTGGACGTAACTATTGAAGAACTGGTAAATCTCGCACTTCAAGGTTATGGCGACATTGTGAAAGATCACGACAAGACTCGTGCTGATGCTGTTGCATTCTTGGAAGGTCGTTACCGTGCCAAGTATGAAGACCAAGGCGTTGCTGTTGACGTACTTCAAGCGGTTCAAGCACTTGCACCGAAGTCTCCACTTGATTTTGACAAGCGTGTAAATGCTGTAAACCATTTCCGTGCTCTGCCGGAAGCTGCTGCACTTGCTGCTGCAAACAAACGTGTTGCTAACATTCTTGCAAAAGAAGCAGCGCCAGAAGGTTCTGTAGTTGAAGCAAACTTAGTTGAAGATGCTGAAAAAGCATTATTTGCTGAGCTTCAAGCAGTTACTCCAATTGTTGAGCCATTACTTACGGCAAAAGACTACACGGCTGCTCTTTCTAAGCTTGCAGCACTTCGCGCGCCGATTGATGCCTTCTTTGATGGTGTAATGGTAATGGCAGATGATGCTGAATTGAAAGCAAACCGTTTACGTTTATTGGCTCAGTTGCGTAACTTGTTTACTGCTGTGGCTGATGTGAGTGTGTTGCAGGGTTAAGTATCTATAATACTTGATCTTTTTAATAAACCCCGCTATAAAATTAGTGGGGTTTATTTTTTGAGCAAATAGAATGCAAGCTAATTATAAGGCATATGATTTTGAAAAAAGTCGTGATCGAATAGATGAAATTTTAGGCTCATCTGATAACAATTATGAAGATAAGAAGGAAATTCCTAATCGTGATAATTTAACTTTCACAAATGGTTATTATATTTTTTGTTCTGCTATATTTATTGATATGAGAGGCTCTAAAGAGTTTTCAAAAAAACATACGCGCCCTGTTACTGCTAAAATATATAGAAGTTATATTTCTGAGCTAGTTGCTGTTCTCAATGGCAATTCAAGATTAAGAGAAATTTATATTGAAGGTGATTGTGTCTGGGGCGTTTTTAATAGTCCGATGAAAACTGATATTGATAGCATTTTTAGCACAGCAGCCCAAGCAGCCTCTGTTATTGATACTTTAAATGTAAAATTAAAGAAGAAAAAATATTCTGAAATCACAGTAGGTATCGCTTGTCATGATGCAGACGTACTTATGATCAAAGCTGGCTACAATGGTAGTGGAATAAATGAAGTGACATGGATCGGAAAACTTGTAGGTGAAACTGCCGACCTCTGCTCAAAAGCTAATAGATCGAATTCAAAAAGAACTCTTTATAGCAAAACTTTTTATAACAATTTAACAGACGATAATAAAAAGAAAATTGATTGGTTAAATTGGAATTCTTCATACGAATGCTATGAAGGCAATACTGTTAATAGCACAATGAATAAATGGGTAGAACAAAATGGATAAATCCACTTTTTTGCAATCCGCCATTCAAGATACACAACAAAATATTCGTGCTATTGATTTTAAAATTGGAGCACTGCTAGCAGGCTGTATTGTTCCTTTTCCACAGATTAGAACAATTTATGAATTTTTAAACTCTAATGGCCTATGGTGGCAACAAGGATTAGCTTGGCTTATCTTTGCAATTTGGCTTATTGCTGTTTTAATCTTATTAGCAGCTCTTTCAGCAATTGATAATCCCAGTAAACATATAAATGATGGTTATGCTCAGAAAGGAACCTATTATGGGGGTGGAACTTTCAGATTTAATTTGATTAATGGTTTTTTTCGTACAGATATTCGTGCGAATCAAACAGTTTTAAATTACTCTACTGATTTAGATGATCCTAACTTTCCATTTATTAAAGAATTAGTATTTGAACATCTTAAGTTAATTTATATTCGCGATTTAAAACTATATAGACTCAAGTTTGCTGTAAGCTTAATCGCATGTCTAATTGTTACTGGCTCTATATCTTTTCTTTTTGCACCAAATATTAAAAAAGTTGAAGTTGAACCCAAGAAGACTTTGCCTCAGAGTTCAAAGACAATCCATTAAATAATTAGAAATTAATTCTTTTATATAAAAGAATTAATTTCTTCTAAACTTTTCGATGGCTCAAACCACATAAAATCATAATCAGCCACATCATGAATATAAAACGGATCATTTTTCATAATTTCTTCAGCCTCTTGAAGCGAAGAGCTTAAAACTAAAATCACCCCACCTACTCTATTTTCCCGGCGCCCCGACGCTAAAAACTTCTTTTGCTCATAGTAATGATCTAAAAAAGCAATATGCTCTTTGAGTACAGCATCAACTTCGGTCAAAGGTTTTTTATAGGTCAAGGTAACAACAATCATCTCATTCTCTTAAAGTAAGCAGCACATGACATAACATCAATTTACAGATAGTTTAATGATCTGTAGCTTATTCGATAGTACGCCTATTCCCCCAATTCATCCACACCAAACTCCCCACAATAATCACTCCACCCAGAAGCACCATCATTGATGGTTTTTCATTTAAGAAAACGACTGCCAAACTCATGGCGACAATCGGCGAACAATACAAAAAATTCGATGCAATCGTTAACGGCATATTTTTAAGTACATAGCCCCAGAGTACATAAGCCATCGCACTAGGAAAAATACCCAATAAGACAACCGACATATTGGCTTGCCAAGTGGCATGTAAAATTTCACTAGGCAAATGAGCACTATAAAAAAGTAAAGGAATGGTTCCGAACCAGATGATGTAGCACATCATGCTCAAGGCATCATAATTTAAAGCAAATTTCTTATATAAATTAAAATAAAGACCCCATGCAATTGCAGCTAAAACAATTAATAAACTATAAGGGCTCGGTACACCAAAACCATGATCTCCACTAACCACCAACACGGCGCCGCAAAGACCGAGCAAAATACATAACCATTGTTTGAAACTAATTTTTTCCTTAAAAAGCAAAGCTGAAATAATAAAGGTAAATAAGGGAATAGATTGACTCAAAATACTAGATGCGACTGCAGTTACATATTGCTGCCCCGTATTTATAAGCAAATGATGAAGCGTTACAGAGAAAAATCCTAATACAGCAAGTGCAGGAGCATCTTTCCACTTTAAAGGTTGAACGCCTTTTTTCATGATCAAAAGTAGTAAAAAAAACGATGCAATCAAAAAGCGGAGTAAGGCAATATGCTGCGGTGTATATGAATGCAAAGCACTATGTACGCCAATAGGTGAATAGCCCCAACAAAAGACGGTCACAGCAATACATAAATAGAGCTTAAATGCGGGAGGCTGGGTTTCGGCAGCAAGAGAAATTGCCATGTTAAATCTGCACTAATGAAATGGAACACTTTCATCATATGCGCATGGATAGTTGAATAAAATTAACTTATATTGAGTCAAATATTCATTAAAAGTGAATGATAAAATATGGATATCGCACAGTTAAAAATGTTTCAGACCGTGGTTGAATGCGGAACAATGGCTAAGGCATCAATGCAACTACATTGTGTACCATCCAATATCACAACGCGCATTAAACAACTCGAAGAAGAATTAGGCGCACCGCTGTTTTATCGGGAAGGAAAACGTTTAAAGCTCACGCCCTCTGGAGAAATTTTTCTTAATTATTGCCATAAAATTTTAGCGCTATGCGATGAAGCAAAACGTAGTATTCACCCTGATGCTCCACCCTCTGGCCCATTAAAAATTGGGGCGATTGAATCTTCTGCCACAACTCGTCTGCCTAACTTACTTGCGAAGTATCATCAACGTTTTCCAGAAGTTTCTATTCAAATTATTACAGGCACATGGAAACAGCTATTAGTCGATATTTCTCAACACAAACTTGATGGTGCAATTGTAGCGGGCAATATTGAGTTTCCTATGCTGAATAAACTTAGTATTTATCAAGAAGAAATGGTCTTGATTGCATCTCATTCTTTGGGAGAAATCCACAACCAAGAAGACTTGATTGGTAAAGAAATTTTTATGTGGACTGAAGGCTGTCCTTACCGAGCAGCTCTTGAAGAATGGCTTAAGCTCAAAAATATTTCACTTCCAATTACTAGCATTACCAGTTACGCCACCATTATTGGTTGCGTCAGCGCAGGCTCTGGGGTGTCTTTGGTACCGAAGAGTATTTATGAACAATATAAAAATTTAACCAATATTCGAGGCTATAAATTTGAACACCTTGCCTTTATGCAGAATCAATTTTTTTGGCATAAAAATGTGAGCAACCATAAAGCTCGAGATATGTTTTTAGATTTAATTAAGTCTGAATTTTGTTTATGAGTCATTGGGATAATTACTTTATTGCGATCAAGTGATGATTTATCGTAATCAAATCGTATGGGTTTTATCTCATTGCAGTACAAGCTTTATTTTTAACAGTAAGATCACCACTTCATCTTTTGATTCTGGTTGGGGAGATTTATCCAAAATGAAAACCATACACATTTTATGTATTGCGACCTCTATGTTGGCTTCATCGACCTTATTTGCAGAAACAACGCAACCACAACAAGTGGGTGAAACAACCTCTAAAGCACAACCTTATGGTGATAACCCAAGTTTAGGTCGTGTATTGTTATATAAAACTGGAAAAGGCATACAAAATTTAGGAGACTCTATTCAAGGAGCTTCTGAAAAAACCTCAAATAAAATTAGTGAAAAGTGGAAAAACACCAAAGAATTTACAGCTGAAAAAGCAGAAGTTGTTCAGCAGAAAGCAGATACAGCCAAAGCTTTTACAGAAAATAAAATAGATCAAGCGAAGCAAAATATTACCAGTAGTCGAAACGGTGAAAATATCCCAATTGAACAAGGTGAGCTAAGTAAATCGAGCACAACAACTAACTAATTTGCTAGGACAGCGCGATAAATTCGCGCTTTTATAAATACAGATATTCATTTAGAACTATTGATCATCAACTATAAAGAGCTAGGAATCTGCCTTATGAATAGTCAAAAACTTCTCTTTTCAACACTATGCTGCTTAGCATTAACTGCATGTGCAACCTCTGCACCTCCTTCTTCATCTTATTCTCAGGCACAAGTTCTAGAGCAAGATACCAATATCGAAGCTTATCCATCAACTACAGGTAATGTAGCCAAACTCATTAAACAAGATAAGCAAGCTTGTATGATTGAATTTACGGGATATTTAGGGGGCGGACACGTTACTGAACACTGGGTATTTAATGATAAAGGGCTCATTTCAGCCACATCATTTACACAACAATACCCTGATGAGTCAGGCATATTAAATCAGGCAACAAACTCTACGACTAAAAGCTCAACAACTTTTAATATTCAAGATCCAGAAATTCAGAATAATTTCAAAAAACTCCAAAATAACTTTAATCCAGCAAATTTAGAAAAGTGTTATTAATACTTTTTCATAAAAAGCCCGTTGCAAAAGCTATCTTCTGCAACGGGTTATAGCTATTTTAAAAATTTCTTGGACCTAATTTAAAAAATTATAAATAAGCTATTAATTAATGGTTAAACCATTTGTTGCTGCCAGTAAATCAATACGCGGGAAAACCAAGCCCGTTCTTGAGTCAGTAATTGGTTTACCTGTCGTTTTTAAACGGCTGATGGTTTGATCAATACTTTCTGTTGGACTTACGCTATTCGCTCGTAATAAAGCAATCGCACCGGCCACATGTGGTGTCGCTTGAGATGTACCTCCCATAGTGTAGCCACCTGCCGTAATCATTGCTCCCGGTGCCAATAAAGTCACAAGGCTACCACCATTACTGAAACACGCCACTTTGTCTGCTGCTGTTGTTGGGTCAGAACATTTCACTGGATTCCCCCATGACACACCACCAATATTACTATCATAAACAGCACCAACTCTTACTGCACCAGCAACACAGGCAGGAGATGAAATTCCATCTGAAAATGCATCATTGCCTGAAGCGACTACAGGTACCACACCAGCAGCTCGTGCATTAGCAAATGCCGTTCCATAACTGCTGTCGCTACACTCCGAGGTATATTTAACACCCGGCACGCCAAGGCTTAAATTAACTGCTTTAATATTATAGGTTTGTGCATTATTTACAGCCCAATTAATCCCTGCGAGGATATCACTATCATAAGCTGTGCTTACCCATTTACCTTGGGATCTGACCTTTCTAAACACATCAATGCCTATAATTTTGGTCTTGGTGGCAACCTTAGACACAATGCCTGAAACATTACTACCATGCCCATCATCATCTAAAGCGCCATCATCTGGTGCACTATCAAATGAGTAAACAACGCGACAAGTATTTGATGGTGTGTTTACTGCCGTACAACCAAAATCAGAATGAAGATAATTCACCCCTGTATCAATCACTGCCACACTAGAGCCTTCACCAGTGAAACCATTGGTATTGGCTTGTGGTTGATTAATTAAAGGTAAACTTTCATTGGTTGTGGTTTGATTAATACGATTTGGATAAACCGCTTTAACATTAGGGTCATTGAGTAAAGAGACCAAAGCTTCGCGGTTACTAATCCGATAAAAAGCTAAAGGCAAATTATTGTAGTCCCGAAGTACTTGAACACCACCAGCACGGTTAAACCTTGCCTGTAAATTTTTCTTATTTGTTGCAATATAACTTCGCCGTTCTAACCCGGAAGGCACGCTCACCGAAGCAATATTGTATTCAACAATTAAATCATTCGAATCATTATTCACCAAGGCATCTAAATCGATTTTACCCTGAAATACTTTTTGTTTTGCTGCCTGATTTAATCTCTGTTTAGCACCTTTAGAATCTAAAGGAAGAGCTGATGCAGTTGTACTTAAAATCGTACATAGACCTAATAGAAATAACGTTTTACTTTGCATTATTTTTCTCCGTAGTTTTTCAACTAACAATTTACTTATTTCACTTTTATTTCATTTGCTGGATCTTTTTCTGGATCAATCGGTTGAATTGAAGGATCACTTTTTGTGTCATAAAAAGGAACTGTATCAGCCGATACCGATTGTGGATGAGTTGAATGTTGAGATAGATTTTTAGGTTGAGTAGGCTCCTTAAGTTTAGAAAGATAAGACGATGTGTCTGGTTGTGGCGAATTCGACTCATGTAAAGCAGAATTAAACACATCAGATGCACCACTTGTGGGCTTTAAATAGAGAACAACGGCGATCAAGCCGACTATTACAAGAAGGGAAGCAATAATTTTCATCTGTCATATCTCTGTTTTTTTGTTTATAGATATCTATTTTTATTTTTGATTATTTGAAATAAAGCATCATTTCTTAATGTATCTTTCATGTGAAAAATCTATTTAATGAAATACATAACCACTAAAAAGTTAAAATAACTTTATCCCGAATAAGCAAAAATACAGTTCTGCCCTGTACGTTTATATTTCTGGCAGAAGATGGTTCAAAAAAGTGCTAAAAAGCGCCTTATTCTCATAATAAGCAATAACTATGCCGTTTACTCCAATAAATAATGAGATTTACATCACATTTGAAGATATAGAGAACAAACTCGAAAAAACGAAATGAAAAAATTAAAAGATATTTTTTTTAAACTAAATAATAAGAACTCATTTTGCTTAATTAGATTTTCTAATAAATAAATGTTCTTTTTCACTTTATTATTAATTTTTATTAATCTCCACAATTCCTCCCTAGTCTGTTTACTCAACGTAACACTGTTGTAACGTTTTGATGAACTCAGTTCCCAAGCCCATATTCCCTTGGCTATGATTCGTTTGCGTTTATGAAATACCTCACTAAAAGGGTATATTCTTTGAAGGATATCGCAATGAAAATGATGAAAACAGCTATCGTTACTGCAAGTGTTCTTGCTTCTGCTTCTATTTTTGCACAAAGTGCGGGCGTTAATGCAGATGCTTCTGCTCAAGTAAATGTACAACCGGGTGGTCTTGTTAGTGGCGTAGCCAATACAGTCAAAAATACTGCACACACTGTAGGTAATACGGCAAAGCATGCTGGTCATGTCGCTGCTGACACTACAGTTAAAGCAACTAAAAAAACAACAGGAAAAGTGACTGAACTTTCTTCTAAAGCTGCAAATGGTACAAAACACATAGCAACTGAAGCTGCAACGGGTACCAAACACTTTGCTACCGAAGCTGCAACTGGTACTAAACATTTTGCTACCGAAGCAGTAACAGGTACTAAAAATGTAGCGACTAAAGCTGCAAACGGCACTAAAAACCTAGCAGTTGAGGCTAAAGCTGATACAAAAGCAGGTTTTAATGCTGTAAAGACTAAAGTTACAGAAAAACAAGCAGACCAAAAAGAATTTACTGCTGAAAAACAAGCTAATGCTCAAGCGCATGTAGATGCAGTAAAAACTCGTGTAGCTCAAAATCAAGCTGAGCAAAAAGAATTTGTAGCTGATACTAAAGCTGATGCCCAAGCACAGTTGAATGCAGCACAACCAGCACATGCAATTAATGCTCAAACTGGTGTAAATGTTGGTGTTAACGTTGGCCCTGTTGGAGTTAACACAAACGCAAATATAAACGCTGGTGCTCAAACGTCTACACAAAAAGCTGAAAAGAAATCTTGGGTTAAAGGCCTTTTCGGTACGAACTAATATCTTATAAATAAAAAAAGGGCAATTAATTGCCCTTTTTTTATTTCTTAAAAATCAAATGTTCAGCTGGTTTCAGTTAAAACCAAACCTGCACGTAAACCAAGTTTCACATTTGGATTTGGAAATAAAATCCAGACTTGATCTTGCTCAACAATATAATTGCCAGAAGGTTGAGTCGCAATGATTTCACCTTTGGTAAAAGTCGAGAAATTTGGTGCCTCAGCCGATAAATTCATCTGAAAATCTTCGTCTTTTTTAATTAAAGAGTCCGATACTTTAAAGACCCGAATTTTTGTTTTATTACGTGGTGGCAAGGCTTGCTCAGAAACCACATGACGAATCACTTCATCAATTGCAGCAAACTGGCTCAAGTCATTTTGTCCAAATGGTAAGGCTTTGCCTAACTCTAAAGTCGCACTCGCAGCTTTAAAATTTTCACTGGTAAAATGCGTAAAGGTTTTACCGACCGCATTGTGGTAAACCAAAGCATCCAAGTCAGCTGCTTCAAGGCTCGCTGTCAAATCTGCATCATAAGCATGTGTTTGATAGGGAAATAAAGCAAACGTTGGCAACAAAGAAGCACGAATTGCGGTGTGCAAATCATAGTGATAACGTTTTGCTTGGCTTGAACTTTCCTGAAAAAAAGTCGTGACCACTTGCTCTAAAACTTCAGCACGTTTTGATTCTTCAGTCACAGGTAGAGTTTTATATCCACCACAAAACATTCGGTTCACATCGTCATGCACATAACGTTT
Source organism: Acinetobacter sp. AS23 (assembly GCF_023612055.1). Taxonomy (NCBI): domain Bacteria; kingdom Pseudomonadati; phylum Pseudomonadota; class Gammaproteobacteria; order Moraxellales; family Moraxellaceae; genus Acinetobacter; species Acinetobacter sp. AS23. The sequence goes on along the minus strand of NZ_CP082274.1, from coordinate 397,332 downwards.
CGCTTGACGCATTGCATAAGGGTTACCCAATACAAACAGCAACCTCACAGCAAGGTTTAAACGTCCCGCAAATAAATCTGTGCAAAGATGAGATAACAATTCAATTGGTGCTGTTTCATTACCATGTACTCCAGCTGACAGTACGACGGCTTTGTCGTACTGTGCATTTGGTGTACATTCAAGAATCCCCTCACCCAACCAACGCCAAGAAAAATTATCTTGTTTTCCTTCGCAGGTGTTAGGTTGCTCACCTTGTAAGGTTAATGCTAGAAAATCTTGCATGTCACCTCCTCATTATTTTTGGAAAGGATAAACCGAGCCCAAACCTAAAATTTTGGTCAGTTCATCGAGTGCCATACGGCTTTCCATGAGTAAATGCGGATCAGCCAAATCTTCTTGAGCTAAACGATCACGATAATGTTTATCAACCCATTGATTGAGTGTGCCAAACAATTGATCATTCATTAATACTTTTGGATTTACAGCATTTAACTCAGTTTCGTTTAAAGCTACGCGTAAACGTAAACATGCCGGACCACCACCATTACGCATACTTTCGCGTAAGTCATATACCTGAATAGCATCAATTGGTGTGCCCATCTGAACCATATCGTTCAGATAACCCCAAACTGCTTTATTCTGGCGAGACTCTTCCGGCACAACAATGGTCATTCCACCATCTGGACGAGTCAAAATCTGGCTATTAAATAAATAAGTTGCTACGGCATCATCAACAGTAACGCGGTTTTCAGGAACTTCAATCGAGATAAAATCTTCACCGATGCTTGCCATTTTCTGACGAATTTCAGCAAAAGCTTGATCTTGATTTAAGAATGCATGTTGATGATGAAATAAAACCTGTTGGTTACTTACCGCAATAACATCGTTATGAAATACGCCCTGATCAATTACATCCGGATTTTGTTGAACAAAAACGGTATGCGCATCATCTAAACGGTGCAAACGTGCAATTGCTTCACTTGCTTCACGCGTCTGACGAGCTGGATAGCGTTTTGGTCCTGGTAAGCCATTATTTAAATGTTGTTGACCATACACAAATACTTGAACACCGCGCTTAGCATAATCACCACCTAAACGATTGTGATTTGCTGCACCTTCATCACCAAACAAGGCTACTTGTGGCAACGCTTCGTGGTGTACAAAATGACGTTCATTTTTAAAGATCGCTTGTAGGACCTGACTTGTAGTTTCAGCCTCAATTGAACGGTGAAACTTATTATTCAAGTTCGCTGCGGTAAAATGCACGCGTTCATCTTGGCTATCTGCCGAAGGTGAAACAGTAGCAGCATTTGCAGTCCACATTGGAGAAGCTGAACTTAACGATGATAATAGTTCAGGTGAATGACGCATTGCTTGAGCAACAACGCTAATATCATCTCCTGTAAAACCTAAGCGGCGTAACATTGGAACATGTGGGCGCTCATGCGGAACAAGCACACCTTGTTTCATTCCCATGTCAGCCAAGGCCTTCATCTTTAGCAGGCCCTGTTTAGCTGCTAATTTTGGATTCGAGGCGTTATTACGGTTTTTTGTCGATGCTTCATTACCAAACGACAAGCCCGCGTAGTGATGTGTTGGTCCCACCAAGCCATCGAAATTTACTTCATATCCTTTCATTTTTCTTTCCCTAGTGTTTAAGGCAACACAATCCCTGGAGATAATTTTTCTGGTAAGGTTAAGCTGTCACTTTCAAGTGAAGCCATTGGCCAAGCACAATAATCAGCTGCATAAAAGGCACTTGCGCGGTGGTTACCTGAGGCTCCGACCCCACCAAACGGTGCAGCACTTGAAGCACCTGTTAATGGCTTATTCCAGTTCACAATACCGGCGCGCGCTTCAATAAGTACTTGATCAAACAGTTCACGTTTTGGTGAAACCAGACCAACAGACAAACCAAAGCGAGTTGCATTCGCAATTTTTAATGCTTCATCAAAGTTGTCATAACGTTGAATCGTCGTAAGCGGACCAAAATATTCTTCATCTGGAATATCTGTGACGCCTGTTACATCAACAATGCCTGGAGTAAGTAACGAACTATCTTCTTGCGGACGCGTCATTGGCAACAAGCTTTTTGCGCCAAGCTCAAGCAATTTTTGCTGAGCAAGCATCATATTTGATGCGGCAACTGACGAGATAACGCCACCCATAAATGGTTGTTGCTCATCGTTCCAACGACCAACTTTTAGATTTTTTGCAACTTCAACGAAACGTTGAATAAATGCATCACCTTCTGCGCCATTTTTTACCAAGATACGGCGTGCACATGTACAACGCTGACCCGCCGAAACAAATGCAGATTGAATAGTGAGATTAACTACAGCATCGACATTAATAATTTCATCAATAATCAATGCATTATTGCCGCCCATTTCAAGCGCAAGGATTTTCTCAGGAGCACCTGCCATTTGCTTATGCAAGTGATAACCCGTGTTTGCACTTCCAGTAAACAATAAACCGTCAATTTCATGTGAAGCAGCGAGCGCTTCGCCAGTGGTACGACCACCTTGCACCAAGTTCATAACACCATTTGGCAAACCAGCTTGCTGCCAAAGTTTTACAGTTTCTTCAGCAGTCCAAGGTGTTAATTCGCTTGGTTTAAATACCACGGTATTACCTGCCAATAATGCAGGAACAATATGCCCATTTGGTAAATGGCCCGGGAAGTTATATGGACCGAAAACTGCAAGCACACCATGTGGACGGTGACGTAAAGATGCTACGCCATCGGCCATTTCAGTTGAGCTTTCACCTGTACGCTGATGATAAGCACGAATTGAAATTGCAACTTTGCCAATCATTGATTGAACTTCAGTTAGTGTTTCCCAAAATGGTTTACTGGTTTCTTGGCTAATCACTTCTGCTAAGTGCTTTTTATTTTCTTCAAGCAAAGCCGCAAATTTTTCAACAATCGCTACACGTTCTGCAAGTGGTAAACGTGCCCATGCTGGAAATGCAGTACGCGCTGCCTGACAAGCTTGCTCTACATCAGCAGCAGTTGCTTCAGCACCGGACCATACAGTTTGGTTATCAACTGGATTTGTTTTTTCAAATGTTGTGCCGCTGCCTTGTAACCAGACACCGTTTATAAATAAAGAGTTTGACATCAGGAAACTTCCATTGGATTTAGTGATAACACACGAACAACGTGACCTTCTTGTACACCGAGTTTTTCAGCTTGTTCATGTGTTAAATTTATAGTGTTATCAACAAGATCAAGCTTCATCAACATTGCCTTATAGTCATGATAATTATCATTGGCAACGAGATATTGGGTCTTACCGACCGCAGCTTCACTTGTAATTTTGACGTTTAAGAACTGACTTTCTTTTACTGCCCGCAATTCATCAATATTGGCTTCAATGGTTGGACCCGCATCAAAAATATCGACATATCCTTGATAGCGTAAGCCTTCCGACTCAAGCACATGGTAAGCAGGCAAAGTTTGTGGGTGCATTTTTCCAATCACCTCTTGCGCATCTTTTGGCAAGAGATCTACATAGACTGGAAAACGTGGCATAAGCTCTGCAATAAATACTTTTTGCCCAATTCCACTTAAATAGTCTGCTGTTGAGAAATCCATATTAAAGAAATGGTGACCAATCGCATCCCAAAATGGAGAACATCCATTTTCATCTGAGAAACCACGCATTTCAGCAATTAACTTTTTCTCGAAATATTGCTTAAAGGCAGCAATAAACATAAAACGGATTTTCGATAAGAATTTACCGTTTTGGTTTTCACGACGCTCTGGATCTAGAAATAATGTACAGAGTTCGCTACTACCCGTTCTGTCATTACTCAAAAATAAGGTAGGTAGTGACTTATAAACGTTTAATGCTTTTGAAGCGTGTACTTGAGTACCAACATGAAAGTTGTACCAAGGCTCAATGAGTCCTACAGCAACTTCAATTGCGCTTAAACCAATAACACGTTGAGCTTCTGTATCTTCAAGAACAAACAGATAGCCTTGTTCACTTTTATGGACATTGCCATTTAAAGTATTGCGAGTACGTGAAATTCGAGCCGAAAGTGTATCCATATTTTGTGGCAAGGAAGTCAGGCCTACACCCGACTTACCCGCTAATTTATAAATATCTTCAAGGTCTCGAAACTCGGCATGACGGACGATCATCATGGCTAGCTTTCCTTTTTTTTATTTAGCCAATTTTGCCAACGCTCTTTTTAAACGAGCAATCCCTTCATCAATATCTTGTTCAGGAATGATAAGCGACGGAGTAAAACGAACCACATTCGGGCCTGCAATTAAAGCAAGTAAACCTTCTTCACCCGCCCAAGTCGTAATATCTTTGGCTTTCCCTGCATACTCAGCTTTTAATTCACAGCCAATCAATAAACCTTGACCACGAATTTCTTCAAAAATCTGATGTTCAGCGTTTAATGCATTTAGTGCATCGAGGAAATATTGATGACGATGTTTCACACCTTCAAGTACTTCAGGCGTATTAATAAATTCGAATACTGCACCTGCAACTGCACTTGCTAATGGGTTACCACCATAAGTCGTACCATGTGTACCCACTGAAAAATGTGGAGCAAATTTATCAGTTGTTAACATTGCACCGACTGGGAAACCACCGCCTAATGCTTTTGCTGTCGTTAACACATCTGGAATAACACCAGAGTTCATGTAGGCATAAAGTGCGCCTGTACGGCCAACACCAGTTTGCACTTCATCAAAAATAAGTAAGGCACCGAACTCATCACACAGTGCACGTAAACCTTTTAAAAATTCGATGTCAGCAGGAATAACGCCGCCTTCACCTTGGATCGGTTCAACAATGACTGCACATGTTTGCTCATTGATCACCGCTTTTGCAGCTTCTAAATCATTAAAGGCAACATGGTTGATACCGTTTGGAAGTGGTGCAAAGTCTTGTGAATATTTAGGCTGACCACCCGCTGAAACGGTAAATAAGGTACGACCATGGAAAGCATTATTAAATGCCACAATGCCACTTTTACCGGCAACACCACTATCTAAACCAACTTTACGAGCCAGTTTTAAAGCAGCTTCGTTCGCTTCAGCACCTGAGTTACAGAAGAAAACCTTGTCTGCAAATGTATTTTCGGTGAGTTGTTTTGCAAGGCGTAGAACGGGTTCATTTGTATAACCGTTACCTACATGCCAAAGTTTTGTTGCTTGTTCTGTTAAAGCATTTACTGCCACTGGATGCGCATGACCTAATGCGTTTACTGCAATCCCGCCTGCAAAATCAATATATTCTTTATTTTCTTGATCCCAAATACGTGAACCTTCGCCACGTACCGGAATGAAATTTGCCGGTGCAAAAACTGGAACCATCCAGTCGTTAAAGTTGCTTCGAGTTACAGAAATTGGCTGTTCCATGCTTACCTCAGTATTTATTTAATATATTCGATAACACTTAATTTTGAATAATTCAGAAAAAGGGGCTGAACAAATAACCCTATAACATCCTTAATATTTGCTCAGACCACTTTTCCTAAAAGTAATTCCCGCAGATTAGCCCGGGAAAATACCACGCTCTTTACGAGCTTTTAAAATACGCTCACATGCCAAGATGTAAGCTGCTGTACGTAAAGTACAAGCGTTGCTGTTCGCTGTGTTCCAAACGTCATCCATAGCTTGAACCATCAATTTGTCTAAACGCTCATTGATTTCTTCTTCAGTCCAGAAGTAGCTCGCCATGTCTTGAACCCATTCGAAGTAACTTACAGTTACACCGCCAGCGTTACATACAACGTCAGGTACTACAACAATGCCACGCTCAACTAATACGTCTTCAGCTTTAGGATAAGTCGGGCCGTTCGCACCTTCTAAAATCAACTTAGCTTTAAGTTTTTCAGCACGTTCAACTGTGATTTGACCTTCTAACGCAGCAGGAATAATGATGTCTACATCTGCAGTCCAGAAATCTTCATCAGCAATTGCTTGCGCGCCAGCGAAACCACCAACACCACCTTGGTTTGCATTTACGTGTTCACGTAATGCAACAAGATCAATACCATCAGCATTGAAAATTGTGCCAGTGTGATCTTGAACGTGAGTGATTTTTGCTTTTGATTCAACAAATAAGAAAGCAGCTTCACTACCTACGTTACCAAAACCTTGAACAGCGATTTTCGCGCCTTCAATTGGTAAATTGATTTTTGCAGCTACTTCGCGACCTGTAACGAATACACCGCGACCAGTCGCTTTAACACGACCTAAAGAGCCACCTAAGTGAACTGGCTTACCAGTTACAACACCAGTTACTGTGTAACCTTGGCTTGTAGAGTAAGTATCCATCATCCAACCCATGATATTGGCATTTGTACCAACGTCTGGAGCTGGGATATCTTTTTGAGGGCCGATAATGTGACCGATTTCAGTCGTATAACGACGAGTTAAACGCTCTAATTCACGATTAGATAATTTACGTGGATCAACACGGATACCACCTTTTGCACCGCCAAATGGCAAATTCAAAACAGCAGTTTTAATTGTCATCCATGCAGATAACGCCATAACTTCATTCAAATCAACATTCGGATGGTAACGAACACCACCTTTACCAGGACCACGAGACAAGTTGTGTTGTACACGGTAGCCTTCAAAGTGCTGAATAGAACCGTCATCCATTACAATTGGCACGTCTACAATAAGTGCACGTTTTGGACGTTTTAAAGTGTCGATAAACTCAGCTAAGTGGTCTAAGTACGGAGCAACACGGTCAATTTGTGCCAAGTAAGTTTGCCATGCATCGCTGTGTTCGTTTACGTATGAAAGATCTGACATCTTTTTTCCTATATACCTTCATAGACTCAGATTTGATAAATCTGTAATCTTTATTATTTAGCAACTAAAACCCTGAAATAACAGTGTCTTAGTTTATTTACTAAATCTTTTGCTCTTCTAAAGCATCAGATTTTTTAAATTCCATTTGTTGGTACTAAAAGTACGATCTACTTTTATATACCGATATCTTTTACAAGTTTTCTTTTGTTTAAATTGCTATTTATAAAGAGAGTTTTATAAAAGCAAAAAACTAGCCACAACCCACTAAAACCAGCCGGCTGAAATATAAATACAAAAGAAGTGACATAACCGTTTGGGAGTTAAAAAGAACTATGATTTACAAAAACCACGAGTCCATAAAATTTTTTTGACTAATCGATAGATCCCTCCATTAGTCTTTTTAAAATAAACTTTGTTCAATAATCCTACAGATTAATTATTTCCACACATGCTGCTTAAAATTAAGCCGCAACATAGATATAAAATCTTCCAATAAATATAGCATAGAGCAAGCTCATTTAGAACATTTTAAAATAAATAAGAAGAGAAAAAATAATCAAATCGAACTGACATTTATAATAAAAAAACAACAAATATTAAAAAACCCTTAACTTTAATAAAAAAATATTATAGAAAACAAACAACCATAAATACAAAAAATGTAAATATTTTTATTAATATATAACAATAACTTAATAACTTTTATTTTCCAAAAAACTATCAAAAAATTATCTATTCTTCACATTAAATCCATATTACGTTCATTCAACCCTTATATTCCAAAAAACTAAAAACGGCTCTTTATTAAATAACAAGACTAAACATAGACTTAATCAAATATTTATAATAAATAAATATTAATAAAAATCCGATCAATGGTAAATTTATAAAACAATATTTGTTTTTATGATCAAAAATAAAAATTCATTTTTAAAAAAAATATATAAAACCCATCCTTTTCTAATTTCCTACAGGCAATAAAAAAGCCCCAAATGGGGCCTTTAGACTATGCTTCAGAAAGCATATCTTTGCTTAGCTCTACACCGCATCTTTCTTGTGATAAAAAATGAAGTAGCTCGCATAACACACCAGAATGAAAACAATACAACAGATGAAGCCAACCTGCATCGAAGGATCAAATACCATGCTAATACAAGTAATAGCACAGAACAGACCACCCACGATTGGAGTCAAAGGAAATAAAGGAGCAGCAAAACGCAAATCTTTTGCAGTTTTACCAGATTTATACCACTGTCTACGGAAGTTGAATTGAGATACACAAATTGCAATCCACACTACAACCATGGTGAAAGCAGCAACACCCAATAAATTCTTAAAAATAGTTTCAGGTGCAAATTGCTCTGAAAGTAAACCTGGTATAGCACCCAGCATTGTGACCACAATAGCTACAATAGGTGTTCCTGAAGGTGTAAGTTTAGAAAAGATTTTTGGTAATTGGTTTTTTGCAGAAAGCGACCACATCATACGTGAAGCAGCAAACAAACCAGAATTTGCAGCAGAGAGTAAAGCCGTAATAATCACAAAGCGAATAATATCTTCCGCATATGGGATACCAATATAATTAAACACAGTCACAAATGGACTATTACTCACTTCATTACCACTCAAACCAGCAAGCTGGAATGGTAACAGTGAACTAATTACAACAATTGTGCCGACAAAGAAAATCAGTAGTCGCCAAATAGCAGCATTGATTGCTTTAGGAACTGTCTGTGCTGGATTCTCTGCCTCCCCAGCTGCCACACCAATTAATTCTGTACCCGAAAAAGCAAAATTAACAATCAGCATGGTTGTAAAAATTGGAAATAACCCATGTGGGAACCAGCCTTGGGCAGTTAAATTGCTAAACAACGGCGCAGTTTCGTGTCCGTGATAAGGGATAAAGCCAAAAATCGCCAGCAAACCCAAGCCAATAAAAAAGATAATTGTGACAACTTTCACAAGTGCCAGCCAAAACTCTGACTCGGCAAATAATCGCGTTGAACTAATATTAATGAAAAAAACTAAGGCGCCAAAACATAATGTCCAAGCCCAAACAGAAGTAGAGGGAAACCACTCACGAACCAGTAAAGCTGCTGCGGTAAATTCTGTTCCTAAAGTCGCGGTCCAAGTTAACCAATATAACCAAGTGATCATATAGCCCGTACCCGGACCAATATAGCGACGAGCGTACTCACCGAATGATCCTGATTCTGGTACATGTACCGCAAGTTCACCAAGACATAACATCACGGTATAGGCAATTAAACCGCCTAAAAAATAAGAAATAATTGCGCCAATTGGGCCAGCTTGGGAAATTACATCACCCGACCCTAAAAAAAGACCTGTACCTATGGCACCGCCAAGGGAGATCATCACCAAATGTCGAGTACTCATTGCTCGTTTCAAAGGTGCAGAACTTCCATGTTGCGATGCATCATTATTCCGATAATTTAATGATTGCATATAAAAAACTGTAACGACAATTTAGTAAAAAATCATTTTAGGAGAAAAAAATAAATATGCAATTATCTTTGAATAGTGAACTTATTTTAAGCAGCCCCATCTTCTTTAAATAAAATAAATAACAAAAACATAATCTTATAAAAAAACATCGTTATTTATGTATTTTAATTAACCTGACACTATTTCTATAATTTATATATTAATAAAACCCATTTATTTTAAAATATAGCATTTATATTCACCACTAGCTATATCTACTTTTAATACAATAAATATTCGCAGAACAAACACACTATTTATTTAAATAATGAATTTTAAATTAATATACAAATAAGTTTATGAAAAAATATTTTTTAAGCAAAAAATAAAGCTCAAACCTTAAGGTCTGAGCTTTATTTAACCACTATAAAGTTTTAAAAGCTGATCGAGACTAGTTGTTCAGTCGACTGAATTGAACCTTCTATAAATTCACACATCCCATGTTCATCACAAGATAAATTTAATTGCTTATAGCTGATTGCAAAACAGTCTGAATATTTTTTGACTACAAACGGACTCATATCCGATGATAAAGGCTCGTCGTGCTTGAACAATTTAATGACTTTGCGATCATTCATTCCTAACAAATAAGTTTCATTATTTAATTTAATATGCACTACACCAGTGTGTTCAGCCACAATTGGAATCAAATAAGACTTATTCGCCAGCAGAACATCTAGAGCATAACTTTCAAACTTTGAATTAATGAGGTTGAATACCAAAATTGAGCCAAAGCTGGTCTGCAATCCTTCTTGATAATTTGCAGCGTCCTGAATTCGCTGTACTTTAATACCTAACTTTTGAAAGTCTAGCTCAGTTGCTTGCTGTGTCTTTATCAGACTACGAGTAATAGCGTGTTTAAGAGGGTTATCAAAATAACGCTCATCAAGCTGAAAATCATTTTGGCGTAATATTTTTAACAACATGTCATCATGATGAGTAAGAACATGCGCTAATACATTACGGAAGTAAAACTTACTTTGCTTTTTGACCTTACGAACCTGCTGATAAAAATAAATTTCGTCAAATTCATGTTCAATAAAATCATGCAATAAACTTGAACTTGCCAATACAGACAATGCTTCATGACCAGTAAATGGCAAATGAATCGTATGTAAGTTTGGTAATAGCTCTTTTATTTTTAGATAATGTTCACGGTCAGTCGAAAAATAAGGGTCATAAACAATGACATATTCACGCGCTGCATCGACATCTTGCGCCTGGATTTGCATGTCTTTATTTGCCACAGCATCGAAAAACTCGGCATAGCGTCGATCTTCAACTTGGTCAGGATCAATTGAATATTGAGGCACGAATGCAATCACACGATTCATATTCAATAAATTAGAATATTTGATTGCTGCATAGCCGCCCATTGAACCGCCATAACCCACAATATTTTTAAAGCCTTCTAGAATAGGCGAAATCGCTTTTGCCAGCTCAATCATGCTCGCTTGAGGAAACCATGATTTTTGTTTTGGCATTACCCCAATAATATTATATTGGTATTTAATTAGGGACTTTTCAGCATTGATAGATAAGCCACTCGCTCGGGTAATCAAATCGCCAAAAGAGAGAACCAATGTATTAGAATCGCCTGGTAAAAAAATGGCTCTAATGTGTTCGTCTTCAAAAATAATTTGCTTATCCATGCTCACACCGAAAGAAAATTTACTCCCACATACAACGTCAAAAATGAAACAAAATAGGTGTTTTGCCAATTTATGATTGCGGAGTATCTTATTTTATAGATGCCAGTCAGATTAAAAAGCGCAAAATATGACACAATCCTTACATCCTGCCGCTCAAAAAGGCTTCAGCTCAGCTGCTGAACTATATCAGCAAGTTAGACCTAATTATCCCGCAGAAATAGTAAGTTGGCTGCAAAATTGCCTACAAATACAGGAAAACTCTACTGTTATCGATCTTGGATCGGGTACTGGCAAATTCTTACCCTACTTAAAACAAACACATGCAGATGTTATTGCAGTTGAGCCAATTGGCGAGATGTTACAGCAGCTTCAACAAGTTTATCCTGATATCAAAACATTACAGGCTTTTAGCCATTCAATTCCTGTAGCAGACCATGAAGTTGATGCCATTATTTGTGCGCAATCTTTCCACTGGTTTGACAACCTTGATACCCTAACAGAAATGTATAGAGTATTAAAACCACAAGGACATTTAGGACTCGTTTGGAATCAACGCGACGAGCGTACGGATTGGGTGAAAGCCTTAGCTGATTTTCTACTTCCTCTTGAAGGAGACACGCCGCGTTACCATAGTGAAAAGTGGAAACGTGTGTTTGAACAACAAGATTTATTCGTACTTGATAGCCTACAAACATTTACACAGTCGCAGTGCGGTTCTGTCGAACAAGTCGTGAGTAAACGTTTACTCTCTACAAGTTTTATTGCTGCAATGACTGAAAAAGATCAGTTACAACTCAAAGCACAGTTTGAAAAAATTGTTTATGATTTTACGGGATTGGGCCCTCAAGATCAGATTGATTTTCCATATGTCACATATGCATATCACTTTCAGAAAAGTACGTTACCCGTTAAATAATTAGTGAATAGGTTTGGTTGAAAGTTATGAAGAAGAAAACACCTCAAGTCATATTAATGTCTTTGCTTTGCTCTAGCCTATTACTTACTGCTTGTAAAAAAGCGGATGAGCCTGCTAAGACGGAGCAACCATCTGCCACCTCATCTACAGATCAGGTTTTAGAAAAACTAAATGAAAGACCTGTTAAGACGTTCCCTGCTACTGCTGATGATGCACACGATATTGCACTTTTAGAGGACTATGACCGCCGCTTTACAGAAATGAGCGACGAAATGGAAAATGAGTTAGCAAAAATGCATGAAGCGGGAACACTCACAACAGATTTTGAGCAACAACGTACACTCGATAATGTGCGCTCTGCTCTAACCATGTTAAAAGATTTAGATTTAAAAACTGAGCAAGGCCGTTACATTCAGGGACTACTTTATCAATATTGGGAAAACCAAGAAAAACACTATAGTGATAAGCACGCGACTAAAGATGAACAGATCAATGATCTTGCCGACTATTTACAAGCGCAAAATCAATTAAAGTATTGGAAAGCATCACAACAGAAATAAGTATTACATTACTTATAAAAAAGCCTTTATATTTATGAAGGCTTTTTTCAAATTATATATTTTGCTTTTCAACCCAATGAATTGCCTGAACACGGAATAATTCACATGCTCCATCCCCCGTGTCGGTTGGCGTAAGTGAAGATTTCCAAACTAAGTTTTTGTCTTTAATCTCGACAAGGTCCCCTTTTAGATAAACGAGATCACCACGTTTAACTTGTTTAATCTGCTGAGCAATTTCAGGGTTTGCAGGAATGATGTGCATGTTAGACACCATTTGCATTGCTTGCTCTGCGGGAACAGGTAATTTAGGAATTTTCCAGTTTAAATAACGGTCATATTGTTTCACTGAAATGTGACGTGCAATTTCAGGCTGTGCAAACAATCCCCAACTTACAGCATAGTCGATAGGAGAAAATTTAGCTTGTTCATCATTTTGATAAACCTTTGAACCCAAGATCCTGAAATTTCCTTGAAAAGGTTGTAACACAGAAATAGATTGATCTTTTTCTATCGGGTTCAAACCATTGGCAATATTATATTCACTTGAGGTCGATGCAAATGCTGCACTCATGCCAATAGCAGTCAGCAAGGCCATCATCAAACATTGTTTTTTCATCGCGTTACACCTCAAATATTGCTAGATCAAAGTGAATAGATCATCAATTTATAGTAGCTGTAAGCGATGAAAAAAATATCGGAATTTAGTAACAATACAGATCAATTTCGTCTATTTTTGTGCTGAATTAAACAGCTTGTTAATCTTCAAAATCTATTCTCAAAGTTTCAAAACGAACCTTACCTTGTTGGACCGCTTGGGCAATCGCCTGTTGGCCTTTAGTAAGCCTTGCACCACCACTTTTTACATCAAGTAGAATAATATTAATGTCTTCTGCTGTCCCATCACCATCACGAAAATCGGTATATCCATCAAAGATAATATAGTCCACCGGATCGCCCATAAATTTTGCATCGCTGGGTAGATACTGAAATTCAGGCAAAACTGGAGCAAATTGTTCTGCCATTTTTCCTTTCAACACCGCACGGCTTGTATTTACACTTCTCTTTTGTGCTTGAGTAAGAGCTTGTTGATGCTCTAATTCAAGTTCAGCAATATATTGCTCATATTCAGCCTTAATTCGTCCATTCCGAGTGTTTGATAAAATAAGAGTAGTGATAATGATGCCAATTCCAGCACCAATAAGCATGGCAAGCCATACAGACATAAATTTTCCTTAAAAAGCGCGAATTAAGATTACAGATCTAATCATATCTAAAATAACGAAACAGCTTAAACTTTTGTCAAAGGTGGTCATCTTCTTCACATAAAAAGATGCTAAGGTATAAAACATAAACAAATGTGCTGCTGAAAATAATTGGATTTATGAAAACGATACTTATTGCAAATCAAAAGGGCGGATGCGGAAAAACCATGACGGCCATTACGTTGGCAACAGCATTGGCACAAAAAGGATATAAAGTAGCATTAGCAGATTCGGACAATCAAAAATCGGCTTTACAATGGTTAAAACAGCGCCCCGAAGGTGTCGCAAAAATTCAAAGCCTCGACTGGCGTCATGAAAAATCAATTGGTGACGCGCCTAAAAATCTGGATTATTTAATTATTGATGCGCCTGGTGCACTTTCAGGTGAACATGCTGAGCAACTCATTAGTGAAGCTCATGCCATTATTACTCCACTTCAGCCTTCATTTTTTGATATAGACAGTACTCGTCGCTTTTTAAAGCATTTACAAGATATTAAGCGTATTCGTAAAGGCAAAGTTCAGATTTTACTTCTTGCAAATCGCGTAAAACCAAACAGTGCTAGCTCAAAAGATATTCAGCAGTTTTTTGAAAAAATTGAACAGGAACCTGTTGCTTGGATTGCTGAACGCACTGCATATGGTAGCTTAGCAATGCAAGGCTTAAGCATTTTTGATAAGCCTCAAAAAAACTTTATTACGATTCAAAATCAATGGCAACCTGTTCTAAACAAGTTAGTTGAAGATAAAGCTGAGTGGTTTTAAATGACTTTTAGTCTCTAAAAAGAGATGTATAAGGTTCTTTACATTGCGGCCTTAAAATTTGCCTCAGGTTATTTTTCAGTTAATATGACTTTATTCTATGTAGAAAATTAGAGAAATATTGTTCGTGCATCCATACGCTCCTAATTTACAGCGCGTTTTATTGTTTGGGCTGTTTTTTATTTTGATTTTTTTAGGATTTAATATCCTGAAATACTTTATTGTTCCTGTACTTTGGGCTGCCATCATTGCTTATATGACTTGGCCTATTTATTTAAGAATTCAACGTTTTTTTGGAGAAACCCGTAATACTTTAAATGCAACTCTAATGATTAGTCTGGTCATTTTGGTTGTTGGCGTCCCTTTTACATGCGCTATTTTTATTTTGCAGCATGAAGGCCGCAACTTATATTTTGACTTACAACGTCAGGTTTTTTCAGGTCATTTAAGTGTCCCTGATTTTATTCGTGATCTTCCTTTTGTTGGAAAAGAAATTTCTCGTACACTCAATGAGTTAAATAACGACCCTAATAGCACAATTCAAAATGTTGCAGCTTGGGTACAAAGCCATTTAAGTTATGGCCGTGTACTGCTCGGTGAAATTAGTAAAAATATTGTCAAACTTGGCTTTGCCGTATTTAGCCTATTTTTCTTCTACCGTGATGGTCAAATGATTTTGTCTCAGGTGAGTAAAGCCTTAGAAATGGTTATAGGCCCTCGTATACATCATTATCTCGATACGATTTCGGAAACGACTCGTGCTGTAGTCTATGGCGTGGGTTTAACTGCAATTGCTCAAGCTGTTTTAGCTGGATTAAGTTATTTTGTAGCAGGTGTCCCTAACCCAATGGTGCTTACCATTGCTACTTTCTTATTGGCTTTAATTCCATTTGGTACACCCATTTCCTATTTAGGTGTCGGTCTATGGTTGTTCTCTCAGGGACAAACTATGGAAGCAATTGGTGTAGTGGTTTGGGGTGTAGTGATTGTTAGTAGCTCAGATAATGTGATTCGACCACTTGTGATTTCTGGTGCTACAAAAATTCCATTCTTATTAATCATGTTTGGTGTATTAGGTGGTATTGCAAGTTTTGGATTAGTAGGTTTATTTATTGGACCTGTAATTCTGGCTATTTTACTGGCAATTTGGCGTGAATGGTTACATGAAACCATTGAGCCTGAACCTATGCCTAAAACGACTATGATTTATGATTCTGAAAATGAATCTTCTAATGATAAAGAGTGATCCTATTTATTTAATTTAAAAATGTTTCTAGATACAAATTAACTATTTAAATTAACTTGTAGGTTAAACCTTCGTTTGTTTGAATCAAACAATCATATATATTTATAAGGACATCCGATCATGCAGATGTTTAATAAAATTGGCGCAGTCTGTGCGCTTACAGCTTTTTTTACGGTTGGCTGTAGTTCAGTCACAAAAACTGTATCAGATACAGCTCAAGCATTAACAACAATGCATACGAAAAAAGTGGTCGATGTAAATGAAGTGACTGCCGCTGGTATTGGTAAAAAATTAGGTACGATTAGCTTTCAAGATAGCGACAAAGGTTTAATTATTACGCCTGCTCTAGCTGACTTACCAAGTGGTACACGCGGCTTCCATATTCATGAAAATGCCTCTTGTGAACCAGCTGTAAAAGATGGGAAACCAGGTGCTGCTTTAGCTGCTGGTAGTCACTACAACCCGAATCAAGCCCCTCATCACGGTACTCCAACAACTGGTCACTTAGGTGATTTACCTGCTTTAGTGGTCGATAATACTGGTGTTGCAACGACTGCTGTAATCGCACCTCGATTGAAACTTGCTGATCTTCAAGGTCGAGCTATTATGATTCATGCGGGTGGTGATAACTACTCAGACTCACCTCTTCCTCTCGGTGGTGGCGGAGCACGAATTGCATGTGGCGTGATTAAATAATTTATGTCTTTTTCAAATTGTGGGTATCTAAAAAGATATCCACAATTTTGTTAATTTATTGATCGTTACAACTTGATTTAAGCCTAATAAAATCTTAAAAAATGACTGACTTTTGTAGATAAAAAGAATAATATTTTTGAAGTAATAAAAATTTAAAGTTACATACTGCTTTCTCACGTATTCTCTAATTTAGAACAAAAGCCGTGAACTATCTGACCCAAATATTTAATAGTTTTAAGTCGAACTCGATTTTAATTTATTGCCTGCAAATTTTGATTGTACTCACAGGCACAACTTTGGGTTTACTTTGGCTAGGCCATAACGAGCTCATCGTTCCCGTGACTTTAGGCGCGATTGCAGCAGCGTTAACTGACTTTGATGATCGCTTAAGTATTCGGCTACGTAACTTGGTTTACGTCTGCCTCCTCTTTTTTACAGTCAGTAGTATTCTTGGCTTTTTAGCTCCCTACAAAATTTTCTTTATTTTATATCTTTCTCTTTCTAGTGCTTTTTTCATTTTATTAGGCGCTTTAGGGCAACGTTATGCCACAATTTCGTTTGGCACTATTTTGCTTTCCATTTATAGCATGTTCGGTTTAGGAGAATATGCGCACTGGTACCAACAACCTACCTACTTTGTTTATGGTGCTTTGTGGTACGGCTTTACATCTATTTTGTTTTTTATTATTAAGCCGACACTTCCCTTACAAGATAAGCTCTCACAAATTTTTAAAGAAATTTCTGTTCTCCTACAAGCAAAAGCACGTTTGTTTGATCCCGACAATAAAGAGAATGTAGAACAACTTTTATATGAACTGTCCTTACAAAATACGCAAGTTGCTCAAAGTCTCAATCAAATACGCAGCTCCCTGCTCACTCGACTCAAAGCTTCGCGCGTCAGTAATAAAAGTATTTATTGGCTAAACCTGTATTTTTTTGCGCGGGACATTCACGAGCAAGCAACTTCTAATTATTTACATTACGAACATATTCAACAGAACTTCAGTCGTAGTGATCTTATTTTCCGTTTCCAAAAAAACCTACGCCTACAAGCACAAGCGTGCCAAGATCTGGCTCAATGTATTTTGCATAATCGACCATCTCAGCCTTCACAAGAAAGCCGGACGGTATTGAACAATTTGGAAAGTTCTTTAAAGGACTGGATACAACAGCATCCACAAAACTTTGAAGTTAAAAACTTAAGACTTATTTTTGATAATTTAAAGGGAATGCATGAACAGTTTGAACAACTACAATATGCACAGCCCTTCCCTGAAAATAATACTCAAACAAGACAAGAACACTTAAATTTACTTGATGATGATATTCAAGGATTTTCAGATCTGATCTTAAAACTCAGGCAACAACTTACACCACAGTCAGCCTTATTTAGACATGCCATACGAATTGCAGTTGTTTTCGCCGCAGGTTATGCCATTTCATTATTACCCTTTGCTCAGCATGGCTATTGGATTTTACTGACTAGTTTATTTGTCTGCCAGATCACTTATTTTGCGACTAAAAGCCGTCTTAAACTAAGAACCATTGGCACCCTACTCGGTGTTTTACTAGGAATACCAATTCTATATTTTGTACCGAGTATTGAAGGTCAGCTCATCATTACGATTATTTGCGGAGTCTGCTTTTTCTACTTGCGGCAAAAGAAATACGCATTGGCGACGCTTATGGCCACCCTGATGGTGCTGTTAATTTTTAACTTAAAAGGTGCAGGCTACAGCATCATTTTACCCCGTCTGATAGATACGCTGTTAGGCTGTTTTATTGCATGGCTTGCCGTAAACTTTATTTGGCCTGATTGGAACTTCCGCAATATTCCTAACAATATTAAGAAAAGTAGCAAAGCGACCTTAGATTATTTCAATGTGATTGTTGAGCAATATCAATATGGCAAAAATCAAGATATAGAATACCGCCGAATTCGTCGTGCTGCCCATAATGCTCAAATCGAGCTGTCGAACATGATCTCGAGTTTAAGTGCTGAACCGAATCCAAATCCTCAACTCATTCATTACGCTTTTCGCTATTTGGTTTATAGCCACAGCCAGTTGAGCTATGTGGCAGCGTTAGGTAGCCAACGGCAGAAAATTGAGGATCAACAGGTATTACAGCTCTTACTGGATTGTCAGCACATTCTTAATCAGAGTTTATTTGAACAAGCTTCTGTTGACTTTAATTTTCTTGAGCGAACTTTAAAACAAATTCAAAATCTAACAACTCATGAGGACTTTTCGGAAAGCTATACTCTAGTCTTAAAACAAATGAGTTTACTATTAGAAACCCTACCTGAACTCTTAACTTTAAAAGGTCAGCTTTTAGAACAAGAGATTAAATAGCTATAACACTTTATTGAGGATAAAAATGTATTTTCCAAAGATATATAAATTTCTTTCTGCCACTTTTTTATTGCTGAGTAGCACATCATATGCATTTGAAATAAATGATTTAAAAAAGATTATAGAGTGTCAATCAGATCAAGAAACTTATACCAGTTTTGCTTCTGAATATGATGAAAATTTATCAGCGCTTGGCTTTAAAAGAATTGAAGATTCAGACCAACCTTTCATTTATTTATATAAAACTAATCAACCCATTGAACTGTTTGGTTTAAAGACAAACGAAATTGCCCTAGCTGGTCAAGGTATAACTGCCGTTTTTCGTAATGTAAATGTTCAACAACTTTCAAAGAAATTTAATATTCCTCAGCATCCAGACTTTAAAACATTACCTTTTTTTAGAGGTGTTCGCACTGTCAAGACAGAACCTGCAACAGCAGATTCTTTTACTGTTTATCATAATCTCAATTTATCAGAAATGACCGGAAAAAGTCCGATGACATTATTAGGTTGTACTTATGAAACAGACCGCGAGGAAATGGAAAAAATGTTAAAAGAATAACTAAAAAAACCGGAATATAAATTCCGGTTTTTTAAATTTAATCATTTCCTTCGAGCTTTCTTTCTTGCATTTCCTGCTTTAAAGCACTTCGTGGTTGAGTAAACCAAAGAGCAATAAAAGCAAATGCAGATAAGACAAAAGCCCATAAATGAAATTGCGTATAGAGGTACCGTACCAGCTCAATCATGGCAAAAAAACTCATCATCAATAGCATCGAAACAGCTGCTGCAACGGTTCCTTTTGATACTTCAGATGACATGAGTGCAAAGCGATATAAGACTGAAAAGCTAATTCCCTCACCAAAACAGATGAGCGTCATGCCTGTAAGCAAACAAGGAATTAAATAGGTTTGCCACACCACACCTAATATTAAAATGAGTGTCCCAATCAGCATAATCGGTAAGCCAATCAGGATGGTTTTACCTAAAGCGAGACGGTCAATAATTTTAATTAAGACGATGTTGCCTACAATGAGACCAAGAAATACTGGAAATTGAGCCAAGCCATATTGCACACTGGTGAGCTTTAACTCATCTACCAAAATGATTGGAGATAAAGCAATCCAAAGCATTAAAGGCATGCCCACCAACGGTAAAGCAAGACTTAAACCTAAAAAACGGCGGTTAGTGAACACCTTTTTGAAATCATCAAAAAGATAACTAAAAGGTTGTCGAGTTACACTAGCTTGCTGACTTGGCATCTGTTTTTTCAAACCGACCCAACTGAGTAATGCCAATACAGCAATGGCGACAAAGCCCCAATGCCAAGACACATAATCAATTAAAAAGGCTCCAAGTACAGGCCCCAGCAATGGTGCAAGCAACGAGATATTTGCCATGAGTGCCATAACTTTAATTGCATCACGCTCGGCAAAACTCTCTTGAATAGCGGCATAACCGACTGCGGAGATTACAGTTAAGCCAATTCCCTGCAAAAATCTTAATGCTAGAAATTGTTCTATTTGCCGGGTTAGTAAAATTAAGAAGCAGCATAGAGCAAAAAACAAAACCCCTGCTAGCAGTACTTTTTTACGTCCGAGACGATCCGACAACGGTCCAAGTAACCACGCAACTGTAGCGCCACCTAATAAATAAAATGACATTGAAGATGGTGCCCAAGTTGCACTTACACCAAAATCTTCAGTAATTGCCAACATTGCTGGCTGAATAAGGTCATTGCCAATATAAACCGCAAATTCAAATAGCACTAAGGCCAAAGGAAACATCAACGTTGTACGGTTCAACGTTGTCGTTTGAATATTTTTCATGAGTTGTACACTTCAAAATAGCGGCCAAAATGTCTCAGCAACTACATATTGAAATAAATAATGTAGTCATGACGATGACAGTATGGTCTATCAATCTTTAGTTAAGTTTTTATATGCCGTGAGAGTGCATGTTTAGAATGTGAAACACCGTATTCACAAGGTGTCTAAAACGAGAAAAAAAGTATGACGTGAGATTCGGTAATTTTTACCAATTGGCACAATTGCCGAGCGCAACAATAGCACTTTTTAAATTGATCAGCAATCATGCAATTTCAAGAAGCTTAAATTTCAGTTTTTTGCACTCAAATACCCACAAATTCTTGTTGTGCACAAACTCAAAGTTATCCACATATTCGATAAAAAATTAAGCATTAAGGACAAGGATTAACTTGAAAGTCTGGGGCATCTTGTCCTTGTGTACATTGATAGCTTTGCTTTTTATTTACAATTTTCCAGACTTGCTGGTCTCGCTTTAATAAATATTCTGTACGGACTTTTGTTATCGCGTCTTCGCTCGGATCTGTCTGTAAAATAGTGACTTGAGCATTAGAGGGATCATCGGCAGCATTCATTTGCTGTGAAATATCCAAATTGTTTGCATCATTTAAAAGATCGGGCTGATCAAGCAATACCGCTTGTATCGGGCTATCAGCAAGTTGAGCAGAAGAATTTTTCGCTGGAGTACACGCCGTTAGCGTTACAAGGCTAAAAGCAATCAGCAAACTCATTTTTCTCATACTTAATCTCTTAGATTTACTCAAATTTAATGCTAAAGACTACAAATAATTTTTTCCGTTCTACTTTGTAAAGTGTTTATCTTTAAAGTGGAAAATAAAATGATGCATCAAATCAATATTAGTGATTTTTAATCAACAATATTTTTCCAATTCATACATTTTTCAACAAGAGTAAATTCCGTAAAGTACACATCAAGTTTAGGAATTTAATTAGAGTAACTCTCATGAGCAATATTTTAGTGATTAATGGCGCCAAACAATTTGCCCATTCAAATGGTGAATTAAATGACACGCTCACGACATTGGCAACCGACCATCTCACTGAACTAGGCCATGAAGTTCAAGTGACTCGTGCAGATAGCGACTACAATGCAGAAGCTGAAGTAGAAAAATTCTTATGGGCAGATGTTGTTATTTATCAAATGCCAGGTTGGTGGATGGGTGCACCATGGACAGTTAAAAAATATATTGATGATGTATTTACTGTAGGTCATGGTTCACTTTACGCAAATGATGGTCGTAGCCGTTCTGATACATCAAAAAAATATGGTTCAGGTGGTTTAATTCATGACAAAAAATATATGCTGTCACTCACTTGGAATGCGCCAATGGAAGCATTTGACGATGCAGATCAGTTCTTCCACGGCGTAGGCGTAGATGGTGTTTATTTACCATTTCATAAAGCTAATCAGTTCTTAGGCATGGGCACATTACCGACTTTTATTGTAAATGACGTGATTAAAATGCCTAACGTTGATAGTTATATTGAAGAATATAAAGCACACTTAAATAGTGTTTTTGTAGCAGCTTAATAAGGAGAAATCCATGCTAACCATTATTGCAGAAATTCGCACCAAATCAGCTGGGCAGCATCGTCAAAACGTATTGGATGCTTTTCAAAAAATTATTCCAACTGTTTTAGCCGAAGATGGTTGTCATGGTTATGAACCTTTAATTGATCACAAATCAAATGCGAGCTTCCAAACCCACGAGCCTGACACAATTGTGATGTTAGAAAAATGGGAAAGTGTTGCTCATCTTGAGGCGCATTTGGCTACACCTCATATGCAAGCACATCATGAAGCAGTTAAAGATGATGTCATTGATGTCAAAATTAAAATTTTAGAAAGCGGCGTATAATTTAGCCCATAAAAAAAGACGATATATTTATCGTCTTTTTTTGTTTTTATGAACAAAGCTGTGTCTGGAAACCTCTAGAGCCTTTCCCTCTCGCACACTGATAGCTTTTTTGCTTATTCTGCAACTGCCACTTTTCATCCACTAATTTAAATGCATATTCTGTTCGAATGGCAGAGACGGAGTCATCCATTAAACCTGTTTGAATGACAACAATACGAGAAACTGTTGGAGATTCTACTCGGTTAAACACTTGCTGAACTGAGGTATTGTTATGCTCTTTTACAATCTCAGGTTGAGCTTTAAGTACTTGTTGCATTGGGGTTTCGGAACCCACAAAAGGAATTAATTTACTGGTCGTCGCACACCCAGTGAAAAGTCCAGCACAGAGCGCTGAAATTAAAAATAAACGTTGCATTTTTATCACCAAAAACAAAAGGCATAGCTTTATGATGCTATGCCTTGCTCGGTTACTCTGTAGAAACTATGTAGTTCTAAGGATAGCTACTCTTTTACAGATCAAATAATTGTTCTTACTCACTCAACTTTAACGACAATCGTTTGATAAAATTAATTTCTATTACACATAACAAATAGGATCATTATGCAACTGACGTATGCGGGACAAGTTTTCTTGGTGGTCGTTGCAGTTTTGATAATTTGGTCATTTGTACTCACCAAGTTTTGGGTCAAGCGTTTAGCTAAAAATCGTAAAAGTAGTAAGTTTGAATTTGCCTATTTATTTGCCGTGGTTTTTAGTATTAGTGCTTTATTTTTCCCATTTACTTATTGGGTTTCTCAGGCAGTCTACGGCTTAGCAACCAAACCAACTTACGATGCAACTGTAGTGAGTTATACTTCGGAATGGGTAGATACTGAACGTACCGACTCAAATGGGCGTAAATATAAAACTAAGACACTGATGCATATTGCTCAGGTTCAATTTAAAGATAATCAAAACAGAACTCTAACTTTAGACAACTCAGTTCGCTCTGGTGATGTACCTGTAGTTGGTGAACATATTACTGTTGTTTATGAATCAGGTGATCACACCGCACAAGAAAAGAGCTGGCGAACAATTCTATTGTTTGCAGCCGCTTTATTTATGCTGTTTATTTTAGGTTATGTGTTGCTCATGATTATTGCCTATAGTCTAAAGCGCGACATGGAACCCTACAAAACATTTGCTAGTACGTTAATTTTTAAAGTCACAGTTCCACTTGGAACAATGGCGATGTTTTCGATGTTGTCTTATTCTATTTTTGCCTATTTCTTTTTAGGTAATCCAAGGGATTTACCTGTGTGGGCCATTGGGCTTTGTAGCTTTTTTGCTCTTAGTCTTTTACCGTTGATTTATCATATTGTGACGGGCTGGAAAGCGTACAAGAAATAATTTTTATCACTGCTTATACTTTAATTTCTGTTATATAAGCTTCTCCTATATTTTTACCTTGAAAATCTGTAATTAAATAATTTTTCATCAAAACAACTTGATCTAAAATTTGTCCAAATACAATTTTACAGACCAAAAACTCATCCAAAATTTTCTTTTCTTCATCTTTCAGATATAAGCGTATCATATGAGTTGAATCTTCTATTTTCATAAATAAAACCATACTGATATATAAATCATTATTCTTGTTGTGAAAATCCACGTAGTCAACAGCAATATCTTTACGATGTAAGCAAATATACCCGTGACAAATAGTTTGTTTTTCTATCATTCACTCTTTCCTAACAATAAAAAAAGCGCATCTTTCGATACGCTTTTAACAGAAATTCTTTTATTCAATCAAGTATTAAAGATCAAATAATTTACCTGGGTTCATAATCCCGTTCGGGTCAAATGCCAACTTCAATGCTTTCATATATTCAATTTCTTCAGGCGAACGTGAATATTCCAAATATGGCTTTTTCGTCATACCTACACCATGCTCGGCAGAGATTGAACCATCGTATTTTTTAACGGTATCGAACACATATTTATTCACAACCTGACACTTCGCAAAGAACTCA
Organism: Acinetobacter sp. AS23; assembly: GCF_023612055.1. Classification (NCBI taxonomy): domain Bacteria; kingdom Pseudomonadati; phylum Pseudomonadota; class Gammaproteobacteria; order Moraxellales; family Moraxellaceae; genus Acinetobacter; species Acinetobacter sp. AS23. The sequence goes on along the minus strand of NZ_CP082274.1, from coordinate 372,862 downwards.
TCTTTGGTTAAGTTTTCAGGTTTTAAAATATTTAAGTGCAAATTACCGTCACCGATATGACCGAACCAGCAAATTTCAAAATCAGGATAGTTCTCTTGAACAATTGCATCAATCTCACGAATAAATGCAGGCACGTGAGTAATTAACACTGAAATATCGTTTTTATATGGAATAAACGGCGCGATTGATTCAGAGATATCTTCACGTAAACGCCATAAACTTTCTACTTGGTCAAGACTCTGGCTCATTACACCATCAAGTACCCAACCCTGCTCCATACAATGCTCGAAGATTTCCATTGCTTTATCGAGAATTGGCTCATATGGCGCTTCAAACTCAAGCAATACATAGAATGGACATTCAGTTTCAAATGGACGTTGTACATGCCCGTGGTCTAAAACTTTTTGCATTGCAAGTTCACCAAAGAACTCAAATGCAGTCAAATCGATATCTTTTTGGAATGCATGTAATACAGGCATTACTGCGTCAAAATCAGGAACACCTAAAACTAAAACTTGTAAGTTTTGTGGTTGGCGCTCAAGTTTAATTTCCGCTTCAGTGACTAAACCTAATGTACCTTCACCACCAATAAACAAATGCTGTAATGCATAACCAGTTGCATTTTTAACCATGCCTTTGTTTAAACGTAAAATATCGCCTTTACCAGTGACAACAGTTAAACCAAGCACCCAATTACGTGTCATGCCGTATTTAATAACTTTAATACCACCAGCATTGGTACCGATATTACCGCCAATCTGACTAGAACCCGCTGACGCGAAATCAACCGGATAATACATACCTTGCTCTTCAGCATAGTTTTGCAATTCTTCAGTCACTACACCAGCTTGCACTCGTACCATACGATCTGCTGGGAAGAACTCAAGAATCTGGTTCATTTTGTCCATGCTAATGACAATTTCACCATTGGTTGCTACAGCACCAGCAGAGAGACCAGTACGACCGCCTGACGGTGTAATCGCAATATTAAACTGGTTCGCAAGCTTTACAACTGCCTGAACTTGTTCAGTGGTCGATGGAAAAACGATGACCGATGGGTTCGGATTAAAATGCTTGGTATGATCTTTACCCCAGTTTTCGAGACTATCAGCATCGGTTTTAATACGGTTTTCACCGACGATTGCTGTTAATTGGGTGAGTAACTCAGGTGTTAAAGCGACTGGAGCATTCATCGTTTGCAGACCTAGCAAGAAGTAAACTATGGTGGGAATATGACTTCATATTTTCAGGGTTCTCACCTGAGCAAAGCCATAATGTTCAAGGAACTCCTATATTCTACATGCAACAGCTCAAGCGATAAAGTTCAGAATAGAGATACTGTCACTACAAAACATGTTTAACGTAAATAAATGCTTTTCTATGGGACTTCCAGAGAAAAATCTCATACCAAACCTATTCTAAATTAATCACAAGCCATAAATAGAAGTGATTAGACATAGATAAAATTGCCATAAGACGATGGCGCAAACGAAATATCTATAGTACCGACCATTATGTTATGATAGCGCCACCAAATTTGGCCTTTGTAGCGGAGCCGTAATGAGCCAACATCTTTCACTACCTAAAGATAAAATCCGTTTCCTTTTGTTAGAAGGCGTTCACCAAAACGCAGTCGATACTCTAAACGCTGCGGGTTACACCAATATTGACTATCGCAAAACTGCTCTTGAAGGCGAAGCGCTAAAAGAAGCTGTTAAAGATGCTCACTTTATTGGTATTCGTTCGCGTACCCAATTGACTGAAGAAGTTTTCGAAGCTGCAAATAAATTGATCGCAGTGGGTTGTTTCTGTATCGGAACCAACCAAGTTGATCTTAAAGCAGCAATGGCACGTGGTATTCCTGTATTCAACGCACCGTATTCAAATACGCGTTCGGTTGCAGAGCTTGTACTTGCTGAAACAATTCTTCTTCTTCGCCGTGTTCCTGAAAAATCGGCGGCTTGTCATCGTGGTGGTTGGGACAAGTCTGCTGTCGGTTCTTTCGAAACTCGTGGCAAAACTTTAGGTATTGTAGGTTACGGTTCCATCGGTTCTCAGCTTTCTGTTCTTGCTGAAAGCTTAGGTATGCATGTGATTTATTACGATGCTGTAACTAAATTACCAATGGGTAATGCTCGCCAAGTTGGTTCGTTAGACGAACTTTTAGCGACTGCTGATGTAGTTACATTACATGTGCCTGATGTTCCATCTACACGCAACTTCTTCACTAAAGCACAATTTGCAAAAATGAAAGAAGGCGCAATCTTCCTAAATGCTGCACGTGGTACATGTGTAGTGATTGAAGATTTAGCGGATGCCATCAAATCTGGTCATATTGCTGGTGCAGCGGTTGACGTATTCCCTAAAGAACCAAAAGCAAATGGCGAAGAGTTTGTTTCTCCACTTCGTGGCTTAGACAATGTGATTTTGACTCCTCACGTTGGTGGTTCAACCATGGAAGCGCAAGCAAACATCGGTTTAGAAGTTGCAGAGAAATTTGTTGCTTACTCTGACAAAGGTATGACGCTTTCTGCAGTAAACTTCCCAGAAATCGCATTACCATTGACTGCTGGCCAACACCGTTTATTGCACATCCACAAAAACGTACCTGGCGTATTGTCTAAAATCAACAACTTGTTTGCTGAGCAAGGCATCAACATTTCTGGTCAATCACTCATGACTAAAGGTGACATCGGTTACCTCGTAATGGACGTTGACGCTTCTGCTTCTCACGAAGCTTTAGATATGTTGCATGAAGTTGAAGGTACAATTCGCGTGCGCGTATTGTTCTAATACGAACTGTAAATTTAAAAGCCACAGCATTGTCTGTGGCTTTTTTATGGACATTTACATTATCATGTGAAAAGTATACCAATCGATCAAATAATAAAATGTCCAGTTCGAACCAGAAATCTCAGCTACATGCGTTGGGTTTTCTTATTCTCGCTATGCTGAGCGTACAAAGCAGTGCATCTTTAGCTAAATTTCTGTTCCAGAGCTTTCCTACCCTTACCGTTTCAGCAATGCGCTTATGCTTAGGTGCAATTATTCTTGCCTTTATTTTTAGAATTTGGCGAATTAATTTTAGTCAGGTCCGCTGGAAAGCTATTTTAGCGTATGGCTTTGCTCTTGCAGGAATGAACGCACTTTTTTATCTGTCAATTGAACGGCTACCCATTGGTATTGCAGTTGCTTTTGAATTTATTGGCCCCTTAAGTGTGGCCTTATACCATGCACGCCAAAAATATGATTTTGTCTGGGTCAGTTTAGCGATTGTTGGTCTCATTTTACTATTCCCTTTCAATCAGGCTCATAGTCTGGATTGGATCGGAGTATTATTTGCGGTTAGTGCTGGCGCATGTTGGGCACTTTATATTATTGCTGGACAGAAACCGTCAGGTATATCAGGCAATCACACTGTGTGTTTAGGAATGAGTGTGGGCGCATGCATCTTATTACCCATTACTTTTTTCTCAGGCTCAATAGGGCAAGTTATAGAGCTCCCCTATCTTTTTTATTTTATTGGTTTGGCAATTTTAGCCAGTGCATTACCCTTTTCTTTAGAAATGCTAGCCCTACGTAATTTAACGCCTTTAAGTTTCGGAACATTGATGAGCCTAGAGCCCGCAGTTGCTGCACTTTCTGGTTTTATCTTTTTAGGTGAGTATTTGTTATGGAATCAATGGTTGGCACTTGCAACAATTATTGCAGCTTCAGTCGGTTGTACCATAACCACTCAAAAAGCACGTCAGGAACGTGAAAAAACAGTAAGTTAAATCGACTAAAACCACGAGTTAAAACATGGCATTCGCTATAATTAACCCTTGTTAGTTTTAAATAATATTAGATGAGGCCCTAGGGTATTTCCATGCAGAATCTTCCCATTATTGCTGTGCTATATATGATTCTGTCGATGGTCTCATATCAAATCAGTGCTTCATTTGCTAAGCAACTCATTTCAATATTAGACCCTCTTACCGTTACAGTTTTAAGGCTGAGTTTTGCAACGGTTATTGTCGCGATCATGTTCCGTTCATGGAAAATCTGGTCACGCTTACCCTATTTAAAATGGCGTGATTTATTGATGTACTGCGCATCTTTGGGTCTCATGAATATTTTATTCTATACGTCACTTGGGAAGTTACCTCAAGGAATTGCCGTGGGCTTAGAGTTCATTGGTCCTTTAGGACTAGCTCTACTTTCCATTAAACAAAAGAGTGACTATATTTGGGTGGCATTTGCGATGTTAGGTATTGCATTAATGGTGCCTTGGCAAGACCCAACACAGCACCACTTTTCCTATGTCGGTGCTGCCTGCGCGCTAGGTGCTGGACTTTGCTGGGCATTCTATATTTATTTTGGTCAGAAAGTTGTGACCCAAAATATAGGAATGCATGCTTTAACCATTGGAATTGGATTATCTGCTCTAACCTTACTACCGATTAGCATCTGGCATAATGCTCCTGCATTACTTGAAACACAGTATTGGGGTAAAGCATTACTTATTGCTATTTTAGCGACGGCTATTCCATATGCACTTGATTTAATGGCACTCAAACAACTTACTAAATTAACTTACGGCACCCTAACAAGTTTAGCACCAGCATTGGCAGCATTAACGGGTTTCTTATTACTTCACGAAGAAATCAGCATGCTGCAATGGGTGGCTTTAGGTTGTGTAATGTTGGCATCAATCGGCGTTACTTTAAGAAGTTCTAAAAAAGTAGCATAGTTAAATACTATTGCTGCTTTTTATACTTTTTATATTCCTTTAAATATTTATTACCGAGTGTTTCTTTTTCACTATCTTTAAGAATTTTTCCCGCCTGTTGAAAAAATTTATGCTCTTCTTCTTTTAAATGATGATGAACTTTTTCACTCAACTGTTTGGCAGTTGCTAACCAGCTTGGGCTACTCATATCGGTTTTTTCGAGCTGCTCAACCAACTCATCCATTTCGTGATGCTCAGATAAAGCATGTCTCGTAATATCTAAACCGACATCGTCAAACATTAAAGGAATATAGAGGTAACGGTCTTCGGCAACTGAATGGGCATAAAGTTCATTTTTTAATGCATCAAATAGTTCTTTTCTTTCTTCAGTTAAACCATGTGTCTGAATAAGTTGTTCAGAAAGGTTACGTTGATTTTCATGGCTTTCTCTTAATGCTTCGAAAATATTCATTCTCTTCCTCATTTTTTAGCTAAAAAATCTTTTTTATTTCAAGGTTTATCATACGTTGAAATTTATAATGTTTAAGTAGCTTAAAATGAGACTATTTTTTACACAGTTTTCTTTCTAGTAAACTTCTGTAATGATTTTTATATTTCTAATTTTAAATGATACATAAAAGTATGAACTGCATTTTAGGAACAGCTCATACTTTTAATCTTATTTAACCCGTAACAAACATTTGATAGCCCAAACGGCAAATCAGGATACTCACCAAAATTAAAAAGATAATACGGACAAATCCACTACCGTATTTAAGCGCGGTACGGACCCCAACAACAGAACCAAGCACGTTTGCAACGGCCATCATTAAACCGATATGCAAAATAGCGTGACCTGTCGGAATGAGGAAACTCAAAGCAGCTAAGTTCGTCATAAAGTTACCGATTTTTGACAAAGCTGAAGCATGCAAGAAATCAACTTGTAAAAAACGGATAAAGAAGAAAATAAAGAAACTACCTGTACCTGGCCCAAAAATACCGTCATAAAAACCAATCGCCAAACTACCTATAGCAGCTAAAATCAGCATTTTATTGGTAATTTTTTGCTCAGTGTGAACCTGCCCGAAGTTCTTTTTAACTAGCGTATAAACGGCAATCACAATCAACATCACGAACACGAAAGGACGTAATACCGATTGAGGAATAAGCGATAGACAAGCTGCCCCAGCAAAAGAGCTAATCAGAGCACAAATGGCAATAACTGCTAAAAGCTTCCACTGCAATTTTACTTTTTTAGCAAATGTATAAGCAGCCGATGCAGTACCAAAAATGGATGAGACTTTATTGGTACCAATTACCGTAGCAGTCGACATGTTAGGAAAAGTGCTCATGATCCCGGGAATCTGGATGAGTCCACCGCCACCTACAGCAGCATCAATTGCTCCCGCAGTAAACGCAAAAAAGATCAAACTTAGGATAACGTCCCATTCCATGCTCTATACTCTACATCTACTACAAATTTAAGATACGCTTAGGTACCAACCGTTTTTTATCGGTAATCTCAGCTAAGCCTAAACAACGCTCACCCGAAAAAACCAAAACTTCTGCTTCTGCAGAATGCTCAATATTGCTTTCTAAACCGTTGCAAAAATATTTTTCACGCCCTTCAGGCACCTGAATTTTTAGGAAATGGTCAATTGGCGCATACACTGGTAGTAACAATGCTTCTCTTTGCTCTTCAGTTAAGCTTTCCAGATATTCAATGGTATAACTCGGAATAAGCTCAAAATGTCCTGTTTGAGTCCGGTTTAGCATCGTTAAATGCCCACCACAACCAAGTGCTTCACCAATATCTTCACCTAATACACGAATGTATGTTCCTTTAGAACAAGTGACGTCCAGAGTGATACTATTTTCGGTAAATTCAATGAGCTCTAAAGCATAAATTGTGACTGGGCGGGCTTCACGCTCAATTTCAATACCTTTTCGGGCAAGCTCATATAATGGTCTGCCTTCTTTTTTCAAAGCCGAATACATCGGCGGAACTTGTTGAATATCACCTCTAAATTTTTCTAAGGTTTGTTCAATAAGCTCTTGGTTGAGAACAGGAACGGAGCGTTCTTGTAGAATCTCCCCTTCCACATCACCTGTCGTCGTGGTTTGCCCCAAGCGAACAGTAGTTTGGTAGCGCTTTGTTGAGTCCAGCAAATAATGTGAGAACTTGGTAGCCTCTCCCAAACAAATCGGGAGCAAACCTGTCGCCAATGGGTCTAAAGCTCCAGTATGACCTGCTTTTTGGGCGCGATATAACCAACGCACTTTTTGCAAAGCCGCATTTGAGCTGAGCCCTAATGGTTTATTTAATAGAAATACACCACTGATATGGCGACGAGAAATTTTTTGATTTTTTGTCGTCATTTTTACTGGAACACAAAGCTAGAAAAAAGTGCCGACATGTTAGCAAATTCGACAAGATATTTTCACAATATTTAGGTGCCTTTTCACTTATTTTATGGCACATTAATGATCGAGTAAAAAAACAACAAATTAAAACTTAAGGAAGATATCTTTATGCACGGAATGCAGAAGAAGGTATTGTGGTGCGTGCTCGGATTTTTTATTTTGAGCCTCATTGCATGTGTCTATTGGTTAAGTCCTGACTCAAAAAACACATCAGCCCAAGTCAGTGAAAATACAGCTCAAAATTTAGCATCAGCTCAACCCACAGATCATTCATCGTTAAATGAAGATGCTTACCATAGTAAAAGTCAGCAAGACACCGAAGTTAACTGCCAGTTAAAAATTGATAGTTCTCAACATTTAGTCGTTAACAGTCAAACACGCGACTGCTTTGAATATTTTATTACTCAATATGGCGAAAATGATTTAGAACAAATCAAAAACCACTTTGGGAAATTTATTCAAGGCAAATATTTAGAGCCAGCCCGCTCTCAGATTATGGACTTATGGAGCCGCTATTTAAAATATCGTGAACAGCTTGCTCAAATCCAAACGCCTTCAGCAAAACAACAAGATAAAAATTATTTTCAAAAGATCTTTAATTCAATTCAAGATATAAGAAAGCGTTTCTTTTCGACTTCTGAAATTGAAGGCCTTTTCTCGAGCGAAGATATCTATCAGAACTATACGCTAGATCGAATGCAGATACTTGAAGACTCTTCTCTAAGCGAAATTGAAAAAGCACGAAAACTTAAAGAACGTTTTGAAGAACTTCCCGAAGACTGGCAGAAAAACCTGCAAGAACTTTCTAAACTTGATGATTTACATACATTGACCAAACAAATTAAAGCTCGTAAGGGTTCAGCTGAAGAACTTCGACAAATGCGTACAGCACTCGTTGGAGCCGAGGCGACTCAACGATTAGAAACTTTAGATACAGAGCGGAATGCTTGGCAACAAAGGGTCACAAGTTATCTCAATGGTCGAGATGAAATTATTAAAAGTAACATGAGTGATAGCGCCAAAAATCAAGCTATTCAACAGTTACGCCAACAACAATTCAATTCATCACAAGAACAACTAAGACTTCGAACTTTTGAAACGGTCCATGATCAGGGAGGTGAGCTGCCATTTAATTACTAAGCCTTTCCTTTTTGGGAACTGGCTAAACATTCACTAGCAGTAAGAAGCTGCTTTTCATACAAAATAAAAATAGTGAGTAAAAAATGAAAAGGAAGTTAATGTTTTTCTGCGCTGCAATGCTCTCAGGACTGAGTATTTCAGCGGCCCATGCAACAAATGCTGAACAAGTTAAAAGCTCGTTCGTTTATTCATCTTACGCGCAGACAAAATATCCAATGGTTTTTAATCATGGAATGGCGGGTTTTAACAGAATCGGAACAGATACGCTTGGTCTCGATTACTGGTACCAAATTCTTCCTGATCTTGCCCGCAATGGAGGAAATGTCTGGGCTACAAGGGTCTCACCATTTAACTCAACAGAAGTGCGTGGAGAACAACTTGCCCAGCAAGTAGAAGAGATTATTGCCATTACTGGTAAACCTAAAGTCAACTTAATCGGTCATAGCCATGGGGGTCCAACAATTCGCTATGTGGCCGGTATCATGCCAGAAAAAGTTGCCTCACTTACCACGATTGGTGCGCCTCATAAGGGATCACCAATGGCAGATGTCATTCTGAACGTTGAGGGTACTCCTCTGTCTGGACTGGCAACGTTAGTAAATTGGTTTTCAGCAGCGATTACTTGGGCAGGAGGTCTAGATCCGACTAGCTATCCGCATGACTCTTTAGCAGGCGCCCATAGCTTATCGACTCAAGGTTCAGCTCAGTTTAATACTCAATTCCCTATGGGTATACCAACCACCTCTTGTGGTGAGGGAACATATCAAGAGAAAGGCATTTATATGTATTCTTTCTCTGGAAATAAAGCCTTAACCAATCCATTAGATCCATTTGATATTGCTCTTACAGGCAGTAGCTTAGTGGTCGATCCATTTGGTGATAATGATGGACTTGTTTCTCGATGCAGTGCCAAATTTGGCAAAACAATTCGTGATGATTACAACTGGAATCATTTAGATGAAGTGAACCAAGTACTTGGAATACGTTCTATTTTTGCATCAGATCCGGTCTCAGTTTACCGTCAACATGCAAACCGTTTGAAACTTCAAGGACTGTAATTTTTTAAAACAAAAAATGCGCCAAAAGGCGCATTTTTTTACTCGCTATAAGCTTACGCTTTACGAGCTGGTAATTTTTCACGAATACGTGCAGCTTTACCAGACAAGTCACGGAGGTAGTAAAGTTTAGCACGACGAACGTCACCACGACGTTTCACTTCGATTTTAGCAACAACTGGTGAGTGAGTTTGGAATACACGCTCAACACCAACACCGCTAGAAATTTTACGTACTGTGAACGCAGAGTTCAAACCACGGTTTTTCTTAGCGATTACAACACCTTCAAATGCCTGAAGACGTTCACGCTCACCTTCTTTTACTTTAACTTGGACAATAACAGTGTCACCAGGAGCAAAAGCAGGGATATCAGATTTTAACTGTGCATTTTCAACAGCTTGAACTAAAGGATGTTTACCACTCATTGTGGGAATCTCCAATATGTGCGGAGTCAGAAGAGGTCTGAAATTCCGCTGGGGATAGAGGCTAAAGCGCATATCAACCCGTTTATCTTTCCCTTTACGACAAAATGTCTATAAAGAGCCTTAGAATATACATAAAACTATTCATTAAATAGAATCATGCTTTAACTCGAAGCATTGCTTCTCGTATTTTTGCAGAACTTCCGTTCCTGAGAATAGTGGTTAAGAATTACCACCGCTCTCTTGCGCATCTTTTAGCCATTTTTTCTGCTGCTTATTCAATTCTACTTTCTCGGTCAACTCTGGTCGACGTTCTAAAGTTCGTTGATAACGCTGCAAAAAACGCCATTTTTCGATATTGCCGTGATGTCCAGATTTTAAAACTTCTGGTACATCCAGCCCCTCAAAATGGTCTGGCTTTGTATATTGTGGACAATCTAAAAGACCATCAACAAAAGAATCTTGTACTGCTGACTGTTCATCTGACATTACATTCGGCAAACGGCGAATAATACTGTCAAGTAACACCATAGCGGGCAGTTCACCACCTGATAAAACGTAATCACCAATTGACCATTCCTGATCAACATAATGCTGGATCAAACGCTCATCCACTCCCTCATAACGTCCACACAGTACAATTAAGCCGTCATAATCAACAAACTGCTGTACTGCCTGTTCATTTAAAGTTTTGCCTTGTGGAGACATGTACACCACAGGAACATGAGCATGTCCTGCTTGTGAGGCAAGCTGTTTGGCATGCGCAATTGCTTTCGCCAAAGGCTCAGCCATCATCACCATCCCAGGGCCACCACCAAATGGACGTTCATCCACTCTTCTGTAGTTTCCCTCAGCAAAATCACGAGGGTTAATACAAGTAACTTGTACGATATCTCGTTTTGCCGCACGTCCGCTGATGCCGTAGGCTGTAATCGCTTCAAACATTTCAGGAAAAAGCGTAATGACTGCAAAAAACATCACAGACTCCTCTATTTTCCTGCTGTATTAATCCTAAAAGGATTAATAATCTACGCCCCAATTGACGTAAATACGACCAGCTTCAAGATCAACACGTTGTACTACATCTTTATGCCAAGGAATCATGCGTTCTTCTGAATCAACGCTGTCTGGGGTAGCATGTACTACCATCACATCATTAGCTCCAGTTTCAAACAACTCATGAATTTTACCTAAGTTTACTTCCTGCTCTTCATCATTCAGACCAAACACTGTTAAGCCTTTTAAATCTGACCAGTAGTACTCATCTACATCTGCTTTTGGCAGTTGAGACTTAGCAATCCAGATATTAGCGCCAACCAAGTTTTCTGCTCCAGTGCGATCACTCACACCTTTCAAAGCAACAACTAAGCCTTTGCCATGTGGTTTCCAACGTTTTACATCTATTGTTTGCCAACCGGCCTTGGTCTCAATGTACCAAGGCAGGTAGTCAAACATGTTGCTCATAGGTTCTGTATTTGAATACACCCAGAGCCACCCATTCAATCCATAAGCTGAACGTAACTGTCCAATCTGAATACGATCTTCGGGAACATTCTGTGTTGATGTCATGGGCTACCTACTACAAAAAATTATGCAGTAGCTTTTTTAGCTTGAGCAGCTAAAGAAGCAACACGTTCAGAAGGTTGAGCACCTTGAGAAACCCAGTGAGCAAAACGGTCTGCGTCTAAACGAAGTTTTTCTGCTTGACCTTGTGCAGTCGGGTTAAAGAAACCGATACGCTCGATGAAACGACCATCACGTGCATTGCGGCTGTCAGTCACAACGATTTGATAGAATGGACGTTTTTTTGCGCCGCCACGTGCTAAACGAATAACAACCATGATAAAAGCCTTATAATTCTTACGGATTATCCCTGCGCCGACCATCGGCAACACTTCAAACCCCTTTCATAGAGGGCGACATTCTACGTGATTTTCGCCCTGAAAGAAAGATTATTTTTTGAGTTATCCGCAGTTTTGAATTTAAAATTACTGTAGCCAATTTGATGCGGCAGATAACACACAATTCGCTGCACCTTTTGCCCAAAATTTTTGTCCTTGATCATTAAGACAAATGATCCCATCACCAGCTTGAGAAGTATTAGCAATAGGCGTAGCAGTTAACACCCAGCTTGAATCAGTTATGTTGGCAAAAGCTAAGTTATATAAGGCTTGGCCTTGTTGAGGACTTACATTTGAGCCATAAATCGAAGTAATGGTAGCATTTGATGGGTAACGATTGTGAACCATTTTTTCTGATTCTAATGTTTGGGCAATATTCATCATTTCAGATTGAACAGCTGTACGATGCCCTTTACGTAAATATTGCAAATATGAAGGTGTCGCTATAGCTGCTAAAATTGCAATTATCGCTACTACAATCATGATTTCTATTAAAGTAAAACCATTCTTCATTGCCAATTCTCACTATTTGTTTCACATACATTGCAAGTGACTGTCCCACCACAGTCATTATCAACAGCCGTAGCTGTTAAACTTTGGCAACGCAAACCTGAATTTTTAGCAATAAAGTTAATGTTTCCTGGATCTGTAGTTGTCGCTTTAATGACCCATGTCTGCCCATTTGCAGCACCATTTGTCAATAAATTTCCTGTCGTCGTATCATCACTAATTGCAATCGTATAACCACCCTGTGGCAACGTTACAGATGTGGTCGTAAATCCTCTATAGGTAAAGTTCTTGGATTTATGCTGTTCCAATTGTTCCGCCAATTTTAGAATTTCACCTTTGGCAGCAGAAGCAGTCGCTCTACGGCTATAACTTTGATATGAAGGGATAGCAATCGAAGCAAAAATAGCGACAATCACGATGACAACCATGAGCTCAATCAAGGTAAAACCCTGATTGAACCGTAAAATGTAGTACTTATTCATAAGTCATCCCTTCTAGCGATAACGCTCATACCAACGCGTAGGAACTAAATGACTCGTACATTGCCACTGTCCCGTCCCTTGCTCATTACCAGACAGCTTTAATTTCCCACAACTATTTGTCGCAGGTGGGTTATCCTCCGTTGGTACAAATGTTACGCTACGAATACCTGCACCTATGACGTTTATATTACATTCAGAGGCCCCTGCTGGGCAGTTACTACCCGTTTGTGTTTTAAATCCATTGCCATTCTCTTTATTCTGATCAATTGATCCATCAGAGTTAAGACAGGCGCCAAATGGTAGGCAGTAAGTCTGCTGGTCCGTTTCCCCTACTACCCGTGGTAAACATGGGTCTGCCGCTACAATACCTGTTCCCTGCGGGTCATAAACAGGCACAATTAAAGTCCCCGTAACGGCCATAGGCTCTTCAAAAGCTTTTAGTCCACCTTTAATACGGAAACTATTATTAGCTTTCTCTGTGCCATCGCTCATACTAGAAAGTGAGCGATACCAACCACCTTGCCCCGTCCCACTGTTTGGGAAGAAAATTTGGGCTACTCGTGTTTCTCCAGATCTTAAAATTTGTGGATTTTTTCTAAGAGCTGATCGAGTAATATCTTTTGTTTCAAGTTGGCTATCAGTTAAAGACATCAAATTCTTTTTGATAAAGTCTTTATCAATAATTCCATAGACATTGTTTACAGGTCTTCCGCTTAATGCCGAGCTAGGTGACATTCCCTCACGTCCCGTAAGTGGATAAACATCTAACGGTGTACTGCGGTCACCTGAAGCAATACCTACAGTAATAAAAGTACGGATACCATAATCATGTATAGTGACTGTAGGCGGTTCATAAAACCGTGGTGCATTCCCATTTGTATAATCGTTCGAAGCATCATAATTTGAGTCATTCGTCGCTAAATTGGCTAATCGAACAACTCTAATACCGAAACTGCTATAAGTTGAATTTGTTTTTGTCTGGTTATTATTAAGATCGATACGGAAAATTTGCCCACCTAAATCGCCAAAATATAAATGGTCGACTAAACCATCAGCATCTCGATCTAAAGTACTAATGCGACTAACAATACTGTGCTTCATATTAGAGTTATCTATATTTGAGCCTGTATCACTAGTCCACCATAAGCGCTCCCCAGTTTTAGCATCAATAATATAAACAGCATTCCCTTTTGCTTTTCCATTCGTAAAGCAAGAGTTGCTCAAGGTAATATTCGGGTTTTCATAACATTGGTCATAGCCACCACCAACAATCATGACGCGTTTAATAACCCCGTTATAACGTATATTTGCAAGTACAGGTTTAGACCAACTCTGCCCCATACGACTATAATCAGTTTGATCAGCTCCCACTCTAAATAGAAGCTTAGGTGAAGCAGGATTTAAGACATTTAAGCCATAATAGCTGCTGCCCCCCATTCGCATGCCACCATAAATATTCATTTGCTTTGCAGTTACTTTTGATACTGCTGAGCTACCGCTTCCCGTTGTAGTAATACTATATGCAGGATCAGATACCCAAGCCCCATCCATACCGTGAGCAGGAGCTGTAGTATCACTTTGCCCAACAACTAAAGCTCTTGATGCAACTGGATCATTTAATATATCAGCAGGGACGAAAGCCATTTGTTCTACACCAGTTGAGGCATCCACAATATGCAGACCACCTTCCATCGTTCCATAGAGAATGGATTGTTCACGCGCAGATGTTAAATTCCCATTTTCATCTAATGTTCCATTATAGGTAAGCTGTACTGGTAAAGAATGAATACTACCACCCATCGATAAATATGGTGCATTCGATGTAACTAATGACGAAGGTAAAGTCGTAGCGCTAATATCAGTTGAGTAACCTAGATAATTTAATATTTTTAATTTCAAGCTAATAGGGAAAGTTTTTAAAATATCTTGTCCAGTTGAAGCATCAAATTTTCCTAATATATAACTTGCTGTATTACTTGCGCTATCAAAAGGATTAGCTCCAGTAGCAGGAGCAGCAGGAATTCTTAGTAAATTAGTTCCAGAAGTCGATATTTTCGTTAAGCTACCATCCGCTGCAACAGCGGAAACATCAGTAAATAAGTTGCGGATTTTAGTTTGTACTGCGTAATAATATTTTGTGATATTTCCTTCTTCATCACGTGTTTCATTTTGTCCAGCAATTGGTAAAGGAACTTTTGCATACGAACCACCTAAAAAGACTTTTCCGCCATCATTGTAATTCGAGCTATTCCAGTAATCTTTTGTATCTGCTCTAAATGCACCATTTGCGTTGTAAACCAATCCACCCGTGTTAGCTTCAAAAGCCCCAGCATTTGTTCCTGATAAAACAACATGATATTTCTTTAGATTTCCTCTCCATGTTAAATACGTATTGGCAGGATTAGGCTCCAAAGCACGTAAATAACCATATTCTTGTAAATTTTTAGGATTTAAAGCATCGTAAGGAACAGAAATTGCACCTGTTGTTAAAGGTTCTAAAGGGACCTTATCTAAATTATTGATAAACGCAATAACGCTATTCGTTACCCCTTGAGCACTTTGGGTAGGAAAAAAACCACCGTTTCCATATCCTGGAGAGGCAACTGCATTGTTTGGTTGATTAGGTGAACAATTATCATCACTTTTACGGTTAGATTGGGTTCTTGAACTTAGACGACAGGCATTTTTCACATCTTCCGAACTCAAGCTAGAAAAATCACTACCAAAACCAACAAATGCTGTTTGAATAGAAACTCCAGCAGGGTTTTTTGTTTTATCAAATAGTCGTTTAGCAAACTCCCCCATACAAGCCCAACCAGAATCTGATGAAGTATTAGAAAGTCCCCCAGAGCAACTGAAATTTGCTCCCAGAGTGCTACCTAGGGCCGTCGACATTACTGTTGCCGAGCGTGTATCTGTTGTATTGTTCGGCTCACCATCTGATAAAAAGTAAATGCCCTGCCCATCACAACTTTGACGATTGGCCACTGCCGGTAAAGGAGATTGGTAAATGGCATCTAAGTTAGAAGCATTTCTATCTAAAACAATATTCGGATTGCTTGTCGTATCATTGGTTTTTGATTTTGGAATACCACTATCAGTGTTTGCTATAGCATAATTAAAAGTGGTGTAGTAATAAGTATAAGAATAACTTGAATCAGACGAAGTATTATAGGCTGTGGCCGTGGCTACACCTGGATTAGAGGTTGACCAGTTACTCCAATAGCTACTAGAGCGACAAGGTTGCCATAAATTTGCTGTATCAATTTGTGAATCGCGATAATTCGTACAATATGTATATTCTGTTCTATTATCAGATTTTCGTACACGTTTTATATAACTATCTTTGCGAATAAGGTAATTCGCCTCTGAATAAGTCGATGTACCCATCAAATAAGCAGCAGCTTCTGCATAAGCATGTGCTGAAGGTGTTGACCCACCAGCAGATAAATTTGCAACTGCCTGTTTTAATTTATAACGCTGAGACCCCACCGTATTTAAAGTACTTGCATCTCCTAAAGGAGCAGCAGCCACCAAAATTTGCCCACTTCGACTATCACCATTTGCAGAGAAATTACCTAAACCCACACGAGTATCATTTAAAACAGGATTATTGCTGGCTAAAAAAGCATTCATACCATTTTTAAGCATAGCCAAACGATTTTCGTTATAACTATTAGATGTCATACTCCCTGAAGTATCTAACATCATTACAATAGTTTTTTTACCAGCTGTAGGTGAAGCATAAATCTGTAAATCACTGGCCTGCGCAACAGAACTTGTCACTAGCCATGTAAAAGCAACCGAGCTCGAACAGATGGCATACCATAAATTATTTGGCTTAAAATTATTCAATTTTAGTTTCACGATATTCCCCGCTATGAACCTGGTGCCGCAATTTGAGTGAGCTTATTGGTATAGTTAAATTCTTGAACTTGAGTGCTAAAAGGTACGTTATGATTTGCCAAACACTCTGCTAAGGTTTGCTTCGCTGTTAATGTAGTATCAAAATTGTCACTAATTTTTGCTGAACTCGTACTTAAACAATCACTTTGTAAAGTCTCTATTGAGGTAGATGCATAGGCAGGTAGAAAAGCAGTTGTAATCACTCGAATACGTTGAGTAGACAGCATACTTTTAGGTAGTTGCGTACCTTCGGAGGTATTTGTTCCCCGCGGTAAATTTGAACCCGGAATATCATTAAGAGCATCTGTTGGAATACTGACAGCAACTTGGGTAACGACTGCTTGACGATTACTTCCATAGTCACTTGTTAAATCACAAAAACCCGCTACCCCGCCATCTTCGACGACTGCATTATTAGCACTTCCTGCCCGAAGTAAACTTGCGCCTCGAGTTTGAGCAAAATTTGTAGATGTAGAAACAGGCTTATAACAAAAGTTGTATTCTGCACCCGGATTACTTTCATGCTCTTTGAGCGCTGCACCAATCACATTAGTAATATTAGTCAGTGTATTAGGATTCATCTGCACAATGAGTTCCAAGGGCGTATCAGATGATTGAAAATTTAATTGACTAACTTGGCTATTCGTAGCAACTTTTAAAGAAACTATAGCCACTCTTATTGCTAAAACACCTACAGAAATAACAACCAACAAAATAATAAGCACAACTATAAGGGTTGCCCCTTTTTCTTTAGATTTACTTTGATGAATTAAATGGGTCATAGACTTTCCCCCATCGCATTACGTAGAGCAATTGTTACGTTATAAACACGGCGTAAGAATCGAGTTGTATTATCAGAAGCATGCACTGTTTGATCTAACATAAGAAAAGACTGGGCAGGATCTATTGCTCTGTTTTGAGCATTATTCGTGGAACGGGCTAGTACAGATATTTGTATTGAAAGAATTCGCGGTGCCATTACAGATGGTGTGGCATCTCGCGCAGCCTGTGCAGCAGCTCGATACTGGGGAATCGTATAGTAAGCAAAATTGCCAGCCGCATTTTTTGCACCAAATAACACATGAAAATGATCAATACGCGGTAATACGATTTGCCCGGCGTCACCCAAGCCAGTAATAGTGGTAGGTTGAGCTGTCGCGGCTGCAGCAGAGGGAGTATTTGCATCACATGCAAGTGCATAATCTTGTTGAGAACTACCATTACTATCAAGACGTAAAAAATAACGCTCTACAATTAAATCTCCTGCAAGTACATTCACACCCTCACAATTGGTCATAGAGGTAGGAGCAATAAATTGAATCGTCAACTGATCACTTTGCACAGCGGTGTCTGAACTGTTCTGTATATTTGAAAGGCCTTTCCAATGGTTGCTAACAGTACTTACGCTATCTCCAGCACCACGACTTAATAAAGCATCAGCAATATAAGTATTTGTTCCAACATTAGGTACAAAATTGACACTGTCATTATTAGTTGCTGTTGAGCCAGTTAATACAACGCCGCCCCAAGGGGTGATATCAGTTAATATCGGGTTGATTACATTTCCATAATTTAAAAGGCGTATATCACGTGCAATATATTCCAGACCGAAAATACCGCTATCTTGTATTTCAGCATTTGCTTTTTGTAGGTGGCTTGATAGAAGTCCACCAATAAATAATTGCGTCGCTGCAGCCACCAAAATCAGACCTAAAGCCAATGCAACCATAAGCTCAATTAATGTAAAGCCTCGTTGCTTCCCCGAAAAAAATGAGTGAGCCATCAATATGCCTCCATCATTAAACAATTTGAATTATTGGCATAAACGCCATTGGTACTCATACAACTCGATACATCCGCGGTAATGACTCCCCCATTTGTTGTAATTACTGGAGAAGTTTTCCCCCAGAAAATAAACAAACACTGCCTCTGCTGGGTCATTGTGCTTGTAACCCCAGGGCAATTTGTCATTGTGATTTTCATGCCAAGTTGATCAGCATTTTTTGCTGCTTGATATGCATCAAATTGAGCAAGTTGAGAAGGCGTACAAGTGGCATTAAAACACAACGTGGGAGTTATGGTTGTAGAGGAGTAATTGCTATAACTACGAACAAATGCAGGATATTGACTAGCTTGAGAACTATTTACGCGAATATTTTCCGCTAACCCTCTCATAATCATAATAGCTTGAGATTTACTTAGTGCTTCTGAAGAGGCGTCTATAGCCCGAACCTGCAAGGCAACATATCCTAAAACTCCTATTGCAAGTAAAATTAAGGCGACTAACACTTCTAATAAACCCACCCCGGCTTGAGTTTTTTGTTTGCCACCCAGCATTAGCATGTCTCCTCAGCTTTAAAAATTAATGTGCCAAGCTTTGTTAAAATAAGAATTTTCTTTGTATTTATTTTTGAATTACAAATAGATAAAAGTGTGTCTTGGGTGATATTACTTACAACTCCATTCGCATTAAAAGTTAAAGTCGTCGCTGTTAGTGAACTCTGCGTACCATTAGCAGCAATATTTTTGAGCTCAAGAGCATTATTGGCTGCAGCTTTCCAATTAAAAGATGTTGATGTATTTGAAGCTGTTGAATTCAGATTAATAGTTACATCTTGTCGACCAAGTATTGCTTGGCTTTTTGATTCAGACAAAGTATTGATTAAGTCTCGTTGATTTTCATCTAGTCGTTTACTTTCTAATAAATTCGACATAGACGGTGCGGCCATCATCGCAATGATGGTCATTACTATAATCGTCACCATAAGCTCAACCAAGGTGAACCCTTCTTGCGGAATAATTCCCCTCATCCCCAGAACCCCAAATAAACTTAAGAATTTTTTATTTATTATTTAAATTTTACGGTTTAGATTTACAAAACAAATACAAAGCAGATGAAGGGTATAAAAAAACAGATAACTGTCACATCAACAATTATCTGTTTACTATTTTAAAATCAGTATGTTAAATAAGTCACACTTTATGCTTGAGTCACATGAATACGTAATTCTTTAGGAAGACTAAAGGTTATGTTCTCTTCACGTCCATCTAATTCTTTAGGTGCTTGCGCGCCCCAATCTTGTAAACGTTGAATAACTTGCTTAATCAGAATTTCTGGTGCTGAAGCACCCGCTGTCACACCAATTTTACAAGTTTCATTGAACCATGACTGTTCTAACTGGTCAGCATTATCTACAAGATAAGCAGCTTTGCCCATACGCTCTGCAAGCTCGCGTAAACGATTTGAATTTGATGAATTAGGTGAGCCTACAACCAAGACCACATCACACTGTTCCGCCAAGTCACGTACAGCATCTTGTCTGTTTTGAGTAGCGTAGCAAATATCATCTTTACGCGGCCCCTGAATATGAGGGAATTTTGCACGCAAAGCATCAATAACTTTAGCCGTATCATCAATAGATAAAGTTGTTTGAGTTACAAATGCAAGTTTTTCAGGATGTCTAACTGCAAGCGCAGCAACATCAGCTTCATCTTCAACCAGATAAATCTCACCACCTTTCAATTTGTCATATTGGCCCATTGTTCCTTCAACTTCTGGGTGCCCTTCATGACCAATTAAAATGGCTTCAGTACCTTCCCGTGCATATTTAGTCACTTCAATATGAACTTTGGTAACTAAAGGACAAGTTGCATCAAATACTTTTAAACCTCGGCGCTCCGCTTCTTGCTGAACAGCTTTTGAAACACCGTGAGCACTAAAAATGACAATTGAGTCATCCGGAACCTGATCTAGTTCATCAACAAAAACTGCCCCTCTTTGACGTAAGTCATCAACAACAAATTTATTGTGTACAACCTCATGACGTACATAAATAGGAGGGTTAAAACATTCTAAAGCCCGATTGACGATTGCTATGGCTCGATCAACACCGGCACAAAAACCACGCGGATTAGCTAACACAATTTCCATAACAGCCTCAAAATTAATAAAACAGGGGAATTTCTCTTGAATATTTGCAATTAAAACTATTCAGTTTAAACGCACGGTACACTACAATAGCGAAGATATTTTATCATATCAGGAAAAATATCATGTCGGGTCTATTGTTTGTCGTTTCTGCTGCATCAGGAACGGGCAAAACATCTTTGGTGAAAGCCCTGCTTGACCGTGTGAGCAATTTACATGTTTCAGTCTCACATACTACCCGAGGTCAACGTCCCGGTGAATTAGATGGTGTTCACTATCACTTCACTACAAAAGATGAATTTCTAGACCAAGTCAACCATGACGGTTTTATTGAATACGCTGAAGTATTTGGTAATTACTATGGCACTTCTCAAGCAACTGTAAAACAACAGTTAGCTCAAGGACACGATGTTCTACTTGAAATTGATTGGCAAGGTGCAGAGCAAGTTCGCAAACTTTTTCCTGAATCCAAGCAAATATTTATTTTACCGCCAACACAGTTTGACCTTCGTCAGCGTTTATCTAACCGCGGCACAGACTCAGTTGAAGTCATTGAACATCGTTTAAGCTGTGCAGTTGAAGATATGCAGCATTACACGAACTTTGATTACATCATTATTAATGATGACTTTAATAAAGCCTTACATGAGATTGAAGCTGTGATTACAGCAAACCGTCTAGTACTATCTCAGCAAGCGAAACGTTATCAAACATTAATTCAAGACTTGATTACTCCTCAACCAAAACAGGAATAACTTGAGTCTAGATCGAAAGCCTTTTATACTGTTTAGTCTGTTCAAATTCACCATTCCAAAACGAGAACTTTTATGGCACGCGTCACCGTTGAAGATTGTTTAGATCATGTAGACAACCGTTTTGAGCTTGTGCTCGTTGCAAGTAAACGTGCTCGTCAATTGGCACGTCAAGGCATGGAGCCAACTGTAGAATGGGATAACGACAAACCGACTGTAGTTTCTTTGCGCGAAATCGCGGCAGGGCACGTTACGAAAGAAATTCTTAAGCAACGTGAACAAGATTATCAAACTTCTAGTCTTGATCTTGCTCTTTCTACAAACAGCTTGAATTTAGAAGGTTTTTCTTTCTAATTAATTCTGTTTCATAAAAAAACCATCGTTTTTCTGCGGTGGTTTTTTATTTGGCTTTGTCTTGAATTTAAAGATATTGAAAAAAGCAATTATTTTCATTGAAAAAAAAATACACTTTTTCAAATGAAAAAATTGACAAGTTCCGCAATATGCTTTTCATTAAGAAGTAGATAGATTTAGTTTTTCAGTATTAGGAAAAAGGGTGATTTATGCCAGGCGAAGAGGTCAGCCAAGCCAAGCAACAGCTTAAATTGATTATCGACCCTTACTTATCGGTAAGTGAAGTCGAGAAAGTGCTTGCTGCCTGTGATTTTGCCGATCTAGCGCATACTGGCATTACACGTAAAAGTGGTGAACCCTACATTCTGCATCCAATTGCTGTCAGCTGTATTCTTGCGAACATGCGTTTAGATGCTGAAACCTTAATGGCAGCTCTTTTGCATGATGTTATTGAAGATACTCAATATACAAAAGAAGATATTACTGAAAAATTTGGCCTGACAGTTGCCGAGCTGGTTGACGGTGTAACCAAACTTAGCCAATCCAGTGATAAAGAATATAACAAGGCCGCCTCATTCCGAAAAATCCTGCAAGCGACCCTACAGGACCCACGTGTCATTATTATTAAATTAGCTGACCGCTATCATAATATGACTACTCTAGGTGCTTTGCGTCCAGATAAACGCGCTCGTATTGCTCAAGAAACTCTTGATATCTTTGTGCCAATGGCAAGATTAGTCGGCATGAATGAAATGGGTGATAATCTAGAAAATCTTTGTTATCAAAATCTTGATCTTGATATGTTTGATAACGTGCAAAATGCACTACGTCTAACCAAACCAGAGCGATGTAAATATCAAAGCATCTGGGAACAAAACCTCGCTGAACTTCTTCATAATTATCATATTCAAGGCCGCATTAAAAAGAAAAACAACAATATCGAATTATTACGCCATTTCGTTAAAAATGAGATGGATTTACAAGAACTTACCCACAGCCATGCTTTTGAAATCGTTTTACAATCAATTGCCGACTGTGATCGCCTAGTTGATGCTTTAAGAGAAAACTTTCAGGTCATTCAATATCAGGACCATATCCGTCGTCCGCTACCAGGTGGCAACCAGTCTTTATTAATTAAGCTCAAAGGCGAAAAAACCACACTCTCTCTTACTATTCAAACCGAGCTTATGCGTAAAGCTGCTCGTTTTGGGGTAGTGCTTGGTGAAAATGCACCGCAAACTTGTCGTTCAGCTATTCAGGCTTCAATGCAAAATCTGAATACTCTGATCGATGGAGAGTGTGCAAAAACAACCTTCAATGATTTGTTAGATTACTTGCATCAAGAAAAAATTTGGGTTTACACTCCACATGGTCAGCTCCACGAGTTACCACAAGGTGCTACCGTAGTTGATTTTGCTTATTCAGCCAGTTTATTTTTAGGTAACCATGCTGTTGGTGCAAAAGTAGATGGCGAGATTAAACCACTGTCGACACCATTAATTAGCGGTCAGGTTATTGAAGTTATTACGGATGTTTTAGCAACACCAAACCCAGACTGGTTAAGCTTTATTAACACGCAAAAAGCTCGCCGTGCCTTACAGCATGTCCTTAAAGATCAAGATATTGAAGAACAACGTTTAGTTGGTGCACAAGCACTTTCTCGAGCACTAAAACTCTTTAACCGTTCGATTAACGATCTCTCTGAAGCCGACTGGTTAGATTTACTTCAATGGCGCCACATCGATAATAAAAATACATTGTTTGAACAAATTGCAGTTGGCGACCTACTACCTCAACTTGTAGCTAATCACTTATTTGCTCATGACAAGCATCCACAAGTGGAAAATTCAGATCGACTCATTCAAAGCACTGAAGGTATCGACGTTAAATATGCGCATTGCTGTAATCCAGTTTTGGGCGACCCAATTCAAGGACATTTAACACGTCGTGGGTTAATTGTGCATCGTATCCGCTGCCATAACTTGCTACATGAACAACATCTACATCCTGAAAATATCATGCCGCTTCAATGGAAAGCAGATGATGTAGACGATGTTCGTTTTACAGCCTACCTCGCTATAGAAATGGCAATGAATGATGAGCAGGTATCTGACCTGATCTATCAATGTCGTAAAAATAATGCAGGGGTAGAAATGGTTCACTCAAATGAGCAAAGAACTTTTGTTAATATTGTGGTGAATAACCGTAAACATATTGCAAAAGTCATCCGTGACTTACGTATGCATTATGGTTTTCCACGTATTGAGCGTTTAGATGCGCCTAATCCACAGATGGAAATTTCAAAAGTAAGCTAAGTCTTTACAAGGGCTATTGGTCAGATTTATGTTTCTTTAACAAAATCAAACTTTCCAAATCCACTTAATCAATTAAATCGATGATACTTTTGTCCAAAGCGATCATCGATTATGATGAAATGAGATTTAATCAAGGAGAACCAAATGTCCCGCCAAGTAATTCATACTGAAAATGCCCCTGCTGCTATCGGCACATACTCTCAAGCCATTTTAGTAGATAATACATTATATCTTTCAGGGCAAATTGGTTTAGACCCATACAGTATGGAACTTGTAGAAGGTATTGAAGCTCAAATTCGCCGTGTATTTGATAATTTAAAAGCAGTTTGTGAAGCTGCCGGCGGTTCTCTAGCAGACATTGCCAAGCTCAATATTTTTCTAACTGATTTATCAAACTTCCAACTTGTAAACCAAATTATGGGTGAATATTTTGCGCAACCCTATCCTGCACGTGCAGCACTTGGTGTAGCAAGTTTACCAAAAGGTGCTTTAGTTGAAATGGATGGTATTGTGGTTATTAATCAATAAGATATTGAAATAAATTAAATATTTTCCGTTAAATTTTTAACTCTAAATCATGAACCACCTTTGTATAAAATCTGAACATAACTCAGATTTCCGCTCAGGTGGTATTTTTTTATCCAAATTCCCAATAATAATAAATGAGATTTTAAATGAATTTCATTGACAAACGATAATAATTATCAATAATATCAATTATCGCATTTATATTTGGGGATCACTCCCATGTACGTTTGCTTGTGTCGTGGCATTACCGATCAAGATATTAAAGACGCTGTTGAAAATGGCGTAGAAAGCTATCGCGAAATTCGTGATTTGCTTGATCTTGGTACTTGCTGTGGACGCTGTGCACCAGAAGCACGTGCTATTATTAATGAAGAATTAGCAGAAATCGCTGCTCGTATTTCTGTAGCTGCGTAAAAGATTTATAAAAATTTAATAGTATTTATTAGCTCCTCCACCGCTTTTTGCGGAACGTTAATAGTTCCTCATTCAAGCGGTTTTTTTTGGTTGGAAACTCTCCTTTCCTAATATTGTGTTGTTTTTGATTGCGATTTTCATTTGCTGTTCTATAAATTACTCGCCATATTAGTGTTTGTTCACTAGAATGGTTTTATAGATTGCCTTAATTGAATTAAGGCAGAAATTGTTTTGGAGTAGCTACAATGAAAGGCAATCGTGATGTCATTAATCAGCTCAACCAAGTGCTGTATCATCATCTAACTGCAATTAATCAATACTTTTTGCATTCACGCATGTTTAATGATTGGGGAATTGAGCAACTTGGCTCTGCTGAATATAAAGAATCCATTCGCCAAATGAAGCATGCAGACAAAATTATTGAACGTATTTTATTCTTGGAAGGTTTACCTAATCTTCAGCACTTAGGCAAACTTTATATTGGTCAACATACAGAAGAAGTTCTGCAATGTGACATTCGTAAAGTGAAAGAAAATATAGAAGCGATTCAAAAAGCAGTTGCACTCGCTGAAACAGAACAAGACTATGTGACGCGTGATCTTGTTCAAGAAATTTTAGAAAAAGAAGAAGAATATTGGGACTGGTTAGATACTCAGATTGACCTTATCGGCAGCGTTGGTATTGAAAATTACATCCAGAGTCAAATGTAGTTTCTCATAAAAAATCCCCTTGAATACAAGGGGATTTTTTATTACTTTTCTTTTAATAACTCTGGTAGCGTTATTTTTTGCTTATAGAGATGCTTTAAAATTAATAATTGCTGCTCTGCTTGCTCTGGTTTTCCATTATAAGCCAGCAATTTTGCATTTTTACGTAAATTATATGGAGTTGCTTTATTCTTTACCGAGTTTCCCCACTGGACTAGCTCAGCTTCAGATAATTTAGTTTTTGGATTAAGTTCAATCCATTTTAAACGCTCTTCAAACTGCGTTAAAACAAAAATTTTACTGCTCCCCATGAACTCTGCATTTGGCTTTTTATTCTTATACAGTAAATTACTATTTAGAACATACACATTGTAATCACGTAAAATCGCAATAATAAGCAGTAAACTAATTATCCATATTAAGCGAAAAAGTTGCTTATTAAGTACAACTCCCTTGAGTACTGGAGTCTGCGCCTGAACAATACCGAGCAAGAAACCACAAGTAAGCAAGAAATAAGCATAGCGCTGTGGGAACTCGAACATGGCATGAATAAACACCGCACACACCATCATAATCGCTATAATTGAGATGGTTTCTTTAGCCTGTTGATTTAACCAAAGGAACCAACACGCAAAGTAAGCAATAATTACAGCTGCTAATGGAATACCATTCCAAACAATTAAATCAAGCAGTACATTATGGGCACTATTAAACCATACATGTACAGTTCCATATTGAATACTATCTACTACAGCAACACTAGTTTGACTCCATCCATACCCTGCCCATGGCTGCTGAGCTATAGCATGTAATATTTGTATCCACATACCTACACGTTCATGCCCCGAACCTGCTCGAGCAACAAACGTTCTTGTTTCAGTAATCTGTGTATTTGTAGAGAATTCAATGAATTGAGTAATATACGGTAAGATTAATCCAGCAATTAAAAAAAATGTTAAGCACCATAAGAAGCCTTGAGCAAATCCAAATCTTTTTTGCTTTCTAAACAGCTTGATCCCCCAATAGATGAGTAAAAATGGAAAAACTATCCATGAAGTTCTTGATTGACTCAATGCGACTGTAAATAAAATAATGAGGGCTGAAGGTAGTAACAACCATATTGTTACTTTATTTTTTTCATATAAATATAAACACCCTAATAATCCAATAATTAAAAAGGTTGCCATATTATTAGGTTGACCAAAATTACCGTAAGGACGATTACCCAGCAACTTAAGCACATAAGGAATATGAGACTCGATATTCAACCATTGGCAAATTGCAATAAAGCTAGTAATAAGCGATACAATAATTACAAGTAGGCTAAAACCAGAAAAGATTTGATCTCGCTTTTGTTGATCTAAAGACAGGTTGTAACCAGCCAAGACCATAAACCAAAAACCTAATAAGTAAAATGAACTCAATAAGGCTGTGCTCAAATCAAAAACTAAACCAAAACCCCACTGCACTATTGGAATTAAAGTAAATGGCAGCAACAATAATTGCGCCCTAGGAATTTTAATATTTTGCTGAATTAGAGCGGCTAATACCCATAATCCAGCCCCAAAAGTACTCACTTCACTCGAAAACATGACCCAAGGGCTATAGTGAAATGGAGACAACCATGCAAAACCTAACAGGATTGCAGCGAAGAATAGGAAGAATACTTGCATAGTAAAAGGTTAGAGGTTAAAACTTGAAAGAATTATACATGCAAATAGAAAAAGAGAAGTTCTAACTAATTTATAAACTGCTAATACCGATAGAGGTAAATTTTAAAATAAAAAAACGCACCATGAGGTGCGTTTTTTTATTTTTATTATTAGTTAGTACTAGTTGTCGGGCAAGCTGAAGTAGCATATTTTTGCAACACGTTTGAAGAACAAGTCCATGTACCTGTACCAGCATTTCTTGTCCAAACGATGGTTTGGGTAGCAATCGCTTGAGCAGCACTATTACCTATTGTCGCAGTAATTGTTGAATCAGTTGTCGCGTTAGCACCAATTACTGCAACAGGAACACCTGTAACCCCAGAAGATACCCCATTAGTTCCATTTAAGCCACCTGTAGCAGCACCTGTTAAAATATTTGATCCAGTAGCGCCAAAGTCACATGCAGCCGTTGCTTTTCCATCAAGTATACATGTATCTAAAGCAGTTTTCAGACCTGCAGCTTCATCTACAGCTCTTGTTACTTGTGATTTCGCAATATAAGTTTGATATTGCGGAATCGCAATTGCCGCCAAAATACCGATAATCGCAACAACGATCATAAGTTCAATTAATGTAAAACCTTTTTGTGCATTCATAGCCTTTTCCCCAAAGATTGTATGTATGTTTTTATATAAGCTTTTTCAGCTCTCAACTATATAGCAGCAACCATGCCAACTTTTATTTTACTTATAAAACAAAAACTTATATTAATTTTTAAATTTGCTTAATCTAAAATCACCGTAAATAACTGACAAAAATCGTCACATAACTTTTAGTTACAACAGATCACACATCAAAAAAAGTAAACAAAATCTATCAAACTTTATATTTGTTTTTGTGAGCAAATTCTCTTTAAAAATAAATAAATAGGTGACATTTTTTGTCAGCCACCTTAAGAAATAAAATTTTAAAATTATGAGATATAGAACTTTAGAAAATAACTTAATTAATAATAATTGGAGCATTTCCCAATTCATTGGATTGATCTGGCATGTTTTCATCATAAAAATGTGACAATACCTCTCCAATTTGCTGTACACCCATCACGACAGCTTGTTGATATTCTTTTTGTTTAAGTTTTTGAACGATAGACTCACAAATCTGCTGCCAGACCTGATCGTTAGTCGCATTTCTAATACCACGGTCAAATATAATTTCTACTGTACGTTCACATAAGTTTAAATAAAGTAGTACTCCACTATTTAACGCGGTGTCCCAGACCCCTAACTCTGCAAACAATTGTTGCGCTCTCAATCGGGTATTTTGTCTATAGGCCTGTGAACATGGAATATGGCCTTCAATTACAACCTGTATTTCTCCAACATGCCCATGTTCTGCTTGTTGTACCGCATCAGCAATAGTTTGCTTATCTTGTTTTGAAAAATAACGGCTACTGGCCGGAAAATAGCATAGATGTTTAAACCAACGTTTTAGGCTTGGCTCTACAGATTCCTCAATTTTTGGCTGAGTAATAATTTGTGTTGTTTCTGATGTTGTTACCATGAGCCTGAAGCACCTCCACCGCCAAAACGACCTCCGCCGCCGCCATAGCCTCCGCCTCCACCGCCGAAGCCACCACCACGCCCTCCTCCGCCTGCACCACTCAGGATAACCTGTAAAATAAGCTGGGCAATTGAAGTAATGAGTAAAAAGAAGATTCCAAAACCAAGTAATAAGCTTGTCACTAGACCTGCACCATTTACAAAACCTGCTACCGCAGCAGCAACACCAGCTGTAGATGCGCTAAGAGGTCGTCCTACAATAAATGAACCCACAATTCCAGCAACAAGAATAAATAAAGCCATTGTCAGAGTTGTCTGTTTGGCTTGTTGCTCTTCCGCAGCTTGATGTTGGCGTTCTTTTAAATCTTGAGCAGCTTGCTGAGCGACTTCTGGGTCAAGATTTAAAATCCTTCCAATTTCATCAAGACCTGCATTTAAACCTTGTGCATATTGGGCTTGTTTAAAATAAGGTGTAATTTGGTTTCGAATAATCCGACTTGCCACAATATCAGGCAATACGCCTTCTAAGCCGTATCCCGTTAAAATTTGTATGCGGCGATCATTCACCGCAACTGCAATGAGTAATCCATTGTCACGTTTAGATGATCCTAATTGCCACTGCTCACCCACTCGTAATGCATAATCAAAAATATCTTCTTGACCCGTAGTTGGGACAATAACGACACCAATTTGCGCTTTACCTTGTTGGTATAAACTTAGAATTTTTTGGTCGAGCTGCTGTTTCTCAGCCTCACTTAAAATGTTAGCTTGATCAATAACAGGTTGGTTTAAAGTTGGCAAACTACGAATTGACTCACCATCTGCCATATCGTTAGAGACTTTAGGTGAAGTAACAACACTTGAAGCAGGTTGTTCACCCGATTTAGATGGGGTGGCTTGATTTTGCTGCTTTTGAATGATTTTGCCCGCTACTATTGTGTCAGTCTCGTCAGTAGCAGTTGCAATATTACTTTCACTCCATGCCGTATTCTGAAAAAGGACACCACAACAGAGCAAAATTAAGGTCGCAATAAAGACCTTAATTTGCTTAGACTGAAGCAATATAATATTTCTCATACAGCACTCCTTTGATTTATTAAATTAATCAAAAGAAACTTTTGGAGCCTGTTGTGCAGAAGCTTCTGCAGAGAAATTGGCTTTAGGATGCATACCAATTACTTTTGCTGTCACTGCTTGCGGGAACTGGCGTACATATCCGTTGTAATCTTGCACTGTTGTAATATAACGATTACGTGCAACTGCGATACGGTTTTCTGTACCCTCAAGCTGAACTTGTAATTCTTGGAATTGAGTATTGGCTTTCAAATCCGGGTAGTTTTCAGACACAGCAATAAGTCGAGATAATGCCCCTGTTAATTGACTTTGAGCCTGTTGATATTTTTCAAGTAAAGCTGGATCTTCTAGAACTTCTTTATCAACTTTTAAACCTGCAACATTTGAGCGTGCCTGTGTTACTTCGGTTAATACTTGCTCTTCATGTTTAGCATAACCTTTTACCACATTGACAAGGTTTGGCACCAAGTCTGATCGACGTTGATATTGGTTTTGTACTTCAGACCACGCTGCTGTTACAGCCTCATCTTTTACTTGTAGAGTGTTATAGCCACATCCCGAAAACAGTAAGGTGCTGGCAAGTGTTGTTGCGATCGCTAATTGTTTCAATGTTTTCATCGTCACATTATCCTCAAGTTTTTCTTTATATTTTTGACCTCTTTACTCGATTGTATGATGAATTTGGCATTATTGTGTTGCTTTTATTTTATTGATTTTTAAAAACCGGATTTTTAAATCCGGTTTTCTATTAACTTAATCTTTGATCTTTTTCTTGTTGAAAACTTGCCATTTGATATTCTTCTGCTAAAGAACTTTTCCAGTAATCGACCATCTTGTCGTAATCTTTTTGACTAGGATGAAAATCTTTTTTGTAATATGCGAAGTATTCAGGCATCAATTGGACAAGCATTTTTATCAGCAAATACGAACCAAATAAATTACCTCCGATTTTAGGTAAGCTATTCCACTTATCTTGCCAAAATAAACGAGTTGTCCCATAAAAAGCGAGACTCGCAAACCCAGTCGTGACACTACGCATGAGTAAACGACGAATACGGTCATCTCCATATACATGTTGATAGACATCGAATGCGACTGAACGATGCTCAATTTCTTCAATCGCATGCCATACCCAAAGTTTTAGCGCATCTTGATCTAACGTTTTTAACAATTCTGGATGTTGTAAAACATATGCTCCAAGGAGAGCTGTAAAATGTTCAAAAGCACAGGTAAGAGCTAATTGCAGCTTAGGTGGAATCGTTCTTAAGTATTTATCCCGCTCATTTAACCAGTTTTGAAAACTGTCCAGATTATAATCATCACGGCGCCAAGCTTCATTAAACTCGCCATGCGCTTTGGAATGCATAGCCTCTTGTCCAATAAAAGCTGCAATTTGCGCTTGTAGTTGAGGGTCTGAAACTTTATCACGCACATTACGTACGCTATTTACAAAAAATTGCTCACCCACCGGAAACGTTGAGGAAAGTGCAGTTAAAAAATGAGACATGAGCGGTGAATTTGCAAAATAGTGCCGCTTGATCGCCTTTGGATTAAATTCAAGACGACGCACTGTAATACCCAACGCTTTTCGACGATTTAAATATGATTTTTCTGCCGTCATATCTGCGATGTTCATACTCAACACCTATTGTATTGAAGAAGGAAGTTTTGAGTATGTCGCGAGCTTAAAAAGCTAAAAAGGGCAAAAAAGCTTATTATATTTGCCAAAAACATCAAAGTGACTAATGGTAGACAATAAAAAAGCCTACTTGAAGTAGGCTTTTTTGAGTGTTTTAACAAATTAATTTATTAAACACCAAGATAATCCAAAATGCCTTCAGCAGCTTGACGGCCTTCCCAAATCGCGGTTACGACTAGATCTGAACCACGCACCATATCGCCACCAGCAAAGATTTTCGGGTTTGATGTCTGGAATTTGAATTCTTGTTTTTCAGCTGCGACAACGCGACCTGAACCATCAAGATTAATATTCGCGTTACCAAACCAATCCGCTGGGCTTGGGCGGAAACCGAATGCAAGTAAAACTGCATCGGCTGGTAATACTTCTTCAGAACCTGGAACTGGTTCAGGACTACGACGGCCACGACTATCTGGTTCACCCATTTGTGTCGTTACCACTTTTACGCCTGTCACTTTGCCATTTTCACCAACGATTTCGATCGGTTGACGATTGAATAGGAATTTTACACCTTCTTCATAGGCATTTTTCACTTCACGTGCAGAACCCGGCATGTTGCTTTCATCACGACGGTATGCACAAGTTACATCATGAGCGCCTTGACGTAATGAAGTACGGTTACAGTCCATCGCTGTATCACCACCACCAAGTACAATCACCTTTTTACCATCTAAACTGATGTACTCACTTGGATCTTTTTCCCAACCTTGGCATCGGTTCACGTTAGAGATTAGGAAATCAAGAGCATCATAAACGCCATTAAGACCTTCACCCGGGAAACCACCCTTCATGTAGGTATAAGTTCCCATACCCATGAACACCGCATCATATTCTGCAAGTAATTCATCAATGGTTACATCTGTACCAATTTCAGTATTTAAGCGAAATTCGATGCCCATACCTGTGAAAATTTCACGGCGGCGTTTCATCACATCTTTTTCCATTTTAAATTCTGGAATACCAAATGTAAGTAAGCCACCAATTTCAGGACGCTTGTCGAATACCACTGGTTTAACACCACCGCGAGCTAGAATATCTGCACAGCCTAAACCAGCAGGGCCAGCACCAATAATGGCAACTTTTTTGTCAGTCCATTTTACGCCTGACATATCTGGACGCCAGCCCAAAGCAAAGGCTGTATCATTGATATATTTTTCAGCATTACCAATCGTTACTGCACCAAAACCATCATTTAAGGTACAAGCACCTTCACACAAACGGTCTTGTGGACATACGCGACCACATACCTCAGGTAGTGTATTCGTTTGATGACAAAGCTCAGCAGCTTGGAAAATTTGGCCTTCAGCGATGAGTTTTAACCAGTTTGGAATGTAGTTATGTACAGGACATTTCCATTCGCAATATGGGTTACCACAACCTAAACAACGGTGAGTCTGATTAGTAACAGTTTCCGATGTAAAAGGCTTATAAATTTCCACAAATTCTGCTTTGCGGACAGTAATATCTTTTTTCTCTGGATCTTGGCGTGCTACATCCAGAAATTGAAAGTCATTATTTAGGCGTTCTGCCATGTCTCTCTCCGTGGGTAGGCGCGGTTTTTACTGTTGTCCGCACCTGCCTATGTCGTTGCAGTCGTGGAATTATTGTGGATCAGCTTGTGTAGTTTTCAAAAGCGTTTGTAAATTAGCAGCCTTTGGTTTCACAAGCCAGAATTTACGGCTGTAGAAATCGAACTCATTGCGGATTTTATAAGCCCAGGCACTACCTGTTTCTTTAATATGCTCATCGATAATACGCAACAAGAACTCTTTATGATCTTCCATAGATTCTGTTGAAATACGATTTAAATCAATCAATTCGTGGTTGTAGTAATCTACGAAGTCATTATCAAGGTCAAGTACATAAGCAAAACCACCAGTCATGCCCGCACCAAAGTTATGGCCTACTTTACCAAGTACAGTCACAACACCACCTGTCATATATTCACAGCAGTGATCACCAGCACCTTCAATTACAGCAAATGCACCAGAGTTACGAACTGCAAAACGCTCACCCGCTGTACCCGCTGCAAAAAGCTTACCGCCAGTTGCGCCATACAAACAGGTATTACCAATAATTGCTGTGTTTTGGGTTTGGAAAGGTGAACCTTTTGGTGGGAAAATTGAGATACGACCACCTGCCATACCTTTACCCACATAGTCGTTTGCATCACCTTCAAGACGGATGTGTAAACCACCCGCGTTCCATACACCAAGTGACTGACCAGCTGTACCAGTTAAGTTCATCACTACTGGATGTACTTCCATACCTAAGTTGCCATAGCGACGAGCAATTTCACCAGACACACGAGCACCGATCGAGCGGTCACAGTTCACAACATTGAAGTTGAACTGACCACCTGCGCTTGATTCAATTGCAGGAAGCATTTCAGCAACCATTTTCTCAGCTAACACACCTTTATCAAATGGTGCATTCCCCTGTACTTCACAGTACTGTGC
Organism: Acinetobacter sp. AS23; assembly: GCF_023612055.1. Lineage (NCBI taxonomy): Bacteria > Pseudomonadati > Pseudomonadota > Gammaproteobacteria > Moraxellales > Moraxellaceae > Acinetobacter > Acinetobacter sp. AS23. The sequence goes on along the minus strand of NZ_CP082274.1, from coordinate 338,867 downwards.
TTTACCGTCAGCAGATGGATGAGAAGTTAACAATGCACTTAAATCTAGGTGAGCATGTTTTTCAGTTTCACCCGGTAATACTTCGAGTAAATCAACACGACCGATTAAGTCTTTCAATGAAGACACACCTAATGCTGCCAACCATTCACGTGTTTCTTCCGCAATAAAGTGGAAGAAATTGATGAGCATTTCTGGTTCGCCAATGTAGTGCTCTTGACGTAAGTGATCTTGTTGAGTTGCAACACCAGTCGCACAGTTGTTTAAGTGGCAAATACGTAGATATTTACAACCTAACGCAATCATTGGGGTTGAACCGAAACCAAAGCTCTCAGCACCTAAAATTGCTGCCTTGATCACATCAAGACCAGTTTTTAAGCCACCATCAGTCTGTACACGTACTTTGCCACGCAAGTCATTTACACGAAGAGCTTGATGCGCCTCACTTAAACCCAACTCCCATGGAGAACCCGCATGGTGAATTGATGAAAGTGGAGATGCAGCAGTACCACCGTCATAACCAGAAATGGTAATGAAGTCTGCATATGCCTTCGCAACACCAGCTGCAATTGTTCCTACACCTGGCTCAGATACCAGTTTTACCGAAACCATTGCTTGCGGGTTAACTTGTTTCAAGTCAAAAATTAACTGAGACAAATCTTCAATTGAGTAAATATCGTGGTGCGGTGGAGGTGAAATCAGTGTTACACCCGGCACTGAGTAACGTAAACGTGCAATTAAACCATTTACTTTACCGCCCGGTAACTGACCGCCTTCACCTGGTTTTGCACCTTGAGCAACTTTAATTTGCAATACTTCAGCAGAAGTTAAATATGCAGGCGTTACACCAAAACGACCAGATGCGATCTGTTTGATTTTCGAGTTACGAATTGTGCCGTAGCGAACAGGATCTTCACCGCCCTCACCAGAGTTTGAACGACCACCAATCGTGTTCATCGCAATTGCAATCGCTTCATGCGCTTCTGGAGAAAGAGCACCTAAAGACATCCCTGCCGAGTCAAAACGAGGCAAGATCTCTTCAACTGATTCAACTTGCTCAACTGGAATCGAATTCGTTGTTTTTAACTTAAATAAGTCACGAATAGTCGCTACTGGACGGTTATTTACCAATTCAGCATATTCTTTAAAGTGTTCGTATTTACCTGAGCGAACCGCTTTGTGTAATGAGTTAATCACATCTGGATTAAACGCGTGATACTCTTTATCAAACACAAATTTAAGCAGACCACCTTGATCAATTGGTTTACGATTTGACCATGCTGTAGTAGCTAATTTTTTCTGGTCTTTTTCAAGATCAGCAAATGTTGCACCCTGAATACGACTTGGAACACCCAAGAAGCACTGATCTACAACTTCAGATGATAAACCCACTGCTTCAAAAAGCTGACCACCACGATACGAAGCAACGGTAGAGATACCCATTTTTGAAAGAACTTTTAATAAGCCTTTCTCAATACCTTTACGGAAGTTCGCTTGAGCATGGATTGGATCACCTAAAAGCTCACCTTTCGCAATCAAATCATTAATTACGTCATATGCAAGGTATGGGTAAACAGCGGTTGCACCGAAACCTAGTAATACCGCAAATTGGTGCGGATCACGTGCAAAACCAGTTTCAACCATGATGTTTGCATCAGTACGTAAACCAGTTTTAATGAGGTAATGATGTACTGCACCTGTTGCAAGAGCTGCGTTTGCAGGCAAGAAACCTTGGCGAATATTTTTATCAGTTAAAACAATTAAAGTTTTACCGTCACGAACCGCTTGCGCCGCTTCTTCACAGATACGTGTAATCGCAGCTTGCAAACCTTCTTCTTCAGCATAGTTCAAATTGATGTCAACAGACGCATAGCCTGCACGATCAATACTACGGATTTGCTGCATTTTTGAGTTAGACAGAACAGGGCTCGAAATAATGATTCGATCTGCGTGCTCTGGACCTTGCTCAAATACATTCTGTTCACGACCTAAACAGGTTTCGAGCGACATTACAATCGATTCACGTAGTGGATCAATTGGCGGGTTTGTTACTTGCGCAAATTGTTGACGGAAATAATCAGTCACATGGCGTACTTGACGAGACAATACAGCCATTGGCGTATCATCACCCATAGAACCTACAGCTTCCTGACCACTTTCAGCAATAGGACGCAACAACTGGTCGCGCTCTTCAAATGTCACCATAAACATTTTTTGAGCTGCTTTTAAAGCATCACCTGTTAAACCTTGATCAACTAATTGTTCTTCAAGTTCAGGATTAGCATTGAGGCGAATTGCATGATCACGTAACCACTCACGGTACGGACGCATATTTTTCAAATGAGTACTAACATCTTTAGTATCAAGTACTTTACCTGTTAAAGTATCAACTACTAAAATTTGACCAGGGCCTACGCGACCTTTAGAAATAACATCTTCAGGTTCATAACCCCACACACCAATTTCAGATGCCAAGGTAATGTAATCGTTTTTGGTAATGACCCAACGTGCAGGACGTAAACCATTACGATCAAGCATACAAATAGCATGACGACCATCTTGAATTACTAAGCCTGCTGGACCATCCCAAGCTTCCATATGCTTAGAGTTGAACTCATAGAATGCACGTAAGTCTGCATCCAAAGTTTCAACGTTCTGCCACGCTGGTGGCACGAGCATACGCAATGCACGGAATAAATCCATACCGCCACCGACCAAGATTTCAAGCATGTTATCTAAGCTTGAAGAGTCTGAACCAGTACGGTTCACAATTGGGTTAAGCTCAGTTAGGCCTGGTAACAATGGGTTTTCAAATTTAGGCGTACGTGCCAATGCCCAGTTACGGTTTGCTGTAATAGTGTTGATTTCACCATTATGCGCAAGGTAACGGAATGGCTGCGCCAAAGGCCAACGCGGTAAAGTGTTGGTCGAGAAACGTTGGTGGAACACCACGATATGTGATTTTAAACGTTCGTCTGCCAAATCTGTATAGAACTCAGCAATTGCAGCCGGCATCATCAAGCCTTTATAGCTGATCACTGTCGAACAAAGCGTAGTCACATAGAATGACGGATCATTTTGTAATTGTTGTTCTGCACGACGACGTGCCAAAAATAGTTTACGGTTAAACTCAACTTCAGTTACACCCATTGGACAGTTCACAATGACCTGTTCAAAAGCAGGTAAAGATTGAAGTGCAATTTCACCTAGTGCATCGTTATTTGTAGGGACAACACGCCAAGCCAATACGCGTAAGCCATCAGCCTCAATTTCTTTAGTTAAAATATTTTTAGAGTGCTGTGCTAATGCCGGATCGACATTTAAAAATACCGTTCCTACAGCAAAAACTTCGCTAAGTGTAATATCGCTTAGTTTTTTTGCTTCATCACGGAAAAATTGCTTTGGCATCGCCAATAATAAGCCGCAACCATCTCCCGTCTTGCCATCTGCGGCAATACCACCACGGTGCGTCATGCAACTTAAACTGTGAATCGCGGTTTCTACAAGATGATGACTTGATTCACCCTTCATATGGGCAATCAGTCCAAAACCACAGTTATCCTTAAACTCATCAGGTTGATATAAACCTTGAGCGGGAGCTACAGTATTAGGCGATGGCATGTGCATAGCGTACCCTTCTTTCAATAAGGCTCTTTCGAGCGTCAAACAAACAACTTATTTCTGCGATATTGCCTACGGACGATAGTTAGCTCAATGTTTCGCAAAAAAAAATTTTGGGCTGATAAGCCAATATACGCTGTTCCATTTTTACGTACACTGGTTTTTGCTAGAAAAATGTTTTGACTTATTTCGCACTCTTTTAAAGCAGCTCGACCCCACGACTCTGCATAGACTTCACTCTTTAGAGCGCCAAAATAGTTAGCAGTACATTAATAAGCACAAGAATAAAGCAAAAACTATGCCAATATAATTTTCGCAGCTTAAGTGTTTATATTTCTTAAAAATAGATCAGTTTTATTCAGGCTATCATTTTAATAAATGACCAAATATGCACCACACTTGATCAAAAATTATATATATCTTTTGTTATTGCACTATATTTGTGCACATTATTCTTATCCTTAGTTCCCTCTTGCGCCCTCATTTGTTGCATTTTTAGGAGTAGTTTCAATTTCACGATTTTGCTGAGTCTTTTTAGAAGCATCTGCAGAATTGGACTGATGTACATCCACAACATTTCCTTCAGCATCTCGGCGAATAATGGTCGTTCGAGTTGTAGAGTTCGTTGCTGGAGCAGCCACTTTAGGCTGCGTACTTGTCGCACCGTTTACACCTGCGACCATGAGCAAAGACTCATCAATTTTAGGCAAAGCCGCTGGACGTAAACGCACTTCATAAGTTTGGCTAATGCCACCTTTCATTTCATCTGCACCCAAGTCATTAACTAGTGGCACATAAGTAGAAAATTGTTGTGGTTGTGGCTTAATTGATTCAGGCAAATCAAGATTCAGTTGCGTTAACTGCTGAATTGCATCCTCAGAACGCTTAAATACACCATATGTCAAAACATATTGTTCAGATTGCTTCTCTCCACTTAATCGGAAGTAGATAAATTTATTTCGGTCTGAACGATTCTTTAAAAAGTTTTTAATAATATCTTCATCAGATGCACGGAATAGCTCAAGCGTCCACTGTTTCTTGTTTTCGTTAATAAATTTTGTACCGCGAAACTCTGCTTCATGCTGTCCAGAAGCAACCGTACGAGTTGTTAAATCAAGAGGCCTAACTTCATCAGCTAAAGCCCCTAAGTTAGCCGTTGTTGCTACTTTTTCTGGCTGAATTTGCACAGGTGCTTCTGAATCGGCAGCTTTTTCAACTTCTACAAGCTTCTTGCTATCCGTCATTACCCAGAAAAGAAAAGCCAGAAACAAGCAGACGATACCACCCACCAACCAGATATATTGTTGAACATTCTGCCAAAGTGTACGTGATACAGTCATGTGTTACCTTAATTTATTATCCGTGTTGATTTGCTAAAATAGCTTGTTTCATGAATTCAACATCAAAGTCTTTAGTAATTACCGCTTGTCCAAGTTGCTTTAACAACACTAAACGTAATTGACCATTGAGGACTTTTTTATCATGTGCCATATATCCAAGGAATTCATCCAATGGAATTTTTGGACATGATATCGGCAAATTAGCGCGTTGAATAATTTTTTTTGTACGCTCTACATCATCACTTGAAATCCAGCCTAAACGCTGTGATAAATCAGCTGCCATAACCATGCCGGTAGCTACTGCTTCGCCATGCAACCAAGTTCCATAACCTAGATAAGATTCAATAGCATGACCAAACGTATGACCTAAGTTGAGTAAGGCTCTTTCGCCTTGCTCTTTTTCATCATTTGCAACAATACGGGCTTTATGAGCGCATGAACGGTAAACGGCTTCCGCTAAAAGATCAGCATCTCGCCCAATCAACCCATCCATATTTTGCTCTAGCCAAACAAGAAAATCAGCGTCGCCTAACAAGGCATATTTAATGACTTCTGATAATCCAGCAGACAACTCTCGATCCGGTAAGGTGTTGAGTTGAGCCATATCAGCCAAAACAACTTGAGGTTGCTGAAATGCACCAAGCATGTTTTTACCCAGTGGATGATTAATACCAGTTTTACCACCTACACTTGAATCTACTTGTGAAAGAAGCGTAGTTGGAACCTGAACAAAATAAACACCGCGCTGAAAACAAGCTGATGCAAAGCCAGCCATATCACCAATAACACCACCGCCTAAAGCTAAAACCGTACAATCTCGGTTAAAACCAGCTTCAAGTAATGCATCAAAAATTAAATTTAAATGTTGAATATCTTTATATTTTTCACCATCGGGCAAAATACACGTAGCTACAGTTTTACCCAAACTTTTTAATGCTTCTTGATAGTGAGATAAATATAAAGGTGCGACCGTTTCGTTACTCACAATCATGACCTGTTGACCATGAATATAAGGTTCAAGCAACTGTTTAGGATCAAGTTGACTGCCAATAAAAATAGGATAACGGCGTTCGCCTAATTCAACATGTAAAATTTGCATGAGTTTATTAAACCACGAGTAAGTTTGGCTATTTTAGCGTGTTAGATAAAATAAGTTGCAGAATCTTTTGAGCAAGATCGCGTGCAGCACCCTGATTGGTTTCAATCGTGTAATGAGCAACTTCACGATATAAAGGATCACGTATTTTTAACAAATCTCGCAATTTTTGTTCAGGGTTTTCAACTTGTAATAGAGGTCTATTTTTATCGCGATAAGTTCGTTGTAATTGTAGTTCCACAGGAGTGTAAAGATAAACAACTATACCACGTTGCTTTAGAAACTCACGATTGGGTGCTTGAGTAATGGCACCACCACCTGTTGCTAAAACCAAAGCCTTACGGGAAGTTAACTCATTCAAAACTATGGTTTCACGAGCACGAAATCCGAATTCCCCTTCTTTTTCAAAAATCCAAGGAATAGTAGCCCCTGTTTTGCGTTCAATTTCATGATCACTATCTAAAAATTCACGCCCTAATATTTCGGCTAAATGACGTCCAACGGTTGTTTTTCCTGCCCCCATGGGCCCCACCAAATAAATATTTGGCAGGGTTTCAAACGCTTTGCTTGGCAAGGCGCCACCTATTTCAATTGCTTTCATTAAAAAATATATTAATGATTTCTCACCAAAGTGTCATTAACAATTCGTGGAGTAACGAAAATCAGTAACTCTTGTTTATCATCAGATTTCACATCTTTTCTGAATAAATGCCCAAGTACAGGAATATCACCAAAGAAAGGAACCTTGGTTTGTGAGTTAGATGTCGTCTGTTCAAATACCCCTCCTAAAATGACTGTTTCACCGTTATTAACCAATACATTGGTGTTAATCTGATTTTTATTTAAAATTAACTCACCATTAGGAGCAGCACCAGCAACAGAATCTTTCGAAATATCTAATTTCATTTGGATCTTACCATCAGGTGTAATACTTGGTGTCACGTTTAAGCTTAACAGCGCATCTTTAAATGAGGTTGTAGCGGTTGAGCCTGCAGCAGAGTTCGTTGTAGATTGATAAGGGACCTGCTGACCTGTTGCAACTTTCGCTGGTTGTTTATCTGCCGTCATGACTTTAGGTGTAGAAATAACCTCACCATAGCCATCAGCTTGTAATGCTGAAAGTTCAAGATCAAGCATAAAATCAGACATGCTAATCAAACCAAAGGCAATACTTCCAGCCGGATTGGTTACCCCTAAATCGACGTTTAAGTTATCTGGACGTTCAATCGTATATGTATAACCACCCGTTGTACTGTCTTTTTCTGGCTTTCTTAAATTCCATAAGGTTGTTTCACTACCACCAACCAGCAAGTTATTATTATTGGTAATCCCTTGCGATAATATTCCCCATTTAACACCAAGCTCTTTAGTAAAAGAAGTAGATGCTCTAACAATACGTGCCTCAACCATGACCTGCTTAACTTGTACATCCAGTAAATCAATCATTTTACGAATTTGATCAATCGACTGAGCTGTATCGTTAATAATCAAGGTATTGGTGCGATCATCTTGAGTAATTGTTCCACGTGGACTCAATAAACTTCCTACATTATTTCCTAAACTATCAACACCCGTATTTAAGTTAGTAGAAGTTGAAGTACCCCCACCTGAAGTATGCTGCAAACCATTGCCATTATTTGAACCTTGAGTAATTAAACCCATAATATCGTGTGCTTGCGCATATTTAAGTTGAATATACTCAGTTTGCAAAGGAGCGAGTTTGACACTCTGTGCGACAGCTTTTGCTTCTTCTTCTTCAGCCTTAATCAATTCCGCAACAGGCGCAATCCAAATAACGTTACCATTTCTGCGTTTATCCAGATTTTTAGTCTTTAAAATAATATCAAGTGCCTGATCCCACGGAACATCTTTCAAGCGCAAAGTAATATTACCCTGAACACTATCGGCGGCTACCATATTAATGCCAGTAAAATCGGCAAGTAATTGTAAAACACGACGGACTTCAATATCTTGGAAATCAAGAGAAAGCTTATTACCAGAGTAATTAGGTGTCTTATATAAAGAAGTTACGTTTTTATCCTGAGGACGCTTTAAGCTAATGGTGAGTTTATTTTCCGCTTGATAAGCCATATATTCATAGCTACCAGTAGATTGGACCGTAATAACACCATTGCCTTTTTCGTTATAAGATTCAATGGTAGAAACAGGAGTTGCAAAATCGTTCACATTTAAACGTTTAGCCAAATGGGTAGGAATTTTAGAGCCCAGAGTTCTCACTACGACTTTGCTACCTTGTTGCTGAACATCAACAGGGGTATTACTTCCCAATAAATCAATAACAATTAATCCTTCACCTTGACCACCGCGCTGAAAGCCAATATTTGAGACACCTTGCGGCTGTACTGTAGTGGTTGGTAAAGGCTTAATAGCTGCTTGAGCTGAATTAATCTTTAGAATAAAAGTATTGCCTTCAATGCGCGTTGTAAACGCACCTGCCTCTTTTAAATTTACAGTTAAACGTGAGCGCTGATCATCAGAACTTACATCAACTGAGCTTGCTTCATTTGTACCAATTGCTACTTTTGACTGTGTTAAAGTCTGCTGAGCTTTATTAAAATCCAAAATCAAACGTGAAGGATTTTCAAGTTGGTATGCCTGTGGTTGTGGTGGCAAACCATTAAACATAACTCGAATTTCTGTACCCTGACCTGCAATTTGCGTTGGTACAATATTGGTCATGCTGACCTGTGCAGAGGCAACCTGCATAAGTGCAATGGCTACAGCCCCCATAGAAAACTGACGGAATACGTGATTCATTGTCTGACCATCCCCAATTAAATAATCTTTAAAAATACTTTTTCTTTGTTATTCCCTAAATTTTAGGGTGCGGGTCCAATTAACACTAAGGTTCTTGGTCTCTCCACATAGCCTTCGCGCCCATCAGGAACAATCTCTACCAGATCAATCTGGGTTGGACCAATATGGGTAATACGCCCTTGGTTCATCCCGATATAGTTCCCCACCTGTACCCGTTCAATTTGCTGATCGGGTGATTGGATAAGAGCCAATACTTGCCCACGGTTATTACGTATGCTTCCTTTCATGTTTAAGGATTCTAATGCATAACTTTCTAGAGGCTGAGGTGCACGTGAGAAGTTCGGATACACCCGTTTTCCTGCCATAATTTTGAGCTCAGCAGCAAGTGAGCTTGGTAAAAATGGACTCTTTAGCTGATGAGCCGCATAGTTAAATTGTGGTACAGGCGTGAAAACAGGTGCTGGATCTATCGGCTGTGGTGGCTGATTACGTATATTTGCCATTTGCTGATTTACAGCATCAATTCTCGAGTCACATCCAACTAAAACTAAACATGCCAAAATAGAAAAAGAAATTTGCTTAAGTTTCATTGTAATGCTCCTATTTCGACTGTGTATTAGCAGTAGAGGAAACAGGTGCTACTGAAGCCGAAGCGTTGTTTTCCGGATGTTCAGCATTTTCTACGGCGCCCATATAGCGATAAGTTTTTGCTTTAATAGAATAATTAAGGACAGGAATATCCGACTTACTATCTTTAACAGGTGCAGCTTCTACAACAAAATCATGCATCGTCACAATACGTGGTAATGCCGCAATACTACTAACAAAAGCACCAAAAGCGTGATAATCGCCAGTTGCTTCCATCGTAATAGGCTGTTCAATAAAGATTTCCTGCTTCACTTCATCTTCTAAACGAATATTTTTAAACTTCAGACCAGAGCTCACACCAGTTAAGTTAATGTCCTCAACCAAACTTGGAATCTCGGTTTCTTTTGGCAGTTGCTCTAACTGCTGATTAAAGTTTGCTTGCATCTCTTGGAGTTGAAGTTGATATTGCCGCAAGTTACGTAATTTTGAATCTTTTTCGCGAAACTCATTCAACAAATTACTTTCTTGTGCCTGCGCATTATCAATTGCTTGAAGCTTTGGCTGAATAACAACAAAGTATCCTAAAGCCAACACAGCAAAGAAAATAAAAATCCAGCACGTAATTTTCACAGATAATGGCCAGCTACCGTAACTGTTCATATCTAGTGTGTTAAATTGCTGAAGAAATTTTTCTAAAGTGATCTGCTTTTTCTTAGATGGAGCTTGTTCTAACGACAACTCATGAAGTTCATCCGGACTCATTTAACCGCCCCCTTATCCGCACTTACAGACGTATTCGCGGTATCATCTGTTGTAGTCACCCCCATTTCTCCTAAATCAACAGTCACAACAAAACTGCCATAACTATCTTCTACTCTAGGAAGCAGTGAACTCGCCGTCTTATCTTTTTTCTCTTCGGTCGCCAAGAAAGAGTTCATAAAAGCATTGCGATACCATGGTGATGCTTCGAGATTACGTAATAACTCCGCGACCGTATTTGGACTTTCTGCTTTACCTTCAATGGTAAACTTATCTCCAGTTCTGCTAAATTTAGTCAAATACATCGCTGCCGGAGTCACCCGTACCAATTCATCCACCAAACGCACAACAACAGGACGTTGACTTTGCAACCCCTGAATAAGTTTCATACGTTCGATAATGGCATCACGTTGCTCTTGCAAGCCATTTAAGGTTTTAAGCTGTTGATCTAGACTCTGGTTTGTACTGGTAATGAGTTGATTAGCTTGTTCTTGATCATCTAATTTTTGATTCAAATAAAACCACCCAGAAAATACAGTGGTGATCCCCAGAACAACTACTCCAAAACAGAAAATAATAAATTGTTTTTTGCGCTGTTCCCTAAGCCCATCACGCCAAGGGAGTAAATTAATTATTGCCATTAATCAAAACTCCTTAAAGCCAAGCCACATGCCACCATTAATGATGAGGCATCATTTTCAATTTTTTGAATATCGACTTGAGGAGAAAAACCCATTTGTAAAAATGGATTGGCAATGGTCACACGGTAACCAAGTTTTTGCTGCAACAATTTGGCAAGTCCAGGAATATTGGCGTTCCCACCTGCTAGTAAAATATGGTCTATTTCATTGAACTGTGATGAAGAAAAGAAAAATTGTAGAGATCTGGCTGCTTGCTGCACTACCGCATCTAAAAATGGCTCTAAGACTTCGATGTCATAGTCATCGGGTAAAGAGCGTTCTTTTTTAGCTCGTCCCGCTTCTTCCAATGACAAACCATAACGGCTTTGAATTTCCAGAGTAAGCTGCTTGCCGCCGAAGACTTGTTCACGGGTATAAATGATTTTGCCACTTTGCATAACCGATAATGTAGTCATGGTATGGCCGATATCTAAAATACCAATGGTATTTGCACCCATGGGCAAACTATCAGCAAATACACTAAAAGCGCGCTCGACAGCATAACTTTCGACATCAGCAAGCTTAGGCGTTAGATCCACCAACTCCAGCACTTCTACTCGTGTTTCAACATTTTCTGTTCTTGTTGCAACTAGAAGTACATTTACACGGTTTGGATTAGGCAGTCGATCTGGTAAAACCTCAAAATCAAGACTCACTTCATCCAAAGGGAACGGTATATACTGCTCCGCATCTAAACGAATCTGAACTTCTCGTTCGTCATCATTCATATCTGCATCCATTTCGATGGTTTTATGAATAACCGTCGATGTTGGAACAGCAATTGCAGCGTTACTGGTTTGGGGATTTGCTAAATTCATCGCCCGTTCCAAAACTTCTGCTACTGCCTCTGGATTCAAGATATTTTTTTCAACTACACTGTTCTCGGGTAAAGGCATCAAAGCATAGCTTTCCACCCAATATTTACCGTTCTTAACAGAGAGCTCTAACAACTTAACAGAAGTCGAACTAATATCGACACCCATTAACCCCTTATTCGGTTTACGATATAACCTGAGCACACTATTGTCCTATTATTTTTTTATCCCCAAAAAAAATTACAAACCAATAATCTAGGTCTTTATTTTTACACGGATACAATATCTCATCTAACAATCCGCATGTCTAAAGGCTATACTGACCACAATTAGTTTGTATTCGATCTTATTAAAGCTTACTTATCATGAAAAAGCTATCCAGTTTGGGCTTCGTGCGTCCAATTTTTTTGATCATTATTATTATCTTAGTCTCACTTCCGATGGGCTTTTATGGCATGTATCTCTATATCGCCCCATCGCTCCCTGAAATGAGTTCACTAAAAAAAGCTCCGCTTTTAAAACCGCTACAGGTCTATACCTCGGACAATCAACTGATTGCCGAGTATGGTGGTAAGCTTTCTATTCCAGTTGAATACAAACAAATTCCTCCTGCTTTTATTCATGCATTTTTAGCAGCAGAAGATTCTTCTTTCTTTGAACATAGCGGGATCAGTTTTAAAGGTTTAGGGCGTGCTTTAAGTGAAAGTGTAACTGGTTCTGATGTGCAAACTGGTGGTTCAACCATTACCATGCAGGTTGCAAAGAACTATTATTTGAGTCCAGAAAGAACCTTAAAACGTAAAATAACCGAGATCTTTTTAGCTCGAAAAATTGAGCAAAATTTATCTAAAGAAGAAATTCTCAGTCTGTATGTGAATAAAATCTTCTTAGGAAAAAATGCCTACGGTATCGCAGCAGCAGCCAAAATTTATTACAACAAAAGTATTAATGAGCTTAGTATTGCTCAAATGGCAATGATTGCAGGTTTGCCAAAAGCACCTTCTAAATACAATCCTGTGGTTAATCCTGAACGCGCACTTGAACGCCGCAACTGGATTTTAGGTCGTATGTTACAGCTGGGTTATATCTCTCAAACAGAATATCAAAAAGCTGTAGCTGAACCGATTAATCTAAACATGCCCAATCGGGATTTAAATAATATTCACCCGTATGCGGGCGAAATGGTTCGTTCGGAGCTTGTAAAGCATTTTGGCGAACAAGCCATTGATTCTGGCTATAAAGTCTATACAACCATCAATGCTAAACGCCAAGCGATTGCAGAGAAATCTGTACAAGATGGTCTTGAAGCTTACGATCGTCGCCATGGCTGGCGTGGTGCGGAAGCACACGATAAACCACTAAATGAATTTAGAGCATATGCCAATACCTACCCGGCACAAGTTACCAAGGTAAATAGCAGCTCTTTTGATGCATTAATGCAAGATGGCACAACCGTTACTGTACAGTGGTCAGGTATGTCATGGGCTCGCCCCTATCGCAATGCGAATAGTGTAGGTGGTGCTCCTTCACGTGCATCTCAAATTGTTCAAGTTAAAGATATTGTTCGCTTACGTCCAAATGATGCAAAAACAGCATGGTCTTTAGTTCAGGTTCCAAAAGTTCAAGGTCAACTTATTGCGATTAACCCGAATGATGGTTCAATTGAAGCAATTGTAGGTGGTTATAACTTCTATCAATCGAAATTTAACCGTGCCTTACAAGGCTGGCGCCAACCCGGTTCAACGATCAAACCGTTTGTCTATGCATTGGCACTTGAACGCGGTATGACGCCGTACAGCATGGTGAATGATAGTCCTATCACAATTGGCAAGTGGACACCGAGAAACTCAGATGGTCGTTATTTAGGGATGATTCCATTACGTCGTGCTTTGTATTTGTCTCGTAATACCGTGTCTGTACGCCTTTTGCAAACGGTGGGAATTGAACGTACTCGCCAGTTATTCATGGATTTTGGTTTACAAGAAGATCAAATTCCACGTAACTACACTATTGCTCTAGGTACACCTCAAGTTTTACCAATTCAAATGGCAACTGGATACGCAACTTTTGCAAATGGCGGTTATCGCGTTCAACCACACTTTATTCAGCGTATTGAAGATGCATACGGTAAAGTGATTTATCAAGCTAAGCCAGAATATGCATGTATTCCATGTATTAATGCGCCAGACACAACTGATGACGAGCAGAAGGCTACGACAACAGATGATGAAGTGATTGAGGTTACTAACAAAGACGTAGAGCAGAAAGAAAAGGCAGCTAAGCAACTTAATCTTAAACAAACTGATAAAGCGAATAGCGAATATCGCCAAGCTCAACGTATTTTAAAATCAAGCTCTGCTTACGATATGGCGAACATTTTACGTGATGTAATTGAGCATGGTACAGGCCGTGCCGCACTTAAAATTGGCCGTAGTGATTTAGGCGGTAAAACAGGTACAACCAACGATGCAAAAGATGCATGGTTTGCAGGTTTTAACGGCAAATTAGTGACTGTAACGTGGGTTGGATTTGACCAACCGACAACATTAGGTCGACGTGAGTATGGTGGTATTGCTGCATTACCGATCTGGATTAACTTTATGGGTCAAGCTTTGCAAGGTACGCCAGCATCTTGGGTTCGTTTAGATAAAGATGCCCAAGGTCCTATTTCACGTGACAAACAACAAACTGTTACTGAGGTAGGCGATAAGAAAACTTATCGTGCAGCTCCACCATTAGCACGCCCGCTATATCGCCCAGCACCACCACAACCAAAACTGAGCAATGACAATGACTTCTCCGATTTACCAGGTGAGGAAATTGTTATTCCATCAAAAGCTGCACCTCCTGCGATGAAGCCTTCACAGGGAGCAGCGCCGAAGCGTGAGAAAGATGAACTAGAAAATCTGATTAATCAGATTGAATAGCAAAAAAAAGAAGCCATCATCAGATGGCTTTTTTTTGCGCTCTTAAAAATAAATCATCAGATGGCTTTTTTTATGCTTTTAAAAATAGACTGTTAACTAGCTATTTTATTACGCTTCTGAAAGACATAAATTTGAAAAGATGCCGTTACCTCTAATTGCGACTGCTGCTCTAACTGCAAACGACGCTCAGGAGAGGCTTTATAAGCATAAGGTGTCATAGCAATCAGATTTTTTAAAGCCTGTTGATCAAGCACAAAAGGGGCATTAATAATTTGCTCTTGTTTAAGCTCAAACAAATCTTGCAACTGCTCTACAAACTTTTCTGGTATATGAGGGTTAACCTGCTCAAATAGAGCCTCACGCATTGCATACAAATGTTCAGATGCAGGAGTGACAACAATTAAATATCCATCATCCTTTAAAACACGAGCAATTTCTGCCTGTGGAATTGGGCTAAACAAACTGGTACATGCATCCATGCTTTGATCAAGTACAGGCAAAGTCGCACCAGTCCCCACAACCCAAGTCACCTCAGCATTAAGCTTTGCTGCACGCTGTACCGCATTTTTTGCAATATCAACACCAATACATTGCTCAACGACTTGCTGCATGGCACTGGTGTAATAGCCCTCACCACACCCGATATCAAGTACGGTTTTTACATCTAATTGTTTTAATAAAGCGACTACAGCATGTTGCAGAGGTTGATAATAACCACCTTGTAAAAAAGCTCTTCGTGCATCGACCGACTCTGGCGTATCTCCAGGGTTTTTACTATGTTTATGTTGCACAACATGTAAGTTCACATAACCTTGTTTAGCGACATCATAACTATGCCCTTGTCCACATCGCCAAGTTTTTTCATTTAAATCGAGAGACTGACGACACACAGGACACATTAAAATTTGCTTAGTCACTTTTAATTGTTCTCTTGTTCTTTATGTTGTAAATAAGACTTTGCATGCATTCCCACAAATGTACGCCCTGCATTTGTTCCCTTAATCCATTCATCTACCTGAAATAAATCAAATAGCCCCACTTTGACTAAAGTTGGAATAGCAATCTTTAATTCTTCCTCAATCTGACCTCTTTGGCCTGCATTATATAATTCAATATTATGCAGCATTGTAGCGACAGTTCCGGTTTGTACCTGACTTCCATCTTTAAGCACAACTTGAGGTAATACTTCGCCTTCTCCAACTACTTTCTGATTAATTACAGATAATTGGTCTAGACCAGCAACTTTTGTCATTCATCTCTCCAATAAAAAAAGCCAGTAGAACTGGCTTTATATTGACACTAAAATAAGATCTATCGCAATTTTAAAGTCATTAGACCTAAAACTACTAATATAATTGTAATAATCCAAAAACGAATCACAACTTGGGTTTCTTTCCAGCCCTGCTTTTCATAGTGATGATGCAGCGGTGCCATTAAGAACACGCGTTTATTACGCATCCGCAGCGATCCAATTTGCAAGAAGACAGATACAGCCTCCATTACAAATACACCACCCATAATCGCAAATACGATTTCTTGGCGTACCATAACAGCAATTGTTCCAAGCATCGCGCCTAAAGCTAATGCACCAACATCACCCATAAAGATTTGAGCTGGGTGTGCGTTATACCAAAGAAATGCCAAACCCGCACCAATCATGGCAGAGCAGATTACAACAAGCTCAGAGGTATATTTCACATAGGGAATATGCAAATAGTTAGCGAAACGGATGTCACCTGACAAGTAAGCAAATACACCTAAGCCCGTAGCGACCATTACAACAGGCATGATTGCCAAACCATCTAAACCATCAGTTAAGTTAACGGCGTTAGAAGCACCATTAATAACTAGATAGGTAAATACAATAAATGCCAAGCCCAAAGGAACCATAGAGAGTGGAATTGAAAGATTCTTAAAGAATGGAATCAATAAATCCAGCATGTTTGCCGTATGTTCAGCATTCGACTGTTGGGTTGCAATTAAATATAAAGCAATACCAGCCCCAAGCGATGCAACAGAAGTCCAGAAAAACTTCTTACGGGCAGGTAAACCTGCATTGTCTTTATAGCGAATTTTAATCCAGTCATCTGCCCAGCCCACAGCCCCGAATACAACCATTACACCAAGCACAATCCAGACATAAGGGTTAGATAAATCAGCCCAGAGTAAAGTACTAATACCAATTGAAAGCAGAATTAAAATCCCGCCCATGGTTGGTGTACCCATCTTTTTAGCATGATTTTCAGGAGCAAATGAACTTACTGCCTGACCGTATTTTAACGCTTGTAATTTACGAATCATGATCGGCCCGAGGACCAAACCAATGGTCAGTGAAGTTAATACACTGAGTAAAGAACGTAATGTTAAATAACGAACGACCTGAAACGAACTGTGATAGCCCGCAAGTTGTTCAAACAACCATAACAGCATTTAAAGTTTCTCCATCAAATCAGCCATCAACGTTTCCATATGAGTAAAGCGAGAACCTTTAAACAGGAAACTCATGGACTGTGGTTGATGTGTTTGGATTAGATTGATTAAAAATGGAAGCGCCTCAGCTTGTGTCTGAAATGCTTTCACTTTATTGAAATGAGAGTCTGCACCCTCGAGAGCGGCTGGAGCAAACTGCCCAACTGCAATAATATGATCTAAAGGAAGCTCAGCAAGATAACGGCCTAAATCGTGGTGTTCTTGCCAACTGCTATCACCTAACTCACCAATATCCCCCATGACCATCACTTTTAAGCCTTGTTGCTGCAACAACACTTGTGCAGCAGCACGCATTGAGGTCGGATTGGCATTATAGGTATCATCAATAAATAAGTAAGGTGACTTTTGAATAAAGTTAAGACGACCCTTAGCTCCCTGAGCTTGCTCTAAGCCTTGGACAATATCTTCTAGTCCAATACCAATTGCTAAAGCAAAGGCTACAGCTGCGGTTGCATTCTGAACATTATGCTCACCTGCAAAAGGGAGTTTAACGGCACTGACGCCTTGCGGCGTATGTAGCGTAAAATTTGTTGATTGAGGTAATAATTCAATATCTGTTGCATAAACATCGCCACCTACACCAAATGTAGAAATACGATGCGCTTTTGCTGCGTCAAAAATCTCAGCACTGAAATCATCTTGTTGCGGTACGATTGCAACGCCATTTGGTAAAATATGACGATAAATTTCCGATTTAGCTCGGCAAATACCTTCACGCCCACCAAATTCGCCCAGATGAGCTGTACCAATATTTAAAATGCCTGCAACATGAGGCTGAACTAATTTAGAAGTATAGTCAATTTCACCTTGATGGCTTGCACCCAACTCCATCACCGCATATTGATGTTCCTTACGAAGCTCTAGCAGCATCATGGGCACACCAAGGTCATTATTTAAATTACCACGGGTAATTAATGTCGGAGCTAAGCGCGATAATATACTTCCCAACATTTCTTTAGTTGTGGTTTTACCGCTACTGCCTGTTAAAGCAATCACTTTTAATTGGGTATTTTGCTCACGGCGATAAGCGCCAAGTTGCCCCAAAGCCAAGCGAGTATCGGCAACAACTAACTGTGCAATTTCTATATCTAAAGGACGTTCAACAATGGCTATTTGACAACCATTCGCGGCAACCTGAGCTACAAAGTCGTGTGCATCAAAACGCTCACCTTTTAGAGCTAAAAAGGCATCCCCAGTTTCCGCATGACGAGAGTCCGTCAAAATACGTTTAATTTCAGTTTGAGGGATCTGGTCTTTATGCCAATAACCCTGCGTTGCCTGTTGTAATTGTTGAGCTGTCCACGGTTCCAAAGGCACGGTACTGGTGGTTGAAGTATGCATAAATAATCCTATTGTGCAGGGTAAGCAGCGTCTACAGTATGGTGTTGCGCAGCAATTGCTGATTGTACTTCGACAACATCATCAAACCAGTGGCGCACACCATTAATTTCTTGATAATTTTCATGACCTTTACCAGCAATAACCACAATATCACCAGCTTGAGCTTGCTGTGCAACAAATTTAATTGCTTCACGGCGATCATGAATTTCCTGCATGTGATGCCCAGAGAAATCAATTCCTTGCTTCATATCAGCAAAAATTTGTTCAGGGTCTTCAGTTCTTGGATTATCCGAAGTCAGAATAATCGGATTCGCTCCATCCAATGCTGCTTGAGTCATGAGTGGACGTTTACCACGGTCACGATCTCCACCACACCCGAATACTGCCCAAAGCTGATTAGATACGTGACGTTTTAAAGTCTTAAGCACCTGAATCAAAGCATCTGGGGTGTGCGCATAATCCACAACAAATAAACGTTCACCATCACGAATGACCTGCATTCGTCCCGGTGCACCAATCAGCTCAGGAACAAAAGCGACTAATGCTTTTAAATCAAAACCCGCTTGCTCAGCAGCAATAAGCGCTGCAATCAGGTTTTCGACATTGAAATGTCCCAATAATGGACTTTGAACAGCAAAAGAACCTTGCGAGCTGACTAAATTAAAAGTCGCCCCTGCCAAACTGTAACTTAAGTCACTAATATAATAATCAGCCGTATTTTGGGTAAGTGAATACGTCAGAATCTTTGGCTGAGCAGGATTTTGTTTTGCCGCATTTATCATAAGAGCAGCATGTTCATCATCAAGATTAATAACAGCTACTTTTAAAGAATTAAAACGGAATAAGAGAGCCTTTGCTTCTGCATAGGCTTCTAAAGTGCCATGATAATCCAGATGGTCACGACTCAAATTACTATAAACAGCAATTTCAATCGCACAACCATTTAAACGACCTTGCTCTAAACCATGTGAGCTTGCTTCCAAAGAAGCGAAAGTTGCACCTTGTTTAGCATAATCATGTAATGCATTTTGTAGTTGTAAAGCATCGAGCGTAGTATGAGTTGATGGTGTCAGATCAGGCAAAATACCATTACCAGTTGTTCCCATCACAGCACAGCGCTGTTGTTGTGAACTAATTAATTCAGCAACTAAACGTGAAATTGTCGTTTTACCATTTGTGCCTGTTACTGCAACAATACGCGCTGGTGTAACAGGGTCAATATGTTGTAAATAACGCTCTTGCCATTCGCCCATGCGCTGACGTACATCAGGGCATACCCATTCATTTGCTACACCTAATTCCGTCTCGCTAATGATCGCAAGTGCGCCATTTGCTAGCGCTGACTCAGCAAAAGCACGTGTTTTTTCAGGTTGGCTATAACTGGTCAAAGCAATAAAAATTTGGCCTGACTCAACCTTACGGCTGTCTAGACTAAAGCCGTGAAAAGGCTGCTGAGACCACTGTGCATTAATCTCGACTGGATTAATTTCTTGAAAAGAAACAGACATAGCTTACCTGCGAATAGGATTTACTGAAGTATCAAGGGGCTTATCAAGCGGCACATTCATTAAACGTAATGATTCTTGCATAATGCGTGCAAAAACAGGGGCCGCAACCAAACCACCGTAATAACGGCCTTGTGGGTTTTCAACAACCACAATAACAGCTAAACGTGGGTCACTAATTGGCGCAACACCCGCAAATAAAGCACGGTATTCATTATTTGAATAACCTTTACGGTCTGCACGAAGTTTATGAGCTGTACCTGTTTTACCACCAACGCGATAACCCGGAATATTAGCTTGCTTGGCAGTACCACCAGGCATCGTAACCTGCTCTAGCATAAGCAAAACCTGATCAGCAATTTTTGGAGCAAGAACTTGCTCACCTTTAGGTGCTTGATCGAGCTTATGCAAGCTTAGAGGCATTTTTACGCCATGATTTGCAAGCATTGCATAGCCTTGCGCCAACTGAAGAATAGTTGCGTTTAGGCCATAACCATAAGCCATGGTACCAATTTGAGAAGAGTTCAATTTACTTACTGGAAGCACTAAACCTGAACTTTCCCCCGGAAACTTCACAGCCGAGCGTTTACCAAAACCAGCACGATTAAAGAAGCTTGGTAGTGTTTCTTTTGGAAGTGACAATGCAATTTTTGCAGAACCCACGTTTGAAGATTTGATAATGACGCCACTAACAGTTAAAGCACCATAGTTGTGGGTATCACGAATCGTATGCCAACCTAAACGCATTGAACCTGGAGAAGTATTTACAATCGTGTTAGGCGTATATTGCCCAGTTTCTAATGCAGAAGAAATTGTAAATGGCTTCATGGTTGAACCAGGTTCGAACATATCAATCGCACCACGGTTACGCATGGCATCTTTATTAGACAAACCATTTTTATCATTCGGGTTATATGACGGCCAACTGGTCATTGCCAGAATTTCACCAGTCTTTACATCTACAGCAATTGCCGTTGCCGAACGGGCATTATTTGCAACACCAGCTGCGGTCAGCTCTCTATACATAATGTATTGCAAACGAGAATCGATACTTAAAGTGATATTTTCGCCAGGCTCACCCTCACGGATAACCTCTGAAACTTTTAAGCGGTTTCCGCGCTTATCACGAATAATTTTTTGCTCACCATCCACACCCGACAGCTGTTTATTAAGCTGCATTTCCAAACCTTCAATCCCTTGGCCTTCACTGTTGGTTAGACCAATAATCTGGGCATTTGGCTGTGGTTGAGGATAATAACGCTTATAGGTTTTCTCGGCATATACACCTTGAAAGTTACCTTTCGTAATAAGGTCTGCCTGTTGCGGCGGTATTTCTTTTTTCAGAACCAGATAACGAGAACGTGGTCGTGCATTCATCTGCTTTTTAAGATCGGCACGGTCTAAACCAACGACATCCGCCAATTCATCAAGATTTAAGTTTTTATCGGGTAATTGTCGTTTTAATTTACGATTGTTCGGATCTTTCTTTAATTCCGCTGTAATTTGGTCATATAAATGCTTTGTATCGAAATAATCACGCGGATCCATTACGATTTTCATGATCGGTGTACTAATTGCCAAAGGCACACCATGGCGATCACTAATCACGCCACGCATAGCTTCCACACGCTCAGTACGCAAAATATTGGCATTGGCCTTGTTTTGTAAAAAATCCTTATTAATTACCTGTACATAAAATGCACGTGCAATTAAAACAACAAAACAGAGTAACACTACTGCCCAGAGCAGATAAAACCGCCACATATCAAAGGCAAGAGTTGGTTTTTCCGAAATAGACTGCTGTTTTTTCCGTGTTTGTTTTGTTCGCTTATCTACCATACAGCAAGGCCTTACTTATTTTGCTCTGAGGTCATTGGTAAAGAAATTACCACCGTTTCTGCAGCCGGTGGAGAAAACATCCGTAGCTGAGTTACAGCACGTGTACCAATCTGTGCCGTTGCACCAAAGGTTTGTTGCTCAATGAGCAAACGCCCCCATTCAGCATTGAGATCATCACGTTCACGCATATAAGAGCTAAGCTCTCTATAATCATGACGATATTCAAATACTTGAAATACCACCATCATGGCACTTATAAAAACAAGTGCCACCAAGACTGTATACACCACAACTTTTTTCACCACTTTGTTTTCTGTGGTTGCGATTTCATCACTGCTTTTCATTACGCGCCTTTTTCTTCCAAGCGTTCAGCAACCCGAAGCCATGCACTACGTGATCGAGGGTTCGCTTTTACTTCTTCTTCACTCGCACGAACCCGTGAAATTTTCTTTAATCTTCTTGTATCTACCCGCTGTTCTGGCATTCCCCAACCGAAATCTTCTGCTAACGTAGATTCTTTTTGAATAAACTGCTTAATCAGTCGGTCTTCAAGAGAATGGAAACTAATAACAGACAAACGTCCTTCTGGTTTGAGTAAGTCTACAGCTTGCGGCAAAAAAACTTCAATATCTTCGAGCTCTTTATTAATAGCAATACGAATAGCCTGAAATGTACGTGTCGCTGGATGTTTATGTTTTTCCCATTTTGGATGAGCTGTTTTTACAAGTTCCGCCAATTGAGCAGTTGTATCTAGTTTTCCAGCATTTTTAATGGCTTTAGCAATACGTCGACTATAACGCTCTTCACCATATTGATAAATAA
Source organism: Acinetobacter sp. AS23 (assembly GCF_023612055.1). Classification (NCBI taxonomy): domain Bacteria; kingdom Pseudomonadati; phylum Pseudomonadota; class Gammaproteobacteria; order Moraxellales; family Moraxellaceae; genus Acinetobacter; species Acinetobacter sp. AS23. The sequence continues at coordinate 316,269 of NZ_CP082274.1, read as the reverse complement.
TATTTGCTAATTGTTCTTCTTCAATTTCAAGTAACCACTCAGCCGCAGTTAAACCTTTAGAATTATCCATTCGCATGTCTAACGGACCATCTTGCATGAAACTAAAACCACGTTCTGCCTGATCAAGTTGAGGAGATGAAACTCCCAGATCAGCCATAATGCCATCAACACTCATCACGCCAATTTCCTGCATCTTCTCTTTGATATCAGCAAAACTCGCATGAATGATCGTAAATCTTGGATCTTCTTGTGCCAAAGCAGCAGCAACTTCCAGTGCTTGAGGGTCTTTATCAAATGCATACACTCGTGCATTTTCATCAAGTTTAGAGAGCAATAAACGTGTATGCCCACCTCTTCCGAAGGTTGCATCGATATACACCCCTGTTGTGCGATCTGCCAATAAGCTCTCAACGGTCTCAAAAAGTAAGACAGAAATATGCGACATAGGTGTTAAATCATTGCGTAAAAATGTAACTGCACATTATCACCTTGTTTATGACCAACGCCAAACGGCTTTTTGTAGGAAAATATTAATTTTTCATAGATAAAACCGTTTTGTTAGCACTTTTTAAGCAAAATAAGAAAGTAAGAATAATTTTCTAGAGTTAAATACGAATTAATAAAACTTTTTTATTAAATTCTTTATTTAAAAAACTCTCTTTTCCTTTACGCTTATTTTGTTAAAAACTCCTGCCGATTTGCCTTAGGACGAGATGAACTGGCAATCTTTTTCTGCATATTTACCGATTTGATTTAACCATTTTTGCCGTTGGTCTGAACTTGCGCCCCGCACTGTTCCAACATAATTAACTTTGACTTTACTAACCCCACAAAATTGCAAAGTCGCTTTTTTAAGTTGTCGAGTACTTGGCTCACCATAATACCAACGATAAAACCAACCCGGCTGATCTAAAGTCGTAATCAGTCGTGCTGTTTTTGACTGTAAATGACCAATAACGCGATTGCTGTTTTCTCGGTAACTAAATACAAGATTCGGTAAAAAGAGTCGGTCAATAAAACCTTTAGCGATGGCCGGAAGTCCTCCCCACCATACGGGAAAGAACCATACCAAATGATCGGCAGCCTGAATTTTTTCTAGCGCATTCATTAAATCAGGTTCCAATTCCATTCGTTTCTCATAACCATATTTTAAATTAGGTTCAAAACCCAACTTGGCAATTTCTATTAGATCTACATGAATACCTAATGTTTTTGCTTGCTCTACATAGTTGTGAGCCAATGCATGATTAAAACTAGTATCGGATGGATGACCATTGATAACTACAATACGTTTAGAGACTTGAGACATATGGCGCCTTTATTGTCGCACAATCAGATATCAGTTGATATCTGAAATAAATGAGTAGCAAAAATATCTCATAAAAATTAAGATATCAAGTGATATCTCAATTTTTATTTATCTGGCTCTTATGACTCTTTCTCGCAATGAAAAACAGATACAAACTCGGCAACATCTCATTGACGCTGGGTTTGCTCTCATTTCTGAATTTGGTTATAACGCGGTATCTATCAGGAATCTTTCTAAACAGGCAGGTTATACTCAAGGTGCCTTCTACTCGAATTTCAACAATAAAGAAGAGTTTTTACTTGAGCTGATGCAGCTTCAATTCGCTAAAGAAAATTTACAGCTACAAGAAATCTTTACCAGTACCCCTTCAAATACGGAACAACTCATTGATTCATTGCGCCAATGGCTGACAGCTTTTTTTACAAACGATGAATGGCTTAAAATATCAATAGAATTACAGCTATTTGCTGCACGTGATATTACCTTCGCCGAGGAGTATCAAAAGGTTTGGAAAACTCATCAACAAGAAGTAACGAAGATTATGAAGCAATTCTTTTCTTTAACGGAGATAACTGAACCTGATGACTATGATTCTATTGTTATAGAGCTCGTATCATTAAGTTATGGGCTAGCTTTACAATATATGATTTTCAAAGATGATGTAGACCGCTACATTAATATCTTTATCAACACTTTAGTAAAAAGATTAGGTAATTTTTAAATTAATCTAAAAAATACAAAGAGCCGCTTAGTTGTTAAATAAGCGGCTCTAAGCAAAAGCTTAATTAATTATTGCTTCCCATCGTAAATTTGATCGAAGACAGCCCCATTTGCAAAGTGAGTTTTTTGAGCTTTAGCCCAGCCACCAAAAACATCATTAATTGTAAATAATTTAATTTTTGGGAATTGTGCTGCATATTTAGCAGCCACTTGCGCATTGCGTGGTCGGAAATAATGTTTAGCCGCCAACTCTTGCCCTAACGGTGAATATAAAAAGTTCAAATAGCCTTTTGCTAATGTTCGGTTGCCATCTTTATCTACGGTTTTATCTACAATTGCGACGGAAGGCTCTGCCAAAATTGAAATTGATGGGTAAACGATTTCATATTTATCTTTATCAGGTCCTTTAGTCGCCAATAAAGCTTCATTTTCCCATGATAATAAAACGTCACCAATTCCACGCTCAGCAAATGTTGTTAGCGAACCACGTGCTCCCGAATCAAGTACTTTTACATTGTGATAAAGTTTTTTAACTAACTCACGAGCTTTGGCATCATTTCCACCCGGTTGCTTTAAAGCATAACCCCATGCCGACAAATAGATCCAACGCGGTGCGCCCCCTGTTTTAGGATTAGGGGTGATAATTTCCACACCTGGTTTTGTTAAGTCATTCCAGTCACGTATATTTTTTGGATTACCTTTTCGTACTAGGAACACAACGGTGGACGTATAAGGTGCAGAATTGTTTGGAAATTCTTTTTGCCAATTTGGTTGGATAAAACCCGCTTTCACAATCTCATCAATATCATTCGCTAACGCTAACGTTACAACATCGGCTTCAAGCCCCGTAGCTACTGCCCGTGCTTGTTTACCAGACCCACCATGCGACTGTTTAAAATCAACATCCTGACCTGTACGCTGTTTCCAGAACTTCCCAAAAGCCTGATTATATTCTTGATAAAATTCTCGGGTCGGATCATAAGAAACATTTAAAAAAGAAGTAGCGGCCTGAGCTGCTGTTGCCATTCCCAAGTACACCGCTACAGCCATTATTGATATTTTTTTCATTTACAAAATCCATCATTGGTTTTAGTTTTACTATATTTTTAATTTTATAATTTACAATCAATTACTTATATTAATATATTTTTTATTAATCTCTTTAAGATATATAGCTTAAGAAGCCTAAATCATTTCATTTTTGAAATTTTTTGTAATTATTCTTACAACTTAATGAGGGCCTTCACTTTATCTACACATTAATTTGTTAAATAATGAAGCGTAAAGGATACACATGACCTACATTGGGGTCGACCAGATTAAAATATAGATAATTTTTGTAAAAAGTGTGACACAGTTCCACTTTTTTATTAAGATTTATGTTTAAATCGTAGCATTACCGTAATTTTACATTTCGTTAAACTCAAAAAATAGTTGAAATGTAATGAACTGAGGGGATGATTAATAATGAAAATTCATTATGGAAAAGCGTTAAGCTTAAGTTTGGTGCTGGGTTTAGCATCACAATTTTCTGCAGCAGCAGTACTTAAAGATACCCCAAATAAAACTGGGTCAGATAAGCAGACTTCGCTTATTGAAAAAGCTTTAGATCAACAGAAACGTAATCCTATTGTATTACCTTCTTCAGATGATGAGCTTAAGGTACTCAATACTATTCGCGTTACACCGACTCAAAATTTTCTTGCTGCACAACACGAACGTTTTTCACGTTTTGTTCAGGCAATCTTCCAGCCGCATGCTTCTTAAAATCTGAAACACCCCCTCTTCGTTTCAGTTTTAGCCCAGACTGACGTTAAATAAAACGTCAGAATACTGGGCTTTTTCGTTATAATAGTTTCAATTTTTATTTTGACCCATTACCTATGAAAGTTCGTACTCGTATTGCACCTTCTCCTACCGGTTTTCCTCATGTCGGCACTGCCTACATCGCTTTATTTAACATGTGTTTTGCGAAACAACATGGCGGAGAATTCATTTTAAGAATTGAAGATACAGACCAACTTCGCTCTACACCAGAATCTGAAAAAATGATTTTGGATTCATTGCGTTGGTTAGGTCTAAATTGGTCTGAAGGTCCAGATGTAGGTGGTCCTCATGCACCGTATCGCCAATCTGAACGTATGGGAATTTATAAGCAATACGCATTAGAACTTGTTGAAAAAGGTCATGCTTTTTATTGTTTCGCTACTGCTGAAGAACTAGACCAGATGCGTGCTGAACAACAAGCACGCGGTGAAACACCAAAATATGACGGTCGCGGGTTAAAACTTTCTCAAGAAGAAGTGACTCGTCGCTTGGAAGCGGGCGAACCCCATGTCATCCGTATGAAAGTACCTGAAGAAGGTATTTGTAAATTTAATGACTTATTACGCGGGGAAGTTGAAATTCCTTGGGCACAAGTCGACATGCAAGTTCTTCTTAAAAATGATGGGTTACCGACTTATCATTTAGCGAATGTGGTCGATGACCATTTAATGGAAATCACTCATGTATTACGTGGTGAAGAATGGCTTCCATCTGCACCGAAGCATCAGTTGCTTTACCAATATTTTGGTTGGGAAATGCCGACACTTTGTCACATGCCATTATTGCGTAACCCAGATAAATCAAAATTATCTAAACGTAAGAACCCGACATCAATTAACTACTACCGCGATATCGGCGTTTTACCAGAAGCCTTATTAAACTATTTAGGCCGTATGGGCTGGTCAATGCCAGATGAGCGTGAAGTATTTACGCTACAAGACATGATGGATAGCTTTGATATTCAACGTGTTTCACTAGGTGGACCAATTTTTGATGTTGAAAAACTGAATTGGTTAAATGGTCAATGGATCAAAGGCTTAACCCCTGGTCAATTATTAGACCGCTTATTAACATGGAAAAGTGATCGCAGCACTTTAGAAGATATTGCAGCTGCCATTCAACCGCGTATTAATTTACTTTCAGAAGCTGTGAATTGGGCTGGTTTCTATTTTAACCATATGCCACAAATTACTGCTGAAATGTTTGAAAGCAAAAAATTGACTCAAGAACAGGTTCGTCAAAGTCTGCAATTTGCAATTTGGCGTCTTGAAGGTCAGTTTACTTGGAATAACGACACTGTTAGCCAAACTCTAATGGATCTTGCGAATCAGATGGAGATTAAATTACGCGATTTCATGCCAGCGTTCTTTATCGCAATTGCAGGTTCAACTAGTTCAACACCTGTAATGCAGTCGATGGTGACCCTTGGACCTGATTTAACTTTCGCTCGTTTACGCCGCGCCTTAGAAGTTGTGGGTGGACCAAGCAAGAAAGAAGTTAAAAATTGGGAAAAACTCAATGAGAGCCTAAAATTGCCTAAAAATGAAGCAACTAGCGAAGCTTAATTCATTTTTTTGTTGACGTGTGAGCGCATCCACCCTAATATTGCGCTCACACAAACTGGGGTCATAGCTCAGTTGGTAGAGCGCTACAATGGCATTGTAGAGGTCAGCGGTTCGATCCCGCTTGACTCCACCACGCTCCTTTGTGTTTGCCTCATCAAGTCCCTATCGTCTAGAGGCCTAGGACATCGCCCTTTCACGGCGGTAACCGGGGTTCGAATCCCCGTAGGGACGCCATATTCTGCTTTAAAAATTATAAAAAGACTCTATCGTCACCTTACTGTTTATTCTTTATCTCTTTCTAGATTGCACATTTGTCTATTTTATCTAAAATAGCGTCTTTCTTAATTCTCTCAATGTGTAATATGCAGCCATCTGACAATCAACTAGATGCTCATCAGCATCAGAACAGTACTGCACCTTTAAAAAGAGCCATGAGTACTCGCCATCTTGTGATGTTATCACTAGGCGGAGCTATCGGAACTGGTCTCTTTTTAGGTTCAGGGGAAGTCATTTCACAAACTGGAGCTATTGGCGCAATTATTGCCTATATACTTGGTGGCGCGATCGCTTACATGGTCATGCTTTGCCTAGGAGAGCTTGCTGTACACATGCCTGTTTCAGGCTCTTTTGGTGCTTATGCCAAAAAATATATTAGTCCTAGTACTGGCTATATGATTTCCTGGATGTACTGGCTGACCTGGACTGCAACGCTTGGAACTGAGTTCACAGCTGCGGCATTACTCATGCAGGAATGGTTCCCACATATTTCAATGTGGATCTGGACAATTGTTTTTGCAATCACTATTTTTGGCTTAAATATTAGTTCAACTCGCATTTTTGCTGAGTCTGAGTTTTGGCTCGCTCTTGTTAAAGTCATTACCGTGATTGCTTTTATTGTGCTTGGCCTGCTAGCAATTTTTGGTTTAATTCCTTTTCATGGCAGCCAAACTGCACCGCTATTTAGTAACCTTACAGCGCAAGGCTGGTTCCCACATGGTTTAATTCCTATTTTCACCACCATGCTGATTGTTAACTTTGCTTTCTCAGGCACAGAATTAATTGGCGTAGCAGCAGGTGAAACCAAAGATCCAGCTCAGAATGTACCCAAAGCAATTAATGCCGCGATTTGGCGTCTTCTTATTTTCTTTGTAGGTACCATTATTGTTATTAGCGCCTTGCTTCCCTTCCAGCTTGCAGGTCTAGGCGGTGAAAGCGTAAGTAGCAGTCCATTTGTTACTGTATTTAATTATATTGGCATTCCATATGCGGATGATATTATTCGATTTGTAATTATTACAGCTCTGCTTTCAGCAGCAAACTCAGGACTTTATGCTGCTTCACGTATGATGTGGTCACTGTCAGAACAAAAATTATTACCTAGCGTATTCTCTAAACTTTCAAGAAGTGGGACGCCTATTGTTGCTCTAGTTGTAACAATGTTTGGAGCAATTCCTGGTTTGTTATCAGAGCAATTTGCACCAGAGACTATTTTTAAGAATCTACTCGGTGTAGCTGCTTTTACCATGGTTATTGTCTGGATGAGCATCTGTTTAAGTCAGTTCAATTTCCGCCGCCAATGGTACAAATCTGGCCATACTGTTAAAGACTTACAATATGCCGCTCCATTATTCCCTATCGTTCCAATTTTAGGTTTTATTTTCTGCTTTATTACTTGCTTAAGTATGGCTGCAGACCCTGAAATGCGTGCTGGTTTTGTGGGCTGTCTTATTTTTACAGCTTTATGTTATGTCAGCTATTTTATTTTTTACCGCAATAAAGCCTAATTCGCTTTGATTGAATTAAAGTGTAGCAAAAAGCTACACTTTTTTTTGCCTACATACTGGTTTTATATAACGTACCGTTGTAGATTAAAATTTATATTAAAAACAATTCCTTGTATAGAATGAAAATTATATTTATCCACGGGATGAATCAACAGAATTACACTGCTCATCGCTTGAAAGAGCATTGGCTAAAAGTATTTAAGCTTGGCCTAAAACAGATGCCTTGCAAAGTTAACGTGCGCGATCTTCATATTCATATGCCATTTTATGGCGACCTAATGACTAAATATCGATTAAGCAATCAATTAGACCTCAACACGTTATTACCTAAGTCATTTTTAAATAATTATTTACCCATTCATTTACATCCCCATAATCCTCCTGCTAAAGAGCACACCCCATTTGTTCCTTTATTGCTACCAGCAACTGACTCCGCTGAAAAAAGCTTTTCAGAACGAATCTATCTGACCTCTCAGCTCGTAAAAGACCGCGTACTCAAAGAGTTGGTTGTTCTGTTAAATAACTTCCCTAAATTACATGAGAGCTTGATACAACAGTTTCTGATTGAGACTTATATGTACTTATCTAATCCTGAATTTATGGAGGAAGTAAATGAACGGATTTTAAAGAAAATGCGAGAAGATGAAGATTATATTGTCGTTGCACATTCTCTCGGCTCGGTTATTGCTTTTAACCTTCTTTCAAACCCTGCATATCGGTTCTCAATTAAACGATTTATAACGTTAGCTTCTCCTTTATCTTTTCGCGTAATTCAAAGTAAGCTTCCGATTCCAATTGTTAGGCCATCATGTATTCACGGTGATTGGTTTAATTTTTACTCTCAAGACGATTTTCTAACTGCATTTCCACTATGTGAGGCGCCATTTAATTTTGATCCTCCAATTATTAATCAGAAAATTTATACCTTTGCCAACCAACCGCATGAGATTTTAGGTTATCTACAACATCCGTCTGTTATAAAGGCAATTATTGAGCCTTTTCAGAAAAATGAAGGATAAATGTATATATTTTCTACAATTAGAGTTATTTTTAATCGGTTGACTGTTTTTTTTAATATTTCTTCAGAAAACTATTTGACACTTTTATTAAATCGACCTAATATACGCCCACCTCTGAAACGTCCCTATCGTCTAGAGGCCTAGGACATCGCCCTTTCACGGCGGTAACCGGGGTTCGAATCCCCGTAGGGACGCCAATAATTTTTTCAGATGTATGCCTCACATATGTCCCTATCGTCTAGAGGCCTAGGACATCGCCCTTTCACGGCGGTAACCGGGGTTCGAATCCCCGTAGGGACGCCAAATTCTAAAAAGCCACTGCATAACGTCAGTGGCTTTTTTCTTGCCTAAAAAATAAAAAGCCAATCAATGATCAGCTTTTACTATGCTCTATGAGCTTGCAATTCCCACTTGTACTTCAAGGCGACCCGACTGTACACGTAGCCCTCTAATTTCAAATTGGTCTACCAATTGTTGGACCAACTCTCGACTTTCTCTCAAAATATTCAAACCAGGTAAAATACTAAAATCTGTCAGACTCAAAAGCTTTTCAACCATCCAAGATCGGTTATTAATAAAGTCAATAAATCCTGCCTGCTCTAGGTCAATAAACCACATACGGTGACCATCACGTTGGATACCCGGAATATCACCAATCAAATGATTAATAAGTGATGGAATGGGTAACATATTTACGACTTCAAAACCAACTCGACCAATACGGCGCACAGCCCAGTTTGACAGCGTTCCTCCATGACGAATCTGGACATCAAGACTTTCATCCATTTGACGTAGGCGCAAAAACTTTTCCTGCCCAATACGACATTCCAATACTTTAAAATCTAAACTTAAACGGTACATGAAACGATGATAATGCCCATCGATCTCGACTTGGAAACTATCATTGCCGCACTTAATTTTAATATCATCAATTTCAGAGCGATCAATGCGCTTACGGATTTGATTATTTAATAACATTTCAGGTAAGTACAACGTTAAGGTACTCTTACCCAAAAATGTACGCGCCATTATCAATGCGACTTGGCGTGCGGTTTCACTGGTTTCAGACACCATGTCTCTTACAGTGCCAGCTGCCAGATTTGTCATTCCAACAACTCCACGTCTGGTGTGGGTAGTCACTTGATCGAGCGCGTCTAAAGCCGCATCAGCAACTTCTGCAATATTACGTGTGGTGTCGCTGGCAAACCCAACTGCATCTTGGGCATGTTGCAATGTCTTATGCAGTAATCGACGAGATAATGACGGTTTTGCAGTATCTGGGATAGCTAAAACCGATGCTGTCGTTGTAGGCTGCGACTTATTGTCATCTTGTTGACCCAAGTCCCTCTCTCCTTTTTATATTTATTCCACGTCCTATTTACGAGTATTTAAGCTCATTTATAGTGCTAATCACACTTCATTTTTCTGTAGATTAGCATGCTCTACAATATTATTTTAATTTTTATGTGTACGGATAAATCATCAGTTTTTTATATTTCTTTGTTTATTCATAAGTAATTTTTTTGCTAACTCATAGCACTTCATCGATATCTTACAAATTTTTTTCTTTTCCGACATTTCCGTTAGAATAGATTCAAACTAAATGTGGAGTTCTCATGCAATATCGTTGCCCTCAATGTCAAAGTGTTAAAATTATGCCTGTAAGCCAAGGCATGAACAGCGTAAAACCAGCAGTTCCTAAAAGCCTCGCTATCTTAATTCCTGCACTTTTTATGCTTTTACTCTTGGTTGTGATTAGCATTTTTATGTGGATTTTTGGCAATGGTGCAGGTAGCACTCTTCAAATTGCAACAGTAGTTGTTTTTGTTGTGACTGTAGGAGCAGGTTTTATGTTTTGGCGTGATTTGCCGGACTTTAAACTGTCTATGCAAGCATTTATGCAGTCACAAAAACATTGGAAATGCCGTGACTGCAATCACGAATGGGAAATTTAAAAAAGTGTTCACATCAGCTTAATGCTGATGTGAATGTTCTTTATCATCATGCTCGTGTGAAGCATGTTGAGCAATATGCTGGCAATTGATCTCGGCATCGTCTTCAATTTGCAAGGTCACTTCGCCAATACCATGTTCATGAGAAAGCATTTCAACAGCATCTTGATAGAGCTTGGTACGATCCGCTTGAGGCGCAAATAAGTGCACCGTTAAATGGATATTTTTAGAAGTAATCGCCCACACTTTAAGTTGGTGAATACTCTCCACACCATTTAAAGAAAGCAGATCTGTACGTAACTTCTCAATATCCACTTCTTCTGGCACGCCTTCGAGCAAAATATTAATACTTTGTTTAAGTAAAACCCATGTTCTTGGTAATACCCAAAAGCCAATCAGTACCGCAATAATCGTATCGACCCAATACCAGTTGGTGAAGTAAATGATGAGTGCCCCAATAATAACGCCGACTGAGCCTAGCGCATCACTCAATACCTCTAGATAAGCACCTTTCACATTTAGACTGCTATTAGCACTCGACATGAGAATTTTCATTGAGATGAGATTAATCACCAAACCAATGGTCGCCACAATGAGCATTCCCATACTTTGAATTTCAGGTGGTTTAGAGAAGCGAATATAGGCCTCATATAAAATATAAATTGCCACCACAAAAAGCATGAGTGCATTAAATAAAGCAGCCAGAATTTCAAAACGCTGATAACCGAAAGTGCGTTTATTATCGGCAGGACGTTTGGAAATTTGAATAGCGACCAAAGCAATTGCCAAAGCAGCTGCATCTGTAAACATATGCGCAGCGTCAGAAAGCAATGCCAAACTTTGTGTGATTAAACCTGCAATGACCTCAACAATCAAAAACGTTGTCGTAAGCGCTAAAGCAATCGTTAATTTCTTAGCATTACCTTCAGTCACTACAGCATGACTATGATCATGACCATGATGTCCACCCATTTTGCGGACTCCTTTTTATTTATCTTTATGGTGAGTTAAAAGTAACGATGAAGACACCATTACCTTTAACTCTTTCAAACACTTTTTTGAATTGACTCTGTCATCAAAAAAGATATCTCAAATCGATGACATTATGAATGCTCAACACTTTTCGTCTTAACTTCATTCATCCATCGATAAATAACTGGTAATAAAACCAGCGTTAATATCGTAGATGAAATAATGCCACCGATTACTACAGTTGCCAAAGGTCGCTGTACTTCTGCACCAGTTCCAGTTGCCAAAGCCATTGGAATAAAGCCAAGAGACGCAACACAAGCCGTCATGAGTACAGGTCTTAAACGTAAGATTGCTCCATTCCATGTTGCAGTTTGAATATCAAATTTTTCTCTAAGCTCTTTAATAAAGCTCAGCATCACCAGACCATTCAAAACGGCGACACCTGATAAGGCAATAAACCCAACACCAGCCGACATGGACAGCGGAATATCTCTTAGCCAAAGGGCAATAAGACCACCTGACAAAGCAAACGGCACGCCGCTAAACACTAACAGGCTTTCTTTAATATTATGGAATACAGCCATGAGTAGAATGAAAATCATAGCAAGCGCCAATGGCACAACAATTTTCATTCGTGCAGCAGCTGAAGCTAGATTTTCAAACTGACCGCCATATTCCAACCAATACCCAGCTGGTAGTTGTTCTTTTGCGAGTGTTGTTCTTAACTCTTGAACAAATGATCCTAAGTCACGGCCTTCTACGTTTGCAGTAATAATGACACGGCGCTTACCATTTTCACGTCCCACCTGATTTAAACCTGAGGTACGTTCAACTTTAGCGACATCTTGAAGCTGGATGAGTCCACCATTTGGTAGCTGAATCGGAAGTTGAGCTAAGTTTTGGATGGTACGCTGCTGGTCTTCTAGGCGAATTTCAAAATCAAATCGTCTATCACCTTGTAAAATCTGCCCAACATTTTGTCCACCAACACTTGCGGCCACAATATCTTGAATAGCTTTTGCAGATAATCCGTATTGCGCAGCCAAAGGTCGGTTAATTTCAACACTCAGCACTGGTAAACCGCTAGTTTGTTCTACCTTAACCGCTGTAGCGCCTGAAATTTTTTGTACTTTCTGAGCGAGTGCTTGAGCCTGCTCATTGAGTACTTGCATATCATCACCAAAAATCTTGACACCAATATCACTCCGGATCCCTGAAATTAGCTCATTAAAGCGCAGCTCGATCGGTTGAGAGAACTCACTGTTATTACCCGGTAATGTCGCTAAAAAAGCTTCCATACGTGAACGCAGCTCAGCTAGCGTCTCTTTAGAGTTTGGCCATTGATCATGCGGTTTAAGTAAAATAACTGCATCAGAGATATTAGGCGGCATCACATCCGTTGCAACCTCAGCCGTTCCTGTTCGAGCAAAAACAGCTTTTACCTCGGGAAAGTTTTTCAAAATGAGTTTTTCAGTATTTTCCTGCATTCGCAGTGATTGTTCGAGTCCAGTACTCGGTGAACGCATTTGCTGCAAGGCAAAATCACCTTCGCTGAGTTGCGGTGCAAATTCACTACCCATTTGGGTAGCTAACACGCCTGTAAGCACTAAAATACTTAATGCAAAACTAACAACCACAATCTTAAGTTGATAAGCCTGATCAAGAATATCTCGGTATTTCTGCTTTAAAAGTAACATCCAACGTGTTTCTTTTTCTTTCACTTCACCCGTAACAAAAAGAGCAACTGCCGCAGGTACAAATGTCACAGAAAGAATCATGGCACCTAATAATGCCATTACCACAGTCATAGCCATTGGATGAAACATTTTGGCTTCAACGCCAGATAAAGCAAAAATAGGTAAATAGACCACCAAAATAATCATTTGCCCAAAAATAAGTGGTCGACGGGCCTGCTTTGCTGCAAGGAATACTTCTTTAAATCGCTCAGCCCGTGTAAGAGGCCTATGTAAAGCATGTTGTGCTTCTGCTAGACGTCGAATACAGTTTTCTACTATAACAACTGCACCATCTACAATAATCCCGAAATCAAGCGCTCCTAAGCTCATGAGGTTGGCACTAATGTTTTGTTCAGCCATACCTGTCAGGGTAAATAACATCGAGAGTGGAATAACGCAGGCTGTGATTAAAGCAGCTCGAAAATTTCCTAGGAAAATAAACAAAATCACAATAACCAGAATTGCACCTTCAACAAGGTTCTTCTGTACGGTTGCAATTGCTTTGTTTACTAAACTCGTTCGGTCATAAACCGTTTCGATTTCTACACCTTTAGGTAATGTAGGCTGAATTTCCTTAATTTTGGTATCAACCGCCTGAGCAACAGTACGGCTATTTTCTCCCATCATCATCATGGCAATGCCAAGAACCGTTTCCTCACCGTTGTAAGTTGCAGCTCCTGTTCTTAAATCATGCCCAATAGAGACATTCGCCACATCGGCTACGCGAATTGGTAAACCATTTTTGGTACTTACAGTAATATTTTGAATATCTCCAACACTACTTAGCATACCGGGCACACGAACGGTGAGTTGCTCTCCGTTTTCTTCAATAAAACCCGCACCGCGATTTTCATTATTTTCTTGCAGAGCAGTTTGAAATTCATTGATTGAAATCTGAAGCTGCTGCAAACGTTTTAAATCAGGCGACACAATATAAGTTTTATTGTAGCCACCAATACTGTTAATTTCGGCTACGCCTTTCACACGCTGCAATTGAGGACGTACAATCCAGTCCTGAATTTCACGTAAATCCATGGCTGTATAGGCCGTGCCATCTGCTTTTTTAGCACCAGATTTTGCTTTTACGACCCATTGGTAAATTTCACCTAAACCTGTAGAAACAGGAGACATGACTGGATCGACTGATTCAGGCAGTTGCCCATCCGCCTCTTGTAAACGCTGGTTAATCAGTTGTCTTGCCCAATAAATATCGGTTCCATCTTTAAAAATGATGGTGACTTGGGAAAGCCCATAACGTGAAATAGAGCGGGTTTGTTCCAGATTTGGAATTCCAGCCATCGCATTTTCAATCGGATAGGTAATCCGCTGTTCAACCTCTAACGCGGTATAACCATTGGCTTGAGTATTAATCTGGACCTGCGTATTAGTAATATCTGGAACTGCATCAATAGGAAGCTTTTGATAACTCCAGATCCCAACTCCAATCCAAGTCAGTACAAATAGCATGACCCAAATGGCATTTTGAATAGCAAACTGAATAACTCTATCAAACAACCCTTCTGGTTTGGGTAGCTCAGGTTTATTAATGTCCATGCTCCGCCTCACCCTTTTCCAGTTCGGATTTCAGCAAGAAGCTACCTTCTGCCACATAGCGCTGGCTTGGATTAATACCTTTTACAATTTCGACCCACTGACCATCTTTAGAACGTTGCCCCAACTGCACAGTGACAGGTTCAAACTCAAAGCCTGTTTTCACCATTTTTGGGGTAAAGATAACGTCTTTACCTTCGACTTGTTGAATCGCCTGAGCTTTTACACGGGTCACTTTTTGCGTTGTGCCTGAAGAATTCAGCTCAACATTAACCATTAAGTTTGGACGCAACTCACTACTATTTGCCAAGACCTTGGCACGTACTTGTAAACGCCCCGTTTGAGCATCAGCTTCAGTTGTTAAACTCTGAACTTGAGCCTTAAATGCATTCCCAGTTTGTAAAGATTTAAATTCAATCTGCTGATTTGGCTGTAAATTCAGATTTGCGGTGCTTGGTAAAATAAACTCCAGCCACAACTGATCAAGCTGATTAATAATAAAAAGTTGGTCTGCTAGCTGTACGTTTTCACCCACCACAATATCTTTATTACTCACCATCCCAGCAATTGGCGCCGTTAAGGTATAGCGTCCTCCTGAGCCCGAACCCGCCCCGAAAGCACTTAAGCGCGAACGAGCTGCTTTCACTTGAATTTGGGCCTGTTGGTAAGCGTTATAAGCTCGTTGATAATCTTGTTTGGCAGAAATTCCTTGAGACCATAAGCTACGCTCACGTTCATAGTCCTGACGCGCTAAATCAAGATTAGACTGGGCAATTTGCAAATTGGCTTGTTGATCGACTAAATCTGGAACCAATAAACTTGCAAGAGCCTGACCTTTTTTAACCTGTTGCCCCAATTCAACATATACCGCTTCGACACGACCACTAAAACTTGGTGAGACATGGGCTTGTCGGTCTGTATTCACAACCAGTTTGGCTGGATAAGTTTGAAGTTGAGGAACTTCACCTAGTTCAGCTTGTTCAATTTTTAAATTTTGTTCCTGCATTTGCTGAGCAGTGAGTAGCAGTGGTTTTTCACCTTCTTCATGGTGTTCTTCACCCTCTTCTTCAGCATGCCCGTGACCTTCCGATGCTTCAGAAGAATTAGATTTATTTTTTAAATTTAAAACCAGTAAACCAATTAATAGTGCAGTGATTGCAGCAATCACCCCGACCCAGAGCCATTGAGAATTTTTCTTTAAATTTGTCGACATTATTATTCTCCTGTCTGAGTTGGGAATGTTTGACTTTGTTGCCAAGCACGTTGATTGAGTTGCATTAAGGCATCTTTCGCCATGATTTGTTCTGGTTCTAACCCAAGACGTAAACTTTGAATTTCAATTGAATTTTGCCAAGCTTGTTTTAATAGCTCGACTTTACGTAAGCGCACGTCTTGCAATTGCATGGAGGCTTGCTGAACATCAGTAACGGCGAACTTACCCAAACGGAAACCTTGCAATGTTTTTTGCTGAACTTGAATAGCAAGAGGAACTTGCTGATCATTCAGTTGTTTAAACTGGATGCGTAAACCTTTTAACTCTGATATTAGGGTTTCAATATCAACCTGATTTTGCTGTCGATAAAAGCTTTGCTGACGTTGAGATAGCTCTTGTTTGGCCTGAGCAATCTTGATTCCGTATTGCTGGCGATTAAAAAGATTTAAAGGAATTTCTACACCTAAACGAATTTGGTTATCTGTACTCTGTTCTGGAGAACGAGTGTTATTAACACCCAAAGTTACAGTAGGTTGTGGTCTTGCTTTTGCTTTAAGCTGTTGAATATTCGCTTGCTGCGCAAGAGCATCTAGCTGGAAAGAACGCTCTAATAAATTATTTTGCGCATCTTGGCTTGGTTCTAGATTCGCTGCCAATGCCCATAACTGATTTGGACTTTGGAATAGCTGAAACTGACTTGAACCACCTCCCCATAAGTTCACTAATTGTTGTTTCGCAACTTGAAGTTTTAAATCGACTTGTTGATATAAACGCTGATTTTCCAAGTGAGACATCCGCACTCGGTCTACATCAACTTGCGCAATACTTCCTGCTTGATAACGCTTTTCCGATGCCAACAAATTTTCTTGGCTGACTTCTAGCTGCTCTGCAATAAGAGACTTTTCAAGCTCAAGCAAAGCCACTTGTGACCAGAAATATTTAACGATTAATCCAAGCTCAGCTTGATAACGCTGCTCAGCCAAATCAATTTTTGATATTTCCACTTTTGCCAAGTTTTGCGTAGCCTTGCGCTGCCCGAAAATGTCTAAAGGCTGAGAAATACCTATCGCGAGTTCTTTTTCTTGATCACTTTGGAAGCCAGTTTGTTCAATGGAAAGACTTGCGTTGGCCCATAAACGACTTTGCTTTAAATTGGCCTCAGCCATTTGCTGTTGCGCTTGCCAAACACCTTGCTGACTTTGATATTTTTGTACCTGCTCTAAGGCTTGGTCAAAAGTAAAGGCTGCTTTTTGAATATAACGTTCTTGTTGAATCTCAGACTGAGCCATCGCTACTTGTCCAACCAATAGCATGGCAACAGATAGGCTTGAGATTGTTAAAACCTTTTTTAACGTTATCTTAACGTTACTCTCTAAGTGAGAAGTAGAACTCACTCGAGTTGAAAAAATAGAAGACATGTTTTTTGCCCCGCAATAAATAAGAGATGCGGTGGGCTTGTTTTGGCTACCCCACCTATAGCGGGGTAAAAACAGGAGGAGGTTTTAAAGCAGTAAGATGGGGTGACTGGTAAGAATTAGACCAGTGATAAATTTGTGAGAGTTCCTGCACATGCACAACAGGTGCTTCAGCTTGCTTTGCAACTTCAGTCATCACCACATGAAAACATGAAGGCAAATGATCATGATGATCTTGCAAACTTAAAGGCGCTTTATGAGATGCGTTTCCGGCATCTTTCTGTTCAGTATGAGCTTGATGTGAAGGTTGATATACATCTAAAGCTGCGTGATGCCCGAAATGATGCAATGCTTTTTCCTGATTTTCATGCGCACAAAATGCAGCTGCTACATTCCATAAACTCTGGAATATAAGCAAACTAAACAAGATGGACATAAAAATTGCGGAACGTGGCAAAAGCACACCATGAAACTAAAAAGTTGAACAAAGGCACTATAACAGGCTCTAGGCATGTAATAAAATTACAAAACCTCGATTCATAAATCTCCGTTTTTTAATTTAGAACTTATCTCACTCTATACGAGACAAAAATAATTTCTTTTGAGTAACCTTTATGTACAAGCTTTTTTCTATATCTATATTAACAATTTGTCTGGGCTTAACGGGCTGCGCGACCAATATGTTGTCCACCGCTTTACCAAATGAAACAACTGAAATTAAAACAACCGTTTTAAAAACCGATCAAATTATTGCATTAGGCCAAGCAGTTAAAAATGAGCAAGAACAAGGCCTTGTGTTTATTGGTCAAGATTATAATTATTGGATGACAGAAGGGAGTTCTAAATTTCTTAATATTATTAAAAATATTCCAGCAGAACAGAGAACTTTGAATATTTCATCACCTCTTGTCCTTGAAATGGATGATCCCACCCATTTTCACGGAGAACTTCAATTTCAATATAAAACTCCTCTATCAGTACTTTCTGATCAACAAAAAGAAAATTTAAAAAACTTGGGATTTAAAAATCATTTTGTCGTGATGGAAAATCAAAAAGAAGTTTTATATCCGTACGCCTTTCTTCCTTTTAAAGGACAAATTTATAAAGCTCCAAGCACACAAAAAATTCAACAAGCCATGCCTACTCCCTACTCAGTCGCTTTACAGCAAAAAGATGAGATAACCAAGAAACACCCATTTAAACGTGCAACACGTATGGCGTTATACCCTTTAGCAATGACCTTTGATGTGATTACGGTAGCTCCATCATTAATATGGTCAGATTTACATGGTGACTTTAATAAGTAAGATCTTTCACTCTTAAAACAAAAAACCAGCCCTAAGGCTGGTTTTTAAAATTAACTGGCAATATGTCACAAAAATAGCTTGTGTACTTGAACTAGATGTTTATTGCTGTTTTTGTAAATCAGAAGAAAAACGAATCACAACATCATCAACAACTTTATTAAATGCTTCATTAATCGACATTGGTTGCACATTTTCAATAGGCGCTTTTTTGTTTCCTACTGTTGTTAAAATCATATGTGGGTAACGCTCAGATACTTCTTTACCTTGAGCATCAATATAATTAAATTTAAACTCATATTTATCAGCAATCGCATTACCAACAGCACCAAAAGTCAAACCCGTTAGAACGCCTTTGCCCGCAGCCTCACCTAAATCAGCCACATTATTCGCGGTTAAATGTAATTTTGCTTGCTTCTCGCCATTCGCTTGGGCTGTTGGAGAAAATACGCCTGTTGCTCTTAGACTACGCTCAACTGCTGATTGCAGTTCTTTACCAGCTTTTGGAACAACGGCTCCATTTCGCTGAAATTCAGTAGTTAAAACCACTGGAATAGGTTGAGCTGGTTTTTTAATATCTGAATAGGAAAGAGACTTATAAGCAGGATCAACATAAGATTTTACTGAAAGACATCCAGTAAGTTGTGTAGCAACAGCTACCCCTAAAGCAATAGTATAAAGTTTGAATTTTTTCATGATTTTCCAGAAAGGTTTATTTACCTTTTAATAAATTAAGCCGCAATATTAATCTTAATAAATCAAAAATATAAGTATAAATTCAATCACTTTATGGAATTTTAATTTTTTATTTCTTAAGGTTTTGATAGAAAATAAAAAAAACCAGCCCTTAGGCTGGTTTTTTCAATTAGCAGAAATTAACCGCTAATTTTTTTGTATTTCGTACGTTTTTGAACAGCGTCGTCACCTAAACGTGACTGACGATATGCTTCGTATTCTGCATAGTTACCTGCGTAGAATTCTGGCTGTTCATTTTCAAATGACAAGATATGTGTCGCAATACGGTCAAGGAACCAACGGTCATGCGATACCACCATTACCGTACCTGGGAATACAAGAATTGCATCCTCAAGCGCACGTAAAGTTTCAATATCCAAATCGTTCGATGGCTCATCCAGCAAGATCACGTTTGCACCCATCTGCAAGATCTTCGCAAGTTGTAAACGGTTACGTTCACCACCAGACAATTCACCTACACGTTTTTGCTGATCTTGACCTTTAAAGTTAAAACGGCCAATGTAAGCACGTGACGCGATTTCGTAATCACCAATTTTTAAGATATCTAAACCGCCAGAAACTTCTTCCCAAACAGTTTTATTATTATCTAGAGTGTCACGAATCTGACCAACATAAGCCACTTTAACTGACTCACCTAAGGTCACAGTACCTGTATCAGGTTGCTGTTCACCAGTCATCATACGGAATAAAGTAGTTTTACCCGCACCGTTTGGACCAACGATACCAACAATCGCTGTTGGAGGTACGGTAAATGTTAAGTTTTCGTACAACAAGCGGCCATCGAATGATTTACTGATACCTTCAACTTCCACAACTTTGTTACCCAAACGCGGGCCAGGTGGAATATAGATTTCAGACGTTTCATTACGTTGTTGGAATTCTTTAGAGTTAAGCTCTTCAAAACGTTCCATACGTGCTTTGTTTTTCTTTTGCTGACCTTTCGCATTTGAACGAACCCATTCAAGTTCTTTTTTCAATGCTTTAGCAAAAGATTCTTCTTGTTTCTGCTCTTGTTCTAAACGCGCATTCTTTTGTTCTAACCAAGAAGAATAGTTTCCTTGATAAGGAATACCCATACCACGGTCAAGTTCAAGAATCCACTCAGCCACGTTATCCAAGAAATAACGGTCATGCGTAATCGCAACGATAGTGCCTGGGAAATCTTTCAAGAAACGTTCTAACCAAGTTACAGATTCTGCATCTAAATGGTTAGTCGGTTCGTCCAGAAGTAACATATCTGGTTTCGAAAGCAATAAACGGCAAAGTGCAACACGACGACGCTCACCACCAGAAAGTAATGTTACGTCTGCATCCCAAGCTGGAAGATTCAATGCATCCGCAGCAATTTCAAGCTGGTTATTTAGGTTGTGCGCATCCCAAGCATGGATAATTGATTCTAATTTTTCCTGCTCTTTTGCAAGTGCATCAAAATCTGCATCTGGGTCTGCATATTCTGCAAAAACCTGATCAAGACGTTCTAATGCATCTAAAGCTTCACGCACGCCATCTTCAACGTTACCACGAACGTCTTTTGTCGGATCTAGCGGTGGTTCTTGCTCTAAATAGCCGATTTTAATTCCAGGTTGTGCACGAGCTTCACCAGAGAAATCTTTATCTACGCCAGCCATAATACGAAGCAGGGTAGATTTACCTGCACCGTTCAAACCGAGTACACCAATTTTGGCACCCGGGAAAAATGATAAAGAGATGTCTTTTAAGATTTCGCGCTTTGGCGGAACCATTTTAGACACTCGGTTCATCGTATAAATATATTGGGCCACGCAGGACTCCTCAATTGAAAAACCAATACATCGCATAAGCGATAAATAATCGCGCGTATTATACGCTGAAAACCTCATTGACTTGAAGTTATGATTTCCATCGTACGGATTTATCAAACAATTTTCTTTTTCAATAAGTTGCAAAATGTTTATGTATAAGATTTATACAGTGTTTCAGCGTATATTTTTCTATCTTTATTCCTAAAATTAGAAAACAAACCAGAATTTCTGCAATTTTCAATATGAATTTTAGGCTAGACTCGCTCAATATTTAACTCACGAAGATGAAGTAATCATGACTTATAAAGATGAAACCTTAGCAATCCATGCCGGTTATTCACCAGAAGCAACCACAAAAGCTGTGGCGGTTCCTATTTATCAAACTACTTCTTATGCATTTGATAACACACAACACGGTGCCGATCTTTTTGATTTAAAAGTTCAGGGTAATATTTATACCCGTATTATGAACCCGACCACTGCTGTACTTGAGCAACGCCTTGCTGCACTCGAAGGTGGAATTGGTGCTTTAGCTCTAGCTTCTGGAATGGCAGCAATTACTTACTCAATTCAGACGATTACCGAAGCTGGAGACAATATTGCTTCAGTCTCAACTTTATATGGCGGAACGTATAATCTATTTGCCCATACCTTACCAAAACAAGGCATTGAAGTTCGCTTTTTTGATTATCAAAAACCTGAAAGCTTACGTAATTTAATTGATGATAAAACTAAACTTGTTTTTGTTGAGTCAATTGGTAACCCGCTCGGAAATATCATCGATTTAGAAGAAATTTCAAAAATCGCACATGAATATGGTGTACCCGTCATTGTCGATAACACCGTTGCCACCCCTGCTTTATTAAAACCATTTGAATATGGTGCCGATATCGTCATTCATTCACTTACTAAATATATCGGTGGACACGGCAATAGCATTGGTGGAGCAATTGTAGATAGCGGTAAATTCCCTTGGGGTAAATATCCAGAACGTTTTAAAGTTTTGAATACACCAGACCCAAGCTATCACGGGGTTAATTATGTCGAAGCTTTAGGTGAGGCTGCCTATATAGCACGAGCTCGCGTTGTGCCATTACGCAATACAGGCGCAGCTATTAGCCCGCTCAGTGTTTTTTTAATTTTACAGGGTCTCGAAACTCTAAACTTACGCATTGAACGTCATACTGAAAATGCTCAGAAAATTGCGGAATATTTGCAAAACCATCCGAAAGTAAAATGGGTCAATTACGCAGGTCTAAAAGATCATCCACAGCATCAGCTTGCTCAAAAATATGTAAAAGGTAAACCTTCTGCAATTTTATCTTTCGGCGTACAAGATGGTCTCGAAGGCGGCACTCGATTCATCGATGCTCTTCAATTATTTACTCGTCTCGTAAATATTGGTGATGCAAAAAGTTTGGCGTGTCATCCTGCAACGACGACTCATCGCCAGCTCAATGAACAAGAACTTAAATCTGCTGGTGTAAGCGAAGATATGGTACGTCTTTCAATTGGAATTGAGCATATTGATGACTTAATTGCCGATTTAGACCAAGCACTTTCAGCTGTATAACTTTTAAACCACTCAACAAGCCTCTGAAAATAGAGGCTTTTTTATTTACCTTTATTCAAATTCAGATGAAGTCTGCATTCATCGACAATAATAATTTGATCCATTCGCACAAGACAGATAATTCAAAGCAAAGAATGAGAAATAAATCTAGTCCGATAGGTGCTAGGACTAAGCCCTACACAATTTCTAAACCGAGTCCGGAAAGTGACAGGAGAATTAAAACCACAGCTTAAAGCAATGTCTTCAATGGATTGTGAGGATGTCTCCAGTAACTCTTGAGCCCGTTGTATACGCATGGTAAGCAGCCACTGTAATGGTGTAGTTCCAATCTGATCGCGGAAACGTCGTGCGAATGTTCTTGGGCTCATATTTGCTTTATAAGCAAGTAATTTAATATCAATTTCTTCATTCAAATGTGCCCTCACCCATTCCAGTACTGGAGCCAAACTATCACGAGTCTCTGGTAATTCATGTTGAATAAACTGTGCTTGCCCTCCCTCACGATTTAAGGGAGCTACGGCAAGCTTTGCAGCATGAGCAGCCACTGTTTGACCATAATCCCGACGCACAAGATGTAAACACATATCCAGTCCAGATGAGGCTCCGGCTGAAGTTATAAGACGTCCTTCATCAATGAACAGTACATTTGGGTCGACCTTGATCTTGGGGTATCGAAGAGCCAACTCCTCTGCAAGAACCCAATGGGTTGTAGCTCGATATCCATCAAGAAGTCCGGTTTCTGCTAGAACAAATGCCCCGGAACAAATTGAAGCAATTCTTGCTCCTTTTTTCCACGCTTTGAGAATGGCTGTCAGTACCTTGGGTTTAAGAGTCTTTTTAGGATCTTTAATACCGGGAATAATAATAGTGTCTGCATCAATAAGATGATCAAGCCCAAAATGTGCATGAAGTGTAAATGCCCCTGTATTTACATGCTCTGCTTCACCACAAACTTTTACACAGTACCCCGCCTCACCATTTAATAACCGTACGAAGCCAAAGGCCTCACATGGAATACCCAAGTCAAATGGGATGAAATCATGCAAAGCAAGAATAGCTATCGTATGCATGGATAAAGGCTCTATTAATAAACTTTTCTTATTTTGGCAGATATCAAATTGGCAGTAAATGAACGATTATTGTCATTCCTGCCACTCATAACAATAGGTTAATACTGACAGAATTACCCGTAGTAATTTTTATGTCAAAACTATGAATGGAAAAACTATTCCCTCAGCTCAGCTTGTCTATTTTCAAAATATAGAATGAATAGTTATCTCCCCCCCATTCTTAGTATCGATAAATTAAATCTTCAAATGGGCTAAATACGGATCAATAAATATGGCTAATCCGAAGGCACACAATATTACTCAATTTCAAAAATTGAAATTTTTTTCATTATTAGAGACAGTTTCTCTACTGCTATTGGTTGCTGTTGCAGTACCTTTAAAATATTTTAATGGATGGGATACAGGTGTTCATTTTATGGGGCCTATCCACGGACTTACTTTTTTTACTTATATCTGGTTCGCAGTACAAACCATAGCTGATAGTAAATGGACACCATTAGAAATATTAAGATTAGTAGTGATTACGCTCATCCCGTTCGGTGTTTACTTCAATTTATCATTTATAAAAAATAAAATAGCTAAGTTAGATGAAGCTCAATCATCATGATAGAGCTTTTTACAACCTTAAGCCCATGGCTAAAAGCTATACATATAGTCTCAATGACCATTTTTATAAGTGGCGTTCTTACCGCTTCGATGTCACTTAAAATAGAGTTTGATATTAACGAGAATATACGTATTCCTATCTGGGCTGAGCGTGAGTACCGATGGGATCAAATTATGACGACCCCAGCTCTCTTCATTACTTTTGCGTCTGGTTTAATATTAGCAATTAACGGCCAATGGTTTAGCTCTAAATGGCTACCTGCAAAAATTGTATTTGTACTTATTTTGGCAGCTATCCATGGCTTTCAAGCTAAACTTTTACGACAAATCGCAAATGGTATAAATGTTAGAAAAAAACAGGCAACACTGATTATCTTTATCTGTACTATTTCAATTATCGTTCTTGCCATTATTAAGCCATAACCTTACTGTTTATTCTTTAGCCAATAAAAATGTATTAAACAATTATCATATTATTCAGAAGATTAGGATAAAGAATGAAATATTCCAACCTCCACTTTAGAGTTTTTACTCTAAATAAATTGTTAAATTTCATATATTTACAGACTAGACAATTTTTAAACATCTATTAAGATAATAGCCATATTTATGAGTTCATTTGGATGAACCTACGGTTGTAAAAAATAAAAATTACATACCGGAATAAATAATCCCTGCCCCTACTTAGGTAAAATGCTGTGAATAAAAAATTAGAAGCTCTGTTCCAGGAAAAGGTACAAGATAAAGTCATTTTAGTGACAGGCGCCTCGAGTGGAATCGGATTAACGATTTCAAATAAGCTTGCTGATGCTGGTGCCCATGTTTTACTGGTTGCCCGTACTCAAGAAACTTTGGAAGAAGTGAAAGCAGATATTGAAAGTCGTGGCGGTAAGGCATCAATTTTCCCGTGTGATCTCAACGATATGGACATGATTGATCAAGTGTCTAAAGAAATTCTAGCAACCGTTGATCACATTGATATTTTAATTAATAACGCAGGCCGCTCTATTCGCCGTGCCGTACATGAGTCTTATGATCGTTTTCATGACTTTGAACGCACCATGCAATTAAATTATTTTGGCGCAGTACGCCTAGTTCTTAATATTTTGCCGCATATGATTCAGCGTAAAGATGGGCAAATTATTAATATTAGCTCGATTGGTGTGTTAGCAAATGCGACTCGCTTTTCTGCTTATGTTGCATCTAAAGCAGCGCTTGATGCATTTAGCCGCTGTCTATCGGCTGAAGTTCATGCGCACAAAATCGCGATTACTTCAATTTATATGCCATTAGTTCGTACCCCAATGATTGCACCGACTAAAATTTATAAATATGTACCAACACTTTCACCTGAGCAGGCTGCTGACTTAATTGCTTATGCAATTGTGAAACGCCCGAAACGTATGGCAACTAACTTAGGCCGCTTAGCTTCAATGACATATTCCGTTGCACCGGGCATTAACAATATGTTTATGTCGATTGGTTTCCGGTTATTCCCAAGTTCAGATGCCGCAAAAGGTGAAAAAACCGAGAAATTAAACTGGGCACAAAAAGCTTATGCACGAATCTTCCCAGGTGAACACTGGTAATTTTGAGTTGATGCCATAGTAAAAAAAGCGCCTCAAATAAGGCGCTTTTTTTAATTAAAGAGCTTATTAGTCAAGAAACTGAACATGCCCTGTTTTTACATCGTAAATTGCACCCACCACTACAATGTCACCTCTCTCAACCATATCTTTGAGCACACTACTGTTATTAATAATGTACTGGATGTTGTAGTGAACATTCATTGCGGTCACTTGGCTAATAAAAGCATTACCTAATTCACGTGGCTGCATAATGTCATATACGCTATCAACCGAATGCATTAATGGCCCAAGCACATATTGAATGTGTGGCATTTCCTTTACATCAGACACTTGCTTTTGTTCTAGACGCAATTGGCATGCACTCGTCACAGCACCGCAATCTGTATGTCCTAAAACCACAATTACTTTAGAACCTTTAGCCTGACAAGCAAACTCAAGAGAACCCAGTACTTTTTGCCCAGCAATATTACCTGCAATTCGTAAGCTAAACAGATCACCAATACCCACATCAAAAATCATTTCGGTAGGTGCACGTGAATCCATACAACCAAGCACTGCTGCGATCGGATGCTGCCCTTCATCTGCAGTAACACGAATTTGTCGATAAATATCTCGTTGTAGACGTTCATTTTTTACAAAACGTTCGTTCCCTTCTTTAAGTAAGTTGACGACCTGTTGAGGACTCAGCTTTTGTTGCAAATCATGTGTACTAATATCAATATCAAGTACTGCATCATCAACGTCTTGATAGTGCTGTTTGAACCCGACCAGTTTAAGATTTACTTGGCGTTTAATGGCCGTTTCACTTTGATAATCTTGAATAACTTGATAGATATCAGGATCGATCGAATCACATTGAGTCGCGTCAATAATGAGTTGCTGATGTTTATGCACATGTTCCAATGCTGAAATAAGCGCAGAACGATTAAGAAAGGTTACTTGTGATGGGAGTTCAATACGAGTCACTACGCCATGCAAGCGCTTCTCTCTATAAACACGAATACCTTTATTAAAGTTACCATAGAGAATAAAAGCACTACTGGTGAACAGACCAATTAAAATTCCCATTAAAAGATCGGTCAGTAAAATTGCAACCAAGGTAATAATAAAAGGTAAGAACTGTTTCCAACCTTTTTGATAAAGCTGTTTAAAGAGTTTTGGATGGGTCAGCTTAAAACCTGTCACGATTAAGATCGCAGCCAATGCAGATAGAGGAATCATGTTCATTAATGGCACGAAGAACAAAACCGCTAGCAGCAACAATACACCATGAATAATAGTAGAGCATTTGCTACGCGCACCTGTATTTGCATTTACCGAACTACGTACAATCACTGAGGTCACCGGCATTCCACCAATTAAGCCAGAAATGATGTTACCTGTACCTTGTGCCCAGAGTTCACGGTTAGGAGGAGAAGAGCGTTTTTGAGGATCGATTTTATCTGCAGCTTCCAGATTCAATAATGTTTCTAAAGATGCCACGACAGCCAGAGTAATTGCCCCTGTGTAAATCATAGGCTCAGCTAAATAGCTAAAATCAGGAAAAATTAATACATCTTCAGGTGCTTGTAAGATATTCGGTAACTGAATGAGATTATCAATTTGCACTGCCCATGCAGAGCCAATACTCACTAAAACAAAATTTAAAACTGCTGCGAGCACAACCGCAATCAATGCCGAAGGTAAAGCTAGTTTTTTGAGGGGGCTACTATCCCACGCTAAAATTAAGAATAAACTGAGCAAACCAATCAGTGCAGCTCCGCCATCAAAACGCTGTAGAAATGCATCTGGGGTTGATGTCCAAACCTGTTTCAATGAAAAATCAGAAAGTCCAAACAGATAAGGCAATTGTGTCGCAATCAGGATGACACCAATAGCGGCTAGTAATCCTAAGATGACATTATTTGGAATAAAGTTGGCAAAAAAACCTAACTTGAATAAGCCAAATAGAATTTGCAGGACACCAGCAAAAATAATACATAATAAAAAGGCGGCATAATTGCCGCCTAGTTGTTCTAACTGTACAAGAATGACGGCAGTCAGCCCTGCCGCTGGGCCTGCAACGCTAATGTGGGAACCACTTAGCAAACCTACGATAATACCGCCCACAATACCTGCAATAATACCTGAGATGATGGGAGCACCTGAGGCTAAAGCGATACCCAAGCACAGCGGTAATGCCACAAGGAATACGACGACTCCAGATAAGAGGTCTTTTAAATGAAATCTATTTTTCAGGTTTAAAACCGACATAAAACAACCATTTATAATAAAAAGAAATAAGCAAAGTTGTACTATTACAGCCTGAAAGTGAGTAAATGCTTCAAGGCTCGGTTGATGATGTCGAACAACTGAATATCATTAAAGTTTAGTTATGCTATAACGTTGTATATTTAATTGTGTATTTAACAACGATTTGTTGATCTTAAGATTCACCTCATCTTTACGACTGCGATTTTTTCCTTAATCGCTCTTTCATACCGATTAGAAATAATGATTCGCCAATAAAAAAGCCCCCGATTGGAGGCCTTTTTATTAATTAAAGACGCTTATTTAGAGCCTTTAATCCCTGCTTGTAGCAACAACGCACCTAAACCACCAATTTTTTGTTCTTGAGGTTTCTCTTGCTTGGCGCGCTGAGGACGTTCAGTTTGATCTTTACGCGGTTGAGGACGTTTACCTTGAGGCTTACGTTCAAAACGTTGCTCTGTATTTTGTTCACGGCGTGGTGGACGCTGAGCTTTTACAGGTGCAGAACCTTCAGCACGCATACTTAAGTTGACGCGGTTACGTTCAACATCAACCTGCATAACACGTACTTGTACAATCTGGCCCGGTTTTACAACTTTATGTGGATCAGATACAAATTCATTTGCAAGTTCAGAAATATGAACTAAACCATCCTGATGCACACCAATATCAACAAAGGCACCAAAGTTTGTGACATTAGTGATCACACCTTCAAGTTGCATACCTTCTGTCAATTGACCAACTTCAGTAATATCTTCACGGAATTTAGCAGTACGGAACTCTGGACGTGGGTCACGACCTGGTTTTTCAAGTTCAGCTAAAACATCTTGAATTGTTGGTAAACCAAATTTGTCATCAACAAATTCATCAGCTTTTACTTGGCGAATGATTTCAGTATTACCGATGATGTCTTTAACAGTAGTTGCTTTTGCTGCAACAATTTTCTCAACAAGGCCATAACTTTCAGGGTGAACTGAAGAAGCATCTAAAGGTTCAGAACCATTTTGAATACGTAAGAAACCAGCTGCTTGTTCAAAAGTACGATCACCTAAACGCGGTACGCTTTTCAACGCTTGACGATTGTCAAAACGGCCATGCTCTTTGCGGTATTCAACAATCTGTTGAGCAATTGCTTTGTTTAAACCAGCAATATAAGCCAAGATTGCTGGTGAAGCGGTATTTACATCAACACCTACAGCATTCACACAGTCTTCTACCACTGCATCAAGTGTTTTTGCCAAACCAGTCTGGTTCACATCGTGTTGATATTGACCCACACCAATTGATTTCGGATCAATCTTAACAAGTTCAGCAAGTGGATCTTGTAAACGGCGAGCAATAGAAACTGCACCACGAATTGAAACGTCAAGCTCTGGAAGTTCCGCCGATGCAAGTTCACTTGCAGAGTAAACAGATGCACCCGCTTCACTTACAGTGATTCGTGTTAAATTCAGATCAGTATTCGCAGCCATCATTTCAGCAACAACAGCTTCTGTTTCACGGCTAGCTGTACCATTACCAATTGCAATGAGCTCTACGTTATATTCACGGCATAGACGTGCAAGTTCAGCAATTGAACCTTCTTTATCATCTTTAGGTGCAAATGGATAAATCGTGCTGTGAGCAAGTACATCACCTGCATCGCTGATCACTGCTAGTTTCACACCTGTACGAATACCAGGGTCAACACCCAAAGTCGTACGGCTGCCTGCTGGCGCTGACAATAATAAATGACGAAGATTTTCAGCAAATACTTGCATTGCTTCTGCTTCAGCAGTAAGACGCTTTTCTGTTAATAATGAATGTTCGATTTGAGGACGAATCTTGCCTAACCAGAATAATTTTGCAGTTTGCTTTAAGAAATCCTGACGTGCTTGAGGTTGAATTTGCTCAAGGTTGTATTCAGTTTCAATACGTGCCAATGGCGCATCATCTTCACCATCTACTTTCAAACCCAATACGTTTTCTTGACGACCACGTAACATCGCTAATAAACGATGTGAAGGTAATTTGTTTAGACCTTCGGAGAACTCAAAGTAATCACGGAATTTTTTACCAACTTCTTTCTTTTCTTCAGATGCAACTGCACTTTTTAAAACCGCAGTTTTTGCAAAAGTTGTTTTTAATTCTGTAGTAAGTGAAATATTTTGTGCCCAGTCATCAATCAAAATATGCTGAATCGCATCTAACTGACTCTCAACGTCTGGATAGTCTTCATGACTGAATCCAGCCAATGCTTCTGTCGGGTCAACTTGTTCTGCAATAATTTTTTCAGCAATTGGTCCTAAACCTGCTTCTTTTGCTTTAAAAGATTTACTTGTACGCTTAGGGCGATACGGTGCATAAATTTCTTCTAAAGCATTTTTTGTTTCGGCTGCATTCACCCGCGCCAACAAGTCATCACTCAATTTATTCTGTTCTTGCAATGACTGAATAACCTTTTCACGGCGCTCATATAAATCACGTAAATACGCTAAACGAGTATCTAATTGGCGTAACTGCGTATCATCTAAACCTTGTGTTACTTCTTTACGGTAACGGGCAATAAATGGAACACTGGCACCTTCATCAATTAAGCGGATGGCAGCTTCTACTTGGTTTGGACGTACGGCAAGCTCACTTGCCAACTGCTGAACTAAGTCAGTCATCGTGTTTGATCCCACAAGGATAAAGTTTAAAAGCACTGATTATAAAGACCAAGCCCATAAAATCCACACTTGTTTGCGTATTCAAAACGTTTTTTTGTATTGACTCTGAATATTTATAGTTTTTACGACTACTAGAGCACATAAAAACAGGAGTTCAACTATGAAAAAGTTGAGGCTGAGCTCTGTTTTTTAATCTTTATAAAATATAAACGTAGACCTTATGTCATGAAAGTGACAAAATTTTATTATAAATTATGAGAAAATGATCATATTGATACATTCCTCAAAAGCTAAAAACATAGCGATTCAACAAGGTTTTATTCGTCCAATCTTTTAACCAACCCAACCATCTGCTTACTTCAACAATTAAAAGCTTTATAACAACCAACTTGGTTTACCTAAAATAACTTATTTGAAACAATTAGTTATTACTATTTAATTATTAAAAATTTATCAAATATTTAAGTATTTGTTTTTTTAGATCAGTCTTTGCTAAATTATGAGCTTAAGATGTTGTTTTTTGGTTTCAAACTACCTTGAAAATTGTAATTTTGAGCAAATTGATACATAGTCTTAACAAGAACATCAGCATTATACTGAGGGCTTGTTGGCAATAAGCCTCACCGACCCAATAATATATAAATTATGACTTTAAAGGGAGTACATCATGAGTTTAGTTGTACCTGCTGAACATCCTGAAACCGTACACAACGAAACGGATCGTGTCGAACGTATTTTAGTGGTCGATGACGATGTGCGTTTACGTACCCTCTTGCAACGTTTTTTGGAAGATAAAGGCTTTGTTGTAAAAACTGCCCACGATGCTTCGCAAATGGACCGTCTATTACAACGTGAGTTATTTTCACTTATCGTACTCGACTTTATGTTGCCAGTTGAAGATGGTTTGAGTATTTGCCGTCGTTTACGCCAATCAAATATTGATACACCAATCATCATGCTCACAGCGCGCGGTAGCGATTCAGACCGTATTGCAGGTCTTGAAGCTGGTGCAGACGATTACCTGCCAAAACCATTTAATCCAAATGAACTTTTAGCCCGTATCCGTGCTGTATTACGTCGCCAAGTTCGTGAAGTTCCTGGTGCTCCAAGCCAACAAGTTGAAGTTGTAAGCTTTGGTCCATGGTCTCTAGACTTGTCTACCCGCACACTAACACGCGAAGGACAAATCGTTACCTTAACGACTGGTGAATTTGCAGTATTAAAAGCATTGGTACAACACCCACGTGAACCATTAACGCGCGATAAACTCATGAATTTAGCTCGTGGCCGTGAATGGGGTGCAATGGAACGTTCAATTGACGTTCAAGTCTCTCGCCTACGTCGTTTAATTGAAGATAATCCTGCACGTGCACGTTATATCCAAACGGTATGGGGCGTGGGTTATGTATTTGTTCCAGATGGTGCGGAATAAGTTTGAGATAAAATAGAGTGAGTTTAGATCCAATCGCGCCACAAAACTTTACTGATTACGCTACCTACTCAGAACGGAAACGAACTCGGTGGGAACGTTTTCTCGACAAAATTAAGCCACGCTCTGCTGCCATGCGTACCACTATTCTGGTACTGCTGGTGGTGTTCTTTAGCTTATTTATGTCGTTATGGTTCTTTTGGCGCACTCTTTACTTACCTGAAATTCAACAACACGCGCGTTATCTTGCAGTTGAACTCGAGCTCGTCAACAATCCGGATATACGAATTTTTCATCGCGAAAATGAAGTCGATGTTGATGAGTGGTTACGTAATCGGGTTGGAATTGAATACATTACCAATCCCAAAGAATATCCAAGTGTCCGCGATAAAGTAATTGCTGAGTTTTTTACTAATCAAATCGAACAAAAACTGGCAAATGAGATTGGGGCTAAGGATGTTACGGTTTACTTCCAGTTTAAGCCTAGCCCACGTATTTGGATTCAAACACCTGAAATGCATGGGAACTGGGTTCGTGAACCTTTAAAAACCTATGCAAACTACAGTCCTGAACTTTTAATTGGTTGGGTCGTTGGTGTTCCTCTACTATCAGCTATCATTATTTTGATTCTAGTCAGACAAATGAACCGCCCTTTGCGTCGTTTGCAAAATGCTGCCAATGAATATAGTAAGTCAGGGACAGCGCCTTACCTAGATACCAATCATGGTCCATTAGAAATTCGACAGGTGAACCAAGCCTTTAACCGCATGGTCTATACACTCGATCAAACCGAGCGTGAACGACGTATTATGTTGGCTGGTATCTCTCATGATTTGCGAACGCCTTTAACTCGTATTCGTTTAACAGCAGAAATGCTACCTGATGAGTTCTTACGTGAAGGTCTGGTCTATGACGTAGATGATATGGACGCAATTCTTAATCAGTTCATTTCGTATATGCGCGATGGTTCAGATGAAGAGTTGAAAGACACCAATATCAATATGCTTTTGCAAGAACTTGTTGTGCAATTTAAACCACTTGATATTCAATTTGAGATGCAGGATGTGCCCATTATTCCGGCACGTAGCCTTTCTTTAAAACGACTTATTGCGAACCTGATTAATAATGCAAAACGCTATGGTGCTGAACCTATAGATCTCAGTGCAAAAGTTGAAAATGAAAATATTTTAATTACTGTTGCCGATCATGGTGAAGGTATTCCACCAGATCAAATTGAAGAATTAATGCAGCCCTTTGTCCGCGGAGACGCCGCAAGAACGATCCAAGGGAGTGGACTTGGATTGGCTATTGTCAAACGTATTGTCGATATTCATCATGGTGAAATTCAAATTCACAACCGTGAACAAGGCGGTTTAGAAGTTATTATTTCTTTACCGATCCCAAAATCAGTCCCTGAAGAAAATAGCTCGATCAATCCATTAGAAAAAATAAAACAAACTTTGAGTGAGCGCTTTTAATTTAACCAGTTGGTTATTAAAAGCCTCATTTTAAAGATAAATAAAAGCGATAAAAATCAATTAAATAAAAACCATAAATATAATTTATACCACCATTTATTTACAAAATTAGACCTTAGCCTAACACCTATGCACTTTTCAATTTTTCATAGCTAAAATCCCGTATGTTTTGACAATTCTGAGGATGTCCAATGTCTTTAAGTCGTATTCGCCTAGCTTCTCTTCATGACAAGGTCATCAGTGCTGAACAAGCTGCGCAATTCATCGAAGATGGAATGACTGTAGGTATGAGTGGTTTTACTCGTGCTGGTGAAGCTAAAGCTGTTCCACAAGCACTTGTAGAACTTGCAAAGAAAAATCCGTTAAAAATCACGTTAATTACGGGTGCCAGCTTAGGTAATGACTTAGACAAACAACTCACGGAAGCAGGTGTTTTATCTCGTCGTATGCCATTCCAAGTGGACAACACTTTACGTCGTGCCATTAACAATGGCGAAGTTATGTTTATTGATCAACATTTGTCTGAAACTGTTGAACAAATGCGTAACCAACAGCTTAAACGTCCTGATGTTGCGGTAATTGAAGCAATTGCAATTACTGAAGATGGCGGCATTATTCCAACAACTTCTGTAGGTAACTCTGCAAGTTTCGCTATTTTTGCCGAGAAAGTTATTGTTGAAATCAACACATCTTTAAGCGAAAGCTTTGAAGGTTTGCACGATATCTACATCCCAACTTACCGCCCAACACGTACTCCAATTCCATTAACAAAAGTGGATGAGCGTATTGGTACATCAGCAATCCAAATCGATCCTGCAAAGATTGTCGGTATTGTATTTAACGACACTCACGATTCACCATCAACGGTAACTCCGCCAGATGATGAAACTCAAGGCATTGCAAATCACCTCATTGCTTTCTTTAATAAAGAAGTTGCTGAAGGTCGCTTACCAAAGAGCCTTGGTCCATTACAAGCGGGTATCGGTTCTATTGCAAATGCGGTATTAACTGGCTTAAAAGATTCTGACTTTGAAGATCTCATCATGTACTCAGAAGTATTACAAGACTGTACTTTTGAACTCATTGATGCAGGCAAAATGAAATTTGCTTCTGGTAGCTCAATTACACTTTCTGCAAAATGTGGCGAGAAAGTTTTTGGCAATATCGAAGCTTACAAAGACAAATTAGTACTTCGTCCACAAGAAATTTCTAACCACCCTGAACTGGTTCGCCGTTTAGGTATAATCGGCATTAACACTGCGCTTGAGTTTGATATTTACGGCAACGTGAACTCAACTCACGTATGTGGCACAAAAATGATGAACGGTATTGGCGGTTCTGGTGACTTCGCTCGTAATGCTCACTTAGCAATCTTTGTGACCAAATCAATTGCTAAAGGCGGCGATATCTCTTCTATCGTGCCAATGGTGAGCCATGTTGACCACAGTGAACATGATGTTGATATTTTAGTGACAGAACAAGGTTTAGCAGACTTACGCGGTTTGGCGCCTCGTGAACGCGCTCGCGCTGTTATCGACAATTGTGTACACCCACTTTATCGTGATGCATTAAATGATTACTTTGATCGTGCATGTGCTAAAGGTGGACACACTCCTCATTTACTTCGTGAAGCGTTGTCTTGGCATGCAAACTTCGAAGAAACTGGTCAAATGCTTCAAGCAGCACCAGTTGCAAAATCAGCTTAAATAACTGGTTGAATTAAAGCACTCCTAAGGGAGTGCTTTTTTATTTGTGTAAATTATTAATAAACACTGCTCAAGCCCGAGTTTTTATTTTATCTTTTGAGTACATCAAAACAAAAAGTAGAAATCCATATGTTTATCATTCGTCAATTTACAAATGCGGATCTGGAAGATGTCGTCATTTTATGGGAAAGCTGCGGCCTGACTCGACCTTGGAATAATCCTGAAACGGATATTTTTAGAAAAGTCTCACAACAAGATGATTTGTTTCTAGTTGCGATTAAAGATGAGCAACTGATTGGTACGCTTATGGGTGGCTATGACGGCCATAGAGGCTGGATTAATTATTTGGCTGTTCACCCCCACCAACAACGCTTAGGGATAGCTACAGCCCTTGTTCAGCAGCTTGAAAAGCGGCTGATTGCGCGAGGCTGCCCAAAACTTCAATTATTGGTGCGTAAAGATAATTTGAATGTACTGAATTTTTATGAACAACTCGGCTATTACGAAGTAGAAGCGGTATGTTTAGGAAAACGTCTAATTAACGATAGTTCACATGATTAGAGCCTTATTTATTATCATTTTGGCATAACACAGAAAATAAACTGAGTTTGGGGATAAGTAAGTGTCCTTGTGGATAAATCTCATTTTACCCACAAGTAAGAAAATGGTTTGTTCAGATAAACAATAGGCATGAAAAAAGCCTCATACGTTATGTATGAGGCTTTTTCGAATATGGTGGCGAGACCCAGGATCGAACTGGGGACACACGGATTTTCAATCCGTTGCTCTACCTACTGAGCTATCACGCCGTTGGCCTGTATTAAGCCGCATCTCAGAACAATAGTCAACAATTATCCTGAGTTTTTGATTTAACTGAGTATTTTTTATACTTAAAAAAAATCCCTGATGGGATCAGGGATTGAAAACACAAATAATGGTGGCGAGACCCAGGATCGAACTGGGGACACACGGATTTTCAATCCGTTGCTCTACCTACTGAGCTATCACGCCGAAGTGGGCGTATTAAACAATGTTTATATGACCACGTCAAGCAACTTCCGTATTTTTTGTAACAAGTGATTATTTTTAAATCACCATCACATACGGACTAGGCTGTTAATGATGTAATTTACCAATATGAGCCAAACAACGATGAATTGCGCCGCAGCCCGGCTCAAAAATTTTAACGCCTTTTGACTCTTCTATACGACAAGCTTCTTCAACCAAGCGCTCAGCTACCCCACGACCACGGTTAGCAGGGTGAACAACAATATATTCAAGGACCTTGCTTTCGCCTTGTCCTGAAGACCAGATTGCACCTATAATTTTGGTGTTAAATTCAGCAGTGTATAGCGTGGTATACTGTTGTAAATCTTGTTCAAGTTGTTCAATCGCATCGTGCCCGTCACCAAACTCCGGACTTGTATCATACAAACGCTCAAGCTGATCGCGGATCTCTGAATTATCTAGAGAACTATAAGCATGTACGGTAATAGGCATTGATTAACCCTCCTGAGCAAACTATGATGCTGTCACGAATTCGTCACAGCGAAATTGTCGTTAACATCCAATCATTTTTGACGTTTTTTGAGGAACGTGTCCATGACGCAACGTATCAGTGAAGTGGTTAGAAATACCAATGAAACCAAAATTCGAGTTCGATTAAATCTCGACGGTACTGGTCAAGGCACACTAAACACTGGAGTTCCATTTTTAGACCATATGATTGATCAAATCAAGCGACATGGCTTATTTGATATCGATATTCATTGTGACGGAGACCTCGAGATTGATGATCACCACACCGTAGAAGACTGTGGAATCACGCTTGGACAAGCTTTTGCACAAGCTTTAGGCGATAAAAAAGGTTTAAAACGCTATGGTCATTTTTATGCTCCATTAGATGAAGCTTTATCTCGCGTTGTTGTAGATTTATCTGGTCGTCCGGGTTTATTCATGGATATTCCATTTACTCGTGCACGCATCGGTACCTTTGATGTCGATTTATTCTCTGAGTTTTTCCAAGGTTTCGTAAACCATGCGCTTATGACCTTACACATTGATAATTTGAAAGGTAAAAATAGCCACCATCAAATTGAAAGTGTGTTCAAAGCACTAGCTCGTGCTTTACGTATGGCATGTGAAGTTGATCCACGTGCAGAAAACACGATTGCATCGACAAAAGGTAGCCTCTAATGACACGTATCGCGTTACTTGATTATGGCATGGGCAATCTACACTCAGCAGCTAAAGCACTTGAGCATGTGGGCGCTACAGTCGATGTGACCAATGATCCAAAATTAATTGCACAAGCCGACAAAATAGTTTTTCCGGGCGTTGGTGCAATGCGTGACTGCATGCAAGGCATGCGTGAAGCAGGTATTGATGAAGTCGTACGTAAAGCTGCTTTTAATAAGCCAGTTCTTGCGATTTGTGTAGGTATGCAAGCATTACTACAAAGTTCCGAGGAAAATGGCGGTGTAGACGCACTCGGTATTTTTGACGGTGTAGTAAAGCACTTCCCTCAAATGGAAGGTTTAAAAGTACCACACATGGGCTGGAACCAAGTTCACCAAATGGACCCAAGCCATCCAATGTGGAACAACATCGAACAAGATGCTCGCTTCTACTTTGTACATAGCTACTACGTCGAACCAAAAGATGAAAGCGTTATGGCTGCGACTTGTGAGTATGGTGTGAACTTCTGCACAGCGATTCACAAAGATAATTTATTCGCGACCCAATTCCACCCAGAGAAAAGTCATACTGCTGGTTTGCAGTTACTTAAAAACTTTGTGGAATGGAATATTTAATCTGATTTAAAACTGAAAAAGATCAGGTCTAGATGACCTGATCTTTTTTTATTTACAATAATAACTAATCATTTATAGAATGATGTTTTATTCAACAAAATATTGAATATTTATACTATTAAATAAAACCAAATGATCAGGAAAACAAAATGAATTCACCTTTCGAAAACCAGCCACTTCAACAAGATTCCCCTTTTAAAGCTAATGGTCGTTTTGGACGACTCTCTTATGCTGCTTGGACATTCTTATTTTCACTCGTCATCGGCATCGTTGTTGTTGCCATCGCATTCACTTTTGGATTTACATCTAGTCAGGAACTAACAGGCCTTTCTACAGCAGGCATGATTGTTATCGCCATTCTTTATATTGTCTGCCTCTATGTAAGCTTTGTATTTACAATTCGCCGTTTGCATGACCGCAATAATACAGGATGGCTATCATTGCTGATGCTTATCCCTTTCGTAAACCTCATTTTTATGATTTATCTCTTTGCGGCAAAAGGTACAGAGGGCAATAATGATTACGGCCCGCAGCGCCCTACCCCTGGTTGGGAACGCGTTTTAGGCTGGATTTATATTATCCTGATTCCGCTTGCTTTTGTTTTTGCTATTGTTGCCACAATCATGGCTCCGACCTATGAAGGTTATGTTGAAAAAAGCGAAAGCGTTGTCATTGGTACACCGTCTCAGTCTCAATAATTTTTAAAGACTGTCATAAAGCCTAGTTCTCTAGGCTTTATTCATATATAAAGCTAATAGCTCAATTCTTTTGTACGCTGTTAAATATGTCCGAAGCCTCTCCCCTCCTTGATAAAGCCTCTATTCAGCAGCTCCCTCCTTTTGAAAATCTTCACTATCAAAATATTGTCGTGATTGAAAATATTGAGCAATGCAAAACTATTGAAGAAGAATTAAAAAACGCTGTAGTTTTGGGCTTTGATTCTGAATCTAAACCGACTTTTCGGGTAGGTGAAGTCTCGACAGGTCCACATTTGATTCAGCTTGCCACAGCAAAAAAAGCCTATTTATTTCATGTAAATTCATCAACTTTAAAATTTTTACAGCCCATTTTGTCTAACTCTCAGCAAATTAAAGTTGGCTTTGGCCTTAAAAATGACAAACACATTTTTCATAAAAAAGGCATTGAGCTGGAAAGTTGTGTCGATCTAGCTAAAAGCTTTAGTCACTTTGGTTTTACCCAGCAAATGGGGGTTCAAAAAGCGATTGCACTACTATTTGGGCAGTATCTTGCAAAGTCGAAAAAAGTTGGAACTTCAAATTGGGCACGAAAGCCACTTACATCACAACAAATAAGCTACGCTGCCGCCGATGCGTATGCAGCATTATTGGTATTTGAAGAGCTCAGAAAGCAAGAACTATTACCTGCTCACATTTCACAAACGATTCAAACCGCACTTCAAACGTAAAGTTATAAAAGTCTTTTCTAAGGCTTAGCGATTGATCAATACTTTGCTAAGATGTGCACAATTTCATAATCATGATGAAGCAAGGAGCGGAAGCATGCTAATCATTCCAGCAATTGACCTGAAAGATGGTAAATGTGTGCGTTTAAAACAAGGGCGTATGGAAGACGATACCGTTTTCTCTGACGATCCAGTTGCAACTGCCCAGCATTGGGTAAATGAAGGCGCACGTCGTTTGCATTTGGTTGATTTGAATGGCGCTTTCGCAGGTACCCCAATTCATAAGCCTGTTGTTGAAGCAATTGCTAAAGCTCAGCCAGAATTACCAATTCAAATTGGTGGTGGTATTCGCTCACTAGAGACTATCGAACACTACTTAGAAGCTGGCGTGACTTTTGTCATTATTGGTACTAAAGCAGTTCAAGAGCCTGAATTTGTAGAAGAAGCTTGTAAGCGCTTTGCTGGCCACATCATTGTTGGTATTGATGCCATGAATGGTATGGTTGCAACTGACGGCTGGGCAAACGTTACTGACGTTAAAGCAACTGATTTAGCAAAACGTTTTGCAGATGCAGGCGTGTCTAGCATTGTTTATACAGACATTGCGCGTGACGGTATGATGCAAGGGGTAAACGTTGAGCAGACTGTAAACTTGGCTCAATACTCAGGTTTACCAGTGATTGCTTCAGGTGGCGTAACTAACCTTGATGACGTTCGTAACTTAAAAGGCAAACCGGGCATTTTAGGTGCAATCACAGGTCGTGCAATTTATGAAGGCACTCTAAACCTTCGTGAAGCTCAGCTTTTGTTAGATGAAAACCGTCTTTAATTTTTAAGATGTAAAAAAAGAGCCTGTTTAGGCTCTTTTTTATTTCTTAATAATCTTTAATTTAATAACTTTTCTAAATCAATCACCTCATCTGCAAGCTCCATTGCATAAGGTGAATGCGTAATCATAATCACTGATGGAACGACCTGCTGAATATATTTAAGTATATTTTTTGCAGTACCTACATCTAAAGCTGCAGTCGGTTCATCTAAGATTATGAGTTGAGGACGAGCCAAAAGACCTCGAAGAATACAAATTCTTTGCTTTTCTCCTCCTGAAAAATTCTTATAAATTTCAGTTAGATCATCATCGAGCGTTAATTGATGTTTTTTCAAAATATGCAATAAATTAAACTGCTCAAGCATCTGAAGTAAGTAAGAATCTTCATATATATGCTGAGAGTTATAGACCAAATTCTCTCTTAAAGAATAAGGAAAAATAACTGGCTGCTGTGCAACATAAATGACCTCATTAAAAATAGGTTTGGAAAAATTATGGCTAATATCAATGCTTTTATACAAAAGCTGTCCTGATTGAATCTGGTATACCCCCATTAAATAATTCATCAGCGAGGTCTTACCTAGCCCTGTTTGCCCAATCACGACATATGTTTTATTGGCTAATATTGTTAAATTAAATTGATCTACTGCTCTTTTCCCTAATAAAAATTTAGCGTTTATAAATTGGAAGAGGACTTCAGAATGTTGAATAGCAGAAGAAGTATATTGTTCTTTCTTAAGATTAAAATACTGTCGGTATTTTGCTAAGGCCACAAAGTTTCCATTTAAGCGCATCAAGCTTTGAGAAACAGCCAAAAATGGATTAGTGAGTTGAATAATATAAGTACTTATCAATACGAAAGCACCCGGAGTTAATTGCTTTTCAGTTGAAAGAAATACGGTAAATAACATAAAAATAAGTAAGAATAAGAAAATCATGAACAATTGAGAAATCATCAACAATCCTATTTTCTTATTCCTATCTTTAGCTGTTGTAATGGATAAATTGAGCGTTTCATTAAACTTCGATAACTGAAACGGTACTGCATTTTTCACTTTAATTTCATAAGAGTTGGATATCTGATGTATCAAATGGCTATTCACCTGATTATCTTTTTGGTACATCGCATCGAATAGTGAACTACTTGTTTTATTTATATGAAAGGAAACTAGGAAAATAATGATAGCTATTAATAAAAAGCTAATACTAAAGACTAGGCTAATGGTCGTAAATAGAACTGCAAAAATCATCGCCAATTGAAAAATAATTGGCCCCAAATGAAGAAGTAACGTTAAATTAATCTCACCAAAAGCAGAACTTCCTCTTGCGAGATCACTGATTACTGTTCCAGCTTCAATTTGATCTTGTTCATCTTTTTTAAGATTTAAATAATTTTTTAAACCTGCAAAAATTAATGCTCCTTTGAAATCAACCATCAAATAAGCACTAAAAATATTTTGCGTCCAATGGCATAACTCATTCACCAACCATGCAGTCGCATAGGCAAGTACGAGTAGATATAAAAAATTAAATGGGAGTTGAATAGTGAGGAAAAAGTTATATTCGTGTGCAGAATAGTCGATAATAATTTTCAGCAGGTATGGCAACAATGTTGTAAAGAATGCTGAAAACATCACTAATAAAAACATGAGAAACATACTACTCTTCTGTTTCTTATAATTTTCTTTAGAAACCTGCCATATAAATTTATAGTTCTGAATATCTTGCGAACTTAATAAAAATTTCATTTCTGTATCTTTTTTCTATTAAAACGAGTTAAAATAATTTCACTACACAAGAAATATTATAACTTGCCTTATTTATTGTTCTTCTTATTTTTTTGTTTAGAATTAAACTTACAAATTTTTAAATAAGAGAAATTCTTTATATAAAATTTAATAACTCATGTGATTTTATAAAGACTTTAAAATCAATACACCACATTACGAATAAACTTAAGTACTTGGTTACCACTATTGATATAGGTGTAAGTCACTGAACTAGCATATATAAATGAAGAGCCAGCAACGATAGTTTTTGAGCTATCCGCAAATTGTATGGTCAACTCACCTTCTAATACATAAATAAGCTCTTGCCATCCTTCCGGGTCTGCTTCAGCAACATAAGACTCCCCCACTGCCAATGACCACGTCCAAAGCTCAACTTGCGAACGCGATGGAACTGAAGCCAAAAAAGTCGCCCTGCTTTCTTCTTTTTCACCTTGCCAAGCCAGTGCATTGACCAAAGCTTGTTCTTTATGCTCAGGTGCACTCACAATCGTTCTAAAATCCACACCCAACACCGCCGCAATTGCATCGAGTTTAGCTAAGCTAATATTGACCTGCCCTGTTTCCAAAGCTGCGATTGTCCGTCTGCTCACCCCTGCCTGATCGGCCAAGTCCTGTTGGCTTAAATCTCGTTCATCTCTTAAAGAACGAATGTTTGTGCCGACATGCTGTAAAACGGTACTGGACTGGCTCATAAATTAACGCAGCAAATAAAATATGAGCAATATATTGCACAAAATAGAAGAATAGCGCAATATGTGCAGTATATTGCACAATTCTTTCTAATTTGAATATGTCACCAATTTCTTTGAGTTCAAGCAAAGCCCCACAGTTAGCACTCGTTTTGATTACGATCATTTGGGGTGGAACATTCCTTACCGTGCAATATGCACTGAATTTTTCATCGCCTATGTTTTTTGTCGGCTGCCGCTTTGCTGTCGCGGCGCTTACCTTGCTGCTTATTTCTTTCAAGAGTATGAAAGGCGTTACTTTAAAAGATTTAGGTGCTGGCAGCACGATTGGTCTTGTAATTGCGGCAGGTTATGGCACACAGACGATTG
This sequence comes from Acinetobacter sp. AS23, assembly GCF_023612055.1. Lineage (NCBI taxonomy): Bacteria > Pseudomonadati > Pseudomonadota > Gammaproteobacteria > Moraxellales > Moraxellaceae > Acinetobacter > Acinetobacter sp. AS23. Next base: position 273,103 of record NZ_CP082274.1, on the reverse strand, counting down.
GTCTTCAAACCATTCCAAGTAGTGAGTCAGCTTTTTTAACAGCGCTTTATGTTCCGCTTGTACCTATTTTAATGTGGCTCATCTTTAGAAAAGTTCCACACATCATGACTTGGGTGGGAGCAGTCCTTGCTTTTGCTGGCCTTATTTTATTGACAGGTAATGGTTTCGAACAAATCTCTTTAAATTTTGGACAGCTTGTAACAGTACTCGGATCACTTGCGATTGCTTTAGAAATTATTTTTATTAGTTACTTTGCTGGAAAAGTAAATTTACGTCGCGTCACCGTCATTCAACTCGGTGTAGCCTCTCTGGTTTCTTTTGCCATTATGCCTGTGGTGGGTGAACATACAATTCCTGCATTTTCATGGCCACTTGTACTCCTTGCTGTTGCATTAGGTTTAGCAAGTGCACTGATTCAATTTGTGATGAACTGGGCTCAACGTATGGTTGATCCTTCCCGTGCTGCAATTATCTATGCAGGAGAACCTGTTTGGGCAGGAATTATTGGTCGAATTGCGGGTGAGCGTTTACCAGTTATTGCTCTTTTGGGTGGTGCTTTAGTGGTATTAGGTGTTTTAGTGAGTGAGTTAAAACTTAAGTTACCCATTAAAAAAACTAAAAGAATTCGAGAATAAAAAAGAGAGCTTAATGCTCTCTTTTTTATCTATTATTTTTTCTTCAATGAAATACAAGGCTGGTAGTACTCAACCGTTGGCATTGGATCATAAAAGGGATGGAGCAATGCTTTCCATTCCTGATAAGCATCAGACTTTCTAAACCCTTCTGTATGATTTTCAATCTCATCCCAAGAGATCATTAAAATATAATGATGTGGGTCAGTTGCCTGTCTAATGAGTTGGACAGCATTGAAGCCCTCCATTGGATAAACAATATGTTTCGCCTGCTCAAAAGCCTCAAGAAATGCTTCACTTTGCCCAGACTTTATACTCAAATGCACATATTCAATAATCATGATTTATTGATACATCGGTCGGTTATCATTTAAAGCAATCAAGCCGCGAATTGCACGATATACAATCCAGATCCACGCAGCACCAATTACACCCACACAAAATACGGTCGATGAGATTGCAACACCTGCAAACAGGTCAGTATTTTCACCTGTAAAGAACAAGAAAATAAACGGCAGAAAGGCAATAATATTCCAAGCGAGATACCACCAGAATGTTCGGATTTGCCATGTAAAGTGGCTCGCAAAAATTGAGCCTTGCACATCGGAACGTTTTACATAGTTAATAATTAAAGCAATAACCGCAAGTAAGCCGCCTGTAAAAATAGCGACAATATAAAGTACATATAAAATAAGCGTTAAAGTACGATTTGGATCTTGGTCGATAGAACTATTCATTTTTATACCTCTCAAGTTTAATAAAACAATTTACTTTTATGAGCCCCGCAACACATTTAAGGGAGAAATTAGCCACAAAATCAAAAGTAAATGAAGGAATATGGTACAAAAATAAATCTTACGGAATGGTTGTTTTTGTGTTTTATGTCTCAGTTTTTGTTGTGCCCACCATGCAGCAGGCCAGCCTCCTAAAAAGCTGACAATGTGCAATGTTTGCTCAGGCACACGGCGATTACCCAATTGTGCAGCTTCTTTATCTTGTGAATATAGCCAGTAACTCAGCACATTCATCATTAAAATAAACAATAAGGTATAGGCTGGTAAAATATGGATAAAACTCATAATTCCCATTAAAACGAAATAAAACACGATCCCCATTTGCATTGCAGACCATGGACTGGCTTGAAAAGAAGATTGTGTTTTTACTGGTTTTGATGTTTTACGAGTTTGAGATGCTTTTAAATAAGTGACCTGCTGGGCACGAAAGCGGCCTTGCTCATCGAGAATAATCAGATATTCCAGTGCACAGCCAATAATTGGCCGAGGACCGGGGCGTGCAAAATCTTTAATATGCAAAAAGACTCGCTCTTTTTCAGCATCATCTGGCTGAATAAAACCATAACCTTTTTCGTCGAACCATTCGACTAATCGCCCCTGATCTCGCATCTTTATTCCCTTTTATGCTTTTACATGACTTAAACGGTCTTGCATCATTGCTCGCATTTCCTGCGGGTCTTTTTGCAAAATGTCATCGCCGGTACGTCCTTCTTCTTTATTTTTTTGAGCAACTTGCAAACGCATTGACCAAAAACGGCATGCTGCCATTGCCAAGAATACATCTAAACACTCAAGTTCATCTGAAGTAAGCACACGAACTTTTTGGTATGCCGCTAAGTAAGCTGCGACTTTGTCTGAGTTTAAATGCGCTGCTGGATATTCGGTACAAAAATCATTAATGGTAATCGCAATATCAAACAGTAATTCATCTTGATTTAATTCGTAAAAATCTAAAATACCTTGTAATTGCTCACCTTCAAACAACGTATTGTCACGGAACAAATCGGAGTGAATAAAACCTGTTGGTCGGTTTGAATACTGCGCTGTTTTAGTATTAAAAGCTTGATATACCTGCTCAAGTAACGTTTGGTCTTCTTGAGTCATATTTGGTTTAAGCTGTTCTGCAACACCTGTCCAGTATTGATGATCACGTCTATATTCACGCTCAAGTGGAAAATCTTGTAAAGCCACATGCAGCTTGGCCTGTGCATCTGCAATCGCTGCAACTTGCGCTACTGTCGTTTGCATGGGATGGTCACCCATGAGACGTGGTGCAATCTGTGCAGGCTTGTCTGCAATAACATGAACCGCTTGTCCGCTATGTTTTAACGGCACTGCAACGGGTACATCATGAGTCCCCAATTGTTCAAGAACAGGAATGAGTTCACCTGCCCCTTGTGCATCTAACTCTTCAAATACAGTCAATACATATTGTTTGCGGTTTACATCAACCAGAAAATAATTGGTGTTTTGAATACCTCCCTGAATTGGGTTCAGCTCCAACACCTCTAATCCATAAGGTGCAGCAAAGGTGCGAACTTCATCTAAACTCAACGGGGTATAAACCGACATGGAAAACCTGCAAAAAACATCTGTGAAGTTTGATAGAATACCTCTTCCCTCCATGAAGGTGTAGCGCCTGTGTAGGAACTTTCACCAACGGCGATTATTTTTGGAAAAAGCTATGCTTGCTAAACGTATTATTCCTTGCCTAGACGTTGATAACGGACGCGTAGTTAAAGGCGTTCAATTCCTCGATATTCGTGATGCTGGCGACCCTGTTGAAGTGGCACGTCGCTATAACGAACAAGGTGCAGACGAAATTACTTTCTTAGACATTACCGCTACACATCATGGACGCGATACCACTTACCGTACTGTTGAACGTATGGCCGAGACCGTATTTGTGCCATTAACTGTCGGTGGTGGTGTACGTAAGGTTGAGGATATTCGTGCGTTATTAAATGCAGGTGCAGACAAAGTGAGTATTAACTCTGCTGCCGTATTTAATCCAGAATTTGTTCAAGAAGCTTCACAGCACTTTGGCGCGCAATGTATTGTGGTTGCGATTGATGCCAAAAAAACTGGCGACAAAAAATGGGAAATCTTTACTCACGGTGGCCGTAAACCAACGGGTATTGATGCCATTGAATGGGCAGTACAGATGGCGGACTACGGTGCGGGTGAGTTACTCATTACCAGTATGGACGCCGATGGTATGAAAGCAGGTTACGACATTGCTTTAATGCGTGCCATTAATGACCGCGTTACCATTCCAACCATTGCTTCAGGCGGTGTAGGTAACTTACAACACCTTGCAGACGGTATTTTACAAGGTGGTGCAGATGCAGTATTGGCAGCAAGTATTTTCCACTTTGGCCAATATACCATTCCAGAAGCTAAACAATATTTAGCTGATCAAGGCATCGAAATGCGCTTGTAAGCTTATTAATATTTAAAGGGGCGATATGCCCCTTTTTTTATGCAGCACCATCGACCGAATTTATGTCGCTAACGAGTTTAGGCTTTTCTTTTTTCTCGACCCATTTTGCAGGAAAGATTTTTTCTACCGCTTGAGACAGCGATCTAGCAAGCGTAGTAGGTAACCGAATACCCAAAGGGTTTTGTTCTTTTAAATCTGCCGAAGACACCACCCGTGTTCCCATTACATAATCAAACCAAGGTTTAGTCACACACCAATTGGCATCTTGATTAGAGTTCATGTGGTGATCGTAATGCCATGGAATTTTACGCTTTGCCCAGTCAGGCTCTAAATGTGCACGGCGATGAATATAATAATAGTTTCCAGCACTGTACCAAGCTGCAAGTGCCATACCTTTTGAAAATGGATAGAAAATAGCACTTGAGACTGTTGCGACTACAGCAAGCGAAATTAGCTCATTTTTAGTTCGCCAGTTTCCAACACCTTCCACATAGCAATCATCATGAAATTGTTGTTTACGTACTTCCCGATGGTGTGCCCAATGCGACTCCATGCTTCTTGGCACGGGGCTATAGCGCGGTTTTCCAGCACGGTGTACACCATGCAAAATATATTTATGCGCCACCCATTCAAATGCATTTGCAACCGCAATTCCTGCAATGAACCCTTTTAACATCACCTAACTCCTTTTTCTTTTTATTCAGCATATAAAATTCGTTATGCTAGGTATTGACCAGAATTTATGGTTTCATTGACAAATCACGACAAGAAAGAGGTGGTCAGGGATGCCACAACTAAAAAATTATACAGGCTCAGTATATGGAGGACTGGGACATCTATTAAAAGCTTATTGTGAAGCCAATCAGTTAGCTATTCCTGAACAATTAGAACAAGTTCAAAATCTAGAGCGCTTTGACTATGTGATTTGGCGCGACCTATTAGAAGTCATTTATAAACTAGACCCGAAGCCGGGATTAGGCCTAGAAATTGCCAAATACGTGCAACCCAAACACTTAGGGATTATTGCCTACCTTGCTCTCTCTTGCGATAACTTAGGTGAAGCTTTAATTCGCTATCATGATTTTCACCGTCTGATTTATGACGGCAGCCCTTTAGTCGTTGAGTTACAAGGAAGATATGGCTCTATTCGCTGGGAAGCGACTGAGTTACACCCTACTCAACTTACCGATGAAATCGCGATTGCACTGGTCATTCAGTTCTTACGTCTTTTTATGTCTCATGAAGATGTGCATTTACATGAAGTACATTTCTTAAATGCTGCTCCTAAAAATATTAGGGTTTATGAACAATACTTCCAATGTCCCGTTCGTTTTAGCCAGCCGCGTACAGAGTTGCTTATTCCAATTACGGAAATTCATAAGCCGCTTAGCAGCGCCGACCACACCCTACAGCAGTTATTGGTTCAGCAAGCACAAGCGCTGTTAGAGCAATTACCAAATTCGACCCAACTTGATCAGCGCTTACAGCATTCAATTTTGACTGGACTGCAAAAAAATCAATATCAAATTGAATATATTGCTGCTCAATTAGGCCTGTCCGTGCGGCAACTCCAAAGACATTTACAACAGCAAAACACCACCTTTCAGGAACGCGTTCAGCAAGTACGGTTTATGCTCGCAACCGAGTATTTAAAAGATCCACATTTAAGCTTACAAGAGATTGCTCTTTTGCTTTGTTATTCAGAACAAAGTGCTTTTCAAAGAGCATTTAAACATTGGACCAATCAAACACCACAACAATGGCGAGATCAATTTTTAGACAAAGAATAACCAACCAAAACTTACAAATCTTTTCTTGATTAAAACAACACTGAAAACAAAAATTTCATATAGTCACATGCTTCAAATTTATGTGACGTAATTCACATTAATTAAAATAGATTAAATAAATGAGTAATCAGAATGAATAAATATTTTGCTGAATTTCTAGGTACGTTTTGGCTAGTCTTTGGTGGTTGTGGTAGCGCAGTATTAGCCGCAGCTTTCCCTGAACTTGGTATTGGCTTTGCAGGTGTAGCCCTTGCCTTTGGTTTAACCGTACTGACAGGCGCCTATGCTCTAGGGCATATCTCAGGTGGACATTTTAATCCCGCGGTAAGTGTTGGCCTTTGGGTCGGCGGCCGCTTCGATGTTAAAGATTTAATTCCCTATATTGTTGCTCAAGTGGTCGGTGCGACTGCTGCTGCATTTGTTCTCTACATTATTGCTCAAGGCCAAGCGGGCTTTAGTGGTGTTGGTGGTTTTGCTTCAAATGGTTTCGGTGATTTATCACCAAACAAGTTTGGCTTAGGTTCAGCTTTCATTATTGAAGTCGTTCTTACAGCTTTCTTCTTAATCATTATTTTAGGTGCAACTGACCGCCGCGCACCTGCTGGCTTCGCTCCTATTGCGATTGGTTTAGGCTTAACGCTTATTCACTTAATCAGTATTCCAGTTACAAACACTTCGGTGAACCCTGCACGTAGTACAGGTGTTGCGTTCTTTGCTGAAACTGCTGCTTTAAGTCAGTTGTGGTTGTTCTGGGTAGCGCCGATTTTAGGTGCTGTGATTGGGGCGATTATTTATAAGGTAGTTGCTGGGGAGAAGGATTAATTCTTTATATATAGCTTTAATCTGCTATCGCGGTGGGTGACATGGATGTCACCTGTTGAGCAGGGGTACACGGAAGTACCCTCTGATCAACAAAAGACTTTTGCTTACTTTTGGTCTTTCAAAAGTAAGAAATGTCTATACAAACTCAATAAGACTTAACGTGGTACTAAAGACTGTATGGCAGCATGACTATGCTAAACATCACACATAGAATGCATAAATTATAAAAACGGATTATTAATTTCTTGTTCAGCTGGACGTTCAATTTTCTCAGGCAATTCTTCTTTTTCCAAAGCCGCAACCACTTCGTTTAAAAAGCTCTGTAAAGCCTTCGCTTGTTCTAACCCGACTTTGTCTTTGGTAATTTGCAAGTTGCCATAAATACTGACGCAATCGACATCATTTTCTAATGTTAAATCTTCAATTGATGAAGACTCTGTACCCTTTTCAAATGGCTTAAACATAGGTCTTGTCTCGTTGTTATATCTTCACAGTGTAATACGACCAATTTAAAAAAAATCGATCAAAATTAAAAGAGCCGATAACATTAAGAATGCTCCCATTAGGATATTAAAATATTTCAAACGGTTGCCCTGATTGAGCACCACTGAAAATTTATCACCACAGACCCCCCAAAAGAACAAGCACACATAGCAAGTGAAGAAATAAATAACGATAAAGATCGGCAACGACTGCGGGTTCTCAATGCTTGTAAACATGGTAATGCCTGACACACAAGCCAACCACGCTTTGGGGTTGAGCCACTGTAGCAAAAAACCATCTTTAAAATTGGGAATAATCATCTGTTCTACAGGAACACTGGAAATAGAAATATTTGCAGCAGAAAGAATAATTTTTATGCCGATATAACAGACAAATAGCGTTCCACAAATCGCAAGAATCTTTAATACAACAGGAAACTGAGTTAATAAACTCTGAAGCCCAAATGCCATAAAAATTAAAAGCAAGGTAAAACCAATGGTTGCACCTGAAATATAGGGAAGCGATCTTTTTAAACCATGATTTAAACTGGTCGATAAAATGACGGTATTTACTGGACCGGGGGTAATAGACATTGCAAATGAAAAAAGAAACATCGAGGCAAACATTGTTATTGTCCTTATTAAAATAGAATACATAGACAGATCTGTCTATTGATTCTATTTTAAACATTTACGGTTTTGCAATAACAATCAAAAAAAGCTGCTTATTTCATTATTTGCAAGAAATAGTTCACCAATGCTTCGACCAGTTGCTTCACAATCGCTTGGCGTGTTTCTTCGTCAATCGTTGGAACTTTTGCTTCCATTGCTTCTGATGAACCACTTTTTTGCTTTTTAAATTGGTCTTGTAGCGCTTTAATTTGTTCGGCGTTTAAGTCCTGCTCGCATTGGCTCTCGCCATCCCAATGTAAATAATCTAGCTTCTGATTTGGCTTAACTTGGCTTGCCGTTAAAGGTAGGCGATAGACATTACGCTTTTGTTGCTCGGTTAACTGAGGGAACAGGTTAACGCCTAAGCGTTCTTCAAGGTAGCAAACACTCACCACTTTCACTTGTAGAGAGTTATTGTTTGGTGCGTAGTAAGCCCCAATAGCGCCTGTTTTTGGCATATAGACCGCTTTATAAACTGCGGTAGGAACAATCACACCCTTCCCAATCGTTTTAAGGCGTTTACCCTCAAAAACAGGGCCTGTAACCACATAAACATCTTGTTTTTGCTTAGTCGCGATAGCACGCGTAGCTTCTTCAAGTTTACGCCAAACTTCCTGATTATTTTTAGGTGCTTGCGGCACCATATTACTTAACGAGAAGCTATCAGACTGTGAGCTTTTATTTGGCATATCACCATTCGGTGCCATATGACCACGGTCATAGCCTGAACCACGATAATCACTTAATAGTGCTCGATGCTTTTGATCGATACGGGTTTCTTCATGGAAGTTGTCTTCACGCTTAATTTTGACACTCAAACGTTCTGCATTTAAATGCTCAGCCGACCATAACGGCGTTTTAGAAATGCCTGAATACAAGACATTAAAGCCATTAAAACACAGCGGATAACTGTCTTTTTTTAAGCTTTCTTTATTTAAAGCAGGGGGAACTTCTCGATAGAACTGATTAAGGCAAGTCGAGTTAGTACTTAAAGGTGAAAACCACTGCGAAATCTTTTCACTACCAAATGCAATCGCAAAACTTCCCGCAGCAATACAAGCAAGAATAATCTTGCCAAAATGCTCACTTAGAGAGAATGAGTTTGTACCTTTATTACGTTTTTTACTTGCCATGTTTCTATCAATACCACTGTCCACACGCAGCTTAACAATCCTGCTTTTTTAAGTATATCTCTTATCTTTCAAATGGTTAAAACATGGTCATCTTTTTTGTAACTCCATTTCCCCTTACGTAACAATCTGTTGGAATTATGAGATGCTTTAGCTATTGAATTACGCCAATTGCGTATCTTTCGTTGAAAAACACTGATTGCTTATGACATGGTTAGCTCCACAAATTTGGATAAAAATATAATCGGAGTCCACTTAATGATCCATTCAAAGATTATTGGTATTGGCGTAATCACGGGATTATGTAGTATGGCCGCTTTGGCTGAGCCAGCAGTGCAGCCAGGAGATACTTTAGAAAGTTTGTCTAAAGTAAAAGTAACCACAACCGTAAATGGCCAACCAGGCTCTATTAGCGATTTAGTCAATAGCGGACAAGTACAGCAAGTTTCTGCTGCACCAACAAATGCAGCGCCTACAGGTGCTCCTATTCCGGCAGATGTTCCACCAGCACCTCCAGCAGGCGGTGAATTGGCTCCACCAGCAGCACCAACTGATGCAGTACCACCTGCACCAAACCAAGCGCCTCCAGCGCCACAAGATCCGAACACTCCACCGCCTCCGGCAGATCCAACTCAGTCGGCAGACCCGATGGCAAAAGATGGCAGTTTGCCAGCAGATGCACCTATGCAAGCTCAGTAATCAGAGCCATAAAAAAAACCAAGACATCTGTCTTGGTTTTTTTATTACATCAAATTTTTAAATTTCGATTTGACTACCTAACTCAACTACACGGTTAGTTGGAATTTGGTAGAAGTCACTCACTGGACTGGTGTTACGCTGCATAGAGATAAATAGTTTTTCTCTCCATGGAGACATGCCATCGCCCACCGAATGAACAATACGATCGCGCGAAATAAAGAAGCTGATGTGCATCAAATCATATTCAAGACCTAACTGCTCATAAGCTTGCATAAGTGCTTTTGGTACATTCATTTCATCTTTAAAGCCGTAGAAGATTTTAATACGGAAGAAATGCTCAGCTAGGGTTTCTGTTGAAATACGTTCTTCTGGTGCAACAAATGGTACGTCTTCGATAACTACCGTTACCAAGATATTGCGCTGATGCAGCACTTTATTGTGCTTGATGTTATGTAGCATGGCATGTGGCACAACGTTTGGTGTACCCGTCATAAAGACAGCATCACCCGGTACCCAGTGCACGCTATTACCAATACTTTTCACAAACAAATCTAGCGATAACGTATCGTGTTCGAGCTTGGCAAAAGTAAGCTCACGACCACGTTTCCATGTCATTAAGATGGTCACTGCAATCGCACCAATCAATAATGGCACCCAACCGCCCGACAAGATTTTCAGTGAAGTTGCTGCGACTAAAACCGACTCTAAAATAAAGAATGGAATAATCAGGAGTAGCACTTTTGGCATGCTCCACTTCCAAGCCGAATAGATGAACACAGCAACCAAAATCGTGTCACACAGCATAGTCAAAGTTACAGCTAGACCATACGCACTTGCCAAGTTTGAGCTGGTTTTGAAAATCAAGATTAAGATAATAATTGCGATTAAAAGTAACCAGTTTAAGAAAGGAACATAGATCTGACCCTCTTCAGACTCAGAGGTATGTTTAATACTTAAACGTGGTAAATAACCCAATTGAATCGCTTGGCGAGCAAGTGAAAACACCCCAGAAATTACGGCTTGAGAAGCAATCACGGTTGCCATGGTCGCCATAATAATCATTGGGTAAAGTGCCCACTGTGGAACCAATAAATAGAATGGGTTTTGAATCGCCGCTGGATCTCTTAATAGTAATGCACCCTGACCTGCGTAGTTTAAAACCAAGCACGGCAACACCACAAAGAACCATGCTAGACGAATTGGAACTGGTCCAAAATGTCCCATATCGGCATACAGTGCTTCACCACCAGTGACTGTTAAAACGACAGCACCCATAACAAAAAAGGTCATTACGGGGTGGTGATAGATAAACTGAATCGCCCAATGCGGACTAAACATGCCCAACACCACAGGAGTCTGAATGACGCTGTGAAGACCTAATAATCCTAACGATAAGAACCACACCATCGTGATTGGGCCAAAAAACTTACCGACAAAGGCCGTACCGTGTTTTTGTACCAAAAATAACGCGATGATAATGGTGATCGCAATTGGCATGATGAATGGGTCAAACACATTGGTTGCAATAGACAAGCCTTCGACTGCCGACAGTACCGAAATGGCTGGGGTAATAATACCGTCACCAAAAAATAGTGATGCGCCAATAAAGCCAATCGCAATCATGTAGATTTTTTTGTTATCGGCAATTTTGGCTTTACGCAAGTTCAATGCGAGTAAGGCCATGATTCCGCCTTCGCCATTGTTGTCTGCACGCATGACAATGGCGACATACTTGATGCTGATGATCAGCATTAAGCACCAAAAAATAATGGATAAAATTCCTAATACGTTTTCAGGCTGAATTCCCAACCCATGCGCTGCATGGAAGGACTCTTTTAAGGCGTAGAGTGGACTTGTTCCAATATCTCCAAAGACCACCCCAAGAGCTGCCAAAGCCGTGGCAGGCAAGGTTGCTTTTTTGGCCGTATTTTGCATTGTGTAATTAAACCAATATGATTTTTATCGCAATCTTATCACCTCTATTATTTTTTTTCTGTAATGCTCATCTTAAATCTTGGCAGGACTCGATTTTTTAGTTACTATCGCACGCCTTGGTGAGGTGTCCGAGTGGCTTAAGGAGCACGCCTGGAAAGTGTGTATACGTTTGCGCGTATCGAGGGTTCGAATCCCTCTCTCACCGCCAGAATTGAAATTTAAAGAGGCTTAAACCTAATGGGTTTAAGCTTTTTTATTAGCCAAATATTAAAAAACCACCTCGAAAAGACCGATAATTTTCTGATCTTATTTAAGCCATAGATTAAATCAAACATTTTAACTTAATGAAAAATCTCACTTCTTTATCTAAAAAAGCAATTAACTTACATAACAATTTAAACTTACCTTTTTCAATTTATTCAGCCTATAAAGAACAAAAAATTAGAAATGTTCCGATTACGAAACCGTTACTCATCGCTATCTTAAGTGGCGTTAAAGAGTTGGGTAGAACTGAAAACATTGTATGCGAAGCGGGTTCTTTTATATTTTTATCAAATAGTGCCAGCATTGATATGCGCAACATTCCAAATCAAGAAGAATATTTTGCGCTCCTCATCGAATTCGATTTTGATGACTTTAAAGACCTCCCAAATCTGTCAGGAACTTCTAAAAAATTTGTACAAGGCCAACTCAACGCCTTACTAGAAAACGCACTTTCTCAATTTATAGATTTTTCTCTCATTGCGCCGCCTTCTGTTTTTAAATTTAGAAGAAGAGAACTTTTAGAACTTATTTATCACTCGGGTTACACCGACATCTCTAGCCTGAATATGATTACAAGTTTGAGTGACAAAGTTCAGGCATTAATTTCTGATCACTTAACTACAGAACTCACAGCCGAATTTATCGCATCCCAACTTTTCATGAGTTCATCGACTTTACGAAGAAAGCTAAAAAGTGAAGGAAATAGCATTCAAGATATTCGTAATAGAGTAAGGCTGGGGCATGGATTACATTTAATTCAAACCACCAACACCAGTATTGGCAATATTGCATTTGAATGTGGCTATCAATCACAATCAAGATTTACAGAACAGTTTAAAAATTTATTTGGCATTACTCCACGCGAGCTACGCAAAACTAAAATGCTTACTTAAGGCGAAATTATGGCAAATCTGCGTATAAAGAATTTTCAGAAGAAAACTTAATATCTTTTGCACATCAAAAAAGGTACTTAAGAAAGCAGATGAAAAAAGTAGCAGTTATTTTATCGGGTTGTGGTTATTTGGATGGTTCTGAAATTAGAGAATCTGTTTTAACACTATTAGCTTTAGATACAGCCAATATTGAATATCAAATTTTTGCACCTGATGAACCTTTGTTTCATGTCATCGATCATGTGAGTGGCGAAATAAACATGACTGAGCGGAGAAATATTTTACAAGAAGCAGGACGAATTGCCCGAGGTGAAATTTCCTCACTCGATCAACTCAATGAAAATGAATTTGATGGCCTTCTTCTTCCGGGTGGATTTGGAGTCGCAAAAAATTTATCAACTTTTGCCTTTAAAGGAGCAGAAGCAAGAGTACATTCTAGAGTTGCTTCAATTTTAAAAGCGTTTCATCAAAGTAAGAAACCGATCGGGGCAATATGCATATCCCCTGCGCTCTTGGCGCTTACATTTGGAGATTTACATCCAAATATCACTTTGGGGTCTGACATTAACACTGCTAAACAAATTGAAAAAACGGGTTCAATTCACCATGTTTGTCAAACCTCAAGCTGCGTGGTCGATAAACAAAACTTATTTGTTACCACACCTGCCTATATGGATGACCAAGCTGGTTTAAAAGATGTCTTTTTAGGAATTACAAGTTTAGTTACTGCCATGACAATTTTGGCAAACTAAGATGTTTTATGAGGGATAGACATTTCTATCCCTCTATTTTATTGAATCTAATCGACTATAAGTAATTTCGCACCATTCAAGCTAAAAGACTGGTGTGGTTCGGAGTTATCTCCGACTTGATAACTCATGCCTGAAGTTAAAGTAAATGTTCGACCATCCTTCAATCTACTTTCTAGCTCGCCTTCTAGGCAAAATAATATATGCCCTTTTTCGCACCAATGGTCAGCTAAGTAATTTGCTGAGTACTCTACAAGTCTTACTCTAATTTTATTTGTTTCTTCACCAAAAAATTGAGTTTTCCAATAAGCTTTTCCAGTTTCACCGCTATATTCAGTGACTTCAATTTCTTCCCAGTTTGTAATTTGAAATGGAAAAGGCGCGATATTCATAATTTTTTCCAAAGACGTATTATTGTATTTTTCAACTTATAGACAAATTCAATTTTTGCAAACTATTTATTCATAAATCATAAATATATCAAAACTATTTTTCACTTTGAAAGGCCCAAACCTCACATTCAGGCCTTCCTACCTTAAAATTTACTCAGATAACGCTAATAACTTCTGAACATACTGAACCGCATTATTTTCGATGTCTTGGTGAGTCGGAACATCATCATCTTCAGAAGGATTTGTGTCTAAACCATAAAATGCATGGAGTGGTTGATAATCCGCCCCCACATATAAAGCCGTTAGCTTAAATGGAGTAAATATCTGCTCTAAAGAAAGCTTATATTCACCCTGCTCTGAATAAACGTTTTCTTTAACACCAGCAGACAAAGCCAACATAAACTTTTTATTTTTAAGCTTGTCACCTGTTGAGCCATACGCCCAACCATAAGTCACAACTTCATCAATCCATTGTTTCAAAAGCGGTGGGCAGTTAAACCAATACACTGGAAATTGAAATACTAAATTTTCGTGTTCTTCTACCAGTGCTTGCTCTTTGGCAACATCAATTACCCCATCTGGGTAGGCTTGATAAATTTGATGAACCGTAAATTGGTCTGGGTGTTTCTCTAGTTCCTCTACCCATCTTTTATTTACAACAGACTGGTCTATGTGAGGATGAGTAACAATGACTAATGTCTTTTTCATTATAAAAACACTCTTATCGAAAAGTTGATAAATCGATTATAGAAGTGTGCTTTCCTAAATATAAGTACGGTAATTTGTGTTATATACTATACTAAAAGATAGTGTAGATTTTAAAAATGACTGAATGCGTTCCATCACATACGCCATTAGAAGAAACGGGTTTCGGCTACACCCTTTCTTTAATTAATGGCAAATATAAAATGATTATTATGTATTGGCTGTATGAAAAAAATGTCATGCGTTTTAATGAGTTGCAACGCTGTATTGGCAATATTTCATTTAGAACACTCAGCAATACACTTAAAGAATTAGAAAGAGACGAGCTTATTATTCGCAAGGAATATCCTCAAATTCCGCCTAAAGTTGAGTACCGTCTTTCAGAAAGAGGACAGTCTTTGATTCCTTTATTAGATATGATGTGCGATTGGGGCGAGCGCAATAAATCGTCTTAGTTTTATAGACTTGAAGTGATACTAAATATGAGAAATGAATTAAGAGAAATTTTTATTAAGGGATGCGACGATAAAATTGAAAAGAAGGGAGACAACGTTGGTCTATCTTTTTATGCTTTTTTTAAAAATAAGAACGATAACCCTGAGTTACTGATGGAAGCAGCGCATTGGTGGATTATGGAACATAAGCTAGATCACTTCGAGAAGGCTGTTAAGATTAAGCAGTTGGTTTTGAGTGAGCAGTAATTAGAGTTATTCGAAAAGGCTTAAATTTAAGCCTTTTCATTATTTTTAAATTTAAAAATTAATTACTTAACATATGACCAAACATCAGGATCTGTATATTCTTCATCGATATGATAGCCTTCAGCCTTAGCTTTTCTCTCTTCCTTTTCACGATATTTTTTATTTTCAATTAATCTCTTTTTAAACGCTTGCTCAAACTCACTAGGTGTCATTTTATCAGAGTCAGGAATTGAGTCTCTTTCATTGTATCGAACACTTTGAAAGCTAAATCTAAGCATATATTGTTCTTCATTCCGCTCATTTTTAGCTGTTCTTTTTAAACTGATATCTAAAATAACCCCATTAGCATACAACCTATAACCCAATGATTTTGTCGGGCTGTTGTTTATTATATTTTTCCATTCTTCAAAACTAAAAATATAGCTTGGGTCAATGACATCACGACTTTTCGATAGATGTTTAATATTATCTTCTTTAGCGATACGCGGAGCATCTGTGAAGAAATAGTTTTTCCAGCCAGCCTGATTAATACGTTTCATTAAAGCTACATAGCTTTGATAAACCTGCTCTGGGGTAGCAAATTCTTCTTTTGTGAGGCCAGCATCAATATCTAAAACTTGGATCCCTTCATTTTTATCATATTGAGTACCTAGTACAGAGAAAACATGCTCAATTAACAAACTGTTAGAACCATTCTCTATGGTTAATTTTCCTAAGTTAGGAGGAGAAAATTGAAGCTCTTTAAAGCTAACACCCGCTGGGTGATTATCGACCTTTCCATCACTATACTTTGAAAAATCTTGAATACCTTTTTCACCCATATACAAAGTGTAGGCCTGCTGATTCAAAGTCAAATTTTCATCATGTTTTGCGGTTGGCTGACAAGCGGAAAGGAGTAATCCAAAAATAAAAATTAAGAAATATTGTCTAAATTTTACCGTCATTACTAACTTCTCTACTTTGCTATTTCCCGTCTCTGCGATAATTTTTAATCTTGAACAATAAAGCTATATATCTTGTCAATTTCAGCATCACCACCTGCATAGAAATCAGCTCTTATATGAATTCTATATTTTCCTTTGTGCTTAGGGGTTCCTTTGATTTGTATAACATTATATCCATCCAAGTCATCAACAGGTTTAACTGTTACGCCTAGGTCTTCGGGTATATTAGTTTCTAATTCAGCGTATTTATCAATAACTTTCCCACCAGAAATCTTAATAATTTGTTGATATTCTTGATTAATACGTGCAACTGGCAAGTCTTCTGGAGTAATTTTATATTTTTTACCGCAACCTGTAAGTATAAAAATAATGGAGAAAATAAATATTAATTTATGCTTCATTAGAAACTTGCCTTTTAAGGAGAGAGCAAAATATCTTTATTATCAAAAAATATAAAATCTTTTTACTTCTTTTTCAAAGCTAGAATATAACTTTTAAAGAATAATAATCTATGATTACTTATGAAAATGGGACAGATAAACCAGATAATTATATTAGTTTATAAAATTTGAAAGGATGAAAATGTTTACAGATACTCTATCTTGTTTCCTTGAAAAATTAGCTTCAAAAGAAGAATTGGATGAGTGGTATTTATCTGCTTTCATTGATGAGAATATTTATTCGCTATCAGCAGCAGAAGCTTTTGAATTTTCTTCACATATTCTAAAGCTTCTTAAAGATGACGCTCAACCAGACTATACATATGAATTACTTACTATTTTATTAGCTCTACAACGACAGTCTGACACAACACAAATACCTGAAATTCTAAAAAATAGTCCTAATTTTTTTGATGAAATTATTAAAAATAATCCTGAAAAATATGTTCTAAATCTAGCTCATGAGTTGGCTAAAAACTATCGTATTATTAACCTCTATAGTAATTAAATAATCTAATCCATATATAAAATAGGGTTAAAAAACTTCTATTAATTTTCTGTAGAAAGCCCAACTCCCATCGGGCCTCCCCCATCAAACCCGACTTAAAAAATAGTCGAGCAACGCATCCCTTTCATCAGTGTTATTGGTCCCCAAAAGCTGAACCATCGCGCCATCAATCACAAATAAAAACATGTGTGCATCTTCAACTGTAGCAGTGTCTTTTACAGTTAAAAGGAATTCATGAATTTCTTTAATGAACCAGTTTCGATAGTCAATTACGAGTTTATAAGCTGTTGGATAGATCTTTTCAATTTCAAAAATGGCTTTAAATGGCAACCGATAAAAGCCATCTAAGTTCGCATGTAAGAGATAAATTTTCTTGAGTTTATCGAATGCCATGAGTTCGCGGTACGAATGAATAATTGAAAATACTTCATGTTTTAATGCATCTATTTGAAAAGTTAAGCTCATCTGAATGAGCCTTTCTTTGGAGTGAAAATAGTTATAAAAAGTAGCTTTGGGGATTTTGGCTTCCTCAATAATTCGATCTATCCCGATGTAAAACCCATTTTGATTAAATAAATCTTTTGCTGCGTGGAGCACGCGTAATGCTCTAAATGAAGCTTCTAAATTTGGCATTTTTATACCGTTTAAAATAATTTTTTGTTGTATGTAAAAGAGATAGAAATGCCGCCACTCTTAAATTGAGCGCTAAAAACAGGCATGCAAAAGCAGCACAAAAATGGTGTGCTCGCCTATCTCAGGTTTTATTGTTGCTATGATTTTATAGTCGTAATGACCTATGGCTTAAAACCTAGAGTCGGTTAAACCGTTTTAAAGACCAGTTGAGTATCGAGTCAAAGATTTTGGCAATGGTTGCCAATGAGAGAGATGAAATAGTACGCATAACGGCGGACTCCTTTTGATTTAGAAGAGTCTTACCAATTACTGTCAAATAATGGTGGCAAGACTAGAAGGGTTGACAGACTGGTACAAAAGGAAACCAGCGCACGCAAGCGTGCCCCTCCTAGCCTCACCATAAAGGCGTGACTTAAGAGAACGCACAAAACGAAATAATACGTTGTTGTGCGCCTTTTGTTCCAGCTCTGTCAAAAGCTAACTGGCAATGTAGGCCAGCACGCAAAGGATAATCCGCACGTTTTTGAGTGTCAATGTAAGGTTGAATAGAAATTGGTTAAATAATTATTGTTGTTTATTCAATTAGATATTTAAGCTAAAAAGACCTTCAACTTAAATTTAACGATGTAATGATAATAAAAATGTAGGATAGTGAATTATGATTGAGTTCATCATCTGAATAGATAATTAATAATGATAATAAAAGGACCTCCCACCAGTTCAGAAGAATATCAAATTATCTTTCAGTGGCTTGAAGAGCGGTCCAATTATTCTATTGGGGCGATGGCCTTTCTTAATCAAACACAAGCGACCAATACCGAGTGGCAACTCTTACGTTTGTATAACTCAAAAAATGCTGAACAACTGCTAGGAGTCGCAGTCATCGTTGCTGGCGGCACCTGTTTTTGGGTTCCATCAAAGACATCTTCATCTGGGGCATTGCTCTGTACATCAATTTTAGAGCTTCAACCGCGTCGGATTGTAACCACCGCAATCGGACGAGACTTATTACATGCCGAGATAAAACAAAAAGGGCGTATTTTAAGAGAATATGATCAATGGATCATGGTTTGCTCAGGCCAATTTTCTGAAGCTCAAGGCCGCTTGGCTGAACTCTCGGACATTGCCCGTCTTAACGAATATCAGCATCAATACAATAAAGAGCGCTCAGTAAATGAAACACCTGATTGGGAATCTTTAATTCAACAAGAAAAAATTATTGTGCTTGAAGCAGATCAACAAATCATTTCGATAGTGCGTTTAGGCATAGAAACCGATCGACTCGTTTCTATTGGCGGCACATATACCTTCCCTGCTTATCGCCGAAAAGGTTTTGCCGAACGCATCTTAAAATTTGCAGTTAATCGGATTGTTGCAACTGGACGGATTGCCCACTTAATTGTCGACGTTGATAACACTCCAGCGGTTACGCTTTACCGCCAAATGGGCTTCGAATGTATAGAGTCATCTTACATTGCTTACCCAGAGTATTTATAAAAAATTATTCATTTTCAAATCTCTTAAATGAACCGATTGATCACGCTATAAATAAAAGCTACAGTAAATAAAGTTTGAATTTTATAACTTTAAATAAATTGATAACGCACGCAGGCAAAGACATGGAAACCATACATGATTTTTATCGCCGCTTTTCTTTAACCAGAGATAGCGATTACTCGGTTCCATCAACTTCGTTTGGACATTTTAACGTGTTCCAACGCGATGCCTGCTCGTTTCTGACACCTTATAGCCGTCGCGATTATTATAAAATTTCACTGGTTTTAGGCACAGGCGAACTTCACTACGCCAACCGCTGGATACGAGTCGACCGCCCTGCTTTACTGTTTTCAAACCCAATGGTTCCCTATGCATGGGAAATTAATTCGCCTGAACAAGCAGGCTGGTTTTGCCTATTTACCGAAGAGTTTGTAAACCAAGAATCAAGGCAAAGCTTTTTAAAAGACTCGCCGCTTTTTAAAGTCGACGGTGACCCATTGTATTTTTTAAACGATCAACAGGTTGAAGAAATTTCATTTATTTTCAAAAAGATGATGACTGAAATAAATTCAGACTACATTCATAAATACAACGTTTTAAGGAACTATTTGCACCTACTTGTGCATGAAGCCATGAAAATGCAACCGACCCAACAGTTTGAAAAACATAGTAATGCTGCGGTTCGGATTTGTCATTTGTTCTTTGAATTATTAGAGCGCCAGTTCCCAATCGACTCGCCACATTTTCAGCTTAAACTCAAAACTGCAAATGACTATGCCTATGGCTTGTCGGTGCATGTGAACCATTTAAACCGAGCTGTAAAAGAAGCCACAGGTAAAACCACCTCTGAGCATATTAGCTCGCGTATTACGCAAGAAGCCAAAGCATTGCTACAGCACACTAGTTGGAATATTTCCGAAATTGCCTATAGCTTAGGCTTTGAATATTCAGCGTATTTCACCAATTTCTTTAAGAAAAATACGGGCTTTTCACCTAAAAAGTTCCGAGAAGACTGTGTAGCCTAAAAACAGATTGTTTGAATTTTATAATTATTGGTTTGAATGTTATACGTCAGTTTGAGCCAAAGCATTTTATAGTTTTTCTACTCAAGTGATTTTGCAAAAAGAGTGTGAAAAATGAAATATAGAACTTTAGGACAAACAGGCGAAAAAGTATCAGCACTTGGTTTAGGTTGCATGGGAATGAGCTTTGCCTATGGTGCCTCAGACGACACACAAAGCATTGCCACTCTAGAAAAAGCATTAGACCTCGGCATTAACTTTTGGGATACCGCCGACATGTACGGCAACGGCGCAAACGAAGTTTTGCTCTCAAAAGTTTTAGAAAAAAACCGCGACAAAGTGTTCTTGGCGACCAAATTTGGCTTCCGTTATAAAGAAGACAACCTTAACCCGCAAAACTCTTTAGAATCTTATATCGACGGTTCTCCAGAGTGGATTAAAGTTGCGGTCGAAAACAGTTTAAGACGCTTAAATACAGACGTAATTGATTTGTATTATGCACACCGTATAGACCCAAGCGTGCCAGTTGAAGACACTATTGGTGCAATGGCTGACTTGGTGCAACAAGGTAAAGTTCGTTACCTAGGACTCAGTGAAGCATCGGCGGAAACCATTCGTAAAGCACATGCGATTCACCCAATTGCAGCAGTTCAACACGAATATTCATTGCTTACTCGTGAGCTGGAAGATACTCACTTTGAAACCATTCGTGAGTTAGGCATTAGCCTCGTGCCGTATTCACCGCTATCGCGTGGTTTAATCACCAATACGCTTGATGTGGGTAGCCTAGATGAAAACGATTTCCGTCGTCAGTTACCACGCTATCAGGGCGATAACTGGAAAAATAACCAAAGCTTGGCACAAGCATTTAGTGACTTTGCCCAAAGCAAAAATGCGACAGCGGCTCAACTGGCTTTGGCTTGGATTTTGGCGCAAGGTGACGACATTATTCCAATTCCGGGTACGCGTAAAATCGAACGCCTTGTAGAAAATGCGGGTGCTGTAGACCTTCATTTAACAGCGGCAGATTTGGCAGAAATTCAAGCGATTATCGCGAGATATCCAAACATGGGCGCACGCTATAACGCTCAGCAACTTGCTGCGGTCAATCACTAATATCTAAGCCATAAAAAAGTCCGACTCAGTGTCGGACTTTTTTATTTAGTCTTTGCTATATGTGCCCTGCTGGCGTCCACCTTCCCAGATCGCGTCTAAAGATTTATCTGAAATCGTTAGGCTTTCAGGGAAAATACTTAAATTCTTTTTAAATTTAGCCTCTGGCTTTAAACCAATACAGTCACCGTTTTTCCACCATGTACCTTCGGCATATTGGTCTAAAGCACCCACAGCGAGCATCCATTTAAACTTGCCATCTGGCTGAAGTAAAAGTTCTGAACCCACTTCCATCACGCCATTTAAATAATAGTGCCCACTCCACGCTTCATCGGATTTTTGGAATTTCACCTCTTTGCATGTGCTGGTTGGCTTGGCGTAAATTTGAGATGAAATGGCAATCGTAGAAACGAGTAGCAACCGTGCAAATTTATTCATCATTCAATTCCCTATTTTTTAGTTTTATTTCCCAGACTCAACTTTTAAATAAGTGCCGTCTGCATAAACGTTATGTCCAAAGCCACAACCTGACTCACCTTCATTTTGTTTGGCTTGAATATAATTTCCTAATTTCGCGTTGGTTTTAAAGTCGAGTTGAATACGGCAGTCTTCATTTTTATAAACTGTTTGCTTTTTATTAGTCGGCATTTTGGTGTCGAACTCACCCATGTTTGGGCCATAGATCAAGCTTCTAAGTCCCATATATAAACCGGCATAGCTGATTGCATATTGGCCCTTCTCACGACTTATCGTGATGTGATCCCATTCACCAAAACCTGAGTAACGCACATATTCACCTGACAAATCATTTGAGGCCTTAGGTGCAGGTAATTGCTTAAGATTAAACTGGCTCGATTTTGATTTTTCATCGAGCATAAACCATGCTCTGGCCCAAAGGGGCTGACCCAATTTGGCATAGGCTAAACCCACGTTATTGTTGGCAACTTCAATATCTCGGTCAGTAAATTTAACAGTGGTTTCGTCTGCATTGGCTTTACAAAATGCAGTCCAAGAGGCTTGGCTTTGGAAATTTTCGAGCGCTTTTTTATATTGTTTTTGGTCGTAGTTTTTCTTACCTAAGCTCGCGTATTGCTTCACTTTATTACAACCTTGCTGTAGCTCTTGCTCAAAAGAAAACTCTGCGTGCGTCACTGCCAAAGCTGAAAGTGTAAGAACCGCGCAACCTGAAATAATAGATTTAATCATTTTTAAAATTCTTTAATAATTAACTAATTATATAATATGAGCTGGCGCTATAAATCACAATTATTTGAAACAAAAGTCCCTTACAATGCTATTTAAAAAGGCCTGAACATTTAAGTCCAAGCCTTTTGATTTTTAGAATTTAGCCAAATCTCAACTAAGAAGATTCACTCAGACTCAAATTAGAATGACTGCTTTGAGAAATTGCGCTTTGCAAAATTTTCATACTATTTTTAATCGCATTTTCGACCTGTATTTGGCTATCTCCCATAAAGTGAATTTTTGCAGGGATATTTTCATAACTAAAATTGTTATGGTCACCACTTTCCTGAATCAATTGATAGGTAATGGTTTCATTTTCTAACTCTTTAATCCCATTAAATAAAAAGCCTGAACTATAAGGATTAGGCATCATCAGAAAGCCCGTTATTTTCGTGTTCACTGGCTCTTGTGGAATTTTCATGGCCGCCTTAATCCACATTTCATATAAGTCGACTGACTCATTGCGTAATGTGATGAATGGAATTTCTCCACCGCCTACTCGTCCACCAACTTCTAAAAAGACCAACTCGCCCTTAGATTCAATAAATTCAAGATGAATCGCCTGATCTTTTAATTTTAAGAATTTACATACGTCTAAAGTAAATTTTTCTACTTTATTAATAAATTCAGAATTATCAATTGTTACAGAGCCTAATGGCGCACCATTTCTGAAGTCTAAACAGGTATTAATATATTTTGAGACTTTAAAGTAAGGCATTTTATTGTCTGAAATAATCGCATCGACGTGATAGATATCCCCTTCAACAAATTCTTCTACTTCATAGCCCGAATATGAAGATAAACCAGGAATATCAGCCAACTCACTAATTTTAATTACCCCTTCAGAAGCCGCGCCTACCTGAGGTTTTAAAATAATCGCTGAGCCAATTTCCAGCAAAAACTTTTCAATATCTTGATACGAAGACACTTCCGAATATTTAGGGTAACGCACAGTTGAATGAGCTAAAGCATCTTTCATTTTTTTCTTGTTACGGCACAACAAATTGTCTTCGACAGTTGCACCCACAATATTCAATTCAGTTCGAATGCGAGCGGCAGCATCGAGGTCATATTCCGAGATGGCAATAACATAATCTATAGGTTTTTTCTTATAGATTTTTTTAGCCTGATCGAGAACATCTTCTTCATTTAACTGCTCTAACCCAGCTATGCAGTAACAGTTTGAAGAAGTGATATAACGCATCGTTTCTGTTAATGAAATATAAGACACATGCACGGCATCGTGATCTATATATTTATTATAATCAGACAGTTCATCGTCATATCTATTGATGATTAATACATGTTTCATATGACTTTCACCTGCTCATGTATATGTTTGACTAAACTACGGATCTTATCTTCGCTTTCGGAACGGAAAATGAAGTAGCCTAATCGTGAGGTCCAATCATGGTTGCACGCCAGTTCATCGTTTGTTTCATAGTAAAAGTGATGATGTACACATTCAGGTGCTTCTAACAGTTGATCTAAACCACTAAAACCTTTGAACAGACGGTGATTACCTTGAGGTATAAAGGCAATTGCAGAAACCAGATTTTTTTCTATTGAAGGTGAATATGGCAGGTCTAGGTATTCGCTCAGTACCGCTTGAGCAAGGTCAAAATTAGTCGCCAGTTTAATTAACTCAACAATATTGTCACCCGGTAAACGCGCTGCTAATTCAATTGCAACGGCTTTTCCTTGAGGCGTAACTCGCAGTTCTAAGTGAAAAGGCCCAATATTTAACTCTAAGGTTCTAATGACTTTTTCGGCATAGTCAAAAACATGTGCAGAAAATTGGCGGTCATATTGATTACCCACAATATGTCCAATTTCGACAAAGTAAGGTTCTGGCCCTAATAATTTTTCTGTTAGCGAAGCAAAGGTTATTTTTCCATCTGTATGGATAATTCCTTCAACACTGTATTCTTTACCTACAATGTATTCTTCAACAATTAAATCACCACTGGCATAGAAACCAATATCGTTGGGCTTAGCTTTCCAGATCGCTTCAACTGTTGTTAAAAGCTCCTCAAAATCTGCAACTTTTTTAACAGACATACTGCCCGCCATATCAACTGGCTTTACTACAGCAGGAAACTTAAAACCTAGAGGTAAGTCAATTTCTTTGCCCTGTGAAATCAAGGCATATTTAATATCGCTTAAACCCGACTTGGTTAGCTTGTCACGAAATTTAAATTTATTTCGAACTGTTTGAGCTGCCATATATTCAAGTGAGTTTTTGGCAAATGAGTTACCGAGTTGTGCTGCCATAGGTACCGCATATTCAACACCAGGTAATATGGCTTTTATGGTCTTTAACTCAACAATTTTAGAGAGTTGACTATGAAAATCACTGGTATCTATTTTTATTATTTCTTTTGCTTTTTGGCGCATTGTTCCATCAATGCTGCACTCTCCTTCATCAGTAGAAAAAACATATAAATCTATCCCTAATTCTTGAGCGGCATTTAAATAAGTAACGCCTGAAGAAATAGGTTCTATAACTACTACTGTCATTGTTACAGTCTCCGTTAGGGACCAAAACTTTCTAACTCACACAGAGGCTGATTTAAAATTTTATTAATTATTGGGGTAGAACCGACACCCACTGTTAACTCGTGAGAGTCCAAATAATTTGAAAAATCAAATCCATTATTTGTCCACGTACAAAACGGGATATTTATAATATTGACCTCAGCATCAACTTGTTCTCGAAAAACATTGAAGCAATATTGATGATAATCACTTAAAACTGACCGATTAATCGCATAGATATTTACTTTAGAAATAGGATTTTTCCGGATGAGATCTAATCCACGAGTAAGTGCAGCTCCCATGCCGCTTCCACCGCTTACAATATTGAGCGTAGAAATATCGTTCTCGTATTCAGGTTCTATATGATTATTCAGGTTGTATTCTAATTGATCACCAATCGCTAGCTTTTCAAATAAGTTAGAAAATATTCCATTTGGTCTTAATTTTATGTGCAAAACAAAAAAATCATAATTTTTTACACCCAGTGAAACTACAGAGTAACTTCGAATTAAAGGCTCTGATGGGTGTTTGATATTCACAATTGCTTTAGAGCTAAAGAACGTCCTTTTAATTTTAAATGTGAGCTCAACAATATTTTCAGCAAGAAAACTTCTACTGACAAGTTGAGCCACACTAAAATTATTAACCAATGGCGCGATTTCGACATCGCTATGAGCATAGCTAATACAAGGTAAGAACTCTTTCCCTACGGCAACCTGATTTCCCGATTCGTATACGACTCCACCTTTTAGCTTACATCGACAAACCCGGCACACACCTTTTAAACAGCCTTTCATCACGGCGCTATCAGGCACCGCATCGATGAGAGGCTGTTCAGAATCAGCAATGTAAATATGCTCTTGAGTGCGGATATTTACCATTGGCATATTCTAATTCCATTGCTATGAAAGCGTTTCAGCACGTACAGCCTGAAAATACTCACCCACCATTGGAACAAAGCTATTGATATGCTTGATTGCTAGATCAAAGTCTTCTTGTGTCTTAATTACAGAAGAAAGCATCTCTGTCATCATGCCGCTATGGTCTTCAGCTTCATCAAATGCAACATGCGAAGCTGCGCCCGATACAGCCTGATTCCCCATATGAACACCCGCTTTTTGCGTAATAAAATTATTAAATTTGTCGCCATAATATTCAAGGAACCAGTCCCAAACGACTGCTGGTAATGCCCCAAATTTCTCTACACAAAAGTTTAAGTACCCCATCAATTTCCATGTTTCAGGAAATGCATTTTTTGAAACGATCTGATCTGAAGAATAACCATATTTAGTCAAATCCTGACCAAACATTTCATCGTGACCAAATTCATCATATAAATAATATGAAAGCTGTTTTGCGGCAGAGATATTATTGATGGCTGCAACACGAACTGCATTTGCATCTAATTCATTATTCATATGAATGCGAATAACACACTCTAACATATGACGTTTATAATAATTTTCATCGAACCAGTCTTCATTATGAAATTTATGCATAATCTCATCTTTTTTAAACTCGCTATGCATAGCATGATCAACCGCACTTTCTAATTTTTTCAAACTTTCCTGTGAGAAAAACACGAATTATCTCCATTATATTTAAATTATTATCTAAGTATTAAATACTTATTTAGCTAGAATTAAGACTGTTATTAATTAAACTTAAAACAATCAAATATTATGTTTAAATATATTTTTAAAAATGTCAACAAAATATTATTTTTAAGAATTTCTAATTAAAATTAAATAAAATAATTTAATTAACAATCGAACAACAAATAATTTTTAATAAATGGATTAATTCAAATTAATATCCATCACCAACAAAATTTAAATAATTTATACTTCATGGAAAAGAAGGAATTTGACAGGGCTATATTGAGAAAAACAATGTAGACTCCTTATGGCTAAATATATGGAAGTATTAGAAAAGTGAATAATCTGATTATTGGGACTCTATTTGCACTCTGTGCTGCTGCACTCAATGCCTCTATTGGTGTGATCAGTAAACTGCTTATGCACAGTGGCTTAAGCCCACAAGACATTGCTTTTTTAAAAACAGTCATCGCCTTCTTCTTTTTAAGTGTGTTTTTATTTAAAGTTCCTGTTAGCCAAAAAATTGCTTTTATTAGCAATACTCCCAGCAAACTGAGTGTTTTTGTCCAAATTGCAATATGTGCTTTTTTAGGGATTTTTTCACTATTCTTTTTCGAAACCATTGCTTACAACCATGGTGCAGCAGCCAATGTAGTTGTGGTGCTCATGGCTTCAGCCGCTATTTCAGCTTTATTTTTTGGTAGATTAGTTTTAAAAGAAAGTATTTATATTCATTCTATTGCTGGAACATTATTAGCTGTAACAGGTATTAGTTTAATCTCATGGAAAGGTGAAAATAGTTTATTAATGCTGATCAATGCCTCTATTGCAGGCACTGGCTATGGTCTATTCTCAGTATTAATTAAAAAATTCAGATTAAATGGTGGTTTATTCCTAACGAAGTATTTATTATTTTTTGGTAGTGTTTATCTTGCCGTTCCCTTTTTAATTAATTTTCATAGCATTAGTTTTAATTCCAATATTATTTTAGGTTTAATTGGCTTGGCAGTTCTGCCGACCATTCTTGGATTTTATTGCACAACCAAAGCGTTAACATATCTACCCGCAGCAAAAGTACAAGTGACCGAACTTTCTGAACCCATTTTTGCAGCACTGATGGCTTGGGTTTTCATTCATGAACAGCCAACCTTATCGTTTTTGTATGGTGCAATCTTCATTATTTCAGGCATTGTTTTAATTAATAAAGCGCCTAAAGCCTAGTGCAAATTTAAATTTGATAATGGAACAAAATCCAAGCTCTCTTTAAAACTCAATTTATCTAATTTTAAAAATATTATTGATAAACTTTAGAGAGCTTTATTTAATTTAGACACAGTTCTACTTTAAGTTGGGCAAAGAATTTTAGACACAGAAAGTAGTAATATTTCGATTTGCTGTAAGTCTAAACCTGCCCTAGCACGAATTCCAATACTATGCGCGGCAGAAGTCATTAAGAAAGCTAATGCATCAATATCAGTATTATGAGGCAATTCTAGATTTTGTTTAGCTAGACTCAACCGTTGATAAAGCTGTTCATTCATTTCTGTTAAAACTTCTTTTAATACAGCTTGGATTTCATTATCAGCCAACGCATCAGCCATGGCTGTTGATATAACTGCACATCCGCTCAAATCGATATCTTCATGATATCCATCTACTTCGAGAGCTGTTCGCAAATATCTCAAAATAACATCGGCAAACGACCTATCCGTATCTTTATGTTCCAATGCTTTGCCAAATTCTGTCTGGGCATATTTTTGGAAATAATGCATCGCTTTAATATAGATTGTGCGTTTATCTCCTAAGCCAGCATAAAGACTTGGTCGGTTTAAACCTGTGGCCAAAGCCAAAGTATCAAGAGAAGTTCCTGAAAATCCACCTTTCCAAAATGCATGTAATGCCCGCTCTAATACTTGCTCAGGGTCATAAGAGCGCGGTCTGCCTCGAGATTTAATTTCCATTTGCGATCTCCATAAAAAATTTATTGACTATTTTATACAAAACAGTACAAAATTCAAATATTTTGCGAACCAGTACAAAAATACTCCTCTGAAAACTTTAATTGTTTAAAAATCCCTTTAAGGATCTACGAAATGCCTCCGATTGAGTTTAAAAATCAATTAAAATCATTAGAAACAAATATCTACATGATTTTTATAATTTTATTTCTTGTAAGTATTCTCCCCCTAGTTGGTTGTAGTAATAAAACTGAAGAGCCAGAAAAGGTTATTACTGTTCAACTCACCACAGCTCATCCTGCCAGTGAGCTCTCTAATTTATCTTTTTCAGGAAATATTGTACCGAGAGTTGAAAGCCAACTTTCTTTTCGGGTAGCAGGTCGTATCATTAAACGTTTAGTAGATACAGGAGCTTCTATTACAAAAAATCAAGCCTTGGCCCAGTTAGACGATACTCCGTTTAGACTTAGTATTCAGGAAGCAACTGCTGAATTGCATCAAGCACAAAGCACTCTCACAAGACTACAAAGAGATCTTCAACGTAATCGTAGTCTGGTTAACATAGGCGCTATTTCACGATCCGATCTCGATAGTCTTGAAAACTTATATCAAAACACTCAAGCACAAGTAAATGCAGCACAAAGTCGCCTTGATCGGGCACAAAACGATTTAAGTTATACGACTTTACGTTCACCAGCAGTAGGAACAATTGCAGAAGTTCAAGCAGAAAGTGGACAGGTTGTGTCAGCTGGCACGCCTATATTTAAATTAGCTCAAAATGGTGAAAATGAAGTACAGATAGATGTTCCTGAAAGTCAGATTAATGAAATCAAAATAGACCAACCGGTCAGCATCAAATTACTTAGCTTATCTGACCATACTTTTACGGGTCATGTGCGTGAAATAGCGACTGTTGCAGATCCAAATAGTCGTACTTATCGTGTTCGAATCTCAATATCAAATTTACCAGCTGCAGCTAAATTAGGTATGACAGCAACAGTCCATTTTTTAAATAAGAATGTAGATCAACAGATTATTTTACCTATTGGTGCCCTCTTCCAAAAAGGACAACAAACAGCCGTTTGGATATTACCCCACGGTGCAAAAAATCTTCAGCTTCGTCCAGTTAAACTTAGCAAAATCAATACTGAAACTATTACGGTTGCCAATGGTATTCAGGTGGGTGAACAAATTGTTACGGCTGGCGTCCATCGTCTCGATAGCAAGATGAGTGTAAAAGCATGGGATGGGAGGTTACCGTGAAAGGATTTAACTTATCCAGTTGGGGACTCCAGCATCGAACATTAATTATTTTCGCGATGCTACTGTCTCTTCTTTTAGGTACTGTAGCTTATTTTAAATTAGGGCGCGCTGAAGATCCAAATTTAACGATAAAGGTCATGACAATAGATGTAAATTGGCCAGGCGCTACTACACGAGATTTAGAACAACAGGTTGTTGAAAAAATTCAGCGTACACTTCAAGAAGTACCTAATTATGATTATGTACAAAGTTATGTACGCCCAGGACAAGCAACCATCTTTTTAGTTCTGAAAGACTGGACACGTAAAAGTCAAATTGAAGAAAGTTGGTATCAAGCACGTAAACGAGTAAACGACATACGGCAAAATTTGCCTCAAGATATCCAAGGACCATTTTTTAATGATGACTTTGGAGATACCTTTGGGTCTATTTACGCATTTCATGCTGATGGATTTGATGATGTCCAAATGAAGCAGGTTCTTCTTTCTACAAGAGACCATTTACTTCAGGTTCCCGATGTTTCCAAAGTCATTCTATTAGGCGTTCAAGAACCTCGCTTTTATATTGAATTCAATTATGCCAAGTTAGCTCAACTGGGTATTTCTCCCTTAGACTTAGTTAATGAATTACAAAAACAAAATGCAGTCGAACCAGCAGGAACTTTTGAAGGTCCTCATGCCCGTATATATGCTCGTGTTGATGGAGATGTAAAAAGCGTACAAGACTTAAAAAATATCGTAGTTCAAGTCGGAACACACAATATTCATTTAGGGGATGTTGCTCATATTGATAAAGGGTTTATCGATCCCCCACAAATGTCTATGAGACGAAATGGTGAACGTGTCACTGGTCTTGCTGTTTCAATGACAGAAAAAGGCGATATTCTTTCTTTGGGCAAACATCTAGATCAACGTATTAAAGAGGTACAAGAAAACTTACCTGCGGGTATTTTTATTGAAAAAGTAGTGGATCAACCTAGTCTCGTTGAGCATTCAGTTAATGAATTTCTCGGACACTTTATTCTAGCTTTAGGCATTGTTCTTGCCGTCAGTTTATTTGCTTTAGGCGTGCGGACAGGGATTGTGGTTGCTTTATCTGTTCCACTAGTTTTGGGTATTACCTTTTTCTTTATGTGGCGCCTAGATATAAATTTACAAAGAATCTCCTTAGGTGCACTTATTATTGCCTTGGGCTTGTTAGTCGATGACGCGATTATTGCTGTTGAAATGATGCAAGTCAAAATGGAAGAAGGTCTGGACCGTTTTAAAGCTGCGAGTTTTGCATGGAGTAATACAGCTTTTCCTATGCTAACAGGTACTTTAATTACAGCGGCGGGCTTTGTTCCAGTTGGCTTTGCGTTATCTTCAACAAGTGAGTTTACCGGATCAATTTTTTGGGTGGTTGGGATTTCTTTAATTGTATCTTGGTTTGTAGCAGTACTGTTTACTCCTTTTTTAGGCACAATTTTACTTCCCAAAGTACAGCCACATCATTCTCATTCCTCGAAAAATTCATACAGAGATAAACTTTCTCAATGGTTTAGTCGTAAAATTGCATGGTGCGTCAAAAAAAGGAAATGGGTTTTACTGACCACTGTTCTCAGCTTTGTTCTCGCTTTAGTTGCATTTCAATTCGTTCCTAAACAATTCTTTCCAGATTCACCGCGTGCAGAAATTCTAATTGATGTACAGCTCGAAGAAGGTGCTAGTTACACGGCAACGTTAAACGCAACGAAACAGGTTGAAAAATTACTTTCCAGTGATCAACGGGTCCGAGATTACACAGCTTATGTAGGAAGTGGTTCTCCTCGTTTTTATCTATCTCTTGATCCAGAAACACCTAAAAATAATTATGCACAGTTAATTGTTTATCCAAAAGATATTGAACAAGCGAGTCAATTAACTTCTGATCTACATAATCGTCTCATTCAGCAATTCCCTCATATTCGAACACGGGTTTATCGTTTAGAGCTAGGTCCCACTGTTGGTTACCCTGTACAGTTTAGGGTACGTGGTAAAGATCCTGAAAAAGTTCGTGAAATTGCTGCTGAGGTTCGCGACATTATGCGTCAGCATCCAAATGTACGTGATGTCAATTTTCAATGGAACGAACGTAGTAAAGCCATCAGATTTATCATTAATCAGGAACGTGCCCGTAGTTTAGGAGTAAGCTCGCAAGATATTTCACGTACCTTACAAATGTTATTAAGTGGTTATACAGTTACCCAGATACGAGAAGGCACAGAGTTAATTGATGTTGTAGCAAGAGCGAAAGCAGATAATCGGCTTGATACAGCTCAAATGGGTCAAATTACGATTCGTGCATCAAATGGAAAAAATATTCCTCTAGATCAAGTCGCTGAACTCAGACCTGTATTAGAAGAAGGAGGAATCTGGATACGTAACCGTTTACCAACTCTCAGCGTCCGTGCTGACGTGTCTGGTGCTCAAGCACCAGATGTCTCAAAGCAAATAGAACCGATGCTAAATGATCTTCGTAAAATGTTACCCATTGGCTACAGTATTGAAACTGGAGGAACTATTGAAGAAAGTGCTAAAGCAGATACAGCTATTCAATCTGTTATGCCGGTGATGTTATTACTTTGGGCAATATTCTTGATGTTACAACTGCAAAGCTTCAGTCGCATGTTTATGGTGGTATTAACAGCTCCACTTGGCATGATTGGAGTAAGCCTAGCCTTATTGATTACTCGTGCACCATTCGGTTTTGTGGCCACATTAGGAGTAATTGCTCTAGCTGGTATGATTATGCGTAATTCGGTTATTTTAGTTGATCAGATAGATAGAAATATTTCTACCGGTCAAACGCCAGAACAAGCGATTATTCAAGCCACTGTAGGTCGTACTCGTCCTGTTCTATTGACAGCTTTAGCAGCAATTTTAGCAATGATTCCTCTTACACTTTCCACATTATGGGGCCCAATGGCAATTGCGATTATGGGGGGGTTAGCAGTAGCAACGATACTTACTTTATTCTTTGTCCCAGCACTCTATGCCGCTTGGTTTAGAGTGAAAAGCTAAATTTATTTAGCTCGATAGAACTAAAAATTTATAGCTTAAAAGCACAAATAGATTTTACTATTTGTGCTTTTTTAATGGTTTGTAAACTTCTAAAGTGAGGAAAATGATGATGAGTCACTTGTAAATTCGAAGTAGCTCATTATTCAAATTTTATAAGAAGAAAAAAATAGTGTTAGACAAGATAAGCCGCTAAGAAAATTTCTACACCTGATTGTACAGAATTTTCAATTTCCGCAACTCCCATACGGAAATTTTTAATTTTTTTACTACACATCACTTCAGAAATGAGACAAATACATTTGGTAAAAGAGTCCCTATATACTAGGTCCTATTATAATTCCGGCTAGAATTTCACCTAGTGATTCCATTTGAGCTAAAAACCTTTGAGCAATCTAGGCAATGATTCTGCTGATAAGCAGAATCACCACCCACTCAATGAAAAATCTGTCCTAATAACTTCAGCTGAAGCACTTGATCCATTAACATTTTCCATCGATTTGTTTTCTATCGATTAGTTACAAGATATGGACACGTTTTAAATGTCGATTCACATTTCCCTCAACTTTTGCACGGCCATGTAATACCGAATTATTATCAATCAACATGTAATCGCCACTGACCCACTGATGTTGGTACATGTATTTAGGGTCATATAAAATCTCTGTAATTGACTGAACAATTTCCTGTGATTCTACGGGTTGATGATTTGTATCTTTAATGGAGAGCTGTACAGGATTCACTTCCTGATTATCTTCATTTTCGATTTCAATAAACCGGATAACTGAATGGCCTTTATGAGGATGGTTTTCAATGAGGCTTACATCAATTGAGCCGCCATAATGTGCTTTTTTTTCAGTCGAATAAGATAGCTTAATTTTCTTCCAGTCTTCTAATTGACTAGAAGGTATATCTTTCAAAATACGTGTGGTATCAACAAAAAGTGTTTCCCCACCTCGCCCATCTTCTGAGGATACGGTACACTGAAAAGCATTAATTCTTGGAGTTTGTTTCGCAAAAGCTCCATCCCAATGCAATTCAACCCTACCTTTTGAGAAAATATGGTTTTTAGGATCTTGTTCCATTTTTACATTGAGTAAAGCACCAAACTCCCAATACATCAGATTGCCTAATGACTCACAAAAGTTAATATATTGTGGATCTGGTAACGCTTTAAATCCACGAAATACTAAAACTTTATATTGAGACAACAAGTTATTTAAAACCTCGGCACCGATCTCATTAATATTGTCATGATCACCAGATGCCGTTATTAATGCTCCAAATGGAGATAAATCTTTTACACTAAACATTATTCAAATCTCTAAATATAAAACCATATTTACTTACATTTCTTGTTGGTTATTACGCAAATAATGGCTAGCTTTTCCGTTTTTAAAGATTAATAAAGCATTTTCTTCTTCGGCTTTATGTCGTGGAACTAAAGTAAATCCATCATCATCTTGTATAACGACCGAATGCCAAGGTGTACGCCAATTGTCATCCGAGTCCATCAAAAATATTCCAATTTTTTCTGAAACTCGAGGTTGTGGATGAATACTAAGACGAACCGAATTTGGGAATTGCTCCTTCAATAAATTAGTCCATGCATTACTTCTTTGAATTACCCGGTAAGCATTCATACGAGCTACATTCAATATCTGGTTTTTTGACCAGCCTTTGAATTCATTAAGACCTGAAAAATCCTCAGTCAAAAAGCGACAAATCCCGCGGTACATTTCAGCTGCTGGTTTTTCTTGCTTACATCGGTGTTTTAAGCTTAGTAATGACTCTCCATATTGAACCATCAACTCTTCACGCAGTGTGCTATATTCTGGTATATCTTGAAAAACATCATCTAAATCAAAGTAATCAATATTATCTGCATAAGGTTTTCCCACTCTCTCTATAAGATCATATTTATAAGAAGATATGGCCTCATCCGGGATTCGTACTAGTTCAGCAAAAACTCTTCCATCAGAACAAATAGTTAACTTTGCTCCAGGTGCATAAATATTTTTTATTTTTTCACATAATTTATTCAATGTTGCTAAAGCTAATTCCTCACCTTTATCAGGAAAAATATCTAAAGTTTTTTTCCTATTTGGTGATTTAGCTGGAAAAGCAGGTAAAATCATATGAATAGGTTGTTTATTTTTGACAAAATTCAATACTTTTTGAATATGTAAAAAAGCTTCTTCTTGAAAGTTCTCTTGCTCTGAGTCATTTGCTAATAAACGTCGCTTATGAAAAATTAATTTTACGATCTGCTCAGCTAACATTAAATCATTATTTAAAATTTGTACCACAACAAAAACCCTTATTTCCTTTATACATTCACAAACTTTTAAATTAGACTTATTTTTAAGCCTTTATTTAAATTTTCAATATTACTTTATAAATAAATTTCACTTATTTCATTCAGCTTTCTCTCCAATAATAATTTCTATAGTAATTAATCCTATTTTTGATGATATTAACCTTTTTATTTAACAAAAAAATAAGATCTAACTTTTAAATCATATATTTCTAATTTTAACTATCAAAACAAATAACTATCGAACATTCAACCACCAATAAAACATATCTATTAGTTAAAATCTGATTATTTCCCTTAATTATAAAATTTTATTTATATTAAGCTTTCTAAATCAATCACAAGTGTAGCATTTGCTTTAACGTAAATCCACGTCCTAAAAATTAATTAAAACACTCACCAAAAAAACATAATTATTCAGTTTAATTTAATATTAATTTTTTAATACAGAATGAAAAATAAATAGACATAAAATAAAATTTTATTTTCATTAAAATTATAAAAATTCATAGTAAACCTTTGCTTAAATTTAAATTACAAAAAAACTCTAACAATTGATTTATTATTTACAATTAAGAATAAGTTTAAATTACCAATTAATTTATTAATAAAACTAATATAAAAATTTTACAATTTTTCCGAATGTTTAATATTATTAAGTTTTCATAAATTTTTTAAAAAAAATAGAATAATAGTTTTTATGGTTTATAGATAAAAACTTCGTTCATAAGCCTATTTTTCAACCAAAATTAAATAATTTTTGTATAAATCTAGACCTATAAATAATTATATAGTGAATAAAATTTAACTTCCTTTTCATAATATTTAATTAAAATGGAGAATATCTTGCACCACACTGGCAAAATTAATTGCCATTTGTGAAGGAGCATGTTTTTTATAAGCAAGCCCTAAACCCACCGTAGGTACAGATGTTTTCAAAGAGCGATAAGCCACACCTTGTATTTGTAATTGTTTGGTCGATTCAGGAACCAAAGACACCCCTAAATTTGCAGATACCAACGATAAAATTGACACAATTTGCGGGGCATTTTGTCCAATTTTTGGTTCAAAACCACGCTCATGACAGGCTTGTTTAATCGCATCGAAAAGCCCTGCGCTAATGGAAGGTGGTGAGACAATAAAATCAAGCTCTCGCAGTGCCGTTAAATCAATTTCTTGCGTTGAATCATCTAAATTAAAAGACTCCGAAGGCAAAGCAGCAATGAGTGGCTCTGCTAATAACTCTTGAATAATTAAACTGTCTGGAATATTGCGTGGTGACCTTATAATCGCAACATCTAAGCGGTCTTCGAGTAGTAAATCGATGAGCAGCAAGGTGTTCGCTTCTTCAAGTTTTAAATCAACTTTAGGATATTGCTGCTGGAAATAACGAACGCATTTAGGAATTAGAGGGTTCAACATTGAGGTCCCCGTAAAACCCAATCGTAATTGGCCCACTTCACCATTTGCCACCTGTTTAACCAAGTTCGCTGCATCTTCTACACGCTGTTGTACAGGCTGAATCGCATTTAAAAAGGCAAACCCAGCTTCGGTCAGCTCCACCCCATGCGGAGAACGAATAAATAAATCTGCACCTAGCTCTTCCTCTAAGTCCTTTATTTGCATGCTTAAAGGCGGCTGACTCATATTTAAACGATGCGCAGCTCTAGTAAAGTTTTTTTCTTCTGCTACTGCTAGAAAGTAGCGTATATGTCTGAGTTCCATCGCTATATATAAAACATATTATGACCTATTGTTAAATATATTAGAAAAATACCATCTAAATTGCTAATTTTAATTTATCGAATTCTCTCGATGCAGCATGTTCCAAAAGCACTGTACTTTCTTTCTGTCCTGGTCATGATATGAACTCTTCATCTACGCCCAGTACCTTAAGCACTGAGGCAACTTCTGTTCTTTCCCGAGAATGGATTCACAAAGGGACTAAAGCCTATAAACACGCAGGATTCGCTTTATTCCTCGTAGGTTTCGCTAGTTTCTCTCTGATTTATTGCGTACAACCGCTCCTGCCTGCATTTAGCCAAAGCTTCCAGATTAGTCCTGCGAGTAGCTCTCTTGCCCTGTCATTAACGACTGCCTTTTTAGCGATTTCAATTGTTCTATCTAGTGCTTTTTCACAGGCAATTGGTCGTCGTGGTGTCATCTTTAGTTCAATGCTGTGTGCGGCTATTCTTAATATTGTGGCTATGTTTACGCCTAACTGGCATAGCTTACTAATAGCACGAGCACTAGAAGGTCTATTGCTTGGCGGTGTACCAGCCGTAACTATGGCTTGGATTGCCGAAGAAATCGCACCTGAATACTTGGGTAAAACCATGGGTTTGTATATTGCAGGTACGGCCTTTGGTGGAATGATGGGCCGTGTCGGCATGGGTATTTTGATTGAATATTTTTCTTGGCGAACTGCTTTAGGCTTACTTGGCGCAATCTGTTTTATTTGTTCAATTGCCTTTTTGAATTTACTTCCTGCTTCGCGTAATTTTGTACAGAAAAAGGGTTTGAATTTAAATTTTCACCTGCAAATGTGGCGGACCCATTTAAGTAATTTTAAATTGCTACGCCTGTTTACTATTGGTTTCTTGCTCACGAGTGTGTTTGTTACCTTGTTTAACTACGCCACTTTCCGTTTAAGCGCAGCACCTTATTCACTGAGTCAGACTCAAATTAGCCTTATTTTCTTGTCATATAGCTTTGGTATGGTGTCTTCATCGTTGGCAGGTAGCTTAGCCGATCGCTTTGGTAAAAAAACCATGATGATGAGTGGTTTCGCGCTCATGATTGTGGGTAGCCTCATGACCCTGCTCAGCTCGCTTTTTGGCATTATTATTGGGATTGCCTTTATTACCACCGGCTTCTTTATTACCCACTCGCTTACGAGTAGTTCAGTCGGCGCTGAAAGCAAACAAGCCAAAGCCCATGCAAGTTCACTGTAT
The DNA here is from genome assembly GCF_023612055.1 of Acinetobacter sp. AS23. Classification (NCBI taxonomy): domain Bacteria; kingdom Pseudomonadati; phylum Pseudomonadota; class Gammaproteobacteria; order Moraxellales; family Moraxellaceae; genus Acinetobacter; species Acinetobacter sp. AS23. The sequence goes on along the minus strand of NZ_CP082274.1, from coordinate 234,932 downwards.
TTGCTGTTTTACTATATGGGTTCAAGTATTGTCGGTTCGGCAGGTGGTTGGTTCTGGTTACACCGCGGCTGGAGTGCGATTGTAGCTTTAACGGTTGTATTGTCATTATTGGGAATATTTTTAGTAATTTATACAAAACACGCAAAAGCGCATTAATGAGTAATTTAAAGGAAAATCACATGTCGAGTTTATTTGTTTATGGCACTTTAGGTCCTGGCCGTCCTAATGCCCATATACTTGAAAATATTGGCGGACAATGGTCGGAAGGCTGGGTAAACGGAACCCTACGTCATGAAGGTTGGGGAGCAGATTTAGGCTATCCGGGAATTGTACTCGATAATAGTGCTAACCAAGTGCAAGGTTTTGTTTTTAGCTCGGAACATCTAGATGCAAACTGGAAATTACTGGATGACTTTGAAGGCGAAGAGTACGAAAGAGTACCTGTTCGCGTCACTTTAAATAGTGGTGAACATGTTGATTCTTTTATTTATATGTTGAAGCCTTAGGCCATTCTTAAAGCTCAAACGCATAAGCGCTTAAAAATTGATAGAAAAAATTCAAATGCTCATTTTTTGGCTTGTATTTTTTTTAAGAAACTGTAAAATTCACTCCACATTGCCGGCATAGCTCAGTTGGTAGAGCAACTGACTTGTAATCAGTAGGTCCACAGTTCGAATCCGTGTGCCGGCACCATCATTAAACCTCATGAATATTTGATTTATGGGGTTTTTTGTTGCCTGTAGGTTTTGAAATACTTAAAGATTTATAATTATTACCAAAAAATTGAGTGCAGACCTATTGACCTACACCCTTCAAATTATTTTTCATATTTCTCTAATTCAATAACCATTTCTTTTGCTGCGGCTATAGTTTTATAGCAAAATATATTAATAATATTTTAAAGAATATCTTTTCGATAAAAAGCTCTTGCCTAAAACTATTTTTTTAATTTGATAAAGACTTATTATAAACCTAAGCTTAAAAATAATTTTCTAAAAGGAATTTATTCTTTTAACAAGTGAAATAGAATGCTGCTAATTTATTAAAAAATATAAGATTAAAATAAGAAATATTAAAAAGATACGATTATAATGCGCCCCCAAATAAGGTCATATGAATAAGACCTATTTTATAAACTTTAATTCATTAAGATACCAATACGGAAAAATATGAAACTTCGTTTTATTTTACCTGCTTTATTTCTAACTTTGCCTTTAACAACATATGCTCAAGACACTACATCTCAAGCTCAAATGCAAACTACTGCAAACCCACCCATTTGCTTAATTGAGGGTACTCCTTCAGCAGAGCACTATAAATCTATTAAACGTATTAAAGCCGCGAAAGGAACCTATGGTGGTTTTGAAGAAGTAAAACCTAAATTAGCGATCGTTGCTCGTAAATACGGTGCAGATGTGGTGATTAATTATCATCAAAGCCAAAGATTTGGTTTCTGGCCGTGGCGTATTGTACGTCCAGTACTTACAGGAACTGCCGTAAAATGGAATACACCAGTTGATTGCACAGCATTAGGCGGCAAACAAATTTATTAATACAAAATGAAAAAAGCCCAACATCCTGTTGGGCTTTTTTCGTATTTCGTTACTAGGTACACTTCCTGTAATACCTCACGTCCTGATGCTTAAACTTATTATTGTTGTTTTACGTTTCGGAACTTCCTGTTCCTGATGAGTTCATCATAGGCAATTCATCACGTCATAAAAAGACGCCAATTTCCCGAATGTATGTAAGAAAAAGCGTACATGTTTCTTTTAAATTTAAAACTTAATTTACTATCATTGAAATAAAAATATGAATTTATAAACAAGTTCTGTTCGTCAATTAAATAAGAAAACGCTATAATGAACCCATTACTTTATTTCTAAAATATATTTAAAAATAACAAGGAACGAGATGTTTACTTTGCCATCAAATCTTTTTCAACCTTTAGTGACCATACTTGCATGCCTTATTATTATTGTAAGTAAAATGCCTCAGCTAAAATTTAGAAAAACTATATTATTTTTAGCCTTTGGCAGTCTTACTTTAATATGTACTTTGGCAATATTTGGCTTTTTTAATTAAGCCTTATTTCTTGCTCTTCTCTATCATTTTTTCAAAGTGTTTAAGGTTTGGGTTCAGCGTATCCCATGCATAGGCTTGGCTCACAAACACCTCTGCTCTAGGCTGATAGAGACTCGGGTCATCCAAAGTACCTGCACGTATTGAAATCATTTCAGGCGCAATTTCAGGTAAGCCAAAAAGCTGAGAACCACACGTCGGGCAGAACGCTCGTTTAATAGGTCGGCCAGAAGATCCCAAAGTCTCAAAATATTTAAGCTCGCCACTTACTTTCAATTCAGATTGGTGAAAAAAAGCGATTGGTGCATATGCTGAACCTGTTGCCTTCTGACAATCTCGACAATGGCAATTAAAGCTATAACGTGGCTCCGCTTCGCTTTGGTAACTCACAGCTCCACATAAACACGATCCTTGATATTTAGCTGACATGGCTAATCCTATTTTTTTATTGCTGTGATTTGAATATAACGTACATATCCATTTTGGTAGAGTTGTTGGCATAACTTTGCAGTCATTTGAATTTTAAAATTTGCCAATCCTCGGCTTTGATTTTGTCCTTGCTGATTTTGAATATACCGCGAAAAACCGAGTAATACAGGCTCGGATAAATCTTCAATTTGAATATCAGCAAAACCTTGTTGTTCCAAGGTTGTTCTTAATATTTTTTCAGTCGGCACAGTATCCCAAGCGACATTTGCTGCTTTGAGTAAATAACGATGCTTTTGTTCTTGCAGGACTGTCATGTTTTGACATGAGTCAGCGCGCATTAAGTAATGAAAACCTAATCGGCCATTTGAATTTAAAACCGGGGTGACCGAATCTAGAAATGAATTTAAATGACTGTGATAAGCCGCATCAATACATAACACAGCATCGAAGCGTTGTTTAAATTCAAATTGTTTTAAATTTAAAAATGAACCACAAGAAATCTGGCTTATTTCAGGAATAAGCTTTTGAATTTTATTAACACACTGGGCTTGTAAGTCAACTGCACTGAGGCTTTTGGGTTGATAGTGCTGTAGCCAGTGCAACAAACTTGCACCCTGTCCGCAGCCTAAATCTAAGAGATGATCTTTTGAATTTAAATTGACAGCTTGTGCCAAATGATCTGCCAATTGGCAACAAGCTTCACGGTAGTTTTGAGTATTTTTCCAAAAACCCAAATTTGTCCAAGCAAGCTCTTCGTCATCTCCCAAACTTGATGCATCAATTGCATATTTATGGGGAATAAGTCGAGAAAGAGCCGCTCGGACTTTTATTTTCACAATTTTAGTAACCGAGTTCCGGAGCAACTTCAACCTGAGGTTTTAAACCTACAAATGGTAAAGGTGCACCTAAAATTTCAGCAATATGCATCGCAGAAGTAACTGCCGACTCTAAAATTGGTAAGCCATCACATGACCATGAACCACAGTAAAATACTTTACGGTTTAAGTCTAAATGGCGTTGTTGCAATTCTTTATTTAGAGCAATTGTTTGCGAGTCTACAACTGCACGCGTTAAAGTCACTTTCGAAATGATTTTTTTAGGGTCAATATCAGTCACTGGGCGCCAAGTTTGGAACACTGGATTTTTACCCACAAGTGATGGTTCAACCGCATTCATCCAAACTGTGAATTGCTGACGCGTAAACTTACGATCCATCATATAGCTCAGCACTGACCAATCCTTACGGCGTGGTGGCATTACTGTTGCATCTGTATGAATCACAAGATCGCCTTGCTCAAAACGGAATTGCTTAAGCAAATTCATATCTTCAGCAAATTGTTCAGGGTTCAAAAACTCATCAATTTTAGATGTTGGCGTTGCAACAATCACTCGATCAAATAAGTTCTTTTCACCTTGGCTGTTTTCAACCAGTACTTTTTCGCCTTGTAATTCAACGTTCTTAATCGCTGATCCGCTATGAATGTCGATATCTTTAATTAAGCTGTCTACAAATGCAGGTGTACCACCTTTCATACGTAACAGCATATCGCCATCAGTTAAGTGACGTAAAAACTCAAGTAAGTTTTTTGCAGGCCAGTCGCCAATTGTTTTTGGATTACATGTACAAATGGTATAGAGCACCGGCATTACAACGCCATGCCAGAATACTTCTTCTATATCGTTCTGATTAATAAATTCAGCGAGGGTAATATCTTGATTTTTAGATTTGAAAAACTGGTGAATTGCAGTTTTTAATTGCAACATTCCTTTCACAAGACGCCAGCCATATTGCTGGATGCCTTTACGGTTATTGATAATTGGGAAATTACCAATACGACTACGAGATGTCGTTAACCATGTTTCCGTACGATCTTCGAATAACCAGCTACATGACATATAAGTACGAACAGGGAAGGTTTTAATGCCTAAATGAGCAGCAAGGCTGAGTGTATTCTTCCACAGATGTGGATTCATCACACGTAGCGGTGCATCAATAATTCCACCATCGAATTCAATGCTATGGCTATCCATTCCCCGGCCAGGAAGTGCTTCAAATATCGTGATCGTATGCCCTGCATCTTTCAGAATTCTTGCTGCCGCAAGACCTGCCATTCCACTGCCAATAATTGCGATATTCAAAATGATGTCCCATTTTTCGAGAATTTTTTTGATTATCACTCATACCCTAAAAAAACACCGTATTAAAAACTACCAGATTTTTATTTTTTGCATCAATTTATATAGAAAATATTTAACTAAAGGACAGGCTAGCTTTTTATATTTTTTTACAAAAATATACAGTCATATAAAAACTGATATTTTTTATAAATTTAAAAAAAATCTTTTAAATAAAATAAGATAATTTAACTATATTTATATCATATGTTTTACAACTATCTTTTTTTGAGATATCATAGAGCCACAATAATGAGAACCAAATCACATAAAACAATGCCGAAACAACAATGAAAACCATCATAAAAACAGAATCTTTACAGCGAAAAAGCCCGCTATTCACACTTGATAGCGGGCTTTTTATTACTTTGTTTTAATAGCGGATTAAGCGCAATTAAACAATTTATCCTTCTTGCATGATTGAACCGAATTTTCCACGATTAAAATCATTAATCGCTTCCATAATCTCGGCTTTGGTATTCATTACGAATGGACCATAACCTTCGATTGGTTCGTTAAGTGGTTGACCAGTTAACACTAAGAATTTAGTGTCTTCTTCTGCATTTAAGCTAAACTCAACACCCTCACGAGACAAAATCGCAACAGTTTTACCTTCAAGACGATTTGCATCATTGACCACAACTGCGCCATCTAATATCACAACAAGCGTGGTGTGACCTTCAGGTACATAGAGGGTATGTTTTTGACCTTTAGCCAATTTACCATCCCATACATTTAATGGACTAAATGTCGTTGCTGCACCTTTTGCATCTGCATATTCACCAGCAATCACACGTAAATGACTGCCATGCTCGTCTAACGCAATGTCTGGAATCTCTTTCGCTTCAATGGCTTGATATTTTCCAGGCGTCATTTTTGAATGTGAAGGTAAATTTACCCACAATTGCACCATTTCAAACAGACCGCCATGTTCTGCAAACTCAGGAGAATGGAACTCTTCATGTAACACTCCTGCACCCGCAGTCATCCATTGCACATCACCTGTTTTAATGGTTCCGCCACCACCACTTGAGTCTTTATGTGTCACTTCACCTTGGTAGGCGATGGTCACTGTTTCAAAGCCACGGTGAGGATGCGAACCGACACCTTGCTGTTCAGTCGTTGGCGAGAATGTATAAGGCGCTGCATAATCAAGTAGCAAAAATGGGCTTAGGGTTTGGCCTAAACGGTCATAAGAGAATAGGTTATATACAGGGAAACCATCACCCACCCAATGCATGTGGTTATTTTGATATGCACCAAGAAATTTCTTCATCTGATCTCTCCTATATATGTAGGATTTTCTTGAACTGAGATTGATTTTACGCCTCAATAATTGCAGTTTATAGATCAGGATTAGCAACACATTATTTCATCTATGAGACAATCATAAAGTTTGAGGTACTCTTTTTAAGATCGTCCTATTTTTAAAATTCTTAATCCTATTTTTTAGACTTAATCACGACAACAAACTCATCTAGCATAATTTTAGGCACTGATGACCTACTTAATAATTTTTGATTATTTATTTTGATAACACGAGGATATAAAAATGGCTCAAGATTACGTACGTTTAGACAAGGATAATGCTGCGGTTCTTTTAGTTGACCACCAAGCAGGTTTACTTTCTTTAGTTCGAGATATCGATCCAGATAAATTTAAAAATAATGTCTTAGCACTTGCAGATGCTGCGAAATATTTTAATTTACCGACTATTCTTACCACGAGTTTTGAAAACGGTCCAAATGGTCCTTTAGTTCCAGAATTAAAAGAGCTTTTTCCAGATGCGCCATTTATTCCACGTCCTGGTCAAATCAACGCTTGGGACAATGAAGATTTTGTAAAAGCGGTCAAAGCGACAGGTAAAAAACAACTGATTATTGCTGGTGTAGTCACTGAGGTTTGCGTGGCGTTCCCAGCTTTATCTGCACTCGCTGAAGGCTTTGAAGTGTTTGTGATTACCGATGCTTCTGGTACTTTCAATGAATTAACACGTGATGCTGCTTGGGACCGTATGTCAAAAGCAGGTGCTCAGCTTATGACTTGGTTCGGTATGGCTTGTGAGTTACACCGTGACTGGCGTAATGATGTGGAAGGTCTTGGAGCACTCTTCTCAAATCATATTCCTGATTACCGCAACCTGATGACCAGCTATAGCTTTAATACATCGCAAAAATAAATTCTATTGCCAAGATTAGAGTGCTTAAGCGCTCTAATCTTAAATTTAAATGGATTGATCTGACATTGATAAGTTCTTTTGATGATTTTTATTATTTCTATTTAGTCGTAAAACACGGCGGCTTTAGTGCGGCCAGTGAAGCCGAAAATATTAGTAAATCTAAGCTCAGCCGACGTATTATTGACCTTGAAAATAAATTTAACGTTAGCCTCATTCAAAGAACAACCCGACATTTTAAAGTGACCGATTTAGGCCAAGAGTTCTATGAAGAATGCTGCAAAGTCATTGCTCAAGTTGAATGTGCAGAAAACGTTTTGTTAAAGCAAAAAAGTGAACCTCAAGGGTTAGTCAAAGTAAGCTGCCCACCTTTAATGATGCATTTTCAAATTAGAAAAATTTTAAATCAGTTTTTAAAAACCTATCCAAAAGTTGAAATATCTCTTGAGCTAACCAGCCGTCGAGTCGATATCTTGCATGATGATATCGATCTCGCGATTCGGACCAATTTTGAACCGAATGAAGATTCAAATTTAATTGTTCGTGATGTGATTAAAACAGATCACTGTCTGGTGGCTTCGCCTGAATTACTGCAAGGCCGTACTATTGAGCATTATTCCGAATTACAAGACTTTCCAAGTATCAGCTTAGGTACTCAAAAACAAAACCCTATTTGGCATTTATGCAATATTCGTAACGGTGAATCAGTTGATGTGCCTTATCAACCACGAATCAAAAGTAATGACTTAGCAGGGGTCTACTATGCAGTGATGGACGGATTAGGCATTGCCGACCTTCCTTTTTTAACCGTCGAATCTGAAATTCGTAAAGGCACACTTATTCATATTCTTCCTGACTGGAAGTCGAATATTGGCATGCTACAACTGGTCTATGTGTCTAGAAAAGGTCAACGTCTGGTGGTCGAAAAACTCATTGAAACGCTGATTGAAGAACTCAGACGTTTACCCGAAAGCCATGAAGGATATCTGCCAACTTAAATAAAAAAACCGGTCATGAATGGGCATGACCGGTTTTTGTGAAACATCACATACAGCATAACTGCATGTTTTCGTTCAGAACAAAACGAACTCGTTTTATTCCTTACTCAGATAAGTCTACGCATAGGTATTTCATTTCAACATATTCTTCGATGCCGAATTTTGAACCTTCACGGCCTAGACCTGACTGTTTTACGCCACCAAACGGAGCAACTTCATTTGAAATCGCGCCCGTGTTAATGCCGACCATACCGTACTCAAGTGCTTCACCCACTCGCCATTGACGAGCTGTGCTTTGAGTAAACAAATAAGCAGCTAAACCAAATTCGGTATCGTTCGCCATTGCCACTGCTTCATCTTCAGTTTTAAAGCGGAATAGTGGTGCAAGGGGACCAAAAGTTTCTTCTTTAGACACTTTCATGTCTTGCGTTACGCCAGTTAACACAGTCGGTTCAAAGAATGTACCGCCAAGTGCCGAACGCTGACCACCAATACGAACTGTCGCGCCTTTCTCGGTTGCATCTGCAATATGAGACTGAACTTTTGCAATTGCATCTTCATCAATTAAAGGCCCTTGAGTTGAACCTTCTTGACGGCCATCACCAACTTTCAATTTAGACACGGCTTCAACCAAACGGTCTGCCAACGCATCGTAAATACCGTCTTGAACATAAATACGGTTCGCACAAACACAAGTCTGACCGCTGTTACGATATTTACTTGCCATAATGCCCTGAACAGCTTGTTCAAGATTGGCATCGTCAAATACCACAACTGGTGCATTACCACCAAGTTCAAGTGAAAGCTTTTTAATAGTTGGCGCACATTGTTGCATCAAGATACGACCAACTTGCGTTGAACCTGTGAAGCTTAACTTACGAACAATATCGCTTTCGCATAGTGTTTTACCCACTTCAACCGCATCACCACTAATGTTAATTAAAACATCTGCTGGTAAGCCTGCCTGTAACGCCAATACTTCAAGTGCATAGGCAGTTAACGGCGTTTGCTCTGCTGGTTTAACCAACATTGAACAACCCGCAGCAATGGCTGGACCTGCTTTACGCGTAATCATGGCAGCTGGGAAGTTCCACGGCGTAATTGCAGCTGTAACACCAATCGCTTGTTTAATCACGAGCAAACGTTGGTTTGGCAAAGTCGGTGTTAATACTTCACCATCAACACGGCGAGCTTGTTCGGCAAACCAGCGAATGAATGATGCTGCATAACCAATTTCACCACGTGCTTCTGCCAATGGCTTACCTTGCTCAGCCGTTAAAATCTGAGCCAGATTTTCTTTGTGCTCAAGCATGAGGTTGTACCATGCCAATAGCACATCAGCACGAGCCAAGGCAGTTTGCTTTTTCCAAGCAGCCTGCGCTTTTGCTGAACGGTTAATTGCGGCTTCAACTCCTGCACGGTCATAGGTTTTTACCCATGCCAAAGTTTCACCTGTAGCAGCATCATTAACTTCGATATAGTCATTTGATGCAGGTGCTTCTAATGAAATATCAGGATGTTTTAATAAATACTGCAAATTATTTTGAATCATGCAGATTGCTCCATTGCTTTTGCACTACCTGCTTTTAGAGTTGCAAAACCTTGTTTCAAGATATCAAGACCTTGACGGAATTGCTCAGCAGGAATGGTTAATGGATATAAGAAACGAATTACATTACCGTATTTACCACAAGTAAGAAGTAACAACCCGTTTTCCATTGCATAGTTTTGTACAACTTTTGCTTGTTCAGCCGTTTCAAGTTCTACTGCAACCATTGAACCTAAAGCACGAATATCAGTAACCACGTCGCCTGTTGCTTGTTGAATATCTTTAAGTGCAACAACTAACTCAGCACCTAATTCATTTGCACGGTCACACAAGTTTTCTTCTTCAATCGCATCAATAACCGCGTGTGCAGCAGCAACCGCAATCGGGCTACCTGCGTAAGTCCCACCTAGACCACCTGGGTTTGGTGCATCCATGACTTCTGCACGGCCCACAACACCCGAAATAGGGAAACCGCCGCCCAAGCTTTTCGCCATGGTGATGAGGTCTGCTTTAGTCTCGTAATAGTTCATTGCGAACAATTTACCAGTACGAGCAAAACCTGATTGCACTTCGTCAGCAACCAATAAAATGCCGTGCTTGTCACAAATTGAACGTAAACGTTTTAAGAACTCAGCTGGCACAACATTGAAACCGCCCTCACCTTGTACTGGCTCAAGCACGATTGCTGCAACATCATGTGGTGCAATATCTTCACTGAAAATATCTTCAACGCTTTCAATTGCCGCGTCTACTGAAATCCCTTTAGCAGGTACTGGATAACGTGCGTGGAATACACCCGCTGGCATTACACCAAAATCACGTTTGTAAGGCGCAGTTTTACCTGTCATTGCCATCGTCATAAATGAACGACCGTGGAAACCGTTACCAAAAGTGATAATGCCGTGACGACCTGTGTAACAACGAGCAATCTTCACAGCATTTTCAACAGCTTCTGCACCTGTTGTGAAAAACGCTGACTTCGCAGGACCAGCAATTGGTGCACGCTCATTAATACGCTCAGCTAAAGCCACATAGCTTTCATACGGTGTTACTTGATAGGCAGTGTGAGTAAATTTAGTGAGTTGTTCTGTCACCGCTGCAATGACTTTAGGGTGGCGATGGCCTGTATTTAAAACCGCGATACCACCAGCAAAGTCGATAAATTGGTTGCCTTCCTTGTCCCAAAGCGTGGCATTTTCAGCTTTTTCTGCATACCACTGACACATCACGCCTACACCACGTGGAGTTGCTTGCTGTTTACGTGCGTTAAGTGCAGAATGTTGATTATCCATTTGATTCCCTCATATTTTCATCATCAGTTGCAGCTTTGGTTTTTGCATCCTGTGCTTAATTTTCAGGGTGCTTTACAACGACTGCCTATGCATGTAATTTCGCTCGTCTGGCGGCAACTGACGAGAGCCATTTTTTAACTGTAGGAGAGAGCCAATTGCGTAGTTTACTTGGAGATCATTTATTACAACGGCTCCAACAGGACACCGAAGGTAAACTACATCAGCGCCTTTTCCGTTGTCTGCGTGGTGCCATTATTGATGGCGTCATTCAGCCAAAAACACGCTTGCCCGCTTCACGTGACTTAGCCAGTGAAATTCATGTTTCGAGAAATACTGTTCTTACTGCCTATGAACAGCTACAGGCTGAAGGCTATTTAGAGGCTCGTACAGGTCATGGCACATGGGTTGCCGAAAAACTACCAGAGAGTTTTTTAAATACACAAAATAAGAAAAAAGTAGTTTCAAGTCCGAAAGTTCAAAACTCTTATGCGCTCTCAAATCGTGGCTCAAACTTATTAGGCTATGCCGCAGCCTCGCCACACCAATGGGGAGCTTTCGTGCCGGGAGCGCCCGATGTTACCGAGTTCCCACATCATATTTTTAGTCGTATTCAAGCACGCTTAAGCCGCGAACCCGACATTAACCGCCTGATTTATAGCAATGCAGGTGGATGTATAGAGCTTCGAAGTGCGTTGGCAGATTACTTGCGTGTTGCACGTTCAGTCCAGTGCGATGCAGACCAGATTATTATTACCGAGGGTATTCACCAAGCGATTGACTTAGTCTCGCGTGCGCTCAGTGATATTGGTGATCGCGTCTGGATCGAAGATCCGGGGTATTGGGGAATGCGCAACACTTTACGTATTAATGGCGTAGATATTCAACCTATGCCAGTTGATGCCGAAGGCATTATTCCCGAAGAAAATCCAGTTAAACCACCTAAACTCATTTTTGTCACACCATCACACCAATATCCACTAGGTTCACATTTAAGCCTAGATCGTCGACGTAAACTGATTGAAATTGCCCGCCAGCACAATAGCTGGATTGTAGAAGATGATTACGACAGTGAGTTTCGTTTCTCAGGCCAACCGTATCCGTCATTACAAGGCTTAGAAAATGATGCGCCTGTGCTGTACATGGGCACGTTCAGCAAAACCATTTATCCATCTTTAAGAATTGGGTATTTGGTGGTGCCTAAACCACTCTTTTCACCCCTACGTATTGTGGCAGCCGAGCTGTATCGTGGTGGACATTTGCTTGAGCAAAAGGCCCTAGCAGAATTTATTCGTGAAGGTCATTACGAAGCGCATATTCGTCGTATGCGTTTACTTTATGGAAAGAGACGCGATTATTTAGTCAGTCTGATTAAACGCTATCTTGGCCCTGAATTTATTCATGAATATGACGAAGCAGCAGGATTACACTTGGTTTTAAAACTACCAAACTCTTGCGATGATGTCGCGATTGCAACAACCGCACTTGAACGTGGTGTCAAAGTTCGCCCACTTTCACAGTACTATATGCAATCGCATGCACATGCAGAGCGTGGACTGCTCATGGGCTTTGCCTGTGTAAATGAAAAAGACATGGTGATGGCTTTTGGCGTCTTGCTCCAGTGCTTACGTGAAGCAGGCGTACCTACGCTGAATTAACTGTTTTCTCGTACTAAGCCAAATAAAAAAGAGCCTCATTGTGAGGCTCTTTTTTATTTAAAAATTTAAACTAACTTTTCTTCATGCGTATGGGTTAAATGGGTCGCTCTACGCTCTTTACCCCAACCCAATTTTTCAGACAACAATCCGAAGAACACAATAATGCCGAACAATGCGGTGGTGTAAATCACTTCTTTAAAATATGTACCTTCAATTAACATAGTCAGAATTGCACCAATAATTGCAAAGATCACCACATAGGTTAAATAAGGGAACATCCACATTTTAAAGTCAATTTTCACCCCTTCAGCTTCTAGTTTTTTGCGCATGCGAAGTTGAGAGTAAGCAATGGTAAGGTACACATAGAGTGTTGCTGCACCCGTCGTTAGCATGAAAAAGTCGTAAACATCCATACTCTTAGTTGCAGTTAAAACTACCGCAATCACAGAGAAGAAGCATGACACAATCACACCCACCCACGGACTGCTTTTACTGTTTACAGAGCCAAAACTTTTCGGTGCGTCACCACGTTTAGCTAAAGAGAACAGCATACGTGAACACGTATAAAGTGCTGAGTTAAAGCAACTACATACCGACGTGAGAACCACAAAGTTTACGATATGACGCGCGCCAGGAATACCGAGAGCAGACAAAGTCACACTATAAGTACCCCAAGTCGAATCTTTCAAAAGTTCATTGTTGTGAGGAATCAGACATACCGCAACGAACATTGAACCTACATAGAATAAAATAATTCGCCAAACCACCGAGTTCGATGCTTTACGAATTTCTTTAGATGGATTTGCCGATTCTGCTGCCGCTACAGTAACAATTTCAGCGCCAATATAGGCAAACATGACCCCAAGCAATGCAGTAATAACGGATGACCCTCCATTTGGCATAAAGCCTTGAGAGGTTAAATTACTAATACCTGAAGCAGCCGGATTGCCCCAAGGCCACAAATGCATGATGGCTAAACTACCAATCACCAAGAAGATAACAATTGCGATGACTTTAATGAGTGCAAACCAGAACTCAAATTCGCCATAGTTTTTCACGTTTTGTAAATTGACTGCGACTAAGGCACCAATCACCACGACCATATAGGCCCAGATCGGTATAAATGGAAACCAATTATTTAAAATTTTACCTGCCACATAAGCTTCCCAGCCCATGAGCATTGCGAGCGTACACCAGTACAACCAGCCAATTGAGAAACCCGCCCAACGACCAATCGCACGGTCAGCATATGTTGAAAAAGAGCCACTATCAGGGTTTAAAACGGCCATCTCGCCTAACATACGCATAATGAACCAAACGAGTAAACCACCTAACGCGTAAGTTAGAAAAACTACAGGTCCCGTATTGTAAATAATACTGCCCGAGCCTACGAATAAAGAGCCACCAATTACCCCTGCAATCGAGATCATCGTTAAGTGGCGTGATTTGAGTCCATGTTTTAAACTTTGGGAGTGATTGGCTTCAGAACCATTTTGATGAGCTGCCATATCATTTTCCTTAATATATGGAGGATATCGGCTAGACTCGGAAATCCTCCGAAGCCAAAAAATATCCCCTAAAAATTTAGCCGTTTTGCTCAATTCCTAAAACAGAAAATTCACTGAGCTTATCCGGCGCTTCCGTATGCATACTTCCAATGGCTTTAATTTGTCGTTTCGGCAGTCAAGAAACGAGAGCCATTTTTGGAATAAAAGAGAGAGCCAATTGCAAAATTTATACGCAAAATTGGCTCTTTTTGTCTGAAATGCTGGTAAATAGTTTTAAGTTTTTATTCTGAAAATAATTAAGTTTTACTTTAATAAGATTGAAATTCTTTAGTTTTGTTCAGAGATTAATAACGCTTTTGTACCTGTTTCCAAGGCCCTAAAGATATGTTTCTGGTCGGCAGGGTAACAAATATAATCTCCGACACCGAGCTCAACAGCTTCATCAATTAAGCCCACTAAAGCTTTACCTTCGACCACAATAATGTGTTCCACAGAACCAACTGGATGAGGTTCTGAAAGACGGTCTTCGCCCGGCTCAACAAGCAATAAATACACATCACGGCGCGCATGAGGGGGACAAGTTGCCAACAAAATTGCCTTGTAATTGGCAATCTCTGAACTCACTGTTGGCCCATCGCCACAGCGAATGACTTGTACCTGATTGCTCGGTTCTTCCATCAAACGTGCAAATGGGATATTTAACGCCACACAAAGTGCCCATAAGGTTTCAATGCTTGGGTTACCTTGGCCTGCCTCTAATTGAGAAAGAGTAGACTTTGCAACGCCTGCACGACGGGCAACCTCTGCCAAAGAAAGCCCTGCTCTTTGACGTTCACGATTTAAACCTTTGGCAATAATTTCAATTGGCTGAGACATTCACCACATCCGTTCTATAAAAAAAACGATCGTTCGTTTTGACAAAACAATCAGACTTATTCATTATAATGGAAAACCGTTCGTTATATCATGCTATGTCCACATACGCTCTCATTAAGAAACTTAGTAAAGACACCACCCGCTCGATTTTCTTTGTCTGTCTAGCAACCAGTGTTGTCGGTATGTCTTTAGGTTCACTCGCCGCAAGTTATGGTTTAGCGCTCTGGATCCCGCTTTGCCTATCTATATTTGTGCTCGCAGGAACTGCTGAATTTATTTTTATTGGATTCTTGGCTGTAGGTGGTAGTCCTATTGCTGCTGCTATTGCAGGACTACTCGTCAATTTAAGACATCTGCCTTTTGGTATCGCGGTCAATGAATTAATCAGAGGTAAATTCTCTCGATATTTCGGTGCTCATATCATGAACGATGAAAGCGTTTTGTTTGGTATGGCACAGCCCGATTTCGAGACAAAAAAAGCCGCTTACTGGCTATGTGGTATAGGCATCATGCTAACTTGGCCACTGGGTGTCACTGCGGGTTATTTTATTGGAAGTGCCATTCCAGACCCAAAAACATTTGGTCTAGATGCCATTTTCCCTGCCATTTTAATTGCACTTACTTTTAATGCTTTAAAGAACAAATCTACCCGAAAAGCTGCATTTGCCGGATCAACTTTGGCACTGATTACCACACCTTTTTTGGCCTCAGGACTTCCAATTCTGATTTCACTTTTTGGCTTGATATGGGGTAGAAAAAAATGAATCAACAATTACTCATTATTTTAGGAATAGGCTTGTTAGCACTTGGAACATATGGGATTCGTTTTGCTGGTTTTCACTTAGGCGCCAAGTTTACTTTTTCTGAAAAATACCAAGTTTTACTCTCAAACGGTGCGACTGTTTTACTCTGTGCGATTGCAGTCACGACGACATTTTTTGAAGGCCAAGATTTTGCAGGTTTCGCGCGTATATTCGGTGTTGGGCTAGCACTTCTCTTGGTTTGGAAAAAAGTACCGCTTTTATTGGTAATTTGCTTAGCAGCGGCTGGCACGGCCCTAATACGTTTGCTCGGAGTTGAGTAATAAAAAAGGCGAGATAAACTCGCCTTTTTTGAAACTTTTGATTAGAACGGTAAATCGTCGTCTAAATCAGCTGGTGCAGACGCAGGTTGTTGTGGCGCTTTAGGAGCGAAACCACCACCTTGTGGGCTGTTGCCACCATTACCGAAACCACCTTGGCTACCATAACCACCGCCATTGTTTTGGCCGTAGCCGCCACCTTGGTTGTTATTATTTTGATAACCATTACCACCTTGTTGAGGTGCATTAAAACGTGGTTGATTAAAATCATTACCGCCAGCGAAACCTTGTTCACCTTGTTGACGACCATCTAACATTTGCATCTGTTCGCCACGAATTTCTGTTGTATAGCGCTCTTGACCATTTTGATCAGTCCACTGACGCGTGCGTAATGAACCTTCAATATAAACCTTAGAACCTTTACGTAGGAACTGCTGAGCAATTTCACCTAAACGGTTATGCAAAACAATACGGTGCCATTCAGTTTGTTCTTTACGCTCACCTGAAGTTTTATCGGTCCAAGCTTCACTTGTCGCGATTGAAAATTGAGTCAGCGAGCCCCCATTTGGAAAAGTTTTTGTTTCAGGATCACGACCCAAAGTACCAACCAAAATAACCTTATTTACACCACGCATTAGCTGTCTTCATCCTATTCATTTCTATGTTTTACTTTATAAGAGTTATGCTTAAATGGCTACCTCTTTACCGAACAACTGCGTTAAATCACGTCGCGCAGCCTCATCAAGAGTCTGTTTATCGACTTTAATATAAGCAACTTGCTGGTCAGGCATCACCACAACTTCTTCTATACCACGAATTGCCAATAGCTGTGTGGTCCACTCATTCACCTGTTGCACTTGCGGTAATGGCAACACAATCGATGACAAATACCGCGGCTGAGCTAAACCAAAACTAATTAGCAACCATATTATAGCAATCCCTATTAAGACACTCCATCCAATCGCAGTATTATGTAACATCAATAATTGACCACCTAGTGTGCCACCAAAAAAAGCACCTAAAAACTGGCTACTGGCATTTACACCCATAGCGGTTGCTTTTGATTGAATTGGCGCACATTTTGATAACCAAGATGGTAATAAAGCTTCCATCACATTAAATGCAATGAAGAAAATACCTAGGCCTGCGAGTAATACATATTTTGATTGATAACCAAATATGAGCAGCAACAAACCTGCAATAATGCCTGTAATAGCAGTTAAGAAAATGCCTCGCATTTTGCGATATTTTTCAGCCACGATAATGCTTGGAAATGCAAAAAACAGACTAATTACTAGTAGTGGCAGATACACCAAACCATGACTGGCTAAAGGAATATGGGCAAACTCGATAAGCTGTGAAGGCACATAAATAAACATGGCGGTAAGCAATAAATGCAATGCAAAAACCGAAACGTGTAAACGGTTTAAATCGCCCATTTGAATAACTTGCTTAAGCTGCGCTATGTAGCCTTGCTGATAATTACGATGATGACGAGTTACTTTAGGTACAAGCAATAACATCAAAATCGCGATTAAACCCATAATGGTCGTGACAAAGAACAAACCAGAAATGCCGACAAGACTTGTGAGCCAAGGCCCCAGACTAAACGCCACCACAAAAGACAGACCAATACTCATGCCCATCGCGGCCATGGCTTTAGTACGCTGCTCTTCGCGCGTCACATCTGCTAAAAGCGCCATCACGACTGCTGAAACTGCACCCGCACCTGCTATAGCACGACCAATAATCACGCCATAGATGGTGTCAGATAACCCCGCAATTGCACCGCCAATTGCAAACAGCAATAAGCCAAGTACCACGAGAGGTTTACGACTAAAACGGTCAGCCAGTAAGCTAAAAGGAATTTGTAAAATAGCCTGACTTAAACCATAGACGCCCACAGCCAAACCAATGAGTGCTGGAGTTGCATATTGATATGACTGCCCGACTACAGAAAAGACAGGAATAATCATGAACAAACCCAACATGCGTAGCGCAAAAATACTACTTAAGGCAAAAGTTGAGCGACGTTCCAAAGCATTCATCATATCAATACACGTTTATCAAACTAGGCAAATTATAAGCCGATTCGTTTCTAAAAATACGGGCCACCTTATTTAAATTAACGATTTCAGCTTAAAAAAATAAAGAGGCATTCAGCCTCTTTATTCTAAACAACTTTACTGAAAATTAGCTTAAGGCGACTGTTGCTCGCGCTTCGAATATTGAATTGAAGCAATAACAGCCCACACAATAAACGCTACACCAATTAAACCTGTGACAACTTCAGGTACATGTACACCTGTACCACTTGCAATCATAATGAATGCTAAAGCACCAATTGCGTAATGCGCACCATGTTCCAAGAACACGTAAGCATCTAGCGTACCTTTTTCAACAAGATAAACAGTCATTGAACGGACAAAAATAGCACCGATTGCAAGACCTAACATAATCACAACAACGTCACTGGTGATTGCAAAAGCACCGATCACACCGTCAAAACTGAATGATGCATCTAATACTTCAAGATATAAGAAACCGCCTAAACCAGCTTTAACCACACCAGACGCAGCACCCGAGCCATCTTGTAATACAGCATTACCATTTTCATCAATTTCAGGCTCACCACCTAACAAATGACTTAATACTTCAACGCCAATGTAAACCACAATGCCCCAAATACCGGCCATGGTCACTGCTAAACGTTGATGGTCATCTACATAACCAGCCATCACAATTAAAGCGATCAAAGCAATAAAAACAGACATTGCAGGTACGCTAGCTAAACTTGAAAGTTTAGATTCAAGCCATCTAAACCAATGGGTTTCTTTTTCATCATCAAAGAAGAAGTTTAAGAAAACTAATAATAAGAATGTTCCACCAAAAGCTGAAATTTCAGCGTGGTGCGCCATTAAGCGCTCAGAATAAGTTTTCGGATCATTGAGTGCCAATTTTGCCACTTCAATAACACCCATATCAGCGGTTACAGCAACAATCACGACAGGGAAAATCAGACGCATACCAAAAACGGCGATTAAAATACCTACCGTTAAAAAGATCATTTTCCAGAACGGATCCCAATTACGTAGAACCGATGCATTTACGACAGCATTGTCAAAAGATAAAGAGACCTCCATTACCGCTAAAATCGCTGTAATCGTTAAAGCTTTAAGCATGGTAGACACGCCAGCTTCAGGTCCATGGGTAAAACCCCAATACGCGGATAGTGCTAAACACACCACCGTAAAAAATATCGAAAATCGGAAATGCTTCATGGATCAGACCTATACCAAGAACTAAATTTAATCTTTCTTAAAACCGCGGCTATTATATCGATAATTAACCACAAAACGATGTTGTTTTGTGCCGTTATTCCCGCTACTTTATCTCTCTGTTTAATAAAGAAATTTATAATTTTTAATTAACTTATTAATCGTATTAAATATTTTCTTGCGATATATCTATCATTATTATTATTGTATTTTAAAATTGATTTAAAATCCGGTTCAGCTGTCTTATTTTAAATGGAATGATTTTATGCTTTTTTCTCAAGAACTTTGGCAACGTAATTTAAATTTATATCAAAAAATTCTCGACCTGCCTTTTAATCAGGAACTTGCTAACGGTACTTTAGATAAAGAAGCTTTTTGTCATTATGTCATTCAAGATGCTCAATATTTAGTGGCTTATGGTCGCGTACTTGCTGTTGCGGCAGCAAAGGCGTTTGAGGCTGACGATATTATGCAATTTTCAGATGCTGCTAAAATTGCAATTGTAGTTGAACGCAGCTTGCATGATGACTTTATGAAAAACTTTGGGGTAACCAAAGAAGAATTTAAAAATACGCCTTTGACCTTGGCAGGCCATCATTACACTTCATTCTTAACAGCAACTGCTTGGTCTGAAAGCTACCCTGTTGTACTCGCTGCACTGTTACCTTGCTTCTGGATTTATGCCGAAGTCGGTAAAGATATTGTAGATAAATCAATTCCTAATAACCCTTACCAAGCATGGATTGATACCTATGCCGGTGAAGAGTTTCATATAGCCGTTCAGAATGTGATTGCGACGGTAGACAAGGTTGCCGCACGTTGTGATGCAGACACTTTAGAGAAAATGCATGCCGCGTACACCATGGGTGCAAAACTTGAATGGTTATTTTGGGATAGCGCCTACCACCAAAGACAATGGCTAGGTTTAGACCATATTTAAAACTTCAAAAGAATCGGTCAGATCGTTCAAGACGCTGACCGTTTTTAATAAAATGTGAGATAAATATGTATATCGGCGAATTAGCATCTTTAACTGGAGCCACTCCTAAAGCCATTCGGCATTATGAGAAATTAGGCTTGCTACCAGTCGCAAAAAGAAAAGGCAATTATCGTATTTATGAAGAGATTGATGTTAAATCCGTTAAGATGATCCGCCTTGCACAAGCTGTTGGATTTAGCCTTGCCGAGCTTTATGACTTGTCCGCTTTAAAATATAAAAATAATCGCTTTCCTGTAGAAATTGCACAGCAGCTTATTCAAAAAAAGAATCAACAAATTATTGAGCAAAAAAAAGCGTTAAACCGTTTACAAGAAGATTTAAAAGAACTGGAAGATGAGATTATTCAGACTTATATTACCAATAAGATTTCTGCCTAAAACAGCTGGTTAGAATCTGCAAATAGCTTTCAAAATGAGTGCTTGACTCTGCCCTTAGGGACAAGGTTTATCGTAATGACTTCTTTTATTACGGACCAATAAAATGAGTGCTCATCTTTCAATATTTAAAAATTCAACAGCATTAATTACAGGCGCATCTTCAGGAATAGGCAAAGCCTATGCTCAAGAATTTGCATCTTTAGGAATTCATTTAATTTTAACAGCACGCTCTGAACAGAAACTAAATGATTTAGCCGATGAACTCAGAAAAAAATATAACGTGAATGTTGAGGTGATCGTTTTAGATTTAGCTCAACCCAATTCAGCTCAAAGCTTATTTGATGAAGTACAAGCTAGAAAATTAACGGTAGATATTTTAATTAACAACGCAGGATTTGGAAAATGGACTAAATTTTTAGATCAATCTGTATCTACCTATCAAGAAATGATCACGCTTAATATCAGCAGCGTAACATCTTTATGTTATTTATTTTTGCCCCATATGCTTGCGAACAAAAAAGGCATCATGATTAATATTTCATCGACAGGCGCGTTCCAGCCGTTACCCTATATTGCCGTTTATGGTGCAAGTAAATCTTTTGTATTGCAGTTTACTGAAGCGCTTGCAGGAGAATATAGCTCTTCAGGTATTAAATTTCTGGCAGTTTGTCCGGGCAATACCGAAACCAATTTTACTCAGGTCGCAAATGCCGATACGAGTGGTATGAAAAGCTCTACAGTTGAGGACGTTGTGTCTGCAACAGTTAGAGCATTAGATAAGAATAAAGCAACAGTTGTGGTGGGATATAGCAACTATTTGACATCTCAATTGCCCCGAATTCTTTCTCGCCAAAAGATGATTAATTTAGTTGAAGGTATGCTCAAAACCCGTGTTATTGAGCACTCATAAAAATGCTTCAATTTAAAAGATTAAGGGATTTCTCTTAATCTTTTAATGCTGAAACAGCTGCCAGCCATAAATTAAGCCTGCCGCAGCAACCACCCAACATAAGGTTGCCAATCCTAGACAAGACCACATCGACACCCGTGTTGCCAGTAAATAAACAGCAACTAAATAAATGGCATAAGGAATAAGTGACCATAGACCAAACAGAGCCGTTTTCTGTAATGCTTCAGCTCCTTTTTGCTGATAGACAATCACATGAGCAATCAAGGCAAAGGTAGGAAAAAGTGGGACTAAACCAGCAATATAAAATGCCTTACTTTTCGATAAAATCGAAATAATGAGGACAACCCCAGCCCCCAACATACATTTTAAAAATAACGCCCACATACACTGATCCTACCCGATCATTTCCATTTCAAAACGCTGTATTCTGCGCTTTTTAAAGAAAATTAACAGCGACTAAAGCAATCAATGCTGGAACTGCCTGAATATAAATAATCTTTTTACTGGCAGTCAGACCACCATAGATACCTGCAATGAGTACACAGCCTAAAAAGAAATTAGCGATTGATGTCGCAAACGGTGCATCAGCCAATAAAGACCAAAACAAACCCGCCGCTAAAAAACCATTATAAAGCCCTTGGTTCTGTGCCATAACTTTGGTGAGTTTTGCTTTCTCTGCATTATTTCCAAATGCTTTCATGCCATAAGGCTTGTCCCATAAAAACATCTCTAGCACTAAAATGTAGACATGTAATATGGCAATAAGCGCAATGAATATTTGTCCGATCATATAGTTTTCCTTTTTATTTTAAAGATATGAAAAAAGATCAGTCTCTCGACTGATCTTTTAGTGTGTTACGGTTTTAACAATACTTTGCCTTGGCGAGCACCTTGTGTTGCTCTTTGGGCAGCTGTTTTAATCTCATCAAAACTAAACACACCTTCTACAGGAAGGATTAATTTTTTCTGAGTTGCTAACGTTAATAACTCAACAATCAGTTCCTTTTTACGAGCTGCCGGCATTTCTTTGTTGACCACACTTGCCCAGAAACCTTTTACTGTCGCTTGTTTAAAAATCAAATCACCCGATGAAATTTGCATGGTTTCACCAGTCATACTGCCAAACGAAACCAATAGACTATTTTCACTGAGTAGATTCAGCATTTCCCCACTTGCGCTGCCACCAATTGAGTCCACACCAGCAATCAGCGGTTGATCACCGTGAATCTGTTTAACTTGCTCTTTCCAGTTTGGCTGATCAGTCGCAACAACATGTTGAATACCTAATGCTTGCATTTCAGCAATTGCATCAGTACGACGAACCAGATTAATAACAGGTAAACCACGTGCCTGTGCAATCATCGCAACTGTTTTACCTACTGCACCATTTGCCGTGTTTTGAATGAGCCATTGACCCGGTTGAACATTTACAAAGTCTAAAAGCATGAGGGCACTAATTGGCATACCAATCAGCTGTGCAGCTGTCTCATCATCAATTTCATTATTGAGTGGAATAAGCCCTTGAGCCGGTGCAATAAAGTATTCAGCCCAACTGCCATGCACAGATGCAACTGCGATACGTTGCCCTACCTGTACATGAGTAACGCCTTCGCCCAACGCATCTACAATACCAACGGCTTCACTACCACCAATCGCAGGTAAAGTTGGCTTGTAACCATAGCTTCCACGTACTGTCCATACATCATGATTATGGATTGGAGACATGATGGTTTTAATACGCACTTCGCCTGCTTTTGGTTCTGGCTTTGGCATATCCGCCTGCTCTAAAACGTCTACAGGTTCGCCAAAATTACCATGGATAATACTTCGCATTCTTTATTCCTCTATCGGTTTTAAGAGTTGTTGGGTCGTTTCTAAAGCTAAATGTAGATGTGCTTTGTCTTGCGACAATTTTGTGAGCAAAGCGGCACCCAACCATAACTGATACATGACTTGCGCAGTTTTCAAAGGATCAATATGTTTTGGAATTGACCCTTCTTGTTGTCCTTCTTTGAGTAGCAAAGCCAGACGCTGCGTTAATTTGTACACACCGTCATTGAGAATTTGGCGCATATCTTCCGACAAATCCGAAACCTCTGCCGCCAATTTCACAATCAAGCAGTTTTCAGCCCAGCTGCCATATATGGGATCATCAATCCACGCCTGCCACAACGCTATTAAACGGGCATGAGCACTTTGTTCACTGTGCTGCCAAAGTTGTTCCATACGAACTTTATAATTGGCCATGTATTGCTCTAGCAAGGCACAACCAAATGCCTCTTTCGAAGCAAAGTAGTGATAGAACGAACCTTTGGGTACGTCACAAGTCTTTAAAATTTCTTGCAAACCAACACCGACAAATCCTTTGTGTAATACCAGCTCAAAACTGGTATCTAAAATGTGTTGTCGCGTGCTTTCGCTTTTATTTAATCGTTTCATGCAGACACCATACTCCACTATTAGACCAGTCGTCTAGTAAAATTATGTTGCTCAATAAAATTTGCTAAGAAGTAGAAATCAAAAGAAAGGAATGTTAAAAATACAACCTGCTTATTTAAACAAATTTTGTCGATTGTCGTTTAACCGTCACAATTTGTCGCTTTAAATCATTTTGTACCACTTGAACAATTTTAAATCGTTATCATATATAGGGTCTGTTGTTTATAACCAGTCACACCTCCCCGCGGCTGATCAATCAACACCTAAATTTTCATTAATACATAATTGAGATGTTTTATGAGCCAAAGTCATATCCGTATTCGAGGCGCACGTACCCATAATTTAAAAAATGTGTCTCTCGATATTCCACGCGATAAGTTTGTGGTAATTACGGGGTTATCAGGTTCAGGAAAATCTTCTCTTGCCTTCGATACCCTGTACGCCGAAGGACAACGCCGTTACGTCGAATCGCTTTCGGCCTATGCTCGTCAGTTTTTATCGCAAATGGAAAAGCCTGAAGTCGACTCGATTGAAGGTTTATCTCCAGCGATTGCGATTGAGCAAAAATCTACTAGTCATAACCCGCGTTCAACGGTGGGTACAATTACCGAAATTTATGACTATTTACGTTTGCTTTATGCCCGTGTTGGTACACCATATTGCCCTGAACACGACTTGCCGATGGTTGCGCAAACCGTTTCTGAAATGGTCGATGCGGTAAAGAACCTTGAGGAAGGCACAGCACTCATGTTGCTTGCACCTGTCGTTCGTGAGCGTAAAGGTGAATACAGTAACCTGTTCGAACAACTACAAGGTCAAGGTTTTGTTCGTGCCCGTGTTGATGGTGAAATCATCGATATTGATACGCCACCTGAACTCGACAAAAAGAAAAAGCACACCATCGAAGTTGTCGTTGACCGCTTTAAAGTGCGTGAAGACTTAGGTAACCGTATTGCCGAATCATTTGAAACTGCACTGCGTTTAGGTGGCGATATTGCTGTTTTGTCATGGATGAATGGCGAACATCCTGATCGTGTTTTTTCTGCGAAACATTCATGTCCTGAGTGTGATCGTGCAGTCGCAGAGCTTGAGCCTCGCTTATTTTCATTTAATAACCCGTTCGGTGCCTGCCCTGTTTGTGATGGCTTAGGTACACGTAGCCACTTTAGCTCTGAAAAGCTCATTCCAAATCCGGATCTTGCAATTAGTGAAGGGGCTATTCGTGGCTGGGATCGTCAACGTCCATATTACTATTCGATGCTACAAAAAGTTGCCGATCATTTTGGTTTTCAACTTGATACGCCTTGGAACCAGCTAGATAAAGACACTCAAAAGAAATTCTTACAAGGTACTGGCAAAGAAAAAGTTGATTTAAGCTATATCGATGAGCGTGGTCGTAAACATACACGCGTACAGCCGTTTGAAGGGATTTTGCCGCATCTTGAACGTCGTTACCGTGAAACTGAAAGTAACTATGTACGTGATGATTTAGCGCAGTATTTATCTAATGCAGCATGTGATGCATGCGATGGTTCACGTTTAAATGAAATTTCACGTCATGTTCGTGTAAAAGATAAAACGATTGCCGACATTACTCGCATGTCGATTGGTGATGCTGAAAGTTATTATCAAGATTTAAATCTTGAAGGTGCTAAAGGTGAAATCGCCGATAAAATCTTTAAAGAGATTCGAGAGCGTTTACATTTCTTGGTGAGTGTTGGTCTGAACTATTTAAGTTTAGCTCGTTCTGCCGAAACGTTATCGGGTGGTGAAGCACAGCGTATCCGTTTAGCCTCACAAATTGGTGCAGGCTTGATGGGCGTCATGTATGTCCTTGATGAACCATCGATTGGCTTGCATCAACGTGATAATGATCGTCTATTACAAACACTGATTCGCTTACGTGATTTAGGTAATACGGTATTAGTCGTTGAACACGATGAAGATGCAATTCGTGCAGCCGACCATATTATTGATATCGGTCCGGGAGCCGGGATACATGGTGGCGTGATTATTGCTGAAGGAACTTATGATGAATTGGCTAACCATGCTGACTCACTCACAGGTCAATACCTTTCAGGTAAACTCAAAATTGAAATACCAAAACAACGGACTCAATCACCGCGCCCAGATGAGTTCATTAAACTTTCTGGTGCAAGTGGTCATAACCTTAAAAACGTCGATTTGAAAATTCCGCTCGGCATTATGACTTGTGTGACTGGCGTTTCAGGTTCAGGTAAATCGACACTGATTAACCGTACGTTACTTCCATTGGCTGCAACACAGCTCAATGGCGCAACCACATTAACAGCTGAAAAATTTGACTCAATTGATGGTCTACAACATCTAGATAAAGTTGTTGATATTGACCAAAGCCCAATTGGGCGCACGCCACGCTCTAACCCTGCAACTTACACAGGGTTATTTACGCCAATCCGTGAGTTATTTGCTCAAACGCCAGAGGCAAAAGCCCGTGGTTATAGTGCAGGCCGTTTCTCGTTTAACGTGAAAGGCGGACGCTGTGAAGCCTGTGAAGGCGACGGCATGATTAAGGTCGCAATGCACTTCTTACCAGATATGTATGTACCTTGCGATGCGTGTCATGGTAAACGTTATAACCGTGAAACGCTTGAAGTCGGCTATAAAGGCAAAAACATTTCTGATGTTTTAGAAATGACGGTTGAAGATGCTGCTGAATTCTTTAGTGCAATTCCAGTCATTCACCGCCGCTTAGAAACCTTAACTCAGGTGGGCTTAGGCTATATTCGTTTAGGTCAAGCTGCGACTACACTCTCTGGTGGTGAAGCACAACGTGTAAAACTAGCGCGTGAGTTAGCTAAACGTGATACGGGTAAAACTCTTTATATCTTGGATGAACCAACAACAGGTCTACATTTCCACGATATTGCCAAGTTACTCGACATTTTGCATGAGCTACGCAACAAAGGTAATACCATTGTTGTGATTGAACATAACCTTGATGTCATTAAAACAGCGGATTGGGTTGTGGACTTAGGCCCAGAAGGTGGTTCGGGCGGTGGTATGATCATTGCCGAAGGCACACCTGAACAAGTGGCTGAGGTTGAAATTTCCCATACTGGCCGCTTCTTAAAACCAATGTTGAAGTAATTTATTGAATAAAAAAGCCGGAACTCATTTCCGGCTTTTTTACCCCTCAACTGCATTCCGACCTCGGGCCTTAGCTCTTAATAGTGAACGATCAGCTTTCTCTAAAAGCTCGATCCAACTCGCCGCGCCTATGGCAAAACCAATACTGACAGACACATGCAATTTTTCATCTGAACCAGATAAACAAATCTCTTCTAAAGAAATCGCAATCCGAATTTTCTCTGCTAAAAGACGAGCATCTACAAATTGCACTTGTTCTAATAATATTAAAAACTCATCTCCACCATAACGAACAATTAAATCCGAACTTCGAATATTTTGCTTTAATTGCTCGGCAATACTGACAATCACATGGTCGCCTACAATATGCCCATATTGGTCATTCACCTGTTTAAAACGATCAATATCTATAATCATTAAACAGGTTTGCATAAATTTTTGAGGGTAACTTTCAACAATTTTTAAATATTCAGATAAAGCTAGACGGTTGGACACACCAGTTAATGGATCTGTATTGGCAATATTCTTTAATTGGAATTCAAAAGCATCGCGCTGCTGCAACATACGCTGTAATCGATCAATCGCTTCAAACAGGGAAAGAAATTCACCTTTTGTTGTCATATTCATCTCATCTGTCCAATGATTAGAACTACGCGATAAATCTAAAATTAAAGTCCTTGCTTTTATTAAAGGAGAAAATACCCTTCTTTGTGCATAATTCAGCGTAAGTAACGCTGTGGCTAAAGAAATTAAAGATATTAATAAAGTTAAAAGAAAACCTTTTCGGGCACTTATATTTTCTTGAGTTGCAATTGCTACACTTTCATCAAGAATATAACTTTGTAAATCAACCACTGTAGTAAATTTACCTACGATTGCTTCTGTCAATTGGGTGCCATTTAAATCATATGGCTCCCCTTTTTGGCTTTCATCTAATAGGTTTTGTACAATCGGAATACCCTTATCTATAAATTCTGATTTCACTCGGGCATATAACCGACGGTATTCAGGAGTCTTTGCCTGTTCAGGCTGCAAGGTATCGACCAAAATCCATAAATATCTAGATTGATGCTGAGTTTGCAGAGAACGTGCGCGATTATTACTTGGAATTTCTTCATTAAAGCTCACAGGAGCAATAATATTAGACGCCATCCGTCCCGCCTGATCGCGCATATCGGTTAGAACTATAATGAGCGTAAAGTAATTAGAAATACGGCTATCTTTACTTTTTAGCTGCAACATCAGTTTTTGCAGTATTTCCCTGCAATGATCCCAGACTCCAAACATCCCTAAAATAGCGTTATCCATTTGAACGGAAGTTCTGGCTCCATAAGGAGTTTCACCATAATAATCAACGACACGTCGGGCTTGCCTAAGGTTTTCTTTGAAATTAGTTTGCAGCTCATTTGCTAATGAAACATAGCCTGCTTGTTTTAAGATAAGAATGCTTGTATCAATTTGCGCATCAACAATTAAACGAAACTTTTTTAATTCTTGCTGATTCTTTAATAAATCACTAGGACTGCTCGACATCATCTTATTGGCAGGAGCACGCTCCTTAGAAATTTTATAGGCAATATCAGCTACTGCTCTTAAACTTTTTATTTCGGCTAAGGCTTGTCTAGTTTTTATATAATCCTGATAGCTTCCCACAATAAGCGGTACAGCCATGAATAATAAGGACAAAATAATAACCAGCATAAAAAAGAACAGTCGATTACTAATATGCTCTGAACGTAATCCTGACATTTCTAGCTGGTACTCCGTAAATGTCCTGCCATTTTTAATACGATATAAATTAGGCTTAAATCCATCCTAGCATTTTAATAACTAGAATTTCAT
The DNA here is from genome assembly GCF_023612055.1 of Acinetobacter sp. AS23. Classification (NCBI taxonomy): domain Bacteria; kingdom Pseudomonadati; phylum Pseudomonadota; class Gammaproteobacteria; order Moraxellales; family Moraxellaceae; genus Acinetobacter; species Acinetobacter sp. AS23. The sequence goes on along the minus strand of NZ_CP082274.1, from coordinate 206,136 downwards.
CAATAAAACCTTCATTTCTCTTTTAATAATTATACGGCTTCTAGATTTTAGTAAGCTTAAATAAATAGTATCGAAAAATTAAATGATTTTTATAAAAAAACTCTATTTTACAGATTAAAAATTTTTAGCAATGATAATAAACATATCTAGTTATCCTCTTGGATGCGCTTCTCCCAGCATCCACTGCCCAGCTTTAAGCTGGGTTCTTTTTGTTCTATTATTTTCCAATAAAGTTCATATAAATTTTCTTATAATTTTAAGATTTTCTTATAGATAAAAAAAAGCTCAACCTTGGGGAAAGCTGAGCTCGTAAAGTCTGATGTGATACACACATCGTATCTGGGAAAGCACTTTAAATCCTAAAAACGTTAGGCAGTGAACTTTGCGATTGAATTATGTGACTTATCTCTACTTTTGTAAAGTCGATTAAATTAATCAGAATTAAAAATTTAATCGATTTTTCAACTTAAAATAGAGATTTCTTTTATTTTATTCACTTATATAATAATTAAAAATAGTTAAATTTTTTAGTTAAACTAATCTAAATATTGTTAACTACTCCTCAAAATAGTATGAATACGATAATAAATTGGTGATTTTTTATTCAGCATATAAGCAACTCTACAATTTACTTAATGTTAAAACCGATCGTATTAATCATTTTTTCCAATCGTAATTGTAATAACTTTTAAACATTTATTTCTAAATTCGTTATGAAATATAATTATTAGCCTCTTGTAAATGTTCATTTTTTTATCAGGTTGACAATTTACTTTTCATTTGATTAGTTTTTCACCAATTTTAACATAAGTGTCAAATATCTTTAACATTCCTTTTTTTCATTGTTGACTTCATAAATTGTTACAATACAATGACCCCAGCTTTATCTCTTGTTATTGCTGGAAATGATTATGAAAAAACTTGGTTTAGCCACTGCTGTATTATTAGCCATGACCGGTGCTCATGCTTATCAATTTGAAGTTCAAGGTCAATCTGAATATGTTGACACAACTGCAAACGATAAAAACTTCACTGGTGACGTTGCTGGTACATACTATTTAAAAAATGTTGATACCACTAAAGGTCCTTTAGCTGAAGCAGCTTTCTTGAACCAAGCTTCTAACGTATCTGTAGGTTACAGCTACCAACAGTATGACCAAGGCAACGTAAACTACCACGTTGGTACTTACGGTGTTAAAGGTGAGGCTTATGTTCCTACTCCTTACCTTCCTGTATATGCTAGCGCAACTTACAACCACACTGATGTTGATGGTAAAAACAACTTCTCTAAAGATGACAACGGTGACCGTTATGCATTAGAAGTTGGTGCTATGTTGTTACCTAACTTCTTGATGACTGTTGGTTATACAAGTGTTGCTAACCAATTCGCTTTAGACAACTTTGGCATCATCAGCAACGGTATCTACTCTGCTGTAAACCAAACTGCTGCGATTCAAGACGACCAAGATGCTGTTACAGCACGTGCTAAATATGTAGGTCCAATCGATGGAACTAACATGGCAATTGGTTTTGAAGCTGCTGGTGCTTTCGGTCAAGAAAACCAATACGGTTTGAAAACTGACCTTTACTTAACTCCTAAGTTAAGTGTTGGCGCATCTTTCATTGGTAACGATGGCGTAGCTGACATCAAAGGTAATGACCTTGGTGAATTCCGTCAAGCTTGGGGTGGTAACGTAAACTACTTCATTACTCCAGCTTTAGCAGTTGGTGCATCGTACATGAAAGCTGACGTTAAAAATGCGTCTACTAGCTACGATACACAAACTATCGGCTTAAATACTAAATTCCGTTTCTAATTTAATTTAGAAATCGAATTAAAAAAGGACTCAATTGAGTCCTTTTTTTATACCTAAAGATTAGCTTCGCACAATATTTAAGAAATACAGATGACGTTCATATTGATCAATAATGTCTTGAATTAAATCTTCTTGCGTCCAATCCATTACATCATAGTTCTGACCACCCTCTCTTAAGAAAACTTCTGCTTGGAAATATTGTCCGTCTTCGGCTTCAGTACGTCCAATTAAAAAACTTGGTGGTACTGTTTCACGTGGAACAACTTTATAAATAAAATTAATTTCATTGTGATGGTCTACTCGAAGTTGCATACCATCTTCAAGTTGGCTAATTGAAACCTCAAGATGACGGCGTCTAAATTCATGTTGAATATTTTCAAATGCGCCAGCCACTTGCTTCTCAATGTATTCACGCACTTCTTCTTCATTATGAGGATAGTGCATGATTAACCCTAGACGCTGTTGCCAACTCCTTGGATTATGAATTGCACGTGGTGTAATGCGTGCTTCCTGAATGGCTGTCATTTTTGTGACATCAAGATGTAAGGCCTTTATTAACCCCCAACTCATTAAGAGCATGACGACAGTAAAAGGTAACGCACTCATAATGATGGAAGCCTGAAGTGCAGCCAAGCCACCGACTAGCAATAAAATAATTGCGAGCACAGCCATGAGTACCGTCCAGAACAGACGCTGCCAAGTTGGTGAATTTTCAGATTTAGCAGTTAAATAGTCAGTGACTAATGCCCCTGAGTCAGCAGATGTCACAAAAAATAAAACCACCAAAATAGTTGCCAAGACATTCATCACGCCAGACCACGGTAAGTGACCTAAGAATTCAAATAATGCAACTGACGAATCTTGCTGAACAGCCTGAATTAATGTTGTTTGGTGTTCATGGATAATGCTAAATAAGGCGGCATTACCTAAGAAACCCATCCAGATAATGGTAAAGCCTGTTGGAATGAGTAAAACCCCAACAATAAATTCTCGAATGGTACGACCACGAGAAACTCTGGCAATAAACATTCCCACAAATGGCGACCAAGAAATCCACCAAGCCCAGTACAAAATTGTCCAACCACCAATCCAGCCATTCGGCTGATAGGCATATAAGTTGAATGTCATAGTAAATAGGTTAGAGATATATTGCCCAGTGTTTTGAATCGTCGTTTGAAGTAAATAAATACTTGGACCAGCAATAAAAACAAATACCAATAATATTAAAGCTAAAACTAAGTTTAACTCCGACAAACGTTTTACACCCTTATCAAGACCTAGAAACACAGATAAGGAAGCTAACATACTCACGAAAATAATGAGTAACACTTGAATATTGGTGCTTTGCTCTATTCCAAATAAATAATGCAAACCAGAATTGATTTGTGTAACACCAAAGCCAAGAGAGGTCGCTACACCAAATACCGTACCAATGGTCGCGAATATATCGATGCTATCGCCCCATGGCCCATAAATTCTCTTACCAATAAGTGGATAGAGTGCTGAACGGGTCTTTAAGGGTAAATTATGCCGATAAGCAAAATAAGCCAAAGCTAACCCAACTACAGCATAGATTGCCCAAGCATGTAGTCCCCAATGGAAAAAGGTAACTCTTAATGCTTGCTGTGCTGCATCAATCGTTTGAGCCTCACCACTTGGTGGATTAACATAGTGCATGACAGGTTCGGCAACGCCGAAGAACATCAACCCAATCCCCATCCCTGCGGTAAACAGCATGGCGAACCAAGACCCATTGTTATAATCAGGCTGACTATGATCTGGTCCTAATTTAATGCGTCCAATCGAAGAGCAGGCAATGTAAATCAATAAGATGAGAAAGAAAGCAACAGATAAAACATAGAACCAACTAAATGAATCAGTGATCCACTGTTTTAATTGCTGTGTTAGAAGCTCAAAAGAACTCGGGGCGATCACAACCACTGCTAAAAACAAAGCAATAATAATGACCGTACCCAAAAATACGTTAGGATTAACGTTTGCGAACCAACCGGACTGTTTGGAAGGCATAAATCCTCCATGTTATTTTAATGACGAGTGACAGGCTTAAATGCCAATAAGATATTCACAGAATGAACAAAGCTAGGGCTTTCAATAGAGAAAGTCGATAACACTCTAAATAAACTTAAAGAATATTGCAGTTACAAAGGTGTAAATAAATTAAAACACCTCCTCCATTATTTATCTGAATTTTTTTTAGGGAGGTGGGTAATATATTGTAAAGCAATTAGACGGGTGACGATTAAAGCTAAATACATGACCCCACAAAACATTTGCAGCATGGCTAAAACGCGCGCTGGTGGGGTGATTGGCATGAGGTCGGATAAGCCTGTAGCCGACTGCAAGCTAAAGTTGAGAAAGAGTAGATCCAGCCAAGTTTGGAAAGCATGGGGGTTATTTGGATTTTGAAAGCTGTAAGGGAAAATAAGCTGGCAAATGTTATATAAAAATGCAAAACCCCATGCAATCAGTGTAAAGACTGCTGCTGCCGCAAATAGTTCATCTCTTGTTAAATATCGGTCAGCAAACATATAACGAAATAAACCATAAGCTGCCGAAAAATAGGCCAGAGCTTCACAGCTATGGGCAAATAGTTGAATATATAAATTGCTATATCCCAACACAATCAGTACTGATGACAGAATTGCACCGCTCACAAATGTTAAGCCCAAAAAAGTAAACATCGGGGTCTGGCGAATAACTTTGGCAATCAATAATAAAGCAAGGACGCCTAATGACCAGGTTAAAGTCCGGTAAGGCAAACTATCAAATGTCAGCATGGCTAAAATCAATAAAATAAACTGAACCAGTAACAGCCATGCAGAAGGCAGTAAGCGAAAACTTGCCCAAAACTCAATAATAGATCGCATTATTATTTTCCTTGTTTCATTATGCTTTTTTGAGATTTAACAAATAATACTGTACACAAAATCAGGCAAACAAGTTGTTCTTTATTAATATCTAAACTCTGGATTGGAAATAAAATAAGTATAAAAAAAGCCCCGTAGGGCTTTTTAAAGAATGAGCTAACAATATTCGTCTTAGTGATCCGATGCACCAGATGCGCCAATACCTGTCATTGAACGAACATATTGAGCATCGAAAGCAGCACGCTCTTTTTTAGCACGTGCAGAGTTGTCAGTTACCGAGAAGAACCAACAGCAAAGGAATGACAATGGCATAGCGAATAACGCTGGACCATTGAACGGGTTGATTGGTGTATCAGAGATTTTTAAAGTATCTACCCAAACTGCTTTAGAAAGAACAATAAGTACTACTGCTGTTACAAGGCCAACAACACCACCAATAACCGCTCCACGAGTCGTTAAGCCTTTCCAGAACATTGAAAGAACAAGAATCGGGAAGTTTGCACAACACGCTACAGAGAACGCCAAACCAACCATGAATGCTACGTTTTGCTTCTCAAACAAGATACCCAAAACCATTGCGAAGATTGCTAAGCCCAATGTCGCAATTTTTGACATACGAAGTTCAGAAGCAGGTGTCGTTTGACCTTTCTTGAATACGTTAGCGTATAAGTCATGAGAGATTGCAGATGCACCTGAAAGTGTTAAACCAGCAACAACAGCAAGAATCGTTGCGAACGCTACTGCTGAAATGAAGCCCATGAATAAGTCACCGCCTAAAGCGTCACTTAAATGCACGGCTGCCATATTGTTACCACCAACAAGCTCAAGTTTGCCTGTTACTGCCATTTTTGCAACATCAAGGAATTGCGGATTGTTTGATACGAAAAGGATCGCACCGAAACCAATAATGAAAGTTAAAAGATAGAAGTAACCAATGAAACCTGTTGCAACTACAACCGATTTACGCGCTTCTTTCGCATCTTTTACAGTAAAGAAACGCATAAGAATGTGTGGAAGACCTGCTGTACCAAACATCAACGCCAAACCTAGAGACAAGGCATCAATTGGATTTGCGGCAAGTTTACCCGGCCCCATAATTTTTGAAGCATCGGCCAAACTGATGTCGTGTACTTTACTGAAAACTTCAATTGATTGGCTAAACATGTTGCTGAAGCTGAAACCAACTGCTTTCATCACCATGAATGCCATGAAGGTTGCACCACTGAGTAACATAACCGCTTTAATGATCTGTACCCATGTTGTTGCCAACATGCCACCAAAGATTACGTATGCCATCATCAATAGACCAACGATGACAACAGCAATGTTGTAGTTCAAACCAAATAGTAATTTGATGAGCTGACCCGCACCTACCATTTGAGCAATCAAATAGAATGCCACCACAACAAGTGAACTGACTGCAGCTAAAGTACGTACTGGTTTCTCTTCAAGACGGAATGAAACCACATCTGAAAGGTTATATTTACCTAGGTTACGCAAACGTTCTGCAACCAAGAATAAAACGATTGGCCAACCTACCATGAACCCAAGCGAGTAAAGTAAGCCATCAAAGCCTGAACTAAACACAAGTGCAGAAATACCAAGGAAAGATGCAGCAGACATGTAGTCACCCGCAATTGCCAATCCGTTTTGGAAACCGCTGATTCCACCACCTGCTGTATAGAAATCTTGTGTCGATTGGGTTTGCTTCGCAGCCCACTTCGTAATAAACAAAGTGAAACCAACAAAAATGACAAACATAATAATAGCATGCCAGTTGGTTGCTTGTTGTTCAGCTTCACCCAGATCTGGACTTGCCATAGCCACTGTTGAATATAGCGATGCTGCTGCCAATAAGGCTTTCGCTTTTAATGAATTCCATTTCATATTAGTGTAGTCCTTTCTCATGCGTGATGGCTTCAACTTCCTTCAACGCTTCTTCACTCAACTGGTCAAGGGTACTATTCGCGATAAAAGAATACACACCACACAATAGGAAAGATAAAACGATAATTCCTAAACCTAGTGGGATTCCCCATGTCGTTACACCGCCACTAAATGAACTCATCAAAAATTCTTTGTTGTAGCCAACAAGCAGCATAAAACCCACATAAAGAACTAACATGATGATTGTGAGCGTCCAACTTAATGTACTTTTTTTCTTGACCATCTTTTGAAACTTTGGATTGCGTAGAATCTGTTCTACTTGGTTCTGATCCATAACCAAACTCCTTGCCCTGTGCCCAGCCTTGGCCACTTTTTAATAGTAGTTTCTCAGGATTAAAGTTAGCAAAATTACGTGTAATTCGTAACTTAGACTTTGGTCGTTAAAATTTAATCAATTTATAGCTTTGTTTCTGCTTGGGGTATGATAGGCACAAGGTTTTAATCATGTGAGTCATATGAACAGCTGGCTGATTATTGGGGTACTCACCCTTTATATAGCACTCTTATTTATTTGTGCTTTTTTTGGTGAAAAGCATGCCAGCCGTCTGAGTACACGTGGCCGCATGTTCTTGTTCAGCTTAACACTGGGTGTTTACTGTTCATCATGGACATTTTACGGCGCGACTGGAGCAGCTGTTCGAGAAGGCGTCATTTTCTTGCCTATTTACTTAGGCCCTCTCTTATTTGTCTGGTTTGGCTATGACATTTGGCGACGTTTAGGTCGGGTACGCCAGCACCACGCAATTTCCTCAATTGCTGACTTTGTTGCGGCGCGTTATGGGAAAAGTGGGGTGTTGGCATCACTGGTCACCATTTTGGCTGTAATCGCAATTATTCCCTATCTAGCCTTACAGTTACGTGCGATTGCCTTAAGTACTTCTGTCATTATGGAACAGAATGCTCATATCCACACAACCACCAATAGTGTTTTGCTTTTAACCAGTGTACTGGCTATTTTGGCCATGATTTTTGGTACAAGGCAAATTGCCAATACCGAGCAGCATGGCGGCCTCATGTTAGCTGTGGCATTTGAATCTTTTGTAAAATTATTCGCGCTGATTTGCGTTGCTTTATTTTTTATTTTTGAAACACCAGCGAACCTTGTACAAGTCACATCAGATGTAAATCAAACCTTTCAAGAAGTTCAGTTGTTTGGTGTGCCTGAAACTTTCTGGATTCAGACATTATTGGCAGGTTTAGCAATTATCTGCTTACCTCGCCAGTTTCATGTCGCGGTTGTCGAATTACGAGATGAAAAACATATTCGCGGTGCACGCAAATGGTTTGCGGTTTATCTGATTTTAACGATTTTAGCCATTATTCCGATTGCAAGCTGGGCATTACATGCTGCACCGAAGTTCTTAACTGTACCTGATGTTGCAGTACTCTCATTACCCCTGAGTTATAACCAAGAATGGTTAGCTTTACTGGCCTTTTTAGGTGGGTTCTCTGCATCAACAGGCATGTTGCTGGTTTCATCTGTTGCCCTATCTATCATGCTCAGTAACGACTTGATTATGCCTGCACTCTGGCGTTTTAAGTTGCTATCACGTCACGATAAACATTTACCTAAAGTTCTTAAATTCAGCCGTCGTATTAGTATTGTCGCGGTGATGCTACTTGGCTTTTTATTCTTCCATTTCTTTAATGATATTAACCAGCTTTCAGTATTTGGTTTATTGGCGTTTAGTGCCGTTGCCCAGTTTGCACCTGCGCTTATTGGAGGCTTGTATTGGCGAGGTGGAAGCCGCCAAGGTGTCTATGCTGGCCTCATTATTGGATTTTTGATGTGGAGTTACACATTACTATTTCCAACGATTTTACGTAGTTTGCCAGAGGCCTATCAGGAAACTGCCCAAAGTATTTTGCTTTTTGGCCCTTTTGGAATTAACGCCTTAAGACCAGAGTCACTTTTTGGTTTTGAATCATTTGCACCTTTAACCCACGGCGTTATTTGGTCGCTTGGTTTAAATATTGTTTTATATATTTGGATTTCTAAACTTTACCGTCCAAGTGTGGCAGAACAAATTCAGGCAGAAAGCTTTTTCTACTACGAAACCAAACCCCTGCCATCACCGCATACATCTACCGATTTAACTTATTTACCTCACGATGCAGCACGTTTAAAAGTAGGTGACCTATTCGCTCTTGCTAAAAGAATTACGGGTGAGCAACCAACAACACAAGCATTCGAGAACTTTTGTGAGCAAAATCATCTCACGCTCAACCCCAATAGTATCGCCAATGGCATGTGGTGGCGTTTTACCGAACAATATCTAGCTGGCATTATCGGCGCAGCCTCTGCCCGTACTTTGCTCACTACAGCAATGATCAATAATGGCCTCGCGTTAGGTCAAGTCGCTAATATTTTAGACCAAGCCTCACAATGGCAACGTTTCAATCAAAACTTGCTCATGACCATGATTGACCACATGACTCAAGGGGTAAGTGTGGTTGATAAAAATATGTGTTTGGTGGCTTGGAATAACCAATATTTAAAACTATTTGGCTACCCGAAAGACTTAGTTTATGTGGGTTGTCCAATTGCCGATTTGATTCGTTATAACGCTGAACGCGGCGAATGCGGCCCTGGTTCAGTCGAAGAACATGTTCGTAAACGCTTACACTGGATGAAAGTCGGAAGTGCACATGAATTTGAACGAATCCGTAAAGACGGACGCGTTATTCAAATGCGTGGTAATCCTATTTCAGGTGGAGGCTTTGTTACAACATTCGCCGACATTACCGCTTTCCGTGCAAATGAGGCAATACTTGAAGCGCGCGTAAAAGACCGAACCCAACAACTTGCTGGTGCTTTAACCGAACAGCAGCTCGCACGCGAACAAGCCGATATGGCGAATATGTCAAAAAGCCGATTTATTGCAGCGGCAAGTCATGACTTATTACAACCCATGCATGCGGCTCGTCTCTTTAGTACCGTTCTTGAACAAAGCATCGCAACTGAAGAAGACCGTCAAACTTTGCAACAGCTTGACCGTGCTCTATATGGTGCAGAAAGCATGCTCTCTGCCCTACTCGATATTGCCCGTTTAGAAGGCGGTAGCATACAGCCAAAAAGACAACCTTACCCGTTACATGATTTACTCAGTGATCTTGAACTTCAGTTTAAATCAATTGCTGCTCAGCGAAATATTTCACTCAAAGTTCACGATGTATCGTTCTGGATTGACACAGATCCACAATGGATACGACGTATTATTCAAAACTTTGTGAGTAATGCTTTGCGCTATACCGCCAAAGGCCGAGTAATTGTCGGTGTATTACGTTCGGCTCAAAAACCTGACCATATTCGTATTGGTGTTTGGGATACAGGCCCCGGTATTGCCGAAGAACAACGTATTAAACTGTTTCAAGAGTTCGAACGCTGTGGGCATTTATCACCGTGGGGTGAGCAAGGCCTAGGCTTGGGTCTCGCAATTGTGCAGCGTATGACAGGTTTGTTGAATTATCCTGTTCATGTCTACTCTCAACTCAATAAAGGCTCCTGCTTTATGATTGAGGTTCCAGTCGTAGAAGCGCCAAAAGTAATAACTCCAACCGTACAGGCAGTGCCTTTAAAAACTAAAGCCTACCGGATTTTATGTTTAGACAATGATGAAACTATTTTAGAAGGAATGAGTAGCTTATTAGGTCGATGGGGTTATGAGGTTTTTAAAGCCACTGAACCAGAACAAGCACTTGAGATTATTCAAAAAGAGAATATTCAGGTCTGGCTTATCGATCAGCATTTAAATAACAACCAACTCGGTGTCGATTTTATTATGCAAAATCGACAGCATGACGTTCCGGTTGCTTTAATTACAGCGGACTCGCATCCAGAATTACCTCAACAATTGAAAGAACTGAATATCGTTTTACTCAAAAAACCGCTTAAACCAGCCTCTCTAAGAGCATGGCTATCGGGACTTAAAATTGCCAGCGCGGCAGATTAAACATTTTCCTCTCCCAAGCTTTTTATAAGTTTGGGAGAGATTTTTTGGCAAAAGTTATAGGTTTAATTTAAGCCAATAGGCAGAACTGCTCAAAAAGTCTACTTTTGTTGATTAAATAATTGGCTAAACTTTCCAACAGCCCTTTTTCTATGGCAAAGCCCATCTTTTTTGTAAGTGAACACTTGTATACTTAGTTACAATTTAATAAATATTTGTTTTTAAAAAATATTATCTAACTAGAACCACCATATACGACTTTAGTCGTATTCTACTTGCATTCTTGATGACACATAACTATTCCAAACGCATTTGATAAATGTATAACCATTTTTTAACCGATTTCTATATTAAGCACCCCTGCTCACGAATTAATGCAAAGGACAATTGCCATGAACATTTCTGATAATAGCCCACAAAACCAACTCTCATCTCAACAGTTTTATCGTCAATACAGTGCCAATGCTTTACTTCCTGAACTAGATTGGCAAAGTATTTTTCCCAACAGCAAACTCAATGAAGCCCATATCAAAGCGTTAAATACGATTTATCAAAGTGCAGTCCCACTCGCACTTAATGTATTTCATGATCTAAATTTTGATGTATTCGCACCTGCGGCTTATCATCCTCAAGGATTAGGCTTATTTGATAAATTGGCACAACAAGAAGAAAACTTCTTAAAAGTGCTTAGCGCTGAAAGTGAAAATCTTGATCACGATACACGTCATCAAATTTGGAGCATGTTACTTCGCGGTGGAGCTGTACTTGTTTTCAAAGCTTGGCTTGGTCATGTCAAACTTGGAGAAAATCAGCTAGATATGACTCAGTTTGATGAGCTTTCTGACTTACTCTTTATTAAAACTCATCCAGATCAACTTGCTGAACGACTACATGTCGATGAAAAAGCAAAACTCGACCATATCTTCTTAATGTATGGCAATGATATTTTCCTTGATCGCTTCAATAGCCTAGAAACAGCTGCACTTTTTGTAGATTTAGGCGTTTATGATGCAGCGTTTTTAAGCTTGCGTGATGACCGCGTAGCTGAATATTTAAAAGTGAAAGGTTATGTGACTCAAGATCAAATTGATGATTTGCAATGTGCACTCAATCCTTTGTACTGCGACAGCCTAACACCAAAGCAAGATTGTCTTGCTTAAGTGGCACACATAAAAAAGACCTCAATTGAGGTCTTTTTTATTTTTAGATTTTTTTATCTTCAATATTTAATGCGCTAATGGCCAATACGGCTTGTGTACGGTTTTGCACACCTAATTTTCTAAAGATAGCTGTCACATGCGCTTTAATCGTTGCTTCCGAAACATCGAGTTCATAAGCAATCTGTTTATTTAGCAAACCTTCCGCAACCATCATCAAAACACGGAATTGCTGTGGTGTTAAAGATTGAATACGTTCAGCTAAAGCAGTTTCATCTGCCGCTCTCGGATCAAGATTAAGGTTAGGTGGCAAATTAGGTGGTAACCAGATTTCACCCTCTAAAACTTGACGAATCGCTTCACCAATATGACTTGGATGAGCAGATTTAGGAATATAACCCATCGCGCCATGTGCAATCGCACGCTGAATAATTGAAGTTTCTTCATGTGCAGAAACCACAATAATTGGAATAGCTGGATACTGTGCTCGTACATAGACTAGAGCAGAAAAGCCTGAAGCACCTGGTAAATTTAAATCGAGTAATACTAGATCAGGTTCTGCCCCATTTTCCAAACGCTCATAAAACTCATCAACCGAAGCTGTTTCATGAATTTGTGCCTGTGGCAGGCTATAACGTACTGCTTGAATTAAAGCATGACGAAACAAAGGATGATCATCAACGATTAAAATATTCATAAGCGATTAAAGTAATCTTGAGCATAAGTATGGCCTATTGTAACCCTACTATTTAGATGAAAGATACGTTCATCTTATCCATTTTTATGCAAAATGATGATAAATGCAGAACTTAGCTAAAATATTCAGATGTTTTTTAACATTTAATCAAAATTAATCTGTTTTTTATATAAGCTTACTTTTTATTATAAAAAATATATCACCAATAATTATATAAAATAAAAACAGCAACTTAATAGATAAATAAAGTATAAAAATCCACTATTTATCTTTTATATTTAAAACTGATAAGGTTGACCAATTTCGTTATTTTACAGTTCGCCGTCGTTGTTGATTAATAAGTCCAATCTCTTGTTTTAGGCTTAGGAACCAAATTATGACTGGTATCACATCACCAAAACCTTTGAATATTGTTGCTGTTTCTGGTGGCTTAAATACCCCATCTAAAACGGAAAGTCTGGTTCAAGCCATTCTTGATGAGTTATCCGAAGCAACCGATATTAAAGTTCATTTTATTAAATTAAGCGAAATTGGGCCTTTATTAGGCGGTGCATTTTATCGCAACCAACTTCCACAGCGCGTGCAAGATGATCTTGCAGCGGTTGAAGCAGCTGATGCTTTAATTGTAGGTACACCAGTTTACCGTGCATCTTTTACGGGTCTTTTCAAACATTTCTTCGATTTTGTTGAACAAACTGCATTGGTCGATGTGCCTGTACTTTTAGCAGCATCAGGCGGTAGTGATCGTCATGCACTGGTACTTGAACATCAACTTCGTCCATTGTTCAGCTTCTTCCAAGCACAAACTTTACCAATCGGCGTATATGCAACTGACCGTGACTTTACTCCTGAATATACGGTGAAAAGCGAGCAATTATCAGATCGTATTACGTTAGCAGTAGCTCGTGCATTGCCAATTTTAGAATGGGCACCAGCGAAAGGTGAACGTGCTGAAGTAGTCAAATCTAAGACTCAGCAAGCAAATCAAGAGCTTGGTATTAACAAGCAAATTGAGCAAGAAGAAGTATTACCTTCAGCGGCTGTGCCTGATCTTGATGCGGCAGAGTCTCGCTTGCATCACAAGTCTGGCAAATCATTAACAACGCATGTTGCCTAAGTGCAATATCGCTAAATAAAAATACGAATTGGGGGAGCAAACCATGACGCAATTACAACAACCTATTAAATTTGCTTATTGGGTACCAAATGTAAGCGGTGGCCTTGTAGTAAGTAACATCGAACAGCGTACAGACTGGAGTTATGACTACAATGTTCGACTTGCACAGGCTGCCGAAAAAAATGGTTTTGAATATGCGCTCACTCAAATTCGTTTTACGGCGGGGTACGGAGCAGAAAACCAGCATGAATCAGTAAGTTTCAGTCATGCCTTACTGGCAAAAACTGAAAAACTTAAGGTGATTGCAGCTATTCTGCCCGGCCCCTGGAAACCGGCACTCGCAGCTAAGCAACTTGCAACAATCGATTATCTAACCGAAGGCCGTATTGCCATTAATGTGGTGAGTGGTTGGTTTAGAGGAGAGTTTGATGCGATTGGTGAAGAGTGGCCAGAGCATGATCAACGCTACGTCCGTTCTGAAGAATTTATTCGTACGTTAAAAGGAATCTGGACCACCGATAAATATAGTTTCGATGGTAAATACTATCAATTCCAAAACTACACACTTAAACCAAAACCTCTGCAAAAGCCTCATATTGAAGTGTTTCAAGGCGGCAGCTCACGTGCTGCACGTGACATGGCTTCACGTGTATCTGATTGGTATTTCACCAACGGTAATACCGTAGAGGAAATTCAAAAACAAGTCGAAGACATTCGCACTAAAGCTAAAGCCAATAACCATCAGGTTAAAATTGGTGTTAATGCGTTCATTATTGCTAGAGATACCGAAGAAGAAGCAAAAGCGGTACTTCAAGAAATTATTGATAAAGCCAACACTGAAGCGGTAAATGTGTTTGGCGATGCAACACGTGAAGCAGGTGCAGCTTCTCCAGAGCAACAAGGTAACTGGGCAAAATCAAGTTTTGAAGATTTAGTGCAATATAACGATGGCTTTAAAACCAATTTAATTGGTACACCGCAGCAAATTGCAGAGCGTATTGTCGCACTTAAAAATGTAGGTGTTGATTTGATTCTTTCTGGATTCTTACATTTCATTGAAGAAGTAGAATATTTTGGGGAAAAAGTTCTACCACTCGTTCGCCAATTAGAACTTCAACAAGAAAAGGAGATAGAAATTCAAGCGAAATCAGCCTAAAAAACTTCATTTAAAGCAGCGCAAGACAATAAAAACAATAAATTAAAAATAAAGACTTATTGGCTCCAAGACTCGGCTTGGAGCCTTTATTTTTTAAGATTTTTCGACTTCTCGAATCACTGTTTCAACCGAGTAACGGCACCATTTTGAAAGTTTCTCGATAAATTCATTTAATGCTGCGGGTTCAAAATGACTCACAATCATATAGCAAGCATTGCCCATAACTTTAAAGCATTCATCTATTTGTTCATATTGCTTAACCAAATTTTCAATTTCTTCAAATGCGCGTTGTTCATTTAAATGCAAATGAATAAATTGTTTATGCGAATATTGCACGGCAATCGTGTAATTTTTGATGACACCAGCATCCATTAACTGAGCAATTCGAGCACCCACTGCCTGCCCTGTTCGATGCACACGTTGCCCAATTTCTTTATTGGTTAATCGAGAATCCTGTTTAAGCAATGCAATAATTTTTAGATCAATCGGGTCTAATTCAATATTCATTTTTCATGGCGAAAGAAATCTGGCGGTAATGCTTTCATCTGACTATAGCCGATTTTACTGGCAGAGAATAATCTTGTTTTATCTCATATCAACAAGAGTGATCTCATGAAACAAGCACTATTAATTATCGATGTACAAAATGATTATTTTAAAAATGGCAAAATGGAATTGGTTGAGCCAGAGCAAGCGCTGAAAAAAATAAAACAACTCGAACAATATTTTAACGAGAAAAACTTGCCAATCATTTATGTGCAACATATTAACCCACCACAAGCGAGTTTCTTCCAAGAAAATACAGATGGAGTTTTACTTCACCCTGAACTCAGTGCTGGCAGTGATTCATTAATCGTAACGAAGCATTATCCAAACAGTTTTTTAGAAACCAATTTAGATGAACTTTTAAAAACACATCAAATTGAGCAACTCGTGATTACAGGTATGATGACTCACATGTGTATTGATTCAGGCACACGTGCAGCCAAAGAACTGGGTTATCAACCAATCTTGATTGCAGATGCAACGGCAACTCGTGATTTAAGTTATGCTGGAAAGACTGTAAAAGCTGAAGACGTAGAAACTGCTTTTTTAACTGCGCTGAGTACATTCGCGAATGTACAAAATACTACTGATTTTTTAGCAAACTCTTAATAAAGCTTAATAAAAAAGCCCCAAATGGGGCTTTTTTAAAATTAGTTTTGCTTATCGGGATAAACCGTTGCAATTAACTGATCTACTACAGCAGGTTCAGCCAAAGTTGAAGTGTCACCTAAACTATCAAGCTCATTTGCTGCAATCTTTCTTAAAATACGGCGCATGATTTTACCCGATCGGGTTTTAGGTAATGCTGGTGCCCAATGTAGTGCATCAGGTGAAGCCACAGGCCCAAGCACTTTACGCACCCAATTAATTAACTCTTTACGCAGTTCTTCCGACTCTGGAACACCCGCTTGTAGAGTCACAAAAGTACAAATACCTTGTCCTTTAATATCATGCGGCATACCCACCACCGCAGCTTCTGCCACGGCTTCATGTGAAACCAGAGCACTTTCAATTTCAGCCGTACCTAAACGATGACCTGAAACATTCAAGACATCATCAACTCGACCTGTAATCCAGTAATAGCCATCTTCATCACGACGAGCACCATCACCTGTAAAATAGGTATTTTTAAAGGTTGAGAAATACGCCTCGATAAAGCGATCAGGATCGCCCCAAATGGTACGCATTTGACCCGGCCATGAATCTTTAATGACTAGGTTACCTTCAGCCGCACCTTCCAGCTCATTGCCTTCACCATCTACAATGGCAGGTTGAATACCAAATAACGGACGTGTTGCAGAACCCGGTTTTAAAGCTGTTGCTCCCGGCAATGGAGCAATCAAAATACCGCCTGTTTCGGTTTGCCACCATGTATCAACAATCGGGCAGCGACCTTCACCAACAACGTTGTAGTACCAATTCCAAGCTTCAGGGTTAATAGGCTCACCGACCGAACCAAGTAAACGCAGGCTGCTACGGTTACTTTCACGTACAAACGAATCCCCTTCTCGCATCATGGCGCGAATCGCGGTTGGGGCCGTATATAAAATAGAGACTTTGTGCTTATCGACCACATGACCAAGACGTGCCCATGTTGGATATTGAGGAACCCCCTCAAACATTAAGGTCGTAGTTCCATTTGCAAGTGGGCCATAAATCAAATAACTATGCCCTGTAATCCAGCCTACATCTGCCGTACACCAGTACACATCATCTTGTTTTAAATCAAAGACCTCTTTAAAGGTACTTGTTACATAGACTAAATAGCCACCTGTGGTATGTAAGACACCTTTCGGTTTACCTGTCGAGCCCGAGGTATAGAGAATAAATAATGGGTCTTCTGCCTTCATCGGTTCTGGAGGACAGTTTGCATCAACCTCCATAATAATGAGGTGATACCACAAATCACGCCCCGGCTTCATTTCAATCGGGTTCGCATTACGATAAACCACAACTACATTTTCAACACACTCTGTACCCGGCAATTCTAGAGCCGAATCGACATTTTCTTTGAGTGGTAATAGTTTTCCGGCACGTAGACTTGAGTCTGCGGTAATCACCAGTTTAGCTTGGCTATCTTCAATACGACTTGCTAAAGAGTCTGGCGAGAAGCCACCAAACACCACGCAGTGAACAGCACCAATACGTGCACAGGCTAACATCGCAATTGCAGCCTCAGTGACCATCGGCATATACAGTACAACGCGGTCGCCTTTACCAATACCATATTTCTTTAAAACGTTGGCAAAGCGGCAGACTTCGTCGTGTAATTCTTTATAAGAAACGATTTTATGACGAGAAGGATGGTCACCTTCCCAAATAATTGCAGGTTTATGAGGGTGTTCTTTAAGATGCCTGTCGAGGCAGTTTGCTGATACGTTCAACTCACCATCGGCAAACCATTCAATCTTGAAATTGTCTTTGTCAAAACTCGTATTTTTAACTTGGGTAAATGGCTTTATCCAATCGACAATTTTAGCTTGCTCTGCCCAGAATTCATCTGGGTTCTCGATAGAGTGTTGATAACGTTTAAAGTAGTCTGCTTCAACAGTACGAGCTGTTTTTTTAAATTCCTCTGGTACTGGATAGATCTCATTCATACGCAACTTCCTTGATCTTGTGCATCCCATCTCGAGACTGTGGCTATTATTTTACTGGATCTTATTTGCATGCCTTTGCAGTATGATGACTCTTTCAAAGTCTAAACAATGCGACTTTGGTCATATATTGATCACTTACTCAAGCACACGAAATTGTGAACATTTTTATAAAATTAAGTTGATTTAAAACATTTGTCTATAGCTTTTACTTTTATAATTTTTGCAAGATTTGATGGTTTTGATCATCAACAAAGATTATTTTGTCTCTCATACGCAACACAGGAATAAAATAATATGTTTGCCCAAACAAGCTCCTCACGCCCACCACAACTCCCTTTTAAAGATAGTCCGTTTTCAATTCATGGACGTTTTAATCGTATGAGCTATTTAGGTGGTTATGGACTGATTTATTTAGTCACCCTCTTGGGCTATTTCATTTTGGCTTCATTTCTTGGAAGTTTTCAGCTTTCAAGCAATTTATTTAATTTTGAATTTTATAGCTCTCTTTCTGGAGCCAGTGCCTTGGTAGTCTGGGCTTTTTCGCTGTTCCTGATTTATTTAAATATTGTTCTCGTTGTTCGACGTTTGCACGATCTAAATAAGAGTGGCTGGATGGGATTGCTATTGTTCATTCCAGTTGTTCAGTTCTTTTTTATGATTTATCTACTGCTTGCCTCAGGTACAGCAGGTCCAAACGAATACGGTCCTGTTCGACCAGCAACGTTTATAGAAAAACTGATGGCTTGGCTTATTTTAGTCGCTATTTTAGTTAGCCTTATTTCAACAGCAGGAATTTTTTATTATTTCTCAGGGACTGATACCTTAGAAACACCGACACAAATCTTACAAAAAGGAACGGAATACTTTTAATTAAAAAACACTTTATTATTTAGATGAACTCATTATAGTAGGCGCACATTTTATCTCCTACTATGATGAAAGCCGAAAATCGCTTTCATAAATTTTTTTAATTGAGACTTGCCGTGGCTGATGAACAAAAATCCTTAACGGATGTCGCAAAAAATACAGGCGAACTTTTGCAAGAAGCGGGCACTAAAACCACTCAAACGGTTTTAGCCCACACTGAAAAGTATCATGATGCCTATACCACTATAGACAAAATCGTGGATAGCTTCTGGGAACGTGTGCCTTATATATGTATTGCGATTATCGTTTTTATTATTTTTTGGCTACTGACCAAATTATTTAAGTTCTTTGTTCGTAAAACCTTAGAAAACCGTTCTTACACGCGCCAAAACCTCGTTTTGGTCTTAAACCGTGTAGGCAGTACAACAATTTTATTCTTTGGTTTCTTAATTGCTCTCGTCATTATGATTCCAGGGTTTACACCAGGGCAACTCATGAGTGCTCTCGGAATTGGTTCTGTCGCTATTGGTTTTGCATTTAAAGATATCTTTCAAAACTTATTATCAGGCATCTTAATCTTATTAAGCGAACCATTCCGCATTGGCGATTCCATTGTTGTAAATTCGCTTGAAGGAACGGTTGAAGATATCCAAATTCGTGC
The DNA here is from genome assembly GCF_023612055.1 of Acinetobacter sp. AS23. NCBI lineage: Bacteria > Pseudomonadati > Pseudomonadota > Gammaproteobacteria > Moraxellales > Moraxellaceae > Acinetobacter > Acinetobacter sp. AS23. The sequence goes on along the minus strand of NZ_CP082274.1, from coordinate 186,733 downwards.
AACATTCTTACGCTCGCCAGATGGCCGTCGCATTGTTATTCCAAACGCAACTGTTTATACAAGTGCTTTAACTGTAAATACTGCTTATCAACAACGACGCTGTGAGTTTGTAGTCGGAATTGGATATGACGACGATGAACAAAAAGCTAAGCAGATTATTTTAGATATTCTTAATAATGACCGAAATGTACTTAGTCAGCCAGCCTTCTCGGTTAACGTTACAGCGTTAGCAGATTTCTCGGTTAACCTGACTGTACGCTGGTGGGTTGATACGACTGAAACTGATATTTCGTCGTCTACGAGCACCATTCAAGCTCAGGTCAAGCAAGCTTTTAATGCGAACGGAATTAATATTCCTTACCCAATTCAAGAATTAAAGATGGCAGCAAATCAGCCACTTTTAAACCCTGAAGCATCAACTAAAGAGACGACCTAAAATATAAGAAATAGACGTTTCAGTTCTTAAAATACGGTTGCCTAAGCTCACAGCTTGGCAGCCGTTTTTTTTGAGCAAATCAACTTCATAGGGAATAAAGCCACCTTCGGGACCCACGACTACACTACAAGCATGTGGAATATTAACTGGCATGCTCTGCTCGGCATAAGGATGAGCCACATAGACGGGTGTTTCTTTGGAGATCAAGCTTGGCAGAACGTCTTCAACAAAAGGTTTAAAGCGTTTGTACATGTGAATTTCAGGAACAATCGTGTCACCTGCTTGCTCAAGCCCTAAAGTCACATAGTTATCGAGTTGTTGCAAAAAAGGAGTTTGCCAATAGCTTTTATCTACCCGATAACTATGAATCAAACTAATTCTTTCAACACCTAAAGTCACACTATCCATAATTAAACGGCGTAAAACTTTGGGTCTTGGTAAAGCCACAATTAAATGAACCGGAAGTTTTGTAGGGACAGCTTCTTCACTAATAGGTCGTATACAAACTTCTTGCTCGTTAATCGACATAATTTCAGTGGTATAACGTGCGCCATTACGAACACCAACTTTTAGATTTTGGCCAACCGTAATATCAAGATGTTCACGTAAATGTTGTAATTGACGCTTTGAGTGAATTAACCACGTGTCTGACTGAATATCTTCAGGCTCTAGTAAAACGATATTCATGGTTTTTCGGCCAAATACCGGTTAATTACGCCAATATGTTTTTGCAATGAACCTTGGTTACGTTGTAAGACTTTATGTGCTTGTTCTACTACTTGTTGGGCCTGATCAGGTTCAGCTAAACATGCTATCCAGATTGCCACAACTTGCTCAGCGTCTTGGGCAATGAGCACACCATTTTCATCAATAAACTCATCGACAATGGTTTGGAAATTAAAGTAACGAGGTCCAATGACGGTCGGTACATTCAAAACCATAGGCTCTAAAATATTATGTCCACCACCCGGCTCATTTAAAGAGCCACCAACAAAACACACCTGACTTAAGGCGTACCATAACCAAAGCTCTCCCATACTATCGGCTAGATAAACCTGTGTACTCGTATGAATACTTTGATTCAAGCTTCTACGGTGAGTAATTAAATCTAGGTTTTGGCAAATTTCAAAGACTTCGTTGAAACGTTCAGGATGTCGAGGTACAACAATACAAACTAAATCTGGATCTGACTTTAAATAAGGCTGAAGTGCCTGCAAAATTTGTTGTTCTTCGGGTGCATGTGTACTGGCAATTGTCAGGACTTTACGTTGCCCCAAATACCATAATTGGTGTAGCTTTGCAGCCTGATTTAAAAATGCTTCAGGGGCGTGAATATCAAATTTAATATTTCCAACCACCTGACTTTTTTGTTGATCTAAGCCAAGCTCGACATAGCGTTGGCGAGTAGCATTATCTTGTGCCAACACCCAGTCAATTTGTCTCAGCATTCCTGCTGTTAGACCTGAGACTCGGCTATAACCTTTAGCTGATTTTTCTGATAACCGCGCATTTAACAATAAACATGAAACATGCTGCTGTTTGGCTTGATCGATTAAATTTGGCCAAAGCTCTGTTTCAACCAATGCTAAAAGTTTTGGCTGATACAACTCAAAAAATTGTTTTAAAAGATGCTTCTGATCAACAGGCAAATAAACTGCTTGAAACAAGTCTAAATAAGGGGCTTTTAAAAATAACGATTTGGCACGTGCCTGCCCCGTTTTAGTCGTATTGGTTACTAAAACAGGTTGTCCGAGTTTAAGATAATGCTCGATTAAAGGCTGCGCAGCATTGGTTTCTCCAACCGAAACAGCATGGAACCAGATTGCTCTCACATTCTTCGGAGATTCAAACGGCCCAAATCTTTCCAGACATTCCTGATTATATAATTCCTGGCTTTCTGCACGTTTTTTTATCCGCCAGCGGTAAAAGGGTTTTAATAAATGAAGTGCGGTGTTGTACCAAAAAGGGGTCGCCAAGCGGTTTGCCTCAAATAGTCAAAATTTAAAAACTGGGGAAAATATAACATAGATAGAAAAAATGGCAGAGTTTCGATACCTAAACTCTACCATTACAAGAAAAGCGATTTACTGAGCTCATAAATGAACTAGGTCAGCAAACAGTCATTTCAAAAAATTTACGAAGCTTCTAGCGTTGGATAGTCTGTATAACCTTCAGCGCCTTTAGCATATAAAGTCGTTGGTTGAAGTTCATTTAAAGGCAAGTCTTGCTCTAAACGCTGTAAAAGATCTGGGTTGGCAATATATGCTTTACCAAAAGATACTGCGTCAGCTTCACCATCACGCAAAATACGTTTTGCCGACTCTGGTGTTAGATTTTCATTCGCAATCCATACACCATTAAATTTTTCACGAAGTTTTGGACTAATGCTGTCGGCAGCTTCATATTCACGAGAGAAAATGAAAGCAACATTACGTTGATTCAATTGCTCAACGACATAACCAAATGTCGCTAACGGATTTTCATCACCCATATCGTGCGAATCACCACGCGGTGCAATATGAACACCAACTCGGCCAGCGCCCCATACTTCAATAAACGCATCAATCACTTCTAATAATAAACGTGCGCGGTTTTCAACTGGACCACCATACTCATCATTACGTTTGTTGGTGTTACTTTGAAGGAACTGGTCAATTAAATAACCATTTGCCGCATGTAACTCAACACCATCAAAACCAGCTGCTTTAGCCAATTCTGCTGAATGTTTATATTGGGCTACAACCTCTTTCACTTCTTCTAATGAAAGTGCGCGTGGCGTTACATACGGACGTTTAGGACGTAATAGACTCACTTCACCCGCAGGTTGAATTGCACTTGGTGCAACAGGAATATCACCATCTAAAAGTTCAGGATGCGAAATACGGCCAACATGCCAAAGCTGAGCTACAATTTTTGAACCTTGAGCATGAACTGCCTCAATAATTTTATTCCAAGCTTGTGCCTGCTCTTGTGACCATAATCCTGGGGTTTCTGCATAACCCACAGTTTTTGAACCAATCACTGTTGCTTCAGTCAAAATAAGACCAGCATTTGCACGCTGTTGATAATATTCAACCATCAAATCATTAGGTACTCGGCTTTCACCACTACGCGCACGCGTTAATGGAGCCATTACCAATCGATTTTTGATTTCAAAATCACCAACCGTTAAAGGAGTATTGAGTTCAGCCATAGTCGCCTCGACTTACACTTTAATATTGTTAAAGTGTTTGTTTTAAATGTTCGATATATTGCTGAATCAAAGCTTCGTTACGTGAAAAATAAGACCATTGACCATATTTTTGGACCTGAATCAGACCCGCCTGTTGTAAAACAGACAAATGATTCGACATTGTAGACTGTGCTACTTTGCCCAATCGTTCAATATGACCTGCACAAACACCCTTCTCAAAACTACCACCACACTCTTCCACTGGTAAATAATGCGCAGGTTCTTTCAACCATTGCAAAATCTGCCGACGTAGCGGATTGGAAAGGGCTTTGCTAATTGCATCAATATCCATAGGCTCAACACGTCTTTTAAACGAACAAAGCTTTATTCAGCATTTCGAAAACATCATATCGCACTTTTGCGATATTCATATCTATTTTTTTCGATATTCATATCGCTTTTTTTCGATTAAGATTCGAAGGCTGAATTGCTTTGCCGTTTTAATCGCTAAAAATCCAAGAGTTCTACATATTCATAGATGAACTGTATTTAAACTAAAAGTTCAGCAGACTCTTATAAACCTTGTTTTAAGCTCGCCTCAATAAAGCGATCAAGGTCACCATCAAGAACAGCACCTGTATTAGAGTTTTCAACACCCGTGCGTAAATCTTTAATACGCGAATCATCTAATACATATGAACGAATTTGGCTTCCCCAACCAATATCAGACTTCGAGTCTTCTAGAGCTTGAGCCGCTTCATTACGTTTTTGCATTTCCAATTCATACAAACGCGCACGTAACTGTTTCCATGCGTGGTCACGGTTAGCATGTTGCGAACGCTGGTTCTGACACGCCACCACAATACCTGTTGGAGTATGAGTCAAACGTACTGCCGAATCGGTTTTGTTAATATGCTGACCACCTGCCCCAGATGCACGGTAAGTATCTGTACGAACATCAGAAGGATTAATATCAATTTCAATATTGTCATCAACTTCTGGTGAAATAAATACCGCAGAGAATGAGGTATGACGGCGGTTACCACTGTCAAATGGTGATTTACGAACTAAACGGTGGACACCTGATTCTGTGCGTAACCAACCATAGGCATATTCACCTTCAACACGAATTGTTGCAGATTTAATACCAGCTACGTCACCATCAGATACTTCCATAAGTTCTGCTTTAAAGCCATGACGTTCAATCCAGCGCATATACATACGTAAAAGCATAGATGCCCAGTCTTGTGCTTCGGTACCGCCTGAACCTGATTGAATCTCGACATAGCAAGGATTCGGGTCCATTGGGTTACTAAACATACGACGGAATTCAAGTTTAGCCAGTTCATCTTCGGCAGCACTAAGCTCTGACTGAACATCTTCAAGCAAGCTTTCATCATCAGCTTCTACAGCCAAATCTAACATCGCTTTTGCATCTTCAAGTTGTGTTGACAACCCATCCAATACATTAATAACGTTTTCTAGTTCGCCCTTTTCTTTCGCCATCGCCTGAGCACGGCTTTGATCATTCCAAATCGCAGGGTCTTCTAACTCACGTAAAACTTCTTCTAAACGCTCTTTTTTCAGATCGTAGTCAAAGATACCCCCGTAGTGTTTGGCTACGATCAGTTAAGTCTTTCAATTGGTTTAGATAAGGATTAATTTCCACGCGAGTGTTCCCATAAGAGCAGATAAACATGCAATTATTTTAGCATAGCTGCGGTTATCTTCGAACCTGCTTTGTATTTCTCATTATATTTCACTCATCTAATTTCTAAATTTTCTTCAGTTCATTTTAAGCTTAACCGGTAACATCCTCATACAAAATTGGGTACTTTTACAGCATTTTTTATGATCTACACAAAATCTCCTCAATTTTAATAAAATTAAACATTCTATTTTTATAGTTTAAAATCAAATATTTAAGTTAAACATATTTACAAAAAAAGCACATAGTTACAGTGCGGTTACTTGTGCAAGATTGACGCTACTCGATTTTCCTCTAGACTAAAAGTTGTAACAAAACATTTATAAAATCGCTTTTTAGAGGGGAGAGATTCCATGAAAAAACTAGCAATTGCATCAGCTCTTTTATCTGCACTCGCAGTAAGTGGCGCAGCAAACGCTTACCAAGCTGAAGTTGGTGGTTCTTACAATTATCTTGATCCAGACAACGGTAGCAGCGTAAGTAAATTCGGTGTTGACGGGACTTATTACTTTAATCCTGTTCAAACTCGTAACGCTCCACTTGCAGAAGCAGCATTTTTAAGCCGTGCAAGTAATGTTAACGCACTTATTAACTATGGCGATAACAGCGGTACTAAAGATACTCAGTATGGCGTAGGTGTTGAATACTATGTTCCTAACTCAGATTTCTACCTTAGCGGTGATGTAGGCCGTAATGAGCGTGAAATTGACAACACTAACTACGACCAGAAAGTTACAACTTATGCAGCTGAAGTAGGTTATTTACCAGCTCCAGGTTTATTACTTGCACTAGGTGTTAAAGGTTACGACGAAAAAGACGGTAAAGACGGCGCTGATCCAACAGTTCGTGCTAAATACGTAACTCAAGTAGGTCAACATGACGTAAACCTTGAAGCGTTTGGTGCGTTTGGTGACCTAGACGAATATAAAGTTCGTGGTGACTACTACATCGATAAAACTTTAAGTCTTGGTGTGGATTACTACAATAACGACTTAACTGATAAAGATGAATTTGGTATTAATGCTAAAAAATTCTTAAATCAACAAGTAAGTCTTGAAGGTCGTATTGGTTTCGGTGACAACGATAACACTTATGGTGTTCGTGCAGGCTACCGCTTCTAATCTTACCTAAAAGTTTATAAAAAAATCCGCTCAAATGAGCGGATTTTTTTATTGGTTTAAATGCACAATACGCAATTGTAAATTTACATTACCCTTAAATACATTACGATCAATCTCATAGACCAAATGAACTTCATCTCGCATAGGATTAAATTCAAATCGTCCAGCGGCATTAAAAGCAATCGCATCAAAAGTATATTGATCAAGAGCCAATCTAAGTTTTAGATGTGTTTCTTTAAGCCAGCGATAATCGACAACTTTAAAATATCCTTCAAACTGAGGAAAAGGAAATTTTTGCCCCCATGGCCCAAGCTGCTCTATCCAGTCCAATGTGTCTAGTTGCAAAGCCGAAGCTGGTAATTCCCCATCCGTCCATAGCGTTGCTTGAAATAAAGATTCTTCCATAGCTGCAACACAGTTAGTAAACACTGTTTTAAAAGCATCAAAATTTTCTTTACGTATCGTTAAACCTGCCGCCGCCGCATGTCCACCAAAATGGCTCACCAATTCCGGATGTTGTTCAGCAACCTGTTCAATCATATCTCGAATGTGCACACCATCAATTGAACGTGCAGATCCTTTAATATGGACACCATCTTCATCTGGTGCAAAGACAATAGCTGGGCGATGAAACTGTTCTTTTAAACGCCCTGCGACAATCCCAATCACGCCTTGATGCCAGTTTTCTTCAAAGAGCACCAGAGCTGGCGGAATATCTTCTTTTGAGAGCTGCAAACTATCTAAAGCAGATAAAGCTTGTTGCTTCATCTCTCCTTCAATTTGTCGCCGCTCTATATTCAACTGATTTAATTGTTGAGCAATCGGGTAAGCTGTTTCCATAGAGTCTGCTAATAAACACTCTATACCGATTCGCATGCTCTCCATACGCCCAGCAGCATTAATACGCGGACCTAAAACAAAACCTAGATCTTGTGCACGCAAAGACGACGCCTCTCGGCCAGCAATATCCAACAGTGCCAATATTCCAACTCGACACTGATGTTGCTGAATACGTTTTACGCCCGCATCGACCAATATACGGTTGTTATAGTCTAGAACAGCCACATCTGCATAAGTTCCCAAAGCGACTAAATCTAGATATTGAGTGACTTTACTTGTGCTTTTACCTTGTCTGCTACGTAAACTTGCCAAATTGGCCAGCACATAAAATGCAACACCAACACCAGCAAGCGCCTTACTTGGAAAATCACAGCCTAACTGATTTGGGTTAACCACCGCTTCCGCTAGAGGCGTTTCTTTTGTTGTTAAGTGGTGATCGGTAATAATAACTTGCATGCCCAGCGTATGGGCTGTATCAACCCCAGCATGGCTCGAAATTCCATTGTCGACTGTAATTAATAAATCGGGCTGATAAGTTTGATGTGCAAGCTCTGCAATTGCGGGGGTAAGCCCATATCCGTATTTAAATCGGTCTGGAACTAAATAGTCGACTTGTGCTCCCATATCGCGAAGCACCAATACCATTAACGCTGTGCTGGTTGCACCGTCAGCATCATAGTCGCCAACAATAACAATCTTTTTCTGTGCATCAATAGCTTGATCTATTAATGCCACAGCAGTTTCTAATCCTTTGAGCTGAGGAGCAAGTAAATTCTTAAGTTTTAGCTCTAATTCCTGTTCAGATTCTACTCCACGCCTTGCCAAAATCTCAGCAATAAACGGAGGCACGCCCTGAAACTGTTCAGGGCGTGTCAATAAAGGTCTTTGTTTGATTTGTATTTTTGTCATTTAAGGCATCAGTCGGTGCAGCGTCCATTGACCGTCGATTTTTTCATAACTCAAGCGGTCATGTAAACGATTTGGTCGTCCTTGCCAGAATTCATAATAATCTGGTTGCAGACGATAACCGCCCCAGAACTCCGGCTTATCAAGCACTTCACGGCTTTCAACTTGCTGTTGTAAGTCTTGAAAACGTTGCTGTAACAGCTCTCGGCTTTCAATTTTACCGCTTTGGGGAGTACTGATATGCGCTGCAATCTGGCTATCACGTGGTCGCTTAAGGTAGTAATCTGTAGATTCTTGCTCAGCAATTTTAACTACACGACCACCCACTCGCACCTGACGCTCTAGACTTGGCCAGTAAAATAATAATTCGGCATATGGATTTTCTGCCAAATCAATACCTTTCTGGCTGTCATAATTCGTATAAAAATCATAACCAGCTTCTTTAGCCCCACGTAACAAAACTGTTCTAACATGAGGTCTGCCATTTGCACTTGCAGTTGCTAATGACATTGCATAGGGTTCATGCAAATTGGCTGCTAGAGCATGGTTAAACCAACCAAGAAACTGCTGATGAGGGTTAGATTCAACCTGCCCCTCATGCAACTCGCCTTGCTCATAACTTAAGCGTAATTCACTTAAATCTTTGATGACATCACTCATGTCATGCACCTTATGCGACTTGTGCTTGTGAACGAACTGAATCTGCTAAATGCTGAGCTAAAGCTTTCACCTCTTGCTCATCATCACCTTCAACCATGACACGAATCACAGGCTCTGTTCCAGACTTACGAATCAAGATACGGCCACGACCTTTGAGCTGTGCTTCTGCTTTATCAAATTCAGTAACCAATGCCGGAATAGAATACGGATCAAGCATTTGTTCTAAACGTACGTTCAAAAGAACTTGTGGGAATAATTTAAAGTCTTGAACCAATTCATGAAGAGCCTTATTTTGCTCGACCATCACAGTTAAAACTTGAAGAGCAGCGATAATGGCATCACCAGTCGTACTCTTGTCTAAAGTTAGAATATGACCAGAAGGCTCGCCACCTATCACCCAACCATTTTCTTCTAAAGCTTGTAATACATAGCGGTCACCGACTTTTGCACGAACAAAGTTAACGTTTGCTTTTTCAAGTGCAACTTCAAGTGCCATATTACTCATGACTGTACCAACAATACCCGCTGGCTTATTTTGAGCTTGAGTCGCCAAAATATATAAAATATGGTCGCCATCAATTAAGTTACCAAACTTATCAACCATCACAACACGGTCAGCATCACCATCAAAGGCAATACCTAAATCTGCTTCGTGCTCAACTACTGCTTTTTGCAAGTGTTCAGGATGTGTTGAACCACAGCTCTCATTAATATTTAAGCCATCTGGTTCATTATATAAAGCAACAACTTTTGCCCCTAACTCACGGAAAACTGAAGGCCCAACGCTATATGCAGCGCCATGAGCACAGTCCAACACAATCTTTAAATTATTTAAATCAAAGTGATAAGGGAAAGTAGATTTACAGAATTCAATATAGCGACCATTTGCATCATTTACACGAACACTTTTACCTAAGTTTGCAGTGTCCTCAATGAATAAATCTTTTTCTAATTCGCGGTTAATTTCTTCTTGTAACGAATCCGGTAATTTTTTGCCTTCACTTGAGAAGAATTTAATCCCATTATCATAATATGGATTATGCGATGCAGAAATAACAATACCTGCATGTGCATGCAAAGCACGAGTAAGGTGTGCAATGGCTGGTGTTGGTAAAGGACCAAGTAGATGAACATATACGCCAGCAGCGTTTAAGCCCGCTTGCAAAGCAGATTCTAAAATGTAGCCAGATAAACGAGTGTCTTTTCCTAATACAACGAGTGGTTTATTTTTTTGACTCGTTCGTTTTAATACCTTCCCTGCAGCAAAACCGAGTTTTAAAGCAAACTCTGGAGTAATAGGCATTTGCCCAAATTTTCCACGAATACCATCCGTTCCAAAATAACTCATAGCTTATCTCATTCTTACGCCACTTCAGCGGTGGCTCACTTCATATATGGCAATTCCGCCATATTTCTTTTCTCGGATTTACTTTACACCAAAAACAAAAAGCCGTCAGTGTAATGACGGCTTTCTTCATTGTTTTGGTTACCAAAATCTAACCAACACGATAGTTTGGAGCTTCTTTAGTAATCGTTACATCGTGAACATGTGACTCAGACATACCTGCTGAAGTAATTTTCACAAATTTCGCATTTTGGCGAAGATCTTCAATCACAGCTGAACCGGTATAACCCATTGATGAACGTAAACCACCCATCATTTGATGAACGATATTACCCATTGGGCCTTTATATGGAACACGGCCTTCGATTCCTTCTGGTACTAACTTCTCAGCACCCGCTTTCGAATCTTGGAAATAACGGTCAGCAGAACCAGTTGCTCCCGCCATTGCACCTAATGAACCCATACCACGATATGCTTTGTAGTAACGACCTTGGAAAAACTCAACTTCGCCTGGCGCTTCTTCAGTACCTGCAAGTAATGAACCAACCATGATCGTGCTTGCACCCGCACCGATCGCTTTTGCCATATCACCAGAGAAGCGGATACCACCATCTGCAATTAAAGGAATTTGATCTTTTAGTGCGCTAGCAACACTGTCAATCGCAGAAATTTGTGGCATACCGATACCTGCCACAATACGTGTTGTACAGATAGAACCAGGACCAATACCTACTTTTACAGCATCTGCACCTGCATCTAATAATGCTAATGCAGCATCACCAGTTGCGATGTTTCCACCAATCACTTGTACTTGAGGGAAGTTTTGTTTCACCCAACGTACACGTTCAATTACACCAGCTGAGTGACCGTGTGCTGTATCAACAACAATGACGTCAACACCAGCTTCAACCAATGCTTCCACACGGCTTGGTGTATCAGCACCTGTACCTACCGCAGCACCAACACGTAAACGACCAAGATCATCTTTACAACTGTTTGGATAGCTTTCAGCTTTGCGGAAGTCAGTCACTGTAATTAAGCCTTTAAGTTCGTTGCTCTCGCCAACGACCAAGACTTTTTCAATACGGTGTTTTTGCAATAATGCTTGAATATTTTCTTTAGACTCGCCTTCACGTACAGTGACTAAACGATCTTGGCCTGTCATGATGTTGCTAACAGGTTGTTCTAAATTAGTTTCAAAACGCGTATCACGGCCTGTCACAATACCAACAACCTTGCCGTCTTTAACAACAGGTACACCGCTAATGTTATTAGCAGTGGTAATTGCAATCAGTTCACGTACTGTAGTTTCAGGCGTTACAGTGATAGGGTCTTTCACCATACCCGCTTCGAATTTCTTTACACGGCGTACTTCTGCAGCTTGAGCAGCAATATCCATGTTTTTGTGCAAAATCCCGATACCGCCATTTTGTGACATCGCAATCGCCATACGTGACTCAGTCACTGTATCCATTGCAGCTGAAACCAATGGGATATTTAAATGAATGCCGCGAGTTAAACGTGTCTTTAAAGAGACATCTTTTGGGAGAACAGTAGAGTAGGCAGGAAGTAATAAGACATCATCGAAGGTTAGCGCTTCTTGAACGATGGTCAGCATAACAATCTCACTGGTAAATTCCGTGAGCTATTATAAACAAATTTCAATGCAATTTTCATATTATCTTTGCCTTTTTCAGCAATAGATGTAGAGCTGCTCTAAATAATTCCCACTTATTATTGTTTTAACGTTATTTTTTAACCCATGTTTTTGCAACCCAGAATTTTATCTGGGTTGATCATTAGACATCATATTTAGGCAGGACAACTAAAAACTTGTTCTGTCATCAAGTCGACACCACAAGGTAAAACCTCAATCCAGTCCAAAAACTGATTAATCATTTCTTTGCCAATAAATGGACTGCCATGCTGTGGAACAATCATTTCAATGTCCATCTGGCGGACCATGTTTACCCATAAACGGATAACCTTATTGGAACACATATAGCGTTGGTGAAAAGCTTTCATTTTCAGAACATGCGTATCGAAATCTGTCAAAGGTTGATTGGCATCCTCAACAATCGAAGCGCCCATATCACCAGAAAATAAAATTTTGGCAACGGGGTCATAAAACTGAAAATTACCGACCGAATGTAGAAAATGAGCAGGAACTACAACTAACTTTGATTCCCCCAATTGAATCACTTGGCCACGGTCAGGTAATTCAATAAGACGGTCTTCCCAATTCCCTTTCATACGCTCACTCATAAATGAGGAATTTAGGTGCGGTAAAAAACGTGCCCATAATTTTGACGCCACCACTTTAGCATCGGTATAGACTAACCAGCGTGGCATTGAGGTAATAATGTCTGGATCCTGATGCGAAGCCATCACATAGTCCAGATTTTTCAAACGTGTATATTTATTTAATTCCATCGTTAATGGAACATAGGTCAAATCGCCACCCGGATCGATTACAGCAGCACGCTCATGATCAATAATTAAAAATTGATTGGCTTGGATACCTTCCCCTTTCACCAAACTGGTAAAACTAATACATTTATGTACGCCGTTATCAAATAATATCTGCGATGTTGTTTTTTCAAACCCCATACAATTCCCCAAAAAAACTTTAAATATTAGATATTTTTATATCCATACTAAAATAAAGGGATTCGACAACTCTTGCAATGAATTGCTTTATTTTTCTCATAATATTTTAAAATAGCTTTTGCTTTTCTTATTTTATAAATGAATCATAATGTTATTTAAAATTCACATGCAATAAATTAAAATAATTCTCATTATCACTTTGTCTTTTGCGCTGTCTAGACCTCCCATGAACCAAGCACCTTATTTTTCAAGCTCTAAAACATTATTAGCAGTTGCTATTTTTAGCTTAATGACAGCAAGTCATGCTGATGAAACAGCAGAACAACAGAATTCGACCAATGTGCTACCCACAATTTCTATTCAGGCGCAAAAAGAACCCAGCTCTGCCTATGTCGCAACAAAAGCAAGTTCTGCCTTAAAATCAGATGCACCCTTATTTAAGACGGCTCAATCGGTTTCTGTGGTGACTCGTGAACAGCTCGACCAGAAACAAGCTAGAACTCTAGCAGATGCACTTGAAGGTGTTGCAGGTGTTGAAGCTGGAAAACTTGGTCGTCGTGGTTGGGATGATTTTGTTATTCGAGGCCAGACCTCTTCCGATTCGGTTTATATAGATGGTTTAAGAGTTGGACAAAATACTTATGTTGCCACTGAACTATCAGGCATGGATCAGGTCCAAGTCTTAAAAGGCCCTGCCTCTATTAATTTCGGTTTGGTTACACCAGGCGGTATGGTCAATTTAGTCACTAAACGTCCAGAAGCAGAAAACTTTGCACGTGCTAGCATGACTTATGGCAGCTATAACTTAAAAGAAGGTATATTCGACTTAAACTATAGCCCTAATAATAGTGAGAAAGGTGCTTTTCGTTTAAATGGCCGCATCTCTGACCAAGATGACCCCACTGATTATGTGTATTTTAAAAATTACTATATCTCCCCTTCTTACAACTTCGACTTAGGTGATAACACTGACCTCTCTGTAATCGCAAGCTATCAGCACCGCGAATATATTCGTCAGCAAGGCTTGCCTGTCATTGGCACATTAAAAGACAATCCTAACGGCGCTATAGACCGAAGTTTATATATTGGCGACCCTAATTTTGGTAAATATGAAGCAGATGTTTATCGTACGGGTTATACGTTTAAACATGCCTTTAATAATGGCTGGAACTTTAACCAGAATTTTGCCATCCAAAAAACCGAAATGGATGGTACTGCGGTTTTTGCTCAAACTAAAAAGTTTTGGGCAGACACATCTTACACAACCATTAACCGAGCTAATAATAGTCGGCATCAAGTGATTGATAACTTAAGTTTCGCCATCGATAACCGTTTAAACAAACAGTTTGATTTATATGGCATGCAGCACGACATTAATATTGGCGTAGATGCTTTTCAGGAAAAAAGTGACTACACCAATGATAAATACGATATTGGTAATTTAAATATCTATAACCCCGTTTATGGTCAAAACGTGACATTGAAGCAAAATGTTCGGGATATTAATCGTCTCAAATATTTGGGACTCTATATACGTGATCGCATTCAACTTAATGACCAATGGCTTTTAAGCTTGTCTGGACGCCAAGACTGGGCACAAACCCAAAGCACAAGTTTAGTTACAAGTAGTGCAAGCAAACAATCAGACAATGCTTTTACGGGTAGCGCCTCTGTCATGTATACCCTTAATGACATTGTTGCCCCTTATGTCAGCTATGCCACTTCATTTACTCCTAACAGTGGTACTGATGTAAATAACAATCCGTTCAAACCTGAAGAAGGAAAACAGGTTGAAGTCGGAATGAAATTACAAAGCCCTGATCAACGAGTTCAAGGTGCTATCGCTTGGTATGATTTAAAACGTCAAAATGTTTTAGTCACTGATACTGCGAATAGTGGCTATAAAGCTCAGCGTGGCGAACAGTTAACACGTGGTATTGAAACTGAGCTCAGCGCAGAAATTTTAGAAGGCTTAAAACTAACAGCTGCATATACTTACACCATTGATGCTGAAATTAGTAAAGATGCAAACTCAAGCAATGTAGGAAAAGCACTCGATAATATTCCTGAGCATGCTTATAGTTTGTCAGCGCGCTATAAATTTGACCCAACATCAAAACTTGGCTGGTATGTTGGTGGTGGATTCCGTGGTGAAACATATAAAACTGTCGATGGCTTAGATGTTCACATTCCAGGCTATACAGTCTTTGACACTGAAGCTGGCTATGACGCTGGACATTGGGGTGCTCAACTTGCGATTCGTAATTTATTTGATAAAGATTACTATGCAGGCGCGCTTAATGAGAATTTGGTGACGCTCGGTAACCCACGCCAAATTAACTTCACAGTGAAATTTAACTACTAAAATGACCTACAAAAAAACGCACTCAATTCGAGTGCGTTTTTTATGGCAGCTTTAAATGCTTCAGAAGAAATAATGCTGCACTAAAGTAGAGATACCTACAATTAAGAAAATAGCAGCACCAATTTTATGAATGAGAGAGATAGATAAACGTTCAGCTAATTTATTACCAATAAATACAGCTGGTGCATTGGCAATCATCATACCTAAGGTTGTACCTAGCATTACCCAGAAAATACTATCGTAACGAGCAGCTAAAGCCACTGTCGCAATCTGGGTTTTATCACCAATTTCTGCTAAGAAGAACAGGATAAAGGTTGCACCAAAAACACCAAATTTTTGCCATCTGTTAATGCTATCTGTTTCATCATCTAGCTTATCTGGAATAAGCATCCAGAACGCCATACCAATGAAACCACCCGCAAGTACCCAAACTAAAATTTCGGGACTCAACACGGTTGTAATCCACTGTCCAAGCACAGCAGAGATACCATGGTTAATTAAAGTGGCTAAAAGAATCGCAATGAGAATAGGGATTGGCTTACGGAAACGTGCAGACAGTAAAAGGGCCAACAATTGAGTTTTATCGCCCATTTCAGCTAGGGCAACAATCGAGGTAGAAATCAGAAATTCTTGCATGTCGTTTCTCTGGCTAGCATAAATGCCCATGACCTACCGCTCCTGCTAGCCAAATATCTGCAGAGTGGTAAATCAAAGGTCTTGCCAACTCGGAAACGATGAGACGTTTAAGCTATGATGACCATGTTCTGTTGAACAATTATGTTGATCATCACCTATTCATTCAGAAATGAATAGCGGCTACTCCCCAATGAAGTATGTGCTCATTATATTCGAGCAGTTCTATTTTTCAAACAAAAAATTTTATCCATGCCCATACTAACAGCCGCCCCAAGCCTAATAGTAAAGCTAAACAGATACTTAAGTTAATAAAACCAAAATTGTTAATACCAGCTATATGTTGTGATTGAAATTCAAATGGCAAAATAAGCGTTGCCACAAATACTTCCAAACCGATTGCAACGTAGGTCATCCACTCCCAAGGAAAGTGCAAAAAACTGACCCACAATCCCATCAATAAAAATACAACCAACAGAATCGGCAACATGATTTTTAAAAAACCCGCCATCTATTATTTCTCCTTTACCTAAAACGAGAAATTTTTCCTCTCTCGATCACTCCTTCTTCATCTTTAGATTAACCTAAAATCAATTAAATTAAATACCAAAATAAAACCCCGCCGAAGCGAGGTTTTAATGATTCATTTCAGAATATTAGATTAATAAAGTACGAATATCTTTAAGAAGTTTCGTAAGTTTATTGGTAAATCGAGCGGCATCTGCACCATTAATTACACGGTGGTCATAAGACAACGACAACGGCAACATTAAGCGTGGATCAAAGTCTTTACCATTCCAAACCGGTTGCATCGTTGCAGGTGAAATACCCAAAATCGCAACTTGTGGCCAGTTTACAAGTGGTGTAAATGCTGTACCACCAATTGCGCCTAAGCTTGAAATGGTGAAATTCGCACCTTGTAAGTCTTTCGGTGTTAATTTCTTATCACGCGCTTTTTGACCTAACACACCCAATTCAACTGCGATTTGCTTAATTGATTTTTGGTCTGGGTTACGAAGTACTGGCACAGTTAAACCATCAGGTGTTGCTACCGCAATTCCCATATGGATTTCATTGCGCAAGAGCACTGACTTACCATCATCAGATAGATGACCTGCGAACTCACGCTCTTCTTTTAACAAATACGCAACTGCTTTGATAATGAATGCCATAATCGTCAGGCTGATACCTTCTTTTTTGAAGTTGCCTTTTAGCTCATTACGCCAATCTTCTAACTCAGTAATGTCAGCCAAATCAAACTGGGTGACTTGCGGAATAAAGTTGTTCAACGACAATTGCGGAATTGATACTTGCTGCAAACGCGTCAGTACTTTTTCTTCAACGCCACCAAACGCAGTGAAGTCAGGAAGCTTTGGCAAACCCGAAACCGCTGGTGCAGCCGCAGCAACTGATGCAGCTTGTGGCGCAGTTAAACGAGTCTTCACATAAGCAAAGATATCTTCTTTAACAACACGGCCATGCTCACCAGAAGTTTTAACTTGTGACAAAATCACACCAAGTTCACGAGCAAGCTTACGTACAGCAGGACCTGCATATACTTTAGCGTTTTCGGCTTCTTGCTCTTTAGTTAACTTGTCACTACCAGACGCTGGAGCAGATGCTGCCTGAGTCGGAGCAGGAGCTGCTGCCTGTGGAGCTGGAGCTACTTCTGCTTTTGCCGCTGGTGCCGCAGCAGGTGCTTGGCCTTCAGCTTCAATTGTTGCAAGCAATATACCTTGTGAAACCTGTTGGCCTGCTTGCAAGTGAATCGCTTTCACAACACCCGCAACAGTACTTGGAACTTCAACAGTCGCTTTATCTGACTCAACCACAACAAGGCTTTGGTCTACATCAACTTTATCGCCAACTTGTACCAAAATTTCAGCAACAATTGCTTTATCTACACCCAAATCAGGAACGTTAATATCAACTGGTCCAGATTGAGTAGCAGCCGCGGCTACAGTTTCTTGTTGAACTGGTGCAGGCGCTGGAGCTACTGTAGAAGCAGGAGCTTCAACTGGCGCACTTGATGCAGATGTTGTTTTCACTTTAATGAGCGCAACACCTTCTTTAACTGTATCGCCTTCTTTAACTTGAATGCTTTCTACAGTACCAGCAACACTGCTTGGTACTTCTACAGTTGCTTTGTCAGATTCAACTACAACGATGCTTTGCTCAACATCGATTTGCTCACCAACTTTTACTAAAATTTCACCAACGAGTGCTTTTTCAACACCAATATCAGGAACTTGAACTTCAACCACTTGGCTAGTAGTTGCCGCTGCTGGTTGTGCAGCAGTTGAAGCCTGTTGTACAGCTGCCGGTGCTGCTGTTTCAGTTGCTGGAGCAGGTTTTGCAACTTCTTCTGTTTGAGCTACAGATGCAGCACCTTCAGCTTCAAGTTCAAACAATACCGTACCTTCAGTTACGCTATCGCCTTCTTTGATTAAGATACTTTTTACGACACCTGCTGAAGTGCTAGGCACTTCAACAGACGCTTTATCTGACTCAAGCAAAACAAGGCTGTCATTTTCAGCAATGCTGTCACCAACTTTTACCAAAATTTCAGCAACAACTGCTTTATCTACACCAATATCAGGGGTCTTAATTTGCATGCTTAGTTCCCCTCACCAGTTTGCGCTTCATTGTATTCAGCAACTGCCTGAACTTCTGGATGTGCTTGTGGAGCCCATGCCACTGGACGGTCAGTGTCTAACTCAAAGTTAGAAATTGCATCTTTAACTAAACGTGCATCTACTTCACCTTCGTCAGCTAATTTTTTCAAAGTAGCAACAACGATATGTGCAGCGTCAACACCAAAGAAACTACGTAAGTTAGCACGTGTATCTGAGCGACCATAACCATCTGTACCTAATGCAACAAATGGGCGGCCATCTGGAAGATAAGCACGGATTTGTTCGCTATACGCACGCATATGGTCTGTTGCTGAAACAACAATACCTTCTGTACCACGTAACTGTTTAGATACCCAAGACTCTTTTACTTCTTCAGTAAGTGGGTGTAAACGGTTGTATTCTTCACATGCCATACCATCACGCGACAACTCATTGAAGCTTGTTACACTCCAAACGTTTGAATGGATTTGGTATTCATCACGTAAGATTTTCGCAGCTTTGATTACTTCACGAAGAATTACACCTGAACCAAGTAACTGAACAGTTGCTTTTTCATCTTTTTCGAACAAGTACATACCACGTTTAATGCCTTCCTCAGCGCCTTCTGGCATTGCAGGATGCTCGTAGTTTTCGTTCATTACAGTGAGGTAATAGAACACACGTTCTTGGTTCACATACATACGTTGTAAACCGTCATGTACGATTACAGCTAATTCGTAACCGAAACATGGATCATAAGATACGCAGTTTGGAATCGTGTTCGCCAAGATATGTGAATGACCATCTTGGTGCTGTAAACCTTCACCGTTCAATGTGGTACGACCAGCAGTTGCACCCAACAAGAAACCTTGAGCTTGTGCATCGCCCGCAGCCCATGCAATGTCACCAATACGTTGGAAACCAAACATTGAGTAGTACATATACATTGGAATCATTGGCAAGTTATTCGTTGAATAACTTGTTGCCAACGCAGCCCATGCGCTCATCGCACCAGCTTCGTTAATCCCTTCTTGAAGCATGTGACCATCACTTGCTTCACGGTAATGCATTAACTGTTCTTGGTCTTCTGGAGTATATTTTTGACCGTGAGCAGCATAAATACCAAGCTGACGGAACATACCTTCTAAACCAAATGTACGTGCTTCATCTGGAACAATTGGCACTACGCGGTCTTTAATTGCTTTTTCTTTAAGTAAAGCAGCAATTAAACGAACCATCACCATCGTAGTAGATTGCTCTTTACCACCTGAACCGTTTAATACGGCATCAAATACAGATAATTCAGGAATCGCTAAAATTTCACTCTCACGACGACGTGCTGGCAGATAACCACCTAACGCTTCACGACGCGCTTTCATATACTTCATTTCTGGAGAGTTTTCACTTGGGCGATAGAATGGAAGCTCTTCTAACTTATCATCTGTAAATGGCAGGTTAAAACGGTCACGTACATATTTTAAAGAGTCGATCTGCATTTTTTTGATTTGGTGAGTTTTGTTCACCGCTTCAATTTCTTCAGACAAACCGTAACCTTTAACAGTTTTCGCAAGAATAACTGTTGGTTGACCTTTGGCTTTCATTGCTTCTGCATAGGCTGCAAAAACTTTGTAAGGGTCATGGCCACCACGGTTGAGATTATCGATGTCTTCATCGCTTAAATCTTTTACAAGTTCCGCAGCTTCTGGGTACTTGCCAAAGAATTTCTCACGTGTATATGCACCACCTTTCACTTGATAGCGTTGGTATTCACCATCAACAGTTTCTTCCATTACCGCTTTTAAAGCGCCTGTGTTGTCTTTTGCAAGTAGCGGATCCCAATGACGGCCCCATACCACTTTAATAACACGCCAGCCCGCACCACGGAATAAAGATTCTAATTCTTGAATGATTTTACCGTTACCACGTACAGGTCCATCTAGACGCTGTAAGTTACAGTTAACAACCCAGATCAAGTTATCAAGTTTTTCACGACCAGCAAGTGAAATTGCACCAGTACTTTCTGGCTCATCCATCTCACCATCACCAAGATAAGCCCAGACTTTACGATTTTCTTCTTTGATCAAGCCACGGTTCATCAAATATTTTTGAATGTGCGCTTGATAAATCGACATGATTGGACCAAGACCCATTGATACAGTTGGGAATTGCCAATAGTCCGGCATTAAATATGGATGTGGATAGCTTGGTAAACCGTTACCGCCAACTTCACGGCGGAAATTACTTAACTGTTCTTCAGTTAAACGTCCTTCAAGGAATGAACGTGCATAAATACCAGGAGCACAGTGTCCTTGGTAATAAATCATATCTCCGCCAAAGTTATCGCTGTTTGCGCGGAAGAAATGGTTAAAACCTACGTCATATAATGTTGCACTTGATGCGAAACTCGCCAAGTGTCCACCTAAATCATCACCTGTTTTATTCGCACGAAGTACCATTGCTAAGGCATTCCAACGAATCAATGCACGAATACGGCGTTCCATATCTTGGTCGCCTGGCATTGCAGGTTGTTCTTCAACAGAAATTGTATTTAAGTAAGGTGTATTGAGACGTTGAATTGGAACATGCTTAGCAATTGCTTGTTGGTAAAGTTTTTCCAATAAGAATGCTGCGCGCTCAGTTCCCATATGTTGTAAAACTGAATCGAATGCATCTTGCCACTCTTGGGTTTCTTGTGCATCGGAGTCACCGTAAAACGCCATAATTCACCTGTTCCTTGTTCTTTAATCTACTTTGTATTTTTACCACGTTTTACCCCTCTCTAGTTATTGCCACGGGTGAATGTGAGGGGGGCCTATTATTTTCTGAATGAATAGTCATTGACCGAGCATTAAACAAAATAACAAAAAAACGCCAATAATGGCGTTTTTTTATACAATCTTTACGTTAAAAAAGGTTTAGGCTAATTTCAGATTCATAAATTTAATAACCTTAACTTTTTAACTATGCTTTTAAGGAAGCATCGCCAAGTAAGTAGTTGGATTCTTACGTTGACCATCTTTTACTACTTCATAGTGCAAATGGGGACCAGTACAGCGACCAGTACAACCTACATTGGCAATATGTTCACCTGCAGATACTTGGTCACCTACACGTACCATTAAGCGCGAAGCATGAGCATAACGTGTTAAGTAACCATTCCCATGGTTAATTTCAACATATTGACCATAGCCAGTGCCCCAGCCAGATTTCGTTACAATACCTGGGCCTGTTGCATAGATTGGTGTACCACTCGGAGCAGCCATATCTAAACCACCATGATGTTCGGCACGACCGCTCATTGTACGACCACCGAAGTTCGAAGAAACTCGTACAGTATCAGGAAGAGGGTGAGAAACTAACCAAGAGTAAGCATTTGAAGAAGAGGCATTAAAAGAATTCTTTGCACTCGTATTGCCATATTTTTTTGCGAGCGATTCATTGTTGAGCTCAACCGTTTTTTGGCGTAAGGTCACTGAAACTTTCGCACTCGCCGGAAGATCTAAATCATCAGGATGGGTGTATGAACCTTGAGATAATGTTTTTGATAGTTGTTCCAATCGATCTGAATCAGTAGATTGGTTAATTGTTTGATAATCTGCAAAAGCAACTGATGCTGCCGAAGCGGCAAGTGAAAACGCTAATAAAATACGACGCGTGTGCATAAAAACCTCTTGAAACTGTTCTTACTCAAGTTCCTTATGATCTCTTCCTTGATATCAATCGAAATGAACGCTTAAGATGAAGACAAGAATCTATCCGAGAATGACCCATGTCTAAACCCGATAACGTTTTTCAACAAACCGGAAAACACATAAAAACAGGAAACCTTACGTTTCTAACAACGCAAGTCGCGCAATGGCAAAGACTTACGAAAATAATCCAACCCTTATTGCCCCAACCGGAACAATGGCAGGTCGTGTGTTATCAAAATGGTTCTTTAATCATTACTGGTGAAAATCAGGCGATGATTAGTCAACTCAGTTATTTACAGAACCAATATGTATCTAAATTATCTCAACTTGAAGGGTTAAAAGACTTACAAAGAATTCAGGTTCGCTTGAGAAATAAAAACACTCCCAATATACCCTCATCTGAGCCATCTAAACCCATCCCCCCGGAAACACAAGAAATGTTACGTAGTGCAGCCGACTTTGTGAGCGACCCTAAGCTTAGCCAAGCTTTACTACGTTTGGCAAGCAATAAAAAATGATGAGCTTTCTATTTCTTAATTAGAATCGTTCTTATTATGTGATAATAATCACACTTTGAAACGTTACAATATAACGTAGCCAAGTAAAGACAATGACTTATGTCACACTGACATATGGAATTGGACATTCATTCTCGTCATTAAATGTTACAATTTCATAATTACTCGGATCACTTTGAACATTGCGTAACAACTGATTATTTAAAGCATGTCCCGATTTATAGCCATCAAACTTGGCAATAATTTGATGACCAAGTAAATACAAATCACCTACTGCATCCAAAATCTTATGTCTCACAAACTCGTCAGCGAAACGTAAGCCTTCTTCGTTCACAACACCTGTGTCATCTACACCAATGGCATTATCTAAACTTGCACCCAAGGCTAAGTTATTTGCTTTGAGGTAATCTAGATCTTTCATAAAACCAAAAGTACGAGCTTCACTGACTTCATATACAAAAGTTTCAGTAGAAAAGTCGATAGTGGCAGATTGATATTCTTTAGCAAATGCCGGATGGTCAAAATCAATCGTAAAATTTAATTGAAAACCATTATGCGGGCTAAAAATCGCTTTTTTATCATCTATTAATGCTTCAACTGGTTTTAATATTCTTATAAATTTTTTCGGCGCATCTAGCTCACGTAATCCACCCTGCATTAACAGGTAAATAAATGGGCCGGCGCTTCCATCCATAATCGGAACTTCGGACGCAGATACCTCAACAATAAGGTTATCAATTCCTAAACCTGCAATTGCGCTCATTACATGCTCAATTGTTCCAACTTTTATATCTCCAATCACTAAATTGGAGCACATGAAAGCTTCTTGAATGAGTAAAGCATTCGCATGGATTTCAACGGGCGGGTCTAAATCGATACGACGAAATACAATACCTCCATCCGCGGTATGTGGAATGAAATTGATCATCACTTTTTGACCGCTATGAAGACCTATTCCACTCGCTTTTACCACACGATTGAGAGTACGTTGTTTCACCATGCTTTGTAACTTCTTTTTTAAAACCGCTATACGTTAGCATATTTAGTCATTGATCAAAAACAAAAAAAGGCAGTGTTTAAACACTGCCTTTTTTTAAATTTAATAATTTTTTACTTACGTTGCTGATTTTTCAAGTAATCTTGAATACTCATCGGAGAAGAACGCGGAGAAGAACTTGCGTTACTGCTCACTTCATTGTCTGCATTTTGACGCTTATTAATAGCAGGAACGTCATCTTCATCAACAGATTGAGCCGCTTGAGACGATGCATGACTTACTGTATTACGTTTTCTCGGCTCTGCATCTGCTGCATTACGAGTTAAACCAGTCGCAATCACTGTTACACGTAATTCATCACGCGCATCTGGATCAAATACTGTACCGTAGAAAATTTCACCTTCATCAAGGTCAACAATCTGGTTCACTACATCAGTAATGATTTCAGTTTCGCGTAGAGTAATATCATCACCGCCAGTAATGTTAATCAACACACCTTTAGCATTAATAATATTTACGTTATCAAGCAATGGACTACGAATAGCCTGTTCAGCTGCTTGACGTGCACGATCTTCACCACGACCTAAACCAGCACCCATCATTGCGTAACCACGAGTACTCATTGCAGTTTTCAAATCGGCGAAGTCAAGGTTAATGTGACCACGGTTTACAACAAGGTCAAAGATACTACGTACAGCGTTTAACAATACATCATCAGCTTTTTTATAAGCATCTTTCATTGAAATATCGCCATATACGCTAAGTAAGCGCTGATTAGGGATAATAATCAATGAATCAACATGTGCTTCAAGCGCTTCAATACCGCGTTCAGCAGATTTTAAACGGCGACGGCCTTCAAAGTTAAATGGAGTTGTTACAACACCAACAGTCAAAATACCCATTTCTTTGGCAACTTCAGCCACGACAGGAGCCGCGCCCGTACCCGTACCACCACCCATACCAGCGGTAACGAATACCATATCCGTACCTTCAAGATGGTGACGAATAATTTCACGGCTTTCTTCTGCTGCAACTTGCCCAACTTCAGGGTTAGCACCAGCACCTAAACCACGCGTACTTTGCTCGCCTAACTGAATTTTGAAAGGTGCATTCATACAGTCTAGTGCTTGTTTGTCTGTATTGGCACAAACGAATTTAACACCTTGAATATCAGACTGCACCATATGTTGAACGGCATTACCGCCACCACCACCTACACCAAATACAGTGAAACGGGCTTGACCGTTGCCATCGTTTAGTTCATCTTCTATAAATTCAAATGAGGCCATGACCTTTAGGGTTCCTAATACATTATGGCAGTCACTTCAGCCCGTATACTGCCTTGATTTTCAAAAATAACTAATTTTAAGAATGCTGTGCAATACAAACCTTGTCAAGTACAGTGGTTTTCTCTTACAACTTCCTAACAATTCTACCAATAAATCCATACATCCTAAAAAATGGCTTTTAGCTTGCTATTAAATGCATTCCAGCCATTTACCATTCGCTCCCATACCGAACGGTCATTTGCCTCTTCAGGCTCTTCAACAGCTTCTTGCAACTCACTTTGGCTAAACATGAGCAAACCAGCTGCTGTTGCATACATCGAACGACGTAATGCTGCCTGATGTTGATCATCAGCATAAACCTGTAACGGCGGATTACCCAAATGGGCAGATACCCCCAACATACGGCGAGCCAAACTCACCATACCTTCGATTTGACAAGCATCCCCTGTCAACACTACACCATGGTATAAACCATGAATTGCACCGCTGTTCTCGAGCTCATCACGAATCTGGCTAAAGATCTCTTCATAGCGGGCAATAATAATTTCTGACAACTCAATTCGACTAATAGTTTGAGGGCCATCAATTCCTTCCACCTGAATCATGTGATCTGGCTTAACAGCACTTAAATCAACACAACCATACAGAATTTTAATACGTTCAGCTTCTTCTGTCGTAGTTTGCAATACAGCAGCAATATCACGCGTAACGTGCTCACCACCGCGTTGCAATGTACGTGCCAGAGCCAAACGTCCATCTAGATAAACGGCAAGATTGGTAATACCTGCGCCAATGTCGACCAGACAAACACCATACTCTTTTTCATCTTTAAGCAAGCTTGCCTCAGCAGTTGCCAGACAAGATACCACCATTTTTTCAACCCCGATATTTGCACCTTTCATAGCGCGATCAAGGTTTTGCATAGTCGCAATCGGCATCATCATTAACTGATAATGTCCGGTCATACTATGGGCAGTCATATTAATTGGATTCTGCACCCATTCAGCAGAATCACCTAATTCAAAGCCTAACGGTACTGCACTTGCTAAATAGTAATCAGAAGTCACATGACTTGCTTTTGCCAATTCTAACGCGCGCACGACTTCATTTGTTGTAATAACATGTGCTGGATTAGCAACTGGTGTGCGGCCAGAGGCATAAAAACTTTGCAACTCGGTACTCGGAATCGATACCCATGCGCTATGAATGCGACATTCGGCCATATTTTCCGCTTCAGCGACAGCATTTTTAATCGCAGCGATAACTTTATCGAGGCTTACGATTTTTCCTTTATTCATGCCACGATTGCGAGCAGTTGCCATACCGATAACTTGAATGTTATCCGGCGCATGAATTTTTCCAATCAAAACTGAAACTTTATGCGTCCCAATGTCAATCGCAACAACTGAGGGAACAGCTTCATTCATCACTCATACCATTTCTTTGTTGTTTAATACCAGGCAAATTGCCTATTTTAAAGCCACGTATTATGGCTTTGCTTTTGTTCCACCTGCAATGCTTGTGTCATCAATCGTTACAACAAACTGACCATTCACAATTTTAGGTGGTGTTGCGTTCTTCCATTGAATAGATAATCCATTACGATATCGCAAATCAATGGCTGAGATTTTCGACCACACCGGTTTTAAGTCAGATTGTGCCAGATGGCTTAAACGTTGCAACTTATTCATTGTTTGATCTTGGTCAACAATAATTCGTAAACCTGAGTCAAACTGCATAAACCAAGTCATTCGCTCCGTCAGATATAACTCTTTTAGACGCAAATTGGCAGGGTGGAATAATTGATTGATTTCATTATAGCGTCGCATCATCATTTTCGACTGGCTTACCGGACCATGGAGTAACGGAAGCTCAGGATGAATAGTCGGCTCTGCCTCACTGAATACATCGCCTCCATCGCTTAACAAGCGACCTGTTCCCCAACGGGCGATGGCATGTCGAGGCATGACACGAACACGAATACCATTGGGCCAAGCACGAGAAACCACAACTCGGTCTACCCATGAAATTTCTAATGTTTTATCTCGAATCTGTTCTAAATCAGATGTGAAATAATTCGCTTTTATAATTGGAGCAACATGCTGCATCACTTGTTGGGTTTCAACTGAAGACGTCGATCCCACAACTTCTAGCTTTGCAACTGTTGCATCCGTAATAACTTTATATAGCCCATAAATTCCGACTGCCAGCACTACAAAAGCAATAACCAACAGCACCCATCCACCAGCATTTGCAAGCTTCTGCTTACGTGTAGGTGGTTTATCATGAATAGAGGTGATGGCCGCACGTTTACGGCGCATGGAAGCCGGAAGTTGTGCCATATTTAAGCCGTACCTTCCAATGTTTGCTCAAGAATGGCAACACACAATTCATCAAAACTATAGCCAACAGCTTTCGCAGCTTTTGGAACTAAAGAGTGGCTGGTCATACCTGGCACAGTGTTTACTTCTAAAAGCCAGAAATTACCCTGCTCATCCTGCATCGCATCAATACGACCCCAGCTTTCTGCACCAACTGCCTGAAAAGCGCGTAAGCACAATGCTTGTAGGTTCTTCTCTTCTGTCTCACTTAGACCGCAAGGAATACCATACTCTACATCATTACGTTGATATTTCGCTTCGTAGTCGTAGAAAGCAACATCTGCTGGTGGTTGTAAACGAATAACTGGTAAAGGCTGACCATTTAGGAATGAGATTGTGAACTCACGACCTGTGATCCACTTTTCTGCCATCACAACAGCATCGTGCTGAGTGGCTTTCTCAATTGCAGCTGCAAAATCTTCTGCTTTCTCAACCTTACTCATGCCGACACTTGAGCCTTCATGTACAGGTTTGATAATCACAGGTAAGCCTAACTCAGCAATCACCGCATCTAAATCTGTTTCTTTAGTAATAATGCGATATGGCGCTGTAGGTAAATCACTACCTTGCCAGATTTGCTTGGTTTTGACTTTATCCATGCCAATCGCAGAACCTTGCACACCAGTTCCTGTATAAGGCAGATTTAACCATTCAAGTACGCCTTGAATCTGGCCATCTTCACCACCACGACCATGCAATACAATAAATGCACGATCATAATTTACAAGTTCAGTCACACTGCGGTCTTGCGGATCAAATGCTTCAGCCTGAACACCTGAACGCAATAAAGCATCCAGAACTGCCTGACCACTATCTAAAGACACAGCACGCTCAGCCGATTTCCCACCAAATAGCACGGCAACTTTGCCGAATTTTGTAGCATTTGACACGTTTAAATCCTTAACCCGATAATTCAATATTTTTGTTTATTTCACATACAAATGGTGTTGTGCAAGTTCTACAGAAATTGCTCCCACGTTACCCGCACCTTGCGTTAATAACAAGTCATTTGGTTGTAACACATTTTGCATGATGTTTTGCAAATTACCTTCAACCGGATCAACCAAAATCGGTTCCACCTGTCCACGTAAACGAATACTACGCGCTAGAGTACGGCTGTCTGCACCTACAATAGGCTTTTCACCGGCAGGATAAACTTCCAATAATAATAATTGATCGACCTGAGAAAGCACTTCAATAAAGTCGTCAAAACAATCGCGGGTACGAGAGTAACGGTGTGGCTGGAATAACATCACCAAACGACGATCTGGATGGCTCTGACGAGCAGCTTTAATAGTTGCTTCTACTTCTTTCGGATGGTGTCCATAGTCATCAACTAACTTAACGTTACCATCGGCAAGTTCGAATTCGCCTTGTACTTGGAAGCGACGACCAACACCACTAAATCCTGCTAAAGCACGGCTAATTGCGTCATCAGAAACACCTTCATCAGTCGCAACACCAATCGCAGCCAAAGCATTCAAAATATTATGCATGCCTGGTTGATTAATTGTTAAACGTAGCGGCTCACGACCTTTACGTAACACGGTGAAGTGTGAACGCATGCCATCTTGTTCAACATCAATTGCGCGAATGTCGTTGTCTTCGTTAAAACCATAGGTAATGACTGGACGGCCTACACGCGGCATAATTTCACGAATGTTGGCGTCATCACCACAAACTACAGCCAAACCATAAAATGGTAAGTTATGAAGGAATTGTACGAACGTATCTTTTAATTTATCAAAGCTACCTTCATAGGTATCCATATGGTCAGCATCGATATTCGTTACAATCGCTGCCATTGGTTGCAAATAAAGGAAAGATGCATCTGATTCATCAGCTTCAGCTACGATGAAACGGCTTTCACCTAATGCAGCATTTACGCCTGTACTGTTAAGTAAACCACCAATCACATAAGTTGGATCAAGGTTTTCTTCAGCCAACATAGTCGTTAAAAGACTTGTCGTCGTCGTTTTACCATGTGTTCCAGCTACAGCAATACCATGACGGTAACGCATAAGCTCCCCTAGCATCTCTGCACGGCGTACGATTGGAGTACGTTGCTCAATCGCTGCTTTAATTTCCGGATTTTCTGGATCAATCGCTGTTGAAACTACAAGCACATTGGCATTTTTAATATTTTCCGCTTGATGGCCGATATAAACCTTGATGCCATTTTGCTCTAATTGTTCTGTAGTTTTAGATGCTTTAATGTCTGAACCGGAAATTTTATAACCTTGGTTACCCAATACCTCTGCAATGCCACACATCCCAGCACCGCCGATCCCCACAAAATGAATGTGTTTGATACGGCGCATTTCAGGCACTTTAATCAGTTTTTTTGCTTGGTTCGCAGCTGTTGATGGAGACATAGTAAATCCGATTACATTTTTTGGATAAGATCAACCACATGCTGAGTCGCATTTGGTTGGGCATGTTGACGTGCTTTCACTGCCATTTCTGTAAGTAACTGGCGGTTCATCAGCGAAGTGAACAATTCATTTAGAACATCTGGTGTCATAGTCGATTGCTGACAAATTTTTGCAGCACCGAAATCCGCCAGAAATTTGGCATTTGCAGTTTGATGGTCATCAACTGCTATAGGAAGTGGCACAAAAACTGCGGCCACACCTGCTGTGGCAACTTCTGTTACCGTGAGTGCTCCAGCTCGGCAAATAATTAAATCTGCCTCACTATAAGCCTTTGCCATATCTTCAATAAACGGCAAAACGTGTACGGTTAAATTGGCTGGTGCATCTGCATAGAGTGCTTGAGTTGCCTCAACTTGTTGCTGACCGCACTGGTGAAAAATATTAAGTGGAACTTGTAATTGTTTTAATGCTGGAGGTAAGCGTTCGTTGAGTGCTTTGGCTCCTAAAGAACCACCAACAATTAGAATATTTAGAGGCTGCCCTGCTTGCGCACGCTCATCATAACGCCACTTTGGGCTTAAAATATCTGTGATTTCATGACGTACAGGATTTCCTGTTGTAACAACTTTTCCACCAGCAGGAAAGGTATTTGGAAATGCTTCACACACGACTTTAGCAACACGAGACAACTGCGCATTGGTAAAACCAGCAACCGCATTTTGTTCGTGAATAAGTACAGGAATACCTAACAAACGTGCTGCCAAACCACCCGGTCCCGCAACATAACCGCCAAAGCCTGCAACTGCATCAACTTTAAGCTGTTTCATATAACGCATTGCGCTTAAAGTAGCTTTTAAAATTTTAAAAGGTGCAGCAATTTTACGGACTAATCCGTTGCCACGAACACCTTGAATATCAATTTGATATATTGGAATATTTTGATCTTTTAATAATCGGTTTTCCATACCTGTTGGCGTGGCTAACCATGAAACCTGACAACCTTGTTGTTGAAGTTTTTTGGCTACGGCGAGGGCTGGAAAAACATGTCCACCTGTACCGGCAGCCATCATCATGACATGTTTAGGTTTACTTTGCTGTGAATCGGTCACGGTCTAATTCTTCAACTCAAAAAACAATGGAAATTGTCATCTATTTTTGTAGCCGTTTATTTTAATCCTAAAGCTTCATTAACGAAAAGCTAATTTCACTCGTTTATAACAGAAAGATGGGCTTTTTTGAAAATATGCCTACAAAGCTGTGGTGTATTTAGTATTGTTATTTTATTAATTCATATATTTTCAGGTGATTTCCCATAAATACCGCGGAAAACCACCTGCAATAACTAATTAAGCTGAACGTCCAGCTTCTAATACATCAAATAGATCATCTGCAATTGATGTACCAAATTGAGCATCAATTTCACGAATACACGTCGGGCTAGTGACATTAATTTCAGTGACATAATTACCAATCACATCTAAGCCCACAAAAATCAAACCTTTTTCGCGCAAGAAAGGGCCAATTTTAGCAGCAATCAGCTTATCGTTTTCAGTAAGCGGACGCGCTTGCCCTAAACCGCCTGCCGCCAAGTTACCGCGCACTTCACCATTTTGTGGAATACGAGCTAGACAGTAAGGAATAGGTTCGCCATTCACCATTAAAATACGCTTATCCCCTTCTACAATTTCAGGAATATAACGCTGAGCCATAATTGGACGATTGCCTAGCTCTGTAAGCATTTCTAAGGTAGAACCAATATTTACACCGTCTTGGTATAAACGGAAAATCCCCATACCACCCATACCGTCAAGTGGCTTAACAATCACATCACCATGTTCTTTAATAAATTCACGAATTAAACTTTGTTGCGATGTCACAAGTGTAGGCACTTGTAGCTCTGGAAATTGCGTTGCAAAAAGTTTTTCGTTGCAATCACGCAATGATTGAGGCTTATTAATAATCCATGAACCTTCACGCTCAGCTTGCTCAAGCACGTAAGTCGTGTAGACAAAATTCATGTCAAATGGCGGATC
The DNA here is from genome assembly GCF_023612055.1 of Acinetobacter sp. AS23. Taxonomy (NCBI): domain Bacteria; kingdom Pseudomonadati; phylum Pseudomonadota; class Gammaproteobacteria; order Moraxellales; family Moraxellaceae; genus Acinetobacter; species Acinetobacter sp. AS23. The sequence continues at coordinate 155,037 of NZ_CP082274.1, read as the reverse complement.
TTTACGCATGAGTACTACATCATAAGCCGCGATAGATTCTTTTTTCTTTTCGCCAAGCTCATAGTAATGATTGTAATCTTCAAAAACTTTTAACGGTGAAATTAGACCGTAAGCCTTACCTTGATCGATATATAAATCTTGCTGTAATGCATAACCTAATTCATGTCCACGACGGCTCGCCGCCCACAACATTGCCATGGTTGAATCCTTTTTAAGGTTTACGGTTTCAATCGGATCCATGACGACAAGTACACGCATGCTCAAGCTCTTCTTAAAATTTAAATTAACATGAGTATAGCTGAGATTTTTCACTGGTTTTTCTTAATTTCAGTAAAACATTATCTGTTATTTCTTGATCTGGAATTTAAGTAAATTCAGTTAAACTATGAGCATAAAACATTATATTTAAAGGCTAAACATGAAACTTTATCGCTATTTAACTGGCCCTGATGACTCTGCTTTTTGTGCAAGAGTGACTAAAGCACTGAATCATGGTTGGGAATTATATGAAGCGCCAACCATGACCTTTAATGGCACGCATGTCATTGTTGGACAAGCAATTTGCAAAACAATTGACGAGAATTATGATCCAGAAATGGATATTTTAGATGTTCTGAAAAATAACGCTTAATCCCAAGGAGGAGTTTTTATTGATAAAAGCCCCTCTCCAAAACCAAATTAACAAGAAAAACTAAAGAGTTAATACACATAGTTTGCTTAATTTACTCATTACATTCCTAAAAAATAGTTATTAAAAAATAAATATGTCATTTTTTGAGGCAATAGTTCTTTTATTCTAAACAATTAAATGATTATAATTATCATTTATACTTTTATTTTTGTTAATTGATTTTATTTTTATGTTAAGAATTTCTATATCATCTCCCCAAATTAAGCGTCTTTTCCCGCTGAGCTTACTCAGTTTAATGATCTTGAATATTCAAGGTGCCTACGCAGAGGAAGCGACTGATTCAGCCGCAAAAGTTGCAGCCACCATGCCTACAATAAAAATTGAGGCCATGAGTGAACTCGACCCAATTAAAAGTTATATCGACTATGACAAAGCCAATATCACACGTAACGGTTTAGACAAAAAAGATATTCCTCAAACCATTGATACGATTGATGTTCAAAAATATAAAATTTATGGATCGAATGATTTAAGCGTTATGTTACAAGGCACCCCAGGCGTATCAACCAGTTACGATATGCGTGGTGATGGCATCACAATTCGTGGTTTTGGTGCCGATACAGGTGATATTTACCGTGATGGCATACGTGAAAGCGGACAAGTACGTCGTAGTACTGCCAATATCGAACGTATTGAAATTTTAAAAGGCCCTGCTTCTGTTTTATATGGTCGTAGCGCTGGTGGTGGGGTTGTGAATATGGTGAGTAAGTTCGCCAATTTTGACTCTAAAAGTTCAGTTGGTGCGTACGCAGGTTCTTATGACAACTACGGAACAACGGCTGACATTAACCAAGTCATTAATGACAATTTAGCAGTGCGTTTAACTGGAGAATATGGCGAGTCAGGAAGCTTCCGCTCTGGCATTGAAAATAAAATTGAAATGTTTTCACCAAGTTTCACTTATAAAAATGATGATGGAACACTCACTTGGACCACACAATATACCTATGACAAATTAGGTCGTGTGCCTGATCGTGGTCCAGCATATGAAAACTTGCCTGCGGGAACCTCAATTAAAATGGGATTTGCCCAAGACGGCGATTATGTTGATGATATTTTGCAAGTGGTTCGCACCGATGTGAATTATCAATATGCGCCTGATTGGAACTTTCACTGGGCAGCAAGTTACCGACAAGCAGAACAAAACTTTGATCACTTTTACTTTGGAACTTATTGTGGGTTAGATGGAAACGACCTAAAAGGTAAAGAATGCAACACTAAAAAAGGCTATATCAATCAAATTTACTACTGGCAACAAACCAGCAATAAGACCACCACCAATACATTTGATATTAAGGGCAAGTTCAAAACAGGTCAGCTTGAACACCAAATCATGATGGGTACAGACTGGACATATGAACAACGAGAGCCACGCTTAGCAAATGAAGCTCAGAACGGTTCTATTTACGGCTACGTTAATCCATTTACAGGCGAACGTGAATATAGCCGTGACAATGGCCCATTAAAGATGAGACAGCATAACTATAATGAAGGCACAACTTACGGCATATTTATTCAAGATTTAATTGGTCTAAATGACCAACTTAAACTGATGATGGGCGTCCGCTACGATTACTTCGATTTTTCAACCACCAACAAACTTACTAATGAACACCGTAATGTAAAAGATGGCAGCTTTAGCCCAAACGTTGGTTTGGTATGGCAACCGCTTCCTGAACATAGTTTTTACACATCTTACTCTAAAAGTTTTGCACCATTTGGCGGACAAATGGGTGTTAACCAAGTCACTGGAAGCACCGATATCACAAAAATGGATAAAGAACCTCAATATAACGAACAATACGAAGTTGGGGTAAAAAGCGAATGGTTAGATAGTCGTTTAAATACTCAATTTTCTGTCTTTGATATTCGTAAGAATAATATTCGCTATAAACCAAATCCTAATGAACAACCAGATGTATGGGCAACTGCAGGACAGCATCAATCTCGTGGTCTTGAATTTAGTTTTATTGGTCGCGTACTTGATAATGTCTTTGTTCGCGGTGGTTATGGCTACACAGATGCAAAAGTAAAAGAAGACAAACAAAAGCCTGAACAAGAAGGCAACTATTTAGCCAACACATCTAAAAACACTGGTAATTTATTTGTTCGTTATTTACCAACCGAGCAGTGGTATACCGAGGTGGGCGTGACCTATGTCGGCTCTTATTATCCAAATATTAATAATCAAGTAAAAATGGAAGGCTTTAACCGTGTCGACGCGGCAATTGGCTATAGTGCAGACCCATGGAATGTCACACTTGCGGTGAATAATCTAACCAATAAAGAGTACTGGCGTTCAGACAGCATGCCAGGCACACCACGTAATGTGTTATTACGTTTGAATTATCAGTTCTAAGTAAATATTAAAAAGGCATACCCCTATTTTAGGTGTATGCCTTTTTCTTTTTTAGATACCGTATTTCTCGCGATAAGCTTGCATATTTGCTAGCGCTTCTGTTTCGCCTTTCGCTTCTAAATAATCCATTAAATCTTTCATGGTAATCAGTGCGTGTACAGGAATTTCTAATTCTTTTTGAACTTCTTGAATTGCAGAAAGCTCACCTTGACCACGTTCTTGACGATCTAATGCCACCAAAACGCCCGCTATAGTTGCACCAGCATTTTTCAAGATCGTTACAACTTCACGAATCGCTGTACCTGCGGTAATTACGTCGTCAATAATCCAGACTTTTTTACCTTCAACCGCAGCACCAACTAGAACACCGCCTTCACCATGATCTTTCGCTTCTTTACGGTTAAAGCCCCATGGCACACTTTTGTTATGGACTTGCGACAAAGCAACAGCAGTCGCTGCTACAAAAGGAATACCTTTGTAAGCTGGTCCAAAAATCACATCAACATTTTGGCATTGTGTTAATTTATCAGCATAGCCTTGCGCTAAAAGAGATAAAGCTTCACCATCGTTGAGTAGGCCTGCATTAAAAAAATAAGGACTCACGCGTCCAGATTTTAAAGTAAACTCACCAAATTTAAGCACACCGCGTGATAATGCGAGTTCGATAAATGCTTGCGGGTGAAATGACACAGGCGTTGTCATGAGGTGCTCCAAATTCACAATTGAGGTTAAATTTTCGCATGATACCAAAGGATCAGTATCCAAGTGATGTAAAAATTCTTCGAGTCGTTTCCATTAACGTAAATGGCTTACGTTCTTCAGTAACGAAAGGCTTACTTGAATGGTTAGAACAATCAGATGCCGATGTCGTATGCATGCAGGAAAGCCGCATTACCCATGAACAATGGACTGAAAAATTTAGACCCGAAGGATGGCATACCCATCTCTTTCCAGCAGAGCGTGCAGGTTATGCGGGGACTGCGATCTATAGCCGCCTACCCTTCGTCTCTGTTAAAGATGGCTTAGGGTTTGAACTAGCTGACAGTCAAGGCCGCTTTATTTCTGCGGAATTCGATTTAGGTTTGTCACATCCGGTACATATTGCATCATTATACTTACCTTCAGGCTCAAGTGGTGAAGAAGCGCAAGCACGTAAAGATTTATTTTTAGGTGAATACGCAAAAATCTTGAAACAATGGCGTGATGAAAACAAGTCAGTCATCATTTGTGGTGACTACAATATTGTTCATAAACGAATTGATATCAAAAACTGGTCAGGTAACCAGAAATCATCTGGTTGTTTACCACATGAGCGTGCTTGGCTTGACCATATTTACGATGAACTTGGCTATGTCGATACTTTCCGTGTAGTTCGCGCCGAAGCAGAACTTTATTCATGGTGGTCAAATCGCGGTCAAGCTCGTGCAAAAAATGTAGGATGGCGTATTGACTATCAAGCGTGTTCACCAGACTGGAAAACACGTGTAGCAAACGCATGGGTCTTTAAAGATCAATGGTTTAGCGACCACGCACCCGTTATTATTGACTATAAAATTCAAGAGTAAGTGAACACTTGTTCACTTGCATTGTCGTTTTCGCTTACAGCATATGTCGTTTTTGAGTATTTTTCTTACACAGCTTTAACGGCATTATAGCTGCACGGCACAGGGAAGCAGTCAGGATGACGCAAAAGGATAGGACGCCGTAGGAAGATAAAATAAACTTATGATAAGTTTATTTGCAAGGATGTGACATTGGACGTTGAAATGAGACCCGCATGATCAGGATGATTAAATGCGGGTTTTCTCTTTTCTATCTCTTATTTTTTGCGCTAAGTTCTTTTAGTTTTAATTTCTTCTTTAAGGTCATTATCGCTTTGTCTTATGACAATAACATGACATTTCTCTTTCGATTAATCATTAATTTTCATTTGTTTTAAAAGTATCGGTATAAAGTAGTGCTTAAAAGCTTTTTGGGTTAGGCTGTGTGCTCTCTCTTTTTGACATGGTCCGATAAAATGTTAAAAATTTATGGAATTAAAAACTGTAATTCAATGAAAAAAGCATTTGATGCTTTGCAAGCCAAAGCGCTTAACTATGATTTTCACGATTATAAAAAACAAGGCATTGATGCAGATACTCTAAAGATCTGGTTAAAAGAAATTGGGCAAGATACAGTTCTCAACAAAAAAGGAACGACTTGGCGCAAGCTTTCAGAAGAAGAACAAAATCGTGCTTTAAGCAGTGAAGATAACCTTATTGAAGCACTCATTGCTCAACCAAGTTTAATTAAAAGACCTGTTTTACAAACCTCACAAGGTTTCATTATAGGTTTTGATGAATCTACCTATCAAAACATCCAAGCATAAAAAAACGAGCCATATGGCTCGTTTTTTTATTAAAACTTTTAGTTAGCGCGAATCCATGTTTGGTTACGACCAAGTGCAGAAACGCCAATATAACCACGTAGTTTAAGCTTTTTACCGCCATCGGTTAACTCACCTTTCAGTTTGTAAGTTTTACCAGATTTAGGGTCTAAAATCGTACCGTTTTCATAACTGTTACCACCTACATTTTTTAAATTATGTACAATGGTGACACCTTTAAGTGGTTTGTTTTTATACGGACCTTCACATTTTGTACAAGCATTTTCTTCGCCCGGTGTCAAAATGTTTTGAATGGTTGCAGTTAAGGTTCCGTCCTTCTGTTCCGTAAATTTCACTACGGCTTTTGGCTTGTTGGTCTGATCATCAATCGTTTTCCATACCGTTCCATTGAGTGAATCAGCCGCATTGGCAAATGCAGCCATACCAATGAGTCCTAAAGCTAAAGCAATCTTTTTCATTTTTGTAATATCCTTGGGTCTTTCAAGATTTTTAGTATTCAGAAGTCGCAAAGATATTGCAATTTTTGAATGTGACTGTTTCGTGTAACCTTGTAATCTTGCAAAATAAAATTTACAAGAAAACAAGAAACTAGCATAAAAATGGATGCTCTATGAATATATCAAATGTTTGGAAATATTATTTTACAGAAACTTTTCTTAAAACAACAATTCGCAAGCCAAGTCAGTTAAATTTGCCGGCTACCGCCTTACGTCCCGTTCTAGATCAGATCTGTCGTGCTTTCCCAAGGCAAAAAAATGTTTCTGTACGCCCAATTCGGTTAGCAGGCATTAAAGGTGAAGAAATCAAACCACAAGATTCTGCCACTCAACTGATTTTTCATATTCACGGCGGCGCTTTTTTTCTTGGCAGTGTCAAAACACACCATGCTTTCATGACGGATTTAGCTGCCCGTACTCAAATGCAGATTATTCATGTGGACTATCCACTTGCACCAGAGCATCCTTATCCTGAGGCAACTGAAGCCCTATATGACATCTATCAATCTTTAGTAGTACAAGGTGTTCAGCCTAAAGATATTATTTTGTCAGGTGATTCATGTGGAGCAAATTTAGCGCTAGCACTTTGCTTACGTTTAAAAGAACAACCTGAGCTCATGCCAAGTGGCCTGATTTTGCTATCTCCATTTTTAGATTTAACCCTAACCAGCGAGTCGCTCAGATTTAATAAAAAACATGATGCCTTACTCTCTATTGAAGCGCTGCAAACAGGAACTCAGTACTATATAGGCAATCATATTGCAGCTGATGACCCACGTGTTTCGCCTATTTTCGATGACTTGCATGGTCTACCGCCCACTTTGGTTCAAGTGGGGTCTAAAGAAATCTTATTAGACGATGCCAAACGTTTTAGAGAGAAAGCTGAAGATGCTGGCGTTAAAGTTCAATTCAAACTTTATACAGGCATGTGGCATAACTTCCAGATGTTTAATGCATGGTTTGATGAGGCTAAACAAGCATTGGCAGATATTGCTGAATTTGCTCACGAACTTGATAAAACTTAATTTATCTATAAATGGTGTGAATAGGCCTCAAAACTTTTCACATCATTTACTTTATAAAAAGTCATCATGTATAAATTGAAAATCATGTTATGTTTAAAACATAAATTATTTAAACAATCCAATTTTAGGATGGTCCAACAAAGAGGCATCTATATTTAGGAGGCCTTACTTATTATGAAAAGTCGTTTCATCACTCAGCCAATACATAGAATAAAACAGGTGATAATCGATTTCATCTACAATAATCACATCATCAACTGGACACCACTACAAAAAAGCGCACTGATGCTTACACTTGCCTGTGCAATGAATTTCAGTTGGATTTTATGGAAAGGCTATATTCTAATTACTCCGAGTGTCTGGCAATGGACACATTTACCTTTAGTTGAGTCGCAAATCTGGCTCAATTTATTAACCTTATTTTTATTGGCTCTTTTGATTATCCCCTGCTATCGTTACAAAAATGATGAATGGGCTCAACGAATTATTCCTTTAGTGAGCGTGCAATTTTTTACGCTCATGCTATGCCACGATGGATATTTAATTGGCAGCATTAGCCCCGCCACTATGGTCGGTTATGTCGGCACGATTGGGGTAGGTCTGGTGTTATTTGACCGAAAAATTGTTTATAGCGCCCTTATACCTGCAACAATTATTTTAATCGTATGTACTTATTTGAGTATGAAAGGTGTTGTGCCTTACGCCCCCTTATTTAATCTGATTGCCATGCAACGTGCTCAAACCAATCCTTTTTGGTTAGGAAGCATGGCTTTTTTTATTATGCCCATTTTATTGGCATGTTTTATTTTATTTGAAATATTACTCACCCAATGGCGTCAGCGCGAAACTTATATTCAACGCTTAAGCCAAATCGACCCATTAACTAATGTATTAAATAGACGTAGTTTAAATACGCATTTAGAGTCGCTACACCAACAGCAATTTGATTATGCTGTGGTACTTCTTGATATCGATCATTTTAAAAAAATTAATGACATATATGGCCATCACCAAGGTGATCAGGTCTTAATTGAAATCGCTCAATGTCTTTCTGAGAACTTGCGTAGCGAGGATATTATTGGTCGATTTGGTGGAGAGGAATTTATTTTATTACTCCCCCACACCGATATTATTCAAGCAGAAAAAATTGCTGAGCGTTGTCGCTGTGCTTTACAAGAATTACCTGTTTGTAGTGCTCAAAATAGTCCTATTCATATTAGTGCAAGTTTTGGAATAAGCAGTTCAGCTTTTGCACAGGACCCTTATCTTGTTATTCGACAGGCTGACCAAGCTCTCTATGCGGTAAAAGCTTCAGGCCGTAATCAGGTACGTACATTTCATCAGACCGAAACTATTGATACCTTATGATTCTTTGAGCTTTGCCAAACTCGCAAGTTGTTGCAAAAGTTCTTGCTGACTAAAAGCACCCGTTAAGCGTAGAGCACGAATCTCTTTTTGCTCTGGGCTTAAAAATAGATAGGTCGGTGGTCCCAAAATATTCCATTGCTTGAGTAGCGCTTCATGTGACTGGTCATAATGACTCAAATCAAGCTTAATTAAATAGTAAGGTGCAAGAGCAGACTGAACCTCAGGTGCTTTTAAAATACGGTGCTCAATTGGTTGGCAAGCAACACACCAATCGGCATATACATCAACCACAATAGCTCGATCAGTAGGCGCTGCTGCTAAAATCTTTTGGAAGTCTGCCGCGCTAGTCACAACATGCCACTCGGCCATGTGCTCGGAACTTTGCAAATTTCGATTTTGAATATGTTGATATTGGTTATAGACTACAAAAGGGGTAACGACTAACAATAAGATCGCGTAGAGCCATTGTAGCTGTCCTTTTTTCCAGAAAAACTGATAAACAGCATATGCTATAAAAGCGAGGCCTAGTACTAGACTAAGTACTTGCATGCTCCAATCTGGCAATAAAGGACGAATAAAGTAGAGACTTAACCCCAACATCAGAAAAGCAAAAATCACTTTAATCTGATGCATCCAGTCACCCGCTTTAGGTAAAAATTTTGCCCCTAAAATACTTGCCAGCAGTAGCGGAATTCCCATTCCAAAACCTAGGCAAAATAAAAGCAAAGCACCTTGCCATTGGTTTTGTGTTTGAGAAATAAATAATAAAGTTCCAGCGAGAGGTGCAGTCATACAAGGACCGACCAAGAGTGCAGAAACCACACCCATGACTCCCGCACCGACTAAAGTGCCGCCTTGTTGCATTGACTGAATACGGTCAAGTCTGTTTAACCATGTTTGTGGTAAACGAATTTCAAATAAGCCAAATAAGTTCAGAGCGAATACAATAAACAACAAACTAAAAGCAATTAAAGTCGCAGGCTGTTGTAACCAGCGTTGAAAATTTAAGCCTGCTGAAGAAGCAATTAAACCTAAACCTGCATAGACCAATGCCATGCTGCAAACAAAAGTAAGTGCAATGGTCCAAGCTTTTAGACCTTTATGTTCTCGAATAATTAGCGAAGTTAAAATAGGCAACATCGGTAAAGAACATGGCGTAAATGCGAGCAACATGCCTAAACCGAGAAATAATAAAATTCCATACCAAAGCGAGTGCTCAATTAACTTAGCTGACCAGATCTGATCTTGTGCAATTTGTGGCGTAGATGGATCTATTACAGGCTCTATACTCTGCTCTTTTTCTAAAAGTTTTGAATCTGAGGAAGCTTCCGGTTGAGTATTTGCCAAATCTAGCAATCGTTTTGGCGCTGTTCCTGCTTGGTTTTGCACACCGACCAAGCCATCTGCATCAGTTTGAAACTCAATGGTTTGTGGCGGATAACAAATACGATCTTTGGCACAGCCCTGCCAAGTCACACTATAGTGCTCTGAAGGCTTTGTTTTAATTTTGAAATTAACTTGATGGTAGTAAACCTGACTTTGCCCATAATTTTCATCATATTGAGCAATCGCTTTAGGTAATTTTAAAGCTAAAGGTTGAGTACCTTGTTGTACGGTAAATTTATGCTGATATAGATAGTAATTTGGCTGAATCTGCCAAGATAAACTCGCAGTATGCGGCTCAGAAGATTCAACCGAAAATGAAAAAGCTTGTTCGGGCGAGAGCAGCTTGTCTTGTGCGGAAACCAACTGGCTAAACACACAAACAGCAACGGCTAGAAAATAAAGAATTCCCTGATGAATAAGCTTTTTCATTAACATAAATTTAAATTGCTTCGATTAGAACAAGAACGCCACGCCTAAGCCACCGTTGTAGCTCTTATCTTGACCTTCTAAATCGACCCCGATACTTGCGTCAAGCTGAGTACGATTATTTACAGCGTAAACTAAACCTGTACCTAAACCGTATTCATAGTCTTGGCTTTCAGCTTTACGGTAAATGAATTCAGAATATCCAGAAAGTTTACCAGCTATCTTATAGTTGATTGCTGGAATTGCAGTCACAGCCCAATTACTGTTTTGCACTTCGTAACGCATAGTAATTGAGGTATCAATCAAGTCATCATATTTATAAGCCACTGCTGAGCTTAGGCTATAAATATCATCATGCGCAGTAAATTCATCATTACCAGTTGCAATGACAGCCTGAGCTAACACAGCCATTGATAAGTTTTCATCATCTAGATCAATTGCTTTTTTCAAACCGATGCTTACATCACCAAAGCCTGAATTGTCAGTTTTTTTGCCAGCACGTTTGGTTTGAGTCCATGCTGGACCTTGCCAACCTAATTGTAATTCTAAGCCATCAGCCAAACCTGTACGGAATAGCATATCTTCACTTACAGTTACGGTCTTTTCTTTAACGCCATCGACAGTCGACTCTGTATAAGTCGCGCTAGGTAAACCTTGTTCCCAAGCTAACTTACCCACTGGTGTAATACCTGTTCCGAAGCCTGCTCCAGGACGGTCAAAGGAAAACTCTGCTGCGAAAGTACTTCCAGCAGCAACAGTTGTAAGGGCAAAAGTTAAGATTTGTACTATTTTCATTTTAATGTCCAATCAAGTAGTTAATTCTTTTGTCATTTTAGCCCCATGACGGCGCAATAACTCTAATGTTTCACGCTCTTCTTCAAGTGATTCTGACCAATCTATTTCATCAAAATCGCAATCAAAGAACAACTGACTGATTGAAGATAAAACGGTGAGTCCTTCTTCATCACGTGAGTTTGGATCAACTTTTTCATCGAGTAAACGTTGAACAGCTGGAGCACATGCCGAGCTTGCTGCATCCCATAACGGGCCATAAAACTCTTCTGCATCCCAAAGGTGTACATTGGCTTTAGCTTGAATTAGGGCTTCAAGAATATCGAGATAAACTTGTAACGATTGTCGCTTCTCTTCTTTTGATAATGGTGTACCAGCTTCATAAGCTTCCGATACATTTTCCCACCATTTAAAAATTCCGTCACAGATAATTGATACAGGTGGCCCTTGCTCTGGATCAATAAAGTTCGGATCAAGTCCGTCAGCAAGTAATTTCTGCACTTGCGCGAGTTCTAATTCTTCTATGGCTTTAATTAAAGCTTGCTGCTGGGTGGTTAACATGACCATCTCTCAAAAATATATTAGGGCTATTATGCCTAATCTCTTCTCCAGATTTTAGAGGTTGATTGCATCGCATTGCAAACCTAATGTTGTGAATAGTTTTATTTTCATCAAATATAAAAAAAGCCCCGAAGGGCTTTTTAGCATTTTCAATTAAACTTCATCATCAATGAATTCTGGTTGCCCACCTCTCGGGTGTTCTTTTTTCTCAAAAGTATGTTCGAGGCTACGTTTTAATTTTTCAATCGCGCCATGAATTGAAGCGTCAATATTTCCTGCTTTATGGTGCACTGCAACTGGTTTCAAACCTGAAGGACGCGCTTCAATCATACAGTGGATATCTTTGTCACCACCTTTGTCCCCATTTTCATCACTAAAATGAACCGAAAAATGCGTAATACGTTCGCTATGACGTTGGAATTCTTGAGTAAGTTCTGCACGTACATAAGTAATTAAACGTTCGCTGTTATGGATGTTTTTATCTGTGCGGATTTCAATATTCATAAATACCATCCTCTCTTTCTTACTGTGGATCTTTTCTATGCAAAACTTTTTTATGTTGGCATGTTTTAAGCATGCATGAACTGACTTCAATTGTACATTTTGATGGTGTAATGGTTTGTTATCTCCTGACTTAAACGTACTGGTTTTAATTTATTTTGAAGATCTTCATATCTTCAATATCAGTCCATCTATAAAAATATGCAAGCTGATTTTTTAAATTTTTATGAAAAATTGAACAAAAGGAGAGCAATCGTGACCAAATCTTATCTATCTGGAGCCGAGCTCATTGAGCAAATTCAAAAGTCTCCTTATTCACGTGATTTGATCGGTTATCACGGACAGCCTCCACAGGTTAAATGGCCTAACAATGCCAAGATTGCAGTGCAATTTGTTCTTAATTATGAAGAAGGTGGCGAAAAACACATTGAGCACGGCGATGAAGGCTCAGAACAGTTTTTATCGGAGATTATTGGCGCTGCAAGTTACCCAGCGAAACATATGTCGATGGACTCGATGTACGAATATGGTTCACGTGCTGGTTTTTGGCGCATTCATAATGAATTCCAAAAGCGCAAACTTCCAATGACCATTTTTGGGGTTGCAATGGCACTCGTACGCAATCCTTCTATTGTAGAGGCGATTAAGCAAGCTGATTATGATGTGGTTTCTCATGGTTACCGTTGGCTTCACTATCAAGATACTGATATTGAGTTAGAAAAACAGCATATAGAACAAGCTCTATCTGTTTTAGAAAACTTGTTTGGAAATAAAGTGATAGGTTGGTACACTGGACGTGATAGCCCTAATACACGTCAATTACTTGCAGAATTCCCGCAAATTCAATACGACTCTGATTATTATGGCGATGATCTGCCTTTTTGGACGACTCTCACCAATGCTGCGGGTGCATCACGCCCTCATCTGATTATTCCGTATACTTTGGAATGTAACGATATGAAATTCTGCTCACCGGGTGGATTTAATAGTTCAGAACAATTTTTTCAATATTTAAAAGATAGTTTTGATGTGCTGTATGCAGAGGGGGAAAATGCACCAAAAATGATGTCGATTGGAATGCACTGCCGTATTTTAGGGCGTCCAGGACGTTTTAAAGCACTACAAAAGTTTCTCGACTATATTCAAATGCACGATCGAGTCTGGATATGTAGTCGTCAAGACATTGCTGAACATTGGTATAAAAATCACATAACTAAATAATTGATTTTTTAATTTTCCAAATTCATAAGCGAATCATGAACGCCTCTTGGCACTGTTATTGCTAAAACTCTATATCACGACAACGAGTTTAGGAATAACAGTGTTTTTAGCCGAGTTTAATCAAGCCCCACCCGAACAACTCAAGACTTTGTTAAAAAACTGTGTCCACATTCCAGCATGGGCCGAGAAAATCATCTCAGGACGTCCCTATTCATCAAAAGTATCTCTTTTAGAGCATGCAGAAAATTTAAGTCAAATGTGGTCATGGCAAGACATTGAAACTGCTTTAGCAACCCACCCAAAAATTGGTGAACGACAAGCAAAAAAACAACTCAATGCAAAAGAGCAACATTTTTCAAATCAGGAACAAGCTGGCATTTCTTTAGATGAACAAACGCAACAAGCGCTGCTACAAGGCAACCTCGATTATGAACAAAAGTTTGGCTTTATTTTTTTAATTAAAGCAGCGGGCCTCAGTAGCGATGAGATTTTAAAAAAGCTACACGAACGTTTACAACATGACTTAGCTATCGAAAAAGTAATTGTACATGAGCAACTCTCAGCGATTGCTCTATTACGTCTATCTCAGGAAATACAAGCATGATCAGCACTCATATTTTAGATACGAATTTAGGCAAACCAGCTGCACACGTAGAAGTGAAGTTGTTTCATGCAGAAACCCACGAGCTGATTGCAACCGCAACCACTAATCCAGACGGTCGAGTGGCTGATTTCGGAATAACAGACTTTGCAAAAGGTGCTTATCAACTTGAATTTGAAATTGCACCTTATTTTTCATCTCAGCAAATAAAAACTTTTTTCCCACGTGTTTGTATTCAATTTTTTGTAGAAGACATCAATCAGCATTATCACATTCCATTACTGATCAGCCCGTTTGCTTACTCCACTTATCGCGGTAGTTAATTCAAATATAAATAGGAGAAAAATATGAATCATCAGCAAAAAAATGCGATTTCTCCAGAGCATGAATATTTAGGAATTTCCAAAAGTTTTGCTTACGGCTTACAGCATGTGCTGACCATGTATGGTGGTATTGTAGCCCCGCCACTCATTATTGGAACAGCAGCTGGCTTAAGCTCAGCACAAGTCGGAATACTCATTGCAGCTGCCCTGTTTGTCGGGGGATTGGCAACACTGATTCAGACAATTGGAACGAAATATCTAGGTGCAAAATTACCTTTAGTTCAGGGTGTATCTTTTGCGGGCGTGGCTACCATGGTAGCCATTATCACCACTGGTGGCGGCTTACCTGCTGTGTATGGTGCGGTGATTGTCGCATCTCTGATTGGACTATGTCTTGCGCCTTACTTTTCAAAAATTATTCGGTTTTTCCCACCCGTTGTGACTGGATGCGTCATCACGATTATTGGGCTATCGCTGTTACCCGTTGCGATTCGCTGGATAATGGGTGGCAACAACAAAGCACCTGACTGGGGTAGCGTAGAAAATATCTCTTTAGCCTTACTGACCTTAGGTATTGTGATTGTTCTAAATATGCTGCCGCAAGCAAGCATTCGCCGCCTATCAATTTTGTTGGCTATTGTTGCTGGTACCACCCTCGCCTACTTTATGGGTTTTGGTGATTTTAGTCAGGTCAGTTCAGGCGCATGGCTCCAATTCCCACACTTATTTGCATTTGGTTTGCCGACTTTCGAGCTTAGTGCAATCTTATCGATGTTGATCGTTACCTTAGTGATTATGACGGAAACCACAGCCGATATTATTGCTGTCGGAGACATTGTAGGAACTGAAGTCGATTCGAAACGGATCGCCAATGGTGTACGTGCTGATATGTTCTCGAGTGCTTTTGCGCCTATTTTTGGTTCGTTCATGCAAAGCGCTTTTGCCCAAAATGTTGGGTTAGTTGCCATTACAGGCATCAAAAGCCGATTTGTAGTCGCAGCAGGTGGTGTCATTCTCATTATTTTGGGCCTACTCCCCATTATGGGTCGTTTGATTGCCGCGATTCCAATGCCCGTACTTGGTGGTGCAGGTTTGGTCTTGTTTGGGTCGGTTGCAGCGAGTGGAATTCGCACTTTGGCAAAAATAGATTATAACGATCAGAAAAATTTGATTATTGTCGCGACTGCTTTATCAGCAGGGATGATCCCAATTATTAACCATGAGTTTTATGCTCATTTTCCAGTTTGGGTACAAACTTTGTTCCATTCGGGCATTAGTTCAACATGTATCTTTGCTATCTTGTTGAATTTATTATTTAATCATTTACCCTCATTTCGCGGCTCGCGTACCCCACATTTAAGCCAAACAATAAACACAAGAAATACTCATTAAAGATTTAGTTTTTAGCGCCCCACTTCGGTGGGCTTTTTTTTAACCGTTGATCAAATTTGGCTTCATTTTTGCTTAAGACCCTGTATCCTTAGCGTGCTTTATTTGGGGGGAGATCATTTAAATGCAATTAAAGCAACTTGCGGCGACTTGTGCCTTGTTATCTGCAACTGCCATGGTTCAGGCAAAACCAATCTGGCAAGATTTTAGTGTGACGGGACTTTATGGTGAAAACTATGAAGTTGTAGATGACAAAGAAACCACGATTACTTTGGAATATGCTGCGAAAGTTAAATACGCTGATGTATTTTTCTTCATGGACCGTATGCGCGGTGAAGATGACCACAAGAGTACTTACTTTGAGTTATCACCACGTTTAAGCTTAGGCGAAGTGTCTGGTAAAAAACTGGCGTATGGTCCAATTAAAGATGTGTTAATTAGTACCACTTGGGAAAGTAACAGTGAAAACGGCAATAACTTCGACAACTTCCTTTATGGTTTTGCAGTTGACTTAGATATCCCATATTTCCAATATGCGAATTTAAACTTCTACCGCGCGAATAATGAGAAAACTGACGACGATTATCAAATGACATTCGTTTACGGTGTTCCATTAAAATTAGGATCTGAAGATTTCTTGGTAGATGGTTTCCTTGACTGGTCAACTGCTGAAGGCGACCATGCCAGCGAGTTGAACTGGACAACACAATGGAAATGGAATGTAGGTAAACACATTTCTCCTGACACACGCCTATACCTCGGTATTGAGCATTCTGTGTGGAATAACAAATTCGGTATTAAAGGTGCAGACGAAAATAACGTTAGTGCTTTGGTTAAATACCACTTCTAAAATTGTGATTTAGAAGATTAAGCAGCAAGGATAATTCCTTGCTGTTTTTGTTTTAATCGAGTGGATTACCCACAATATTGCTAATAATCCCCTGCATAATATGTCCGCCTTGTTCACGGCGTAATTCTGCATACCACGCTTGTGTAACGCTTTCATCTTTCATATGAGTCACGTCACAGCGTTTACGCGCACGAAGTACCAACTCATTTGCACGTTCATTGCGCTTGTTTTGATAGCGACGTAAAGCATCTTCGACACCTAAAGTGTTAATTTGCAGAGAACGCGCTAAATAAATCGCATCTTCCATTGCTTGGCAACCGCCTTGACCAATATCAGGTGTCGTGCTGTGTGCAGCATCACCTAAAATCACTACACGACCTTTATAAAACTGAGTAAACGGTTCAATGTCATGGATTTCTACCCGATTGGTCTTTTGCGGGTCTAAGCGCTCAATGAGTTGCTGTACTGGCAAACACCAATCCGCAAAATATTGTTTTAAAAGTTTTTTATAGTCATCTCGATTATTGTCTAAACCTGCTGGCAAAGGCACATCTAAAAAGAAATAGAACTTGCCATCTGCAACTGGCATTAAAGAAGCTCGCTTGCCTTCCCCCACATAAGTCGTCCATTGCTGAGCTGGAGCTAAATCTTCAGATATTTCAACCAAGCCATTCCAGTTCACATAACCCGCATAACGGCGCTGTACTTGTTGGCCCAACACATAGGTCCGTGTATGTGAGTGGGTACCGTCAGCCCCAATTAATAGATCAGCCTGCGTTGAGCTGCCATCTGCAAAATGCACCTCGACATAATCAGCTTTATTTTCAAGGCTGACCATTTTTTTGCCTAAATGAATCTGATCTCTGCCAAACTCATCCATCAGCATATTTTGTAAATCGGCACGTGCAACTGGATAAGGTCTTTGGCCTACTTCTTCAATTAATGGTAGTAAACTGAATTGTGTCATCACATCTCCAGTTAAACCATCCACATAGGCTAAATCATCCATTTGTCCACCAAGTTTGGCGATTTTGTCAGTTAATCCCAGATAGTTTAGACATTTCACACCATTCGACCACAGCGAAATTGCAGCACCAACTGGAAGAATCTTTTCAGTTTGCTCAAAAATACGAACTTGGTGACCAAATTTTTTTAATGCAATGCCTGTGGTTAGACCTCCCATTCCCGCACCAATAATCACCACATTCATAACACGCTCCTATAGATATTCACCTATAGAGTGCTTATGCTAAAAACATGCCATCCTTCAAAATTTATTTAGCTTTTCCACAAAACTGGCATGCACCATGCTTATATATTTAGGTGTAAAACTCGTCTCAGCACGCTCCGTGTTGGCGCAGTTTTAAATGAAAAATCATGTTTTTAACAAGAAATACGGATAATCCACTATGGCAACATTGCACGCCCCAGCATTTGAACTTCCTGAAATTTTGAATACGAAAACCAATTTGGCTGATGCCCGAATTGGTGCACAAGTCATTGAGTGTTCAGATGATTTCTTTGCAGAAGCAAAGCGTATGCTGCAATTTGATGCACCTATTTTTGTTGAAGATAAATTTGATGATAACGGCAAATGGATGGACGGTTGGGAAACGCGTCGTAAACGTCACGCAGGTTATGACTGGTGCATTGTGAAACTTGGTGTGACTGGAAAAATCAGTGCACTTGATATTGATACCAGCTTTTTTACAGGAAATTATCCTGCATCTGCATCATTAGAAGCATGTTATGCACCAAATGGTGACCTTACAGGGGCAAAATGGGAGAGTCTTTTAGGAAATACGGAACTCGGCCCAAGCCAGCATCATATTTTTATGGTCAATAATGATGCACTTTTCACTCATATACGCCTCAATATTTTCCCAGATGGTGGTATTGCCCGTTTACGTGTCTATGGAGACGTTCATATTCAGGTGACTGATAGCGAGCAAACTCTTGATTTATTAGCCCTTGAAAATGGTGGCCGCGTAGTTGCCTATAGCGATGCGCACTTTGGACATCCGCGTAATTTGATTAACCCCGGTCGTGGCGTCAACATGGGCGATGGATGGGAAACCAAACGCCGCCGAGCTCCGGGTTATGACTGGTGTATTCTTTCGTTAGGTAAAAGCGGAAAAATTGAGAAACTTGAAATTGATACGGCTCACTTTAAAGGGAACTTCCCTGCCCAAGTATCCATTCAAGCGGTTTACCTTGAAAATGCTACCGATGCACAGCTGATTCCACAAAGTATGTTCTGGTCTTATTTACTTGAAGCTCAACCGATGCAAATGGACCATATTCATGAATATGTGAATGAGATTTTACAGCATGGAAAAATCTCTCATATTCGCATTAACATGATTCCAGACGGTGGTATTAGTCGTGTTCGTTTATGGGGAAAAATTGCCAAGCCATGATCATGAAGAATGTTCAAATTCAGCCTTTAACAATTGAAAACTTTCAGTCCTTCGGAGAGGTCATCTGTTGCGACGGGCATGACTTTTTTCATATTAACGATGCCCACACCGAGCGCTACCATGCGCTCGTTGAAACTGAAATTGAAGGGGAAGCAAAGGCAGGAATTAGTATTTTCCGTAATATTAAGGCCAGTGTACTACCTCTGGAAATTTCAATGCTAGAGCGCCATCCCAAGGGGTCTCAGGCATTTATTCCATTACAGCAACAAAAGTTTTTAATTATTGTCGCGCCCGCTTTAGACGAGAATACTCCCGACATTTCAAAGCTATGTGCATTTGTTTCAAATGGGAAGCAAAGTATCAATTATCGGGCAGGCACATGGCATCATCCTTTGCTTACCTTTGAGGCACCAAGTGATTTTGCAGTGGTAGATCGAATTGGAGGTGGAGCGAATTGTGATATTTTTCAATTTCCACAGACTATAAAAATTACGACCTAAATTAGAATATACAGATCTGTCTATTTTAATTTTATGGCAAAAACCGTTGTGGTGATTTCCAATAACTTAGTTTTACATAAAAAAATCCCCGCCTATTGAGCGGGGATTTTTTTAATTCTATTTTAAACAGTGATATCAGCTAGGTTACCCTTCTGCTCAAGCCACTGCTTACGATCTGCCGAGCGTTTTTTCGCAAGCAATTTATCGAGTAAACCAGCTGTAAAATGAGCATCATCTAGATCGAGCTGAACTAAACGACGCGTGTTTGGATCCATGGTCGTTTCACGTAGCTGAATCGCGTTCATCTCACCCAATCCTTTGAATCGGGTAATTTGCGGATTACGATTACCTTTGATATTTTTCAAAATAGTTTCAAGTTCATCATCATCAAGTGCGTAATGGACATCTTTACCAATATCGATACGGAATAAGGGTGGCATTGCCACATACAAATGCCCTTCTTCAACCAATGTTGGGAAATGTTTTACGAATAAAGCACAAAGCAACGTCGCAATGTGTAAACCGTCCGAGTCCGCATCGGCCAAAATACAGATTTTGCCATAACGCAGCTCTGATAAATCATCACTGCCAGGGTCTACACCAATCGCAATCGCAATGTCGTGAACCTCTTGAGAAGCGAGTACTTCATCTGAAGAAACTTCCCACGTATTTAAGATTTTTCCACGAATTGGCATGATTGCCTGAAAGTTTTTATCGCGCGCTTGCTTGGCACTACCGCCAGCAGAGTCACCCTCGACAATAAATAACTCACTGTCCTCACGTGTTTGACCAACACAATCTGCCAATTTACCCGGCAATGCAGGGCCGGAAACAATTTTTTTACGCTCGACTTTCTTTGCTGCTTTTAAACGACGACCAGCTTTAGAAATCGCCATTTCTGCCAATTGCATAGCAATTTCAGCATGCTGATTTAGCCAGAGTGCGAAAGCATCTTTAGCAATATTTAAAACAATATTGGATGCTTCCCGACTAGAAAGACGCTCTTTGGTTTGACCTGAAAACTGCGGTTCTTGGAACTTGAGCGACAAGATATAGTTCACGCCATCCCAAACATCTTCTGCCGAAAGTTTAAGATTACGCGGTAATAAATTACGTAACTCACAGAACTCTCGTAACGCTTCAGTCACTCCTGAACGTAAACCATTCACATGAGTACCGCCTTGTGCGGTTGGAATCAGGTTGACGTAACTTTCTTGAACCTGCTCACCGCCTTCCACATTCCAGCAAATCGCAAATTCACACGCCGCACGGTCTGCCTGACCATTACTCACAAAAGCGGGATTTGGCAAAATTTCGCGGTCTTGCAACTCATCCATCAAATAATCGACAAGGCCATTTTCAAACTGCCATTCGATTTTTTCATCGTTAATTTGATCGATATAGATAATTTTTAAACCAGCCGCTAAAACAGCTTTGGCTTTTAAATTGTGTTTAAGTGCTTTTAACGCAAATTTTGGACTATCAAAATATTTCGCTTCTGGCCAAAAATGTACCGTTGTACCTGTCGCGCGTTTTGGAGCTTTACCTTCGAGAACAGCTAAAGGTGCTACGGGTTCACCTTGCTCAAAGGCCATTTGATATAGGTTACCCTGACGTTGAACTTCGACCTCAACACGTGTTGATAAAGCATTTACAACGGAAATACCCACACCATGTAAACCACCTGAAAACTGATAGTTATCAGTACTGAATTTACCACCAGCATGCAGCTTAGTCAGAATGATTTCGATACCACTTTGGCCATATTCAGGGTGCATATCCACTGGCATACCACGGCCGTTATCTTCAACAGACAATGAACCATCTTTATAAACCGTGACACAGATTTTGTCGGCATGACCAGCTAATGCTTCATCAACAGCATTATCAATAACTTCTTGGGCTAAATGGTTAGGTCGAGTCGTATCGGTATACATCCCTGGACGACGACGAACAGGGTCTAAACCAGAAAGGACTTCAAGCGATTGAGCCGTATATTGTGTCACGTTGTACGTTTTCCTTATTTGATGGTGTGCGCAAAGAATTCGATCACTAACGGTAATTTTTCTTCAAAATCTTCCATAGCATGATTGCCATGAGCATCCGTCAAAATCAATGAGGATGGCGTTGCAGCACTATAATAGCGTTGTGCTTGACGATAATCCAAAATTTCGTCGCCTTGTTGCAACAAGACGAGTATTTTGTCAGCATTTTCAGGTTGTTTCAGTTCCAAGTGTTGTAATTGTCGCAACTGAATATGGTCAATTGACCATTGATCATTCACCACATAGGGCATGCTTTCAACTTGGAATAACTCATCAAACAACTTCCATGGTTGCATAGCAGGGTTAATCAGTACAGCCGGAATATTATATTTCGCGACAAAATATGTCGCAAAAAATCCGCCGAGACTACTACCAACTAAAGCCACGTCTTGCAACGATTCAATCAGCGCTGAAACTTGCTCTACCACTAGATTAGGAGATCTGTTTAGGTCTGGCAAATGCACATTTATGCCTAATTCGCTACAATACTGCTTCAGGCTTAGCCCTTTAATTGAAGAAGAGCTACTATTAAAGCCATGGAGGTAGATAATATTCATATATTTCCCTCTAAATTGAGAATAAACTCACATTTTTGTTCTCAGTTTGTATATAAAAACACTATTGTCAGACAAGAAAAACCACTCAACTAACCATTCATCAGTATTTTAAAAACATGTGTTATTTAAACTACTAAGATGGAAACGTTTACTGCCGTTGATAAAAAGTACAGCTTAAAACGTCGGTTATAACGTATATGGGGAAAAGATATGCCGAGCTTAACACCACTACATGAAACTTATTGTAAATGGGATCGTACGCCACCGAGTCAGGCAGACGTACTAGAAGGTTTAGCTCAACTGTTCAGTACCAGCTTAAATGGTGTACATGAATTAATACAAGTTATTAATATTGAAGTATTAAAAAATGCTTTTGGTGTGAGCACACAAAATGCTAAAAACTTTCAAAAACGACCATTTGTGCAAAAGGCATATCAATTTTCTTATGGTGCATTACAAAAATATGGTAGCCACTTTTTAGCGCCAAGCTTACGTCACATTATTGAAAAATATCCCACACTTCACGAAAAACCACTCACCCCGAGCTTACATTTTTTAGTCGGAATTTTGAATGGGATTTTTGGGGATTATCTACTTAAACAACATAGCCCTCTCGCTTTACCAATGGTCCTATACGATCACTACGGTGCAATACAACAAGGGGAACTTGCAGGACGTATTGTAATTTTGGTTCATGGTTTGTGTATGAATCATCTTAGTTGGTCAAATGCACATTATGGCGGTATTGGGGAGCGCCTGTTAGCACAGCGCGACCATAACACGATGCTGTATTTAAACTACAATACAGGTCGACGTATTTCAGCCAATGGGCGCAGTTTTTCAAATTTATTAGAAGACTTGGTACAGCGTAATCCAAGAATTACCAGTATTGATATCATTGGTCATAGTATGGGCGGACTAGTTTCTCGCAGTGCCTTGTTTTATGGCAAACAAAACATGTATCAATGGATTCATATGGTCGAGAATCTAGTCTGCATTGGCTCTCCACATCATGGTGCAGTGTTGGAGCGTTTTGGTTTTACTATACAAGATAAGCTCGGGGCCTTCCCTTTTGTGGGTTTACTCGGTCAACTGGTTAATATTCGTAGTAATGGCATTTTAGACTTACGCCACGGTAGCGTTCGTGATGACGACTGGGAATATATGGATGCCCGAATTGGCATGATGGATGATAACCGTGCCCCAGCTCCGTTACCTTCCCATATCAATACCTTTTTAGTGGCAGGTACACTCGAATTTGAAAAAGTACGCAACAAAGCGTTGACCGTAATTGGCGATTACTTGGTGAGTGTAAAAAGCGCGCTAGGCGAACATCCAAATCCACGTTTTCAGCTCAAAGTTCCAGACTCTCATAAAGCCGTGTTTTATGGCTTAAATCACTTTGAAATTCAGTATCACTCGAGTGTTGCGGAACAGATTACTCGCTGGCTCTACCCTAATGTTAATGATTATGTGCAAGAAGGTATTCAAACTCATATTATTGATATGCCGAACTATACGCTCGAAGATTTAGAAGGAATTGTAGAGACGTAAAAAAATCCCAACTTAAGTTGGGCTTTTTTACAGAATCTGAAAATATTTTAAAAAGGGCTCTATAACTATTATTTATCTTTAAAAAATAAGTTGTCTTTACTATCTAAAACTTCATCAGAATAAAGATAGTATTTTCCTTTCTTAAAGACTACTTTTCCTAACTTTTCACCACTTTGAACATTAAAGAAATATAGCTCGTTATTTTTCTCTTTTACTTTGCACATATAGGATTTATCAACCTGAAAGCCTATAATAGAGTACACACATTTTTTTGGTGCTAATGTTAAAGTTGACTCTATCGTCGCAACATTTCCACTAGGTAGCTCCTCTGAACTATAATAGTGATATGTACCATTCCATATTTCTGTATTTGCAATTGTATGATTAGCAAATAGTAAAATTAAGAACAATATTGAATATTTCATGTTATTTCCGCAGCATTTTAATTAAATCACTTCCATCATCATATTTTATATTTTCTATTTTTTTACAAGAAGACTCTTTATTAATAACAAAGTTAATAAATTCCGAGTATTGATGATATTCAACTTTCACTGTTACTAAATTATCCGTATCCTGTAATATCTTATATTTATTAGGAGTATCTTGAGAATGAATTAAAATATTAAAATCAATATTACAAACCCCATTATTTCTTGCACTACATTCTTGATCTTTTATAAGTAAATTTGTAAGGTTTTTATCAAAAAAATTACTTAAGGTTTTTCTATTTTTATTTTCAACAACCTCATCGCTATTAATAGGAAATTTATTGTATAAATCTGTAATTAGAGCTTTTGAAGTATTGTAACATTCAGCTTCTTTTGCGGAAGCGCAACCAGATAAAAGGCTTAAACATAAAATTTCTAAAATTAAAAGTTTCATTAAAATCTCCTATTTAACAAATTACATTCTAAAATATCTGTAGTTAACATGATCACTATAAATTCTATGACCTTTTTGTTTAAAATCAGAAATCCATTGGCTACCATCATAGCCTGCAATATGGCCATATTGATGCTTATCAGTTTTGGTGATGATATAAATATCACCTAATTGAGGTTTATTAAACTCTTCAGGTATTTCTTTATAACCTATTTTTTTAAGAGTTGGCCCCCAATCTGATGCTGCGATAGGATGTCCTGAAGTGTCGGCTCCCCCAGCCTCTAATGCAATTCTTACATATTTTGCACATTGATGTTGACTTTTTTCTTTAGCTCTCTTTCTTAAAATTTCAGCAAATTTTTCCAAATTAATTTTCTGAGTATTTTTTACCTCAGTATGATTTATGTATGCACAATTATAATTTTTCTCTAAATTTTGACTTTTTATACCTTCGGTTAAATGTTTTTTAATTTCTTGTTCAACCTCCCAAACTTTAGTTGAACCATTTTTAAATCCTTGTTTAATAACTTTTTTGCCATCCCGTTTATATTCATCATTCTCTTTCATAAAACTAGGATTTTGGTGATATGGGCTTTCTAAAAATTTTTTAGAAGTTACTTCTGCGTCTTTAGGTGCCGCATACACAATATCTTCATCTTCTAATCGATTTTCTTTGACATTTTTAGGATAATTCACCCATAAATATAATCCAGTTAGAGTTTTAATCTTTGTATGAGCAGAGTTTAGTTTATAGTATTTTTCCACATAATCTAATTGTTGTACGGCTGACATTTTTGCTAAATCAGATCTTTTAACTTTTAAATCAATTGAAGCAAATTTTCCGAATTGGATAAGACCAACATAACCACCTTTAGCATCATCTGTTAATTTTTTGCTGACAAAAGTTCCAATTTTTGGACTAAAAGTACCGGCAGACTCTAAATGCATAACAGCCATTAATTGACTTGCCATATTCTCTGAATCATTAGGCCACAAATTTTGTGCTATTTTTATAACTCTTTTCCTAAATTCACAACTAACTTTAGATCCCCAAGCCAAATTATATTGTTTACAAATACATGGTGAAGTTGCATTAGTAGCAACTTTCATTGGTTTTCCTGACTCTTTTGTATATTCATCAGTTATATCTTTTGTCTCTATTCTTTTTTGAGGTTTATCTGAAGTATTTTTATTATTATTTTCATGTGAATTTACTTTATGACTAGAAGATGATTTATTATTTTCATGCTTAGATTGATTGTTATCAGGATTTTTTTTGGTATCACTCGATGCACCTTTATATGGAATTTTAATAATTTGTCCAACATCTATATGATCAGGATTTTTTAATTTATTTAAATTTACAATTTCACTAATTTTACAATTAAATCGATGAGAAATTGAAGATAAATTTTCTCCTTTTTTTACTTTATGCGTTAAATATCTATAATTACCAGGTTTATTCGTTGATTTTGCTAAGGTAATATTATCTAATAGTATTTTTGATGATGTTACTCTTACTATCTCCTTTTTATAAACAATAGTGTGCCTAACTTTTTCTTTCAAATCACCTGTTATAATATTTTTTAAATATACATAAAGAGTATCACCCACATCTCTACTTATCATTACTGTTAAGCCATTACTATTAGTCATTCCAGAAGCAATAGTTACACCCTTTTCATTCTTAATAACATGATATAAATTAGGTATGTTATTAGCAGTAAATAATTCAACAAACCTAAACTGAATTAAACCTTTCTTATTCATTTTCTCTCCCCTTAATTAGAATTATTATTTAAGTTAGAATCATTGTGGATTTCATAGTCATCAAAATCCTCAAACTCTTCTGTTTCTTTATGCCACTTATCAGCACTATATCCCACTAAAACCTTCATTTTATCAGGGGTACTACTCTTGAATCTTTCTGTTCTTCCTAAATCATCTAAATTCCCTTGCGTAACTCTTTGATTTTCAAAAAGTGCGCTATATTTAATATTTTCGAAATCACTCCATTGAAAAATCTTATACAAATCAATTCTATTACTATAATTAAAAGAACTAGGTAACTCAGGAACCTCATAAGAAACCTTAGCCCCACCCGTAAACAAATGCTGCCCAGCTTTACTTTCAAACTTACCGCCTGTTGTTGAAAATACGCCATCCGCATTAATTTTGAGCTGTGATCCACCTGCTGTTAGTACAATTTCTTTTGGACTCGTAAGCTCGATTTTTTCTTCTGTAGAAATGAGCTTGATGACCTTCTTGGCAATCGCTTCAATAGCATCATCTTGCGCTTGTAGTTCGAGCTTTCCTTTTGCTGCATAAGCGCGGAAACCCTTTTGTGCGGCAAACAAACTAATTTTGTCTTGTGCATGCCCAATAATATTTTTCTGTGCGCTTAAATTAATTGAACCGCTAGCACTCTCAGCAATATCTTGTGAAGCTTGCAGAATAATATTTTCAGGTGTCGTTAAAGCAATACCATTTGGCGATGCTAATAACATAAGCGCTTGTCTAAAGATTTTGCCTTGTTCTTGTTGTTTCGTATCTGCACTACTTTCTAAACCTTGGGTATAACCCTCCATAAAGCCTTGCAAAGAACTCAACGCTTTTGATGGTGATACTTCTAATTTACTGCCTTTACTAAATGTTCCACATACACTCATCAAATCAAAGTCTTTGGTCTCCACATTCCCTAAGACTTTTCCGACCTCTTTAATACTTTCAAATGGATTTTTATGAATCCGATCTTTAATGCTGGCAAGTTTTCCTTTAACGATGTCAGCGCCATGTTCTTCAACATTTTCGATGAACGCTTTTAAATTCTCTACCGCATCTTTAGCGTCGGTAAAGAAAGCATTAAATTCGTCTACAACACCTTTTGTATTGCCACCTAGAGCACCCATGTCTTGAATAAAGCCACCGCAGTCTTTTAATGCGTGAATAGGGTCGTTATTAATGCCTTCCTTAAATAGGTTTACCGTACTATTTAATGCCTGTCCTGTGGTTTTTAGCTCAAGGGACTGGATGAATTTGGGTAATCGATTAATCACATTCAAAGCATCAGTTTGTTGCTTAGCTGCAACTTCACTGAGCATTTTCATGCTTTCATAACCTTGTGAAAGTAAAGATTGTGCTTGTGCAGCTTCTAAATGGTCTGCAATTGCCTGCTCTTGTGCATAGGTACTAATGAGCATGCCTTTGCCCGCACGCACAGCTCCCCAAGCATCTGTTCTAAGCTCAAAACCCTCACCACGACCTTGGCTCGTTGCTTGTTCTTTCGGATGGCTTAAGTTACCTAAGTTCAACTGTGTCGCGGCATGACTACTTTGTAGTTGGGTACTGATTTGCCCTGTTGTATCATCAAAACGTAATTGGTTAAAACCACTACCACTGATTTCCTGACTGCGAATCCCGCTTAGTTTTTTAGTATCAGGAAGCTGCCCTTTTACATCGAACTTGGTTGGCGAACGCTGCGCTTCATGGATACGCCCCGTCACAAATGGACGGTCAATATTGCCATCAAAGAAGTCTATGACAACCACTTCACCAA
The DNA here is from genome assembly GCF_023612055.1 of Acinetobacter sp. AS23. Taxonomy (NCBI): domain Bacteria; kingdom Pseudomonadati; phylum Pseudomonadota; class Gammaproteobacteria; order Moraxellales; family Moraxellaceae; genus Acinetobacter; species Acinetobacter sp. AS23. The sequence continues at coordinate 127,144 of NZ_CP082274.1, read as the reverse complement.
TACGTGGTAAAAACCGTGCTCCATAGCCTTCACCTGCCCAAGGAGTCAATACATCAACCCAAGCCGAGTCGGTATCGTTATCATTACTCCCTGCACCACCGTCATGTCCATGATCATCACTACGGGTAAATAGAAAACGTACTTTGATACGCCCCCATTCATCGACATGAATAGTCTCTCCCTCTGGCCCCACGACTTTCGCTCTTTGTGGGTAGGCAATTGGTCGATGCTGTTCTGGATGATATTCAGGTGCAGTTTTAATTTGACGGCGTATTAAGGTCAGCTCATTACCTTGGCGCTCAATATCTTCATAACCATGTTTATCCCAACGACTTTGGGTTAACAACTGGCTAACTTGCTGATGCAAATCTTTCGGTAGGTTATTTTGATTATAGAAATTTTTAGCAATGATGAGGAACTCTTGGTCAGCCCCTTCATGCTGATCAATTTCTGGATGCCCCTGTAGATTAAACCAATAACCAACTTGGCTATCACGGACACTACTATAGGCCTTAAAGTATTTGGCCTGACTTGCGTACATATGTGTGAAGTGCTGATTTAATTTTTCTAGCTGATTACCACTTGAAGCGGTAGCCTGATCTTCCCCTTTTAAATCTTGCATCCAAGCTGGGCTCATGTGCCATGCTTGTTCAAGGCTCAAACTCGCTGAATCAAACTGCTCTGAATGTATGTGTGTAGTAATAACTGAACCTACACCTTCTTCGTGTGCCAGAGCATCCGGTTGCCAACGCTGCACATGTACCGCTGTCGGCTGCAAAGTCCGCACTGCTACAAAACCTGTAATGCTATCTTGATATTCTGTTGCACTACTGCGGTGATAACGAATGCTGCGTCGCTCTAAAGCTTGGTACTGGCTATTTTCATCAATGAGTCTTAGTTTTTGAGCTTGTATTGGCGCAGTAAAATGCGGAACAAAAAGTTCTGACTCATCAATGAGCCAACTAATACCTTCACTTCGCCATAAACGTGTAAGGAAGTCATAGTCAGACTCATTGTGCTGCATGGTGAAAGGTCGAATATCATAGTTTTGACTTAACCCACTAAGATCAAGACTTAAACTTGTCGCAAAAAGCTGACTTTTTTCTTGCCACTCTTTAAATAAAATTTCCGTGATTTCAATAATACTTTTATTCATGAAAACACGGCTATTACGGCGTTTGTGCCATAAATTTGTCGCATCTTTTAAGGTCAGTTTATAAAGCGTTAAAGCACCGTCACTTTGGCCATAACTAGCTTCCGTTAAAATTCCTGTAGTTCGAAATAATTGTCCTGAATCGGTGACCTGATCAACAGCAACTTGCACTCCTATAAACTGCTTCAATGCAATTTGGGCACTCGTCGAAAGACAAATTAACTCAGCTTCAACTCCCCCATTTAGCTGGTGTTGGCCTTCGATACGCTGTAAAAAAACTTGGTTATTGAGTAATTCATTAGAAAATTGCACGTGAATCGCGCGTTTCTGTGCACTTAACCCTATTTTTTCCAAAACATTAAAGATATTAAAAAACATTTTTTATAATCATAAGGATATAAAACGGCTGCACTTTATAAAAAACAGACCTATCTGTCTATATCATTATTCTTTTTTTCAATTTGTTTTTTTATAGTTTGATCAATTCTAAAACAATAAAAAAAGCCCAACATAATATTGAGCTTTTTTTAATCTGTTTAAACTTACTTTTTAGCAGTCTTAAACACTGGATAAAAACGGAACAACTGCCATAAACAGACCAGTAAGAGCAAAAGGAAATAAACTAACGACCAAACTGGTAAAGACTGACCTAAAAAGGTCCAGTCAATAGCTGCACACTCACCTGAACCAGAAAGCACTTCTTGCAAAACTGCTTTCATAGGTAAAGCATCAATTAAGTAATTTAAACCCGGTCCACAACTCGGTACTTGATCTGCTGGTAAGTGCTGTATCCACACATGACGCCCAGCCACACCTACTGACCATAAAATTGCAATGCCAGCCAAAAATGCATAAAAGCGTTTAATCGCGTTGGAAACTGGGTTATGCAAAAAAGCGACGAGCGCCACAAAACCCATCGCCATTAAGCCAACACGTTGAAAAATACAGAGCGGACATGGCTCTAAACCTTTTACATGTTCCAGATACAACGCAAAAGACATGCCGACAATACTTGCTAAAACAAGTAGTCCACTCACCAAACGGTAACTTAATCGCATGTAAAACCTCGTTTTATTATCGATATTGTTCAAGATATTGATCAAAACTGACCTGAGTATCTTGCTCAAGTTGTTCTTGCTGCTGTAACGACTGTGCAGCCAATTGTTCAAAATGTTTCAAGGTTTCCACACTAAGCTCATGCTCTTCATAACTTTCAGCATGTAATTGCGCCATGTGGCTACCAAAACTCCAAGTTCCACCATGTTTTAACGTATCGTCAATAACATGGGCAGATAAAGTCTCATCAACTTCATCAATTCGTGCTTGCATGATCGCTAATGCGGAACCATACAAGTCCGTTGCATAGGTCTGATCGAGTAGCTGTGCACAATCTTGCATTTTTGCAATATATAAACGTGCCCAATCTTCGATGTGATATGACCCTGTTAAATCAGTAATGGTTGCGTTCGGTGCTCGACCTCGGTTTACCACCTCGGTCTGATTTTTCTCAACCAAGTCTTGCTCAGGACCTAACAAGTCTGGGCTATCACTTAACAGACAATAAAGTGCTAACACTTCAAGAAAGCCTGCCGTTGTTTCATCAACGCCAATTGCCGAGTATGGGTTTACATCAACAGCACGTAGCTCAACATATCCCACTCCTCGATTTTTCAAAGCTTGAGACGGCGTCTCACCTTTTTGAGGCACCTGTTTTGGACGTACGAGACTGTAATATTCGTTCTCGATCTGCAAAACATGATCATTAATTTGCAACGGCTCACCAGAGGCATCATTTAACCCTAAACGGCTAAATGGTGGGTAAGGAGAATGAACGGCTTTTTGTAAACCATCCAGATAGCCAGACAAATTATTGTAATGAATACCCAAGCTTTTTTGAGCTGAGTTTTGATAACCCAATCGTCCCATGCGCAAAGCTGTAGCATACGGTAAATAGTATGAACCTTTGATTAAAGGCAACAACTGATGTTTATGTCCAGTTAAGAAACAACGACATACTGTTGGGCTAGCGCCCACTAAAAACATAACTAACGGTGTTAAACGGATAAAATTACGAATAAGACCAAAATAACGATGGCTACGATAATCCTGCAAACTTAATGATTTTAATTGTTCGTCAGTTTCATGAGCCTGTAGCTCGGCAAAAAGTGTATCTGGAAAAGATAAATTGTAATGCACGCCTGAAATGGTCTGCATACGGCGACCATATCGAATTCCCAGCCCACGGCGGTATAGTGTTTTAAAACGACCAATATTAGAGGTGCCGTATTGTGCTAGACGAATCCGTTCTTCATTGTCATCTAACATACATGGCATAGACAGCGGCCAGAGTTTCTCACCATTTTCTAAATGACGATGCACAACCGCATGAATATCGGTGAGCTCATTCAAAGCTTCACCAATGGTTGGCTTAGGTGAGGTAATAAACTCCATTAATGCTTCTGAATAATCAGTCGTAATTTGTGGATGTGTTAAAGCTGAACCCAATGCCTTTGGATGTAACTCTTGTGATAAGAACCCATTACTTTGCATACGTAGGCTTTCACGCTCTATTCCACGTAACATGCCTTGTAGTAGCGACGAATCCACCCAAGCAGGAATAACTGATTGAGAGGGTGTAGTGGGTTGACTCATGCATTTGCTCGCTTATTAAAGATCACTATATACAAAATCGTGAGATGATACGGCTATTTATATACTCACATCATTCCAGTTTGGCAATTTTTATCACAATCTTGTTATTTAAGACACGAAAGAATTGTGATTTTATTGAAGAATAATTGCTAAAGAGTTGTCAATATCATGAACGAACAAGACATTTTAAACTTCTGGTTTTCTCCTGAACACCGTTCACTTTGGTTTGCAAAAAGTGATGATTTTGACAAAAAAATCCGTGAAAATTTTTCTGACGTTCATCGACAGGCAACTCAAGCAGAACTGTGGTCTTGGCGAAAAACAGCGGAAGGCCGTTTGGCAGAGATTATTGTACTAGACCAGTTTTCTCGCAACATTTATCGTGATCAACCCGAATCTTTTGCCTATGACAGTTTGGCATTAGCTTTGGCACAAGAAACGATTAGCTTACAACTCGATGCACAGCTTAATCCAGAGCAACGTTCTTTTTTATATATGCCGTTTATGCATAGTGAATCAAAGCTGATTCATGAGTTTGCCTTGAAACTCTTTCAACGCCTCGGCAATGAAATTAATTTAAGTTTTGAGAAAAAGCATAAAGTCATTATTGATCGCTTTGGACGCTATCCTCATCGAAATACCATTCTCGGGCGTGTTTCCACTCCAGAGGAAACCGAATTTTTATTAGAACCGAACAGTAGTTTTTAAAACTTCTTAATTTTTAATGCTGAGTCATCTATTTTTTAATGCTCAGCTGGGAGTTCATCATGAAATATCTCTCTCTTTGTTTAGCCTTAGGCACTGCCTTAACTTTAACTGCGTGTGCAACGACTCCAAGTAAACCAAAAACCTTTGATCAGCTTGGCCAGTTTTCAGCATATCCTCTAAATGCCCAAACGTTCCGTATTAGTTTTCAAGCCGACCCAAATATGAGTTATGGCAGAGCTGAAGAAATTACCTTGGTGAAATCAGCACAAACGACGATACAAAAAGGTTTCCGCTTTTTTAAAGTGCAAAATGATCCAAGCAATCAGAGCCAGAAACCACCACGTCAAGCTGTGGTTTATCCATCAGCTCCAAGCTTTTACCCATATGGTTATGGTCGTCGCTATCCAGGTTTCTGGCATGATCCGTTCTATGATTACCCACAAGTGGTCAATATCGACCCTGTTCAAGTGTCGTATACTATTGAATGTTATCGGGATCAAAAGCAGGCTCCACAGGATGCTTTTGATGCAACCTTGATCTTGAAATCAATCGGACAAAAATATGGATTGAGTCCGACAGGAGAGCTGTTGCCACCGCCTGAGCCTCCAGTAAAACAAAAATGAATAGGATAAATTTATGAACATGGCAGAAGAAGTTCACCACGTGCCCAGTCTTAAACGTAGCAAATATTTTGCTACTCTGGCGCTTATTATTGTCGTTGTGCTGTGGATTGCACTGATGGTGGCTGATCGTTTTCTGCCAGAGTACACAGGTTTTATTCATATTTTAATGTTAGGGGCAGAAGCCGGTGTAGTCGGTGGTTTAGCCGACTGGTACGCGATTACCGTTCTGTTTCGGAACCCATTTGGTAAGTTACCCATTCCTAAGTTTTTACGCGACCATACCGAGATTATTCCGCGCAACAAAGCTCGCATTGCAGAGTCAATGGGCCGTTTTGTACAAGAAAATTTTCTTTCGCCTCAAGTGGTCGAACGAAGCTTAGAAAAAACTGACTTAAGCCTTGCAATTGGTCAATGGTTAGCAAGCCCACAAAACAATACTCAAGTGGTGCAGCTCATTCAGCAAACCGTACCGAAAATTTTTGAGTTTGTTAGCCAAGATCAAATTGCCAATTTTGTGCAAAACAATAGTGTGCAATGGGTGCGTAATACCGAGGTCAATAAACTCGCAAGTGAAATGCTACGCGCGGTATTGGAAAATGATTTCCATCAAGACGTTTTACAGCGTGGACTCGATATCGCTCATGAATGGGTGGTACAAAACCCAGATAAAACCCGTGAATTAACCCGAAAAATGTTTAAAGCACTTGGTGTCTGGTCACTTGCAAAAGGCGCAAGCTGGATTGGTATTGATGTTCAACAACGTACCATCGATTCACTCGTTGAAAAAGTAGAGTCGATGCTGGCAGACCCTGAACACCCATGGCGACAAGAAATTGAAACCATTGCCCACTCTCTCATGCTTGAGCTGGCAGAACCAGACAGCGTTGCTAGTCAACGTCTCAACAGCGGTAAAGATGCCCTTCTCGATAGTCCACAAGTCCTCAATTTCATCAGTGGCGCTGTTACGATTTTGTGTAATGCCATTAAAGAAGATTTAATGAAAGAAGATTCTGGCATTGCAATGAACCTAAGAGCGGCTATTCAACAACTAGGTGAAAACCTTGTTCAAAATGCCAAGGTACGTGAAGTTCTCAACAAAGAAATGACAGGACTTGCGCTGACTTTTACAGATCAATATAGCCATAAAATCATACGCTATGTCAGTGAACGCATTCATGAATGGGATTCACGCGAAATGATCGGAAAAATTGAAAATGAAGTCGGTGGCGACCTACATATGATCCGAGTAAATGGCGTTGTAGTCGGTGCATTTATTGGTTTAACCCTCGGTGTAATTCGAGCAGTGATTGAATCAATTTTATAACTTTAAATATTTTTAATAAGAGAACAATATGCTTCAACTACAGTCAAAATTGGCCACTCAAGGCGTGACTATTTTTAGTACCATGACGGCAATGGCACATCGTTTAGGTGCTCTCAACCTGTCACAAGGCTTTCCAGATTTTCCGGCACCACAAGCCTTACTGGAAGCTTTATCTCAGGCGACTTTAGCTGGGCATAATCAATATCCACCTGGCGATGGTATTCTCGGTTTACGTGAGCAGCTCGCTTTACAATTTCAGCAGCGTGACCAACTACAACTTGATCCTGTAACGCAAATCACGATTACTCCCGGTGCAACCATTGCAATTTTTTGTGCCATACAGGCATGCATTAATGCAGGTGATGAAGTCATTATTTTTGACCCAAGTTATGACAGTTATGGCCCTTCTGTGCAGTTAGCTGGCGGTAAAGCGGTTCATATCGCACTTGAGGCACCTGACTTTAAGGTGAACTGGCAACACGTTAAAGATTTGATTAATGACAAAACCCGTATGATTGTGGTGAATACGCCTCACAATCCAACAGGTACCATCTGGGATAAACAGGATTGGTTAGAGCTTATTGCACTGATTCAAGATAAAAACATTGTGGTTTTATCCGATGAAGTCTATGAACACTTAGTCTTTGATGGTCAACAACACTTTAGCGCATTGCATTTTCCAGAGCTCAGAGATCGCAGTTTTGTGATTGGGTCTTTTGGAAAAACCTTTCATGTGACGGGCTGGAAAACAGGGTATTGCGTCGCTTCACCTGAGTTAATGCGTTTATTCCGCCAGATTTACCAATATGCGAATTTCTGTGGCACGACACCTTGTCAGATTGCCCTAGCGCAATATATGCAGCAACATCCGGAACATATTCAAGAGCTTTCGCAGTTTTACCAAACTAAGCGAGATCGTTTTAATCAGGCAATTCACAATAGCCGTTTTTTACTAAAACCATCTCAAGGTACCTATTTCCAAAATCTTGATTACAGTCAGATTAGACCTGACTTAAACGATGTAGAAATGTGCCAGTTTCTTGCGGAGCAACATAAAATTGTGGCTATTCCTGTTTCGGTTTTCTACCAGCAAGCGCCAGAATCTTTACGCCTAATTCGCTTCTGCTTTGCTAAAAATGATGAGACATTGCAAAAAGCAGGAGAAATCTTGAATGAATGTTAATAAATTTAGAAACTTAGCATAGTAAAACACTACAAGAAGTTTCACCTAAATATGCTAAGTTGAATGTCTGCCCCGCTCATCAAAGAGATGGGCGATGGAGAACACATGCCACCAAGACAGTCTTTAATTCACCAGCAAAATCTATGGAAAACATTTTTTGTTTTCTTACTGCCACTCATTGCAACCAATATTTTGCAAAACTTGTCGGGGACGATTAACACCATCTTCGTTGGTCAAATGATGGGAGTAGATGCAATTGCAGCAGTTTCTGTATATTTCCCTATTTTATTCTTGCTTCTCGCTTTTATTATCGGGATTTCAACGGGTACTACTGTTTTAGTAGGGCAAGCGTGGGGTGCACAAAATATAGAGAAAGTCCAAAGTGTGGTTGGTTCTACCCTATTTATGACACTGATTGGTGGGGTAATTACCGCGATTATCGGCGTGTTTTTTGCCCACGATATTTTAGAGTTATTGGGTACTGACCCTAAGGTCATGCATCTTGCTTTGCCTTATGTGCAATGGATGCTGGCGGGTAGCCCGCTTCTGTTTGTTTATATTATTTATACCTCAATTTTACGTGGTGTAGGCGACAGTACCACGCCTTTACTAGCATTGGCTTTAACCAGTGTCATCGGTGTAATTATTACACCAATTCTACTTAAAGGTTATTTTGGCTTTCCTGCTCTAGGGATTATTGCTCCTGCTATAGCATCAATTATTAGTTATATCGCAATATTAATTTTTCTCGCGATTTATCTAAATAAGAAAAATCATCCACTTCGGCCGAATCGTCAGCTTCTGCAACATATCCGTCACAATCCAGAACTAAGCAAAATCATTTTGCGCTTAGGCGTTCCGACCGGCATTCAAATGATTACCACCTCAATGGCTGGCTTAGTTATTGTTGGGTTAGTTAACCGTTATGGATCACATGCTACAGCAGCGTATGGTGCAGTGAATCAGGTGCTCAACTACATTCAGTTCCCTGCCTTATCGATCTCAATTGCGGCTTCAATTTTTGCTGCACAAGCGATTGGTGCTGGCAAATCAGATCTGTTAGCACGGGTAACCCGCACAGCTTTGGGAATGAACTTTTTATTTACAGGTACCTTAATTGCACTTGGCTATCTATTTTCAAAATATTTAATGGCTTTGTTTATTACCGACCCAACTGTGGTGGTGTTAGGGCAGCAACTTTTATTTATTGTGCTGTGGGCAATTTTATTCTTTGGTGCAGGTGCCATTTTTGCATCGATCATGCGTGCCAGCGGAACCGTGACTGTTCCAATGCTACTTAATATTTCTGCTATTTTATTTATTGAAATTCCATGTGCTTACTGGTTTAGCTCAATATGGGGCCTTAAAGGAATCTGGGTTGCCTATGCCTTGGCATTCGTTAGTTTATGTATTATTCAAGGCCTGTATTATCAATTTATCTGGAAGAAAAAGAAGATCAAAGTTCTTATTTAGAACTAACTAAACCACATAAAAAAGCCATCATTTGATGGCTTTTTTACATTAAAAAATTATTTCATTAATTTGGTCACAATGGTTGAAGCACGTTGATATCCCGTTGGGAATAAACGCTGGAATGCATCAAGAATTTTTGCATCACTACCAATCAATAAACGGCGTTTATTTTTTAAGACAGCTTGTAAAATTTGACGAGCTGCTTCTTCAGGTGGAGTACGTAGTAGCTTGTCAAAGTTTTGAATTGATTTAGTCGGGTCCATACCTAAACTATTCAAGCTATCACTCATTTTTGCAGATTTAGCAATGTTGGTGCGGATTCCACCTGGATGTACGCACAACGAGCTTACACCACTTTTTTCAATATCCAACTCTTGGCGTAATGATTCGGTAAAACCACGTACAGCAAATTTAGTCGCGTTATAACCAGACTGAGTCGGTTGAGCAGTCAGACCAAATAAGCTGGAGATGTTAATAATATGGCCATCTTGAGTTTGCTTAATGAACGGTAAAAACTCTTTAGTTCCGTACACGACACCCCAGAAGTTAATCCCAACGATCCACTCTAAATCTTCGTAGGTCGCACCTTCAACAGTTGAGCCTAAAGCAACACCAGCATTGTTAAAAATTAGGTTAACAGAACCGTGATCTTGCACAGTTTCTTGTGCCCACTGCTTTACCGCGTCCCGATCCGACACATCAAGCTTTTTGGTGGTAACCGTAATATTGCTGTACGGTTTTAAAAGCTCGACAGTTTGTTGTAATCCTTTTTCATTAATATCACTCAACGAAAGATGGCAGCCCTGTTTTGCCAAAAGAATTGCTAACTGTTGCCCAATGCCAGAACCTGCGCCCGTAATTGCAGCGACTTTGTTTTTAAAATTTTTCATTGTCCATCCTTTGTTTTTCGATATTTGCACAACCGGTTCATTGCATGTGCAGTTCAGACATCTTCAATATAATTTTGACAATATCCATTGTCAATATAGTACACTGTAATTTCAGATAGAATGGCACAATTCTTCTGAGAGCTTTATCATAGTGAGCATATTTGGCCAAAACCTATAAATTAGGAAACCAATCTTTAGGAAACGACTTATTTATGGCGACTAACGACTCAACCAGTAAAAAGAAAACAAAAAGTGTGAGTAAAGAACGTCAGTTCAAAGGGTTATCTCTATCAGAACGTAAAGAGGCCCGCCGTGAAAAACTGATTGAAGCAGGTATTGCGACTTACGGAACGCTCGGTTTTTTTTCCGTGACGGTAAAAGATGTCTGCCAAGAGGCAAAACTCACAGAACGTTATTTTTATGAATCATTTAAGAAGAGTGAAGATTTATTCCAAACCATCTTTTTAAAAATGATTGAAGAATTACAGCAAAATCTGATGCAAGCCGTGATTAAAGCTGCACCCGATCCAGAAAAAATGGTGGATGCTGGTTTAAGAGCACTGCTGACGACCTTAAAAGACGACCCAAGATTAGCTCGTATTATCTATGTCGATGCCGTTTTGGTACAAGAGTTACATAATCAGGCCACAATTCAAGAAACACTTGCGCAATTTGATCGCATGATTCAAGCCTTTGTTATGCTGACCATGCCGCAAATTCAACACCATGAAAATGAGCTCTCTTTAATCGCAACTGGCTTAAATGGATATGTCACTCAAATTGCGATTCGATGGGTCATGGGAGGGTTTGAACAGTCGCTTGAACAGGTTTTAACCGCATGCCGTATCGTTTTCTTATCTTTATTAGCGCAAGTTTCAAAATAATATTAAAGTTTTTTGACAGCCATAAATGTGCAAAATGAGTTAAGCGATTCAAGTGATAACCCTTTGAATGATTTTAAGAAAATTAAAGACTTCATGTCATAATTTGGTCATACCTTTGCCTTAGTTTTGTCACAAATTATTGCTAAATTTAATTTTATAGACTTTTCTGCAATGAAATTGTCATAATTAATCTTTGTAATAAGCCTGTCATAACTACAAAACGGTTCACCGTTAAATCTATAGGATATTGCGCTGTGAAAGATGACTATATTTTAATTGTCGATGATGAGCTTCCTATTCGCGAAATGATCCATACTTCTTTGGACATGGCAGGCTTTCAGTGTTTACAGGCAGAAGATGCCAAACAAGCTCATCAAATTATCGTCGACCAACGTCCGGCGCTTATCTTGCTTGATTGGATGTTACCTGGAGGCGTAAGTGGTGTCGATTTATGTCGCCGCTTAAAACGAGATGAAAACCTAGCAGAAATTCCGGTCATTATGTTGACTGCTCGCGGAGAAGAAGACCACAAAGTACAAGGTCTTGACGCAGGTGCAGATGACTACATGACTAAGCCTTTTTCAACACGTGAACTGGTTTCACGTATTAAAGCAGTTCTGCGTCGTGCTAATGCATTAAGTGGCGAAAAAACCATTGATGCCAATGGCTTAATTCTTGATCCTGTAAGCCAGCGTGTTAGCTTTGGCAACAGCATTTTAGATATGGGCCCAACTGAATATCGCTTACTTGCATTTTTTATGACCCATCCAGAGCGTGCATATACACGTGCCCAGTTGCTCGATCAGGTATGGGGCGGTAATGTATATATCGAAGACCGCACTATCGATGTGCACATTCGCCGTTTGCGTAAAGTTTTAGAACCTTTTGGTGTAGACCGATTTGTTCAGACTGTGCGTGGAACTGGCTACCGTTTCTCAACACGTGCAGATTTAGCCGCAGGTTAACCAAGATTTATGTATGAACCCTACCCCGTCCCCGAACAGGTACGTGAACAAAAACTTTCCCGCTACAGTAGTTTATGGACGTTTGCCAAACAAGATTTACGGCTCTTATTATTTTTTCTAATTATTGCCGGTTTAGTCGGTTTAGGCCTTGGGTATTTCTGGAGCTGTATTTTTATCGCCTTCGTGGTATTTTTTACACTCCAGTTGCGTTCTTTATATCTGGTCAATGACTGGATTGCGAATAAACCTTATGACGTTCCTCCAAATCTTAATGGGATTTGGGGGGCATTATTATTTAATGTCTATCGTGCTCAGCGCCAAGAACGAATTGTTCAGGCAGAAATGGTCGGTTTAATTGACCGAGCTCAGTCTTCTTTGGTTGCACTTGCTGAAGCCGTTGTTTTAATTGATGACCAACATCAAATCGAGTGGTGGAACCCTGCTGCCGAACGTTTGTTAGGAATCAGCCCTCTCGATCGTGGTCGTAACTTATTAACCATTTTACGTCAGCCGACCTTTATTGAATATTTTAACAATATTGATCAAGCACCCGACGGGATTAAGCTTCACTCAAATTTTGATGATGACCGCTATGTACAGGTTAAGCTGACAAGATTTGGTGGAGAAAGTCGCTTATTGGTGGCTTACGACGTTACGCGTATGCACAACCTTGAGCAAATGCGTAAAGACTTCGTCGATAATATTTCTCATGAACTTCGTACACCATTAACGGTACTGAGTGGTTATATCGAGACCTTTACCGATCAAGAAGATATTAGTCCGCGCTGGAAACGTGCGTTTGATCAGATGCAGTCACAAACCAAGCGTATGAATGCTTTGGTGAATGATTTACTGCTGTTATCGAATTTAGAAAATAATAAAAAAATTGCAAAGAATCAGATTATTGAAATGCCGAGTTTAATGAGTCAACTCTTTGATGATGCTCAGGCCTACAATGCCGATTATGGACATACGCTCAATTTACATATTGATAGCCACTGTGACCTGATTGGTTCCGACATGGAAATCGCCAGTGCATTTAGTAACTTAATTACCAATGCCATCAAGTACACGCCAAAAGGTGGAACAATTACCATTGGCTGGCATGATGATGGTGAACATGCGTTCTTTAGTGTACAAGACACAGGCATTGGAATTAACCCTAAACATTTACCACGACTAACTGAACGCTTCTATCGTGTTGACAGTGACCGTAGTCGCCAAACAGGTGGTACAGGTTTAGGTCTTGCGATTGTAAAACACGTGCTGATGCAACACGGCGCGTATTTAGATGTGCAGTCTAAAGAAAACGAAGGATCAACGTTTACCGCAGTTTTTCCAAAAGAAAGACTATATAACATGGCTTAAAAAGTATTCATTTCACGCAAAGGGTGGATATTAAATAGACGCAGTGAAAAATACTTAGCCATTTTTTATATATAATTTATTATGGACATGATTTTAATTTTTTGTCATTGATAATATCAAATATAACCTATGGTCAGCCTATATAAGTTATTTAATAAATCTTCTTTTTCCTCGTATCTATTTCATAGATTAGAATTTATGAAATAGATATACTAACTGTACTTTTAAAATACAAAACCACCCAATTTATACAATATATATAATTAATATCATTGATAATTTAAAAAATGATTAAAATAAAAAACACCATTTAAACGAATTATCTAATAGTTTTAAAAACAACTTTTATTTTAAGAATAATTCAGTATTATTAAATCGCTACAAATAACTTAACCCATAAGAACAGCTAACATAATAATTAAGCGAGGCTTAAATGACTATTAACCCTGTAGAAATAATATCGAATAATGCAGAAATAACTGATTGCTTTATTCTTGGTTTAAAAAGTGGAGAATCATTAAAAGTAAAAGTTCTTCATATTGATAAAGATCAACAGACTATTCTTGTATCAATTCGTGTATTCATAGAAGGTGAATCAATTGGACTAATCTCTTTTGATAAAATTGAGTCACTTGAGCCAATCGAAGAAGAACCTTACATAGAAACTATTGATGATCAATTAAGATGCATACCTATGGGCAAGTATTTAATGGTTTGGGGACATTTTGGTGGTTCAATAAATCAACGTTGCGAGCAAGGAGAACTTAAAAGTATTGATTGGAAGCACCGTACAATACTGTTACGCAGCAGAGTTTATGAAGGCCGAGAAGATACAGTGTACATTGATAAAATTGATTATATAGATGAGTCACGAGAAGGCTCAGGAGCACGAGGCCCAGCTGTAGCCCCAGACTGGTATAAAGGTGCTGATGGAAAATGGCGCAAAAATGGGCGTGAATATGAAGGCTGATTTTAACGCAGTTTTCCCTAAAGAAAGACTGTATAACCTGACCTAAAGTCACCTCTTCAAATATAAAAAGCCGGCTCATGAAAAGTCGGCTTTTTTAGCATTTAAACCAATTTACTTAGAAGTCGAGCAATAGGATTTACTTTGGTTTTTCTCTATTACATTTAAAAAGTGAGTAGCAAAAGTATTGCTCTGGCGTAGTGCATCACGATGATCTCCGCCATCAATCGTTTGATATATAGTTGGTTTTTTTAATTTACATAGCTGCTGATAATAAGCAGATGTGCCTCTCGGGTCGACTAAATGATCTTTAGAACCTTGAACAATCATTAATGGCACGGTAGGTACCATATTTTCAATGGACTGTTGTTTTAGATAAGCCAAAAGAGGTTTTAAATCAGCATCAGATCGAAATATGCTAGAAGGAGATTTCTTCAAATCAGATTGAAGTTCAGATAAACAACGACTGCGCGCTTGAGTCAGCACAGTGTTCATTTCAGGACTTACCAGCTTTTCAGGAACGATGCTTGGATCTGCTGCTTGCGCACCCAATAACACAATCGGGAAAAATGCTGCCACACTTGGTTCTGGGTTTGGATTACTCTGCACATATTCTGCGATGCCTTCATATTGATAGCCACCTGGCGCAAGAGCGATTGCCCCTTTTAAATCCAGTTCGGGCGCATCTTTTTGACCATAGGCAGACACTGCAATTGCCGCAGCTCCGCCTTGACTGTGCCCCATCACAAACCACTGTTTATTAAAACTCTTGGGCTTAAGCACATGTAATGCACGCACTGCATCAACTACCGTATGCAATTGGCTCTTTGCATTCATGTAAGGATGCCCACCCGGTGTACCTAAGCCCTGATAATCTGGTGCAACAACTGCATAGCCACGTGCAAGCCAACCATCTAAAGCTTTTGAAGCAACTTCTTGGTATGAATGAACTGGCCCACCAACATAATCACCCGAAGGTGCACAAGTATCGGCAACTCCAGTCGTGCCATGCGCCCAAGCGAGTATCGGCCAACCATTTTTTGGCGGAGTGCCTTTCGGTAATAAAATAAAAGCCGATGCCACAATGGGCTCGCCCTGAATCCCTCGACTACGATAATTAACTAACAAACGCTGATCAGCATGAGGAAATAAATCCGTCACATCTTGCCGTTCTAGAGACAGTATTGAACCCGGTTTATCGCTCACAATTTGCTTACCCAAATCTGTAATGGGAGCAGCCATAGCAGAACCAGACACCAAACAAGCGCTGCTAAATAAAATTTTTAAAAAAGAATTACTTTTTTTAATCAAGGGATTACGCCTCTATTATTTACAATATATCTATTCAAATAATCAATTTATAAAATATAAATTACCATAAAAACTTCTATAGTTATATTTAATTCAAAAGAATTTACATTTATACAGTTACTTAAAATCTCATTAAAATATATTTTAAAGAAATGTATTATAAATATCGTTGCAAAAATTAATCCCGTTTAAATAATAAAAAATATATGCTGATATTTTCTTAATTACTATAGCGATTAAAATGTCAAAACAATATAAATTTATACCATACCTGATTTGTCTTATTCTCGGTTCTCTACCTATCCATAGCTTTGCAGATGTACAAGTGTATGGTCCTGGTGGACCAGCACCCGCCATGAAAGAAGCCGCTAAACAATTCACCAATAAAACGGGCATAGCAGTCCATGTAACGTCTGGGCCTACTTCTCAATGGTCTGACAAAGCGAAACTTGATGCCGATGTTATATATAGTGGTTCTGAAGCCATGATGTCTGATTTTGAAAATGCTTTTTCTGAGCAAATTATAAAAGACTCGGTGGAACCTTTATATTTACGCCCCGCGGCCATTTTAGTACGCAAAGGAAATCCTAAAAATATTAAAGGATTTAAAGACCTAGCTAAATCTGGCGTTAAAGTTTTAGTTACTCATGGTGCAGGTCAGGTCGGTATGTGGGAGGATATCGCTGGTAGAACTGGCAATATTCAATTAACCAAATCTGTTCGAAAAAATATTGCCACCTATGCAGCCAATACAGGTATTGCCAAGAAAAACTGGGAAGAAAATAGCAGCTATGATGCTTGGTTAGTTTTTAATATTTGGGGAATTAGTAACCCAGATGTTGGGCAAATTATACCTATTGAACCAGAGCTGGTTGTCTATCGAGATATAGGTGTAGCCTTAACCAAGCATAGTTTAAAAGATGCTGAAGCTAAACGTTTTGTAGAGTTCTTATCGTCTCAGCAAGGCAATACTATTTTCAAAAAATATGGTTGGACTAAATAATTAAAAAGGGAGCATTGCTCCCTTTTTAATTATTTACTCTCAAACTCTTTAAAATCAGCTTTTCTGATTTTTGCATGGATCCCTTTGGTTTTATCTACAACTTGTGAAACTTCAAAATCAGTTGCGGCACTTAAATACGCATAAGCCGTTGCTTCATCAATACCGTATTCTTGATTTAGGAAACGAATGGCTTCACGTGTAGACTTTTTCATCGCTTCATCAAGATCTTCATCAAGTCCCGGTGTAATCCAAAACTCAGCATTTTCAGCTAAAGGTTGTTTTAGCTCTTTGCCCGGTATTTTATCTTTACCTGCTTTGAGCAAGGTAAATTTTAGTGTTGCACGTGCTGAAGCTTCGAGTGCAGTTAATGCTACTTCACCATCCCCTTGCGCGAAATGGCTATCACCCGTATAGAATAATGCGCCTTTGACCTGAACAGGATAATAGGCTGTTGAACCTGCACCTAGTTCATTAATATCAATATTTCCACCATACATTGCAGGGGGTACAGAGTGAACAGGCTCAGAAGTATTGGCTGCTACCCCCATAATTCCCATAAAAGGATAAAGCGGGAACCGTATTGATTTACCCGATTCTGTTTTTAATACACCTTCGTACTCACCTTTAGCATTTTTTTCAATTGGTGTGAAAATTGAGACATTTCCATAGCGTTCAGGATGCTCAGCCGATGCATTTTCTTGCTTTGCTTTTTTAGGAAATTCCCCGACTAAAGCACCTTTACCATGTCGATTTGAAATAACACCGTAAGGTACACGCGGCTCAACTTTAAGTACCTCAACTTTCAAAATATCACCGGGCTGTGCGCCTTCAATTGCAACAGGACCTGTCACAATATGTGGCCCATCTTTATGAAAATCATGCTTTAAATTTGACTGCGTAATCGTTTTTGCATCTTCCAATATTTCATTAGATTTGACACCTTTCGATTGAAAGAACTTTTCAGCATTACGCCCTTGGTCTTCAAGCAAACCTTCATGAGAAACCGTATCAAATGTCACAACACTACCCGACGGAACAGTAAGTACGGGTTTGGCATCCCGATTCGGTAAATAACCCCATGTAATGGTTTTTAAAGTAGATGGAACGTAATAATTACCTTTATATTCGCCACTTTGAAGTTGAGTAGGCTGTTTTGAAATTTGATTTAAAACTTTAAAATCATTGGCATGGCTGAGTGAAATACAAAGTACAGATAAAACCGAAGCTGTCAGGCGTTTAACTTTTAACATGATTTCAGAACCTAAAAATATGAAAATTACAGTAAGGTCCTGAATAGTTAGCAAGCATTGTGCCAAGGCTAAAGGCTGTGCAATATCTAAAAATCGCTTCACATTTATAAAATTAAATAATTTTTTTAAATTTAATAACTTATCTTCAAATAAAATTAAAATTACGACTTAAGTCTAACTTAAATATTTCTTTCTATTTTTATTTATTAATTTTCAATCACATTAATATTTTTGCTCTCTTTAGACACATATTTATAGGCTAGTTAATATAGCGTCCTATTTCAGATCACTTAATAATAATTATATTTCCATATAATATAAATCCAGACATAGTTATATATTTTGCTTTTATATAATTTAAATCAAAAAATAAACCCTGAATAATTAAACTCAGGGTTTACTTGTTTTATAGGGATTATATCGCTTACTAAACTGTATGTCCCATGCGCTCGCCCATTACAACCACAGACTCAGCTTTAAAACGTTGTTCCCATTCGATCTTATCTTTTTCAAATAAAATAACTGCGGTAGAACCTAAATAAAAACGTCCAAGCTCGGCACCTTTTTCTAGCTTTAACTGATGATGCTGTAATTCGATACGACCTGAAGGTTTCACTTTACCTGTCGCCACAGTTTCAATACCAGCAACAATCATTGCCCCCACTAAAACAACAGCCATACGGCCAAGTTCAGTATCAAACAAACACACCATGCGTTCATTACGGGCAAATAGTCCCGGTACATTTTCAGCAGTCACCTGATTTACCGAAAATAGCTCACCCGGTACATACAACGTTTCAGTTAATGTACCTGCAAACGGCATATGTACACGGTGGTAATCGCGTGGAGATAGATAGACTGTCGCGAACTCGCCTTCTTGAAACGGCTGAGCAAGTTGTGGGTCGCCAATAAGTTTCTCTACAGAGAAGCTTTGGCCTTTTGCTTGAAATACTTCACCCGCAGTAATTTTACCAATTTGAGAAATTGCGCCATCAGCAGGTGACACGATGCTATCTGCATTTTCGTCAACAAGACGCACGCCATCTTTCAAAGCACGAGTAAAAAAGTCATTAAAAGATTTATATTTTAGTGCGTTGCCTTGTTCAGCAATCGATAAATCAATCCCATATTTGGTTTTAAATGCATGAATAACAGCAGTTTTCACAACTGGATTTTCACTCGCAGCAACTTTACCTACCACACGGCTCAATTGGTGCTGTGGTACAAGGTTTTGTGCCTTAATAAATAATTCTTTTTTTAATCGAGATGTGAAACTCACGACGGTGATTCTCCAGTAATAATAGGACTATCGAGGCGATTGCCCCATTCACTCCACGCACCATCATAGGCTTTTGCTTCCCAGCCCAAGAGCCTAGCCAAAATATAGGCCAAACCGGAACGGTGATGTGACTGGCAGTACACAACTACAGGTTGCTGTAAATCGAACCCAAGTTGTTCAAGGCGCTGCCGCGTGCGTTCAAGCGGGTGCAATTTTAGATGATTTTGCCGATTAAGTGCAGTACTCCATTCAAAATGGAGTGCATTTGGAATGTGACCGCCGCGTCGCGCTGCTAAACGGATCCCACTATATTCATCACTCGTCCGGCAATCCCACAATTGAACATTTTCTTGTTCTACTTGTTTGCGTAGCTCTTCATAGTTCACACGGAACTGAGCGGCATGCGATAAATCAATCTGAATTAAGTCTGTAACAGGAGAAACTTCTTCGACTTCTGCTGTAGTTGGTAACCCTGCTCCTAACCATGCATGGATACCGCCATTAATTAAACTGGTACGGGTGAATCCTAAGCAATGCAAATTCCAGATTAAACGTCCAGCCCATGCTCCGCCTTCATCGTCATAGACCACAACATGATGATTAGGTGAAATATTCAATTTCTCAATCAGTGCTTGTAAACCTGCTTCATCTGGCAAAATGCCAGTGGCTTCTTCGTGTTGAGACA
Source organism: Acinetobacter sp. AS23 (assembly GCF_023612055.1). Lineage (NCBI taxonomy): Bacteria > Pseudomonadati > Pseudomonadota > Gammaproteobacteria > Moraxellales > Moraxellaceae > Acinetobacter > Acinetobacter sp. AS23. The sequence continues at coordinate 107,426 of NZ_CP082274.1, read as the reverse complement.
CTAACCATTTAGGTTGTAAGTGAATAGCATGCGGAATATGAAGTTGCTCATAAACAGAAGCACGGCTCAAATCTACAATGCGAATATATTCATTGCCTAAATAAGGCACTAATTCTTCTGCTTCTATTAATAAATCGAGTTTAAAATCCGGGAGTGTCATCGTCATGGTTTCTTTTTATACCAGCTTAATTTCATATTAGCATAAGCTTATATCTAACAAACTCTGATTTTCTGCAACTCTTTAGCAGAAAATCAGATATCAGCACTCTTACTTTTAAAAATACAAAATAGCGAGACTACTTTTTACTTAAACGACTTCTTCAAGTTCTTCAATTTCAAAAACCTGACGCAAATAAGCTAAGAAGGTATCGTTATCGGTCATGGTTTTACCGGGACTATCAGAAATTTTCGCAACCGACTGACCATTACATTCGACTAGTTTCAACACAATATTGAGCGGCTTTTGTCCCATATCATTAGTCAAATTAGTTCCAATACCAAAACTCACCTGAAAACGATCTTTAAAGTATTGATGTAATTCCCATGCTTTTGGCAAATTAAGACCATCGCTAAAAGTCAGCATCTTGGTTTTGGTATCAATTTTTAATTTACGATAATGCGCATAAGCCTTATCGCCCCATTCGTAAGGATCACCACTGTCATGGCGTAAGCCATCAAAGAGTTTCGCAAAATACAAATCAAAATCTCGGAGGAACGCATCCATACCAACAACGTCAGTCAAAGCAATTCCTAAGTCTCCGCGATATTCTTGCACCCATGTTTCTAAAGCAGCTTTTTGAAAGTCACGCAGTCGTACATCAAGTGCCTGAAAAGCTTGTAGGAATTCATGAGCCATGGTCCCAATTGGCGTAATGTTTAACTCTTTTGCAAGCAGGACATTACTTGTACCACGGAACACATTTGGTACTGTTTTATGAAAGGCTGCCACCACATGTTTTTGCCATACGAAGCTATAACGGCGACGTGTACCAAAATCAGAAACTAAGAATGGCGGGTCATTCGGTTTTTGTGTTTTTTCATATTCCTGAATCAATTCAAGCTTAGCCTTTAAACGGCGCTCGCCTTCAGCCCATACTTCATCGGTTTTGATACGGCTAAAATAAAGTTCATTTACAATTGCCAATACAAAAATTTCAAACATCATGGCTTGAACCATTGGACCTTCAATATGAATATCCAAACGACCTTCCGCATCGATGCTAGCTCGAATAAAGCGTCGCTTCAGTTGAAACAGTTCTAAATAATCGACAAAGTCACTTTTTATAAAGCGCAATTTACGTAAATATTGAAGCTCGTCTTCTTTATATTTAAGACTACACAAATAGTCGAGTTGTTCGTTTAAATCATCCAAAATATCTACTAGTGGATAGACAGTATCTTCTAAATTTCTACAGCGGAAATGGTAGACACTATGGGTTTGCGGGAATTTATGCAAAACCACTTGTAACATCGTAAATTTGTACAAGTCTGTATCTAGTAAAGAATGGATAATTGGAGACATAGTCAATGATTATTCGCTTGCTTCTTAGCATTAAAGCATATTTTTATAAATCAATTGCGAGCTTTTAGACCATTGTTGCAATTCCATGAAATTTCCTTTTAAAAATCATTTAATTTAAATTCTGCTAAACTAAACCAATTCAATTAATTGCAGAAATTTGCTTTAACTATGCGCGCTTTAATACAACGAGTTCTTGAAGCCAAAGTGGTGGTTGACGGTGAGACTACTGGTGAAATCCAACATGGACTACTGGTTTTTTTAGGCATTGGCCGTGATGACACTTTAGCAATTGGCCAGAAGCTTATTGATAAGATTTTGAAATATCGCATCTTTGATGACGAACAAGGCAAAATGGGCTGGAATGTCTCTCAAGCAAATGGAGGAATCCTGCTTGTTTCACAATTTACCCTGATGGCTCAAACGCAAAAAGGTTTACGTCCAGATTTTGGCCCAGCCATGCCACCAGCAGATGCAAAAGCGTTATATGAACAGTTGGTTGAATATGCCCATTCACAATTTGAAAAAGTTCAAACCGGCATTTTTGCAGCTGATATGAAGGTTCATCTCATTAATGATGGTCCCGTGACTTTCAATCTAGAAGTCGAAGCGTAGATATAAAAAAACTCCCATTTGGGAGTTTTTTTATATCTGGCGATTAGCGACCAGTTTTCTCTTTAATAAAAGCGCGTGCTTGACGTACTTTCTCTTTAACTGGTTTTGGCAACTTAGGTGGAATGAGTCTAGCCACTTGGTTAAACCAAACAAGTAGGCTGAAGTCTCCTTCCATTTTAATACTGCCGTTTTGCATGCCTGTCATAAATGCAGTTGGGTCACCTTTAATCAAAGTTTTTACACCCTGTTCGCTATCTGCAAACTGCAAGATAAAGTCAGCTTTTTCAGGTGCACCTGCAACAGTATCGATCTGTCCATTATTAATAATGATCTGACGTGCAACACCTAAGTCCGTACCAATCTGAATACGGAAAGCGCGGTCATGAATCAATTCAATAAACTTAGGACTAGTACGTGCCAATTGCTTCATACGCAGCACTAAACCTGCTACCAATAAATCTAACGGGTCTGTACTGACATCAACGAGAGGTAACTTGACTACAGGTATAGAAGAAAGTTTCATGAACATTCACGCCTATTGTATTTTTATGAAAACTTTAGAGCAAAACTCAACAAGGACATACCATTGCTTGTGTTTTGTGCATCAACTGATAATTTTTAGCTGGCAACGCAATCTAGATGAAACGTCAACAGACGCGTCTATCGTAGCATAACTGGCTATTTTTTAATAAATGCTTTGTATAATAAAAATCACGTTTCGTAAATAAAAAAGGCATGCTGTGCATACCTTTTTACCGTTAGATAACAATTTAATTATCGGCTAGAACATTGCTGCTGATCATCTTCATATACTGGCGTGTGTTCTATATATTGGCGATTTGCCAAAGCCTTTTGTGCCTGTTTATCCTCACGTAACAAAACAAATGTAACCATTACCATCGCTAGACTTAGTGCAGTTAAATAACTATATGTGACTGGCATTTCAAAAGTGACTTGAACTCCAAAACGGACCACTTCCAATAGCCCCCAAAAGAACATCCCTGCAAGCATAAAACCAAGCCAACGACGGTAAGGAGAAAAGAAAACAGCAACAAGCGCGACAGCGATCAAGCTGAATCCGGCGATAGCGGCAAAATTCGCTGTTACCATAGAAACCTCCGTCTTAATGAAAACGTCTAAAAAGATTCGGTCTTAAAAACCCGACCTCATTCCAAAAACAACTTTAATTCATAATTTGTGTTGAAGCTTAGGATGCATTATGGATGTTTTTTTTTAGAAAAAAAGACCCGTTTTTTCTTAATGCGACATACTTTGTCGCAACATTCTTTTGTCATTACATTTTTGTAAAATTCAAAAAGTTCGATTCCCTATATGGCATCAATTCTGGCGTGTCATTACAAAAAAATATGCTGTTTTTAAGGACCAAAATAAGTTTTTTTCAGATTTTTTTATTGCCTTTTTTCTGTGCATGATTTGAGCATAACATGCTTGTTTTTATGACGATTCTGCATAAAAAAAGCGCTACTCTGAAGTAGCGCTTAAAGCTTAGCCTTATAGATTAAGCACGGTTTAAATCTTTGTCATGCATACCAAGTAAATATAGAACCCCGTCTAAGCCCACACTTGAAATAGCCTGATTTGCATTTTGACGAACTAAAGGTTTAGCGCGATAAGCTACACCAAGCCCTGCAATCGCTAGCATTGGCAAATCGTTTGCGCCATCGCCTACTGCCATCGCTTGCTCTAGAGAAATACCCATTTTATTTGCAAGTTCGCGTAATAACTCAGCTTTACGAGCGCCATCAACAATTGCGCCTTTCACTTCACCCGTTACGAAACCGTCTTGCACATCTAAGATGTTGGCATGAACTTCATCAATACCAAGTTTACCTTGTAGATATTCAGCAAAATATTGGAATCCACCAGATAAAATTGCCGTTTTATAACCAAGCGCTTTTAAGGTCGAGATAAGACGCTCTGCACCTTCAGTAATGGTTAAACGCTCTGCAATTTTAGGTAAAACAGCAGCATCTAGCCCTTTTAATAATGCAACACGAGCACGGAAGCTTTGCTGGAAATCAAGTTCACCTTGCATCGCTCTTTCAGTGATTTCAGCAACTTGTGCGCCTACCCCTGCTTCAATCGCTAACTCATCAATCACTTCTTGTTCAATGAGTGTTGAGTCCATATCAAAACAAACTAAACGGCGGTTACGTCGATAAGCGTTGTCTTCTTGAACAGCGACATCAATATTTAATTCACTTGAAAGAAGTAAACATGCTGCACGCATGGCTTGAGCATCTAAAGTTGGGCCACTGCTTAAACCAAACTGTACACATGCACGACGCGGGAATGCGCTATCCTTTTCAAAGTCGACACGGCCTGATAAACGGGTAACAGTTTCAATGTTAAAGCCTTGGCTAGACACAATTTGTGTAACCGCTTGTAAGTGTGCAGCAGTGAGTTCAGGGGCTAAAGCCGTGACGATATAACGAGTGCGGCCACCTTCAGTTACCCATTGATCGTATTCTGCGCCTGTGATTGGTTTAAAGCGCACTGTTAAGCCAATATCATGTGCTAAAATCAGAATTTCTTTCATTGCCAATGCGGTCGCAGTTTCATTATCGGAAGCGACTACAATGCCCAATGTGAGTTGATTATGAATAACAGCCTGACCTACATCCAGTATTTGCAATGAATGTACGGATAGTACTTGCATTAATCGGGTAAACTGGTTTGGTTGGTCTGGTCCTAAAAAGGATATAAGAATGATTTCTCGCATGAATTGACTCTAGTCTGAGTGACAACTATTGTAAGAATCATAATCGAATTTCAATATAATTGCCTTGGAAGTTTAACTTGATTGCGCCTAGACAAGGGCTATTTGCTAGCCTACTGATCGTTAGTTTTGCATTGCATACCTTTTTAATGGTGATTGCAACGACACACCAGCTCAATGAAAACCGTGCGAGTCAAGGTCAGCTCATGACCAGTCAACTCGTTGCAGACAGCTTATCTGAGCTAGAACCTGCCAATACGGTGTCTTTAGCTCTGATTGCCAATCGCTATGCGACCAATCCAAGCGTTGCGTCTATTCGCATTCTTGATGCCAACAAACAAGTGCTGGCAACGAGTGGAATTTCAAAAACTCGCCAAGGTGAGATTTTTGCTCGCGATGCTCTGCAAAATGAAAAGAAAGTGGGCTCTATCGAGATTACGCTGATTCAACCAAGCATTGGTGAAATTCTGCGCACTCAATGGCTAGCAATTTTAGCTTCTCTGTTTTTGCATGTTTTATTATGGCTTGCCTATCGCGCGATTGCTCGCCCAACCCGTAGCGAATATTTGGCACGTATTAACGAAGAAAACCGCTTGAAACATGAAATTCAGCAGTTAACTCAGGCATTGGCTCTAGAAAAACAAAATACAGTAACGTTGGTTGCTCAAGCTCAACAACAAGCGAAAGGTAAACCGGCGGCTCGTCCACAACCAGAGAAAACAGCAGATTCAGCTGACCAACACATGTTGGCACTCAATATTCAGTTTTATGATCCTAAACAGTTATTAAGCAGTGTTAACCAATCGGTATCTGTTCCGTACTTTAAACTCTGTCAGCTCTTTTTAAACAAGAGTATTGAGTTATGCGTGAAACATTACCAATTAAAGTTAGCGGACATTGAAGTCGTAAATGAGTTTAATGCTGACGGCGCTACACTTGCGATTTCAACCTCGCACGCTCACGCTGTAGAGTGTCTGCTTATGGTTGGAACCGTATTTCAGTTGCTCTCTGACGTTTTATATAAACGTTACCGCGAAGATAAACGCTTTGCGCTTCAAACTCGTAGTGCAACGTGTAATGCTGTGGAAGCAATGCAAATTGACGCGAAAGAAGCTGCTCAACGTTTAGCACAGCATCTTCATGCGAAAGAATCTGCTTTATATCTTGAGAATGATCAACTTAAGGCAATTCAAGACAGCTATCAACTTGTTGCAATGCCAAACCCAAGCAATGTGATGACTCGTCATGCATTTATGATCAATGGCATGAATGCAGAGTGCGCTGAACTTGCTCAAAATATTCGCACTGAGATTTTGATGGGAAAAAAATCAATCCCACAAAATGATAGTCCAAGCAGTGCAGCTTCATAAAAAATACCTGCGCACATCAGAACCTAGCCTTTTGGCTAGGTTTTTTTTATTTAAATTCCTTGTTTTTATTTTAAATTATTCCATTTTCTTATGATTTATTTGTATAAATAAAGCTGGATCTATTCTATCTCGTTGCAAAGTTGGATAAATCAGAATCATAGGCAAAATTCTCTAAACAGCGTAAACTATGCAAAATTTATTAAATAGAAATTGTCTAACGACAAAAAAAGGTGAGAGCGAATGCCGCTGAGTCGTGTTGAAGATCTTGTCGCCGATATTCGTGCAGGCAAAATGGTTATCTTGATGGATGACGAAGATCGCGAAAATGAAGGTGATCTTGTCATTGCAGCAACGCATGTTCGTCCTGAAGATATTAACTTCATGATTACCCATGCACGTGGTCTAGTTTGCCTAACGTTAAGCCGTGAGCGCTGTAAGCAGTTAAACCTTCCGTTGATGGTTGACCAAAACGGTGCTCAGCATAGTACAAACTTTACCTTATCAATCGAAGCCGCTGAAGGTATTACAACTGGTATTTCAGCAGCAGAGCGTGCACATACAATTCAAGCTGCTGTCGCAGCGCATGCAAAGCCAAGTGATATTGTGCAACCGGGCCATATTTTCCCGTTAATGGCACAGCCAGGCGGTGTTCTACATCGTGCGGGTCATACTGAAGCGGGCTGTGATTTAACACGCTTAGCAGGTCTTGAACCAGCTTCTGTCATTTGTGAAATCATCAATGAAGATGGCACAATGGCGCGCCGTGCAGATTTAGAAATTTTTGCCGAGAAGCATGGCTTAAAAATTGGTACAATTGCGGACTTGATTCACTACCGCATGACCAATGAGCAAACGGTTGAACGTCTGGATCAAAAAACGATTCAAACAGAATATGGTTCATTTGAACTCTATCGTTATCGTGAGATTGGTAACCCGGACATCCATTTGGCTTTAGTCAAAGGCGAGCCAAAAGAAGGTGTTACAACAGTACGTGTACATGGTTTCAGTCCAATTCGCGATTTACTTAAGCTCAATAAAGCTGATGGTGAACCTGCGTGGAATCTAGACCGTGCACTACAGACAATTGCAGCGAGTGATCGCGGTGTTTTAGTCTGGATCGGGCAAGATCATTTGCAAGACTTGGGACCAGCGTTGGATGATTTAAATAAACCAAAACCGGTGAAATCCAATGCAGCACTTTCACATCAATATCAAACCATTGGTGTAGGCGCTCAAATTTTGCGTGACTTAGGTGTTGAAAAAATGAAGCTTCTTAGCTCACCATTACGTTTCAATGCTTTATCTGGCTTTAATTTAGAAGTAGTGGAATATGTCACTGCTGATCAAATCACAACGAAATAATCGAGGTTGCTATGGCAATTCGCCGTATTGAAGGTTTATTACATCTCGCAAGCGAAGGTCGTTATGCGATTTTAGTGGGTCGTTTCAACAGTTTTGTTGTTGAACACTTATTGGATGGTGCAATCGACACATTAAAACGTCATGGTGTAAATGAAGATAACATTACTGTTATTCATGCTCCTGGCGCATGGGAACTCCCGATTGTTGCTAAAAAATTAGCTACATCAAATCAATTTGATGCAATCATCGCACTTGGCGCAGTTATTCGTGGTAGCACACCACACTTTGACTTCGTTGCTGGTGAATGTGCAAAAGGTTTAGGTGTAGTCGCGTTAGAAAGCAGCTTGCCTGTCATCAATGGTGTATTAACTACTGATAGCATCGAGCAAGCCATCGAACGTTCAGGTACAAAAGCAGGAAACAAAGGTAGCGAAGCTGCTTTAACTGCAATTGAAATGGTTAATTTATTAAAGGCAATTTAAAGCATGTCTCAAACACTGCAAGCCGCTTATGCAGCAAAACGCAAAGCACGTCGTTTTGCTGTACAAGGTATTTATGAGTGGCAAATGAGTCACAATCCTGTACATGAAATCGAAGCACGTACTCGTGCTGAAAATGCCATGCACAAGGTAGACTTAAATTACTATCACGAACTACTAACGCAAGTGATTGCACTGCGCGATGATCTTGATGCATTACTCATTCCGGTACTTGACCGTGAACTTAGTGCACTTGATGGTGTAGAGCTCGCAACCTTACGTTTAGGTGCTTATGAGTTACGTGATCATTTAGAAGTACCTTATCGTGTAGTTCTTGATGAAGCCATTGAACTCGCCAAACACTTTGGTGGAGCAGATAGCCATAAATACATTAATGGCGTTTTAGATCGTTTAAGTTCAACACTACGTAGTGCTGAAAAACAACAAGCAAACTAATAGGTTTGAAGTTGATATGGCTGAGTTTTCTATTATTGACCAATACTTTAACAGACAATCTTACACAGATGTCACCTTAGGTATTGGAGATGACTCAGCCTTAATCACCCCTCCCCAAAATCAACAATTGGTGATCTGTGCAGATACACTAGTTGCTGGTCGTCACTTTCCTCTTAATACCTCAGCGCATGCAATTGGCTGGAAAAGTGTGGCTGTAAATCTTTCAGATATTGCTGCCATGGGTGCTAAACCCCATAGTATCTTACTTGCGTTAAGCCTCCCTACCATTGACCATGAATGGCTCGAAGGATTCAGTCAGGGAATCTATGACTGCTGTAATCAATTTGGTGTTGCTCTCATTGGTGGAGATACGACCCAAGGTCCACATCTGACCATTACCGTGACGGCTATGGGTTGGATTGAAGCTGGACAAGCGGTGTTACGTTCAGGCGCAAAAGTCGGTGACTATGTGTGTGTGAGCGGTCAAGTTGGAGATGCAGCATATGGTTTACAACACCCAGGTCATCCATTACAAAAAAGACTAGACTACCCAACACCACGTTGTCAGCTTGGACAACAGTTAAAGGGCCTTGCTTCTAGCATGATTGATATTTCTGATGGATTAGCCCAAGATTTAGGCCATATTTTAAAAGCTTCAAAGGTCGGTGCTCGGTTATTTTTAGAAAAGTTACCGATTGATTCAACGCTAGAGAAACTACCAGAACAGCAGCGTTGGCAATATGCGCTAGCTGGTGGTGATGACTACGAATTATGTTTTACAATAACACCGCAAAATTATGAAAAACTTTTGCAAAAACAACTAGACATTAAGTTTACAATGATCGGACAGATCGTTGAGCAAACACAACTAACTTTTGAGCATTTGGGTTCGGATTACCCATTGCAAATTCATGGATACCAACACTTTGCATAAGCCGCCGATTCATTTTAAAGACATGTCTTGGTTCAACCGCTGCATCGTTTTCTGTGGAGTTGGTTTCGGATCTGGTCTCGCACCTAAAGCCCCTGGTACTTTTGGCTCTGCTTTTGCCCTACTCTTCGTTCCGATCTGGTTATCGCTTGGATTTAACTTAAGCTTAATCGCGATAATTATCATGTCTTTGGTCGGGATTTATATTTGTGGTCAAACAGCAAAAGTCATAAATGTACACGATGATGGTCGAATTGTGTGGGATGAATTTGCAGGGCAATCTATTACCTTTCTTCCTCTCATTTACTTACAACAAATGAACTGGATGTGGGTGATCGTCGGCTTCATATTATTTCGAATTTTCGATGTTTGGAAACCTTGGCCTATCCGTGTTATTGATCGTCAAGTGCATGGTGGTTTTGGTATTATGCTTGACGATATTATTGCCGGTGTATGGGCTGCTCTTTGTACACTAATTATTATCCATTTGACTTAATCATTAGAGTTATTCATGTCAACTACCGTCATTATTCTTGCTGCTGGTAAAGGAACGCGTATGCGTTCTCAGCTTCCTAAAGTATTACAACCTTTAGCAGGTCGCCCACTATTAGGGCATGTCATTGAAACAGCAAAACAATTACAAGCTAAAAATATTATTACGATTTATGGTCATGGTGGTGACCGCGTACAACAAACATTTGCCCAAGAAAATGTTCAATGGGTTGAGCAAGCTGAACAACTTGGTACAGGTCATGCAGTACAAATGACCTTACCTGTACTTCCTAAAGAAGGTGTTTCACTGATTTTATCAGGCGATGTACCATGTATTAATGCAAATACGTTGCAAAAATTATTAGATGCATCGACTCAGACAGGAATTGGCTTAGTTACGCTTACTGTAGATGATGCAACAGGTTATGGCCGTATTGTGCGCCAAAATGGCAAAATCCAAGCCATTGTTGAACATAAAGATGCAAACGAAGCACAACGCCAAATTAAAGAATTCAATACAGGCATTTACTGTGTTAGCAACGCAAAACTTCATGAGTGGTTGCCTAAACTTTCAAATGAAAATGCACAGGGTGAATATTACCTAACTGACATCGTTGCAATGGCAATTGCAGATGGCTTAGAAGTTGCCTCTGTTGAACCAGAGCTTGCTTTTGAAGTTGAAGGGGTTAATGACCGCTTACAACTTGCAGCTTTAGAACGCCAGTTCCAACAAGAGCAAGTCAAAAAGCTCATGCAGCAAGGTGTAATGTTCTTTGACCCTGCACGCTTTGATTTACGTGGTTCTGTAAAAGTTGGACAAGACGTTCGTATTGACATCAATGTTATTATTGAAGGTGAATGTGAGCTTGGTGATTTTGTAGAAATCGGCGCTGGCTGTATTTTAAAGAACACCAAAATTGCAGCAGGCACTAAAGTTCAGGCCTACAGCGTTTTTGATGGCGCAGTTGTAGGCGAAAATGCTCAAATTGGACCATTTGCACGCTTACGCCCAGGTGCTAAATTGGCAAATGAAGTGCATATTGGCAACTTTGTTGAAGTTAAAAACACATCGATTGGACTAGGTAGTAAAGCTAACCATTTCACATACTTAGGTGATGCAGAAATCGGTGCTGAATCAAATATTGGGGCAGGTACTATTACTTGTAATTACGACGGTGCAAATAAACACAAAACCACTATTGGCGATGCCGTTTTTATCGGTTCTAATAGCTCGCTGGTTGCTCCGGTGACCATTGGGAATGGCGCAACAGTTGGTGCGGGTTCTGTGATTACGAAAGATGTAGCCGAACAAAGTCTCTCCTTTGAACGTGCGCAACAAATTTCAAAAGCAAATTATCAACGTCCCCAAAAGGTTAAAAAATAAGAGGATTGAAGTATGTGTGGTATCGTCGGAGGCGTTGCAGAGCGTTGTGTAACCGAGATTTTAATTGAAGGTTTAAAACGTCTTGAATACCGCGGTTATGATTCTGCGGGTGTTGCTTTACTGAATAACCAACAAATTTTACGTGAGCGTCGTGTAGGTAAAGTTATTAATCTTGCCGATGCAGTTGCTGAACACCAGCTTACAGGGGCTATCGGGATTGCGCATACCCGTTGGGCAACACATGGTAAACCAACTGAAAATAATGCTCACCCACATATGTCGGGTAAGGTTGCTGTTGTACATAACGGTATCATTGAAAACTACCAAGAATTAAAAGACGACCTTCAAGCATTAGGTTACGTTTTTACTTCTCAAACAGATACTGAAGTTGTTGCACACTTAGTTGCTGAAGCACTAAAAAGCACAGATAGCCTTTTAGATGCTGTTGAAACTGTTGTACCTCAGCTTAAAGGTGCTTACGCGCTAGGTATTATCCACAGCGATTATCCAGATGAACTCATTACTGTACGTGAAGGTTCACCTTTAGTCATTGGTGTAGGTATTGGTGAAAACTTTATTAGTTCAGACCAACTTGCACTTTTACCAGTGACTAACCGCTTTATGTACCTAGAAGAAGGCGATATTGCACGTCTTACTCGCACTTCAATTGAAGTATTCGCAAATGGCGAACGCGTTGAACGTCCAGTACGAGAGCTTGATGCAACCGTAAGCAGTGCATCAAAAGGTGAATACAAGCACTACATGCTCAAAGAAATTTATGAGCAACCAGAAGCAATCAAGCAAACAATTTCTCAAGCGCTTGATGGCAATAGCTTACGTGATGATTTCTTGAAAAATGCTGATGCAGATTTCAACAAAATTCAAAGCGTACAAATCATTGCTTGTGGTACAAGTTACCACTCAGGAATGATTGCGAAATATTGGTTTGAACAACTGATTGGCGTGCCTTGCCAAGTTGAAATCGCGAGTGAATTCCGCTATCGCACCCCTGTAATTGTTGAAAATACACTTTATATTTGTATTTCACAGTCAGGTGAAACTGCTGATACTTTAGCGGCACTACGTGAAACTCAAAAACGTGCGAAAGCAAACAATATCGATATTCAGACTTTGACTATCTGTAACGTTGCTACGTCTTCAATGGTTCGTGAAACTGATCATCACTTATTGACTCTTGCTGGTCCTGAGATTGGTGTTGCTTCAACTAAAGCGTTCACGACTCAGCTCGCTGCGCTTATGTTGTTAATCTTGAAAATTGGTCAAGTGAAACAACGTATTAGCCCTGCTCTTCTTGAAGAAATTACGCGTGAGCTATGGCACAGCCCGAAAGTTATTCTTGATACGCTTAAACATGATCCAGAAATTTTGCGTTTGTCTGAATTATTCGTTGAAAAAAATCACTGCTTATTCTTAGGTCGTGGTACGAATTATCCAATCGCATTAGAAGGTGCATTAAAGCTAAAAGAAATTTCATATATTCATGCAGAAGGTTATGCGGCTGGTGAGTTAAAACACGGCCCATTAGCACTTGTTGATAATGAAATGCCGATCGTCATTCTTGCTCCAAATGATGAAATGCTTGATAAGCTAAAATCAAATATGGAAGAAGTTCAGGCACGTGGTGGTGAATTATTCGTTTTCGCTGATGAAAATAGCGGAATCAATGGAAAAGACCGTCAACACGTTGTGCATATTCCAGCAGTAAACGAATGGCTTGCACCAATCGTTTATAGCGTACCAGTTCAGTTGTTGTCTTATCACGTTGCTGTATTACGTGGTACAGACGTTGACCAGCCACGTAACTTGGCGAAATCAGTAACTGTAGAATAATAATCAGACATGCTTTCTATGCCATAAAGGGTGTAGATCGCTTCTGTTGATTAGAAAGCCCGATACGCATTAATTGCCTATCGGGCTTTTTTTATTGCGTTCATATGGCTACACAGCCCCTTTCCCGTGAAAGAAAATAGAGAACTCTGCTTAGGACCCTGTGTCACAACGGACTTTTACTTTTGCGCTGATTTAAAGTTTGAGAGAGCATTGCGACACAGAGATAAAGGAGCTAAGCGAACTTAGCCCATTTCAGTTTTATCGCAGCGTTGAATGCTGCTGAACAAGTTAGGGGCAAAGTCCTGTGGGAGAACAGGACTTTGCAAACTGGTGTGTTTTAAACGTTGCACGATTTGAGGTGAATACACTTGCGCGAGCTGTTGGCAAACACAATTACAACTGGCTTGCATGTGTTCACCTGACAAGCAAATTCTTTTAAATTCCTGCTGAGCATTGGCATCATCATTTGTAATACTGTAAGCACCGACCACAAGGTTTAAAAACAATATAAATTTATGAAGTTTCATATTATTCTCATGATTATTTATATCTTTAAATAAAACAGAAATATTATTCGCTTAAATATTAAAATAATTTTTTAAATAATAATTAATCCTCCCACAAAAATAGGAAAATAAAATAATTAAGATTTTAAAATAAAAATAATTTATAAATTTAAAAAATCAGGTTAAAGAAACCCAAATTTTAAATAAATAAAATAGTTAAATAAGAGAGAAAATGAGTTTAAATTGTGGCATGGCCAACTCCTTAAAAATGGAGTCCTACCACCAGATCACCGCGAATTAATTTATGGTGGTAGAACGAAAGAGGGTTGACAGACTGGTGCCCATAGAGACCAGCACGCACGGGGCGTCCCCCTTCCGTCCTACCGCAAAGAAAGGGGACGCAAGGGTCTAACGACTTATAGTAGAACTATAATCCGCTATGGGGACTTACGGTCTGTCAAAACCGTCTGGCAATGTAGGCCAGCAACGAGATAATAATCGGTGATTTTAATTACGTCAATTTATTTTAATAAAAAATTTTAAATATAATAATTTTATTAATATTTAAATAATATTATCCTCTTTATTATTTTCATGGTTTTTAATTAAATTTAAAATTGAGTTATATATTTGGTTAATAAAATAGATTGATCGTTAATTTTAAATTAATAATTAATATAAATACGTCTAAGATGAGAAAAGTTAAGTATAAAAAATATCTTAATCTAGGTGCTCTAAGCTTAGAGTTTTGTGATTGAGATTTTTTGACAGTGACTCTAAAAGTTAGATCAAGTTATTTTGAGTTTTTATAGCCATAAATCTGATTATAAAATTGAAATACTTATAAATTTCATATACTTTAAATTGTTTAAAATTCACTCAAAAATAGTAACAATAAGATAGGTAAAACATGATTTCTTTAGAGCTTTTCATTACATTTTTAATTACTACAATTATTTTTGCTTATATCCCGGGTCCGGCAATGCTTTATACGGCTGCACAGACGCTTTCTCGCGGCAGAAAATCTGGTTTGATGGCAGCATTTGGAATTTTCTTAGGAGGTTGTTTTCATATCATTGCAGCCTCTTTAGGCTTAACGACCATCTTTCAAATTATTCCAAAACTCTATGATATTATTAAGATTTTAGGTGCTTTGTATTTAGTTTGGTTAGGCATTAAATTAATTAGATCTACCTCGTCCCCTACTGTTCAGCAAAATGTTGAAAATGGTCAATTATCTTTAAAGCAGAGCATTCTGGTCGAAGTTTTAAACCCTAAAACCGCTATTTTTTATATCGCATTTTTACCCCAATTTATTAATACCTCATTAGATTTTCCAGTTTGGTCTCAATTCATCATTCTGGGGCTTATAGTGAATCTAATCTTTGTTTCTGCTGATGTGGTTTGTGTGTTTTTAGCCAATTACATTAGCCAAAAATTAACTAAATCGAAGAAGCCCCAAAAATCTATGTCAGTTATGGGTGGACTCATTTTTATGGGGCTAGGCGTTTTTCTTGGCTTTAAAAACCAGTAGTTTCTACGGGTAAATGCGTACCTAATAAAGAAAAAGTCACGTCTGCAACTTCCAACGGGTCTGAACTGGTCCAAATAATATGATTTCCTTCATTTGGACTTTCAGAACTTAAATGATATTGATTGAGCTGCCGAATTAATTGCGCTGTTACAGCTTCCGAAGGCTCAATAATTTGTATATCACGACCTACAATTTCCTGAATCGTGTCTGAAACAAACGGATAGTGGGTGCATCCTAAAATAATCGTATCGACTTTTTGTTCGACCAACGGCGCCAAAATATTTTTTAAATAATCTTTAACTTCCGCTGTATGCGCTTTACCCGTTTCAATTTTTTCGGCCAGACCAATACAAGGCACTAAAGAGACTTTAATATCTTGCGCATATGTTTCAATTAAACTTTTTAAGTTTTTGCCCCTAACCGTAGTGGCAGTTGCCAAAACCGCAATATGCTTACTTTTTGTGATGGCTACAGCAGGTTTTACCGCTGGTTCTATGGCAATAAGTGGAACACTAATTTGTGCTCTAATCGTTTCAATCGCTACAGCCGTCATGGTGTTACAAGCAACCACAATCGCTTTGCAATTCCCGTCATTTATAAGATTTGAGATTAAGTGAGTGGTTCGTGAAACAATCCAGTCGCTTTCTTTGTCTCCATATGGGACATATTTCGAGTCAGCGAAATAGATAATATCTTCATTCGGAAGGGCCTGCCGAATATGCTTAAAGAGAGACAACCCACCTAAACCAGAATCAATCATTCCAATCGGGTTGTTATTGTTATTCATGGTTTGTCCTGCATTTCATATATTTAGAAAAATTCTTTCATGGTTGCTAAGTCTGTTAGCACGACTTTGGGCTGAATGGTTTTTAATTTTTCAGCCGATGTATACCCCCAACCTACCGCAGCAAAATCAATGCCTGCTTTATGTGCAGCTTCGCCATCCGTGGTTTGGTCGCCGACATAAATGGCTTGGTTTTTACTTACATCCAAAATGCTGAGAACATGCTTAATTCGTTTAGCTTTGCCAAATATAGACGAGCCACCATCAATATGGCTAAAAAGTTCACATAGTTCTGTACCAAGAATACTTTGACAGTTTTCTTTAGAGTTTGAAGTAATAATTGCGAGCGTATATCCCCGCTTATGCAGTTCAATTAAGTGATCCCGCATACCTTCAAACATGTAAACGTCTTGGTCTCTTTCTTTCATTAATCGAATGAAATCTTTGGCAATCCAAGGTAGTTTCCACCTAGAAACATTCATCTCTTTCATAATTTCTTTTGGTGAAAGATGTTTGTACTGCTCTACTTCATGTAGCTCTACAGATTTAAACTTATACTTTGCGGAAAGTTGATTTAAAACGCTTAGAAAAAAATGAAAGGAGTCGACTAAGGTGCCATCTAAATCAAAAATAATAGCCTGATATTCTTTTAGGTTTTTTTCCATTTTCAAATTCGAAAATATATTTTTTATTATTATATTCTGTTTTTAAATCAGGCCCAATGAGGACCTGATCTAAATTTTGAATTTTGTTTTAAGCTGCCGCTTTTTGTTCCTTAATCCAATTTTTAATACGTGCATCCAATATATTTAAAGGCAGTGTTCCTGCATTTAAGATCATGTCATGGAACGCTTTGATATCAAAACGATCTCCAAGCTCCTGTTTCGCAAGCTCCCGTAGCTCTAAAATTTTTAGTTGTCCCATCTTGTATGCCAATGCTTGGGCGGGAATAGCAATATATCGATCAGTCTCTGCCTGAATATCAGGTTCATCTAAAGCTGAGTGTTCGCGCATAAAATCAATCATTTGTTGGCGTGTCCACTTTTTATAATGTACGCCAGTGTCCACCACTAAACGACAAGCACGGAACAACTCACTCGATAGTCTTCCATAGTCTGAAAGCGGGTCTTTATAGAAACCAACATCTTTACCCAACTGCTCTGCATAAAGTGCCCATCCTTCTATATAGGCAGTGTGGTTAGGCTGCTTTCGGAACATCGGCAAATTTGGCAGGTTTTGGGCAATATCAATCTGCATATGGTGGCCGGGAATTGCCTCATGGTAAGCAGTCGCTTCCATGGATATTTTTGAACGTTCAGAGAAGTCTCCAGTATTCACATATACCTGTCCGGGGCGTGAACCATCAGGCGTGCCTTGGTGATACTCCGCACCTGCCGCTTCTTTTTCTCGATATTGCTCTACAGGTAAAACTTCGACTTTATTTTTGGGTAATAAACCAAACAGCTTCGGCAACTCTGGTTGCATTTGGGCAATATATCCCCGATAAATCTCTAAAATTTCTTCACGAGATTTTGAGAAAACAGCGGGATTTGTTTTTAAGGATTGTTGGAAACTTTTTAAGTCATTGAAACCTTGTGCTTTAGCAATTTTCAGCATTTCCGCTTCTATACGAGCAACTTCTTTCAATCCGAGCTGATGAATATTTTCAGGGCTTTCCGAGGTTGTCGTATTGTTTTCTACATAAAAGCGATAGAGTTCGTCACCGTTTGGCAAGCTCCAGATACCCTCGTGTTGTCGTCCATAGGGTAAGTAATCTTTCTGAATAAACGTACCGAGTTTTTGATAAGCAGGCCGAACATTCTGATCTATGGCCTGTAGTATTTCACGGCTTAGACGCTCTTGTTCTGCTTTCGAAATGTTTTTTGGAAATTGCTTTAATGGAGAAGCAAACACGCTGTCTTTCCCTGCAGGAGTTGCAATGCTATCAACCTGCTTCACCACTTTTTCAAGTAAATATTTCGGTGGCATTAAACCATCTTTTTGTCCTTGTTTTGCTAACTGAATACCTTGATCAAGAATAAGTGGGATTTGTTTTAAACGAGCAATATAGTCTTGATATTCCTTAGCATTATTAAATGGAATTGCACTAATAAATCCCGGAAATTGTAAATGTAGCCCCCACATTTGATTAAAAGGCATCTCATACAATTTCAAATCATAATTTTTAAGTGTTTCTTTCAACTGATAAATCATTAAATCTTTATTTAATTGATCAGTTGCTGAAAACCCCGTGCTATCAATTGCTTCAAAACGTTTTAAAAAATTTTGAGTACTTTTTTTATCTTTCTCGATCTGAGTTTTTGAAACCTCGGTCCATCGATTGTTGTAGCGTAAATCGCCTAATGTCGTTGCAGTTTCAGGATTATTTTTCAAAGTATATTCCCACTGTTCTTGTAAAAGCTGGTTTAAAGCTTTCACCTGAACAGAGACATCACTGTTTTGTTTAGATTGTGATTTTTCGATGGTATTTGTATTTATTTCGGGGGTTGCAGCATCAGCAGAATGAGACATCCAAAATAAAACACTGATACAAGCAAAATGTAAGGTTCTGTTTTTCATTTAATTATCCAGAAATATTTAACGAAGGTTAAAATAAAGACAAAACAAATTACGTGCCAAGCAGCATATAAAATAATGTAAAAATCGAGTATTTTTTAACTCAATGATTTTATAAATTAATTTTCTTTTTAATTAAATTATTTATAGTTGCTATCTATATTTCGTAGCTGACTTTAATGGTTCAGAAACTTAAAAAAGTGCACATGAGCAATCTCAGTGCACTTTTGAATTTCTACATTAAAAATTGTTTCTTAAGAAAACAAATATTGATAAACAATATACGCAGCCAGTTTTGCTGTTCTATTGTCTAAATCAAATTTTGGATTGCACTCAGCAATATCTAAAAGTTTGATTTTCCCAGTCTCTTGAATATGCTTAAAAATTGCTTCAAAAGTGGCTAAATCAATTCCTTTTACAGCAGGTGCACTGACCCCTGGTGCAACCGCAGCCGTGAAGACATCTAAATCAATCGTAACGTACAAATAGTCTACTTTTTCAATAAAAGCATCAACCGCTGCAAGCACGTTTGATAGGTTAAAAATATTAACCTCATGATCGCGTAAATATGAACAATTTAGCGCATCGGCTGTATCAAACAAAACTTTAGTATTGGCGTGATTAGCGACCCCAATACATAAATAATTAAATTGTTTTTGATGCTGTTCTGAAAGTCGCGCTGCTTGTAAAAAAGGTGTTCCAGAAGTGGCATGCTCTGCTTCACGCAAATCGAAATGGGCATCGAAATTAATAATGCCTATTTTTTTATCTGGCGTGTGGGCTTGTACATATTGGAACATACCGCTAAAGCTGCCAAATGCAACTTCATGTCCACCACCAAGTACAATCGGTTTTAAACCATTTTGTAGGCTGGTTGCGACTTGCTCCGCCAACTCGGTTTGGGCTTGCTCTAAATTGTCATATTCGCAGGTCACTGTACCTAAATCGACAATACTGACTGGACGATGAATAGGTAAATTGGCAAGCTGATTACGGATTGCATCTGGCGCATCGGCAGCACCGACTCGGCCTTTATTACGTTTCACGCCTTCATCAGAGCTAAAACCAATCAGCGCAAATTCAGCATGTTGGGTTTTATTCATAATATGGTGAATACGTTGGTGTGCTTCACCCTCGCCATCATGGCGACCTTGCCATTTAAATGTGTGATTCATGTGACACCGTTTAAAAAATAACTTCTTGTCCATGCTGAACGACTCGCTTAGGCAAATCGCCGCCAAGCCAGTAAACAATTTCAGATGGATGCTCAATATCCCAAGCCACAAAGTCAGCGACTTTACCCTGCTCCAAACTGCCGTGTGTTTGCTCTAAACCAAGTGCTTGTGCAGCATGAATGGTGACACCAGCTAATGCTTGCTCAGGCGTTAAACGGAATAACGTACTGCCCATGTTGAGCATTAAACGTAAAGAAAGTGCTGGAGATGTGCCCGGATTTAAATCACTCGAAAGCGCAATACGCACGCCATGTTTAATGAGACTTTCAATCGGTGGATATTGTGTTTCACGTAATAGATAAAAGGCGCCCGGTAGTAACACAGCAACCGTACCCGACTCTGCCATTGCTTTGACATCATCTTCGGTCATGTACTCTAAATGGTCAGCCGACAAAGCATGATAATGTGCTGCCAAGCTTGAGCCACCTAGCGATGAAAGCTGTTCAGCATGAAGCTTAACGGGTAGACCCAATGATTGTGCTGTTTTAAAAACACGTTCGACCTGAGCAGGTGAAAATGCTAAATGCTCACAGAACGCATCAACTGCATCGACTAAACCTTCAGCATGTAGTTTAGGCAACATTTCTGTACAGATATGCTCGATATAAGCATCGCTTTGGTCTTTGTACTCTGGCGGTAAAGCATGAGCAGCTAAACAGGTACTTTTGACCGTCATTGGTAAAGCTTCACCAATTTGACGGATCACACGCAGCATTTTGCGCTCGTTTTCGTAGTTGAGTCCGTAACCAGACTTAATTTCGATAGTCGTTACACCGTCTTGTTGCATGCAACGAATACGTTTAAGTGCTGAATTTAATAGTTGTTCTTCGCTTGCTTCACGCGTTGCACGTACTGTACTAGCAATACCGCCACCGCTTGCTGCAATTTCAGCATAACTTACACCTTGTAAGCGCTTTTCAAACTCAACACTACGGTTGCCACCAAATACACTATGCGTATGGCAGTCGATGAACCCTGGGGTCACCCAAGCACCGTTTAAATCAACTGTTTCGGAATATGTATCGGTAGGAAGTTCTTGTTGTTTTCCAATCCACTGAATGAGATGCCCTTCTGTGACAATTGCAGCATCTTCAATGTAGGAGTATTGCCCATTTTGCATGGTCGCAATGTGGCAATTCTGCCAAAGTTTTTTCATGAGCCTTTCCTCAAAACTGCCCAATAGTTAAACCATTGGGCAGTTCATTTGTTAGCTTTCTATCTCAACATTTTGCTGGATAGGATTACTTTCCTTTCCCAAGTTTTGCTGTGGTTTTACCCATATGCGATAAGCAATAGTTAAGAGTGCAAGCCATGTTATTCCGACATAAATTGCAGGACGTGAATCAGGGAAATAACCCATCATCACTAAAATAAACACCATAAAACCAATCGCGAACGCAGGTGCAACTGGCCAACCCCATACAGGGAAATCCAGTGCCTTAATTTCAGCAGTAGATAATTTACGGCGCATCGCAACTTGCGAAAGTAAAATCATGAGCCATACCCAAACCGTTGCAAAAGTCGCAATTGATGCAATGATCATGAATACATTTTCAGGAATTAGGTAGTTCAACACCACACCAATTAACAGCACGCCAGCCATAACCACAACAGTCATCCAAGGCACACCATTACGCGATAATTTTTGGAAAATGCGAGGTGCTTGACCACGGTTTGCCATACCATAAAGCATACGGCCAGCGCCAAATACATCACTATTAATTGCCGAAATCGCAGCAGTCACCACCACAATATTTAGAATATTCGCAGCAGATTTAATGCCTAAATTTTCAAAAATTTGTACAAATGGACTACCTTGGCTACCAATTTGATTCCATGGGAAAATCGACATCAAAACAAAAATGGTCAGTACATAGAAAAGTAAAATACGTACTGGAACAGCATTAATTGCTTTTGGCAAAGTGGTTTTAGGGTCTTGTGACTCACCAGCAGTTAAACCGATAATTTCGATACCACCGAAAGCAAATACAACCACAGATAAACATGCAACTAAGCCTGCAATGCCATGCGGCATAAAGCCATCATAAATCCATAAGTTTTGAATACCCGGTACCACACTGCTATGGTCAGCGTGGAAGCCATAGAACATTAACCCTATTCCGCCTAAAATCATGGCAACAATGGCACTGACTTTAATGATGGAAAGCCAGAATTCGAGTTCACCAAAGACTTTAACGTGAATCAGGTTAATAGCACCCAAGAACATAATTAGGGATAAAATCCAGATCCACCGTGGTACATCGGGATACCAGAACCCCATATAAATACCAAAAGCGGTGACATCGGCAATCGCAACAATCACCATTTCAAAAACATAGGTCCAGCCTGTCGTAAAACCTGCCAGAGGACTAATGTATTGTGATGCATAGTGACTAAATGAACCGGATACTGGGTTATGGACAGCCATTTCACCCAGTGCGCGCATAACGATATAAATTGCAATCCCTGCAACGATATACGCCAATAATACTGAAGGCCCCGCCATTTTAATGGCGGTAGCCGAACCATAGAAAAGCCCAGTTCCAATTGCTGAGCCCAATGCCAAGAAACGAATATGGCGGGTGTTCAATCCCCGCTGTAGTGTGGAGTTTTGTGACATTATAATCTCCAATCCTTGAGGAAATTTAGTTAGATTCGGCCACTCCATGTGACCGTTTTATCAATCACACTTCAGATAAACTAGGGAGTAGTTTTGGAATAAGTAACTCGTTTAAACAGCCACTCGAAAGTAATTCACTTGCTTGTTCAATATCAGGAGCAAAGAAACGGTCTTCACTGTAGTAAGGAACTTGATCGCGCAAGATTTTACGAGCTTGTTCAAGTTTAGGCGAGCTTTTTAAGCCTTCACGGAAGTCTAGACCCTGACAAGCGCCTAACCATTCGACAGCTAAAATGCCACGAACGTTGTCAGCCATATACCAAAGACGTTTACCTGCATTCGGAGCCATTGATACATGGTCTTCCTGATTCGCTGAAGTTGGCAAACTATCAACACTCGCTGGATGTGCAAGTGCTTTGTTATCACTCGCAAGAGCTGCTGCTGTCACTTGAGCAATCATGAAGCCTGAGTTCACACCACCATTTGCAACCAAGAACGGTGGAAGCTGTGACATGTGACGGTCCATCATCATCGAAATACGACGTTCTGAAAGTGAACCAATTTCTGCGATTGCCAATGCTAAATTATCTGCCGCCATTGCTACAGGTTCTGCGTGGAAGTTACCACCAGAAATCACATCACCTTGTTCTGCGAAAACAAGTGGGTTATCAGATACCGCATTTGCTTCAATTTCTAAAACTTCAGCAGCCTGACGGATTTGAGTTAGACATGCACCCATCACCTGTGGTTGGCAACGTAAAGAATAGGGATCTTGAACTTTGCTACAGTCTTCGTGTGAATGTGCAATTTCACTCGAATCCGTCAATAAGTCACGATAAGCCGCCGCAACATCAATTTGACCACGTTGACCACGTACTTCATGAATACGTGCATCGAACGGTGAGCGTGAACCCAGCATTGCTTCAACACTTAAGCCACCACAAACTGTCGCAGCAGCAAATAAATCTTCAGCTTCAAACAAGCCACGTAAAGCATAAGCAGTCGAAACTTGTGTACCGTTTAAAAGTGCCAAGCCTTCTTTCGCTGCTAAAGAAATTGGTTCTAAGCCTGCAATTTTTAAAGCTTCAACTGCTGGTAACCATTCACCTTTATAACGCGCTTTACTTTCACCAAGTAAAATCAAAGACATATGTGCAAGTGGTGCCAAGTCACCTGAAGCGCCGACTGAACCTTTAAGAGGAATGTGCGGATAAACTTCAGCATTAATTAAAGCCAACAAAGCATCAATGACTTTACGGCGAATACCTGAGAAGCCACGTGCCAAGCTATTTGCTTTCAATAGAATAATTAAACGAACCATTGCATCATCAAGTGCTTCACCTACACCTGCTGCATGGGAAAGAACTAACGAACGCTGTAATTTTTCTAAATCTTCAGGAGCAATCTTGGTTGAAGCAAGTAAACCAAAACCTGTGTTAATGCCGTAAGCTGTACGCCCTTCATTTACAATCTGTTCTACACAAGCCACGCTTGCGTTGATTGCAGCTGACGCACTTTCATCTAACTTAACTTTAATCGGGTTGAGGTAAGCTTGACGTAAATCAGCTAAGGTTAATTTTCCCGGTTGGATCAGTAATTCCATGTTGGCTTCCTAATTTTTTGCACTATATTCTGCTGAGACAGTGCTTTTCACAATTGCAAAAAGCACCGCCAGTTCTTCCATGTATTTTTATTGCGTGATCATTGGCAAGTTTAAGCCTTGCTCTTTCGCACAGTTAATCGCAATTTCATAACCGGCATCGGCATGACGCATAACACCTGTTGCAGGGTCATTGGTCAGTACACGAGCAATACGTGCAGCAGCTTCATCTGTACCGTCACACACAATCACAACGCCTGAGTGTTGAGAGAAGCCCATACCTACACCACCACCATGGTGTAGAGATACCCAAGTTGCGCCGCCCGCAGTATTAAGCAAAGCGTTTAATAAAGGCCAGTCTGATACTGCATCTGATCCATCTTGCATTGCTTCAGTTTCACGGTTTGGACTCGCAACTGAACCTGAGTCTAAGTGGTCACGACCAATCACAACTGGAGCTGATAATTCACCACTACGAACCATTTCGTTAAATGCCAAACCAAGTTTTGCACGTAAGCCTAGACCAACCCAACAAATACGCGCTGGTAAGCCTTGGAAGCTAATGCGTTCACGTGCCATGTCTAACCAGTGATGTAAATGTTCATCATCAGGAATTAATTCTTTAACTTTAGCATCTGTTTTATAAATGTCTTCTGGGTCACCAGAAAGCGCTGCCCAACGGAATGGACCAATACCACGGCAGAACAATGGACGGATATAAGCAGGTACAAAGCCAGGGAAATCAAAAGCGTTTTCTACGCCTTCTTCTTTCGCCATTTGACGGATGTTATTACCGTAGTCAAATGTTGGAACACCCATTTTTTGGAAATCGAGCATCGCTTGTACGTGTTTCGCCATCGACTGTTTTGCAGCTTTTACAACAGCTTCTGGTTCAGTTTTGGCACGTTCACGGTATTCATCCCAAGTCCAGCCTACTGGTAAGTAGCCATTGAGTGGATCGTGTGCACTTGTTTGGTCGGTTACCATGTCAGGACGTACACCACGGCGAACAAGCTCAGGTAAAATTTCTGCAGCATTGCCATGAAGCGCAATTGAAATGACCTTACCTTCTTTGGTGTAACGATCAATACGCGCTAAAGCATCGTCTAAATCAGTTGCTTGCTCATCTACATAACGAGTACGTAAACGGAAATCGATACTTGCTTGCTGACATTCGATGTTTAAAGAACAAGCCCCTGCAAGTGTTGCAGCTAAAGGCTGAGCGCCACCCATACCGCCTAAACCAGCAGTAAGAACCCAACGACCGTTTAAATCACCATTGTAATGTTGGCGGCCAGCTTCAACGAAAGTTTCATAAGTACCTTGCACAATGCCTTGGCTACCGATGTAGATCCAAGAACCCGCTGTCATTTGACCGTACATTGCGAGTGCTTTTGCATCTAATTCGTTAAAGTGTTCCCAGTTTGCCCAGTGCGGTACAAGGTTTGAGTTTGCAATTAAAACGCGTGGTGCATCTTTATGAGTTTTAAATACACCTACTGGTTTGCCTGATTGAACTAATAAAGTTTCATCAGTTTCAAGATTTTTTAAAGTATCTACAATTTTGTCGAAACATTCCCAGTTTCGTGCTGCACGACCAATACCGCCGTATACAACTAACTCTTTCGGGTTTTCTGCAACGTCCGGATCAAGGTTATTCATCAACATACGTAATGGGGCTTCAGTTAACCAACTCTTAGCCGTTAATTCAGTGCCACGTGGTGCACGAATTTCTACATCACGAAATTTTGTTGTCGTTGTTGTCACAGGCGGACTCCTTCCTTTGAGCTTACATCAGCAGAACATCACTTGTTTCTGCATTTGTATAGTAATGTATTAACTTGTATATACATCCATATACTACACAAATATTTTACGGCGTGAAGAGGGTTACTCATATTTTTTTAAAAAAATTGAATAAGCTTATGAATTAAATTAATTTATTTTTATATTAGGTATAAAAAAAGCACATGTCTTTTAAATCGACACGTGCTTTTTAAGTAGTAAATTCTATTGTTTTATCCTTGAATTAACTCAATGACATAGCAGCTTTTGAGTTGTCTTTTGGGAAAACTGATCGATGTCACGCCAGCATTTCTCTCAATTTTTAGCGTCTCGTGAGCAGCAACCTGAACGGAATGATCATCCACATTTACTTGTGTTTCATCACCCTGATTAAAAATAAAAATCAGATCTGCCGAGCTAATAAATGCCTGCTCAGCTGCATCATTCAACCACTGAAAACGAGCATGAAACTTTGCAGGATCATAAATTAAATTTAAATCTCGAATTGCCCCGTCTACCAGTTCACTTTGAACCTGACTTTCGCCATGAAAAGCAAAAATATCGCCTTGGTTCAGCGTTTTGGCAGGAAGATCATCGACATGCAGCACCATGCCTTTTCCATCAAGCACACTAATAATTCGCTGCTTATTAGGAAATAATGAAAATGGCCCGGAAGTGGTCACATCTGCCATCGAAATACGCCAATCGAAATCAGCATCCCCTTGGCTTCGAGCAATTTCTAAAGTGAAACCCGCACCATTTTTCCAAAGCATTTTTGTATATTGATCGGCCCTGATCAATTCAATCATGGGTTAAATTTCCCTTCGAGATAATAGCGGCTGCCCGGATAAATCAAACGCGCACTTGAAATCAATTGCTTGTTTGACCATGTGCGGCGACGGATCAGTAAACACGGCTCAGCTTTGGTAATCTTCAACCATTTACACTCTTGAGGAGATGCTAAAACTGCCTCAACAATATGCTCACCTTCGGACACAGGTGCTTTTGCCATGAGGTAAGCATTTGGGGTAATGGTTTTAAAATCTTGTTGTAGATAATCTGGAATGAGCGCTGCGTCGACTAAACGATCTTCGACCTGAACAGGTACATCATTTTCATAATGCACAATAATCGAGTGAAATAATCTTTGCCCTTCGCGAGTTTGCATTAACACGCTTTGCTCTGCATTTGCATAAATTTGTTCTAAGACTAAAACTTCAGCGTGGTGCTTATGGTTTCGTGCAATAATCTCATCGGCAATATTATTAATTTGAAAAAGTGCAGTTCGGCCTTGCCCTTCAGCTACGAACGAACCAACGCCTTGAATTCGAACAAGTAGGCCCTCCGTCGTTAACTCACGAAGCGCACGGTTTACAGTCATACGGCTACAACCGAGTTGATTAACCAACTCACTTTCCGAAGGAATTTTTTTATTTACAGCCCACGAGCCTTCATAAATTTTTTGTGAAATTAGCTGTTTGACGCGTTGGTATAAAGGAACTGGACTATCAGCTTCAATCGAAAGCTCAGCATGTTCTTGTTTTGATGTTCTGGGCATAACAAATACTCAAAAAGGCGGCAGGCAAAAAGGTATTTTAGTTGACATGCTATGTATATACAACCACATACAACATGTTAATTTATGAATTAAATAGATTTTAAAAAGTTTAAAAAATAAACATAGCTCGATAAGAGCTAATTTAAAGTTTTATGTAGAGAAATTCAAATATATAAAGGCTTTATCAATATTTATTTAATAGTTATTTCTGCTATGCCCGTGCTCAACTCAAGGATGTAAAAAGTATCGTCTTTTCTGATTTACGAAATGCTGCTTAAAATTTTTATTTAAAATAACTGATCGATAGTATTCTTCAGCCACACAGTATATTAATAAAACTGGAAGCACATCGAATGCGTAATTATAAAATAGATATTCTTCGAGGAATGTCTATCCTTTTGGTTCTTTTACATCATTTTAATATTCCCTATAAACTTAAAGATACATGGTTAGGTTTTGATTTCTTAGGTGAAGCATTTAGCACAGTCATCGCAAGAAACGGAAATTATGGCGTCACCATGTTTTTTGTGATTTCGGGTTTTTTAATCACCCATCACACTTTAAAAAGAGATAAACAATTTTCCGCAATTAACCTCAAGCATTTTTATATCCGCCGAGCAGCCCGTATTTTACCGTGTCTGATATTACTCATTTTAGGGGTAAGCATACTTGGTTCATTTGACTTAAAACCCTTTATGAACCAAGCACCCAATGGTATTGAGGTTTCCTATCCTTTAACCATATTTGCAGCTTTAACCTTCTGGATGAACATCCTGATTATTAAATTCGGTTGGGTAAACTATGCTTTGGGCGTGTTGTGGTCGCTCTCTGTAGAAGAAGTTTTTTACTTTGTTTTTCCATTATTGTGCCTGTTCACGCGTAGTAATAAGGTCTTTATTGCTGTACTGATTGGAGTCATTTTATACGGACCTTATTTTAGGTCTCTCCATTTTGGAGAAGAAAGCGGCGCTTATTTATATCATTATTTTTCGAGCTTTGATGGTATAGCAATTGGCTGTTTAACTGCGATTTTTTCTCATAAATATCAGCCAAATTGGCACTATAAAAAACCTCTTTCTTGGTTGATTATTTTGAGTATGGTCGCTCTTTATTTATATGCACCAATTAAAGAAGTGAGTACTTGGGGTATTAGCTTATTTGCTCTTGCCACAGGCTTAATGATTTTGTGTTTTCAACATCCTTCTGGAACACAAGCGCATAACCTCTTTACAAAAATCATGGTTTGGTTGGGGCAAAGAAGTTATGAAACTTATTTGTTTCATCTGGTTGTGCTGGGTCTTATGAAAGTTGCTTTTGTTCCGGCTCAAACCGACTCTAGCATCAAAATTATGCTTTTAATTGGCTATTTGGTTCTGACCTTTATTATCAGCGCAGCAATTGAAAAATATTATTCCACCCCACTTAACAGTTACATTCGAAAGATTTTTATTAAAGACAAATCATAAAAAAAGCCCCTTTAAATCAGGGGCTTTTTTAATTAAGCAATCAACATGGTTTCATCTTCTTGTTTAAAAGGATTAGACCAGTTCTGCCAAGCTGGTGGTCCTAAAGCCATTTCTTCATCACTTAACAAGCAACGGTCTAAGCGTTCTATTAAAGCTTGCTCATCCATTTGCATACCAATTAACACCAGCTCCTGACGTGCATCACCTGTTTGAGCGTCCCAAACCTTTTTAATTTGTTCGATGCTGTCTAAGTCACTCGGCCAGTCTTCTTCTGCAACGGCCGCCCACCAATAGCCTGCCAAGCCATGTCGTGCCATCGCACCTGCTTGTGACCATGAATAAGCCAATGTCGGTTCAGCAGCCAACCAGAAAAAGCCTTTAGAACGAACGACACCCGGCCATTCAGCCTGCACCAAATCATAAAAACGTTCTGGATGGAAAGGTCGACGCGCGCGGTAAACAAAGCTACTGATTCCATACTCTTCAGTCTCTGGCGTATGTTCTCCACGTAACTCTTTTAACCAGCCCGGTGCTTGTGCGGCTTCATCAAAGTCAAATAGCTGTGTATTTAAGATTTTATCTAAAGCGATCTTTCCAAATTGAGCAATTTCAATTCGAGCACGCGGGTTTAGAGTTTTTAAAATTGCGATGAGTTGGTCTTGCTGAACCTGATCAATCAAATCAATTTTATTCAGCATAATCACATCACAAAACTCAATCTGGTCAATAAGAAGGTCGACCACAGTTCGCTCATCTTGTTCGCCCAAGGACTCACCACGTTGTTGCAGGGAGTCGATTGAACTGTAATCTTTAAGAAAGTTAAAAGCATCGACTACAGTAACCATGGTGTCGAGTCGAGCAAACTCATTGAGAGAGTTTCCATCTTCATCTTCAAAGGTAAAGGTTTCTGCAACAGGCAACGGTTCAGAAATGCCAGTTGACTCAATCACCAATTGATCAAAGCGTCCTTCATCAGCTAAACGTTTAACCTCAACCAGTAAATCTTCTCGTAGCGTGCAACAGATACAGCCATTACTCATTTCAACCAGTTTTTCATCTGTCCTTGAAAGTTCCGCCCCACCTTCGCGTACTAATGCTGCATCAATATTCACCTCTGACATATCATTAACAATCACGGCAATACGGCGGCCTTCACGATTATTTAAAATATGGTTGAGTAATGTGGTCTTTCCTGCACCCAAAAAGCCAGATAAAACAGTGACGGGAAGCTTGGCAAATGAGTTGGCGATTGCAGTGCGCATGGCTTGATCTCTTTGAATAATATTTAAACTGATCATGGCTGGCCATTTAAATATGGCCAGATCACAAGCGTAATCTATTTCTAAACCACAATAATGTTATGTTATAACATAACTATTGATCAAGTTTTTATTCCAGTTTTATTTAAGCCCATTCATTTAGTCTTTGAAAAAATTGCTTTTATAGTTACTGACAAATCGAGGTTCTATAGTGATGGTCAGGTCCCCATGAACGGAATCCTTGGCTATCAATATGAATTTGTCCCGAAGCATAAACACCCAGCCCCATGTTAAGTGCTTGCCCCTTGGTTTCCCAGAACTGACAAAGTTTGGTTTTGGTTTGTTGAATATTAAACTGGTCTAAATCGGTAGGCTGTTCTGCTCCAATTCGAAAATCAAGCGCTGCATTAAAGACATGTCGAGAAGCATCTGCACCACCTGCACAACGGTTTAAAGATAAAGCTCGATAGGCCGATGTCACTTCAAAATCGTTAATTACCCCATCGTCAACCAATGCTTTTAAAATGCTAAGCGTCGGAACGATGTTGGACCAAATCTCTCTTGGTGGCACCGCATACGGTTCAACTCCACATTTTTGCCAATCGCGAGCCGAGCGTAATAACTCATGGTCTGGAACCAAATTGGCAAGCCCTTTTTGCTTAAGAAATTGCTTATAAGCTTGTACAGACTGTCCGTGATCTGCAGTTGCGATCCAAGCCACATAATCTTCGGGTTGTTGTTTTATCCTGACCACTGTTTTTTTAGGCTGCGGCAAAGTGTGGGTGTATAGAGGAGTTGTTGGCTTGGGCGTTTGAGTACTACACGCTGTAAGAGATAATAAAATTAAACCTAAATAACGTTTCATAAATATGCTCTATCTTCGCCAAAAATGGGAAGACTGCTCATCATTAAATTGAACAAATGTTATATTATAACAATAATAAAGTCCTTTAATTTCTGTTGTTAAATTTTAAAAATAAAAAAGGACGTATGAGATACGTCCTTTTGATACCTACAACTTACGCTGTTATTAAATATCGGCTTCTACAGCAGTTAAAGACTGCTCAGCTTTTAGTTTGCGGCGTTTAAATTGATAAGCCACCATCAAACATAAGATCCAGCCAGGAATCATCATGACCGCAACACGCATATCTGGTGTTAAAGACATCACAATTAAAATGCCCAACATAAATACGATGCATAAATAGTTGCTAAATGGATACATGAAGCTTGGGAACTTCGTTGTTTGCCCTTGGCGTTGCATATATTTTCGGAATTTTAAATGCGTCCATGAAATTACAACCCAGTTAATCACAATGGCTGCAACCACGAGCATCATGAGTAAACCAAATGCTTTTTCAGGGAAAATATAATTTAACAATACACATAAAATAGTCACAGCAGCAGAAAGGATCACTGCATTGGTTGGAATACCGCGTTTATTAATGTGTGCAAATGCTTTTGGCGCATTTCCTTGTTGTGCAAGGCCCAATAGCATACGGCTGCTGCAATAGCTTGTACCGTTATAAACTGAAACAGCAGCAGTCAAAATCACAAAGTTTAATAACGTTGCAATTCCTTGGCTATCTAAAGAAGCAAATACCATCACAAACGGGCTACCGCCTTGTGCCATCTGGTTCCATGGGAATAGCGAGAATAAAACAAAAAGTGTCGCAATATAGAAAATCAAAATACGGTAAATAATTTGATTCACAGCTTTAGGTAAAGTTTTATCAGGGTCACGTGCTTCAGCCGCAGTAATACCGAAAAGTTCGATACCACCAAAAGCAAAAATAATGACCGCCATTGCCATGACTAAGCCTTCAACACCAAATGGGAAGAAACCACCAAGTGCCCAAAGGTTCGAAATGCTTGCTTGTGGACCTGCCGTGCCTGTTGCAAGTAAATATGAACCAAAACCAATCATTGCAAGAATCGCCAAGATTTTGACGATAGAAAACCAAAATTCCATTTCGCCAAAAAACTTAACATGTAGCAAATTAATGCCATTAATTAAGACAAAGAAGGTTAAAGCAGATGCCCACGTTGGGATTTGCGGCCACCAATATTGAATATAAAGACCAATTGCACTTAGTTCTGCCATACAGACGAGCACATTGAGTACCCAATAGTTCCATCCTGACATGAACCCTGCAAATGGTCCCCAATATTTATAGGCAAAATGACTAAAAGAACCACTAACTGGCTCTTCAACCACCATTTCACCAAGCTGACGCATCATTAAAAAAGCAATAAATCCTGCAATGGCATAACCGAGGATGACCGATGGACCTGCTAATTTAATCGATTGTGATATACCAAGAAAAAGCCCTGTGCCAATCGCCCCACCCAATGCAATAAGCTGGATGTGCCGATTACTCAAACCATGTTTCAGGTTTCCTTGCTCTTGTGCTGACATATGATTATTCTCATCCGTGTCACGTAATTTTTTTCCAATAAATTACGTATATCATAAATTGATCAAACTTTCATAGATATTCATGAAAAAATAATTGCGTGACTTTTCTCATGACCGCGAATGAAAACAGAAAATACAAGAAATGACAATTATTATGAAATGTGTAATTAAATTATGTATTGCGTAATTTGATGAATTCAGTATTATAGAGACATGAAGCAATTGGTTGTGCTCGGTCTATATCAAACTCATAAGACAGATGATCTAAGCAAAGGTTAAAAACTTATTGAGTAGCTCAGTCCTAGACCGAACTTTTATTTGTATAAGACCCGAGATAAAGACAAGGACGCGAAAATGGAACAAAAACTAAACTCTTTTATTGAAGTTTCACCTCAATCAGATTTCACTATTCATAATTTGCCTTATGGTATTTTTAGCAAAACAGCTGATGGCGAGCGTCAGGTTGGTGTAGCTATTGGTGATTGGGTGATTGATCTCGCTGCTCTTGAAAAGCACGGTCTTTTAAAACTCTCAGAACAAGATACATACTTTAATCAACCGACACTGAATAAATTTATCGAGTCTGGCAAAGCCAACTGGTCAAAAGTTCGTAAAACGTTACAGTCTCTTCTTTCAGTTGAAAATTTAACACTTCAAGAAAATGAAGCATTACGCCAAGAAGTTTTAGTTAAACAAGACAGCGTTACTTTGCATTTACCTCTTCAGGTGCCTGGTTATACCGATTTCTATTCTTCTAAAGAGCATGCAACCAATGTGGGCTGTATGTTCCGCGACCCAAAAAATGCTTTACTGCCAAACTGGACTGAATTGCCTGTTGGTTATAACGGCCGTGCTAGCTCTGTTGTAGTCAGCGGCACTCAAGTTGTGCGTCCTTCTGGACAAATTAAACTTCCAAATGAAGAGCGCCCAGTTTTTTCTGCATCGCGTAAACTCGATTTTGAACTTGAAACAGCATTTGTTATTGGTAAACCAACGGCGCTTGGTCAACCGATCTCGATTGAAAATGCGTGGGACCATATTTTTGGAATGGTATTACTCAATGACTGGTCAGCACGCGATATCCAGCAATGGGAATATGTGCCTCTAGGTCCATTCAATTCAAAATCATTTGCTAGTGCCATCTCACCTTGGGTGGTAACACTTGAAGCACTTGAGCCATTTAAAGTCGAAGGTCCAAAACAAGAGCCTAAACCTTTAGCTTATTTACAAGAAAATATCGCCAACAGTTACGACATTAATTTGAGTGTTGAAATTCAAAGTCCGAAATCGGCACAAGCTGATGTGATCTGCAAAACCAATTTCAAATATATGTATTGGTCTATGTCTCAACAGCTCACTCACCACACCATTGGCGGCTGTAATGTTCAGGTTGGCGATTTAATGGGTTCAGGTACTATTTCAGGTTCTACACCAGATTCGTATGGTAGCTTGCTTGAGCTTACATGGAACACCACCAAGCCTTTAACACTTGCCAATGGTGAAACTCGTGGTTTCTTGCAAGACGGCGATACACTCATTATGAAAGGTCACTGTGAGAAAAATGGTATTCGCATTGGCTTCGGTGAAGTTCGAAATACGGTTCTTCCTGCATTAACGTTCGACTTTGCAGAAACTTCGGAGCCAGACTATGAAGCTGTATAGTTACTTTCGTAGCTCTGCAGCCTACAGAGTACGGATTGGTCTAAACATTAAAGGTTTAGCTTATGAGACTGTTCCGGTTCATCTGGTAAAAAACGAACAGCAAAGCGAAGACTATTTAAAGTTAAACCGCAGTGCTCTAGTCCCGACTTTAATTGACGGCGATTTAACCTTGTCTCAATCATTAAGTATTTTGGAATATCTGGATGAGCAATATCCAGAAACCAAACTACTTCCAATCAATGTGCAAGAGAGAGCCAAAATTCGTGCTTTTGCCCAGGCAATCGCTTGCGATATTCACCCGTTAAACAACTTACGCGTACTGAAATATTTAAAAAATGACTTAAATGTTTCGGACGAACAAAAAAATTATTGGTATCAGCACTGGATTATTGAAGGCTTTCAAAATCTTGAACAGCTACTCCAAGATTCAAACGGACAATTTTGCTTTGGAAATGAAGCAACAATTGCAGATTGCTGTCTGATTCCACAGGTTTACAACGCGAAACGCTTCAAGATTGATTTATCTGCGTTTCCAAAAATTGAATCGATTTATCACCATTGTTTGTCTATCCCAGCCTTCTATAACGCGGCGCCAGAACAACAACCAGATTGGGAATAGTAAAAAGGAGTTTTAATATGACATTTGCCATTAAAAAAATACATCACGTTGCATATCGTTGTAAGGATGCGAAAGAAACTGTTGAGTGGTATAAAAAAATGCTCAACATGGACTTCATTTTAGCTTTTGCTGAAGACCATGTGCCTTCAACTAAAGCCTTTGACCCTTACATGCATTTATTCTTAGATGCAGGTCAAGGCAACGTTTTGGCTTTCTTTGAATTGCCAACTCAACCAGACATGGGCCGAGACGAAAATACCCCTCAATGGGTACAACATATTGCTTTTGAAGTTGAAGACTTAAATGCTCTAATGGCTGCGAAGCAACATTTAGAAGAAAATGGCGTGAAAGTTTTGGGCGTAACCAACCATGGCATTTTCCACTCAATTTATTTCTTCGATCCAAATGGCCATCGTTTAGAACTGACTTATAACGATGCGCATGCTGAAGAAAAAATTGCAAAAATTACTGAAGAAATGAAAGCTGAAATGCTAGAGGAATGGAGCAAAACCAAACGTGCTCCACACCACACTCATTTCTTACATGAAGCAGAGTTAGGAACCTAATTTAAAAAGAGCAAACTAAAAAGTCGGCATTGATTAGAATTGTTTAAATGAACGGTTCTGTATCAATGCCGATTTATATTATTTAAAACTGCTAAATTTCTAGAAAAACGCGCTATAAATAAGAGTGTCGGGATTTTAGAAAAATTGTTGATTATTAAACATGCCAATTTCGCTAATAGAAAAAGGTGATTTCTATTTCTTACTAGGCTCAGGCATGATGCAAATCGCAGCAATTTCAATTTATGTTTTGATCGTCACTGTTTAACAGCTGAAGTAACTTTATTAAGGGTATTTAAATGATTGAAGAAAAAGTATCTGGGGGGGTTCAATCACTTGAAGTCGGTTTATCTGTACTAAACGCCCTTTTAGAGCACAATCAACCTATTATTCTCAAAGACCTATCGAGCAAGCTAGAAATGCATCCTGCCAAAGTGCATCGCTATCTGGTCAGCCTTATTCGCATGGAATATGCAAAACAACTTGATGATGGGCAATATGCTTTAGGTGATCAGGCGTGGCGCTTAGGTCTCAACTGTGTTCAGCATAGCGACACACTACAGCTGGTACAGCATTTAATTTACGACCTACAAAACAAAATTGGTTGCGGCATACAAATTAGTAAATGGTCGCCTAAAGGCCCTGTGGTTGTTCAATCGATTGAATCAAACCATCCTATTTCGATTGTCACTAAAGTCGGCTCAATTATGCCTTTAGTCAATTCTGCTGCGGGACGTTTATTTGCTTCTTATCTTCCAGAGCATTTTGTTCGCCCCTTAATGGAAACAGAATGGCAGAAACATCAAGAGCTTGGTCTAAACATCGCACCACAAAACTGGGAAGCGTTTACAGAGCTTAAAGAAAGCATTCGCCAGCAAGAAATGTCGGCAGCAAAAGGTGATTTACTGACAGGAATTAATGCGGTGGGTTTACCTGTGTTTAACTCAAACCAGAGCATTGAATTTTGTATTGTCGCACTGGATAGCGAAATGTTTTTACCAGTCGACCCTCACAGTAAAACGATTGAAATCTTAAAAAATGAAGTGAAACTCATCAATCAATATATTAAAAGTCGCTAATCAACAGCAATAAAAAAAACCAAGAGATCAAACTCTTGGTTTTTTATCAGGAATAAAGCTCAGCTTATTTAGTTTCTAAAACACCACGGCGAATCTGATCACGTTCAATCGACTCAAATAATGCCTTGAAGTTACCTTCACCAAAACCGTCATCATCTTTACGTTGAATGAATTCAAAGAAGACTGGACCAATCATGTTTTCAGAGAAAATTTGCAATAACAGTTTCTTCTGACCATCTTTAGTATTGCCATCTAGCAAAATACCACGCTGTTTTAACTCTTCAGTCGGCTCACCATGCTCAGGTAAACGTTCTGGTAGCATTTCATAATAGGTATTTGGCGGCGGTGTCATAAATTTCAGACCAAGGCCTTTTAACTTATCCCAAGTCGAAATTAAGTCATCACAAATAAACGCGATATGTTGAATACCTTCGCCATTAAAGTCAGAAAGGAACTCTGCAATTTGGCCGTTTCCTTTGTCCGAATCTTCGTTTAATGGAATACGGATCTTGCCATCTGGTGCTGTTAATGCTTTAGACGTTAAGCCCGTATATTCGCCCTTAATATCAAAGTAGCGAATTTCTTGGAAGTTAAAGATTTTTTCATAGAAGTTTGCCCAATACTCCATACGGCCTTTGTAGACATTATGAGTTAAATGGTCAATTTCATTTAAGCCCGCACCTACGGGGTGTCTTTGAGCATCATCAAAGAAAGTAAAGTCATTTTCATAAATATCGCGGTCAACCAAGAAGATCGGCATGCCACCAATACCTTTAATTGCCGGAATGTTAAGCTCCATTGGCCCAACTTTTGAATACATTGGTTCAGCGCCAAGCTCTACTGCTTTTTGGAAAGCTTTTGCTGCATCACGTGTTTTGAAACCCATCGCACAAGCAGATGGACCATGTTCATTAAAGAAGAATGAAGCATAAGATTCTGGCTGATAATTCAGGATAATATTGATATTTCCTTGACGCCATAAGTACGCTTCTTTCGATTTATGCTTGGCTACTTTTGAAAAGCCGATTGTTTCAAAAATTGGATCTAATTCATTTTCTTTTGAAACAAACTCAATAAATGCAAAACCGCATAATTCTAATGGGTTCTCTAAAATATCCATCTAGTTTCCCTCTGGTGATTACCTGTTCCGTTTATCTCTATTGCTGATGAACTCAGCTCCTTTCTCTATAGAATACGTAATCATTGGGTGAGTATTTGAACCGTCAAAATGCCTTAACCCAACGCATCCTATGAGAAAAAAACGAATCATTAAAATGAAGATATGATGAGCGTAGAGCCTTTGATGATTAATTTCCGTTCCATGTGGTGTTTGTTTTCCATACACACTGTCCTTTGTTATCTAAAAGTACGATTGAGATTTTTCAATAAACCTTTAAAAATCGTCTTTTCCTAAAAATCATTTATAGATTTATGGAGACCAACTTCCTTGTTGGATCTCCATTGGCCATTTACCTTGAATTAGATGCTACTAAAAACAATTAAATTATGCAATACATAACTTAATTATGAATTGCATAATTTTAGTAATATTAAATGAAGTAATTTTAAAATTAATGGTCAGTTTTCAAATTTTGTTTATGATTTCTACAATAAGCCCTACCATCCATTTGATTTAGGAAAACTTATGATCTTAGTCAGCGCCTGTTTAACTGGTGAACCTGTTCGATATGATGGTAAATCTTGTCCAAATACTTTACTTAAGCAACTATTACTCAATAAAAAAGCCCAATCATTATGCCCAGAGTTATTAGGCGGTTTTACTACTCCTCGCTTACCCTCAGAAATTGTGGGCGGAACAGGTCAAGATGTACTTGATGGCCAAGCAAAAATTACCGATTCATCTGGTTTAGATGTAACCGACTTATATTTAAAAGGCGCTTACCGCACTTTAGAAATTGCACAGCAAATAAAAGCAAGCTGTGTGGTTTTAAAAGAAAATAGCCCTTCTTGCGGCAGTCAAAAAATTTATAACGGGACTTTTCAAGGCGAAAAAATTGTTGGAACTGGAATTACCACAGCACTGTTACAGCGCCATGGTTTTAAGGTAATTTCTGAAAATGAGATTGAAGATTGGTTAGTAGAACATCCTCTTTAATGGTTGTCTGCTTAATCAAAACCCTCTTAATTGCTTTCTAAAATGGAAACAAAAGGCACTTAATAGACAAGCTACTAAATAACTCAGGGCGGCCATCCACCAGAAACCATAAATTCCCATCGCAGAAATCGAGATATCCTGCCAATGCAGGCCTTTATAGGCCATCCACCAACCACCACCCAATCCGCAACCCAGCACTACGACCAAGAAAATTAGCATCGGTAAAATTGACACATCCCAACAGCGCAACAAAGAGGTCAATAACGTCATTAAGCCATCTAGAAAGTGAGACAGACACACAATCAACAACAAGGATGCAGCCAAAATCTGCACGGCCAAATCATCTGAATAGAACGTGACAATTAAGTCCCGCTCTAACCATAAACACAGGGACAGACTGCCACTCACTGCCATAATTACCCATATACTTTGTCTGGCAATTTTGTCTGCTTCTTCTATGTTGCCGCTGCCCATAGATCGTGACACCAAAATGCTATAAGCCGAGGCAATTGATGAAGGGAAAATAAACATGAAGCCGCCAGTACTCGCGACAATTTGATGGGCTGCTGACACCACACTCCCAAAAGGTAAAATCAGAATAGCAACCGAACAAAATGCAACGACGTCCATCAATGCCATGATTGCAGTGGGTATCCCTATTTTTAAAATCATCCGAAGACTTTGTCGGCTATCTTCAACCGAACGTTCTGGATGTTCAGTAAAGATGTATCCTTTCTCTAGGAAAAACAGGTAATAAACAGCCAACATAAACCACCGTACAATGAGAGTGGCTAACAAAGCCCCTATCGCACCGAGTGGTGGAATTGAAAATAAAGCGACCCCATAAATCAAAAGATAGGACAAAATAATTTTAAGAATGAAGAAAATGCTATCTGATAGTAAAACCTTATGCGCATTTTCAGTGACCTGAGACAAAGCTGTAAATAAGCGCATCAGTAAATGCGCAGGTAAAATAAATACCAAAGCCCAAATACAGTTTTTAGTAATTGAAACGACATGTTCAGATGCACCGAACAATTTTGGTAAATCACGGAACAAGTAAAGCAAGCCAATACTCACCAATGCCGAACATAACATCAGCCAAATGCCTTGAATAAAAATTTGACGAATATGGGGTATATCATGGCAACCATAAGCTTCCGAGAGCTTGAGGATCACACCTTGCAGAATACCCATCCCAATGACATAAATCACTGTATATAAAGATAAGGTCACCGATAATGCGGCGACATGGTCATTGCTAAAATGCCCTACATAAGCAAGATCAATCAAACCACTTAAAACTAGAATTAAATTGCTTGAGAGCATGGGAATAAATAATTTAAAAATCTGATTCATCTAGGAAATACCTTATTTTTCTTTGCGATTTATACTCATATTCACGTTATTTTTAGTGCATCAATCCAAAGCAAAAGACATACCAGTTATAAATTCAGCTCCCGTAAAATATGCTTTAAATAAGAAGGCCAAACTATTCGTTTGGCCTTCTTATTTAATGTATGTTGTGTTTATACAGTTAGTCTTGTTTGTGTTTACTTGCCCAATAAGTCGCAAGTGCAGGACCAGAAATATTGTGCCAAAGACTGAAAATCGCGCTTGGTACTGCTGTAATTGGAGAAGCAGCAAAATGTACTGCTGCGAGCGCAACACCTAAACCTGAGTTTTGCATTCCTACTTCTACGGCAATTGCCTTACTGTCCGCATAAGGCAATTTAAAGAATCGCGCTGCTGCAAAACCTAATAAATATCCGAATCCATTATGTAAGATCACCACAGCTAAAATGAGCAAACCCGATTGAAGAATAGCTGCTTTGCTCCCACCAATAATGGCTGCCACAATCGCTACAATTGCAATCACTGAAACTAATGGCATGACTTGAATATAGGATTCGACCTGACGCTTGAGCCACGTTCTTAAAATCAGACCAACCACAATAGGCAGTAGCACCACCTGCAAAATCGAAATAAACATCGAAGCTGCATCAATCTTTAACCATTGACTCGCGAGCAAATAAAAAATCGCTGGTGTTAACACTGGCGCTAAAAGTGTTGATACCGATGTACAAGCAACCGATAAAGCCACGTTACCTTTGGCCATATAGGTAATCACGTTTGAAGCTGTTCCGCCGGGGCAACACCCCACTAAAATAACCCCAACGGCAATTTCAGGCGGTAAGTTAAATAATTTACATAGAACATATGCTAAACCGGGCATCACCACAAACTGAGCAACCACCCCAATCAATACAGCTTTAGGGCTTTGTAATACCCCTTTAAAGTCGTCTACAGTCATGGTCATTCCCATGCCGAGCATAATAATGCCCAAAATCCATGGAATGTAAGCTTTGAGCCAAACAAAAAATTCAGGCTGCCATAACGCTAGTGCTGCAAAAACAATAACCCATAGGGCAAAAGTTTTTTGAATAAATTGGGTAAAGCGCAGTAATGCAGACATACTTCCTATCCCTAAAAATTAAAATATTAGACCAATAGACTTAGCGCCCACTCAACAGATCAGTCGATTGAATACGGATAACACCTCGTTGCTGCATGGTTTGCCACGCGTGTTCTAACGAGCCATTCAGATCAATAGCTTTACAAGCATCTTCAACCACTAAAGTTTTAAAACCTTGTTTAACTGCATCTAAGGCAGTCCATGCCACACAAAAGTCCGTGGCAATTCCGACCACATAAACCGTATCAATACCGCGTTCTTTTAAGTAACCCGTTAAACCCGTCATTGTGGCGTGATCTGCTTCCATAAAAGCCGAGTAGCTATCAACATGAGCATGAAAACCCTTTCGAATAATCAGTTGAGCGGTCGGAATATTTAAATTCGGATGAAATTCGGCATCTTGAGTACCCTGCACACAATGCTTCGGCCAAAGCACTTGTGGTCCATAGTCGAGTTCAATGGTTTCAAATGGCTGCTTACCCGAATGGTTTTGAGCAAAAGAGATATGATTATCGGGATGCCAATCTTGTGTCAAAACAACATTTTCAAAACAATCAGCAAGTTGGTTAATCGTTGGAATAATTGTATCGGCATCAACAACTGCTAAATTTCCACCCGGTGTAAAACCATTTTGCACATCAACTACGATTAAAACCGCATTTTGTGGTTGTTTATTCATATTCATGTCATCTTCAATCCCAACCGGGAAAATTGCATTCTATCTTGCCATAAAAAAAGTACATATTAAGTAAGGTCCAGTCGAATCAGGCTCTATTGTTATATTTACTAGCCTCTCTCAGCTGACAATAATGAAAACATCCTATCTTTTCCTCAAGTTTACCTCGCGATTATCCGTTAGGCGTATTGTTCTTATGCGTCTGATCAGTCATAATTTGCATAATTGTCATTCAACAATCTGTTATTGTTAGAACTGGACAATCAAAATACTGCAACCATCCCACATTTTGTTTTTCTTACCTCAGATTCGGATGGATAAATAGGATATTTTTAAAAATGACTCAGCAAGCACAGACCATTCAAGGCTCAATCGTCGCAATCGTCACACCAATGTTGAAAGACGGCGGTGTAGATTGGAAGGGTCTTGAGAAGCTGGTTGAGTGGCACATAGAACAAGGTACAAACAGTATTGTAGCCGTCGGTACAACCGGCGAAGCCTCAACATTGAGCATGGAAGAGCACACACAGGTTATTAAAGAAATTATTCGTGTAGCCAATAAACGTATTCCAATTATTGCCGGTACTGGTGCAAACTCAACCCGTGAAGCAATCGAATTAACTAAAGCTGCGAAAGATCTTGGCGCGGATGCAGCTTTACTTGTGACGCCGTACTATAACAAGCCAACTCAAGAAGGCCTATTCCAACACTATAAAGCGATTGCTGAAGCCGTAGAACTCCCTCTTATTCTTTATAATGTACCGGGTCGTACTGGTGTAGATCTTGCAAACGACACAGCTGTACGTTTAGCAGAGATCCCTAATATTGTTGGTATTAAAGATGCAACAGGTGATGTACCTCGTGGTAAAGCATTAATCGAAGCTTTAAATGGCAAGATGGCTGTCTACTCAGGTGACGACGAAACTGCTTGGGAACTCATGCTTCTTGGCGCTGACGGTAATATTTCAGTTACTGCAAATGTTGCACCTAAAGCAATGAGTGAAGTATGCGCTGTTGCGATTGCTAAAGATGAACAACAAGCGAAGACGATTAACAATAAGATTGCAAATTTACACAATATTCTATTTTGCGAATCAAACCCAATTCCTGTGAAATGGGCACTACATGAGATGGGACTGATTGATACTGGTATTCGTTTACCACTCACTCCTCTCGCTGAGCAATATCGCGAACCTCTCCGCAATGCCCTAAAAGATGCGGGAATTATTTAATAAGAGCAATTTATGATGCAATTACGTCTTGGTTTAGTCCTTGCAGTTTCAGCCTTAAGTTTAGCTGGTTGTGGTCGCTTCGCAATTAATAATCACTCTTTAGATTATAAAAATGCCAAGCAACTTGCCCCGCTTGAGTATCCTGCCGATGCAACTGTACGACCAGCGACACCTTTGTATCCTGCACCAACTGTTGACCAGCTCGCTATCGAGCACGCGCCGAAGTTTGAAAACCAGCGCGGTAACCGTTTTGCATTGCCACGCCCTGAACAAACTCAAGGTAACAATGCAACAGCAGATGCATCTGCTCAAACGACAACTGCGCTTGGACGTCCTCAGCTTGTGACCGACGGTAATAAAAACCCATTATTAAAAGT
Source organism: Acinetobacter sp. AS23 (assembly GCF_023612055.1). NCBI lineage: Bacteria > Pseudomonadati > Pseudomonadota > Gammaproteobacteria > Moraxellales > Moraxellaceae > Acinetobacter > Acinetobacter sp. AS23. Next base: position 64,084 of record NZ_CP082274.1, on the reverse strand, counting down.
TGATGGGAATACGACCGAGATCTGGCAATACACCAAAGCGACATTAAGTACTTTAAATTACAACATCATCGCTCAAGGCAGTAATCAGGCGACGATTAAAGTAAATGACAATACTTATGTGCTTAAACTTACTGGTGTAGGTTCAAGTCATACTCTTGCTCTATTTAATGTAGACAACACTTTTGCAAGCCCAGATGTGGCTGCTGAAGTGTTAAACCAGATTTACCAAAATTGGCCAGCCTAGTCGTTTACTAGGCATTTTTTTTAAAAGGTTCCCTCATGTTAAAACAAACCTTGCTCTATACTGGTAAAGCAAAATCTGTATATGAAACAGACAATGCCGACCATCTGATTTTAGTCTTTCGTGATGATGCCTCTGCGTTCAACGGCGAAAAAATCGAACAACTAGATCGTAAAGGCAAGGTGAACAACCTTTTTAACGCCTTCATCATGGAAAAACTTGCTGCTGCAGGTATTGAAACGCATTTTGAAAAATTGCTTTCTCCAACTGAAGTGCTTGTTAAAAAACTTCAAATGATTCCTGTTGAATGTGTAATTCGTAACTACGCAGCTGGTTCTCTATGCCGTCGCTTAGGTGTAGAAGAAGGTAAAGAGTTAACTCCTCCTACATTTGAATTGTTCTATAAAGATGACGGTCTAGGCGACCCAATGGTTAACGAATCTCAAGCGATTGCTTTAGGTTGGGCGACTGCTGAACAATTAGAACAAATGAAAGTGTTAACTTACCAAGTAAACGATGTATTAAAAGCATTATTTGCTGAAGGCAACATGATCTTGGTGGACTTCAAGCTTGAATTCGGTGTTTTCCATGACCGTATCGTGCTTGGTGATGAATTCTCTCCAGACGGCTGCCGTCTATGGGATAAAGACTCTAAGAAGAAACTCGACAAAGACCGTTTCCGTCAAGGTTTAGGCGGTGTTGTTGAAGCTTATGAAGAAGTTGCTGCTCGTTTAGGCGTAGATTTATCTGCTCTCTAATCGTTCAAACTTCATGAAAAACCGGGCTTTAGCCCGGTTTTTTTATATTTAATTATTTGAGATATTAAAAAGTAGACAGATTTGTCTATTAAAGTAAATTAGCACTTGCACAAACTCAATTTAAAACACTAAAATCTAAAAAAACATTAAGCACTTCACAATAATTAAATGTCAAAACTAGGGTAAAGCTATGGAAATATCTAAGCTTGAAAAGAGATTAACGAATCATCCAATCCTTTTTGGTGAAAATCCTTTGGTCTTATTAACTAACTTTAGCAATTCCGCCTTAAAACAAGGCTGGAGTCAGGCAGAAGTCGAATCTGTTATTTCTAAAGCCTCCCAAGGTGACTATATGGCACTGATCCGTACGTTAAGGGCTTATACATTTCTTTAATCTTATTGCTGATGATCTGCTGCAACTTCACATTCAATTTATAAAAAGACACATAAAGCTGTTAGGAATCGACTGGATTTATCCCAAGCACTGCCTTATCAATAAATAAAAATAAGAAATATAAATTATTTATTCAGTGAGGAGTAAACCTGATGGATCATGAAATAGAGGAAAAAAAGGTCGAGAAAACCTTAAGCTGGCGTGAAAAAATGGCAGTTGAAGAACATGAAAAACTGTCACCCCGCTTGGTCTATGAAATTATCCGCCGCGATGGTGCCGAAGAGCTGGATCGTCCAACGGCTGCACTGATCTTTTCAGGGATTGCTGCGGGTTTAGTCATCAGCTTTTCATTTGTATTTAAAGCGATTATTGCCTCTTACCTCCCAACTGATGCTGTTTGGACCGATTTAATCACCAATATCGGTTATACCATTGGGTTCCTGATCGCTATTTTGGGTCACATGCAACTCTTTACAGAGAATACCATCACCACTGTTGTACCTTTATTCAAACCCTTTACCTTCGATAAATTACGAGCAGTGGGCCGCTTATGGGGGATTGTGATTCTCTGCAATATTATTGGAACAGCGTTGGCGAGTTTGTTTTTCTTAACTACTCACCTGTTTACTCCAGATATTGACAAAGCACTAGATGAACTCGCCCATCATGTCGGTTCCTTTTCTGCCACCCAGAATATGCTCAAAGGTATTATGTCAGGGCTGTTAATTGCAGCGTTGGTTTGGATGTTACCCTCAGTTACTAATAAGTTCCTGCTCATCTTTTTCATGACGTATCTGATAGGACTGGGTGACTTTACCCATGTAGTGGTGGGTTCTACAGAAATGTCCTATCTCGTCTGGCAAGGAGAGGCTTCCATTACTGACTATCTGTTTACTTTCCTCGTCCCCACCACTATTGGCAATATTATTGGCGGTACAGGTGTATTTACACTACTGATTTATGGTCAAGTGACTGAAGAACTAGAGCAGAAGCATAAATAAACTATTGTTCCTGCTGCCATCTGCGTTGCTGTAAGCGCTCACCTTCAACCTCACGCTTGTTTCTTGCAGATTCATAGAGTTTGGTTCCCTTTAACTCAGGTGGCAAATAGTCTTGCAACACAAAGTGCTCAGGGTAATCGTGAGGATAGAGATAATTAATCCCATAGCCTTGCTGTTTCATCAGCTTGGTTGGTGCATTTCTCAAATGCAAAGGCACAGGTAAATTTGCCGTTTTTTCAGCAAGTTCCAAGGCCTTATTAATCGCTAAATAAGTACTATTACTCTTTGCACTCGTTGCTAAATAAACCGCGGTTTGGCCCAAAATAATTCGAGCCTCAGGCATCCCCACCGCTTGTACAGAGCGGAAACACTCGCCTGCTAGCAATAGCGCATTAGGGTTAGAGTTTCCAATGTCTTCTGAGGCTGCAATCAGCATACGTCTTGCAATAAAAACCGGATCTTCTCCGCCTTTGAGCATACGTGCCATCCAATACAGGGTTGCATCTGGATCACTACCACGAATTGATTTAATAAAGGCAGAAACGAGGTCGTAATGCTGCTCACCCGATTTGTCATAACGCGCAATATTTTGCTGAGCGACTTTCACCACCACCGCATTGGTAATCGTGTTTTCAACTTCTGGCTCAAACGTACTTGCAATTAAATCCAGTAAATTAAGCGCCTTACGAGCATCGCCTGCTGCAAATTGTATGAGAGCATCGTATTCTTCAACATGAATGTAACGCTCTTTTAAGAATTTATCGGCTTGAAGTGCATTATTGAGGAGTGTCTGAATTGCCTCACTGTCTAAACTATTTAAGGTATAGACCTGACAGCGAGATAAAAGCGCACTATTCACCTCAAACGATGGGTTTTCAGTCGTCGCGCCAATTAAGGTAATTTTGCCTTTTTCAACTGCACCCAATAATGCATCTTGCTGTGATTTATTAAAGCGGTGAATTTCGTCAATAAAAACCACAGGTGTCAGTAAATCCCCACTTTCTGCAATCACTTCACGTAATTCTTTTACGCCCGTATTCAGCGCAGATAAGCTCACAAATGGGCGATCTATCGCTTGAGCCAAAAGCAAAGCAATTGTTGTTTTACCAACGCCTGGTGGCCCCCAAAAAATAATAGAAGGCAAATGCCCCTGATCAATCATTTGACGTAAGGGCGCATGTTCACCTAATAAATGATCTTGCCCAATAATTTCAGACAAGTCTCTCGGGCGCAGGCGTTCAGGAAGTGGAATATGGGTGTCTGACATCTCAAATTGCTTTATCGTCTTTTCACTATAGTCTATTGTGTCTCACAGAAATCTACAATTTGAATCTATGAGACACGTCCGTTATTTATAGGCTGGTTCGCATTAAGAGGGTTTCTTACTTAGCTTCAGTAAACGCGCATTTGAGCCGTCTTCAATGACCCAAATCGAGCCATCTTGTGCTTCATGTAATCCACGAATACGTTTTTTCATATCTAATCTTTGTACTTCTTTCACGGGTTTATGCTCTAAATCCACCACAATAATTGCTTCTGAAGATAGCCCGCCAATTAACGCCTTATTTTTCCATGCAGGAAATTGTTGGCCCCGGTAAATGATTAGGCTCGACGGAGAGATTACGGGAGTCCAGTCAATTTCTGGTGCTTTAAATTCTGGGCGAGTGTGATGGTCGGGAATAGGTTGACCTGAATAATGGTCTCCATTTGAAACGATTGGATAACCATAATTTTCACCTTTTACGATGACGTTAAGCTCATCACCACCTTTAGGCCCCATTTCAACTACCCAGAGCTGTCCTTGACGATCAAAAGCCATACCTAATGGATTACGGTGTCCAAGCGACCATATTTCAGCAGTGACCCCGTCTTGCTTATAAAAAGGGTTATCTACAACCGCTGAACCATCCTCATTTAAACGCAAGATTTTACCCAAGTTACTTTTCATGTTTTGAGCAGGGTCAAACTTTTGTCTCTCACCTGAACTGACCCACAGCTTACCGTCTGCGCCAAAAAGCATACGATGTCCATAATGGCCTTGTCCTGAAACTTTAGGTACTTGCTGCCAAATCTGCTTTATATCGGTAAGTTTTGGCCGATTGGGGTTAGATAAATCTAATTTCGCACGCGAAATCACTGCCCCAGATCCGCCTTGCCCTTTGGCTGCATAACTGAGATATATCCAGTGATTTTTGGCAAAGTCTGGGTGTAAAGCTACATCCCCTAAACCGCCCTGTCCGCCATAATTAACCGCTGGAATGCCTTGTACATCTAACATTTGTTTATTTTTAGGGTTAAAAATTTTTAATTTACCTTGCCGTTCAGTGACTAATAAACGCTCATCAGGCAAGCTGGTCAAAGCCCAAGGTTCATTGAATTGAGCAAATATTTCAGTTTGATAAGGTTGTTTGGTTAAGGCGGTCTGCTCTGTTTTTGCAGACGTATTTTGTTCAAGATTTTTTGAATTTGTATTATTCGACCCACAAGCCATCAACAAAAAAAAGCTACTACATAATAAGGGGGTTGCTAATCGTCTCATCACTCTTATCTCCTTTTGTTTTTATTGTTATATAACGGAGATGAGCAAAAAATTTACGATAAAATGTTACTTTATAATACGTTGTAATTAAAAATGCCCATCACGAGCATATTAACGCACCCATCGTACGACATAATCTTCAAGATCATCTTCATGGACATCAACTTCAGAAAGACAACGTCCAGCAACTGACTTTTTCGCCTTAACGACGCTTTGTCTAGAGCCTGTATTTAAATAATGCCAAGAAGGTAGATTTTTACCTTCATTCAAGCGCTTATAGGCACAGCTCGATGGTAACCAATGAATTGTTTTTAAAGACTCTGGGGTTAATTGCAAACAGTCAGGCACTTGCTGCTGACGATTTGGATAATCGGTACAACGTCCTGTATCACAATCGAGTAACTTACAGGCCACTTTGGTATAAGCCACCTCATGGGTATCTTCATCTTCAAGCTTGACCAAACAGCACAAACCACACCCATCGCATAAAGCTTCCCACTCAATTTGAGTGAGTTGCTCTAATGGATAGTTTTTCCAGAAGAGTGGTCGAAGTGAGGTCTCGGTAGACATAATGTTTTAGCAGCTGATGAGATGAAACAGTGGCTAAGTATAACATTGAAGTCGTCTGTACGAAAAAAGAAGCTGTATTCCTAGCATCACAAAATGATTGTTTAATATACATTTCAACCACATAAACGACACATTCGGTGCAAAAAACAAGCTATATAGTTAAACAACAATGAAAAAATAAGGAGAACAGCATATGTTCCGTTGGGCTATAATTTTTGCAGTGATTGCACTCATTGCCAGTCTATTAGGGTTTGGTGGTGTTGCAGGACTATCTAAAGACTTTGCCGTGATTTTATTAGTTGTGGCTGTAATTCTCGCTGTAATTGGGTTCATTTCGCGAGGCAGAACGTAACTTAATCATGATCACCTAAAAAGAAGGAACTGGTTTCCTTCTTTTTTATTGCTTGAAGATTTCTCTCTTTTGTTTTGATGTAGATTCTTACACAGTTATTTATATTAGTTTTATCTTTTTATGCTTTAATCAAGCGTGTTTAAATCTCTTTAAATTTCAGGATTAAGGTTATGAGTACAGCAATTAAAACCCGTGAAATTCAATATACTGCACCAGATGGAAGCCATTTAATTGGTTACTTTGCGGCTCCAGATAGTGAAACACCTGTTGCGGGTGTAATTGTTGGTCCTGAGTGGTGGGGTCGTAACGAATATACGGAACAACGTGCACGTGAGCTTGCTGAACATGGCTATGCTGCGCTTGCAATTGATATGTATGGCGATAAAAAAGTAACTTCGACTGCAGCTCAAGCCTATGAATGGATGATGCAGACATTTGAAAATTTAGATACGGTTACCGATCGTGCCAATGCAGCGCTTCAAACTCTAGCGGCCCAACCAGAAGTAAACAGTGAAAAACTTGCTGCAATTGGCTTCTGCTATGGCGGTAAAGTTGTATTAGACCTTGCTCGTTCAGGTGCACCACTTAAATCAATTATAACGTTCCATGCCACATTAGCTCCGAAAGCACCTGCTCAAAAAGGCAACATTCAAGGTGAAGTTTTAGTACTACATGGTGAACTAGACAGCATGGTCACCTTAGAAGATGTTGCTAATTTTGAAAAAGAGATGCAAGCTGCTGAGGTTAAACACGAAGTAGTGGTTTTAGAAGGTGCTAAACATGGCTTTAGTAACCCGCTTGCAGATGAAAAAGCTAAAGCGAACGGTGTAGACCTTGGCTACAATAGCGAAGCGGAAAAACAAGGCCTTGCTAAAATGTACGCGTTGTTAGATCGTACTTTAAAATAAAAGAAGCCAATTTGGAGCAAATGTTTTTTCGCATTTGCTCCCTTAAATGTTTATGACTTTGCAATATTTTTACTGTATTTTTTAAACCATACTTCAATAACTATACTCCCGTTGAGCTAGAGCAAAGCCTAGTCTTATTTCCCGCACTCGGGGTTTAATGGAATAACATGAGAGGATACAACAATGACTGACAAGAAATGTCCGTATTGCGAATTTGATGAATATGACATCATTGATAAGAATGAATTTGCTGTAATTTTACCTGATTCTAATCCGCTATCTAAAGGCCACTGTGTGGTAACGCCACTACGCCATGTTCGTTCTTTTTTTGATATCACTTCTAAAGAACATCAAGGCTTGCTTACACTTCTTGAAATTGCTCGCCACGAAACACAGCTTCGCCATCAACCAGACGGTTTCCATATCGGCTTCAATGATGGTGAAGTGTTCGGACAAAATTCTGATCATTTCCACATTCATGTCATTCCGTACTACAAAAACCAACCGTTGAAACTTGACCAACGTTGGGGTGTACAAAAGGATTAGTCCTTTTTATATATGAAGCAGAGGTTACTCATTATCAGGTAATCTCTGTTTTAACATACTCTCGCTGTTCGCCTGCTTTAAACAAAATTTCATCTAAATTTCAGCTATAATTTAGCCCTTACTTCTCTTCTATAGCTGTTCATGCCTGAATTTTCTTTTTCTGATGCCCTTTTAAACTGGTTCGATCAACATGGTCGTCACGATTTGCCTTGGCAAGTTGCAGATGATCCGTACAAAGTTTGGGTTTCTGAAATTATGTTGCAGCAGACTCAGGTGAAAACGGTTCTGCAATATTTTGACCGCTTTATGGAGCGCTTCCCAACTGTAGAGACATTAGGTCATGCAACTTGGGATGAAGTAGCGCCTTATTGGGCGGGTCTGGGCTATTACGCTCGTGCACGCAATTTGCATAAAGCTGCTGGCCTTGTCACTCAGCAAGGCAAGTTTCCTGAAACACTAGAAGAATGGATTGCACTACCCGGCATTGGTCCCTCTACAGCAGGTGCACTCATGTCTTTGGGTCTACGTCAGTACGGCGTCATTATGGATGGCAACGTGAAACGTGTCTTAGCCCGTTTCTTTGCCATTGAAGATGATTTAAGCAAACCACAGCACGAACGTGAAATGTGGAAACTCGCTGAAGAGCTTTGCCCGACACATCGTAACCATGACTACACGCAAGCGATTATGGACTTGGGTGCAACCATTTGTACGCCTAAAAAACCGCTTTGTTTATATTGTCCAATGCAAGAACATTGCAAAGCTTATCAGCAAGGTTTAGAACAAGAATTACCTTTTAAGAAACCGAAAAAAACACCGCCTGTTAGAACAGCAGATGTTCTTATCATCCAGTGCGAAGATGAATGGTTCTGGCAACAACGCAAAGCTCATGGTCTATGGGGTGGTTTATTCTGTTTACCTATTTTAGAAAATGAACATGAGCGACTGAGCTTAAGCCAGCAATTTAAATTACATCCTCAACCGCAAACTTTTCAGATCAGTCATAGCTTCACTCACTTCACATGGTTACTTAATGCTCACATGTTCCACGTGGAACCTGATCAAAAAGAACATCTGTCAATTGAACTTGAAGGCCAATGGTTGAGCCCAGAACAAGCTATTGCTAAAGGTGTACCAACCGCCATGAAAAAATTGATCTCGACAAGCCGTTCGTGACATAGTGAGCAAAATAATTTTGATATGACTGTGACAGGGAGTATTTTGTGCGACGTTTTGTTTCTCATTTCTCACTTGGTTTTCTGATTATCCTATTGGCGGCCTGTGCCAGTGCACCTAAAAAACCTGCCCCACTTCCACCTGCTCAAGTTAATAAACTTAAAAGTATGCAGCTTCCAAATCGACTGCCTGTACCAGTGAAAGGTGTCGATCGAGATGAGTTAAAAGACACATGGGGAGCTGCTCGCAGTCAAGGTCGTAGTCACGAAGGAATTGATATTTTGGCTCCACGTGGAACCAAAGTGTACAGTGCAACCGAAGGACTGGTTGCAGATCTTCGCAATAATAACTTAGGTGGCAAAGTCATCTGGATTTTAGGTCCAGCTGGAACATGGCATTATTATGCCCACCTTGATGACCACAAACGTGGCTTAAATGTGGGTGACTATGTCAAAAAAGGCGATCTAATTGGCTATGTCGGCAATACGGGCAATGCACGTTATACTTCACCTCATCTTCATTATGGTCTTTACCTAGATGGTAAAGGACGTGGTGCTGTTAATCCTTATTCATATTTACGCTAGGAACATTTTATGTCGGAAGCGCTGATCAATCGCTTAGTAGAGTTTGCCGAGTCTGGCAACCAGCAAAAGATCATTTTAAATGGCAATAGCTATCAAGGCTGGATCATGGAAATCAGTGATGATGCCCTGCTAATCAGTACCGGTTTTTCAGATAAAGTTGGTAAAGACTTTTGGCTAAAGTTTGAAGACTTAACTCAAGCTGAACTGTATTATTGGGATACTCGCCCAAATGAATGGGTGCTGTTTAAACTTTAAAATTCTAAGATAAATATAAGGAGCATTATCATGAAAACTCAACGTTGCGGATGGTGTTCCGACGATCCACTCTATATTGCCTACCATGATGAAGAATGGGGCAAACCGGAACATGACGAAGCACGTTTATTTGAAATGCTTTGCCTTGAAGGTCAGCAAGCTGGTTTATCTTGGATTACTGTACTGAAGAAAAGAGAAAGCTACCGTCAGCACTTTTTTAATCATCCGATTGCAGAAATTGCTTCATTCACAGATGATTTTTTAGAATTAAAATTATCCGATGCAGGCTTAATTCGCCACTTAGGCAAACTCAAAGCTATTCGTGATAATGCAATTGCTTGGCAAGCACTCAAAGCACAAGTCGGTGACGTTCCTAAATGGCTTTGGCAGTTTGTAGATGCAGCTCCACAACACAATGATGTTGTAGATTATCGTAAGGCTCCTGCACAAACTGAACTCAGCGTAAAACTTTCCAAGACTCTTAAAAAGAATGGCTTCAAATTTGTCGGCCCAACCACTTGCTATGCTTTTATGCAAGCAGTAGGCATGGTCGATGATCATGAAAACGATTGTCAATTTAAAGCTTCATAACCCACTCGAACGGTCCAAATCCGCTTAAGGAGTTTCCGATGAGCAATAATACGATTCAGGCTTATGCCGCAATGCAAGCAGGTGAAAAACTGGTTCCCTATCAATTTGATGCAGGTGAATTACAACCGCATCAGGTTGAGGTAAAAGTTGAATACTGTGGTTTATGCCATTCTGATGTTTCTGTTTTGAACAATGAATGGCGCTCAACTGTATACCCTGTGGTTGCGGGTCATGAAATTATTGGACGAATTGTTGCTTTGGGTTCAGAAGCCAAAGGTCTACAAATCGGGCAACGTGTCGGCATTGGCTGGACCGCGGAAAGTTGCCAAGCCTGCGATGAATGTATTGGTGGTCAGCAAGTACTTTGTACAGGCGGAAGTGTTGCAACAATCGTAGGACATGCGGGTGGTTTTGCTGACAAAGTCCGTGCAGGCTGGCAGTGGGCTATTCCCCTCCCTGAAGATTTAGACGCTGAAAGTGCTGGTCCTTTACTTTGTGGCGGAATTACCGTTTTTGACCCGTTGCTTAAACATAAAATTCAAGCAACACATCATGTCGGTGTGATTGGCATTGGTGGCTTAGGTCATATAGCCATTAAGCTACTCAAAGCTTGGGGCTGTGAGATCACTGCATTTAGTTCCAACCCTGATAAAACAGAGGAACTTAAAGCAATGGGAGCAGATCATGTCGTGAATAGCCGCGATACAGACGCGGTAACAGCACAAAAAGGGAACTTTGATTTATTGCTGAGCACAGTAAACGTGACCCTAAACTGGCGTGCTTTCATTTCTACGCTAGCACCAAACGGTTCGTTGCACTTCTTGGGGTTGACTCTGGAGCCTGTTCCTGTTTCTGTAGGTTCACTTATTAGTGGTGCTAAGTCAGTGACAGGTTCACCGACGGGTTCACCAGCTGCACTACGTCAACTTTTGAAGTTTGCTGCACGCAAAAAAATTGCGCCTCAAATTGAGCTATTTCCAATGTCACAGCTGAATGAAGCAATTGAACGTCTACACTCAGGTCAGGCACGCTACCGCATTGTGTTGAAAGCAGACTTTGCAGAATAAAACTAACTTACGGTTTTCATCTGTTGTCGTGACCATTCCGCCAAGTCACTAATTGCTTGGCGGACATCTGCTGTTAATTCATGACCCGCATTTAAACGAATGAAATGTCGATATCGTTCATCCTCACCAAAAACATGGCCCGGTACCACAGTAATTCCTTCAGCTTTCGCAGTGTAATAAAGCGCTAAGGTATCCACTCCCTTTGGTAACTGTATCCAGAGTGCGTAGCCCCCTTCTGGCTGACTTAACGCAATGGGAAGGCCGTCAAAGGCTCTTAAAATACAACTGCGATATTGCTCGACCTGTCGCATTAGATTTGGTCGTAGCTGCTCTAAATGCTCTCGATAACCACGGCTATAAATAAAATCAGCTAAGCCTAATTGTAGCGGTGTATTTACGCCAATATTACTTGCCAGTAGCTCTAGTTTTAAATGCTGTAGCTTTGAGCTTAAACAAAACCACCCCACCCGATATGCGCTCGATAGTGACTTAGAAACCGATCCACACCAAATGACATAGCCTTCACGATCCCAATAGCGAATCGGTAGCGGGCGTTCATTGCTGTAACCGCATTCACCAAAAATATCGTCTTCAATAATAAAGCACTGATACTTTGCAGCTAATTCAGCAATCTTTTGCTTTTCTGCATTACTTAAACAATATCCTAAAGGATTTTGATAATTGGCTGTCATCAAGCAAACCTTCGCCAACCCCTGCTCCATCAATGATTCTAAACGTTCAAGATCAATGCCACGATGATGTGCTGGAATTTCAATAATCTGCCGTTTTAAACTTGCTAAAAGCTGTAGTTGCCCATTAAAAGTAGGCGTCGGAATCAAAATACTATCGCCTACTTCTGTTAGATGCTGAATGACTAACGATAAAGCGGGGATGCAACCATTAGTAATAAAAATATCTTCCGTTGCAATGAAGATTCCGTCTTCGCGCCAATGATCAGAAAGCGCTTTTCTTAATTGCTCATGTCCTTGTTTATTACAATAAAGAAAGTCTTGTGGTTGGCAATTTTTTAAAGCCCGTTGAATAGAACGACGTAAACCCTCTACCGGAATAAAATGCGGCGTCAACTGAATCGAACCTAACGGTACGAGATGGCTTTGTAAGGCGGCTTCTTGAATTTGGTTATGCAACTCTAAATTTGAGACTTGCCGAGGTAAAGACAAAAAATCTAGGCTATCAGGAATAGGACTAGATTGAGTACGAGCAACCACAAAATAACCTGATTTCGGCTTTACATAAATCAGTCCCCTCGCCTCAAGCAATTCATAGCAACTTTTTGCCGTGCTTAAGCTAATACTATGCTGACGAGCGAAATCTCGTAATGAAATCAGCTTCTGATGAGGCTTGAGCTCATCTTGATAAATTCGATGTGCTAATTGATTGGCAAGAACCTGATATTGAAAAGTCATTCTGTGCTGCTTTTTTAAAAATTTCTGTATCTGTACTGGTTTATAGAACACCTTTACGCTATAGAAATCAACTCAAAGAGTAGCAAGATCATGAAATTAAAAGCTATATTGTTATTTACTATTGTTTTAGCAGGTTGCCAGCCACAACCAAAAAACGAGCAGTATAGACATACGGTTTGCCAAAGTCTCATTGAAGGTTATTTAAAAATGACCAATCAACAAGACTATAAAATGGAGCAACGCACTGATGATGAAGCCAATACGATTTCTCATTATCAATATAAGCGCAATAGCTCAAATGAAGTTGTCATGGTGAATTCGACTTATTCCAAATTATATTTTAGTTGTCGACAACAGCAAAAAAGCTATTTTCTGGCCCAGCATTCATCAGAGGGACAAATCACTCCAATTTTAGAAGTTCATTTTCCAACTGATGGTTATGCTACTTTTAGAGAGCGCTTTTAAAACCATCTTTTAACTGTTCTACCAAAAACTCAATGAATAAACGGATTCGTTTTGGTAGATGCTCTTGTTGATAATACACAGCATGGATGCTTTGATATTGATGTTCAATTTGATCTTCGAATAATGCAATCAAGCGTCCTTCTTGAATATCTTTCCAAACTTCAAATTCAGATAGTCGTGCGATACCATGACCTCTAATCGTGAGTTGGCGTACCGTCTCACCGCTAGAAGCTTTAATATTTGCTTGTGCGAAAAAATATTCATCGCCGACTTTAATCGGCCAGCTATTAATATAGGCAGGTCTGGTAAAACCAATCAGATCATGCTGTTCGAGTTGTTCAGGTTGTGTTGGTGTGCCTTTAATCGCTAGATATTCTGGACTCGCAACAATAAATAAACGACTTTTACACACTAGTTTGGCATGCAGACTCGAATCATTAAGCTCCCCAAATCGAAATGCCACATCGGTTTTATGCTGTAATAGATCAATCACCTGATCATTACTATTTAATTCAATTTCAATATTTGGATAGCACTCACGAAACTTATGCATTAATGGTGCGATCACGTGTAAAACAAACGGCGTTGCTGAATCAATGCGGATGAGTCCCGCGGTGCCCTGATCAGATTTTTGTAGTTCTTCTTCAGCAGCATTTAGCTCATTTAAGATTTTACGGGCCTTTACCAAAAATTGTTGCCCTTCTTGAGTGAGTTTCAACTTACGCGTCGTTCGCTCTAACAAAGTCACATCTAACTTAGCTTCCAAGCGTGTTAAAGATCGACTAACCCCCGAAGGTGTTTGTTTTAAATGCTCTGCCGCTGCAACAAAAGAACCCGTATCAACGATTGCGATAAACGCGACGAGTTCTTCAATTGTTGATTTCATGTCTTATTCCATTATTGACTAATGATCAAAGATATTTTGCTTATTCATCTATTTTTTCGCAACAATAAAAAAAGCAAAATGCACATCAAGTTAAATGATTATTCAAATTTAGGTAAACACATGAATATTCCACGTTTTGGTCTAGGTACTTTCCGTCTTAAAGAACAAGCAGTCATTGATTCTGTGAAAACTGCTTTAGACGTAGGTTACCGTGTAATTGATACTGCTCAAATTTATGACAATGAAGCAGCGATTGGTCAAGCCATTGCCGAAAGCGGTGTATCACGTCAGGACTTATTTCTAACCACAAAAATCTGGGTAGATAATTTTGCTCAAGATAAGTTTATTCCGAGCTTAAAAGAAAGCTTAGAAAAGCTTCGTACTGACCATGTCGATTTAACTTTGATTCATTGGCCAGCACCAGATTTAGGCGTTTCGATTCCTGAAATCATGAAGCTTTTACTTGAAGCGAAAGAACAAGGTCTTACTAAACAAATTGGTATTTCAAACTTCAATATTGAGCTTACTCAACAAGCGATTGATACAATTGGTGCTGAAAATATTGCAACCAACCAGATTGAGTTAAGCCCTTATCTTCAAAACCATAAACTTGTAAATTTCTTACAAGAGAAGAATATTGATGTCACTTCATATATGACGCTTGCGTACGGTAAAGTGCTTCAAGACCCCGTTTTAACTGAAATTGCAGCAGCTCATAAAGCAACGACAGCGCAAATTGCACTTGCATGGGCATTGCAACGTGGTTTTGCAGTTATTCCATCTTCGACTAAACGTGAAAACCTGATTAGCAACTTAAAAGCACAGGATATCGAGTTAACTTCAGCTGAAATGCAAATGATTGCCGAACTTGATCGTAACAGTCGTGAAGTTAGCCCAGAGCCATGGGCACCAGTTTGGGACTAAACTCATGAACACTCAATCAAATACGGCGTTCTCGTTATTGGCATTGGCAATTGGTGCCTTTGCCATTGGCACCACAGAATTCTCTCCGATGGGACTGTTGCCGAATATCGCTAATGATTTAGGGATTTCAATTCCAACGGCTGGAATGTTAATTACGGGCTATGCTCTTGGCGTCATGCTAGGTGCGCCTTTCATGACCCTGTGGTTTGGTGGTTTTGCACGACGTAATGCGCTTATCTTCCTGATGGCGATCTTTACGGTAGGTAACCTGATAGCAGCGTTTTCACCAAGCTATATGAGCTTATTAGGTGCGCGTCTCATCACAAGCCTTAACCATGGTGCTTTCTTCGGGATTGGCTCTGTTGTTGCAGCAAGCATTGTGCCCGCACATAAACAGGCCAGTGCTGTAGCAACCATGTTTATGGGATTAACCATTGCCAATATTGGTGGTGTACCGTTGGCAACATGGGTTGGGCAAAACATTGGCTGGCGTATGTCTTTCCTTGCGATTTCATTGCTTGGTGTGATTACTATGCTCGCTTTATGGAAAGCATTACCACAAGGTATGGTTGCCCAAAAACCGAATGTGAAAGCTGAGTTGAAAGTGTTGACGCGTGCCCCTGTAATACTTGCTCTACTTACCACCGTGCTTGGTGCAGGTGCAATGTTTACGCTCTATACCTATATTGCGCCAAGTTTGACTGAGTTTACACATGCTTCACCGACCTTCATTACGTTTATGCTGATGTTGATTGGTGTCGGTTTCTCTGTTGGTAACCATTTAGGCGGTCGCTTTGCAGATTTGTCTATTAACAAAACTCTGATTGGTTTCTTGGTTCTGTTAATTGTAATGATGGTGACTTTCCCAATCCTTGCACAAAGCCAGATTGGAGCAGCCATTGCTTTAGTGATCTGGGGTGCTGCAACTTTTGCTTTAGTTCCACCATTACAAATGCGTGTAATGTCTGTCGCTCACGAAGCACCAGGCCTTGCCTCTTCAGTAAATATCGGTGCCTTTAACTTAGGTAACGCAGTTGGAGCAGCAGCAGGTGCGTTAGTACTCGATTTAGGTTGGGGCTATAGCGCAGTATCATTTGCTGGTGCATTGCTAGCAGGGTTAGGTTTGTTATTGGTTTTATTCCAAATCAAACGCGAGAGTAGTCCCGCCCAAGCATTACAGCAGTGTTCAGATTAATAAAAAAAGCGCCTGATCTCAGGCGCTTTTTTTTAAGCTATTTATTTTAAAATTTCTGGTAACTTGGGTTGCTCGTAAATCGGACTCGTCACTTCCCGCTTCATTTTCAGCAACATCTGGTAAGGTTGCTGTTGAACAAACATATTTACGAAGCTCAGCGGAATCGCACCAGCCGGATCAGCATAACCACTTGTGGTTACTTTAACTTTGTTATTTGCTAATTTCTGGAAGGTCCAATCCCCTTCATAGCGTGTTAAGCGCACGACATCAGGTTGTATCGGATAATTACTATTAATCGCTGTATTCTTAATGGTAATTAAGCCATTGGCTGCTTTACTCATTTTTCCTTTCACGACCACATCGCGATCTTTTAGAGGAAATGGAAAATCTAATAGCATATAGAGTGTGAATTCACCCTTTTTCTCATCTTGAGACAACATCTGAACCTTGCCCATATAAGGTACCCACTGATCGGCACGATTTACATCTAGAATCACAGCAACAGCGCGTTCAAGTGGCACATCAAAAGTCGTTTCAGCCTTATATTGAAAGACTGGATTATCAGTCTTTTGATAGGTCCAGACTTTAATATTATTACGGTCTAAGCTGAGTTTAGCTTTTTCCGTAGAAGCAGCCCCCGTCCAGAGGCTGCTTAAGCAAAGAAGAGTGGTCAAGGCAATTTGTTTTTTATTCATGTTCTGCTCTATCTTGTTTTTCTCGCTACACATGGAATACGGACAGGGTTTTAAACCTGTACGTCGTTCAATCCTAAAACATCTTTCATGTCATATTTACGCGCTTCACGGCCCACAACCCATGCAGCAGCTCGCACTGCACCAGCAGCAAAGTTCATACGATTCGTTGCTTTATGAGTCACTTCAACGCGCTCACCTTCACCAATGAACATCACAGTGTGCTCACCAACAATATCGCCCCCACGAATGGTTTCAAAACCAATCGTTTGACGTTCACGCGGACCTGTGTGCCCTTCACGGCCATAAACAGCAACTTCTTTTAGGTTACGGCCTAAAGTATCTGCAATCGCTTCACCCATCATTAACGCTGTACCTGACGGCGCATCTACTTTATGACGGTGATGAGCTTCAATCACTTCAATATCTACTGTATCGCCAAATACTTTTGCTGCAAGCTCAAGTAACTTGATTGATACATTTACACCTACTGAATAGTTCGCTGCGTAAACCACAGGTGTATGAGTGGCAACTTCGTCTAATTCAGTTTTTTGCTCATCTGACATACCTGTTGTACCAATAACCATGGCAACCCCAGCTTCACGGCAAAGCTTCAAATGCTGAGCAGTTGCAACTGGTGCAGTAAAATCAATGATTACATCGCAATCTTTCAGAACATCGGCCAAGCTTCCTGAAACCTTCACACCCACTGAACCAATACCAGCAAGCTCACCAGCGTCAGTGCCCACCAAACTACTTTCCGGACGCTCTACCGCAGCAGCTAATTGATAGCCTGCTTGTTGAACTGCTTGAATAAGCGTACGGCCCATACGACCGCCTGCACCTAAAATACCAATGCGTGGAGCTGCTGACATAATCCTTCCCAATCTTCTGTTTTACGTAATTTGTCTACTATATCAAAACTCTTTGCTCACGATAAAAAGTAAAAATTATTTTTTGAGATGAACTGAAATTTAAGCTGTTTTCACAAAAGTTAAAGAATTGATCTGCACACTACGGGCCACGAATGAAAAAAAGATGACTATAAGGAGTTCAGCATGCATTCGAGAATTATTGGCTTTACCGTGATGATGGGGATTATGAGTCCAATGGCATTTGCAGAGCCTGCAATCCAGCCAGGAGACACCTTAGAAAGCTTATCTAAAGCACGTATTACCACTAACGTAAGCACTCAAACAGCAACACCTACAGCTCAAACTGTAGCAACTGATGCCAACACTGACGTTAAAGTTGAAGATATTGACCCGATTATTGGCGAAACAGCAGCAGAGGCACCGAAAGTAGCTGTACAGGCAGAAGCAGTAGCTGCATCAGTGATCGAAAATGCTCCTACTTTTGCTTCTAGCGAACCGACTGTAAGCGTTAATGATATTGATGTTGCTCATCCTACAGAGTAAGCAGACGTAATTTTCTTTTAAGCAGAATAAAAATAATAAGATGAATCAGCGCAATAAAAAGGCGGATATTTTATCAATATCCGCCTTCTTTTTAATTTCTTATCTAATCAACTATTAATCGAACAAACGATCAAAGAATGATTTTTTCTTCGGTGAAGAAGCACTGTCTTCGCCATCAAAAGAAGCTTGCAACTCTTTAAGTAATTCACGTTGACGAGAATTTAAGTTGACTGGTGTTTCTACCACAATACGGCAGAGTAAATCACCTACCATGCTGCTACGTACTGGACGAACACCTTTGCCACGTAAACGGAATAATTTACCTGTTTGAGTTCCCTCAGGAATTTTCAAGCTAACGCGACCTTCCAAAGTTGGAATTTCAATTTCTTTACCAAGTGCAGCATCAGCAATGCTTACTGGTACGTCCATATAAAGATCGGCACCATCACGTTGGAAAATTTCGTGTTCACGAACAACGACTTCAACGTATAAATCACCTGATTGGCCATCACGAATTGCTTCGCCTTTACCACTCAAACGTACGCGGTCACCATTATCTACACCCGCTGGAATTGTAACTTCCAACGTTTGCTGGCGATCAGCTACACCTGAACCATGACATGCCTGGCAAGGGTTTTTAATAATTTTACCTTGGCCACGACAAGTACCACATGTTTGTTGTACAGAGAAGAAACCTTGCTGCATACGTACTTGTCCTGAACCATGACAAGTTTTACAAGTTTCAACATCTTTTGGATTTTTTGAACCTTTACCATCACACACATCACAAGGTGCTGGAGCAGTAAAGGTAATGGTTTTTTTCACCCCTTTTACAGCTTCTTCAAGGGTAAGTTCCATTACATAGCGTAGATCTGATCCGCGACGTTGACGCTGTTGACGTCCACCACCACCGAATGCACCACCGAAGATATCACCGAACTGGCTGAAAATGTCTTCGGCACTAAATCCACCAAAGCCACCGCCGCCGCTGCCAAAGCCGCCTTCGAACGCATTATGACCCATGCGATCGTACATGCTACGCTTTTCGCTGTCCGATAAAACTTCATAAGCTTCAGCAGCTTCTTTAAATTTCTCTTCAGCTTCGGCATTGTCAGGGTTTCTATCAGGATGATATTTCATCGCCAATTTACGGTAGGCTTTTTTGATCTCATCATCACTTGCGGTTTTTGAAACGCCTAAAACCTCATAATAATCACGTTTAGCCATTTTTGGCGGTGCTCCTCACGGAATTTTATCAATACTCTATTGCCGACTAAATGGGGGGCTTTAGCCGAATTTACAAGGGTAAAATGTTTAAAAAATAGATATATTAAAAAACTGCCTTATTTTTTAAATATTTAGACAAGCCTTTTAACCATGCATTTAATAGAAATAACCACGCAATAGCGCTAAATACCACACCAGCAACCGTAGAGGCGGTTACCCAGAGGTTACTGTCCCATGCAAAAAAGAAGAGCGGAATAAACCAGACCACAGCAAAAATTGCCATACAAAGAAATAGAATCCCGTTTCGCATAATCCATAGTGCATGCGCATGAATCCAAACTTCTGCATTATCTACAACCGCCACTTTACGAGCGACCAAATAAGCAAAGGCCGCAAAAATAACCGTAAACAATGCAAGAAACATGAACGCATAAGAAATTACTATATAACGGCGATGCTGTTCGATATGGTCTTGCCCCATCTGTATTTCACCTCAATTCACTGCACTTAGCCTATTTTTTATGCAGTGAAATAATCCTGTATTTTTTGTGTAAAGACAGGTGCTACTATATTGGAGTTTTCAATATTTCGCACCTTTATTCACAAAAAATTTATGTATTTTATGCGGTTTTTTTCACCTTAAACCACGCTGCGTAGAGCGCAGGTAAGAAAAATAATGTCAGTAAGGTGGCAACAATCAAGCCGCCCATGATCGCAACTGCCATCGGACCAAAGAAAATACTTCGTGAAAGTGGAATCATGGCCAAAACCGCGGCTAATGCAGTCAAAATAATCGGGCGGAATCGACGCACTGTCGCCTCAATAATCGCCTCCCATGTTGGATGTCCTGCTTGCCTGTCTTGTTCAATTTGATCAATCAAAATAAGCGAGTTACGCATGATCATCCCAGAGAGTGCAATTGTGCCCAACATGGCCACAAAGCCAAATGGTTTGTTAAATAGGAGCAAGAATAAAACCACACCAATTAAACCAAGCGGAGCTGTTAACAACACAATAGTCGCGCGTGATAAGCTTTTGAGCTGAATCATCAGTAATGTCATAACCACAGCCAAGAACAGTGGCATACCCGCATTAACGGAATTTTGCCCACGTGCAGACTCTTCTACAGTTCCACCAACTTCAACCAGATAACCACTTGGTAATTCAGCACGTAACTTATCCATTGATTCAGCTAACTCGCCAACAACAGTCGCTGGCTGTAATTGAGTACGGATATCTGCGCGAACAGTAATGGTCGGTAAGCGGTTACGATGCCAAATTAAACCATCTTCAAACTTATACTCAATTTTAGCGATTTGAGCTAAAGGCACAGTCGTTCCGTTGTTCGTTGGTACAGCTAAACTTGCCAGAGAAGCCACTTCAACTCGTTCGCTCTGATCGCCGCGTAAACGGATTTCGATGAGTTCACGCTTTTCACGATATTGCTCAATCGCACTACCTGTAATTGATGCATTAATGAAATTTGCTAAATCGACACTAGAGACACCCATTTGTCGAGCACGATCTTGGTCAATTTGAATTGAAATAATCTTACTCGGCTCACCCCAATCTAAATGCACATTGGTGGTATTCGGGTTTTCGCTAATCAGTTTAGCGACTTTCTGTGCTTCTTGACGGACTAGATTTTGATCTTCACCCGACACACGATATTGCAATGGATAACCAACAGGAGGGCCATTCTCCAGTAATGACACGCGAGTACGAACTTGCGGCAGCAATTGTCTAATTTGTTTGTCTAACGAGCGTCGAATTTCATCACGATCATCAAGCGATGATGCGAGTACAACAAACTGTGCAAAGCTGGCTTGCGGTAATTGCTGGTCTAACGGTAAATAAAAACGTGGTGACCCTGTACCGACATATGCCACATAGTTATCAATACCTTTTTGTTTAGACAGGAATTTTTCAACCTTTTTCACAGCTTGTTCAGTCGCTGTTAAAGAAGCACCTTCTTCAAGTTTTAAATCGACTAAAATCTCGGCACGATTCGATGGTGGGAAAAACTGCTGAGGCACTATCTTAAACATCAGCACAGATAGCACAAAAACACCCACCGTCGTCGCAATTACGGTTTTACGGTAAGTCACACAAAACTCGACCATCTTTCTAAAACGTAAATAGAAATTAGATTGATAAGGATCGTAGTGATGGTCCTGTGAAATGGCCACAGTTTGCGGTTGCGGTTTTTTGGTTAACCTCGCCCATAAACGGACATACCAAGGTGCTTGATCACCTGTTTTAGTAAAATCGGGTAATAGCTTTTCGCCTAAATAAGGTACGAATAAAACTGCTGCAACCCAAGAGACTAATAAGGCAATCGTTACCACCTGAAAGATAGAGCGAGTGTATTCACCTGTACCAGACTGAGCTGTAGCGATCGGTAAGAAACCAGCCGCAGTAATCAGTGTTCCGGTGAGCATCGGAAATGCTGTTGTTTTCCACGCAAAGCCGGCGGCTTTAATTCGGCTATAACCCTGCTCCATCTTAATTGCCATCATCTCGACAGCAATAATGGCGTCATCGACTAACAGACCTAGCGCCAGAATCAAGGCACCCAGTGAAATCTTATGTAGTCCGACATCGAATAGATTCATCCCCGCAAAAGTCATTGCTAAAACTAAAGGAATAGAAAAAGCGACAACCAATCCTGTACGGAAACCTAAAGAGAAAAAACTCACTAACAAGACAATAATAACTGCTTCAGCGAGTACCTTTATAAACTCATGAATACTGCGTTGTACTGCTACAGGTTGGTCAGAAACTTTTTGAAGCTTCATGCCTAAAGGCAAAGTTTTTTGCAGTTGGGCAAATTCTGTGTCGAGATTTTTACCTAAGGCAATAATGTCGCCGCCCTTACGCATTGATAAAGCAATACCAATGCCATTTTCACCCATGAAGCGCATACGTGGCTGAGCAGGTTGACTAAAACCACGATAGACATCAGCGACATCTCCGAGTTGAATGGTTTTATCACCTACCAGTAAAGGCATTTTCTTAATTTCATCAATGTTTTGTAAATGACCACTTACCCGAATCTGGATGCGGTCTGTGCCCGTTTCAAAAAAACCTGCACTTGCCATACTATTTTGCTTTTGTAAGGCATCTTGAATCGCTGTAACTGGAATGCCAAGCTGTACCGCTTTGGTGTTAGAAATCTCAATCCAGATTTTTTGATCTTGCAGACCAATGAGTTCGACCTTACTGACATCTTTGACACGTTGAAGCTGTAATTGCAAACGATCTGCATATTCCTTAAGAAGTGCATAGTCAAAGTCTTTGCCTGTCAGTACATAAATATTGCCGTAAGTGTCTCCAAATTCGTCATTGAAAAATGGACCTTGTACACCGTTTGGTAGTTCATGGCGTATATCATTTACCTTCTTACGAACGTTGTACCAAACATCAGGAATCTTGTCAGAAGTAAGTGAATCCTTCGCTACAAAAGTGACCAACGACTCACCCGGACGGGAGTAAGCCATAATCTTGTCATACTGCCCTGTTGTCATGAGTTCCTTTTCGATACGGTCCGTAACTAAAGTAGAAACTTCTTTGGCAGTCGCCCCAGGCCAGTAGGTCTGCACCACCATGACCTTGAAGGTAAATGGTGGATCTTCACTTTGTGATAATTTTGAATAAGAGATTGCACCGATAATGCCAAGCAACAGCATAAAATAAAGGACAATGCCTTTATTATTTAATGCCCATTCCGAGAGATTGAATTTCATGGCTGGGTTGCTCCCTGAATTTTCACCCCACGGTTTTCACGATCAATCGGATGAATCTTCTGTTTATCACGTAGCAAATGTACGCCGCCAATCACAACCCAATCATTTGGAGCCAAGCCTGATAACACAGGTACACTATCTTTGCCATATGCACCAATCGTTACAGGTACTTTACGCAAAGTCTGGTTCGCATTAACCACCCACACATAAGGTTGATTATCTGTTGCTGAAACACTCGAAAGTGGCACGCTCATCACATTGGTTTGAGTCGAGCTAAAAAATACGCGTGCACTTTGTCCAAGCTGAATAGCAGATTGACCTTCTTTGAGTGCAACTTTGACCGTAAATGTACGAGACTGATCCGCCGCTGGGGAAACTTCACGCACATAACCAGCAAATCGGTCATTCGGTTTAGACCATAACGTCACCCAAGCTGCTTGGCCAACTTTGATCTCGGAAACCGCTTGTTCTGGCACACCAATGACAACTTCACGCTCTCCATCAATGGCCAGTTGATAAGCCGCTTGCCCCGCAGCAACCACTTGTCCAATCTCAATGTTTCGTGCAGTAATTACCCCGTTTTTATTAGAAACGAGTTGGTTATAACCAGTTTGGTTTGCAGAAACTTCATAATTAGAACGAGCTTGCTGTAGAGCCGCTTGCGCAGCGTCATATTGATTTTTTACCGTATCGAATTGCGAACGACTTACCGCATTAATCGGCAATAATTGCTGAAAACGTTTAAGTTCGTCTGCTGCTGTTTTTGCTGAAGCCTGTGCATTGTCCAGTTGGGCTTTAGCGGCATTTAATTGTAGCTGAGCATCTGCTACGTCAAGCTTTGCTAAAACTTGTCCGACTTTAACTCGATCACCTACATCCACGTAACGTGCTGTAACCTGTCCACCGACCCGAAATGCTAAAGCTGTTTGCTGTCTGGCCTGCACATCCCCTGCATAGCTTTTTTGTTCATTGAGAGTGGTTAAGGGTTGGGCCACCATCACATAGGGTATTTCTTCTGTTTTGGGAGCTTCTTTACTACACCCCATTAATGTGACCGTACAAACAATCACCATACTCATGATGAGAGGTTTTAACAGATTCATATCTTATCGCTCTTATTCAAACTGATTTTTTAAGGCACAATATGCTTGCATCATAAATTGTTTATTTTTTAATTAATATACCCATGGGTACATTAATTAAAGAAAAACTTATAAATTGCTATCTTTTTAAATTTTTATCAGAGGATTTTGTGCAAACAGTTAATCAAAGTGGTCGCCCCAAAGATCTGGAAAAACGTGCTCGTATCTTACAAGCCGCGAAAGCTATTTTTTTAAAATCTGGCTATCACGGTACCAGCATGAACCAGATTGCACAGGAAGCAGGTGTCACTAAACTCACGGTGTATAACCACTTTCAAGACAAAGCAAACCTGTTTATCTGTGCAATTACGCAAACTTGTGAAGAGACACTGAATCCTAAACAATTTGAATTAGATGCATCGGTAGACTTTTATCAAGCACTCTTTATTGTCTGTTCACACGCTTTGCAGATTATTTATTCACCTGAAGCATTAAAGCTGGAACATGTATTATTTGAGCTCGCAGCAGAACAAAGCCCTTTAGCTGAACAGTTTTTTGATGCATCGCATACACGACTTCAAAATCAGTTAGCCGCATTCTTCCAAAAAGCAGCTGAATTAGGTTTTATCCACGCCGATGATCCAATTTATCAAACAGAGCTTCTTTTAACTTTGTTGCTTGGTGTACGTCACCATAAGGTTCTACTTAGAATTATTGCCGTACCTAATGCAGAAGAGCTAGAACAAATTATTAGAGATGCAATTCATTTATTTTTGCTCAAATATCGGAATTAAACCAAAGTCCGATTGCCAAAAGTTGCACTGAGTGCATGTCTACTTTTAAGATGCAATAAGCGAATTAAATGTTATTTTTTAAGCAAAAATTCACATTTTCTTACGCTCAAAGCTTGGAATGTTTGTTAATCGCGCTATATTCGATAAGAATAAGAACAGGAGAAAATAGCATGGTTCAGCAAATCGATGCGCCACTGCGTGAGGATGTCCGTTTACTTGGCAATTTGTTAGGTGAAACCCTAAAACAACATGCAGGACAAGAACTGTTTAATCAGATCGAGCAAATCCGTGCGCTTGCCAAAGGTGCACGTGATGGTCAAGCTGAAGCCGAAAAGCAATTAGAACAATTATTTTTAGAATTGCCCGATGAAGAGCTATTACCTCTTACCCGCGCTTTTTCTCATTTTTTAAATTTTGCCAATATTGCCGAGCAATACCATGTAGTGCGTAGCCGCAGACAGGCAGAGTTTGATTCGGAGGCTAATTCTCCAAATCCGCTTGTTCACCTATTTCAAAAATTTAAAGACAAAAGTATCTCGACAGAAAAACTGTTTCAGCAAATTTGTGATCTTAATATTGAATTGGTACTTACGGCGCACCCAACCGAAGTCAGCCGTCGTACCCTCATTCAAAAATATGATGATATCAATGCTTGTCTTTCACAGCTTGATCAGCAAAAACTTACTCCACGCGAACGACAAAATGCACTTGCCAACTTAAAGCAACAAATCAGTTCGGCATGGCAAACAGATGAAATTCGCCAGCACCGCCCGACCCCTGTTGATGAAGCAAAATGGGGCTTTGCAACCATTGAACAAACACTTTGGAACGCAGTACCTAAATTTATTCGTGAGTTAAATGAGTTGGTTCAAGATAATTGCCAACAAAACTTACCCCTTAACATTGCGCCGGTACGCTTTGCTTCTTGGATGGGCGGAGACCGCGATGGCAACCCAAATGTTACTCACCAAATTACCCAAGAAGTGCTGTGGTTATCACGCTGGCAAGCTGCTGACCTTTACCTAAGAGATATCGAAAACTTACGTTGGGAACTTTCAATCCAAACCTGTTCTGAAGAAATGATTCAGGCTATTGGTAACCAACATGCAGAGCCTTATCGCGAATATTTACGTGCTACACGCGAACGCTTAAAAGCGACTCGCCACTGGTTAGCACAGCGCTTACAAGGCTTAGAAGCAGACGACAGCAATGTCATTAAAAGCAAAGATGAGCTTTTACAACCCCTATTGCTTTGTTATCGCTCTTTAATCGACAGTAACTTACCTGAAATTGCGAATGGTCAACTCCTCGACTTTATTTATCGTGTGAACTGTTTTGGTATTGAACTACTTAAACTCGACATTCGCCAAGAATCAGGTCGTCATCGCCAAGCGATTTCAGCAATTACCGAATATTTAGGTTTAGGTAATTTTGAATCGTGGACTGAACAAGCGCGCCAAAACTTCCTGATTCAGGAATTACAGAGCAAGCGCCCGCTTTTACCGAAATATATTAATGAACCTGAAGGCAGTTTGATTGGACACCCAGATGTCCAAGAAGTATTTGCAACCATGCGTACTTTGGCAGACCAACCGCCTGAGTCTTTAGGGGCTTATATTATTTCGATGGCTGAATATCCAAGTGATGTTTTAGCTGTGTTGCTATTGCAAAAAGAAGCAGGTATTCAGCACCCTCTACGTGTAGTTCCTCTGTTTGAAACTTTAAAAGATTTAGATGGCGCTGCAACAACCATGAATACGCTGTTCAATATGCATTGGTATAAACAGCACATTCAGGGTAAACATGAAGTGATGATCGGTTACTCCGACTCTGCAAAAGATGCCGGTTTTATGTCAGCTAACTGGGCGCAATATCGTGCTCAAGAAGAACTGACCGCAATTGCTCAAAAACACGGTGTACAGTTAACGCTATTCCACGGCCGTGGTGGTTCAATTAGTCGTGGTGGTGCTCCAACACAACAGGCACTATTTTCACAGCCGCCGGGTTCTATCTCTGGTGCAATCCGTGTCACAGAACAAGGAGAAATGATTCGCTTCAAGTTCGGTTTAGAAGGGATTGCCATGCAAAACCTTGAAATCTATACCGCTGCAACTCTCGAAGCGACTTTATTACCGCCACCAGAGCCTAAAGCCGAGTGGCGTGAAATCATGAACCGTATGACAGATCATTCTGTAAAGGTTTATCGCCAGACAGTGCGTGAAAATCCACATTTTGTGAAGTACTTACGGACCGTTACGCCTGAACTTGAATTACAAATGTTGCCATTAGGCTCACGTCCAGCAAAACGTAAAGTGAGTGGTGGTATCGAGTCTTTACGTGCGATTCCATGGGTATTTGCATGGACTCAAATCCGTTTGATGCTACCAGCATGGCTAGGTACTGGTGCAGCAATTAATGAAGTGATTGCCGATCAGCAAAAAGCAACACTTGATGAAATGCTCCAGCAATGGCCTTATTTCCAGACGCTTATTGATATGCTGGAAATGGTATTGTCTAAATCCGATGCCAACATTGCACTCTATTACGAGTCTCATTTGACTGAAGATGAAGATTTAAAAGTGCTCGGTAATCAATTACGTCAGCGCTTAAAAGATGCTGTTGAAACGCTCCTTAAATTGAAAGATGAATCAAAGCTTCTTAGTAACAACGAAGTTCTTGATCAATCAATGCAGGTTCGTAAACCGTACTTACTTCCTTTGCATCTTTTACAGGCTGAACTCATGAAACGCCGCCGTGATTATCTTGCTGAGCGTCAGGCAGAGAACACGCCTGTTGACCATGCACTTATGGTGAGTATTGCGGGTATTGCTGCTGGTTTACGTAATACGGGCTAAGCTAATTTTACCAATTGTTTAACAAGGCAGTGCATCTTGATGTACTGCTTTTTACTTGCAAAATTCTCTATTTTTCTTAAATTTTCCTCGATTTTCTATTTTTTTGAATATTTTTTTAAAATCAAAAAATTAGTCTTTATGAGAAAAAAATAACTAATTCCTTATATTTAGAATTCATAAAATTATACCAATCGTTAAAAAATAATTACTTTTCACTAACATACTTCTCTCTAGAGATTAAATGCACTCTCAAGAAAGAGTATCATGGCACCAATTAAAGAATAACGAGCTTATTTTATGTCCAATTGGTTTCCAAAATGGCAGCCTTACCAAGGTGATATTGACCACCGACCGGTCTCTACCAACGAATATCTCCCCCCAGTTCAGAGTGCTATTTTAGGTATTCAACATGCGTTTGCCATGTTTGGAGCAACTGTTTTAGCACCTTTACTCATGGGCTTTAATCCTAACCTTGCCATTTTAATGTCTGGTATCTGTACCATCCTGTTCTTTTTAATTACGGGTGGCCGTGTTCCGAGTTACTTAGGCTCAAGTTTTGCATTTATTGGTGTGGTTGCAGCAGCAACTGGACATATTACAGGTTCAGGTGCAAATCCAAACCTTTCGATGGCTTTAGGCGGAATCGTAGCATGTGGTGTGTTTTATGCCATTATCGGTTTTATTGTGATGCTTACGGGTACACGCTGGATCGAAAAACTCATGCCGCCTGTGGTGACTGGCGCCATTGTGATGATTATTGGTCTAAACCTCGCACCCGTTACCATTAAAGGTGTTGCAGGCCAACCATTTGAAATGTGGATGGCTTTAATTACCGTACTTTGTATGGGTAGTATCGCAGTCTTTACTCGTGGCTTATTGCAACGTCTGCTTCTATTGGTCGGTTTAATTTTGGCGTATGCAATTTATGCCATCACCACCAATGGGCTAGGTTTTGGTAAACCAATCGATTTTAGCCAGATCTCACAGGCTGCATGGTTCGGTATCCCAAGCTTTTCACATCCTACTTTTGATACCAAAGCAATGCTAATTATTGCGCCAGTTGCGCTTATTTTAGTAGCAGAAAACTTAGGCCATATTAAAGCTGTTGGTGCAATGACTGGTGAAAACCTGACGCCACAATTAGGCAAAGCATTCGTTGCAGATGGTTTGGCAACCACTCTTTCTGGTAGTGTTGGCGCACCGGGGATGACCACTTACGGCGAAAACATTGGAGTCATGGCAGTCACTCGTGTCTATTCAACCATTGTTTTTGTGATTGCTGGTGTCTTCGCCATTTTCTTGGGTTTATCTCCAAAATTTGGCGCGGTAATTAGTACGATTCCAAGTGCTGTCTTAACAGGTGCATCTATTGTTGTGTTTGGTTTAATTACCATTGCAGGTGCAAAAATCTGGATTGAAAACAAAGTTGATTTTTCTAACAATAAAAACCTGATTGTTGCTTCTGTGACGATTATTTTAGGTGCCGGAAATTTTGAATTAATGTTTGGTAATTTCAATTTAGGTGGCATTGGTACAGCAACATTTGCGGCCATTATTTTAAATTGGTTGTTTAGTTTAAAAGATAAAACCTAAATTCAAAAAGGCAGCGTAAGCTGCCTTTTTTCATTACGATTTAGTATGATGAATTTTTGCGTTTCAATACGTTCCTATCATGCGTTTTGATTTTTTTGATTTACAGTTGGTTCTTCATATTGTCTCGACTGGTAGCCTAACCAAAGGTGCAGACCGCTCTGCGATTTCACTTCAAGCAGCGAGCGAGCGTATAAAAAAACTCGAACAATATTTTGAGACACCCTTATTTATTCGCCAAACCACTGGGGTAGAACTCACCACAGCTGGACATGCTTTTGTAGAACATGCTCGTCAGCTTTTAGCACAAAAAGATCAACTCGAACAAGAAATGCAGCGGTTTAGGCACCCTACCACAGAGGCATTAACGCTTTGGTGTAATTCTTCTGCTCAAAGTGAATATTTGCCTACGTTATTACCGCAATATCTGGTGCTTCATCCCGAAATGAATATTGATTTACATGAGGCAGAAAGCTCAGAAATTGTAGATGCGTTAACCCAAGGAATTGCGAGTCTCGGTCTAGTCTCAAGTTTTTTTGATACCCGACATTTGCAAACTAAGGAATTTGCGAGTGATCCTTTAGTTCTGATTTGCCCCGCTACACATGAGTTAGCTCAATACCAAGAGCTGAATTTGGTAGAGGCTCTAAGCTATGGTTTTATTGGCCTTAAACCCCATCACTCTTTGCAACAGTCCATCGAAACCCAAGCTAAATTACTAGGCTTTAACATACAGTACCGTTTGCGTTTACCTAATTTTGGCGCAATTGCTGAGGTAGTCACCAAAGGCGTAGGAATTGCGATTATGCCAGCTCGTGCTGCACAGCGTTTGCAATCAGATTATGATTTTCATTCGATCCAATTACTCGGTGCATGGGCAAACCGAAAACTACTTTTAGCCACACAAAACTTCAACCAGCTGCCTAGCAGTTACCAACACTTTGCAGATTTTTTATTGCAGCATCGTCCTGAAAAAACGGCTTAATGCAAAATCATATAAAGCCCTAATGACACCAAACCTATAAAAAAGATACGACGAAATAACTGCTCGTTGAGTCGATAGCGAATTTTTTTACCTAACCACATTCCAACAAGTGCCGCCACCAACGCAGCAAAAGATAAACGATAGTCCAGTGTTACTCCCGACATCGGGTTATGGTGTAAAAAGACGGCA
The DNA here is from genome assembly GCF_023612055.1 of Acinetobacter sp. AS23. Taxonomy (NCBI): domain Bacteria; kingdom Pseudomonadati; phylum Pseudomonadota; class Gammaproteobacteria; order Moraxellales; family Moraxellaceae; genus Acinetobacter; species Acinetobacter sp. AS23. Next base: position 33,627 of record NZ_CP082274.1, on the reverse strand, counting down.
AGACAAATGGTAGACACCGTAAAGGTTAATCCCAAAGCCTGAACCAACTCGTCACGTTTTAAATGCAAAGACTGCAAATAAGGAACAATCGGAATAATAATAACGCCTGTTGCTACGGTCACTGCCCCACCAATATATCCAATAATCGGCGATAACCAGCGCTCATGTTTCCCTAAATGTGGAAGCTTTTTGACACACAGTCCATAAAGGCCATATAAGGCCAACATACAGCCCAATAAAATCTCACTACTGTGCCCATGACTTTGACTTAAAGTCGGTAGAAAACTCCATATTGAACCGACCACAATGCCTACGAGTAAGGTCCAGAAACGGCGAATAAAAGCCCAGACATGTCCTTCAGCAAAAAGCTGCCAAACATTGGTGACCATTGAAGGAACAATGAGTAAAGAGGCTGCTTGAAAAGGACTCATTGCGATGGTGAGTAAGCCCATCGATACTGCGGGCAACCCTAAACCGATCATGCCTTTAATCATGCCAGCAAAGGCAAACACCATCATAATAATTACTAAAAAAGTCACTGTTTATCTCCGATTCCCTACATGGTTATGCTACGGAAAAAAAACAGGTTTGCCCTATTCTTGTTTTTAGGAGTAGGCCTCAATTAGAAGTTGAGGCCGTTTTGTATTTTTCTTCTAAAACATTACTAAAAATACTTTCAATCATCCAAACGCGGTACAAGCTATTAAATACATAACTTTGCCCATCAATACGTAACTCTAGAACTGGCAAATCAGGCTGATGCTTATCTTTGCAAAAAGCATCATTTTGTGCCAAAACAGCTGGCACATCCTGCTCGGTTAACTGCTCAATTCCCAGCTGATGCTGTAATTCTTGGAAATGCTTTTGGAAAGATAAATCTTTGCCTTTTGTCCAAACGGCCTGCAAGATCGTAAAAACCGTATCGATTTGCTGATTTTCCTGCACACTATAGAAAAGCTTTGCCATTTCAAGCGCACTTTCTTCGGTAGGGCGGCAAAAAGGAGTAAAAGCGACATCTGTTCGTTTAGAAACACGTGTTGCCAAACTCCAATCAAACCAGTCTCGGCCTTGGTAGCTTAAAGGGTAAACTTTTAATTGAATATCATAATAATCAGCCAGTTCTTCCTTAATATAAGCAAGCAACAGCCAACTCATTGGATCTTCTAAGGCAATATATAAATCAAGTTCAGGATGAAGTGTCTGAATTTCGGTAAGTGCCTCAGCATCATTAATTAAATGTTCACGCCATTCGATGTGATTAATTAAAAAGATCGGATTGCCAGTCAGTAACTTTTGCTGTTTTAGACGACGGGTTAAACGTAATAAATCATCTACTGCATGATATTTACGCCCACCAAATTCAAAGTAAGCTGCCGGCACAGGCTCATCCGTAAAAATACGTTCTGAAAAATGTTGAGGAAGCTGATGTTTAACTGCCATGGCATGTAAAGTACGCAGCTTTCCGTATTGCTGCTGCCAAAGCATGTGAAAAATATCTTCAAGTAAATGTAAGAAATTCTGACCTTGTAATGGGGTTCTTTTTAATATGACGGCGGCTTGTTTTAAAGATTCTTGGCTTGGGATTTCTGGAAATTCATCAAAAGCAAAACGATGTTGTTTGGCTAATATTTTGGCATCATTCAAACAATAATTTTGCCATTCTTCATGCGACATACCATTCGGAGGTTCAGAAGCCGTATGGGAAATAATAATTTTTAAGGGCTTAAGTTCATCACTTAAAATCTCATCAAGCTGAGACAGTTGCTGAACAGCTAAATAGCTATACACATCATCAAGTCGTAAATAAATACTTAAACCATTTTCCGTGGGTAACACCGCTTGACGTGAAGGTTTTTGGTAAAACCAACTCGATCGGATAGGGTCAAACCAACGGCGTAGCAGTGACATGAGAGTAGAGCCTCTAAAAAATAAATCCTAAGCAAGACCAAAAAACTGCTTTGATCGCAGTACAAAGTACCGCAGAAACTTCATATACAAAATGCTGATGAGCTCTGCTTACACAGAACAAAGATCATGTTATTGCACGTATTCCTGCATCGGTGAAGATTTTATCATCATTTTATGGCAAACCCATAGAATGACTTGCAACACCCTCATCTACAAGCCTATTTTTTCGAACAGATGTAAAAAATGCACCCATCAGCATGATAATAATTTATCGTGCAAATGGATGCATAGTTTCTATTCAATTAATAAAATTGAATATTTTATAGAACGCGTACAGCTCCTTTCGCTGCACTTGTTGTATGCATTGCATAAACTTTTAACGCTTTTGATACCTTACGTTTACGTTCTTCTTTCGGATGCCAGCCTTTCGCTTCTTGAACTGTACGACGGTGCGCCATAGTCGCATCATCAACGTTTAAGTGGATGGTACGATTTGGAATATCGATTTCAATGGTGTCACCATCTTCTACCAAACCAATTGCACCACCTTCAGCAGCTTCTGGCGAAACATGTCCAATTGAAAGACCTGATGAACCACCAGAGAAACGACCATCTGTCACCAATGCACAATCTTTTCCTAAACCTTTCGATTTAAGGTAGCTGGTTGGGTAAAGCATTTCCTGCATACCCGGACCACCACGTGGGCCTTCGTAACGAATCACAACAACATCGCCAGCTTTAATATCATGACCCAAGATTGCATCTACAGCAGCATCTTGGCTCTCAAATACACGCGCTGTGCCCGTAAATTTCAAGATCGATTCATCTACACCCGCAGTTTTTACAATACAGCCATCAAGCGCGATGTTGCCGTATAGAACTGCTAAACCACCATCTTTAGAGAATGCATGTTCTGCATTGCGAATAACGCCTTTTTCACGATCGCCATCTAAAGTTGCATAATAACGGTTTTGAGAGAATGCAACTTGAGTTGGAACACCACCTGGAGATGAGCGATAGAACTCATATACATCTGCATCTTCAGTACGAATAATATCCCACTTATCTAATGCATCTTTTAAAGTTTTCTCGTGTACAGTTGGTACTGATACATCAAGTAACTTCGCACGGTCAAGCTCACCCAAAATGGCCATAATACCGCCAGCACGGTGAACATCTTCCATGTGAACGTCTTGTTTCGCAGGCGCTACTTTAGACAGTACAGGAACTCGACGTGACAACTCGTCGATATCGTCCATGGTAAAGTCAACTTCTGCTTCACTTGCCGCGGCCAATAAATGCAGAACCGTATTGGTTGAACCACCCATTGCAATATCAAGGGTCATCGCATTTTTAAACGCAGCCTTGGTTGCAATTGAACGAGGTAAAATACTTGCATCTTCTTGTTCGTAATAGCGCTTAGCCAATTCAACAATAAGTTGGCCTGCTTTTAAGAATAGTTTTTTGCGATTTGCATGTGTCGCAACAATCGAACCATTACCCGGTAAAGATAGACCTAAAGCTTCGGTTAAACAGTTCATTGAGTTTGCAGTAAACATACCTGAACATGAACCACATGTTGGACATGCTGAACGTTCAAATTCTTCAACTTCTTCGTCTGTATAACTTTCATCAGCCGCAACAACCATTGCATCAACAAGGTCAATCGCTTTTTCATTACCACGGAACTTGACCTTGCCCGCTTCCATTGGTCCGCCAGACACAAAAACAACTGGAATATTCAGGCGCATCGCAGCCATGAGCATTCCCGGAGTAATTTTGTCACAGTTAGAAATACATACCATTGCATCGGCGCAATGTGCATTCACCATGTATTCAACTGAGTCAGCAATCAAATCACGTGATGGTAATGAATAAAGCATGCCGTCATGCCCCATCGCGATCCCATCATCTACTGCAATCGTATTAAACTCTTTAGCAACACCACCTGCCGCTTGAATTTCTGCTGCGACTAGTTGCCCTAAATCTTTAAGATGTACATGGCCCGGAACAAATTGAGTAAATGAATTGACCACCGCAATAATCGGTTTGCCGAAATCCTCATCTTTCATTCCTGTTGCACGCCATAAGCCACGTGCGCCAGCCATATTTCTTCCGTGTGTCGATGTTTTTGAACGATAGTCAGGCATTAGTGTTTCCAACAAGTTGTGCTTGAGCGGAATTTCTCCCACTCTGGCTGAATGATACTGATATAGCGTTAGATCAGTCGGAATATTGACTCATCATCATAATTTGATCATTCTCCATTCTATAGAAGCAAATAATATTCGGAAAGCCAAGAACAGTAATAGTCAGTCAATATTTAGCAAAACTTACATGAATAATTTTTTATTTTTTCATAACCTTTTTTTATCAATAAAATTTTTTGAATAATTTTTTGTTCACTATTTAAAAATCAAATCTCTCAATAGCCATGAGTTTAGGGCTTCAAACGTTTTTCACGTATACTACCCATAAACTCTTTTTGGATTGCATTTGTGAAAATTATTTTTGCTGGCACCCCCGAATTTGCTGCAACAGCATTGGCGGCATTATTAAAAACTTCCCATGAAATTATCGCCGTTTACACCCAGCCAGATCGTAAAGCAGGCCGTGGACAAAAACTAACGCCATCTCCTGTAAAACAGCTTGCGCTTGAACATGGTATCCCTGTTTATCAACCACTTCACTTTAAAGCATCTACAGAAGAAGGGCTCGCAGCCCAACAAGAACTTGCAACTTTAGGTGCCGATGTGATGGTCGTTGCAGCCTATGGCTTGATTCTTCCACAAGCTGTGCTCGATACACCTAAATATGGCTGTTTAAATATTCACGGTTCACTATTACCACGTTGGCGCGGTGCAGCACCAATTCAGCGTGCAATTGCAACGGGTGATAAAGAAACCGGAATCACAATCATGCAAATGGCTGCTGGTTTAGATACAGGCGATATGATGTATAAAACCTACTGTCCAATCACAGCCGAAGATACATCAGCGACTTTACATGACAAACTCGCAGCTCAAGGTGCGGAAGCAATTTGTGACGTACTTGAGTCAGAAGAAACACTACAAAAATATTTGGCAGAACGCGAAGTCCAAGACGAAAGCCTAACTGTCTATGCACACAAATTGGTGAAATCAGAAGCTCGTATTGACTGGTCAAATGATGCTGTTCAACTTGACCGAAATATTCGTGCGTTCAACCCTTGGCCAGTCGCTTTTGTTCAACTCGATGAAAATAATGCACTGCGTGTTTGGAACTCTTTAGTTTCTAGCCAAAGCAAAGCAGATGCCCAAGCTGGTGAAATTATTGCAATTGATAAACAAGGCGTGCATGTTGCTTGCGGTGAAAATACATTTGTTTGTTTGACGAGTGTACAGTGGCCGGGTGGTAAGGCATTAAATGCTCAACAAATAGCGCAAACTCAAAAACTTCACGTAGGACAGATTCTGCCATGAGTCAGGTTAATTCAAATTCATCACGTTTTAACCTACGTGCTCAAGTCGTCCAAACGTTACTAAAAGTTCAGCAAGGGCAATCACTTGCTAGTATTTTAAATACACAGCTGAATCAAGTCGCAGAGCGTGATCGCGCACTATTTCATGAACTTGTTCTAGGTACGCTACGCCAATGGTTTGCTCTTAAATCAATTAGCCTACCTTTACTCAGTAAACCTTTAAATAATGAAACTGTTGAAACCTGTCTGTATGTTGGGCTTTATCAAGTTTTATGCACGCGTATTGCAGCGCACGCTGCCATATCAGAAACAGTAGATGCCACCAAACAGCTTGGATTTCCTGCGCTCGGCGGTATTGTGAATGCTATTTTGCGCCGAGCAACTCGTGAGACTGATGATTTTCAGCAAGGTTTAAAGCAAGCGCATGGCTTACCAAGTTGGCTTTTCAAAAGGTTAAAAAAGGATTGGGGGGAACAAACTGAATCTCTTTGTCAATCATTAAAACAAGTCGCACCTTTAACCTTGCGAGTTAACCAGCGTCATATTGGTCGTGATGCTTATTTAGCAAAATTACAAAGTCTAGATATTCAGGCCCGTGCTTGTACTCTGTCTGAAGCAGGTATTGTTCTTGAACAATCTGTACAAATTACCCAGCTACCCGGCTTTGAAGAGGGATGGCTTTCTGTACAAGATGAACATGCTCAACTATGTGCAACATTATTGCCAGATCTAAATAATAAAACAGTAATTGATGCCTGTGCAGCTCCCGGTGGAAAAACAGCTCATTTACTCGAAAAGTTTAAACCGACTAAACTCATTGCTATTGACCAGGATTCGAATCGTTTAATCCGTGTAACTGAAAATTTAAACCGCTTAGCACTTGATCAAAGTCAAACAGAAATTTTGGCAGCCGATGCAACCCAATGGGTTCCCGCAGAACCAGTAGATTGTATCTTGCTTGATGCACCTTGCTCCGCTACAGGCGTTATTCGTCGTCATCCTGACATACGCCTATTGCGCCAATCTAGCGATATAACTCAAACGATTGAACTGCAAAAGCAGATTTTGGAACACATGTGGCAACAGCTTAATGTTGGAGGCACATTGCTCTATATTACCTGTTCAGTTTTAAAAGCTGAAAATGAACAGCAGATGATAAATTTCTTTGCAGAACATACTGATGCAAAAGAAATTAAGATTGAAGCGAATTGGGGACTTGAACAAATTCATGGCCGACAATTATTACCACAAGCGCAGTCTGGCGACGGATTTTATTATTGTAAAATTCAAAAAATTGCATAAAAAAAGCAGGCTTTAAGCCTGCTTTTTATTTGATCAGCATCAAAGCGTATGCTGATCTTTTACATCTTCTAAAACGTCATCTAACTCTTCAGGATGTTTCGATAAATGTAGAATGGATAAAGCCAACCCACCCCATAAAAACACCATCGAAATCACCATCATCACGATTGCCGAAGTATTCATTATTTTATCCTCCTAGCGATCTTTCATTTTGCTTAGCACGATTGCAACGACCGCACAGAAAATCACACTGCCCCAGCCGAATACACCTTGTAAGCTCATACTATAAGTATCATAGCCATTTTTGATCAAATTAAAAACAGTCATACAGAGTGTCGTTAACAAGATTAAAGATGTAATAACCGTTAAAGTGAAATCCCACCCCTTACCCACTTGAATGGTTGAGATACGATTTATATGGTCACTAAGTTCTTTAAGAGCTGAACGTTTAAACCAAGCTACGCTAATAATTGATATTAATGCGCCACCGATAATACCGATGTTATTAATAAAGTGATCAACAATATCAACCAGCTTAATTGCATTTACACTTGAGAATAAAATAATTGATACAAGTGCACTACCACCACCAATAATCGTTACAGCTTTTTTACGGCCCCATTTCAACTTATCTTGCATTGCTGCAATAGGCACTTCCAAAATACTGACCATCGAAGAAATACCTGCGACGAAAAGTGAAGAGAAGAATAAAAGACCAAATAAATCAGCCCCAGCGCCTAAGCTTGAAATAATTTTAGGGAATGCGATAAATGCTAATCCAATACCGCCACTCACGACATCTTTAACATCAGTACCTGCTGCATGTGCCATAAAACCAAGAGCAGCAAAAATACCAATCCCTGCCAAAATCTCAGTTGATGCATTTGCAAAACCAACGATTAAGCCAGAGCCAGTTAAATTCGTTTTTGGTTTTAAATAAGATGCATAGGTAACCATGATCCCGAAACCAACAGATAATGAAAAGAAAGTATGACCATATGCGGCTAACCATACTTTATAGTCCATCATTGCTGACCAGTTTGGCGTAAAGAATGCATTTAAACCTTGAACTGCACCAGGTAAACGCAATGACTGAATCACCAAAATAGTGAATAGAATGAATAATAATGGCATGAAAATTTTATTGGATAATTCCACACCCTTTTTCACCCCACCATAAAGAATGATTAAAGTAAGTGCCCAAATTCCAACAATCGGCCAGAATAAATGACTTACAAACTGTAAATCAAAACCAGTCGCTTTTGAGGTTTGTAAATAGGTATTAAAGAAGAAGCCTTCCGGATCACTTCCCCACATTTGACCAATAGAGAAGTAAACGTAACTACCTGCCCATGTCAAAACGCTCGCATAATACAAACCAATAATGATACAGACACAAACTTGCCACCAACCTAATGTTTCTCCACCTTTAAATAAGGCCCGATATGCTTTTGGAGGTGAACCAGTACTACGATGACCAACCGCATAATCTAAAAATAGTAACGGTAAACCAGCAGTAATGAGTGCCAATAGATAAGGAATAAGAAACGCACCACCACCATTTTCATAAGCAACGTATGGAAAGCGCCAAATATTACCTAAGCCTACAGCCGAACCAACGGCTGCAATAATAAAACCAGATCGTGACGTCCAGTTTTCACGAGAATCTGTCATAAAACACCTAATGTTAAAAGATTGCTTATTTTTACTGCTATTGTTGATTGTTATTCCGCATGCAAAAAAAGAACCAAAGAATACTTTTGTGTTTGATTGAGAATAAAAGGCACCTTGTGAGTATTTTTATTTTCATTTCAAACAAGCAAAAATAGAAAATTCTTCCTTAAAGATTTTTGTCCATTTTTTGCCCCTATATAGCTGAACAATACCTGTTTTTATTTCTTTTTACTGTAATTTCCATCAGAAATTTTACGAATTTTTTAAGTTTTTTTCACAATTGGTTATTTTTCAGCTAATCTTTACGTTTAAATCAAATAGTCAGACAATATTGTTCAATGACATTTTCTTCCAAGCACTAAAAAGATCTATTTAATTACTCGACTTATCCATTAATTTCCTCCTTAATTTCCAATTAAAATTTGATAATACCCATTTTTTATATGACAAAATTTATACTAAAATCTGTAGAGGACTAATGTCATCCAAATGAAAAATTTAAATATTAATTATTTGAAATGATTAATATTTTATCTAGCTTAGAAAAATTATTAATAATATATGCTTCAGACTCATATTTTTTATCAATGCATCTGTAGCAAGATGTCTATATGATGCGCTCAAAGATTTCTTTTATGCGGATGTTCAAAGTGAAAATATTAAAAATATCTTTATTAACGCTCGGGATGGGCTTAAGTGGCCTTGCTCAAGCAGACTTTGTTGGAGTAAAAGGAGATGTCGGCTACTGGTTTTACGATGGTAAAGCGAATATGTCTTCTCAATTTCCTGATGATCAAGATCTAGATCAAAAAGGTAGTGCTCAACTCTCATTGGCAATAGAACACCCAATCCCATTTATTCCAAATGCAAAAATACGTTATGTAAATTTAGATACTCAAACTAAATCAGAAACTTTAGGTCAAGCTAACTATAAAGTTGATTTAGATCATAGCGATTTTATTCTCTATTATGAGTTACTAGACAATATTGTGAGTGTAGATGCTGGGCTTGGTGCAACTGTACTAAATGGTGATATTACTGCTTATACTGGTAAACGCGTGGATATTGATAAAACATATCCTATTGCTTATTTATCTGGTGAAGTCAAACTTCCATTTACAGGCTTAAGTGCTAAAGGTGAAGCAACCTATACAAACTTTGATGATGCACGAATCACAGATGCATTAGCAGAAGTAAAATATAAATTTGCAGATAATCTACTCATTGATCTTGGTTTAACAGCAGGATATCGCGTACTCAATATTGATTTAGATGACTACGATAATAATGATCTTAAGTTTGAATTTAAGGGCCCATATGTAGGCTTAGAAGCCCATTTCTAACTTAGAACGGGCTCGAAGTTTCCTTCATATATAAAAAAGGACTCATATAGAGTCCTTTTTTATGGGTCTTAGTGCATCTAAATTAAACAATTCATTCAATTCATTCAATTCATGCATAAAGAAACACCCCGGGCTCTTTCGAGACCGGGGTGTTTAGAATAATGAGCTGGCGATGACTTACTCTCACATGGGAAACCCCACACTACCATCAGCGCTAAGAGGTTTCACTTCTGAGTTCGGGAAGGGATCAGGTGGTTCACTCTTGCTATGGTCGCCAGCACAACTGGTATGGATACTTGCATTGGTCTTAATATGCCGATGCGTTTTCCAAATCTTTGCAGATGGGCTGATTGAATCTTACTTTATTTGTTCATTTTAGCTAAGCGTATAACTAAATCAAGTTGCTTTGCATATTAATGAATCGATTGATGCTTTATATACAACTGCTTGGGTGTTGTATAGTCAAGCCTCACGAGCAATTAGTATTGGTCAGCTTCACATATCACTATGCTTCCACATCCAACCTATCAACGTCCTAGTCTCGAACGGCTCTTTAGAGGACATAAAGTCCTAGGGAAATCTTATCTTGAGGTAGGCTTCCCGCTTAGATGCTTTCAGCGGTTATCCCTTCCGAACATAGCTACCCGGCGATGCGACTGGCGTCACAACCGGTACACCAGAGGTTCGTCCACTCTGGTCCTCTCGTACTAGGAGCAGATCCTCTCAAATTTCCAGCGCCCACGGTAGATAGGGACCGAACTGTCTCACGACGTTCTAAACCCAGCTCGCGTACCTCTTTAAATGGCGAACAGCCATACCCTTGGGACCTGCTTCAGCCCCAGGATGAGATGAGCCGACATCGAGGTGCCAAACACCGCCGTCGATATGAACTCTTGGGCGGTATCAGCCTGTTATCCCCAGAGTACCTTTTATCCGTTGAGCGATGGCCCTTCCATACAGAACCACCGGATCACTAAGACCTACTTTCGTACCTGCTCGACTTGTGGGTCTCGCAGTTAAGCGCGCTTTTGCCTTTATACTCTACGCGTGATTTCCGACCACGCTGAGCGCACCTTCGTACTCCTCCGTTACTCTTTAGGAGGAGACCGCCCCAGTCAAACTACCCACCAGACATGGTCCTCGCCCCGGATTACGGGGCAGAGTTAGAACCTCAACATTACCAGGGTGGTATTTCAAGGACGGCTCCATTGGAACTAGCGTTCCAACTTCAAAGCCTCCCACCTATCCTACACAAGTAAGGTCAAAGTTCAATGTCAAGCTGCAGTAAAGGTTCACGGGGTCTTTCCGTCTAGCCGCGGGTACACTGCATCTTCACAGCGATTTCGATTTCACTGAGCCTCTGCTGGAGACAGCGCCGCCATCATTATGCCATTCGTGCAGGTCGGAACTTACCCGACAAGGAATTTCGCTACCTTAGGACCGTTATAGTTACGGCCGCCGTTTACTGGGGCTTCGATCAAGAGCTTCGCTTACGCTAACCCCATCAATTAACCTTCCAGCACCGGGCAGGCATCACACCCTATACGTCCACTTTCGTGTTTGCAGAGTGCTATGTTTTTAATAAACAGTTGCAGCGGCCTGGTTTCTGTGGCTGCCAATAGCTCAGACCGCAAGGGTCATCACCGTCAGCAGCGTACCTTCTCCCGAAGTTACGGTACCATTTTGCCTAGTTCCTTCAGCAGAGTTCTCTCAAGCGCCTTGGTCTACTCGACCTGACCACCTGTGTCGGTTTCGGGTACGATTCCTGTGTAACTGAAGCTTAGAGACTTTTCCTGGAAGCATGGTATCAGCCACTTCGCTGTACAAGTACAGCTTGCTATCAGATCTCAGCATAGAGCACCCCGGATTTGCCTAAGATGCATGCCTACTTCCTTCCACCTGGACAACCAACGCCAGGCTGACTTAACCTTCTCCGTCCTCTCATCGCATTACACAGAAGTATTGGAATATTAACCAATTTCCCATCGACTACGCCTTTCGGCCTCGCCTTAGGGGTCGACTCACCCAGCCCCGATTAACGTTGGACTGGAACCCTTGGTCTTTCGGCGAACGGGTTTTTCACCCGTTTTGTCGTTACTCACGTCAGCATTCGCACTTCTGATACCTCCAGCATACTTCTCAATACACCTTCATCGGCTTACAGAACGCTCCCCTACCACTTGACTAAAAGTCAAATCCGCAGCTTCGGCACATAGTTTTAGCCCCGTTACATCTTCCGCGCAGGCCGACTCGACTAGTGAGCTATTACGCTTTCTTTAAAGGGTGGCTGCTTCTAAGCCAACCTCCTAGCTGTCTATGCCTTCCCACATCGTTTCCCACTTAACTATGATTTTGGGGCCTTAGCTGGCGGTCTGGATTGTTTTCCTCTTGACTACGGACGTTAGCACCCGCAGTCTGTCTCCCGGATAGTACTCATAGGTATTCGGAGTTTGCATCGGTTTGGTAAGTCGGGATGACCCCCTAGCCGAAACAGTGCTCTACCCCCTATGGTATTCGTCCGAGGCGCTACCTAAATAGCTTTCGGGGAGAACCAGCTATCACCAGGCTTGATTAGCCTTTCACCCCTATCCACAAGTCATCCCCTGGCTTTTCAACGACAGTGGGTTCGGTCCTCCAGTTAGTGTTACCCAACCTTCAACCTGCTCATGGATAGATCGCCTGGTTTCGGGTCTATACCCAGCAACTAAACGCCCTATTAAGACTCGATTTCTCTACGGCTCCCCTATACGGTTAACCTCGCTACTGAATATAAGTCGCTGACCCATTATACAAAAGGTACGCAGTCACCGAACAAGTCGGCTCCCACTGCTTGTATGCATGCGGTTTCAGGATCTATTTCACTCCCCTCACAGGGGTTCTTTTCGCCTTTCCCTCACGGTACTGGTTCACTATCGGTCAGTCAGGAGTATTTAGCCTTGGAGGATGGTCCCCCCATATTCAGACAAGGTTTCACGTGCCTCGCCCTACTCGTCATCATTATGTGTGCCCTTTCGTGTACGGGAATATCACCCTCTACGTTCGCACTTCCCAGAGCGTTCCACTAAAACACACATAACTTAATGGGCTGATCCCCGTTCGCTCGCCGCTACTAAGGGAATCTCAATTGATTTCTTTTCCTAAGGGTACTGAGATGTTTCACTTCCCCTCGTTCGCCTTGCAACACTATGTATTCATGTTGCAATACCTACCTTAAAGTAGGTGGGTTCCCCCATTCAGAAATCTCCGGATCAAAGGATATTTGCCGCCTCCCCGGAGCTTATCGCAGGCTATTACGTCTTTCATCGCCTCTGACTGCCAAGGCATCCACCACATGCACTTAATTACTTGACTATACAACCCCAAACAGTCGTCAACACTTACAAGTGAGTGTTGTCCGTGCGATTCTTCATCGCTACTATCTGTTGTCCGTGTACTTAAACACTGTACAGCTTCAATCTAAATTCATATACCAAAACGCTTGATTCAGTTAATTTGCTAGTTCTCAATTCATCTAGATTAATTGCTTAATCTAAACTCTTGAGTGAACAATTTATTTCAGACTCAATTTTGCCAATCTGTTAATGAATAAACACGCCTTCGTCAGGTCATGCTTAATACCGTGATACTTAAATCACAGAAGTTAATAAACCAAGATCTAAATCTCTATTTACTAATTTCTGTAATCCGAACTTCTCTTAAGTTCTGGTGGAGACTAGGAGAGTCGAACTCCTGACCTCCTGCGTGCAAAGCAGGCGCTCTACCAACTAAGCTAAGTCCCCAGCTTACATCATCAGTCATGTATCTTTTATCTATAACTTCAACCAGTCAAAGTCATGGTGGGTCTGACAAGACTTGAACTTGTGACCCCACGCTTATCAAGCGTGTGCTCTAACCAACTGAGCTACAGACCCTCAGATACATCTATGAAGAACAACTTGTTGTGGATTCTTACCAATCGTCAATCTTTCGTTAAGGAGGTGATCCAGCCGCAGGTTCCCCTACGGCTACCTTGTTACGACTTCACCCCAGTCATCGGCCACACCGTGGTAACCGCCCTCTTTGCAGTTAGGCTAGCTACTTCTGGTGCAACAAACTCCCATGGTGTGACGGGCGGTGTGTACAAGGCCCGGGAACGTATTCACCGCGGCATTCTGATCCGCGATTACTAGCGATTCCGACTTCATGGAGTCGAGTTGCAGACTCCAATCCGGACTACGATCGGCTTTTTGAGATTAGCATCCTATCGCTAGGTAGCAACCCTTTGTACCGACCATTGTAGCACGTGTGTAGCCCTGGCCGTAAGGGCCATGATGACTTGACGTCGTCCCCGCCTTCCTCCAGTTTGTCACTGGCAGTATCCTTAAAGTTCCCGACATTACTCGCTGGCAAATAAGGAAAAGGGTTGCGCTCGTTGCGGGACTTAACCCAACATCTCACGACACGAGCTGACGACAGCCATGCAGCACCTGTATGTAAGTTCCCGAAGGCACCAATCCATCTCTGGAAAGTTCTTACTATGTCAAGGCCAGGTAAGGTTCTTCGCGTTGCATCGAATTAAACCACATGCTCCACCGCTTGTGCGGGCCCCCGTCAATTCATTTGAGTTTTAGTCTTGCGACCGTACTCCCCAGGCGGTCTACTTATCGCGTTAGCTGCGCCACTAAAGCCTCAAAGGCCCCAACGGCTAGTAGACATCGTTTACGGCATGGACTACCAGGGTATCTAATCCTGTTTGCTCCCCATGCTTTCGCACCTCAGCGTCAGTGTTAGGCCAGATGGCTGCCTTCGCCATCGGTATTCCTCCAGATCTCTACGCATTTCACCGCTACACCTGGAATTCTACCATCCTCTCCCACACTCTAGCTAACCAGTATCGAATGCAATTCCCAAGTTAAGCTCGGGGATTTCACATTTGACTTAATTAGCCGCCTACGCGCGCTTTACGCCCAGTAAATCCGATTAACGCTTGCACCCTCTGTATTACCGCGGCTGCTGGCACAGAGTTAGCCGGTGCTTATTCTGCGAGTAACGTCCACTATCCCTAGGTATTAACTAGAGTAGCCTCCTCCTCGCTTAAAGTGCTTTACAACCATAAGGCCTTCTTCACACACGCGGCATGGCTGGATCAGGCTTCCGCCCATTGTCCAATATTCCCCACTGCTGCCTCCCGTAGGAGTCTGGGCCGTGTCTCAGTCCCAGTGTGGCGGATCATCCTCTCAGACCCGCTACAGATCGTCGCCTTGGTAGGCCTTTACCCCACCAACTAGCTAATCCGACTTAGGCTCATCTATTAGCGCAAGGTCCGAAGATCCCCTGCTTTCTCCCGTAGGACGTATGCGGTATTAGCATTCCTTTCGAAATGTTGTCCCCCACTAATAGGCAGATTCCTAAGCATTACTCACCCGTCCGCCGCTAAGTGATAGTGCAAGCACCATCACCCCGCTCGACTTGCATGTGTTAAGCCTGCCGCCAGCGTTCAATCTGAGCCATGATCAAACTCTTCAGTTAAAAATCATTTTGCACCTTATTAAAGACAAGGTGCCAATTCTGGCTCATCAATTTTCTGACTTAAATTTCGCTCAAATAAACTTCGAGTAATTTAAACCAATCAATCAATGATAATATTTCGATCAATCAATCAGTAAAAATCCACACAAGTTGTTCTTCAATTCTCTTAATGATCTTCTTCCTGGTTCGTCACCAGCAAGCTAGGTCGGCTATATTACTCTTAATCTCTTAAAAGTCAACAGGTAATTTCGATATTTTTAAAACTTAATCTCAAAACCAACTTCTCATCAAATTCATCACTTAAAGTAACCAATCTAATTCCAAGTAACTGTTTTTCAACAAGTTCTTATCTGCATCACCGCCGATGGATGTGCATTATAGAGGATTAAAAACCCTTTGCAAGGGGTATTTCAGCCTTTTTCTATTGAGTGCCGTTTTTTTCTACTATTTTGCAAAAAAAGTGATATATATGGCTTTTTTTTAGGCATTTTCGCCACTTTTATTAATTTTATTTTTAGGAAAATACAGTTCATCTTAGATTTTTGATGTCTTCTTATTCTTATACAGTTGTTATAGGTATATATAGCATTCTCTATTCCAAAGATTCCAAAGATTCCAAAAATTCCAAAAATTCCAAAAATTCCAAAAATTCCAAAAATTCCAAAAATTCCAAAAATTCCAAAAATTCCAAAAATTCCAAAAATTCCAAAAATTCCAAAAACATATTAGAGCAAATGCTCTACTCTCAAGCTATATTTCGCTCTATCTTGTTATTTGCTTTCATTACTTTTCATTATTACTGATCTATAAATTGTTCCACGTGGAACGTTGGATTGTTTTTTTGATCCTAAAATAAAAAAAGCAGGATTACTCCTGCTTTTTTCACTACATAACATTCTTAGTCAGTGAACGTTACACGTGCAATTGCTTTTTTACCTGACTGAATAATGAAAGTACCGTTTTCTTTTACAGAGAAACCAGCATCAACAGCATTCCAGTCAACTTTTACTGCACCACGAGCTACTGCATCTTTTGCAGCTGCAGCATTCGGATTTAATCCAGCTACACGTAGAATCGTGGCAATAAAGATTTCTCCACCAAACTCACCACGCGAAATAGTCACCTCTGGGGTGTCTTCTGGTACTTCACCTTCTGTAATAAGGTTGCCAGCACTTTTATGTGCATTAGCGGCAGCTTCTGCATCATGGAAGCGCTCAACTAGCTCAAGTGCAAGAATACGCTTTACTTCTTGTGGATTACGACCAGCAGCAATTTCATCTAATAAAGCTTTGATCTCATCTAGAGATTTAAAACTTAATAAATCGAAATAGCGTTCAATTAAAGAGTCTGGCATTGATAAAACTTTTTGGTACATTGCCCCTGGTGTATCAAATACACCAATATAGTTACCTAAAGATTTAGACATTTTATTTACGCCATCTAAACCTTCTAGAATCGGCACAGTGATACACACTTGGGATTCTTGGCCATAACGGCTTTGTAATGTACGACCCATGAGTAAGTTAAAGGTCTGGTCTGTACCGCCTAACTCAACGTCAGCTTCAAGCGCAATTGAGTCATAACCTTGAACTAAAGGATATAAAAACTCATGAATTGCAATCGGCTGATGGTTGCTATAACGCTTTGTAAAGTCATCACGCTCTAACATGCGGGATACGGTTTGCTGACTTGCCAACTGAATGAGGTCAGCAGCAGATTTTTGATTAAACCATTCTGAGTTAAAACGTACTTTTGTTTTATTCGGGTCTAATATTTTGAAAACTTGTTCTTGATAAGTTTTAGCGTTGGCTTCCACTTGTTCACGTGACAACGGCGGACGAGTTGCGCTTTTACCAGTTGGGTCACCGATCATCGCTGTATAGTCACCAATTAAGAAGGTAACTTCATGGCCCAAATCTTGGAAAGTTTTTAATTTATTAATAAGAACCGTATGTCCTAAATGTAAATCTGGTGCTGTAGGATCGAAACCAGCTTTAATTTTAAGAGGACGATTCTCTTTGAGCTTTTTCAGTAAATCTTCTTCTGAAATAATTTCGTGCGTGCCTCGTTGGATGAGGGCAAGCTGTTCTTCGGCGGGCAAGAAATTTGACATCACAAAACCTAAACACATCAGTTATTCAATTTGTGCGATATACTAACATTTTTTCAGCGTCTTGCAGGGGAAGTTGCATATGAGCGCAATCTATATCGGCGTAATGACTGGCACTAGTATGGATGGTGTGGATATTGTTGCGGCTTCATTTGAGCCACTACAGCTTCATGCCACTCTTACAGTTCCATTTGAACCCGAGTTACGTGATGAGCTTATGGCGTTAACTTTGCCTGATGACAATGAAATTGACCGCATGGGTAAAGCTGATGTTGCTCTAGCCAAAATGATTGGTCATGGCATTAATACTCTCATTGAAAAAAATCAGTTAGATCGTAGTCAAATTAAAGCGATTGGATCGCATGGACAAACCATTCGTCATCGTCCAGAACATGGTTTTACGCTACAAATT
This sequence comes from Acinetobacter sp. AS23, assembly GCF_023612055.1. Taxonomy (NCBI): domain Bacteria; kingdom Pseudomonadati; phylum Pseudomonadota; class Gammaproteobacteria; order Moraxellales; family Moraxellaceae; genus Acinetobacter; species Acinetobacter sp. AS23. Next base: position 15,910 of record NZ_CP082274.1, on the reverse strand, counting down.
GGTGATCCCAACATCATTACTGAAATCACTCAGATTCCGGTTGTTTCAGATTTTCGTCGTAGAGATATGGCAGCAGGCGGTCAAGGTGCACCATTAGTTCCGGCTTTCCATCAAGCATTATTTCAACATCCAAGTATTCATCGTGTGATTTTGAACTTGGGTGGTATTGCTAATGTGAGTATGCTGCCTGCCAATAATGCTGACGGCGTATTTGGTTTTGATACAGGGCCTGCAAATATTTTGATGGATGCTTGGTGCCATCGCCATACAGGTCATCCATATGATGAAAATGGTGACTGGGCTGCCTATGGTCATCCTATTCGCTCTTTACTCGACCGCCTTCATGCGCATGAGTATTTTTCTAAAGAACCACCTAAAAGCACAGGTCGTGAAGACTTTAATATTGACTGGTTAGATGATCAGTTAATCGATTGGCGTAATGATTTAACTTACGATGAGTTAGAAGATACACCTGAAAACATCCAAGCTACCCTATTAAAGCTTACTGTGCGCGCTATTCAAAAAGCGATTTATCGCTCTGAGATGGAAACAGGTGAAGTATATGTATGTGGCGGTGGTGCTTATAACTCTTATTTATTAGAACAATTACGCTGGCGTCTTCGTAAGCACAATTGGTCTGTTCAACCTACAGATGTTTTAGGGCTCTCCCCTACTTGGGTTGAGGCTACAGCATTTGCATGGTTAGCAATGCGCTTTGTAAATGGTTTAAGTGGTAATTTGCCAGCAGTAACAGGTGCTTCGGATTTCAGAATTCTAGGTACAATCACAGTAGTATAAAAACTACTTATTGATTGATTGGTCAGATTCGACCTCATAACACATTTACTGACCCGAAATGCTGTTATTTAAATGAGCATAAAAACTCATGATAAATGCCGACAAAAATAATTTAAGGCATGTTTGTATGGATCTGACTAAACGTATTTCTCAATACACACGTGGGGCTTGGACATTCGATGTGATTGATTCAGGCCCTATAGATGGTCCACTCGTTGTTTTATTGCATGGTTTTCCTGAAACTGCTCATAGTTGGGAGCAAACCTCTGAATTATTGCATCAGCATCAATTTAGAACGCTTGCGATTCATCAACGTGGTTATAGTTTAAATGCTAGGCCTCAAAGCCGATTTCAATATTCACTGAGTGAACTTGTAGAAGATGTGGCCAGTTTCATTGAGCAGCTTGGCCAGTCAGTTTATTTAATTGGGCATGACTGGGGCTCAGCAATCGCTTCGGGCGTTGCGATGAAGTATCCACAATATATTCAGCATCTCACTTTAGTTTCTGTACCCCATCAAGCTGCTTTTTTAAAAGCCTGTTTAAGCAGCAGACAACTTTTTAAATCTTATTATTTTGCAATTTTTCAGCTACCGATTCTGCCCGAACTTTTATTTAAAAAGATACCTAAATTGGGCCGGAAGTTTCTTAAGTCATCAGGCATGACCGAAGAACAAATTGCGATATTCGAGGCTGAGTTTATAGAAGAAAATAGATTAACTACGGCGTTGAATTGGTATCGTGGCTTTTTTTGGGACAAGCCTCAAAATCCGTTTAAAGCCATAGCTGTCCCTACCCTCTTTATTTGGGGTAAACATGATATTGCCGTTACAGAAAAAAGTGCCGAGCTAAACTCACATTATTTTAAAAATAGTTATAACGCAGTTTTTATGGATGCATCGCATTGGATTCCATATCAGAATGCACCTGAACTGGTTCAATACTTTTTAGAATCTATCAGTGAAAAATAATGATCTGACCAATAAAAAACCTCTCAAAATAGAGAGGTTTTTTTTATTTTAAAATTCTTTTTAAATCGAGAACGAAGAACCACAACCACATGTTGTTGTTGCATTCGGGTTTTGGATAATAAAACGTGACCCTTCAAGACCTTCTACATAGTCAACCACTGAGCCAATTAAATATTGATAGCTAAGTGAGTCAACAAGCATTTTTACATCGCCATTTACGAATTCTGCATCATCTTCATTTACGCTTTCAGCAAAATTGAAGCCATACGAAAATCCTGAACACCCGCCTCCTGTTACATATACACGTAACATGAGATCGTCATTCCCTTCACTATCACGGAGTTGGCGTACCTTATTGGCAGCATTATCTGTCAAAACTAGAGCTTGGGCATTCATGATGATTGTTCCTCGGATTTTGCTGTGCCTTTCAAAATAAAAAAGACCCTATATTGAGTATAGCATAATCAATATAGGGTCTGTCTTCGAAGTTTAAAGCGAATCTTGAGTATTTTTATCAAGATTATTTGTAATTCTCATCCTGTAAGCCACATTCAAAGTTTTTAGCATCTTGCTTACAACGGAATTGCCACAGTAGTTTCATCATGCGTTTATCGTACACACCACGTTGTGTAAGATTAATTCGAGACTCACGCATAAGCTTTTGGTAGCCTGGTTTATCGGCTGCTGGAACATCCATCCAGTATTTTTGCGGAATATCAGCTTTCATTTTACCCAAGATGGTAAAGGCACGTGGTAGCTGACCTGAAACCCATTCTCTAGATTTTTGACCAAAACCAGCTGGGAACTTATCAGGACGGATAATAATATTTCCGGTGACCTGTAAGATCGGATAGTTCACGATCGCACCTTTTGTTCCTAAACCTTTTTGTAGCTCTAAAGGCTTAAATGCTGCTGCTGGCGCACCAATAATATCAACTTGATGGTTATTAAATTTCGCACCGAAATTTGTGACGTCAGCACTAACAGCCTGTGCTCCTACCTGCTGAACCATAATTTTTTGAGCTTCATCATAGTCAAGAACCGCAATTTTCTTTCCTGCGGCTTTCGCTACTGTATTGATGCTGCGATCGTTTACTAAAAGATAAGCATCACCAACTGGAATAACACCTACAACCTCATAGCGACCATTAACCATATATTTACTAAAAGTCGGACTCGCTAAACCTTGCATGATTTTTACAGCAAGCTTGAGGTCAGGAATGGCCCCGATCGCGTCTAATGACCCAGTAAATGAGTTAAATTGACGGCCACGCATCCCTGACACACTAATCCCATCACATTTGCCTGCTTTAAAATCTTCAGCAATCACGGCTTCATTTTGGTTTACTTTAAGTTCAATATCAGCTCCCCAGTTTTTAGCGGCAAGTTGATAATCCTTCATCAGCGCATAGACATCGCCATTTTTACCAACGAAGTCGAAAACACATACTGTTTGTTTAGCCTGAGCTGCAAAAGAAACTGTAGTAAGTCCCATCGCAAGTAATAGCATTTTGGAAAATTGCATATTCTTTTTCCTTTCCTTGTGGAGTTTTTGTTTTTCGATACCAAGAAATTTCACACCGATCAGGTATGAATCGGATAGGCCTCATATAAAAATCATGATGGAATATTGGTATAGACCCTATTTGCTTTAATGATTTTATTTCCATGAAAAATAGATAGCGTTTGCCCCACCTATTAGCAATTATTTTAATCACTCAAGTCCTTGATCCATTTTTATACCTTCATGTTTCCTTATGAAGTTTTTATCTAAATTTAGCTTAACCTCTTTCTAACTAACCACAATGGCAGAATTGACAGCACATATAAAACAAAAAGCCTAGAACTAGGTCTAGGCTTTCTGAAAGAAATTAAGATTATTCACCAGGCATTGAACATTCAAAGTTAGCCTTGTCTACAGAACAACGTGCTTTTTTCAATACAGACATCATTCCTGCATCGTAAACACCGCGTTTAGTTAAGTCCATACGGCCATCACGCAACATTTTTTGATACTTAAGTTTATCTTCTGCACTTAAGTTCATTTTGTATTTGCCAGGAATTTGCGCTTCTAAACGGTTGATCATTGCAAAGTTCTTAGGCAACTGTTTAACGAACCAGTCACGAGATTTTTGACCAAAACCAGCTGGGAATTTATCAGAACGTAATACTAGATCTGCTGTAACGTGTAATACAGGGAAGTTCCACATTACACCGTTTGCACCTAAACCTTTATTTAACTCTAATGGTTTGTAAGCATAAGCAGGCGCACCTACCATATCTACCTGACCATTGTTAAATTTCGCGGCAAAGTTCGAAATATCAGAAAGAACCGCTTGAGCGCCTACGCGTTGCACCATAATTTTTTGTGCATCGTCATAGCCAAGTACGGCGAATTTTTTACCCGCAGCTTTTTCAACAGAGTTGATGTTTTTGTCACGTACGAAAATGAATGCTGAACCTAGCGGAGAAATACCAGCAACTTCATATTTTTTACCACCCATATTAGTGGTCATTTTAGCTGCATTACGCGCATCTAATACATAGGTAATTGCACGTTGAGCGATTTGGTTGTTTGGAACACCACCGAGTGAGTCGATAGATCCTGCGAATTTGTTATATTGGCGCGCACGCATTGCTGTCATTGCTACAGCATCACATTTGCCTGCTTTAAAATCATTATCAGCAACAGCCTCGTCCTGACGAGGAACTAAGTTAATTTCAGTACCCCAGCCTTTTGCAGCTAGAGCCCATTCTTCCATCATTTTATATGAGTCGCCTGCTTTTCCTAAGAGGTCGAATACACATACGGTACTCGCTGCTTGCGCTGAAGCAGAAAAACCAACAACAGAAGCGGCAGCCATAGCAAGTACGATTTTTTTCATTTTCTTCATCCTTCCACGGAACAGATTTTTTGTTTGAAGTTTCCTTTCAAAGACAGATATTAATCATGTTTTTTAGAAAAAAATAGAGCTTTTACTCAAATATTTTTATCTCATTGAACCATTGTTTGTTCAATTTAAATTATTTATTAGTAGTAAAAATCACTAAGTTTCCGTAAGTTACTTTTTATATTCACAATTTTCATACCCATATTCAGCTTTGAAATATATGTAGCGTTTTTGTGTTTAAAAAACAAACTATTCTCCATTAAGGGTACATTCAAAATTAGTTCTTTCAACCGTACAACGAGCACGCTTCAGCACACTCATCATTGTTGCATCGTATACACCTTGTTTTGTTAAGCTGAGGCGACCTTCACGTAAAATTTTTTGATATTTAATTTTGTCTTCAGCTGAAAAATTCATTTTAATTTTTGAGGGTACGCCCATTTCTAGCCGTTTTATCATGGCAAAGTTCTGAGGTAGTTGCTGTAGAAACCAAGCACGTGACTTTATACCGAAATCTGTAGGGAACTTATCACTTCGAGCAATCAAATCTCCCGTAACGTTAACTACGGGGAAAGTAAACATTGCCCCTTTCACTCCAACTCCTTTACCAATCTCTAAAGGTTTATAAGCATAAGCTGGTGCCGCAATTGCATCGACTTGTCCACTATTGAACTTTTTCACAAAATCGGTAATTTCTGATGGAATAGGCTGCGCGCCAACACTTTCCACCATAATCTTCTGTGCTGCGTCATATTGCAAAATAGCAAATTTAGTACCGCGTACTTTTTCAATTGAATTCAAGTTTTTATCTCTTACAAATAAATAAGCCAATCCAATCTGAACAATCCCGACGACTTCGTAATTGACTCCATTTTGTACAGTTACCATACGATGTTTATTACGCTTATCTAAAACGTAGCTAATTGCTTTTTGGGCAATGGCATTACTGGTTACTCCACCAATCGCATCAATCGAACCTGCAAATTTATTGTAATTTCTCGCCCGCATGGAAGTCATATAAGCGGCATCACACTTGCCTTCACGCAACCTACGGTCAACCAAAGCTTCATCTTGAAATGGAATTAAAGTGATATCAGCTTGCCACTCTTTTGCTGCAAGCGCCCACTCTTCCATCAATTTATAAGATTCCCCTGACTTTCCTAATAAATCAAATACACACACATTTTGTCCCGCATGTGTTGTTCCCATAGCACAGCAAAATGCTGCACCAATTATCCCCAATCTTTTTTTCATTTGACTTTCCTTAGTCTAGTTTTATTAGTAGCTCATTAATCAACCAAAATTTAAACTGTTTTTATTTTAGCTATATTTTTTTAAATGTGTTCTATCTTATTCAATATTTTGAGAATTTCGGATGAATAGCGAAATTTAGAATGTCTTGATATATGTAATTATTAATAGCTGCTCACTAAAATCCGGAAAGTTTTGTTTTCATCGGCAGTTCTCTTTAAAATACAGCATCCCTAACTCACCTCGATACAATAAGATGATTCAATTTGACCAAGTTTCTTTACGCCGCGGTGGACGTGTTCTATTTCAAAAAGCGTCTATGCAATTACACCCAGGTTGGAAGATTGGTCTAACTGGGGTAAATGGTGCAGGTAAGTCGACGTTATTTGCTGCATTACTTGGAAGTTTAGGTGCCGATGAAGGTTCACTTACTCGTCCTACAGGCTGGACCGTAGCGCATATGGCTCAAGAAATAAAAGCCTTAGATATGCCTGCAATTGATTTTGTTCTTTCGGGTGATGAAGAATTTTGGGATATTCAAAATAAGCTTGCTCAACCAGATCAACTGACTGATTTTGAATTGGCTAAATTGCATGGCCGATTTGATGAAATTCATGGTTATTCAGCACCCTCTAAAGCAGCCCAACTCATGGCTGGTCTTGGTTTTCTAGAAAATCAATTGCGTTTAAACGTTGAGAGTTTCTCAGGTGGATGGCGTATGCGCTTAAATTTGGCGCGTACCCTTATGAGCCGTTCAGATTTATTATTACTAGACGAACCAACCAACCATTTAGACTTGGATGCAATTCTGTGGTTAGAAGATTGGCTTAAAGCCTATGAAGGTACACTCATCCTCATTTCGCATGACCGCGACTTTTTAGATGCAATTACTGATCATATTCTTCACATTGAAAATCAAGAACTCACGCTTTACACCGGAAACTACTCTACATTTGAAACTACGCGTAGTGAACGTCTTGCCCAACAACAACAAGCTTTTGAGAAACAAGAAGAAACACGTGCTCATCTACAAAAGTTTATTGACCGTTTTAAAGCAAAAGCGACGAAAGCTCGTCAAGCGCAGAGTCGTATTAAACAACTTGAGCGCATGCAGCAACTTGCACCCGCTCATGTAGATACGCCATTTACTTTTAGTTTCCGTGAACCCACCAAAATGAGTTCTCCTTTGCTGACTTTAGACAATGCCAGCATTGGTTATGGTGATAAACAAATAGCCGAAAAAATCAGATTACAAATTACACCAACCTCACGTATTGGTTTACTTGGTATGAACGGCGCAGGTAAATCAACATTGATTAAGAGTTTGGTTGGTGATTTACCACTCTTAGCGGGTGAACGTAAAGCTTCCGAACTGCTTAACATTGGTTACTTTGCGCAGCACCAAATGGATGCTTTAGATGGGCATGCTACTCCAATGTTACAGCTTGCTCGTATAGCAGATAAAAAAATTAGTGAAGCCACCCTACGTTCTTTCTTAGGTAGTTTTGGCTTTAGTGGTGAACGCATGGATACGCCATGTGAAACCTTTTCTGGTGGAGAGCGCGCCCGTTTAGCCCTCGCACTCATTGTATGGCAGCGTCCAAACGTTTTAATTCTCGATGAACCGACGAACCATTTAGATCTAGATATGCGTCATTCACTGAGCATGGCATTACAAGACTTTGAGGGTGCTGTTGTACTGGTTTCCCACGAACGTCAACTCATTGCAAGTGTTTGTGACGAGCTTCTTTTAGTACACGGCGGTAAATGTACCGAATTCGAAGGTGATTTACAGGATTATGCAAAATGGCTACGTGAAGCACGTCAGCAACTTATCAATGCTCAAACTGCCGTGGCTCAAAATAATTCGTCCTCAACCACTGCTGCCGCCCCAGCTAAAGTTGATAAAGAAGCACAGCGTAAAGAAGCAGCTCGCCGTCGTGAACAAACTCGACCTATTCGTAAAAACATTGAAAAAGTTGAGTCTCAAATTGAGAAGCTTCAACCGCAGCTTGCCAAAATTGAAGAATCTCTAGCAGACACATCTCTATATGAGGCTGCACGTAAAGACGATTTACTCAAACTTATGAATGAACAGACTGAGCTGAAGGCTAAACTTGAGCAACACGAAGAGCAGCTTTTAGAACTCATGATGGAGTTAGAAGAAATGGAAGCTTCTTTTGATTAATCTGTTTTCTAAAATAAAAAAGCCGATTTCTTAATCGGCTTTTTTATTAATTAATAAGGGGTATAAAAAGCCCCTAATTCATTTAAATTGCTATTTACAGGTAAAGGCCAAACATTGCTTGATTGGCTATCTGCGATATATAGATCATAACCGCCTCGACTGCCTGTTTGTCCGGCAAGAGACACCACCATGTAACGCTGATCTAAAGGCGCTGGATCTGAAGCATCATAATTAATGCTATTGAATGGCAAACGTGTGGTTTGTTTATTAGCCATATCATAAGCATAAATCTGATCATGGGCATTTGTTGAGCTATACCAGCGCACATATAAAAACTGACTGCCTTGCCACCATACTGGATAATATGAGGCAATATTGGTCAGTTGTGTATCATAGGCACCCGACTGATCAATACTGAAAACTCTAGAATTATTTCCAGCACCTTTCGCATACAAGATTTGGGTAGTATTTACCATCGGATAAGGCATCGACTCTTCTATGTCCCAACCATTTTGAGTGACAGAAGTAATCGTACGATCCGTCATTTTAACGATTTTTAAATCGCCATTTTGTTTAAAAATAATACGCTGGTTATCTATGAATTTTGGATCTTCATCGCGTTTATTATTTCCCTGAGTTAAATTAATGGGTAACTCACTACTACCCACTTTCCAAGCATACACATCCCATGCATCGCCATAATGCTGCCCAGAGTTAACCCCCATAAAAGTTAACCATTTTCCATCTAGGGAAAAATGGCCATTCATCATATGGTCGATTTTCCAGTTTGTACCCAGCAATGTAGTCTGCTGCGTTGTGAAGTTATAAAGATAAAGCTTACTGTCCCATGCGTCATAATCACTATAACGATGAAATACTAATTTGCCATAAAAGGTCGGGACTGTAGCAGCATGCAATTGAAACACACTAGTGACAAAAACAATGCTACCCAATATGAGTTTATAAATCTTTTTCATAATTATATTGCCTATTGTTATTAGTAAGTACCGCCTAGAGAATATAACTTTCAATAGTTTAGGTGTTAAACAAAATGCTTTTCTGGATACAAAAAAGGGCTAATGATGATTAGCCCTTTCCCATAAAAAATCAATTATCTAAATTTTTTATGATTTTCATTTCGAATTTTGACTAAATTGATTGCTTCAGTTTTTGCTTGGTCTAATTGTCCTTGCTCAACTAATGCAGTTACTTTATCAATCTCAGTAACCAGCTGATCTAAACCAGCTTGGTACTCTTTTACCTGTACATTTCCTGAAGGTAAACCTTCGAGTTTATGCGGCAAATATTGCTTAGAAGAAACTGCTGCTTCACGCATTACAACAAGTTGTTGTTTCGCATTAGTAGCATCTTTCGCTTCAGCAAATGCTTTAGTGCTCTTAGCTAAAGTTTTCATATTTGTTTCTAAATCAGCTGCCCAAACAGCAGAGCTTCCTAAAAACGCACATGAGATTAACAAACTAGTTAATACTTTCTGACCCATCATCTTCTCTCCCTAGACTGATTTAGAATCGTGTTATCAATTAAGCATCAATATCCGCATTTAAAGCATTTTCTTCAATGAATGCACGACGTGGTTCCACATCATCACCCATCAGGCAAGAGAACATACGATCTGCTTCAATCGCATCGTCAATAGTTACCTGCAACATATTACGGTTTTCAGGGTCCATTGTCGTTTCCCAAAGCTGTTCAGCGTTCATCTCGCCAAGACCTTTATAGCGCTGAATCATCATACCACGGCGCGAATCTTGCAAAATATGCTGCCAAACTTGATGGAAGTTAGCCACTTGAATACGGCGATCACCTTTTTGTAAATAAGCACCATCTTCAAGCAAACTGAACCAACTCTTCGAGTTTTTCAACAAACGTGCATACTCAGCTGAATTCAATAAAGCTGCATCAAGCAAATATGCATGTGGCAAGTTATGAACATATACTGTAATACGCGGCCAATAATGCGCAGATTTTTCACCTTGAGCATTTTCACGCTCAAATGACTCTAGTGTAATTTCTGGGCGTAAACTTGGCTGTAATCTTGTAATGATAGCTTTTACTTGATCAGCCCATTGTTGTACATAAGCCTGATCATGATTTTGATCGCTCTTGAATGCTTCTACTTCAAGTAAAGCATCCAATAAGCTAGCTGGATAACGTAAAGTTAAGCGCTGCAAGCTCTTTTGTGAAACTTGATAGTCTTGAATGACTTTTGCAAGTGCTTCACCCGTAATAGCAGGTGCTTCAGCATTAGTATGCAAAGACAGCTCATCAATCGCATTTGAAATTAAATAAGTTTCCAACGCATCATTATCTTTGATGTATTGTTCCTGCTTACCTTTTTTCAATTTATACAAAGGTGGCTGTGCAATATAAATATGCCCACGCTCAACCAATTCTGGCATTTGACGGAAGAAGAACGTTAATAACAAGGTACGAATGTGCGAACCATCAACGTCGGCATCGGTCATGATAATAATTTTATGATAGCGTAGCTTATCGGGATTATATTCTTCACGACCAATACCACAGCCAAGAGCAGTAATTAAAGTACCAACTTCCTGACTAGAAATCATTTTGTCAAAGCGCGCACGTTCAACGTTCAGGATTTTACCTTTCAACGGCAAAATAGCCTGCATTTTACGGTTACGGCCTTGCTTGGCACTACCACCTGCTGAGTCACCCTCGACAAGATATAGTTCAGAAAGTGCTGGATCTTTTTCCTGACAATCTGCCAATTTACCTGGTAAACCAGCGATATCAAGTGCGCTTTTACGACGCGTCATTTCACGTGCTTTACGTGCAGCATCACGCGCACGTGCAGCATCAATAATTTTACCTGCAATCGATTTTGCAGCTTGCGGGTTTTCAAGTAAGTAAGCAGAGAACTCTTTGTTCATTGCTTGCTCAACTGCTGGTTTTACTTCACTCGATACCAGTTTTTCTTTGGTTTGAGATGAGAACTTCGGATCAGGTACTTTTACCGAAATAATAGCAGTTAAACCTTCACGCGCATCGTCACCGGTTACATTGACTTTTTCTTTCTTGATAATATTTTCATTTTCAAGATATTGGTTAAGACCACGTGTCAACGCTGCACGGAAACCTGCTAAATGCGTACCACCATCTTTTTGAGGAATGTTATTGGTAAAACAACGAACGTTTTCTTGATAACTTTCGTTCCACTGCAAGGCTACTTCTACAACAATGCCGTTATCTGTATCCGCAGTGAAATGGAAAATCTCATTCAGATGAGTTTTACCTTCGTTAATGTATTTTACGAACTCAGATAAACCGCCTTCGTAGTCATACACATGTTCAAGGTTAATTCGTTCATCACGTAAAACAATACGCACGCCCGCATTTAAGAATGAAAGCTCACGTAAACGACGCGCTAGAATTTCTACGTTAAAGATAGTTTGACTAAAAGTTTCTGAACTTGGCCAAAAACGTACTGTTGTACCGCTTTTATCTGTTTCACCAATCACACGTAATGGATATTGCGGATCACCGTGTTGATATTCCTGCTCATGCACTTGACCAGCGCGAGAAATCATTAAATGTAATTTACGCGAAAGTGCGTTTACTACAGAAACACCTACACCGTGTAAACCACCTGAAACTTTATAGCTGTTGTCATCAAACTTACCACCTGCGTGGAGAATGGTAAGAATTACTTCCGCTGCAGAAACACCTTCTTCAGGGTGAATATCGGTTGGAATACCACGGCCATTATCAGAAACGCTTACTGACTCATCTTCATGAATAGTGACAATAATTTCATCACAATGCCCAGCTAAAGCTTCATCGATTGCGTTATCGACTACCTCGAATACCATATGGTGTAAACCGGTACCGTCGTCTGTATCCCCAATATACATACCCGGACGTTTACGAACTGCATCTAATCCACGTAATACTTTAATACTAGAGGAATCATAAGCCTTTTCATTGGTTTGTTCTGTTTGAGAGGCTGATTGAGACTCTGAACTCATGGTTTCTCCCTAGCAAATATAGGTTTATTCAAAGATGGTTAACATCAAAAAATTATGGTGAAGCAAGACTAACTTGACCGGATTCAACATTGAATAATTGATATGAAATAGACAGATCATGTAAGTGTTTTTTTACCGATGCATGATCTAAAGTTGTCATAAAAACCTGGCTACCAAGTTGGCTTAATCGTTCAATTAAACGTTGTTGTGCGGTTAAGTCTAATTCTGCTGTCAGATCATCTAATAATACCACAGTTTCCTTATTACTCGCATGTAACATTGCAATTTGTGACAGTTTTAAAGCAATAATCAGCAGTTTTTTCTGACCTCTTGATAAAACCACATCAGCATGTCCAAACGGGGTTTTTAAGCGCAAATCTGCACGATGTGGGCCATATTCCGTATACCGTCTTTCGATATCTTTTTGGTGCTGATTTAGCAGGTCTTGCATGAGTCCCTGCTCTGTATGAAAACCTGGACTGTATTCCAGTTCAATTTCAAGATCAGGGAGTAATTGGCTCAAATCGTTTTGAAAAAACACATTCCATTGTTCCACAATACCCAAGCGCTGAGAGTGCAAAATTTCACCATAATCACTCAGCATTTTGTTCCAAGGCTCTAAATCAGCCAACGACAAATTTCTTCGGGTTTTAAGTAACGTATTTCGCTGTTTTAATGCACGCGAATAGTATTGCCACGCAAAATAAAACTCAGGTTCCACGTGGAACATCAGCCAATCTAAAAGTTGGCGCCGTGGTTTTGCACCATGGTCAATAATGTCGGTACTTTGTGGATCAATATGCTGCAAAGGAAGTAATTTAGCAAGTTGTCCTTGAGTAGCTACGGTATCGCCATTAACCTTCATCAACTGCTCACCAGATGCTAACTTTTGCATGCCAATTTTTTCAGTACTAGACTGTGCAAAGACAATCGCATCTTCGGCAGCATACTGAATATAGTTTTTAGGAATATGAGTGCGGAACGATCGTCCAGTTGCAAGCAAATGAATTGCTTCCAGAATTGAGGTTTTCCCTGAACCATTAGCGCCATAAAATATATTAAACGGTTGCAACCCTTGGAGTGCAACCGTTTTTAAATTACGCACACGTTCAATGTTTAAGCGCGTAAGATGCATATTAGATAGCCAGATTATACACGCATCGGCATAACTACATAAGTTTGATCAGTATGTGCTGGGTCTTGGACCAAAACAGACTGATTCGCTTCACTCATACTCATGTTTACGTCATCACCATCTAATACACCCAATACTTCAAGTAAATATTGCGCATTAAATGACATTTCAAGCGGTACGTTTTGATATTGGATAGCTAAATCTTCAATAGCCTCATCTTGCTCAGGGTTATTCGCACGAAGCTGTAAAGAATCTTGATTAAAATTCAAGAAAACACCACGCAATTTCTCATTACTCAAAATTGCAACACGTTGTAATGATTGCTTAAATACATCATGGCTAATTAATACATGTTTATCGCCACCACGTGGAATTACACGACGATAATCAGGGAATTTTCCATCAATCAATTTTGTTGTAAAACGAACAGTAATATCACCCTGCTCTTTGTCACGACTTGGCGTATTGATGGTTACATTTAACAACTCACGACCAATCAACAATGTTAATTGCTCATCTTCAATACTCAATAAGCGCTGTAATTCACCAACAGCTTTACGAGGTACAATAGCCTGAACCAATTGAGATGATGTAGAAGAAGCCGCAATTTCACAAAGTGCTAAACGGTGTCCATCTGTTGTTACTGCACGTAATTGATTTTCATCAATTTCCAATAAAGTACCTGTTAAATAGAAACGTACATCTTGTACAGCCATCGCAAAAGCAGTTTTTTCAAATAAACGCTTTAACTCACGTTGAGTTACCTGTACTTGAGTACCTTGACTATTTTCAGTCGTCAATAATGGATAATCTTCTGCTGGTAAAGTTCCTAATACGAAACGGCTATTACCAGATTTTAAGATACATCTTTGATCTTCAGTAATTTGTAAATCAATTAATGCAGCTGTAGGCAATGATTTACAAATTTCCATTAATTTACGCGCAGGGACTGTGGTTTCCCCTGCTTCAAGGCATGCCCCTTCTGTTAAAACAGTGCTCGCAACCAGTTCGACCTCTAGATCGGAACCAGTAATAGTGAGCGCCTGAGCATTAGTCTGAATTTTGACGTTTGAAAGAATATTCAATGTATGACGACGTTCTACCGCACCGACAACATGCGATAAAACATTGAGTAAACTTTCTTTAGCGATTTTCAAACGCACGATTCATTCCTCTAGCAACTTGGAGCAAATATTTCATTTTTTAGCTGTGTACTATGCTGCACTTACGTAGACTTTGCAACAAGGTCTTATTATTTCATTAACTCTGAAGTAGACGCAGTAGATTTTTATAATCTTCGTCAAAAATTGGATCTTCTCCGCGCAGACTGGTTACTTTTTCACAAGCATGCATCACGGTACTGTGGTCGCGTCCACCAAAAGCCATTCCAATTTCTGGAAAACTATCACCGGTCAATTCACGAGCAAGTCCCATTGCTAACTGACGTGGTCGAGCATAAATTCGCGTACGTTTGGGCCCTACTAATTCTTTTAATGGGATACGGAAATACTCACTCACCACACGCTGAATATTTTCTACACTAATTGTTCGTGCACGGATAGCCAACACATCTTTTAAAGACTCACGCACAACATCAAGATCGATTGGAGCACCTTTAAAACGAGAAATTGCAACGACTTTATTAAGTGCCCCTTCAAGTTCACGTACGTTAGCAACGACTTGTTGTGCAATAAATAGTGCACAATTTCGAGGTAAATCAACGCCACTATTTTCGGCTTTCTTTAATAAAATTTCGATACGAGTTTCAATATCTGGTGGTTCAACGCCTACTGAAAGCCCCCAAGAAAAACGAGAAACTAAACGCGGATCTAACTCTGTTAACTCTTTTGGATAACGGTCTGAAGTTAAAATAATTTGTTTAGATTCATCAAGTAAGGCATTAAATGTATAGAAGAACTCAACTAGACTCGCCTCTTTACCTGCTAAGAGATGAATATCATCGACCAATAATAAATCTAAAGAACGACAGTTTTTCTTAAACTCTTCTACTTTGCCTTTTTGTAAAGAACTCACAAAATCCTGAACAAAACTCTCAGAAGTCATATACATCACACGAGCATTAGGTTTGGCTTGTAATAAAGCATTACCAACTGCTTGCATTAAGTGTGTCTTACCTAAACCTGTAGGACCGTATAAAAACAAAGGGTTATGTTGTGAGGCACCTAATTGAGTTAATACTTTTCTACATGTTTCAGCAGCCATCTGGTTCGAACGGCCTTCAACAAACAAAGAAAAAGTAAACTGAGGATTCAGTAGTTTCTTTTTCGATGTTTTCGGATTGACCACACTATTTGCATGAGGGCTAGAAACAGACTCAGGCTCTTTTTTTACTTTTATACTTTGTGGTGGCGTAGTTTGCAAAGCAGCTGTAGTGGTTGCTGGTTGTTCGCTCGATGACAAAATACTCCCAGGACGAGAATCAACTAAAATCTCAACCTGACGTACACGTCCTTCTGACAACTGCTCAGCCAATATAGAAATTAATTCTAAATGATTCTCTTGAATGTAACGCGTCCAATAAGGGTTAGGAGCATAGAGACGTAGTATCCCTTCTACTTCTTCAGCAACTAATGGGCGAATCCACATCGCAAAGACGTTATCAGAGAGCTCTTGTCGCAAGCGAGTTAAGCAGTCTGTCCAAAGCAT